>JAZKFZ010000005.1:293859-448965 GCA_040386155.1 Bacteroidota bacterium | reverse complement strand
TTGGTTAGAGCATCTGACTGTTAATCAGAGGGTCCTTGGTTCGAGCCCAAGAGGAGGAGCAGAAAGGTCAATCGCAAGATTGGCCTTTTTTGTTTGTATAGGATCAATTGTGGTTAGGGGCGAATCACTTTCGCCCTTCCCCACAATGACATTCAACAATAAAATAAGGTGAAAAATTGATTAATAGATGCTAAATATGGAATTTACTATATTAATCAAAGTTGAAAAGTAAAATTTACATTCTGAATAATATACCCACGTCCTCAAGGATATGCCAAGTACATTAATTCTTCCACTTCTTCCACAAGCAGTGGCTCTAAGCGGGCACTTGAATTGAAAAAGATGGTGTTGGCGCCGATGATTGGATGAGGCATAATTTCACCTTCGATTGGGGGATTTTCTTCATCGTGAGAATGTTCAAAAACAAGTGAGATGTTGTTTTTTACTTTTATTATACGAATCATATTTTTATCGAAACGCAAGCCGTCCATATAAATAGAATCAACAGCGAAATTTTTGGGAACACCACATTCGGTTTTCCAAGTTAAAACAATTGCATAGTTGACACCAGATCTACAGCAAACCCCGCCAGACCAACCTTGTCTTGTGGCTTTTACCTTTTGAGCGTAGATGGTACTTGCTGATAACAAAAGAAGTAAAGTAATAAGTGTTTTCATGGATTTTTTCCTTCGGTACAAATAATTTCATTTATGGTTCAATGCTCGATGAATCGAAATTTTTAGCACGTATTTTGCTAAAATCAATTTAAATTTATAATTATGATTTGCAAATCTTTTTCCCTCGCCCTTTTGTTTTTGTTGGTGCAAAACGCAAATTCCCAAGATACTTTATTGGTGAACTTTCAATTCGATAAATTCGATGTTAGTCCACTTGAAAAGGATAAAATTAAGCGATTTTCTGAGAAACATCAAGAAAGCACTTTCTATTTTATAGGTTTTACTGACACCATCGGTTCTATTGAATACAATAAAGTCTTAGCAAAAAATAGAGTGCTTAGCGTGAGAGAACTAGTGCTTGGCGCAGTTCCAGAAAGCAATAATTCGGTTGTGGGAGAAACAAGTCAATTTAAAATATTGGGCAAAAATAGAGCGGTGCAAATTATCGCTTCCTCACCCGCTATTGAAATTGAAATTCCAAGCGCTGCAAGTCCTTTGTCGATTCAAAAAGATATTTTAGACACCCTGCGATTGAAAGTAGAGTTTTGGGGTGGCACTCCCGATGTAAAAGATTATTCGTACCCAGAGTTGTATACATTGTACAATAAAATTAAAGAGGCAACTGATGTAAATGTTGAAATTCATGGACACGTTTGCTGTGCTGATGATATGGATTTGTCAATAGCACGTGCTCGTCGAGTAAGAGATTGGCTTATTCTTAAAGGAATCGATGAAAATCGCCTGACCTACCAGGGACATAGCAATTACCTGCCACGAGTTCCTGAAATAAGTGAAGAGAACAATCAGTTGAATAGAAGAGTAGAAGTAGTCTTGTATCGGAAATTGAACTAAGAATTTATTTTGGGATAGATGTGACTAAGTACTTCACATTCCGCTTCCCAGTTTTCTATCTCAGCGGCTTTTTTACAATTTTCCTGCAACTGTATTCGTCTTTCTGGATGTTCCTGAAGTGATTTTAGCGCAATTGTTAGTGAATGAACGTCCATTTTTGGTAAAACCAACCCAACATCATAACGAGTAACGACAGCGCTTACTTCAGGTAAATTTGTGCAAATGATGGGAGTTCCAGCTTGAATGTAGTCAAAAATTTTATTGGGAAGGGAGTACAAATAGTTTTCACTTAAGGGTTTATCGAGTGATAGACCAATATCACAGGCGTGTGTGTACTGCATCATTTCTTCGTACGGACGTTTACCAAAAAAAAGTACTTTTTTTTCTAGCTTTTTGGCCACAACTTCCTTTTTCAAGCTAGGAATTACATCACCATCACCCACAAATACCAATACTGCATTTTCAATCTCCTGAATCGCTTCAATGGCTTCTTCCGCACCTCGGTCTACATTGATTCCTGAGCCTTGTAAAATGACTAAAAATTGATCTTCTGGAAGTCCCAATGAAGCACGAGACTTTATTTCAATCGGAATCCATTTCGGCCCAACATTTCTTACAATATGCACTTTTTTACCGTAGCGAACTTGATATTTATTTGCAATGGACTGGTTCACAGTGTAGATTGTCTCTAGTTTTGGAAAAATTCTTTTTTCGATGCCAAGCCAAATTTTGCGCACTTTTGGACGAGCAATTAGCTCTGGGACCTCCGTGAAATACTCATGTGTGTCATACACCAATCGTGTGTTTCGTTTGAATTTTGAGGCTAGATAATTGGCGGGCAGTGTGTCTAAATCATTCGAAAGTAGAATGTCCACCTTTTTGAAAAGTAAAAAGAAGAATAAGCGAACGTTTAGTGCTGCATAAAATAGTGGACCTTTGTCAAATAATAGTCTAAATCGCTTTGTTTGGTAGGGTCGTGGAGCTAAAACTTGACTGTTTTTTCGCTTTCTTCCTACCAATACTACTTCGTATCCTTGTTCACAAAGAAAATGGCACACTTTATTAACTCTGTTATCGGTATAAAGATCATTCGAAACACTTACAAATATCTTCTTTCGCCCGATCACCAAAACAAAATTAATAGTGTGACGGCAGTAATCAACAGTAATAAAATAGCTGATGCAATTAGCAATAACACGAACGATTTTCGCATCACTCGATCTCCCTTTAGGGTAAAGTATCGATTGCGATTCGTCACAAGATAGCAGATCCAAGCAATAATGGTGAGAATGATTCCAGCATACGGAAAAATAATATTAAGTACTAAAGATGAAATCGAAAGTCCTAGCGTTGTATTTGCTTTTCGCTCATTTCTTTTTGCTGCTGCAAGAATTTCTGCCTCAGGCTCCCCTTCTATATTTTGATTGGTTTTCTCGTAGATTTTTTTGGAAGGACGTTGGTAAATATATCCACTTTCTATGTCGAATTGAATTGCTGAGCTTGCGATGCAGTGAGCTTGCGACGCAATGAGCTTGCGACGCAATGAGCTTGTCGAATTGTCGAATTGTCGAATTGCCGAAGCACTGGTTGCTGAGCTTGCGATGCAGTGAGCTTGTCGAATTGCCGAAGTATCTACATTCTTTTTTTCAGATCTAGTCGTGTGTTCTACAATCGCTTCATTTTTCACAAAACGAATAGCATTATGGTTCACTCCGCACGAAGTAACGAGTAATAGAAGAAATATTAAAGTGAGTATGCGCATATTTTACTTCGAGGTAACGTTTAAATATACTATTTATTTTAGCAGTTCAGTGGGATAGTTTCGCTAAAAAATTGCGATTAAAAAAGCGATAAAATACATAACCAATGCCCGTTCCCACCATCAATCCCGCAAGTATATCGGTAAGGTAGTGGACCCCTAAATAAATTCTACTATAACAAATCAGGACTACTATCCCTATGAGAATAAAAGGCAATTTCGGGTAGAATTTCTTTAATGAAAGGCCGATAAAGCAAGCCAATGCTGAAAAATTAGCAGCATGTGAAGAAACAAAGCCGTACATTCCACCTTTATACACATCACCATTTTCAAAGCGATGAAAATGTAGGATATCAGTTAGCAGTGCATGATGTGACGGTCGATAGCGTTCGAATACGTTTTTGAAAAAATGTACGCTCACTAAATCGGCCACTACAATGGATAAAATGGTGAATAGTATGAAAAATAGAAATGGGCGTAGATTTAACTTTCGCTGCGCTAAAAAAAATAGTAAAATATAAAGAGGAATCCAGGTGATTTTCCCAGAAATGAGCCAAAATAAATCGTCCAGAAATGGTGTGTGACAGCTATTCACTGCCAAGACAATACTGCGATCTATTTGCTCAAGTGCATCAATCATTGTTGAGGTGCTTCCAAATCAAATCTTTTAATTCATTGATGCCAGTTTCAGCAACCGCCGAAATAAATAGAGAGGGTACATTTGGTAAAGTCGGACGAAGGGCTTCCATAAGTTCTTCATCGAGCATGTCTGACTTTGTAATTGCTAACAAACGCTCTTTGTGCAACAGTTCTGGATTAAATTGCTTCAATTCGTTCAACAAAACAGCATATTCTTTAGCAATATCATCTGAATCGGCAGGGATCATAAACAGCAACAAAGAGTTACGTTCAATGTGACGCAAAAAGCGCAAACCTAAGCCTTTTCCTTGATGCGCTCCTTCGATGATTCCAGGAATATCAGCCATCACAAAGGATCGGTGATCACGATATTCTACAATTCCTAGGTTTGGACGCAAGGTAGTAAATGCGTAGTTTGCAATTTCTGGTTTTGCAGCGCTTACTACTGATAGTAAGGTGCTTTTTCCAGCATTCGGAAATCCTACTAGACCAACATCAGCAAGGATTTTTAATTCCAAAATTTTCCAATCTTCAGTACCTTGTTCACCTGGTTGCGCGTGATGAGGTGCTCTATTGGTAGACGATTTAAAGTGATTATTTCCCATTCCGCCTCGACCTCCTGGTTGCACAATTACTTTTTCACCTTCTTCTGTTATTTCAAACAACACTTCTCCAGTTTCGGCATCTTTCACCAAAGTACCTAGTGGCACATCTACAAAAACATCCTCACCTTGTTTTCCAGTACTCAATCCACCCGAACCATGGGCGCCATGACCCGCTTTGATGTGTTTCTTATATTTTAGGTGAAGGAGTGTCCATAATTGTTTGTTTCCAACCAAAATTATGTGTCCACCACGACCTCCATCTCCACCATCAGGACCCCCCAATGGAATATATTTCTCTCTACGAAAGTGCGTAGAACCTCCACCACCATTACCCGATTTTAGGTGTATTTTTACGTAATCTACAAAATTGTCAGAAGCCATTTTGTTCTCCTTTGCCACGAAATGGCATGTTAATTTATGATTTAAAAAGATCTATTTGAGTAAATAGGCGATCAGTAATCTCATCAATTGAACCAATTCCATTTACACCCACAAACTTTCCTTTTTGCTGGTAAAATTCTTTTACCGGAGCAGTTTCATTATTATATACTCGAATTCTATTTTCTATCACCTCCGGATTTGCATCATCGATACGTCCGCTGCTTTCTGCTCGTTTTTTCAAACGAATTTTTAATTCTTCTTCTTCTACCTCAAGTGCTAGCATTAATGAAATTTCTGTACCCATTTCAGACAGTAATTCATCAAGTGCTGAAGCTTGTGCGTTTGTTCTTGGAAAACCATCGAAAATAATTCCTTTTACATTGGGGTGCAATTCCAATTCCGACTTAATCATGTTGATGGTCACCTGATCTGGAACAAGTTGTCCTTGATCCATATAACTTTTGGCTAAGATACCTAACTCCGTATTGCCTTTGATGTTTGCTCTAAAAATATCACCTGTCGATAAATGAAATAAGCCATATTTGTCAATTAAACGCTCTGATTGCGTTCCTTTACCAGCTCCAGGAGGACCAAAAAGCACAATATTTAACATAGAATGTGGTGTTGTTTTTAGTTGATAAATCGCGTTAAGATTTCTTCCTAATTCATTGTAATCAAGTCCATAGCCCACTACAAAATTATTTGGGATCGAAAATCCAATATAGTCAGGTTTTGTATTTCCTTCAAAAGCTTCAGGCTTAAACAAAAGGGTACAAATTTTTATAGATGCAGGATTTTTCTTCACTAATGAAGGCAAAATTGCATCAATCGTTTTACCTGTGTCAACAATATCTTCAATGATGACAACGTGTTTTCCAGATAAATCATCTTCAATGCCGATGAGTTCTTTTACATGACCTGAAGTAACTGTTGCACCAGCATAGGAGCTTACTTTTGCAAACGATATGGCAACAGGAATCTGCATTGCTTTCATTAAATCAGAAGCGAACATGAAAGCACCATTAAGTAAGGCAATGAAAACAAGTTCCTTACCATCATAATCCTTCGAAATTTGTTGCGCCAAGGCGTTTACCTCGAAGTTGATTTCTTGAGCGGTAATAAAACTTTCAAATTGTTTGTCGAAAACTTGCACCATAATTATTGCAAAGATACAATCTAAGATTCAATTTTTCCCTCTCACAATAAAATTATACTGCTGACTAAAAGATTGATTTTCCATCCAAATCCCATTCTTTTGAAGGGTTTATCCCCAAATAATTCCAAATAGTACGTAAAATAGCTCCATTTTTTAGAATTTTGCAGCGATTTTTGTTTCATTCTCGGTAGTCGAAAAACACTCAATACAAAGCACGTATTTTTCATATCGTTTTGTGTCCCGGAGGCAGCTATTTTTCTTTTGGCGGAGCGAGGGCTGAATTTCTACACGTAAATATTTCCTACCAAGATATTATTTGATTGAGAAAAGAACATTGAAAAGGTCAGTAAAAACCATTAATTTTGAACCATGAAAAAATGGTACGGTAATTCTTTTCGTTTAGGGATGATTGGAGGTGGGCAATTAGGGCGCATGTTCATTCAAGAAGCTGCAAATTTAGATGTGCATGTACATGTGCTTGACAATGATGAAAATTCGCCGTGTAAACAAATTGCAAGTTCATTTACAAAAGGAAGTATCACTGATTTTGACACCGTGTATCAGTTTGGAAAGGACAAAGAATTGATTACCGTTGAGATTGAGAACGTGAGCATCGAAGCGTTAGAGCAATTGGAAAGCGAAGGAAAAAAAGTGTTTCCTCAACCAAGAATTTTAAAGATGATTCGTGATAAAGGATTGCAAAAGGCATTTTATGTCAATAATGGCATTCCAACATCCCCTTTTTATTTGATTAATAGCAAAAATGAAATTTCTACGGATCCACAAGTGTACCCTTTTGTTCAGAAAATGAGAACTGGCGGCTATGATGGGAAAGGAGTTCAGATTTTGAAAAAGGTAGAAGATCTATCAAAAGCATTTGATGCACCTTCAGTTATAGAACAGTTAATTCCCTTCGAAAAAGAACTTTCTGTAATTGTAGCACGAAACGAACGAGGTGAGTCAGTTGCATACCCTTCCGTAGAATGCCAATTCAATGAAGAAGCAAATCTCGTAGAACTACTTTTTACACCAGCGCAAATTTCCGAAGATATCGACAGAAAGGCTCAAAAATTAGCGCTTGAGTTGATTGAATCGCTGGATTTAGTGGGTATCTTGGCAGTGGAGTTTTTCTTGACAAAAGAAGGTGATTTATTGGTGAATGAAATTGCTCCTCGTCCCCACAATAGCGGCCACCATACCATAGAATGCAATAGTACTTCTCAATTTGCGCAGCATTTACGTTCGATTCTAAATTTACCACTAGGCGACACCTCGATTCGTACTGCTGGTGGAATGATTAATTTGTTGGGTGAGCAGGAATATAGTGGGGAAGTAATATACGATGGACTTGAAGATGTACTTGCTATGGAAGGTGTTTTTCCTCACATCTACGGAAAAGTAGAGACCAAGGCGTTTCGTAAAATGGGGCATGTGACCATTACTGCGGCATCTGTTGAATTGGTGTTGGACAAAGCTGAAAGAGTGAAGGCACTAATCAAAGTTATTGGCGAAAGGCGAAATAATTAAATTCAACTTAAGCTAAGTAGAACTTTTTAGCTACTTTAGAGGCAAACTATTATTTTTGCTTCGAACTAAGTTACAGATCGTATTTTTTTTGTTACTTGTTTCTCTAACCAGTAACGCTCAGCTCTTCACCTTTCGTAATTATAATTACAAAAGTGGTTTGCCTATTGCTTCCATTACCTCTATTTATGCGCATGAAGATGGACAGGTTTATTTAGGAACCGACGGGGTAGGATTGTATAGTTTTGACGGCGAAGATTTTGAAGAAGTAGTAAATACTTCTGAATCAAATCATCACATCACTTCAATTTCTTCCAATAAAGAAGGCTTGCTTTTCGCATCGAAATACAGAGGAATTTATCAGTTGACGAAAAGCGGAAGTAAATTAATTTCCGCAAGGACCTCCGTTAAAGGTGATTGGATGAAAGTGTATGCCTTTGGCAGATCCTTATTTTATGCTAACGCCAGAGCATTTTTTGTTCATGAAAATGGGGTGCAACGTAAAATTTGTAGCTTCCCTGCAGAAGTTACTATATACCAAATTGTAGAATTAAAGCATGGTATTTTAATTTTTAGTTCAAAGGGAAACTACTACTTGGATAGTAAAACGCGAACGCTAAAAAGCATTTCTAAGTGGTACAATAAAAAAGGAAGTCTTAATCAAATGAGTTTTGGTTTCGCAAAAGGAAACCGAGTGGTGTTGTATAGCAAAAACTTGGATACACGATTGGAGATTGTTCTCACAGATAAAGACAAAGTTTTTTCTTGCAAGGAGTTGAAGATGTCTTCAGTTTCAACCAATTTTCCAGAAATAAAATCTGCTGCACATAACCCAGTTTTGAATAGAACCTATTTTATAACGTTTGATGATAAATTATTGATGTCTGACGGAAAAGCCATTCTTCCTGTTGAGCTAAATTTCGAGCAGTCACTAAAAAATTGTAATTCAATTCGTGCAGATATTAATGGAAATATTTGGTGCGCCTCTTCTTCACAAGGCCTATATAAAATTTCTGTAGAGCCATTTTCTAGAATATTAACACATAAGGAATTCAAAAGACCTGATATCTTTTCGGTTACAAAATTTAATAATGACTTGCTTTTTAGTTCATTAGAGGGTAAAACGTATATTAGTCGTTTTAGAGATTCTCGACTTATTGAGTTTGATTTTAGAACAGGCTACACTACTCAAGATGATGAGTTTGTATGGCTTGGAACATCGAATGGTATCAAGAAAATTAACAAGCAAACCTATGAAGTTGCTAACTTCTCTATTAAGGGTGTTGATGGGGAAAATATTCTACTTGTAGAACTCTTCGGAAAAACATTATACATTGGCATTTATGGGAAAGGAATTCGAAAATATGACCTGAGTACTAAGCAGCTTTCTGACCCTCAAAAAAGCACGCAGTCTGCATTGTATTTTTATACTTTTCAGCATTCTCAAATACTCCAGAAAAATTATTTTGGTACCAATAATTGCATTTACGAAGAAGATCTTTCAACAGGTATAGTTAATAGAGTTTCAGGACTCAATGACATGGGTTATTTCTCTGGGGTTTCAACGAAAGATTCCTACGGAAATATTTGGTTTACCTGTGACAATGGACTAATTGGGATATTGAAAAATGGGGAAATAGTAAAATTAACAAAGAAAGAATATTTTAATTCAACCTTGTTTTACACGCTGAATAGCGATTCTTATGGCAATTTGATTATTGGAACAAATAAAGGATTGACGCTTTTGAAATTAAATGAATTTGGAAGGGTACTTTCTGTTCATGCGTACACCAATAAAAATGGTTTTGAAGGTTATGAAACCAACATGAGGGCGCAATTTCAAAACAGTAAAGAAATCATCGTGGCAACTGTTGAAGGACTTTTTAGTCTCGACACTCGATTACTGGAAAATTTACCAAAGCCAACTGCTCCTGTTATTAAGGAAGTATTGCAGCGATATGAAAATCAATCTAATTCATTACATGCATTCAAGATTTCTTCCAATAACCCGAAAATAAAAAGTGTAAAATATATTTATCGAATTATCGGGAAGGACAATAATTGGTCGGCTGCAGTGCAAAATCCTACTGTTTACATCGACAATTTAGAGAATGGTTCCTACACCATTGAAGCAAAAGCAACCTACGATGGAAAGGTGTATTCTGATGTCACAAGCTATGATTTTGAAATTAGACTTGCGATATGGAAGTCAAGATGGTTTATTTTTCTAGCCTTAGGTCTTGTTCTATTGATGGCGTTTTTTGCTATTTCTCAGCGGAAAAGTATTGAAGGAGTCAACTTTTTTATCACTGATGAACTCTTAGTTGAATTAAGAGAAGCACCTTCTATTTTGTTGTTTTCTTTTCTGGCCAATTTTGGTATAAATCTTTTTGTGCTAACGATTGATCCAACTTTACCAAACTTGATTCCTCTGGCTTTTGTGACGTCTTTTTTAATGCTAATTAATTATATTTTGGTGAAAATCGCAAAAGCAACTGGCCGAAATGAGTTTATTCGCCCCCTTCTGATTGCGACATTTTCCATTTTTGTTACTCAAAGTTACATTGGATTGTATTTTTCCAATCTACATTATTTTTATGTCGTTGGTATCGCAATGATTAATACAATTGCGCCATACGTGTATCAAAAGTTTAACCACGTGGTCATTCATAACCTCGTGATGATTTTAGTAACGTCAACTCTTTTCATTATTTTGGAAGATTTGAGTTATCACAAATACATTTTTCTTGTAACGCTTCTTGTTTCTGCTGTGTTGTCCATCTTTTTGACTTATTTGCGCTACGACTCTATTGAGAAGCTTTTGTTTATTTCAGGTATCGTTAATAATGGAAAAGTACCGGTTCTGGTTTTTAATAAAACAGGAAAAATAACATTTGTAAGCAATAATATCGAACAATTTTTGCCCGTAACCAGGCTAGAAATGATGGACAAAAAAGTGTCGTATTTGAATCAATTTTTGATGGATGGAGATGATTTAAAATCCATCGATTTTACGAAGATGTTTATTGACGATAGCAAATACACTGCGCGGATGACCTCCAATTTGCACGAAACAATTTGGATCGAGTGGACGTGTAAAGTCTTTGCCGATAACATCAATTGTATCATTGGACAAGATGTTTCTGATCGTATTGAGGCAGAAAGTACCTACGAACTTCTTGTTGAGTCAGCAGAAGATTTAATTTATCACACAGAAATAAACGGAATTATTAGTTTTTCAAATGATCGATTTAAACAATTCTTCGGGTATAATCCTAACACCGATCGTGATAGCACTTCCCAAAAGTATGTTCATCCTGATTATGTGGAAACGGTCTGGAAATTTTATGAGGATCATTTCAAACAAAAAAAGGTATCTTCCTATTTTGAATTTCAGGTGATAGATGCCAATGGAAAAACAAAGTGGCTTGGACAGCACGTTTCTTCGCGAATCGATCCTCACAACCCAAAACATATTGTGGGCTTTTTGGTGGTAGCAAGAGATATTACTAAGAACTTGGAGAATGAAAAATTGATTTTTGAACAAAACCGTGAAATTACGTCGAGTATCCAATATTCTAAACAAATTCAACAAGCTCTTTTTACGCCAAAAGAGTATATTGAAACCTTGTTTGAGGAAAGTTTTCTACTCTTTAAACCTAAGGACATCGTTTCGGGCGATTTTTATTGGTTCCATCGTACTGAGGATAAGTTGCTATTTGCTATTGGGGATTGCACTGGTCATGGTGTGCCCGGAGCTTTTATGACAATTCTTGGAATTAATCTATTGAATAGTATTGTAATTGATAATCACTATCATAATCCAGCTCAAATTCTCAATGAAATGGACCGACGCTTATCGAATAAGTTGTTTAAGCAAAATGAAACTTCCATCAATGATGGCATTGAGATTACCGTGTGTTGTATTGATATTGAAACAAGTATCATGAGTTTTGCCTGTGCTGGCTCTAGATTCTTGGTGTATAATGAAGATGATTTTGCACTATACAAAGGAGATAACAAACATATAGGTGATGTTCAAGAAGGATTCTTACAATACATGGGTCACCGAGTAGAATTGAAGAAAACGGATAGTGTGTATTTCCCAACGGATGGTTATCAAGATCAGTTTGGAGGGGTGCACGATAAACGCTTTTCATTTAGAAGGCTTTTGGAGGCCATTGAATCCAATGCGCTTTTACCTTTGGCAGAGCAACATCAACTAATTGAGGAGGAACTGGATAATTGGAAGGGAGATTTTGAACAAACTGACGATGTGACTATCTTTGCGTTCAAAGGAGTTAAAGTATAATTCTTTAATTATTAAAAAGTGTATAATGAAGGTTTGTAGAAGGATCACTTTCAATGCTGCCCACAGATTATTTAATCCTGCTTGGTCGGATGAACAAAACTTAGCCGTTTTTGGAAAATGCAGCAATCCTAATTTTCATGGACATAATTACGTACTCGAAACATGGATTGACGGCGAAGTGGATGAAATGACAGGGTATGTAATTGATTTACGCTTGCTCAAAAATATCTTAGAGGAAGAAATTAGCGATCGTTTTGATCATCGTAACTTGAATCTAGATTGTTCTGAATTTGAAAATAAACGACCATCTGCCGAAAATATAGCGATTGTTTGTCATGAGCTAATTGCAAAACGATTGGACTCGAAGTATAAAGTAACAGTTCGTTTGTGGGAAACACAAAATAATAGCGTTGAATACAGCGGCAACTAATTAATTATGGCGATAAAAATAGGTGATCTTTGTTCGGATTTCGAAGCAATGAATCAACACGGGGAGTCCATTCGACTTTCAGATTATAAAAACTCAAAAAATGTTGTTCTTTTTTTCTATCCAAAAGATGAAACGGCAGGATGTACCAAAGAAGTTTGCTCGTTTAGAGATTCCTATGAAGATTTTGTATCTTTAGGAAGTGAAGTGATCGGTATTTCTTCCGACTCTCATGGTTCGCATCAGAATTTCGCTAGCAAACACAATCTTAATTTTCATATTCTTTCAGATCCCAAAGGATTAATCCGAAAATCATTTGGGGTACCTTCTCGCTTCTTTGGGCTAATTCCAGGTCGTGTTACATACATTATTGATAAAGAAGGTCGAGTGAAAGATATCTTTGAAAATTTGTTTGAAGCAGAATTGCACATTCGAAATGCAATGGATGTACTGCGCAAAATGGAATAATTTTTTTTCTTAACATACATCAATGTGGCAGCTTTGTGCTTGCCCTAATTTTGTCGTATAAATTTAATTCAAAGAGATATGACAACAAAATGGACAATTGACAATTCACACAGTGAAATTGGTTTCAAAGTAAGACACATGATGATTAGCAATGTAAGCGGAAACTTCGGAACGTTTGCAGGAACAGCAGAAAGTACTGATGCGCCAAGCGCTTTTGAATTCAGTGCAGCAATCGATTCAATCTCAACAGGTGTTGCTGATCGCGATGCGCACTTAAAATCAGACGATTTTTTCAACCAAGCGGCGTTCCCAAACCTTACATTTAAAAGTACTGCAGTAGAAGTAGATGGCGACGAGGTAAAAATTACTGGCGATTTAACAATTCGTGAAGTAACAAAATCGATCACCTTAGCAGCAGAGAAATCGGCAGTAGTAGTGGATCCATACGGACAAACTAAATTTGGACTGTCATTTAATGGTAAAATCAAACGTAGTGATTTTAATCTTCGTTGGAGTGCTGTTACAGAAGCTGGAAGTATAGTGGTAAGTGATGATGTGAAATTGTTAGGTGAACTTCAATTCGTGCAGCAAGCATAAGATTAAAAAAAAATAGTACTCTAAGCCCGTTGAATTTTCGATGGGCTTTTTTATTTCACATAATCTTGTTTTTTCACTAACATGTATTGATTGTTCTCTAGTTTAAGGTAGCCCTGCTCGTAGCAAAAAATGTATTTTGCTCCTTTTTGGGTACGATAAGTATTTGTGAAGTAGTGGAAATTAAATCCTTCTTCCGCCAAACGAATGGCATCAACAGTGATTTTTCCATCAGGATTTAGGGTTTCTAAAATGCGTCGGTTTTTCCTTAGGATGTTGTTGATGCGCCGCACGTAATTGTTCGCATCTTCATGCAAGCGGTTATTGAACGTATTGCGGCAATAATCAGAGCAGAACTTTTGATCTTTTCTTCCTTGCAACTTATGCCCACACTCTAAACATTTTCGTTCCTTTTCCATTACCATCTCTATTTCTACAGTGCTAATTTACTATTCGTTTTTATATTATTTCCAATTCTACTATTTTAATAGTAAATTACCAGAACCTGTCGCTTTTGAAGGTAAAACATAGCCTCGTTTCAACCTTAACATCTTTTAACAGCACATTTGAAGGGTGTTCTTCATCTTTGTAAGTTCAACTAATTGATTGTATGACTGAAAATACGAATGAATCTTTGAGTCCCGCTGAGGCATTGCGCCTACTAAGCGAAAAAATTCAACTTGAGAAAAACACAATTCAACTACTTCGACAAGAAGTTGCGAAGGTGATTGTTGGACAAGAATACATGGTGGAGCGCTTGTTGATTGCCCTGCTTGCCGATGGTCATGTGCTACTTGAAGGAGTGCCGGGATTGGCTAAAACGCTTGCCATTAAAACCTTGTCAGAAACGATTGCTGTCGACTTTAGTCGAATACAGTTCACACCTGATTTACTTCCAGCGGATGTCACAGGAACACTCATTTATAGTCAAAAATCAGAATCGTTCAATGTTAAGAAAGGACCCATTTTCGCTAATTTCGTATTAGCAGATGAGATCAATCGTGCACCTGCGAAAGTGCAAAGTGCCTTGTTGGAAGCTATGCAAGAGCGTCAAGTGACTATTGGTGATGAGTCCTACAAATTGCCATCGCCATTTTTAGTGCTTGCAACTCAGAATCCAGTGGAACAGGAAGGAACTTATCCATTGCCAGAAGCACAAGTAGATCGTTTTATGTTGAAAGTGGTCTTGGGCTATCCTACAAAAGAAGAAGAAAAACAGATTATTCGTTCCAATGTTCGTTCAGGAGGATTGGCGAAACCACAAAAAGTGTTGAGTGCGGATGATATCGTTCGCTATCGAAAGATGGTGCGTGAAGTCTATTTGGACGAAAAAATTGAACAATACATTGTTGATTTAGTGTTTGCTACACGCAATCCAGCAGCGTTTGGACTTGGTTTCCTTGAGCCAATGATTGGTTTTGGATGTTCTCCCCGTGCAAGTATCAATTTGGCACTGACCTCAAAAGCGTATGCATTTTTGCAAGGAAGAGCATTTGTGATTCCAGAAGATATTCGTGCCGTGGCAATTGATGTGATGCAGCATCGATTGGGATTAACCTACGAAGCAGAGGCTGAGAGCATGACAGCGAAGGATATCGTTACCAAAATTATCAGTAAGGTAGAAGTGCCTTAATTAAGTGTCTTTGCACATGGAAGTCAACGAACTTTTGAAAAAAATTAAACGCCTGGAAATTCGAACCAAAGGATTAACCAAGCATATTTTTTCTGGTGAATACCATTCGGCATTTAAAGGGCGTGGAATGGCTTTTAGTGAAGTACGCAACTATCAATATGGCGATGAGGTTCGAACAATCGACTGGAATGTAACTGCTCGATACAATTCTCCTCACGTCAAAATATTTGAAGAAGAACGAGAGTTAACAGTGATGTTAGTCGTTGATATTTCTGGCTCTTCGGAATATGGAACTACCGTAAAATCAAAAAAGGATTTGGCCATTGAATTGTGTGCTGTATTGGCCTTTTCAGCAATTCAAAATAACGATAAAGTAGGTGCTATTTTTATTTCAGATCATGTTGAAAAATACATAGCTCCTGAAAAAGGTCGCCAACATGCATTGACCATTCTTCGTCAGTTGATTGAGTTTCAACCCAAAGCAGCGACAACCCATTTAAGTGAAGGCTTGAAATTCCTAAGAAACACCCAAAAACAACGAACGATTTCTTTTGTGATTAGTGATTTTATTGATGATGGAGATTTTATGGACAGCCTTCGAATTACACGAAAACGCCATGACACTATTGCCTTAAAAGTAAGTGATGCTGCCGAGTATGACCTTCCTGCTATGGGAATTATTCAGCTTTTTAATGCAGAAACAAAGGAAACTACCTGGATCAATTCTTCTTCCGATTTAGCTAAAAATAGTTTAAAAAAACATCGTGAAGAAAGAGAACAATTACTGAAATTAGACATGCGAAAATCAGGTATTGACTTTGTAACAATTTCTACTGATGAAGATTTTATTCCTCCTTTAGTGCGCTTATTTAAAAGTAGAGCATGAGAAATCTCCTCACATATTGCTTTCTACTAGTTACTTTTTTGAGTTTTGCGCAAAAATCAACATCCACAGTACAACCCCAAAAAATTCAAGTTGGTGTTCCTGCTAAATTGAAAATCATAGTGGAGTTGCCTTCAGATGCGAGTTATAAATACACTCCATTTACGTCTATCGTTCCTGCGCGAAAAAAAGATAATAGTCAAGTGCTCACCACTGAATCCTCAGAAGATATTGAGGTGGTGAATTCTTTTTCGGACACGATTTTCATGAAGGGTAAGCAAAAAATCTGGGAAGGAAACTACGAAATTACGGGTTGGAATGAAGGTGTCTATGAAATTGAAACGGGCACTTTTTTTCTAAACGATTCCACCATGACATTGCCAACGGCTACTTTGAAAGTAGTGTTAGTGAGCAAAAAAGAAGGACAAGACATTTACGATATCGATGAGCATTTTGCAGAATTGCCTCCCGCTGGAAACCCAATTATATTGTTTTTGCTTGACTATTATTGGTTGTTGTTAATTTTTATCGTCATTTTACTTATTTATTGGCGATGGAAAAAGGTGAGTAAGGTCGATAAAAATCCGCCGAAAGTACTATCGTTAAAAGCAAGGATATTGATGGCTATTGATATGCTGGAAGCAGAAAAATTATGGGAGAAGGGAAAGTTGAAAGAGCATTATATTGAACTGTCTTTCATACTAAGGTCTTATTTATCTTCTCGCTACGAATTGAATTTGTTGGAGAAAACTACGATCGAGACAAAATTGTTGTTGCAACGTGTGGGCTTACATCCAGAAACCATCGAATCAATCGAAATAGTTTTAATGCAGTCCGACCTGGTGAAGTTTGCTAAATCGCAACCCGAAGAAATAGAAATATTGAAAATATCGCAAAAGGTGCGAATGATAATTACAGAAACAAGTCCTTTAGAATACGAAAATGTTGAATAGTTGGAACATCAGAGTTTTTGAGTACGAGTATCTGGAACCATTCTGGCTGCTCTTGTTGCTTTTACTGCCTATTTATCTTTTTCTTGCCTTTAGAAAGGAACGAAGAGGTTCCGGACAGGTAAAGTTTGTTGAGAATGTTCAAGTGCAAAAGTCGATTGGTGCGCGTTGGGTAACATGGTTGCGCTCTGGCCTTATTCTCACTAATGCAACAGTGTTCACTTTTTTGATTCTTGCCATGGCAAAGCCTTTTCATTGGTCAGACATGGACAATTCTCAAGAGAATTACAAAAATGGAATTGATATAATTTTAACTATCGATGTCTCTATGTCGATGTTGGCGACTGATTTTGCTCCAAACCGATTGGAAGTAGCGAAGAAAGTAGCCAAGGAGTTTGTCGACGGAAGAAAAGGTGACCGAATAGGATTAGTTGCATTTGCTGGTGAAGCCTTTACGGCTTGTCCCGCCACCTTAGATTATCCAATTCTTAAGCAACAAATTGATCGAATAGGAGGCGAAAATATCGAGCCAGGTACCGCCATTGGGACTGGATTGGGTACTGCAGTAACACGACTTAGAAATGATAGTTTACCTTCTAAAGTCATCATTTTATTGACGGATGGAAGTAATAATGTGGGAGACATTGATCCCCTCACTGCTGCGGAATTAGCAAAATCAAAAAAATGCAGAGTGTACACGATTGGAGTGGGATCAAATGGACAAGCACCAACACCTGTTATGACACCTTTCGGGGTGCGGTATGAAAATATGGATGTGGAAATCGATGAGATGACCCTCACAAAGATTGCAACATTAACAGATGGACAGTATTTTCGAGCAACAGACGAAGCAAGTCTGGCATCGATCTACAAGGAAATTGATAAGTTGGAAACACGAAGAATGATCGACAAGCACTATAAATCTGAGCCACCTGCCAATCCAAGTGGCTTCCTCAACTGGTCAATTTTACTGCTTGTACTTTCAGGTTTTGTAGAACGCGTATTTTTTAAATGGAATGAGTAAAACCTACTACAAATATCAACTTGCGCGTATTCTTACTGCAGTGTTAATCTATGAATTTATTTTCTGGGTGCTCACTGCTGTGTTATTGTTTTTACTGGGATTCCTAAATGATGGCTCAGGTCAACCGCTCAGTTTTGCCAATCGAGGGGCCTTGTATTTGCATGCTTTGTTGATTCCAATCATGCTGGTATATTTCTACAATTTGTATGCTACGAATGCAATCGTCAATAAAACAAGTCCAAATTTAGCCGCGTTAATTTTTTCGCCTGTCAATTCTTTTCACAGCTTTCTTCGTTTTTTCTTCTTTAGAAACACCTTTGTGCTACTTGTATTTGCTCTGGCACAGCCCGTTTTTGGCACAAAAAAAGTAGCAGGAACGATTGAAAGTATGGAGTTGGTGATTGCCCTTGATATTTCAAATTCGATGAATACCAAAGATATTTCTCCAGAATTGTCGCGCTTGGATATCTCAAAACGAGCGCTTGGAGAACTACTCAATAATTTACATGGAGAAAAAATTGGTTTGACACTTTTTGCTGGCAATGCCTTTGTTCAATTGCCATTAACAAGTGACTACTACGCAGCAAAAATGTTTTTGAGCGATATTTCAAGTGATATGATATCTTCTCAAGGAACCAACATTGCAGAGGCCATCGAAGTGGCAAAGAATATGTTTTCGGAAGAAAAAACCTCCAAAGCAATAATTTTGGTAACGGATGGAGAAAATCACGAAACAAGTCCGGATGCGGCGCTGAAATCGCTCAAAGATGCAAAAATAGAATTAAGTGTATTAGGAATTGGAACTGAAGAAGGCGGACCGGTGCCTGTCAATCCAAATCGACCTGAATTGGGCTACAAGAAAACCGCCTCAGGAAGTTCTGTAACGTCAAAAGTGAATCCAACTTTGATTAAAGAAATCGCTTCGAAAGGCAATGGTTCTTCAATTGTAAGTAGTTCAGAATTTCCAGATTTAAGACAATTACTTGCAGAATTAAGTCATCTAAAAAGAAGTAGGATTCGAGATTTGGAGTTCGACATGAAGGAATCTCGTTATCAATTCCCGCTTTTCGCAGGATTGATTTGTTGGGGATTTTATCTTTTTATTACCAAAAGACCACTTCGAAGAAGCGAATAAAACCTCTTAGCGCTTCTCGCTAGGTCGAGTATTCAAACCTTTCATTCTTGTAGCGTCGCTGAAACATTGATTATTAACAGAATTTAACCTTCACTATTAAATCAATGTCCGAAATTTGTAGTTCGTATAGAGAACAATGAAATTCATTACACTCATCATATTCACTGCAATTTCTTCATGGACATTTGCAGAAGGTTGGCGCGATACACTCGAGATGGCTCGCAGTGCATATCGTTCTAATTCTTATGAGAAAGCGTATGAATTTTATCAAAAAGCACAAAAGGGAGCTCCCAAAGAAGTTGATTTATCCGATGAATTAGCGCAATCAGCTTACAAATCCAACAAGTATAAGAATGCGGAAGATGTATACCGTCAAAGTGCATCTTCAGCCAGTTCAAAACATTCGAAAGCGAGAAAGTACCATAATTTGGGCAATTCCCAAATGAAACAAAAAAATTATCAAGGTGCTATTGAATCCTACAAACAGGCGCTGAAGAATGATCCAAAGAACAATAAGACGCGCTATAATTTATCTGAAGCCATTCGAAAATCAAAAGAAGAGCAAAAGAAACAACAACAAAATCAGAAGGATCAACAACAAAATCAACAGCAGAATCAGAATCAGCAACAACAACAAAACCAACAGAATCAACAAAACCAGCAGCAACAACAAAATAAACCTGGACAGCCAAAAGAGGGCAAGCAAGGGAGTAAGAATCTTCCCAATAAAGCTGTTGAGCGAATGTTGGATGATTTAATGAAGGCTGAACAAGAAACAAAACGAAAAATTGGTGGCAATCAAGGCAAGCCAAATTCAACAAATTCAGGGAAGGACTGGTGATGAAGAATTATTTTTTGATAGCGTTTTCAATGGTAGCTTCTTGTGTGCTCGCACAAAAGTCACAAGTGGTATTGGAGGTAGACCCGCCAAATGCACTTCCTGGCGAAGTGATTACGATCACAGTTAAAGCGAATGTAGAAGGAGAGTTTGATATTGAGTTGCCGAATGGTTTTGTACAAGGATACAACATCATGAGTGGAATGGAACAGGAGATGGACTATAACACTGGGAAAATTCAAACTATTTATTATCTCACAAATACTGGAGTTCTTCCAAAGGAGGGGAAATATACTTTTGGTCCTGCCTACGTAAAACGTGGAAGTAAAGTCTATCAATCTAACACAGTCAAGATTACTATTAAGAAAGAACAGGAAAGTAATGATGCTACTAACGGAGAAATCACCAAGCGACAATTAAAAGATCCAGCTTTCGGGGTCATTGAAACATCGAAAAAGACCATTTATGAAGGGGAGGCGGTTGTAATTTCAGCTCGTGTCTATTCTCATTTTAATCCATCTCATCTAGAAAATTATATTGGCTACAATCTTTCTGGAGTGCTCGACAAACATGAAATTGGCAATACACAGCGAATTTTAGTGGATAAAACCACCGTAAAAGGTTTACAATTGTACACGTTTGTGTATGATAAAAATGTATTTTTTCCGACTGGTACTGGAAATATTAAAGTGGAGCCCTACAAAGTGTTATTGAGAAATGGGTACGAAACAGTACCCTTAACTTCAACCTCTGCAACAGTAAATGTGAAACCTCTGCCAAAAGCTCCTCAGTACTTTGCTGGTGGGGTTGGATCGTTTGGAATTAGTCAATCAATCGACAAAAAACAATTGAAACAAGGAGAGGTACTTACGATGTTAGTGACGATTAATGGTACTGGAAATCTTCAAAATTTAATGGAGCCTGTGCTTCAATTACCGAAAGGATTTTTATTGTACGGTGATGCTCTTGTGAAAGAGAATTTCACGTATACATCAGCTGGATCAAATGGAAGCGTGAGTTATGAGTTTCACATTCAGGCAACCAAAGATGGTGATTTCGAAATTCCTGCTACTAAGTATGTGTATTTTGATCCTCGAGCTGAAAAATATGTGACGGTGAGCGCACAGCAGTTGCCACTTTCCGTCGAAAAGAATCCGGGCTTCAAACCTAGTCACAATATTGATGTACCGAAAGATCAAAGCCCAGTTGCAGAAACCACCATGATGCCAGTTCAGAATGAGGAAATTATTGTGAATTCCATCAATTTTATTGGAAATCCTGTATATTGGTTCGGACTTTCAACACCCCTTGGACTTGCCTTACTACTATTGTTTTTTAATACCAAATCGTTAGCAGCAGCACCCGAAAAATCGGCAAAGTTGGCTTTTCAAAAATGCTGTTCTAAAAGTGCTGATTATTTAAGTGCAGGAGATGTTGCATTTCATGCAGGGGATTATCCAAGCTACTATTCAAATCTTGAAAAAGCGCTTCATGAAGCAATGAATAGTAAGTTGGATTTAGCGGGTAACACGCTATTGTCAAAGAAAGAAAAATTGGAGCAATTGAGGGAAAATGGAGTGGAGCAGTCTACGATTACCGATATCAGCACTATTTTTGAACAAATTGAAATGGGGCGTTACGGATTTGATGTCAACACGCACGAAAATCTTCAAGCCCAAGCAAGTTCTATTGTCAATAATTTGCTCAAAAAATGAAGTTGATTCTTACCATTTTCACATTCATTCTAGTGAATGTTGCTTATTCTAGTGATTTCAACAACGGATTGAATGCCTTGCATAACAAACAATATTCTAAATCGATTGGATATTTTTTGTTAGCTACAGAGCAAGAACCAATGAATATATCAGCATGGAATAATTTGGGTATTAGCTATTACAAGTTACGAAAGTATGGTCATGCGATTCATGCCTTCAAAAAAGCATCAAAATTAGATCCGAGCGATAAAAATCCACAAAACAACATTGAATTGTGTTATGAAAAATTGGAACCAACTGTTCGCATCGATGAAGATTACTCTACCACTCAGAAGGTAGCCTATCAGATCGGAGGCTTCAAATTGAATATCATTGCATTCGTTTTTTCAATTTTGTTTTCAGTGTTTTTGTATCGTTTGTTAAAGAAAAATCAAACGATGCGCAATATTTACCTTGTGTTGTCGATTCCTGCTTTGTTCTTTTTAATTGTATCAATTTTTCTTTCATTCAAAGCAAATACGTATCTCAATTCCATTCGAAATGCAGTGATAGTGCAACAAAAGGCGCCACTATACTTGAATGAAATGGGTAAACTCTCCGATGAAACGCTTGTCGAAGGATCTTCAGTTGCTGTCTCTAAGGAGAAGGATGGGTTCTATCAAATAAAGGGAAGTGTTGGCCAAACGCTTTATTTACGAAAAACAGATGGTAAGGTTTTTTGAGCAAAGTCCATCATTTTTCAATAATTTTACAGAGTGGTAGATAAAAAGTCGAATATTCGAAATCTTTCCTTCGATGAATTGAAGAGTCAATTGGAAACAATTGGAGAGAAGTCGTTTCGTGCAAAGCAAGTGTACGAGTGGCTTTGGAAAAAGAACGCACAGAATTTTGAGGAAATGTCGAACCTTGGAAAAGAACTTCGGCTTAAATTGGACAACCATTTTTTCATTGATCACATTCGCTTAGACGACCAACAAATTAGTGCTGATAAAACCATAAAATGTGCGTTTTCGGTGGATGAAGGTAAAGTAGTGGAAGGTGTTTTAATTCCCTCGAATACCAGAATGACGGCTTGTATTTCTTCGCAAGTGGGCTGTAGTTTGTCCTGTACATTTTGCGCTACTGGTCGCCTAAAGCTCATGCGTAATTTGACCCCTGGTGAGATTGTTGATCAAGTAGTTTACCTCAAAAATCAAGCAGAGAATAGATATGAAACTGCCCTTTCGAACATCGTGTACATGGGAATGGGAGAGCCACTTTTGAACTACAAGCATGTACTTCGCTCAATAGAAATGATTACATCTGAAGATGGTTTAGGGATTTCTCCAAAACGAATTACCGTTTCAACAGCTGGTATTGCTAAGATGATTCGCAAATTGGGTGACGATGAAGTGAAATTCAATTTGGCCGTTTCTTTACACGCTGCCAATGACACGAAGAGAAGTAGAATCATGGAGATCAACGAAACCAATAATTTGGAGGAGTTAGCTGATTCATTGCGCTATTTTCACGAAAAAACTGGTACAAGGGTCACTTTTGAATACATTATTTTCAAGGACTTTAACGATCGAATTGAGGATGCACAGGAGTTAGCTAATTTCGCGCGATGTGTGCCATGCAAGATCAATATTATTGAATATAATCCTATTGACGATGGTGAGTTTGAAAGAGCAGATGCCCACAAAACGGATGCTTTCGCTAAATACCTCGAAGCAAAAAATATGATTGTCAATGTACGCAGAAGTCGCGGAAAAGACATTGATGCGGCATGTGGACAATTAGCCAATAAAAACAAAGCGATTGCTGCGGATACCAGAGTTCTTAAAAGCTAAAAACTCCACTGTTTAATCATACACAACTTTAATTGTCTCTAATTTTTTTCTTTCAAGATTGGGCACCATCGTGTTTTCAGTCGGGTATCCGATTGGAATAAGAAGGAAAGGTTTCTCATTTTCAGGTCGATCTAAAAGTTTGGATAAAAAGTTCATTGGGCTTGGGGTGTGTGTAAGCGCTACCAATCCAGCATGATGGATTGCTGCGAGCAAAAAACCACAGGCCAATCCAACACTTTCTTGCACGTAGTAATTTTGACGCTTTTTTCCATCTGGCTTGTACTCATAACTTCTACGAAATACTACAATCAGTGCAGGTGCAATTTCTAGAAAAGGTTTTTCCCAATTGGTTCCCAAAGGAGCTAAATCTTCTAACCACTCTTCACTCATTCGACCAGCGTAACTTTCCTGCTCTTCTTTTTCGGCCGCCTCTCGAATTTGCTTTTTTAGTGCTGGATTTGTAACTACACAAAAGGTCCACGGTTGTTTGTGAGCACCCGAGGGAGCGCTTGATGCTGCGAGCAGAAGTTGATCAATTACCTCCATCGAAATTACCTTGTCTGAAAAGTCGCGAACTGTTCTTCGCTGATCCAGCCATTGGTAAAAGTTGATGCTTTTTTGCAAAACTTCCTGTTCTGTTAGGCTTTCACGTTCGTATTTTACAAAGGGAAATTGTTGCTCCATTCCTTCTTTTTTTTTTGTAAATGTAAACATTTGAGAGTGTCAATTGATCTTTATCCAGCTAAAGAAGCTTAGAAAATTTACCATGGTTGCTATTTGTTTTGTATTTTTATGTCATATTTTTAAAATTTACCTTATGACAATCAAAAAATCATTACAAACAACACTAGCGATGCTAGTCCTAGGATTAATGACCTTTCAATCTTTTGCTCAAAAAATCACAATGCCAGCGCCAAGTCCTTTGCAAACGCTTAACCAGAAATTTGGTTTGGGCGAAGTAACAGTGGAGTACTCGCGACCTGCAGCAAAAGGAAGAACGATTTTTGGAGATGTAGTTTCTTTCGGAAATGTATGGAGAACAGGTGCTAACGGAGCAACAAAAATTACATTTACTGACGATGTTAAAATTGAAGGAAAGGATGTGAAAGCAGGTACATATGCAATTTATTCTGTACCTAATAAAAAGAGCTGGGACATTATGTTGTACTCCGATTTGAAATTGGGTGGAAATGTTGCTGATTATAAAGCTGAAAACGAAGTATTGCGAGTAACTGTGAAGGCGATGAAAGCTGCAACGAAAGTAGAATCGTTTACTATCAACATCGACAATGTGCTTTCAACAAGTTCAGATTTAGTATTTTCTTGGGCAAACACTGCGGTAGTGGTTAAAATGACGACTGATATTGATGCACGCGTTATGGAAAGCATTGAAGCAAGTATGAAGTCGGAAAAGCCAGAATATTTTAAAGCTGCCACCTATTACTTTGAAAATGGAAAAGATTTGAAAAAAGCTTTGACATGGGTAACAAAAGCTACAGAAGAAAATGCTTCAGCTTACTGGGTAATGCTTTTGAAGGCAAGAATTGAGTATGCTTTAAATGACAAAGTTGCTGGTAAAGCAAGTGCTGATAAAACTATTGAATTGGCGACTGCAGATCAAAATGCTGATTATGTTGCTATGGCAACGAAGTTGATCGCTGCGAATAAGTAATTTTTTTTTTAGTCCACGAATTACACGAATTCGACTAATTGGCACTAATTATTTGGTGTCATTGGGTAAAATTGGTGTTATTCGTGGACTATTTTTTTGCCCCACAAATAGCTGAATGATCCAAGCGATTATCAGCACCAACAAGCAGCCGATCACATTCAACCAAAGGAATGAAATCACATCAGCTATATAGATGACGATTACCAAGATTTCTGTGATGATTGCTCCCCAAAATACAGCAGTACTTCCAACACGTTTCAAGTAAAATGCCACTAAGAAAATCCCTAAAATGGTTCCGTAGAACAAAGATCCTAACACATTTACAGCTTCTATCAAACTTCCTAATTTACTAGCAAACATAGCTGTAGCAATGGCAAATAATCCCCATCCGAAAGTTACCCAGCGCGATGCTTTGTAGTAATGCAATTCACTTTTGTCTTTCACCCACAATCGTTGGTAAAAATCAATCATAGTGGTGGAAGCCAGTGAGTTCAATGCAGCAGCAATACTTCCCCAAGCGGCTAAAAATATCATTGCAATCAACAAACCAATTAGTCCTTTAGGTAGATTTTCAACCACAAAATAGAGGAAAATGTAATTTGTGTCGTTGGTGTCAGCTGTTGCATCAGCTTTTTTCATAACGGCTAAAGCTTCTGCCCGCACTTCCTTCGATTCTATTTCTACTAGCTGCAGATTAGATTGAACTTGTTTGATACTTTCTTGATCATCCTTGTCAATTGCCTGCGATAGCAAACGCGCATCTGTAGATCGAATGGTGTTTAACGAATCGTACTTTGCTTGTAGTCCTTGAAATTCATGTCGATATTCTGATTTCAATACTTTATCTACTTCCTTTTGATTGAAAAAGATGGGGGAACTATAGAACATATAAAAGACAAAAACCATACTTCCAACCAAAAGAATTAAGAACTGCATGGGTACTTTTACTAAGCCGTTCATGAGTAAACTCGTGCGACTTTCCTTCATGCTTTTTGCGGTTAAATAGCGACCAACTTGTGATTGGTCTGTTCCAAAGTAGGAAAGTGCCAAAAAGAATCCACCAATCAATCCGCTCCAAATGTTGTATTTGTCTTTCCACCATTCACCATCCGTGACATCAATCTTCGTTTCGATAACATTCAGCTTTCCCATTTTTCCTGCTACATGCAAAGCATCGCCAAAACTGACATTGCTAGGGAGCATATTAACAACTAAGTAGCCAGCCAAAAACATTCCCACAAAAACGATGATGAGTTGCTGCATTTGAGTATATGTCACCGCTTTGGTTCCACCGGCCACTGTATAAATAATGAGAAATCCTCCCATGACTAAGTTCGTGTAATAGATGTTCCAGCCCATCAACGAAGCTAAAATGATGGAAGGCGCATAAATGCTAATTCCTGTTGACAAAGCACGCTGTACCAAAAATAAAATAGAAGCCAGAGATCGTGTTTTTAGATCGAAGCGCTGTTCTAAATATTCATACGCAGTGAAAACTTTTAGTCGGTGGTAGATTGGTATAAAAGTGATGCACAAAACTACCATTGCCAGTGGCAAACCAAAATAATATTGCACGAAACGCATTCCGTCAGTGTAGGCTTGTCCCGGTGCTGATAAAAATGTTATCGCACTGGCTTGTGTGCCCATGATGGATAGTAAAATCAACAACCAACTCATCGAACTTCCGCCCTTGAAATAGCCGTCTAAAGTTTTCTCGCTCTTGCTTTTGTACAATCCGTAGCCAATGACAGAAAGCAAAGTGACAATCAATACAATCCAATCAATTAAACTCATGAGAAGTGTTTAGTGAAGAGGTAAAAAGATACGATAAGGAGCACCAAAGCAACAACAACTCCGATGTATGCCCACGTCCAGTTTTTTTCATCTTTTTGCTCGTCTTGCATACTATTTCTTGTTTTTCGGCAAGCTCAATAAATTGACAAATAGTCGATACGCACCGGGAACACCCGCGGGCAATTCTCTAAAAAAGACCAAGCCAGTGTACACGAAGTTTCCTTTCCCATATTTTCCTACAATCAAACTTCCTTGATTTGCAGCTTCACCCGGATCATTTATTGAAAGTACGGTTTGGTAATTAGAATCCCATTCTGCAGCGAAATAGATACCACGTTCTTGAACCCAACCGTCGAAATCTTGTTGTGTTATTACATTTGGAAAATTTAAAACAGGATGCTGTGGATTGGTAAACTCCACTTTTGCAGTATCAAGTGTTACACGATCGCGCGTAATTTTAAAAGGATAAGGACCAATTTTTTTCTCCATGGGCGCAATACGATTGTTGGTGTTGTACTGCACTACTAAATTTCCGCCTTGCTTCACATAGGCCATTAATTTGTCGTAGTAAATGGGCATGCGATCATTGGTGTTGTAAGCGCGAATTCCAGTCACTATGCTTGTATATTGACTCAAATCGCCTTGCATCAAAAGTTCGTCAGTTAACATGGTGACCTCATAGCCGACTTGTTGAAGACAGGTAGCAACGTTATCACCTGCTCCTTCAATGTAAGCAATTTTATTTCCTTTTTTCTTGAGGTTCACAAAAACGAGTTTGGCTTTCGCTTCCGTGAGGAAAAACTGGAAAGGAATATGGTCATATTCAATGCGCGTGATGCTCTTGTTGTGTAATGTGCCATTCATATCAATGCTCACGGAAAGTTCTCCATCTTTTGCCAATTTTTCGGGAGTCAAAGTAGCTTTTACGAGCTGTTCATCGCCTTTCTTTGCAAGATTGATTGTTGCATTTTCGATTTCAATTTTCCATCCTACCGGAACTTGTACTTTCAATTGCCCATTTACTTTTTCTTGATTCGCTTGCACTGTAAAGGAAACACTTTTCGGAGTTGAGGCGTTGAACACAAATACCTGATCTGAAAGGTTAACCGTTACAGGTGGTAAAACTTCCAAAGGTCTATAAACTTCGCCTTTCACAGGATCCGTAGCTTTAAATTCAATCAAGCGCTCAATGGAAAGTTCAATTCCATCGATATTTAGATGAAAAGTAACTTTTGGTCCATTGGTGTTTTGAGGAGTGCCAATCAACTGTGAATCATTCACGGTATACATTCCAATGCTATGCGTTTGTGCCAACCAATAGGGCTCTGAATAAGAAGTTGTTGGTGAAAGTGTTTCTTTTTGATTAATACTTTCCAGTTTGTTAGTACTCAGATTCAAATCCATTATCTTATTATTCTGATGCAGGAAGTCAATTGATTTTAGATTTACCGGAGCGCCATTTCTAGCAATAATTTGGGCTGTAATGTTGAGTTCACTTCCTGGTGCAACACTGAAATCGGCTGCTGTAGCCTCCATCCAAAGTCCAGCACATTGCAGAATTAAATCGGTACAAAGTTGTAGTTTGTGTTGCTTCCAATAGATAACTTCAGCGTCATCTGTTGCCATGGGTTGCAGTTTTTCATGCAGCTGCTTCAAAAGAGGGAGTGACTTTTGTGGATGTTGAGGATCAAAACCTTTTACGCATAATTCGCTCAATTCAGCAATTGTTATCGTTGCAGTAAAACGTGACCAGTTTAGTTTGATTCCATTAAACAAATCGTTTCCAGATTCACTTCCTTTTAGCAATTTGAAATACTCGATGTTTTCTCCTCGTTGTTTTGCAGATCCAAATCCTTGACTTTTATGCATCGATCTGCTGTTGGCAGCCACTTCGCCATAACTCAAACCAAGCAGAGGGTTGAAAGCACCGACATCTAATTTCAGTTGATCTTCGGCGGTTGTGTTCGTGCTACCAAAATTGAAGGTATTCCAAAAAATGCGTTTCGCTTGCCAAACAGTTACTTCGTTCAGTTGCTCTGGAAATTTTGTGGGATCAGCCGCCAAATCAAATGCCTCCAAGGCTAAAATGGTAGAAGCGGTGTGGTGTCCGTGACCTCCTTCGCCTGTGGTTGGAAAGCGGCAGATGATAACGTCAGGTTTAAAGCGACGTATCGCTAAAACCACATCCGCCAAAACAGCTTCTTTGTCCCAAATAGTTAATGTCTCCTCTGGATTTTTCGAAAACCCAAAATCATTTGCGCGGGTAAAAAATTGCTCAGCTCCATCAATTCTGCGCGCTGCTAACAGTTCCTGCGTACGAATCAATCCCAATGCTTCTCCTTGTTCCTTCCCGATAAGATTTTGACCTCCATCACCTCTTGTTAGCGACAAATAGCCTGTTCTCATCTTTTTTTCATTTGCTAAATAGGCCAATAAACGCGTGTTTTCATCATCGGGGTGCGCTGCCACATATAGTACAGAACCAACAGTGTTTAATTTTTTAATGCCTTGGAGAATTTCTGCTGAATTAAGTTCAGGCGATGTTTGAGCAAAAAGTTGTGTTGCGAAAAGGAGCGCAAAAAGGATTGTTGGATATTTCATGAATGGATGTAAAATTCGATAGTAATGCAATATTAATTGAAATCTTGTTGACAAAAGCGAATCTGGAAAGCTTTAACATTTACTTAAAGTAAGAAGTACCTATCCGATATGGATTTAAAGACGAGTGGTTATTCTCCCCCTTTATTTGCAAGTTGCAAGCCCAATAAGAAATTGCGTAAAAACTGATCCTTGCAAGGACGATAATGCTTGTGATCCGGTTTTCTGAACAAGGCACTTAACTCTGTTTTTGACACTTTAAATTGCGCTTTTTCGAACAGTTCCATCAAATCATCATCAGTGAGATTGAGCGCAATTTTTAATTTTCTAAAAATGATGTTGTTGTTCAAGCTAGATTCCGCTTGCATTTGAACACCTTCTTTTTGACCACGTTTTTCATTGATGAAACCATTCAAAAAACTGGCAAATTCAAGATCTCTCAATGCTTTGTAGTCTTCGGCATCATCTTTTTTTAACCAGTCGCTTACCTGCGCACGTGTAACCGTCATGCCTCCAGAAGCAAATAACTCAATCATTTTAGTGTCGCTACAATCGTAGATGTAACGTATTTTTCGTAAGATATCGTTGTTGGTCATGTGGTTTTTATTTTAATTTCAAGCGAATAGTAAATTTATGGATTATTCTTCAACGAAAACCTCTCCATTTGCTCATAAGCATCTTTTAAATGCCTTACTTTTTCAAAAATAATGCGGAGTTTATCGTTTTTCTCACTCAACTTGACCTGAGATCCAGAGATTTGGATTTGTGACAGTACCTTTGTAAACGCATCTGTTTCAAAGAACTTCGATTGTGGATTGGAAATAAAATAGCCAATCATTTTATCTGATTTAATGACCAAGCGTTCCAAGCCCATTTTCTCTGCCATCCAGCGTAAACGGAACGATAAAATCAATTCGTTCACTTGTTGCGGTAAAGGTCCAAATCGGTCAATTAATTGCTTTGCAAAAGTGGTCAGTTCCTCCTCCGATTTTAGATTGTCCATTTCTTGATACAAACTCAAGCGTTCCGCAACATTGTTCACGTAATCATCAGGAATTCGAACTTCCAAATCGGTTTCCAAAACGCAATCTTTCACAAAATTTAAAAGTGTATCCGTGGTGCGATCATCATACAAGTCCTTGAATTCATTTTCCTTCAATTCTTCAATTGCCTCGTTTAAAATTTTCTGATACATCTCAAATCCAATCTCAGAAATAAATCCGCTTTGTTCGCCTCCCAGCATATTTCCAGCTCCGCGAATGTCTAAATCTTTCATCGCAATGTTGAATCCTGCCCCTAAATCGGAGAATTGTACCAATGCTTCCAAACGCTTGCGAGAGTCAGATGACATTACGCTAAATGGTGGTGCGATGAGGTAGCAAAATCCTTTTTTATTGCTCCGTCCCACACGACCCCGCAATTGGTGTAAATCGCTCAATCCAAAATTGTGCGCCTCGTTGATGATAATCGTATTCGCATTCGAAATGTCAATACCACTTTCAATAATGGTAGTGGCCAACAACACATCGTATTCGCCATTGATGAAATCCATCATCACCTTTTCCAATTGCTTGCCATCCATTTGTCCATGTCCAATTCCTACTCGAACGCCTGGACATAAACGCGTAATCATCCCAGAAATATCACGTATGTTCGATAAGCGATTGTTGACGAAAAACACTTGTCCACCACGACTTACTTCGTAAGAAATAGCATCACGAATAATTTCTTCGTTAAAGAGAATAATATCAGTTAAAACAGGCTGGCGGTTCGGCGGTGGCGTATTGATGATACTTAAATCGCGTGCGCCCATCAATGAAAACTGCAGTGTGCGTGGAATGGGCGTAGCAGTAAGTGTTAGTGTATCAACAGTTGCACGAAGTGTTTTTAACTTGTCTTTCACACCGACACCAAACTTCTGTTCCTCGTCGATAATCATCAATCCAAGGTCTTTGAATTTTACTCGTTCCGCAACTAGCGCATGCGTTCCAATCAAAATATCAATTTTTCCTTCTGCTAGTTGCTTGAGTGTTTCTGTCGTTTCTTTGCTTGATTTAAAGCGATTGATGTAATCTACCGTCACGGGAAAATCTTTCAAACGTTCCTTGAAACTCCGAAAATGCTGCATCGAAAGAATGGTGGTAGGCACTAAAATAGCGACTTGTTTTCCATCTGTTGCGGCTTTAAACGCGGCTCGAATGGCCACTTCTGTTTTTCCAAAACCAACATCACCGCAAATCAAACGATCCATCGGCGTCGATTTTTCCATGTCTTCTTTTACCGCTTCCGTTGCTTTAAATTGATCAGGTGTGTCTTCATACATAAATGAAGCTTCCAATTCATTTTGCAAGTAAGAATCTTTCTGAAACGCATAACCGGGTTGACTTTTTCGCTTCGCATAGAGTTGAATTAAATCGTAGGCAAGCTCCTTGATTTTGTTCTTTGTCTTTTGTTTTAAATTGCTCCAGGCTTGCGTTCCTAGTTTATTTACCTTCGGGATGTTTCCTTCCTTTCCGGTAAACTTAGAAATACGGTGCAATGAGTGAATGCCAACATAGAGAACATCGCCATCCTTGTACACCAAACGAATTGCTTCTTGCGGTTTTCCGTTCACATCGATGGTTTCCAAGCCAGAAAATTGTCCAACTCCATGATCGATGTGTGTGACATAATCGCCCTTTTGGAGGTTGTAAATTTCCTTTAATGTAAGTGCTTGTTTTGCTTGTCGAAAGCCTTCTTTTAAACGAAATCGATGGAAGCGTTCAAAGAGTTGATGATCAGTATAGCAGGTCAGTTTTAAACTCGGAGAAATGAACCCTTCGTGCAATGAAAATGTCATTGGCTGAAATTCTACTCCACCGCCAATGTCTTCAAAAATCTGGTACAATCGCTCAATTTGTCTCGGTTGATTGGAGAAAATTAAATTTGTAGAACCATTTTCACTTCGTTGTATTAAATCTGCTTTTAGCAAATCAAAGTTCTTATTGAAACTAGGCTGTGGTTGAAAATCGAACGAAAATATGGCATCCGCTTTCAGTTGATAATCGGGACCCCATTCTAAAATTGGAAATTTCTGAAGTTCTTTAAATCCCTCAGTAGGATGCAAGTATAGATCATCAGGAATGGTGTGTTTTACCGTGTTCGGCAAGCCATTAAAGGTTTTTAGTGCTTTTTCATATTCCTTATCGAGTACCGTTTGAAGTTGATCAACCGATGAAATCCAGACTGTGGCAGTACTTCCCAAAAAGGAGAAAAAACTACCATTTTCAATCAAATTAAGTTGTCCCTGAACATTCGGAATGATATTAAAATGGTGATGCGTATTGACAGATAATTGAGAAGAAGCATCAAACGTTCGAATGGTTTCTACTTCATCGCCAAAAAATTCAATACGGAAAGGAATGTCGTTGGAATAGGAGTATACATCAACAATTCCTCCACGTATTGAAAACTGACCAGGTTCGTAGACAAAATCCACACGTTCGAAATAGTATTCGAGTAATAACTCATTGATGAAATCGATGGAATACGTTTTACCAACCTCTATTCGCAGGGTATTTTTTGATAGATTTCGCGTTGTTGGCACTTTTTCGAACAAGGCTTGCGGATAAGTCACAATCCAGGAATTTGCTCCTGAATTAATACGTTCCAAGGTTTCCGTTCTCGCCACCACATTGGCATTGTCTGTTTCTTCAAATTGATAAGGCAAACGGTACGAAGCAGGGTAGAAGAGTACACGTTTATCGTCTGGATACAGTGATTCTAAATCATTGAGGAAATAAGCGGCCTCTTCTTTGTCGTTGAGAATAAAAAGATGATGTCCGGGTGTTTGCTCTGCTAGTGCTGCCGCACAAAGTGCTTTTGAGGCTCCAGTAAGACCCTTCCAATGAATGCGTTGTTGCTTTTTAGTCAGTGCTTGTGCAGATTCATCAATTTGTGATATCTTTTTGAACCGTTGAAGAAACTCTTGTTGTGTCATAGATAATTTAAAACGCGTAAAAGGGCAAATCCCAGTAGGACGCCCTCGTATAGTTGTTGCAAAGTTAGCTATTTTGTATTGATAAGTTGGAGGAAATGATGTTCAATTTTAGCTGTATCGATTCATCTATTTTTTCAGTTATTTCAGAAATTTAGTTTACAGTAAACAGTTTAGTGTAAACAAAAAAAATGTTTGCTCAAAAAAATGCGACCCTTTTGAGGTCGCATTTCTATTGAGTTGTTTTCTTTTAAACGTGCAAAGCTCTTTTTTCTGTAGCATCCATCGCCGCTTCTTTCACTGCTTCCGAATAAGTTGGGTGTGGGTGACAGATCCGTGCGATGTCTTCCGCAGATGCTCTGTATTCCATCGCTACGACAGCTTCCATGATTAAATCGGCAGCACGAGGAGCAATCATGTGAACACCTAAAACTTCATCTGTCTTCGCATCCGCAATGATTTTAATTAAACCTGCTGTGTCCATACTCGCACGAGCACGACCTAAAGCCTTGATTGGGAATGATCCTACTTTAATATCGACACCAGCAGCCTTCAATTCTTCTTCAGTTTTTCCTACTGCAGCAACCTCTGGCCAAGTGTACACAACACCAGGGATTAGATTATAGTTGATGTGTGGTTTTTGTCCTGCTAAAAGCTCAGCAACATAAACACCTTCTTCTTCTGCTTTGTGCGCCAACATTGCACCTTTGGTAACATCGCCGATTGCGTAGATGTTTGGAATTGCAGTTTGTAGGTGATCGCTTGTATCGATCTGTCCACGTTGATTAACTGTTAAACCAGCTGCTTCCACATTCAAACCTTGTGTAAATGCTTTTCTACCTACGGCTACTAAACAATAGTCAGCTTCGAAAGTCACTTCTTCTTTTTTCTTATTCAAAGCAGTTAGCACCACTTTCTTTCCTTTATTTTCTACCTTTTGAACGCTGTGTTCCAAGTTGAATTTGAATCCTTCTTTTTTCAGAACACGTGTTAATTCCTTAGCGAGCGTGCCATCCATCGTTGGGATGATTGTTGGAGCGAATTCAACAACTTCAATTTCAGTTCCTAATCGCGCAAAGACAGAACCTAATTCCAATCCGATAACACCACCACCAATCACCAACATTTTCTTTGGAATTTCTTTCAAATTCAATGCTTCAGTTGATGTGATGATACGTTTTTTATCTGGTTCCATTCCTGGAAAGAAATTCGGTTTAGATCCAGTTGCGATCACAATGTTTTTAGCAGTGATGATGGATTCTTTGCCGTCGTTGTGTGTCACTTTAATTGTGTTTTTATCAACAAATGCACCAACACCTTCGAATACTTCAATTTTATTTTTGTCCATGAGGAACTTCACACCAGCACACGTTTGAGAAACCACTTCATTTTTGCGGTTAATCATTTGCTCAATGTTCGCTTTCACATCCTTCACCACAATTCCGTGCTCTGCAAAATTATGAACTGCATTATGGTAATGTTCTGATGAGTCCAATAATGCTTTTGATGGAATACAACCAACGTTGAGGCAAGTACCACCTAATGTTAAATATTTTTCAATGATGGCCGTTTTCATTCCGAGTTGTGCAGAACGAATAGCTCCAACATAACCTCCAGGTCCTGATCCGATAAAAATGGTGTCAAAAGTGCTCATAAAATTGTTTGAATTGCGAGGGTAAAATTAGAAATAAGTTTTTGATTAAAATAGATGTTTCTCGGCGTGATATGACGAACGAACTAGCGGACCGCTTTCCACATATCTGAAGCCCATTTTTAGACCTAATTCTTTGTATTTTTCGAAGCGTTCTGGGGTAACAAATTCTGCCACTGGCAAATGTTTTGTTGTCGGTTGAAGGTATTGTCCTAATGTTAAAATGTCGAGACCTACGCCTCGTAAATCCTCCATCGTTTCAATGATTTCTTCATCTGTTTCGCCAAGTCCCAACATTAATCCTGATTTAGAACGCATTCCACCTTTTTTTAAGCGAAAAAGCACTTCTAAGCTTCTATCATATTTTGCTTGAATTCTAACTTGCTTCGTTAATCTTCTTACTGTTTCCAAATTGTGTGAAACAATTTCTGGAGATGCATCAATGATGCGTTGTAAATTATCCCAATTACCAGCAAAATCAGGTATCAATGTTTCCATAGTGGTGCCAGGCGATTGATGTCTGATGGCTTTGATTGTTTGCACCCAAATTTCCGAACCACCATCTTTTAAATCATCACGGTCAACGGAAGTTATTACGGCGTGTTTCACACCCATTAATTTCACACTTTGCGCTACTTTTCCCGGTTCGTAAATATCAACATCATCTGGTCGACCTGTTTTTACGCCACAAAATCCACAAGAACGGGTGCAAATATTTCCTAATATCATGAACGTTGCAGTGCCTTCACCCCAACATTCTCCCATGTTTGGACAGCTTCCACTTTCACAAATAGTATGTAATTTATGCTCGTCAACCAATGCTCTAACTTTCTTGTAATTCTCTCCTGTCGGCAGTTTTACACGAAGCCATTTTGGTTTTTTTATGCGGAAGTCCGCATTTTCTGTATTAATGATTTCACTCATGAAAATAATTCCCCAATGATTGTCCTTGAAAAATGACTAATTTTACACCACAAAAGTACAATTTTTTACGTTATTTTATGGCAACTTCGAAAGTAACTTATTTGGGCAATTTAAGAACCCAATGTGAGCATTTGGCTTCGGGAGAAATCATTTACACCGATGCGCCAGTCGACAATAAAGGTAAGGGAGAAAAATTTTCACCAACTGATCTTGTTGCAACGGCTTATGCTTCTTGTATGTTCACTATTATCGGTATATATTGTTTGGAGCACGATGTTAAGTTTGAAAACGGAGTGGCCTTAGTAACAAAAGTAATGGCTACAGAACCTCGAAGAATTGGAAAAATTGTCATTGAGATGAATATGTCGGGCAATGGTTGGGATGAAAAACAAGCAGAGAAAGTGATGCGCGCTGGCAAAGCTTGTCCGGTAGCAAAATCTGTACATGCCGACATGGAAATTGAGTTTGATTTTAAATGGTAAAGTAATGATGGATAAAAGAAATAATAATTACGCTGATAGAGAACGAATTCCAGAGGACATCGTTTTTGGTTTGCGTGCAGTAATTGAAGCAATCAACTCAGATCGAGAAATTAATAGAATTGTTATCCAGAAAGGAATGGATAAAGAACTTTTTAACGACTTAAAAGAAGCGTTGAAAGGAAAGGATTTTCAATTGCAATTTGTCCCTGTGGAGAAGTTAAATCGTGTAACGACTGCCAATCACCAAGGTGTTATTGCGTATGTTTCACCAATTGAATATCAAGTAATAGAACCATTGGTAGAAGCTTTGTTAGAGGAAGGGAAAAAACCATTTATTTTAGTGTTGGATCGTATTACCGATGTTCGAAATTTTGGTGGAATGGCAAGAACAGCGGAGTGTTTAGGTGTAGATGCCATTTTGATCCCCTCGCAAGGTTCTGCCTTAGTAACGGCCGATGCTATGAAAACTTCTGCGGGGGCTTTGAATAGAATTCCAGTGTGTAAGACCGATAGTTTAAAAAATTCCTTGTTCTATTTACAGCAATGTGGTTTACGAATTGTAGCATGTTCAGAAAAATCAAGTGTGCCTTTGAATGAAGTAAACATGCGCGGACCTGTTGCAGTGATTATGGGATCTGAAGAAGATGGTATTACTTCTGATTTGCTGAATTTAGCAGACATTAAAGCACGAATTCCAATGAAGGGTGAAATTGCTTCGTTGAATGTTGGCGTTGCTGCAGGAATGATTTTATACGAGCGAATTCGACAGGAAAAAGGGTAGGTATCCACTATCGAATATCCACGAATTAACACTAATTAAAAGTAATAGAAATTTACTTCATCACACCACCGTTTCGTGGAAATTCGACTAATTCGTGTAATTCGTGGGCAAAAAAAATAGTGGACAAAAAAATCGTGGACAAAAAAATCGTGGACAAAAAAAATCGTGGACAAAAATTCATGTATAAAACTCACAACCAAATAAGCGTCTCCGGTATTTCATCTATTTTTTTCACTTTAGCGCCATCAATAAAATTGTGGTAATGGTTTTCTGGATCAAAGAGAATTGCTTTCATACCCACATTCAAAGCACCAATAATATCAATTTCTAAATCGTCGCCAATCATTACTGATTCTTCAATTCTGGCCTTTGCCTTTTGTGTTGCGTAGTGGAATATTTCTGGATTTGGCTTGTTTTTCCCGATGTCTTCCGAACAAACAATAACGTCGAAAAAGGGAGTTAATAAACTGTTTTTTAGTTTAATATGCTGTGCCTCTTTAAAGCCATTGGTGATAATGTGGAGCACGTAATCATCTGATTTTAGTTGCTCCAATGTTTCAATAGAACCAGGAAAAAGTTGCGTCTGCAAAGGTGATATTGCTACGTAACCATCACTCATTTTCTCGATTAATTTCTGATCTGCAATTTCGAAAAGCGCAAATGAATCTGCGAAACGCTTTGTACGTAGTTCTTCTTTTGCTAGTTTCCCAGCACCGTAAAGTTTCCACAATTCAGCGTTTTTTAGCTTGTATTGTTCGTAAAAAAGCTCGAAATTATTTATTTTTTCATCCAATTTGAGATCGAAAAACAAGTGCTTCAAAGCCACTTTCGAGTTGGCTTCAAAATCCCACAGGGTTCTATCAAGATCAAAAAAGAGGTGCCTTTGCATTAAAACAAATGAGCAAACGAAGTCATAATTAAGGAATTGATAAACATTCCCAACACTATTAATGGAAATGTTTTTTTCAGTTTTCCATAAAATTTCGCAGTGATAATAGAGCCAATCGGGACGGAAAGAAAAAATGGCGCCCAAAAGCTAATTCCATAAATACCAAACGTTCGTTTTAAACGGATGATAAAACGATTGAACTTGGTGAATTTCTTTTTTGGAATCCATTGCAAGTTGTTTTTGATTGCAAGTTCATAGGTAAGTTGGTGCTTTGCTTTGGACCTTTTCATGAAATATTCTGCTGAGAAATAGAACACCGCAGCACCAAATGTTCCACCTGCCGCACAAATCAAAAATGTTTCTAAAAATGTCAATTTTAAGATCGCTCCGGTAAATGGGGCGAACATGAATTTAAAGGTTGATAATAAAAAAACGGTTATAAAACTTCCCCAAGCCATAATTATGATTTAATTCCGTATGCTAAATCTCCTGCATCTCCTAGTCCTGGTACAATGTAAGATTGAGCAGTTAATTCCTGATCAATGGCACCTACCCAAATTTCAGTAGTATCTGGTAAATGTTTTTTTACATAGTCGAGCGCCACCGGTGTTGCAATTGCTGAAATGATAATCACTTTCGAGGGCTTACCTTGTTTCAATAAAGCTTTGTAAACAGTCACCATCGATGCGCCTGTTGCCAACATTGGATCACTTATAATCACAACCTTTCCATCAAATGTAGGAGAGGCAAGGTATTCAACATAAATTTCAAAATCTTCGGCGGTAGTATGTTTTCGATAGGCAGAAACGAAGGCACTGTCTGCACGGTCAAAATAATTTAACAAGCCTTGATGCATGGAAAGTCCAGCGCGTAAAATAGTCGCTAAAATAGGCTGCTCAAGCAGTTCTTGTGTTTCAGCAAATCCTAAAGGTGTTTGCACCGAAACCGCTTTGTATGCCAATGTTTTCGACACTTCATACGCTAAGATTTCAGCAATTCGCTCCATGTTTCGTCGAAAACGGAGTGGGTCTTTTTGCACCTCTACATCACGAATTTCATTTAAAAATTGAGTGAAGACGGAGTTTGTTAAAGAAAGATTGTGAACCATACATCAGATTTGGTATAAATGTAGGAAAATTTGACTGCTTGAAAACGAACAACATTTTTTTTTGACTTTTTTTGTGAAAAAGAGGGTAGTTTAATTGTGGATTTTTCATAAAAAATCAACGTGCGGATGTGTTAATGTCTTTTAGTCATAATGGCTTGCAGTCTATTATCTAACTTTGTCTAACTTTGTGCCAATGTCGAAAGAAACCATCTTTAATTTAACTCTTTTTAAGCGTTTAATCAGCTACATTAAGCCGTACAAGAGAATTTTCTTGTTTTCGCTTTTGTGTACTTTGCTTTTAGCAGCTGTTTCACCATTTCGTCCAATCATTATCGGAAGAATTGTTTCGGATTATATTGTTCGGGACAAAAGTGTGGATTTACTATTAAAGTGGACAATTGTTGTTGTAATTCTCTTGCTTTTCGAGGCTGTTTTGAATTTTTTAAGTTCTTATTTCTCCAACTTGCTAGCACAATCCATCATTCGTGATTTGAGAAAAAAAATGGTAGGTCATATCCTGCTGTTTAACACCAAATACTTCGATAAAACACCCGTTGGGGCAATGGTAACGCGAGTAGTTTCGGATATTGAAGCCATTTCAGAGGTGTTTTCGGCCGGATTGATGGAGATCTTTAGTGATTTACTCACGTTAATAGTTGTGCTTTGTGCAATGCTTTATTTGAACTGGGAATTGACCTTACTCACCATGATTCCAATTCCGATTTTGTTTTTCGCCACTCGAATTTTTGCAAAAGCAATGCAAGCGTCGTTTCAATTGGAACGTCAGCAAGTAACCCGCCTCAATACTTTTGTGCAAGAACGAATAACAGGAATTTCTATCGTGCAATTGTTCGGTCGACAAAAAAAGGAGATGGAAAGTTTTGATGAAATTAACAATGTGCATCGTCAAGCGCACGTAAAAGCGGTATGGGCGAACTCTATTTTCTTTCCTATTGTTGAACTATTGAGTTCACTTTCTATAGCATTTCTATTGGTGTATGGTGCATTGCGCTATAGCGGAAAATCAAGTGGCGACATTCAATTAATGGTGGGCGAAGTGGTAGGGTTTACTTTGTTTATTAATATGATGTTTCGTCCAATTCGTCAGTTGGCAGATAAATTCAATGTCTTGCAACGTGGAATAGTGCGGGCAGATCGAGTTTTTGCGGTGATGGATTTGAACGAAGAAGTACAGTCGAGCGGTCATTTACTAGAGGTAGATTTTAAACAAGATGTACATTTTAAAGATGTGTCTTTTGCGTATGTGGATGAACAATTTGTACTGAAAAATATCAATTTAGACATTGAATCGGGAAGTACGATTGCTTTTGTTGGTGCTACAGGAGCTGGAAAAAGTTCGATGATAAATTTACTGAGTCGTTTGTATGATTTTCAAAAGGGAGAAATTTCCATTGGTGATGTAGATATCAAAGACATTGATTTGGAATTATTGCGCAAAAATATCGCCGTTGTTTTACAAGATGTTTTTCTTTTTTCAGATACCATTCACAACAACATCACGCTTGGTGATACAAGTATCTCGAGAGCGCAAGTTATTGAAGCAGCGAAATCTGTTGGTGCGCACGACTTTATAATGGAATTGCCTGATGGGTATGATTTTGAAGTAGGTGAGCGAGGTGGAGTTATGTCGGTTGGTCAGCGACAATTATTGTCATTTATCCGCGCTGTGGTTTACAATCCACAAATTTTAGTCTTAGATGAAGCCACTTCTAGCATTGACAATGAATCAGAAGAATTAATTCAAAAGGCCACTGAAGTTCTTACATCAAAAGAGCATTTTGCAGGACGAACAACCATCATCATTGCTCACCGATTATCTACTATTCAAAAAGCAGATAAAATCATCGTGCTCGATAAAGGCCAAATCATTGAACAAGGTTCACATAGTGAATTATTGAAGCAAAATGGCGCCTACAAGAAATTGTATGATATGCAGTTTAATTAGTCTAAATGAAAGACTCGCTTTGCTAATAGACTAGTTTCTTGGAAAAGAAATCAAGTCTAAATTCTATTGTCTAACATCTAATATCTATTTTTGTGCTATGATTCAATTAAAAATCGGGGGTGTTCCGGAGCATTTTAATTTACCATGGCGTTTAGCAATTGAAGAGGGTAAGTTGAGAGAAATCGGTATTGATGTACACTGGAGTGATATGAGTGGTGGAACAGGTCAAATGATTCGTGGATTAGAATCGGGTTCTATCGATGTAGCAGTTTTGTTGACGGAAGGAATTACCAAGTCGATTTTACAAGGCCTCGATGCTAAGATTTTGAAAGTGTATGTTGCTTCTCCATTGCATTGGGGAATACATGTACCTTTTCATTCAGATATTCACAAAGTAGCACAGTTAGAAAATCAAACATTTGCTATTTCGCGAGAAGGGTCAGGTTCTCATTTGATGGCCTTGGTATTGGCTGGACAGAAATTGTGGAATCCAAAGCAATTAAAGTTTAATGTGATTGGAGATGTTTATGGTGGCTTGTGGGCCTTAAAAAGCAATGAAGCACAAGCTTTTTTGTGGGAGAAGTACACAACACATCCATTTGTTGAACAAGAAAAATGCCGGTATATTGATGAGGTGGTAACGCCTTGGCCTTGTTTCGTAATCGCAGTTCGAACTTCTGTTTTAGCTAAATATCCAGCGATTTTGGAAGAGATGTCGACAGTGGTTGCTCAACGTGCAAAAGCGGTGAAGATCGATTCAATTTCCACTGAAATGTTGGCTTGGCGCTATAATTTAAAGCAAGACGAAGTTGCCAAATGGCTGAATGAAACCGAGTGGAATTACAACGACGATAATTTTGATTCTGAATTCGAAAAAGTAGTTCAAAATTTACGCGCTGTGGGCTTAGTTTCCGATGCAGAAGCTGAAAATTGGCAAGAAAAATTATTTTAAAAAGCAGTTGAAATGAAAACAGGCGTTTTATTAATCCAGTTAGGAACTCCAGATAGTCCAAAAACAACTGATGTTCGCAAATACTTACGGGAATTTTTGAATGATCCACGTGTCATCGACATTCCATGGTTGCCTAGAAAACTGCTAGTCAACGGAATCATCGTACCATTTAGAGCGCCAAAATCTGCAAAAATTTACCAAGAACTTTGGCATTATGGCAATGGTATTTCACCTTTATTGACCCATTCTGTTGCATTGAAAGAGGAATTGCAAGCCCGCGTGGGCAATGAAAATGTGACAGTGGAATTGGCTATGCGTTACAAAAATCCTTCCTTAGACAGTGTTTTAGCACGCATGAAGAAAGCGAATTACGATAAAATCATCATCTTGCCATTGTTTCCACAATATGCAAGTGCCTCCACCGGTTCCGCAGTTGAAAAAGCTATGAACATCATTCGGAAGTGGTGGGTAATTCCTGAAATTAAAATCATTTCACAATTTTGGGACAATGAAGGGTACATCAATTCTGTAGTGAAAAATGCGCAGAAGTACGATTTATCTTCCTTTGATCATGTGTTGTTTTCTTACCACGGCTTGCCGGAGCGACAAGTCGATAAAGTGTACGAAGACGATGATTTATGCAGCGACCAACCCTGTGAATCAGAAATTAATGAAAAAAATAAGTACTGTTATAAAGCCACATCATACGCCACAACGCGCTTGATTGCTGCTAAATTAGGTTTGAAGGAAAGTGATTATACGGTCTGCTTTCAATCGCGCTTGAATAAAAAATGGTTGACTCCTTTTTCCGATCAAGTGGTAGAACAATGGGGTAAAAAGGGTGCCAAGCGATTGTTGGTTTTTAGTCCAGCTTTTGTGGCTGACTGCCTTGAAACCATCGTTGAAATTGGAACAGAATACCAGGAGATTTTTGAAGCCAATGGTGGTGAGAAAGTACAATTGGTTGAAAGTTCGAACACACATCCTGATTTTGTTTCAGGTTTGGAACAATTGATTTTGAAAAGAATTTAATACTGCCAAGAAAATAACAGGTCGATTGTAATAGTGTTTCCAAAACAGACGATGCTTGTTCATTTTTACCATCAATGGGAAGGAGTTTTTAGTATTATGCTCTAAAGAACTTGGGTAATTTATTTTTTTCGCTTCTATCAATCCTTACAATTAGCTTTTGCCCCAATCCCATGGGTACATTCAAGATGGTCACTACAAGGGCATAATTGTCTATGCTTACAACTAAATTCACTTTCAGTGCATGTAGAGCACATGAGTTAAGTTCGCCTGTAACAATAGTATTTTCACTTTCTTTCTCGTTTATAAAATCCAAAGAGGATCTTTCATCGTACATATCCCGATTATTATTATTCACCATTTAATATAGGGCGCTTATGGAAAAAAAAGTCTCCGTTTTTTAAGGAGCATTGAAAGTATAAAAAACAATTCAAATTTATGAGCCTAAAGGTTCAAAATCCTAGTATTAATTATAACTAAAAACTATGAACAAAAAACTTATTTTATTTTTAGCGGCATTTAGCGTTGGAAATTCAGTTTTTGCTTCAAGTCATAGAGAAGCTCCGCTAATTGCCAATGATCCATTGGCGGACAACACAGACCTTTATGCCTTTCGAAGTCCAGATAACCCAAACACCGTAACGATTATTGCCAACTACATTCCAACAGAATTTAAGGAAGGTGGTCCAAATTACGCTAGTTTTGGAGAAAACATACGCTACGAAATTCACATTGACAACGATGCTTCAGTGTCGGGAGATGAGATTACGTATCGTTTCACGTTTAATAAGGTCAATGAAGATCCAACTACTTTTTTCAACATTCGTTTAGGTCAGCAAAATTTAAAGACAAGCTACACGATGGAAAAAAGTACGGATGGTGGGCTTACTTTTACAACAATTGTTTCTAATGGAATAGTTCCTCCACCAAACATCGGAGATCGTTCAATTGAAAATCCAACTGTAGGATTAGGCACAACTTATGATCAACTAATTTCAAATGCAATAGCAACGGCTTCGACAGGAGAAACTGTGTTTTGCGGTCCTGCAGATGATCCATTTTTTGTGGATCTAGGAGGAATTTTTGATTTAGGTGATGCTCCTCGTCAAAATAACAACAACAAGGTACACGATGGATTAGCGAAATTTAACACGCATTCTATTGCAATTCAAGTACCAATCGAAGATTTGCAAAAAGATGGCTTAGCTGTTTCTTCTGCATCAGATATCTTGGATGGTGACTTTGTGATTGGTGTTTGGGCTTCTTCTAGCAGACAAACCACAAGAACTCTGAATGGAAATGGAACAGAATCTTACAGTGGTTCTTGGGTCCAAGTTTCTCGTTTAGGAATGCCTTTGACAAATGAGGCTGTAATTCCAATCGGACAAAAAGATTACTGGAACTCACTTACACCGTATCAAGAAATCTCAGAAACAACATTGGATGAAAATTTCTACAATCCAGAATTGGCTTTGTACATGGATGATGATGCTTTTGGAGGTGCAGTGCCGGCAATGGCTGGATTGAGAATCCAAAAAAATTCATTAGGTGGATTTGATTTCACGAATAATGCAGATGGTTTGTTCGCTTTGAAAGGAACTGCAGCGGTTGCAGGAACAGCCTTGGATGATGCGATTTTTGGCACTCTATTGTTACCGGGAGCTGGTAAACCTAGATCCGTCGATCTTTGGCCTATTTTCCACACAGGAGTTCCCAATTTGGCTCCTTATCACTTGGCAACAGGAAAGCCAGTTGGAAATCCGCTAGCGAATGGAAAGCCTTTCATCAACAATTTCTTACCAAATGGAGGAGACATGTTGCGTTTGAATATGGCAGTGCCACCTACTCCTAGAACAGACCCTGCGTTTAGTTCTTTGGGCTTGGTTCAAGCCGCTGTATTAGGCCTTACGGATCCTACTTACAATTCAAGTGCTACTTTGCAATTCATTCCTAATATGGATGGTTTCCCGAATGGAAGAAGACTTGAAGATGATGTTACGCGTATCGAAATGCAGGCAGTTGGTGGTGTAGTTTTAGCAGCTATCGGTTTGTGGTATGACGATTACAACACTACAACATCTCCAACACCAGTGACTAATATGTTGGTTAATGTTTTGAACTATTCTACAGGAGTTGAAGAAAATGATATCGCTTTCAAAACTAGCTTCCCATACGTTCAGAATCCTTGGGTTGGTAAACAATAACTTAAATTTTTTTACATTATGAAGTATATTTTAAACTTAGCAATGCTGCTTATTCCTGTGACTTCGCTTTTTGCGTCGAGTCACCGTGAAGCACCGCTGATCGCAAATGATCCGCTTGCTGACAATACTGATTTGTATGCGTTTAGAAGTCCTGATGATCCAAACACTATTACGATCATTGCGAACTATGTGCCTTTACAAATCCCCCAAGCTGGACCGAATTATTATAGTTTTGGTCAAGGAATTCGTTACGAAATCCATGTAGACAACGATGCTTCTGTATCTGGTGACGAAATCACCTATCGTTTTACATTCAATCGCACGAATCAAGATGGTACAACATTTTTCAATATTCGTTTAGGTCAACAAAATTTAAAAACGACCTATACGATGGAAAAAAGTACGGATGGTGGGGTAACGTTTACCACGATTCTTTCAAATGGAGTTGTTCCACCACCAAACATCGGTGATCGTTCAATCGACACCCCAGGAATAGGTTTAGGAACACCTTATGAAACGCTTTTCACAAACGCTATTTCAACAGCATCTACTGGTGAAGAAGTTTTTTGTGGGCCTGTTGATGATCCCTTCTTCGTTGACTTAGGTGGAATTTTTGACTTAGGAGATTCTCCTAGACAGTCAGGAACACCGAAGGATGGTTTATCTCATCTAAATGTGCATTCTATTGCCATTAAAGTTCCAATCGAAGATCTTCAAAAAGATGGCAATCCTGTTTCTATGGCTGCTAATATCTTGGATGGAAATTATGTGATTGGAGTTTGGGCATCTGCTAGTCGTCAAACAACGCAAGTAATTGATGCAAATGGAGCAGGATTCACGAATTCAGGTCCTTGGGTACAAGTTTCACGACTTGGAATGCCTTTGACGAATGAAGCGGTAATTCCGATTGGACAAAAGGATTTTTGGAATTCAATCACTCCTTACCAAGAAATCGCAGAAACAACATTGGATGAAAACTTCTACAACCCTGAATTGGGATTGTACATGGACGATGCTTTGTTTGGACCTGCTGTACCGGCATTTGCTCCATTGCGAATTCAACGTAATTCATTGGCTCAGATTTTTGGTGGTTTTGACTTTGGAAATACCAATGATGGTTTGTGGCCTTTGAAAGGAACGCCAGCAGTTGCAGGAACGGCCTTGGATGATGCTATTTTTGGAACTTTATTGTTACCAGCAGCAGGAAAACCAAGATCTGTAGATTTATGGCCTATCTTCCATACTGGAGTACCAAATTTGGCGCCTTATCAATTGGCAACTGGAAAAACAGGAGGAAATCCATTGACAAATGGAAAACCGTTCATCAACAATTTTTTACCGAATGGTGGAGACATGTTGCGTTTGAATATGGCAGTACCAGTAACTCCAAGAAACGATCCTAATTTCAGTTCTCTAGGCCTTGTGCAAGCAGCAGTGCTAGGGTTAACAGATCCAACCTACAACTCTTCAGCTTCTTTGCAATTTATCCCTAATATGGATGGTTTTCCAAATGGTCGACGTCTCGAGGACGATGTAACGCGTATTGAGTTACAGGCTGTAAGTGGAATTGTGTTAGCAGCAATCGGTTTGTGGTATGATGATTACGACACTGCTGGTTCACCTGTTACGCCAGATTTGTTGAGTGTTTACGGCTATTCTACTGGAATTGTATCTAACGATACCCTATTTAGAGCTGGATTCCCTTATGTTCAAGTGCCTTGGAGAGGTGACGACAACAGACTTGGAAGTGAAATTTCATATACTCAGCCTAACATCTTGCCAGCAAGTAATTTAGGAGTTGCAGAATACGGTAAGGAATATTTTGGAGTGAAGGCATTTCCAAATCCTATGGTAAACCAAACAACAATTGAGTTTGAATTGAAAGAGGCTTCTCAAGTGAATGTTCAGTTGTACACATTGAAAGGCGAACTTGTCTATGAAACCGGAATGAAAAACTTCTCATCGAGTGGTACTCAGTCAGTGAAAATAGATGGTGAGCGATTGCCAAACGGATTAATCATGGCAAAAATCAGTGTCAACAATAGCGCTGGTAAAAATGTTCGATTGATTAAATTAATTAAACAGTAAAAATTGAAAAGAAGAAAAGTGGCGGGGATCTGCCCCGTCACTTTTTTACCAAACCAACTAACAAGCAGAATTATGAAAAACATTTCTAAAAGAATAATTGGCCTAGCTATTATTGCCGTTCTAGGTATATCCATAGCAACAATTTATAGCTTTAATAGCTCGAAAAATAGTGAAAAAGTTGCTTTTTCACTCGCAGATTTACTAGAAAGAGACAAAGATTTATCCTACGATGAGTTTCAAAAAATTCAAATGAAATTCGATAAATTAAAAGCAGAGTATAGTAAAGACTCAAGCAACTGTGAAAGTTTATTAAAAATCTCAGAGATATATATTTATGAAGCGAGAGTATCAGGAGAACATCCGTACTATTATTCAGCAGCATTAGGTACCCTAGACGAAGTATTGTCGAAATCAGGCACCTTAACAGAAGATCAAAAATTTACTGCCTTATTTTACAAAGCGACTGTTCAATTATCCCAGCATAATTTTAATGCAGCATTAGTAACAGCGAATCAGGCCTTAAAAATCAATGCCATTAATTCTGGTATTTATGGTGTTTTAGTAGATGCAAATGTGGAAATTGGAAATTACGATGAAGCAGTAAAATTGTGTGACAAGATGTTGCAAATTCGTCCAGATTTAAGATCGTACTCCCGAACATCATACCTAAGAGAAATTTATGGTGACATTCCTGGAAGTAAAAAGGCAATGCTCATGGCTATTGAAGCTGGAGCTCCATACTCAGAATACAAATGTTGGTCAATGATTACCCTTGGAAATATTTATGAAAGTGTTGGAGAAATTGATAGTGCAAATTATTGTTATACAGCGGCCCTTTCTGAGCGTGAAAGATATCCTTTCGCAATTGCTGGACAAGCAAGAATTGAAGGTAAAAAAGGTAACTATGATGCAGCTGTATCACTCTACAACAAGGCCCTTGAAGTTGTACCAGAAATAGGGTTTAAAATCGAACTAGCTCGTTTGAAAAAAGCACAAGGGAAGGATGTTGAAGTAAAAGCTCAAATCGTTGCTATTGAAAAAATGTTTCAAGAGGACATCCAATCAGGTCACAACATGAGTTTAGAATACGGATCTTTTATCCTTGAATTTAAGAACAATCCCAAAGAAGCCTTGAAATATGGAAAAATGGAGTTAAAAAATCGTCCGAATAATATTGATGTTAATAAATTACTCGCATTCTCTTATTACGGAATGGGTGACACAAAAAATGCTAAAAAGCACATCGCTGTTGCATTGAAAACTTCTAAAAAAGATGCTGATCTAATGTGTTTAAAGGGATTGATTAACAAAGATAAAAACATGATTGAAGCGTCAATCACATTAAATCCTTACCAAAATCATATCTATGTAGCACGTGCTAAGAAATTTCTGGCAGCGTAAATACAATCTCATCGAAACATTACTATAGATTTCTACTAAATAATATTTAATTAAAATTCAGGCCATGAATCAACTCACCATTGCCAAAGCGTTTTTTTCATTGATACTGCTATTTTTGACTATTCCAGTGAATGCACAACTTTCAGGCATCATTGTGGTAGATAACACAAATAGAAATCCGATAAATTTTGTTGTGGTGGAAGCAGCTGATTTTGTTCAAATTAGTGATGAAAACGGCTTTGTGAATCTTACTGATTTACCAAAGGGGACTGAATCATTAGCTTTAAGAAGTTTCGGGTATATTAACAAATCAATTGATTTAGACCTTGTTGATATTTCTAAATCTCCTACTATTTTTTTAACACAAAATGAATCTCGGATGGAAGAAGTGGTGGTGGTTGCTGAGGGAAATAAAAATTTCTTCAATACAATGAATCAACTTGATTTGCATCTTCGACCATTTACAAATTCGCAGGAAGTATTGAGAACAGTACCTGGGTTATTCATTGGGCAACATGCAGGAGGAGGCAAGGCGGAGCAAATCTTCTTGCGTGGCTTTGATATTGACCATGGAACTGATGTAAATATTACGGTGGATGGAATGCCTGTGAATATGGTGAGTCATGCACACGGACAAGGATATGCCGACTTACATTTCATAATTCCTGAAATGATTGATCGAGTTGATTTCAACAAAGGTCCCTATTTTGCCGAGAAAGGTAATTTTACAACAGCAGGTTTTGTAGAATTCAAGACCAAAGACTACCTTGATAAGAACTTTGTGAAGATTGAAGGTGGACAATTCGATACCTATCGCGCAGTCACAGCAATTAATTTACTCCCAATCAAAGGCGAGTCAAGAAACCAAAGTTTGTTTTTTGCTGGAGAGGCCTATTATTCAAACAACTTTTTTGATAGTCCCCAAAATTTCAGTCGGTTCAATGGAACCTTGAAATATCATGGTAAACTTGGGAGAAAAAATAATTTGACAGCGTCATTGACTGGATTTACTAGTACATGGTTGGCTTCGGGGCAAATTCCTGAACGAGCAATTGAACGTGGCATAATAGGGTTTTATGGTGCAATCGACAATACGGAGGGAGGTTCAACATCACGTTACAATGCGAACCTTGAATTGTTAACCAATCTCAAAAAAGGAGGGAGATTTTCTAATCAACTTTTTTATTCAAATTACAATTTTGAGTTATATTCAAACTTTACATTTTTCGCCAATGACAGTGTGAATGGAGATCAAATTCGGCAAAAAGAAAATCGAGACATTATAGGATATAATTCAAGTTACTCAAAACAATATTCAATTGGTCGTTTCAAAACAGAAACAAAAGCAGGTGTTCAAATTCGTTATGATAATATTGATGATGTAGAATTATCAAGAACAAAAAACAGATCAATTAGCATAAGTAACGTGATGCTCGGTGATGTTAATGAGTTGAATGTCGGAGCGTTTTATTCTCAAAAAATTGAGTTTAGCTCAAAATTTGACCTCACGGTTGCTATTCGCTATGACTATTTTGATAATAGATACTTTGATCATTTGACCCAGACGCGAAGCAACGCACAAGCTGGAATTTTATCTCCAAAAGTCAATTTGAATTATAAAATTAATCGGAATGTTCAATTGTATTTATTGAATGGAAGAGGATTTCACAGTAATGATACGCGGGTGGCTGTGCAACAAAATGGAAAAAAAGTCCTTCCACCTGCTTACGGATCTGATTTTGGAGGTGTTTTTAAAATAGGTAAAAAAGCAATAATTCAAACAGCATTGTGGTATTTGTGGTTAGACCAGGAGTTTATTTATGTAGGTGATGAAGGTGTGGTGGAAGCTGGCGGTCAAACCAGAAGATTTGGATACGACTTAACTGTTCGTTATGAAATCCTCTCAGGACTTTTTGCAGATGCAAATTTAAGCTTAGCCAAACCTCGTGCTCTTGATGTTCCTTCCAACGAGAGTTATTTGCCTTTAGCTCCGGCCATTACTAGTGTTGGCGGAATTACATACAAAAAACAAAAAGGCTTAAATGGTAGTTTGAGGTACCGTTACATGGCTGATAGAGCGGCTAATGAAGCAAACACAATTCAAGCAAAAGGTTATTTTATTCTTGATTTAGCAGTTAATTTCACTGCAAAGCGATTTGAAGCAGGAATTTCTATTCAAAATATGCTTAATACAAAGTGGAAGGAAACGCAATTTCTCACAGAAAGTCGACTAAGTGGAGAAATAGCTTCTGTGGAAGAAATTCATTTCACACCTGGAACTCCGTTATTTTTAAGAATGCATTTTTCGGTTTTTTTTTAAGACAAAGTGCTGAATAAGAAATTATACTATTTGAAAAAATAATTAGTTTGATTTCAAATTTTTATTTCACAAACTTCCTTCGTAAATTTGTAATCGATTTAGAAATAGCAAATTAATTTATGAGCAATACAATGGAAAAACTGGCTTACAAAGTCAAAGACATCAGCTTAGCTGAATGGGGAAGAAAAGAAATTACATTAGCAGAGGCTGAAATGCCAGGTTTGATGTCCTTACGTGAAGAATTTGCAGGTAAAAAGCCATTGGCTGGAGCTCGTATTGCAGGTTGTTTACACATGACAATTCAAACAGCAGTATTAATTGAAACATTGATCGATTTAGGAGCAGAAGTTACTTGGTCTTCTTGTAACATTTTCTCTACACAAGATCATGCAGCGGCAGCAATTGCAGCAGCAGGAATTCCAGTTTTTGCTTGGAAAGGTATGAACGAAGAAGAATTTGATTGGTGTATTGAGCAAACAATTTTTGCATTCGAAGATGGTAAGCCATTGAATATGATACTTGACGATGGAGGTGATTTAACAAACATGGTTTTTGATCGTTTCCCAGAGTTAACTGCAGGAATTAAAGGATTGTCTGAAGAAACTACAACAGGAGTTTTACGTTTGCATGACCGTGTGAAAAACGGAACATTGGTAATGCCTGCAATCAATGTAAATGATTCAGTAACTAAATCAAAATTCGATAACAAATACGGATGTAAAGAATCATTAGTTGATTCTATCCGTCGTGCAACAGACGTTATGATGGCTGGAAAAGTAGCTGTTGTTTGTGGTTACGGTGACGTAGGTAAAGGTTCAGCCGCTTCTTTACGTGGTGCTGGTGCTCGTGTAGTTGTTACAGAGATCGACCCAATTTGTGCATTGCAAGCTGCAATGGACGGTTTTGAAGTTAAAAAATTGGACAATGTAATTGGTCGTGCGGATATCGTTGTTACCACTACAGGAAACAAGGACATCATCGTGGGTCGTCATTTTGAGAATATGAGAGACAAAACGATTGTTTGTAATATTGGTCACTTCGACAATGAAATCGATATGGCATGGTTGAACAAAAATCACGGTGCATCAAAAATTGAAGTGAAACCACAAGTGGATATTTACAATGTAAACGGCAAGGAAGTGATTATTTTGGCGGAAGGTCGTTTAGTGAATTTAGGTTGTGCTACAGGGCACCCTTCTTTCGTTATGTCGAACTCATTTACGAATCAAACATTGGCACAATTAGAGTTGTGGCAAAACAGTGCGAACTACGAAAATCAAGTGTACGTTTTACCAAAGCACTTGGATGAAAAAGTAGCACGTTTGCACCTTGCAAAAATTGGTGTTGAGTTAGATGTTTTGTCAGAAGATCAAGCAGCGTATATCAATGTTACAGTTGATGGTCCTTACAAATCAGATACTTACAGATATTAAGAGTTTATATGTAAGAAAAAGCCCTCATGAGCAATCATGAGGGCTTTTTTGTTTTGTAAATCACAAGACTTTTTGATTTAATAAATCTCAATCGTATACGAGTTTCCATTGATCACAATTGTTGCAGTGTCATCCCCATTAAAAGTGATGGTTCCAGAAAAAGTAAAAGAATCACCGTCAACAACATCTGCAATTAATGTAAAAGCTCCTGTTCCTCCTGTAATTTTTCGTGTTCCTTTTTGAATGATTACGTTTGAACTTGTAATGTTCCATGAAGTATTTGTTGTTGTATTGCGGCCAACTTTTGATTCCCAAGTTCCATTTCCATTCGATTTTCCATTGAACGTGTAGTTGTTATAGGTCGTTCCAATTCCAGTGGTGGTCCAGTTTCGAGCGCCAGTATTATCGACACGCATCCGTGAACTTTCAAAATAACCATCGTGTGTTCCTGAACAAGTAATGCTGGTATCTGCTCCACAAACCAATTCATAGTGGCGTTCGAACGTGTAATGGGCTGTATTGGTACCCGAAAGCATAAAATGAATAGTAGTGTCCTTTGTTGTTCCACACGGCAGCAAAGAAATTACATCATCTAAGTCTTTCGCTAAATCTCCAGCTTGCTTTGCAACGCCATCACCACTGTCATTAATGGCATATTCCATAAATTCAACGGCATCTCCTTCATTGAATTTTTTATGTTTTCCACACGAAGTGGCAATGAGAAACAATATAGCAAAGGAAAATAGGGCAATTTTTTTCATAGTAGTAAAGTATATTGAGTTTGTACTATAGACGAATGTACTCAAAAAACCGTTTGTCTAAACAAAAAAAAACTGCTCAATTGAGCAGTTTTTTTTGTTTTATTAAGGACTAACATTGCTGTTCATCAGCTTCGTTATTAGACTTACATTCGTACAATTTTGAACTCAGTTCGTCTATTTTTCTCATGTTCTTGATCGGTACATTGAACATTATTTTTACACTTGTTCAATAACTTTGATTCACCATATCCTTTACCAAAAATACGTTGTGGATTTGTGATGCGCATTTTTATATATTGTGCTGCACTTTCAGCTCGCGAAGTGGAAAGTATTTGATTGTTTTCATCGCTACCTCGACTATCAGTGTGCGATCCAAGCTCGATTTCCAAGGTAGGGTTTTCCTCCATAACCTTTACGATTTTATCGAGTTCTTTTGCCGCATCGGGACGAATTTCTGATGAACCAAGATCATAATAGATTGGTTTCACGTCAATCAATTGCTCCAAACGAGTTACACCTGTTTGAATTTTATCCATTTTTGTATTCGACTCTAAAGAAAGGTTATAATCCCCCTCATGATCTAAGACACGTTTGTAGGTTCTTGTAACCGTTAAGTAATTTGTCGCTTCCAATTGGAAATCAATCACCGCATTTTCATTTAGTTTTTTATCATTCATTGGATGTCTGAATGAACCGTTACTATCTGTTGTGTAAATTTGCTTAATTTTGCTTGCATTGTCAAAAACTGTCACCTTAGCTCCTGCAATAGCGTAGCCGGTTGAATTGTCTGTAACTCGACCAATCAGTGCCATTTTTACCATTTTTGCAATTGTGATGTCTTTAATAACTTCTTTTTCGCCTTCTGGTATAACTAATGGCTCAATAGTGTCAAAGTAACCCTCTTTTTTAGCAACAATTATGTACTTCTTACCAGGTTCAACATCAAAATTATAATTACCATTAGCATCAGTAGTAGTAGTAGCAATAATATTACCTGCTTCGTCTTGCAACTCAACAATTGTTTTTTCCATTGGTGTACCACTAGCATCTGATACCACTCCTTTTAAAGCTGTACCAGTCTTAAATTCTCCATTATTTTTGAATGAATATAAATCATCTGCCCCTTTTCCATCTTCTCGATTGGAAGCAAAGAACCCTGTTGTTTGATTCTCAGCAAGAATAAACGAAAAATCATCTGCCGAAGAATTAACAGGAGCAGCCAAGGCTTGAACAGATGTTCCTCCTCGACTTAGATTGGTAACAAATACATCCAATCCGCCCAAACCACCTCTACCGTTCGAAGAGAAGAACAAAAGTCCTGAAGAATGAATGAAGGGGAATAATTCGTTTTCTTTTGTGTTAATAGTCGGACCTAAATTTTCTGGGTATCCCCAAACGCCTTCTACTGTTCTATTAACTTTCCAAATATCAACTCCACCCTGACCTCCAGGCATATTTGAAGCAAAATACATGGTGTGACCATCGTATGAAAGTGAAGGATGACCAACATTAAAAGAAACATTGTTAAATGGTAGGTCTACAGGTTTCCCCCAGCCCTTAGAATTCAAAATACTTGACATTAGTTTCAAGGTTTTTACTCCCTCTGCATCGTAGTTATTTACTGTAAATACCATGAAGGTACCATCTGCTGTAAATGTAGAAGGTCCCTCATTATATTCTTTACTCAAAGGCCAATCAACTAATAAAGGTTCGTCAAGTTGCGTGGTGTCAATAATGTTCGACATGTACATGTCGTAGTAGGGTAATTTACTGTCTTTCCACTCTCTGTATACTGTGCGAGAAGACGGACGAGTGGAGGCAAAAACAACTCTACCATGGTGGTAAAACGAGATCCCCATATCAGATTGCTCATTATTGATATCTAGATTTTTGATTTTAAATTCTCCTACCGTTTGTGCATTTGTTGTGAAAATGGTCAACAAAAAAACTGCCAGTCCTAGTAAACTTTTTTTCATGTGTGGTATAATTAGAAGTATCTTGGTGAAATGATGTCTTTGCCACCTTTTTTGCAATGTAAATCGTACCGAAGCATTAATTCATGCGACCCATAATTGTTTTTAAAGGTTCTTAAACCGTACGACCAGTCAAATGAATATCCAACTCGGAAGTTGCGATTGAATGTGTAACCAAGAAGTAGTCCAGCTGCATCTGATGAACGCCACATAGCACCTAATTCAAACTTTTTGTTGAATACAAACATACTTGTTAAATCAAATTGGGGCATTGTACCTTCCACAATCTTGACAAAAGTAGATGGTTTGCATTCAACTGATTTGCTAATATTAAATGCAGTACCTGCAGTAACAAAATAATGTTGCTTTTCTTTAGCGCCGAGTGTAATTGATGAGTTTGCATTGGGGAAGTGATTATTCAAAATACGCGGCATAGAAACACCCACATAGAAACGTTTATTGGTGTATAAAATTCCCGCCCCTAGGTCAAAAATCATTTGGGTACTAGTATTGTTAACTATCGCAAAATCCCCTGATTCATAAGCATTAAGTCCCGTTAGATTTCGGCCATAATTTCTCAAGCCGAAATTCATTCCAAAGGAAATTTTACTGTGGCGATTGATTTTAACTTTTGCAGCAATATCAATATTCCCTGTAAAAATGTTGGTTGGACCTATTTTGTCATTTTGAAAATTAGCACCTATTCCGAGTACATCATTTAGTAGCGGAGTACTAAGCACAAGTGATTGTGACATAGGAGCACCATCAAAACCTACCCATTGACTTCTGTGTACCAGAGTAGCTGAAAAAACACCGCGATTTCCAGCGTAGGCAGGATTCACCATTTGAGTGTTAAATGGATAATGTGTGTACATTGATTCTTGCTGTGCTATCGATTGAAAGGCACAAAGTGAAAAGATAGCTATTGAAAGAAAATTTTTCATATTGATGATATCAAGTATTTATTAACGTGTGAGGTAGATGTAACCCTTCATAGGTGCAGAACCATCATTCAAGTCGAGCACATAGAAGTATGTGCCAACTGGAAGTGTAGTATCTGGCAACCAAGTTTCCACTTCGTTTTTTCCGCTCCAATTGTTTTGGTAATCAGTTGCTTTTAAAACTGGTTGTCCCCATCGATTGTAAACTGTAAATGTATTTCCTGGGTAAGCAAAAATTCCAGTAATGAACAATACATCATTTTTTCCATCCCAGTTTGGAGAGAAAATTTCAGGAACAATCACTGTACATGTTTCAGCATCTAAATAATCAGACGTTCCATTGCCATTACAATCATCAACAATTCCATCCATGTTTTCATCGTACTCGTCAATCGTTAAAGTTGAATCGCCATCATCGTCTACATCTTGGAAATTTGGTTGAGCATCTCCATCAGTATTAGACAAAGGCAGTGGATTAAGTTCGTGATCATCATCCATTCCATTATTGTTCCAATCAAACTGATTGTCTACCATTCCATTGCCATCTGTGTCAACACCTCCTGCTTCAATAATATCAGAGATACCATCATTGTCAGAATCTAAATCGTAAATATCTGGAGTGCCATCATTATCCGTGTCGCCATTATTAAGAGCTGTTAGCAATTCAGTTGCATTAGAGATTCCATCATTGTCCGCATCAATATCATCAGCATCAATAACCCCATCGTCATCCATGTCACTTGATACCATAATAAATAAGGTGTCTGTTACACATGCGGCAGTTGGCATCCAATCGTCACATACTGTGTATACAAGAGTGTCAGCGCCTTCATAATCTGTTGGAGGAGTGTAATTCACTGTTCCATCACCGTTCATTGTCACCGTTCCACCCATAGTTGTTGTAGCTGGGAACGATGGAGAAGAAACTGTCAAAGGATTCGTTTCAATATCTGAATTATTTGCAAGAATATCGATGTTCGATAGAACAGTGTTTGTATCGGTTACTACCCATTCATTTCCACCAAGAGGAAGGTCGTTAATACATATAACTGTAATGAATAAGGTGTCAAAAATCACATTTACACCATCTGTTACCGAGTAAACTACGGTATCATTACCGCAAAAATTTGGGTTTGGCGTATAATCAACACTACCAGTGCCCGTTAAAGTAACAATACCACCACCAGTTTGTGTAACTGTTAAAATTGTAAGCGTATTTCCTTCAGGATCTGAGTCGTTTCCTAATAAATAACCTGAGTTGTTACTGCCAGAATCTTCATTGATGGTCATTGTTTCGTTTCCACCAATTGGAGCATCATTCACACACGTAACTGTTATCGTAAGGAAGTCTGTAATGGTATTAACACCATCTGTCACTTGATATGCAATGATCTCAGTTCCACAATAATTTGGGTTTGGGGTGTAGTCGTAGGTTCCATCACCATTTGAAGTCAAAGTTCCATTAGTGGGAGTTCCAATACCAGAGATAGTAAGAATATCGCCTTCAGCATCAGCATTGTTCGCTAAAAGATCAACGGTTGTTGTTGCACTTGCATCCTCTAACACTGTTAAGGTCTCATCACCCCCAGTAGGAAGGTCATTAATACAGTTGATTGTTAAGAACAATGTGTCTTGCACAAAAAAGTTTCCATCCGTCACAAAATAGCGAATAGTGTCAATGCCACAGTGATTTAGCAGGGTTTCATAGTCAATAAATCCATTGTTAAGATTGGTGATAAAAGCTCCGGCCACCGAACTATAGATGTTTGAAATAGAAACAGCATCACCGTTTGGATCGATATTGTTCAATAATAAATTTCCAATAAGAGCTGGCGTTTGATCTTCATCAATCGAAAGATACTCATTGCCTTGGGAAGGAGCCACGTTTTGAGCATAGCCTGAAGATGCAAAAAAGAGGGAAATTGTGGTGTAAGTGAGCAATAGTAGTAGGCTCTTTTTCCGTGTTAGAGTGGTCATAAGTAATGTCATTAATAACTTACATTGTGGTTTTGAACGCCGAATGTACAAAATTCTAGCGCACGATGAAATGAATTTTTTTATTAAAGGGTACTTCTTTCTGAAAGAAATTTTAAATTGGAACTCATTCAAATTCAATGAAATTGCCTAAATCACCAATCAAAGGTTCTTCTTTCAGGCTGTAAAGATATTTCCAGTATATTGATTTTCCATTTTTTGCGTAGTCCTTCTGTGGTGAATTGGATGAACTTTGTGGTGAATTTTTTATTTAGGAATTTTTTCATTTTATTTCATCGCAAGTGCAAAAAATACAGAGGATAGCAATCAACATTATTTTATATTTGTACACATCATAACCACTTAATATTGCTGAGAAATGCATCTGAGTAACTATCGAAAGCAGATTATAGAAGTCATCGTTCACTTGATGTTTCTTTGTCTCGTTTCTTTAAACTTTAGTTATTCTCAGGAGCTTAAATCTGAGGTGTGGGGTTCAGTTGTGAAGCCTAAACTTCAGCTTCAAAAAAAAGCTGTTATTTCTAGTGGGACAATCAAAGATGTAGTAAAGCCTACTATTGTTGAATATAGTACTTTTTCAAAAAGCACCCGAGTTCTTAAAATTGATGATGCAAAGTTTGTTAAGAAATTAAAGGTCAGCGATAGAGGCAAAACGAGTCCGCAGACAAAGGTAATGCCGAGCTTTAATTTTAAGGATCAAGCCTCCGAGAACATTCATTATTTAGATAAAGCCCATGGACTATTTTCTAACACGATAATAAGTGTGGTAGAAGATAAGCTGGGATACATTTGGGTAGCCTCAGAAAATGATGGCATTATAAGAATAGATGGTACAAGAGTGAAGCAATATACTGTTCAAAGTAATTTGCTTTCAAATTCTGCGTCTGATTTGTGTGCTGACTCACAAGACCGACTTTGGATTGGTACTGAAAAAGGGCTTTGTTATTTAAAAGAAAATAAAATTTTCAAGATAGAGCATGAAGGATTTAACAATGTAATTATTCGAAGAATAAAAGAAGATCATCTTGGAAATATTTGGGTTGCTGCATCTGGAAAAGGATTGTTCAAAATTTCAGGAAATACCATTGAAGTTTTTAATGAAGAACGCGGTATTGCAAGCAATAATATTGAGGATTTTGACATTGAAAAATCGGGAAGAATTAACATAGCGACATTTGCTGGTTGGACGATTATTGACAATAATAATATCACAATCATAAAAGATAAAAATCAAATAGATCCCCTATTTACTCCGGTTTGTGTTAAACGTATTCAGGATAAAATTTGGTTTGGTTGCTTTACAGGGAATAATTTTTACTGGAAAGATGGTCGTCTTTTTAAAGTAAAGCTTGCTTACAAATATGAACGCGTCTTTCAAATTGAAGAGACCAAACAAGGTATTTGGTTTTCTGAATATGGCTCTGGAATGATACTTTTGAAAAAGGACGGCACCTTAAAATTTTATGACAGCAAAGCTGGGTTGGTAGACAGAAATGCTTTCAAATTTTTAGTTGATCATAGTGAGAATATTTGGGTAGCAGACCCTTTTGCAGGACTTTCCTTTATTAAAATTTCTCCTTTCTCGCTTAAAGATGATTTAGGTCGCTCAATCACTAAATTTTCACCTTCCAGAAATGGGGGATTTTGGATTAGTCACAATGGTGGTGGACTTTGCTATCTAAAGGATCGGACCTTGGTACAGCACAATGCTAAGATGCTTCCAGGTAACCTCACAATTGATCATTTATGGGATTTTATTGAAAATGAGGACGGTTCTTTATGGACCAGTACACATGGGTTGGGTATTGGGTATTTAAACGCTACCAACTTTGATCTTAATCGATTTGAAAAAGGGAATGTTATCCTCGGAATGACAAAAGATTGGAATGGGAATGTATGGTTTGCAACTTCTGATAATGGACTCGTTAGGTATGATGAAAAAAAAGCGCGGTACATCAGTTACACAACAAAACATGGCGTGTCTTCGAATTCGATTCGAGCTCTATTCTTGGATCACTCAGGTAAAATTTGGGTGAGTTCAGACAATGGAATCGACATTATAGATAAAGGTAAATTTTCCAAGTATTCTAAAGTAAATCTCTTACCATCAAAAGATATTAACTCCATTTTTGAAGATGATAAAAACAGAATCTGGATTGCGACTAATGATGCTGGAATCGCAATTGTCTCAGGCGATAATATTCAAAAAATTACCGCAATTAGTGGATTGATTTCCGACAGAGTTTTGAAGGTTTTTGATGATAAAAAAAATGGTTATTGGGTGATTACTACTTCTGGTTTGTCTTTATTGAAAGAGAAAAAAACTGGTGGGTTTTTAATTGAAAATTATGGCTATCGCTATGGTAGTTTTATGCAAGATTTCACAGGCGCCACTATCGTTTTAGAGGATGGGAGAATTTGGTTTGGAAACACAAAAGGCTATGTAGAATTCAATCCATCCATGATTCCAAAGAAGGTGAAGGCAAATTTAGTGATAGAAAATATGTGGATTAACCGTGAGCGGGTTGTCAATTTTTCAAAATCAATTTCTACAACTAACAACGCAACGATTTCTTTGAATGTTTCCTTGTTGAATTGGAGCTTTCTCGGTGGAGATTCTTTGTTTTATTCACTTGTGAAACCTGGCAGTTCAGATACACTATGGCAACAGATTTCAGCAAACAAAAATTTTAACTTGGAAGATCTTGGAACTGGAACATTTTATTTGAATTTTAAATTTGTTGGGAATAGGCAAGTTCAATTTTTTAAGGGTCCAGTATTGCACTTAAGCAATCCTTGGTATGCATCAATTTGGTTTAGTTTGATAATTATTATTGCAACAATTATTTTGTTGCGTGTAATTATCATTTATAGGACAAATTTGATCAGGGAAAAAAGGGATGAGTTAGAAAATATTGTAAAAAATAGAACTGCCGAATTGCTTGTGGAGAAGAAACGACTGAAAGATGCCAATTTTGAAATTGAAAAGAAAGTCAAGGAACGCGATGTACTAATTTATGAGATGCATCATCGTGTAAAGAACAATTTACAAACAATTTCTTCTCTTATTGATATGCAGCTTCGATCCCTTAAAGGAAAAAGTGAAATTGCAGTTTTAAAAGATGCCGTTCGCAGAATTAGTGCAATGAGCACAAGTCATGAGTTGTTGTACTCTAACGACAACATTGGTGAAATTTGTTTAAAAACATTCATTACTGAATTAATAAAAGTACAGGAAGCATTTTTGGAGCTCCCCAACAAAAAAGTAAGTATCGAAATTGATGTGCCTTCAGTCCACCTGAGTTTTTCTAGCTGTATTGATCTAGGAATGATTGTGAGCGAAGCAGTTGCTAATTCGATGGAACATGCTTTTGAAGGAGTTGAGGCGCCGGTGATTAAAATTTCGGCTGTTGTAAAGGAAGGGCAATGTACTTTTGTTGTGTCAGACAATGGTGTTGGGTTTAGGTCAGATCAAAGCATAAATGAAAAAGATTCACTTGGATTGCGCTTGATTAAGATTTTTGCGAGTAAATTAGAGGGCACTATAGTCATTGAAGACTCTTCACAAGGTACAATGGTGCGTGTCGATTTCCCTTACGTTAGTAAAGTTGAATAATGAAAATATTGATTGTAGAAGATGACCTGTTCATTGCTGAACATCTAAAGGAAATAATTTTAGAATTAGAAATAGATCAAGTTGAGCATGCTGCTTCTGGCGCACGTGCACTTGAAATGTGTGATAAAAACTCCTACGATTTAGCACTGTTAGATATTAATATGGAAAGTGCTGAGGCTGGTATTGGACTGGCTAAGGTACTGAAGGAAGTGCATTACATTCCTTTCATTTTTATCACCGCTCAAAGCGATAAAAGAATTGTCGACAAAGCTATTGAACTTCAGCCTGAAGCTTTTTTGGTAAAACCATTTGTTGGCGTATCGGTACTAGCTGCTATCAATATTGCGCGTCAATCCATTGAGAAAAATAATCTCGTGATTCGTGATAACTATAAGGATGTTATTATCCCCAAGAAGTCAATTATTTATGGAAAAACAAGCGATAATTACATTGAAATTTTTTCTGCAAAGCGAAAATGGGTAATTCGAAGCACGCTCGGCAATTTACTGAATTTAATTGATAGTCAAGACTTTATACAAGTACATAGATCTTATTTTGTAAATACAAATTTTGTCGATTCTGCGGGTACGTCAAAATTGTCGCTCAATAGCGGATCACTGTTTGTTCCAGTATCAAAAGCATATGAAGAGGTAGTAAGAATAACTTGGAAAAGTTGCTAGTGTTGGAAGTCCTAAAAATTTGTTAAAATTTCACCCCAAACTTTTATCCATTCACCACAGACAAGGGCTCCATTTTTTGCCAATAGAATAGAAAGGACTTATCTTTACGTGGCATTAAGAAATTGAGTCAGGAATCTAGGTTATGCTCTTGCAAGAAGAAAGCATTTACCTAACTAATGGCTTAATACTGAATCTTTTTTAATTAATTGTTTGTTTACTAAGAAATTAAAGCTGAAATTAGCGCCCCGCATATAATAACCACTATACTTAAAAAGTCTTATGAATAAAACTCTACTATTCGCCTCTATCATTTTCACAACTTTCGTTTCTTTTAATAGTCTATCGCAAATGACGGTAGCTCCAGAGAAGAAATCTATAGATTTGACCGCTAATCAGTCAAATTCTTTAAAACCAGCGGATGGCATTCCTTTAAAATTTAGTACGCAGGCAGAATTGGATATGGCAGTTCCTCAAAAGAAAGCTGATGTCCAAGAAATGATTCAATCTAATAAATATTCTGGAGAGCGTTTAATTGCACTTCGTGAGCAGTTGTGGAGATTGGAAAATGCTATTGTGTCGCCTAAGTGATCAAGCATTAATATATTAAAAATTTATCTCAGAGCCTATTAGGCTCTTTCGTTGTTTAATAAAAGTACTTATGAAAATTGGATTACTATTAAGTTTGTTTATTGCCTTGTTTACTGCTGCTGGGGCAAGTGCTCAAAGCAATGAGATTCATTCAACTAGTATTGAAGTAGAGCTACATGTTTTACAAGAAAGAAATCTTGATTCCCTAACTTTTGAGGAAATTGAGCTTTTAGTTAATCATGAAATTGTCGAACTTCGAAAGATGGGGGTAACTGAGTTTCCAGTATATCCAAGTCCAATAAATACCTATTTTATTAAAAATTATTTCGAGAAATTAATAGAGATAAAAAAAAATACATTAAATAAAATAAAGTAGTACTTGTACATAGTTGCATTGGAATACAAAATTGAATCTTCTTAAAAATACTATATGAAACTAACTATAAATAAAATTTTTCTTTCATTAAGCATAGTCCTTTCATTATTGGTGGCTGATAGTGCACGGGCTCAATGTTCAGCTTCAAATTTGGCAGTAAATCAGGGCAATAATGTGTTTGGTCATTTGAATAGTGGTCAAGTTTTTACAGCCCCTTGTGCTGGCAGCATTACTGCAATATCTTTAGCTTTTAATGCATTGCCAAGTGGAGTTGGAGATATGACATTATCGATAAGAGACGGAAATTTGCCTACCTCTCCTGTTATCTATAGTCAGTTATTTCCTTATAGTTCCATTAGTATCGGTGTAAACACTTTTACATTATCTACTCCGGTTCCAATATTAAATGGAGAGGCGAATTCATTCGAAATATCTGATCCGACAGGGGTATCATGGAATTTTGGAGCATATCCTGACGGTGATGCTTATTTTTCGAGTAATATATTTGCTGGCTTAGACCTCACATTTAGTGTACAAATTGGAACTGCTTGCACAGCTCCTTCTTTCCTCACATGCCCAACAGATATTACAGTAAATAATGTACCGAATAATTGCGGTCGTGTTGTAAACTATACGTTGCCGACTTTTGACGCTGGTGATTGTGGTGGAGCGGTAATGACACAAATCGATGGTTCTGGCTTAACTGCTGGTGACCTTTTCCCAGTTGGAACAACTACTCAAACGTATCAAGTTGTTGATGGAAATTTAAATTCAGTTACTTGTACTTTCGATGTAATTGTAGTTGACAATCAAAATCCAACAATTACTCCTTTAACTTTTTCTAATGTTACTGTAAATAATTCACCTGGCATTTGTGGTGCAAATGTTCCTTGGTTGGAGCCAACAGCATCAGATAACTGTCCGACTGTTGCATTAACTGCTTCTAGTACAATGGGTTCTTATTTCCCAATTGGAACAACAGTGGTAACGTATACTGCTACGGATGCTTCTTTAAATACTTCATCATTGTCATTCAATGTCAATGTAATCGATAACGAATTACCAGTAATTACCTGTCCGGCAGATTTAGCTGTAAACACTGACGCGGGTCAATGTTTTGCAACTGTTGCACTTGGTACTGCTATCGCGACAGATAATTGTGCTATTGTTTCTTTGACGAATGATGCTCCTCCAACTTTTGCGGTTGGAACAACTACTGTAATCTGGACTGCTGTTGACAATCAAGGTAATATTGTAACTTGCAATCAATTAGTAACAGTTACTGATAATGAATTGCCAATCGCACTTTGTCAAAATATTTCAATTGATTTAGATGCTGCTGGTGATGTATCAATTGTAGCTGCAGACATTGATAATTTGTCAAGTGATCCTTGTGGAATTATACTTTCAGCTTCTCAAACTAACTTCACATGTGCAAACGAGGGAGCAAACAATGTTGTTTTAACAGTGACTGATGTCAATGGAAATGTTGCTAGTTGTACCTCAATTGTTACTGTGAATGACATTACATTGCCGGTAGCAACTTGTCAAGATGTAACCGTACAGCTCGATATGAGTGGGAATGTTATGTTAAATACAAATCAAGTGAATAATGGTTCTTCAGATGCCTGTGGAATTGCATCTATGTCATTGGATATCAATTCATTTACTTGTGCTAATGTTGGACTAAATCCAGTTGTATTGACAGTAACTGATGTAAATGGATTAAGTGCTACTTGTTCAGCTAATATTACTGTGCAAGATTTGGTTTTACCAACTGCACTTTGTCAAGATATTACGGTGCCTTTAGATGTATTCGGAAATGCACTTATTACGGCAGCTAATGTTAACAATGGTTCAAACGATGCTTGTGGAATTTTATCAACTTCAATAGATATTCCAAGTTTCAACTGTTCAAATATTGGTGCAAACACTGTTACATTAACAGTTATAGATAATAACTCTAATAGTTCTACTTGTTCTTCAGTTGTTACAATTGTGGATGATATCGCACCAGCGGTAGTTTGTCAAGATGTAACAGTATTCTTGGATGCCACTGGAAATGGTTCAACTACTGCTGCTTTAGTTGATAATGGATCTTCTGATGCATGTGGAATTGCTTCAATGGCACTTTCTCAATCTGCATTTACATGTGCAGAAGTGGGGACAAAAACGGTGATCTTAACTGTTACTGATGTTAATGGAAACGAAAACATGTGTTCTTCGACAGTTACAATTGTTGATAATGTGGCACCAGTAGCTGTTTGTCAAGATATTACCGTTCAGTTGGATGCTGCTGGAAATGCATCTATAACAGGAGTGATGGTGAACAATGGTTCAACAGATATTTGTGGAATTGCAAGTTATTCAGTTGCTCCAAATACATTTAATTGTACAAACATTGGTGCAAATCCAGTGGTATTAACTGTTACCGATGTCAATGGAAATTCTTCTACTTGCGCTGCTACAGTGACAGTAGAGGACAGTGTTGATCCAATAGCAGTTTGTCAAAATACAACAGTTCTATTAGATGGCACAGGAAATGCATCAATTGTAGCCTCAGATATTGATGGTGGTTCTTCAGACGCTTGTGGAATTGCTAGCTTAAGTGCTTCACAAACAGCGTTTACTTGTGCAAATATCGGAGCAAACAATGTTGTATTAACTGTAACAGATGTTAATGGTAATACTGCAACATGTACAGCAATAGTAACTGTACTTGAAACAACTGCTCCAATTGCTGTTTGTCAAGATTTGACACTGAATTTAGATGCAACGGGCAATGTTTCAATTGCTGCTGCTGCTTTAGATAATGGATCTTCAGACAATTGTGGAACGGTTTCTTTTGCTGCTTCTCAAACAACATTTGATTGTTCAGATTTAGGTGCAAATATCGTTACCTTAACTGTTACGGATGGTAGCGGTAATTCAGCAACTTGTACATCAAATGTTACAATCGTAGATAATATTGCACCAATTGCGAATTGTCAAAATATCTCTATAAATTTAAATGCTGCTGGTACAGTTTCAATCACACCAGCAATGATTAACAATGGGTCTTCTGATAATTGTACAATTACTTCAATAACAGCATCCCAAACTGTATTTACATGTGCGAATGTAGGAGCAAATAACGTAACGCTAACGTTAACAGATCAAAGTGGAAATGTATCTACCTGTGTCGCTATTGTTACTGTCGTAGATAATATTTCTCCAACTGCTCTTTGTCAGAATGCCACTGCGAATTTAGACGCAACAGGAAATGCTGCCATCGTAGTTGCTGATGTGAATAGTGGTTCTTTTGATAATTGCGCAATTTTATCTACAGTACTTTCTACTTCTGCGTTTACATGTGCAAATGTCGGTCCTAACCCTGTTACCTTAACAGTTACTGACGTAAATGGAAATGTTGCTTCTTGTCTATCAACTGTAACAGTTATTGATGCGATTGATCCAACAATGATCTGTCAAGATATTACTATCAATCTTAATGTAGCAGGAACTGCTTCAATTGTTGCAGCTGATATTAATAGTGGATCATTTGATAATTGTGGTATTGCTTCTTTAGGAGCTTCACAAGTGACCTTTAACTGTTCAAATGTGGGTGCTAATAGTGTTATCCTTACTGCAACTGATGTGAATGGAAATACTAATACATGTGCTTCAACAGTAACTGTAATTGATGCAGTTGCTCCAGCAGCAATTTGTCAAAATATATCTGTGAACTTAAATGCAGCTGGTACAGCGAGCATTACTGGCGCGATGATCAACAATGGATCTTCCGATGCATGCGGGATTTCGTCCTTAACAGCATCTCCTTCGGCATTCACTTGTGCTAACGTAGGACCAAATGCAGTAACATTAACTGTTCTTGATGTCAATGGAAATTCTTCGACATGTACTGCAACGGTAACTGTGGTTGATAATATTGCTCCAACCGCAATCTGTCAAAATATAAGTGTCAATCTTGATGCAGTGGGAGCAGCTTCGATTGTTGCAGCTGACATTAATAATGGATCATTTGACAATTGTGGAATTGCTTCATTGTTGGCTTCAACAACAGCATTTTCATGTGCGAATGTTGGTGCAAATAATGTGACATTGACAGTAACTGATGTTAATTCTAATTCTTCAACATGTACTGCTGTCGTAACAGTAATTGATAATATCGCTCCAACAGCAATTTGTCAAAATAGTACGGTTAATCTTAGCGCTGCTGGTACTGCTTCCATTACAGGAGCTATGATCAACAATGGTTCATCTGATAACTGTTCAATTGCCTCTTTAAGTGTTGTACCTTCTGCCTTTACCTGTGCAAACGTTGGTGGTAATACAGTTACACTTACAGTATTGGATGTCAATGGATTGTCTTCAACGTGTACTGCAACTGTAACAGTTGTAGATAACATCGCACCAACTGCGCTTTGTCAAAACCAAACTATCAATTTAGATGCAAGTGGTGTTGCAACAACAACTGCTTTGGCAATCAACAATGGTTCATTTGATAATTGTGGTATTGCCACTATAGCTGCATCTCAAACCTCATTTACGTGTGCGAATGTGGGGGCAAATACAGTTACGTTGACCGTAACAGATGTAAATAGTAATGTTTCTACATGTACATCTACAATTACAGTCGTTGATAATTTAGCTCCAATTGCTGTTTGTCAAAACATTACAGTGAATCTAGATGCCTTAGGCGCTGCAACAATTACAGCAGCAATGGTAGACAATGGTTCAAGTGACAACTGTGCAATTCTCTCAACAACAATTTCTAACAGCGCATTTACATGTGCAAATGTTGGTGCTAATAATGTGACATTGACAGTAACTGATGTAAATTCGAATTCATCAACATGTGCTGCAACTGTAACAGTAATTGACAACACTGCACCAACTGCAATTTGTCAAGCTATTGCAATTGATTTAAACGCTGCTGGAACTGCCTCAATTACACCTGCAATGATCAATAATGGATCATTTGATAATTGTGGAATATCATCGCTTTCAGCTTCCCAAACAACTTTTAACTGTGCGAATGTTGGAGCTAACACTGTTACTTTAACGGTAATGGATGTAAATCTTAACTCATCAACATGTACTTCTGTAGTTACTGTGTCTGACGTAACTACTCCTATTGCAATTTGTCAGAATGTAACTGTGAATCTTGACGCACTTGGTGCTGCTTCGGTTACTGCAGCGATGATTGACAATGCTTCATCTGATGCTTGTGGTATTGCTTCTTTGGCGCTATCACAAACTGCATTTGATTGTACGAACGTTGGTGCAAATCCAGTTACTTTAACAGCTACTGATGTGAATGGAAATAGTTCAACCTGTGCTTCAACGGTAACTGTAGTTGACAATATGGCTCCAATTGCACTGTGTAATAGTATTGTTGTGAACTTGGATGCAACTGGCAATGCTACAATTACTGCTGCAATGATTGACAATGCTTCTAATGATAACTGTGGAATTGCTTCAACAAGCATTTCTAACACTTCATTTACATGTGCGAATGTTGGTGCAAATACAGTAACGTTATTAGTTACTGATGTAAATGGTAATTCAGCAGCGTGTAACGCAACAGTTACAATTGCTGATGTCACAAGCCCTATTGCACTTTGTCAAAATCAAACACTTAGTTTAGACATCTTCGGAAATGCATCTACTACTATCGGAATGCTGAACAATGGTTCCACAGATGAATGTGGAATTGCTTCTATAACTGCTTCGCAACTTGCATTTGATTGTTCTGATTTAGGAGCAAATAGTATTGTTGTAACGGTATTAGATATCAATGGAAACTCTTCAACATGTACTTCAACAGTGACAGTGCAAGATTTGATGGCTCCAATTGTAACAACACAAAATATTACAGTGCCTCTTGATGCAACTGGTAATGCTACAATTACTGGTGCTATGGTGATCGCTGCAGCATTTGATAACTGTGCAATCTCTTCAAGTGTGTTACCAGTGTCAACATTTAGTTGTTCTGATATTGGTCCAAACACTGTAACGGTAACGGTAACAGATGCAAGCGGAAATAGTGCTTCAGCAACTGCGATTGTAACGATTATTGATAACATGGCTCCAACTGCGATATGTCAGAATGTGACAATCGCTCTTGATGCAGCTGGAAATGCTTCAATTACTGCGGGAATGATCGACAATGGTTCGATTGATAACTGTGCAATTGCGACGATTACTGCTTCTCAGACTGCATTTGACTGTTCTGATCTAGGAAACAATAATGTGATCCTAACAGTTACTGACGTGAACGGAAATTCATCTTCATGTTTAGCAGTTGTTACTGTAGAAGATAACAGTATTCCGACTGCAATTTGCCAAAATGTTAACTTGAATTTAGATTCAAATGGTGATGCTTTATTGACACCTGCAATGGTAAACAACGGTTCTACCGATAATTGTACAATTGCATTTATGGAAGTGTCTCAAGCTGCATTTGATTGTTCTAACACAGGAGCTAACACAGTAACATTCACAGTAACAGATCAAAGTGGGAACGCTTCAACGTGTACTGCAATTGTTACAATTGTTGACAATACTAATCCAAATGCACTTTGCCAAAATATTTCAATCAACCTGGATGCTTTAGGTGCTGCTAGTATTACACCTGCAATGATCGACATTATGTCAAATGATAATTGTGGTGTTGCTTCCTTAGCTGTCTCTAATTCTACATTTGATTGTACGAACGTGGGTGCAAATACAATAACATTGACGGTAACAGATCCAAGTGGAAATAGTTCAACTTGTAATTCAGTAGTTACTGTTTCGGATGTAACAGCACCAGCTGCTCTTTGTCAGAATGTGACTGTGAACCTGGATGCCATGGGACTTGCTTCTGTAACTCCTGCAATGATCGATAATGGTTCAGCTGATGCATGTGGAATTGCTTCCATGACACTTTCTCAATCATCATTTGATTGTTCGAATGTAGGAGCTAACCTAGTTACATTATCAATGGTTGATGTAAATGGAAATAGCGCTTCATGTACTTCAACAGTAACGGTGGTGGACAACATCATTCCATCTGCTCTTTGTCAAAACGTTTCAGTGATCTTAAATCCTGCAGGTGCGGCAGCAATTACTACTGGAATGATTAACAACGGTTCTTCAGATATCTGTGGCATTGCCTCGATCGCTGCTTCACAATTAGTATTTGATTGTTCAGATTTAGGTGCTAACAACATAACCTTGTCGGTGACAGATGTAAATGCAAATGTTGGAACATGTATCGCTGTGGTGACAGTAATCGACAACATTGTCCCTACAATTTCGTGTCCTGCTGCAATTACTGTGAACGCAACAGTTGGTACTTGTGGAGCTGCTATAGTTCTTGCAACACCAACTTCTGCAGACAACTGCTCTACAACTATTTCGAACAATGCACCTGCGATCTTCCCATTAGGAACGACAACAGTTACTTGGACAGCAGTAGATCCAGCTGGAAACAGTGTTTCTTGTACGCAATTAGTAACAGTAATTGATGTTGAAAATCCAACTATTGTATGTCCATCGAATGTCAACGTGAATACTGATCTTAATATCTGTTTCGCAACAGGAGTGAATTTAGGAACACCTGTAACGACTGATAACTGCACAGTAGCCTTAGTTACAAACAATGCACCGTCTGTATTCCCAACTGGAGTAACAGTGGTTACATGGACAGTGATGGATCAATCAGGTAATTCTGCTACATGTACACAAACTGTAACTGTAGTTGATAACCAAGCTCCAACTGTATTGTGTCCGCAAGATATCGTGCAAACATCTACACAAGGTAGTTGTGGAAGTATGGTAACATATTCTACACCTCAAGTAATTGATAACTGTCTTGTAGCTACAATGACACAATCAGACAATAGTGGTTACACGTCAGGAAATGTATTCCCAGTGGGAACTACAGTAATTTCATACACTGCTACTGATCTTGGTGGGAATGTATACACATGTAGTTTTAATGTTACGATTATCGATGATCAACATCCAATTATTCACGGATGTCCATCAGATATTTTAGTAGCTTCTGGTGATGTGTGTGATGTGGCTGTTAATTGGGTTGCTCCTACAGCAATTGACAATTGTCCAGGTGTTCAATTCACAACAACAAACGCTCCAGGCTCATTATTCGGACCAGGTACAACGATTGTCTCGTACACAGCAACAGATAACTCTGGAAACTCAACAGTTTGTTCATTCAACGTAACAGTAGTTGACGGAAATGCACCAGTTGTCCCAGTAATGGCTGATGTATACAATAGCTGTGAAGTAACTGCACTTCCTTCTCCAATCGCAAATGATATTTGTTCAGGTGAAATTTCAGGAACAACAAACATCGTATTCCCTATTACAACAATTGGTGTAACTGCTGTTGTTTGGTCATTTAATGATGGAAACGGAAACGTATCTACAGCAACGCAATATGTGTACATAGATGGAGAAGTTGACGCATCAGTTTCACCAGTAAATGAAACGACATTGATGGCAAACAATGCGAATGCAACATACCAATGGATTGATTGTGCAACAGGAAGTAACATCCCTGGAGCTACAAGTCAAACATTTACAGCAACTATGAATGGCAACTACGCAGTTGTGGTAACAGAAGGCAACTGTCCGTCTGAAACTTCAACATGCTACCCAATCAATTCTGTTGGTTTAGAAGATGTCACAGCACTTGATTTAGTAATCTATCCTAATCCATCTGTAGGTGGTGAGTTTACCATCCAATATGAAGGTTCGATTGATAAAGTAGAGATTGTAGATATGATCGGAAGAATCATTGCAGTGGAAACCAACCTTGTTAATGGAAAAGTCAACGGTTCAGAATTAGCCTCAGGGAAGTACTTCGTAAATGTGTACACCGAAGGCCTAGTGATTGTTAAAGAAGTAATTGTAGTAAGTAAATAATCTAACTTATAAAATAGAATGAAAAAGTTAATTTTTGGTTTTCTTATCTTAGCAAGTTTCCTAGGAAATTTCTCTATGGCTCAGGATCCAGCAATGTGGTCAAGTGCTTGGGGACCGAATTTCCGACATCTGAATGCTGTTGAAATTTTACCTAACAACAAAGTTGTAGCAGTAGGAGGAAGGGAATTCAATGACGCAATTACCTCCGCTTTCGTCACTGCGGATTCTGGCGCAAATTGGAATATTGCTATGGATAACGTAAATGCAATTCTTCAAGATTTAGATTTTACTGATGTTTCAACAGGATATTCTGTTGGCTGGGCTGGAAATGTTTGGAAAACCACAAATTCAGGTGATTCTTGGTCACAGATTCCCATCACAGGTAATCCAGGGACTAGAAATTACAATGGCTGTCACTTTTTTGATGCTATGACAGGTGTAATCGTTGGTGGCAATGAATCGAATGATGCTATTCAAACTATCTTAAGAACGACAGATGGTGGTGCTAATTGGTCAGTAATTTCAGACAATTTGGCTCCATGGTTACGTGCAGTACATTTTGTAGATAATAGTAGTGGGTATGCAGTTGGTGATCAGGGAACGATATTAAAATCAACAAATGGTGGTACTTCGTGGTCTGCTTTAACTTTGACGGGTGGTATCGCCTCAAGAAACTATACAGATGTTTATTTCTTTGATGCCAATACAGGAATTGCAATTGGTGGTTGGGAATCGAATGATTCAATTGCAACGATCATCAGAACAACAGATGGTGGTGCTAATTGGACACCAATCATGGACAATGTAGAATCAATGTTGAATGGTATTTATTTCTATAGCGCAACCGAGGGATACATTGTTGGTGATGATGGTGATATCTATTTTTCAAATGATGCTGGTGCAACATGGACCTTGCAAAGTATCCCAGTAAACGATACCTATGGACTGAATGCAGTTTGTTTTAAGAATCCTTATTTTGGCGTTGCAGTTGGTAGTGATGGAAAACTTTTATGGTACAATGATGTAGATGCACAATTAGCAGTGGGCACATTGAATTCACCAGTTTCAGTAGTAAATTCAAATACTGTTCAAATTGTTGGTCAAGTCGATGACTCAGGTCTAGCTGCAACTTTGGAACTGGAATATGGGACAACTATGTCATTCGGATCTAGTGTACCAATGAATCCAAATGTTACAAGTGGACTCGGTTCAATTCCAGTAGATGTAACATTATCAGGATTAACCCCTGATTTAATCTACTACGCACGAATGAAAATGACAAATGCACTGGGAATTACGTATTCTGATGAGATAAGTTTTTACACAGGCGTATCAACAGTACCAAATTTCAATTTTGAAGTGTGGAACCAATTCAACGATCAAATATTAAATAACTGGTACAATACAGGAAGTGTTGAGCCTGCAACTTCTTACAATGCAACTACTGCTGTTCAATTGCAGGGAGGTCAAAATGATAATGTAGGTGCTATTCTTTATGGTATTCCAGGTCAAACAGGTTTAGAAGGTGGTATTCCTTTTACTGCTCGTCCTGATTCATTGCATTTTTATGCTAAATATGATATCGCTTTTGGCGACTCTGCTTTAGCTATCTTGATGCTCAAGAAAATGGGAACTCCAATTGCTTTTCATCAATGGAAGATTGGTGGCAACTCTGGTGGAAATTTTGAATACATAACCTTCCCGATTGATTACCTTTCAACTGACGATCCAGATTCATTGATTCTTGCTTTTACAAGTGCAGATCCTTTTTCAGGGAGTGCTAATGCTGCAAGTATTATGACGATTGATGATGTATCATTTTATGGAACATCTGATAATGTGCCAAATAACGACATGGAATCATGGTCAACGGAAACAAGAAATAAAGCAGCATCTTGGGTTTCAGCAGATGATTTTTATAATTCAAGTACAAACTATATGGTCGAACGTACGACTGACGCTTATTCTGGTGATTACGCCGTTAAGGTAAGTAATTTAACGCAGGAGAATAATGACTTTGGTCGATTAAGAGTAGGAGACAGCTTGAATAACTGGTTGCCTGCATTTCCTGTAGATTTTAATCATGAAAAATTGTATGGTTTCTTGAAATTTACACCAGATGCTGGTGACACATTGTTTGCTCGTGTTGCTATGTTCGAAGATGGAACGCAGACAGGATGGGGGGAATTGAAATTTAAGGATCCTATTACTAATTATACCATGTTTGAAATGCCGATTTCTTATTTTGGAATGGGTACAGCAGATAGCTGCTTGATTGAGTTTTCAATGTTCAAAAATGGCGGAAATCCAGGAAATTCATTTGCAATCATCGACAATTTAAGTTTTGATGCGGTACTACTTCCAAATGTATCTGTCGAAGAAATTACCGCAAATGAGGTGAGGGTATTTCCCAATCCTACGAATGGTCCTTTGACGATTCAATTTAATCAAATTCCTTCTGAAATAGTTGACATTTTGGTAGTCGACATGAATGGAAAAACACTTTCTAAGGAAAGCCTACAAATTACCGAAAACGAGATCAAAATTGATCTATCTAATATCGAGCCTCAGCTTTGTTTCGTACTTGTGCGTGATGGCAAAAATTTACATTCTTTTAAAACAATTGTGAAATGAGAAGAGTACTAACTGCACTAGTATTATCTGGCTTAACCCTAGCTTCAAATCTATTTGCCCAAGCACCAGTTGCAATAGATAATCCTGCCGGGACAACTATTACATCAAATCCAGGAGCTTTTGCTACAACGGTTATCTGTGGAAGCGGTGGTGGAGATATTATTGCTGAGCCAAATTCAAGCGGAATTAATGGAGTAATTCATCGTTTTACGAATGCTGCTTGGACAAGTTATGGAGCAACACCTTGCTTGCTCTATGGAGTAGATTATAGTTTGACAAATGTAACGGATGCAAATTCTTCTACACCTTGTCCTTCTGCATCAATGGATAGCTACACCTTTAACGCTGGGCTGTCCAATTTGGCAGCGGGTGTTATGGTTTTCACTGGAACTACTGCTTATACTTATCAGCCAGGACCTTCAACCTCTACAGTTGCTACTAGAGTTACTTTAACAATTACACAAGCTGGAACCGCAACTCCGATTGCAGTTCAAGATGATGGTACAAGATTGTACTTCCCTGTTGGTGGAAATTTTGATGTGCGTATTTACATTCAAGCGCAAGCGCCAACTGCACCTTTCGGGAATAGTACTTGTGGAGGAACCGTACCTGCTGGTTTATATGGAACTATAGAATTGTTTGATCTTCTTCAAACATTAATGAGCCAACAAATTTGTACGAGTTTCAGTTCAAACACACCATTGGCAGCTAGTCCTGGGTACATGCGCTTTTATTCAAATACGGTAACAGCTAGTGCTTCAAATACAAGCCCTGTAAATCTTGGTGCTTCCGTTTCATTGAACGGTTCTGGAACTGGTTCTGGAATATTGACTTATGCTTGGACTGGCCCGAATGCTTATGGAACTCAAAATGTTACTATTCCAAGTGCTCTAATAAGCGACGAAGGAACTTATACATTAACAGTAACTGATCAATTTGCATGTTCAAGTACTTCAACAACTTTCCTTGATGTTACTGCTGATATGGATGGTGATGGTATTTTAGATAATGTCGACAATTGCCCTTCAATCGCAAACCCACTTCAGGAAGATACTGATGGAGATGGATTTGGTGATGTTTGTGACAACTGTGTTTCTTTAGCAAATGGAGCACAGACTGATGGAGATGGAGACGGATATGGTGCAGTTTGTGATTGTAATGATGCCAATGCATCAGTATACACTAATCCTGTTGTCCAAACTGTAATTCCAGTAACGCAAGAAATTTGTTTGAATGGAACAGCAGTAATTAACTTAACCAATTCTGAAGTTGGGTATGATTACTACCTTCGTTTTGACCCTTCAAATACAATTGCTGCTGGACCACAAGCTGGTTCTGGGGGTCCAATTTCATTGACGACACCTTCATTAGCTGCAAATACAACGTTCAATGTGTATGCTACCGGTGGTGGTACATGTGAAATTCAAATGTTGCCAATCGTTTCAGTTACTATCGACGACGATGCGCCAAATGCACTTTGCCAAAACATTACGCTACCATTAAATGGTGGCGGTACTGCTTCCATTAGTGGAAGTGATATTGATAACGGCTCTTCTGATTTCTGCGGAATAGCTTCACTTGTACCAAGCATATCAGCATTTACGTGTGCAAACATTGGCGCAAATGCGGTGACTTTAACAGTTACAGATAATACTGGTTTGACGTCGTCATGTATATCAACCGTAACAGTTAATGATAATAGTGCCCCAACAGCAATTTGCCAAAACCAAACAGTATCTTTAGATGCGACTGGAAATGCTTCAGTTACAGCAGCGATGATCAACAACGGTTCTTCCGATAATTGTTCAATTGCATCTATTGCTGTTGCTCCTTCTACTTTTACTTGTGCAAACATTGGAGCTAATTCAGTTACATTGACAGTAACGGATGGTAGTGGAAATGCTGCAACGTGTACTGCAACTGTTACTGTTCAGGATATTTTGGCACCAGTAGTCAATACTCAAGATATTACAGTAGCATTAGATGGTGCAGGAAATGCAACAATTACTGCAGCAATGATTAATAATATTTCAACTGATAATTGTGCTATCGCTTCAATGTCTGTTGCTCCAAACACTTTCAATTGCTCTAACATTGGAGCTAATACAGTTACATTAACTGTGGTAGATGTTAACGGAAATATCAATACTAATACTGCTGTTGTTACAGTTACGGACACTCAATTACCAGTTGTAAACTGTCCTGGAAACATTGTACAAAACGCAGTCTTGAATAACTGTGGTAGAATTGTTACGTACGCAATTTCAGGGACAGACAATTGTTCTTACACAATTTCTCAAACAGACGCTACTGGTTATACTTCAGGAGATTTATTCCCAACTGGAGCTACAACTCAAACGTATTTAATTACAGATTTAAATGGAAACACAAATTCTTGTAGCTTCACTGTAACCATCAACGATATTCAATTGCCAACGATTACAGGATGTCCAACAGTAGTTAATGTGAATACATTAGCTGGAGTTTGTAGCGCACCTGCTTCTTGGGTAGCACCAACTGCTTCTGACAATTGTCCGGGTGTAGTGCTTTCTTCAACGCATTTGCCAGGATCTACATTCCCACTTGGTACAACCGTGGTAACATACACAGCAACGGATGCAAGTAATAACACTTCAAATTGTACAGTAACAGTTATCGTAACAGATAATCAAGCGCCTGTATTTACAAGTTGTCCTTCGAATATGAATGTTGACACTGATGCCGGTCAATGTTTTGCGACCGTAGCAATTGGTTCAGCTACTGCAACTGATAACTGTTCACTTGCCTCATTAACAAGTGATGCGCCAGTAACCTTCCCTGTGGGAACTACCGTTGTTACCTGGACAGCAGTGGATGGATCTGGAAATTCTTCAACTTGTACTCAAACAATTATAGTAACTGATAACGAATTGCCTGCTGCAATTTGTCAAAATATTTCTGTAGCACTTGATGCTTTTGGAAATGCTTCGATTACTGCTGGGATGATTGACAATGGTTCGAATGATGCTTGTGGAATCGCTTCTATTTCTGCTTCACAAACAACATTTACGTGTGCAGATGCGGGTGTTAATACGGTAACATTAACAGTTGTAGATAACAATGGAAATAGTTCAACCTGCAACGCAATCGTTACAGTTACAGAGACAATTGCACCAATCGCTCTTTGTCAAGATGTTACAGTTCAATTAGATGCAGCAGGAAATGCAACTATTACAGGAAATGACATCGACGGTGGCTCAAGTGATAATTGTGGAATTGTTTCATGGAGTGCAAATCCTTCTACTTTTAGTTGTGCTAACATTGGATCAAATGCAGTGGTATTAACAGTGACCGATGCAAATGGTAATGCTTCCACGTGCAATGCTACTGTAACAATTGAAGATAACATTGCACCTATTGCTTTGTGTCAAGACATAACGGTTAATCTTGATGCTGCAGGTACAGCTTCTATTGTTGCTTCAGATATTGACAATGGGTCTTTTGATGTATGTACAGCAGTTACATTATCTGCTTCTCAAACTAGCTTTGATTGTTCACACGTTGGAGCTAATACTATAACGTTAACTGCAACAGACAATGATGGCAATAGTTCAACTTGTAATGCAACAGTAACTATTGTCGATAATAGTGCGCCAATTGCAATTTGTCAAGATATTACAGTTCAATTAGATGCAACAGGAAATGCATCGATTTCTAGTGCTATGATTGACAATGGTTCAAACGACAATTGTTCAATTGCTACAATGACAGTTTCTCCAAGTACATTTACGTGTGCGGAGGTAGGTGTTAATGTAGTGACACTTTCTGTTATCGATGTGAATGGAAATAGCTCAACTTGTACTGCAAATGTTACAATTGAGGACAATATTGCACCGGATTTAACGTGTCAAAACATTACATTACCGCTTGATGCAACTGGAAATGCTTCCATTGTTGCTACTGATTTAATATCTGCTGGTTCAAGTTTGTATATTGTCGACCAATCAGGAACTTTTGCACCGATTGCTGGTTCTGGAACAACAGTTCCACTTTTCGATGATATATTGTCAGGTATTTTGCCAATAGGGTTCAATTTTGATTTTTATAATACTACGTATTCAAACTTCTACATTTCATCCAATGGTTTTGTTTCTTTTTCTAATGAACCAAATGGTTGTTGTTCAGGACAATTCTTGCCTAATACATTTCAACCCAATAACCTAATAGCTTTTGCTTGGGAAGATATTAATCCAGGTGCTGGTGGTGCGGTTGAATATTTTACAACTGGAATTGCTCCAAATCGCCAATTGGTTGTTAATTTCCTTTCAGTACCACATTTTGGTGGAGGGAATAATGTGACTTCACAGTTGGTACTCAATGAAACGAGTAATATTATTGAAATTCATACTACAGCAATGCCTTCCGATGGAGGTGCTCACACTATGGGAATTGAAGATGTAACTGGTACACAAGCTACAACTGTTCCTGGAAGAAATGCAACAAGTTGGTCAGCATTTGCTGATTATGCTGCTTTTATTCCAACAAGTGGATATGGAGATGCTTGTGGAATTGCTAGTGAGGTAGTGGATGTATCCACATTTACTTGTGCTAATATTGGTCCAAATACTGTGAATGTAACAGTTACTGATGTAAATGGAAATGTTTCGACCTGTTCGGCAATAGTTACAATTACAGATGTTACTCCACCAACAGCGATTTGCCAAAATATTACAATTCAGTTAGATGCTGCTGGTTCTGCATCAATTGTTGCAGCGGATATTGATAATGGTTCATCAGACGTTTGTTCTGCTGTAACATTTGCAGCTTCTCAAACATCGTTTGATTGTTCAAATGTAGGTGTAAACAACGTAACACTTACTGTTACAGATGCCTATGGAAACTCATCAACATGTGTTGCGATTGTGACTGTTGAAGACAATGTAGATCCAACGATTACTTGTCCAGCACCTATTGCAGTTAATAACGATCCGGGTGTCTGCGGGGCGACCGTTACATTTGCGGATCCAATTGTGGCTGATAATTGTGGCATTGCAGCGGCAAGTGTATCACTTATTCAGAATACTAATTTTACCTTAAATACAGGTTTGGCCTGCAATAATGGAAATACAAATACTGCACGACTTTACGATTTAACAGCTGAAGGAATCGTTGGAGATTTGTCCGTAGAAAATGTGCAGTTTGCGGTAGTTGGTGTTAATGGGCCGATTTCAGATCAAGTTCAATTGACCTTATATGTTGTGCCTTCTTTCCCCATAGCAACAGCATCTTTACCTGCTCCAATTTATTCTGAAACAATCAATGTTCCTGTTGGGGCAGCCGGTACTTTGTACACCCACACTCTGGCAGTTCCACCAACTATACCAGCAGGTTCATTATTATTGTATGAACTATCTGTAAATACTGTTACAGGGGCATACGCTTATTTAGTGGGATCCAATGATAATGGTGTTCCACCAGCAAATGAAACTCAAACAGCTTACATTAGGGCTAATAATTGTGGTTTAGCTGATTTTGTTACTTTAGGAGCTATTGGCTTTGGCAGGTTGGCACCAATTATGACAATCAACGGAACAGCAACTGCTAGTTCATTAGTTCTTACTCAAACAGCTGGTTTACCATCAGGATCAACATTCCCTGTAGGTACTACTACAAATACATTTGACGTAACAGATGGTTCTGGCAATACAAGCTCTTGCTCGTTTACTGTGACTGTAACAGATGCAGAAGCTCCAATGGCTGTTTGTCAAGATTTATCAGTAAACTTAAATGCTGCTGGATCTGGATCGATTACACCGGCAATGGTGAACAACGGTTCTTCTGACAATTGTGGAATCGCTTCAATTGTATTAGATAATAGCTCGTTCGATTGTACGAATATTGGTGCTAACATAGTTAATTTAACTGTTACTGACATTTATGGTTTAACTTCAACATGTGCTTCTACAATCACTGTGGCTGATATCCTTCCACCAGCTGCAATTTGTGCGAATATCACTGTTCAATTGGATGCATCTGGTAACGCTTCGATAAACGGAGTAGATGTTGACGGTGGTTCAACTGATAACTGTTCGATCGCTTCTTATTCTGCGTTTCCAAACACATTTACTTGTGCAAATGTTGGCGCTAATACAGTTGTCTTAACTGTGATGGACGTGAATGGAAATTCTTCAACATGTAACGCCATTGTTACTGTGCAAGATAACATTGACCCAATCGCTCTTTGTCAAGACATTACTGTTCAATTAGATGCTGCAGGTACTGCAACTATCGCTGATATCGATCTAGATAATGGTTCTTCGGATGCTTGTGGAATTGCTTCAATTCTTGCTTCTCAAACGACATTTAATTGCTCAGATGTAGGAACGAACTCAATTATTTTAACGGTAACTGATGTCAATGGAAATAGCGCTACTTGTACTTCAACTGTTACAGTTGAAGATAATGTGGCTCCAATTGCCATTTGTCAAGATCTTACTATTCAATTGGATGGTTTTGGTAACGCCTCAATTACTGCTGCAATGGTTGACAACGGATCAAATGATGCGTGTGGTATCCTTTCAATCGCTGTATCTCAAACTAATTTTAACTGTTCAGACATTGGAGCAAATTCAGTTACTTTAACAGTTACTGATAACAATGGTATTGTGTCAACGTGTAACGCAACTGTTACTGTTGAAGATCTATTTGCTCCGGTTGTTTCTTGTCCTTCGAATGTTGTTGTAAGTGCTGACCCCGGAGTTTGTACTGCAAGCTTTGTGGCATTTGGAATGGCAACGGCAACAGATAATTGCCCAGGCTCAGTGATTATTTCGAATAATGCTCCGGCAGTATTCCCAATTGGTTTAACAAACGTTACTTGGTCAGCAGTTGACGGTTTCGGAAATGTTGGAACTTGTGTTCAAACAGTTACTGTAATCGATTCTGAAAATCCAACAATCACTTGTTCTCCTGCCGTTACTGTTTCAGCTGATGCTGGAACATGTACTAAAACAGGTCTTGTACTTATTGCACCTGCAACAACTGATAACTGTGGTGTTATATCTGTAACAAACAATGCACCAGTAACATTCCCACTTGGAATTACGATCGTGACATGGACGGCAACAGATTTTGAAGGAAATGCTACCATCTGTACTCAAGCAGTTACAGTGGTTGATACTGAATTACCATTAATTACTTGTCCTGCTGCAGTGGTTACACCTGCTAATTTGGCAACGTGTACTGCGGTAGGTGTACTTTTGGGAACTCCAACAACTTCAGACAATTGTTCAATAGCTTCAATAACAAATGATGCGCCGGCTGTTTATCCACTTGGATTAACTGTTGTAACTTGGATTATCACTGATGGAGCTGGAAATTCTGCTTCGTGTACACAAGATGTAACTGTGATTGATACGCAGTTGCCAACTATTGTTTGTCCATCTACAGTAACAGTTTCTGCTGATCTTGGTTCTTGTAATGCTACACTTGTAGCACTTGGAACTCCAACTTCTGCTGATAACTGCTCAATTGCTTCAGTAGTAAACAATGGTTTAGTGGCTTATCCGCTTGGAAACACAACCGTAACTTGGACAATCACAGATGGTTCAATGAATACAGCAACATGTACTCAAACAGTAACAGTGATTGATACTGAATTACCAATGATCACTTGCGCACCTGCAGTTTCTGTTTCAGCTGATGCTGGAACATGCACTAAAACTGGACTTATACTAACTTTACCAGCAACAATGGATAATTGTTCAGTAGCTTCTGTTACGAACAATGCGCCTGTGACATATCCGCTTGGAAATACAACGGTAACATGGACAGTAACTGATGGTTCTGGAAATTCTGCAGCATGTACTCAAGTGGTTACGATCACTGATAATGAATTGCCAACAATCACTTGTCCCGCGCCAGTATCGGTTTCAACTGATTTAGGTGTTTGTACAGCAACAGCAGTTGCGCTTGGAACTCCAACAACTGCTGATAACTGTTCAATTGCTTCTGTAACAAACAATGCGCCTGCCACTTTTGCAATTGGAGCTACGAATGTTACTTGGACAATTGTAGATGGATCAGCAAATATGGCAACATGTACGCAAATTGTAACAGTTGTTGATTCTGAATTCCCAACGATTTCGTGTCCTGCTAACGTAAGTGTCGCAGCGAATTTTGGTTCTTGTGTTGCAACAGCTGTTGTACTTGGAACTCCAACAACTGCAGACAACTGTTTGATTGCTTCAGTAACAAACAATGCTCCTGGAACATTCCCATTGGGAACAACAACAGTAGTTTGGACAGTAACAGATGCGGCAGGAAATGCAACTTCTTGTAATCAAACTGTAACAGTGTTCGATAATCAAGCTCCAACAATTGTTTGTGCTGCAAACGTTAGTGTACCTGCAGATGCTGGTATATGCTCAGCTTCAGGAGTAGTACTTGTTTTACCTGCAACTGCAGACAATTGTACTGTAGCTTCGGTAACGAATAATGCACCTGCTATTTACCCACTTGGCGCGACAATAGTTACTTGGACGGTAACTGATGGTTCTGGAAATACTTCAACGTGTACGCAAATCGTAACGGTTCTTGATACTCAATTGCCAACTATTACTTGTCCAACAGCTCTTTCAGTGCCTGCGGATATGGGTTCTTGTGTAGCAACAGGTGTGGTATTAACTTTGCCAACAACTGCTGATAACTGTTCTGTAGCTACTGTAGTAAACAATGCTCCAGCTATCTTCCCAATTGGAAATACAAATGTTGTTTGGACAGTAACTGATGGTTCAGGTAATTTTGCTACCTGTATTCAAGTGGTTACGGTACTCGATACTCAATTACCAATGATTACTTGTCCTGCTAACGTAACAGTTTCTTCGAATCCTGGAACATGTGTAGCTACAGGTGTAGTATTGGGAACTCCAACTACTTCTGATAATTGCAGTGTTGCATCGGTTACAAATAATGGATTGGTAACTTATCCATTAGGAATAACTACTGTAACATGGACTGTCGTAGATGCTGCAGGAAATCTTGCAACATGTGCGCAAACGGTAACTGTACTAGATACACAACTTCCAACAATTACATGTCCTGCAAACGTAACAGTGCCTGCTGATGCTGGAATCTGCTCTGCTTCTGCAGTTGCATTAGGAACTCCTTTAACTGCTGATAACTGTTCAGTTGCTTCGGTAACGAACAATGCACCTACTATTTTCCCTCTTGGTTTAACAGTGGTAACGTGGACAGTGACAGATGGTTCTGGTAACTTCGTTTCTTGTAATCAAAACGTAACCGTGTTAGATACTCAAGCTCCAACAATCACTTGTCCATCTAATATTACAGTTAGTGCAGGTGGCGGTTCTTGTTCTGCAACGGGTATTAACTTGGGAACACCAATTACGGCTGATAACTGTTCAGTTGCTTCGGTAACGAACAATGCTCCTGTTATCTTCCCATTAGGCAATACAACTGTAACGTGGACGGTAACGGATGGTTCAGGAAATATCACAAGCTGTACGCAAATCGTGACAGTGGTTGACAATGAAAATCCAGTAATTACATGTCCATTCCCAATTACGATTCCTGCAGATCTTGCATCATGTTCAGCTAGCGCAGTGGTCTTGACTCCTGCAACTGGAACTGACAATTGTTCTGTAGCATCTATCGTAAACAATGCGCCAGTTTCATTCCCATTAGGGAATACAATGGTAACTTGGACAATCACAGATGGTTCTGGTAATACTGCAACATGTACTCAATCAGTAACTGTAATTGATACTCAAGCACCTTCAATTATTTGTCCAGCTACCGTAATCTATACTGCTGACTATGGCGTATGTTATTCGTCAACAGTAGTACTTGGTGCTCCAGTTGCTGCTGATAACTGTTCTGTTGCTTCGGTAACGAACAATGCTCCAGCAACGTTTGCTGTTGGAAATACAAATGTTGTTTGGACAGTAACTGACGGTTCTGGAAATACCACTACATGTACACAAGTGGTAACGGTATTAGATACGCAAGCACCAATTATTACATGTGCTCCAGCAATGACGGTTCCTGCTGACATGGGTTCTTGTGTTGCAACAAGTGTTTCACTTGTAGCGCCAATGGCAACTGACAACTGCGGAATTGCCACTGTGACGTCAAATGCTCCTGCTGCTTTCCCACTAGGAAATACGACAGTAACTTGGTCAATCACAGATGTAAACGGAAATGTTTCAACATGTACGCAAGTAGTAACGGTGATTGATACGCAAAACCCAGTAATTGTTTGTGCACCGGCAGTAACGGTAGCAAATGCTCCAGGTCAATGTGGTGCATCAGTAGCATTAACTGCTCCAATCACTTCTGATAACTGTTCAGTAGCATCTGTGGTAAACAATGCACCAGCGTTCTTCAATGTAGGAACAACGGTAGTTACGTGGACAGTGACAGATGGTTCTGGAAATACATCTACATGTACACAAAACGTTACGGTACTTGATACAGAATTACCGACGATTAGCTGTGTTGCTGATATCGTAGTGAACAATGTACCAGGAAACTGTGGTAGAGTGGTAACGTATGCAGCTCCAACGTATGTTGACAACTGTTCAGTAGCAGTAATGGTTCAATCAGATAACAGTGGTTATTCGTCAGGTGCTTGGTTCCCAATTGGAACTACAGTGCAAGAGTACACGGTTACTGATCAAGCTGGAAACGTAATCACGTGTAGCTTCTCTGTTACTGTGATTGATAATCAAGCTCCAATCATTACAAACTGTCCATCTAACGTAATGGCATACTCAACTCAAGCAAGCTGTGATGCTACTGCTTCATGGGCTATTCCAGTGGCGACCGACAATTGTCCTTCTGGTTTAACATTTACATCGAACATGGCGCCAGGAGTTGTATTGCCACTTGGTTCGTACCAAGTAACGTACACAGCAACTGACAATTCAGGAAATACATCAACATGTTCATTCAGCATTACTGCGATAGATACAATTGCCCCTTTAGCGATCAGCTTACCAATTGTAAATGGTGGTTGTGCAGTAACGCTTGATACTCCGAAAACGGAAGACAATTGTTCAGGAACTTTGTTTGCAACTACAACAACTTCATTCCCTGTGACAACTACAGGAATAACACCAGTTGTTTGGACATTCACAGATGCAAGTGGAAACACAACAAACATTACTCAGTACATCGAGATTGATGGTGTAATTGATAATTCTGTAAGTTGGTTGGACGCTGTTACTTTAACATCAAACAATGACAATGCAAGTGCTTCTTACCAATGGACAAACTGTGAAACAGGTGTAATCATCGGTGGAGCAACAAATCAAACATTCACACCATTCACGAACGGATGGTACGCTTGTATCGTAAGTGAAGAAGGTTGTGGTGAAGCAATGTCAGAGTGTTTTGAAGTAACGACAGTGGGTATAGAAGATGTTTCGACGATCGAGTTGATTATCTATCCAAATCCTTCAGTAGGAGGAGAGTTCACTATCCAATACGAAGGGTCAATTGATAAAGTGGAAATTGTAGATATGATTGGAAGAATCATTGCAGTGGAAACCAACCTTGTGAATGGAAAAGTGAATGGATCTGATTTAGCGTCTGGTAAGTACTTCGTAAATGTGTACACAGCTGGTCAGGTGATTGTAAAAGAAGTAATTGTTGTTAATAAATAAATTAAAGAGGGCAATCACTAGATTGCCCTTTAATACATTGAACTATGTTTTCAAAAACACCAAAACAAAACGGTATGAAATTTAATTTTACCTCGAAAATGTTTAAAAATTTAGCATTTACTGCAATATTATTTATTGTAATTTCAACTTTTAGTGAAAGGGTATTTGCTTCACATGATAAAGGAGGATTTATTTCCTACACACATGTCTCCGGAAATACGTATCATGTTACTGTAACTTATTTTAGAGATTGTGGAGGGATTGGTGCCCCGGGATCAATAGCTGTAAATGCGGAATCAGTTTCGTGTGGCTTTGGCCCGACATCAACTAATTTATTGTTGACAGGGTCTTTAAATACTACTCCTTTATGTCCAGCGGATTTATTAAACTCTAATTGTAATGGTGGACCATTTGAAGGAGAAGAAATGTATTTTTACGAGGCTGATATTACATTAGCAGGAACATGTGATGATTGGGTATTTTCTTATACTGATTGTTGTTTGCCCGCAAGTGTAACTAATGTTGCTCCGAATGGAATGTACTTCGCATCTAATTTAGATAATTTAAACATTCCATTTAATAATTCACCTGTTTTAACTTCTCCATCATTGGGATTTATTTGCAATGGATTAACTAGTTCTTTTAACTTTGGTGCAGTTGATATAGATGGTGATTCTCTTTCTTATGAGCTTGTTACGGCACTTGATGCTGGTCCTACTCCAATGACTTATAATTTTCCATATAGTGGAACAGATCCTATGGCTTCGACACCTCCAGTTTTTATTGATGCAGTTACTGGAGACATGGTTTTTAATCCTACTGCAATAATGGGAGCGGTAATTGCCGTTAGAATTTATGAATTCAGAAATGGTGTTTTAATTGCTTCTCATTTACGTCAAATGATTGTGGAGTCTGAGGGATGTACAAATAATCAACCTAATTTTACTCCTTTATTTAATCTTACTGGTGGTGTTCAGACGGGACCATTTGCATTGGAAGTTTGTCCTGGCACACCAATTTCGTTTGATATACAGGCATCAGACCTTGATGCTCTTAATGTCATAGGCTTAAGCGCCGTAAGTACTTATCCTGGCTCAACATTTACTCAAACTGGTTCAAATCCTGTAACGGGAACTTTCTCCTGGACACCTGGTTTAGGATTTATTGGTTCAAACATAGTTGTGCTTTCAGCTTCAGATGATAACTGTCCTTATTTAGGTAGGGATTACCAATCAGTCATATTAAATGTAATTCAAACTACTTCTGCTGGTCCTGATTTAATTTATTGTCCATCTCAAGGTCCTTTGACACTTTCTGCTGTTGGAGGTACTACTTTTACTTGGTCAGTCATTTCAGGTGATCCTGCCTTGTCTTGTACTAACTGTTCTTCTACTATAGTAAGTCCAACAGTGACAACAACATATGAGGTTACAAGTGATTTAGGTACATGTAGTAATACAGATCAGGTAACCGTAACAGTAGTTCCTGATTTTACTTTTACGATTTCACCTGACACTTCTTTATGTTTACCATATTTAGGTACTGTTGCCTTAAATTTAACAACAACTCCTACACCAGCTGGTATATATACTTATTCATGGGATGAAGTTGGCGTGTCACCATGGACGTCGAATATTCAATCACCAACATTTACTGCTTCACAATCAGCATCTATTGCATTGGAAATTACAAGCGCTGCTGGTTGTGTACTTAATGATACAGTTTCTATTACGACTATTTCATTTGATGATAATCCAGATTGGTCGTTGTCATCAACGGCTAGTGGTTTATGTGCGCCAATACCTGTTGATTTGTCAGCTACAGTTTCATACGGAGCTACATGTGATCAATACTCAGTATCGAATATTCCTTTCGCACCAATAGCTAGTGCAGGAACTTCAGTAATTTTATTTGACGATCAATTAAGTTCAACACTGCCAATTGGTTTTAATTTTGATTTTTATTGTAATACCTACACAGATTTTCGAATTTCTTCAAATGGATATATAACGTTCGATGCTATAACAGGTGCCAATGGATGCTGTCAAGGTGGAATTATTCCAACTAATGATGGTATTAATAATCTAATTGCATTCTCATGGAATGATCTTTATCCTCCTGGTGCTGGTTCAATAACATATGAAACGGTCGGAGTATCTCCAAATCGTCAATTGCTAGTTAATTTTAATGGAATTCCTCATTGTTGTGGAGGAGCTCCTCCATACAATACTGGTCAGATTATTTTATATGAATCAAGTAATAATATTGAAATACATTCTACAGAGGTTTCAGATGATGGTTCAATTCATACACAGGGAATAGAAAATGAAGATGGAACTATAGGTGTATTCACACCAGGATTAAATGCTACCAACGGTTTATTAGCTAATCAAGCGTATAGATTTGTAAACTCAGGCCTTGAGCCATATTTGTTATCTTGGCAAGAACCATTGGGGATTGAAATTGGTATTACTAACCCTATAACTGTTACGCCAGTTACTAATACAACATATTTTGCCGTTTTATCTGATGTTTCAGGAACTTGTATTAGTGATACCTTAAGTATTGATGTTTTATCTATTACTGATGCACTTGCGCCAGTTCCAGACATACTTATTCTATCAGACCTTACTGATGAATGTTCAGTGAATCCTTCAGTTCCAACAGCAACAGATAATTGTTTAGGAGTAATAAATGGTACTACTTTAACTACCTTTCCAATTACTACTCAGGGTACAACTATTGTGACATGGTCATATGATGATGGTAATGGAAATATTACAACTCAAACTCAAAATGTTATTATAGATGATAATACATTGCCTACAATTACTTGTCCAGCAGATATTTCTACGTCTGGGACAAGTGCCGCTGGTGCAGTAGTTACTTATACGGCTCCAATTGGCGCAGATAATTGTGCTGGGGTAAGTACAAGTCAAACTGCTGGATTAGCAAGTGGTGCAACTTTTCCAATAGGAACGACAACGAATTCTTTTTTGGTAACAGATATATCAGGTAATACTGCAAATTGTTCATTTACTATAACGGTTACAGGAGTACCGCCGTCAATTGTTTGTCCTGTAAACATTACTACAAATAATGATCCTGGTAATTGTGATGCAATAGTAAATTTTGCGGCTACTGAAACAGTAGGTATTCCAGCCTCTGTTATTACATATTCTCAAAATCCAGGAACTGTTTTTCCATTGGGAACGACAACAGTAACAGCTACAGCAACAAATCCTTTAGGAACTTCTGTTTGTACATTTGATATTACGGTGGTAGATAATGAAGATCCTATTGCTCTTTGCCAAAATGTAACTGTTAACCTTGATGCTTCAGGAAATGGTTCTATCACGCCAGCTATGGTGAATAATGGTTCAACTGATAATTGCGGTATTGCTTCGTTGAGTTTGTCTCAAACAGCTTTCACATGTGCGAGCACATTAACAAATCCAAACACAGTAACATTAACTGTTACGGATGTAAACGGAAATGCTTCAACATGTACATCTGACATTACTGTAAATGACTTTATTGCTCCAACTGCAATGTGTCAAGACATTACAGTGAACTTGGATGCTGCAGGAAGTGCAACAGTTCTACCTTCTGCAATTGATAACTTATCATCGGATGCATGCGGAATTGCTTCACTTCAAATAAATGGCGCTGCAAGTCAAGTTTATTCGTGTGCTAATATTGGAGCAAATGCTGCCATATTAACTGTTACAGATAATAACAGTAATGTTTCAACATGTAACGCAACAGTTACTGTAGTTGACGTAACTCCTCCAACAGCAATTTGCCAAAATATTACAGTGCCTTTGAATGCTGGTGGTAATGCTAGTGTAACTGTAGCTATGATCAACAATGGATCGAACGATGCGTGTGGATTGTCTGGTCTGAGCGTTGCTCCAAATAACTTTACGTGCGCTAACCTTGGTGCAAATGCGGTGGTGTTAACTGTAATTGATAATAATGGGCTTTCAAGTACGTGTAACTCTACAGTTACTATTATTGACAATATCAACCCAGTTGCGAATTGCCAAAATGTTACTTTAAACTTAAATGCAGCTGGTACTGCAACCTTAACAGCTGCAATGGTAAACAATGTTTCGACAGATAATTGTACAATTGCTTCCTTAAGTCTCTCTCAAACTGCATTTACGTGTGCAAATGTTGGTGCAAATTCAGTAACACTTACTGTACTTGATGCAACAGGTAATTCTGCAAACTGCGTAGCTTCAATTTCTGTTGTGGACATAACATCTCCAACTGCAATTTGTCAAAATATTTCAGTAGGATTGGATGCTGTTGGAAACGCAAGTGTTTTAGCCTCGGCAATCGATAATTTATCTGCAGACGCTTGTGGTATTGCAGGAATTTTAATCAATGGTGCTGCAAGTCAAAACTATACGTGTGCAAATATTGGTAACAATACTGCAACATTAACAGTGACTGATCTCTCTGGCAATACTTCAACATGTACTGCAAATGTAACCGTGCAAGATGCGATAGCACCAACTGCTACTTGTCAAAACTTCACTGTTGCTCTTGATGCTTCGGGTAATGCAGCTATTACAGCAGCTAATATCAACAATGGTTCAACAGATAACTGCAGTATTGCTTCCATGTCTGTATCTCCAAGTACATTTACTTGTGCTAATGTAGGTGCTAACATAGTAACGTTGACGGTAACTGATGTTGCTGGGAATGTTTCAACATGTCCTTCAACTGTAACTGTCCAAGATATCTCAATTCCTGTGGTTTCATGCCCTGGTAACATTACTCAGAATGCTGTTTTGAACAATTGTGGTAAAATTGTTTCTTACACGATGGGTGTCACGGACAACTGTTCAACAGTAACACAGACAGATGGAACTGGACTTACTTCAGGATCTTTATTCCCTGTTGGAGTAACTAATCAATCATATACAATCACTGATGCAGGTGGAAATACAGTTAACTGCAGTTTCACTGTTACTATCGTAGATGTTCAAGACCCAGTAATTACTGGTTGTCCTGGAAATATTGTGGTGTCAAATACACTAAATGCATGTAACGCTAACGTATTCTGGACAGCTCCAACAGCAAGTGATAACTGTTCTGGAGTCGTTTTAACAACATCTCATTTACCTGGATCAAACTTCGCAGTAGGTGCGTCAACAACTGTAACTTATACAGCAACGGATGCTTCTGGAAGAACAGCTACTTGTTCATTCACAGTTACTGTGAACGATACGCAATTACCAACAATTACCTGTCCAGCTCCAATCGCTGTGAATACTGACCCAGGGTTTTGTTTCGCAACAATTGCGTCATTAGGAACACCAACAACAAACGACAATTGTGGCGTTGCTTCGGTATCAAATAATGCACCAGTTAACTTTCCTGTTGGAACAACAGCAGTATTGTGGACTGTAACAGATGTTCATGGAAATGCACAAACTTGTACTCAAAATATCACTGTAACTGATAACATTGCTCCAGTAGCAATTTGTCAACCAACATTTGACTTATTCTTAGATGTAACTGGAGTTGCTACATTGACAACAGCAGACATCAACAATGGATCAAATGATGCATGTGGAATTGCTTCCTTGGCATTAGATAACACGGCGTTTGCTTGTTCAGATATCGCAGGTAATCCAAACACAGTTACTTTAACAGTAACAGACGTAAACGGAAATGTTTCAACATGTACTTCAGATGTAACAGTAATTGATAACATTGCTCCAGTAGCAGTTTGTCAACCAACATTTGATATCTACCTAGATGTAACTGGAGTTGCTACATTGACGACAGGAGACATCAACAATGGATCAAATGATGCGTGTGGAATTGCTTCCTTGGCATTAGATAACACAGCGTTTGCTTGTTCAGATATCGTAGGTAATCCAAACACAGTTACTTTAACAGTAACAGATGTAAACGGCAACGCATCAACATGTACTTCAGATGTAACAGTAATTGATAACATTGCTCCAGTAGCAGTTTGTCAACCAACATTTGATATCTACCTAGATGTAACTGGAGTTGCTACATTGACAACAGCAGACATCAACAATGGATCAAATGATGCATGTGGAATTGCTTCATTAGCTTTAGATAACACAGCGTTTGCTTGTTCAGATATAGCAGGTAATCCAAACACAGTTACTTTAACAGTAACAGACGTAAACGGAAATGTTTCAACATGTACTTCAGATGTAACAGTAATTGATAACATTGCTCCAGTAGCAATTTGTCAACCAACATTTGACTTATTCTTAGATGTAACTGGAGTTGCTACATTGACAACAGCAGACATCAACAATGGATCAAATGATGCATGTGGAATTGCTTCACTAGCTTTAGATAACACAGCGTTTGCTTGTTCAGATATCGCAGGTAATCCAAACACAGTTACTTTAACAGTAACAGACGTAAACGGAAATGTTTCAACATGTACTTCAGATGTAACAGTGATTGACAATATTGCTCCAGTAGCAGTTTGTCAAGACATCTCTATCTCTTTAGATGGATTTGGCTTAGCCTCAATTGTTGCTGCTGATATCGATGGTGGTTCATCAGATGCTTGTGGATTTGTACTTTCAGCTTCAAACACTGCTTTCGATTGTTCTAATGTTGGTACAAATAATATCACATTAACAGTTACAGACCCAAGCTTAAATGCTTCAACTTGTATTGCAGTGGTAACTGTGATTGATCCAATTGCTCCAGTAGCAGTTTGTCAACCAACATTTGACTTATTCTTAGATGTAACTGGAGTTGCTACATTGACAACAGCAGACATTAACAATGGATCAGCAGATGCATGTGGAATTGCTTCCTTGGCATTAGATAACACAGCGTTTGCTTGTTCAGATATCGCAGGTAATCCAAACACAGTTACTTTAACAGTAACAGACGTAAACGGAAATGTTTCAACATGTACTTCAGATGTAACAGTAATTGATAACATTGCTCCAGTAGCAATTTGTCAACCAACATTTGACTTATTCTTAGATGTAACTGGAGTTGCTACATTGACAACAGCAGACATCAACAATGGATCAAATGATGCATGTGGAATTGCTTCACTAGCTTTAGATAACACGGCGTTTGCTTGTTCAGATATCGCAGGTAATCCAAACACAGTTACTTTAACAGTAACAGACGTAAACGGAAATGTTTCAACATGTACTTCAGATGTAACAGTAATTGATAACATTGCTCCAGTAGCAGTTTGTCAACCAACATTTGATATCTACCTAGATGTAACTGGAGTTGCTACATTGACGACAGGAGACATCAACAATGGATCAAATGATGCGTGTGGAATTGCTTCCTTGGCATTAGATAACACAGCGTTTGCTTGTTCAGATATCGTAGGTAATCCAAACACAGTTACTTTAATAGTAACAGATTTAAACGGCAATGCATCAACATGTACTTCAGATGTAACAGTAATTGATAACATTGCTCCAGTGGCAGTTTGTCAACCAACATTTGACTTATTCTTAGATGTAACTGGAGTTGCTACATTGACAACAGGAGACATTAACAATGGATCAAATGATGCATGTGGAATTGCTTCCTTGGCATTAGATAACACGGCGTTTGCTTGTTCAGATATAGCAGGTAATCCAAACACAGTTACTTTAACAGTAACAGACGTAAACGGAAATGTTTCAACATGTACTTCAGATGTAACAGTGATTGACAATATTGCTCCAGTAGCAGTTTGTCAACCAACATTTGATATCTACTTAGATGTAACTGGAGTTGCTACATTGACAACAGGAGACATTAACAATGGATCAAATGATGCATGTGGAATTGCTTCACTAGCTTTAGATAACACGGCGTTTGCTTGTTCAGATATCGCAGGTAATCCAAACACAGTTACTTTAACAGTAACAGACGTAAACGGAAATGTTTCAACATGTACTTCAGATGTAACAGTGATTGACAATATTGCTCCAGTAGCAGTTTGTCAAGACATCTCTATCTCTTTAGATGGATTTGGCTTAGCCTCAATTGTTGCTGCTGATATCGATGGTGGTTCATCAGATGCTTGTGGATTTGTACTTTCAGCTTCAAACACTGCTTTCGATTGTTCTAATGTTGGTACAAATAATATCACATTAACTGTTACAGACCCAAGCTTAAATGCTTCAACTTGTATTGCAGTGGTAACTGTAATCGATCCAATTGCTCCGGTAATTACTTGTCCAGGGAATGTCTTGGTTAGTAATGATCCAGGATTGTGTTCAGCATCAAGTGTTGCATACGGAACTGCAACAGCAGTAGATAACTGTACATCGGTAACTATCACAAATGATGCACCAATGGTATTCCCGTTTGGTCCAACCAATGTTACTTGGACAGCAACAGACGTCTATGGAAATACTGCTACTTGTATTCAAATTGTAACAGTTGAAGATGTTGAAGATCCAACAATTACTTGTCCAGCTAACATATCTGTAAGTGCAGATGCGGGTGTATGTTCTAATTCAACTCTAGTATTAGCAACACCAAGTACTGTTGACAACTGTGCTGTAGCAACAGTAACTAACGATGCGCCAGTAACTTATCCTTTGGGAGTTACAATGGTAACTTGGACAGTTACTGATGTTCAAGGAAATTCTGCAACGTGTTCTCAATTTATTACAGTTGTTGACACTGAGGCACCTTCAATCACTTGCCCATCTAACATTACTGTTCCAGCATTGTTTGGTTCTTGTAATGCAATCGGGGTAGTATTAGGCACTCCTGCAACTAGTGATAATTGTTCAGTTGCGTCAGTGACGAATAATGGTCCAATTTCATATCCACTAGGAACAACAATAGTTACTTGGACGGTGACAGATGCTGCCGGAAGTACTTCTACTTGTACTCAAACAGTAACAGTTATCGATACACAAGTACCAACTATCACTTGTCCTGCAAACATTACAGTATCATCAGACGCTGGAACTTGCATCGCTACAGGAGTTGTATTGGTTGCTCCATTGACAGCTGATAATTGCTCCGTTGCATCGGTAACAAATAATGCTCCAGTTAACTTTAGTCTTGGTACAACAACTGTACTCTGGACAGTGACAGACGGAGCAGGTAACACTGCTACATGTTCTCAAACAGTTACTGTAACAGATAATGAATTACCAACAATTACATGTCCTGCAAACGTAACAGCATTTGCTGATGCAGGATCGTGTGTGGCTTCAGGTGTTGCTTTAGGAACTCCGGTTGCTAATGACAATTGCTCGGTTGCTACAGTGATTAACAACGCTCCAGTAGCATTCCCTCTTGGAATGACAACAGTAACTTGGACAGTTACAGATGGTTCTGGAAATGTAGCAACGTGTACTCAAACGGTAACAGTTTCAGATAATGAGATGCCAATGATTACTTGTCCTTCAATGGTTACTGTTTCTGCTGATGCTGGAATTTGTTCAGCTTCTTCAGTAGTATTAGGAACTCCAGTGACTAGTGATAACTGCTCTGTTGCTTCGGTAACAAACAATGCACCAATGACATTCCCATTAGGAAATACCACAGTAACTTGGACAGTAGTTGATGGTTCTGGAAATACTGCAACATGTGCACAAACTGTGACGGTTACAGATAATGAATTGCCAACTATTACTTGTCCTGCAACAGTAATTGTACCGGCTGATTTTGGAACGTGTACGGCGATCGGTGTTACTTTAGGTACGCCAGTAACTGCTGATAATTGTACTGTTGCTTCAGTAACTAACAATGCACCTGCCATCTTCCCGTTAGGAAATACAACAGTAACATGGACGGTAGTTGATGGATCTGGAAATAGTGCTTCTTGTGTGCAAGTTGTAACTGTAATGGATACTCAAATGCCAACAATCATTTGTCCAGCAACAGTAATTGTTTCTTCTGATCTAGGACTTTGTACTGCTTCTGGTGTTGCACTTGGTGTACCATTAACTGCTGATAATTGCACTGTTGCCTCAGTGACTAACAATGCGCCAGTTATTTTCCCATTAGGAAATACAACAGTGACTTGGAGTGTAACTGACGGTTCAGGAAATATGTCAACATGTACTCAATTGGTAACTGTAACTGATAATCAAGCGCCAATAGTAACTTGTCCAGCTGCAATCATTGTTCCAGCTGATGCTGGAATGTGTTCTGCAACAGCAGTAGCTTTAGGCTCACCGACAGTTGCAGACAATTGTTCAATTGCTTCAGTTGTCAACAATGCACCAGTAACATATCCATTAGGAGTTACCACGGTAATTTGGACTGTGACTGATGGTTCTGGAAATCAAACATTCTGTACGCAATTTGTGACAGTAGTTGACAATCAAATGCCAACGATTACTTGTCCTGCTTCCTTCACGGTTTCTGCAGATGCAGGATCTTGTGTAGCTACCTCAGTTGTTCTTGGTACTCCAACAACAACTGATAATTGTACTGTTGCTTCTGTGACCAACAATGCACCTGCTGTCTATCCTTTAGGAAATACAACAGTAACATGGACAGTAACTGACGGTGCAGGAAACACAGCATCATGTGCACAAGTTGTAACAGTGGTTGATACTGAATTACCAACGATTGCTTGTCCTGCAAACTTATCAGTTCCTTCTAATGCTGGAACGTGTGTTGCAACAGGTGTAGTCATTGGAACTCCAGTTGCAAGCGACAATTGCACAGTGGTATCGGTAACGAACAATGCTCCAACAACATTCCCATTAGGTGCTACTTCAATTACTTGGACAGTAACTGATGGTGCTGGAAATACAGCAACTTGTGTTCAAATTGTAACAGTAATAGATACGCAAGCACCAACTATCGCTTGTCCTTCCAACGTAACGGTAAGCACAACAGGTGGAACGTGTACAGCAACTTCAGTTGCATTGGGTACTCCAGTTACAGCTGACAACTGCTCAATCGCTTCCATTACAAACAACGCACCTTCAGTGTATGCTTTAGGCGCAACAAATGTTGTTTGGACGGTAGTTGATGGTTCTGGTAACGTAGCTACTTGTACGCAAACTGTAACTGTAGTAGATAACCAAAACCCAATTATTGCTTGCCCAGCGCCAATGACTGTAAATACAAATACAGCTTGTACGGCAACAGGTGTAGCACTTGGAACACCAGTGACCTCTGATAACTGTACAGTGGCTTCTGTAACTAACAATGCTCCAGTAGCATTTACATTAGGGACCACTGTAGTTACTTGGACCGTTACAGATATTTCAGGAAATTCTGCAACATGTGTGCAACCAATTACGGTTGTAGATATCGAACTTCCTACGATTACTTGTCCAATTGCGGTAACTGTTCCAGCTTCTGCTGGTCAATGTACTGCGACTGCTGTAGCTTTAGGAACTCCAACAACGGCTGATAACTGTTCAGTGGCATCTGTATCGAACAACGCTCCTGTAGTTTATCCTTTAGGAGTAACAACAGTAACTTGGACAGTTGTAGATGGTTCTGGCAACCTTGCTACTTGTACTCAAACTGTAACGGTTGTAGACACTCAACTTCCAACGATAGCTTGTCCAGCAAATATGACAGTTCCTGCAGATTTAGGTACTTGTGGTACAACTGGTCTAGCACTTGGAACTCCAGTAACAACAGACAACTGTACAGTGGCATCTGTGACGAACAATGCACCTGCAACGTTCCCATTAGGAACAACTACAGTAACATGGACTGTTTTGGATGGTTCTGGAAATACGGCTACATGTACTCAAACAGTAACAGTAGTTGATACACAAGCACCGTCGATTATCTGTGCTGGTCCAATGACCGTAAACAATGATCCAGGCGTATGTTCGGCAACAATGACATTAGCTGTTCCTGCAACGGCTGATAACTGCTCAGTAGCATCAATAACAAGCAATGCACCTGCAACGTTCCCATTGGGAACTACGACAGTGACTTGGACAGTAGTAGATGGATCAGGAAATTCAACAATGTGTGCTCAAACAGTAACAGTTGTAGATAATGAACTTCCAACGATCGTTTGTGCTGCTGATATCAACTTAAACAATACTCCAGGATTCTGTGGCAGAAGTGTAACGTATGCAGTTCCTGCTCATTCAGACAACTGTAGTATCGCTAGCTTCACTCAAACAGATGGAAGTGGATATGTATCTGGTGACTTGTTCCCAATTGGAACAACATACCAAGAGTTTACAGTAGTAGATGGTAGTGGAAACTCATTCACATGTGGATTCAATATCACAATTGTAGACAATGAAATGCCAGTGATCGCTAATTGTCCTTCTAATATTGTTGCAAATACAATAAAAGCGAACGATTGTAGCGCAGTAGCCTCTTGGCAAGCACCAACGTTCAGTGATAACTGCCCAGGTTTAATTGTAACACAAAGTCACTTCTCTGGTGAATCTTTCGCTATCGGAACGACAACTGTTACTTATACATTGGCTGACAATGCTGGAAACATGGTTTCTTGTTCATTCGACGTGACAGTGAATGACCTCGTGAATCCAGTTGCTACAACTTCAATTGGTGGAAACACAATTTCAGTAGACAATGCAAATGCAGATTCTTACCAATGGTTTGATTGTTCAACAGGAACTCCAATTGCTGGAGCGAATGGTCCAACTTTCTCTCCAATTGCAAATGGTAACTATGGTGTAATTGTAACTGTAGGTGGATGTGCTGATACTTCAAACTGTCAATCTACGACTACGGTTGGAGTTGATGAGGTAGATTTCGCTGATGTGGTTCTTTATCCAAATCCTTCATTGAATGGTTCTTTCCAAATCAACTACGAAGGTCAAATTGAAGCTATCATGGTGTACGATATGACTGGAAGAGCAGTAGGAGTGGATGTTGACTTGATGAATAAATCAGTGAATGGATCTTCACTTGCGAGTGGTAAATACTTAGTTCAAATTGTAACTGAATCTAAGTTAATCACAAAAGAACTTGTAGTAATACAAGGATATTAATGTAAATACCAACCACTAATAAGTAAAAAGGTCACTCTTCGGAGTGACCTTTTTATTTTGCAATTGAAAGGTGATTTAAGCAGTTTAAAATACTATTGACACAATATGGTAGTTTGGCAGCAATAAAAGTTATTAATAGTACCCTAAACTGCACTTTTGATGTAGTTAGCTCTTCTTTTATTGAGCCTTTTAGGTGGTTGCTAATTTTTTGACAAAAAAAACTCCCCTGAAAAATCAGAGGAGTCTCTTTATATTGACGTTCTCCGCTATCCGAGCAAGTCGGGAAGCAGCGACCGAAAAATTCCGTTCAGCCGAAGCCTCACGGAATATATTGCAGTATTTTATCTAACTAAAAGGTAGCTGAGCTTGTCGATGGTAGCTGAGCCTGTCGAAGCTACATCATACCTGGCATCCCGCCTTGCATACCTCCATGCATGTGTCCAGCACTCTCATCTTCTGGCTCATCTACAACTACACATTCAGTAGTCAATAACATGGCAGCAATAGATGCAGCATTCTCAATAGCAATACGAGTTACTTTTGTTGGGTCAATAACACCAGCTTTATACAATTTTTCAAACGTCTCCGTTCTAGCGTTGTAGCCGAAGTCATCTTTACCTTCGCGCACGCGTTGAACGATTACAGCTCCTTCTCCACCTGCATTAGCAATAATTTGACGCAAAGGTTCTTCTGCAGCACGTTTCACAATTTGAATACCAGTAAGTTCGTCTTCGTTATCGCCTTTCAATTTATCCAAGGATTCAATTGCACGGATAAACGCAACGCCTCCTCCTGGAACAATTCCTTCTTGAACTGCAGCTCTTGTTGCAGCTAAGGCATCATCAACGCGATCCTTCTTCTCTTTCATTTCAACTTCTGTAGGAGCACCAACGTACAATACTGCAACTCCGCCAGCTAATTTAGCAAGGCGCTCTTGCAATTTTTCTTTATCGTAATCAGAAGTAGTATTTTCTACTTGTGTTTTGATTTGTCCTACACGTGCTGCAATATCTGCTTTTTTTCCAGCACCATTGATGATAGTGGTGTTGTCTTTATCGATTTCAATTTTTTCAGCAGTACCAAGGTACTCCATTGTAGCGCCCTCTAAGGTAATTCCACGTTCTTCAGAAATTACTGTTGCACCCGTCAAAATTGCGATATCTTCTAACATTGCTTTTCTACGATCTCCAAATCCTGGTGCTTTCACAGCTGCAATTTTTAGATTGGCACGCAAACGATTCACTACCAATGTTGCTAATGCATCGTTTTCTACATCTTCAGCAATAATCAATAAAGAACGACCTGCTTGAACTACTGGTTCCAAGATTGGAAGTAATTCCTTCATGTTAGAGATTTTTTTCTCGCTAATCAAAATCAATGGATTTTCCATTTCAGTGATCATCTTGTCTGTATTGGTAACGAAATACGGAGATAAATAACCTCTGTCGAACTGCATTCCATCTACTGTTTTTACCTCTGTTTCAGTACCTTTCGCTTCTTCAACAGTAATTACGCCGTCGTTTCCAACTACTTTCATTGCTTTCGCTATCAACGCACCAATTGTATCGTCGTTATTTGCAGAAATTGTTGCAATTTGTTTGATCTTTTCATTGTCGGAACCAACTTCTTTCGACATCTTTTTTAAGTTTTTTACAACTTCAGCAACGCCTTTGTCAATTCCTCTTTTCAAGTCCATTGGATTTGCTCCTGCAGCAACATTTTTCAATCCTGCTGTTACAATTGCTTGAGCTAACACAGTTGCCGTAGTGGTACCATCACCCGCGATGTCTGCTGTTTTTGCAGCAACTTCTTTCACCATTTGAGCACCCAAGTTTTCAACTGGATCTTTTAATTCGATTTCTTTTGCAACGGTTACGCCATCTTTTGTGATGTGCGGAGCGCCAAATTTCTTTCCGATAACTACGTTGCGACCTTTTGGTCCAAGTGTCACTTTCACTGCGTTTGCTAGTGTGTCAACTCCTTTCTTTAATTTTTCGCGTGCTTCCACATCGAAATACAATACTTTTGCCATCTTAATTTTAATTGCTTAATTTTTATTTAAAAAATTCCGTAGATATCTGATTCACGCATGATCAAATAATCTTTACCTTCAATTTTAATTTCTGTTCCTGAATACTGACCATATAGCACAATATCTCCTACTTTTACTGTCATCGGCTCATCTGTTTTACCTTTACCAGCAGCGACAACTTTTCCTTGAAGTGGTTTTTCTTTCGCTGTATCTGGAATGATAATTCCGCTCGCCGTTTTTTGTTCTACGGGTACAGGTTCAATCAGAACTCTGTCTGCCAGGGGTTTGAATTTTAATGACATATATTATGATTTGTTATTTTTATTAAGTGCCCCAAATTTATGCCAATAGAATAAACGAGACAAAAGTGCATTTTAAGGTAAAAAAAATGTCAGTATGGCTGACATACTGACATTTTCATCATTAATATTTTAAAAGCAATTACGGCTTTGATGCAGGTTTTTGTTGTTGTTGACCTTTTGCGCCTTGGGCACCTTGTTCAGTTGGTGCAGGTTCTTCTTCAACAGTTGGGTTAACAGATTTTGCTTTAATTGTTAAAATGATACTCAATATCATAACAACACCAGCCAACGTCCAGGTAGCTTTTTCAATGAAATCATTTGTTTTTTGAACACCTCCGATTTGCTGTGCAGCACCGAAATCACTGCTTAAGCCTCCACCTTTAGGATTTTGAACAAATACAACGATAATTAGCAATATGCTAGCAATAATGATCAACAAAGAGAATAAAGTAGTCATTCTTATGGATTTAATTTTGTTTTTAATTCTTCAATTTGGGTTGCAAAGTAAGTCTTTTTTTCTGGATAAAGCAAGATTAATTGCTCATAAACAAAAATTGCTTTCGGAAAATTACCTTGGAGGCTAAATATTTTGGCTAAAGTTTCGCTTACTGCATTGCTAGACAGCTCAATACTTGCTTTTGCTTTTTTAGCTGCGGAGTAAAATTCCTTCTTCGTTTTTAATTGAACTTCTTCCTCTTTTATAACTGTTTTATCTTCCGAGGAGATGGCTGCCACGGCATCGATTTTCGCTTTATCGATATCAAAAAAGCGGTGTGCGTTGGCATTGGAATTCAACCAAGAAACGAATGATTTTTTATTATCATTTTCTTCTTCTGTTACTAGTTTTGATTTTTCATTGATTTTGGTATCATGCGCTGGATTTTTTTTCTCTTCTTCAGATAACGGTTTCAAATGATAACTAGCAGCCAATGCACTCGACAAGATTTGTTTTTCGAAGGCAAGTACATCGTTCTCAGTAATGTTATCAGAAATTGGTTCTTCAATCGTATAATCTTCAATAAGTTCTTCGGGCGGATTTATTTGTTCCTCCGGTTCGAACATCTGAACAACCTTAGTAGTTTCAACTTTTCCTTCCTGATCTTCTAGTTCTGTTGCAACTTCTTTTGTCTGAGCATGCTCTTGAACTATTTCAATCGCAGTTTGAATCTCTTCTATTTTAACTTCAATTTTCTCTTGTTCACTTATTTCATCTTGAGGAATCTCCGTTTCAATTACTGAGGCAATTTCTTCAACTTTGTTCACTGATTGAATGATCCTGAAAAGTTGAGCTCTATTTGTTATTTTGAAAGCATGTTTTTGCAATTCTTCCTCAAAATGAATGTCGTTTGTTGCTGCCAAAGTACGCAGATACAGCATCGGAAAACTTTGACTGAAAGGATATTTATGACACAATTCTTTAAGAAAAGGGATTTCCTCACGGCTACAAATTTGCGGTGTTTTTATGCGTGCTGCTATTTGTGCGATGTCTAACATTACCAGTTGGAAAGTAATTTGTTGATGACATCTTGCACAATTTGTTTATTTATTTCTTCTAACAAATTCGCTTCAACAGTTGCAAGGTCTGAATTGGAATCATAGTCAATGAAGCGGGTAGAAGAAACGGTCATATCTTCCTCGTTGGGGGCACTGATATGGATGATAAATTGTGTCGATATAGTTAATCTATTTTTTGCGGCATTGTCTCCTTCTTGCAATGCTACTGGCATAATGGAATAGCCATTAATTGTACCTTCTATAAACACTTCGCCTTTTCCAGTTGTTGGATTAAGCGTTAAACGTGTATTATTTTGAATCCCATCCTTAATTTGCTCGCTCAGATTTAACGAATAATTATTCGGTGCATTGGCAGCATTATTCACCAAGGTTTGCAAGGAAAATGTTTGCCATTCTGCTGGCATACCTCCTGTGTCGCTCAACGAGATACTACTTGGCCAACAAGCACCCAGCAAGAATAAAATCGATAGAAAGGGGAGTAGTTTAAGCATTATTCGCCGAGATCAAATTCTTTAATTTTTCGATAAAGTGTACGTTCAGAAATTCCTAATTCTGCTGCAGCATATTTTCGTTTTCCTCGGTGTTTCTCCAATGCTTTTTGAATCAATTCTCTTTCTTGACCTTCCAAGGAAAGCGATTCTTTCACTTCTTCATGCACTTCGAAGTCCATAGTATCATCTTGTTCCAATTCTTTCGTGTCGAGTGCAGCAGATGGACTTGGTAAGAGCAATGATGACTGATTTGAAGGCACATTTACATCGTGATACAAACGATTTACCATCGCTGTTTGGTCATTAGTCAGGGTGAAATCGCTTCCTTGTCGAACTAAATCAACTACCAATTTTTTGACTTCAGACAAATCTTTCTTCATATCAAACAGAAATTTGTACATCAACTCGCGCTCTGAAAATTGATCCGAATTTTGATTCACAAGTGACGGAGTACTTTCTCGTTCAGCTGGAAGATACAAAAGCAATGTTTGCGCGTCAATTTCTCTCGCTGTTTCAATAACCGAAATCTGCTCTACTAAATTTTTCAACTGACGAACATTACCCGGCCACGAATAAGAACTTACTATGCTAACGGCGTCTTCAGCTAATTTAACTGCCGGCATTCGGTATTTATCTGCAAAATCACTGGCAAATTTTCTGAAGATTAAATGAATATCGTCCTTTCTGCCACGCAGTGGAGGCAAAGCAATTGGCACTGTATTCAAACGATAATATAGATCTTCTCTAAATTTTCCTGATTCAATAGCGCGAAGCATGTTTTCATTGGTTGCAGCGACCACTCGCACATTTGTTTTGATTGGCTTTGATGCTCCAACACGAATAAATTCGCCTGTTTCCAGTACTCGCAATAAGCGAACTTGAGTTTGCATCGGCAATTCTGCTACTTCATCTAAAAATATGGTGCCGTTATTCGCTACTTCAAAATACCCTTGTCTGCTTCCAGCGGCGCCAGTAAATGAACCTTTTTCGTGGCCAAATAATTCAGAATCGATAGTTCCTTCTGGTATTGCACCGCAGTTTACTGCAATGTATTCTCCATGTTTTCTCGAGCTTAAATGGTGAATTACTTGAGGAATGATTTCCTTTCCTGTTCCACTTTCTCCAGTAACAAGTACGGAAATGTCTGTTGGCGCAACCTGAATAGCAACTTCTAATGCTCTATTTAATTGAGGTGAATTTCCTATAATTCCGAAGCGTTGCTTAATTTGTACTAAATTCATCGTTATAATTCTTTACCTAATTTAGCTTTGTTCTACTACATCGCCTTTCAACGTTGCAGAGGAGCATTCTGTTATTCTCACTAAAGCATAATCGCCTTTTTTCAAATTCCCTTTCGGAAAAATTACAACACTATTTTGAGTGTTTCTTCCAAATAAATGTTCTTCTGATCTTTTTGAAACGCCTTCAATCAACACTTTTTGAATTTTGCCAATTTGCTGCTGATGCGATTGCAAAGAATGCGCTAATTGTTTTTCTATCACTTCATTCAATCTTCTTCCCTTCACTTCTTCTGGAACATCATCGTCAAATCTTCGTTCAGCCAAGGTTTTAGGTCGTTCAGAGTACTTAAACATGTAGGCAAAATCATACTTTACAAGATCCATTAGCGACAAAGTACCTTGATGTTCTTCCTCTGTTTCTCCACAAAAGCCTGTAATAATATCGGTTGATATGGCGCAATCAGGCATGATGCGTCTAATTGCAGCAATTCGATCCAAATACCATTCTCTCGTGTAGCCTCTGTTCATTCTAAACAAGGTGTCTGTATGTCCAGCCTGAACAGGTAAATGAATATAATTGCATATATTTTCATACTTCGCCATTACCTCTAAAACTTCATCCGTCATGTCTTTTGGGTGCGATGTTGAAAAACGAACTCTTAATTCGGGTGAAACGAGTGCCACCATTTCCATCAATTGCGCAAAATTTGTTGTTGTGTCTGTAGCATCTTTAATTTCACCTTTTGATGTTAAATTCCATCGGTAACTATCTACGTTTTGGCCCAGCAAGGTAACTTCACGGTAGCCTTTTGCGAATAAATCTTTGCATTCTTCCACAATGGTATGAGGATCTCTCGAACGTTCACGACCGCGTGTAAATGGCACTACGCAAAATGAACACATATTGTCGCAACCGCGCATGATGGTTACGAATGCAGTAATTCCACCTTGGTCAAGTCGAACAGGAGAAATATCGGCATAGGTTTCATCTCTCGAAAGTAAAACGTTAACAGCTCGCTGTCCAGTGCCAACGTCGTCTATTAAATTTGGCAAATCGCGGTAGGCATCAGGACCAGCAACTAAATCAACTAATTTTTCTTCTTCTAGTAGATTTTTTTTCAAACGTTCGGCCATACAACCCAAAATACCAACCACTAAATCAGGATTTTGTTCTTTTTTTATTTTGAATTCTGTCAATCTATTGCGAACTCTCGTTTCAGCATTGTCTCGAATTGAACAGGTGTTGATTAAAACGATATCTGCTTCATCAACGTTTCGTGTAGTAGAATAACCGTTTTCACTCATGATGGACGCAACAACCTCGCTATCAGAGAAATTCATCTGACAACCATAGCTTTCCAAATATAATTTTTTACCGTTCGAATTTTTAGCTTCTAACACGATTGCTTCGCCTTGTTTACTTTCGTCGATAACTTTATTTTGACTTTCTAACATGCTCGTTTCTGTATGAACTGCAAAAATAGGAAAAATTAGAAGTATGTCAAAATGTCAGTGTCTTTTTTGGAATTCAAAATAACATTTATTGGCGAATATTTTTTCTTTAAACTACGTTTAATAATAGAATATACAACATTCCGCTTGCAAATTGTTTTCAAATCCATTTACTTTGCCCCGATTTCATTCAAATATTTATCCTGATGGCAAAAAATCTAGTAATCGTCGAATCACCAGCAAAAGCAAAAACCATTGAAGGTTACTTAGGTAAAGATTTTACTGTAAAGTCTAGTTTTGGGCATGTTAGAGATTTAGTAAAAAAAGGCGTTGCCATTGAGATTGAAAACAATTTCAAACCAAACTATGAAGTATCCGCCGATAAGAAAGCACTCGTTGCAGATTTGAAAAAATATGTAAAACAAGCTGAAGTAGTGTGGTTAGCGACGGATGAGGACCGCGAAGGAGAAGCTATTTCTTGGCATTTATTCGAAACCTTAGATTTGAAAAAGAAAGAAACAAAACGAATTACTTTCAACGAAATCACTAAAACTGCCATCTTAAAAGCAATCGCAAATCCACGTGAAATAAATAAAGAATTAGTCGATGCTCAGCAAGCACGTCGTGTGTTGGATCGTATTGTAGGTTTTGAATTATCACCGGTTTTATGGCGAAAAGTGAGACCAAGTTTGTCAGCGGGACGTGTACAATCTGTTGCAGTTCGTTTAATTGTTGAACGTGAACGAGAAATTGAGAAACATTCTGAAGATTCCTTCTTTAGAGTGAATGGTGTATTTAAAAGCGCTAAAGGAAATATACCCGCTGAGTTGAATACGCAATTTAAGAAGGAAAGTGAAGCACATTCGTTTCTTTCTAAAATTATAGACGGGGCTTTTTCAGTAGCAGATCTTCAAACAAAACCTGCAACTAAATCGCCTTCAGCACCTTTTACAACTTCAACTTTGCAGCAAGAAGCGAGTTTGAAACTTGGTTTTTCTGTTTCTAGAACGATGTCGGTGGCGCAAAAATTATACGAATCAGGTAAAATCACATACATGCGTACCGATTCAGTAAATTTAAGTGAAACTGCTATCTCTGCTGCTACCGCTGAAATTACAAGTGCCTACGGTGAAAAATACTCAAAACCTACCAAGTACGCTACTAAATCTTCTGGTGCGCAAGAAGCGCATGAGGCAATTCGTCCAACAGACTTTAGAGTGCACACCACAGCAGGAGAGCGCGACGAAGTGCGATTGTATGAGTTGATTTGGAAACGGGCCATCGCTTCTCAGATGGCACATGCTCAATTAGAGAGAACTACGATTCAAATAGCGATTGCTAATCATAAAGAAAATCATTTTCAAGCAAAAGGAGAGGTAATCAAATTTGATGGTTTTCTCAAAGTGTACTTGGAATCATCTATGGAGGAAACGGATGAACAGGAAGATGGTGGATTGTTGCCACAAGTGCATGTCAATGAAATTTTAGAACGTAAGGAAATTATTGCTAAACAACGTTTTTCTCGTCCACCTGCGCGCTTTGCGGAAGCTTCTTTGGTGAAAAAATTAGAAGAATTAGGTATTGGCCGACCATCAACCTATGCTCCAACTATCTCCACAATTCAGAAAAGAGGGTATGTTGAGAAAAAAGAGAAAGAAGGAGCTACAAGAAATTATAATGTCTTGACCTTGAAAGCAAAAGAACTAGTGGTGGAAACAAAATCTGAGCTCACAGGGAAAGAAAACAATAAATTATCGCCAACGGATATTGGTGTTTTAGTGACCGATTTTTTATCCGAACATTTTGCAACAATTATGGATTACCATTTTACAGCAAAAGTGGAAGCGGAGTTTGATGAAATTGCGAAGGGACTGATGGAATGGACGGAAATGATCAAAGAATTTTACAGTCCTTTCCATAGAGATGTCGAAAAAACCATTGAAACTTCTGAAAGAGTAACTGGAGAAAGAGAATTAGGTGTGCATCCTGAAAATGGACGTAGAATTATCGTCCGAATGGGGAAATTTGGTGCGATGGTGCAAATTGGTGATGAACAAGTAGATGGCGAAAAACCTCAATTTGCATCATTAAGAACCAATCAGTCTATTAATTCAATATCCCTAGACCAGGCATTAGAGCTATTTCAATTTCCTAAAAATCTAGGTGAATATCAATCGTTGGAGGTGGTAGTTGCTGAAGGACGATTTGGACCTTATGTGAAGCATAATGATGTGTTTGTTTCACTTCCAAAAGGGGAAGACATTAATAGTGTAGACCTAGAAAGAGCCATTGAATTAATAAATGAAAAGCAGGGAGCTGATGCGCCAATTGCCCAATATGAAGGGTTGCCTGTGCAGAAAGGAGCTGGTAGATTTGGACCATTCATAAAGTGGAACGATATGTTTATCAATGTCAACAAAAAATATGATTTCGATAATTTAACGCAAAACGATATTGTTGAACTGATTGAAAGCAAAAAACAAAAAGACATCGATAAAGTTGTTTACCATTGGAAAGCAGAAGGAATTACAGTTGAAAAAGCGCGATGGGGCAGGTATAATATCGTTAAGGGGAAATTAAAAATTGAATTGCCAAAAACATTCAATGTTGATAATTTAACGCTAGACAAGGCTCTAGAAATGATTGAAGCCGCAAAGCCCGCGAAGAAAAAAGCGCCAGCAAAAAAAGTAGTGAAAAAGAAATAGAAGAGTTTTCAACGATTCTATATGTAAAGATTTTTAGGATTCCTATTTTTGGTCGTGGCAAAACGAATAGATTTGAAGAAAAATCTAAATGAAGGACCTTTCCATTTTTTTCTCGCCAGCTGAAATTCCTACCGAAATTAAAGAGCAATCTCTCGGAAATTCGATTGTTGTTTATACCCCAGGAGATTTTCCAGTAATGAAAAAAGGCGGTGTTGCGCTCATTCATGTGCCAGAATATCGTGGTATCAAAAATTCAAATTTCTCCACCCAAAAAGAACATTTTAGAGCTCATTTGTATGATTTGCACCCCAATGTTGGGTGGGATTTTCAAGTGTACGATCTCGGAACGATTCTTCAAGGAAATGAGAAAAGTGATACGTGGTTTGCGGTGCAATCAGTCGTTGAAGAGTTAGTTAAAAATGACATTTTTCCTTTAATTATTGGCGGCGCACAAGACTTAACCGTTCCTTTGTATCGAGGGTATAAAGCGCTTGAGCAGATGGTAAATGTATGTACAATCGATAATCAATTAGACCTCGGAAATTATGAGGAGGAAATTCATTCAGAAGGTTATTTAAGTCATTTGTTGTTCGATCGACCATGCTATTTATTCAATTGTGCCAACATCGGCTTACAAATTCCTTTTGCATCAAATGCGGAGTTTGATCTCTTCGATAAATTATATTTTGATGTTTGTAGACTTGGCGAATTCAATGCGGATTTTAAAAAGGCAGAACCCCATTTGCGTAATGCAGATATACTTTCAATCGACCTGAATTCAATTAAGGCATCGGAATTAAACTCAGAATCCTATCTTTCTCCTAATGGTTTTTTTGCTCATCAAATTTGTCAAATTGCTTACTATGCGGGAATTAGCGACAAGTTAACGTCTGCCGGAATTTTTAATTATTTTCCTGAAGCAAAACCAGGAATTCTGTCTTCACTTACAGCTCAAATTGTTTGGTATTTGATGGATGGCTTCGCTCAACGAAAAGGCGATTTCCCTGTTGGAAGCAAGAAAAATTATACCCGCTTTACAGTCCATGTTGAAAGTTCGAATGAAGATTTGGTCTTTTTTAAGAGCAATCGATCAGATCGATGGTGGTTAGAGGTGTCTTATCCTGGACAAAAAGGATCTGAATATGAACGTCATCACATGGTTCCTTGCGACAAAGATGATTATGAACGAGCGATGCAAAATGAAATTCCAGATCTGTGGTGGAAAACCTACCAAAAACTGATGTGATTTTCAATCATTTAGCTCGACTTTTAAAATTTCATTCAATGTTTTTCTAAAAAAGATTAACAAAATTTTTACATTGTTAAGAAAAATATATATTTTAGTGCCCAAATTGGAGTGCAGTTTATACCTACTAACCAACTATTTTATTTGCCAAACACTAGTGTTTATGAAGAAAACGTTACTTATTACATCAGTTTTGATTTCGATCGGTTCTTCTGTCTTTGCACAGCAAGATAAATTGATTACGCATTTTATGTATGATAAAATGAGTATCAATCCAGGTGAAACTGGTATTAATGAAGGAATCTGCGCAACTGCGATTTATCGTAACCAATGGGATAAGGTAAATGGTGCGCCAAATTCAGCAGTTTTAAATGTTGCGGCAAATCTTACACGATTCTTTCCTGGAGGAGTAGGTATTTCCTTTTTCCACGATGCTATTGGTTTTTCTCGTCAAAATAACTTGTTATTGAATTATTCATTTCCACTTCAAATTGGAAATGCTGGAAAGCTTGGTATTGGTGTAGGTTTGGGGATTACAAACTTCGGAATGAACCCTAACTGGGTGCCACCAACTGTAAATCCAGATCCAACATTGCCAGTAGGCTTTACTTCAACTAAATTTGACCTTAATTTTGGATTGTATTGGAAAGGTGATCAAGATTACTACGCTGGTTTGTCGTCAACACATTTAACACAATCACTTTTAGCTTCAACAGTTGGTACTGCAGGTAGTTATCAAACTGCTCGTCACTATTATTTGATGGGTGGTAAGCGTTTTAGAGGTTTATTTGGTCAAGATGGAGATTTAGATGCAAACGTTTTGCTAAGAACTGATTTAGTAAAGTTTTCTGCTGACATCAATGCGCGTTACATTTGGAGAGACATGTTGTATGGTGGTTTAACATACCGTACTTCTGACGCCGTAGCAGTTATGGTTGGTTGGAAGCCTTTCAATGATTTTACTGTTGGTTATTCATATGATGTTACGATCAATAAGCTTTCAAGCGTTTCTAGAGGATCGCATGAAATTATGGTGAAGTACTGTTATTATTTACCGGTGCCTCCGATTACTAAATCGAAGCACCCAAGATGGTTGTAAGAATAATTTTACAATCTTTGTAACCATTTTTAGATTGTTTCCGTTATAGCAAAAGATTAGATCCTGTAGATTGTTAGTTTGTTTCGGAAAGTTGAAAATAAATAGAGGAGAATGAGAAAATTTTTGTATTTAGGATTATTGGGTGTCGTACTCGCTTCTTGTAGTCAAAGAACGGGCCACCTTACTGGTGCTTTGGGGAGACCAGTTTATTATCCAGAGATTCCTTTGGGAATGGTGTATGTGCCAGGAGGTTCATATAACATGGGAGAGAATGACCAAGATGTGCCGTTCTTGCACCAAACAAAAGCGAAGACAGTTTCTGTCCAGGCTTTTTACATGGACCAAACGGAGATCAGTAACAACGAGTACCGCCAGTTCGTGGAATGGGTGCGTGATTCAATCGCTCGTGAAAAAATCTATTTAGGATTAGAAGATGATGAAGAATCAAGTCGCTACATCAATTACCAAGATCGTTATTTTGACGAAGGTGCTTTGGAGTATGTTGATTACGATCCATCTGATCGTGAATTCAATAGAGAAGTGTTTTCATTGAATTGGGATCGTCGTTTTGATTATCAAGATGAGGAATTAGTTCCTTTGTTGGCGGATATGTACTATCCACAGCCAGAGCGCTACTACAAACGTCGTGAGATAGATGTGCGCAAATTAAACTTTAAATATTTCTGGATCGACTACCGCGAGGCAGCTCGTAGAGGCCGTATCAATGTTATTCCTAACGGATATGATGCTGACCAAAACAAAGTTGTTGAAGAGCACCGTGAATTGAACACGCCTCCACATCCATTTACAGGTGATCCACAAGGACAAGATTTGGATATGGGTTATTTCAATAAAAAAGGTCAAAACAATGCTATTCGTGGTCACGAAGATCGTTCAAGATTCATTATCGATGAGATGATTAACGTGTATCCAGATACATTGTGTTGGGTAAGAGATTTTACTTACTCTTTCCATGATCCAATGACAAATATGTATTTCTGGCATCCAGCGTACGATAACTACCCAGTAGTTGGAGTAACTTGGCAACAAGCAAGAGCATTCTCTGTTTGGAGAACACAATTATTGAACAACTGGTTAGTATCAATGGGGGATTTATTCGTAAATGATTTCCGTTTACCAACAGAGGCAGAATGGGAAAGAGGATCTCGTGGTGATTTGCAGATGTCTCAATACCCTTGGGGTGGTCCATACATTCGTAATGAAGCAGGTTGTTTCCTTGGTAACTTTAAACCAATGAGAGGCCGTTACTTTGAAGATGGAGGTTTCCATACCGTAAAAGTATTCTCTTACAATCCAAACGGATGGGGTCTATTTTGTATGGCAGGAAACGTTTCTGAGTGGACTGAAACTGCTTTCGATGAATCAATGTATGAGTTTTCTCACGATTTGAATACTGAGTATCGTTATGACGCAATGGACTGGGATCCGCCATCAATGAAACGTAAAGTTTTACGCGGTGGTTCTTGGAAAGATGTTGGTTATTACTTGATGAATGCGACAAGAACGTATGAATATCAAGATACTGCAAAATCTTATGTCGGATACAGAAACGTAATGACACACCTAGGACGCGGTGGACGTGACTTCGGAAAAGAAGGTGGTGAAGAAATTCGAAGTGATATTGAATTGAAGTAATTCAAGCACTCGGGTACAAACAATACATGTTAAATTAATTTTTTATTAAACCAAAAAAAACAAGGAACTATGAAACCAGGAAGTAAAGGATGGAAAAAATTAATGGCGAAAGTGTATGGATTTGGTGCTGCGATTGTAATCGTTGGAGCCCTATTCAAAATCATGCACTGGCCATTTGCCGATTTAATGTTGATCTTAGGATTGGGAACAGAGGCCCTAATCTTTTCGTTCTCAGCATTTGAACCTATTCACGAAGACCCAAATTGGGAATTGGTTTACCCAGAGTTAGCATTAGGTCATTCAGATGAATTAGATCATGGTGCAATTCAAAAAGGTAAAGGTGGCCGTGGAAATGGTATCACTGACCAATTAGACAAAATGTTAGAAGAAGCTAAAATTGATGGTGAATTATTAACTAGATTGGGCGACGGAATGCGCACTTTAGGAGATAATGCAGCTCAATTGAAAGGTGTTACTACTGCCGCTGCTGCTACTGACGGGTATGTAAATTCATTGCAAGCTGCATCTGAAAAAGTTGCTTCTTTATCTGAAGCATACGATAGAGCATCATTATCAATTAGTGGTTTAACTTCTGAAGCTAAAGAAGGAGAGTCATTCGGTGAGCAAATGCAGAAAGTTTCTAAAAACTTGTCAGCTTTGAACAATGTTTACGAATTACAATTGAAAGGATCTTCAGCTCATTTAGAAGCAACAGAGAAATTCCAAGGTCAAGTTACAGAAATGATGGCAAATCTTTCTGCATCAACTGAGGATACTCGTATCTACAAAGAAAACATGGCTATGTTGTCAAGAAACTTAACTGATTTGAACACAGTTTATGGCAACATGTTAAAAGCGATGACTGTTTCTAGAGGTTAATTATCGATTTAACCTATTTAATGAATCGAATTTATTGTCAACCAATAATATATAATTAACAATGGCAGGAGGTAAAGAGACCCCAAGACAGAAGATGATCGGGATGATGTACTTAGTACTCACCGCTCTTCTTGCACTAAACGTATCTAAATCAATTTTGGACGCTTTCGTTGCAATCGAGGAAAATATTCAAATTTCAAATGAAAATGAATTTGCTCGTGGAGATGAAAAAAAATCCGAATTGGCTGAGAAAGCTGAAGATAAATCAGTTCCAGATGTTCAAAAGAAAGCAATTGCTTTAATGAAAACAGTGGCTGAAATTGATAAAATGACGGCTGAACGCATCAAAATGATCGATGATTTGAAGATCGAAATTTTGAAGGCAACAGGTGAAGATGTATCAAGTATTGGAAAGGAAGAAAGTATCATCTTTAAAGCGTATAGCACGAAGGATCCTTTGAAACCAACACGTATGCACTTAGCAAATGTACAAGCAATGGATAAGTATGATGATCCAATGCGTATCATGGGTATTGCTGAGAATATCAAAGCACCAACTGGTAATGGTATTAAATTGTGGAATAGCTACAACAAGTATCGTAATGATTTGACAGAATTGATCGCAAGTTCATTCCCAGTAGGTGACGATGGTAAGAAATATTTCTTTAAAGCGCCATCTATTAATGATTTTAAAGATCAGAAAGATTTGAATGCTAAAATTGATAAAGCAATTAAGTCGTCAAGAGTAAATATGGATGATATTGAGGCAATTAAGAAGATTTATGGATCTTTGTCTAAAAATACATACCATGAAATGCACGGGCAAGATGGTGTGCACTGGATTGGTAAAACGTTTGACCACTCTCCAGTAGTAGCTGCAATTGCATCATTATCTTCAATGCAAAAAGAGATTTTGACTGCTCGTGCTGATGCTGTTGCAACAATTCGTTTGAGAGTTGGTGGTGGCGAGTACTCGTTTAACAAAATTATGGCCTTGGCTTACGGACCAGATATCGCTAACAATGGAGATGATATTCAAGTGGAAGTTTTAATGGCAGCATATGATTCTGACAAACAACCAGAGGTAACTTTGAACGGTGCAAATGTAACTGAAATTCGTGATGGTAAAGGGTTTATCAAAATGAAGGCAAGTGGTGCAACTGAAATGAATTTAAGTGGAACTATTACCATCAAAAACAAATCAGGGATTCCTAAAACACAAAACTGGACTAAGATCATTAAAATTATGAAACCGTCTGGTACTGTATCTCTACCAGAAATGAATGTCTTGTACCGCGGGTACAAAAACAAGGTGGAAGGTGTGGCGTCTGGTTATGACCAAACAGTGTTGAACGGAAATGGTGTTACATTATCAAAAGTAGGTGGTAACCAATACATCGGTACAACTACAACAACAGGTCGTGAAGCAACAATTTCAATTTCTGGTAAATCTTCAGTTACAAACAAGACAGCAAGTTTAGGTTCATTTAAATTCCGTGTTTCTAACTTACCTCCACCGCAAGTGTACTTAGGTACAATTGCAACTGGTTCGTCAGTTTCGAAAGCGGCAATTGGAGGTATGACGCGTCTATTTGCTAAGTATCCGCCAGAGATTCCATTGAATGCTACATTTGATGTTGCTTCATGGGAAGTAACCGTTTCAGGTGCGCCGCGTTCTATTCCAGGATCAGGTCCTAACTTGTCTGCTGAAGCATTGTCTTTGTTGAAGCAAGCACGTCCAGGAGCTAAAGTTTCTATCTCTGCGAAATACAAAGGGATGGGGTACTCTGGTAACATGGCAACTGTAATTACAGTACAATAAGAATTAAATTAAAAGAGTAGGAATATGAAAAGTCTGTTAATTGGTGGAGCATTGTTATTCGCATTGAATGCAAGCGCTCAGTTGGAAGAACTTAACGGTGGTCCGGTAAACGTGCCTACTGACGGAGTTGTTGATGGGGTGTACATTTCGGAACATATTCCCACCAAACGTTTGATTCCTTACGAATATGTACGTGAAGCAGATGTTGTTTGGAGCAAAAGAGTGTGGCAGTACATCGATCTACGTGAAAAGATAAATCATCCTCTTTATTTCCCTTGGGATGAGTATGATGCATCCGGAAACTGGGTTCGTAATGCTACTCGTTGGAGTTTGTGGACTGTTTTAAAGCAACATATTATGAACGGAGATATTCGTTTGTTCTCTGCTTACAATCCGTATGACTTTAACATCTTAGATGGAGATCAGTTGAAGTATCCAGTGGACCCAGAACCAGGAAAAAATTATATGACGGATAGTGTTTACCGTAATATTTTATTTTCTTACTTCGGGAAATTGGGAGCGGAGTCTACAGTGCCATTAGCAAATTTCTATGGTGAAGATAGTACTTTGACATTGGAAGATGGCACTATTACGTATGTGTATCCTCCTCGTGATTCAACATGGTTTGTATCAAAAGATGTAATTCAGTACCGAATTAAAGAAGATTGGTTCTTCGATAAAGAACGTTCAGTATTGGATCAGCGTATTCATGCAATTGCTCCAGTTAAATACACAACTGATGATGAAGGTAACATTCAAGGCATGCAAGAAATGTTTTGGTTGTATTTCCCTCATTGCCGTTTTGTACTCAACAATTACTTCGTGTACAACGATAAAAATGATGCGCAATGGATGTCTTTTGATGACTTGTTTTGGAAACGACGATTCAATAGTACTATCTACAAAGCATCGAATGTGTACGATCGTAAAATTGACAGTTACTCCGTTGGTGTAGATGCACTAATGCAGTCTGAGAAAATTAAGGATGAAATTAGACTCATCGAACATGATGTTTGGAGTTTCTAGTTCCAAGAAATAGTGTGAAAGCCCCGATTTTTTCGGGGCTTTTTTGGTTTTAAAGATAGATTCGATGAAATACGTTCTCTTATTTTCGATGATGCCAAGTCTTTTGTTTTGTCAGGATATTGACATTCAAAATGGGGGGCCTTTGCCATTTTCTGTGGCAAATGTCTTAACTAATATCTGCACAGTCGAAAATATACCCACTAAACGATTGATTCCCTACGAATACGTTCGAGAAGCAGATGTTGTTTGGAGTAAAAGAGTTTGGCAGTACATTGACCTTCGTGAAAAGATAAATCATCCTCTTTATTTCCCTTGGGATGAGTATGATGCATCCGGAAATTGGGTCGTAAATGATAGAGTGTACAGCCTTTGGGTCATTTTGAAAGCTAATATCATGCTTGGAAATATTCGTTTGTTCTCTCCTTACAATCCTTACGACTTCAATGTTTTAGATGGTGATCAATTGAAATATCCAGTGGATCCAGAACCAGGGAAAACCTACTTAACAGACAGTGTGTACGCAAATATCGTTTTTTCTTACTTCGGTAAATTGGGAGCAGAGTCGACAGTGCCATTGGCGAATTTCTATGGTGAGGATAGTACTTTGACATTGGAAGATGGCACAATTACGTATGTGTATCCTCCACGTGATTCAACATGGTTTGTATCAAAAGATGTAATTCAATACCGAATTAAAGAAGATTGGTTCTTCGATAAAGAACGTTCAGTATTGGATCAGCGTATTCATGCAATTGCTCCAGTTAAATACACAACTGATGATGAAGGTAACATTCAAGGCATGCAAGAAATGTTTTGGTTGTATTTCCCTCATTGCCGTTTTGTACTCAACAATTACTTCGTGTACAACGATAAAAATGATGCGCAATGGATGTCTTTTGATGACTTGTTTTGGAAACGACGATTCAATAGTACTATCTACAAAGCATCGAATGTGTACGATCGTAAAATTGACAGTTACTCCGTTGGTGTAGATGCACTAATGCAGTCTGAGAAAATTAAGGATGAAATTAGACTCATCGAACATGATGTTTGGAGTTTCTAGTTCCAAGAAATAGTGTGAAAGCCCCGATTTTTTTACGGGGCTTTTTTGGTTTTATTCAATTTTTATTATGCTTCTTTCTTTTATCTGATGTAATTTTGCGGCATGATTAATCTCGACCATCTTGGGGTACATTTTGCCCAAGGATTTTTATTTAAAGATGTAACACTACAAATTAATCGTGGTGATAAATTAGGTTTAGTTGGAAAGAATGGGGCTGGTAAATCGACCATGCTAAAATTGCTCTCTGGAACTACAGTTCCAACGGAAGGTCGAATTCACCGTGAAAAAGATTTGAAAGTTGGTTTATTGACGCAGGACATCAAAATTGATTCAGAAAATTCAGTTTTCGATTTCTTATATACTTCAAACCCCAGTTTAAATCATATCAATGTTCGCTTGGATGAAATTAATCATGATCTAACTGTGCGCACTGACTATGAGTCTGATTCCTATTTGTCCTTATTAGATGAACTCTCTGAGTTGAATCATCAATTCGTGATCCTAGAGGGGGCAACTTGGGAGGAGAAGATCGTAAGTGTATTGAAAGGACTTGGTTTCTCTGATGAGGAATTGTTGAATCCGATCAACTCTTTTTCTGGAGGATGGAAAATGCGTGCTGAATTGGCGAGAATTCTGGTTAATCAACCCGATCTGTTATTACTCGATGAGCCAACAAATCACTTGGATATCATTTCCATTTCGTGGTTGGAAAAATATTTACAGAAATTTGAAGGTGCTATCATTGTTATTTCCCACGACCGCTTGTTTTTGGACAATGTAACAAAAAGAACTATTGAGATTTCGCAAGGTAAAATGCTCGATTACCCTTACCCATATTCTAAATACAAAATTTTTAGAGAGGACGAATTGGAGCGTTTGAATAGTATGAAACGTCAACAAGACAAAGATATTAAGCAGACAGAGGAGCTCATCAATAAGTTTAGAGCGAAAAGTAGTAAGGCCTCGTTTGCGCAGTCTTTGATTAAGAAGTTAGACAAAACAGAACGAATTGAAATTGACAACGACAATGTTGCTAAAATGAGGATTTCGTTCCCTGTGAATGTACAACCAGGGAAGGTAATTATTGAATTGGCTGATCTTGGAAAACAGTACGGGCAGAAATTAATTTTTAGAGATATAAATATTACGGTTGGTAGAGGAGAAAAAATTGCATTATTAGGTCCAAATGGCGTCGGTAAATCAACAATGTTAAAGTTGGTGATGAAGGACATTGAAGGAGATGGTCACGTCAACTATGGTCACAACGTAAAGATTATCTATTTTGCACAAGATCAAGCGGAGCAATTAGATGTTACAAAGACTATTTTCGAAACCGTTGATGATATTGCGGTGGGTGACCAACGCAAGGATTTACGTTCAATTTTAGGTTCTTTCCTCTTCACTGGCGAAGATATCGATAAAAGAATCGGAGTGCTCTCCGGTGGTGAAAAGACACGATTAGCGTTGTGTAAGTTGTTGCTAAGTCCAGGAAATTTCCTAATTCTCGATGAGCCTACAAATCACCTTGATATCCAAAGTAAGGAGGTGCTCAAGCAAGCCCTGATTCGTTATGAAGGAACATTCATCGTGGTGTCGCATGATAGAGAGTTTTTAGATGGCTTAACGAATCGAATTTGGGACATCGAAAATCATACACTTAAAATTCATCACGAAGGCGTAAAAGCATATTTGTCGCAAAAAATGTTCGACAAGGAATCAATGAATTCGAAACCTTTAGTCACACACCCAGTGAAAGAAGTCGAAAAGAAAGAAATTGTTGAAGTGAAACCTGTTAATTCGCAATTGAAAAATAAACTTCGAAAGTGTGAAGAAGGAATTGAGCAAATTGAAGCTAAAATTGCAGAATACAATGTTCAACTTTCAGAATTGGACTATGCCGACGCAGAAAAATCAGCAAAAGTACTGGAAGAATTCGAAGAATTAAAGTCGACATTAGAAGTAATGATGAATGAATGGGAGGAAATCACACTTCAAATGGAGGCTTGATTTCATCTTTTCTGAGATCTTGCCAAGCGTTTGTTTGCCCTTCTATTTCGTTTGATAGATTTTTTAGCTGATTTAGATTGCTGCGACCAGAATTGTTTATAGGCTTTTTTCTGTTCCTTTTTACCTGCTTTGGCTTGTTTTTTTGCTTTTTTAGCCAGCTGTTCTTGAGCTTCTGCCTCCGTTGCAGGAAGTTTACCTGGACTTGTTGAACCACAAGCATTCATTGAGCTTAATGCACCAAGCAATAAAAGGACATTGAATAACGTTTTAATTTTCATAATTTTACAACGAATAGAATTCAATGAAATTACATAAAATCATTCTTTTTGTCACTTTATTACTTGCATTTTCGTGTAATCGAAGTAATAATCACCCCGTTCCAAGTATTCCATTTGATTTCACAATAGATATCAATTTGCCGAGTTACAGCGGTTTAATGGGTGTTGGAGGCTGGGCCTATGTGAACGGAGGTTCGCGAGGAATTATTGTTTACAGAAGGTCTATTGATGAATTTGTTGCTTTTGACCGTCATTCCCCGACTGATCCAGAAGGAAATTGCACATATCCATTATATCCAGATACCGCCAACTTTCTAATATTAAAAGACAGTTGTGCTAATTCGCAATTTTCTTTGTACGATGGATCTCCCGTTGCTAATTCAGATTGGGGATTAAGACAATATGCTGCTGTCTATAACGGTTCTAACTTATTGAGAATTTACAATTAAGTTATTTTTCATTGCTAATTTGTCCTGATCGGAGATTAAGTGAATCAAGTACAGAGGAGTAGATTCCTTGCATTATTTCTTGTTGACTGCCGTAATAATTCATGTTGCTTTCGAAGTCTTTTTCACTAATCTTGTGTCGTTTTAGTAATTTCTGTCCCGAAGTTTTAATCGTTTTGAGGTAGTCTTGATGTTGAACATAGTTGAGTTCAACAGAAGATTCAATTATCGTTAATTCCGTTAAAATGGATACCATTTGATCTTTTGTAAGCAATTTTTTAGGTGCTGGCACTGTGTAGATTCCAGATTCACATGCTGCAACAATGCAAAGAGCTATTAAGATCAGTCCTTTTTTCATCGATTGAATGTTAATCGTTGGCCAATTCCTGTTTCTTGAATTGCTCCATTGGAATACACACAGTTGCCATTCACGTAGGTAGCATCGATAGAATTGGAAAATTGAACTCCTTCAAAAGGCGACCATCCGCATTTATAGAGAATATTGTCTTTTGTCACAGTGAAAGTTTTGTTCGGATCAACCACTACTAAATCCGCGAAATAACCTTCTTCAATAAAGCCTCGCTGTTCAATTCTAAATAAAATTGCAGGTGAATGTGCCATTTTTTCGACCACTTTTTCAATGGAGATTTTACCTTCTTTCACTTTTTCAAGCATCGCTAACAATGCATGTTGCACTAAAGGACCTCCAGATGGTGCTTTGAAATAGCTTTGATTTTTTTCTTCAAGCGTATGCGGAGCATGATCAGTTGCTATCACATCAATTCGATTGTCTATCACTGCTTGTAAAATTGCATCCCGATCACTTGCTTTTTTTACCGCTGGATTCCACTTTATGAAATTTCCTTTCGTTGCATAATCATCGTTAGAGAACCATAGGTGATGAACACAAGCTTCAGCAGTAATCATTTTGTCGATAAGTGGAATGGAATTGTCAAACAACGACAGTTCTTTTTCGGTGGAGATGTGTAAAATATGTAAGCGCGTATTGTGTTTTTTCGCTAGTCGAACCGCCATAGATGAGGAAATATAACATGCCTCTTCGCTTCTGATCATTGGGTGACATTCAATCGGCACGTCTTCTCCATATTTTTCTTTGTATAGTTCAATGTTGTTACGAATCGTAGCTTCATCTTCACAATGTGTTGCAATCAGCATTGGTGGTACTTTACTAAACAAAGATGCTAAGGTAGCTTCATTATCTACCAACATATTTCCTGTTGATGATCCCATGAAAATTTTCACACCACACACCGTTGTATGATTTGTTTTAAGTACTTCATCGATGTTATCGTTGGAAGCACCCATGAAAAAAGAATAGTTTGCTATGGAGTTTTGCGATGCAATGTTGTATTTATCTTGCAATAACTCTTGCGTCAAAGTATTGGGTACTGTATTCGGCATTTCCATGAAGGAAGTAATTCCTCCTGCCACTGCAGCTCTTGATTCCGTGGCGATGTTTGCTTTATGTGTAAGTCCAGGTTCTCTAAAATGTACTTGGTCGTCTATGCACCCTGGGAGCAATAATTTCCCTTCCAGATTGATTTCGTTTACTTCAAAATCGACTTGAATGGCAGCTGCAATTTTTTCGATAATTCCATTGCGCACTAACACATCAGCAACGATTTTTTTACCTTTATTGATAATAGTTGCTGATCGAAAAAGGGTAGATTGACTCATAATTTCATTGATTTCATTTTCCAGACGCCCCAAAATGCTTCTTTAAAAATGCCGCTACTCATTTTTGATTGACCAAATTGTCGGTCAATGAAGGTAATTGGAACTTCTTTGCACTTAAAATTATGTTTAAGTGCGGCATATTTCATAAGAATTTGAAAAGCGTATCCCTTAAAAGTATTGCCATCCAAATTGATTGTTTGAAGTACTTTTCTTCGGTAACATTTGAATCCAGCAGTGGTGTCCTTGATCGAGATCCAAAGAATAATTCGTACGTAAATAGATGCAAAATAGGACATCATAATACGTTTCAATGGCCAGTTCTTCACTTTTCCACCCTTCGTGTAGCGAGAACCAATCGAAAAATCAGCGCCGTCTACGCATGCTTGGTACAAGCGAATTAGGTCATTCGGATCATGAGAAAAATCACAATCCATCTCAAAAATATATTCGTAGGATTGATTAAGTGCCCACTTAAATCCATGAATGTAAGCAGTTCCAAGGCCTAATTTACCAGCTCTTTTTTCAAGAAAGATGCGATTAGGGTACACTTTCATTAAGTCTTCTATCAATGCAGCTGTACCATCAGGAGAGTTGTCATCAACAAATAAAATGTGAAAGTCTTTTTCCAGTGCCATTACGACATCAGTCATACGTTGAACATTTAGTAGTTCATTGTAAGTTGGAATTATGACGATTGAATCAGACATTGGTTTTCAGAGTACTAAAATAACATTTTTGCTTTTAAAAACCGTACATTGAAATAGCTAACAAATTGTAATTTCTGTTAATCCATCTCTGTGAACATAGTGTAACGGGCAATTAGTTCGGATTCAAAACCCTTGCTTTGTAAAAAACGGTAGACCTTTGCTTTCTTTTCATAGATAGATTTACCTTTTACCTCACTCCATTTCTTTAGTGCAAGTTCCTTCACGGTAGCTTCATATTCTTCTTCATCCAAGGAATAGATTGCATTTGTGATTAGATCGCTTGGTATTCTTTTGATCTTGAGTTCAAATTTTATTTTGTTTCTCCCCCAATTTTTAAATCTAAATTTTCCACTTGCATAGGAATTTGCAAAGCGTTCATCATCGACAAATTTATGTTGAATAAGAAGTTTGAGTGCTTTTTGTCCTTCTTCAGCAGTCAAGTTAAAGGATTTTACCTTTTCTAGTATTTCATACGAACAGCGTTCTTGATAAGCGCAAAAGTTCTCTAATTTTATAACAACTTCCTCAAACGACAAAGAGCGCCCTGAGTTCATCAGAGCGCAATTTCTTCGTTATTTTTATTTAGAAAAGTATATTGAAGCAAGTTCTGAGAAGTATCTCCTTGAACACGTATCCATTTTTTGTATTTAAGGAACCATTTCATTTGACGGGAAATAAGTCCCTTTTTGAAATAGGCCTCTAGATACGGGTGAACCAGCAATGAAAGTCCAGCAACTTTGCGGTCATCTAGCAAGAAATGAAGGTTGGTTTCAATTTCTTCGGCAAATAAGATCGACGCTTGTATTTCACCAGTTCCTTTGCAAGTAGGGCAAGTTTCTGAAGTTTTAATATCAGTTTCTGGACGAACACGTTGACGCGTAATTTCAATAACACCAAATTTAGATGGAGGTAGAATATTATGCTTTGCGCGGTCACGCAACATGTGGGCCTTCAATTTCTCAAAGAGGAACTTGTTATTTTCGCGATCATGCATGTCGATAAAATCAACACAAATGATACCACCCATATCTCTTAATTGAAGCACGCGAGCAATTTCTTCAGCAGCTTCAAGATTTGTTGAAACAGCGTTACTTTCTTGTCCATCAGCACCCTTACGGTTACCACTATTCACGTCAATAACGTGCATTGCTTCTGTGTGCTCAATGATTAGGTAACCTCCACTTGGAAGCGGTACCTTTTTTCCAAAAAGTGATTTAATTTGCTTGTTGATGCCAAATTTTTCAAAAATCCCGATTTTATTCTCGTAGAATTTCACAATTTTTTCGCGTCCTGGAGCAATATCAGTAACATACGATCTCATTTCTTCCGCCAATTTTTCGTCATTGACATGGATATTTGAGAAGTTTTCGTTGAGAAGGTCACGTAAAATAGAAGACGTTTTGTCAAGTTCGCCAAGCACTCGTTTCGGAGGCGTGGCGTCTTTCAAATTGGTGTACATCGTTTTCCACTTCTCCATCAGGTTTTTAAGATCCTGATCCAATTCCTCTACTTTTTTGTGCGCTGCAACAGTGCGTATGATGACCCCAAAATTCTTTGGTTTAAGTGCATCCATTACTTCTTTTAAACGCTCACGCTCATCACTTTCTCTAATTTTTTGAGAAATTGAAATTTTTTCAGAAAAAGGAACTAACACCAAATATCGCCCAGCAAGTGTAATTTCTGAACAAAGTCGAGGTCCCTTACTTGAAATAGGTTCCTTTGCAACTTGTACTAAAATGGACTGAGATGAGGAAATAATTTCGTCAATTTTTCCTTCTTTCGGAATATCTTTTTCCGATTTAAAATATTGCAAATCAGCAACATTTTGTTTGCCATGTAAGGTTTCTTTGGTAAACTTAGCAAGAGAACCGTATTGGGGACCTAAATCAAGGTAGTGCAAAAAAGCATCTTTTTCGTATCCAACATCAACAAAAGCTGCGTTGAGACTCGGAACAACTTTTCGAACCTTACCTAAATATATATCTCCAACTGCGAAGTCAGTATTTCCCTGTTCTTCGTGTAATTCAATAAGTTTTCCATCACTTAGCAAGGCAAGCCAGACTCCGTTTGATCGGGAATCTACTACCAATTCTAAACTCACAGAAATAAATTTAATATTATTAAACACGAAAAACTTAGCAGGTTAACCTGCTAAGCTTTTCATTTTAAGACTTCTAAAAAGACAAATTATTTTTTCTTTTTATGACGGTTTTTTCTTAGTCTTTTCTTACGCTTGTGCGTAGCCATTTTGTGTCTTTTTCTTTTCTTTCCACTTGGCATAATGCTATATTTAATTGGTTAATATCTTTTGTGTTGTATTCCGTTCCTTCAAAATAAAAAATGCACTCTCGAAAAAACGGGAGTGCAAATTTAATAATTTTACCGTAAATGCAAAGTTTTACTTGAAATTTACTTCACTTTCACGTTTTTTCTCACTTGGTCTACAAATGTTTTTGCAGGTTTAAATGATGGGATGTTGTGTGCAGGAATAATAATTGTTGTTTTCTTAGAGATGTTGCGCCCCGTTTTCTCCGCTCTTTTCTTAACGATGAAACTTCCAAATCCTCTCAAGTACACGTTTTGTTCTTTTGATAATGATGATTTAATGTTTGTCATGAAAGATTCTACTGCTTTTAAAGCTTCTGCTCTCTCTAAACCTGTTTCATCTGCAATTTGTGCGACGATGTCTGCTTTTGTCATTTTAAACTAAATTATTATTTATACTTGATTTTATTTCGGTTGCAAAAATAGTGGTATCAAAAGACTTAACTTTGTTTTTTGTGAAAAAAAATGAATTTATTATCTCAATGGCTGATTTTCATCTATTAATAACAGATTGGTTTAGACTAAATTGCAGAGATTTACCCTGGCGTAAAAAGAAACTTCCTTACCACATTTGGCTGTCGGAAATTATTTTACAGCAAACACGTGTAGATCAAGGATTGAGTTATTTTAATAAATTTATTGAGAACTATCCTGATATACAGGCGCTTGCAAAAGCGTCAGAGCAATCAGTTTTGCGCGATTGGCAAGGCTTGGGTTACTACAGTAGAGCGCGAAATCTGCATGCAACTGCAAAAATCATCGTTGAGAAGCACAATGCATCATTTCCAAATTCATTTTCAGCTATTCTTGCCTTGAAAGGAATCGGCGATTATACCGCTTCTGCCATTGCATCTATTTCGTTCGATTTGCCTCATGCCGTAGTTGATGGAAATGTCTACAGGGTGCTGAGTCGCTATTTTGATATTGATTTACCAATCGACACGAACGAAGGAATTAAACACTTTAAATCCTTAGCGCAGTCGTTACTCGGAAATAAAAATCATGGAGAACACAATCAAGCATTGATGGAAATCGGCGCCTTGGTCTGCAAACCGCAAAATCCTGATTGTAACAATTGTCCATTGAAAGATTCATGCGCCGTTGTCGGTTCAGATAAAATTTCTTTGCGACCAGTCAAATCAAAAAAACTGAAAGTTCGAAATCGCTATTTTCATTATCTGATCTATTGTCAGGACGAGAAAATACTACTGCAGCAGCGAACAGAAAAAGATATTTGGCAGCAACTTTATCAGTTTCCTTTGATTGAAGTAATTCCGGAATTAAATTCGGAACTTTCTGCTTACACTGCAAAAGCGCGTGTTGTTTCCAAAGAAATTATACACGTTTTATCACATCAAAAAATCATCACTACCTTTTATCATTTTTCTGAATTTCCTGAAAAAATTGACGATAGCTGGGTGGCAGTGTCACTTGAAAAACTTGATGATTATCCGATTCCGAGATTGATAGAGTTGTATTTGGAAAATAATAAATTAATTCATTAAGTTTGTAAGAAGTATATGGCTGGAAGTGTAAATAAAGTAATCTTAATTGGTAATCTTGGCAAAGATCCGGAAGTGCGCTATTTGGAGAATGGAACCGCAGTGGCTAATTTTTCATTGGCAACTTCAGAAACGATTACCGATCGTCAAACGGGTGAGAAGAGGGAGATTACGGATTGGCACGATGTGGTTGTTTGGAGAGGGCTTGCCGAAGTCGTTGAAAAGTATGTCAAGAAAGGCTATAAAGTCTATGTGGAAGGTAAATTAAAAAAAAGAACTTGGCAAGACAAAGAAGGTGTTACTCGCTACACAACAGAAGTTTTGGCAGATGAATTAACTATTTTAGCTCGACCAGAAGGCAGTGAACGGTCTGAAAGTAAGCCTGCTTACCCAAAGAATGATGGTCCAAACGCCCCAACTCCTATTCAAGATTTGCTAAATGATAAAGGAGATTCAAACCTTCCTTTTTAATTTTAAATTCGAAAATGGAGCCTCCCCAGCGTTTAATTTTACCTACTTTTCAGCATGAAGCTTTTTCCCAGTGGATGCTGTATCCGCTGCTTTTTGCATTGCTAGTTTTTATCGGTTTTTTAATTGTTGCAAGTGCTTCACAAAAGGCAGTAAATGAAATGTCTGAAGCAGATAAGCTTCGCTTCAATGAGCGATCTAAGCATTTCGACTTACTCAAAGATGCAAATGGAGTAGTGGTCTCTATTTCATTATTCTTGGTCTTCACTCAAGTTGTTACGATCATTCTTTTTATTGAATGTTGGCAAGTTTTGTTTAATTGTGGAAGCTTCGCATGGTGCTTTTTCATCGAAGGATTGACCTTGCTTTTATTATTTTGGATTATTGATTTTATAGCGCAATTCGTCGCTCATAAAGCCAGTGATAAAGTGCTTCGGATTGGAAAAATATTCTTTTGGATTTTTTACTATTTCCCTTTTTTCCTCACGATTCGAAAATTAGCAGGTAGCAGAATGGGTGTTATTGGTCGTCAGACCTCTAGATCTACAGTGCAAGTTGCTTCTGGAGAGCTTGCAAAGGCAATTGAATTGACCATCGAGGAAGACTTTACCAAAGAAGAACATAAGATTTTTGATGGCATAGTTAAGTTTGGGAACACGGATGCTCGACAAATCATGCGATCAAGGATTGATTTAATTTCAATCAATAAAAATCTAAATTTTGATCAAGTGATGGATTTGATTAGAGAACATGGATACTCCCGTATTCCAGTATTTGAAAATCGTCAAGACAATGTTATTGGGGTACTTAACATAAAGGATTTACTTCCTTTTTTAGATGAGGAGTTAACTTTCAATTGGCAACAGTTAATTCGGGATCCCTATTATATACCCGAAACAAAGATGATCGACGATTTATTGCGCGATTTTCAGAAAATGAAAAGTCACATAGCAATCGTCGTGGATGAATATGGGGGTACTAGCGGAATTGTAACTTTGGAAGATGTGCTTGAGGAAATTTTAGGTGATATTTCTGACGAATTTGACGACGAAGATGTCATTTACTCGAAAATTGACGATATGACCTATGTTTTTGAAGGTCGAACCACCTTGAATGATTTTTACAAAATTACAGGCGTTGATGAGGAAAAGTTCGAAGAGCGAAAAGGCGACTCAGAAACGATTGGTGGTTTTATTGTTGAAACGAATGGTAAAATTCTCAAGAACAATGAAATGATGGAAGTAGATGGTGTTAAATTGATTGTTGAGTCGTCTGACAAACGAAGAGTGAAATTGATTAAAGTGGTGTTGAAATAAAGAAGTATTATGAAAAATAGTTTGATTATAGTAGTGATTCTTTTGGTCTTAACGTCGTGTGGCGATGAGAAAATGAATCCAAAGCCACCAACGTATTTGCGCATGGATCTTCCGATCAATGGAAAATCAATTGATGTGGTAACGCAGTGTGGACCTAAATTTCAAATGTCGGAGTTTTTTACTATTGAGAAAACAAACAAGGTCGAAGGGAATGGTGCTTGCAGTTTTGATATTGATTTAGGAAAGTTGAATGGGAAAATTTACTGTTTTTATTATCAACTAAGTACTACGGATACCTTGTCCAAATTCATCAATTTTGCGAACGATAAAGTGGATGATCATAAAGTGAAGGCAACAACAATCAATGATTTTAAGATTTTGCGTCCTGAAAGTAAAGTTTTTGGAACCTTTTTCGAATTGGAGGGAGATGTTGCAACAAATTTTCAATTTTATCTGACGGATTCGAGTCGCCATTTTTTTAGAGCAGAATTATTACTCAACGCACGTCCAAATTATGATTCATTAAAACCAACATTGGACTACATCAAAAAGGACTTGGAAAAAATCTACACTAGCTTTAGATGGAATTAAATTCTGCTTTCTTGTCGCTTGGCAGCAATCTCGGAGATCGATTTCTTGCTTTGCAAAGCGCAGTAAATGAATTGCAAGCCTATGGAACGATAGCATCTTGTTCAAGGATTTACGAATCAGCCCCTTGGGGTTTTGAGTCGGACCAAAATTTCTATAATCTTTGTGTTCATTTTAAGACTTCGTTGTCTCCGCTAGAATTGTTGAAAACTTGTAAGGAAATAGAACGAAAAATTGGAAGGACAAAAAATGGAAAAGAACGGTATGAATCGAGGTTAATCGACATTGATATTGTGTTGTTTGGTGAACAGATTTATTACTCACAAACCCTTGTTATTCCTCATCCGTTGTATCATCAACGCAACTTTGTGTTAATACCTCTTAATGAGATTGCTACTGTATTGAGAGACCCATTGTGTGGGGTAGTAATTAATCAATTAATTCAAAACCTACCGATTACTGAAAATATTAAACCGATTAACCAGAAAATTTTTATTAACAATTAAAATTTTTCTTCATTTCCTTGATTAATATGCGTAATATTGTCGAGTTTTAGAAAAGGATTTAAACTACAAATATGAAAAGACAAATTAAAGGATTAGCTTTAGTCGCAGTATCAGGAGTCTTAGTGACGAGCTGTGATTTGTTAAAGGACTTGAAGTACACAGTTACTCCATCTCCGTTGGAAATGCATGCTGACTCAGTTCGAGTGAAAGTAGATGTAGAATTTCCAGATAAAGGAATTAAGAAAAAAGCGAAAGCTGAGATCACTCCAATGCTTGGTTCAACAGCACTTAAAACTGTTACAGTTTTAGGAGAGAAAGCAACAGGGAATGGCGAAAAAGTTATGTACAAGCCAGGAGGAACTGTTTCTTACTACGATGTAGTGCCTTACAAAGCTGAGTATGAGTACACAGATTTAACGATCACTGGCAAAGTGTACAAAGGAGAAAAAGAGAAAGAAGGAAAATTCCAAGATACAGTTATTGCTAAAGGAACAATTATTACTCCTTTATTGGTTAACAAAGATTTCCGAGTTATTTACGAAAAAGATGCGTTCCAACGTGTTACACCAGAATCTACTTCTGCGACAGTTAACTACGAAAAAGGAAAAGCGGTTGTTCGTGCGAATGAATTGAAAGATGCTGATATTACGGCATTGCAAAATTGGTTAGTTGCTGCACAAGCAAATCCAAAAATTGCTATCAAGTCTATTGATGTTGTTGGTTATGCTTCACCAGAAGGAGAAGAAGATAAAAACAACTCATTATCAACTGAAAGAGCTGCTGCTGGTAAAAAAGTTGCTCAAGATGCTGCTAAAAAAGCGAAAAACGAAAAAGCGTCAGGCGAAATTTACAACATGACTGGTCGTGGAGAAGATTTTGAAGGATTTAAAAAAGAGTTGAACAAATCAACTACTATTAATCCAGACGAGCGTAACTTAATCATCCGCGTATTGGAAATGAATTCAGATCCAAAAACACGTGAGGCTGAAATGCGTAACATGGGTAAAACATTTACTTACCTTGACAAAAACATCTTCCCATTATTACGTCGTTCTGAAATCATCGTTAACTATGATTTGAATGGTTACACAGATGAGGAATTGAAAGCAGTTGCTGTTTCTAATCCAAACTCTTTGAAATTGGAAGAATTAATGTTCGCTGCAACATTAACTGACGATTTAAATGCAAAAGCTAAATTGTACGAAGTTGCTGTTGCAAACTTTGGAACAGACCACAGAACACACAATAACTTAGGTGCTGTATTGTATGCACAAGGTAAAATGTCTGATGCTAAAGCTAAGTTTGAAAAAGCAAATTCCCTGAAAGACAACGCAATCGCTAAGAACAACTTGGCTGCAATTGCTGGTGCTTCTGGAGACCGTGCTAAAGCAAAACAATTATTAGGACAAGCGAAAGGTGCTGGTTCTGAAGTGAGCTACAACTGGGGTATTCTTAATATTCAAGATGGTAAATATGCTGATGCTATTTCTAACTTCGGATCTGAAGATACTTACAACAAAGCATTGGCTCAAACATTGAACGATAACTTTGCTAACTCAAACACTACACTTGACAAGTCGAAAGACAAAGAGTCTGCTCAAGGGTACTACTTGAAAGCAATCAATGCTTCAAACGACAAAGATTTAGCTAAAACGGTAAGCAACCTTAAAAGTGCTTTCGCTAAAGATGCTTCTTTGAAAGCTAAAGCAATGAAAGATAGAGAATTTTTGAAATATGCTGACAACGCTGAATTTACAGCAATCGTTAAGTAGTATCAATTCTAATATTAGTAAAAAGCCTTCATCAATGATGAAGGCTTTTTTTATGTTCTAATGGTGTCGTTTAAGCAAGTATTCTTGCTCTGCCTGTCTAGGCGTTGAATATAGTTCGAAAGCTGTGTCAAGGACCGCTAGATCCATAATGGTGCTATATCCCGATCGAGATACAATGTGTTGAGCTTGAAGAATAATTAAATCGCACGCTCGCCAATCATCTGAAGCGATGAAATGAGTTGCTTTGTCGTGCAGCAAGTTTTTTGATCCAATATAATAAGTGTTCGATTCTTCTTTTGCTACAAGTTGATCTAATAATTGCTGGGCATAGATAAGAGGACCACTTAAAATCACCACTTTTTCAATTGTTTTTTCCTGTGTGTCGTAAAAACTAAAGCGCGATTGAACTCCAATGTACTCCACGTTGAATTTAGCTCTATTCTGACTTAGTATCCCTGCGTACTTTGACTCTTTTGTATCTGGAACCCATAAAAAGTCGAATTGACGTAAAAACCGATGATGAATTTTTTGTCCAATTGCTTGATACCATTTCAAGGGCAAATTTAGTTGATGAACAATGCAAATGGATAGGCAACTCTTCGTGCAGAACCCATAGCGATGATCTGAAATTACCACCTCAATTCCAAAATTCTTCACATAGTGCTCCACTTCTTTTTGCTCTGTTTTAATTCTTTTCGATAGTGCAAAGTAGCTTTTCAAAAGATCTGTCCCAAAATTCCCTTTTCCCGAAAAATGAAAGGGGTACTCCTCATGAACAATGAAATTGAGGTCGGTAAAGTAATTTTTGAAAATTGAAATTTGTTCGGGAGAGCCTGCAATCCAAAGTTGATTTTTTTGCCTGCACAATTGCTCAATAATAGGAAGGCAGCGCGCCACATGTCCATAGCCCCAGTTGAGGCATGAAAGCAACACCTTTTTATTATTTATCTCTGCCGGATTCATGATTCGAAGATAGTATTTTTAGCAGTGCTTCGCTTCCAAATGTTTTCCAATGTATTTTGTTTATTTTTTTTAACAAAAAGCACGACACAGTTCGCAACATTGCACTTATCTTTATGGGATAAATTAAAATTGAGCAAAATGGACCAAAACGAATTTCGTAAATACGCCACAAAGCATATGGGTTTAACAAGTATGCACGTGGATCACTATATTGAGTCATCTGTAACTCCTTATATTATTGAAGAACGTCCTTTAAACATGACACAAATGGATGTGTTTTCTCGTTTAATGATGGACAGAATTATCTTCCTTGGAACAGGAATCGATGACTATGTTGCAAACATTATCAATGCACAGTTGTTGTTTTTGGAATCAGTTGATGCAAGTAAAGACATTCAAATATATTTAAATTCACCAGGTGGTTCAGTATATGCTGGTTTGGGAATTTATGACACCATGCAGTACATCAAACCAGATGTTTCTACTATTTGTACAGGAATGGCTGCGTCTATGGGAGCTGTTTTAATGTGTGCTGGAGCTGAAGGAAAACGTTCTATACTTAAGCATGCACGTGTGATGATTCACCAACCATTGGGTGGAGCACAAGGCCAAGCTTCAGATATTGAGATTACAGCGAGAGAGATTCAAAAATTGAAAAAAGAATTGTACGATATCATCGCTACACATTCAAAACAAACCTATGAGAAAGTTTGGGCTGATTCTGACAGAGATTACTGGATGACAGCGGAAGAGGCGAAAGCTTACGGAATGGTAGACGAAATTTTGGTGCGTAACCCAAAATAATTAAATTTACACTTTAAAATCATCCTGTCGTTTGCATAAAGCGACAGGATTTTATTTCTTATTATGTCAAAAAAGAATGAAAGCGGTTGTTCCTTTTGTGGTCGTCCTCGTGCTGAAGTAGGAATGTTGATTGCAGGTGTGTCAGGTCACATTTGTGATAGCTGTATTTCTCAAGCAAACTCTATTCTTCAGGAAGAAGGTGTGCAAGCTGAAGCGAAAGGAAAGACACTTGAATCCTTTAATATTTTGAAACCAGCTGAGATAAAGTTGAAGTTGGACGAATATGTGATAGGGCAAGATGATGCTAAAAGAGTGCTAGCGGTAGCAGTTTACAATCATTACAAACGCTTGAACCAACCCGTTCAAAAAGACGAGATAGAAATAGAAAAATCAAATGTTATTCTTATTGGTAGAACAGGTACAGGGAAAACCTTGCTTGCTAAAACCATTGCACGCATGTTGAATGTGCCTTTTTGTATTGCTGATGCAACTGTTCTCACTGAGGCAGGTTATGTTGGGGAAGATGTAGAAAGTATTCTTTCTCGTTTGTTACAAGCGTCAGACTACAACGTGGAGGCAACACAGCGAGGAATTGTGTTCATCGATGAAATTGATAAGATTGCTCGAAAGAGTGATAATCCTTCCATTACTAGAGATGTATCGGGAGAAGGCGTGCAACAAGCATTGTTAAAATTATTAGAAGGATCGATTGTAAATGTTCCACCGCAAGGAGGTAGAAAGCATCCAGAACAAAAAATGATTCAGATTGACACCAAAAATATTCTTTTTGTCTGTGGAGGTGCTTTTGATGGTATCGAACGTATCATTGCCAATCGTGTTAATCGCCAAACAATCGGATTTTCATCTTCTGATGAGGAACGAATTGATGAAGAAAAATTGTTGAAATACATTAATCCAATGGATGTCAAAACCTTTGGTTTAATTCCCGAATTGATAGGACGTTTCCCTGTATTAACCTATTTGGAGCCTTTGGATGCTGCTGCACTTCGAAGAATCTTAACAGAACCTAAGAATGCTTTAGTGAAGCAATATGTTCGCTTGTTTGAAATTGATGGGGTTACATTGAACATCGACTCCAACGTGATTGATTTTATTGTTGAGAAAGCAATTGACTTTAAGTTAGGTGCACGTGGTTTACGTTCTATTTGCGAGGCAATTCTAAATGATGCCATGTATGAATTACCATCTTCTGATCTTAAAGAATTTAGATTAGAATTGGAATACGCCGAGACGAAGTTTTCGAAATCGAAATTGGCGAAGTTGCGAGTGGCGTAGGATTTATGATTTAACCACAAGGGCACAAAATTAAGGAGAAGCACTATGTGTTTTTAAGACACAAAGATGGATGTTTCGTCACATTCGGATTTATTGCGAGGGATATTCGGGATTTGGTGACTGAGTGTTTCGAGAAACGAGAAACCTATCGAAGTCACGAAATCCTAAACCTACAATACTTAATCGTTGAACCTCTACCTGTAAACAATTTTTCGTAGTGTGTTTTGATATGAAAAATATCCCGTGTTTGTTGGTCAATTGTTGCAGGTAAACTTCCGTATAAATCCCAAGTCAATTCTTCTTTCGCATAGTTTTGCTCTTCAATTTGTTCTTCCGTGTATTCAAAAAGAAGGTCAGAATCGGTTTTCATGTGAATGATGCCTCCAGCTTTTAACACTTGGCGATAGCGACCAATAAAGAGGGGAGAAGACAGTCGTTTTCTAGGTTTTTTTGGTTGAGGATCTGAAAATGTTAACCAAATTTCATCAATTTCACCAGCTCCAAAAAAGTGATCGATAAAATCAATTCGAGCGCGCATGAAAGCTACATTTTCCATTTTTGCCTCCAAGGCCTCCTTCGCGCCAATGTACATACGATTTCCTTTGATGTCCATTCCAATAAAGTTTTTATCAGGGAAATGTTTTGCCAAACCAACCGTATATTCACCTTTTCCACAGCCCAACTCAAGAACAATAGGGTTGTCATTTTTAAAAAAATCTGTTCTCCATTTTCCTTTCATTGGGAAAGGTGTTTTCATGATTTCTGTGTAGTAATCGTCGGGTAACTCAAAAAAGTTATCGAAATTTTTTACTGCCGCAAAACGACGAATTTTATCTTTTCCCATGTTGGATTTTTTTCAAAATTGGAGGGTACAAAGATAGGGAAATGATTTCTTTAATGAATTTGCTTGAGTTGAGAAAGTTATGTAAATTTTTGTAGCAAGTTCGCCAATTGGCGAACTTGCTACGCGCCTAGGTTAGGTAGTATCGTAAAAATGTGGCATTAAATTGATGGTAGCAAGTTTGCCAATTGGCGAACTTGGTACGCGGCTAAGTTAAGCAGGCTCGTATAAATGCGGCAATAAATTGATGTTGTAGCAAGTTCGCCAATTAGCGAACTTGCTACAACATCAAACACTCCCTCTAGTTTCCAAATTTCTAAAATCGCAAATGTTTTACTGTATTTCCATTATTTATAAGCTGCTTTAAGGATTCAATTCCAATAAATAGATGAGAATCTACAAATCCAGCGGTAACTTTTGAATCGCTTTCTGAGGTTTTCACACCTTCGGGAGTCATAGGCTGATCACTAACTAAAAGTAAAGCTCCAGTTGGAATTTTATTTGAAAAACCAACAGTAAAAATGGTTGCCGTTTCCATGTCGATTGCCATCGTACGGATTTTATTTAAGTAGCTTTTAAATTCTTCGTCATGCTCCCAAACGCGACGATTGGTGGTGTAGCAAGTTCCTGTCCAATAATCATGACCAGCATCGCGAATGGTGGTGGAAATAGCTTTTTGCAAAGCGAACGCAGGAAGTGCTGGAACTTCAGCAGGAAAATAATCGTTCGAAGTTCCTTCGCCACGAATGGCAGCAATGGGTAATACAAAATCACCTACTTCGCTTTTACTTTTTAATCCACCACATTTACCTAAAAATAAAACAGCTTTTGGCTTAATTGCAGAAAGTAAATCCATACAGGTTGCAGCAGAAGCAGAACCCATTCCAAAATTGATGATGGTAATACCGTTAGCAGTTGCGCATTGCATTGGTTTTTCACGGCCAATCACTGCGACATTAAACATAGTAGCAAATTTCTCTACATAATTGTGGAAGTTACACAACAGAATGTACTCTCCAAAGTAGGATAAATCAGCACCAGTGTAGCGTGGCAACCAGTTTTCAACGATGTCTTGTTTTGATTTCATAGTAAGGAAAGTCTAATGTTATCTTGTAAATGTAATAACAACTTACCGAAAGTGCTTTTTTTAATTTTGTTGCAGAACGTCAGTTTTAATCTAGATAGTTGTCGAAATCTTTAGAGGCCGCAAAGCGACGAATTTTATCTTATCCGAAGATAGCTTGTTTTTTACTCAATTAAAATGAACTGTCGAGCAGTTCAGCATCTGGTTTATTTTTGTTCTGTAATCGGGTGATTGTTTTCAAGATTGCAGCAAAAATAATAAGAAGCATTGCCACAGCGTACAGATAAAAACCAAAGTTTAAACGCGATTGACAAAAGCAAAATATGGTAACAAAATAGACGTAAAGCGATCCCGGAAAAATTAGAAATGCAGTAAGAAGAACTGCGATTATTTTAGTCACAAGTGAATGCTTTATAAAGAACAACGTTGTCAATACAATAAATAAAGCGAGGGCTATTGGTGGAAGAATAATATCAAATCCAGAATCGTAGGTTTTCTCAAATGTTTGATCCCAAGTATCAATTTTGACATTATACGGTAAAAATAAACTGATTGCCTGTAAAACAACGGCAACTAACATCATAATTTTTGCTACTTGAAGTTTTTTCATGCCGATTAATTTTTCACCGATATTTCAATTTCATAGCCAGCGTGCTTACGGATATTCACCACAGGTCCGTCTTCAAATAGCAAGTACTGACCTTTAATACCTGAAAGTTTTCCTTCAATTACTTTTTCTTTATCAAAAGATAGACTTTTTACTTTTTCAGGAAACTGCAATACAGGATAATTGATAGTGGTGATTGTGTCATTCTCCGAGAAAAACTCAGTTAAATCAGCAGGGAGTTGCTCATGAACTGACCATTTTTCATTTTCAAGATCAATCGTATCATCAAGCTCATTTTTAAGCATTCGCTGCCAATTGGTTTTGTCAGAAAAAAAAGATTTTAATTCCACTTCCAGTTTCCCTGCTTCGTATCGATTCGGTGTTTCTGCAAGAATAATCGCTGAAGATGCTCCTTGATCAATCCAACGAAATGGCATTTGTGAGCTTCTCGTAACCCCAACTTTTACAATGTCTGAAGCTGCCAAATAGACCACGTGTGGCTGATTGTGATTTCGCTCTTCCCATTCAATGTCTCGACCTTCACCCAGATGTGCACGACAAAGCTCTGGTCGAAGGATACACTCAGCACCTTGCGCACTTGATTGGAAACACGGAAAGCACAATCCATCCATCAAAGTTTTCGTTACTTTCTTGCCGCAATTTTCACAAAAAATAGCACCCGTGTGAACAAGGGAAATTTCCTTTCCAATGAAATCGTTGAGCAAGACTTCTTGTACTCCAAATGTTAAAAAATACTGAACTTGTTCTCGTAGCTCAGTGCGCATTTTATGAAGCGTGCCTTTCATTAGTCAACTTATTGTTCAGGTAAGATGTTCATCTTGTCAGCAAAGTGGTAGCAGTAATCTCTCAAATCTTCCGCCATGTTTTTTTCACCTGTTGCTTTTTCAAAAGTATCTGCGATCGTCAAAAGTGATTGATGCACAAATTGTTTCATCTCTTCCACACTTAGATCTTTCGTCCAAAGGTCAATTTTCATAGTGTTTTTTTCCTTTTGATCCCAAAGAGAAAGTAGAAAAGCTGAAGCGGGAGCATTTTCAACATTACCATCTTCTGCCGACCATTTCATGGCAACTGGTAAATTGTTTTCGTTGAGTCCTACTTTAATTGAGATTTCTGAAGTGCGTGTTATTTTATCTTCCATTTTATTCGATTTCGTATTCTGATAATATTTCGGTGTATGACAATTTCGTCATTTCTGCTACTGAAATTTTTTTGATCTCCATGTATTTTTGAATCATTCGCAGACCCATGAATTGCCCAAGTCTGTCTGGCCCTTCTTCGGGTAATCCGGGGGTGAATGGCCCTTCTTTTATGAAATTCATAATCACTTGTTCATTGAGCTTGAAAAGGATTTTATCTTTCACTAAATACTCCCAAACTTGTGCTTCATTGTTAATGGCCCATGTAAAATCTTCGTCTGTGTAACGTAAAATTTCAGCATCTGTTTTCTCTGGAAAAGCTGCTTTTGTCAAGTATAAAATCTTGCCCCATTGAATAATGTGTTCTGCCAAATTTCCTTTGGCTTCATCAACACAGTGCGTCATAATCCAGGCACAAAGCGCATCTCGTTCCAAGTACTTTTTATCGAGACCTGCTTTCATCCATTCAAAAAACTGATCAGGTGGCAATTGTTGAATTACTTGCGTTTTTGCGCCTAGATAACGCTCCAAACCAATGCCGATTTCTTTTTCCGTTACAAAGGTGTTTGCTGCAAAAAACGAATTCATAAAGACAATATGCTCAGGGATTTTTATATCCTTCAAATGAAATTTTAGATGACGAAACCCATCAATGATGTTCTCTTTCTGCTGCAAAAGATTTTTAAACTGCTTACTGATTTCAAGCTCAACATTTTTGATGTAATCATCCTTTAAAAACTGTTGAATACCATTGTAAAAAGTAGTGTCTGATTTTGTACGAAGTCCCAAGCAATACCCCAATTGATAATCGTAAATCTCACTAATTTCAAACTGTAATTTATGGTGATAATTCATTAATTGACTTGAATCTGACGAACGAAAGATAGAATCGAGGTTAATGAAATTTGTTTTCACCTTTATACTAGAGGCATCTACATCAAGAGGGTTGTAGGTGCAAGACTGCAATGAAGCAAGAATTAATATCGAAAGATATAGTTGATTCAAAGTCATTTTTTTATACATTTGTCACAAAATTAATGAAAACAAACCGTTGTTGTTTGTTATTCTTTAAATGATAAAATTTTACACATGAAAAAAACCTTTTACCTATTAGTATGCCTATGTATTTTTACAGGCGTAATCGCACAAGAAGCTGCAGATAAAAAAGTACAAGCTGGAATTATGCTTGGCGCAGGAATGAATTTCCAAAAAATGGGCACCAAGAATATTGATAAGAATGGAATTGGAGCAGATTTAACAATTGGTGCTAACGTTAATTTTGCCTTTAATGAAAATATTGGTTTGTCTACTGGTGCTGAATTTGATTTCAATTCAATTAAATACAAATCGGCAACAGAATCTCCTTTGTATTACAATTATAATGACACAGAAATTCGCAAGCAAGAGGATGTTACTTCAGGTGATGCATTGTTTCAAGTTGATGAAAGAAAGCAGTCTCAAATTTATTTGACGATTCCAACGATGCTAATTTTCAGAACGAAATTCATTGGGTATTTCCGTTATTTTGGAAAGTTCGGTTTACGTAATAGTTTTCTGTTAAGCTCAAAATCTGCTGATACTGGATTTGATTATGAAACTGGTAATCTTTTAGATGGTGGTGTGCAAGCTACAAACAAAAACATGAAATCGCCAGGCGATGTATTTTTCTTTAAAACTGCAGTAGGAATTGCTGGTGGTGCTGAGTGGAATTTTACTGGTTCAACTTCATTGATGGCAGAAATAGGATTCTATTACGGGGTTACGCCATTGCATTTCACAACCAATGAAGAAAACATGACCTTGTTCACTTCAGGTGTAAATAACGGTTCAGGAAATGATATTTATATCGCCAACAAAGCTACACAAAGTCAGTTAATGTTTAAAGTTGCAATTTTATTCTAATACAGTGAATGCTGCAAAGGTAAAAACGCACATTTGCGATTGGCTCACTAATTACATTGAAAGCTCTCCCCTGGAGGGCTTTATTGTTGGTATATCTGGCGGAATTGATTCTGCTGTCACTTCAATTTTGTGTGCAGAAACAGGCAAAAAGACCCTTTTATTAACGATGCCAATTCGCCAAACTTCGGCAGAATATGAGCGAGCAATTGAACACATCAACGATTTGAAAAGTCGCTACGCTAATGTTCATTCGTACGAAATTAATTTAACAGAGACCTTTTCTACCTTAGAAAAAAGTTTCCCGCTGGAAGTTCAACAAGATTTTCTATCGATGGCAAATACACGTGCTCGCTTGAGAATGTCGACCTTGTATGCGATCGGACAAACGAATAGATGTTTAGTTGCTGGTACGGGAAATAAAGTAGAAGATTTTGGAGTGGGATTTTATACCAAATATGGTGATGGAGGAGTAGATATTTCTCCAATTGCTGATCTCTATAAAACAGAAGTTTGGAGCTTAGCTGCCTACTTAAATGTTGTGAACTCTATCCAAAAAGCTAAACCAACAGATGGACTTTGGGCGGATGGACGCAGCGATGAAGACCAAATTGGTGCCAGTTACCCTGAGCTGGAATGGGCAATGGAATTTTCCGGTGATGAATCAATTCTAAATGCTCGCGAAGCAGAAGTGTTGAAAATTTTTAGAAAGTTGAATCGTGTCAATCAACATAAAATGCTGCCGATTCCTGTTTGTTTAATTCCTCAAGATTTAAAGTGATTTGTTCTGGAAGAAACGAGCGATAAAGGAAAATGAACGTTATTTTTTAGCAAGTTTAAAGATCTATTTTGAGGCGCATCATTTTATTCGAGGAAATACCTTTGGGAAGTACCTCATTTTTTCTGGCATTTTTTTTCTAATCTTTTTTACGATTTCAATAAAACTTGTCATCAATGGCTTGAACTCCTTCGAGCCGTTTATTATTGAAAATTTTACGGATACGATTCTTCGCTTTGTCAATGTGAGTGAAGAACAAATAAAAGAGGGAATTCAAACATTTTTTTGGTTGCTCGAGTATGCCATCAATAGCAACAAGGATTCTATTTTTGCTTTTGTCTTTATGATTCTTGGAACGCCATTTTTTTCCTTTATCAGCTCAAAAACAGAAGAAATAGTTTCTGGAGTTAGGTATCAATTCCGTTGGAGGATCTTTTTTAAAGAAATCAAGCGAGGATTTAGTATCTCCATTCGAAACTCCTTTAAACAATTTGGCTTGATTCTTATCATCACTTTATTAAGTTTTATTCCCTACTTCAATATCATCACGCCATTTCTAACATTTATGGTGAATGCATATTTTTATGGGATTCTTATGACTGACTACTCTCTTGAACGAAGAGGCATTAATGTAAAGGAAAGTCAAATTTTTTATAATAAGCATAAATCGCAAATGCTAGGTATAGGTTTAGGATTTATGTTTTTGCTACTTGTTCCCGTAATTGGCTGGTTTATAGCACCTACTTACGCTTTGGTTGCAGCGTACTTTAATTTAAAACAAATCCTGCGTGAAGATTATAAGTCTGAAACTGCGCCTTTGAAGTAGTTTATACCTTGTAAATAGTGCAGGCTTCTTAAATTTCTTACTAATTTTAACCAGAAGTTAGAAAACCATGTTTAAAAAATTGTTTTGCGCACTGCTTGTTTGTTTGCCGCCAGTGCTTTTCTCTCAAGTAGATTTCAATAATTATCGCACACTGCAATCGAGTGGTGAGATTCCCACAGATTTCACATTAACTTCCAAAAGTAAAATGGAGGAAGATTTAAAGAACAGTGAAAGCGAATTAACTGGAATGAAAAAAGTAAAATTTTACGAGGGCGTAAATTATGCCATCGATAACATTTTGCATTCCGGTGATGTAGTGTATGGAGATCCAATTTCCACGTATGCTTCAGAGGTAGTTGATCGACTTTTGAAGGATGACCCAACTTTGAGAAGCAAGCTTAGAATTTATACCATTAAATCAAATGCTGCAAATGCATTTTCAACGGATCAAGGAATTCTATTTATTACTACTGGATTAATTGCACAGTTAACTTCTGAAGCACAGCTGGCTTATATTTTGGCCCACGAAATCAGCCATTACACAGAAAAGCATGTCATCGAAACCTACAGTTGGCAAACGAAAAAGTCGAACAACTCATTGCACATCGAAAAGTTAAGTAATTATTCAAAAGAGAAAGAATTTGAGGCTGACAAATTGGGCTTGACTTTATACAACAAGGCAGGTTATGCTGTAGATGCCATTTATGAAACGTTTGATGTATTAATGTACTCCTATTTGCCATTTGAGGAGATCGAGTTCCCGAAAAACTATTTTAATACAGCCAATATTTTCTTACCTGACTATTTATTTCCGACAGAGAAATACGAAATTAAAGCAGAAGAAGATTATGATGATTCTGAAAGTTCTCATCCAAACATCAAAAAACGTAAAGAGGCAGTTACTGCTGAAATCGGCACTTTTGCTAATTGGGGAGCAGCCAATTTTTCATTAGGTGAAATCAGGTTCACTGAAATTAGAAATATTGCTCGCTTTGAAAATCTTCGAACAGACATCGTAGACGCTAATTTAGGCGATGCGCTGTATTCTTCTTTTATTTTGGAACGTTCTTTCCCGAATTCGATGTATTTGAAGCGAATGAAAGCCCAGATATGGTTGAATTTATTGAACTATAAGAATGAAAATAAGGTCAATGATGTACTCGATGCAAATAAAGAGTTAGAAGGGGAGTCTGCTGCAATTCATTTCTTTTTGAAAAAACTAACTAAAGAAGGAATGATGACGATTGCACTTCGTCAGATTTATGATTTACAAAAAACCTTTCCCGATAACAAGGAGTTAAAGGCAGTATACGACCGCTGCGTGGTTTCGCTTGCCCGTACTGAGAAGTTTAAAAAAGAAATGTACTCTACTAAAACCTTTGAAGAAGCACTTGCTGATTTTGAATTGCATAAGGGAGATTCCATTAAACCTGAAATTGTAGATACTGTTGCGAAGAAGTCGGATTCTAAATATTCGAAAATCAAGAGTAAAAAAAATGCAGACAACCCAAATAATTTTGACACCACCAAGTTCTATTTATATGGCATAGGCGATATTTTGAAAGATAGCACACTTTGGTTGGCGTATGATGCTGAAAGCAAGGTGTATCAAGTTGAGTTAGACAAACAAAAGGAAATCGATGCCCTTTCATATAGAGAGCGCAAAAAATTAAAATCAAAGAAGAAAAGCTCAGTGCTCAATCTTGGAATTGATGAAATGATTGTAGTAGAACCAAAAGTGTTCAGCTACCGAGGAAATCAAGGATTCGATCCACAAAAATCAGAGAAAATTGAGAACAACTATTCAGAAGTGATTCAAAATGTTGGAGATGAGGTTGGATTGAAAGTACATTCCATCGATCGAAGAATTTTAGAGAAAGGAGGAACAGTAGCATTCAATGAAAGATCTATTCTTATTGCCTTTTTATCGCAATTAGTGAATGATGATGATGTGAATGTTTTTCCTGTTGATTTTGAATTGTTAAGTGAAATTCAAAACAACTACGGTACTGCGAATGTGATGTTCTCTATTGTTGAGCATCAACGCAAAGCTGAAATCAAATGGGGATGGTTGGGGATGAGCATTTTTATTTTACCAGCCATGCCTATTATTGCCTCTATTCATATTCCAATGGCAATTTTTAAAGCCAATAAAACAGAAATGACAGTCTTAGTAATGAATTTAGAAAAAGGAACAATAGATGCAGGTGGAAGTTACTATTTCAATGAACCCATCTATAAATTAAATTTGGGCGCACACATCTATGATATTTTTATGAATATGAAACAACCTAGCAAATAATGAGCAAGTTATTTTTAGCACTTATCCTAGTATTGACTTTTTCGGCACAATCTCAAACTACTGGATTTTACGGAAAAAAGAATTTCATTGATTTTTCAGGACTTACCAATTTTAAATTATTTAGCCTTTTATTTGAAGACAATAGTTATTACAAGCCAAGTTTCAAAGGCTCAAATAATTTAGCCAAAGGGTATGATCTATTCGACTTTGGATTTAGGGCGTCTTATAATCGTGTGATCAAAAACAACTTTGCCATCGGGTTGGAAGGCGGAATGGATTTTCAACACATTGGCTTAGGGATTGTTTCCTATGGAAATTCAAGTACGAATGCCTACTATGAGATTACCCACGAGCGATTAAAAATTAATTCATTTGTCATTATGCCTAAGATTACGCTCAACTCAAAAGGTTCTCTATTGCCAATTGGTATTAGTCATGAAATTGGTGTTGGCTATACCAATACTAAAATTGTGAAAGACGACTATGTTTTTAAGCTTGTAGATTATGGCTGGGGAAGCACAGCTCCAAATGCTGATGACACAACTAATGTTAGAAATAATTATGTGGACTATGATAAGCGTTATTCAGGTTTTACATTGATGTATGGCTTGAAATTTCGAACGCCACTCACAAAAACTCTACTTCTAAATTATGGATTTAGATACACCTTGAACCTACGAAATTACGGTCAAGATAACATAGGAAGTGGTGGGGCTATTATTAGTTACGATGAACTTGCCAGGCAAATTGGTCGTACAAGAGTATTTAATTTTGTTACATTTAGTATCGGATTATCCCTCGCAATTTAAGCTTCTGGTGCTAAACGCAAAACAATTCCTTCTATGGATTCGTCAAGTTGAATCTGACAACCTAGGCGGCTATTGTTCTTAACGTGAAACGCTTGATCAAGCATGTCTAGTTCGGAATCGCTTTGTTCCGGTAAATCAGTATCTGATTCCAAATAGCATTGACAAGTAGCACACATCGCCATTCCGCCACATTCACCCAAAACGGGTAATTCGTAGGCCTTGCACAATTCCATGATGTTCATGTTCATATCAGTTGGTCCTACTAATGTGTGTTCTGTTCCTTCGCGGTCGATAATTGTTACTTGAATGTCAGCCATTATTTCTAGATTTTTTTGCAAAGATAAGAGATTTTGAATTTTAGAATTACGAATTAATCAATCAACAATCTGAAATCGTCAATCCGAAATCGATAATTATTTCAGTCGATCAGGATTTTCACGAAGAAAACTATCCCAAGAACTGCCTTTGGCTTTATTGTGCTCACCAACTCCTTTAGAGAAATGGTGACAAACAGCAACCGCAAGTCCGTCAGTGGCATCTAAATATTTTGGCAATTCACTAAAATTGAGAATTTGTTGCAGCATTGCCGCCACTTGTTCTTTCGATGCATTTCCGCTGCCTGTGATGGCTTGTTTTACTCGTTTAGGCGTATATTCTTCAAAAGGAATACTTTTACTCAGTCCTGCAGCAATTGCCACTCCTTGTGCTCTACCAAGTTTTAACATGGATTGTACATTTTTCCCAAAAAAAGGAGCTTCTAAGGCCATTTCATCGGGATGATACTGCTCGATGATGGCAACAATTCGATCGTAAATGTGCTTTAATTTATCAGGATGGCTCTCTAATTTTTGCATTTGAAGAACCCCAAAATTAATTAATTCAATTTTTTGCCCTTTGATGTGGATTAGACCATAGCCCAAAACATTTGTTCCTGGGTCGATTCCTAAAATAATTTTATCTTTAACCATTCAATTTTGAAGATGGATAAAACTACAAAAATTAAACGGATCACTTTCTTTGTGCTAAAAATTATCCTGCTAATCGTAGTTCTTGGTTTGATGTATTTCCAGCTCCAAAAATCAGATTTTTCATTGCAAAAAATTGAATTACAACATTATTCAACGTTGTTTTTAGCAGTTCTTCTGTTGCCGCTGAATTGGTATATTGAGTTCCTAAAATGGAAATCAATTTTAAAATCACAAGGTGTAGCGCGAGATAATGACAAAGAAAAGAACAGCTTTTATGCGGGAATTGTGACTGGAATGTTAACGCCAAATATGCTTGGAAACTTTTTGGGTAGAATTTACTACTTCGAAAAAAAACATCGAATTGGCATTATACTGCTTACGTTGATGTCAAACTACGCACAATTTCTAATTACCATTTTATATGGAATTTTAGCGTTTTTTTTGTTTCAAGGGAAATCACTACAAGTCAATGAAACAGGTTTTCTACTGCTCCCTGGATTAGGACTGTTATTGCTGCTTTGCTATTTTTATTATGATAAATTCTTCCTTCTTTTTTCAATTTTCAAAAGCAAGACAGTGAAGAGAATACTTGCGCTAAAGAAGGATACAAACATGTTGACAGCGTTGCTAGTGCTTAGTATGCTGCGCTACTTTGTTTTTACTGCACAATTTACCCTCATTCTGCATGCTTTCGGTGCCGAAATTTCATTCAATGTGATTTTTCTAATTATGCAATACTATTTCATATTAATATTTTTCCCTTCCTTGTTTCTTGGTAAATTTATTATCCGTGATTCTGTTGCAATGATGGTGCTTGGTGGAATTGTGGCAAGTAATGAGATTGTGTTAGTTGCTAGCTTAAGTGTGTGGGTAATTAATTTATTAGTTCCAACGATTTTTGCATTAGTCATTTTAAAAAATAAAAAATAGTGATGGTAGGATTGTACGTATTTCTAGGAGTGTATTTATTTTTTCTTTTTTTTCTGCTTGTGATTGGCTACTTAGCGCAGCGCTTAAGAGAAGGTGGATACTACGGCGATGAAGAAGATCACATAGCAATTGGAGACTTGAGTGTCATAATTCCATTTCGAAATGAAGAACATCGAATCACTGACCTATTAAACTCTATTCAAGAATTATCATTTTTCCCCAAGGAATTTATTTTTGTCGATGATCATTCTAGCGATGAAGCGGTAAAGATGATTGAATCGAAATTGAACGGAATCTCCTTTAAAATACTCACATTGCCAGAAGAAAAAATGGGTAAGAAGCAAGCAATTCGTCACGCCATCACCACAGTAGACGCAAGCTTTATTTTGACATTAGATGCCGATGTGCAAGTGCCAAAGGATTATTTTCTTTCGCTAGCACGTCTCAAAAAAGCAGATATGTATATTTTACCAGCGCTTATGAAGGCTAAAAAGCCATTTCACTATCTGTTTGAAGTTGATTTGTTACTGATTAATGCTATTAATGCAGGACTATCAGGTCTATCAAGACCCATCATTGCCAGCGGTGCAAATTTGTTATTCAGCAAAAAAGCATTTGAAAAATTTGATCGCTATGCGTCACACCAACACATGATGAGTGGCGATGATATTTATTTATTGAGGGATTTTAGAAAAGGAAAGGCAAACATCCGCTTGCATACTGCTTCGCAACTAGCAGTAGTTACAGAAACACCACAAAGTATTCGAGAGTTTTTTCATCAGCGAATTAGATGGGTGGCGAAAACTGGCGACGTGAAAGATGCTTTAAGCACTTGTCTAGCAATTGTTCAGGCTGCCTTTACTATCGGAATACTGTTTTGGGTTGTTTCTTTTATCGCGCAAGGCAATTTGGGACTAGCATTAGTGATATGGTTAGCAAAGTCAGGAATCGATTTATTGGCTTTTCTACCATTTTTTAACCGAAGCAAAAGACTCACTCCTTGGTTGTTGATTCCTCTTTATGAAATCATCTATCCATTTTATTTGCTACTGATGTTAGCATTGATGTATGTGGTGAAACCTGAATGGAAAGGAAGAATATTAAAGGTGAACCACTAAATACAAAAAGCCTCTACTCATGAATGAATAGAGGCTTTTATTTGTTGAAAACAAGAACTAAGAAACCTGATGTAGGATAATCAATTCTTGTGCCAAATAATTAAAAAGGTAAATCGTCTTCCTTGTCGTTATTTTGGAAAGAGTTTTCTGAAACTGATGTTGCAGCTGGAGTGATAGGATCCAAATTCATTGCAGAAGGACCGCCATTTGACATGTTGTTACCCATTGCAGCGCTTTGTTTTTCAATTCTCCAAGCTTCCAAGGTATTGAAATATTTTACTTCACCTTGCGGACTTGTCCATTCTCTTCCTCTTAAATTGAAAGAAACTTCAACAGTTTCACCTGCAGAAACACCATCCAACATTGCACATTTATCTTGCGTAGATTGAAACATGATATCCTGCGGATACATGCTTGAGTTATCAGTAACAACAAATTCTCTCTTTGAAAATTTCTCTGAAACTTGAACAGTGGCGTTTACCAATTTTACTGTTCCTGTTAATTTAAACATAGTTAATTATTTTAGTTTGTGTTATCCATTATTAAATGAAAGAAGTGTTAACCATGCTTCTTCCAATTTGTTGTTTGCCAGTAAATCTTGCGCTCGTTGATGCAATGCAAGCTCTAATTCGACAGGTTTGTCTTCTAAAGATACAAAAATTTCGCTTAGTTCAATTAATTTGTATTCATTGACATCTGTTTCATTAGGTAGTTCTTCTATTCCTCCTAAGAATCCTAGATCATTGCCTGTCAATATTTTACTATTTCGTATGTCGCTGGGAATTTCATCGTATCCAATTCCACATGTTGTAATTGGTTTCGCAATTTCGAACATTGAGTTTTTGTCGGCTCTACAATACCAATTGCCTCCCATTCTAGCTACAAGATCTATTTTGTGTTGATCGATCAGACCATTTTCGTCTAAAATTTCTTCATCAATGTGAATTCTTGTCACCTCACAAATAATTAGGTTCCCCGCTCCACCTTCATTCCCCAATTCTTTCACTTCAATTACTTTACATTCAAATTGGACAGGAGATTCCTTTACACGGAATGGCTTAACTGTTTCTGAAGGCAACATTGTAAAGCCCGCTTTTACAAATTCATTGGTTCCTTTGGGATACGGTGAACTTGCTAAACTCATTTGATGTACGATAGGGTAGCTTACAATATTAACCACCACCTCAGGTACTGCTTTTATATTTTTATAGGTGTCTTTCGTTTCTCCCGACCTTCCCGATCGTGCCGGCGAAAAAATCATGATGGGAGGATTTGCACTAAAAACATTAAAAAAGCTAAAGGGAGCCAAATTTGGATTACCATCTTCATCAACCGTAGATGCAAAGGCAATAGGTCGCGGACCAACTGCTCCTAGCAGGTATTGGTGAACTTTTTGAACAGGAATTTGTGTTGGATCAATGCTCAACATGACTGAAAAATATTGGTTTACAAAGATACATTCTTTGTACTATGAAGTTGAGAAATTTTAGCTTCAAAAAAATATTTTTATCCACATTTTGCAGAGTCCAACATTTCAACTAAATTTAACCCTATGTTTACATAATAAATTATTTGTACTGCTACTTTTGTAAATCGATTTATGCGCCAATTACTTGTTTTCTTGTCTTTTATTTTAATGCTTTCTGCTTCGGCACAAGGGCTTAAAATTTCGCGCGGACCATATCTTCAAATTGCTACTCAAAGCTCTATTATCATTCGCTGGAACACAAATGAATTAGCGAATGCAATTGTAAATGTTGGTTATGAACCACATCAATTGAATATGACTTTTAAAGATCTTAATGAATCTTCGGAAGTTCATGAAGTGCAAATCACTGGTTTAACTGAAAATACACAATACTTTTATGAAGTTATTTCAGTGAATACTGCTCAACACAAAGTTAAATCTGAAATCAACTTCTTTAAGACACTGCCTTTAAAAGGAACCGATGATAAGTATAGCTTTTTAGTTCTTGGCGATTGTGGCAGCGGTAGGCCTGAGCAAATGGAGGTGAAAAATATGATGATTAGTTATTTCGGAGGTAGTCATTTTGATGGAGTGTTATTACTTGGCGACAATGCCTATGAAAAAGGAACTGACCAGAATTATCAGGATAATTTCTTCAAGTACGATGAAATTTTTGCAAATACTGTAATCTGGCCCACACCAGGAAATCACGAATACAACAATCACATTCCATTTTCTAAAAAACCCGCTTACTACGATATTTTTAACTGTCCAAAAAATGCTGAAGCAGGTGGAGTGGCGAGTGGTTCAGAAAAGTACTACTCCTATGATATTGGAAATATTCATTTTGTTTCACTCGATTCGTACGATGAGAAAAGTAAATTAAATTCCAAAATGGCAAATTGGTTGATCAGTGATTTAAAAACCAATACCTTGGAATGGACAGTGGTTTACTTCCATCACCCACCGTATTCAAAAGGAACGCACAATTCAGACAATCCCAATGGAATTGATCGTGAATTAAGTAAAATGCGTAAAAGAATTGTCCCAATTTTAGAAACATACAATGTGGATCTAGTCCTTAATGGGCACAGTCACTCCTATGAACGTTCTTACCTATTAAAAGGTCATTATGGTAAATCGAAAACTTTAAACGAGGAACATTTTGTCGACCATACTTCTGGATCGTACCCCAAAAGTTGTCCGTATCAAAAAAATGCAAGCGATACTTCTAAATCAAATGGTACAGTTTATTGCGTAATGGGATGTTCTGGGAAGAACGCTCATCTAAAGAAAGATCGCCATCATCCTGTGATGCATTCGTATGATTTTGAACAATATGGAGCTATTATTTTAACGATAGAAGCGAACCAACTTAGTTCCGAATTTGTGACTTCCAATGGAAAGGTTTTTGACACGTTTACAATCGTGAAAAATGCAGGACAAAAGGTAGAAGTTGAAGTAGAGTATAAAACGCTTCCAGATCTTAAAAAATCGTGGAAAAACATGACTGTTTGGACGAATGATGGAGTTGAATTTAATACGATGCCACCTTATTTAACACAAGATTGTATTATTAGAACAAGTGATCCAATGAATTGTATTGAAGACGTTTTTATGATAAAAATTAAATAGTAGAAATATATAATAATCAACCTATGCTTAAAAAATTACTCTTAGTTACCCTTTTATTTAGCGGATATTCCAATGCACAATGCGATTCAGTTCAAGTACCTGGCAGTTGGATTGTGTCTACTGACGATTTATTAAGTGGAACCTACGTGGTTGCTGGAGACTTCATAGTACAGCCAGGAGTTACAATTTACGTAAAATCATTTGCTAATAATGGATGTGGTGCGTTTAAAGTCTATGCAAACAATATTCAAATGGATGGCACTATCAATGGTGATTACTCTGGTTTTTCTGGAGGGACAGGAGGAGCATCCGCAAGCGCTATAACAAGTACGTCAGGACATTCAACAGCATTAACTGCATGCACAGGTTCATCTGATGCTGGGGATTTAGCAATTGAAGGTGGATTAGCTGGACTTCCAGGAGTTGGACTAGGTGGCGGACTCGCAGGCATGAACGGATCTGGAGGATCTGGATCGAAACAAACTTGTGGAAATTTTGGTGATGGCGCTGGAGTTGTTGGAGGCAGTGGTGGTGCTGGTGGCGGTGCTGGAGGTTCTTACGGTGGAGCTGGCAGTAATGGTGCGAATGGTGGAAATGCCTCAATCACTGTAACTGTTGACGACGTAACAATAAACACAAACGTTCCTACCATTGGGGGGAACGGTGGAACTGGTGGTGCATCAGCAGGTACTTATGGAACTGCGGCAGGCTTTGATATCTCTCTAGGAAGTGGAGGTGCCGGAGCAGGCGGTGGCGGAAGAGCAACCAATGTTGGAACGCAAGGAGCGAAAGGTGGAGCAGGAGGCGGCTTGGTATTTTTGAAAGCAACAAGCAACTTATCGGTAACTGGAAATATCACCGTGAAAGGCGAAAATGGATTAAATGGTGGTAATGGTGGCAACGGTGACGATTCACCAAGCTGCTGTTCGGACGGTTGTGATGGTTGTGATGAGAAAACATATTCAACTGGTGCTGGCGCTGGGTCAGGCGCAGGTGGTGGATCAGGTGGTGGAATTTATTTAGAAACTTCTACCAATGCAAACATCACAGGACAATTATTTGCTGGTGGAGGAAATGGAGGAAACTCTGGAGCAAAAGGCAGTGGTGTAACATGCGTATATACAAATACCTTTTGTACGGATAATTCAGTTACGACAGGTGATGGCACAGTTGGAAATAAAGGAGGTGCTGGAGGCGGTGGAAGAATCAAAATTTTTGTGCCAGATTGTGCACTTGCAACGGTTACGCCCATAAACAACTACAATGCTGGAACTGGAAACGGATCAGCTGGAATTGGATCGTATGAATATGTGTGCGGTTATGCAACATTGGAAGAAAATATATTTAGTAACATACAAATTTCACCCAATCCTTTTAATGAGTCAATTCGAATTCGTTTAAATGATCAACTTGTAGATGCTGGAAATCAAATCGATCTAAAAATTATGGATGCCATGGGAAGAGTTGTTTATAATGAGTCATTAAATCCGCAGCTGGAAGTAGTGATTTCTCTTGGTGATTTAAAAAATGGTTACTATTTTGTGCAACTTTCAACTACTCAAAACTCGTTTACTACTAAATTAATTAAACAATGAAAAATCTACTAATCTTCAGTTTCGTCGCTACTACATTTTTAGCAAACGCTCAATCTAGCGTCACTGCTCCTGCCTGTATTGAACCATTCTATCATGGAGTTGCATCAGGAGATCCATTGAGCGACCGTGTAATTATTTGGACGCGTGTAACTCCAGATAATTTTCAACAACCAGCACTAGTAAGCTACAAAGTGGCCACAGATACAAGCATGACGAATGTGGTATCGCAAGGAAGTAAATTAACTGATGCAAGTAAGGATTATACTGTAAAAATCGATGTAACAGGACTTTCTCCAGATACCTATTATTTTTACGAGTTTAGATATAATGGTCAATTTAGTCAAAGAGGAAGAACTAGAACTGCACCAGTTGGTGACGTCGATAGTTTGCGTTTTGCCGTGGTTTCATGCGCTAACTTGGAAGCAGGTTATTTCAATGCCTATCGAATTTTGAATCAACGAAATGATTTTGACGCTGTTTTAATGTTAGGTGATTACATCTATGAATATGAAACAGGAGGTTATTCTCCTAATGAAAATGTAGATAGAACGTGGCAACCTGCGAATGAAATTTTGACTTTAGATGATTACCGTATGCGTTATTCTATTTATCACATGGATGAAGCTCTTCGTAAATTACATCAAAATTTTCCTTGGATTTGTGTTTGGGACGACCACGAAACTGCCAATGATTCATACAAGGATGGTGCTGAAAATCACAACGCAGGAGAGGGCGATTGGCAAACGAGAAAATTGGCTGGTCAACAAGCATATTTTGAGTGGTTACCTATTCGCGAAAAAGAAGAGGGGAATAATGAGGTTATTTTCAGAACTTTTAAATATGGAGATTTAATTGATTTAGTAATGGTTGATACCCGTTTACATGGTCGCGATGAGCAAGTTAATGCTACTAGTGGTGCTTTAACAGATCCAGGGAGGTCAATGTTAGGCACTGAACAAATGGATTGGTTGAAAGATGAATTGTCAAACAGCACTGCTAAATGGAAAGTTTTAGGGAATCAAGTAGTGATGGCAAAAGTGACAGTTTTTGGCACACCAATTAACACTGATGCGTGGGATGGATATCCCATTACTCGTCAAGCAGTGTATGACCATATTTTAGGAAATGGTATTCAGAATTTTGCTGTGTTAACGGGTGATATTCACACCAGTTGGGCCTTTGATTTAAAAAGTGGATCTAATAAAGTTGGGGTGGAATTTGTAACTCCGAGCATCACCTCTCCAGGTAGTCCAATTAATGCAGGTGCCGTTTTGCAAATTGAAAATGCGCATCTAAAATACGTAGAGTTAACCAAACATGGTTTCATTATGCTGAATGTAACTAAAGATCAATTGCAAGCCGATTGGTACTATATTGAAACAATAGATAACATCTCCAATAACTATAACTGGGCAAAATCATACTACACCAATGACGGCGCTATGCAGTTAGTGGAAACATCTACCGCTTCGGTTGGTTCTGCGGACCGTTACGATTTCACATTGGCGCCAGATTGCCCTCGTTCTCAGTTTACTGAAGTTGCAGAAATTGAAGGTCCGAAAGTAATTGCACTATATCCAAATCCAGTAGGAGATGACTTAATGTTTCATTTTGTGACTGCAGGAAATAGTGATATGACAGCTGAAATCTATGACATGACAGGTAGAGTGGTAATGAAATTTGTGTTACCAAAGTTCTATCCAGGATTTTCTGTTACTGTTAATCACCTACCAGCTGCTCAGTATAATTTGAGAATCGTTGATGGATTAGGAAGAAGCAGTACTGTTCCCTTTATCAAAAAATAAAGAGAAAAAAAGAACGATAAGTTGACTAATTTCAAAAAAGTGTTATCTTTGCAATCCCAAATAATGGGAACACCTTTACTTGAAAAGGTGTTTTTTTAAATAGAATGCAGATGTGGTGAATCCCGATAGCTATCGGGAGGTGACACACCAGAAAGGTTAATCGAAATCTTTCAACTTTGAAATAAAATGCAGATGTGGTGAATCCCGATAGCTATCGGGAGGTGACACACCAGAAAGGTTAATCGAAATCTTTCAACTTTGAAATAAAATGCGGATGTGGTGAA
>JAZKFZ010000005.1:0-293759 GCA_040386155.1 Bacteroidota bacterium | reverse complement strand
CCAGAAAGGTTAATCGAAATCTTTCAACTTTGAAATAAAATGCGGATGTGGTGAAATTGGTAGACACGCCAGACTTAGGATCTGGTGCCGAGAGGTGTGCGGGTTCGACTCCCTCCATCCGCACTTAGTTAAATGGTCTTGTATTACGAGACCATTTTTTGTTTAGAACAGTTTAAAATTTAGAAAGATGAATGTTGTTCGTCAAGATGTAGACAAATTGAATGCAATTCTTAAAGTAGAATTGACACCTTCTGATTATCAGTCAAAAGTAAAATCCTCTTTAGAGAAGTATCGTAAAACTGCAAAAATTCCAGGATTTCGTCCAGGAACTGTTCCTATGGGAATGATTCAAAAGCAATACGGGCGACCTGTTTTAGCTGAAGAATTAAACAAGTTGGTCAATGATGCATTGTACAGCTACATCCAAACCAACCAACTAAACATTCTAGGAAATCCAATTCCCAAAGATGGAAGTGAGGTAATTGGAGACTTCAATGCTCCAGAAAACTTTACATTTGAATACGAAATTGGTTTTAGCCCCGAAATTGAAGTTGCATTAAGCGGCAAAAGCAAATACGATTATGTTAAAGTTAAAATCGACAAAAGCTTGCTTGATAAGCAAGTGGATGATTTAACACGCCGCTACGGAAAATTGATTTCAGCGGAGAAAATCACAGGAAATGATTTATTATTGGTACAATTCGTAGAACTGAATGCCGATAAGTCAATTATGGAAGGTGGAATTATGCATTCTTCAACAATCTCATTGGAATTCCTGAACGACGAAAAAACGAAGAAAGAATTTGCTGGAAAGGTAGTTGGAGATAAAGTAATAGTTGATCCTCGTAATGTTTCTCGTGGTGGGAATGACACTGCTTCAATGTTAGGAATTAAAGACGATCAATTAGACTCCATTTCTGATCTTTTCCAAGTGACAATCAATGAAATTAAGCACATGGAAGCGGCTGAGTTGAATCAAGAATTGTTCGATAAATTATTTGGTGAAGGAGTGGTTACTTCCGAAGCTGAATTGAGAAATCGCGTAGAAGCGGATTTAGAAAGAATGTTTGCTAATGATTCTGATCGCTTATTGACAAAAACCATTTATACAGATCTTTTAGAAAATACAAAAGTACAATTGCCAGATACCTTCCTAAAAAGATGGATTAAAAGTTCTAATAAAACGGATATTTCAATGGAGCAAATCGAGCAAGACTACGCAGCATATTCTAAAAGCTTGAAATGGCAATTGATTCAATCGGATATCTTCAAAAAGAACGATATTAGGTTAGACAATGCTGAAGTGCTTCAATTTACAAAAGGACTGTTGGTAAATAATTATGCTCAATATGGTCTTCCTGCACCAGAGGATAAAGAATTAACTGCATCAGCAATGCAAGTACTTCAAAATCAAACAGAGGCGAATCAAATCTATGATATGTTCGCTGAGCAAAAATTGACAGAATATTTCAAAAACACGGTTAATTTGAAAGATAAAGAACTTTCTTACGATGCATTCGTTGAATTTGCAAGTAAATAAGTTTAATTTTATTTATACATTTGAGAGGAGAGCGCAAGCAATCCTCTTTTTTTTTTGCCAAAAAAATGCCAAATTTGACACATGTTTAGAAAGTTACTTCTCATCACTTTTCTTTTGATAGGGCTAAATGCCTCGGCGCAACCTCAATCTATGCGCACAAAAGCACATCCTTATCGTTGGATGTTTGGATTAAGTTGGAGTGTTTTGGACGACAATGGAGAGAAGTTTACCAAACTATTCGATTTTCCTACTTCATATAATTTTGAGTATTTCCCTTCACGCTTTTTCGTGGACCGCTATTTCAACTATGGATGGAGTATGGAAGGTGCACTGACATTTAATCGTTTTGATGCAAAAAGACAAGTGAATGATACAACTGGCGTCACCGGTTTTTTAGCAAATTTAGATGTCAATGCAAAATTTAGCTTCAACCGCTATTTCAGAAATGCAAAATGGTTTGATCCGTATGTTTCAATGGGAATTGGTGGAACTTTTCGTACAGATTCAACCGCTGGACCTTTTACTCCAAATGTGAATATTGGATTAGGAATGAATTTTTGGTTTGGTCAAAAAAGACATTGGGGAATTCAATTGCAAACCTGTGGCAAATTAGCAGTTTGGGAAGGAATTCCAAACAATAAAGCGAACTATATCCAATATTCAATTGGTGCGGTTTATCGCTTTACCCCTAAGAAATCTTCCAGAAGTAACTTCGACAAAAGGCGAAATAAGTGGATTAACAAAAAACAAAAGTATAATCGAGGTCGAAATTCGTGATAGGTTAAATTGCTAATTGCTAATTTCTAATTGATTTCATCTAAGTAAAAGGCAAAAAAAAAGAGGAACTTTCGCTCCTCTTTTCAATATTAATTTGAATGCTTATTTAATGTATAATTCAAAAGGCATGCGCATTTGAATTCCTGCGTAGCTTTGAATTTTCTCTAAATGCTCGTATTGCTTCAACAACTCTTGTGGAATTGATGATTTCTTGATGTGTATAGAAGCATCTTCACCTTCTTCTTCTTCAATCAATTCTAATAGGTCCGCAAACTTATCCTCTTTGTATTTTGGATAGTAAAGCACCTTAATGTTGTCTTTCTTTATCTTAGCTGTTTTTGCTGCATAAGCAATGGCGTCATTTAATCCACCAAGTTCATCAACTAAACCAATTCTAAGTGCATCACGACCAGTCCAAACTCGTCCACGTGCAATAACATCTACTTGTTCTTTGGTCATGTTTCTGCCTTCTGCAACACGACTTTTAAATAAATCGTAAATCTGATCTACTTCTTTTTGAATCACTGCACGTTCTTGATCTGTTAGTTTTTTGTTTAAGCTCATCACGGCATGTTGATTTGTTTGCACACGGTCAAAGCTAATACCTAACTTGTTTTCATACATTTTGCCTAAATAAGGTATCATGCCGAAAACACCGATTGATCCAGTAATTGTGGTAGCATCCGCAAAGATTTTATGCGCCGGAGTAGCAATGTAATATCCACCAGAAGCAGCAACGTCTCCCATTGATACAATCACTTTCATTTTTTCATTGGTAAGTTTTACTTCTCTCCAAATTTCTTCACTTGCTAAAGCACTTCCTCCAGGTGAATTGATTCTAAACACCACTGTTTTGATGTCTTTGTTTTTGCGAACTTCTTGGAATAATTTGCAAATTTTTGTAGAAGAAAGTTCATCGCCATCAACAGCAACTCCACCTTCTGCCAAAATAACGGCAATTGTTGGCTTACTTGCTTTGGCAATTTTTTGGTTGGTTTTGAATTTCTTGTCAGCATATTTTTCAAAGGCCATCAATTCCAAATCTTTGTTCTTTTCAGTGCCACTTTTCTTCGAAAGCAATGCCATTACTTCATCACGATACTTAACGCCATCGATCAATTTAAACTTCAATGCATCTGTCATTTTTGTCACCTTTGCTTCTTCAGCAATCGTGTTCAATTCTGATGATGATACTTTTCGGTCAGCAGCAATTTCATTTTTAATATCGCTCCAAATTGAAGTGATATAACGCTCTGTTTGCAAACGACTCGAATCACTCATGTTGTTTCTGAAGAATGGTTCAACAGCACTTTTGAAATCGTTGTTCGATCCTCTGATGATTTCTACTTCAACATCTAATTTCTCTAAGGTTCCTTTGAAAAACTGCAATTCCCCACCTAGTCCTAAGAATTCCATGTTGGAATTTGGAAAACCATAAATTGTATTTGCCGCTGAAGAGATATAGTATTCTTTTAAAGAAACAGCCTCTCCAGAATTGTAAGCAATTACAAATTTTCCAGATTTTTCGAAATCGTTAATTGCATCACGAATTTCTTTAGCGGTAGCGAAGTTACACAATACACCTCCAATTTCAATAAAAATTCCTTTTACATTAGGATCTTTTTTCGCTTCTTCAAATCCAAACAACAAACTGGTTAAGCCAATTGTATTATCCATTTGAAAACTGCCTGGATTGAAAGAGTTTGAACCTTTATCAGCAATTTCACCTTCTAAAGTGAGGTGCAAAATTGTTTTTGCTTTAACGTTTAATGGTTTCGGACCCATGTCGCCAAAGCTTCCAATGATTCCAAAAATTACTAATAACCAAATAATGAGTCCAAGGATTGAAACAATTATTGCTGCTACAAAACTTGGCCAGAAAATTTTTCCGAATGATATTTTACTTGTTGCCATAGAATTAAGATTTTATCTAACGAATGTAGGGAAGATATAATGCTTATCGTTTTTTTTTTTATAAAAGGAATTTGGAAAGTATGAATGACAATAAATACGGAAGATTGGTAGATGATTAGTTTTGACAAACGTCTGTCTCTTCAAATTCGTCTATAAGTTTGTCTTGAGATATTTAAGTATATTTACTAAAATTTAAACCATGAAAAGAATCTCTCCATCTGCCATTTTAGTGGCTTTTTTACTATGCTGTAACTTTTCCATTGCTCAAAAATATTCTAAGGCTAAATTATTTGTAAGCCATGAACAACTTCAAATGCTTGCCAATGCAGGAATTGCTGTTGATCATGGAAATTCAAAAGAAGGGAGTTATTTTATTTCTGAGTTTTCTGAAAGCGAACTTGCTCTTATTAGTGAAAAAGGTGTTGCATTTGAAATTTTAGTAGACGATGTAATTATCGATTTTATTGAGCGCAATAAACATCAAACGCCACTTGAAAAAAACACCAATTGTCCTACAGGAGCTTCTAGTGGTCCAAATCCAACAACACCCGCCAATTTTAACCTAGGTTCCATGGGAGGTTATTTGACCTACAGCGAGATGCTAGATGAATTAGACGATATGGCGGCAGCCTATCCAAATTTGATCACTGTCAAAGCGCCCATTTCTACCTTTTTAACAGCAGAAGGTCGTCCATTACATTTTGTAAAAATATCTGATAACCCATCTACTGATGAAGATGCTACTGAACCAAGTAGCTTGTACACTGCTTTGCACCATGCAAGAGAGCCTATGTCGTTGATGACTGAAATCTATTACATGTGGTATCTCCTAGAAAATTATGCTACAAATCCTGAAGTTAAATATTTGGTGGATAATACCCAGATGTTCTTTGTGCCTTGCGTGAATCCGGATGGTTACGTTTACAATGAAACTACAAATCCAAATGGGGGAGGTATGTGGCGAAAAAATAGACGAAACAATGGTGGAGGTGTTTATGGAGTGGACTTAAATAGAAACTACAGTCACGGTTGGGGAACCACAGGTACTAGCTTTAATACAAGTAACGATACGTATTGCGGTACAGCAGCATTTTCAGAACCTGAAACGCAAGCACTTCGCTTTTTAGTGCAACAACATAATTTTCAGTTTGCTTTTAATTGTCATACTTATGGTAATGATTTACTCTTTCCATTAGGTACAATTGCAAGTGTTTTTGCAGATCACCATGATTATTTTCAAGATGAAACCAATCACATGGCTCTGTACAATGGTTGGTCGGCATTTAAAAGTTCAGGTTTGTACGAAGCATCAGGCGATTCTGACGATTACATGTACATGGAAGATATTGGCATTGGCGATAAAGACACCATCTTTGCCCATACTCCTGAAATTGGGACTTCTTTTTGGCCTTCTACAAACGAAATTATTCCGACATGTGAAGCAATGTTCTTCCCAAATTTAGTTTTAGCACACCTTAATTTGAAATATTTGGCTGCAAATGATGCCAATCCGTCTTTCATAGATCAAATTTCAGGAAATTTTGTTGTTGAGGGTCAGCGTTTAGGACTTTTAGACGGACCAATTACAGTATCAATTGTTCCATTAACGAACATTACTGCAGTTGGGGCTTCAACAGTTGTTGACATCGATTTGAGAGCTACATTTTCACATTCATTTACATATGATTTGAATCCTACAATTCAGTTTGGGGATGAAATCAAGTACATCATTCGTACAGACAATGGAACTTGGGTGAGAAATGACACAATTATTAAGACCTTCGGAGCATACACGCCACAAATAACAGAAACAGGAAGTGCTACCAATTGGACAGGTAACTGGGGAGTTTCTACTGCCGAATTTTACTCAGCAACACAATCGTACGCAGATTCTCCAACAGGAAATTACCCCAACAACGCCACAAGAACTTATACTTACACACCATCAATTGATCTGACGTCAGTGCTAGCTGCATCTGTTTCTTTTTATGCAAAGTGGGAGGTAGAAGCTGATTATGACTATGTTCGTTTTCAAGTTTCTCAAGATGGTGGTACCTCTTGGGAGTCCCAATGTGGCAACTATACCAATCCGGGCACTGCTGACCAAGCGGAAGACGAACCATTGTATGATGGTGTTCAAACGTCTTGGGTATTTGAGCAAATTGACTTGAGTGAGTACATCGGACAAACAATTAAATTTAGATTTATCTTGCGTTCAGACCAAGGAGTAACGGATGACGGTTTCTATTTTGATGATTTTGTTATTTCATGGAACGAGGATGTTTCAGGAATCAATGAAGTTGTGAATGAGTTAGCGATGTTCCCAAATCCAACGACTGGAAAGTTGATAGTTCAAAACATCGATTTGGGCACAACGCTCCAAGTAATGGACATGAATGGTAAAGTGGTTCAATCTGCGAAGGTGATGCAGGTAAATACCTTATTAGACTTATCCTCTGTTCAAGCTGGAGTTTACATTGTTGAGGCACTTAAAGGTGGATCAATTTATAGAAGTCGACTAGTGAAGCAATGATTGTAAGAAAATGTTATAAAAAGCAAAAAGCCCTAGTTATATAGGGCTTTTTGCTGTATAAAATATGTGGAATTAATTAAGATCTACAAGATGTTCAATCTTTGCAGCTAAAGCTATTCTTCGCGATTCAAGTGATGATGTATCTGCCTTGTTCATTTGTCCCTTTTCTTTGAATGATTTAAGCGCTAAGAACCATGTGTAAGCTGCCCAGCCTAGCAATCCAATACACCAATAGTAGGCGAAGCCTACCAACCAACTTTCGTACACAAAGGCGTGAAACAAGAAAATATAGGGAATATTTAGTAAGCCCATTGCAATCATTCCCATCACTAATTTACTTGATCCCCAAAAAACCTTGCGTTTAAATTTCTTCTCTATAAAATTCTTTACTGGGAAATAGATTGGTGCACAGTGAATAAATCCTAAAACTCCTGGGAAAAATAAAATGACCATTGAAAGTACTTCTCCAAGCCTGCTCAATTGTTTTTTATCTATTTTTTGAAATAGAAGTTCATCGCTAACTTTTAATTTCTTAAGTAGTCTGAAATACGAGTTGAGATCATCTTTTAAACTTAACAATTCAGCGTTCAATTCATTTTTTGCGTTCAACCAAATCGCTAATTTTCTCGAATAATCCCAACGATTCTCAAGTGAAATGGAAGGGTCATAACTTTCATTATTCATTCCTTTTCGGGTGATACTCATTATTTGTTCATGGAATTCTGACCAATCCTTATTTTCAACATGCGTAATTTGGGCTTGCATATCTTTCTCAATTCGCGCAGTTAACTCATTCACTACCTTTGCTGGATTTGCTTGGTAACTTTCTCTGAAATCATTCAGACAGATTCGCTCACCGTAAGCAATCAAAAGTTGACTACGCATTTTGCTAGGATCGGAGTAGTTGTTGCCAACTGCCGCAATATGTACCTTCTTTTCCCAATTAAAATCCTCAAGTGCAGCAAAGCCCATTCTTACGGCACCTTTTTTAATGGGTTTTAATCGGCGAATAAAAACATCATCGGTAAGCCCTTCTCCAAAAATCAATAGATTTCTGCCAGACTTCAATGCTTTTGTTGCTGCCCTAAATGTACTTGAATTTTGCTCTTTTGTGTCGCCTCCATCTTGTTGTCGGTAAATCGGAATCATGTGCGAAGCCCACAATATTGGTTTTAAGAGAGGAGTGAATACATCTGATCTTGTCATGAAAAACACAATTGGTCGATTTAACGCTGCAATAACCAATGGATCCATGAAAGATGAGGGATGGTTACTAACATAAATCGTTCTACCTAATCGCATTCTTGGATCTCGAACTGACTTCGTAATTTTAAAATAAATAAGAAAACAATAATTTAAAGTGATCCCTAGGATCGCGTACATTATTCTCATAATAAACTAACTATTCTTACAATTTTGCTTCTTTATTGTCTTTTAACTCCTTGTCGACATTACGATTTTTACCGAGGTAAAGTCCAAGTTGAATTTCATGAGTACCAGCTCCACGACCAGCTAATTTACCTAAGGCTTGATCGTAATTGTAATTCAAATACAATCCTTTTGCAATGTTAGCACCTACTTGAAACACAAGTGTACTGTTAGTTCTATACTGCAAGCCACCCCAAACGGCTCCTTTCCAGATGTAACGTGCACCAAAATCAATTGATAGTGGGCTGTTTAATGTTGATTTCAAAACAGCTCCTGGTTCAATCGCATGAACTTCTCCGATGTCGAAACGATATTTTGCTATCAAAAACAAGTGACGATTCATATTGCTTTCTGTCATCACCCCGTTCCATTTTACTTTATTTTTCAATAGTTGTGTACCACTCAATCCCACAAAGAATTTTTCACTGTACACCACTAAACCTGCTTGAGCATCCAACATACTTTGTCCAGAGGTACTTCCTAAAAACTGCATGTATGCGGCATCATCTTGTTGGTATAGAACAACACGACTTTCGTTGACCCTAAAATTGCTATACCCTAAACCAATTCCAGCGCCAAAATTAATTGACTTTGTTAATGGAAGGTGATAGGCATATGACCCTGCAATGGAAGTTTTCATGAAAGGACCAATATTGTCACTCATGATTTTTCCTCCAATCACATGCTTGCTTTTTGCTACCGAATTTTTAGGTCCAGAAAAGAACGTTTCATCTTTCACATTGAACTCTCCAATCACTTTCTCGCTATGTTTGCCTTTGAAGTTGATTTGAGAGCTTCCACTTAACATGAATGTTGTTGGAGACTGATCATACCCTGTCCATTGCATTCTTGCTCCTGCCTCCAATTGAATAACATCCGTCATTCCTCCAGCTGCTGGATTTAGATAGAAAGGATTGTTCATCGTGTTGGAAAATTGGTATTCTTGTTGCGCAATTGCAACTGTTGTCGTTAGCACTAAAAATGATCCGACAAAAAATATTTTATTCATTGCTTTTTTCATGATTAATGGATAATACTGATTGGACCATTGTAAACGGTTTGATTGGAATCATTTAATTCTATTTTGTAGAAATATGTACCCATGGGTAGATCTTCTCCATTGTATTTTCCTTCAAAAGGAACAGCGTATCCTGTCGACTCAAATACGACTGAGCCCCATCTATTGAAAATTACAACATGACAATTTGGGTAGGCCACTTCTAGAAAGTCGACTTCGAAGATATCGTTTTTGCCATCTAAATTAGGAGTGATAACTGTAGGGAACACCGGATTGAAACCTTCGCATAAATAAGAAACAATACTAATTGTATCTGAAGAAACAGAGCAAATTGGGTGTTCTAGCAAATAAACCACAGTATTTACACCAATTTCAAACCCTGAAATACTTGTTACAGTAGAGTCTGTCTCACTCAGCACTCCAGTTCCAGAAATTACAGACCATGAAGCTGTTTGTCCTGCTGCAGGTGTAGACCCAGAAAGCACCAACGCACTAACTTCAACACAAAGACTTGTATCCGCTTGATCAATTATTGCTGTTTTGGCTACCAAAATATGCACAGTGTCAGAAGTGGCAGGACAAGACCCATTTGTAATTGTCCAAATGTAATTGTGCCACCCTTCGCTCAAATTGTTTGCAAAAGTATTGGAGCTATCGGCATCATCGATTATTGCTGTTGGATCATTTGTTGTCCAAAGGCCTGAACCATAAAGTGGCGTATTAGCTAATAAACTGATTTCCGTATCGAAACAAGCTAATACGGTATCTTGTGTACTAGCTGGCAATGGTAACTGAGAAACTTCTATTACTAAGGTATCTGAATCAGAGCCACAACTTGCACTAGTGATCTGATAAACCAAAATATTTGTTCCGTAATCAAGGTTGTTTACCGCTGTAGAATTGGTGAATTGATTATTGAAATTTCCATTCCCTGTAAGTACCGTCCATTCACCTGCACCAGTAGTGTGCGCATCAGCAGTAATGGTTGTACTCGTGATGTCACACAATCCAATCGTGTCATCCGCTATATTTGCAACACCTGGATAATCCAATATTTGCACTGTAAAGAAACAGCTTGCCGAATTTCCAGCTAAATCTGTTACTTCGTACTGTTGAATTGTTGTACCTACAGGGAATAAATCACCTGAAGTAAGCCCAGTACCATCAATTTGCATCAAGTTAAATGAGCAGTTTTCAACTACAATTGGTGCAGCGTAGCTAACAATTGGATTACATTGTGAAATGTTGGTAGGACATGTGATAGTAGGGTCAATGTTTTCATCAACCGTTAATGTAAACGAACACGAAGCAGTATTTCCTCCAGCATCGATAACCATCATTTCAATTTGTGTGGGTCCTGTTGTAACCACTGTACCAATTGGTGGATATTGTACTAAAGTAAAATCTTGACAGTTATCTAACACCAAAGTTGTTGCGCCATAATTTGGTAAAGTGTAGTCGCAGTTTGTTCCATTATTGATGTATGGATTTGCAGGACAAGTAATTGTTGGAGCCTCCGTATCTATTGGGGCAATAATCGTTAAACAAGTTGCTTGATTTCCTTGTTGGTCTTGCACAGTAATAATTGTTGCTGTCAGTCCATTCTGAATTGAACCTGCAATAGGATTTTGAGTGAAGGTTAAATTACCGATCGACGAACAGTTATCACTCGCAGTAACACTTACCGATACATCTGGCATCGTGTACTGGCAGCTTGAATTAATTGCTGATGTAAGTGTATCTGGACATGTTAACGAAGGAGCAATAGGATCAATTGTAATAGCAAAGAAACTACACGTGGCTTGATTTCCAGCTTCATCTTCTGCGGTGATAAAAATCTCAGTATTCCCGTTGATTATTGCTCCCGAAGCAGGATTTTGTGTTAACACAAGGTTTAAATTACTTGTACAATCATCTAATAAAACTTGCAATGATGTAGTGTAATCAGCTAAAGTTGCAGCACAACTTGCATCTACATCGATGTTGAAATTGGAGGGACAGCCAATGGTAGGGTCTGTTAAATCTGCTACTGTTAAGTTAAATGAACAACTTGCCGAATTACCAGATTCATCTTCAACTGTAAATTGAACCACATTGGTTCCAGTTAAACTTGTTCCAATTGCCGGTGTCTGGGTAACTACCATGTTAAATAATGCACTACAATTATCTGTGGCAATAATCTCATCAGAAAAATCATCCATCACAAACTGACAATTAGTGGAAGCGATAGTACTATCTAAAGGACATGTAATTATTGGGTTTGAATCATCGATAGGAGTAACTGTAAACGTACACTGCGCGCTATTTGCAGATTCGTCTATAACTGTCATTGTGATGATTGTAGGCACCGTGATTGTTGCTCCAGCTAGTGGTAGCTGTGAAATAGAAGGAGCAATTGCATAAAAACAGTTCTCAGTGATTCCAATTGCTGCAGCATAATCTAAAACTACCACTTCGCATGCCGCATTTTTTGAAATTGTAGCATTTGGTGGGCACACTAAAATGGGGTCAATAGCATCAACAACATTTAATGTCGATGAACATTGTGTGCTATTTCCAAATGGATCAGTCACAGTATACAAAATAGAAAGTGTTGTATCTACCAAAGTGCCAGGCAATGGGTTTTGAAGAAATGTCATACTTGCTGGAGTAGAAGTACAATTGTCAGTCCAAATCACTAAAGAAGAAATGTCTGGAACGGCTAATTGACAAGCTGTATTAACAAAAGCGTCAGCAAGTGTAGGACATGTGACTGTTGGGTTATTATTATCGATGGCAGTACCAGTAAATGTACATTGTGTTGTGTTGCCCGCTTCATCTTCAACTGTGATTGTGAATACCTGAGTTTGACCAGGTGCAGTAAATGTTACAACTCCGGGTGCTGGAGATTGTGTTAATATCAAATCCAATTGAGACGTGCAATTGTCTGTTGCAACAACTGCATCTTTTTCGTCCATTACTGTTACTTCACAATTGATATTCAATGAATAATTGATGTTCGGAACACACACGTTAATCACTGGAGGAGTGACATCTGCACCAGTAACAACAATGTTATCAAAAGCAGGAGCGATGCCAAAAACATTGGCATTGTCATAAATAAATCGGAAGCCAAGTTTGAAAGAAATTCCATTTAAAAGGGCTGGCAAAGCAATTGATTGAGAAGACCAAGTTCCTACAGATGCAAGCGGAGCTCCTATTGGTAAAAATGTTGTTCCACCATCTGTACTATACACTACTTCTAAGGTTTCTTCACCAGGAGTTCCCTGACCTTGATAATCGAAAGAAAATTGAAGTGAACTTGTGCATGTAGCATCAATGTCTATGCATGAAATTGCACCTCCTTGCAGTCCAACTGAGTTTTCATACCCATATCTAAATTTTCCAGTTGCTGGGTTGCAATCATCTGTGGTTCCTCCTCCTGGGTAAATATAAGTGGCGTTAGTCCCTGGTAGACTTGGTCCATTTCCAGCACAATTGTTATGTATCCATGTGTTCGGTCCAGTTGTAAATGAATTGATCCATGTTCCTCCCGTCTCAAAATCTTCTTCATAGACAGTGATCGTTTGACTTAATGAAATTGATGCTGTCAATACAACATTCGCCAATAGTAGCAGTTTTTTTATCATAGATAAAGGCCTGTTAATTTTCAATTTTGTAAGTGCAAATATAAAACAAAACTTACTAAAAATGTCATTTGAAATCAATCTATTAACAATAATATGCCAATAAAAACTTCAGGTAGCTGTGGTAATAAAAGACATGATAATTATTTTTATAAAAAATTGAATTATGAAGCTGGTTGGAATTATATGTGGCGGTTTTTCGTCTGAGTACGAAATTTCATTAAAAAGTGCGAAAACAATTGCTGCAAATTTCCCTCAAAATTACCAAGCAGTATTAATTATGATGGATAAAAGCGGTTGGAGAGCACAATGGAAGGGGGAGATGATTGATTTTGATATCCGCACAATGACAATCACCGACTCATCTAGCGCTAAAATAGATGCAGCGGTAATTTATACCCACGGAGATCCAGGTGAAAATGGAAAGATTCAAGCACTGCTTGAGATGCAGAATATACCCTATGTTAACTCAGGCGTTTTAGCTTCAGCATTGTCGTTCGATAAATGGTATTGTAATCAATTTTTAAAAAATTTCGGTATCAATGTCGCAAAATCGATCTTCTTACAAAGTAAAAATCAACTTCCACTGGCATCAATAATTGAAGATTTGGGTTTGCCGTTGTTTGTGAAGCCATCTGATTCAGGATCTAGTTATGGAATTTCTAAAGTGAAATCAATCAATGAATTGGAAGCAGCGCTCGAAAAAGCATTTGCAGAGGGAAATACAGTGGTAATCGAATCTTTCTTGGCAGGTACTGAAGTAACTTGTGGCGTTTATAAAAGACGAGCTGGAATTCATGCTTTACCCTTAACAGAAATTGCCACAGAAAATGAGTTTTTTGACTTCGAAGCAAAATATTTGGGTCAATCACAAGAAATTACGCCTGCTAGAATTGCTGATGAGGTAAGGGATAAAGTGCAAGAAGTGTCCAAGTTTATTTATGAGTTATTGCAATTGCGAAGTATAGCACGAATCGATTTTATGTTGGTGGATGATGTTCCTTTTGTAATTGAAGTTAATACTACGCCAGGATTTTCTCCAGCGAGTCTTGTGCCGCAAATGATTGAGGTTGACAAGAATACAATTCAACAATTTTGGACGGAAATCTTTGAAGTTGAGCTACAAGATCGCTACGGAATTTAAAAGCACTTCCATTTTATTTACTAATGTTGAAGTACTGCAATTGTAATTGTTGACCGTAATTGCGAACACATATTTTTTTCCAGATTTTGCTGTGATGTATCCAGCATACGATTTCACTTTGTTCATAGAGCCACTTTTTGCGAAGACTCTCCCTTCACCAGCCTGTCCTTTGCACAAACTTGTAATTGTTCCACTTTTTCCGGCTATTGGAAGTGTATTGAAAAATGGAGTGTAATTTTTGGAAGAATTCATGAATTCTAAAAGTGAACAAAAATGACTTGCAGAAATTCCATTGCTACGCGATAATCCACTCCCATCATTCAAAAATAATCCATTTGTACTGATCTTCGGTCCAAAATATTTTTCAATTTCTTTAAGACCAATTTCCGTTGTTCCTATACCATTGTTTCGAAAAGCAATTAGACAAACCAATGCTTCCGCAAACAGATTTACGCTCTTTTCATTGGTGATTGCAGCAATTTCTTTGATGGTTCTACCTTTGTGTTGAAATAACAATTTAAACTCACCTGATTTTATATTTGCACCTGTTCCGTTTAGGTCGTGTCGCACACCTGCAAATCCTCCACTTACTTTTATCTCACTTTTCAACAAGTATGTATTCAGTAGGTATGCTAGTTGCAATTCTGGGTCGGGCATGCTTCCTTTAACTTCAAAATTTGCTTGATTAATTGGCAAACTTCCGGTTGAAAATCGATCGAATGAATAAGGTGCTCCAAAAATATAACTATTGTCTCCAGAAACATTTTGTGCTGTAATACCAATAATGAAGTTTCCTTGGACAGCTTGTTTCGGCCATTCATTAACAAGTTTTGCTTTTGTTCCTGCATCGCCCGTATTGAAGTTATAGCGAATCATATTATCAAAAACATTGATACCAGCAGGTCCTGCACCATAATAATTACCCATGTCTGACCATATCCAGCCATCAGGTACTCCTGCATATCCGAAGCTTGATCCATCAGCAATAATTCTACCTTCAATTTTTGCAATTCCCTTACTTTTTATTGAATCTACCCATGCAAATAGAAAAGCGTCTTCTTTTCCAGGACCGTTGAAGTATTTACTTCCAAGGCTTGGGTCTCCTCCTCCAATTATCCAAACATCTCCTTTGAGAACACCATTTTCAATTGTTCCAGTGTGATAAATTTTTGTGATAGGTCGGTAATCTGGACCTAAAATTTCGATGGCTGATGAAGTAGAAAATAATTTAGCAGTAGATGCAGTTGGAATTGCTGTCTTTGGTCTGTATTCTGCTAAATTTGTAGCAACTCCAATTTCTTTAAATTGTATTGAAATTGAAGCATTTTCTAATGTTGGGTCTTTCGCAAAATCGTCCACAAGTTGTTGAGTAGTTTTTTGAGCTACAAAACCATGTGTGATTAGAATTAGAAAAAGGAGCATCGAAATTTTCATGATCTTGTGTTTTTGGAGTAAAATTCAGCAATTATATCCGTTAAACGTTTTACGATTGTTGATTTTTTGAACATATTAGAAATGATAAATTTATATTTGCATTGAATTGTGCAAAAATAACGCCATTCGTTTTTTAATGGAAAAGAAAAAAATAAAAGTTCTTAGAATTATTAATCGATTTAACCTTGGCGGTCCAACCTATAATGCTACTTTTTTATCAAAATTTCTTTCGGATGACTTTGAAACTTTGTTAGTAGGCGGATTGCATGAAGCAGATGAGATCGATTCCTTACACATAACTGCTAAATATGGTGTAACTCCACGATTTATTAAATCGTTGAAAAGAACTCCAAATCCAATTGATGATTACAAGGCATACAAGGAGATCAAGAAAATAATCAAGGAATTTAAGCCAGATATCGTACATACACATGCTGCAAAGGCAGGAGCAGTGGGAAGAAAAGCTGCTTTTTCTTGCAAGGTACCTGTTGTTGTGCATACATTTCATGGACATGTTTTTCATAGCTATTTTAGCGCATGGAAAACAAAATTGTACAAAGGAATTGAGCGTCGACTTGCCAAAAAATCTTCTGGGATCATCGCAATTTCAGATCAGCAAAAAGTTGAATTGAGCGAAATTCATACAATTTGTACTCCTGAAAAAATTAAGGTGATTCCTCTTGGTTTCGATTTAGCGCCATTCTTTGAGAATAAAGCTGAAAAAAGAGTTGAGGTCCGTCAACAATATGATTTGCAAGATGACGTTGTTGCTATTGCAATTATTGGGAGATTAGTGCCAATAAAAGATCATGCTTTTTTTCTCTCTGTAGTAGGAAAGGTGGCAAGTAAGACGCAACAAAAGATTCGCTTTTACATTGTGGGTGATGGCTCAGAGCGAGAAAAGATTGCTAGTGAAGTTGAAGTGTTGAATGCTGTGTTCGGTGAAATTATCGTAATGACTTCTTGGATTACAGATATTTACAGGTTTAATGCAGGCATGGACATTATTTGTTTGACGTCAAAAAATGAAGGCACGCCTGTAAGTTTAATTGAGGCTCAAGCTTCTGGAGTTCCAATCATTACAACTGATGTAGGAGGGGTGAAAGACATTGTATTAGATGGTGAAACTGGTTACATCGTTGAAAAGAATAATATGGATTTGTTTGCCGAAAAAATGCTTGATTTAATTGAAAATAAAAAAAATAGAGAAAAAATGTCACAAAATGGCTGGACGCACGTAAGAGAAAAATACCACTATGATCGCTTAGTTAAAGACATGGAGGAATATTATAAAGAATTATTGAAGAATAATACCATTTAGAATGCTAATTATTAATAAATTAACGCTGTTTACGGTTGCTACTTTATGCTTGCTTTCGAGCTGTGGAATCAATAGTAATTTGATGTTTAAAGAAGCAAAAGGTGTCGCAGCTATTACTGATTCCATTCCGATGTCACCCAAGGAAGATTATAGAATTGCGTCAGATGATCGAATGTCCTTTACATTATCAACTAATGATGGAAAGGGAATCATTGAATCCTTGAGTGGAATAAAAACAGAAGGCCAAGGTCAACCCAGCGAATTTCAGTACACTGTGCGACAATCAGGAGTTGTTGAATTGCCAATTGTAGGGGATGTGATGGTGAAGGGAATGACGATTGAAGAATGTGAAGATACGTTGCAGTTACTGTACGCTAAAGAATACCAATCTCCTTTTATTCAAGTCAAAATAACTAACCAACGCGTGATTGTTTTTCCTGGGAATGGTGCTGATGCGAAAGTCGTTCCATTAATGAATAATAATACTACATTGATGGAAGCGATTGCCCAAGCCGGAGGTATTCCAGAAAGAGGAAAATCGAAATCAATTAAGTTGATGCGTAAAGAAGGCGGTGAACGAAAAGTGTATCGAATGGATCTTTCAAAAATTGAAGGTTTGAAATTTGCAGACATGATCGTGCAAGGAAATGACTATATCTACATCGAACCAAATGCTGAGTTAGCAAAAGGAGTATTAAAGGAAGCGGCTCCAATAGTATCCATACTTTCAAGTGCACTCATAATATTCACTGTTTTTAGAAATTTATGATTAAAAAGCAGGGTTTTATAATTAACAAACAGTTCGACGGATTAATTGCCCAAACGATTATCACTCGCTACTGGTGGTATCCAATTGTATTGGTGACCTTGTTTTGTAGTGTTGCCTACATCTATATTCGATACACGAAACCTACATTTGAGTCTACTGCAATTATTCAAATCGATGAACAAGATAATGCGAAAGACATTATTGAAGTTGAGAATCTGAATACAAAGGATCAAGACATGTTCGCTATGGTAGAGTTGATGAGGTCGCAGTTGATTTTCGAGCAAGCCATCAGTCAAATTAACTATAATGTCAGCCATTTTTCCAAAGGACAATTATTGACAGAGGAAAAATACAACTCTAGTACTTTCAATGTTCAGCCCTATTCATTAAAAGATTCTAGTTTAATAGGTGTTCCAATTTTTGTTTCTTACAATAATGCAGGAATTTCATTAAATTATTCCTTGTATGGTAAGAATTATAGTAGAAGTGGAAAACTAAATGAGCACATTGTCAATGATCATTTTGATTTAATTGTAAAATGTTCGAGTGAGGCGGCTTTTCGTGATGATGGAGAACAAAATGAATTGTATTTCGTCTTTAATAATTTGCAAGATTACGCTGCGCGATTGCTTCCAAATTTGTTGGTAGTGCCAGTAGATAACGTGGCAAAAACTATTCAAGTCTCATTTAGAGGAACCAATCCCCGATTATGCAAAGACGTTGTAGAGGCAGTGACTACAACTTTTTTTGCATACAATGATGGTGTTAAAAGAAAGGGATCTGAAAAAATTCTTGCTTTCATCGATCAACAATTGGATTCATTAGTTGGAGAACTTCGCAATTCAAAAGATAGTGTGATGACGTATCAACGCAAGTCTAACTTGCCAGATCCGGAAATGGCTACGCAATCATTATCTGGCAAAATTAATACCTATCAAGATCAAATTTTCTTGTTGCAAGATGAAATTCGTTCACTTCGAAATGTGGATGCTAAATTAAAAAGTGATCCTAATAGATTGGACGTCTATAGACTTTTGCCAGAAATGCTTGGCAAAAGCTATGAACAAGCTTTGTCCAATCAAATAAATCAGTTGCATGAATTGCTTGAAAAGAAAGAAGATTTGATGTTTAGAGTCACTGAAGAGAATTCTGAAGTAATCACCATCAATCAAAAAATTCAATCAAAACTTTCATCTGTTCGAAAAAGTATTGCTGCAATTATTGATCGTTTGAGTTCTACTTTATCATTAATAAATGCTGACATGAATGGCCTGGAAGGGGAGTTTTTTGATCTTCCAGAAAAGAAGATGGAGTTGAGCCGCCTAAGAAATATTCAGGAATTGAATGAGAAATACTTTAGTTTATTAACGGAGAAAAAAGTACAATACTCAATTTCAGATGCTGGTTTTGCCTCAAATAACAGAGTTTTAACGCGTGCTGTTGAAGTACCGAGCCCTATTGCACCAAACACTAAAACAATCTATACCCTTTTTGCAGTATTTGGAATTTTTATTGGACTTGCATTAATTGTGTTCCGCTATTTGCGTTACAACGAAATTAATCAGGTGGAAGATTTACAAAATTTATTGCCAGAGCGAGCTACAATTCTAGGGGTTGTACCTCTTATTCAAGCTATTTCCGAATACTCTCAATTGGTGGTGAATGATAGTCCAAAGTCTGCTATTTCTGAATTGATGCGAAGAATTCGTACAAATTTATCGTATATTCATCCTGAGTATCAAACTATTGCTATTTCATCTTCCATTTCTGGAGAAGGTAAAACCTTCGTTGCTTTGAATTTAGCTGGAATTATTGCAATGTCTGGAAAGCGCACCATTCTTCTAGATTTAGATATGCGGAGACCAAAAGTTCATCATGGATTGGGCGCCACCAATGAAAATGGAATGAGTCGCTTGATTGTTGGGCAAACTTCATTTGAAGAAGTTATTAAAAAATCGAAGTTGGAGAATTTGGACTTTATTACCGCAGGACCGATTCCTCCCAATCCTTCAGAGTTATTATTGTCAGATAGTTTCAAAAACATCATTACAGATCTTAAAACACGCTATGATGTGATCATTATAGATAACCCACCAATCGGATTGGTTTCTGACGGAGTACGAATGTTGTCAGATTCTGATATTCCAATTTATGTGTTTAAAGCGCAATACTCAAAGCGTAATTTTATATATCGTGTAAGAGAATTGTTTGAAATGAAACAGATTTCAAATTTAAATGTGATTTTGAATGGTTTAAAAAGCTCTCGTTTTGATTCTTACGGCTATGGATACTCTTATGAATATTATGAGGAGAACTTCATCGATGGAAATTTCTTCACTCGTTTTATTAAGAAGTTGTTCAAGAAAGTAAAAAGAAAATAGAATTGCCTATGCAGACAGGAATTGAAGGTCTTTTAGTTATTGAGCCAAAAGTTTTTGGTGATGATCGTGGGTATTTTTTTGAGTCATTTAATTGTCAGGAATTCAACGTACTTGCTGGTCAATCAATTCAATTTGTGCAGGACAACGAATCGAAGTCGTCCAGAGGAGTTTTAAGAGGTCTTCATTTTCAAAATCCGCCACATGCACAAGGGAAATTAGTAAGAGTGGTAAAGGGAAGTGTACAAGATGTAGTTGTTGACTTGCGAAAAGATTCTGCGACATACGGGCAGCATTTTTCAATTGTACTATCAGAAAAAAATAAATTTCAAATGTGGATTCCTCCCGGTTTTGCACATGGATTTGCTACGCTCGAAGATGACACTATTTTTCAATATAAATGTTCTGAATTCTATTTCCCCGCGAGTGAAGGATGTATACTTTGGAATGATCCACATCTAAAAATTGATTGGTTAATAAATAATCCAATTCTTTCTGAAAAAGATAAAAAAGGTCGTACATTTGTCGAACTAATTACGCCTTTTTAAGATGCTATACTTCGTTTTTTTTGCAGGTGGATTAATTCTTTCATTAATTTGCAATGAGCTGTTACTTAGGTTTTCTCAATCATTGGGAATCCGAAATAAAAATGACGTTATTGTTCGTTGGAGCAATCAATCAAAGCCATCACTTGGTGGTGTAAGTTTTTATGTGGTATTTGTATTCTCAACCTTCGCTTTTGAAATTATTGCAGAAGAGAGTAATATTTTTAAAAATCTAGAATATATTGGTTTCCTAACTGGAACTACATTGGCTTTTTTTATGGGGCTAGCGGATGACGCCTACAATACTAAACCTTTTCTCAAGTTAGCTGCACAAATTCTCTGTGGAGTAACATTGGCTTTGACAGGTTCAGTTGTCACGATTACTAATGTTCCATACATCGATGGCTTCTTAACAGTTATTTGGGTGGTAGCCTTGATGAATTCACTGAACATGTTAGATAATATGGATGGTATCACTGCCACTACTTCCTTATTTATTTTGATTTCTTGCTTGGGTAGCTTTTTGGCATTTAGCAATTTGGATAGCTCCATTTGGCCTGTTTATATGATTGCTATTATTGGTGCATTGATTGGTTTTTTGCGTTTCAATATTCATCCCGCAAAAATTTTTATGGGCGATGCAGGAAGTCAATTCATTGGTTTTGTACTTGCTTTTTTCTCCATCAAGACCTTATGGAACTTGGGGGAAACTGTGCAAAACCACTCGTGGATTGGAGTGGTAGTGGCACTTTTGGCATTTACGCCCGCGGCCATTGATTCAATCACTGTCACTATCAATAGATTGAAGAAAGGGAAATCACCAATGGTGGGCGGAAAAGATCATACTACGCATCACCTAGTCTATGCAGGATATAATGATAGTCAAGTTTGGTATGTTTTTTTACTTCTTGGATTTTTGTCTACTTTGTTCTCGTTTATTGCTTTTTACTTTATTTCTGTCAAAAGAATTTACTTCATTCTTCCTTTATTACTTTTCTTCTTTGTTTCTTTTTGGCTGTTGTACAGAAACACTATTCGGTACAAACAACCTCCAAAATCAAAATAATTTCCCCACTCAATTCCTCTTTTTTTGAGTAATTTCGTGTATGCAAAATGAGGATGGTTATATAGAAATATTTGGTGCACGCGAGCACAATTTAAAGAATATTGATCTTAAAATTCCTCGCAATCAATTGGTGGTTTTTACCGGACTTAGTGGAAGTGGGAAATCTTCTCTTGCTTTTGATACTATTTTTGCTGAAGGTCAACGTCGGTATATTGAAACTTTTTCTTCCTATGCTCGCCAATTTCTTGGAGGCTTAGAGCGACCAGATGTCGACAAAATTGACGGTTTAAGTCCAGTAATTTCTATTGAACAAAAGACTGTTTCTCGTTCTCCTCGTTCAACTGTCGGCACGATTACAGAGATCTATGATTTTCTCCGTTTGCTTTATGCTCGCGTAGGTGTTGCATACTCTTATGAGACTGGAGAAAAAATGGTCAAATATTCCGATGATCAAATTGTAGATCGAATTCTTGAAGTCTTCGACAATAAAAAAGTGGTGTTACTAGCACCTAAAATCAAAGCGAGAAAAGGTCATTATCGTGAATTGTTCGAACAAATTCAAAAGTCGGGATTTACGAAAGTTAGGATTGATGGGGAGGTAAAGGACATTGAGAAGGGAATGCGACTCGATCGCTACAAAATTCACGATATTGAAATTGTAGTGGACCGAATTTTAATAAAAAAAGAAGATAGAAAACGAATCTACGACTCGGTGCTTACCTGCATGCGCTTGGGCAACAAGGCGATGATGATTCTCGATTTTGATAGTAATGAAGTGCGTCATTTTAGCAGAACTTTGATGTGTCCAACAACAGGAATTTCATATCCGGAACCAGAGCCAAATTTGTTCTCCTTCAATTCTCCTTATGGAGCCTGCCCTAGCTGCAGTGGTTTAGGTGAAGTTTCTGAGGCCGATATCGATAAAATTATTCCAGACCGATCTCTTTCCATCAAAAAAGGAGGATTGGCCCCCTTAGGATTGTACAAGCGAAGTTGGATTTTTGAAAAAATGGAAGCGTATCTTGTTCAAGAGGACTATTCAATTACTACACCATTAAGTGAAATTTCTGATGAGGTGCTGAAAGTAATTCTATACGGAAATGAAGATATAGAACGATCCAAAAAAGATTCATCTGTCATTTTTGAAGGTGTTATTTCTTTCTTTTCGCGTTATACCGATGATCCTTCGGCCACCATGCAGCGCTGGGCACAAAGTTTTATGAATAAGAAATTGTGTCCTACTTGTTTGGGAACTCGCTTGAAAAAGGAATCACATTTCTTTAAATTAGGTGATAAGCACATTGGTGATTTAGCTCAAATGGATTTGAGTGAATTGGCTGATTTCATAGCTATTTTACCGACGATTTTATCAGAAGAGCAAAAAATAATAGGTACTGAAATACTAAAGGAAATAAGCACTAGACTTCGTTTTGTATTAGATGTAGGTTTGGACTACTTAACACTTCACCGATCTGCAAAAACACTTTCTGGAGGAGAAGCACAACGTATTCGCTTGGCTACTCAAATCGGCTCAGAATTGATGAATGTGCTGTATGTATTAGATGAACCTTCCATCGGATTGCATCAGCGTGACAATACGCGCTTGATCAATTCTCTTAAACGTCTTCGTGATGCTGGGAACAGTGTTATTGTTGTAGAACACGACAAAGAAATGATTGAAGCGGCTGATTTTATTGTTGATATTGGTCCCGGGGCAGGAATGCATGGAGGAAGAATTCTTAATGCTTCAACATTTGAAAATCTTATTGCAAGTGATTCCTTAACGACCAAATATTTGCGTGGTGAAATGAAAATCGAAGTGCCAAAGGCTCGTCGAAAGGGAACTGGAAATAAATTGAAAATTAAAGGTGCAACAGGGCACAACCTAAAGAATGTTGATTTAACAATTCCTTTGGGAACTTTTACTTGTGTTACTGGTGTTTCAGGAAGTGGGAAATCTTCGTTGATAAACGCTACGTTATATCCGATTTTACAGTCACATATTTACAATGGACTCAAAAAGCCTTTGCCATACAAATCCATCGAAGGACTTGAACATCTCGACAAAGTCATTGAAATAGATCAAAGTCCAATTGGGCGAACTCCACGTTCAAACCCTGCTACCTACACCAAAGTGTTCGATGAAATCCGTTCGCTTTATGCAGTTTTACCTGAAGCACAAATTCGAGGTTATAAAGCTGGAAGATTCTCTTTCAATGTGTCTGGTGGTCGCTGCGAAACTTGCAGTGGTGGTGGAATGAAAGTGGTGGAAATGAATTTCCTTCCTGATGTATATGTGGAATGTGATTCGTGTAATGGAAAACGATACAATAGGGAAACATTAGAAGTTCGTTATAAAGGCAAGTCAATTGCCGATGTATTGAATATGACAATAGAAGATGCCACTGTATTTTTTGAAGCTCACCCAAAAATTTTTCGGCCTTTGCAAACAATGCTTTCCGTTGGTTTGGGCTACATCAAAATTGGACAATCTTCTACTACATTGTCGGGAGGTGAGGCTCAACGCATAAAACTTTCTTCAGAACTAGCAAAAAAGAGTACTGGAAAAACCTTTTATATTCTTGATGAACCTTCTACAGGTTTGCATTTTGAGGACATTCGTCATTTGTTAGAAGTGCTTCAGCGATTAGTCGAAGAAGGAAATACGGTCTTGGTGATTGAGCATAATTTAGACATTGTAAAAGTTGCTGATTACATTGTTGACCTTGGTCCAGAAGGAGGAAAGGGTGGAGGAATGATCATCGCAGAAGGAACTCCGGAACAAGTAGTAAAGAAATTTGAATCCACTTCTCATACAGCAAAGTATTTGAAAGCAGAACTTTGATTGGAACGGTTGTTGCCTTTCTAAAATGCTTACATTAGCTACAACAGAATTATTTGATGAGAAAAGTATTGTTTTTTTTATTTTTTAGTTTTTCATTTGGTGGTTTCGCTCAATCGTGGGAGGAATTGGATGCTACAATGATGACCTATTTTGATAAACAAGAGTACAAAACAGCACTTGTGTATGCAGAAAAAACACTGCTACAAGCTGAAAAAGAGTTTGGAAAGAAGCATGTAAATTATGCTTTATCACTCGGTAGCGTAGCATTTTTGCAAAGCACACTAGGTGATTTTGAGGCGGCAATTGAAACGCACCAGACTTCCTTAATAATTTGGGAAATTCTCCAAGGAAAAAATTCAGAAGCTTATTCAAGAACACTAAATAATTTAGCCAATTGTTATGTTAAGAGAGGACATTTCTCAAAGGCCATTGGAATTTACAAGGAAGATCTCGAAATTAGTAAGCAATTGTTTGGAGAAGAAGACCCCAATTATGCAACGTCACTCCATAACTTAGCGACACTTTACTACGACATTGATCAATTTGATTTGGCAATGCCACTCTACGAAAAGGCGATTGCCATTTTCTCAAAAGACCTCGATCAAATGGCTGAAAAATATGCCATGTCTGTTAACAATTTAGCGAATATCTTGAGCAAATATGGACGAAATGAAGAAGCTACAAAATTTTATTTGCTTGCAAAAAACATTTTAAAAGAAAAATTTGGTGTCAATCACCCGTATTATGTCGTTGCACTTGGAAATCTAGCAGAAATGTATCGACAGAATAATCAAGTTGTGGAGGCTGTTAGCTGTTTTAAGGAGGTTGTTCAATTATACGAAACTAGAATTGGGACCAAGCATATTGATTATGCAAAGAATTTAAATAACTTAGCTCTTCTGCATTTTGATATCAATCAATATCAGGCCTGTATCGACTATTACAAAGCGGCCATTTCCGTTATCAAAGAAGTGACTGATGGACACCATCCAGATTACATGATTTACCTCAATAATTTGGCAAAAGCGTATGATTTTTTAAAGGATCCTGAGAACGAATATTTGGCGAGAAAAGAGGCTGTTCGTGCTTCGTTTCAATACATTAATGATAATTTCTCCTATTTGTCTGAAAAGGAAAAAGAAACACTAACGGAATCGCTCAAAAGTTTGTACAGTACCTTTAATAGTTTTGCTGCTGAACAACACACTAATTTTCAAGATTTGGGAGCTTTGTCTTTTGATGTGCAATTGGCGACAAAAGGAATGGTGCTGCAATCTACCATTCAAATGCGAGAAAGTATTCAGAAAAATGGTGACAAAAAAGCGATTGAAAAGTTCGAATATTTAATTGAATTGAGAAATCAAATGGCAAAACTTAGTACTTCGAAAGAAGAGAATGCTACTCAAAAAATTAAAGAAATTGAGCTTGCTGCGAATCAATTGGAGGGGGAGTTAACACAACTTTCTTCTGAATTTAAAGCATTTAATTCGGTAGGGAAAATTAGTTGGAAAGATGTACAATTAAATCTGAAAGAAGGTGAAGTTGCTATTGAATTTTCAGCATTTGATTTTCAGAATAGAACTACAAACAAATTTAGCAAGCAATATGTTGCGATAGTATTGAAATTAAATCAAGAACCTCAACTTATACCATTATTTGATGAGGTACAACTTCAATCCATACTTGCCTCAGAGAATGTTGATGACCGCTTCATCAATAGTATTTATCGTGGTGAATCATCAACGAATACAGGCGTACAAGTGAATCTAAAATCGAGAACCAAGGGAAAACTATATGAACTTCTTTGGAAGCCTTTGGAAAATGAGCTACTTGGAACCAAGAAAATTTATTTCGCGCCTACGGGTATTTTAAATACGATTTCTTTTGCTGCAATTGCCATCAACGATACCACTTTATTGTCAGACAATTACCATTTTGTGCAATTGACAACAACGGCAAATATTGTGAATCGCTCCTTGGAAGTTCATGCGCCTACCAATATTACTCTGTTTGGTGGAATCGATTTTGAAAATTTTCCTTCTGAAACAGGAGTTACTAACGACCCAAGTACAAATGATAGTAACACTTCCATTTTGGCAAGTAGAGGAAATCAAAACTGGAATTATTTGCCGGGTACCTTGAAAGAAATTAATGCGATTGAAAATAGAGCACTTCAACAACACATTGCCTGTAAAAAATGGGTAGGTAGTGCTGCTGGAGAAAGTACGTTTAAGCTCTTGTCGAAAGACTCCCCTGAAGTTTTACACCTGGCAACACATGGATTCTATATTCCATTAAGTGAAAATGGGGAGAAGAACAGCCTGGTGAAAAATACTGTAAATCCACTACATCAATCAGGTTTAGTGCTGGCAGGTGGTAATGTGAGCTGGAATCAGTCTGTAAAAACAGATGGTGAAGATGGCATTTTAACTGCGTATGAAGTGTCAAATTTGTCGTTAAGTAAAACAAATTTAGTGGTGTTATCTGCTTGTGAAACTGGCTTGGGACAAATCAAAGGAAATGAAGGTGTTTATGGTCTTCAACGTGCTTTCAAAATGGCAGGAGTAGAGTACATCATCATGAGTTTATGGCAAATACCAGATAAGGAATCCGCTGAATTTATGGAATTTTTTTATTCCCATTATTTTACAAGTGGTGATATTGAAAAATCGTTTCAAACAACACAAAAAACAATGCGGAATATCTATTACGACGATCCCTACAAATGGGCAGCGTTTGTGTTGGTGAGGTAATTGGACTTAAGATTCAGGACAGCAAGACATCAGGACTTCTAAATTCAGAACTTGATTCCTTTTCCAATATATAGTCTTAATGTCTTAGAGCGAAGAGGTCTTCAACTCTTTCAGTCTTCAACTCTTTCGTCTAACAGCGACTCGCACTGAGCTTGCGATGCAGTGAGCTTGCCGAATTGTCGAAGTGAGCGGGTCTTTTGTCTAACAAAACCGTTTCATCACCACACTCGCAATATGTCCACCGAAACCAAAGGTGTTGCTCATAGCATATTCCATCTTTTTTGGTTCACCTTTCCCAAGAGGAAAATCGAATAGATCCTTGAAATCTGGTTCAATTTCGCTGGTATTAATCGTTGGAGGAACAATTTGTTCATGCAAAGCCATCACGCAAGCAATTCCTTCAATAGCACCTGCTGCACCAAGTAGGTGACCTGTCATTGATTTTGTTGCTGAAATAGAAAGTGATTGACGCTCTCCAAAAACTCTTTTAGCAGCAATTAGCTCTGAATTATCACCCAGCGGCGTGGAGGTTGCGTGCATGTTGATGTAATCAATTTTTTCTGCTGTAATACCAGCTTCACGAAGCGCTTCTTCCATTCCCAAAACAGCGCCTTCCCCTTCTGGATGTGTACCTGTTAAATGATATGCATCTGCTGCCATTCCACCTCCTACAATTTCTCCGTAGATGGTTGCGCCTCTATTCAAGGCATGTTCTAAATCTTCTAGAATCAATGCGCCTGCCCCTTCGCCCATCACAAATCCATCTCTAGTCACATCAAAAGGACGAGAAGCAGTTGCTGGATCATCATTTCGTGTAGAAAGTGCTTTCGCTGAAGCAAATCCACCCATAGCGGATTCAGTGATAGCTGCTTCTGAGCCTCCGGTTATAACCATATCAGCTTTTCCCCACTTGATATAATTAAATGCTTCAATGATAGCAGTATTGGAAGTTGCGCACGCAGAAACTGGACAGAAATTGACACCTCTCAAACCATATTTAATAGAAATAACTCCAGAAGCAATATCCACTAAAATGCGTGGTATAAAAAAAGGAGTAAATCGTGGGGTTCCATCTCCCTTGTTGAATTCCGTCATTTGGTCTTGAAAAGTTTGAATTCCACCATTCCCGGAACCCCAAATAACTCCAATTCTATTTCTATTTAAGACATCAAAATCAACTTTTGAATGTTCAATAGCTTCTTTAACCGCAACAAGAGCGTACAGGGAAAACGGGTCATAATGACGCATTTCTTTGACATCAAAATGGTCTGCAAGATTAAAGTTTTTCAGTTCACAAGCAATTGTTGCTTTGAATTTAGAGGTGTCAAACTTTGTGATTTGATCGGCTCCGCTAACACCATTTTTAAGATTGGTCCAAAAATCATTTAGATTATTTCCGATGGGTGTCAAGGCACCCATACCTGTTACTACAACTCTTTTCATTGACTAATTTTTACAAAAATCCCAATTCCAACTTCGCTTCTTCACTCATCATGTCTTTGTCCCATGGTGGATCAAAAACAATCTTTACTTCTGCGGATTGCACTTCTTCTACTTCCCTAACTTTGTTTTCTACATCTTTTGGAAGTGATTCTGCCACGGGGCAATTGGGTGAAGTTAAGGTCATTTCGATCATAACATTCTTGGCCTCATCGATCTTTACTTCGTAAATCAGACCTAATTCAAATATGTCTACAGGAATCTCAGGATCATAAATCGTTTTTAAAGCTTCTATAATCTTGCTCTCTAGTTTTATAATTTCTTGTGACATTTTAAGCTTTTTTCAAATTTAGTAGTGCATCCATTTTCATCCTTTTCACCATGCTTGCTAATCCATTTGCTCGGGTAGGGGAAAGATGCTCTTGGAGTCCAATATCTTTTATAAAATGTAAATCTGCAGTAGCAACTGTTTCTGGCGATTCATTGTTCACCACGCGAATCAACAATCCAATAATTCCCTTTGTAATAATTGCATCTGAGTCTGCTGAAAACTTCATTTTTCCATCCACAACATCTGTTGCTAACCACACTCTAGATTGACATCCTTCAATAATTCGTTCTTGTGTTTTTAATTCATTCGCAATGATTGGCAAGTCTTTTCCCAACTCGATGATGTACTCGTATTTCTGCATCCAATCTTCAAAAAGAGAAAAGTCTTCTATAATTTCTTGCTGTTTTGCTTCAATTGTCATCATTTCAACATGGTTAAACTTTTGTCTACTGCAGCAACGAACACATCTACCTCCTCGCGCGTATTGTAAAATGCGAATGAAGCTCTTACCGTTCCAGGAATTTTGAAAAATTCCATTAATGGCTGTGTGCAGTGGTGGCCAGTTCTCACTGCAATTCCTTGCTTGTCTAATAAAGTGCCTAGATCGAAGGGATGAACACCTTCCATTCCAAAGGAAACAACACTCGTTTTTTGCTTTGCACGACCATAGATTTCCATTCCTTCAAAGGTATCGAGCAAATCTTGCGCATAATCGGCAATTTCTCTTTCATAGTCATGAATTTCGTTCATGTCGTATTGATTCAAAAAGCGAATCGCTTCTCCCAAACAAATAGCTCCTGCAATATGTGGAGTTCCTGCTTCAAACTTGAAGGGAAGTTCATTGTAGGTCGTTTTTTCGAAAGTAACTTTTGAAATCATATCACCACCACCTTGGTAGGGAGGCATTTTTTCAAGAATTGCTTCTTTACCATACAGAACACCAATTCCAGTTGGACCGAATACTTTGTGACTTGAAAATACAAAAAAATCACAATCGATATTACGGACATCAATTTTCATGTGTTGAATACTTTGAGCACCATCCACTAGAATTTTTGCTCCAACTGCATGTGCTTTTTGAGCCAAGTCCTTTACAGGATTGATTGTTCCAAGTGTATTTGATATATGCGTAACTGCTACTAATTTTGTTTTCTCGTTCAGTAATTTATCAAACTCTTCAATAATTAATTCACCTTTTTTGTTGATAGGGGCAACGCGCAATGTTAAGCCTTTTCGTAGACATAGCATTTGCCAAGGAACGATATTAGAGTGATGTTCCATTGCAGTAATCACAATTTCGTCGCCAGCATTTAGTAATTCACCGAAAGAAGATGCCACTAGATTAATACCATCTGTTGTTCCTTTGGTGAAAATAATTTCTTCTGATTTTGCCGCATTGACATAGTTTTGAATCGATACTCTCGCTTCTTCAAATTCATTGGTAGCTCGCTGACTCATAAAATGAACCCCTCTGTGAACATTCGCATTGTCTTTGGAATAGACACGATTGATAGCATCTAACACTACTTGTGGCTTTTGAGAAGTAGCGCCATTGTCAAAATAGATTAAGTTTTTTCCGTAAATCTGTTGACGCAGTGCAGGAAATTGTTCCCTGATTTCTCTAACTTTAAATGGTTTTTTACCGATTTCTCCCATAATAGTACAAAAGTACGATTATTTAGAATTATTCTATGTATTGCAGCGCTTGAAAAATTACCAAATCACAAATTAATATCACGAAAAACTTTGCGAAGCATTTCAACTTATTGGGACGTAAACTAATTACATGTTCAGTAGCAAAAAAATTAGTGTTTTATGAATTTAGTTGGATTTAATGGACCTGAGGTAGGAACTAAAAAATACGAACCAGATGGCAAATCTTGAATGTTGACGGATTGATTTGCGTTCACAGTTCTAATCACCTTTCCATCCATCGTAGTTAATTGAAACTCACCTTCATTTACACCTTCGATGAAAATGAAATCATTAGTAGGATTGGGGTACATCTGTATTTCATTTTTAAACTCAAGCATTCCGCTGGTAGAAATGGTTAAATTAAAAGTGCAATAAAGGGTGTCGTAAAAACCACCCCACAGCTCAAGTGTGCCAGTGAACGGAAGTGAAATGGGCTGAAGCACATCTAAATAATGGGTTTGATCAGAAAAGCCAATTCCGAAATAATTAACGGTTTCTTCAGCAACTATTGTTGAACTGCCATCAATTAACCGAAATCCTGGATAACTAAAAATTTCCATGGTGGCATCATTGTGAGCCGTTAGCATGAGCGTATCCTCGGCAAGTAAACTTGCATCACAACAATTGATAACTAGAGAATCACAATTTGTCTGCGTGGAGCCAGAAAAGGGAATGAATCCTAAAAGGGCAATAAGTAGTTTTTTCATAAGACGATTAGTTATAAGGACTATATAGCCACCACAAACTTAACAAATTGTTTTACAAATCGTTATTTTGTGAAATAGCCTAAGAATTCCATATTCCCGTCTCCTCCTAAAATAGGGGATTCGATGTGTGATTTGTAGAGCAATTGATTGGCCTTTGCAGAAGAGATTACATTTTCAATTACTAGCGGATAAAGGGTTGTAGATTTCACCAATCCTTTTTTATTGACATTCTCTCGCCCCACTTCAAATTGTGGTTTTATTAAAACAATCACAAAAGCGTTGGGTTTCAAAAAGGCATGAATGAAGGGAAAAATTTTTTCTAATGAAATGAAGGATACATCAATAACGCAGCCATCAACAAGTTCAGGAATTAGGCGAGAAGTTAGATCACGGACATGCGTTTTTTCGTAATTGATTACTTTTTCATTCTCCTTGATTCTAGGATGCAACTGCTTTGTGCCAACATCAATGCAATACACTTTATTAGCACCATTTTGAAGCAAAACTTCTGTAAATCCGCCAGTTGAAGCCCCAATGTCCATAAAGATTTTACCTTCAATTTCGGGTTTCCATTCTTCAAGCGCCCTTACTAATTTTAATGCACCTCTTGAAACCCACGGAATTTCTTCTTCCATGAGTTCTATTTCAGCATCCATGGGCACTTTTTTACCTGTTTTGTTGATCAGTTTCCCGTTTACTTTTACTCCTGACTCACGAATAATTTGCTCCGCTCTAACACGTGAGCTTACCAATCCGCGTTGCAAAATCAATTTATCGATGCGTTCTTCTTCCATGGAACAAAGGTAGACAAAAGAGTCAAGAGCCAAGAGGCAAGACTTGTTTATGAAAAAAAAAACTAGTCTTGACTCCTGATTCTTGCAGTCTTGACTCTTTTCCCTAACTTTGCAAAATATTTCAAACACGTGGAAGTCGTTTACATAACAAGAAGAGAAACCTTTAACGCGGCGCATAAACTATACCGTGAAGAATGGTCTGATGCGAAGAATGAAGAGGTGTTTGGTCGCTGCAGTAATAAAAACTGGCATGGTCACAATTTTGAGATTTATGTTACAGTAAAAGGCGTTCCGAACCCAGAAACTGGTTTTGTTATTAATTTAAAGGACTTGAGTGTGCTTCTGAAGCGGGATGTTGTAGAGGTCTTAGATCACAAAAACTTGAATTTAGATGTGCCTTTTTTAAAAGGATTAATGGTCTCCACCGAAAATTTGGCGATTGAAATATGGAAGCAGATTGCACCTTCAATTACCATAGCGGGCGGAGAGCTAGTGAAGATAAAATTGGTGGAGACAGAAAATAATTTTGTCGAGTATTATGGAGGTAAGCAACCTTATTAATTTGCGATATTAAAATTGATGACTGAGTGCCGACGAAAGGAGGCGTATCGAAGGCAAAGATATACGATTGCTGGACTGCGGATTTACAATACATTTTCTGTCCCATTTCTTAATGTTTCTTAAAATCACTTAAACAAATTTGCACATTTCGACAAGCTCAAGGTAAAATTTGTAATTTTACACAAATGAAAAAAGAAGAACAATACGACGACCAACTGACAGCGAAATTGGGCACTCACTACGCCGAAATTCTTAAATTGATTGGTGAGAATACAGAGCGTGAGGGATTGCTAAAAACACCTGAGCGTGTTGCAAAAGCAATGCAGTTCATGACGAGTGGCTATGATCAAAATCCAGATGATATCATCAATCAAGCAATTTTTCATGAAGCGTACTCTGAAATGGTGATTGTGAAAGACATTGAAGTGTATTCCATGTGTGAGCACCATTTATTGCCATTCTTCGGAAAAGTACATGTTGCTTATATCCCAAAAGGAAAAATTGTTGGTTTAAGCAAAATTCCTCGTGTGGTAGATGCTTACTCTCGTCGTTTACAAGTGCAGGAGCGTTTAACTATTGAAATTAGAGATTGCATTCAACGCACTTTGGATCCACTTGGAGTAGCTGTTGTGATTGAGTGTGCGCACATGTGCATGCAAATGCGCGGCGTGCAAAAGCAAAATTCAGTGACAACTTCAAGTGCGTTTACTGGAATATTTTTGAATAACGATTCCACACGAAAAGAATTTATTAATTTAGTACAAGCAAAATTACATTAACTATGAACGAATTATTTAACACCACGGGAGAATATTCAAAGGAAATAACACGTGATTTTTTTAAAAATGTGTACGCCTACATGTTTGGAGCGTTAGCAATTTCTGGTGTAATATCATATTATGCTGGAACTCCTGCGTTTTTTGAAAGATATTTTATAACTGCCAATGGGATTTCACCACTATTTTATGTAATTGCATTTGCTCCAGTAGGATTAGGTCTAGTGATCCAAATGGCGTACAGGAGATTGTCGTTGGGCTTATTGACTATCTTGTTTTTAGGATATTCAGTACTAATGGGCTTATCCCTCAGCACCATATTCCTAGTGTACTCTAACGCAGCAATTTTCCAAACTTTTTTGGTAACAGCCGGCGCTTTTGCAGGAATGGCAATCCTAGGTTATACCACCAAAATAGATTTAACCAAATTTGGGAGCCTGCTGTACATGCTATTCATTGGTATGTTCATTGCTGGAATCGTGAATATTTTTATCGGTAGCAGCATGATGAGTTTTGTCATTTCAGTGCTAGGGGTTTTTGTATTTACTGGATTGACAGCTTATTACATGCAGCAATTGAAAACAGTTGCTTCTAATGAAGAACTTTCTGGAATTGATAGAAGTAAATTGGCTTTGATTGGAGGATTACAATTGTATATCTTGTTTATCAATTTGTTCTTATCTTTACTAAGAATAATGGGTTCTCGCGAATAACACTGAATTAATAATTATAAAAAACACATAAAAATGGCTGATAATTTTTTTGAAGGATCTACCGCTGCAGTAGGAACAATAATTACAATTGCATTATTGAGCATCATTGTTTCTATCCTTGTTTGGGGATAATCAAGATGTAAGACCTAAAGTTTCAGGAGTAAGTTGAAGATTAGTAACAGGTGCTAATTCTCAACACTTGTTCCTTGTTCCTTGTCTCTTTTTTCGTATGCCTTTCAACTCCATTTTCGCTTGGGTCATTAAGAAAAGAATGCACCAAATTGACCTCTTTCGGCAATATCCGTTGGAAGTTCAGGAGGAGTTGTTTTTTAAAATGATTGATTTTGCGAAATACACGGAGTTTGGACTCAAATACCATTTCTACGAAATCAAAAATTATGAGCAGTACAAGCGCTTGGTCCCCTTGCACGAGTACGAAGATTTTAAGCCGTGGATAGAACGCTTGATGAATAACAAACAAAATTTGTTATGGGCTTCTAATACAAAATGGTTCGCCAAATCTTCTGGCACAACAAGTGATCGCTCAAAGTTAATCCCTGTAACAAAAGAATCGTTGTTCGATTGTCACTACAAAGGAGGAAAAGACCTTTTGGCCATCTATTACGACAATCACCCCAAAAGAAAATTATACAACGGTCGCCATTTAATTGTTGGAGGAAGTGCTCAAGTAAATCAATTGAGTGCAGATTCTTATTTTGGAGATTTATCAGCCATCATAGTGAAAAATTTGCCTTGGTGGGCTGAAATTCGTCGGACGCCTTCACGCGAAATTGCACTCATGAGCGAGTGGGAAAGCAAAATCGAACGAATGGCTCAAAATACCATCAACGATGATGTATATATTTTGGCTGGCGTTCCCAGTTGGACGATGGTTCTTGCCAATAGAGTACTAGAAATTACGGGAAAAAGTACGTTGAAAGAAGTGTGGCCTAACCTCGAAATGTTTATGCATGGCGGTGTAAGCTTTGAACCTTATCGTGAACATTTTAAAAAATTGATAGGTTTTCCAGACATGAACTATGTCGAAACTTACAATGCCTCAGAAGGATTTTTTGGTATTCAAGACCAAGTGCACAGCGATGATTTATTGCTGATGCTCGACTACGGGATCTTCTACGAATTTATCCCAATGAAAGATTTTGAAGGCACTGATTCTAAAAATGTAATTTCATTAGGAGATGTGGAAGTAGGTGAGCAGTATGCAATCGTAATCTCAACCAACGGTGGATTATGGCGCTATATTTTGGGTGACACCATTCGATTTACCTCCAAAGTACCCTATCGATTTAAAATTACTGGTCGTACAAAAAGTTATATCAATACGTTTGGAGAAGAATTAATCGTAGATAATGCTGATGCAGCAATTGGTTATGCTTCAATGAAAACGGATGCGCAAATTAGAGAATACACTGTCGCACCTGTATTTATGACTGATAAGGAAAAAGGAAGTCACGAATGGCTCATCGAATTTTTGAAAGAACCAACTGATTTACATCAATTTATGGTATATTTAGATGAGCATTTGCGAAGTATCAATTCCGACTATGATGCAAAACGACATCAGAACATGGTATTGGAGTTGCCAACTTTGCGACTTGGAAAGAAAGGAGTGTTTGATACTTGGTTGAAAAATCATGGAAAGCTAGGCGGTCAAAACAAAATTCCTCGTTTAGCAAATGATCGTGAATTGCTGGAACAAATTTTGCTAGTCAATAACTCTTTATGATACTATGAGAATTTTTCTTTCGCTACTTTTTTTTAATTCCTTTTTCGTTAGTTTTTCTCAAGAAGAGCTCTCATGGAAGCAAAATTATTCCATTGATTATATCGCAAACTCAGCTTGGGGAATTGATGCACAAGGAAGTTTAATTACTTCTGGTAAAGGCGTTTTGACAAAAATTGATTCCACTGGGACGGTGAAATTCAAACAAAGTATCATTCATATTGGAAAAGCCTCTGAAATTGAACCTATCAATTCGATGAAGATTATCGTGTTCTGCGAGAATCAACAAACGTTTTGTTCTTTTGATAATACCCTAACGCTCACAGAAAATTGTTTGGATTTGGCCAACTTTGGTGTGCAAACGGTTTCCAATATCGCGGTGTCCTCCCTTTCTGATCGAATTTGGATTTTAGATCAAGTCAACTACCGACTTTTACTCATGAATTTGCAAACCAATTACATTGTTGAAACAGGAAATCTGAAAGGAATGTTGTCGCTGAATCAAATAGATGAATTGAAGGAAATGAACAATGTGTTCTATGTTTTTGATGCTACGAAAGGAATTTATAGTTTCGATATCTATGGCTCGCTAATGAAACACTACGAAATTAAGGATGCAACTAAGTTTGATGCTTTTGGGGAAAATCTGATAGTTTTGCGAAATAATGTTCTGCAAGTGATTGATACAGAAACCAGTTTATCGAAAGAATATACACTGCCAATCGAGGGTGTGCTCGATTTTAAGATGAATAGTCAATACGTTTATTTGCAAACTGTTGATAAAATTTTCTGCTTTTCCATCAATGTTGAGAATTAATTTGATGCTGATTGCTTCAAATGTTATACTTTAGTAAGTCCAAAACGAAACTATTATGCACATTGCAATCGCAGGAAATATTGGATCAGGAAAAACGACTCTGACTAAACTTTTATCCAAGCACTATGGCTGGGAAACACATTTCGAAGATGTGGAAATGAACCCCTACCTTAATGACTTTTATGAGGATATGCAACGTTGGTCTTTTAACTTGCAAATTTATTATCTGAATAGTCGCTTTACACAAATTCAAGAAATTCGTACCACCGCTCATACCGTAATTCAAGATAGAACGATTTACGAAGATGCATTTATTTTTGCTCCGAATTTGCATTCGATGGGCTTGATGACGACGCGTGATTTTGAAAATTATTTTTCCTTGTTCAACTTGATGGACTCTTTTGTTTCAGCACCTGATTTATTGATTTATTTACGCGCAAGCGTGCCTACCTTAGTCAATCAAATTCAACAGAGAGGTCGTCAATATGAAGAAAGTATTCGTTTGGATTATTTGAAACGCTTAAATGAGCGCTACGAAGCTTGGATTTCAACCTACGACAAAGGTAAATTGTTGATCATAGATATTGACAATAATCGTTTCCCAGAAAGTCAAGAAGATCTTGGTAAAATTATCAGTTCTATCGACGCTGAGATTAACGGACTATTCTAGATGAAAAAGGGTATCTCGATACGCTTTCGTACCTCAAGCACTCGATAACCTTTAGTGTCATCAAGTCCTAAAATCGTAATATCTTAACATCAAAAAAGAAATGATTGTAGTTACAGGAGCCGCTGGCTTCATTGGAAGTTGCTTAGTTAGCCGTTTAAACGAGGCTGGATATACTGATATAGTTGTTGTCGATGATTTTTCGAAGCAAGAAAAGTCAAGTAATCTTGAAGGTAAATTTCTAATTGCAAAAGTAGGACGAAAGGATTTTATTAAATGGCTGGGTGATTTCGGTAACGAAGTGGAATTTGTTTTCCATCTGGGTGCCCGCACAGATACTACTGAATTTAATATTGAAATTTTTGATGAACTCAATCTGAATTACTCAAAGGAAGTGTGGAATGCTTGCGTCGAATTTAATATTCCGCTAGTGTACGCTTCTTCTGCAGCAACCTATGGTTTAGGTGAGTATGGTTACAAAGACGAGCATGATTCAATTCCAAAATTGAAGCCGTTAAATCCCTACGGTGAATCTAAAAATGATTTCGATAAGTGGGTGTTGAAGCAGAATGTTCATCCACCATTTTGGGCAGGATTGAAGTTTTTTAACGTCTACGGTCCCAATGAATTTCATAAAGGTCGAATGGCAAGTGTCATTTTCCATGCGTTCCATCAAATTAAGAAATCGGGGGAAATGAAATTGTTTCGATCACATAAGGAAGAATATAAAGACGGAGAACAATTGCGTGATTTTATTTATGTAAAAGATGTGGTGAATGTATGTCTTTTCTTAATGGAACATAAACCTCTTTCTAGCATTTACAATCTTGGGTCTGGAAAAGCGCGTAGCTTCTTAGATTTAGTAAAAAACACCTTTGTAAACATGGGGAAATCTGAATCTATTTCATTTGTCGACACGCCAGAAGATATTCGAGAAAAGTATCAATATTTCACAGAAGCTGATATGTCTAAATTGATCAATGCGGGCTATACTAAGCCATTTCACACCTTGGAAGAGGGAGTGGCAGATTACGTGAAGAATTACTTGGAAGGCGAGAATTATTATTGATAAAGTACGTGACAAGAATGATGAAAAAATTATTCATATGCTGTTCGCTTCTTGTCTTTGTTGATAGCTGTGCACCATTCGAAGCATTTGTTTACAATCGTCCAGGGGCAAAAGATTACAAGTTGTTTCCTGCTCATGAATTGAAGAAATCAGATGATCCGTTCTGTTTTCATTATGCTGATAAGCAAATTTCATTTCCTGATACTATGTCAACCAATGAGTTAACAGGTCTTTCCTTGCAATCATTTTTGAATGAAACTGAAACGATTTCACTGTTGATTGTTCGCAATGATTCGATCCTTTTTCAATACAACGATCAAGAGTTTAATGATACGAAACGCGTGATGTCTTTTTCCATGGCAAAATCAGTAACTAGTATGCTAATAGGCTGTGCGATTGACGATCAATTGATTCCATCGGTGCATGAAAAGGTTGTGTCGTATGTTCCAGAACTTGCATACATAGAAGGTATTGATCAGCTAACAATTGAACACTTACTCAACATGAGGTCTGGCATCAATTTCAACGAAAAGCATCTTGATCCTTTCAACGGCTTGGCACGTTTGTATTATGGACGATCTTTTTTACCAATTTTGAAAAAACGTAGTTTTCGCGATAAACCTAATACCGTTTTTAAGTACCAGAACAGCGACACCGAATTATTAGGTCTCATTCTACAGCGAGTGTTGAAAGAAAAGACAATCGCCGATTTTTGCAATGAGAAAATTTGGGTTCCACTTGGAATGGAATACCGAGCTACTTGGAGTACTTTTAAGAAAGAAGATTTAGAGAAAACGTTTTGTGGAATCGGTGCTACTGCTATCGATTATGCAAAATTGGGTCGATTGTATCTCAACAAAGGTAACTGGGAGGGTCAGCAATTAATTTCACAAAATTGGGTTGATGCCTCTTGGAAATATCAAAATATAGTGAAAGATGGTAAAGCGTACAATTACCAATGGTGGAGTATCAACGATCATACTTTTTGGGCAGATGGGGTCAATGGACAATACATCTATTCTGATACCGATAAAAACGTTATCATCGTTCGACTTGGGCACACTGCTGAAAATTTTCGTTGGAGACCATTCATGCAAAAAATTGTGGAGGGATTGTAGGTTGCTGTGAACAAAAAATGGAGAATGTTTCCAGTCTAGTTTAATTCCAAATGCTTGCTCACAGTGGCCTTAAAAATTAAAGGATACATTTAGTTTTGCACCAATAATTCCAAACTTGCTCGTCGGTGAGCGTTCACTCTCACTTTTGAAGGATTGGCTCAAAATGAATTGCTTCAACAACATCAATTCAAGTGAGATTGACTTTTTATTTTTCAAAGCAAAGGAAATACCTTGCCCAATATTCAATTCTAGGTTGTTGGTTGCAACCTTCGTATTCAAATAGCCGGGATATTGCCAGCTTCCTCCACCTAAATCAGTGGTGTCTGATGTGGAATATTGCGATGAAAACTGGTAGCGACTGTATTTTAATTCCACAGGTAAATAGAAGGCAGCATTTTTAGTCGGGTTGTACATGTATTGATAACGTGCACCCACATTGAAATAGGAGCTGTTGTCCATCCAAACGGCATACTCACCTGTGAGGCCTGCGACGCTATTTTTGTTGAGTACCATGCCGGCTCCCACTTTCAAACAAATAGGAATATCGGCACTTCCCTCAAAGCCATTGATGAAATAATCATCGGTGGTGAGTTCTTGGTTGAGATTAAAATACCCAGCACTCAATCCTACTGTAAATTCAAAGCCACTCGACTTTCTTTCCTTCACAATTACTTGTTTAACCTTCTTTACAAACTCCTTTTTGTATTGAAAATATTTGTAATCTGTGCTTTTCAAGGAGTACATTTTTCCATCCAAGGCCTTAAAGGTCAGTTGACCAGTACTTTCATCATAGCTAAGAATTTCACCTTTCACCTCAGAAGTATATCTTCTTGAGTGGCCGCGCGAATCAGTGTGGTCGTAGTAAATTGCAACGACATCGTACACCTCTACGATGGTTTGTGGCTGAGGAATTGAATCTTTTTGAGCAAATGAAAGTTGGGTAATAAATAGGAGGACGAGCAGGGAGAGCTTGTATTTCATTGAGATGTGTTTTGTTTTTTTAGAAGGACAAAGATAGGAAAAAGTGAGAGTAACCGTATAAATCTTGGAGGTGGAATTCTGAGCACAAAACGTATTATTTTTCTTAAGTCTTCATCTTTTTTTCCGCAATGTTAAGCCATAAACTAGTCCAATCAGAGAAATTAAAAGCATTGTACTGTTGACAATGTATATAATCATTGGTGGATTATCTAAGATGAAACATGTAACCAATAATCCACCTAAATTGGGAATCAAGATTACAATTGAAATAATAATAAAAGCTAGACTGTTTATTTTCTTTGACTCCATAACCTACCTACTTTCTAAAATTCACTCGCCCTTTAATTTCATTCTTAAATAACTATACATCAAGGCTTGGTTAAATGCTAACTGTTCGTTTGTTGAAGAAGCGCCATGTCCACCTTCCATTGTCTCGTAATAGAAAATAGGGTGACCTTGTTCGATCATTCGAGCAGCCATCTTTCGAGCATGTGCAGGGTGAACACGATCATCTTTTGTTGAGGTAACAAACAACACTTCTGGATATTCTTTTTCAGCTACAACATTGTGGTACGGTGAATACTTGCGAATGTATTCCCATTCTTCAGGGATATCAGGATTTCCATATTCTCCCATCCAGCTAGCACCTGCCAACATCTTATTAAAGCGTTTCATGTCCAATAAAGGCGCGCCAATAATTACCGCATTGAATAAATCTGGACGTTGCGTTGCCACAACACCCGCCATTAATCCACCATTGCTCCATCCAAAAGCGCCCAAATGCGGTTGTGAAGTGATTTTTCGCGCAATCAAATCCTCACAAACAGCATAAAAATCGTCGTAAGCGTTTTGGCGATTTTCTTTGATCGCTGCTTGATGCCAAGAAGGACCAAACTCTCCTCCTCCACGAATACTTGCTACTACGTAAACACCGCCTTGTTCCAACCAGCCAATTCCTGTAGTTGAGTTATAGCTTGGTTTCTGAGAAATGTTAAAGCCACCATAGGCATACACAAGCGTAGGGTTTTTACCGTTAAGCACAATGTTTTTTGCGTGAACAATGAAGTACGGCACCACAGTTCCATCCTTTGAGGTAACCTCATATTGGTGCACTTCCAAATTTTCTGCATTAAACATACTCCGTTGTTCTTGAATAACTTTGGTGCCTTTGTTATCGACATAGTACAAAGTTGGTGGAGTGATGTAGTTGCTATATTCGTAAAAATAACCTACTTGTTTAGTATCGCCATCAACAACAGATATACGTCCGAATTCAGGAGTTTTTAATGAAGAAACAGTCCATTTTTTCGTGTCAAAATGACAAGCAAGTAATACATTTTGAACGTTTTGTAGCACCGTCAACACAACTTTATCTTTTGTTACCATAACACCATTCACACTCGATTTTGCATCTGGAAGATAAACAAGTTGAACTATTAAATTACCTTGATACAATTTTTCTTTGTTTACACTTACAAGAGAACCAATTTTGAAAGTTTGATTTCCAACTGTCCAATCAGAATTGAGTGAGTATAAAAGTTCCCCTTTATATTCTCCTTCTTGATCAGCATCCAAGGGCAGAGGAAGTGCCATAAGCTTAGCCTCCTTTAAAATATAGGATTGATGCGAATAAAACGTAATGGATTTGCTGACAAGGATTGAATACTTTCCCTTTTCGTAATCGGTGTATCCCCAAACGCCCATAATTGAATCTGGTTCTTCTATTAAAATGGAAGCCTCACTTAAATTTTGACCTCTTTTTAAACGTTTAACATGTCTAGGATACCCTGATTCGGTCATTGAATTTTCGCCTAAGGTGCGAGAAATTAATACTTCGTTTTTACTGATCCACGAAACGCTTCCTTTACTTGAGGGAATAAAAAAACCATTTTTCACAAACGATTTTGTTTTTACATCAAATTCTCTGACTTCATTTTCATCCGTTCCGCCATCAGAAAGACTGATTAAGCAAATTGTATAGTCCGGCTCCAACCAATTGGCACCTTGAAACACCCATTTTTTGCCTTCTTTTTCCGACAATGCATCAATGTCTAAAATGGTTTCCCATTGGTAATTTCCACTTAAAAAATCAGCACGTTTTGTTCGTCGCCAGATGCCTCTTTTATGTGTTTCATCTTTCCAGAAATTGTACATGTATTTTCCAACTGTAGAAGGGTACACAATTTTATCTTTATCGTTGAACACTTCAACATAACGCTTTTGTAGGTCTGAAAAACCTTCAACTTTGCTTATTTTGTCTTTGGTAAGTTGATTCTGTTGATTCACCCAGTTGAGTGATTGTTCACTTTCCACCTCTTCCATCCAGATGTATGGATCTTCTTGACAAGTAGCAGTGAATACTGCAAATAACATGCTTGAGAAAATTAGTTTTTTCATGCTTTAAAAATAAGCACTAAAACCTTAAAAAGCAAAAAGAGGCAGTGAATTGAGCAGTGGAGGTTTTAAAAAATACTACTCAACACAAATCAACGTATCATACCAAGGGGAATACGCTCCCCAAATTCCGATGGCGCCGCCTTGAATATTGGTAACTACGTTGGCTGGTGCAGCAAAAGGATTGCCGCTGGAGTACAATTGCATGTAGCGCTTTTCCCAACATTCGTAAACATTTCGGTCCATTTTCGAGTTCTTGATGATAACGGTATCATTCAGTTTGTAATAGCAGCGATATTCTTCAGGTACATCATCATTTCCGCACGACATCGGGTTTTCGTAGCTGAATTCAAATGTTTTACCATCAAAGTACTCGTCGTCGTTCACTGGACTGTAAGTTTTGTAAAAAACGTTTTGCCCCAAATATTTCACCTCCCATAAATAGGCGTCGTATTGTCCAGCTGGATCTGTCAACTCTCCCCATGAATAGCCTCGATCTAAATAACCAGGTGCAGGTTTCCAAAATATTTTGTTAAGGGGTGTGTTGGATACTAAGTTGGAGGTAGAAGTGTACGATTCGCCATCATAATTTACTGTCAAGGTGTACGATTTTCCTACTTGTCCCCAAATGTCTGTATTCATAGTGGAGTAGGCGCAGATGTGAAATAAAGCCAATTGATCCACGGGAATTCCAAGCATTTGAGAAACCGCTTCTTCTGATCCCGCAGGTAAATTGTCTGTGCAAAATTCATCTAAAACTACGGTTGTAGTGCCGTCAGAAACAATTACTTCCGCTCCAGAAATAAATCCATCCATATAGGCATCGATATTCGTGGGCGAATAAATATTTTTAGTAGTTGACAGTAGCACTATTGGTGGCGAATTTGTTTCAATTTTCCCGTCAATGACTACTTTTTCTTCGTAGCCTGGAATATCGATTTGAATTTCTTTTTCACACGAATGCAATAGAAAAGAAGCTAAAATTAGTACGATGATTGATGCTCTCATTGGTAACAAAATGTTAAAATTCAAAATTCCACATGATCCCAGGAATAATGGGGAATAGTGTGACTTGCTTGACAGTCAATTTAAAATCGCCTTGTAAAAAGTTCCCGTCGTTGTCCACATAAACGAACAATGGATTCAAGCGGTTGTAAATATTGTACACTGAAATGGCAATACTGTTTCTAAACTTCTTTTTCACTTTTAGTTGATCTCCTGTCGCTGGATCAGTTTTAAACTTGAACTCTTTATCGTACCAGGTAGCTGACAAATCCAAACGGTGGTAAGGTGCCATTCGAGTTGAATTTCTTGCTCCGTAGTTAAATAGCAATGTCTGGTCTAACACGTACCAAGAAGCTGGAAGTGTCAATGTGTTTCCTGTCGCAAAAATGAACGAACCACCAAACACCCAATGATCATTGAGTTTGTAGCTTGCCACAATAGATAGATCATGTCTTCTATCATATTTTGCTGGATAAGGATTGCCATTGTTTAATTCGGGAAATTTACGTTCTGTTTTTGCAATTGTGTAGCCTACCCATCCTGTAAATTTCCCTCGGGTTTTACGTACAAATAATTCAAGTCCATAACTCCATCCTTTTCCAAAGGTCATTAAATTGTCTACATTGTCATTGATCTGATCTCCTGGAATAGCCCCCTCTCTAAATTCGATCAAATTGTTCATGCCTTTGTAGTACACTTCCACTGATGTTTCAAGCATATCATTCAAGAAATTCCGAAAATAGCCCAGTGATGCTTGCCATCCAATTTGTGGTTTCGCTTTATCTGTTGCGGGATACCAAATATCAGTTGGTAATGATACGGCACTGAAAGAGGCGAGATGCACATATTGATAGTTGTATGAAAATCCACCTTTGATGGCACTGTTATCTTTCAAAAGGTAGCGCATGGAAAGTCGTGGTTCAAGTCCATGGTAAAATTGAACAACATCTCCTTTTCCGTAGGTAATTGAAGTGTCGGGTGAACTCAGGTCACCTTTGATGTAACGAGTAAAAGCTCCAACTTGTGTATAAGTACTATATCGAAGGCCAGCATTAATTTTAAAATTCTCAGTTACATCAAATTCATCAAGGAAATATGCACCAGTTTCGTGACTGTAGAGCTTTTGTGAGTTGCCTGTGTCAAAAACGGTCGTATCCACTTTTGCAGAGACGCTACTTGGTGTAAAAATATGATAGGTGTAATCTGCTCCCCATTTTATTTTGTGGCGTGCGTTGGGGTAGTATGAAAAATCGACTTTTGCACCATAATCTTGAATTCCCGATTTTAGCAATAAGCTAAATTCATCTTGTGTAGATCCAAAAGAAAAACGATAGTCTGTAAATGTACCCGTGACATTCATGAATAATTTATTCGAAAAAAGGTGATTCCATCGCAAGGATGCAACAGCATTTCCCCAAGGCATGTTCATGTTGAAGCCGTCTTCTTTGTTATCAAAATTGAAGACATCTTTTCCATAATAGCCGCTTAAGTAGATCCGATCTTTATCAGTGATTTTATAGTTCAATTTTGCATTTAGATCGTAAAAATAGTAGCTAGTGCCGGCAAAGGGTGAAGAGTCTGGAATTGCTGCTTTCATGATTAAATCGAGGTACGTTCTTCGTGCAGAAACAATAAAGGAACCCCGGTCTTTTTTGAGTGGACCTTCAACGGTGAGTCGAGAAGCAATCAATCCAATTCCGCCTTTTACATGAAATTCTTTTAGGTTTCCTTCTTTCATGTTTACCTCTAAAACAGATGACATTCGTCCGCCGAAGTTGGCTGGAATTCCTCCTTTCGTCAGCGTTACGCCTTTCACAGCATCGGCATTAAAAACAGAGAAAAATCCAAAAAGATGCGCTGCATTATACACGACAGCCTCGTCGACTAAAACTAAGTTTTGATCAGGACCACCACCACGCACATAAAATCCTTGTCCGCCCTCAGAAACGGAAGAAACGCCAGGTAAAAGCTGAATAATTTTTATTAAATCCACTTCACCCATAAAAGCAGGAAGTGTTTTTATCTCTTCAATTTTTAATTCGATGGTACCAATTTTTGCGGAGTTAACATTGTCCTTTCGCATGGCATTAATTTCTACTTCTTCAATTTGATTGCCTGTAAACTCAATATTTTTTACAATGTCTTTGGTAAGGTCTAAGGTGATTACCCGCGTGCTTAAACCAGTCGCTTGAAATTCAATTTCGTAGATGCCAGCGGGAACAGTTAGTGAGTAAAAACCATAGGTATTCGTCACTGCTCCTTGATTGATGCTTTTAATATACGCTTTGCCTCCAATAATTGCTTCTCCACTCGAGAGGTCTGTCATATAACCACTAAGTGTGAATTTTTCTTGTGAAATTACTTGAAATGCGATAAAAAAAGAGAGACAAAAAAAGAAGTAGAAACGCATTGCTTTAATAGTTTAAACAAAAGTCAAAAAAATCCTGTCAGAACGCAAGATATCAACGTAAAATTAATAATATTTTAAACACATGTTTAACTATTTTTTTTGGCTTGAAAAGTCGCCCCTTTTTGTTAATTTTGCTCACTTATCAATAATAGAATGAAAATTTCATATAACTGGCTTAAACAATTTGTAGATACTGCTCTTTCTCCTGAAGAAATGGGTTCAATTTTAACTTCTACTGGATTAGAAGTAGAAGGAATCGAAGCCCTGGAAATGGTGAAAGGTGGTTTATTAGGAGTTGTAGTAGGTGAAGTACTTACATGCGAAAAACATCCCGATGCTGATAAATTGAAAGTTACAACGGTTAATATTGGCGCAGACACTGTACAAATTGTATGTGGTGCACCCAATGTTGCAGCTGGACAAAAAGTGGCCGTAGCGACGGTTGGTACGACTTTGTACCCAAAGCCAGAAGAAGGATTTAAAATTAAAGTTTCGAAAATTAGAGGAGTAGATTCCTTTGGAATGCTGTGCGCAGAAGATGAGCTTGGATTAGGTGAATCTCACGCTGGAATTATGGTGTTGAGTCCGAACTTAGCAGTTGGAACTCCTCTTGCAGAAGTGCTAGAGCTAGAAAACGATTATCAGTTCGAAATAGGTTTAACACCGAACCGTGCAGATGCGATGGGGCATATCGGAGTTGCACGAGATGTGATAGCGTACCTTAATTTTCATAATCAACAAAATTTAGCACTCGAATTGCCTGCGGTGAAGACGCATGCGGTAGCAAAATCTGAAAATGTGACGGTTGAAGTTTCAGATTTAGATCGATGTAAACGCTACGTTGGACAAACAGTAGTTGGAGTGAAAATTGAAGCTTCGCCAGCATGGTTGCAAAATAAATTAAGAGCTGTTGGTGTGCATCCGATCAACAACGTTGTAGATGCAACAAATTACATCATGCGTGAATTAGGAACACCATTGCACGCGTTTGATGTGCGTTCTTTAAACGGAAAAATTGTAGTTAAAACTGCAGAAAACAATTCCCTTCTTACAACACTTGATGGTGTTGAACGAAAAATGACAGATCAAGATTTAATGATCACCAACGGAAACGACAATTTGTGTATTGCTGGTGTTTTTGGAGGACAAGATTCTGGTGTAAAAGAAGATACAAAAGCCATTTTTATCGAAAGTGCTTATTTTGATCCAGTTTCTGTTCGGAAAACGGCCAAATCACAAGGATTGAATACTGATGCAAGTTTCCGTTTTGAGCGCGGAGTAGATCCAGCCTTAACGAAATATGCTCTGCAACGCGCAGTGGATTTGATCATTGAAATTGCTGGTGGAAAAGTGGGGATGGAAATTCAGGATGTATATCCAACTCCAGTATCGAATCATCAATTTACATTTAATTACCAACGATGTAGCAAAGTGATTGGAACAATAATTTCAAAAGCAGAAATCAATACGATTTTAGAATCTTTAGATATTACAATCGTATCACAAACCGAGACAGAAGCTGAACTTTCGGTACCCGCATATCGTGTGGATGTAACCAGAGAGATTGACGTCATCGAGGAAGTGCTTCGTATTTATGGCTTCAACAATGTTCCGTTACCTGAGAAATTAAATACATCCATTGGTGTTTTTCCTAAACCTGATATTGAGCGTTTGCAAGATGTGGTGAGTGAATGGTTGATTGGGACATCGTGTTCAGAGACCTTGAACAACTCTTTAACGAAATCATCGTACGTTGAGAAGTTTGGAGGCGAGGTTTTGAAAATGGAAAACAATGTTGAAATGTTGAATCCGCTCAGTCAGGATTTAGACGTGTTGCGTCAGTCGATGCTCTTCAATACCTTGGAGGTGATTGAGCACAACCAAAATCGTCAGAATGCAGATTTGAAACTATTCGAATTTGGAAAGACCTACCATAAATACAACGAATATGTAGAAAACAAGCGTTTGATGATTTCCTTAACTGGAAGAAAGCAGCTTGAATCGTGGAATTCGTCGAATGATCTTCATACATTTTATTCCATTAAAGGTTTAGTAGTTGGGCTTCTTGATCGCCTTGGATTGAAAGGGTTGATAAAGGAAGCAGCTTTGAAAAAATCGCTATTGGAAGATGGCGTTCAACTGCACATTTTGAAACACAAAGTGGGCGAAATCGGATGGGTTTCGTCTAAAATGAGAAAGGAATTTGGTATCAAACAAGAAGTCTTTATTGCTGATTTAGATTGGGATGCCATTATCGCTTGTTTGCAATACGCCAAAATTAAGTACACTGAATTACCTAAATTCTTTGCCGTTCGTCGCGATTTTTCATTATTGCTTGACAAAGGAATTTCCTTCCAGCAGATTGAAGAATTGGCAAAAGGAGCAGATAAAAACTTGTTGAAAGAAGTAGGCTTGTTTGATGTGTACGAAGGTAAAAATCTTCCTGAAGGAAAGAAATCATACGCTGTTTCCTTTATTTTTCAGGATGAAGAGAAGACACTTCAAGACCAACAAATTGATGTGGTGATGAATAAAATTCATGCAGGATTAGAAGAAAAATTGGGTGCAGAATTAAGAAGTTAAACTATGAATTGTTACAATCATCACGATCAAAGTGCCATAGGCATTTGTAAATCATGCCACAAAGGAATTTGTGAAGATTGCTTAACCGATGTTGGAAACGGAATTGCTTGTTCTGCAAGCTGTGTAGAGGACGTTAAAGCACTAAATGCTCTTGTGAATAAGAACAAACAAGCGCATGTGGTACATAACGCAATGCCATTGTTTTACATACTGGTCGGAGCACTATTTTTAGTAGGACCTTACATGGTCTACAAACGTTTTGACCCATTTGCGATTACTTTTGGTGCTTTATTGATCAGCTTTGGGATCTTTCGATTTTTTGCATTAAGGAAGTAAATATGTCTTCAGTTGTTATCGTTGCCATTGGAACCGATGTTGGAAAAACAGTCGTGAGTGCTATTTTCACGAAGGCAATGAATGCGAAGTATTGGAAGCCAGTGCAAGCTGGAGATTTAGACAATTCTGATTCAATAAAAGTAGGAAAATGGTTAGGGAGAGATGTTTTACTTCCTGAAAAATTTCGTTTGAATACACCCGCTTCTCCGCACAATGCTGCAGAAGTAGATGGCGTTCAAATTCAACTTTCTGATTTATCGCTTCCAAAAGTAAATTCAAATCTTGTCATTGAAACAGCAGGTGGCGTTTTAGTTCCTTTAAACTCAGAAGGTTTGTTGTTTGCCGATGTTGTAAAATCGTGGAATCTACCAGTGGTGTTAGTATCTCGTCATTATTTAGGAAGCATTAATCATACCCTGCTGACCTACGAAGCTTTGAAAAGTCGTGAAATTGAAATCAAAGGACTGGTTTTTATTGGCGACAAAAACAAAGCGACAGAGGAAATCATCACCCACATTACGAACCTTCCAATACTTATTAGAATTCCATTGGTTGATGAGGTAAATGCCGATTTTATTGAGGAGCAGGCGGAACTACTAAAAACGAATTTCAAATGAGTAAGGACTTGCTTCAAAAAGATAAAACCTACGTTTGGCATCCTTTTACACAAGCTAAAACCGCTCAAGAACCACTTTTGATTGAAAGCGCGAAAGGAGCAAAGTTGTTTTCGAGTGATGGTAAATCATACATCGATGCAAATTCCTCTTGGTGGGTGAATGTGCATGGCCATGGAAATGTACGCATTGGTGAAGCCATTTCAAAACAATTTCAAAAGATCGATCATGTCATCTTTGCTGATGCAACGCATGAAACAGCGGTCAATTTAGCAGAAGAAGTGGTGACTTTATTGGGAAATCCTTTTTCGAAGGTGTTTTTTAGCGATAATGGTTCAACAGCGGTTGAAGTGGCGCTGAAAATGGCGATTCAGTTTTGGCAGAATAGAGGAGAAACACGTCACCGAATTGTTGCGTTGGAAGGAGCATATCACGGTGATACCTTTGGCGCAATGTCAGTGGGACAGCGTGGCTACTTCAACAAACCGTTTGAACAGTATTTCTTCGAAGTCGATTTTCTTGATTTTCCAATTCGTGACAAAGAAGAAGAAATTCTGAGAAAAGCTAAACAACTGTTTGCGACGAATGAAGTTGCAGTTTTGATTATTGAGCCACTAATTCTTGGATCAGCAGGAATGTTGATGTATTCGGTTGATTTTCTTGAGAACCTGTGTGCATTAGCTAAGAAATACGATGTTTTAATCATTTTCGATGAGGTGATGACCGCTTGGGGTCGAACGGGGAAGTTATTTGCCTTCGAACATACCACCGTCCGACCAGATATTATTTGTTTATCGAAAGGATTAACTGGCGGAGTATTACCTCTAGGATTAACTGTCGCAACAGAAGAAATTTTTGAAGCCTTTTTGTACGATGAAAAAGCAAAAGCCTTGTTGCACGGGCATTCTTTTACGGGCAATGCACTTTCCTGTGCTGCAGCATTGGCGAGTATTGAACTATTCAAAGAAACAGCCACCTGGGAAAACATTGGACGAATTATTAAGCAGCATCAAACGTTTGCAGAGCAGTTAGCAACCATTTCATCGGTGAAAAATATTCGCCAACTGGGAACGATTATCGCTTTTGAAGTAGAGATTCAAGGTCAAACAGAAGGATACTTTGCGAGTATTAAGGAAGAAATTGTGAAGCACATGTTGGAACACGGGGTTTTACTCCGACCACTAGGAAATACGGTGTTTTTGAATCCGCCTTATTGTGTGAGCGATGAGGAGTTAGGGCAGGTGTATACTGCTATTCTTGGATTTTTTGAAAGTTGAGTAAGTTTGCAAAATTACCAACCGGGTGGTAATATTACATACCAGTAAGCAAATTCCTAACGATTAGGGTATTTAGCTCAGGAAGTGTTTTTTGTACTTTGAATCTGATTTTTACTCTTAGATGGCAAGTTTGCAAAATTACCAACCGGGTGGTAATATTGGATACCAGTATACAAATTGGTAAAATCCTTAACAACGATGTATTTAGCTAAAGCAGTGTTTTTTGTGTTTTGAATTTGATTTTTTTATCTTACATGGCAAGTTTGCAAAATTACCAACCGGGTGGTAATATTACATACCAGTAAGCAAATTCCTAACGATTAGGGTATTTAGCTCAGGAAGTGTTTTTTGTGTTTTGAATTTGAATTTTTTCTCTTAGATGGCAAGTTTGCAAAATTACCAACCGGGTGGTAATATTACATACCAGTATGCAAATTAGGCATCTCCCTAAAACGTAAGGTATATTCCATACCAGTAAGTAATTTAGCTAACTTCCTTTTCTACTTCCAACTCAAAATCTCAAAAGAATCCTCTGTTTTCTTCGCATACTGCAATTGCACCTCACGAACTATTTTTTCAATGCTTGACCATTTCAAACTTTTCTGTGGTGACACGGCAATGATTTCCCTCGCTGGATATTGCTTAAAACCAGGCGCATTGATTCGCTTTAATTGCGCACGTTGATTATCCGACATTGGATGGTTTTCTGGAATTAAGGTGTAGCCGCCATTCTTCTGTACCATTTTAATTAGCAAATCGGTGTTTCCTCCTTCGTAAGAGAAAGCTGGTCCTTCGATATCATCACTCAATTCACAAAAACGAATCATCTGGTCGCGCAAACAATTTCCTTGACTCAAGAGCCACGGACGCAATTGTTTTAGGTCTTCGGTTGTCATTTTATTATCTCCATAGCTTGGGGCGTAAGCGAGAATTTCCTCCACAAATAAATGACTTGTTCTGTACTGATGATTGTGATAAGGGCCAGCCAAAATAATGAGATCCATTTCCTTTCGTTCCATTGCTTGAATCAATTCTTCGGTGGTCATTTCCTTAATGCTTAACTGAATGTGCTCTAGTTTTTTTGTCCATTTATCAAATAAGTCAGGAACCATGTACGAAGCAATGGTAGGGATTATTCCAATGGTAACCCGCTCGCGATAACCTTCCTTCATTTGATCGGTCAGCAATTTAATTTTTTCTGATTCAGCAACAATTTCCCGAAGAATTGGAATTAACTGCTCGCCAAAGGGTGTCAATTCAAGTGGCTGTCTTGAGCGGTCAAAGACAAAGTAACCTAAAGTGTCTTCTGCTTTTTTGAGTTGCATCGAAAGCGTTGGTTGCGTCACAAAACATTGCTCACTTGCGCGTAGGAAATGTTTTGTTTCACTAAGCGCCAAAATGTATTGCATTTGCTGTAAGCTTAACATGGTATTATCTTTAAATAAAAATTTATCCTCAAAATTAATATAAATATTATTTATTAAAATATAAAAAATATCAATAGTATTTATTGATTTCTCCCCTTAAATTTGTGCTATCAAATCATCAAAAGGTTAAACAATGTATACAGATAAATTAAATAGATTACTTGCAAGCTATCAATTGCATTATCAGAATTTGCGATCATTGCATTGGAACATCAAAGGGAAAAATTTCTTCGAATTGCATTTGAAATATGAAGAATTGTATACAAGAACACAAGTAATTATTGACGATTTAGCCGAGCAATTGTTAACTTTGAACGTTGTTCCATTTTCAAGCTTTAGTGATTACTTGAAAAACTCATTGGTAAAAGAAAATCCAATTATTACCGATGGTGAAACTGGAATGCAATATGTTTTGGAGGCGCAACAAATACTTCTAAAAATGGAAAAGGAACTTTTAGCACTTGCAGCTGAAAATGAGGATGAAAGTACAAATGGTTTGATGTCAGATTTAATTCGTGAAAAAGAGAAAACAAATTGGATGTTTTCGGCGTGGTTAGATCAACATAATAAGTGAAATCAGTTATAAATAAATAAAAATCAAAGTTATGAGTATTGTAGGAAAACAGTTTATTGACGTTGCAGTAAAAGCAATTGATGAGTTAGGCGACACCTTCAAATTGAATGTGTTGGAAGAAGCAAAATCCAAAAAGAAAAAAGTGGTTTTGTTTTGGTACCCGAAAGATTTTACATTCGTTTGTCCAACTGAATTGCACGCTTTTCAAGCTGCATCTGAAGAGTTTGCAAAGAGAAATACAATGATTATTGGAGCATCTTGTGATACAGCTGAGGTTCATTTTGCATGGTTAAACACTTCAAAAGATAACGGTGGAATTGAAGGCGTAAAATATCCTTTGATCGCTGATTCTACTCGAGTTTTAGCAGAAGAGTTGGATATTTTGGATCATGATATTTACGATGAAGATTCTGATGGTGACTATGTTCCTTACCGCGCTACATATTTAATTGACGAAGACGGAATGGTGTTCCATGAATCTATCAACCACATGCCAATAGGACGAAATGTGAATGAATTTTTAAGAATCGTTGATGCCTACACGCACATTCAGCAGCACGGTGAAGTTTGTCCAGCAAACTGGGAAGAAGGTAAAGATGCCATGAATGCAGATGCAAAAAGTACAGCTTCTTATTTAGCTACCCACTAATAAATTGTCTTATGAAAGAATTAGAAATTGACAATTTAGCCCAAATTTTGGAAGAAAATCCAAAAGTGATGGTACAATATGGAGCTACTTGGTGTGGAAATTGCAAACTAACAAAGCCAAAATTCAAGAAGTTAGCATCTGAAAATGAAGGAATTGCCTTTTATTATGTAGATGCGGAGAAATATCCTGAATCGCGTAAATTGGCTGATGTTTCCAACTTGCCAACCTTCGCTGGTTTTGTCGATGGAAAATTAGTTCAGCAAGCACAAGGAAATAAAATTGAAGTTATCGAAACTGTACTCCATGAAGTTACCAATCATTAAACACCTGACAAACTTCATCGAAGAAAATGATGAAGATTATCTTAACGAAGCAATGGAAGTGTTGGAATCGTTGATTGAAGTCCCATCGTTGAAAGACGAAGAGCTGGATGTGATCGGTGAGTTGTTATCCAATTTCTCTGGTGCTTTGGAAGTCAAACAAATGATGCGCGAGCAAAACATCTCTCAAAAAGAGGCACTCAATGCCTTCATGAAGCGGGTTACAGGATCAATTGATAAATAGATTTTACAACTTAATAATAGAAAGCCGCTCAGCAATGAGCGGTTTTTTTTGTGAATAATTTATTCCCTTTACTTTTTGCCGAATCAAAATCACCGAAGGGTTCGAGAGCCTCACCCTTCGGTGATTTTGATCTTACTACTTCAAGGCAAAAAATAATGAACAGTTTTCAAAACAATAGATGCTCGCCGGTCATTTACTCAGGCGTATAAATCGCCTCAGCATTTTTGAAGATCTCGGTCTTATCCATTGTCATTTTCTTAAACTTTCCTTGTGTGAAGAGCTCCATCTGATCCGTGTAATGCTTGCTCTTAGGATTATTGCTCTGTCCAAAAGCCTGATACGATTCCATTTCCATTCCTTTCGCTCCAATCTTCAGCAAAAGACAATACGTTTCTCCTCCGAGTGGTACAAGCGTTCCGTCTTTTTCATCCACTTTACTGTAAATGGGAGTCAACACATCTGGCAAACCAAACATCGGTAGATCTTTGTCTCCTTTGCGTAAGCGTTGCACAGTACCCAGAGGTATTTTTATTGCTCCAAAGTGTTTAAGCATGTGTGCTTTTGCTCGGCGCAAACAATCCACGTAAATATCCATAGAAAGCTCTACTTCGTAAGGAATGTATTCAGCTCTATTTTCGATGTTTTTCTGAAGATTAAGAAACGCAAATTGTGAAAGAGCAGCAACGGAATCATTAATTTCACCACTCACTGGAGCACTACTCAATAATTCCACAGCATCTTTCAAATCAGGATTTTTCACAAGGTCAATTTGCTTAAATTTGTCAACATCACAGAGATAGATGACCTTATTTGGATACTTCTTATCCAATTTTATTCGTTTGAAGGTCTCCCAAGTAAAGACATCAACGGTATCCATCAACATGCTCAAGCGCTGACTTCTATTCAACGGTCGTTCTTGCCAACCATGCACAAGAGGATAATCTTCTTTTTTTAACTGATCTACCGAATTTGTTATCAAAAATGGCGATTGGTTAACTGAATACAAATACCCAGAACTTGGATTTAACATTTGAGGAATGTCCTCTACGCGCATCACCTTGTCTTCACTCCACAATGTTGCAGAAGTATCACCCTGAATAACACCTCGCCAATTGATCCCTTCCATGCGCTCCGTTGGATACAATCCGTTACTGATGTAAAAAATAGTGTCGTTTTTATCGGCATAAACAATATTGATGGAGGGCATTTCTTGCGCTTTCAAAGCCTCATAAAATTGAGTGAAGTTTTCTGCTTTGCACATGTTGTACCATTGTTCTGGTGCCCCAATTTTTTTGTACGACAAGCCACGTAAGGCATAGGCCCCACTTTTTGTCATCACCACCGGACCATGAACACTGTAATAGATTTTTTTCGATACCGAAATTCCTTTCAATTTCAATTTAGCTTTCGTTACTTCTAGTGGTAGATACTTTCCATCAAATTTGTAAAGATTTTTATCTTTCGGGTGCATTGTCAATTTGTAGACATCAAAGAAATCATTGTAATTTAAAGTGTGTGTCCAACTGATGTTGCCATTCGTTCCAATGTTCGGAATCATTGAACCAATTAGCAATCCTCCCATCATTTTAAGTCCTTCTTTGCTTTCTACGTGACATTCGTACCACGAAAAAGGACCTTGCAATGGTTGATGTGAGTTGATATCAATGTAATTGTAGCCATCTTCTGTTTTTGAGCTGTGAACGGCAATTCCGTTACTTCCTGTGGGTGTTTTTTCAACAGGGAGTATGGCAAATTTATCTTCGAAAAGTTTCGGAAGCACATCTTGAATGGAAGCCATAAACGACATTCCAAGTAAATAACCTGTAACATAATCGTACTCAGAAATCGGGAAAACACCTTTTAATTTTACTTCGTCAGGGTGTATTTCTGCATAGCGATTTGCCGCCATTGTTGCGGCTTTCAATATTTTTTTAAACTCGGGAGAGTAAGCTTTATCGTATTCTGCAATTGCCGTTTCTTTTAATTTCAAAAGCTGAGTAACATAATCTAATTTAGCCCCTTCTTTTCCTTTCCAGCGACCGTAAAATCCGTTGGACATCGCCATTACTTCTTGAATTGAAATGAAATCATCTTCGCACTGTGCCCAAACCAAACCATAGATTGCTTCAATGTCGGTAGGTGCATACACATGAGGAACGCCAAAATTATCACGCACAATTTGAATGGAATCTTTGCGAATCGGTACTTCTTCTTTGAGTGCATAATTAACTTGACTGGAAGAAAGGAAAGGCGAAATAAGTGAAACTAAAAGAAGTCCAAAGTGAAGTGATTTTAAAGTCATTTTTTGTGTATAGTTGGTTTTACACAAATATAGTGCGTGCATAAGAGTTCAACTACTAAAAAAGTAATTTTATGAAAGTTTAACAATGTGTTTTTTTCATCACCATTTACATGAAGAATTTTTTTAGTCAGAAGGCTACAATTGAACTAAACCAATTAGTTTTTGAGATTCAATTCTATATAATCAGCTCGATAAACTTAAAAATCAATTTATTATTTCTATTTTTAGTCGCCTAATCTCAAGTACTCTATGACAAAAGCTTTACTAGTAGCACTACTTGTTTTTCCAATAAGTTGTTGTCTCTTCGCAAGTGATCAATTCGAGGAAAGTAGCTTGTGCAAGAAAATTCATCTAAAGTGGATGGAAATGAATCTTGATTTGACTAAAAATACCCCGGGATATTCAGCTCCTGTTGCAGCAAGAACATTTGCCTATCTGAGTGTAGGAATGTATGAATCGAGTGTGCAATTGATGGTCGATAATCAATCGCTATCACAACAACTGAATGGATTTACCCGCAATTACTTTCCCAGTTCAAGTAAAATTTCCTACCAACATGTAGCCAATTTGCTTGATTATGATTTGGCTTTGTATTTTTTTGACAATATGCCTCCGTTTAATAGAAAGAAAGTCGATCAGCAATTTAAGGACATTTTTAATACCTACAAAAAGCAATATTCCAAAAAGGAACTGAAAAATGCAGAAGTGTTTGCAAAGGCGTTGGTGTCGGAAATTGTGAACTGGGCAGAGGCTGATGGGACTAAAAATCCGTGGAATGCCAATTTCCCAAAATCTTATATACCGCCAATATGTGAAGGTTGTTGGGTGAGAACACAGCCCGGATTTGTGGATGCTTTGCAGCCTTTTTGGGGTGCCAATAGACTGATGGTAGCTTCTTCTGGAAATGTATGTGAAGATATTCCGTATCTGCCATTTTCAAAGGATTCTACGTCAGAGTTTTATGCTCAAAACAAGCGAATTCTTAGCCTCTTTCAAGATCTTTCACAAACGAAAATCGATATAGCAAAATACTGGGATGATGCGCCAGGAATTACAGGTACGCCAGTGGGACATTTGTTTAATATCGGCTTACAACTTGCGAAGCTAAAAGATTTGTCGCTAGCAAAAAGCACGGAGTTATTTGTGCTGCTCGGCGTTGCCATTAATGATGCAATGCGCGAAACTTGGAAGTTGAAGTATCACTATAATCTTATTCGACCATACTCATACATTCAACGGTACATCTCTAAAAAATTTGAAACAATCATCGTTACGCCCCCATTTCCTGAATTTCCTTCTGGTCATTCGTTTCAATCAGGAGCTGGAAGTGAAGTGTTGAAATACATTTTTACTGATGCTATGTCATTTACAGATAGTACCAATCAACTTAGAACAGACATGAACGGGGCGCCTCGAACTTTCAAGAACTTCACAGAAATGTCTGAACAAATGTCAATTTCACGTTTTTATGGAGGAATTCACTATGAAAACACTTTACGTGTGAGCCTCATTTACGGTAGAAAAATAGGCAGCAATACAATACAATCAATTCAATTTTTAAAGCAACAATGAAGTTACTAATAAGCATACTCTTAGCGTTTGGGTTGGTCCCTCAGTTGTTTTCTCAGAAATTTAAAGAAGTGAGTTTTGAAATGGGCTTGGATTATATTTATCCAGGAACAGATCATCAAGAAATTGGTGCAGGAGTGATTGTTTTTGACATCAATAATGATGGTTGGGACGATATTTTCCAATGCGGAGGAACATTTCCTTCCAAACTGTGGTTGAACCAGGAAGGCAAATTTACGGACGTAACGAAGGAATATCAAATTGGCTTTTTACAAAATTTATATGTACAAGGAGCTAGTGCAGCTGATGTGGATAATGACGGCTACGAAGATCTTTTTATTGCCAATAAAGGAACTTTAGAAATTAGAGGCGATAACTGTACGCCAGTTTTTCTTAAGAATATGGGTGGAAAGTATTTCAAGGAAATGCACCAAGATGTTTTTAATATCATTGGAGATTATGCAGGCTGTGTCTGGGGTGATGTTAACAATGATGGATTTGTAGATTTATACTTATTGAACTATGTATTCTACATGGGGAATGATTCTGATTCCTTAGGTCAGAATACTAGTTATAATCCGGAATGTTTACCAAATCGCTTTTACATTAATCAACAAGGAAAAGGATTTGTTGAAACTACAGCTGAATGGAATTTAGAAGATGATGGCTGTGGACTCGCAGCATGTTTTACAGATTATGACAATGACAACGATATTGATTTGATGTTATTGAATGATTTTGGTCATTTTAATCATAAGGGGAATCGCATTTTTCGTAATGATTATCCCGCAAAAGGATTCACTGATTTTACCGACTCACTTGGTTTTTATCGAGAATTTTATGGAATGGGCGTAGGCCCAGGTGATTACGACAACAATGGCACACTCGATTATTATTTGACGAATATTGGGCGAAATTATTTCTTCAAAAATTCAATAAGTTCCTTCACAGAAGAGGCCGTGCAAATGAAAATAGACATTGAAATGGCAACACCTACGCAAAAAGGGACAAGTTGGAGTGGCCTTTTCTTCGACATGGAAAATGATGCAGATGTTGATCTTTATATCACTAAAGGGTATTTGGAATCGCTTGAAAGGGCAGTGACGAAGGACGAAAATGTGCTTTTTGAAAATGTAAGTTCTTCGTCGTTCAAAAATATCAGTAAGCTATCAGGATTAAATGATTCTTTGGCGCAACGAGGAGCTGCCTTTATCGATTTTAATCATGACGGGAAGCTGGATATCGTAACGAATGAAGTAAAGCTTTCGCGAGGAGATTTTGCTAAAACAGATCAGAAAATTAAGTTGTTTAACAACCTTAGTAAAGCTAAAAACAGATGGATCGCCATCAAATTGGTGGGAAGCGGAACTGTCAATCGAAGCGCTGTAGGCTCAAGTGTTACATTATTGGCTGGAGATAAAATTCAAATGCGTGAGGTAGATGGAGGCTCCGGACATAGCTCTCAATCGTCAAAAACACTTTACTTTGGATTAGGAAAAAACAAATTCGCAAGCAATATTACCATTCAGTGGCTGGGTGGTGAAACGCGAACCATCGAAAAATTAAAAGCTGGAAAAGTCTATGAAATAAAGTATTAAACTGTCGGGCTCTTTTCTATTTTATGTCTCAAATAAGTAGAGATGTGCATAAAGGCGCAAAGTTGAGATAGACCTTTGGTCTACTGTAAATCTGTCCAAAAGCGCAGCGAGTCCTGATGTTCTAAAGTCTTATTGTTTACTCTCACTCCACAAAATCTAAATCTTTCCCATGCGTTTCAGGAATGGTCAACGTTGAATAAATTCCGAATCCAAATGCTAGAATGCCAACTATCCCCGCTGCATAAATAACACCGGTTGATGGTTTTAAATAATCGAACAATAAAATCATTAGTACTAGCGCACCTCTCACCATGTTCGGAATTGTAGTTGCTGCTGTTGCGCGAATGTTGGTGCCAAATTGTTCAGCGCCAACGGTGACAAACATCGCCCAGTAACCAGTACCGAGTCCAAGCCAAACACAAAAGAAATAATAGGAATTGGCCGAATTAGCGCCTCCAAACAACATCAACACTACTCCAACAATGGTAAACACCATCATGTAGAAGATGGCTTTTTTTCTTGATTGCAACCAATGACTGATAAATCCACTGGCAAAGTCGCCAACAGAAATTCCAATATAGGCCCACATAATAGCTTTGCCGGGCACGAGTGGTTCTAAAATTCCAAGTGCTATTCCAATTTGATTGCAAAAAACAGCTAAAATGCCTATACAAAACCACGTGGGAAAGCCAATAGCAATACACTTAATATAGCGGATAAAGCGATCTCGATTGGTGAAAAATGAAAAGAAATTACCTTTCTTTACGTCGCTGCTTTGTGCTAGACTTTTATACATTCCTGACTCCATGACACCTATTCGGAGCAAGAGTAACATCAATCCCAATCCTCCTCCAATAAAATAGGCATTTGTCCAATCTCCAGAGAGTTCAACAGTAAAATTGGCCACCACAGCCCCTAAAAGTCCAAATCCCGCAACGATCGATGTTCCAATGGCGCGTAATTCCTTTGGCAGCGATTCAGAAACCAGTGTAATTCCTGCACCTAATTCGCCCGCAAGTCCCACACCAGCTATAAATCGAAAGAGAGCGTAGGCATCTGCCTTGTGCATGAAATTTACATGAGGAAGCATTCCACAGGCAATATTGGCTAAAGAATAGACCAAAATCGATCCAAATAGCACCGATAGTCGACCTTTTTTATCGCCAAAAACACCCCAAAGAATTCCGCCCAAAAGCAATCCAATTTTTTCCCAACTGAGAATCATCGTCCCGTAAAGATCTGCATCCAAGCCCATGCTCTCTAAACTCGGAATTCGAACGATTCCGAATAGTAATAAGTCATAGATATCTACGAAGTAGCCAAGCGCAGCAATAATGACGGGTAGACTAAATAAATGTTTTCGAGCTTCTCTAGAGTTAATTTTCATTCTTTTTGTAGTATTGTTATATGATGGAATGAGCAGTAAATGTAGCGACAAATCTCTAAAAATTACCATCTTTGTAATGTATATGACACTTGAAAATTACACGGAAGACGAACTTTATATGCTTCGTTGTATTGAGTTAGCTCGCTTGGGCAAAGGAAATGTTGCGCCAAATCCGATGGTTGGCTGTGTGATTGTGCTGGATGGAAAAATAATAGGGGAGGGTTATCACCAAAAATTTGGAGAAGCACATGCCGAAGTAAATGCTATTGCAGCCATCGAAAATCATGATTTGCTATGTGAAGCTACCGTATATGTTTCATTGGAGCCTTGCGCTCACCAAGGAAAGACACCCCCTTGTGCCGATTTATTGATTCAAAAGAAGGTGAAAAAAGTAGTGATCGGATGTATCGATGCTTATTCGAAAGTAAAGGGAAAAGGAGTCGAAAAGTTGAGAAATGCTGGAATCGAAGTGGAAGTTGGTGTCTTGGAAAGTCAATGCTTGGAGCTCAATAAACGTTTTTTTACCTTTCATGAAAAACAACGTCCCTACGTAATTTTAAAATGGGCACAATCGAAAGATGGATTTTTGGACATCAACCGAGAGAATAATGAAAAAGGAATTCATTGGATTTCTTCGGATGAAACAAGAACGTTGGTGCACAAATGGCGTGCAGAAGAGATGAGTATTTTGGTGGGACGAAAAACTGTTCAAAATGACAATCCATCACTTACTGTGCGTGACTATGCAGGAAAAAATCCTATTCGATTGATTATTGACAGCCAAAAAGCACTATCTGGTGATTTGAAAATTTTGTTGAATGATGCGCCAACGATTATTTTCAATCGAATTAAAAACGAGATCAGCGAACACATTGAATGGGTAAAAATTCCAGAAGTGGAAACAAAATATATTTTGGAAGAATTGTACAAAAGAGGAATTCAATCCGTCATTATTGAAGGGGGAAGTAGAACTTTACAATATTTTATTTTCGATAATGTGTGGGATGAAGCACGTGTTATTGTGGGTGATGTCTTGTTAGGAGATGGCAAAAAAGCTCCTGTTTTACACAAATCTCCATCCTATTCTATTCCGTATTCAACCGACCAAATCAATTATTATTTCAGAAAATGATTACGCTACTTTTTTCTATAATCTTCTCGACCTGTATTTTTGTCATTTTTAAGTTATTTAATCGCTGGAACATTAGTTTGTTTCAGGCCGTAGTGACGAATTATTTAGCGGCTTCGATTCTTGGATTTGCCTTATTTTCTGATACTTGGGATGCCCGTGCGATGGAAGCGCCAAGTTGGATGTGGTTTGCAATCCTTTGTTCCGTTTTATTTATTTCATTGTTTGTTTTAATGGGGCTTAGTGCTCAAAAAAATGGAGTTGCCCTTACATCAACTGCCGTAAAAATGAGCATGGCCATTTCGATGCTCTTCATGATTTTTTACTATCAAGAACAAGTCACCATCTTAAAGTGGATCGGAATATTTATTGCCTTTGTTAGCGTGGCATTAGTGACGTTTAGCAAAGAAAAATCAGACAGTAGCAAGCCACTTTTTCTGTTGATTTTATTCTTAGGAAGCGGGGTGTTGGATTTTGTGTTGAACTACGTTCAAAAATTTGAATTGGGAATTTTAAGTCCAGCCTTGTTCAGTGCCTTCGGTTTTGCCGGAGCTTTTTTCATTGGGATCATCATTCTTAGCATCAGCTTTCTACGAAAAAAGGAAGTGTTCCATTGGAAAAATGTACTGGCGGGAATCTGTTTAGGCATTCCTAATTATTTCTCCATTTACTTGCTGATTCAGTCCTATAAAGCAACAGGTTGGGACGACTCCACTGTTTTGGCAGTGAACAATGTGGCTGTTGTTGCCCTCTCCGCGATTTTAGGATTTGCCATTTTTCAAGAGCGCTTGTCGCGTGTGAAGCAATTGGGTCTCGCCTTGAGTTTAGTTGCGATCTATTTATTGTACTTGAGCGATTTAGTCTAACGTTTCAACATCAAAGAATCCATCTTCGTCGTCTTCTTCTACATCACGAACAAATAGTGCAATTTCGCTCATTATCGTTGCTTTTTGGGCATCTTTTGGACTTTTATCTTCCATGTATTCTCGCAGTAAAAGCTGACATTCCAAGATTAACTGTTCAGAGAATGGTCCATCTAAATTTTCGATGATCGTTAAACATTCCAAGGCAATAGTAAAATCTCCTTGTATAGCAAGAAGCACAAAATCGGGTAAAAAAGCGCTATAATCTAATTTCGAATTCCACATCGTGTTTAGCAAAACAGAGCGAAGCGATTCATTTTTATCGTCATTCACTTCTTCCATCATGTATTCAATGGCATCGGAATCTGACAAATTATTGAAAACATCAATAAGTTCCTTGCGATTTTTAGCACTTAAATCCTCGTGGAGTAATTGAACCAAATCTGGAATTATTTGAGCCTTTCCCACCGATTGAATTGCAAGAATTGCTTTACTCATTTTATCTTCGTCGCCCAATTTTAAATCATTAAGCACCACTTGAATTTTTTTTGTCAACTTATTTTCTTGCTTCACCTTGGAATTTTTTCACAAAAGTAAAGAGAATACTAACGACTTCTACATGTTCGAAAAAAATACTCCTATCTTTGTTTTGTGAAGCGCTTTCAATTTTTCTCAATTCTTATGGCTCTATTTGTCATAGGCGGCTGTCATTTGGAGACCGCGAAATCTTCTCGAAATCAGAAATTATTTATTGCTTCAGATTACTTGCATGCAAAAGATGTGACATTATTTAATTCTTTCTCTAAAGAAACAGGCATCAAAGTCTTTGTTTTACACGCGCCAAAGGATTCGATTCTGCAGCAATTGAAGAACGAAAAATTTGCAACAGACATTGACATTGTGCTGCTTGAATCGGTGTTTGATGCGATCGATTTTTCAAAAGAGAAAGTTTTGCAGCCTATTTTGAAAGTCGAAGACCAACCCAGTATTTCATTTCGCTTGCGAGCACATGATTACCAATGGGTGGGCATAGGCATTGATCCTTTTATTTTTGTGCAAGCAAAAGATTCACTTGCTCCTAAATCAAGTTATTTAGAGTGTTTAAAGCGTGAAAACTGGACAACGAATTTGAAAGAAAACACGCAGCTTTTGCCCTTGATGACAGGTTTAGTGCATCGTGTAAGGGGTGAAAGCGATTCGATAAAGGATGGTTTATTGTCGCACATTTTTCGTCGTGAAGTGAACTTTTCTCGCCCATCAGACAGTTTGAAGCGATTTACTACTTTGCTTACCACGTATTCTTCTTTTTATTCTGATACTTTATTGTATAATTCGGGATATAAAAATGGGAAGATATTGTTTCCTAATCAATCAAAAGGAGGATTGCAATTCAATTTACGCACTGCAGCGATTATCAAACAAGCGAAGAACTATACCAATGCGCTTGAATTTATAAAGTATTTCACAGAAGAAAAAGCGAATGAGCGTATCAATAATTGGTGGAATACTTTTCCTGTGAACTCCAATATGAATAAGATTTTTAGCTACCAAAAGCGCTATTTTAAACGCTATCCTATTGAGTTTTCTGTATTGCACTCTTACAAAGAATCTACAGCTCGTGACATACTAAAATCAAGAAAAAAATAAAGGCAAATCCGTAAGCCGGGTTCTGTTTTAGTCTATCATTTATCTAGCTCCACAATCACTCATGGAGTCCATCAACCTACCCTCCGAGTCGAGCGAGCAGCCCTCAAACCCCGGTATATTTGGTCTTTCAGTCCGTAAGGTTTACCTTGCACCCAGCTGTTGCCAGTGGGACGGTGAGCTCTTACCCCACCTTTTCACCTTTTCCCTAAAGCATAGCTTTTCTGGGTAGTTTTCCTTTCTGTGGCACTTTCTGTCCCTACTTCGTCGCCAAAGTAAAGCCTTCCCGTTAGGAAGTACGGCGCTCTGCACTGCCCGGACTTTCCTCTCTTCCGATTTTACTCGAAACAGCGATAGACCGATTTGCCTTCAGACAAAGTTACGGCTTAATTGCGAACCAACATGTTTTTTTGTGATTGACTTCCAGAAATTACCTCAACGAAATACACGCCTGCTGGAATGTCGCTAAGATCGATTGAAAATTCGAACGCACTGATTTCTTTGATTTTTCTGATGTTTTTTCCTTCCGCAGAAACAATATTAATTTGCTCGATGGTAACATCAGATTTAATTAAAGTATTGTTTTGAGCTGGATTTGGTGACAATGAAAAATCGATTGAATTTTCAATTACACTTGCTACTTCCGGGTGAAAAATATCGCGGTATTCAATACTTTGAATTACTTGAAAACCAAATAACTCTTGCGTAGTAATTTTTAGTACTGGATCTTTTTCATTTTTTGCCCACCATTCATATTCGTGCATGTGCATGCTTGGAATTGGCGCCCATGTTGGCGTTCCAGTGCCTTGTAAATCAGCATAAATTGAATCAGACTGAAAAATGTCATGGTGTACACGCAATACTTGGTAGTCGTTGTAAGGCGACGATAAAACACCATAGCCATCTACTTCTGACTCTACTTTTCGGTGTTCAATAAAAATGGCATTTACTGCGGGATTCATATCCGCGTAAGTATAACCTCTTGTTGAATGTGTTTGTCCGTACTCCATTGGAAAAACAAATCGACTTTCGATCGTGTCGGATTTAATTGGGAAAGTACCTTGCCCAGTTTCCAACATAATACCAATGTATGTCAAAGAGTCAGCATTGATTTTACACACACGATTAAAACTTTCAATTGCAACGGGTAAATTTGCTCCAGCCAAGGTGAATAGAATATTATTTTCTCTTGCAAAGTAACTAGCTTTATATTTAGCAGCGGCAAATTGGCCGAACACAATATTTGCTAGGGTGCCGCCTTCTGAAACATTTCGGTATGCTTTAATAAATTGCGAATTGGGTGCTAAATTCGAGAAATCCCACGAATGACCAGCACCTGTTGACGTAAAATCTGCCGTGAAACTTTGTGCTGTAGACAACAAAACAGAATCATCCAAATTTCCTAAATCGGTACTATCGATATTGATTTGTGCGTTTGTAAAGAGGGTAAAAAAGCAAGCTGAAGCTAAGAGTACTATTTTTTTCATGTGTAAATTTAATTAATCTAAAGGGATTCCAACTACTGTTTCAATTTGAATTGGAACAACTGAGCCTGAGGCTACTTCCTTAACGTACGCATTCATGATCGCACTGCATTTGTAAACATTTTTGCCTTGTGCATTTTGCCCATAGAAACTAATATCACTCACTGTAAGCGAACTAGTACTATTGTTGGCAGTAATCGACTGATAGGTTTTCCCATTGTGCTTTATTGTGATGTCAGCACCAAAATCCCAATTCACAGTGGCAGTATTTTCAAAAGCAGAAAAATCGCCTATAAATAAACCAAGGTTGTCAGCATCTACTAGAATTCGTTTGGTGCGTATCACGCCATTTTTAAACAGCACCTCACCTTTAATTTCGTGTTGACCTGCGTAGATTTGTTCGTTAAGTACTTTTTCGTTTGAAACAACTTCACCATCAATAGACCATTCAACGGCTGCAACTTCAGAATTATCCGAACTTACCCAAGCTTTCACAACGTTATCAAGTCCAACAATATGATGAATTTCTGCGTTGGCATTTAATTCATAGCCTACAATCATCTGATTGCAAATAGTTTTCACTAGTCCTTGATTAAAATGAACTTCTGCACAGACATCATAAATTCCTGGCTGTGCAATAGAAAGAGCGTCAACACTTGCAAATTCACCATTTACGCTCCAATTGATGTAACTTATGAGCTCGGAATTTGCAAAATCTTCTAGGTCGATGCTTAATACTGGATTGCTGTTATTTTGAATAAAATTCAATGCACCACTAAAATTAGTAGGAGTATAAGGATTCAACAAATCTAAATTTCCTGCCATCACACCAAATTCGATGTAGCTTGACGTTGAACCTAATTTTCCGCTAAATTTTTTAACACCGTTCAATTCTGAGATAAAAGTATTCATCATAGCGTCATCAACCCCCGCTTTGATGTCGAATGATTCACCATCCAGGGAAACAGTTGCTGTAAAAACAGGCTCCGTTGTGATAGGAGGCTGAATTGTTTCAGGCTTACATGCACTTAGTAAAAGTGTTATTAATACGAAAGAAAATAAAGTAGATAGTAATTTCATTTATTTTATTGAAAATGATTTACGAACCGATAATTGCAATGACAAAGGCATTTTTGTTGCTTCGCCAGTGAATCTCTCAGCTATAATGGGATTGATAACTTGTGCGTTGATTTTTGCAGCAACACTCCAATCAGATGGTAAGTTGTAGCGGTATCCGATTCTTAATTCTGGTGTAATTCGCTTGAACAATGAAGAAGCCATTGTAAATCCATCGCTGTTTTCCTCCTTCGTGCTATTCACCACTTTTTTGTGTTCAAATGATGCCAATACTGGAATAGAAGCACTCGCACCGATGTTAAATTCGTGTTGCTTGAATCTGTAACCAAACTCTAATGGAATTTGAACCTGTAGGAGCGACTTGAATTTATATTCATTGTCAAAGGTGTTGACACCAAATCCATAAACGGTGGAACGTTCATTGATTGCGATGTTGTTATAGAACGATTGACGAATTCCAGCACCTGCGGAAAGCGTGAAATTCTTTTGCGAAAATTGGTATCCAGCACCAAATTCGTAGGCCAAAGATTGAGATGAATTTTTGCTATCATTATGCATCAATGATTGACCGAAGTTGAAACTTGCATCAACATATATTTTTGACTGCGATCTTTTAGTACTTGAGCTAGCAAATAGTTGGTCTTCAATTTTTAAGTTGTTACTTGCAATTGAGTATTCAATAGGGGATAAGGCTAACAATGAAAGATCGTCAGTGGTTTGTCCAAGACCATTTACTTTTCCTTGCGCATGACCTTCGTAGCGCGGCTCAATTGACTGTTGTGCTGGAGTTTGTATTTTTTGAGTGGGCGTATTTTCGATTCTCGTGATTGAACGATTCAATTTGTTGTTAGCTCCTCGCTTCGCAGGTGCAGTTACTTCAACATTAGTTGATGGAAGATGGTTGGATGAATTATGCCAGATAGTGCTTTCTAGTTGTGTGCTAGCAATTGAATTGTCTGTTGTTCCTTTACTACCAAGTGCCAAAGAAGTGGATTGCTCTGCTGGTTGAATCATTAATCCCGCAAATAGTCCAATAAAAACAAGTCCTAGAACATTGAATACCCAAAAGAAACGATTTTTTCTTCGTATGGGAAGCATTGCTTCAATATCTTTAAAATACGCATCCTTGTACTCAAATGATTTAGAGTCAGCTGCTTCTTTAAATAATCCATCAATATCTTTATCGCTCCAATTCATACGACTAATCGCTGTTGTTTTTGTTCTACTTTTTCTAACTTTTCACGTAGGATTTTTCTTGCTGTCGACAAATGCCATTTGGAAGTACCTTCATTAATTCCCAAAATATCTCCAATTTCTTGATGAGAATAACCATCCATCACGAAGAGATTAAATACTTTTTGACTAATTTCAGGCAATGTTTCAATCATTTTTAGAAGAAACTCGTATCCAAAATTTGCTTCTCCATCATTGGAACTTGAACTATTTGTAAATTCTAACTCGCGTTCCGTTTCTTTTGTAGCAATTCGACTTATGTGCAACTTGTTTTTGCGATAATCATCAATGAGGGTATTCACAATAATACGCTTAGCCCAAGCAATAAAATTAACGTGCTCTCCAACTCCTTCCAACGACTTCAAAATTTTAATGAATCCTGTGTTTAATGATGAACGAGCATCTTCTTCGTTGGTATGATAGCGGTTACATATAGGCATAAATGCTCTGAAACAAAAGTTGTACAATTGTTCAATCGATTTCCTATCGTCCTTGATACAGGCCTTGAGTAAATCAGCATTTATGTGAATATGTTTCTGCAACTAGAGTCCTTTTAACGCAATTTACAAATAATTTCATTACGATGATTACAACGTAAAATTAAATCCTATTCATTTGTTTCATACATTTAACGAATCGTTTTAATAAAACGTTGGCTACAACATGAAATTACATCTCATTCGACACGCAAAAACTGAAAAAATTGCACCCTCAGGAAAGGATTTTGACCGTGAATTAAAAGATTCCGGAAGAACGGATACTGAGCAATTGGCAAAGTATTTAAAATCGCTTGGATTTCAACCCGATCGCACATTATGCTCTACGGCAAAAAGAACTTTACAAACTTGCGAAATTTTGAACGCAACTTTTCAGTTTCAAGCACTTTCTTTTCATGATGATTTGTATTTAGCAGAGGCTTCAGTAATAAAATCACTTCTTGAAACGTGCAAAGCAGAAGAAAACTTAACAGTGATTGGTCACAACGATGGTATTTCTGACCTAGCAAGTTACTTAACTGGACAATTTATCAGTTTGCCAACAACAGGGTATGTTTGCATTGAATTTTTTATTGATGAGTGGAATGAGCTCTCCAAAGATGCAGGAATGATCATTGATTTTTACCGTCCTCTTTAGTTGAATCTGGCACGTAGTGATAAACAATTACATGTCCATTCGCCATTCTTTCTTTCCAGCGTTGAAGCTCTTCTTCTTGCCGCAGTTGCTCGTGATAAATCCCCTCTAAATCAGGTGGTTCAATCCCCATTTCTTTTTCTATTTCATACTGAAATTTTGGTCGCTGAGTGCCTTCTTTGCGATAAACGAAGGCCAAAACAATCCCAGCTAGAAATCCCGCGAGGTGACCTTCCCATGAAATTCGCTCTTGCATCGGAAAAAGTCCCCAAATCATACTTCCATACATAAATACCACAAAGAGCGAAATTGCCTGCAAGGGAAGAAATTTTCGCAAAACACCAGAGGTAAAAAGAAAGGATGCCAATCCGTAAATAACACCACTAATACCAATGTGGTAATGTCCGTTGGTTGCAGCAAATGCCCAAACTAAAAGTCCTGTTGTGATCCAAAGTATCAGGAAAACGCGCAAAGCAATCGGTTTGTAAAAATGGATTAACGTGGCGGAAAGAATAAATACTGGAATGGAGTTATTGACGATATGCCGAATATCGTTTTGTGCATGAATCAAGGGCATACCTACAATTCCAACTAAACCTTTCGATGTTCCCGGTTGAACTCCAAGTTCATGAAAAGGAAAAAGAAACAGGTGCTCTGCCCAATAAAATAGCCAAAGCACAATAATTAACAAGCTAGGCCAAAGGAGCGCTTCCGCTATTGTTGAAGTTTGAAATTGTTGATTTTTCATGGCTTGAGTTCGTCAACTTTTATACCGCCCTTTTTTTTATGACAAAATGACACATTCAATCAATTTATTAATCCTTCGTTCAATTTTAGTAAACTTGTTCTTCTTAACTTTGATAAAAATTCTAAGTATGCGTATCCTCTTCTTATTTTTACTTTCAAGCATTACAACTTCTTTCTTTGCTCAGAAAACTGAGGTGCCAAAATTGGTGGTTGGTATCGTAGTAGACCAGATGACCTACGAGTATCTTTATCGTTATGAGAATAAGTTTTCAAAGAATGGTTTTTTGAAATTGATGAACAAGGGAGCGAATTGTAGCAACACCACATACAACTACGTTCCAACGTACACAGGACCTGGACATGCGTCGATCTATACTGGAACTACGCCGTCAGATCACGGAATTGTGTCCAACGATTGGTTTGATCGCAGCACGAATCAAGAAATTTATTGTGTAGATGATTCGTTGCAAAGTCCAATTGGAACGAGTGCTAAGGATGGAAAAAAATCACCACATCGATTAAAAAGTTATACGATTACAGATCAATTAAAATTGACATATCCTAATGCGAAAGTTTTTTCTGCATCGATCAAAGACCGAAGTTCAATTTTACCAGGAGGACACCTTTCTGATGGGTCTTATTGGTACGATTATACCAGCGGAAGATTCATTACAAGTTCATTTTTTAAACAAAGTTTACCTGCTTGGATTGAGCAATTTAATGGGAAGAAATATGTTGATGAAAGTTTGACGAAAACCTGGGAAACTATGTTGCCGATTGAGCAATATATTGAAAGTGAGAAAGACAATTCACCTTACGAAGTGATCTTGCCGGGAAAACAATCTCCGGTGTTTCCTTATAACTTAGCAGAAATTGCGAAGCTCACCAATCCTTATGAGTTGTTTGTCAATACGCCCTATGCTAACACCTATTTAACTGATTTTGCAATTGAAGCTATTTCAAACGAAAACTTAGGAGAAGATGCGCAAGTGGATATGTTATGTGTAAGTTATTCCACGCCAGATTATGTTGGTCATGCTTTCGGACCAAAATCGGTAGAAATTGAAGATATTTATATTCGTTTAGACCTAGAAATAGCCCGATTAATGAAAGCGTTAGATGAAAAAGTGGGTAAAAATCAATATGTAATTTTCTTAACGGCCGATCATGCAGTGGTACCTGTTCCGCAAATGTTGGTCGACAAAAAAATGCCTGGAGGATATTTCTTTACAGCAGATAAAATGCTTGCCTTGCGAGATAAAGTGAAAAAGAAGTTTGGAACGGACCTTATTTCGGAGATGATCGATCAAAATATCTATTTGAACCATGCTCTGATCAAAGAGAAAAACCTAAGTAGATTGGAAGTTGCTGATTATGTAGCAGACGAATTTCAGCAACTCGAGAATGTGAAAGCAGCATTTACCTTTCAGGAATTGGAAGGAGAAGGAACTATCAATCAATGGCATGCAATGGTGAAAAATGGCTATCATCCTAAAGAGAATGGTGATGTTGTCTTTATTTTAGAACCAGGCTATCTCCCAAAGGAAAAAGATAAGGAAAGTGCGCACCGAGGAACAAGTCATGGTTCTGCTTGGGGATATGATACACACGTTCCGCTTTTATGGTATGGAAAAGGAATTTTAAAGCAGGAAGTAATGCGATCAATTGATATCACAGATATTGCCGCTACATTGGTGAGAATCCTGCGAGTACAAAAGATGGGTGCCATGACAGGTGAACCAATTTTGGAGGTGATGACCAAGTGATTTAGTACATTATTAACTGCTAGTCGGTTGAGTTGGGTTTATTTTGTTAATAACTTGGTTAATAATCCACTTTAACTAAATGTTAAGTAGCAAGATATCAGATGTATTTTTGTAATACAAACAACAACAAACTGAAGACTCATGCTAGCATCTTGGACAAAGAAAAAGCTTTCTGATAATCAAGTGGCGAATATTTTCATTAATTCTATTTTTCATTCAGTGGACAATGGTTTTTCTGAAGTAGCTTCGATGATTAATGATGACCCCGCTTTTGTGAAATCTCCAGAGATTAACGAAAAAGAAAACGGAGAATTTGGTCTGATCGTAGTTGTGGGCAATTTGTGTTTACTAGAAAGTACTTTTGATGCTGAGCATGCAAGTTCTATTGAGACCTTGATCGTTGAGAAATTAGCAAAAGTATACGAAATGCCACTTTTCGATTTTACTAAATTGGTCAACGAGTACAAGTCGTATTTTGCTCGAATCAATCACCCGTCTAAAAACACATTGTACGCAATGTCTAAGGCAGTTTTTCATAAATATGAATTGAACTGTTGTCAGGATGATTATTTCCGTAGAATGCAGGCGCCAAATCCTTTGTTCTTGAAAAGAATGGATGAAGTGATGACTAATTTTCTTTGGAATTGGGATGCGTTCTTTAAGAAATATCGTTTAGCATAACATTACTTCTGTTAATTTCTGACGTACACAACCTTCTTAGTTTCGAAGAATTCTTCTTTGTAAAAATCAGGTAAGTCGAAGTATTTGTAAAATTTCTTCACTCCTTTCATTTCCTCACTTAAATCACCACCTTTCAAGTATAAAATGCCATTTTTCATTGGATTCAAACTCTTGGCTTTAAATTTTTCGCGTGTCCACACTAAAAAATCAGGCATCGAAGTCACAGCTCTACTTACAATGAAATCAAACTTTTTGTCAATTTTCTCAGCGCGTTCATGAATTCCAACTACATTCTTCAGTCCTAGCGCTTTGGCTACTTCATGTACAACTTTAATCTTCTTTCCGATAGAATCTACCAAGGTGAAATTACAATTCGGAAACAAAATCGCCAAAGGAATTCCTGGAAATCCACCACCTGTTCCGATGTCCATAATATCAGATCCGTCAACAAACTCCATCACCTTTGCGATTCCCAAAGAATGTAATACGTGACGTTCGTAGAAGTTATCTTCATCTTTGCGGGATATCACATTAATTTGCGCGTTCCACTCGTCGTAGATCGACTTCAATGCGCTGAATTGTGATTTTTGTTGATCTGTTAAATCAGGAAAGTATTTTTGAATGATGTCCATGTAGCAAAGTTAAAATTCGTAAATCTAAAATCGTAAATTTTTAGATCTCTTCTTTGAATTTCCCCATCATATTTGCTAAGAAATCTCTTGCACGAAATAATTGTGCTTTTACTGTTCCTAGTGGGAGGTTTAACTCTTCAGCAATCTCTTCGTAGCTCAATTCCTGAAAATAGCGCTTTTCCACTAATTCTCGGTAACGTGGTTTAAGTTTACTCACGAGCATGCGCATGTGAATTACTTTCTGTCCTTGAATAATTTCCTGCTCGGGATCTAATGTGTTACTTTTTGCATCATAGTAAATCATTTCTCCGTCGTCTGTCATTCTACCAGAATCCATTGAAGTTACGTGCAAACGTTTTTTGCGTATGAAATCGATACTGTTGTTGGATGCAATTTTGAATAACCAAGTGCTAAAAGCAAAACTGGGAGAATATTGTTCAATGCGACTAAATGCTTTTCCAAATGCTTCAATCGTTAAGTCATCAGCATCATCCTGATTCTTCACCATTTTCAACATCATAAAATAGATCGAATCTCGGTAGCGATCCATTAATTCTGCGAAAGCGTTTTGATCGCCAGCTTTTGCTGCTTCGACCAAAATCAAATCATGTTTGGCTTTGTCGGATAAATGTTCTGTGTCTACCATCTATTGTTTTGCTTTTTTTCTACACTAAAAAACAAAATCGGAATTAAAAATGCATATAGGATATCCCAAAAAGGGAAGAAATTGGCAAGTTTTTTCTCACCCAATTTTACTAAGCCTTTTCCTTGAATCCACCATTTTATCACTAATACAAGCGCAAAAACCGATGTTGTTAGCCAGCGAAAATCACTACTAAACAGCAAAATAACAAAAGAAATCAACATCAAAATGAGGGTCAATGGATAGATTCCTAACAATGCTTTTTTAATAACGTTGTATTGTTTAGATGTGGAATAATGCCGCGTTTTTTGGCGAACCCATGCACCAAACGATTCTGGCGCTTCTGAAAAACAAAAAGAAGAGGGTTCAATGTCGATTCTAACATTTTTTCGGGTCATTACCTGCTGCACAAATAAATCGTCATCTCCAGATGGAAGTGAATAGTGCGATTTAAAGCCGTGTACTTTAAAGAATAATTCTTTCGTGTAGGCTAAATTTCTTCCAACGCCCATATACGATAGTTTTGCAAGTGCAAACGAAAAGTAATTACTGGCAATAAAACTGGTGTCAAAACGAACAAGTCGATTGAGGAAGGTGTTTTTCTTTTGATACGGTCCGTAACCCAAAATCAACTCTGTTTCAGGGGTGTAACGAGAGGCCATTGATGTTAACCAATTGTAACTCATTGGTCGACAATCTGCATCGGTTAGTACTAGATGATCATACTTTGCTCCTTTTATTCCTAAGGTAATTGGAAGTTTTTTCCCTTGACGAAGGTGCTTGCTTTTCTCCACTTCGATAAATCGAAGGTTGGGATACTGCTGCTGATATGCTTTTAGCAAGTAAAATGAATCATCAATTGATTGGTTGTTAATGACAATTACTTCAAATTCTGGATAGTTTTGCTGAAGAATGAATGGCAGATTTTCAAAGAGATTGTCAGACTCATTTCTAGCGGCAATGATTACTGTTATTGGAGGTAATGCACTGATTTCTAGTGTTTTTTTCTCTTTGAAGAAAGCAAGTTTTCGCAATAAAAGCAACACGTAAAGTAGATGCACAAATGCAATCGCAGCAAAGGAGAAAAACAGAATTGTTTCTTCTGAGTACTCAAATGTGGGGATGAATTTCATTTTTGTGCTTCTATATTTAGTGCAAAGATGGGTGCTATTTGAAATACCTTTATCTTTGTGTTCGATATTTTTTCAACAATTTATGCACTTTACACTTCAAGGTACCGATTTAAACAGCAAAGCAAGGGCTGGAATTTTAAAAACAGACCATGGCGATATTGAAACGCCAATATTCATGCCTGTAGGAACAGCGGGAACTGTAAAGGCAGTTCATCAGCATGAATTGGAGTCGATTGTGAATGCGCAAATTATTCTTGGGAATACCTACCATTTGTATTTACGGCCGAAAATGGATGTGTTAGAAGCTGCTGGCGGACTCCATAAATTCATGAATTGGAACAAGCCATTGTTGACCGATAGTGGTGGGTATCAAGTCTATTCATTGTCTGGAACTCGAAAAATTAGGGAAGAAGGCGTGAAGTTTCAGTCGCATCATGATGGTAGTTATCATTTTTTTACGCCCGAAAGTGCTATTGACATTCAACGAACGATTGGTGCCGATATCATCATGGCGTTTGACGAGTGTACACCGTACCCTTGTGATTTTCATTACGCAAGAAGATCGATGCACATGACGCATCGTTGGCTGAAAAGATGTGTTGATCAAATGGAACGCACTGAACCGAAATATGGTCATAGTCAAATGCTATTTCCGATCGTACAAGGTTCAACATACAAAGATTTGCGAAAAGAATCTGCAGAAAAAATTGCAAGTTTTGATGCGATGGGCAATGCAATTGGTGGACTTTCTGTAGGTGAACCCGCGGAGGATTTGTATGAAATGACTGAGATTGTAACTGCTATCCTCCCTGCAGAAAAACCTCGCTATTTGATGGGAGTTGGCACGCCAGCAAATATTTTGGAATGCATAGGACTTGGTATTGATATGTTTGATTGTGTAATGCCATCTCGGAATGCGCGTCACGGAATGTTGTTTACAAGTGAAGGCATTATCAATATCAAAAACAAGAAATGGGAAATGGATTTTTCTCCCATTGATCCAATGAGTCCAGCGTTTACAGACCAAGTGTACACCAAAGCCTATTTGCGTCACCTGATAAAATCGCAAGAAATGTTAGGTTTCCAAATCGCTACGATTCACAATTTATCGTTCTATTTGTGGTTAGTGAAAGAAGCGCGCAAGAAAATCATTGATGGAACGTTTTACGAATGGAAAAATAAGATGATTCCTAAATTGGAATCACGATTATAACAAATGCTAAAAATACTAGATCGATATATCATTCGTAAGTTTTTAACCACCTTCTTTTTCATGATGGCGGTGATTATGCTATTGGCGATGGTGTTTGATTTAGCGGAACGTTTAAGTGACTTTATAGCAAATGAAGCTCCGGTGGGAGGAATCATTACGAGTTATTATGTCAACTTCATTTTGTTTTATGGGAACATGTTTTCCCCCATGATTATCTTCGTTTCTGTAATTTGGTTCACCGCAAAAATGGCGAACGATGCCGAAATTATTCCAATCTTAAACAGCGGAAGAACCTTTCAACGCTTTTTGCGCCCTTATATGATTGTCGCCACTTTGCTAATGTTCATAACACTGGTATTGAATCACTTTGTCATACCACGATCAAATGCAATCCGCCTCGATTTTGAAGAGCGTTATTACCGAGATCAACTTTTTGTGGAAGACTACCATGCTGAATATCCAGGGAATCAGGTGGTGTATTTTTCTTCTTATTCTAATATCGATGATCAGTTCAATGATTTTATTTTGGAGCAATATGACGCAAGTGGCAAGGAACTGAAGTATTTGATCAAAGCTCGCTATGCTAAGAATATTGCAGGAACCCAGAAATGGGTGTTGCGCGATTTTTATGAGCGAAATGTTGGTTACTATGAAAACGATGGCGTGAAGAACGACCGCTTGTTAGAAGGGCAAAAGAAAGATACTATTTTTAAATTCAACGCTACAGAAATGGTACAGCGAAATTCTGCTGCTGAGGCGATGACCTATTATGAATTGAAAGATTTTATTGCCAGGGAAACCTTGAAAGGTTCTGGCAACGTACCGATGTTTGAGATTGAATTGTACAAGCGTACTTCTATGCCTTTTGCTACGTATATCCTTACCTTAATTGGCGTTTCTGTCTCAAGTAAAAAAAGAAGGGGTGGAGTGGGAATCAATATTGCCATTGGTTTACTCATTATCTTTATTTACATTTTTGCAATGCAAGTAACTACCGTAGCAGCAATGAAAGTTGGATTTACGCCTTCAATTGCCGTCTGGGTGCCTAATGTTATTTTTGGCGCTGTAGCCCTTATTTTATACAGAAATGCGCAGAAGTAGTTTTATTGCAATACTTTTCATGCTGTTTGCAAGTACTTCAAAAGCACAAGTGGTGAACATTGAAGGCAGACGCAACTATGATCACATTACAGGTTGGTTTGGTTCTGTTGATGCTGGATTTTCAATGGTTCAGAATAAAAATTTACTACTTTCCGCTTCCTTCCGACCAAAAGTGCAGTATAAAACAAAAAATCATTATTTTCTTTTTCTCACAGATTGGATGTATTCAAAGGGGAAAGATCAAGTATATGCCAATACTGGGATGGCACATTTTCGCTATGCTTATCGACTTGGCAATCACAAAGATACAACGAAGCTGAGTCCATGGAAGTGGGAAAGTTATGCCCAAGTGCAATACAACCAATTGCTCGATCAGCGCATTCGTACTTTAGCTGGATCTGGCTTTCGTGTAAAGGTTTTTGGTAAAGAAAAGGTGCGTCTGTTTGTGGGGAGTTCTGCCTTTTTTGAGTACGAAGAGTTAAGAAGTTCGCAAATCATTCTTCAAAATGTGCGATGGAGCAACTATGTTTCGTGGAATATCAGCCCAAATGATCATTTTCTTTTTTCGGGAGCATTTTACTATCAACCACGCATTGACAAATTTGCCGATTACCGAGTGATGGGACAGTACGAAATGAGTTTTAAAATTTTTAAACGTGTTGATTTTAGGGTTGACTTCACTCATTTTTATGATGCTGTGCCACCAGCCAATGTGCGAAGTTTTGTGTTCAGTTCATCCGCAGGATTAAAAGTGAGGATAGGGAAGTAGGAATTAATCGTGTTTCGGCACTGATTCCATTATTGAGTGAAATCCCACCAACATGATTTTCTTAATATTCTCTTGTTTTTTGCGTCGTCTTTTCGCGGATGCTTTGCGAAAAAACTCACTTCGTACAGCAAAGAAATTAGGAATTTGATTCAATACATTCACGATATACGGATAAAACCTCCACTTCGAATAGGGAATTCCAATTGTGTTGGAGGTTAGTTTTCCAAGGAAATAGCTATTGTAGGCTAAATTAACGCCAACTACCATTCGGCGTTGCCATTGATATTTAAGATAAGTTGCCCCAAGTGGTTCCAAGTACAGGGAATTAGCTAAAGCCTTTGTATCTTGGTCAGCGGGAGGTTGCGTAATTGTCCATTTATAGATTTCAGCAATTGCTTCTTTTCTTGATGCTGGAATGAGCTGTGGTGGAATCCCAAGTAAAAATCCTACGTATTTCCAAAAATGAAAAAGACCCTCTTCTTCTGCTTTCGTTGGCTTAATTCCCATCACTCGCAGTCCATCAAGATAGATAATTGAAAAGCCTAAATTGGTAGCCACCATGTCCCATGTATTAATGGGAAGTCCCCAGTCTTCTTTTTTCCAATCTGATGATTTCTGAATCGCCACTCGCGCGTATGCATGCATCAGCCGCACTTTAACGATATGTTTAAACCCAATGTTTTGTATCGAAAGGGCATTTTCTCCTGTGATGTTGACCCAAAATTCGGTGGTTTCTGCTATTCGTTTAGCAGCTCCTTTTTTAAGCGACTCCGTATAAATTAGCGGCTTGTTGATGGCGGCCGATTCATATCCACCCATTAAGCTGTAGTTGCGAAGCACAATCATTCCCGTTACACCACTTCGTCGACAAAATTCTGATCCAATTGCTACTTTTTCTTGATCCAACCATGATGGAATCGCAACAAGTGAGTCAAAGAAATTGAGCACACATGGAGGAAGATCTGGAGTTGATTCTATTCCATTTTTGAGTACATCATCAATTAAAGCAGTGGCAGCATGAAATCCTTTTTCGAAGTATAGTTCAGTAATTACAGTATCTGCAAGGGTATCGCATTCAAAAAGAAGTGGAATTAGCGATTCAATGTCACCTTTACTTGGGATTGTGTCAAGTTCGCTTAAAAGCTTGCGACCTTTTCCTTCCGACCAATACAGTTGAAAGCCAGGGGAAGGGAATACGAATCGTGTTGGAATCATTTTTTGAATGCTTTGTAGCTTTCTAAGCTTCTTAATGCGCTTTTAACAGCTGTATTTTGTGTTTCCATGCCTTCAGACCAACCACCGATAATTGCTAAACTATTGAAGGTACCAACTTCCACCTTAAGTTGATTTAAATTTAAGACAACTTGAGGAGTTACCAAATTGATCCAGAATGTTGCAGTAGCAAATAATTTTCCATTTGCTTTAATTTCTTCAATTTGACGATTGTTTACCCAGCTTTTATAGATGCCAGAATACTGGTCGGAAATCATTCCTAAATTCATCGAATGAGACTCAACTTCATTGTCGAATGTTGTTTGGATGTTTAGAAATGAAGGATCTTGTTCGTGAATAAATTGTTTGTCGCGATGAAGTGCAATATCCACTTGAAAATAAGGCAAATCTTTAAGTAACATACTCATTTTATCAAACTCATTGTCGTTCGATAGTAACTTTGTCGCTGCCTCAGGATGAATCGCCATCACCAGAAAATCATAGACTTCAGGTTCATCTTGAATATCCTCACCCTGCCCATATACCAATCTATACCCACTGCTATCGTGTGCAACCGAATGAACCGGACTTGAATTTTTTATTTGTACCCCACTATTTACTAATTTTAGACCAATTCCTTGAAGCAAAACACCCATTCCTGAAGAAATTATCTCAAAGGAATTTGATATTTTAGGTTTTCTGAAAGCAAAAAAATTCACTAATTCACAAATGGCGATTGACTTCACTTGAGTGATTGAAGTACCTAAAGAGGCTGCAAGGAAGGGGAGTATGATTTCTGTTTTATATTCATTTTCAAAATCTAGCTCGTTAACCCATTCCTCAGTCGTTTTACCAATCCATTTTTCAGGCGATCGATATACTTTGTATGCCGCCATATTGAATTTTCTCAATTTCAGCAAATTGGATAATTTTTCTCTTCGTAATTTTGTTTTTAATGGAGTGATAAGCAACCTTTTTTTCTCTGCTCTTTTTTCCATCACTAAACTCGTGTAAACTTTTTCTGTTTTTAAATTTTCAAAACCAATTGCCTCTTCGATAAACTGAATGTAGTCATTCCATGGCCCTTTTGTGAAAAATTGAGGGCCAATATCTATCATTACATCTTCATTTTGAGAATTTTTGACAGTTATAGTTTGTGCATTTCCACCTAATTGACTTTCCTTTTCAAAAATGGTGATTTGTGCTTCTGGATCAAATTCATGCAGATAATAAGCACTCGCAATACCTGCGATTCCTCCTCCAATGATCGCAATCTTTGTTTGCGAAAACAAACTGATTGACACTAATAAGAAAAGAGTAAATAGGAGGGATTTCATTCACTAATTTTAGACGCTAAGTTAAACAAAAAAAGGCCAGCAATTGCTGACCTTTTTTCTATACTCTGAATGTGTTATTTGTTTTTTAATTCCTCTACTTGTTTTTGAAGTTCTTCGATCATTTTTTGTTGTTCCTTCATCGCTTCTACTAGGATTGGAATAACTTCTGTATAGTTAACCGTTTTGATTAATTCTCCTTCCTTATTTTCTGTTGAGCCACGAAAAGTACTATTCATGTGAGGAATTATTTTTTCTTTAACCAAGTCAGGAAGTACTACTTCCATTTCTTGTGCAATAAAGCCATAGTTTAATCCTTTTTTTAAGCCCAAATCTGGATATAAATCAAAGTTGTGCTCATAGGTAGTACCTCTCAATTGCTTGATAATTCCAATAGGATTTTCGATCGTTTGAATGTTTTTCTTCACTTTTTTGTCAGATGCAGCACCAAAAAAACCAGTATATCCTAGATCACCTTGAAATAGACCAGACCAACCAGAAGTTACCGCTACATTTTGACCATTAACACCAAGTGAAGCTCCTGGATTGGAAATTCCACGTACTCCAGCTCCTGTGCCGCTAGTTCCATAATATTCTCCCTGCACACCACCGAAAACAGTTGCACCACTTTGAATACTGCCATAGATACCTGAGCCATTTTGAGCGGAGTAACCATTAATTGCCCAAGGGAAAGTAGCATTACTTACTCCGTTCATTAAATCTCCTGCTAAAGCAGTAGTTGTTGTTCCAATGAAGAACTCTCCAAGATTTGACAAACGACCTCTAACTATATTGTTACTAAATAAATCGACATGATCATTTGAAACAGTTCCAAATCGGTAAGCACTACCTGCGGTTCCAAAGTTGTTTCCACCAACTAACCATGCTTGATTAGAAGAAGTAACAGTTTGAGGAGCAGTAGTAATAATTTGCATATTTCCTGCTGCTGTAAAGTTATCAGAAGTAATTGACCAAGTTGGTCCTGCTGGTCCTGTTGCACCTGCCGGTCCTGTTGCACCTGCTGGCCCTGTTAATCCAGTAGCACCTGTTGGTCCCGCTGGTCCTGCCGGTCCCGTAGCACCCGCTGGCCCTGTTGCACCTGCCGGCCCAGTTAATCCCGTAGCACCTGTTGGTCCCGCTGGTCCTGCAGCTCCTGTTGCACCCGCTGGCCCTGTTGCACCTGCCGGTCCAGTTAATCCAGTAGCGCCTGTTGGTCCCGCTGGTCCTGCAGCTCCTGTTGCACCCGCTGGCCCTGTTGCACCTGCTGGCCCAGTTAATCCCGTAGCACCTGTTGGTCCTGCTGGTCCTGCCGGTCCTGTTGCACCTGCTGGTCCTGTCGCTCCTGCTGGCCCAGTTAATCCAGTAGCACCTGTTGGTCCCGCTGGTCCTGTTGCACCTGCTGGTCCTGTCGCTCCTGCTGGCCCTGTCGCTCCTGCTGGCCCAGTTAATCCCGTGGCACCTATTGGTCCCGCTGGTCCTGCTGGTCCGGTTGCTCCTGGTAATCCATCAACTCCATTTGCACCTGCTGGTCCAGTTGCTCCCGTAGCACCTGTTGGTCCCGCTGGTCCTGCCGGTCCAGTAGCACCTGCTGGTCCTGTTGCACCAGGTAATCCATCAACACCATCTGCACCTGCTAATCCAGTCGCTCCTGTTGGTCCCGCCGGTCCTGTTGCACCTGCTGGTCCTGTTGCACCGGGTAACCCATCAACCCCATCAATTCCATTTGCACCTGCAGGTCCAGTAGGTCCTGCAGCACCTGTTGGCCCCGCTGGTCCAGTAGCACCTGCTGGTCCGGTTGCTCCTGTCGGTCCTGTGGGACCAGGATTTCCAGCACATAAATTTTGCCATCCAGTTGAGGTCTTAAAAAAGAAAAAACACTCAATGTCTGTGTCATATACTAATAATGAATTTGCAGGTGCAGCAATAGCTGTTCGTTGAGCAGTTGTGAGTCTCGGAACAAGCATTCCTTTATTGTTTGAAGCAACTTCTAATACAGAAGTAGCATCGGGTGTAGTGGTACCAATACCGACATTATTTTGCCCGAATGATACAAAGTTGAATCCTACAAAGATGGATAGAATAGAATAATGAAGCTTTTTCATAGGTATAAATTAAGTGTACTTTTTTATTGACTTAGCGTTAGGTGACCTTGTTTTAGGATTTCTTGCGAACCCATTTTTGCTTTTAATAGGTAAAAATAGGTGCCATCTGGACAAGCTTTGCCGTCTGAGGTACCATCCCAACTATTTGCTGGATCATTGGATTCAAACATCAAATTTCCCCAACGATTAAGGATGATCAGTTGATAATCTGTTAAATTACTTGATGTTATTGAGAACTCATCGTTCGCCCCATCGTTGTTAGGGGTAAAGACATTTGGAATAACAAGAGAACCTTCTATATTTTTAACTAGCACGTATGGATGTCCTGGTTTATTGAAGCCCCAAGCAGTTTTTTCCACAATGGAAAAATTCGACGTTCCTAGCATGTTAGTGTTAGTTAAATCTTTCCATTCTGTATCTGTTGGTAACCAGTGAGCAGCGCTTAGCCAATCACCATCGCTTGCTGGAATAAAATAGATTTGAATATCTGCACCTGCCGCACCTGAAGATCGCTCAATGGAATGATAAAACAATGTTTGTGCTTGATCGATCACTGCCTCGTGCTGCGCCAAGAAAAAACCATCATTGTCTGCATTATAATTATTCAATCGCGCATTAAAGCTATTGTTGCTTGCATTTGTTGGGGTTAATACAATTGGTCGGAATCTGTAAGTGCCTGTCGCAGACCCTAAGGGGAAAAAATAGGCATTTGTTTGATTGGTGTTTCGCACTAAGTAGCCACCACCAATGCTACTCACAAAACCTTCGCTACCAAAGGTATTATCATATAATATTGCGGAAGTTGAAGGATTTGCTACTTCGAAACTTTGGTTTTCTGTTGCCAATTCTCGATTGTTAATTTGCAAAACACCCATACTACCAGTACCACTATTTACATTACTTAATGTTTTTCGTCTATTTATTCCAACACCAGCGCCACTTAATGTCAAATCATTAAAGGTAGTTACTGTTCCATTTGTACTCGTAATAAATTGCTCGGTATTTCCAAATAAAATCACTTCACTTGTACCACCTGAAAAATTGGCGTCATTGATCCAGTTTTGCTCAATTTGATATTCACCATTGCCTGCTACTGTTGAATTTGACGCAAAATTAAAATCACCTGCTTGTGGTAATATAGAGTTTTTAGTAGCCGTTAATTGTCCATTATTTGTAAATTGGGTAGAGTTCGATAATGAAATTCCACCATTACAAAAAATAGTTCCTCCTGCAGAAATTTGAATGATGGAACCGTTTGATTTTAAAATTTGGGCATCTATTTGTAGTGCAGCAAATGGAATTAGAAGCAAGAGAAAGTAGCGTAATCTCATATTGGGTAGTGTTGAGGTCTATATATCAGTGTATTGACGCACAAAAATACAATAAAGTTGCAAAACGGTTACGCAAATATGAAATAATTTTAAATGTTCATTTTTTGTTCATTAATAAGCCTTCTTAACTTTTAAATTATTCACTAACTTTGTAGCATATTGAGATTTTTATGGAAAGCACTTTGCAAACGGAAGCAACACTTGAACAAGCAATAGAACTAGGACTACGTCCTGATGAATTTGTCACTATTAAAGAAATTCTTGGAAGAACACCTAATTTCACTGAAACAGCTGTCTACTCCGTTATGTGGTCTGAGCACTGTTCGTATAAAAATTCTATCCTTTGGTTGAAAACGCTACCAAAAGATGGTCCACACATGTTAGTAAAAGCAGGTGAAGAGAACGCTGGTCTAGTTGATATTGGAGATGGTTTGGGATGTGTTTTTAAAATTGAATCGCACAATCACCCAAGTGCTTTAGAGCCCTATCAAGGTGCTGCAACTGGCGTGGGTGGAATTAATCGCGATATTTTTACGATGGGTGCCCGTCCTATTGCTCAATTAAATTCTTTGCGTTTCGGAAATATTGATAACGCAAGAACTAAATGGTTGGTGAAAGGGGTAACGAAAGGAATTGGTGATTATGGAAATGCATTCGGAATTCCTATTGTTGGAGGCGAAGTGTTTTTTGATGATTCTTACAACCAGAATCCCTTAGTGAATGCTTTCTCAGCAGGACTAATTGATACTAAAAAAATTATTTCTGCGAAAGCAACTGGACCAGGAAACCCAGTATTTATTGTTGGTTCTGCTACTGGTAAAGATGGCATCGCTGGTGCAGCTTTTGCTTCTAAAGATATTACGGAAGATTCAGCAAATGACCTTCCATCAGTGCAAGTTGGTGATCCATTTATGGAGAAATTACTCCTTGAAGCAACAATGGAACTTTCTCAAACAGATGTAATTCGTGGAATGCAAGACATGGGTGCAGCAGGAATTACCTGTTCTACGTGTGAAATGTCTGCAGGTGGTAATGTAGGAATGGACATTCATTTGGATCGTGTTCCTACTCGTCAAGCAAACATGTTGCCGTATGAAATATTACTTTCTGAATCGCAAGAGCGTATGTTAGTTGTTGTGCAGAAAGGGCAAGAGCATGTCGTAAAAGAAATTTTCGATAAATGGGATTTACATGCTGAAGAAATTGGTGTGGTAACTGATTCAGATCGAGTGCGCTATTTTATGCATGATGAAATGGTAGGAGACGTTCCTGCACAATCATTGGTGTTGGGTGGCGGAGCTCCACAATATAAGCGAGAATATTCAGAGCCTGCTTATTATCAGGAATATAAAAAGTTTTCTATTGACACCATTCAACAACCGGAAGATTTAAGAGCAGTTGGATATGCTTTGCTGCAGTTGCCAAATATCGCATCAAAAAGATGGGTATATGAGCAATATGACTCGATGGTAGGGACAAAAAACATGACAACTAATCGTCCTTCTGATGCTGGTGTGGTTAACATTAAAGGAACTAACAAAGCATTGGCAATGACAGTGGATTGTAATTCTCGATACGTAAATGCTGATCCAGAAATTGGGACCATGATAGCGGTGTCAGAAGCAGCTCGAAATATTACATGTGCTGGTGGAAATCCAAGTGCGATCACCAACTGTTTGAACTTCGGAAATCCATACAACCCAGAGTCGTATTGGCAATTTGTTGGAGCAATCAAAGGGATGTCGGCCGCTTGTTTGAAATTTGAAACGCCTGTTACTGGTGGAAATGTGTCTTTTTACAATCAATCTGTAATAAATGGCGTTGAAATTCCAGTATTCCCAACTCCCACTATTGGAATGATCGGAATTTTGGAAGATAAAGATAAATTGATGACACTTGATTTTAAACAAAAGGGCGACTTAATTTTTATCTTAGGTAAATCAACAGATTGTATTTCATCGTCAGAATATTTAGCAACATACCTTGGAGTGAAAGCTTCGCCAGCGCCTTATTTTGATATGGAGGAAGAATATGAATTGCATCAAACAATAAAAGGTTTAATTCAAACAGAATTGGTGAACGCAGTGCATGATGTTTCTGATGGTGGGCTTTTTGTTGCACTAGTAGAAATGTCGATTCCTCGCGAACTTGGATTTGATATTGTTACAGATGCTGAAGTGCGCGAAGATGCTTTCTTGTTTGGAGAAGGACAGGGTAGAGCAGTGGTTTCTGTTTCAGAAGACAATGAAGAAGATTTCTTAGAATTTATGATGGAATCAGGAATTTCCTTTACTTTGCTGGGTCATGTCACAAAAGGTAAATTGATGGTAGATGATAGTCACTATGGATTTATCGCCGAAGCAAAAGAACTTTACAACAACGCGTTGGAGAAGAGATTAAATTAAAATGAGCAATGTATTGATGAGTTTACATCAATATCGATAAAACAATTAAATGGAATATAATTCAACAAGAGGACTATTAATTCTTCCAGAATATGGTAGAAATGTTCAGAAAATGATCGCTTTCGCAATGGAAATTGAGAATCGAGAAGAACGAAATCGTGCTGCTCAAGCGATTATTGAAGTAATGGGACAGTTGAATCCGCATCTTCGTGATGTGGATGATTTTCGTCACAAACTTTGGACACATTTATTTGTAATGTCGGATTTTAAATTGGAGGTAGACTCTCCTTATTCGAAACCAAGTCGCGAAGTATTGGCTGAACGTCCCGCAATTATGCCCTATCCAGGAAATAAAATTAAGTATGGCCATTACGGCTCATACACTCAACGAATATTGGAGTCTTCAAGAAGTGTTGAAGATGAAAAAGAGAAGGAGTTTTTGAAGATTGCGATGGCAAATTTCATGAAAAAGCAGTTCTTGGCCTATAACAATGATGCCGTTGAAAACAACGTGATTGCAATGCAGTTAAAAGAACTTTCGATGGGCGACTTAGTGCTTGAAAATCCAGATGAGGAACTTGTGAATACCAATACCTTACTTCGTACGATGGGTATTAATCAGAACCAGAATCAAAACAAATGGAATAAGAATAAGAAGAAAAATCCAAACCAAAATCAAGGTTCTGCTCAAGGACAAAACCAAAATCAACGAAAAAAATTCAAAAAATAATCCATGGCTTCTTTTGAAATCTACGGTGGAAAGCCGTTAAAAGGTGAATTAATTCCACAGGGTGCAAAAAATGAAGCATTGCAAGTGCTTTGTGCTCCTTTGCTTACCTCTGAAAAAGTAACTATTTCGAACATTCCAGATATTATTGATGTCAACAAACTCATCAATTTATTGCAAACAATGGGAGTAAAAGTGGAGAAAGTGGAGAAAGGAACCTACATTTTTCAAGCGAAAGAAATTGATTTAGCCTATTTAGAAACGGAGGATTTCAAAAAAAGAGCAAGTGCACTTCGTGGTTCGATTATGATCGTAGGTCCGCTTTTGGCTCGCTATGGACGAGGATTTATTCCAAAACCAGGAGGAGATCAAATTGGACGAAGAAGGTTAGATACCCATTTTGAAGGATTCGCAATGTTAGGAGCAAAGTTTAATTACGATGCTGGAGAACACTTTTATTCTATCGAAGCGAAGAAATTAAAAGGAACGAACATTCATTTAGATGAAGCTTCCGTGACAGGAACAGCAAATGTTGTGATGGCAGCTGTGATGGCGGAAGGGATTACAACAATTTACAATGCCGCTTGCGAACCGTACTTGCAGCAGTTGTGTAAAATGTTGAACAGTATGGGGGCAAAAATTTCAGGAATCAGTTCAAATCTATTGACAATTGAAGGTGTAAAAACGTTAAATGGTTGTTTCCATAGAATTTTACCTGACATGATTGAAATAGGTAGTTTCATCGGCTTAGCAGCAATGACGAAGTCGGAAATTACCATTAAAGATGTGTCATGGGAAAACCTAGGAAACATTCCAAGTGTTTTTCGTCGATTAGGGATTAAATTGGAAAGAAGAGGAGACGATATTTACATCCCTGCTCAAGAAAGTTATGAAATTGATACTTTCATCGACGGTTCTATTTTAACAATTGCTGATGCCCCTTGGCCTGGATTTACACCAGATTTATTGTCAATTGTTTTAGTCGTTGCTACGCAAGCGAAAGGATCGGTGTTGATTCACCAAAAAATGTTTGAATCACGTTTGTTTTTTGTAGATAAATTGATCGATATGGGTGCTCAAATTATTTTGTGTGATCCACATAGAGCAACCGTTATTGGAAATGATAATCGATACCAATTGAAAGGAATTCAAATGACATCCCCTGATATTCGTGCTGGAGTTTCCCTTTTAATTGCGGCGCTTTCTGCCAAAGGAAAATCAGTAATTCACAACATCGAACAAATTGATCGCGGGTATCAAGATATTGAAATGCGCTTAAATAATATTGGTGCAGACATTCGTAGAATAGGTTAAATCATCATTTTCATGAAAAAAATTCTTATCTTTTCGCTATTGCTTGTGCTTTCAAGCTTTGCCTATTTCCAAAATTCAGTGCTTGCAGATGATACAAAAGCTCCCGAAATTGCATTGAAAAATGTAAAAGGTAAAAAAACGAAGCTTTCTAAACTAAAAGGAAAGATGGTGTTGATTGATTTTTGGGCATCATGGTGTGGACCTTGTCGAAAAGAGAATCCAAATGTTGTGGAAGCGTACAACAAATACAAAGACATGAAATTTAAGAATGGTAATGGATTTGAAGTGTTTTCGGTATCGCTAGATAAAGATGCTGATGCTTGGAAAAAAGCCATAGAAACAGATAAATTGACATGGAAAAATCATGTGATTGATAGTGAAGGGCTTGCTTCAAAAGAGTACAACGTTCGCTTTATTCCCACAGCTTTTTTAGTGGATGGAGATGGAAATATTGTGGCAAAAGGAGAGGAAATCAGAGGGATGAAACTTCATTTGACTTTAGATACATATGTAAAAAATTAAAAAAATGATCGACCAATTAAAAGAACGTGCTGGTAATCAATGTGAATTGTGTGGTGCAAAAGAAAATCTTGTCACTTTTACTGTTGAGCCAGGAAACAGCACTAAATTGGAAGAAAATGTGCTTATCTGTGCTACTTGCGAATCTCAGATCAACAAGAAGTCGGAATTAGATGCAGGTCACTGGCGAGTTTTGAATGACAGTATGTGGAGCGAAGTACTTCCTGTGCAAATTTTGTCATGGAGAATGTTGAATCGTTTGAAGATGAGTGGAGATTCGTCGGCAGCTGATTTAGTAGATATGATGTATCTAGACGATGAGAATTTGAAGTGGGCGAGAGCTACTGGTGAAGATCGTGAGCAAGAAGAAAAAGCAAAACATTTGGATAGCAATGGCGTTGAGCTTGCTACTGGAGATAATGTGGTTTTAATCAAAGATTTGGATGTGAAAGGAGCAGGTTTTACAGCAAAAAGAGGTACTGCTGTTCGTATTCGTTTAGTTTCCGATGATCCCACTATGATAGAAGCAAAAGTGAATGGACAAAACATTTATATTCTAACCGAATACGTTAAAAAATAGTTGGATTCTTTTTTTGAAAGAAATTACAATTTATTACAAAAAAAATCCTCTGAAAACGTTCAGAGGATTTTTTTTTTTGGTTTAGTTATTAATTTTTCGGAATATAGATTCGTTCTGTGATTCCACTTTCAAGGTGTTGAATTAAATAGACGCCAGTTGAATAATTGAATGGAATTGAAGTTCTTCCAGTAGATGTTAGTACTAGTTTTCCATCGGAGGTGTACATATTAACTGCCTTATCATCATACAATTCAATTGATTGGGTGATGGCGTTGTAGTATGAGTTTTCTGTCATTTCTACCTCAACGGCAACAATTCCACGATCATAAACTGTTCCATCAACATCTGTTGAGGCTAAATGATAATAGTGAATTCCCTTATCTAAATTCTCGTGATGAAAGGCATAGTTAATGTGGCTATTAGAATTTCCTGCCCCATCAATAATTGCAATTGATTGCCAATCTATTCCATTTCTACTGTGTGCTAAGGTGAAATAATCATTGTTCACTTCAGAAGCAGTTATCCAGATCAACTCCGCTTGATTTCGTCCAACTAATTTCCCTTCGAAAGAAATTAATTCGATGGGTAAAATCACTTCAGAATTTGCCGAGGGGGCATCTATTGTGAACAATGAAAAACTCGTCATGCCATTTAGGGTCATGTTATTTGGACAGATATTAAAACCGATCTGTGTAAAATCAGGCGCAATCGTAGTTGCTACTGCTGGGTTTCCTGGTTGACCATTTTTCGATAGATACCTCAACGGACCAACAAATGAAGTAGCTGGAGGAAGTGTAAGTGCTTGTGCGCCAGTAGCTAGTACAGTAATATTGTAGGAAGAAATAGACCCTGACGGCTGCGTTATTTCCCATTCAAGAGGTGAATGCTGGTCTAAGGAAATTTGGTCCAATATTCCATCTCCTACTGTTAAGTTGATGCCAGAAGTGCCAATATTTGCCCCTCCCCCGTTAGTGGTTGTAGCCACATCGCAGTATGCATAGTTGTATAATAAGTTTTGAGTTCTTGTCTGTAAATAAGCAAGAACATTTCCGTTTCCTGTCGGTGAAAAGGTAAATCCTTGTGCTCCATATCCAGCATAGCCAATAGGGTAGGTGTAAGTGTTCCCTGTAGCTAATGACCATTGCAATCTTCCCTGAATGTAGCGGCCTTGGCTGCTTTGGGCAACGCCATTTACGATCGCTGTTGTTGCTGAATTGGTGATATTCACCTTGGAAGTTCCAGTCGTGTAAATAATACTTTGGTTTGCTCCATTGGCAGATTGGAAGGTCAAATTATTAGTGACTTCCATGTCCGTTGCGCTCAAAGATGCTCCTGACGTATTATTTAAGGTAAACCTATATGTTTTAAAAGTACCGCCACCACTTATTGTTTGTAAGGAAGATCCGGAGAAGGTTGTTGTTCCAGTTCCAAAGGAAACATCGTAGATTCCTGGTGTTGTAAGCACAACATTTCCTTTGATGTCGAAACCAGTTCCGTTCGAACCATTCAACGCACTTTGATCTTGATTGCTAAGCAAACTTCCTGCCCCAACAAACACATTTCCAAGAACGGTGATTGGTGAAGCATTAAAATTATTATTGTAAACAGAAACAAGTCCAGTTCCAGTGCTACCCACATAAAAGTTTCCTTTAATTGTTGCCGTACCAGTCGAACCTACAAAAACTTCATTAGAACCTGTCCAGGTATGGTTGCCACTCGTTGACTCAATGTACAGGTTTGGATAATACATGTCGACAGCATTCACAATTACATTTCCATTGTTAGTGTATCGATAAATCCAGCTTGCCGTCGCAGGAATTGTTGAAATTCCACCGAGGTAATTGTCACGATAATTAATGACACTCGATGTTGATGTCTTAATAATAGTTGCTGCTGCTCCTAATGACCAGGTAGAAGCACCATTCCACAAAATACTGTTTGCAGTGTTGTTATTGTCGACTAAAGTTCCATTGACTGTTAAATCGGTTCCTATTCCATCATTCAATGTCATTTTTATTGTTGTTGGCAAAATCAGCGTTCCTCCATTATCAATAGTAAGATTGTCCTCTGTTAAAGCAAGATCTAACGTAATGGTATGTCCGTTTTGAATAACGATCCCGTCAGAATTTGTTGCTGTTGGATAGGTGCAGGCAGCAACCCAACCAGTAGAGCCGTTTGGCGACATTTCCCATTTGGCGACATCTGTCCAGTTACCTGAGCCAAAACTTCTGAAATAAGTATCTACACATGGTGGTGGGGTACCACAAGTAATGGTAAGATCATCAATATAAGCAGTACTTGAAGCAGACGTGAGCCTGAATTTCACATTCAACGTAGTTGTCAGAGGAGCGCTAAGAGGATAGGAAATCACACTTCCCGCTGTACTTGCAGTAAATGTAGTAAGGGCAGCTGACCAAGTTGAGCCACCATCTGTACTATAGGAAAGAGAAACTACTTGTCCACCACTTCCACTTGCATCCAGATAAAATCCAATTGTGTTTGGGTAATCTACTGCAGGAGTAATTAAATTTGCTGCAGCTCCTAAACCTCTACAATTACTGGCGCTCGAATAGTGTGTTGCAACTGCATCGTGAGCAGAATTCCCAGCCCATCCTGCAGGCACTGAAGTGCTTGCATCAAAATTTTCATTAATACAGTACGTGGTGCAATCCCATATTGCATACAGAGTAATGTCTGCAGCAAAACTATAAGATGCCATATTTGCGAAACTTGTTCCTGAACCATTTGAGGCAGTATTCCAACTCATAAATGTACAGCCCGATTGCGTGAAGGTATTGGTGTTTAAGTTAGCAGCTACACAAGAAATTTGATTTGGCATGGAGCCTGAACCTCCATTAGCATCAAAAATAACTGTGTGGAAACCAGTACCAGTACAACCAAAGATTTCAATATCATCATAATGGATTCCATCAATAGGATCTGAACATAAAAATCGAACAAAGTAAGTCCCATTCGGTAATGGATCTGTAAATTCTGCCCACGTAAATGTGACTCCTGTATGTGTAACATCTCCGATTAATGTGTTTGTTGCATCATAAAACTCAAGTTTCATTGAGGTAGAGCCACCACTATTCTGCTTTCTTGTCCAATAATGAACGCTTCCTCCAACGGTACCTCCTAAATCAGGCGTTTGGGCCCATTGTCCAACATTATTCATAGAAACTCCTCGATGATTGCCACTACCACCAGCAGTGTGATCAGATGCTGTAGTTGAAAATGCCGCAGAAACAGATGTCGTCCAACAAATGGACACAGCGTTAATTGGCTGACTTCCGCCACCAACTTCAAAGTTTTGCGTGTAACATGGACCTGACATTACTATCCATTGCGCATACAGTGTAATATTTGAACTAAAAGGATAGGTTGCATTATTAGCATAAGAAGTTCCACTTCCATTTGCTGCCGAATTCCATCCTGTGAATGAATAGCCTGAACGAGTAAATCCATTTACATCTAAAGCTGTAGCATTGCAATTGCTTTGTAAATTATCACCACCACTTGTAGTGCCAGTGCCACCATTTGCATCAAAAGTTACACTAAATGTTGGAAGGTTATTCCATTGTGCATACAACGTTTCGTTAGCTGTAAATGGATAACTTGCCATATCGGCATAGGATGTTCCACTTCCGTTAGCTGCCGTATTCCAACCACTAAAAGTAGCACATGTTTTTGTAAAAGCATTTACGGTAAGGTTGGTTGCGGCAGAAGCACTTTGGTTACTCATAGAACCACCATCATTACCGTTTCCATTAAAGATTACTGTATAAATAACACAAGCATTATTCACTGTGAATACGCTACTTTCTGATCCTGTTGTATTTGGATTATCATTAACCACACGAATTTTGTAGCCGATTCCTGTTGGTGTATTTGCAGGTATCGTGACGTTAATTGGGCTTGGCCCTGTCCCTATGGCAGCGGGTGAGGCAAAACTGCCGCTGGCATCAGAAAGCTGTGCTGTGAACGTACCAGTAAAAGTACCTGAAGAACTGTATGCAACAGTCCCTGTCTCACTAGTAACACAAGTAACGTCAAAAGTAGCACCTAAATTTGGTGTAACTATTCCAGTGCTAATGGACGTTGATGCAAATACAGTTCCTGTAATAACCACGTCATCAATTCTCAAAGTACCTGTTCCTGATGGATTCCCTGTATTGGGACTTCCGTCAGCCTCACCATAATTTCCTCCAACTAATCGAATCACAACATTGGCATTGTTATCAAGTGCATTGATTGCCGAAAAGTCAACACTCTGAGAATTACAAACGCCATTTCCAGAGGTAACATTTGTTAACGTGGTAAAAGGTCCACCGGCACCTGTAGAACTATATTGAACATCAAGTTTAGCAGGTCCTGTTCCGGAACTTCGAAGGTTCAATGTCAGCGCTGCAATATTATAACCTGTCGTTGGTGCAATAATTTGAATATAGTCACCGCTTACCCAAGCACTTCCCCCGTATCCAAAGCCAGTACATCCAGCAGTTGCAGTCGTTATGCCATTTGAGGTAATAGCTGCTGCTCCACCAGGTAGATTTGTTTCGACAGCATTTGCTGGATCAAAATCCCATGACATAATTGTTACTTGTCCCCATACATTTCCAATAAATATAGGCGAAATTATAGCGCAAAAAAGTCCTATTAAAAGTTTACTTAGCATAATTTTAAATATTCATTTTCAGTTCAAATTTCCCACTTTTTTTCGGCTTTTATGTTATCCAAAGGTTAAGATATTGTCCTTTGTTTTCAACAGTTTAGCTAAAGCGGTTTAGTACTAAACTGTTTAGTAAGAAAGGTGTTTTTATACTTTGTTTAGTAGTATTTGAAGATCTTTTTTTTAGGGAAATTCACTGTAAAAATCTTTTGTCAATTGGTGAGGCGGGTCTTTTATCTAATTTGTCTAACTTTGCATCGTGGTAAAAATCCGTGATATTGAATTGGGAGAATTTCCTCTTTTATTGGCGCCAATGGAAGATGTGAGCGATCCGCCTTTTCGTGCGCTCTGTAAAAAACATGGAGCTGATTTGATGTACACTGAATTTATTTCTTCTGAAGGATTAATTCGTGACGCTGCCAAAAGTGTTCAGAAAATGGATATTTATGAATATGAACGCCCCGTTGGAATTCAAATTTTCGGTTACGACATCGAAAGTATGAAGGAAGCAACTCGGATCATTGAAAAGACCAATCCAGATATTGTTGATATTAATTTTGGTTGCCCTGTTAAAAAGGTTACCTGTAAAGGTGCTGGCGCTGGTATGTTGCAAGATATTCCTAAGTTGATAAAAATGACAGAGGAAATTGTGAAAACAACGAATTTGCCAGTAACGGTTAAAACGCGACTAGGCTGGGATGAGAAATCAAAATTTGTAGTTACAACCGCCGAAAAATTGCAAGATGTAGGAGTGGAAGCTATTGCTATACACGGTCGCACGCGTGTTCAATTGTACAAAGGGGATGCCGATTGGACATTGATAGGAGAAGTTAAAAACAATCCTCGTATGAAAATTCCTGTTTTTGGAAATGGGGATATTGATTCTCCTGAAAAAGTAGTGGAATATAAAAATCGCTATGGTGTGGATGGAATAATGATTGGTAGAGCAACGATCGGCTATCCGTGGTTTTTTAATGAAGTAAAACATTTTATCAAAACCGGCGAGCATTTGGCAAAGCCGGGTGTGAGAGAACGAGTAGAAGCTGCTCGTGAGCATTTAATGATGTCAGTGAATTGGAAAGGCGAGCGACTCGGTATAGCTGAAATGAAACGGCACTACACAAATTATTTTAAAGGGGTAGCCCATTTTAAAGATTACCGGACGAAGTTGGTGACATCTTTTGAATTGAATGAAATTCTTGACTTGCTAAAATACGTGGAAGAAAATGAAAGTGAGTTTCTATTTGCTTAATTTATCCACGAAACGAAGTTCGGCGGAGCCAATTCCACCAATTTTAATAATTTTCACGAAGTATCATTAAGTGTACTTTAAATTGGAGAGATTTAGGAATGGTACTTAGTGCTCATTCGTTCAATTTGTGTAATTAGTGGACTGGACTCCGACAAAATTTCACGAAGTATCATTAACTGTACTTTAAATTGGAGAGATTTAGGAATGGTAATTAGTGTTCATTCGTCCAATTGGTGTAATTGGCTCCGCCGAACTTCGTTTCGTGGACTTGACTCCGACAAAATTTCCGATTTTTTTGCTTGGCATACGGTTTGACCACTTAGCAATCCCAGTTAAGTTTTGACTTACAGAACATATTTGGTACAATATTATTTTTTATACTGACAAATTGACCGCACGGTTTTTCAAATAGCTATGGACGAACTTTTTAATACAGGTTTGATGCAAATTACTTCAGACATTGAGCAAGAAACAGAATTTATTCCCCTAATTACAGCGGAAGAAGAAGAGAAAATGAACGAGCAATCATATCCTGAAATCTTGTCGATTTTACCACTTCGCAACAATGTGCTTTTTCCCGGAGTAGTTATTCCAATTACAGTTGGACGTGATAAATCCATTAAATTAATTCAAGAAGCCAACAAAGGGAACAAGATAATTGGGGTGGTTTCGCAACGAAATCAAGACGAAGAAGCACCTGAATTGGAGGATTTGTATAAAATTGGGACAGTTGCAGAAATCATTCGTTTATTGAAAATGCCAGATGGAAGCACAACAGTGATCATCCAAGGAAAACGCAAGTTTGAAATCAAAGAAATGGTGCAAGCTGATCCTTATTTGAAAGCTACCGTGCATATTTTAGAGGAAAAGCCATTCGAAAAGAAGAACAAAGAGTTGCAAATCATGATCAAATCGATCAAGGAACTTTCTTTTCAAATTATTAAGGAGCATCCAAACATACCATCTGAAGCTTCTTTCGCGATTAAAAATATAGATAGCCCAACATTTTTGGTCAATTTCATTAGTTCAAACATGAACGCTGATGTTGCTAAAAAGCAGGAAATGTTGGAGGAACTAGAGTTGAAAAACAGGATGATTAAAGTATTGGAGCATTTGAATCTTGAAATTCAAATGTTGCAAATGTCGAATGAAATTCAGTCTCGTGTGAAACGAGATATAGATCGTCAACAACGCGAATACTTTTTGAATCAGCAATTGAGAACCATTCAAGATGAGTTGGGGAGCAATCCACATGAGCAAGATATCAGCAATATGGAGCAACGTGCGAAATCTAAAAAATGGAATGCTGCAACTGAAAAATTGTTTACGAAAGAGTTGGATCGTTTGCAACGCATGAATCCGCAAGGAGCTGAATACACGGTGCAATTGAACTACCTTGATATGTTGTTGGAATTACCTTGGAATGAATATACTAAGGATGATTTGAATTTAGCAAAAGCTGCCAAAATTTTGGATAGAGACCATTTTGGATTGGAGAAGGTAAAAGAACGTATTCTCGAATACTTAGCTGTTTTGAAGTTGAAAGGAAATATGAAGTCTCCGATTTTATGTTTTTATGGTCCTCCAGGCGTCGGAAAAACTTCACTTGGAAAATCTATTGCTGAGGCCTTGGGAAGAAAATATGTACGAATGTCGCTCGGTGGATTGCACGACGAAGCAGAAATTAGAGGTCACCGCAAAACATACATTGGTGCAATGCCAGGCCGTGTGATGCAAAATCTTAAAAAGGCAGAAAGTGCAAATCCAGTTTTTGTATTAGACGAAGTAGATAAACTAGGTAGAAGCAACCATGGTGATCCTTCTTCAGCATTGTTGGAAGTGTTAGATCCTGAGCAAAATCATTCTTTTTATGACAATTATGTGGAAACGGAATTCGATTTATCAAAGGTAATGTTTATTGCCACTGCGAACTCCTTAGGAGAAATTCAAGGTCCTTTGCGCGATCGCATGGAGATCATTGAGGTGAATGGATACACGATAGAAGAGAAAATTGAAATTGCAAAACGACACTTGTTGCCAAAGCAATTAAAGGAACACGGCATCACGAACAAACATATCAGTATCGACAAAAAGGTATTGGAGAAATTGGTAGAGGATTACACGAATGAGTCAGGAGTGCGTGGCTTGGATAAAATGGTAGCGAAGTTGGTGCGAAATCGTGCTCGCCAAATTGCTATGGATCAAGAATACTCAGTGAAAATCGCCATCGATGAACTAAAAACAATTTTGGGTTCCGGAAGAGGAAAAACAAAATACGAGGACAATAAAGTTCCTGGCGTTGTTACAGGATTAGCTTGGACAAGTGTTGGAGGCGATATTTTGTTCATTGAATCATCCATTACGCATGGAAAAGGAAAATTAACGTTGACAGGAAATCTGGGTGATGTGATGAAAGAATCCGCGATGATTGCCTTGGAATTTTTGAAAGCACATAGCGACTGGATTGGGTTGACACAAGAGAAATTTGATGAGTCGAATGTGCATGTTCACGTGCCTGAAGGCGCAACTCCAAAAGATGGACCAAGTGCAGGAATTACGATGTTAACTTCTTTAGCTTCGATCTTTACGCAAAGAAAAGTAAAAAAGAACTTGGCGATGACGGGTGAAATTACCTTGCGTGGTGAAGTATTGCCAGTGGGAGGTATCAAAGAGAAAATTCTTGCTGCGAAGCGTGCGAATATTAAAGAAATTATTTTGTGTGAGCGCAATCGCCATGATATCGAAGAAATTAAACAAGATTACCTAACAGGTTTGACATTTCATTATGTGAAGACTATGAGAGAGGTCTTGGATTTAGCCTTGGAAAAATAACTAATAGAAAATGATTAGCCTAAGAAACGATCCATTCTTGGGCTTTGTTTATGTTATTAAATAATTTCAGTTTTGCGCTATTTCCTGTGAGGTTTATAATTACTTGCCCCATCAATCGTTGACCGGTGTTGTCCACAACGATTGCAACTCTTGGCCATTCTTTGAATTCAGCTAGTACGTATTCACGCGCTTTTTTGTCTAAAAGTGTTGAATCACCTGTTTTGAGTAATACGTTCATCGATTTCTGAGGTGAAATTTCTTGTGCAAGTTTCCACCCAAATTTCACTTCGTTAGCATTTAAAGTAATGTTTTCGCGCAAAAAAGTGAGCTCAATATACTTATCCCCAACGAGGTTAGCAGTAGCAGTCTTATCATTCATAGTTGTAACAAATGTATCAACAATGACCGCCACTTTCCAAATAAAATAAGTGAGAAATTTCCCAAAAGGCGTTCAAATTTTAACACCACTCAGTTCATGTAAACAGTAATTCTAAAGTATTAACCGAAATTATTTAATGACTAGATCGTATTTATGAAGTAAGCCACGCAATGAGTCGTTTGAAAAGGTCGCTTTTTTTATTTGATTTCGTTCTGGATCAATACTGAAACCCACTGATGTAAGAAGATTTGCTTTGAAAAGATTGGTGCGTTCAAATGTGGCACCAGTAAAATCGCACTGATCAAAAACAGCAGCTATTAATTCTGTTTCGGTAAAATCTACTTCAATAAGTTGCGAATTTTTAAATATTGTACCCTTGATTTTCATTTGAAAAAAGGAAGAGTGTTTCAGTAAACAACCATCAAAGGAAAATGAAAGTCCAAAGCTATTGCAATCTTCGAAACGAAGTCCCAACATTTTACACGCAATAAATTTAGTATCGCTAAACATGGTTTGGTTCAATTTCGCTAAACTCAAATTACAGCCTTCAAACTCACAGTTATTGAATCGATAATTGGATAAATTTAGATTGGAAAAATTGCAATTGATAAAATGACAGTTATCGTATTCACCCAAATCGAAATCGGATAGTGAAAAATCAATATTTTCAATTCGTTGATCAGAAAAATAGGGAAGTGCCATGTAGAAACTAAAAATTTTATCAACGCTAAAATTAATTCTTTACGCTAAGGAATTGTGAAATTTATTTGTGTTTTTTCACGAAGTGTAGATTTTAATTCATCGTTCAATTTGAAGGGCTAGGGATTTGCTCCACAAGTACTGCATTTCCGTCCCTGTCGAAATAGGTACAGGTCATTTCTTGAAGGGATACAAACCATTTTTCGATGCCAGTTTCTGCACAGTGCTTACAAAATGTAAGATAATCTGTTTCTCCTTCCTGATGAATTTTTAGAAAAGTACAAAATTTTTCACCGTCACTTTTGGCAGCAATTTCTAATTGATCATAGAGTGCTACCGATTTTATTGTAAAGTTGTTTTGACCAAAGTACTCTGTGTGACTGTCAAACACCCAAGTTTCAAAAGCCAATACTCCCAAGCTTTTAATTGCTTGAATATATAGTGGGAAACCGGCGCCAGATTTTACTTTGCTATGCGCTTCTTTAATTTGTTCAATTGTAAACATGCAATCACTTTTGTCGAAGATAATTGATTTCTCTGTTAGAAGCGTAACATTTGGCAAGATTTCTCTCAACATGCCTGTTTATAATTAAACTGGGGATTAGCAAATTAACATTAAACGTGTTTTTCCATCTTTTTCCATAGGTGCGCGATGCACACAAGGGAGTGATGCTTGATGCGGGTGATCTACTGCCAACTTCCATAAATTTCCTACTCCTAAATTGACAGGTTGGACACCTGGTTTTGCTTGATAGTGCAAATCGAAGAAGTTATCCGCCAAAAAAATATCAAAATCTTCTTCATCTCCCTGAAAAAGTTTTTTGAGCTTCGTTCGAATTTCGGGAATTAGGATTTTTTGGTCGACTTGATCATTTGGCAATAGTTCACTTGCAGCGCCGAAATACGTGCATAGAAATGTTGAAGTTGGAATCGGAGAGCGATCGACATGAAAAGAATAAACATCCGTTGAGAAAAAATCTAATTCATCGTCGCGCTCATAATATTTAATGAGATTTAGTACTGGGGCAGCGCCATAGTTTTTCAATAGGGTTAGGTCATTCAAAAGAACTTCGCGGGCCAGATTGCCTTGCGCACTCAGTTCCAATGCACAAAGTTGATCGCTACTTAGTTCAGTCATATTTCCTTCGAAAGCTACTTTAGCTACAATTTCTGAAAAATCGCCCAGTAAATTGCGTTGCCAACACAAGGCATTGAACTCGCCGTGAAATTTAGTTTCAACAAGCGCTTGGAAATTGTCTACGTAGTTAATTTTTGCTGAAGTTGCAACTTCTTTTGTCATTTTAGGAAAGTGATCAATTACTTTTTGATTATTCTTTTTGCTGTGGAAGTACCGTCGCTGTTTTTTAGCAACAATGTGTAGATGCCAGCTGGTAAATGATCACACGAAAAGGTAATGGAAGATTTTTTGAAAAGCATCTCCACTTGAATTGATTGTCCTAGTTGATTAATGATTGTTATTTCATAATCGGAGGCAAGTTCTTCAGAAACAGTAAGCGTAAAATAATCTTCGACGGGATTTGGAACTAGTTGAACATTATCAATTGAACTGGACTCCTCCACAGACACTGAGCAATTGATTGGCGCTCCACTTTGTTCCGTCAAAACACCATTTAATACGCTCCAATCATTCCAAGTTCCACCTGATCCCGATTGCCAAGTGTTTAAATTGAAGCTATTTGAACCGGTACTATTTCCTTTAATTTGATACACTTTTAGTGCCTCTTCATTTAAATTCCAAGTAAGTGGATTGCTTTGTGAACAGTTTTCAGGAGCTTGATTCGTGAGTTCACAATTAGATTGAATGAAATAAGCGTTGTCATCACTCGATGGATGATCTCCAAACACCTTCGCAGTCCCATCGGTTTCGATACAAACTGCGGTGTATTCATCACAGGCAATTGCTTTCCCAAAAATCCCATAATCTGTATAGATGCGTGCCAAGAAAGTGACCAATCTTCCTTTTCTGTCTGGACTGTCGAAATGTGTGTCAGTAATCACGTCACCTAAGAGATCATTTTTGATAAAGGAAGTTGAATCTACAGTAACAAAACTATTGTATGGGTTCGACAAAGCAGTGGCTGAACTCACCGTGCCAATTTGCGCAGAAAAATAGAATTTTCCTTGAATTGCCATTCCAGCACTGGTACCGCCGATAACGATATTTCTTTCAGAAATGGCAGCATTGACGGCACTATCAACAGGGGTGTTTCTCCAATAGCTGATGTAGTCCCATTGATCTCCACCAGCAAACCAAATTGCTTCTGCTTGCTCTATTTTCTGTAAAACGTATGGATTATCACTTGCCGTTGCATTGTTGCAAACGATAGTTTCCACTGAATTGACAGTTATCCCAAGATCAGAATAGAGGTAATCATTGTAGCCATCAGACCCCGAAGCACGCAACACGAGTACATCACCTCCATTTGCTTTTTCGAGAAACCATTTCATCGCGTTGTCATCTTCGGAAGCACCTCCCATTAAACAAATTCCACCGTTTGGAATGGTGATAAGATCTGAGCTATTTCCTGTAAAGTAAGAAGTGTAGCCTTGACCAACTGCAAAAAGAGGAGTGCAGGCAAGTAGAAAGTGTAGAATTGTCTTCATGCTAAATAGTTATTTTCCTTTTAATAGTTCTTCATATTCTGCAAAACGATGTTCGCGAATGGGACGTGGGCTTGGCTCCGTTGAAAAATGCAACAGAAGGCATGGGTGAATCGTTTTGTACTTTTCTAAATATTCGTAGCGCACTAGTTCCTTGTTGTTGATTCGTTGTTTTATTTTGTTGTGATACGGATACATTTCAATTTTTTTTAATGAAAAATTTCTTCACTACGTCAAAATAGAGATCGGTATTTATTTTTGTTTTAAGTAGATGTGTTTGATGTTGTTAACACCCGAATCACGTTCATCTAACTCAAATTTACCAACATATTTGATCAATGGATAAAGTTTAAGGAAGCCATAATTTCTAGGGTCGAAGTCTGGTTTCTTTTTCAGAATATAGTTTCCCAAACTTCCTAAAAATGTCCATCCTGTTTCGTCTGCTAAATCCACCACACTTTCTGTTATAATTCGAATAGTTTCAGCATCAACTTTGCTAATGGGTTCTGCTTTTTTAGGCTTAGTACTTGCTTTCGTGATATTTTTTTGTTCTACTGGCTTAGTTCGAAGAATTTCCAAGTAAATGAATTTGTCGCAAGCGGAAATGAACGGCTGCGGTGTTTTTTTTTCTCCAAATCCAATGACAGTCATTCCAGCTTCTCGTAATCGCGTTGCCAATCGAGTGAAATCACTATCGCTAGATACAATGCAAAAACCATTTACTTTTCCTGAGTACAAAATATCCATTGCATCAATGATCAAGGCACTGTCGCTCGAGTTTTTTCCTTTTGTATAGCTGTATTGTTGAATTGGTGTAATTGCATTTTCCAACAGTACGTTTTTCCAGCCTGAAACGGTTGGTTTTGTCCAGTCGGCATAGATTCGTTTAATGGTTGGAGTTCCATTTTTCGCAATTTCTTCCAGCATTTCTTTTACGTTTGCGTAGGGCACGTTGTCCGCATCAATCAATACAGCAAGCTTATCTTCTGTCATTTTATTTCTTTTTATCTTGTGTGAAACGATAGGTGTTTGAATTCCAAGTTCCACAACGATTTAAGGTTAAAGATACGGAATTAACATCAATAGATTTATTACATCGAATATTACACTATTTTGATGTGGAAAATAAATCAATTTCGGCATAGTGAAAGGAATTAACCGCCCAAGATGAACCAAGTTAAAATCTGTATGCTGGATTCGCAACTTTGCCTTTATAATTTGTTGCGGTACTAAAATGTGAATTTTTGTTTATCAATTATTCCTTAACAAATTTTGAAGTGAGAACTCTTGTGTTGTTGGTAGCACGAACGAAATACATTCCAACTTTTAAGGAGCTGACATCTAAAGTTTTCAGGTCATAGAGATCATTTAACTTTAAAACACTTTGTCCAGTATTATTTATTATTTCAATAGAATAGATGTCTTCCTCCATCACTATGTTAAGTTCCTCACTAGCGGGATTTGGATATACAATTAATTTGCTATTTTCAGGATCAATGTCATGTATGTTAAGCGATGGCGAACAAAGATTGTCTATAAAATCTAGTGTTTCAAAATTGTAATCACTATAGAATTTGTGCTCTGCATTTGAGGCTGCTATTTGATTTAAGACTTCAATTTGTAACGTTGGAGAAAGTGCAATGATAGAGGGGTAGAGTGATGGGTTAGCCAAAACATGGTACTTAATGGTGTCAGAATGCAATGCGAAATTAGACAAGTCTAGTTGCCCATTGGACCATAAATCGTTAAATATTGCTTGTGACGATACAATTGAAATTCCTGGGATTCTTGCAAATCTCTCTGGATAGAGTGGTTGCCTATCATGAATTTTATAGTCATGACAAATACCTCTGTCTGCAAGAATTGAATCGTTTTGCCACGCCTGATAATTACCTTCCGCACCAACCTCCGGATGGTCATCGTGTTTTGCCATTCGAAAGCCGAACGAATTATTTCTGACAGAAAAAATTGCTTGATTTGACGAGGCACAGTACGAAATTCCCGCTTGATAATCATAGGCATACGAAAGAGCAGCGGAAAAGGAACCTCCATTGCTCATTCCGACTGAAAATTTTGGAGTTAGTGTATTAAATTCCCCACGATTAATGAACGTATCAGTAATGGCTTTAATGTTTAGGTAGTCGATTCCATTTATTGTATCAATTGGAAAACTTAACCATCTTAATTTACCATCACTGTTCAAATCGCTGTTCAATGTAATTTCTTCGGCTTCTGTTGCAATGATTCCAAAGCTATCTGCAATGGCAGCATTTACAAAACTTCGATACTCTACAGTATTATTCCAATTGGATGCACTGCCACCTGTTCCGTGAAGGAGATAGATGACACCTTTTATGTTTGATGGAAAGCAGGAATAAACATTTTTAGGATTGCTAGCACCCATTATTTGCTCATAATTGATTGTGTAAGAAGGTATGTTGCTTATTAATGATGCTACTGTAATGTTTTGATTTGGCATTATTAGTGAAGAATGCCATTCATTGGGGTTCAGCAAATATTGAGTATCACCAGTCCATTTCGAAAAAGTCTTACTGTTATCATACGCCTCGCTCCAAATATGAATGGTGTCTCCTGCCTGATAACTGCCTGATCCATATCCATCAATAACTGCTAAATTATAAGTTTGAGCATATAAGTGCATAAAAGAGCAAATCATGATCATTGTAGATAGTAAAGTTCTTCTCATCTTTTTTACTTTTTCTGGTTGGACTGTGGAAGTGACAAAAAGTTTAATGGGCAATTCGATCTAGTTTATAGAGGTATTCAAGATTTTCACTTGTAGCAGTGTAATTAAAAAAAAATAGCGCCTACAATTAAATGCAGACGCTAAATAGTTGGGACTTATAAAGTAATATTTACTTGTAAAGACGCGCGACGTTGTTCTAGCACGGCAATTCTTTGGATAGAATTGTCATACTCAACAACTGTAATGGTACCAGCGTTTCTTTTTTCTGAAAGGCGCATACGAAATAAATTGATTTTGTATTCTGTTTCAGTGTGAAGAAACAGATTGCGACTTACGATAAGATTGAAGCCTTCAATTGCTTCGTATTCATACATCGGTCTGTATTTTTTATGCTTGTTTCTCGCTTGTTCTGAGCGCCACTGACCATAATTTTTATAAGAAATGAAGCCATGCTGATTCTCATAAACATAGACGAAATTGGGATGACCTTTATCAAAATGATTTTTGCTTGGATTGTAATTTTTGCCTTTTGAATGATTTCCTTTATCGAAATTGCTTGAATTATTATGATTCTTAAAATCATTATTTTTAGCTTTGCCGCCTTGTGGGTAGTGATTACCCTTTCCATGGTCGTTACCTTTTGACCCAAAATCATTGTGTTTTGCTGGTCCTGTCTGATGACTTTGAGAATCATGTTTTCCACCACCGCCTTTTTGGTCATTGCCGCCACCACCTTTCTGGTCGTTACCGCCACCACCTTTGTTGCCGCCGCCGCCTTTTCCTCCTTGGTCAGGTGCTGCAATATTAATGGTATTTTTTTCGAAATCAATTCCATTAATCGCTAAAGGATGAGAGTTTTCGGATGTAACAAATGCAAATGATCCAAATGCAAGTGCTACTAATAATGTTGATTTATACATAGCTTATTTTAATGAGTTGAGTAATGAGTCTAATTCGCCGTCAATTTCTTCTAATTCAGTGTTGACATCTTGTGCCTCTTTTAATTTTTCAGATGTTTCTGTTTTTACTTTTTCTTGTGTTCCTTCTTCATTAGCATCCGTGCTTCCACATGATGTTAAAAAGAGTACTGAAAGGATGAAGATTGATTTTTTCATTGTTTGGATTTTATTTTACTAAAGTTAGTGATAAATAGTGCTTCTTAGACATTAAAATATAGTTCACTATTTCAGTGTGAAAAGTAGTTATTCGGTTAATCATCTTGTTACAAAAAAAAGTTTTTTGCTTATAAATTTTTCTGATCACCTAGCAGTGGAGTGTGCTAATATTTGAACGTCCATGCAACAATTCTACTTATCTTATTTCCAGTGCCCATTGGAATCGTTTTTACTTCTATGGCATTTACTTTTTTTAAAGCATTGTAAATTGCTTTCAGATTAGATTCTTTAGATACGAGAGAAGTAAACCAGCGGCAGTTTTCCGCAAAGTGCTTACTTTCTGAAATCATGTCTTGAAGAAATTGAATTTCGCCACCTTCACAGATTAATTCATTGCTATTGCCCGCAAAATTGAGATCCGGTTTTTCAATCGTTTGCCCTGTTAAATTTTTTATTTTTCTCCGAGTTCCTTTTTGAGCATCTTCCAAGGAAGCATGAAAAGGTGGATTGCAAATAGTGAGATCAAAATGTTCATTTTTGCCAATAATTTCAGAAAAAATGACATTCTTATTTTTTTGCAAGCGCAGCTCTATTTTGTTTTTTAATGAAGGATTTAGTGCAACTATTTTCTCAGCTGAAGCAATGGAATTGGGATCAATATCTGAACCAACAAAATACCAATCATACTCCGTTACGCCAATAATTGGATAAATACATGTCGCACCAACACCAATATCTAAGCACTTTATTTGTTGACCTTTTGGAATTTTATTGCCATTGGATTCACTTAACAAATCTGCTACATGATGAATGTAATCAGCTCTACCAGGGATTGGGGGACATAAATTTTCATTCGAAAAATCCCAATGCGCTATTCCGTAATAGTGATTCAACAGTGCCTGATTGAGCACTTTTACCGCAGTTGGACTTGAAAAATCGATGGAATCGTCACCAAACTTATTTGTTTTAACAAATGCTTTTAACGATGGATTTGTTTGAATCATTGCATTCAAATCATACCGTTCTCTGTTTCTGTTGCGCGGATGAAGTCGCTCCAAATCTTGGTTTTTGGTGTTTGATTGCATGAATAATTCTGTAAGTAGGATCGCTTATTTTTTGTTATTCCTCCTTTGTCGCAGCGCATCCTTGATGTACTTGCTCTTGATAATCAACATGCCAAAACTTTCCCCGTCTTCCTTCCCAACGCGCTTGTGGTGCATTTTATGCGCTCGTCGCAGTGCCAACACATACGCATTTCCCCATTTAGTTAAGACCTTGAAGCGTTGATGAATGATGAGGTCATGTACGATGAAATAGGCAAGCCCATACAGTGCAATTCCAAATCCTACCCATGTGTACCAAGCGTATTGATTCATCATTCCAAACATAATCAAAAGCCAGCTCGGGATCGCGTAGATAATGAAAAACAAATCGTTGCGTTCAAACCAACTGTCATGATCTTTTTTATGATGATCTGAATGTAAATGCCACAAAAAACCATGCATGATATATTTGTGATTAGCCCAGGCAGAGAACTCTGTAAGTACAAAGGCTGCCAATAGAATGGAGATGTTAATTAAGATTTCCATATTACATAAATAAATATAAAGTAGCGAAGAAAATTATTTGTAGTGATAGTGTGATGAAAGCAATTTTGCGGTTTCCTTTGATGATTCTTGCATACACAAAATAGGGAGAGATATAGGCTACAACAATCCAACCGACATAATTGTGCCATCCAGGCATTCCTGATCGAAATTGCCAGAAATCGAGTTTGAAAGCAACTTGCTCAATGAGTAGATCTATCCCCGTCACTAGCAATGCGGACAATAATAACACCATATATTTGTTGGCGATGAACGTTCGTACGGTAATAATTCCAGCACTGATCAATAACGCCCAATTCAAAGAAATAACCAAGGGTACTCCAAACAGCTTAATGCCTAATCCATTTCCGTAATCGTATGACCCAAATATCCAGCCTGTTTTTACCCCAATAACTTCAGCAGCATAACCAATGAGAGCTATTGAAATAAACGGTAGAATAAAATTTCTGCCTTCAGTGGGTTGATGAAGTAGATAAACAAAACACGTAAATAATAGCGTAAATGGCGTAAAAGGACTGAAAAAATTGGGATTCAAGACAAAACCTATCGATCCCGATACATATACTAATATTAAAAAGTAGAGAAAATAGTTATTGATAGTTTGCTTCATTTTCCTTCGCGTTCTGAGATAAGTTGACTTGCTATTTTGGCGCTATATAAGCAGAGTGGAATACCCCCACCTGGGTGTACACTTCCACCAACGAAATAGAGTCCTTTGATGTTTGATGAGTAATTTGAATGTCTAAGAAAAGCTGCATATTTATTGTTGCTCGAATTTCCATAAAGTGAACCACCAAAGGAGGAGGTTTGTCTTTCAATGTCGACAGGGTCTAGAGTAGATTCGGCAACAATATACTGCTCAATATCAGTTTTTAGGATTCTATTTATTTTTGCCACTACATTTTTTCGAATTTCGATTACGTAATCGATTTTGGCGTTTTTGTTGTGCGGAACATTCACCATCACAAACCAGTTTTCACATCCCGCAGGGGCATCTGCTTTGCAATATTTTGAAGTAATATTAATGTAGATAGTAGGATCTTCTGTAGGCTCTTGCTTGCTGAATAGATAATCGAATTCTTTTTGGTAATCTTCTGAAAACAAAATATTATGAAGTCCCAATTCATTAAATTCTTTTTTTATTCCCCAATAAAAAACATAAGCACTACTCGATTTTTCCTGCTTTAATAGCTTTTTGGGTGTATATTTTGAGGGCAACAATTTACCATACAAAGCATGGATATCAATGTCACTTGCAACAACATCAAAAGCTTGTTCTACACCATTACATGTAAGGGAATTAATACGTTTTTTTTCATCTACACCAATCGCTTCTATTTTCGCATTGTACACTATCTCTATTCCAGCGGATGTTGTTAAAGCAACCAAATGTTTAGTAATTTGATGCATGCCCTCAAGCGGCAAATACGCTCCTAAATTAAACTCCAAATGTGAAATCATATTAATGATGGCAGGCGCTTTATAGGGATTGGATCCATTGTAAGTGGCATAGCGATTAAATAACTGAACGGTTTTGGGATTAGAAAACGTTGCTGTATTTTTTTTATGCATCGTACTAAATAGTCCTAAAAAAGGTGCATAAAAAATTCCTTTTAAGGTTTTAGTGGTAATGAAATTTTTCAATTGATGTAGCGATTGCTTTAGAAAAAGATCTTCTGTTGTGTTAAAATAAAAAGCGTTGCGCTCGAGGTGTTTCAAAACGGTTTCTTTTTTCTCGTTCAATTTAAGATGTACTTCTTCAGCAAAATCTTGCAGATTGGCTGATGCTTGTAAACGTGTGCCATCCTCATAAAAATAGTTGGTGATGGTATCGAGTTTTTGATACTTAAATGGTTGATTACTCCCTGAAAGTTCGGTCAATTCATCAATTAGAGAGGGCATTGTTAATAAGGATGGTCCTTTATCGAATCTAAAACCATCCATCTGCAGTTCGCTTAATTTGCCTCCGGGATATTCATTTTTTTCGAAGATAGTAACCTTGTAACCAGCTTTAGCCAAGCGAATTGAGAGCGCTAATCCACCGATTCCAGATCCAATAATACCTACGTTTTGATTCATGTTTTTTACCAAAGTATCAAGAAACAAAGGTCTGCTTTTTTTGTCAGATAGCAATTAGTACTTAAGAAATAAAATGGATCGAGAAGAAAATGAAAATTTCTCGCTATTGTTGATCGCTTGTATTGATTTCTTAAGTCATGGATCATTTTTGCAAATAGCATTTGTACGTTAATGCAAAACACTTATTAATTCGTTTGAAAAATGAAGGTTGCACATCGACATGATAAAAATCATAATTGTTAAAAATATGCTTGTGATGAATTAAATTCTGAGGTAAAAGTCTTAAATAGTCAACAAAATTTGAGGTCTTGGCAGTTGCTTTGTGCAATGCCGAAAAATAGGTGTTCATTTTAGTCGACTCACTTATTTTAGAAAAGGCAGACGAATTGGAAGAAATGTACTTGTAATAGTTCATTCTCATTTTTGTAGAAGTACTGTTTGCATGCTGTCTAAAATAGACAAGCGATTGATTGAGGTACTTAATTTTTCCGTAATCCAACAGCACAAGCGTTAGCACGTAGTCAAAATACAACTCTTTTTTGTCTACAATTCTCGACAATTTTTCGCTGATAGCAGGAATTTTACTCGCTCGAATTAAGATGGTGTGCCCAGCAACAATATTTCTCAATGATAATTCAATCGGTGAAGAGTAGTACGATCTTATTTGTTGCGGATTTCTTTTCGTTTCAAACGTTGCAGTGCTATTGATTTCATCAAACAAAAGGTAGGAATTCGAAAAATTCATCAAAACATTTTCATCTTCTTGCATCAAATCAGCCAATTGAACTTCTATTTTATTATTGACCCAGATATCATCTTGATCAGAAAAAAATAGGTAGTCAGCGTTGACATACTTCAATCCAAGAAGGAAATTATTGAAGTACCCAAGGTTTTGCTCATTTTGATAGAACTCAATTCTGTGGTCTAAAAGCATCATTTCTTCAATGATCTCAACTGTTCGGTCATTGGAACGATCATCAATAATAATCAATCTGAAATCGGTGTGTGTCTGGTCTAAAATTGATTGAATTTGCTGCGCTATGAATTCCTCGCCATTGTAAGTACACATTAAAACATCAGCAGTCATTCTTTTTTTTTATTGCTAGTTCAATTTTATTGTCAATAATAAATAAAATTTTTCAGATGGAAGTGCCTGAGGAATTTTCTTTTCTTTCATTAAAGAGAGACTAAATTTGGCTTGTTTAGCACTCAATTACAGACCGTCTAATTTTTAATAAAAATGTATCCATTGAGAGAAGTAGCGATAAGTAACCAAAGAAGATAGGGGAGAATTAAGATGGATTTAAGCCTCAATTTCGACCAATAAGAGAATATAAAGTAGCCTACAAGTAGGGTAAGGACTGTGATTACGATGAGTGCTGCTGTCACATTATGGAAGTAAAAAAATGTTGGATTCCACGTCACATTTAAGATCCACTGAACAAGAAAGAGGAAAATTAATTTGTTCTTTTTTTGAACTGTGGGCCACAGATAAGCCAGGTAGATACTGAAACAAATCATGATGGTGGTCCAAGCAAAGCCAAACACCCAGCCTGGAGGAGTCCATGGCGCTTTTTGTAAATCCGAATACCATTCAGAAGGAACTCCTTTACCTGTAAAAAATCCACCTAGTGCGAGTGCGCCAAAATTTAAAATTAGAAATGCAATTAGTCTGTACATCATTTTCTTTATCGTTTATTAGCGTTCATTGATTGCCATATTTTAAAAGTTTTAATTATTTTCAGTATAATTTTTAAAGTTGTTTAGGATAGATTGCCAACCACCTTTCTGCAGTTCAATAGGATTTTCATTTTCAGGGTCAAATTCTACAATTATTTCAGTTTGATTGTCTAGTTGTTTAACTGTTACATTTACAGTCCGTCCACCAAATTCATAAGTGAATGAATTGCCATGAGCAATTTCTGTGTAAATGGCTTCAAAATCAAAACCAAAACTTCCGTCTTTAGCTTCCATCCTTGCCTTATAAGTGCCTCCTATTTCCATTTCGTTTATTGCACTTGGACAATGCCAGCTTGGGTCTGCAAAATTCCAATTTACAATGTGTTTTGGGTTTGTGTAATAATCCCAAACTTTTTCTTTTGTTGCATTAATAATAGCTGCTACTTTAACTTTTTCGTTCATTTTACTTATTTTTTCGTCCTCTCAAAATTAGAAAATTAGTTGACATTAGAAGCACAATCTCGGAAAGGAGCATTGACCATAATTTTGCAGCGTTTCCTTTCAGTGGTTTGATTCAGTTGCTCTATTCATTTATCAGGCTCGAAAAAATCAATATTCGCGGACTTTTAGATTATTTTTGTCGCATGGAAGAATTTCATCCGCATTTAACGAAGTTGATTGATCTCGTTCAACTTGAATCAAAACAGCAAGAAGACCGATTCGCCTCGATTAACTCAGCCAATTTTAAGCAGTTAAAGCACGAAGGGTATGTATTGCATCCGATTAAAATTACGCGCAAATCGTATGGCTATGCTGATTATCCTGAGATCTCTTTCGTGGTGCTTTTTCCTACGGAATCGAATGCATTTCGGAACGGTGCCAGCATTCAACTTTTTATTGGCAATGAGGAACCCGTAAAAGGCATTTTATTGTTTTTGGAAGGATCAAAAGGTGAAATTCGACTGTTTGCTTCTGATTTTCCCGATTGGGTGGAAGAACGCGGCGTTGGAATTCAACTTACCGCCGACCAGCGCACGAATAAGATCATGCTGCAAGCGCTTAAAAGTATCAACGAAAATAGTGCAAAGCAAAAGCTGTTTTCGAACTTGCACGAAAAACAAGCATTTTCGGCTCCAAGTGCAATTGTAGAACTAAATCGTCCATTTCAGAACCAAAAAATAAATGATTCTCAGAAAAATGCGATAAAAAATTGTCTTCAACAGCATGAAATTCAAATCATTCACGGTCCCCCAGGAACGGGTAAAACAACAACAATCACTGAATTAATTTATCAGTTGCATCTTGATAAAAAACGAATTCTTGTTGCAGCGCCAAGCAATACTGCAGTAGATCATTTGGGACTTCAATTGGCAAAAAATAGAACTCCGTTTCTTCGCGTTGGCAACAATTCGAAAGTAAACGAAGCACTTTTTGGCTTCACCATGGAAGGGAAAATGGAAGAATCAAAATTGAAATCTACCATTAAAAATTTACGTATTCAATCGGAGCAATTGCGTAAAATGTCGCACCAGTACAAACGTAATTTTGGTAAATCGGAGCGAGATCAACGAAAATTGTTGCTACAAGAAGTGAAGAACATTCGCACAGAAATTAAGGCATTACAAAGCGCATTTGAGGAAGTACAATTTGAACAAAACTCCATTATTATAGGTACTCCGATTGGAATTTATGATTGCAATTTCGAAGCCAATTCATTCGATGTTTTGATTATTGATGAAGCCGGACAGTGTTTGGAACCCATCGCTTGGACGATCCTAGACAAAGCCGATAAAATTGTGTTGGCTGGGGATCCATTTCAACTTCCTCCCACTGTAATTTCTTTCGAAGCGGAAAAACAAGGCCTTTCAATTTCCATCTTAGAACGTGTTTTAAAGAACAATCACCACACTCATTTTCTCGATACACAATACCGAATGACTTCGTTGATTGCTGAATATTCGAACAATTATTTTTACGAGGGCAAGTTGAAAACGGCAGTTCAATCAGCTGAAAAAGAAGATGCTATCTTTTTCTACGACACCGCTGGAGCAGATTATTCTGAAACCTTGAACGAAGAATCCTTTTCCATTGTCAACGAAGCGGAGTTAAATTTCATTCCAAAATTGGTCGATCATTATCAACTCGATTTATCTAAAACGGCGTTTATTACACCTTATTCAGGGCAATTGCAGAAAGCGAAGGAAATGCTCGGCAATTTTGCACGAATTTCGACGATTGACAGTTTTCAAGGGCAAGAAGAAGAAACAATCATCCTATCTTTAGTACGTTCCAATTCGGATCAAAACATTGGTTTTTTAGCAGATTATCGAAGAATGAACGTGGCTTTAACACGCGCAAAAAAGAAACTTTTCATCATTGGCGACTCCACAACTATAGGGTCAGATTCATTTTACAGTGGATTGATTTCATTTATTGAATCAAAAGACGGATATCACAGTGTGTGGGAATTGGATTTTTGAGGCTTGTCTAGATTCTAGGACTTTTTCAAAATGGATAAAAAAACAAATTATAGTCGGATACCAATTACCAGAATATCATCTACTTGCTCTGCTACACCTTGCCATTGCTGTATGAAGTTCGTTAAATATTTCTCTTGCTCCTTCATTGATAAATGTTGAATACTTAACAGTAGTTCTTTGAAACGCTTAGTGTTCATTTTCTTGTCAGTCTCGCCATTGAATGTATCAGCAAATCCGTCGGTACATAAGTAGAAAGTGTCACCATCATTGATTTGAATTGTGTGATTTTCAAATTCTTGAGCATATTCAGTAAATCCTCCAATGGCTTTCTTGGTAGCTTTTATTTCTTCCAGCACATTAGAGTGTTTTCTTATGAGCCAAAATGGTCGATTAGCACCTGCATAGTTAATTAATTTACTTTTGGTATCGACAGCACAAAATGCTAAGTCCATTCCATCTCTTGTTGACTCGCCGTTTTCTTCAAATTGTTTTAGTGAAGTTTTTATGCCCTCATTTAAACTTTTTAAAATACTGGATGGATTTGTACTTTGTGCGACCGAATCTCCCAGTTTTTCAGCTCCAATCATACTCATAAATGCACCGGGAACACCATGACCTGTGCAGTCAGCAGCAGCAATAAAATGGTTTTCTTCATTCTTAGTATAAAAATAGAAATCGCCACTAACAATATCTTTTGGTTTGTATAATACAAAAGATGCAGGAAAAGCAGTGGAAATATCATCCAAATTTGGCAATATTGCTTGTTGTATTCGCTGCGCGTAATTTATACTATCTGTGATTTCTTTGTTCTTTTTTTCAATTAGGCCCTTTTGCAATTCTAACTCTTCATTTGTAGCAGCCAAGGCTAATCGTGCAATTATTTCCTTCTTTGTCAAGATATAACGTGAATGGATAAGAACTACAGAAATAATTCCTACAGTTAATACAAGTAAGCCTCCATTAATGAGTATTTCTTCAGTCGATAATTGACTATTTAATTGAAAATAAATGACGTTTGCAATGATTGAAAGAACAACCATTGCAATTGTCCAAATGGGCTTCCATAAAACCAGCATTCCAGCACCTATTATTAATGCTAGATAGGCAAAAGCATGCTTCTGAAGGGTCGGCACATCCATCACACTCCACATGTATGCATTTTGAATGGAGATACCCAAAAAGGGAAATACAAGTAGCAATTCTGTGCTAAGATGAATTGTTTTTCTTAGCAACACTGCCAAAAGTATTATTGCTGTGACTGCTAATCGGACGATTAGGAAAATTTGCCAATAATTTGGGATTGTAAAATAGTCTGAAATGAACCAAATTGGATTCAAAATAATTGCCACCCAACATACAATTATATGATGTTTAGTCGCAATACGCTTCATTTCACTTTGCCAATCTTCTTTAATGGCTGCACTTTTGCTGTTGGTCATAATTTTTTATACGAATGAAAGTGGATGTTGGATTTTGAAAGTGTACGTTTTTTTAAAAATGTTAAATCTAACAATAAAATAAAACTGTCACACGATAAACTGAACCGTCAATTTCTTGCAGGTGCTCTTAGCCGCTGGGTTTATTTTATTAAATCATAACGGTCTGCGTTCATAACCTTTATCCACGCATTTACAAAGTCGTTTACAAATTTTTCTTTGTTGTCGTCTTGTGCGTAAACCTCGGCATAAGAGCGTAAAATAGAATTTGATCCAAAAACTACATCAACTCGAGTAGCTGTCCATTTTGTTGACCCGCTTTTTCTGTCAATGATGTTGTATAAATTATCAGATACAGGTTTCCATGCGTATTTCATGTCGGTAATGTTGACAAAGAAGTCGTTACTTAAAGTTCCTTCTCTGTCAGTGAAAACACCGTGTTTTGTCCCGCCATAATTTGTTCCTAAAACACGCATTCCACCTATCAAAGCGGTCATTTCAGGAGCAGTCAAACCCATAAGTTGTGTTCTGTCAAGAAGCAATTCTTCTGGTTTCACGGCAAAGTCTTTTTTTAGCCAGTTTCTGTAAGCATCATGAATTGGCTCAAGTACTTCGAATGATTCAACATCTGTCATTTCCTGAGTTGCATCACCTCGGCCTCCGCTAAAAGGAACTTTAATAGCTACACCTGCTTCTTGAGCCGCTTTTTCAATGGCTGCACTGCCACCTAGAACAATTAAATCAGCGATGCTTACTTTTTTATTTAAACCATTTTGGATTTCCGAAAGTTTATTGAGCACTTTCTCCAATCGTGTTGGTTCATTGCCTTCCCAGTTTTTTTGTGGAGCTAAGCGAATTCTTGCACCATTTGCACCGCCTCGAAAATCGGAACTGCGGAATGTTCTAGCACTGTCCCATGCAGTATTGATAAGTTCCGTTCTTGTTAAACCGCAAGTAAGAAGTTTGGTTTTCAACTCTTCAACTTCGGCATCGGTTAATTTGAAATCAACAGTTGGAATAGGGTCTTGCCAAATTAAATCTACTTTCGGAGCATCAGCACCAAGGTAACGGCTTTTAGGACCTAAATCACGATGCGTTAATTTAAACCATGCTCTTGCAAAAACTTCTTCAAAATAGTTCGGGTCTTTATAAAATTTCTCAGCTATTTTTCGGTATTCAGGATCCATTTTCATTGCCATGTCGGCATCTGTCATCATCGGATTTCTTCGAACATTCGGAAGGTGTGCATCAAATGGCTTGTCTTCTTCTTTGATACTGATAGGTTCCCATTGCGATGCACCAGCAGGACTTTTTTTCAATTCCCATTCATGATTCAACAATAGATGGAAGTAGGTATGGTTCCATTTATTCGGAGTTGTCGTCCATGCTCCTTCCAATCCACTTGAAACGGTATCTTCTGCATTGCCTTTGCCTATAGGATTCATCCAACCAAAACCTTGCGTTTCCACATCTGCACCTTCGGGGTTTGAACCTAAAATAGAAGCATCACCATTTCCATGTGCTTTACCTACGGTATGCCCACCAGCGGTTAATGCAACTGTTTCTTCATCATTCATTGCCATACGTTTGAATGTTGTTCTTACGTCTTTGGCAGTTTTCAAAGGATCTGGTTTTCCGTCAACACCTTCGGGATTTACGTAAATTAATCCCATTTGAACAGCCGCTAATGGATTTTCAAGCGATTCGCTATCCGAACTACTTGCGTAACGAGATTTAGCAAGCCACTCTTTTTCTCCACCCCAGTAAATGTCTTTTTCAGGATGCCAAATGTCTTCACGTCCTCCGGCAAAACCAAAGGTTTTAAAACCCATTGATTCGTAAGCCATGTTTCCGGCAAGAATAAATAAATCTGCCCAAGAAATTTTGTTTCCGTATTTTTTCTTGATTGGCCACAATAGTCTGCGTGCTTTATCGAGGTTTACATTGTCTGGCCAACTGTTAAGAGGAGCGAACCGTTGATTACCAGTGTTACTTCCACCACGACCATCAGCTATGCGATAAGTACCTGCACTATGCCATGCCATGCGAATCATTAATCCTCCATAATGTCCCCAGTCTGCTGGCCACCAGTCTTGACTTTCAGTCATGAGTTTTTTAAGGTCATTTTTTAATGCCTCTAGGTCAAGTTTTTTGAATTCTTCTGCGTAGTTAAAATGCTCACCGTGGGGATTTGTTTTTGTGTCGTGCTGATGTAAAATATCAAGATTAAGTGCGTTTGGCCACCAATTCATTACGGAATTACTTGTTTCTGTGTTCGCTCCGTGCATTACGGGGCATTTACCTTTTTTTGAATCGTCCATGGTCTTTTATTTAAAATTGATTTAGTTTGTTAGAGAGTAACTCAATTGAGTTATGCTCTTCAGATGAAGCAATGAAAAATCTTTGTAAAGTTAAAAGTTCCTTATTTTTTCTGGTCATCATTACCTCTAGCAATGGGACTAAAGACGACAGCATTTAGACCCATTGTATGTTTATTCGTCTAAATTTACAAAATCAAAATTTTAGTTTAATACTATTTTTATCAATCTTCAAATAATAAATTAAAAACTAATAGCAACATTTCTATTTGTCGATCTCTTTGTCGATCATTGTTATCAGTGAAGTGTTGTATTCTGATAATTTTGTCATTTGTGTTTGAAGAACAATTACTTGAACGGTAAAGACTTTATAGTAGGCGATTAAAAAGTTTCGCTGTTCTTGATTTAAATTGAAAGGTTGCATTTCTGGAGTATAATTCATCGCGTTCTTTTTAGTATTCCAGAAATCATGTAGATCTACAATTTTTCCTAATTCACCCATCTGATTATTTATAGTAGAGATAATTCTGTTGTTGTAGTTGGACAAATGATCAATTTGATTTTTATAATTGGCTATTCCAATTTTAATATCAATATTTTCAATGAACCGCATGCTGCCTGAATTGATTAATTGGTCATACGTAGGTGTGTTGAGTTCAACAATCATATTTTTTTGCCCTTCTAACATTAGGCGGCTTAAAGTGACTAATTCTGTATTTTCTTTTTTGGTGTATAATATAGAAACAATACTATCATAAAGCGGTATCCCTCGAGTTAATCCTTCCTTATTTTCAGTATAAAGTTCTTGATGTTGTAGAAGGTCAGATCTGTAGGCTTCTAGATTTTGATGGGCAATTTTTCTTTCAGAAAAATATTCACGAATATTTTCAGCGATAAACCCCATCGTTACTGCCAGAAAAATCATTAAAAACTCAAAAAAATAAGTCTTCCACTTTTTGGATTTTGGAGGTAGTTTGGAGTGATCAACTACTTGCGTGTGTTCAACTTCTGTAGGTTGATTGAGCTCACTAGATTGTTTTTCAGTTTGAGTAGTATTCAAATCATCAAGGTGTTTATCTTCAGTATTTTCTAGCATAGCGTTTAAATTATTGGAATAGCATTTGTTTCGAGTTCGATTCCTGTTTTACTCTTGAGTAAATTTAAAATCCCAAATAAACTCCGTATTCAGCCATATTCTATCCGGATTTTCAGGTAATTTGAGTTGTGACATCCAATTGATGCCTTGATTTTCAATTTTTGCAGCGAAAATTGAAATAGGGCGGTACGATTCATCTCCTGAGAAGGAACAATGTGCATCCGATGGGGCAGTTATTTTTGCACCTTGCATGGTTTTCACATCTCCAGGTATATTCACACATGTGGCAGAGAAATTTATGCTCCCTTGTGGAGTAATAATACTCGCTATCGTAGAAAGGGAATCACCATTTTCGACCATCAAAAGTTCAATTTCCCCACTTTCCACTTCGAAGTTATAACGGGCAAATAATTGATTAAGGTGCTCATTGTTTTCGGTGATGATGAATGGATTGGTCAAGGAGTTTTCCAATGCAATTAGAATATGTGCAATTTCTAAATTGTCGTACGAAGTACTGTCGATGGTGTATTGTTTTGCATGGGCAATAAACAGCATCAAGAAACCCATGTTATTCGTATCCAGTTTGAGTTTTACGCTATCACCCACAATGGTTTGAAGTTTTTCTTTGGGTAATAAGTAACCAAGTGTGAGACCTTTTGCTGGGTTTTCCGCACTGACTTGCCAGTGAATTGGTTGGTGTTGAGTTCTTGCAATTGAGGAAATTGTCAACACTAAGAAAAGGGTGAAATAGTGGAGTAGATGTGCTCTGTGTTTCAATTGAAGTTTACTCATTGCTTTTTTCTAATAATCCGCACTGAAGGATTTACCTCCTATGTTACTTCGTTGCGCAACCTAGCCGTAGGCGTTTTCAAAGAAGTTAATCCTGCGGAATTCTAAAGCTAAGAATACTTTCACATAAATTATCAGAAATGTAATTTAAAATTATCGCAGCGAAGGTAAATCCAGCGAAGCGGGTTTTCATTTTTTCTAAATTTTGAAATGTTTTACTTTAATTTTTTACACCCATCGTTGAACCGCAGCTACTGTATCCATTGGATTTGTATTAAAACAGATTCTTGTTTTAGGCGAAAATTCAAGAATAACATTGATTGCCTTTTCAAAAAATATAAAATTCGATTCAGGTTTTCTTATTCCAGCACCAATTACTACGCAATCAAAATGTATTTCTTGTAATTGTTTTGTAATAACTTCAATAGCTGTATCGCCAAAATCTGTCCAGCACAAATAGGCCTCATAGCCAATTTCGTTCAGTTGAATGATAGAATTTTTAACTCCAGTTTCAACCTTTTCAGCTGTAAGTCCAGGCATAGCTGCAAATTCGGGTGCCGTAAAATCAATGAGAGCTGGATCTATACCAACAACTAAAACGTTCTTTTTATTTGCCATAATTTTTATTTTAATAGTATGGTACAAAACTATACAATGGTGTTGTCACGAATCGTTGACTAAAGTCAAGAAATTTAAACGCTAGTGATTTTTTTACGAATGCGACTTAGGCGCTCAGGGCTAATTCCCAAATAAGAAGCGATATAATGTTGTGGAACACGTTGAAATAAGTTTGGCTTTGCTTTTAATAAGTTTAGGTACCTTTCCTCACCAGTTAGGGACTGTAAGTCTACCATTTGCTGTTGTAGATGAATTACCCACTTTTGATAGCCTTTTACATGGGCATCCGCCCACCATGGAAATTCAACGAATGCTTGTTCCCAATGAGTTGCACTGATCGTTAGTAATTCACATTCCTCTATCGCCTGAAAAGTATAGTTGGATTTGATTCTACTTCTTAATGCATCTAAGTCTCCAATAAAATGCCTTTCCTCGGCAAAATAAACAATCGACTCTTCACCTTTTTCATTTATGATGAATTGTCGAAGACAACCGCTTAAAACAAAAATGGAAAATGTTGGAATTTCATTCGATCTTAAAATAAGTTCATTTTTTTTAACCTTTTTGAATTCCCATAATTCTAAAAATTTTTCAAACTGTCCTTCAGGTATAATTATCCTTTTCTGAAGTTCTTCCAGTAATAGATGAGTACTATATTTATTTATCTCTTTCATTTGTCACACTTTGGGGTGATGTCTATCTCCTCATATTGACCGCTAACGTTTTGGGGCTTGGCGAAGGTGGCGATTATACCACAAATGTTCATGCGAAACACACATTTCAAACTTACGAAAAACTTTCATACGAGGCACTAAGCTGTCACTTTTGCTAAACCCGTGTTATACCTTCGTTGTTCTTTTTCGTCAGTTTTCATTTTCGTCCTGTTCAACGTGTAATATGTGTAGTAGTCGGTGAATTATTGGTGCAAAGAAAACTGCCGTTATACTTAAAAATACAACTCCGCTATACAAAGCATAGATTGATGAGAATATTTTTGCTGTAGGTGAAGTCATTTCTACAACTGGTCCCATACCTGTCAAAATCATACAAGCCATATGGAAACTGTCAAGCCAAGAGCTTTGTCCAAAATAATGATAGCCAACCGTCCCCAACAAAACGGAAAATACTATTAAACCTAAAGCAAATAATCCATAACGTCCAAGTCTGAATAAGAATTGAGGAAATGGTGTAACTTTCTGTCTGCGATTTTCTAATTTCATTTCTACTAATACTTTTAGTAATTAAACCTTAACGCCAAAAATATAGCCCACCAATGCAGAAAGCACCATAGCTATTGTTCCCCAAATAGTAATCCTAATCACAGCGTTTTTTAAGCTTGAACCACCTGTTTTTGCAGATGTTACACCAAGTATGACAAGAAAGATAATCGTGAAACCATACAACCAATATTCCATTCCTTTAACGGGTGCAAAAAAGACAATCAGCAATGGTAGAACACCACCAACAGTAAACGATGCTCCCGATGCAAAAGCAGCTTGAATTGGATTTGATTGACTTATTTCGTTGATACCTAATTCATCTCTAATATGTGTTCCCAAAGCATCTTTCTCGGTTAGTTCAATAGCAACTTGCATTGCAGTTTCTTTTCTCAATCCGCGCTTCTCATAGATTTGAGCTAAAATATTAAGTTCTTCATTTGGCATTTCCTTTAGCTCTTGCCTTTCTCTTTCTATATCAGATTTTTCGGTGTCCGTTTGTGAACTTACAGAAACATATTCGCCCGCTGCCATAGATAGTGCACCAGCAACATGCCCGGCAACTGTTGCTAATACAATCGGTTCTCTTGTCGAACTCGCTGCTGCAACACCTATTGCAAGACTTGAAATTGAAATTATTCCATCATTTGCTCCAAGAACAGCGGCTCTAAGCCAATTACTTCTGTGTATGAAGTGGCTGTCTAAATAATTGTCTATTGTTATAATTTTCTGTTTATGTTGCATGTCTTTTACAATGAGGTATATCGTTCTCGCGCTAGGCGAAGAAGACGATTTTTAAAGTTAATGTTATTTGCGATCCAAGATTTTAAAGTTTTCTATAATTGTTTTTCGTTAAAGCTGGTTTATTTCTTATCAATAAGTTTTAGTGTAAACAGTAATTGACTGTCTTTACCCAAAATGAAATCCTCATAGCTGTTTTCAATCATATGATCTGGAATTAAACCGTGACCAGTATTTAACTCTAAGTTATCCAGGATGTTGAGCTTGTTTCCATACATGAAGGAAATCTTTGTATTCGGAGTCGCTTTAACATTCTTCCAAAGTCCTCCCCCCATAACAATTGGATTTCCTCCCATTTCAGTACCAACAAACGTAACTCTTTTGTTTCTTTTAAGAGTAGCTGCAAATACAACTGCTGCAGAAGTCGATCCGCCATTAACCAACACATAAACGTCACCATCAAAACCTCTTTTATGAGGTTTGTATGTACCTCTTTGAAATTGACCGTTAAGTGCAGGTCTGGTTCGTTTCATCAAGTCTTCCTCATTTTTGTTTTTAACAACACGTACACTTTTTTTCATTTCGAACGACGTCTTCAAAATGTACTTCATTACTTTTTTGCCATCGCCAGAATTTCCACCGTCATTATCTCGTACATCGATGATTAGATTTGGGTATCCTGTTTTTAGAATGGTATTAAATTCAGTACGAATGAGTCTTCGAAAGCTAGCTTTATGGTTCTCTTTTATCGTTTTGTCATTAAACGTATTGAGGGTCAAGATAGCAGTTTTAAGTGAGTCATTGTATTGCGTGTAAATGTTTCGTGATTCTCCATACGGATTCAGCTGATCATCGACTTCCCAAATGGCCTTTAAACTCTTTCCTTGAACTATTTCAGTTTGGGTTAACCCTTTTTTCGTTTTCAATTCAAGTTGATAGCTTTCACTTGGACCATAAATGAAATAAAAGTAATACGAAAAATCTCTGTTCAACCAAAAGAGTGGCTGACCAGTATCATAACCGTCTCTGGGCAACATGAGCGAACATGTTTGAATAATGGTTTCTATTGGGATTCCGTTTATACTGGTTATTTCTTGATGAAAACTCATATTGGAATTACTAGATAAATTTTCTTCAATGTACACTTTGTGATCAATCAATTCAATATACAAAGGAAACAAATATTGATTTTCAAAAAAGGTTTTTTGTATCGTTGCGCTTGGAAATATACCTGTGTGCACATCTTTGAAAAATGCTTGAACAGGTGCAATAAATCTAAAAAACTCAATACCGGTCATTGGCTCTTTTATGCACGAATAGATAGAATCTAAATATTGATCTGTTTTCTTTTTTGTATTGTACAAATAAATGACCGTGCCTTTATTTTGAATTTGAGTTCTCAAATAGTTGAAATCCTCTTGCAATTCTTCAACTGAATATTTCTTTGAATCAAATGTGTTTACTTGTGCATTGACAGATAATGACATCCAAAAAAAATGGATAAGGAGAACAACTATTATTTTTTGCATCTTTTAATTTCTTTTTTGGTGTCGTCCTAAAATAGCCACTAACGTTTTGCGGCCTGCCGCAGTTGGCGCTAGTGAAACGTTTATTAGTCTTGCTAAGATAAAAAATTTACGGAAACGAAATACCCAAACACTGAACATTAGCGCCACTTGCTGGCACGACTGCTGTTACCAGCTGCTATTCTTTCATGTCCCATAGTTCTAGCATTGCTGTCAAGTCGCTATATTCTTCTTTATATGCTCCGTCAAGTGTCCCGAATTTACTTTTGAACTCTTTAAAATATTGTCTTGCTTTTTTGTCGTCCGAAATTGTCGCAATGAATAATTTGTTTGCAAGTTCCATTTTACTGTCGTCAAGTCCAGTCTTTGCTGCTTCGTATGCTTTTAAAACTGTTTGAATTTCTTCTTGGTTGTATTTTCTAATTTGTCTGCTAACAACAAGTTTTCTAACGAGTTTCTGATTGCTGAAATATATTTTTTCCGTTGTCCAGACCGTTTCTTGATATTTTAAATTTCTTGCTGTCGGCAAGTTTTTAAGTTCGTCAACAAGCAACGTGTCTTTATTAACCTTTGGTCGGCAAGTCAGCACTGCGAACCAAAAGTCAATAATTGTGTCTTGTCCGCAAACCGAAAGAATAAACTCAGAAAAAGTTGTCGGCTTGCTGTCTGGATTTTTATAACCACATAAAACAATTGTCTTGCCGTTGGAAAGATGAAAAGTCGTGTCGGCTTTTGTCCCTGCATATTCTGTTTTAGGGCAGTCACACGAAACTTTGTTTGTCTGCCCAAATACGGAAGTCAAAGTCAGAAAAAGTTGTCGGCTTGCTGTCTGGATTTTTATAACCACATAAAACAATTGTCTTGCCGTTGGAAAGATGAAAAGTCGTGTCGGCTTTTGTCCCTGCATATTCTGTTTTAGGGCAGTCACACGAAACTTTGTTTGTCTGCCCAAATACGGAAGTCAAAGTCAGAAATGTCAGTATGATTGTTATGCAGTGTCGTGTCATTATAGCTGATCTTAGCGGTTTGTTGTTGTTTTTGCGTCGTTACTTGTCGCTTTAATATTTATTTTTTCTTTTATTAAAAAGTCCTTTACAGATGTCCACTTTATGTTTGAATATCTGTCGTTGTCATATTTTTGGAAAATTATTCTACCTTCCATCATATCTCTCATATATTGCATTCCTTGCCAAGCAGGATAAAGTTCTTTTTTTGACGGTGAAAAAAATCTTGCTAATGTGATGACAACATTTAGAAGGCGGATACCTCCAGGTCTAAATAATTTATACTTTTCATTGGTAAGTTCAGTAAGCAGTTTCACAAAGTCGTTACAAGAAAGTCTGTCACCAGCAATTCTTAAAAATCTTGGTGTGTTGTCGTCAATGGCTGCTTCTGCTGTGAAATCTGCTACATTATAGGTAGTTGTAAATTCTATGATTTGATTTGGATTACCCCAACAAAGAATGCGTTTTTGTTTAAACATAATCAAAGGCATATCTGTAGTTAATAAATCCATAAAAGGACCGTTAAATATAGTTGTAGCTTTGATAGGTGCTTTGTCAATGTACTCGTGAAACTTTCTTCTGAAATCTAAATTTCGATTTTGTCCTTCTTTTAAGTTTGTAAAATCACTTGAATAGTCGCTTGGTATAAACCTTTGAACCTTTGCTTCAACCGCAGCATCTAAAAATATTTTTTGAGTGTCAATTACTGTTTCTTTTAAACCCGCCAGAGCTGATACGAGACAATGTGCTCCTATACAATGTTTTGCAATTTCTGATTTATTGCTTGTGTCTACCTGAAAGACTTTGACACCTTTTTGTTCTAAGTCTTTTACTTTTTTAATGTCTGTTTCTAAGCGAACAATTGCTCGCACTTCGACATCCAAGGCTAATAATGCCTTTATTATTTTACCGCCTAGATTCCCTGTCGCACCTGCTACAACTATTATTTTTCTCATTTAGTATTATTAGTCTTTATATTCTGTTTGTGTCGTCCGTTACAATGACCGATATCGTTTTCGGGCCTGGCGGCGTGCCGAACTTTTTAAAGTAAACCCAGATTCGAAGTTAAATTATTTTCTTTCATAAAAACCATTTTTCGAAGAAAGAACTGAGGCATGTAGCTAGACCCGTGTTATAACCTGGCCATATCTTTTTTACATTGCAATTTTTCCATCATACCATAAAAAGTGAAGTGCTCTCAATGCATTTATACAATGATTTCCCCAATGATGATAAAAGTTAAATCTTAATTGCCAAAGCGCATCTTCCACAGCGGCATTTGTTCCAAGTTTTATTTTCTCTAATTCAATTTTTAAATCTTTATAAATGTCTGCAAAATCATCAATTAACCAACCTTGAACAACATCATCTTTTTCTTCATTATTTGGATCGAATACTTCTCGATAATATACATTTTCACCGAGGTTTTCGATTTGAGCAACATTGAGATTTACAAATAATTCATCATCAGTTTTTTCACATTCATAATCTGATCCTGAATAAATTAATTCAACTTCATCTAATTGGAGGCCTGTTGTGTAAAGTTGTGATAAGGAAACATGAGCCAATTTGTAAAACAGTTTATCATCCAAATTGGTTTTTTCGAGTAATTCAACAAACGATTGAGCAGCATTTAAAAAATCCACCGTACTCTTTTTATTAAGTAATTGGGTTATTTCAGTTGAGAGTTCGTTTGTCATATTTAGTTTTTTGTACTCTGTACGTCAGGCTTGGTTATAACGTTTTGCTGCCAGGCGCTCGGCCTGACTTTTTAAATTAATTATAGTTTCGAAGTTAAAATTATTTTTCTTTAAATTTTCCGTTCTTTCGAAGTAAGAATAGGAGGGTTGGCGCTAGACGGCTGTTAGAGGAATTTTTTATTCACTTAATTTAATACTTTCTAGTAATTCCATAATCAATTTTTTATCTTCATCAGAATTTGACCAACCGTTGTTGGATAACATTGTGTCAACGATAAATGGATTATAGATTTTTTGAATCCTCCAGTTACAAATGTATTTTGATGGCATTATGATACATATCTGTTTTCTTGATTTCCGATGTCTCCCTATAACTTTAATATTTTCATATCCATCTCCCCATAATACTGGAAAGCAATGAACTTTGGTATTTGTTGAGAAATGTTTTGTGCCATATTTAATTTCTTTCGCTGCTCCAAATTGATGTTCACCAATAATATTTCCTACTAAACACCAAATAAAAGGTTGGTCAGATTCATTTAAACTAAATTCATCATCCTCATTATCAAAATTTGATTCTGAATCTTTAGATTTTCGAAAAATTTTCATTATCAAATCAAGCATCTTGAGTATGAGTTTAATTTCCTCTAACGTTTTGCTGCCTGGCGATCGGCCCGACTCTTTAAATAAATTGGTACACCGAAGTTAAAATTATTTTCTTTCAAGTTAATCGTTCTCTCGAAGCAAGATTGGAGGGTTGGCGCTAGACAGCTGTTAACACCAGTTTAATCTTTATTCTCGCATAACTTTTGAATTAACATGCATGTTTGAATAAATAATGTGTCATCTGGAGACCATCTATCTACAAAGTGATATTGACCTTTCTTATAGGATTCCAAAATCCATTCTTCTCCATCCTTACCAAATTCACTATGAGAAAACATTTTCCAAAAGTCTAATGAATCAATTTCCTTTTCTAAACTCATATAATCTTCCAAATTTGACAGTTGATTAAACTTCGAATTTTTACCATTAATTGAGCTTTTTGAAAGAAGAATTATAGAATCTTTTTTTTCAATTCTGTATGCAACTATTCCGGAGTCCCATGGGCCGATTAGACTAAATCTATATACCTCCAAATCCTTATCTTTTAAATTGTAAAGTATAGGTTCTTTTATTGAGCATAAGAGTTCAGAATACCATTCGTTTGAAGACTTATCTAGTTTGTCGTTTTCGTTACTGGCTGATTCTGGAAATTGAAGAGGAAAGTAATATTCATTTTTACACCGAACATCAGGAATGTTCGTTTTCTGAATTGTTTTACATCCCGATGTTAAGATCAATAAAATAAATGCAAATTTCCAGTTTTTCATTTTTATTGGTGTTAACTTATTTATAACAACGGTATTTTCGTGCTTATTCAACAAAATGTGTTGGCTAACAACGGTTTTTCCCGATTTATTTTTCTAAGGTAAATCAAATTCAATTACAATAAATCAAATGGTGAAATTATTTTCTGTATTTCTCGATTACTCACATGGGTGTAAATTTCTGTTGTTCGTGTACTTTTGCGCCCTAATAATTCCTGAATACATCTTAAGTCCGTTCTACTTTTTTCGCGTTGTTCAATAATGCTAGCCCTTATTTTCTTTTCAACTTTTAATCAATTTCTATTTAACTTACTCAAAAAGTTCTTTTTCTGCTTGCCAAAACTTCATGATTTTTTAGAAAAAGTTCGGTAAACACTTCTACAATGTCAAAAATTACGTACTCAACGTTTCACCCTTCATCTATTGTCATTTTGAAAAAAAAAATTCCAATTTGAATTAATTTATCGTTTGTGCCCATTATTCTAAATTGCTGAAACCATTATAAATACTGGTATTTTGTATTCAATTGATACTTGGCACGAACTTCTCATGGAATGTGGATTGTAAACCCAGGAAATCATGACAACAAAAAATCATCCCTTTAGAATTGCGCTCGTGGAGGACAATGAATTTGAGATTTTGCTATTGCAAAAAAATCTTCGAACTTTTATTCAAAATGAAGAGCTGCATTTAAAACGTGACATTGTTATTGAGAAATTTAATACCTTCGAACAATTCGTTACAGACTTTAACGTAGATACTCATTTGGTGTTTTCTGACCTCCAATTGGAAAACAAACATACTGGTTTTGACGTTTTATCGTACGTAAAGATTCTCAGAAGCGAATGTAAGGTCGTGATGCTTTCTAGTCAGATTAATGAATGGAAGTTATATTTGAGTCTGCTGGAAGGTGCAAATGGTATAATTTTGAAAAATGAATTACGTTATGAATTGTGCAACTTCTTAGTGTATAAATATGTAAATGCTTCATGAAAAACAGACAAATAAATCGAGGTTTCATTATTTCAATGCTTCTGGTACTCGCCGTGATTTTGAGTGCCGTTTTTTTGATTAATAAAAAACTACGCAGTTCCATTGATGATTTGTCGAATAATTCAAAGCCAAACTGGCGCATTGCCACTTGCAATTCCATCTACCGAGAACTTTTGGAATCGGAAAACATAAGCTTTGCTTACAGTCTAACGAAGGATGAAAAATATCTGACACAGTACGATAAGATTAATAAATCACTTTCACAGCAGCTTGAAATTCTAGCATCAAAAAATAAGAATTACGAAAATGACTACCTCATCGAAATCTTCTTGAGAAAAGTTGCACAGAAAATAAGCAATATTGAGCTATTGTTTAACCTTCAAAATCGCTACCGAGTGAAGGAGACCTTAACGGAAGTTCAAGAAAAAACAAAAGATCTTAAACCAATTAATACCATACAAACCGAGGATAAGAAGAATCGATTTTCATTTTCTAAAAAAACGGCAAAAGAAGAGAATGCAAAAATTTCCAATGAGATAGCAAGGAGAAATGATCAAATCAATTACTTGAAGAACGAAGTAGCGGATATGAATCGAGTGGAAAGTGAAAAGGAAAGAATAGACAATGAGACCGAGCTTTCGCTAATTACCTCCAATCTCCAACACTCCAACCACCTGTTTATTTTGTTACATCAATTGGAAGACAAAGAACGGGCAAAACTCGCTGATCAAACACTTGTTGCGAAAAAAGCGTCAAGTGAGATTCGAGTGATAACGACTGTTTTCAGCATTGTTTCCATTCTATTTATTGTTATTGCCCTTTACTCCATTTTCCAGTATTTCAAGAAGAACAATGAGCACAAAAAACTTTTGAAAAAAGGTCAAGAACAAAGCGAAAGATTGGCCGATGCGCGTGCTAAATTTTTGGCAACCATGAGTCATGAAATTCGCACACCACTCAATGCGATTTTAGGTTTCTCCGACCAGTTACATCAAAAAGACATGAAGGATACTCAGTCCAATGAACAGGTGGAAATCATTCATAATTCTGCAAAGTACTTGTCGAAAATCATCAACGATGTACTAGATTACTCTAAAATTGAGCTTGACAAAATGACCTTGACCAATGAAGTATTCAATTTGGAAGGTGAAATCAAGGAAGTAATTGCAATCCTTAGCAATAGTTTCGCACAAAAAGGGAATCATTTTGAGCTGCGCCTAAAGTCAATAGATTCAATCCAATTAGATGGTGACGCTATAAAATTCAAACAGATCTTATTTAATCTTTTAGGTAATGCAAATAAATTTACTTCAAATGGAAAAATTTTCCTGGAGGAAACGGACAGTAGGACTGATGAAAATGTGTTTTACTTTTCATTTAGAATTTCTGATACAGGCATCGGAATGTCACAAAGCTTTTTGAAGCAGGTTTTCACTGATTTTCAGCAAGAAATTAATTCATTCAACAAATCAGCTATTGGTACCGGGCTTGGACTTTCAATCACAAAAAAGATGATTGACCTGATGCAAGGTGAAATACGAGTAGAAAGCGAACAAAATAAGGGAACTAGCTTCTACATCACGCTACCCTTTGCGCTTTCTAATGCAGCAGAAAAACAAGACGCAGCAACTTCTCAATGGGTCGGTAGCAAACGAGTATTGGTGATCGACGATGAAGCCTACAATCGGAAACTAGTTTCCACTATTTGTAAGAACCTACATTGTAGCATCGATGAAGCGGAAAACGGGAGGGAAGCTTTAAATTTAGTTGATATCAACACGTATGATATTATTCTTATTGACATGCGAATGCCTGATATTTCTGGTCTTGAACTTCTGACGCTCTTAAAGCAAAAACCAATTCAGGCACAATTTGTAGCCTTGACAGCATCTATTTTGATGGAAGAGGAAAAAGCCAATTTTGATCGTGTTATATTAAAACCTATCGATCAAGCAAAATTAATTGAGTGCTTTGAGCTTTCAAGGAGTGCATCAACGAGTATGAAAGAAATCAAAGAAGAAAAGTTGTCTCACAATTCTGAAAACGAAAAAGAATACGACCTAAGTGAATTGCGCAATTTCGGTAAAAATGATGAAGCATTCCTTCAGGAAATGCTTGAAACCTTTGTTACATCCTCCCAAAAAGGATTGCTTGAAATCAACGAAGCATTGAAGAATAATCAACGGGAGGAGATTTCAAATACCGCACACAAAATTGCCTCGCCGTGTAAGCACATCAAAGCTTATCAAACTTATGATCTACTTAAAAAGTTAGAATTACATGCTGAAAGCTTAAGTCAGGCCGAATTAAATCTTAGTATTGCGCAATTAAATAATAAATTTGAAAGCTTAATTGCAGATATTCAAAACGAACTTAGCTAAGTATGGAAGGACCGAAATTCAAGGCATTTATCATTGAGGACAATGAGTGGTACAATAAGTTATTGAAGCATACCATTTCCTTGGATCCTGACTTTCAGGTGTATACTTATCATTCGGCGAAAGATGCTTTGAAGGATCTTTACTTAGCTCCAGACATTGTTACTGTGGATTACCGCTTACCAGATATGATGGGAGATACACTTTTTGAGAATCTAAAAGAAAAGTGTCCGAATACCGAAGTGATTTTTGTCTCCGAACAAGAAGATATTCAAACGGCTATAAATATGCTAAAGTTGGGTGCTTTCGACTACTTGGTCAAATCCGAGGAAATAAAAGAGCGCCTGTTGATTTCCTTGCGCAATTTTAAATCACGTTCGCAGTTGAAAGAACGGATTGAACATCTGGAAAACGAAGTTCAGCAAAAATATGAATTTGAAAAAAGCATTTTAGGAAACAGTAAAGCCATACAACAAGTTTTCGAACTGCTTAAAAAAGCACTTACTTCCAATATTAATGTCATCGTCAATGGCGAGACGGGAACCGGAAAAGAATTGATTGCCAAAGCAATTCACTACAACTCTACCTTTAAGCAGCAGAATTTTGTTACGGTCAATGTGGCGGCAATTCCAAAAGAATTATTTGAAAGTGAATTTTTTGGTCATGAGAAAGGTGCGTTTACGGGTGCTATCACCCAACGAAAAGGAAAATTCGAGGAATCCAATAACGGCACCTTATTTCTAGACGAAATTGGCGAACTTGATTTGATCTTCCAGGCAAAATTGTTACGTGCCTTACAGGAACGTGAGTTTACCCGTGTGGGAGGAAATGAAGTCATCAAATTCAATACACGCCTAATTGTTGCCACTCATAAAAATCTACTCGAAGAGGTGAAAAAAGGCAATTTTAGAGAAGATTTATATTACCGCCTTTTAGGTTTGCCCATCAATTTACCACCACTACGAGAACGAGAAAAGGATATCCTTCTTTTGGCCAACAGTTTCATTACTGGATTTGCAAAGGAAAATTCATTAGCAATAAAAACACTTTCCGGAGACGCGCAAACCAAATTAATGGCATATCCTTGGCCAGGAAACATTCGTGAGTTGAAGTCTGTAGTAGAGCTCTCGGTTGTTTTGTCCTCTGGCGAACAAATTAAGGCAGAAGACATTTTGCTTTCAAGCGCAAGCGAAATAAGTTCTATCATCGCAGAAGAATTAACCTTGAAAGAATACAACATGAAAATTGTACAATTATTCTTATCCAAATACCAACAAAACACCAAAATCGTTGCGGAGAAATTAGGTATCGGTCAAACCACCATTTATCGCATGCTGAAAGGAGAAGAATAATTTCAAATTGAAAAAACTTTTTTCAAAATGAAAATATTTTCGAAGACTTAAATTATTAAAACCCCTATTTTTCAAGGCTTTAGCAGTTTGGCGTACTATTAGAATATACTTTTTCAAAACAATGAAACATGAAAAAGTTAATTCAAAACGTTTATGTTATCGGACTTGTCAGCATGGCAGTCCATAACCAAGCAGCAGCTCAGGAAAAACAGCTACTCGTTGGAGCACGTTTCGGAGTAGGTGAGAGCAAAATAAATTTCGAAGGATTATCTGGTGAAAAATCCAAAATTGCATTCACAGGAGGTGTTTCGACAACTTATCATTTCAACCGGTTTTTTGGTGTAGGTGCAGATTTCATGGCAGCAGCCAAAGGAGGAAGATATCGAGGTTATACCGAACGCCAGGATGTACTCGGGAATACCATTCGGTACAACTATCGCGATCAATACGACATTTACACTTTCGAAATTCCATTGACAGCCAAGTTGCGAATTCCCTTAAACGAAACGTTTGCGTTGAAAGCTTTCGCAGGTCCGAATTTTCAATTCAGCTTGTATGGCACGGAGTCACGCCAGTACGATGATGCCAATTACAATGAAGATTATGGTTACTCTCGTCGCAAACTGAATGATTTAAACACGCTAGAGCTCGGTGTTCAATATGGCGCAGGTCTTGAAGTCAAAAGCATAAATCAGCAAGCTTTGTTCATTGATTTTCGCATGAATGAATCACTTTCCGATTTGGGGACAATTCAGGATAGAAAGGTAATATCAAACAATTATTTAATCAGCATCGGCTACCTATTTTAAAAACCAATTAACACTCAATAGTATGAAAAATTTAGTCTTCGCTTTATTTCTTGTTCTGGGAACAGGTCTAAACGCACAGTTGAATTACAAAACCGCCATCGGATTACGAGGAGGTGAAACATCAGGATTAACAATTAAGCAGGGTATCGGAGGGGCATCAGCAATTGAAGGAATCATCGGTTTTCAAGGTCATGGTTTGTCACTGACTGTTTTGTATGAAAAATACCAAGGAACGGGATTAGCTGGTTTGAACTGGTACTTTGGTGGAGGAGCACACGCAACCTTTTTCAAATATTACTACAGTCGCAAGCATTATTTCAGAGATGATCACTATCATTCTAACTATTACTATGATGGTGGCTTCGGAATAGGTCTCGACGGAGTAATAGGATTAGAATACAAAATTCCAAAAGCACCAATTGCTTTTTCACTAGATCTAAAACCATACGTGGAAATAAACAGTCACGGTAATTTGTGGACAAGCCTTGATCCAGGCTTGGGAATAAAAGTGGCATTTTAATAACAAAAACATAGAAATCATGAAAGCAAAAAATGTGATAGTAGCGGTACTAATGTTGGGTATGGCATTAGTTAGCTGTGACAAACAGGGACAAAGTAAAATGACAGTGCGCATGACGGATGCACCGGGAGATTTTGAACATGTATTTGTAGATGTACAGGAAGTACAAGTACATTATTCGGGAGGTGGAAATCCGGGTGCTTGGGTTAGCCTTCAAACAAATGCGGGGATTTACGATTTGCTGACGTTGCAAAATGGAATTACGACAGTTTTGGCACCAAACACAGTAATTCCTTCCGGAAAAATCACCCAAATAAGATTGATTTTGAATACACAAAATTCAGTGGTAGTGGATGGACTTACATTCCCCTTACAAACGAGTAGCGCAACCCAAACAGGTTTAAAAATTAATTTGAATACGGTGCTAGATCCAGGTGAAGATTACGAGGTCTTGCTTGATTTTGATGCAGAAAAATCTATTGTGTTGGAAGGAAATGGTTCATATTCATTGAAGCCAACAATAAAGGTGCTGAGTATAGTACAGCTATAGTGGTTAAGTAGTTTTAGGTGGTTAGGTGTAGGCGAAGGGTTGTGTTTAGTAGTGGCACAACCCTTTATTGTTGCAAAAAAAAGCGAATAACTCAATAAGATATTCGCTTTTCGTAGTTCAATTGTTTTTGCTTATTATAGATGCGTATTATTGCTACTTATTTAGCAAGCGCACTTCCATTTTACTTGAATGCCGCATAACGCCAAACCGCTGTTAGGTATTGCCCTGTTTCTGAATTATTCCACATTTATTCTTAAGATTTCCATCTATCCAAACGCTTCATTCCTCTTGTAAATAACCAAGAGAAAAATCTTGAATGTCCACCTTCCATCATTTTCTGTTTGCAGTATTCTTGAAATTCTAAAACATTATTCCCTTTGTAAATAAACTCTCCATTTTCATAGCAGTAGGAACAATATTTTTTGCTAATGCTTTTGTCTGCATTTGTTCCACCTTGTTTTTCGTCTCGTTTTAATGGCATTCCACAAGACTGACAGGTTTTATAATTTTTATCCATTTTTTGTCCGTTTATTAAGTACTTTTTTTTGTCTGTGCAATGATGCATAACGTTTTCGCGCCTTGCGAAGAAGCCGATTTTTTAAATAAGTTATTGAACCGAAGATAAAACTATTTCTTTCAAATTAATCGTTATTTCAAAGTGTGAGTTAAAGGCTGGAGCTTGTGTGCTGTTATGCGCATTTATTTTATCCTTTAATGAATGATTTTTTAATCAAATAGCCATTATTACCATCAATTTCAATATAATAATTTCCTTTATGAAGTAATCTTATATCAATCTCAAATTCATGCTGTTGATTTGCATCACTTTTAATAAGGCTTCCATTTTCTGAAATTATTTTATAATGACATTGTTGAAACTGTGTTTTAACTTGTAATTTATCTGATGCAGGATTTGGAAAGACATTTACGTTGATCTCGAATAATTCATTTAAACCTACAAATGATGTTAACGTACCACATTCACCATTCTGCGATGTATTATAATAAGTAAGTGTTTTCGAAAACCAATCGTTACTTGAACCCGATATTGTTGGATCATACCTATAATAATACGGCCCCCCCAATCCTTCATATAAATCAGAATACCATGTACTTGGTTCAAAACAGGAAGCATCAAAATTAGAGTGTAGTCTTTCAATATTTTCATTACAATTCCCTATTAAAATTGTGTCAGTAGCAGGTAAACAAGTTGAATAAGTAAAATGATTTGCTTGTAAACCTAAATTAGTGATAATTAATGTCTCAATTGTATAGTTATATGTTGCAGGTGCTCCAACATTTGCAGGCGCTAAATATTCTAATCGATTTATTGTATAAGTGATAGAATCTAATCCTGATGAATAGGTTTTATTAACGATCGTATCCACTAATACTGGATGTGGACCAGGAAATCCCGCGCTAAAGGTTATCTGAAAAACATCGCCAATTTCAAAATTATAAACTTGGCTATTTGTTAATTGAGCATTAGTTTGACTTACGCAAATAATGAATAAAAGGAAGGTAATTATTTTTTTCATATTCAATTTATTTGTTAAATAACGGTTTGGTCTTTATTTTGCTTGGTTGTGCAATTGTTGCTGCTGTCAGCCGTTCGTTGTGTTCTTCGCTTAGATTTGTCCTTTAAATTTTGGGTCGAAGTCCACCATCCATTCAATTCCATATTTGTCTCTAAACATTCCAAAGTAAGAGCCCCATGGACTATCGGCAATTGGCATTTCAATATGTCCGCCTGCTGAAAGTCCGTTAAATAATAGCTTAGCTTCTTCTTTGCTCTCTGCACTTATAGAAATCTTACTTCTCGTTTCGTTTAAGTTGTGCATGCCCAGAGCTGCAGGTGAGTCGCTGCCCATTAAAATGTCGTGCTTGCCAATGGGTAGAGCAATATGCATGATTTTATTAGCTTCATCTACTGTTGCAATACTTCCTTCAAAAGCCATATCTTTGAATCTCATCACCATTACAAAGTCGCCACCGAAAACTGATTTGTAAAATGTAAATGCTTCTTCTGCATTTCCGTTAAAATGAATGTAAGGATTAATTTGTGCCATAATTTTTTAAAATTTGAGTTTTAACTATTTGTTATTGTCTTAAAATTTTTTCCATTTTTCTACCTTTAGCTAATTCGTCAATTATTTTGTCCAAATATCTCGTTTTTTTGGTTAATAGATTTTCAATTTCTTCAATTCTGTAACCACAAATTAAGCCTGTAATAAGTTCGGCATTTGGATTTAAGCTTGCTCTTTCAAAAAAAGTTTCAAAAGTTACTTTTTCGTCAATGAGTTCTTGAAGTTTACTTTGGTCAAAACCTGTCAACCATTCAATAACTTGATATAATTCGTCTATTGTTCTGCCCTTCCTTTCAACTTTTGTAACGTAATGAGGGAAAACAGAAGCAAAAGTCATTTTCGCAATTCGTTGGTTATGTTTTTCTGTTTCTTGCATTGTCAATATTGTGGTTTAATGTGTCGATCTCCAATGACAGCTAACGTTTTCAGGCCTTGCGAAGAAGCCGATTATTAAAATTAATATTATTTGCGTTCAATAATCGTAAGTTTTTAAATTAATCGTTTTTCGTTACTGAGATTGCGGCTTTTTTGCAAGACCTGTGTTAGCAATAGCTTTATTTAAAAAGGTTCGTTACACCAATTAATTCTAAAATAGATAGAGATGTAACTCCAATTCCTAAAATTGCAAAGATTAAAAAAATGAAATAGTTGAAGGTATTATCTTCTTTAATCACGAACTTTTCTGGATTATTGGGATCATAACACACAATAACGGTCGAATTAATATTTTTTTTATATAACCGTAATCCGCTCAAAGTGGTAGATCCGTAAACGTAGGGTTTATCCTTAATCAACTCATTTTTTGTTGTATAAAATTCAATAATTGGTGTTTTATATCCTTCATAATCACTTTTATATTCTAAAATTATCCCCCGACTTTCTAATCCATAGTTTTCTAGATTTTTTAAAAATAAAATTGCTCCAATCGGAAGGAATAAAAATAACGAACCTAAAATTAATAGACATATCGCTTGTTCAATAAACATGAAAACAGCAAATATTCCAATAATAACAAACCAGTATTTTACTAAGTACTTCATTGGATTACTTATTTTGATTTGTGATACGATTGCTGCTAACGTTTCGCTGCCTGGCGATCGGCCCTACTTTTTAAATAAATCGTTACACCGAAGTTAATATTATTTTGTTTTAAATTTATCATTGTTTCGAAGCAAGATTGGAGGGTTGGCGCTAGACAGCTGTTATGAATATTTTTTTAGTTATTGCTTCAATTAATTCGTCAACCTTCTTATCAATATAGTTCTTTCTATTAATCCATTTTGTTCTGTTTAAAGGAACGAGTACTATTTGATCCGCATTTAAATAATTCAAATCATTTGTGTATTTAAATTCTCCTAAATCAAACCAATCTTCTTTGCCGTCCCAAATCAATTGTATGCAGTGGTCTTTCTTAGTATTCGTCCATTGATAAATCCTTGTTTCAATACCAACAGTATTATGAATATCAGTCTCTAATTTATAATTCATATTTTCAAGCGTTAAGCTTATTTTTTGCTTTGCCTGTTCCTGAGCATTATCTATATTTTCACGAATGTAATTGAGCATAATTGTAATTATCCATAACGGCAGCGGGCTTGGAGCCGTGCCGACTTTTTAAATAAATTGTTATTCCGAAGTTAGATTTTTCTTTCATAATTAAGCGTTTTTTCGAAAAAAGGATTGAGGCATGGAGCTAAACCCAGGTTAGGTGCAGTTAAATTTCAAGTTTTAAACCAGCCGCTTTCAGTTCCTTTATTAAAGCAAATCCTATTTCTTCTACATTGGTATCGACCTGTTTATAAATGAAACCACTTAAGTCACTAGGAATTGCAACATTGCCTTTATGTAAAGCACAAACTCTACTTCTAAGAAGTTTTGCTATGAAATAGCCAAATTCAAAAATGACATTTGGTCTAGCTCTATATTCCTTCTTTCTTTCCAGTTCAGATATCATCTCTTGGTCAATTGTATAAGCAATTTCATCAGGAGTTAATAAAATAAATACATAGGCAACGTCACTATTAGTTTCAAATTTTTCTATTATGGTTTTTCCTTCATCAGCTTCACGATGTAAAACAATAGGTTTAAGACCAATGTGAGATAAAAATACCTCTAATTCAATCTTGAGATTATGATCGTGACCGTGTACAATAAATACTTTTTTCTCATTAAGGTTAGAGACTTTATTTTTAGTTTCCTGAACAATTTCAATTTTTTCAACGGGCTTTGTATTTATTAATAGTTCATCAAATGTATCTCCATCCTCGAGTAAACTTTTAAGTGCATTAAGTCCTCCGATATAACTTTCTTTGGCCGTGTCAAATTGATCTCTATAATTACCTTCTATTCGAGCAGCTTTACCCGTCTTAAAGTAAATAAATGGTTCTGATTCCTGTCTCACCAATTCTTTTAGAATATGTTCAATTCTACTTACCCAAGAATTCCAAGCCCCCGAAGGTTTCTTTCCATAAACACCATGAGATTTTCTTTCACTAGAATTCTCCCAGGTAAATGAATCGCCTTGTTGAATTAGTTTGTCAATTTTTTCAATTAATGCTTTCATAATATAATTCTGACTAACTATTTGATAAATTAAAATCTGTCAATTCTTTTGTTTTTTTAATTCTCGTTAACTACAAAATTCAACGGTTTTTCAATGGTAGCTCTATTGCACCTGACGGCCCGCGGCTACGCGCAGGTGCATTTATCAAAAAGTTTCGTTTTCGTAAATATAGAAATAGTTTAATTCTATTAATCTGTCTGTGTGAATAAAGATCTTGCACTTGCGTGTAGGTGCTGTTAGGTGTATTTTTTTTCAAAATTTACTTAAATTGTTCAAGTGGTATTGCTTCATCGAAATACTCTTTGAATTTCCTTGATAATTCTGCGTCTCTGAATTTTACGATAGTATATGAACTATCCCATGCAGTGATTTCCATTATTGCATTTGTTATTTGGAAATAATCGTTTTCCCATACATTGTCATTTCCTTCAACATAGGGTAAATCATTGATATTAAATTTTGGCATTTCATTCTTAACCGCTGATATTACTCCCCAAATTATTTGAAGTTCTGAATCCACAACGGTTTCAAAATTTTTTTGGTTGGGAATATGAAATTCATCACTAAAATCTAAAGGCAATTCAATTCCTTCATAATCTGCGAAATTAATCACATCTAAATCGGACATAAACCAATTATAATCATTGATGTTAATCCATCCCGTATTTAACAGAATATTGAGATTTGTATGAAATCTCATTTTATTCGAGCTTTTAATTATCCAATTCAATTCTATCGATTATGTACGTCATTACACCTAACTTACTTATAAACAGGGTTTTTCCCTACATATACAACAGCATTTGTTGGCTTTGCATGGTTTTTCCTTGTTTGCTCTAAAATAATTTAATTTTCTTTATAGTAAATCAAAAGGTGAAATAATTTTCTGAATGTCGCGATTGCTCACATGTGTATATATTTCCGTTGTGTTCAATAATTTTAGCGGTCATATTCTTTTTCAATTTTCACCTTAAGTTAGCCAAAAAGTTGATTTTTATTGCGCAAAGGATCGTTTTATTTTTTTTCAATTTGTAGCTCTTTCGTGTAACCTTTCTTTCACTTTTTCGATATAAAAAATTGGGTATGAAATTTGCTTTTCCTGCCTGTTTTAGAATTAAATTTGCGTATGAAATACCTATACCTGTCCTTGTTGCTCCTTCCTTCGCTAACCATTTTTGCTCAAAGTGATGATGAATCGTGCCTAGAGCCCAATAAAAAAGTGGTGAAATTCATTGAATTGGCCAACGATGCACCAGATGCTAAAACGGCGGTCGAAAATTATTTGAAAGCAATAGAAGCCGCTCCCGACAATGCCTTGCCTTACTACGAATACGGTATGTATGCGTATGAATCAGGCTTGACGTACTACGAGAAAAATCCAAATCCTGCACTCGGCGATAAAAGTTTTGCAAAGGCAAAAGAAATGTTTGCTCTGGCGCTGGAGCAATGTCCCAATTACCACTCTAACTGTTTCTACTACATCGGACTGATCAACTATTCGCAAAAAAATATGTCGGAGGCGATGCAGTGGTTCAAGCAGTTTCAAGCCTACAAAAATGCAGATGTTTCAAAGTATGCTAATGATCACGACAAACGCTTGAAAGATGTGAAACAAGTGTTAGATGATATCGCTGCTGAAGAGGAATTGATGAGTACCCAAGTGCCTTTTGCTCCCGTGTTGGTGAAAAATGTGAGCTCAAAAACGGATGAATATTTCCCGATGATTTCTCCCGATAATGAATTAATGTTCTTCACTAGAAAAAGATCACAAGCAAACCTTGGTGATGAAATGTACAAAGACGCAATGACGGTGGAAGAATTTACTTTTTCGCAACGAGCAGATTTGAATACCTTGTTCACGAGCGGTTCTCCACTCAAAAAACCGTTTAACGATGGTACCTTTTCCAACTATGGGTCTTCTACCTTGTCGGTCGACAACAAGGAAATGATTATTTGCGCCTGCAAAAAGGAGCAAGTGTACGGTCGCGAGTACTTGAATTGCGATTTATATTCTACTAAATACGAGCGCACAGGGGCAGGAGGGAATGATTTTGAATGGACACCACTAGAGAACCTTGGTCCGCAAATTAATACGAAAGATGGGTGGGAAGCACAACCCTCGCTTTCTGCCGATGGAAACACGCTTTTTTATACGGCGGCTCGACCAACAACCAAAGACAATGACATTTTTGTTGCTCAGCGAAATAGTGATGGCTCGTGGGGACAAGCGCGTTCGTTTGATGAGGTAAATACCGATGGGAAGGATAAAAGTCCGTTTTTGCACCAAGATAGCGAAACCTTGTATTTTGTTTCATCATCAACAGATACGCGAAGAGGCGTTGGGGGCTTAGATATATTTTACATTCGAGAAGAAAAAGGGGTGTGGAGCAAGCCAAAAAACATTGGTTATCCGATTAATTCGGCAGAAGATGAACTAGGTTTATTTGTGTCTACAGATGGGAAACTCGCTTACTTTTCTTCACGCATTGGTGGCGATTGGAACATTTATTCCTTCGAGCTATACGAACAAGCGCGACCAAAAAGTGTTGCTATTTTGAAAGGTGAGTTGAAAGACGAAAATGGTGAGCCTGTGAAAGATGCCATTATCGAGATTGCCTATGCTGGAACTGATGAAGTAACACAAGTGAAAGTAAATGGCAATGACGGAAAATATGCTGCTGTTGTCAAAACCGATCAAAAGCAAGACGTAATGGTGACAGTGAAAAAAGAAGGTCACGCATTCGATTCTAAACTAATTGCGAAGGAAGAATTTAAGCCGGAGAAAGTAAGCGTCAAAGGAAATGATTTGAGCGTGAAAGAATTGAAAGTAGGAGAGGCCTATACCATCAATGATATCTTGTACACTACCAATTCTGCAAGTTTGAATGATAAATCGAAGTTCATTTTGAAAGGATTTGCGCGCTTCTTGAAAGAAAATCCAGCGATTGAAGTGAGTATTCAAGGTCACACCGATGATGTTGGCGATGATGCTAAGAACATGTTGCTATCAGAAGATCGTGCCATTGGTGTGAAAAACTTTTTGATTGCACAGGGAGTAGACGCAGATCGCTTAAACGCAAAAGGCTTTGGAGAAACGATGCCTAAAATGGAGAATACTTCTGAAGCAAACCGTGCCAAAAATCGCCGTACAGATTTTGTGATTGAGAAGATGTAAGTTGAGATATTTAGACGTTAGGATATTAGGACGTTAGGATCCGCTACTAGGCAAATTTTCAAATGACCGAAGATCTTGAAGTCTTTGCGTCCTAAAACACGCAGCTCATCTCTGTTTCTTTGTGCCTTTGTGGTATAAAAAACAAACATAGACTTCGGAGCCAACCTACCCAACAATCCAAATTTTCTCAATCAAACCTCACCTTCGACACATTTACATCAATATTCTTAGGAAATCCTGGCACTTCTCCTTGGTCTGAATACTGCCAATAGAGCACCCGCTCATCATTGAGTTGTTCATCGTGCCGGTTGTATAGCGCAACCCAGAAATGGTAATTTTCAAAAACATTTTCAAACTTCGAGTTGTACATGTACAAATTCGTGTAAATGATAGGGCGCATACCCGATTCCTTTTCAACGTAGTTGAGCCATATTTTCATGGCAGCAACCAATTCCTTATTTCGTTCTGGTAGCGTTTTTTTGTGTGAGATTTCCACTTCAACATCGAGCACAGGAGGCAAGTCAAGCGATTCCTTTTTCCACACGTTTAAAAAATTCTTTGCCTGTTGCAATGGATTCGCTGAGGTGAAATAATGATAGGCACCATTCGCTTTTTGAAGCTGATTCAATTGTGCTCGATTCCCAGCAAACTCCTCATCAATAATGTCTTCGCCTTCAGATGCTTTACAATACACAAAAGAAATCACAGAATCCATATCGTTATCTTTCAATACGCGCTCCCAGTTGATCTTACCTTGATAATGGGATACATCGATACCAAAAGAGGAAAATCCTTCCGGAATGGTAGTCAGTAATTCGTGTTTGCTTTTTTGTACTTTGTTCTTTTTGTAATGTTGAAAGGTGAAATAGCCAAGTGCAGAAAAAAATGCGGCAAGAACGAGTAGTATCATTCCAGCCACAATGAGTTTCCGAAATCCCTTCCGTCTACTAGAACTTTTTCGTTTTCTTCGCTTGACCATATTACAAGAAAAAAACCTCAACCCCGAATAAACGGAATTGAGGTTTCAAATTATTTTGTTGTTTACTCTTAACGAGTAAAACGTTTTTTCTCTTTGATACGAGCAGATTTACCAGTTCTTTCACGGAAGTAGAAGATACGTGCACGACGTACAGCACCATGTTTAATTACTGCAACATCCTCTAAAAATGGTGAAGCGATCGGGAAAATACGCTCAACACCAACGTTTCCAGACATCTTACGAACTGTAAATGTTTCAGTTGCTCCTGAACCACGACGTTGTAAAACGACACCTTGGAAAAGCTGCGTACGCTCTTTGTTTCCTTCTTTAATTTTATAGGATACAGAAACTGTATCTCCAGCACCGAACTTAGGGAAATCTTTGATCTCAACTAATTCTTTTTGTAATTCTCTGATAATGTCCATAACACTAAATATTCTTTGTCCCGTCTGAATGGGGGTGCAAACTTACATATTTTTTCTCAATTCAAATACAAATTTACATTTTTTTTCAGCTTTTTTTAAAATTTTGTCCGCCTACTGTTTTTTCTGCCCCATTTTAATATTTTCTTACTGCTTTTAGTACCTTGCAATATGAATTATCGCTTATATTTACAATAATGAAATCAACAGACGATAAACGTATCATCGGAAGAAAAGACTTTGCCTCTTTTCCTGATTTTTCGTTGATTGATGTAGAAGTGAAAATCGATACTGGAGCCTACACGTCTAGTATTCATGTGTCGCATTGCCAGGAAGTAGAAAAGAATGGTATTAAATCATTAGAGGTGGTGTTTTTAGATGAACAAAACAAATCGTTTACTGGCAATACCTTGTATTTTCCAATGTATAGAATTAAGAAAGTGCGAAGCTCAAACGGTCACGAGCAATTGCGTTTTTTTATCAAAGGGAAAATTGTTCTGCTCGACAAAATTTTTACTACTGAATTTTCGTTAACTAAACGTAATGGACTCCGTTGTCCAATTTTAATCGGTCGTAAGGTCCTTAACAATCGTTTTATCGTTGATACTTCATTAAATCATTTATCAAAAAATACTAAAAAATGAAAATAGCTATTCTATCAAGAAATGCGAACCTATACTCAACAAAAAGATTAGTGGAGGCAGCCACCCAGCGCGGACATCAAGCTGTGATTGTGGACCACCTTCGATGCAATATAGAAATTGAACAAAGTGGACCTTCTATTTATTATGAAGGCGAATACCTCAAAGATTTTGATGCAGTTATCCCAAGAATTGGGGCTTCAGTGACCTTCTATGGAACTGCCGTTGTTCGTCAATTTGAAATGATGAATGTGTTCACTGCCACAGGTTCTCGAGGAATTGTGCATTCGCGCGATAAATTACGTTGCTTACAAGTGCTTTCTAAAGAAGGTGTAGGCTTGCCGAAAACAGTGTACACTAATTTCTCTAAAAATGTGGAACATGTGGTAGAGTCTGCTGGTGGCGTGCCTGTAGTATTGAAGTTGTTAGAAGGAACACAAGGCCTAGGCGTCGTTTTAGCAGAGAATAAAAATGCAGCGCAATCAGTGTTAGAAGCCTTTAATGGATTGAAAGCGCGTGTTATTATTCAAGAGTTTATTCGCGAAGCAAAAGGAGCAGATATTCGGGCATTTGTGGTCGATGGAGAAGTAATTGGCGCCATGAAACGTCAAGGAAAACCAGGCGAATTTAGATCGAATTTACACCGTGGAGGATCTTCTCAAATTATCGAACTTTCAGACGAAGAACGTAAAACTGCAATTCTAGCTGCGCAAGCAGTGGGATTGGGTGTGGCTGGTGTTGATTTATTGCAATCAGCACGTGGACCATTGGTCTTAGAGGTTAATTCTTCACCCGGATTGGAAGGCATTGAATCGGCAACAGGCGTCGATATCGCCGGAAAAATTATCGAATACTGCGAAAAAAACATCATAAATTAAAATTCATGAAAAAACTAATCACACTCACTACACTACTTTTTTTAGGAACATCTTGGGCACAACAATCACTGAAGGTGATGAATTGGAATATTTTTATGATTCCTCCCATTGTGTATAAATCGTGTCAGTGCGACAGAGCTCAATTAATTGGCGACCAAGTGGCGGACTGGAATCCAGATGTGATTGTATTTAACGAAGCATTTCAAAAGAAACCCAGAAAAATTATATGGAAAGCGCTCAAAGAGCAATATCCGTATGCGTCAAAGCAAACCAAAGGTGGCTTATTTAAAGTGAACAGTGGCGTCTGGATATTAAGTAAATACGAAATCAAAAAGCAACGAAACATCATTTTTAAGGCGAAAGAAGGAAGCGATGGTATGTCGAAAAAAGGAGCGGTGATGGCAGAGCTAAATGTCAACGGTCAGCACATTCAAGTCTTTGGAACCCACGTGCAAAGTGGTGGTGAAAACGTAGCAGTGCGCGAAAAACAATTCAAACAAATGATGGACGAGCTCATTAAGCCAAATTACTGTGATACCATTCCTCAATTTGTGTCTGGAGATCTAAACACTAATTATTTTAAAACACCAGATTTAAGCGCAATGCTAAGTATTTTTGATGCTGAAACACCCTCATTTGAAGGTGAGCAGTACTCTATTGACGGAGAAAGAAACGATCTCAATTGGAAATTTTTTGGTTCTGAAGAGCAAATCCTTGATTATGTGCTAGTACTGAAAAACAAGAAACACAGAATTAGAACGGGCATCACTCGTATTCTTTCAGCTGTGCAGTCTCGAAAAATATGTAAGGAAGAATTTACGGCATTGTCAGACCATAATCCAGTAATGACTGAAATCATTATAGAGTAAAAGTACAGCGCTTGGTTTATGAGAAAATTCACTTTTTTAGGACAAGAAATTTTACCAGGAAAATCATACGATTTACACCTAGATATTGCGAATTTACATACGAGAACACCCATCGTGATTCCTGTGATAGTGGAACGTGGAAAGGAAGATGGTCCTGTTGTTTTGTTAATGGCCGGACTTCACGGCGATGAAATTAATGGTATTGAAATAGTTCGTCGTTTTATCAAAAAAGGCTTAAACAAGCCGCATCACGGCACCATCATCTGTTTACCAGTTTTTAATATTTTTGGCTTTCTCAACTTGAAACGTGAAATGCCCGATGGTCGCGATTTGAACCGAAGTTTTCCCGGCACAAAAAATGGTTCCTTGGCATCGCAATTTGCCTACCAATTCATGCATAAAATTGCACCACATGTCGATCTAATTCTCGATTTTCATACTGGTTCTGCACAACGTAGTAATTTCTCCCAACTACGTGTCGCATTTTCCGACGAAGCAAGTCTTGAATTGGCCAAGGTGTTTAATGCACCAATGATTTTAAATTCTTCTCACATCGCAAAAACAATTCGTGAAGAGGTGACCCAAGTAGGTATAAAAATGCTCTTATTTGAAGGTGGGAAAGCCAATTCTGTTGATGAGTGCGTTGTCGAAGAAGGCATTCAAGGCATCAAAAACATTTTGCAACATCTGGGCATGCGTTCTTTCAAAATGGAACAGCATAGAGAGCGATCTCCCATTCTTTTGCAAAAAAGCAAATGGATGCGTGCTGCTCATTCAGGAATGTTTCATTCAAGTGCGCAAAACGGTGCTCAAGTGAAGAAAGGAGAGATCATTGGAGCCATCACAGATCCCTACGGCAAGTTTGAACGAAAGGTGAAAGCCGCAAGCGATGGACACATTATTTGCCTCAATGAATCGCCTGTTGTCTATAAAGGTGATGCGATCTTTCACATCGGTATGGAATAATGCCTACTTTTACAGAAAATTTATTGTATGTCTGTGCATTCTAACGTTAAGCGAGTAACAACTCACACCTTGCAAGAAATGAAAAATGGTGGTGAAAAAATTTCGATGCTTACTGGCTACGATTTTTCCATGGCGAAGATTATTGACAAAGCAGGGATTGACATTATATTAGTGGGCGATTCAGCTTCCAATGTAATGGCGGGACATGAAACAACATTGCCCATCACACTTGATCAAATGATTTACCATGCCTCCGCTGTGGTGAGAGCTGTTGAAAGAGCATTGGTAGTAGTGGATATGCCTTTCGGATCTTACCAAGGAAATTCCAAAGAAGCACTTTCTAGCGCCATCAAAATAATGAAGGAATCTGGTGGACATTCTGTGAAAATGGAAGGTGGACAAGAAATATTAGAATCAGTAAAACGAATTTTAACCGCTGGAATTCCGGTTATGGGTCACTTAGGTTTAACGCCTCAGTCGATCTATAAATTCGGAACATACGTTGTTAGAGCGAAAGAAGATGAAGAAGCAAAACGTTTAATTGAAGATGCAAAAGCCTTGGAAGAGGTAGGTTGTTTTGCCATCGTATTGGAGAAAATTCCTGCAAAGTTGGCTGCACAAGTGGCAAAAGAGGTTAAAATTCCAATCATCGGTATAGGTGCTGGAGGCGGTGTTGATGGTCAAGTATTAGTAGTACATGATATGTTGGGCATCAATAATGAATTCAATCCACGATTCCTTCGCAAATACAATAATTTGCACGACCAAATGATGACTTCTTTTCAAGACTATATTAATGATGTGAAATCAGGAGATTTCCCTAACGAAAACGAACAATACTAATGTCAGATTATCCTTTAGATATCGTCTTTCAAGACAACCACTTAATTGTAATTAATAAACGAGCCGGAGAAATCACACAAGGTGATAAAACGGGCGACGAACCGCTACCAGAATTGATTAAATCATACCTGAAGTGGAAGTACAATAAGCCAGGAAATGTGTTTTGTGGAGTAATTCATCGCTTGGATCGACCAACAACGGGAATTGTTGTTTTTGCGCGTACAAGTAAAGCCTTGGAGCGAATGAATGAGCAGTTCAGAGAAAAGGAAACCAATAAAATATACTGGGCTATCGTTGAAAATAAGCCTGCAAAAGACGAAGATACATTGGTGCATTACTTGAAAAAGAATGAGCAGCAAAATAAATCTTATGTGGTCGACGAAAAAGACCCACAAGCAAAAAAAGCGATCTTGCATTACAAAGTGATCAAGTCGTCAGACAACTATCATTTACTAGAGGTAGTTTTGGAAACGGGGCGTCATCATCAAATTCGTGCCCAATTGGCAAGCATTGGCTCTATCATTAAGGGAGATCTTAAATACGGAGCAAAACGTTCCAATCCAGATGCTTCTATTTGTTTACATGCAAGAGAATTGCAAATCAACCATCCAATCACAAAAGAGAAAACTTCTTTTGTGGCGCCAGTTCCAAAAGATGCGCTTTGGCAATTTTTTGAACCGAAATAACTGTATTTTAACGTTATTTTTTTTATACAGAATTGTTACCTTTAGCTCAAATTTGATTATACTATTTAGCTGAAAAAGTGGACTATGAAAAATTTAATCGTCTTAATTGTGGTTTGTTGTGCAATTTTTTCTGGGAAATCCCAGGCGCAAATCAAACCAATTATTCCAAATACTTACGCATTAATTGTTGGGGTTTCTCATTATAAAAATGCTGATTTTTATCCAACTTTAGAATTCGCCAGACGAGATGGTCAAGCCTTCTATAATTACATGCGTAAAAGTAATTTCGCTCAAATTCCAGCAACAAACATTGATACTTTGTATGATGAGGAAGCAACTTCAGCAGCTATTTTTCAACGCCTCGCAAGTTTCAAAAACAAACTAAAAGACGGCGATTTACTCTATTTTTATTTTACTGGTCACGGCGATGCTAATGAAGAAGGGGCGTACCTTCTAGCGCATGATGCACCAAATAATTCTGATAAAAACAACTACACTGGAAGTGCTGGCGTTATTGACATTCATGCTGTAAAGCGTCTGTTTGATAATATTACGGACAAAAAAGTACAATTGGTTTTCATCTCCGATGCTTGCCGTACCAACGAATTAGCAGGTGGAGAGGAAGGTCAAACCGAATACGGAAAAGCCATTGAGATAGATGCAGGAGAAATTCGTTTTACTTCGTGTAAGTCGAACCAGTTTTCCTACGAAGGACCGCAATGGGGTCAGGGACGTAGCGTTTTCTCCTACCACCTCATAAATGGATTGATCGGCTTGGCTGATTCTGACGAAGACGAGAATAATTATGTCGACTTCGATGAACTGCAAGCGTACGTGAAGAAAAAGGTAATGAATGAGACAAAGACACAACCTGTTCAGCAAGTTCCTCAGTTTTTTTGCTCCGAGAAAAAGATTAGCAAGTGTGAAGTTCCGCTGAATTATGTCAACCAAAAGGAAAAAGATCAGTTGATCGCCATCTTAAATAACCAAATGAATTCTGGCGACATCGCTGCAGTAGCGAAAGGTGTTGATGTAGAAGATGCACTCGCTAAATTTGGAAAGAAAGGATTGTACGATGAGTTCATGAAACGCATCAAGCAAGGGAAATTAATCGGAGAAGAAAGCGCACAAACATGCTATAACCAATTGGTGGAAGATGCATCTATTCCGACGGAAATAAAGGAAGAGATCAATAGTAAATATTGTATTTACCTAGGAAATGATGTGAATGATGTTATCAATAAATACCTCGATGGTTCTTTGCGTCAGGCAGAATACACTAAAAAATATTTTGTAGATGCCTACGATAAATTAGAGGTATTCAAAGGTTTAAGTAACACCTACGAATTTGATAAAGATAAAATTGATGCAAACTCCTATTTTTTCAAAGGTCACTCGTATTTTTTGTCAACAAGAATTTCTGACTTAAATACAGGAATTGCCTACCTCGATAGTGCCCTTGCTTTAAATCCTCGAGCTTCCTATATATACAACGGAAGAGCTGTATTGTCTTATAAATTCTCGCACTGGAATGAGATGTTGAAAGATTTAAATTCAGCGCGAAAGTTTGCGCCAGGGTGGGGAACGCCAGTAAATAATTCAGCCTATATTTTTTATGATATGGGAAGGGTAGACTCTGCCTTTTATTACAACAGTCTATCTATTGAAATGAATCCTGAGTATATTCCAGCGTACACGCTGAGAGCAAGAATGCATTATGCGCAAGGAGATAAGGATTCTGCATGGTTTTATGTAAACAAGGCGCTAAGTTTAGATTCACTTGACTACAACGCTTTTTATTGGAAAGCATATTTGACCAAGGAAGAAGGAAAGAATGAAGAAGCTAAAACCATGTTTAGAAAGTTGCATACCATCGATCCAAAGCGTTATGATGCCAATGCTGCAATTCTAGAAATTAACATGGTGATGTATCCCGAAAATGTGGATTCCCTGCAAGTGTATATGCAAGGCATTGTTGATTCTGACACTACAAACAGCGATACTTACAATTACTTGGCGGGAATTCTTTACAATTATGAATTGTGGGATTTGGCAAATACCTACTACAATGCCGCTTATGCCTTGGATGAACTCAATATCTCTACCTTGATTGGTTTAGGTCAAGTCTATGAAAAACTCTACGATACAAAAGGTGATGAAAACGGGAACAAGCAAATGGCCTACTTAGATACCTCGATTTTGTTTTATGGATATTCTATTATTCTGGATACATTACAGGAATTTGGATACAACAGATTAGGGAATAAGTTCTACTATTTAAGCAATTACGATAATGATGGAGTTGGTGAGTACACTACGCAACTATTGCCAATTGTAGCTCAAAAATTGGGGGTGGAAGATATCACCCTGCGAAATGTTGGAATTGCTGGACTTAAAAAAGCGTATGAATTAAACAAGTACAATCCAATGAACTCGAGCAATTTAGGTTTCGTACTCATGGACGAAAAAATGTACGAAGATGCCATTCCTTATTTTGAAGCTCATTTTCAGCAATATGCCCCTTTCGATGAAAACTATTTGTTTGCTGTGAGATGTTACGCACAATTGGGAGACGTGGACAAGGTATGTTACTATTTGCAGGTAGCGCTTGATAGTTACAATTCATATTTTGTATACAAAAGCTTGAAAAAAGATCCATTATTGAAGCCAGTCATGAAGGATAAAAAGGTAAAAAAATTGATAAAACAGTTTAAGGGCTTCAAATGAACAAAGGGCTAGCTTTACTTCTTGTCGTGTTATTACAGGGAACAGTCTTATTCGGACAGCTTTCTGAACAATACATGGGCGCTTATGTAAGCGATGATTTTTCTACTACTGTTGAGTTTTCTCGAGATGATCTCCAGAAGAATGATTTTTTAGTTGTACTTGAAACAACGAAAGCTACCGAAGATGTTCTATCGATAGCTGGGACAGGGCAGGTACTTGAAAACGATGAAATTGTTCTATTGTTAAATAAAGTGAAGTACACAGGTTTTCTAGAAATTGACGATTTTGGATTGATTAATTTGACGCTAAACTATCCTTCAGAGAAGAATCGAACCCATTTTTCTTTCCAATCAACCGCCGATAATTACAATGAATCGCTCTTGTTGGAAGCGCAAGTATTTTTTAGTGAGAAAGGAGCAGAATTAGATATTTTTGATAATTATGGTGTGCTCGGTTTTCGAATTCTCACCTCAGACAATGATCCTTGTGGTGTTCAAGAGATTTCAGGTTTTATGAACCCAACTGATGATGAATTGTCGGCCTTTTATTTTGTCGATGAAAATGGATGTGAAATTGAGTTTCTCTCCACCACGAAAGGAATTTACATCGAACAAACAAACTGTCACCAAGCAGGAAAATGTGAGAATTTTACAGGAATGTATTTCGGTGTAAGTGAATAGGAGAAGTTTAGAATACTTTTTCTAATTTTGCCGTCAATGAATGTTAGGCCTCTCTTTTACATTTCCCTTTGTTGCTTTTTAGTATTTTCTTGTCAAGAAAATAAGGTGCCAACACCCGTTTTTCAATCATCGCAAGTTTTTCCCGATTCCAATCAGTTTGCTCCGCAATTTCCAGTGATAAGTCACGATTTTAGGGTTGCTAGCAAAGCCTACGCAAACAAGTTTTACCGCGAGCGAATTTTTCATCATGGATACAGTGGCACGTTTCTCGTTGCGAAAAATGGACAAGTAATTTTTGAGCGAACAACAGGTTATTTTAATAAGAAGCAGAAACAAAAGTTAAAATCAAACGACCCAATTCATGTCGCATCCATAAGTAAAGTAGCAACGGCCATTCAGATTTTGAGATTGTGTGATCGAGGTCTCATCGATCTAAATGCCGATGTACGTATTTATTTGAAAGATTTTCCATACAAAGACATCACTGTTAAAATGCTACTCAACCATCGCAGTGGTTTGCCTTACTATGGCTATTTCTCAGATAATAGCTCTATTTGGAACCGAAAGAAATTATTAACGAATCGTGATGTACTAAAGTTGATCAAAAAGCATCAGTTTAAGCCGTATTTCCCTCCTAATAAAAAATTCTCCTATTGCAATACAAATTACGTCATGTTGGCGCTAATTGCAGAAGAAATTTTGCAAAAGCCATTCCCTCAAATCATGCGCGAAGAGTTTTTTAATCCGCTAGGAATGTCAAATTCGTTCATTGCTGACACAAGTACGAATTTCAAGAATGTGTGTCAGTCCTACCGACAAAGCGGTGCGTCCTTCAAATTTAATTTTTTGGATGGCATTTACGGTGATAAAAATATGTACACAACAGCCCGCGACCTCCTAAAAATGGATGTTGCAAGCTATAATTCTAATTTCTTGAGCGACTCTATTAAAGCACTGATGTTCAAAGGATATAGTTTCGAAAAGCGAAAAGGAGCGGTGAATTATGGCTTGGGAATTAGAATGTATCTTTTCAAAGGCAAAAAACCATTCTATTACCACACAGGTTGGTGGCATGGAAATTCGGCTTGCTATGCAAGTTTGCGCACCGACACACTGTGTGTGATTGCATTATCAAATCAATTTACCAAATCAGTGTATCAAGTGAGAAACATGACACCGTATTTTGGTAATTATCCTTCAGATTTCAGTTATGAAAGTCTAGATGTCGAAGAATAAACAATCATTTAGAAAAATTGCACAATTGTTGCATAACTGTCACCCGATGATGAAGTGAGCAAAAAACTTACTACATTTAACCACTAATTCAAATCACTATGAAAAAGTATTTTTTTATTCTTCCTTTTTTATTAGGAGCATCTGCTCAAGCGCAAAGTACTTTAATTGAGTACAATTACCACGATGATACCTACAAGTATTTTAAAGTGAGTAAAAAGGGCACAAAGAAAGAAGTCAAGCGTCCTTTTGCATACAAAGGTGTACCTGTGCAAGTGGTGGTGAAAGATATGAACCCGTATCAATACAATATTACCTATACCTACGAATCTTTCGATGAAGCTCCGGTGCAGGGAATGGGCGGTATAGAAACGATGTTGGGTGGATTTACCAGTTTTATGGGTGGTTTGGATGGTTTAGGCGGAAGTGTTGCAGGAAATCCAATCTACAACTCATTGTTTGGAGATGATTCTATGGACGACCTAGGCAACGAAAGAGCACTCGGATTTTCAGGAGCATATTCAGCAGAATTAGGCAAGTATAAAATTGAAGACCGCGTTGAAGCCTTGGTGCAAATGAACCAAGACTTGGTGAAACAAAGTAAGGAAATCAATAATTTGTTTAATCAAATGTTAATCGTTGACTATACGAACAATGAATTGATCAAATTGCTCTACGATCCTGAAATGAAGCATTCTGAAATGAAACAGCGTGCCAACGAATACATGGCAGAGGTAATTAGCGATACTACCAATCTTTCCATCAGTACAATTGCTGCTGAGTCAAAAAGAAAGTACGATAAAGTGCAAGCTTTCATGGCCCAGTACAATGAGTTTTCGTCTAATTCGAATAATCTTAATGCCATGATTACCAACTTGGAAACGAAAGCAATTGATACAGATGACAAGGAAAATTTAGCTGAAATTTCACGCGTTGTTGCCGACCGAACAAGAGAAATAAATGAGAACTATACACTCTTTGTTGAAGTCAAAGATTCGCTCTCATTGTTGGCCATTCGAGATAAATTGACAAAAGTGTTTGAAAGTTATGAAATGATTAAAAATGCTGACTTCGATCACGAATATTCCTTGAAATCTGTCAATGATGTAACGCAATTGCATTTAGATTTTGGTGTAAATGACTATGATGATTTAGGAACTGTGAAGTCGCGAACTATTGATATTCCAACATCTGGTGGGTTCAAGATGAACACTTCTGCTGGACTTTCAATGTTTAGTTTTTTAGGCGGACAAAATTCATACATCAACAATGCTGGATCAATTGAAGCTGTGAAGGGAGATGTTGTTCGACCTGGCGTTTCGTCTATGCTTCATTTCTATCGTCAATCGCACAGAACATTTATGTTAGGTGGATCTGTAGGTATAAGTATTCCAATTGAAGGCGATAAAGACCTGAATTACATGATGGGACTTTCTGGTATCATTGGAAAAAAGCAACGAATTATTTTTAATTTGGGTGCTATGACGGGTAAAATTGAGAAGTTGTCAGATGGCTATGCCAATGGTGATGTACTTCCTTCAGAATACTCTTCTGTTCCTACAAAACGTGCTTTTCAATTTGGGGTATTTGCTGGGGTAACATTTAACATCAGCTCACTATTTGGACAACAAGAGTCAGCACCGAGTAGCGATGGTGATTCATTTGGCTTTGGAGGTGGCAGCGCTAGAAGTACAAACACTTCTAACGCAAATTCAACGAATGCGGGAGTTACTTCTGTCCCTGAAAGAACGAATCAAGTGAAAAATCCATACAGGCCAATCATTAAGCCAGTTCCAGCTAAATAATTGAAAGAAATACTTGATGTTTCGTAATTTTAGCTAAATTTGAACAAACACAAACACAATGAACTTTTTAACTTCTCGTCAAACGAAAGGGGCTGTAGTAAAATCTCAAATGGAGAAATTGGACGCCTCAAATGCACCGGAATTAAAGTCTGAACTTTTATTACTGAACAAAAGTGGTGTTAACAATATCGTGATAGATCTATCGGCAACGAAGTATTGTGATTCCTCTGGTCTAAGCGCTATTCTTACGGCAAATCGCCTGTGTAAAGATACCAATGGCAGCTTTGTGTTGTGTGGCTTGCAATCAAACGTTCAAAAGTTAATCGAAATTGCGCAATTGGATAAAGTGTTGCAAATTGCTGATAACGAAAAACTCGCACTAGAGGCATTGAATAAGTGAATTTTGATGTTATAATTATTGGTAGCGGCGCTGCTATTCCTACTCAAAAAAGAAATCCTACATGTCAGTTTGTTGACTGTAACGATCGTCATATTTTAATCGATTGCGGCGAAGGTTCTCAATTGCATTTCAGAAAAAACAATCTTAAATTTCAAAAACTACAACACATCCTTATCTCGCACTTGCACGGTGATCATTATTTTGGTTTAGTGGGATTATTGAGTACGATGCATCTCCTCGGAAGAGATAAAAATCTTTCCATTTATGGCCCCGTTGGCTTGAAAGAAATTGTGTTAATGCAGTTAGAATTTGGCGGTTCAAAACTCGATTTTGAAATTAATTGGGTACCCTTGGATGGAAAATCAAGTGGTCTTATTTTCGAAGATAAACTCATCGAAATTCATACCTTTCCTTTGAAACATCGAATTCCTACAAATGGATTTTTAATCAAAGAGAAAAGAAAGCCTCGCAACTTGTTGAGTGATAAAATTACTGGTTCGGGAATGAGCTTTGAACACATGCATATACTCAAAGAAGGAAAAGATATTCAACTTGAAGATGGTAGGTATTTTAAAAACAAAGATTACACGTCGAATCCTCCTGCTATTCGCTCCTATGCCTTTTGTTCCGATACAGCTTATTCTGAAAAAATTCTGGAACACATTGAAGGGGTGAATCTGCTGTATCACGAAGCAACATTTATAGAAAAGGAAGCTGATAGAGCAAAAAAAACTTACCACTCTACAGCAAAGCAAGCAGCTACAATTGCGCAAAAAGCGAAGGTTAAAAAACTCATTTTAGGTCACCTCAGTGCTCGGTATGAAAACGGAAAAGCGCACGAAGAAGAAGCAAAATCAATCTTCGAAAACACAGAAGTAGTGGAAGATGGTGTAAAATATTCCATCAAAGCCTAATTCACAACAATTAGTGAATAAGTAATTGAATTTGAACTATCAATCAAGAAAGCAAATCATTAAGTTTGTTAGTTAGTGTCCGTTGCTTTTAATGGAGCTTAATTAAGGCTGTTACATGTCAGAAAATCAATATACGGAAGACAATATACGTTCACTAGAATGGCAGGAACATATCAGGCTACGTCCCGGTATGTATATTGGTAAATTGGGGGATGGCTCTGCCGCAGATGACGGTATCTACATTCTTGCAAAGGAAGTAATCGATAACTGTATCGATGAATTCGTGATGGGAAATGGAAAGCGCATTGATATCAAAGTGAAAGATGGTAAAGTGGTAGTGCGCGATTATGGTCGTGGAATTCCATTGGGAAAGGTGGTTGATGTTGTATCGAAAATGAATACAGGGGGTAAGTACGATTCGAAAGCCTTTAAAAAATCGGTGGGATTAAACGGGGTTGGTACCAAAGCAGTAAATGCTTTGTCGAGCTATTTTATGGTATATTCTGTGCGCGATGGACAGAAAAAAGAAGCAATTTTTAGTCAAGGTAAACTCACTGAAGAGAAAGAGCTTGTGGCAACAGATGAGGTGAATGGAACCTACGTTGAGTTTATCCCAGACGAATCTGTTTTTAAGAAGTTTAATTTCAAAACTCCGTATCTGGAGAAAATGCTTCGGAATTATAGTTACTTAAATCGAGGTCTTGCGCTCTATTTTAATGGAGAGAAAATTCAATCGAAAGATGGATTGAAGGATTTGTTGGAAGATAATATGGACGGCGATCCGCTTTACCCAATTGTTCATTTGGAAGGGGAGGACATTGAAGTGGCTTTCACGCATGGAAAAACGTATGGGGAGGATTACTATTCATTCGTGAATGGACAGCATACTACGCAAGGTGGAACGCATCAAAGTGCTTTTCGTGAGTCGGTAGCAAAAGTGATACGCGATTTTTACAATAAGAATTATGAAGCTTCTGATATTCGTCAATCCATTGTAGCGGCAGTTGCAGTGAAGGTGATGGAGCCTGTATTTGAGTCGCAAACAAAAACGAAGCTTGGTTCACAAGAAATTGAGCCGAATGGAAAATCAATGCGTGCCTTCATTAATGATTTCTTAAAAGAAAGTTTAGATAATTACTTGCATAGAAATCCTGAGGCCGCTGAATCGATTGAACGAAAAATTAAGCAGTCAGAGCGAGAACGTAAAGAATTGACGGGAATCCGGAAATTAGCGCGCGACAGAGCAAAAAAATCAAGCCTACACAACAAAAAATTGCGCGATTGCAGAATTCACTTGACAGACATGAAAGATGATCGTCGAGAGTTGACCACTTTGTTTATTACCGAGGGAGATTCTGCTAGTGGTTCCATTACTAAATCGAGAGATGTGAATACGCAGGCCGTTTTTTCATTACGCGGTAAGCCGTTGAATTGTTATGGTCTGACAAAAAAAGTGGTGTACGAAAACGAGGAGTTTAACTTAATTCAATCGGCACTCGATATTGAAGAAGAAATGGATAGCTTGCGCTACGGTAGGATTGTGATTGCAACCGATGCCGATGTCGATGGAATGCACATTCGTATGTTGTTATTGACATTTTTCTTGCAATTTTTTCCAGATTTAGTGAAAAGAAATCATGTATATGTCCTACAAACGCCATTGTTTAGGGTGCGAAATAAGAAGAAAACGATTTATTGCTACTCAGAAGAAGAACGTCGAGATGCAATCATTGAACTAGGAAAAAATCCAGAAATCACTCGATTTAAAGGTTTGGGTGAGATCTCTCCAGATGAATTCAAGAATTTTATTGGAGAAGATATTCGTTTAGAACCTGTTGTGCTTACGAAAGACGCATCCATCGAAACAATTTTGTCTTATTTCATGGGTAAAAATACACAGGAACGTCAAGAATTTATTATCGATAACTTGAGAGTAGAAAAAGATTTAGCTGAAAGTCAAACCGCTGAAATGGCAAAAGAAGAAGACGACTTAGAAATAGCATCATAACATGGAAGAAATAATAGATAACGTAACAAGTACATGGGGACAAAAGGTACTGGATGTACAATTTCCTGTTCATTTTGTGTTTCATATTGGCACTATGTCAAATGATTTCACGGCCCATGATGAGCGCAATAATACGCTTGCTTATGTGCGTCAAAAGATGTTTAAATTTAAGGAAGATGTTATTGTTTTTTCAGATGATACACGGTCGAAAGAATTGTTTCGAATTCGTGCAGATAGGTGGATTGACTTCAATGCAAATTACTCCATTTTTGATGCAAGCGGAACGTTTACAGGAAGTGTGGGAAGAAAAGGAATGCGCTCGCTTTGGAAAGCAAATTACGGGATATTTGATGCTGATAAAAATAAAGAATACGATATTTCAGAAGAAAATCCTTGGGCAAAAGTAGGGGATACGCTCTTGGGTGAAGTACCAGTTTTATCTTTTTTTACTGGATATTTATTCAATCCAAAATACCTTGTGAAAGATTTGAATGGCAGACCAGTGGCACGTCTCTCAAAGGTGTCTTCGCTTTTTGGAAGAAAATTTATGTTGGAACAATTAGAAACCATTCCAAATGAAGATATTGAACGAATGATTTTGTCATTAATGATGATGATATTATTGGAAAGACGTCGAGGGTAAACACACGTATTTAAAAGCAAATGGCAGAAGACGAATTGGAAGACCAAAATGAATTGAATGGCAACGAAGAGCCAGGCGATCACAGTGACTACCATCCAGTAGAAAAGGGTGGAGACGACTCTATTATTTCAGTTGGTGGCTTGTATGAAAATTGGTTTTTGGATTATGCTAGTTATGTAATCCTTGAGCGCGCTGTTCCCTCACTTTGGGATGGACTAAAACCTGTGCAACGAAGAATTTTACATTCCATGCGCGAATTGGAGGATGGTCGCTACAATAAAGTGGCAAACATTATCGGAAATACGATGAAGTTTCACCCCCATGGTGATGCTTCTATTGGCGATGCACTCGTTCAGCTAGGTCAAAAAGATTTATTAATCGACTGCCAAGGAAACTGGGGAAATACGTTGACCGGCGACGGTGCAGCTGCTCCTCGTTATATCGAAGCACGCCTTTCAAAGTTTGCACTACATGTTGTTTTTAACCCAAAGACTACCAATTGGCTGTCGAGTTACGATGGTAGAAATAAAGAACCAGAGCAACTTCCCGTAAAATTTCCATTGCTGTTAGCGCAAGGAGGAGAAGGAATTGCAGTTGGTTTAGCGTGTAAATTCTTGCCACATAATTTCATTGAATTAATTGATCAATCGATTAATCACCTGCGGGGAAAGAAAGTGGAAATTCTTCCCGATTTCCCGAACGGTGGAATGGCAGATTTTTCGAACTACAATGATGGTTTACGAGGCGGAAAAGTGCGCGTTCGTGCAAAAATCAAGAAAGTTGACAATAAAACCTTGATTATCAATGAAATTCCTTTTGGAACTACAACAGGGTCGTTGATTGAATCGGTGATCAAGGCAAACGATAAAGGAAAGATTAAGATTAAGAAAATTGAGGATAATACTGCTGCTGAAGCGGAAGTGTTGATTCATCTTTTTCCAGGAGTATCGCCCGATAAAACCATTGATGCTTTGTACGCATTTACGGATTGTGAGGTATCAATTTCTCCCAATTCATCCATTATTGATAAAGATCGTCCAGTTTTTTTAGGAGCTACTGACATCCTTAAAACAACGACAGATCACACGGTTTATTTACTGAAATTAGAGCTTGAAATTCGCTTGGATGAGCTCGAGCGCCAATGGCATTTTTCGACACTGGAGAAGATTTTCATTCGTGAAGAAATGTACATTGATTTCAAACTATATAGCGACAAAGAGAATTTATTCAAGTACCTCTACAAACGATTCGAGAAATTTAAAAAGGAATTTATTCGAGAAATTACTGATGAGGATTTGAATAAATTAACCCAAATTCCAATGATCAGAATTACCCGTTTTGATTCAGATAAAGCAGACGATGCAATTGCAAAATTGGAAGATGAAATGAAAATGGTGAAAGATCATCTTGCAAACTTGATCGAATTCGCCATCGACTATTACAAAGATTTGAAAAAACGCTTCGGTGAAGGTCGCGAACGCAAAACAGAAATTAAAGTGTTTGACACGATCAATGCCTCAAAAGTAATCATCGCCAATCGCAAATTGTATGTTGATTATGAAGAAGGATTTATTGGTCACGGCTTGAAAAAATTGGAGCCAATCAATGACTGTTCTGAGATCGACGATATTATCATTTTCTTCGCAAGTGGAAAAATGATGGTGACCAAAGTAGCCGATAAAAAGTTTGTTGGAAAAGGCATCATTCACGTTGATGTGTGGAAGAAAGGCGACAAAAGAACAATCTATCATTTGATTTACCAAGATGGAACTGGTGGTGCTGCGATGATGAAACGTTTTTACGTCAATTCAATTACCCGTGATACGGAATATGACTTAACGAAAGGAGTAAAAGGTTCTAAAGTATTGTATTTCTCAGTGCATCCAAATGGTGAGCGAGAAGTAATAAGTGTCTTGTTGCGCCCTCGTCCGCACTTAAAACGATTGCGTTTTGATGTTGATTTTGGTACCTTGTTAATCAAAGGTCGCCAATCGTCAGGTAATCGTGTAACGAAGGAAATTGTACAACGAATCTCTCAAAAAGAGGTAGGTGGTTCAACCCTTGCAGAGCGAAAAATTTGGTATGATACCATCGTCGGAAGATTAAATGATGAAGGAAGAGGTAAATTTCTTGGATCGTTCAAGGGCTCGGATCGAATTTTAACCTTGTACAAATCAGGCGAATACCGATTGAGCAATTTCGACTTGTCAATGCACTTCGATGAGGATTTGTTACACATCGAGAAATGGATTCAAGATCGACCAATTACTGCGGTTTACTTCGATGGAGAAAAGGATTTACACTTTGTAAAACGATTCTTATGCGAAGTAACTTCCGATAAAAAGACGCTCTTTATTAGCGAATCAGCAGGATCATACCTCGATGCAGTTTCAACTGCGTATCAACCAATCGTGCGCATTGTCTACAATAAATTATTGAAGGAAACGAAGAATTTGGCAGATAATGATGTGGCATTAGCCGATTTCATCGACATCAAAGGAATGAAAGCACAAGGAAATCAATTGACTAAATTGAAAGTCAAGGAAATAGTGCTAACGCATTCCATCGAAGGACATGAAAATCCCTGGCCAGAAGACTTAATCGAAGATGCTGTAGAATTGGATGACGATGATACACATGACGATGAAGGCGATGCAGATGATAAGCCCGCTAAAGAAGAAAGTGGACCAACCATCGAATGGGATCTTACAAAAGACGACGACGAAGAACAAATGACTCTTTTCTAATGTAATAAAAATAGCAGTATAAATGTTTAATATCTTTACGTCCTAAAAGCACGTAGTCCTAATGTCCTAACATCATAAAGTCCTAACATCAAACAGTCCTAACATTCAAATTATGAAACAACATTTAAATACCATCATCATCGCGTTTGCCGTTGTAGTAGCAGGATATTTATTAGCAAGTGGATATAAAAACAGAGCAAAAGTTCCTAATTCCATTGCTGTTACTGGTCTCGGTGAAGAAAATTTTACGAGCGACTTAATTGTATGGCAAGGTAACTTTTCACGAAAAGCATATGAGCTAAAAGAAGCAAGTACGGCACTGAATAAAGACAAAGAAACAATTATTAAGTACTTAAAAGGAAAAGGATTAAAAGAAGATGAAATGATCTTTTTGGGTGTAAATATTAGTAAAGATTATTTTTATGATTACGATGAAAATGGTCACTTGAGAAATACTGTTTTTAATGGTTACGTGTTGACACAAGACCTTAAAGTACAATCAAAGCAAGTAGATTTGGTGGAGGGAATTTCGCGACAAGTAACTGATTTTATTGATAGAGGAGTGGAGTTTAACGCCTATACTCCTGAATACTATTATACAAAATTAGCACAATTGAAGTTGAAAATGATTGAAGCTGCAACTAAAGACGCGAAAGAAAGAGCCGATAAAATTGCAGAAAATGCGGGCGGCGCACTAGGGAAATTAAAAAGCGCTGACATGGGTGTTATTCAAATTACAGCTGAAAATTCTTCGGAAGATTACTCGTGGGGTGGAAGTTTCAATACCTCTTCTAAAAAGAAGAATGCGAGTATTACTATCAAGTTGCGTTACGAGATAGACTAAAAGAGTCAAGAATCAAGAACGCTTCGCTAAAAGACTAATTTATTTGTAAAAGAAAACTAGTCTTGCCTCTTTTGTCTTGTCTCTTGCCTCTAAAAAGTGGTACTGTTCTTGTCTAAACAACATGAAAAATGAGAAATAATGAAAGCAACACTACTCTTCCTCTTAACTCTTTCTTTGTTTACTGTAAATGCACAGCTCAAGACAAAAGTTTTGAAAGGCAAATTAGGCGATTCCACACTTAGCTATCATGCTAACGGTAAGGTTTCTACGATCGATTTTCGTTCCGATGCAAATTTCCGATTCAACACATTTATTGCATTCGACAATAAAGGAAAGGAAATCCACAAAGGAGAACACGGTTACCGTCACGGTGGCGCTGGATTGTATCCAAAATATTATGAAAATGGGCAACTTAGCTCAGTAAGAGAAACCTTTCAGCCAGATGGTGGAATTCAATATTACGATGTTACAAGTTACTACAATGAAGACGGTACTTTCAATCGCAAGGAAGATTATTCTTTAAATACGGAGCGCGAAACACTAATGTATGTGCCGCAAGAGCCAGGAACACCATCAAAAAAGGAGGAAATCAAGGAAGAAAAGAAGACTTCAAGTATTGTTGCTATTGATTCCACGCAGCTGGTGATCAAAAATTCTACACGAAAAAAGGTCACCATCGTAGTAGCGAATAAAAATACGGATGAAGTATTCATCTATAAAGTAAAACGGAATCAAGAATTAGCTATTGGAGAATTTCTTTCCAAAAAGGGAGATTTCAACCCTAAAAACTATTACGTAGTAAACGTCGTGGCCAATGATCCAAAATCTGCCAATTATGCTGTGGTGTGGATTGAAAAGGTGAGTACAATAAAGAAAACAGTTTTAATGTTAATTGATATTTCGGTGGTGATCTAATACTGTTTTCTAAATTTTATTCACTTTTTTTTCGCTAAAAAATCTCTTATCTTTGCGCAACAGATGATTTCTCTCTGCGCTAAATGAGGAAAGGATTTTCGTTGTCCGAGACCAGCGAGCATAATTTGCAATTTTTAGTTTATGAATACAATGACAATGAAATCAACATCAGCAGAATTGATGCAGCTAGAGGATCAATTTGGTGCACATAATTACCACCCACTTCCAGTTGTTTTAAATAGAGGTGAAGGCGTATACGTTTGGGATGTTGAAGGAAAAAGATATTTCGATTTTCTATCTGCCTACTCTGCAGTAAATCAAGGTCATTGTCACCCAAAAATTATTCAAGCACTGATAGATCAAGCAAAAGTGTTAACGCTTACTTCTAGAGCATTTTACAATGATGTCTTGGGTGAATACGAGAAATTTGTTACTTCTTTTTTTGGTTTCGACAAGGTTTTACCAATGAATACGGGCGCTGAAGCAGTAGAAACTGCGATAAAATTGTGTAGAAAATGGGCCTATGAAAAGAAAGGCATTGCTGAAAATACAGCGAAAATAATTGTTTGTGAAGGAAATTTTCACGGTAGAACTACTACCATTGTTTCATTTTCAAGCGATCCAGATGCCAACAAAAATTTCGGGCCGTTTACACCGGGGTTCGTAACAATTCCTTACAATGATTTAGCTGCTTTGGAGAAAGAATTGGCAGCTGGAAATGTAGCTGGATTTTTGGTAGAACCTATTCAAGGAGAGGCTGGCGTTTATGTTCCAGATCAAGGATTTTTGTCAGGTGCAAAAGCACTTTGTGAGAAATTTGGTGCCTTGTTCATCGCTGATGAAGTGCAAACTGGAATTGCCCGAACAGGAAAATTATTAGCGGTGCATCACGAAAATGTGCAACCAGATATTTTGGTGCTTGGTAAAGCGCTTTCTGGTGGTGTTTATCCAGTTTCTGCAGTGTTAGCAAACGATGAAATTATGATGGTGATCAAACCTGGTCAGCACGGTTCAACATTCGGTGGTAACCCAATCGCTGCCAAAGTGGCAATCGCTGCGCTAGAAGTTGTTCAGAACGAAAATTTAGTGGAAAATGCGGAACGATTGGGAATTATTTTTCGATCAGAAATGCAACGGATCATCGATAATTCATCGTTGATTTTGAAAGTACGTGGAAAAGGCTTGTTAAACGCAATCATTGTCAACGATACACCAGAAAGTTCAACAGCATGGGATCTTTGTATGAAATTAGCTGAAAATGGCTTACTTGCAAAACCAACACATGGAAATATCATTCGTTTTGCACCTCCCTTAGTTATGAACGAGCAACAACTAATGGAATGTGTTCGCATTATTGAAAAAACAATCAACGAATTCACAGTTTAGTTTTCGATCTTTCAATAACACTTTGCTGCTTGGTGTAATATTTTCGTATATTTAAATCGTTAATATACTATTCACGGCCAATGCTAATTCGATTTATTGCATTTACTTTTTTCTTTTCAATGCATCTGACGGTTCATGCTGAATCGCTCGAGGGTTGCATCAAGAATATTAGAAATACAATGGTCATTGATTACAACGCTGCCAAAAAGCAAATGCGTGAGCTAGAAGAGCGTTATATCGATGGCACTCCACAACAGCGCTTTAAAATTTTTATTCAAAAAATCAGTTTGTACGCTTCAATTGGAGATGTAGCGCGAGTGAAGTATGAATTAAACAAGGCAAAGACCTTTAAAGAAATTCATAGTGTGGATCCAATTGATTTAAATTACCTTAACTATTACAATGCTGTTTACAAGGGTGTAAAAGGTGATTTTGAGGCCTATTTTAAGGGAGTAAAGGCTGTCTTTGCAAAGGCAGGTAAAGACGATTTTCTGAAATGTAAGTGCTTTATCGATTTTTCAAGGTATTATCAGTTTAAAAATAATGCACCCTTAGCTGATAGCAATCTAAAGCAAGCAATTAAGATTGCAATGGATTCTAAAAATGAATACCTTATCTACAACACACTGAATAGTGCTGCCCAAATTTACTTTTTTGACAATAGATTTCGCGATGCTGAAGAATTTTTTCACAAATCATATGGCATTGCCCTTAAAAATAAATGGATAAGAGCTCTCCAATATTCAAGATCAAATCTAGGCGAATTTTACCTATTTAATAATGCTCAAGAGAAGGCGAAGAAGTATTTAGATTCAGTAGTGCTGTACAAAGAGAATGTCGAAAATAGGGACTTGTATCAAACCTTTAGCTTGTTGCAATATTATTTCGAAGAACAGGATAATGTCGATTCCGCTTATTATTACTTAGATAAAAAAAGTCAAATTGATGATGTGCTTGAAGACGAACAAAGAATAGATTTAACGACTGAATTGGAAAAAGATTTCCAAAGTGAGAAACAGAAAGCACTGTTAGAAACAGAGAAAAAGAAAAATAGTCAACTACAGCTCTTTTTTATATTTGTTCTATGCTTTACTTTCATTGGAACACTGATTACAGTGCTATTTGTTCGGCAGAAAAATAGAACAAATAAGCTACTAATTAAGCAGCGTAATGAAATCAACGAAAAAAATAAATTGATTGGAAATTCACTTAAAGAGAAAGAAAATTTACTCAAGGAAATTCACCATCGCGTGAAGAACAATTTACAAGTGGTATCCAGTCTTCTGAATTTGCAGTCGAAAAATATCACAGATACTGAGGCACTTCGCATTATTGAGGAGGGTAAGGATAGAATTTTTGCTATTTCACTCATTCATAATCAACTGTATTTGAACCACGATGTTGCATTTGTTGAGATGAGTGCATATCTAGAAAAGTTAATTGATCAATTGAATCGTACTTATTCTTCTCGAGTTACTAAAATTCACGTTGAAATGAATATTGAGAAAATTGAGTTGTCTATTGATGATGCTGTCCCGGTGGGTTTAATTTTATGTGAGCTATTGACCAATGCGTATAAACATGCGTTTAAGGACATAGAATCCGGTACAATCAATATTCAATTACTAAGAGATCAACAGAATAGGGAAGTAGTAAATTTGAAATTTTGGGACAATGGAATTGGCTATTTAAACGAGGTCGAACTATTAAAATTAAATTCTACAGGAGTTGAAATTATAGAGGCCTTGATTCAACAGCTTGATGCAAAATATCATTATTTAACCTTGAAAGAAGGATTTGGAATTCAAATAAATTTTTCAACATCCGAGAACCCTTCATCTACTTGAGTTTTTTACATTAAATTTGTAGTTGATGTCTACGTATAAATACCTCTTCGAAAAAGGAGAAAAAATCTTTGGGAAGGAACGTCTTTTTAAAACTGGATTCAATATTTCTCCCATGTACCGAAGAAGTACGGCTCGAGTTAAATCGGTGTCCAAGGGTCTTTTTCATGTAGAAGTGCGACTTAAAATTGGATGGAAAAATCGGAATTATATGAACACCATTTTTGGTGGTAGCATGTTTTCAGCTGTCGACCCAATTCCAATGATTCAATTAACCTCCATTTTGGGTGGTGATTACGTGGTCTGGGACAAGTCTGCTGAAATTGTATTTAAACGTCCAGCCCGAGAACATTTGTTTGCTGATTTTGATTTCTCTCAGGAAGAGATTGACGAGATTAAAAATCGAGTGGAATCAGAAAATGAAATTGTAATTATAAAGACCACAAATTTGATGGACAAAAAACGCGAAATTGTCTTTTGCGAAGTAAAAAAATCCATCTACATTGCCAATAAACAGTTTTACAAAAACAAATTGGCATTGAAGAAAATACATGCAAAGGTCTAAAACTGCAATAGTATTTTATTATTTTTGACCATTCTAAAAAAAATCGAAACTTGACAACAAAAATAAAATTTGGTACCGACGGATGGCGAGCAATTATTGCCGATGAGTTTACAGTTGAAAATGTAGCACGAGTTGCTCAAGCAACGGGCGAATGGCTCAAGAAAAATTATGATAGTCCTTCTGTAGTTGTTGGACATGATTGCCGTTTTGCGGGTGAGCTATTTATGGATACGTGTATCAGAACATTTATCGCGCAAGGAATTCATGTGCGCTACGCCAAAGGATTTGTCTCAACGCCAATGATTTCATTGGCTGCCAAAGAGTACAATTGTCAAATTGGAGTTATTCTTACCGCTAGTCACAACCCACCAACTTACAACGGTTATAAGTTGAAAGCTTATTTTGGTGGACCTTTATCTCCTCAGAATGTTCAAGAAGTGGAAGATATCATTCCAGCCGTTAGCTCTGTTGACTGGAAATCAATCAATTTTGAAAAAGCTGAAGCAGAAGGAAAATGCGAACTTGTTGATTTAGAAACCCAATATGTAGATCACCTAAAACGCAATTTTGACCTCGATGCAATTCAGAATTCAGGACTTAATTTGGTGTACGACGCGATGTATGGGGCTGGACAAAATGTCTTGAAGCGTGTGTTGCCAAACACTACTTTTTTACATTGCGAACATAACCCATCGTTTAAAGGTCAAGCACCAGAGCCAATTGCAAAAAATTTGCAAGAATTAGAGGCTTTCATTAAAGCAACGAAAAATGTGGATTGTGCACTTGCAACGGATGGCGATGCTGATCGAATTGGATTGTATAATGGAAAGGGAGAATTCATCGATTCGCACCATATTATTTTATTGTTGATTCATTATTTGGTGAATTACAAAAAGATGAGAGGCAAGGTAGTTATTGCTTTTTCTGTCACACCGCGTGTGGAGCAAATGGCAAAACATTATGGACTGGAACTTGAGACAACGAAAATTGGCTTTAAGGAAATTGCTAGTATCATGGTGGAAGATGATGTGCTGATCGGAGGAGAGGAATCAGGTGGAATTGCTGTAAAAGGACATATCCCTGAGCGTGATGGAATTTGGATGGGATTGATCATTTGGGAATTCATGGCGAAGTCTGGGAAAACCTTGGATCAACTGATTGATGAAGTCTATGAAATTGTAGGTGAATTCAAATTTGAACGAAGCGATTTGCATATTACTGAAGAGTTGAAGCAAAAAATTATAGCTAACTGCAAAGAAGACAACTACAAAGCTTTTGGTGAATACCAAGTGAAAGAACTGAAAACAATTGATGGATTTAAGTACTTTTTTGATGAAAATCGATGGGTAATGATTCGCCCATCTGGAACAGAGCCAGTGTTAAGAACTTATGCAGAAGCACCTACATTGGAAGAAGTTCGTAAAATATTGAAAATCACAGAAGAAACAATCTGTCAATAAGTACTCTTGAATTTTATTTTACTGTGGAATACTAGAAATTTTTTCCACTAGTAGTCGCTCGCATACAGTACTGCTAAGCATTTCATTGGTGTGATTTTCAAAGTTAACTGTCATTGATTGATCAAAAGATTCAATGCTGATGATCTGCAATTGGAGTCCCAATGAAATTTCTCGTGTGTTTAAAAAGGTCAAGAAATCACCACTTGTGTTGATTACAGCTGCAATCTTCACAGTGTCTCCGCTCATACAATTACTTAATTTTTCGTAGGATTGCCAAACGGTTTCTCCATTTTTATCAGGAATTGGTGAACCATGCGGGTCTAATTTTGGAAAGCCTAATAACTCATCCATTTTTTCAAAAAAATCTGGCGATTGAATGTGTTCAATTTGTTCTGCAATTTCATGCACTTGTTCCCAACCAAATCCCATCTTTTCTACCAAATACATTTCGGTAAGTCGATGCTTTCTCACAATTAAGGCAGCTTCTTTTTTACCGTTTTCAGTGAGGCGCAGTGGCTTGTAGCTTTCGTAATGAACTAGATGTTTACTTGCAAGTTTTTTCATCATACTCGTTACAGTAGGCATTTTAATGCCAAGATGCTTCGACAAATCATTCACGTTCGCTTCGCCCTTAAGATCAGCCAAGGTGTAAAGTGCCTTCAAGTAATTTTCTTCAGTCAAAGAATTCATTAAACAAATATAAACAAATTGTCATTCTAGTTCATTGTTGATAAAATAATTCCAAAACTATATTGTTAGATTGCTCTAACTTATTACTTTTGTTGTTAAAATAATAATCAATGAAGTTCACTCCTCATTATTTCTTCTTTATAATACTATACTTATTCTTAAGTAGCAGAGTTTGTAGTGCTCAATTGGTTCAAATTCAAGGCGCAGTATCATCGGAAGGAATTGAAGTACCATTTGCTAAAGTGATGTTAAAAGGAGAAAATTTTGGCACTCAAACGAATGAGGATGGTCGATTTGTTTTGGAAAACATTCCCTTGGGAAGGTATGAATTATTGGTATTTATGACTGATTTTGTGCCCTATTCTCAGCAACTGAATGTAACTAATTCTGAAATAATTAAGCTTAATATCGAACTGGTAAAAATAAGTAACGAACTCAATGAAGTTGTTATTTCTGGTACAATGAAAGAAGTTTCAAAATTAGACAGTCCAGTGCCTATCGAAGTCTATTCAGCCCGTTTTTTCAGAAGTAATCCAACTCCCTCGGTGTTCGAAGCACTTCAAACTATCAATGGTGTTCGACCGCAAATTAATTGCAATATCTGCAATACTGGCGATATTCACATCAATGGGCTAGAAGGACCTTACACAATGATCTTGATCGATGGAATGCCATTGGTGAGCGGTCTTTCAACAGTGTATGGTTTGTCTGGAATTCCGCAATCACTGGTGGATCGAATTGAAGTGGTGAAAGGACCTGCTTCCACATTGTATGGAAGTGAAGCGGTAGGTGGACTCATCAATGTGATTACAAAGAAAACAACAGATGCATCTTTATTTTCGGCAGATCTTTTTGGCACAAGCTGGGGAGAAATTAATGCGGATTTAGCAGGCAAGTTTTCATTTGGAAAAAAGGTGCAGTCGCTACTTGGAGTGAATTACTTCAATTCTTCATTGCTTGTCGACAATAATCACGACAATTTCACTGATATGACCTTGCAAAATAGAATTTCTATCTTCAATAAGTGGAGTATTCTCAGAAAGAAAAATCGAGTCTTCAACCTTGCAGGCCGCTATGTATATGAAGATCGTTGGGGTGGAGACATGCGTTGGAAACCTGAATTTTATGGAGGAGATAGCATTTATGGTGAGAGTATTTCCACGAAACGCTGGGAATTATTCGGAACGTACCAGCTTCCTTTTGATGAGAACTTTATGGTTCAATTTAGCGCAAATGGTCACCAACAAAAAAGCGCTTATGGTAAAATCCTATTCGAGGCAAATCAATTGGTAGGATTTGGTCAACTATGCTATCGAAAGGAACTCAAAAGACATGATTTGTTATTTGGGGCAGCCTTCCGCGCGACATACTACGATGATAATACTTTAGCAACAGCAAGCTTTGACACGCTTAATCCATCTGTGAATGCACCTTCTTTGACTCTTTTACCTGGAGCTTTTGTTCAAGATGAAATTACCTTGAATGAAAACCATAAATTGTTGATCGGTGTCCGCTACGACTACAATTCTCTGCATGGTAGCATTTTTACTCCACGTGTCAATTACAAATGGAATTCGGATAATCGCAAAAGCATTCTTCGCATGAGTATTGGAAATGGATACCGTGTTGCGAATGTGTTTACGGAAGACCATGCAGCTCTAACTGGATCTCGAGAAGTAGTGTTCTTAGATGATTTAAACCCTGAAACTTCTTGGAATGCAAATATCAATTACATCCAAAAAGTGAAGGTGGGTGATGTCGCTTTCCTCAATTTTGATGCGAGTGTATTTTACACCTATTTCACAAACAAAATTATTGCTAATTATGACATTGATCCCAATAAAATAATTTACAATAATCTCAATGGATACGCTATATCAAAAGGGATTTCTTTGAACATTGATGCTACTTTCAAATTTGGATTAAAAGTAAATGCTGGTGCTACTGTTTTGGACGTTTTTAAAGTTGAAAATTCGCAAAAAGTACAACAGTTATTTACAGAAAAATTTATGGGAGTGTGGACGGTTTCCTACGAAATTAAAAAGTGGAATCTAAATGTTGATTATACTGGGAACGTATACAGTCCAATGCGTTTGCCTTTAGCGAGTGCAAATGATCCACGACAAGAATTCTCTCCTTGGTGGAGCATCCAAAACATTCAAATCACAAAGAAATTCAAGAAAGGATTTGAAGTTTTCGGTGGGGTAAAAAACCTTTTGAATTGGACACCTAACAGAGGGAACCCTTTCATTATTGCACGAGCAAATGATCCGTTCGACAAGAATGTTAGCTACAATACAAGTGGTGAAGCGTTGGTAACGGCTGAAAATCCATACGGCCTTACATTTGACACCAGTTATATTTATGCCAGCAACCAAGGAATTAAGGGCTTTGTTGGGTTTCGATACCATTTTAAGTGAGCTTGAAAGAATAATTTGATTGAGATGGTAGAGGTGATTTAGGAATGATTTGCAATTCAACAAGCGTAGCAAGTTCGCTAAATGGGCAACACGTTCGCCATTTAGCGAACTTACTTTTCTAATTTTCCACTATATTTGTTACATGGCAGGATCTTCCTTCGGTACTCTTTTTCGATTAAGCACCTTTGGTGAATCTCATGGTTTGGCAATTGGTGGAATTATTGATGGATTTCCTGCAGGGTTCGAAGTGAATTTCGAGATGGTTCAAAAAGAACTCGATCGCAGAAAACCAGGACAATCAAACATCGTTACGCAACGCAAAGAATCAGATACAGTCAAATTTCTTTCTGGATTTTTAGAGGGAAAAAGCCTCGGCACTCCCATCGGTTTCATTATTGAAAATGAAGATCAGAAAGTGGAGGATTACGAGGCAATGAAAGATGTTTTTCGTCCGTCGCATGCTGATTTCACTTATCAACAAAAATATGGCATTCGCGACCATCGAGGAGGTGGAAGGTCAAGCGCACGCGAAACAGCTTGCCGAATTGTGGCAGGAGCCATCGCAAAACAATATTTAGCAAAGCTTGGCATTGAATTTTCAAGCTACGTAGATCAAGTTGGCGCAATTCAAATGAAAGGTTCGCAATTTTTCTCTTTTTCAGAAATTGAAACCAGCCCAGTTCGCTGTCCCAATCCAAAACTTGCTGCTGAAATGGAAGCGTTAATTCGCCTAGTTCGAAAGGAAGGTGATACCATCGGTGGATGTGTGCGTTGCATTGTGAAAAATGTTCCAGCTGGACTTGGAGAGCCAGTTTTTGATAAACTACATGCTGAACTCGGGAAAGCAATGCTTTCAATTAACGCAGTGAAAGGAATTGAATTTGGCGAAGGTTTTCAATCAGTTGCCATGAGAGGATCAGAACATAACGACCTTTTCAATGAAGATGGTACCACGCAAACGAACAAAAGTGGTGGTATCCAAGGTGGCATTTCCAACGGTATGCCGATCGAATTTCGAGTGGCTTTTAAACCTGTCGCAACCATCATGCAAACGCAAACAACCATTGATGGAGCTGGAAATCTAGTTGAATTAACTGGTAAAGGTCGACATGACGCTTGCGTAGTGCCTAGAGCAGTTCCTATCGTTGAGTCTATGGCGGCCATGGTGCTGATGGACTTTTATCTTCGTCAAAAGGCAGTAGTTTAGCCGAAGTATGTGGTAAAAACATCTTCTAATATCTGCTCAATCTGCGTGCGGTTAATCTATCAACCCACCTGCTGCATCTAAAACCCATGTCTGTCAAATGCTACGGAAATTCGTACATCGTACATCGTAAATAAGTAATCCTTTCTTATCTTTGACCATCAATTTTAAGAATATGCAGAGCTATCAAAATTACGTACTTGGTAAATGGGTGAGTGGAGAAGGTGTTGAAACCAATTTATTCAATGCCATCAATGGAGATCAAATCGGAACAGTTTCAAGTGCCGGGCTTGATTTTACTGAAATTCTTAATTACGGTCGTAAATTTGGCGGATCGGCGCTTCGTAAAATGACTTTTCAAGAACGTGGCCGAATGCTCAAAGCACTCGCTCTTTACTTGATGGAGAAAAAAGAACGATACTATCAAGTTTCTTCTTGGACAGGTGCTACCCGAGTAGATTCATGGATCGATATCGAGGGCGGAATCGGAAACCTATTTGCCAACGCATCCTTGCGTCGACAATTTCCAGATTTACCTTTCTATGTGGATGGTGTAGCTGCTCCTATGTCAAAAAACGGCACTTTTATCGGTCATCATATCATGACGCCGAAGCGCGGTGTTGCTGTTCATATCAACGCATTTAATTTTCCTGTGTGGGGAATGTTAGAGAAAATTGCGGTCAATTTGATGGCGGGTGTTCCAGCAGTGGTGAAGCCTTCAGAATATACTAGCTTTTTAACCGAAGTGGTGGTACGCGATATCATCGAATCAAAGATTTTGCCGGAAGGTGTGCTGCAATTGGTGGTTGGACTTGGTCGCGGCATTATCGATTCTGTTGAGATGGAAGATACGGTGACCTTCACTGGTAGTGCATCGACAGGAAAAATGTTGAAAGCACATCCACGAATTGCTGCTGAGAGTGTGGCCTTTAATTTAGAGGCTGATTCATTGAATGCAATGATTTTAGGTGAAAAAGCAATCCCTGGAACGGAAGAGTACGATCTTTTTGTGAAAGAAGTGGTCAAAGAAATCACCATCAAATCGGGACAAAAATGTACGGCGGTTCGTCGGATCTTTGTTCCTGAAAATCATATTGATGAACTTGAGAAAGCAATTGCTGCTCGTTTGGCCTCTACAAAAATGGGAGATCCTTCTGTAGAAGGTGTTCGAATGGGAGCTTTGGCTACAAAAACACAAGTAGAGCGCGTTCGAGCAAATGTAGATTTATTGACTAAATCGCAGCAAATTGTGTACGGTGATGTGGACTTGTTTGATGTCGTTGGTGCTGATGCTAAATTAGGAGCGTTTTTCCCGCCAATCCTTTTCAGAAACGATAAGCCTTTCGAAAATACAGATGTACACAATATCGAAACTTTTGGTCCTGTTGCTACGCTAATGCCGTATAAATCATTGGAGGACGCTATTGAATTATCTCGAATGGGGAAAGGATCGTTGGTTTCATCGATTGTAACGCCTTGCGATAAAGAAGCAACAGAGTATGTGGTCAATGCAGCAAGTATGCACGGACGAATTTTGGTTTTGAATAAAGACTGTGCGAAAGAAAGTACGGGTCACGGTTCGCCAATGCCCTTGCTTACGCATGGAGGTCCAGGTCGTGCCGGTGGTGGTGAAGAAATGGGAGGAAAACGTGGTATCTTGCATTATCTACAAAGAACAGCAATTCAAGGTCACCCCACTACAATTACAGCAATTACACAACAGTTTCAAGTAGGAGCAAAGGGTAATCTGTCTTCAGTTCATCCTTTCAAGAAACATTATGAAGAAATAAAAGTCAGCGATCAATTGATTACAGAAAGTCGCTTGATTACCTCAGAGGACATCGATCAATTTGCAGCATTAAGCGGCGACAATTTTTATGCGCACAAAAGGGAGACCAATTTCGAAGGCACCATGTTCGATGAGCAAGTGGCGCACGGCTATTTAATTATGAGCATTTCTGCAGGTTTATTTGTCGACAGTTACCAAATTAATCCAGTTTTATTGAACTACGGTATTGATGAATTGCGTTTCACGAAACCAGTGTATGCAGGATCAAAAATTCACATTCGTTTTACGTGTAAAGAGAAAATGGATACTGATGTGACAGCAAATGAGGAGGAGCCAAAAACGAAGATCCAGCGAGGAATCGTAAAATGGTTGGTAGAAATGTTGGATGACACAGATGAGCCACTGGTAGGTATTGCAACTATTTTAACAATGGTAAAGAAGATCGATCAGACCTTGCCAGCGTGATTTTTGATTAAATTTGGTGAAACCAAAAATGGGCATAAATTGCGCTTATACAGCATATTGCTGTTGGATAGGCGAATGTTTATAGCGCATATAAACAAGTTAGTGGCAATACCAACACGATATGCATGATAAAGAGAAAATATTAAAAGCCTTCATCAACAACTTTATTTTACAAAACTCTCAAGAAAGATCTTTTGTTGAATTATCTAATGCAAAAAAGCGAGGAAAATTCACGAATAGATTGAATCATAAATGGGATTCTATTTTGAAGATGCAACATTTGACAAAAATTGATAAAACAACAGACAATCAGGAAGATATTCAAAAGAAATTAAAAATAAAGGATGATGAATTGGTTTATATAATATCCAATTATGATGAAGTAGATGATAGAATTATTTCATTTAAAGACGTTTTCCCAGTTATATATTCTAGGGGATTAGGTACTATTTTGATAAATACAAATGGAGATAAAATCTTTCTTGACACAGAACAAGATCAAGGTCCAGCGGATAGATTTATAGGTGAAATAAAAGTTGCTAAAAATTAATAATGCCACTAACACACGCTTAGCAAAAAAGCCGAAATCTCTTTAACGAATAACGATTTACCGAAAAACTTAAGTTATTGGATCGAAAATAAAACTAATTTTAAAATCGGCTTCTTCGCCAAGCGCGGGAACGTTATCGACAAATGCTGAAGTACAAGTTAAGACAAATATTAGTTTGCATGTTTTATCACGCCAATGTTTTTTTACAATAACTTAAGCATAACTAAAGGTTTATATAATTATCGGTGTGTATGCATTAATTATTTTTTCTTTATATCTTTGCATGAAATTTTAGGTTATTTTGCTGGATAAAAATTGCAAATCGTTAATTTAGTTTGTAACTTTATGAGAAGCTTATAGTTTATTAATTACACATTTTAAGTTAAAACACCATGTTAGAAAGAGAATTTGATTACTATCTATCTCATCAAAAAGAATTAATTACTAAGTACTTGAATAAATATTTAGTAATTAAAGATGAGCAGGTTGCTAATTCTTTCGATACTAAAGAAGAAGCATACGACTTTGCTACTTCCAATTACGAATTGGGTACATTTTTAATTCAGCAATGTTTGCCTGGGGATTTAGGACATTCACAAATATTCCATTCACAAGTTATATTTGCTACCATTTAGAAGATGCCTATATCAGCAATAACTGTAAAGTCAAACAAAGGCTTACTTAATCAACTTACTACAATCGTAGAGATCACAGTACCAAATACTTCAACTAAAAGTCAATATAAAGCGATTTGGGATACTGGCGCTTCAGGAACTGTAATTACACAATTAATAGTTGATAATTTAGGATTGATACCTACGGGAATGTCAATTGTGCATACAGCAAATGGGCAGGCAAGGCAAAACACTTATATTATCGACATTGCTTTGAATGATGGCATTCTCATTAAAGATGTCACTGTTACATGTGCTACTGCTTTTAGTGGAGGATGCAATGTGCTGATAGGGATGGATATTATTTCCCAAGGGGATTTTTCAATAACAAATTTTAAAGGAAATACTTGTATGTCTTTTAGAAAACCATCATTGCACGAAATTGATTTTTGCGCTAACCCAAATATGAAGGCTAATTCTAATCCAAATAGAGGAAATAATATGACTCCTCCGAAGAAAAAAAGAAAGTAGTTTTTAAACAAAACTCAAAAGCATCAATAGATAACAGCACCTACCCAAAAGTCGGGGTTTCTTATTCCAAAGACAGTTTTGTGGTTAATCAAGCATTTGTTTTTCAAATCAAGTTTTGTGGTAAAAGTCCTACCCTTCTGGTAGCTGCAAACTGTTATGGGTAATAGCATAGATGCTAAAGCTTCGTGTATTTAAAAGGTTGCACAATTTGACATTCCGCAGCGAGGGCTTTATGTATGTCATCTGGCATTTTAACAGTCCAATCTTCCAAATAAAGAGACATTTGTTGTTTGATACCAACAGGAAGACCATCCTTTTCAAATAGATTATTAAGAACATCATTGTAATCTGGAACTGTTATGTGCTTTGCTAAAAACACCTCGACAACCTCCTTCAGATTCTTTTGTGAATTATTTTTTGAGTTCGTAAGCGGCAGTTCTTCTGGGTTGTCAAATTCTATGCTTTGTCCACAAGCACAGTTCAATTTATCAATGATAAAAAATCGTTCATCCAAATTTATTTCTCGACTTAAAAAATGCAGTTCTTCATCTTCAACTAATCCAAATTCGGTTGGTAATACTTTAAGAGAATTATTTTTCAATTCACCAATTACTTCCACTTTTACTATTTTTTCTAAAATGTAATAATCTTGAATAAAATTTGGATGTAGTGCCAAATTCAAAAAAGAGCTATTTATCACACTAGGATATAAAAGGAAGTTTGGCAACATAGGGTTATTTGGTGAGTATATCACTTGGTCTGCTAAAAATCCTGTCAAGGGGTAATATCTTTCGCTCTTTATCATAAAAAGTTTACCTAATTCTTTGACTAAATATAGCAGTATCAAAGATTTTTCCTTTCCGTAATATTTTTCGAAATAAGCTAATTGCTCCTCATCGCTTGGTAATAGAATATCCTTCCAAAGCCCTCTAGTTTTCTTCTTTGTATCTATATATGAAGTTACGGCAATCTCAGCAGTTCCGTACTTCTTCTCATTAAAAACCCATCGCCCAACATAAAACTGATTGCCTTTGTAGACTTCTTTCGTTTCTATCAATGCCCCTAAGGCATTTGAACTACCATAAAAAACATTTCTTCCATTAAGATTTGCTCGACCCAAGCCGCATTTTTCATCAATTGGTGGAGCCCCAAATTGTTTTATATCCTTAGGGTTATCAATTTTATTTGCAGGTCTTACACGAAACATCGGAATTTTACTTAGAAAACCCGATTCATAATATTTACAAAGTAGAAAAAAGGTTCCGAACTTTTCAAAGAACTGCACCTTAACTGTTTCATCATTTAACCCCTTTTTGCTTACTAACCTTTTAAAGCTTGCGATAGCTTTATCGACATCTTCAAACGAGTTTAAATTAATATCAGGTAGATTTGAGCTCATACAAGGATTTCAATAAAATTAACAATAATAAAAATACCCATAACAGCACTTACCCACAAGAGCAGAATCTTTCTTCTTTTCAATAGTTCCTTTGAACCAAACTAATTCCTACTTTCGAATAACAGAAAATTATAAAGCTGCGCCTTCTTGTAGCTGCCAACCGGTACATCACCCCTTCCAATTTCTTATTTACTTCCTACAAAGTGCTTGAAAATCTAAAAATCAGTCATTTAGTATCTCAATACCATCCAATACCATCCAATACCATCCAATACGATCGAAAATTCATTAAAGAACTAAAAGCAATCGAAATAATTGATATTTTCACATCATTAATACGTACACTATGAAAAACGCACTCAACTGGTTTGAAATTCCTGTAGTGGATTTCGAAAGAGCCAAAAAATTCTACGAAGAAATACTAGATTTAGAAATCGGTGAAATACCTTTTCCGGAAGGAAGATATGGTATGATGGCTTGGGACCAGGAAGGGGTCGGCGGTGGACTCATTCAAAGCGAAGGATTTGAACCGTCCGCACAAGGAACAATCGTGTATTTGAACGGACAACCAGATTTAAATGTTGCGCTAGGCAAGGTAGAAAAAGCTGGTGGTAAAATTAGCCTTCCCAAAACTTCCATCGGCGAAAATGGATTTATGGCGCATATCATCGATACCGAGGGGAATAGAGTGGCACTTCACTCCATGCAATAATTGAACTACGGCGAAAAAAGAAAAGTATTTATCTTTGATCGCATGCAAATCAATTTTAAATGAGTTTACTGACAAAATTGAATAGGAAAGCGCAAACAGAGAATGAATCTGGTTTGGGAGCCAACAGCGCACTCACTGGAGGACGTTTCTTTAACAAAAATGGCGTACCCAACATGGAAGTGCGAGGGAGATCCTTGCGCTATCGCAAGAATATTTACCACTCTCTGCTCACAATGAAGGGTTGGAAGTTTGCTCTGGCAATAATTCTTTTTTTTGTCTCCATTAATTTGATTTTTGCAGGAATTTATCTCGGAATCGGCATTGAGCACTTGGATGGAATGGTGGTGAAAGATCCACTTGAAAAATTTGGAGAAGCCTTTTTCTTCAGTGCGCAAACCTTTACTACAGTGGGGTATGGACGAATCAACCCTGTTGGATTCCTGGCAAGTGCTATTGCATCCCTAGAGGCATTGATTGGTCTTCTGAGTTTTGCACTCATGACAGGATTACTTTATGGCCGTTTTGCGCGACCACGCGCTTTTATTCAATACAGCAAAAATCTGTTATTTGTTCCACACAAGGGAGGAACGGCAGTGATGTACCGAATGGTGCCCTACACAAAAAACTACCTTGTGAATTTGGAAGTGAAACTTACACTCGCAATGCGTGTCACCGAAGATGGGGTAATGAAAACGAGGTTCTTCAACATTCCACTGGAAATCTCTAAAGCCGCAACTCTTATTCAAAATTGGACCTTGGTGCACATGATCAATGAAGAAAGTCCTTTCTACGGATTAAGCAAAAAAGATCTTGTTAATGCAGAAGCAGAGGTGCTTGTTTTTGTACAAGGCTTCGATGAAAGTTTCTCTTCCACCGTCATTTCTCGAAATTCCTACATCACCGAAGAGTTTGTTTATGGTGCTAAGTTTTTACCAATGTACAACCCTTCCCCTAACGGAACAAGCACGGTGTTACATTTAGATAAATTGGATTTATACGAGCAAGCAGCATTGACAGCGGATGAATCCTTGGGCGGTGAATGAGAACTACAATTTCCAATTTCCAATCTGTAATCAAAAATGAAAAAATTATTAATCCTCTTTTGCTCGCTTTCATTTTTAGGAGCGGCGCAAGAATTTCCTCCAGTAGAGGATGATACAGCCGTACAACCAGAGTCATCAATAAATGAAGACGAAGTTTTTTCTGTGGTTGAACAGCAAGCTGAATTCCCCGGTGGCCAAGCAAAGTTATTTGAATTTATTGCTAGCAACTTTCGTTATCCTGATACCAAAGCGGAAGGGAAGATTTATATCAGATTTGTGGTTAAAAAAGATGGAAAAGTAGAAAATGTGACCATTTTACGAGGAATTCCAGATTGTGAAGAATGCAATCAAGAAGCAATTCGTGTAATTCTTGCTATGCCAAATTGGATTCCAGCGCAAATGAATGGTAGAAATGTAAATTCTACCTTTACCCTGCCAATAGCAATGCATCGGTAATGCCAAATAAGCTTAAATAAAAATTACCTTGCTAGTCGACATTGTAACTATCTGTATCTTTGCACGATGAAAAAAGTGAAGTATTCAGTGCTCGATTTAGCTGTAGTCACAGAAGGTGGAACTGCAAAATTGGCAATTGAGAGAACTGTTGAATTGGCGCAAAAAGCGGAAGATTTTGGATATGAACGTGTTTGGTTGGCAGAGCACCACAATATGCAGTACATTGCCAGTTCAGCAACTGCTGTTTTGATTGGTCACGTCGCTTCAAAGACTTCTACAATTCGTGTGGGTTCAGGTGGTATCATGTTGCCTAATCATTCCCCTTTGCAAATCGCAGAGCAATTTGGCACCTTGGAAACCTTGTATCCGAATAGAATTGATTTAGGTGTAGGTCGAGCGCCAGGAACGGATCAACAAACCGCAATGGCTTTGCGCCGAAATGATATGAGTTCTCAGCATCATTTTCCAGAAGATGTGAAGGCTTTGCAGCGTTATTTCAGTGCCGAAAATAGTTCTTCAGCTGTTCGTGCTTTTCCCGGAGAAGGATTAGATGTCCCCTTGTGGATATTAGGATCAAGCACTGATAGTGCCTATTTGGCGGCAGAATTTGGTTTGCCCTATGCTTTTGCAGCACATTTTGCCCCAGCACAATTAAAGCATGCCTTGTACATTTATCGCCATAATTTTAAGCCGTCAAAATATCTCCAAGCACCAAAAGTGATGATTTGCGTTAACGTCATCGCTGCAGATACTCAAGCAGAAGCAGAATTACTTTCGATGAGTTTGTATCAGCTTTTTGCTGGAATATTAACCAATAGTAGAAAACCACTTTCTCCCCCAATCGCTAACTTAACAAAAGATTGGTCGCAGGATTTATTAGATGCTGCACATCAAATGCTGCGCTGCACATTTATTGGGAATAAAGAAAATCTAAAAGAACAATTAACTGATTTCTTTGACGAATTTAAGCCCGATGAGGTCATGATTTCTGGAAATATCTTCGACATGGAAAAGCGGATTCGCTCTTACGAGTTAATATCAGAAGTGATGAATGAGTTGAATGCTCAATAAAAGCAATTGAACTATGATAAACTACAACAACAAAATTTTCAGACCCACCTGCACCTCTGAAAATGGTGAAACATCAAATGAAACTGTTTTTCATTACAAGCAAGTTGGTAATATTCTCACTTCTGAATACGCTGGAGGTAAGATCAAAAATGGACATTTAATTGGTTTAGTAAATCAAGATGGAACCATAGAAATGCGTTATCATCAAGTAAACGTCAATAATGAACTCATGACAGGAATTTGCAAGTCAACACCTGAAATCCTTGATAATGGAAAAATTAGACTCCATGAATCGTGGGAATGGACTTCTGGAGATAAATCAAAAGGGCAATCTATCATTGAGGAACAATAAAGTTAAATAATAGTAGGTACAGTACTCGTAAATAGCTGAAAATATACTTTTTTCAGCTATTTTGTTTTTATTCGTATGGTATTTCTTCTTCTTTAGTTCTTTCAACAAGCTTTTTTTTAAAAGTAATTTCCTCCCATGTAACATTCGAACATCCTTTACTTATTTTTGCACCTTGAAGTAATTGTATGGTTTTCTCAAGTTTAACGTTTATTTATGCTTTTTTGCCACTGGCAATTTTAGCGCACTACCTCACCAAGAACATTCTTTTTAGGAACATTACACTCATCCTTTTCTCCCTAGTTTTTTACGCGTGGGGAGAGCCGCTTTGGTTGTTTTTGTTGCTAATTACTGCCATTTTTGATTTTGGAGTTGGACTCCTTATTGAGCGGATGCTGCTTAAAAGTAAAGCCAAGGCCAAGGCCGTTTTGATTTTTGGAGTAGTAGTTAACCTGAGTTTGCTAATTGGCTACAAGTATGGTGGTTTCCTGTGGGATAACATCAATATGCTCCTCCAAAATTTTGGGTGGGAAATGCCCTTTCCACGCCCTACAAATTCACTTCCCATCGGAATTTCTTTTTACTCTTTTCAGGTAATTGCCTACTTGGTCGATGTCTATCGTCGTGATACGCCTGCCCAGAAAAACCCTATCAATTTCTTAGTGTGCATCAGTATGTTTCCGCATTTAGTGGCTGGACCTATCATTCGCTATAGTAAAATTCATGATGAACTTGATAATCGTAAAGTTAATTGGTCAGACCTTTCCTACGGAATCAATCGCTTTTGTTTCGGACTTTTCAAAAAAGTAATTATTGCAAATACCGCTGGTGAGTTGGTGCAGAAATACCTCGAAGATGGCTTTCATGATCTCTCCAGTTACGAAGGCTGGTTTGGAATTGCCATGTTCTCCATTCAAATTTACTTCGATTTCAGTGGTTATTCAGATATGGCAATCGGACTTGCACGCATGTTTGGCTTCCATTTCGATGAGAATTTCAGGCATCCCTACGCAGCAATTTCTGTAGGAGATTTCTACCGGCGTTGGCATATTTCGCTCGGACGTTTTTTCAGAGATTACGTCTACATTCCACTTGGAGGAAACCGGAAATTTCAATTGCGAAACATTGTGATTGTTTGGCTACTCACAGGTATTTGGCACGGCGCCAGTTGGAACTTCCTGCTCTGGGGAGCCTACTTTGGATGTTTTATGGTGATCGAAAAATTATTGGACCGATTTCTTCAAAAAACACCACGCATTCTTCGTCATACGTATACCTTAATTTTGATTGTGTTTAGTCGCGGTATTTTCTATTTCACCGATTGGAATCAACTTAAAAGCTTTACGATTAACTTATTTACGTCTAATAATGCCATCGGCGCAGGATTTTACACTGATCTATACGAACATGTGTTCTGGTTTGTAGCCGTCGTTCTACTCTGTATCCCGTGGGAAGAAATTTACACCGAAGGTTCCAAATTGAACAGAGGAACTTCTAAGTTGTATGGAGCTTTGAGTCCAGCGTTTAATCTTGCCTTTATTGCACTTTCAACGGCGATGCTTGTTGATTCAACTTATAATCCATTCATTTATTTCCGATTCTGATGAAGTACGTTAATGTAATATTGTTTTTTGCCATCATCTTCGCAGGATTGATTTCTTATTTCATTGGACCAGTGCAAAAGATCTCCTACGAAGAGAAACGAAAGTTGGCCGCTTTTCCGGAGTTTGAGATGGATAAATACCTCAAAGGTCACTTTACGGATAGCATTGATGAATACATGGATGATCATTTTATTTTCCGTAAATTTTGGATCGATGCAGCTTCAAAAATTCGTTGGGCAAGAGGAATTCATCCAAAAAATCAAGAGAAAGTATTTAGATCCCGTGGTAATTTAGCTAAAAATCCAGATGCTGGTTTACCACAATCAAGCGATACCGTTCCTGCTTATTTAGACATTGAAGCGGAATATTCTGGAGATATGTTAATCATTGATGGTTCGGTATTTCCAATGGGTGGAGGAAGTCCAGCAATGGGGAAAGCTTTTGCGAGAATGGTAAATGATTATGCTGAAAAATTCAAAGGGAAGGTGCGCATTTTCTCAGCAGTTGCTCCCTTATCAAGTGCATTTATTCCAGTGGAGAAATACCGTTATTTGAATGGACAGAACAAACGAACTTTACAGGCCATTGGCGATAATTTGAACGGTGCTTATTTCTGTGATGTTTTCAAATATTTGAATGACCATTCATCTGAAAAACTCTTTTTTAGTACCGATCACCACTGGACAGCTAACGGTGCTTTCCATGCCTACCAAGCCTTTTGTAGTGCTGCCGGATTTAAGGCGGTGCAACGCGAAGAAATGGATAAGAAGACCAAATATGGTTTCTTAGGAACCTTGTACGAGCGTACACGCGATCAATCGGTACGCAATAATGCGGATACTTTTGTGTATTACATTCCTAAAACTTCATCCACCGCAGTTCGTTATGATGCGTATGGCTACAAACCCATTAAATCAAACACGTTCTGTCATGGAAGTAGAGGTGGAATGAGTTACTCAACCTTCCTTTGTGGTGATAATCCGCTAATGAAAATTACAACGAATAATAAAAATGGTAAGAAAGTTGTAGTGATAAAAAACTCAATGGGTAATGCATTTTCCGTATATTTGATTAGTCACTACGAAGAAGTGTGGGTGATGGATTTCAGATATGCGAAGCAAAATCTAGCAGAATTAATTGAAGTTAATGAAATTGATGATGTTGTTTTTGCTATTGGAATGTATGGTGCCATGAGTTCAGGAACCATTGGAATGATGCGTCGCTTGTTGACACAAACTGGAAGTGCTCCACCACCAGCTCCTGTGCCTTCTGAGCCTGATACATCTGCAGTAGTTCCTGCGAATGTGGAAATAAAAGATACGTTGGAATGAGAATAGGAACGAAAATGAAAAAAGTGCGTGTTGGGTTGTTGGGAATGTTTTTTCTTTTCAATGCGAGCGTTTTTTCGCAAGATTCATTACAGCCATCGGCGCTAAAAATAGATACTTCGTACAATTACTTTCAGTTTTATTCAGCAAAGACCGCACAAAAATTTCTCAATCATTTTGAGAATGTCAAAAATGATAAAGTGGTGATTTTCCACTACGGTGCAAGTCACATTCAGGCAGAGCGACCAACAACCTTTGCGCGTGCCTCATTGCAAAATGAGTTTGGAAATGGGGGCCGAGGAATGATCTTTAATTATGGAGCAGCCGACACTTATTCATCCATCAATTACAAATCTACAGCCACAGGAGTTTGGACCTTTGCGAAAAGTTTTCAAGGAGCTCCGAAGTTGCCATTAGGTGTTTGTGGAATGACGGTAGAGACAAAAGAACAAAATGCGAGCTTAAACTTTAATTTTAAAGAAACCATTCCGCAGGAAAATCATTCGATCAAAGTCTTTTTCGAAAACTTTTCAGATTGCTCGGATTTCACGTTAAAGATTGACAGCACCGAATATCTGTTTGACCAAGCAATGTTGGCAGATAAAAGCAAGCATTTTGTAGAAATCAATCGCAATTTTCCCATCGGAACTATTACTTTAACAGTAGGGAAAAATAAAGATTCACTGGCGAATTTCCGTTTTTATGGCATCGACATTGAAAATGCAGAAAATTCAGGAGTTGTTTACCATTCCTTAGGCGTTGGTGCTTCTCCGATGCGTTCTGTTTTACAGTTGGAAAAACTAGAACAACAAGCTAAATTCTTGCATCCAGACATCGTTTTGCTCGATTTTGGAACCAATGATATTTTGTATGAGAATGCGATCGATCCCAAATTGAAGTCGCAAACCATACGTGCCATTGACCAATTTAGAGCATTGAATCCTGATGTGATAATTGTGCTAACCTCTACTCAAGACTTGTATCGAAAGGGACGTTACATTTCCGCTGGTCCTGTTTTCCGCGATTTGATGGATTCCATTGCGCGTGAGAAAGATTGTTTATTCTGGAACTGGTATGATCTTTCTGGAGGATATCAAACCATTACAACGTGGTACAATTTAGGTTATGCTCAAAAAGATTACATTCACTTAACGCAAAAAGGCTATGAAGTGAAAGGAGAGTTTTTGGCAAGCTCCATCAAAAACACCTTGCAAAAAATCAAGGAAGAAAGTACGCTTGCTGAACACACTGTGAAATCAAAAAACTATTTCGAGCAGCATGCACAAGATTTAGCAAAGGCAGATTCCTTGAATACCGATCTATTTATGACAGGTGGCGCCATTGAAAATCTTCCGCCAAAAGCACCAGTTGTAAAGAAAGCGCCAACGAAAAAGCCAATTGTTTACAAGGTGCGAAGCGGCGACACACTTTCAGGAATTGCTAGAAAATACCATTCCTCTGTGGCAATCATCAAGAAGACCAATAAACTATCTTCTGATCGAATTCAAGTAGGTCAAATGCTCCGAATTCCTTAAGTAAAATGCCTATTTGTCAAATTTTCTGACAACTTGTCTGATTTCATCAATTGGCAGGCTCTTTGTCAAAGCAATTGTACAAATTAATTAGAGATGACTGAGAATCAAAATTCCACCAGCAACGAAGAGCTAGAAAATCAAGCTCCAATTGAAGATCAAGCGAGCGTATCAACAGAACAATCAGCGGACGACAAATACAATGAATTGAACGACCGTTTTTTGCGTTTGTATGCAGAATTCGATAATTACCGCAAACGAACAAATAAGGAAAAAATTGATTTAATTTCGAGCGCGGGAGAAGGTGTCATTAAAGATTTTCTTGTAGTACTTGATGATTTTGAACGTGCAATAGCTAATAACGAAACAGCGGAAGATTTGACAAGTGTAAAAGAAGGATTTCACTTAATTTTCACTAAGTTTAAGAGTACTTTGGAGACGAAGGGACTTAAACAAATGGAAGCAAAAGGGGCTGATTTCAATGGAGATTTTCACGTAGCAATTGCCAATGTTCCTGCTCCAAGTAAAAATTTGAAAGGAAAAATCATTGATGATGTGGAAAAAGGGTACTACCTTAACGATAAAGTGATTCGATACGCAAAAGTGGTCGTAGGCCAATAAAATTATCTCAAGGAACTGATTATACTATGAGCAATAAGAGGGATTATTATGAAGTTTTAGGTGTTGCTAAAAGTGCAAACGAAGGCGAAATAAAAAAGGCATACAGAAAGTTAGCACTGCAATATCACCCTGATAAGAATCCTGGTGACACAGCAGCGGAGGACAAGTTTAAAGAAGCAGCTGAAGCCTACGAAGTGTTAAGTAACGCGGAGAAAAAAGCGCAATACGATCGCTTTGGTCATGCAGGTGTGGGAGGAGCCGGACAAGGTGGTGGTTTTGGAGGAATGAACATGGAAGATATCTTCTCTCAATTTGGAGATGTGTTCGGTGGTGCATTTGGCGGTGGTGGTGGAAGCTTTGGCGGAAGTCGTGGCGGAAGCAGAACTGTGCGTGGTACCAATCTACGAGTGAAAATAAAATTAAACCTCGAAGAAATTGCCGACGGGGTAAAGAAAAAGATCAAAGTAAATAAAATGGTCAACGCGGAAGGCGTTACCTATAAAACCTGTACAACCTGTAATGGTGCTGGTCGCATCACTCGCACGCAGCAAACCTTCTTAGGCGCAATGCAGACACAAGCAACGTGTCACACCTGTCAAGGTGCGGGAAAAACAATCGACAATCGACCGTCGGGCGTTGATGAGTTTGGTTTGAAAAAACAAGAGGACGTTATCGAAATTGAAATTCCAGCAGGTGTTGAGGAAGGAATGCAATTAAGCGTTACTGGAAAAGGAAATGCAGGGCCTTTTGGAGGTGTACCTGGTGATTTAATAGTTCTGATTGAAGAGGTTGAACACGATGAGTTAAAACGGGAAGGTGAAAATCTGCATTACGATGCATTCATCAGTTTTATTGATGCTGTGTTAGGAGAATCTATTGAAATTCCAACAGTTTCAGGAAAAGCAAAAATTAAGGTGGATCCAGGAACACAAAGTGGTAAGGTACTTCGCCTAAAAGGAAAAGGACTCCCTGTTTTACAAGGTTATGGTCATGGCGATTTATTCGTACACATTAATATTTGGACACCTACTAAAGTAACAAAGGAAGAACGTGAAATCTTGGAAAAATTAAAGGAAAGCGATTCGTTTAAACCCAATTTAGATAAGTCAGAGCGTAGTTTCTTTGGACGAATGAAAGACATGTTTCATTAATTTGTCAGTCTTTTTTGTAATTTAGTCCATGTTTCATTTGTCAGGACCCAATAAAGCACCATGGTTTACCCATGTTTTTGCTGTTGTTTTGACAATCCTTGCTTATATTTTAGGGCAAATTCCTCTCTTAGTTGTTATCGTAGTAAAAGATGTAGCAATTGATGACACTAGTGCAATAAGCACTGCAATGATTGAACAAATTGGGAGTAATCTCTTTTTGGCATTGATGCTAATTCCCTTCGTTTTCGCACTAGTTACGCTGCTCATTTGTTACAAATTTCTATTTAAAAGTGAAGTAATTTCCGCGCTCACAACTAGACCAAAACTAGATTGGAAACGATTTTTTTTATCCTTTTCGCTATGGACTTTCTTGCTCTTTGGGATGTTAGTAATCACCTTTTTTAAAGATGGCAACTTGGTTTGGCAATTCAATTCTTCGACTTTTTTACCTTTATTGCTTATTTCACTCCTACTAATTCCACTTCAAACAACTGCCGAAGAAGTGTTTTTTAGAGGTTATTTACTACAAGTCGCAGGTTTCAATTTAAAGAAAGGAATAGTAGCCGTTCTTTTCACGGGTGTATTATTTGGTGTGCTGCATGGTTCTAATCCAGAAGTACAAGCCTTAGGAAAAATTGCCTTGTTGTATTATATTTCCACTGGAATTTTCTTAGGATTATTGGCGGTATTGGACGATGGTTTGGAACTGGGAATGGGCTATCATGCTGCCAATAATATCTTTGCAAGTGTCATCGTAACAAGTGAATGGCAGGTTTTTCAAACAGATGCTTTAGTGATGAATAAAAATGCGGCAGTTTTCGGCTGGGAAAATTACATCACTTTATTTTTCTTACAACCTCTTTTGCTTCTTCTTTTTTCTAAGGTATATCGCTGGAAATCATGGAAAAGCAAATTGTTGAATTAAGAATCTAAAAAAATGCTATTTGAGTTTTTACTGCTGAATGAAGATTCATTGTGGGACGTTTATTTGGATTCGATCAGCGAAGTGGTTGACACGATAAAGATGAATGCCCCTGAGTTGAAACAAGAAAAAACGTTTCAAGGTCCGGCTGCAATCATATTTAGTATCCCATTTCTTGTTTTTGGGTTATATCTCCTTGCGAAATTTTTTCAGAATCGCAAATGGACACAAGGTGTTTTTCCTAACGTAGCATTTACAAAAGACCATCTTTTTGAAGCATACATCAGTTTAACGGTGACGATGATTACGAAGGACAAGTATGGACAAATGCTAAAATTGGGTGCATTAAGATCGTTTGCTCGAAATATCAACCAAATTTCTATCAGTAAGTTTGAAGAGAAAGTAGATCGAAACTTCCATTCGCCCATGCATCCTGGTTCTGTAGCAAAATGGTTGCAGTTGCATTTAAAAGAAAATCAACGGGCCCATTTCCTTCATTTCTTGGTAAATATCGCGCACATGGAACGCGGTTTACACAAAGCAGAATATGAATTGCTGAAGTTTATATGCGATCAGTTAGGACTCTCACAAAGTGTATTGGAGGAGAAAATGGTCTATCATAGGTATGAAAAAACTTCACAAGAGCAACAAACGAAGACTACTTATACTTCCGTATCTAAACGAAAGCAATTTGCGGATACCTTGGGTGTTCAGGAAAATGCAAGTCTGCAAGAAATCAAAAGTCAATATCGAGTGCTAGCAAAGAAATTCCATCCCGATCGTTTTGCGAATGATTCTGAAGAAAAAAAGGAACAAGCTCATCAACGATTTATTGAAATTCAAGAAGCCTACGAATTTTTGTCGAAATAAGTCGTTTCTTAGAGAAATATAGTAGCTTTATCATCGATCTTTTGTCTTATGCTCGAAATAAAAAACGTATCTAAATCTTTTCAGCGAAAAATTGCCCTCGACGATGTTTCTATTAATGTCCAACAAGGTGAAATCTTTGGATTACTTGGTCCAAATGGTGCTGGAAAAACAACCCTTATTCGCATCATTAATCGAATTATAGAGCCTGATAAAGGGCATGTGCGATTCAAAGGTGATTTGCTGACACAGCAGCATTTATCTCAAATTGGCTATTTACCTGAAGAGCGTGGATTGTACAAGTCAATGACGGTAGAGAATCAAGCGATGTTCTTAGGGCGATTGAGAGGATTTTCTAAAAGTGATGTCAAAAAACAACTCGACTATTGGTTAGAAAAATTTGAAATTGATTCATGGCGCCACAAGAAAATTGAGCAACTATCGAAAGGAATGGCCCAAAAGGTGCAATTCATTTGCACGGTGTTACACGAACCTTCCTTGTTGATTTTAGATGAACCATTTAGCGGTTTCGACCCAGTGAATGTGGAATTGATTCGACAAGAATTGGTGGAAATGAAGGCCAAAGGAAAGACCATTATTTTATCGTCACACAACATGAAAAGTGTGGAGGAGTTGTGCGATCGAGTGACCTTGATTCATGAAGCGAAAAAGGTGATGGAAGGAAGTGTTAGTTCATTGCAAGAAGATCGAAAAAGTGGTCTGTACGCAGTGAAATTTAGAGGAAATATGATTGCATTTGTGAACGCGCTGTGGACTGGGTTTGAAATTGAAGACAAGGAAATATTGGGCGATGATCGTTTCATTGTGAGAGTAAAAATGAGAGGAGGTAGTACCTTTAATGACTTGCTGAGTGTGTTGATCGGACAAGTTAAATTGGAAGCCGCTTGGGAGGTTTTGCCATCGATGCAAGATATTTTTATTGAATTAGTAACGAAGAAAGAGGAGGTTGGACATGAGTAAAAGTTGGCTAATTGCAATTAGGGAACTGAGAGAACGAGTTGGTACACGATCATTTTTACTGATGTCGATCTTAGGCCCTGCAATCACTATTTTGTTGACCTATATTTTGTTCGCTTTCGGGAGCGAGGGCAAGCAAGAGTGGAACATTCTAATCGTTGATCCAAGTGGGATCATGGAAAACAAAATTTTGGCGAATGAGGATAAAGCAGCTCATTATTCCTTCGCCGATAATTATATGGAACTAGAAGACTTCCGCGATGGGAAACAGTTTCAAAAGTTTGATGCCATGGTGGAAATCAATGAAAAAGTCTTAGGCAATAAAACGGTTTTTGTGTTCCATCGAAAGAATCCTTCTGTGCGCATGCAAACGCGGGTTCAGTTTCAAGTGGAACGACGCCTCGAAGAGCGAATGGTGGATCAATTCACAAAGCTTTCTTTGGCAGATTTCAGAAAGATTAAACAACCAATGAATGTTGCCTTCCGTGATGTGTACGATCCATTAAATGAATCAGCCGACAAACGAGGATGGGTTGGTTTCTTTTTCGGTACCATGATTTTACTATTCATTTTTTTGTTCGGAATGACGATTTTAAGAAGTATATCAGCGGAGAAAAGCAATCGAATTGTGGAGGTGCTGATGGCATCGGTATCTCCAGTGCAGTTGATGTTTGGCAAAATTTTAGGGATTGGTTTAGCTGCCTTTTTGCAACTCTTTATTTGGTTTACAATCATAGCGCTCGGCTTGTACGGAATGCGTGAGTTTATATTTATCGATCAACTCGATGCAGTGAATGTAGTGGGGCAAATTGCAGGACAAACCAATGCTGAAACCTTGAATCAATTATTTGCGAATCAAGAATACAATGATTTGGTAGATCTGATTTATCAGCGGGTAAACTTTGGTACAATGATTTCGTTTTTCCTTGTGTTCTTTGTCTTTTCGTACCTGTTTTATGGTGCATTTTTCGCTGCTATTGGTGCATCTTCTGGCTCAGAAAGTGATGGGCAACAGTTTGTGCTACCGGTCATTCTAATTCTAATAGCAAGCATCTATTTGGGCTATTTTATGCTCCAAAATCCAGATTCTCCATGGGTCGATTATTTGCAATTTATACCGTTTACGGCGCCAATGGCAGTGATGGTGAAATTGGCGTATGGTTATGATGCAGGCAGTGGCTATCAACTGTATTTATCATTACTTACTTTGTTCATTAGTGCATTGATAACCCTTGGGATTGCAGGTAGAATTTATAAGAATGGGATGCTTCAATTTGGACATCGGGTGGGCCTAAAACACCTCTTTCGTTGGATGAAGAAGAACTAAGTGAAAGTCGCGGATATTCATTTCTACTTGTAGAATTCATTTTTTATTACTAATTTGCTATAAATCACTATTGATTGAAAAGAATTGCTGTATTCGATCTGGGAACGAACACATTCAATTTGCTAATTGCTGATGTTCTCGAAAATTCGTTCCGCATAATTCATTCTGAAAAGGACGGAGTGGCACTTGGTATGGGTGGAATTAACGAGGGTTTGATTACCGAAGAGGCCATGCAGCGGGGTCTTTGTACGCTTGCACGCTTTTACAAGACGTGTTGTCAGTTTGGTGTTAAAGATGTTCGCGCCTTTGGGACATCTGCATTGCGAGGGGCTTCTAATTCTGCTCAATTTTTAAAATCCGTTAGAGATGATTTAGGGATCAATATTCAAATCATTTCAGGTGATGAAGAAGCAGAAATGATCTATAATGGTGTGAAATGGTCGTATGGCTTTGATGAACCTGCAGTTATTATGGATATTGGAGGCGGAAGTACCGAATTTGTCTTTGCCAATTCAAAAGGTATTGAAGACAAAATTTCACTTAATATCGGTGTGTCCCGTATTTTTCAACAATTTCAATTTAATGATCCACTTTCTTCAGAAGATATTTTACTGATTCTAAATTGGTTGGATGGGGAATCAAAGGGCTTTTTTGATGATAAAAAAATGGAAACTTTAATTGGAGCATCAGGTAGTTTTGAAACCTTTTATGAGTTAATTCACAAAGCTCCTTTTCCTAATAAATCGAACGCTATTGAAGTGCCGTTCACACAGTTAAGAATAAATTTAGATGTAATTATTGCCTCTACTCAGGCAGAACGCAATGAAAACCCATGGATTATTCCCATCCGTAAGAAGATGGCCGCCATCGCTGCTTTGAAAACAAATTGGATCATCGATAAATTAGACGTCAGTCGAATCTTGATAAGTCCCTATTCATTGAAAGAAGGAGCACTGCGTAAGTTTTGAAATTGAAGAATAACTGGCCATAATTATTAAGATATTAGTGAATACTTATTTCTAGAGGGTAAGCCCAATCTGCTTTTTTGCCTAAAATGTTTTTAAATAATTTATCGCCAAAAGATTCCTTAGATTTTGTAAATCCATTTCGTTTAGATATCTTTGAAAATATTTCAACAAAATGAATCTTTTTTCCATTTCCGAACTTCAACAGTACTCCGGAATTAAAGCACATACCATTCGAATTTGGGAGCAGCGGTACAATGCCTTGAAGCCTGAGCGTAGTGAAGGAAATACTCGTTACTATGACGGTGCGCAATTGCGACGCCTGTTGAATATCGTGAGTCTAAAAAACGACAATTTTAAAGTTTCTGAACTGTGCACTATGTCAGATGAGCAACTTAATAATCTACTTGACGAGCATTTATCAAAAGTGAGTTCTTCCGATGCAGACACCGAATACTTGGTGTCGCAATGCATTGCAGCAGCCATGGAGTTTGATGGTGTTAAATTTGATAAATTCTTTTCCGTAGCAGTGCAACGATTTGGATTGAAAGAAACGTATACACAGGTATTGTATCCAATGCTTGTACGCCTAGGAATTATGTGGATGAAGGATGCGTTTCCCACAGCGCAAGAGCATTTTATCTCTAACAAAATCCGACAAAAACTTAGCGCTGCAATAGAAGCAATCCCTTTGTCATCACAACAAGCTCAACAAACTTGGGTGCTCTTTTTATTAGAAAATGAAATGCATGAAATCGGTTTGCTGTTGGCGTATTATCTTATTCAGAATGCGGGACACAAGGTGGTGTATTTAGGAAGTAATCTTCCGTTTTCATCGCTTGAGTTGGCAGTGAAAGAATTGAATCCCTCTAATCTACTGTTTTTTCTAGTGCGAAAAAATGATGCTGAAAATGATTTGGCGATGATTGAACAAATGAAAACGACTTTTCCAGAGCAATCAATTTTTATGGCTGCGGATTCTAATCGGTTGGTAATGCTCAAGAATTCAAAGAAATTTAAGCGTTTGAATACAGTTGAAGAATTGGAAAATAGTATCAGAACGATTGTTTTAAACTGATAGAAAAAATATAAATAGTACATGGCTAGAATTAGCATTATCGGATCGGGTTTTTCAGGACTAAGCGCTGCTTGCTACTTGTCGGCAGCTGGTCACGAAGTTCACGTCTTTGAAAAAAATGATCAAGCAGGGGGAAGAGCTCGACAAATAAAAACAGAAAATGGTTTTGTGTTCGACATGGGTCCGAGTTGGTACTGGATGCCAGATGTGTATGAAAAATTCTTTGCCGATTTTGGGTATAAGGTGTCTGATTTCTACCAACTAGATGAATTAGACCCTGCCTTCGATGTTGTATTTGGTGAAAATGATACAGTTAATATTCCCGCAAATTTTGATGAGCTGGGTAATTGGTTTGAATCGATTGAACCTGGGAGCAAGCTTCGACTGGCAAAATTCATGGAAGGAGCACAGTTCAAATACGAAAAAGGCATGGAAGACTTGGTCTACAAGCCAGGACTTTCGTTAAGAGAATTTGCTGATATGAGTGTGATAAAAGGGGCTATGCGTTTGCAAATTTTATCGTCGTTCAGTAAACATGTGAGAAAATACTTCACACACCCAAAATTGCTTGCTTTGATGGAATTTCCAGTACTTTTTCTTGGTGCAATGCCGCAAGATACACCCGCATTGTACAGTTTGATGAATTATGCTGGACTAAAATTAGGAACTTGGTATCCGCAAGGTGGATTCGGTTCGGTAGTGGAAGCCTTTGTGCAAGTCGCTAAGAACAATGGTGTACAATTTCACTTTAATTCACCAGTGGAGAAAATTGTGACCGAAGGAGGAAAGGCAACAAGCTTGCTTGTCAATGGAGAAACGATTGCATTTGATGGAGTGATTGCTTCAGCTGATTATCATCACGTAGAATGCGATTTGATTGCCAAAGAACAAGTGAATTATTCAGAGAAATACTGGTCTAAAAAGACCTTTGCACCTTCGTGCTTGATCTACTATCTCGGTGTGAGCAAAAAAATAAAGTCCCTGAATCACCACACCTTGTTTTTTGAAGAAGACTTTTCGCAGCATGCGATAGAGATTTACAAAGATCCTAAGTGGCCCACAAAACCGCTGTTTTATGTCTGTTGTCCATCTAAAACTGATGTTGCCGTTGCGCCAGAAAATCACGAGAACTTGTTTCTGTTGATGCCAATAGCGCCAGGGATTGAAGACAATGAAGCAACCCGCGAAAAGTATTTTAATTTGATGATGGAGCGCCTGGAGAAGGTTGCGAAGGAAGAAATTGCAGGGCATATCGTTTACAAGAAAAGTTATTGTGTAAAGGATTTTATTGCTGATTACAACTCCTACAAAGGAAATGCCTACGGCTTGGCAAATACGCTAATGCAAACGGCGATTTTCAAACCAAAAGTTAAAAATTATAAAATAGATAATCTCTTTTATACAGGTCAGCTAACTGTGCCTGGTCCAGGAGTACCACCAACCATCATCTCCGGAAAAATCGCAGCAGATTTACTAACTAAAAGATTAAAATCGAATAAAAATGAAATCACTGTTTGACGAAGTATCTGTAGCTTGTAGCAAAATAACAACAAAGAGATATAGCACTAGTTTTTCTTTAGGGATCTTGTTTTTGAATGAAAAGAAAAGGAATCCTATCTATGCCATTTATGGTTTTGTTCGCTTTGCCGATGAAATTGTAGATAGTTTTCATGGCTATGATAAAGAAAAACTTTTAAGAGATTTTAGAATTGAAACTTATGCTGCTATTGAAAATAAAATCTCCTTGAATCCTATTCTTAATGCCTTTCAGAATGTGGTGCATAAATATGGTATTCAAATGCAGTGGATTGATTGTTTTCTCGATAGTATGGAGATGGATTTGCAAAAGCAATTGTACACAGATGAAAACTACAATAAGTACATTCTAGGTTCCGCTGAAGTGGTCGGTTTAATGTGTTTACACGTATTTACAGAAGGAGATCAACAGTTTTTTGAGCAATTAAAACCCTATGCTATGAAGCTGGGTGCCGCGTTTCAAAAAGTAAATTTTCTAAGAGATATTAAAGCGGATAGTGAAGATCTAGGCAGAAGTTATTTCCCTGATGTAAATCTTGCCAATTTTAGCGCGGAGGAAAAAAAGAGTATCGAAAAGGAAATTGATGCTGACTTTGCTGAAGCTTTGATCGGGATAAAATTATTACCCCCAGAAGCTCGAAAAGGAGTTTACCTAGCATATCGCTATTACTTGGTGCTCTTTAAAAAGATCAAGCGAATGCCAGCACATCGCATTATGAACGAACGAATTCGCATTCCAAACACTCAAAAGATAGTGGTGATGTTTAAATCGAACATTCGCCATCAACTCAATCTATTTTGAGAATAAATGAACAACAATTAACAACGAGTAAGTAGCGTAAATCGAAAAGTATGATAAACGAAGATTTTCTGATTCTTGTCAACGAAAAAGACCAACCTTGGGGTAAGCTTGAAAAATCATTGGTGCACCAATTGGGGATTTTGCATCGAGCATTTTCTGTGTTCGTTTTCAATAGTCAGGGAGAGTTATTGTTGCAACAAAGAGCAGATGATAAGTATCATTCTGGAGGCTTGTGGACAAATTCATGCTGCAGCCATCCTAGATATGGAGAAGAACTAGCGCATGCCGTTGAACGGCGATTAATGGAAGAAATGGGGATTAATTGCGCCACCAATTTTGAATTTGGTTTTGTGTACAAAGCAGAATTTGAAAATGGACTGAAAGAACATGAATACGATCACGTTTTTTTTGGTGTTTGCGATCTAACGCCATGTCCGGATGAATCAGAAGTGAAAAACTGGAAATACATTGACATGTATGCGCTTGAAGCAGAGTTAAAAAATAATCCACAGAAATACACGGCTTGGTTGCGAATTTGCTTCGACAAAGTATTGCTTCATTACCGCGAATTTGTTGTGAAATCTAACTTAAAAATCAAAGAAAATGTATCAATATAAAGCGCAACAATGGCTACCCATGAATATGGTGGATGCATGGACTTTTTTTTCATCACCAGAAAATCTTGCAAAAATTACCCCTCCATCCATGGATTTTAAAATGACTTCCAAAGCAGAAAGTTCTATTTATGATGGAATGATCATCGACTATAAAGTGAAACCATTAATGGGTATTGCTGTTAAATGGCGCACTGAAATTGATAAGGTCGTGTTTCAGAAACAATTTATGGATCGGCAATTGAAAGGTCCATACAAAGTATGGGAGCACACGCATACTTTTACAGAAAGTGATGGTGGAGTATTGATGAATGATGTGATCAACTATCAGTTACCTTTCGGATTTATCGGTAGAATAGCGCATGGCCTTTTTGTTAAACGTAAACTGGAAAGCATATTTAATTATCGAAAGGAAACACTGATTAAACTTTTTGGCGACAAATGATAAACGCTCTCATTACTTTAGCCTCATTTGTGGGCATGGAAGCAGTAGCTTGGCTAACTCATAAATACGTGATGCATGGATTGTTGTGGAATTTACACCGCGATCATCATAAAAAAGATACCTATGGATTTTTTGAGCGCAACGATTTTTTCTTCCTTATTTTTGCTATTCCTGGAATTATAGGATTGCTCATCGGGATCCAACATGATTTTAACGCGTTTTTTTGGGTAGGACTCGGAATAACCATTTATGGATTCGCTTATTTTTTTGTACACGACATTTTTATTCATCAGCGATTTAAAATTATCAGAAACGTTGATTTATTGTACTTTAGGGCTATTCGAAGAGCTCATAAAATACACCACAAACATTTAGGTAAGTATGAAGGAGAATGTTTCGGCATGTTGTGGGTTCCGATGAAATATTTTAGAAATCAACAATCAAAAAGTTAGCTATGATATTTACGTATTTACTTGTCAATTTGTGCTCGGTATCTGTACCATTCCTTTATTCGTTTCATCCGAAATTGAAGTTCAATAGATTCTTTGGTGCATTTTTTACGGCCACGGCCATCTCTGCATTTTCCTTTTTAGTTTGGGATGCCATTTTTACAGCAATGGGAGTTTGGGGCTTCAATGATAAGTACATTTTGGGTATTAGAATCTTCGATCTGCCACTCGAGGAAATACTATTTTTCATTTGCATTCCTTTCGCATGTGTTTTTACCTATCACTGCATCAATACGTTTTATAAAATAACGTGGAAACAGTCAATTGAAAAGCCATTTATTCTATTTGTTTCTTTAGGACTTTTAGTGATTGGTTTGATTCATTTTGATAAATTGTACACCTCGATTACCTTCATCAGTACCGCAATCATGCTTCTCTCATTCAAATTTTTGTTCAAAGTGGATTGGTTGCCAAAAATATTATCGGTGTATCCTTTGTTACTGATTCCTTTTTTTATGGTCAACGGAATTTTAACAGGAACTGGACTCGAAGAACCAGTAGTTTGGTACAACGATGCTGAAAATCTTTCTATTCGTATGCTCACGATTCCAATTGAAGATACTGTTTATGGGTTTGAGCTAATGATTCTAACGCTTTTTTTCTACGAGAAATTCAAGATTATTTTTCATGGTAAAAGTAACTCGGGCAATGAGTGACAACGATAAAATGAAAACAATTTTAATTACTGGTGGATCAGGATTGATTGGCAGTCAGCTAACAAAACTGTTGACTATGAAAGGTTTTCAAGTGCGTTGGCTCACCCGGAAAATTAATCCATTGGAAACAACGCCCCAATTTGTGTGGGATTGGAAAAATAAATCAATCGATACAGACGCTTTTCTGGGTGTTGATGCCATCATTCATTTAGCTGGTGCAAGTATCAATGGAAAGCGGTGGACAAGTCAAGTAAAACAGGACATTTACGATAGCCGTGTAGTAGCAACACAATTTCTTTTTGAAAGCTTAGCTAAGGAAAAACATCAGGTAAAAACTATTGTTGCAGGCTCTGCAGTTGGCTATTACGGAGCTGTTACTGTGGATAAAATATTTTTTGAAGATGACGCCGCTGGTACTGATTTTTTAGCGAAAACATGTAACGATTGGGAACAGACGTCTGAGCAATTTTCAAGCCTAGGCATTCGTACTGTGATAATTCGAACAGGGATCGTTTTATCAAAAGAAAGTGAGACGTTTAAGAAAATTGCCGCACCGATTCGATTTGGAATGGGATCTGGCCTTGGATCAGGTAAACAGATTTTCCCTTGGATTCATCTGGCTGACTTGTGTGGAATTATGCTGAAATCGCTAGATGATGAATCGATGCAGGGCGCTTACAATGCGGTGGCTCCTGAATCTATTACCAATTTAGCACTTATGAAAGAGTTAGCAAAAGCAATGAAAAAACCATTCTTTATGCCCAAGATCCCGTCATTTATCATAAAATTGCTTTTTGGCGAACTCGCCGATGCATTGTTGAACGGAAGTAAAATTTCAGCTGAAAAGGTCATCAAAAGTGGGTATAAATTTCAGTTTAGTAATTTTCAAGAAGCTACTAAATCATTTATTAATTAGCATTTTTGCGGCTTGGTACCATCAAATGATTGTTTCATGGGATGTTTTTAACATCTAGTCATTTTGCACCTTGATAATTACATTACCTACTTTTTGTCCCGACTCTACATATTTGTAGGCTTCTACAATTTGGTCTAGCGTATAATGCCTGTCGATTAATGGTCTAAACGCATTTTTTTCAACCAATTCTTTGAGGTAGTTGACATCTTGCTTATTTATTGATGGTATTGGAAACAATACTTTTTTACCACCAAAAATTGGTGTTGCAAGAGCAAGAAAAACGTTTTGTGCATTTTTGCCAAGCTCTGTCGAAATGTAGATTCCTTTTTCTTTTAGCAAGGGCTTGCAGGCTGAGAATGAACTTTTACCTACGGCATCAAAAATCAAATCGAAGCGAGAACTTGTCTTTGTGAAATCCTCTGTTTGGTAGTCGACAACGACATCTGCACCTAGTGACTTTACCAAGTCCATGTTCTTTGTGTTGCAGACTGCCGTAACGCTTGTCCCCATCGTTTTTAATAACTGAACAGCGGCAGAACCAATGGCTCCTGTAGCCCCGTAAACCATAACGTTTTGTCCACTTGTTACTTTCGCGGCTCTGATATCACAAAGTGCATAATGTGCGCCTTCTGTGATTGCAGCTGCTTCATCAAAATTGATAGCGCTGGGCATGGTCGCAATGGCAGCATTTTCAGAAATTGTCAAATATTCTCCATGTCCACCAAACGATTTATCATTGAAACCAAAAACCTTATCTCCTATTTTGAAAGTAGTAACATTGCTTCCAATTTCTTCAATTATACCTGAAAATTCACAGCCGAGAATTGGGAACTTGGGTCTAAAAAGTCCCGAAAAAAATCGTGATATAAAATACTCCGCACTTCGAAATCCAGCATCGGTTCTATTCACTGTTGAGAAATGCACTTTAATTAGCACTTCCTGGTCTTTTGGTTTCGGTTTGTCGACCTTTGTTAACTGAACAACTTCAGGTGGACCATATTTTCTATATACTGCGGCTTTCATAATGTCTAAATTTCAACAATGAAGGTACTTAGAAGTACTTGATTAGTGATCTCTGTTTTTTTTTAAGGCGAAGATCGTGATTTTAATCATTGAATAGATTAATTTGCTACGCTTTAGAAATAGCTTTGCATTGTCTTTTAGCTCAATGCTTTTTTCTATTTTGTCAACAGTGTTGTTCATTTTCGTTTACAAATTCGCAAGAAAAGTTTTCGTAAATGAGTACTGTCAATTCCATGGAATTGGTTCAAAGCTGCAAAAAACAAAATTTTGAATTGTATCGAACGGAGTGGTGTGGTCAACAATAGTGCACTCTATCTTTTTGAAAAAATCTTTCAATCGATCCGTCATTGTTGTTTCAGAATACTGCTTAATTTCAATTCCGCTGCATTTTTTTGGACCTTCTTCCGAAAATGTTCCAATTACCATCTTGCCATCTGGATTGATATTATGTTGAGCGGTTGTTAGATAATTTGTGATTTCCTTTTCATCTGTCAGGAAGTGAAATGCGGCACGGTCATGCCAAAAATCATAGTGCTCTTCAGGAATAAACGTTGCCACATCTGAAACAATCCATTGTACATTTTTTGCTTTGTCGCCAAGCCGTTGTTGGGCTCTTTTTATGGCTGAAGAGGAAATGTCTAGCACTGTAATGTTTGTGTATCCCAAATCAAGCAAGTGATCTACCAAAAAACTGTCGCCACCGCCAATATCAATAATTTTAGCTGTCGTTGGAACATTGAATTTCTTGAAATATTCCAATGAAGTCTGGGGTGTTGGTTGATACCAACTTACTTCTGAGAGTTCTTTTGTGTCGTAGATATTCTCCCAATGGTTTTTTCTATCAACGTTTTCCATATAGCTGTGTAAGATTGTTGTTTTTTTTTAAATTTTATGTTGGAGCAATTTACAAATTTTCGTCTATAAATGCCTTGCAGTAGATTTTGATTTGTTCTCTAACAGCACTGAATTGTAATGAAATTTCTTCCTCGGTACCAATAGCTTTTGCTGGGTCGGGAAAATTATAGTGAAATTTCTGTGCTTTAGTGGGGAAATAGGGACAATTTTCTTTGGCGTTATCACAAACGGTAATAACAAAATCAAAGTCAATGTGTTGATACTCGTCTATGTTGTTAGAGGTATGATTGGAAATATCAATACCATCTTGTTTCATGGTGGCAACCGCTTTGGGATTTACTCCATGCGTTTCAATTCCTGCACTAAAGATTTGGGCCTTATCTCCAGCAAAATAACGCAAATAGCCTTCTGCAATTTGACTCCGGCAACTGTTTCCTGTGCAAAGCACTAGTATTTTTTTTGTCATAGTTTTAAACGAATAACCAAATGATATTAATAATACAAAACTGTGGGTCGAAGCCAAAAATGAGTTGCAACAAAATTATCGATGTAGTAATAATGATTGGTTTCTTATATTTCATAAGCTAATAGAGCGTTTTAACAGCAACCACCGCCTGGTGTGCAAGTATTTTTATTGGTAACCTCCACTAAATTATATTTCTTTTTTTCCGAAGGAATTCCACAAGCATCCGATGCCAAACACGCCGTTTGTTTTGAAACTAGGATAAAGTTTTTTCCATTAAAGTCTAAATCATATTTACCAATTGTGTCTGCTTGATATTCAACTTCAATTTCTAAATCTTCGATACCTAATTTTTCTTCCGAAAGTGCAATGATGTGTAGAAATTTACTTGGTTTTAGGCGATGATCAATATCATCTGCGCTCCATAATTGAAAATTCACTACTTTTTCATTGCGGATGACACCTCCACAATCAATGAAGTTTTTAGTAATCATTCCCACCTCGGTAACGTGAAAGTGGCTAGGCACAATAGTCCCATTTTCTAATTGAAAATCAACATTTTCAATGCTTGATAAGATTTGTTTTACTACTGATAATTTCATGGTTTTTTAAATTTTAAGTTGAAATGCAATTTTGTCAAGTAAAAAGTCAAAGAATTAACTAACAGCATTTTGCTTTTTGAACTGATTGAATAATGGTTGATAAATAGTTGTTCAGTAGCTCAAATGTTTTTTCGTCGATGCAATAGCAAATTGAGTTTCCTTCGATATTTCCTTTTATGATTCCTGCGTTTTTAAGTTCCTTGAGATGCTGAGAAACTGTTGCTTGTGCGAGTGGAAGTTCGTTGACAATATCGTTGCAAATACATTCGTTTACCTTTAATAGATGTTCAATGATAGCAATCCGAGCAGGATGTCCCAAGGCCTTCGCAAGTGTTGCTACTTGATTTTGCTGCTCCGTAAAATGTTCTGTTTTTGTTGCTCCCATCATTTATTATTTTAATATTGCAATATTACGATTTAAATTGGAATAGCAAATCATTCTGCAAATTAAATTTTTCAAAAGAAATCTTAGTTTAACTATATGCACAAGGTCAATATAGCTTGAATTACACTCCACTATTCAGTATCAATACCTTGTTTGTTTTGAATTTGTTCGCTCAGCATGCTACATGATTACAATGATTTTTCTACCATTTCTACCTTCCAATGGCCATTTTTTCCATTTTTTCAAACTGATTCCATCAACTCACGCTATTTTCTCTCTGCAAATCATTCCTTTTTACTATTTTTAGGCAAATATTTTATTCCATGGCAAAGATCCTAATCATTGATGACGAACGTACAATTCGTAAAGTATTGAGAGAAATTCTTGAGTTTGAACAATTTACGGTAGACGAAGCGGAGAATGGTAAAGATGGCTTGGATAAAGCTTTGGCGAATTCCTACGATGTAATCTTCTGTGATATCAAAATGCCTTTGATGGATGGAATTGAGGTCTTGGAAAAATTACAAGAAGCAAATATTGATTCTCCTGTTGTGATGATCAGTGGTCACGGAAACGTTGACACTGCAGTGCAAGCAATTAAAAAAGGAGCCTTTGATTTCATCGAAAAACCACTCGATTTACCTCGAATTTTAATCACCATTCGCAATGCAACTGAACATTCAAACATGGTGGAGGAAACGCGACAGTTGAAATCTACTGTCCGAAAATTCAAGGGAAGTTCTATTATTGGCGAGTCGCAAGGCATCGTTAAAATTAAGGAAATGATTGAAAAAGTGGCTCCATCTGATGCACGTGTTTTGATCACTGGTGGCAATGGTACTGGAAAAGAATTGGTGGCGCGCGCTTTACATGATAATTCAAACAGAAGAAAGAGTCTTTTTATTGAGGTGAATTGTGCTGCAATCCCATCTGAATTAATTGAAAGTGAATTATTTGGTCACGAAAAAGGGGCTTTTACTTCTGCCATTAAAGATAAGAAGGGAAAGTTTGAACTCGCTTCCGGCGGCACTATTTTTCTTGATGAAATTGGTGATATGTCCTCAAGTGCACAAGCAAAAGTGCTTCGTGCTTTGCAAGAGAATGTAATTCAGCGGGTAGGTGGTGAAAAGGACATTAAAGTAGATTGCAGAGTGTTAGCGGCTACAAATAAAGACCTTCGAAAAGAAATTGAGGCGGGTCGTTTCAGAGAAGATTTATTTCATCGTTTGGCAGTCATCTTAATTCACGTGCCTTCTTTAAACGAACGAAAAGACGATATTCCATTGTTGGCTGAACATTTCATGACGATGGTGTGCTCGGAGCACGGAATTCCGCGAAAATCGTTTTCAGCAGATGCCTTAGAAGCATTGAAAAAAACCGATTGGACAGGAAATATACGTGAACTAAGAAACATCGTAGAACGTTTGATTATTCTTTGTGGTGATTTAATCAAAGGTGAGGACGTGAAATTTTTCGGTAATCCCAAAGCATAATTCGTTCGCGAACTACTTGAAATTTTCTTGGAGTTTATTTTTTGTGAAGCGTCTTTGCGGGCACGCCAGCAACGGTAGTGTTCTCTTCCACTGACTTCAATACCAAACTTGCTAGTCCCACCACAACATTATCGCCAATCGTTAGCCCATTTTTGATACTTGCCGACGGTGCTATCCAACAGTTTTTGCCAATGCGAACACTTCCTGCAATCATTGAATTAGCAATGACGAGTGAGTTTTCACCGATTTCTACATTGTGGGCAATGTGCACTAAATTGTCAATTTTCACCCCTTTTCGTAGGATGGTGTCGCTCAATGATCCACGGTCAATGCAAGTATTTGCACCAATGTGAACATCATCTTCAATAATTACACGTCCAAAGTGCGGCACGTGTTGATAGACCTTGTTGGCGTCTTGCACATATCCAAAACCATTTCCACCAATCACTGCGTTCGCTTTAATGTGAACATTATTTCCGATAAGAGTGTTTGCTTGAATAAAAACGTTGGGTTCAATACAACAATTTGTCCCAATTTCAACGCCTTCTTCAATCACGACTCCCGAAGCGATGGAGCAATTTACACCGATAGTGGCACTATCTGAAATAGTGGCACTTGGAGCTATGGAAGCAGTAATTAAAGGAACGAAGAAGGTCTGTGCTACTTCCATCATGGTCTTTTTGGCATCTGGAACTTGCACCACAAAAACAGTAGAAGGAAAGTTACATTTAGTAACATCGATGGTGTTTTCAATAATCATCAACGCTGCTTTCGATGTTACAATTTTGGAATAAACCAGGTCTCCAGCTTTTGCGTTGAAAAAGGTGAATTGATGTTCGTTGGCATCGTCGCCATTGCGGGGACCAGTAATTTCTTGTGAAAGTGCAATCGTTCCATGTTGAAGGATCAAACTATCTTGTTTTGCAAGAAAATCAACTATTTGACTCAACTGTACCATCTTCATTAATTTTGGATGAAACGAATTACTTCAAACGACTCCGCATGTTTCGCATTGATTTGAATAGCACGAATATTGGCAAGTGATCTCACAAAATCATTTGCACTATACGGTCGATGCGCTTGCGTTTTGTACACGTTGATCGCTGCTATTTTTGCTTCAATGTGTTTTTCCTCCAATTTCACATACATATATGATTTAAAGGCAAAATTGTTCCAGGGCATTTCATATCCCAAAATATTCTGATGCTTAAACGCTCGAATACCTTCTGCATGAATAGTTGCATGATCTTGGTGTAAGTCGCTAGAACTCGGTAGAAAAACTAAATCGGGATTAATTTCATTTCTTAAGCTAACCATTTGCTCTAAAATCTCTTGACGTAAAGCTGGGAAAATACGCACTTCAAAACGATAGAAATGAATATGTTCTTTTGGAATGTTCATCAACTCCATGCTTTGGTAAAATTCTGCTTCAATGCTTCCATTGGCAAAGCCGCTAGGCGTTGATTTTTCGCAATCGGAAAAAACAGCTACGTGAATTTCTTTTCCAAGTTCTTTAAGTTTAGCTATGGTTCCCCCCAAGCCAAATTCGGCATCATCAGGATGTGGAGCTAAAACAAGAACGCGTTGAATATCATGAAACATGTGTACGAGATTTTATTAGTTGAGCCAATTGTTTAGCGGTTTCTTTACGTGAATAGTGTGTTAACTCTCTGGATGGCGTTGGTATAAAACGTTCCATTTGCATCCATTCGAAGATAGTGTTTTTTATGGAATCTACTGCACCTGGAGCAATCATTTTCGCATTAGGAAGTGTGTTCATTAGTTGAGCAGCGTCACCTTCTGGATCGCCAATGGCCAAAACTCGGTTGCCAGAAGCGAGGTACTCCATCAATTTTCCAGATATTAAAATTTTCGATTCCGGGATCAACGCGAGACAATTCAAGAGCACATCTGCGTTCATAATTTCTTGTATGGCCACTGCGTGCGACTGCTTTCCGCGGTGGTCGACAATCAGGCGTTCTATTTTTTGAAGTCCATCGACAATATCTTGATGCACTTGTCCGACCAATACAAAACGAACTTTGAGTGTTGGATGTTCTTCCAAAAGCAAACTTAGGGCCTCGAAAACTTCCTGATGCGCTTGCATTAATGTCCAAATACCGATGTGTGCAATTGTAAATTCATCGTATCGTTTTCCTGTTGTTTGATCGAACAAATGACTGTCAAAACCGTTCAAAATAGCAAACACTTTACTGGCATCCGTCACCTTCTTTTGCAATAATTCACGCGTTGAAAAACCTACAGTTAACAACGTATCAGCATGTTGCAGCACTTCTTTTTCCAAGCGAGCATCTTTTTTTTCAGATCGAGCTGAGCGCTTAAACACTTTGTTGTAATAGACTTCGCGCCAAGGATCTCGAAAATCAGCCAACCAATGAATGGGAAATTGTTTGCGAAGGGCTAAGCCAATTAAATGAGTGGAGTGGGGTGGACCAGTAGTAATGACTATGTCAAATTTTTCGTTCTGCAGTATTTTTTGAGCTACGGGAATGGCTTTTTTATTCCACCCAACGCGGGCATCTGGAATAAAATAGTTGGCTCTGATGTAACCAGCAATTCGATCGAAAATCGTTTTGTTTTTGTTGCCAAAATCGCCAACTGGAATTTGATTTTTTGAAGATCCACCTTTCAGATTCGCATACGTTTTCACGAGGGAGAATCCACCAGAAGTATGAATCACTTTCACGTGTTTTACCTGTTCCAAAAGACTTTCATCAACGGCGGGATAAGCACCATCTATAGGGTCAATTGTTAGCACTGTTGGTTCAATGCCATTTTCTTCCAAATATTTTGCGAAATACATCCAGCGCTGTACTCCCGAACCACCACTTGGCGGCCAATAGTAGCTTATAATGAGCGCCTTTTGCATTTTTGTTTAGAGTCCAAATTGTTGTTGCGCCGCGGCAAGTGCTGTATCCAATCCAGCTGGATTTTTACCACCCGCAGTTGCAAAGAATGCTTGTCCACCACCGCCACCTTGAATGTGTGAAGAAACTGCTTTCACAATAGCGCCAGCATTCCATTGTTTCGCTGCTACTAATGTTTCGTCCACCAAGATACTCAGCGCACATTTGTCTTCTTCTGTGGAACCAATAATTGCTACCAAATTAGGAACCTCCGCTTTCAACTGGAATAAAATATCTTTTACTGAAGCAGCATCCAATACAATTTTCGCTGCTAGGAAACTAAATCCATCGCGTGATTGAATGTTTGTTTTTAACTCCGCTTTTGCAATTTTAGCTTCTATTTTTTTGAAGTTTTCAACTTGCTTTTGCAACAAGGTATTGCGACTCAGTAAATCTTCCACTGCTTTCGTCACATCCTTCGGATTTTTCAATAACAGAGATATTTCGTCTAATTTTTCAGCCTTTTCTTTGAAGAATTTTTCAGCCACAGCACCAGAAATTGCTTCAATTCTGCGAATACCAGCAGCAACCGCTCCTTCGGAAGTGACAGTGAACATTCCAATTTTTGCCGTTGAAGGAACATGAATTCCACCACAAAGTTCAACAGAATCTCCAAATTTGATTACTCGAACAGCATCACCATATTTTTCACCAAACAAAGCCATGGCGCCCATTGATTTTGCTTCGTCCATAGAAACAGCTCTTCGTTCGTCTAATGCTCTATTGCTATGAATTTCACTATTGATAAGTGCTTCTATCTTTTGCATTTCTTCGTCCGTTACCTTTGCGAAGTGCGAGAAATCGAAACGTAAATAATCTGGATTCACCAAGGAGCCTTTTTGTTCTACATGTGTACCTAAAACTGTTCTCAAGGCGTGATGTAAAAGGTGGGTTGCTGAGTGATTGCTTGCCGATGCTTCTCTTAAATTTTGGTTGACATGTGCAGTAAATGTCGCATTAACATCACTTGGTAATTTTTCACTCAAGTGAACGATCAAATTATTCTCTTTTTTTGTATCGAAAATAAATGTTTTCTCGCCATTACATTCAATAAATCCTTTGTCGCCAACTTGACCTCCCCCTTCTGCATAGAAAGGAGTTTGGTTGAACACCAACTGATAAAATGCCTTTTGCTTTTGACTTACTTTTCGGTATTTTATGATGTGCACTTCTGCATACAATTGGTCGTAGCCTACAAAATCAACCATTTGGTCTGGTTTCAATTGCACCCAATCATCTGTTTCAATGGCAGTAGCTGCTCTAGATCGATCTTTTTGAATCTGTAATTCTTTTTCAAAAGCCTCTTCGTCGATGCTTAAATTATTTTCACGCGCAATTAAGGAAGTTAAATCAACAGGAAATCCGAAGGTATCATACAACTCAAAAATGCTTTCACCATCTAAAACAGTGCGATTTTCTTTTTTCGCTTCTGCGATTAACAAATCGATGCGTTTAATTCCTTGCTCCAAAGTTCTGAAGAAACTCGCTTCTTCTTCGCGAATTACTTTGTTAATCAATTCCTTTTGCGATACCAATTCTGTGTAAGTTTCACCCATAACATCTCCAAGTACGAGCGATAATTCGCACAAGAATGGTTCTTTTAATCCTAAAGTTTGGTAGCCATATCGCACCGCTCGACGCAAGATTCTGCGAATAACATAACCAGCTCCTGTGTTGGAAGGCAGTTGTCCATCAGCAATCGAAAACGCAATGGTACGCACGTGATCAGCAATTACACGCAAGGCAATATCTGTTTCTTCTTTTACACCGTATTTCACTCCAGAAACTTGCTCCATGTGCTGAATCAAGGTTTGGAACATGTCGGTATCGTAATTGGAAGTTTTTCCTTGTAAGGCCATTGCCAAACGCTCTAAGCCCATTCCAGTATCAACATGTTTTGCTGGTAACGGTACCAATGAACCATTGGCCATTCGATTGAATTCCATGAAAACGTTATTCCATATTTCAATCACTTGCGGATGGTCATTGTTTACTAGGTCTTTTCCGTTGATCGCAGCCTTTTCATCTGATGAACGCAAATCGACGTGAATCTCAGTGCATGGTCCGCAGGGACCAGTATCACCCATTTCCCAGAAATTATCCTTTTTGCTTGCCAATAAAATTCGATCTTCAGCGATGAATTTCTTCCAAATAGAAAAACTTTCTTCGTCGGCAGGAACACCATCAGCTTCATCGCCTTTGAAAACCGTAACGTACAATTGATCTTTTGGAATTTTGTACACTTCAGTCAATAATTCCCACGCCCAAGATATCGCATCTTCTTTAAAATAATCTCCAAACGACCAGTTTCCCAACATCTCAAACATAGTGTGATGGTAGGTGTCAACACCAACTTCTTCCAAGTCGTTATGCTTTCCAGAAACGCGTAAACATTTTTGTGAATTGGCTATTCTAGGATTTTTCGGTATTGCATTGCCTAAGAAGTAATCTTTGAATTGATTCATTCCTGCATTGGTAAACATTAAGGTAGGATCATTTTTTACTACCATTGGCGCAGAAGGCACAATTTGGTGTCCTTTGGATTCAAAAAAATCTAAAAATTGTCGGCGAATCTCGTTTACTGTCATTGTATTGTATTAACGTTCGCAAATTTAGTGGATTTAGTTACATTTGAAACAGTTAAAACTGATCTTTTTATATGAAAACAGAAAACAAAAAGAAATCGCTGGGATTGTTAGACGCTACTTTTTTAGTCGCTGGAAGTATGATTGGATCTGGAATATTTATTGTTTCGGCTGAAATGTCGAGAGAATTAGGCAGTTCTGGTTGGTTGCTCTTTACCTGGTTGCTCACTGGTGTAATCACTCTTTTTGGTGCACTAAGTTATGGTGAATTGGCAGCAATGTACCCCAAAGCAGGCGGACAATATGTGTACATTCGAGAAGCATGGGGGAAATTAGCTTCCTTTCTTTACGGATGGACAGCCTTTGCCGTCATTCAAACAGGAGTTATTGCTGCGGTGGCAGTTGCCTTCGGGAAATTTTTGGGCGTTTTTTATCCTGTGCTCGTGGAGAAAACCTTGGTCGACCTGGGTTTTGCGCAAATAAATGGTGCAAACTTAGTAGGTGTTTTGAGCATCTTGGTGCTTACCTTGATCAATGCGATGGGAATTACTTATGGTAAGATTGTACAATTCTTTTTTACCTCCTCAAAGTTAATTGCATTGGGTGTGCTGATTGTTGCAGGAATTATTGTTGGTATGAAATCGGGTTATTTTACAGAGAATTTCACCAATATGTGGGCGGCAGAGCGAGTTGTTTCTGTTAGCAATCCACTTGTTCCATTGACCACCGAATCGTTATCTGGCTTTGCGCTGATGATTGTACTTTCAACAACAATTATCAATTCCTTGTTTTCTTCGGATGCATGGAACAACGTTACATTTATTGCTGGAGATATTAGAAACCCTGAAAAGAATTTGCCTCGTGCCTTGTTTCTGGGTACTTTCATTGTAACGATTTTATACCTCCTTGCCAACATTGCTTATTTGGGATTGTTGCCCTTAAAAGGTCATCCTGTCACTGAATTTCGTTACACAAAAGAAATAGTAACACAAGCAGGGATTCAGTTTGCTGGTTCAGAAAGAGTAGGAACATCGGCAGCCTATATGTTGTTTGGAAATGTCGCCAACTATGTCATGGCAATTTTAATCATGATTTCCACCTTTGGTTGCAACAATGGAATTATCATGGCTGGCTCTCGTTTGTTTTATGCGATGTCGTTGGATGGCTTGTTCTTTAAGTCAGCTTGTAAAATCAATAAACACGGTGTTCCAATTTGGGCAATTTTAATTCAAAGCACGTGGGCCATTCTTTTGTGTTTGTCTGGATCGTTCAGTGTACTCATTAAATTTGCCACTTTTGGTTCTATGCTCTTTTACATTGTTACAATTTTGGGACTGTTTCGACTTCGTAGAACGCAAGCAACTATGCCACGACCATACAAAGCGCTTGGTTATCCTGTAATTCCAGCTTTGTATTTGATTTTTTCAGTGTTGATTTGTGTATCCCTTGCCTTCTTTACGTTTAAAGATACCATAGGAAGTATTGTTTTGATTCTTTTAGGCATCCCCGTTTACTTTATCGCATTTAGAAAAGACAGCGCAATAGAGGAAGAACTCCTTGACAATTAACTTGATTAATTGTCATAAAAACTGACAATTCGACAGAAAATCGTACTTTAATACAATAAAATTGGCTGAATTGTCATAAAAGTGACTCGTATTTTCTGATGGCACAAACATTGACAGATGGCAAGTGTTAAAAATTAGAAATACAATAAAACAATGGGAAAAATAATAGGAATTGACCTTGGAACTACGAACTCATGTGTGTCCGTAATGGAGGGAAATGAACCAGTAGTAATTTCAAACTTAGAAGGTAAACGAACTACACCATCTGTAGTGGCATTTGTAGAAGGGGGAGAGCGTAAAGTGGGAGATCCTGCGAAAAATCAGGCAATCATTAATCCTACAAAAACTATTTACTCGATCAAGCGTTTCATGGGTACAACTTTCGACGAATCGAAGAAAGAAATTGCTCGTGTACCTTACGAAGTAGTGAAAGGAGACAACAACACACCACGTGTTAAAATTGATGATCGTTTATATTCACCGCAAGAAATTTCAGCAATGATTCTTCAGAAAATGAAGAAAACTGCGGAAGATTATTTGGGTCATGAAGTAACTGAAGCAGTTGTTACTGTTCCTGCTTACTTTAACGATGCACAACGTCAAGCTACTAAAGAAGCTGGACAAATTGCTGGTTTGGATATCAAAAGAATTATCAACGAACCAACTGCTGCTGCCTTAGCTTACGGATTAGATAAGAAAGGGAAAGACATGAAAATTGTTGTTTTTGACTTTGGTGGTGGTACGCATGACGTTTCAGTGCTTGAGTTAGGTGACGGCGTTTTTGAAGTGTTAGCAACTGATGGAGATACTCACCTAGGTGGAGACGACGTAGATCATGCAATCATTAACTGGTTGGCAGAAGAATTTTTAAAAGATGAAAAATTAGACCTACGTAAAGACCCAATGGCTTTACAGCGTTTAAAAGAAGCAGCTGAGAAAGCAAAAATTGAATTGTCTTCTACAACATCAACTGAAATCAACTTGCCATATATCATGCCGGTTGATGGAATTCCAAAACACTTAGTTCGTTCGTTAACACGTGCAAAATTTGAGCAATTAATTGCTGATATCGTAGAAAGAACAATCGCTCCTTGTCGTTCTGCATTGAAAAATGCTGGATTATCAACAAGTGATATCGATGATGTGATTTTAGTAGGAGGTTCAACTCGTATTCCTGTAATTCAAGCAGCGGTAGAAAATTTCTTCGGAAAAGCACCATCAAAAGGGGTGAATCCAGATGAGGTTGTTGCTGTTGGTGCTGCCATTCAAGGTGGAGTTTTAACAGGTGAAGTAAAAGATGTATTGTTGTTGGATGTTATTCCACTTTCTTTAGGGATTGAAACAATGGGTGGTGTACTTACAAAATTAATTGAAGCAAACACAACCATTCCAACGAAAAAATCGGAAACATTCTCTACTGCATCAGACAATCAACCTTCTGTGGATATTCACGTATTGCAAGGTGAACGTGCAATGGCGAGTGATAATAAAACATTGGGACGTTTCCAATTAAATGATATTCCACCAGCACGCAGAGGAGAGCCACAAATTGAAGTTACTTTTGACATTGATGCAAATGGTATCATGAATATTTCAGCGAAAGACAAGGCAACTGGAAAAGTGCAATCAATTAAGATTGAAGCTTCATCAGGCTTGTCAGACGAAGAAATTGCACGCATGAAAGCAGAAGCAGAAGCACACGCTGAAGAGGACAAAAAACGTAAGGACGAAGCAGAATTGGTGAATAAAGCAGATTCTACCATCTTCCAAACAGAACGTCAATTAAGCGAGTACGGAGATAAAATTCCAGCAGACAAAAAGGCACCAATTGAAGCAGCTTTAGCTGAATTGAAAAGTGAGTATGAAGCGAAGAATTTGAATAACTTGCAAGCTGCAATGGACAAACTAAATGAAGTGTTCCAAGCTGCATCTCAAGAGATGTACAATGCTGCAAATGGCCAAGGTGGCGATGCAGGTGCACAAAGCAATGAAAATCCAGCTGACGAAGTAACAGATGTTGATTTCGAAGAAGTAAACGATAAGAAGTAATTGACTATCAATTATATGATAAAGCGGGATCCAATGATGGATCCCGCTTTTTTTTTGTCTCATTTGATAGAAAAGTGATTGGTAAAAACAGGTAGGGGCGAAAATTATTTCGCCCCTACCTGTTTTTACATAAATTTCGTTGCTACATTACTGTGTTCTAGGCCCTTTACCTTCCACGGTCTTCTCCAACTTAATTTTACCTTTATTTTCTATAGAATAGTTCTCGTAGTCCTCAATCATCTCCCAATTACACTGCTGGGTTACACTTATCGGAATAAATTCTACAAGAACATTCGTTTTATCTAAACCAAAATCTTCAGCGGGTTTCAATCCAAGTGATTTTACAAAACGGTAGGCTTTTACACAAATCGTCTGGAAGGTAGTTAATTGGTTGTCCATAGCAATACGAGTGTTGATGACAATAAACTTAAAGTCCGACTCTTCAAATTTCCCTCGAACACATTCAAAAACACTTTCACCAGTCAATTCGCCTTTTTCAATCATTTTCTTTTGAATTTTTCGAATCGCATATTCCATTCTGTGCTCTTCTTTAAATCCAAGTTGAATATTCACGAAATAACAGTGTTTGTCAATTACCTCGTTAACGGTGTAATGAATTCCCCATGGATCACTCAAAATTTCCAGGTGCATAAACCAAATTACTTCTGCTCTTCGAGGTCGTTTTTTGAATAGGGAATGGAAGACGGTTGAATCCAATTTATTCGGACTACTTGATCTTGTGGGGTAAACAAGGTTGGTTGCTTCGTAAGGAATTGATTGATCATTTCTCACCTCATTCAATAAGGGAATTACATTTTTCATTGGTACGTATTCTGTAATTCTTTTACGAAGCAGTCTAGCACGATAGTATAGGTACAATAAAGCAAAAAACGACGATGCAATAACGAGGGTAAACCAACCACCAGAGACTATTTTTCCAAGATTTGAGAATAAGAAAACCCCTTCAATTGAAAAGAAAATTGCAAAAATGAAAATGTACCATGCCTTTAGTTTTGGATACTTTAGCATCAGTAAGTAGCATAACAAAATAGACGTCATTACCATGTCGATGGTAATGGCTAACCCATACGTGTGCTCCATGGCAGCTGATTCTTTGAATATGGCGAGCACCAATAAACAACCACCCATTAACACCCAATTGATAAAAGGGATATAAATTTGCCCCTGATGATCAGTAGGATATTTTACTTTTAAATTGGTCCACAAGTTTAATTTGGAGGCTTCGTTCATTAATGTGAAAACACCGGTAATTAATGCCTGAGAAGCAATGATGGCTGCTGCTGTTGCAATACCAATAGCAAAGTAAAGCATGTTTTCAGGTACCATTGCGTAAAAAACGGTTTGACCTTTCTTCAACGCAAAACCATCTTGCAAACAAAGTGCTGCTTGCCCTAGGTAGTTGAGTACTAATAAAACACTCATCATCGACCAGCTAATTCTAATGTTATGTTTTCCGCAATGTCCTAAATCGGAGTAGAGTGCCTCCGCCCCGGTTGTACAAAGAAAAACCGCACCTAAGACCCAGAATCCTCCATCTACATTAAAAATTAAATTGTAGGCGTACCAAGGGTTAAATGCTGCTAAGACATCAGTGTTTTTAGCAATGTTTGTTACGCCAAGATATCCGAGAAAGAAGAACCAAATTAACATTATTGGCCCAAAAAGTTTTCCGATAGCGGAGGTTCCAAATTGTTGAATGGAAAAAATGGCAATAATAATTCCTACTACCACTGGCAGTATTGGAAAATCAGGATTCACATTGTTGATCCCCTCAACAGCAGACGAAATAGAAATGGCGGGAGTGATAAATCCATCGGCGAGGAGCATTGCGCATCCTATCAAGGCAGGGAAAATAACCCACTTACGTTTTTTATCCTTCAGTAAAGCATAGAGGGCAAAAATACCTCCCTCTCCTTTGTTGTCAGCATTTAGTGCGAAGTAGATGTACTTGAATGTTGCAAGAAGAAGCAATGTCCAAATAACACATGATAGTCCACCCATGACAAGATCATGAGAAATCCAAGTGCCTTGTTTTGTAATTGCTTGAAAAACGTAGAGTGGAGAAGTACCGATATCTCCGAAAACGATCCCGATAGAAATCAGCACTCCAGCTACTGATGCTTTTTTTGTATTAATTGACATTCATTTCTAAATAAGGAGCTAAAATTACCTACAAATTTTAATATTCAAGAGGTATTTAACAAAAAAATCCTGCCTTAAAAAAGACAGGATTTTTGCTATAATTAAAGTGAGTTAATTTATTTCTTCACTGTTTCAACAACCGCCTTGAATGCATCAGGGTGGTTCATAGCTAAATCAGCTAAAACCTTGCGGTTTAAAGAGATTCCACTTTTGTTTACTGCTCCAATGAATTGAGAATAGCTCATTCCGTGTTGACGAGCACCTGCGTTAATACGAGTGATCCACAACGAACGGAAATTTCTTTTCTTTTGTTTACGTCCAATATACGCATAAACCAATCCTTTTTCGATTGCGTTTTTCGCTACTGTCCATACATTTTTTCTGCGTCCGTAGTATCCTTTGGACAATTTCATCAAGTTCTTTCTCTTCGCTCTTGATGCAACATGATTTACTGATCTTGGCATATTTTTAAGTTTTTTGATAAAGGGTGCTTCGTTATTTCAGAAGACTTCGTGTACCGTTTACCGGGTTAAACAATTGAACCTAATTGAGGATTATTTCAATCCCAATTGTAATTTAATATTCGATAAATCTGATTCATGTACTAAACCAGGTTTAGTCAAGTTACGCTTTCTTTTTGTCCCTTTCTTTGTTAAGATGTGACTTTTAAATGCGTGCTTTCTTTTGATTTTACCGCTTCCAGTGATTGTGAATCGCTTCTTTGCACTGGATTTAGTTTTCATTTTTGGCATCTCTCTTCTTTTTTAAGTTAACACTCAATTATAGCTTCTTCTTTGGTAAGTTTCGAAAAAATGCGGCGCTAACGCTTGCATATTATCAAAAGCTACGCTTTTTCTTATTTTTTCTTAGGGTTGATCATAATGATCATTTTCTTCCCTTCTAGTTTTGGCAATTGCTCTAACACACCTAAATCTGCTAGTTCTTGTGCGAATTTCAACAACAAGATTTCACCACGGTCTTTAAAAACAATTGTTCTACCTCTAAAGAATACATACGCCTTCACTTTGTTTCCTTCTTCAAGGAATTTGCGAGCATGCGCCAACTTGAAGTCGAAATCATGGTCATCGGTGTTGGGTCCAAAACGAACTTCCTTAATAGTAACTTTCGTTTGTTTTGCCTTTAGTTCTTTTGTTTTCTTCTTTTGTGTGTAAAGAAATTTACGGTAATCCATAATTTTACACACCGGTGGAACAGCATTAGGTGAAATTTCAACTAAGTCTAAATCCATTTCTTCAGCCATCTTCAAGGCATCCAATGTTGCCATTACTTTTGGCTCTTCGCCTTCCACTACTAAACGAATTTCCTTAGCGAAAATTCGATCGTTAATTTTGTGCTCTTCTTTTTCCTCTCTTCTTACAAAAGGTTTTTTAGTGTTTTTTCTCATTCAATATTTAAAGGTTAGAAGATAATTCTTCTTCAATCGCTTGCTGAACTAGATTTGAGAACTCCGAAATATTCATTGTTCCTTTATCTCCAACTCCACGCTGACGTACAGAAATTGTCTCTGTTTCTGCTTCTTTTTCTCCGACAATTAGCATGAAAGGAACCTTGTTTAATTCAGCATCCCTAATTTTCTTACCAATCTTCTCGTTTCTATCGTCAACGAAGCCGCGAATTTCGACATTATTAAGCAATTCTGCAACTTTTTCTGCAAACTCGTTGTATTTTTCCGAAATCGGTAAAATGGCAAATTGCTCTGTTGTTAACCAAAGTGGAAAATCCCCAGCGCAATGCTCCAATAAAACCGCTACAAATCGTTCCATTGAACCAAATGGCGCTCGGTGAATCATCACTGGTCGGTGTTTTTCATTATCCGCTCCTGTGTACTCCAATTCAAAACGCTCCGGCAAGTTGTAATCAACCTGTATTGTTCCTAATTGCCACTCTCGACCTAAAGCATCTTGTACCATGAAGTCTAGCTTTGGACCGTAGAAAGCCGCTTCGCCATAAGCAACAATTGTATTTAGATTTTTTTCAGCAGCAGCTTCAATAATTGCACTTTCAGCTTTCTCCCAATTTTCGTCAGAACCAATGTACTTTTCAGGTTTTTCTGGATCACGCAAGGAAATTTGTGCTTTGAAATTTTGAAAATCTAATGTTTTCAAAACATACAAAACGATATCAATTACTTTTTTGAATTCGTCCTTCACTTGGTCTTGCGTACAAAATAAATGCGCATCATCCTGCGTAAATCCTCGTACACGTGTCAAGCCATGTAACTCACCCGATTGCTCGTAGCGATACACTGTACCAAATTCGGCCAAGCGAACCGGTAAATCTTTGTAGGATCTAGGTTTCGACTTGTAGATTTCGCAATGGTGCGGGCAGTTCATTGGTTTCAAGAAAAACTCTTCGTTCGGATCTGGTGTACGGATCGGTTGAAAAGAGTCTGCTCCATATTTTGCGTAATGCCCAGAAGTTACATAGAGGTCTTTGTGTCCAATATGTGGCGTAATAACTTGGTCGTAACCTGCGCTTCGTTGTGCTTTGCGTAAGAAATTCTCTAGTCGCTCTCTCAATGCAGTTCCTTTAGGTAGCCACAATGGAAGTCCTTGTCCAACTTTTTGAGAAAAAGTAAACAATTCCAATTCTTTTCCAATTTTACGGTGATCTCTGCGCTTCGCTTCTTCTAACTTTTCTAAATGTTCAGTTAAATCTGAATTCTTTTGGAAGGTAATTCCGTAAATGCGTGTCAGCTGCTTGTTTTTTTCATCACCACGCCAATAAGCACCAGCAATAGAAAGTAGTTTAACCGCTTTAATGAATCCAGTATCGGGAATATGTGGTCCGCGACAAAGATCTGTGAAGTTTCCTTGGGTATAAAAAGTGATGTCGCCGTCGTTCAATCCTTCTAATAATTCTAATTTGTAAGGATCTTGTTTTTCCTTAAAAAAAGCAATCGCTTCTTCTTTTGAAATCACTTTTCTTACAAATGGATTTTTCTCTTTCGCTAATTCCTTCATTTTTTGTTCCACCTTCTCCAAATCCTTCTCAGTAATTTGGTACTCCATAAAATCGATGTCGTAGTAGAAGCCATTTGCAATTGGGGGACCAATCGCTAATTTAATTCCAGGGTAGAAAAATTCCATTGCCTCCGCCATGATATGGGCAGAAGAATGCCACATTGTTGATTTTCCTTCATCATCATTCCAGGTCAATAGTTGCAAAGTAGCATCGGTATCTATCGCCATGGTAGCGTCAACAACCGTGTTATTTACTTTTGCAGCTAAGACATTGCGAGCTAGACCTTCAGAAATCGACTTAGCAATATCGAGTGAAGTAGTGCCTTTTTCCACTTGTCTAACAGAACCATCAGGAAGAGTAATGTTAATCATCTTTGTGTTTTTTTTTGAATTGCAAAGATAGTGTAGATTTTCGGTACATAATTCAAGAGGTTTGTTATTTTTACCATGAAACGTAAACTACTACTATTGAAAGCACTATTCTACAAAAAAGCCTTTGTATTTCTTTGCGCTGCCTTGGTACTTGGAATTTTACTTGGAGCTCAATTGATAGTGTACGTCGATTCACTGCTGACACTCCTCATTTTTTTCGTGATAATTGCCTGTGCTGAGCTATTTCTTGAACTAAAATCCTATGCTTATTTGATAAGCATACATCTGTTTTTTCTTTTGCTTGGCAGCTTCCTTTTTCAAAACGCTTCGCCAGAAAATAGATTGAAGTGGTTCGAAAACTATGATCATCAAAATTTTAGAGCCAACTTAACGATTGAGGAAATTGGGAATACCGAAAAAGAATGGGTGAAATGTCGTGCTTCAGTGAGCAAGATCTATGTCGGTGATCAAGCAAAAAGTGCAGCGATGGATTTGGTTGTTTACGTGGAGTCGAGCCCAGAATTTTTGCGTAAAGGAGATGAAATTGTCGTGGTTGGAGAAATTAAACGCATCGAAAATAGTGGCAATCCAGGCGCGTTTGATGCGGAAACGTACTGGAGAAATAAAGGCGTTTTGTATGCTATGTTTTTGCCAAGTGAGAATTATACTGTGATCGATCACCATACTCCATTCATTTTAGTACGTTGGACAGATGCTATTTTCTCTTACTGCAGTTCATTTTTTAAACACAACTTTGGAAGCCAAGAAGGGGCAGTGCTTTCTGCTATTGTTTTGGGTGATAAATCGGCACTTGATACTGAAACGGTAAACAGCTTTCTGAACACTGGAACGATGCACGTGTTGGCAGTTTCTGGGATGCATTTTGGCTTGTTGATGCTGATGCTAATGGCAGTTTTTACACGATTTTCAAGATTTATTTCAAAGAAGCAAGCACTTATTTTTCTACTGATCTTCTTTTGGTTTTATGCTATCCTCACGGGACTTTCTGCTTCTGTAGTGCGTTCCATTTTTATGTTTTCGATGTTGGTCGCCGCTCAATTGTTTAATCGCCGCTACGATTCAATGAATGTGCTGTTCTTTTCAGCATTTGTTTTGCTACTCATCGATCCTTTGACCTTATTCGATATCGGTTTTCAGCTTTCTTACTTGGCAATGGTTGGTATTTTTCTTTTTTATGGACCTATTCGCGACTTTGTGCCAATCAAGAATGGGTATCTGCTAAAAGTTTGGGAAGGAACAGCAGTGGGATTGGCAGCGCAAATAATGACGATTCCGATTAGTTTGTATTACTTCCATCAATTTCCTAACTACTTTTTATTGTCGAACTGGGTATTGATGCTTACTTCGAACTTTATTTTGGGCATGGGGGCAGGAATATTATTGATTTCGAAGTTTCCATTGTTGTACAAACCTCTTGCTTTTTTGCTGGGAAATATTGTAGTGTTTTCATTGTTCTGTTTGTCGCAAATTGAGCATCTTCCGGGAGCTGTAGCGTATGGCTTTGACCTTTATTTTTTTCAAGTCATTATTTTCGTAGTAGCGAGTTTTATGTTGTTTTTTGCACGCTCATGGAAGTTTCGATTTACACTTGGAATTCCACTATTTGTATTGTCGGTTGGATTTGTTGCCTATCAGCGTTACCACAGACTTTCGAAGAATGAAATTTGTGTGCTTAATTTTCCGCAGTCTGTTTTGGTGGTGAAGCAAGGAAATGAAAATCTCTGTTTTTTTGATGCGAAAAAGTTAAAAAAGCGCGCACGATTGGATGCCCTGCTAGTTGACTATCAAAAAGTAAATCCTGGCAAAATTCAAATCTTCCCAATTGATAATCGTCAGTTTAATTTGAATTTTAGTGGTAAGAAGGTCACAGTTTTTCGAGAAAAAAATGGCATCGCAGTGGTGATTGAACAGAAAAAATATATAGTAGTAGATCGCTTCAAATCTCTTGAAAATCCAGATGGAATTACACTTGGAAGAGCAGGTTCGCTAAATTGTGATTATTACCTAGAAAATGGAGCTAAAATACTTGCATCCAACTAATCTATTTCCTGCATTTTTAGCAGTTCCAAATAGGGATTGAAACGAAAATAGTACTTTACTTTTTGTTTCGTTAGAAATTCACAATCTACTGTCAACCAGTAATTTCCCTCCTCATCAGTATAGATGTCACCATACGCTTGGATTTGAATTTCAGGCGCTATTTCAAGAATTTTATTTTTGGTCAATTGCCCAATTAAATCAATTGTTTGAACACTTTTTTTCTTGTGTGCTTCTAGCATTAATTGCAGGGTATGGCAAATAAACTTATCTTTTTCAGTGGCAACTAAAGTAGCTGCATGGTCTTTGTAAAAAGTATAAAAATATCGCTCGGTATAGGTTGGGGAAGTGCCAGGATAAATAAATGATTCTTCAAAAAGATATTGCTTGTATTTTTCGAGATATTTTTTCGGTATTGGCAGCGAAGAAATGATGGTTTGCTCTAGTACCGTAAAACTTTTGTTGGTCAAAACATTCGTTGCAATCACTTGTATGGTATCAGTCGATCCAAATTTGAAAACATGATAATCTAAGTATTTAATCAAATCCTTTTCATTCTCTGCTTTTTCTTTCTGTTCTTTTATCTGAATTTCAAGTTCTTTATCTATTCTATGGTTTTGATCATTTCTTAACTTTATTTCATACAAAGAGTCAAGCAGTCTAAAAGAAGCGGGTTTAATGAGCTCTGTTTGTCCAAATGCGATCGATTCGTACGAACTAGAATCGGCCACTAAATTAGTTTTGAGATACGCTTCAATTGCTTTTTGTCGGCGCAATTGGTAGTCCTCAGGCGTTTCTGCTGGTGTATAGCGCAATCCGCAAGCGTGCATAGCAAATAAAAGCACTACAAAGAAAAGAGTTCGAACCCAATTTTTCATCTTTTCAAAAGTAAGTTATTTTACTGTGATTTAACTTCATCAAAAAAAAATCCCGACAATTGCCGGGATTTAAAAAAAGTATTGTGTTAATTAGCGATTTAACATCACTGGCATCACCAGCATTAAAACGTCTTCGCTTTTATTTTCATTTTCAGAAGGCATCAACAATCCTGCACGATTTGGTTCACTCATTTCTAGGCGAATTTCCGGCGTATCCAGGTTGTTTAACATCTCAATTAAGAAACGAGAGTTGAAACCAATTTCCAAGTCGTCTCCGTTATAGTTACACGTTAAACGCTCATTCGCTTCATTCGAAAAATCTACATCTTCAGCAGAAAGTGCCAATTCAGAACCAGCAATTTTTAACTTTATTTGATGTGTTGCTTTATTGGCAAAAATCGATACACGTTTAATGGAACTTAAGAATTGACTGCGATCAATCGTAAGTACATTTGGATTTTCTTTTGGAATTACCGCTTCGTAGTTAGGGTATTTACCATCAATCAATCGCGACATTAAAATTAGATCTCTGAACGTAAAAATTACGTTAGATTCATTGAATTCTAATTGTACATCATCGTCGCTAGAAAGATTTGATTTTAAAATGTTTAAGGGCTTTTTTGGTAAAATAAACGAAGAACTTCCAGTGCCAATAACGTCTTTACGTGTATAGCGCACTAATTTGTGAGCATCTGTTGCAACGAATGTAATTTCATTTCCAGAAAACTGACAGAACACTCCACTCATTACAGGGCGTAAATCATCTGTTCCTGTTGCGAACAATGTTTTATTGATTGCTTTTGAAAGTACATCGCCAGCAATTTGCATGGTAGAGCTTTTTTCAATAGAAGGTGTTTTTGGAAAATCTTCTCCGTTGAAACCTACCATCTTCGACTTTCCATTTTCATACGCTATTTCCACCTGATGAGAATCAGGTTTTACAGTAAATGTCAATGGTTGATCAGCCAAATTTTTGAGAACTTCGAGTAATAATTTTGCTGGAATGGCCACTTTTCCGCCTTCTTTTGCATCTACTTGTAATGTAGTTTGCATCGTTGTTTCAAGATCAGACGCTGTTACCGCTAATGAATTTTCCTTGATTTCAAAAAGAAAATTATCTAGAATCGGTAAGGTATTATTGGTACTTAGTACTCCAGAAATACTTTGTAAATGTTTTAATAAAGTAGAACTTGTAATTAAAAAATTCATGATGAGATTTTAGTTTGATTCAAAGCTAAGGACTGCGCTCGGGAAATCCATCAACTTTGCTTGATTTTTATGAGATTTTATTAACAATTAATTTACCATGGCAGCTTCACCCATAGCTACACCACTCATGTCCATTGGGAAATAAATGTGTCCTAAAAGAAGTGGATTGAAAACAAAATATTGACATTTCACCATTTCTCCTGAAGGCAATTCGCACCAGAATTTATTCGCGTCTTTCAACATGTCTATACCCATTTCGTTGATTTGCTGTATTTCAGAATCTATTCGGAACATCCGAAGTTTTTTAGTTTTACCATTTTTCTCCGTTAATGTTAATGTAGCGAATGGTTGCGATTTTTTCATCGCTGCAACTCCTTTTTCATCCAATTCATAATTGGGTAAATCGAAGTGGATTTTTTTGAAATTGTGCAAGTATCTAAACACCATCGAAGTATCTTGAAAAGCAATTTTCTTACCTTGTTGCAACACCTCAAAGTGATTGTTGTTATTGATTACGGTAAAACTTCGCTCTGGATCGTCGTAGAATTTGAGATCTACTTTTGAAATTTGATCAATGCCTAGCGCAAAAATGTTGGTGCAAATCCATTTCCGTTTATCAGCAAAAAAACGAGGTTCTATAATTCCACTCATGTCCTTGATTTTCATCATCACTGGCGTGGAACTTTTCCCAATTGCCGCATCGTCCAATAACATGATTTGACCATAATGATCTTGCGAACTCGGTCCGATGTACCACGTTTTTGCCCAACTTCCATTCGTATAAATTTCAACTTTTGTGCTTTGAGCTGACATCAAGTTAAGCATGTTTTTTTGCGCATTGTCAGGAATGTATCCTTTGAACTCAATTTTCTTAATGGCCTCTAAAATAAAGTGAACGCTCTGCTGCTGAATACAATCGCCTGCACCATCTGTCCAAGTAGTTCCTTCACGTAGCAATTCCATCTTCATGCCATGAGGATCGGAGATCACAATCTTTGTGACAGATGCTGTATCTTCAATGGCAAATTCAATCAAGTCTGGAATAGATTTTCCCGATGTACGCACCAATTTGGCCGCGTAATAGCCCAACCCTCCAATTATTAAAATGGCTAAGACGAGTGAAATGATTCTTTTTTTATTCATCGTGTATATTTTCTTTTTCGAAGGTTTGCCATCACAAATGCAAGTAGTAAAATACTTGAGATGGGTACCAAAAGGTTCATTATTTTGTAGAAGCCAGCATTCGCTTTTACTTTTTCTGAATCAATTTTCTTAATGTCGATTTGACGAGATCGAATATCAATCACTGAATTATCGCCCATCATATAGTCTACCAAGTTCTGAAAAAATTCTTGATTTCCAAAGAACAGCGGAATTCTAAGTTCTGCCAATTCAGGATCCATGCGTAGGTCATTCACTTGCTTTGGACGGTATTGGTATTGCGTTCCATTTTTTGCCGGCATGGAATCATACTGATTAGCAATCCAAGTTCCATTACCAATCAAAATTACTTTCCCTTCATTCTTGCTTTCTTCTTGGTAATTAGCCTCCTTACTTTTTGCAAATTCATCTACCAAACGATTTTTAAAATGCGATTGAAAGCTTCCTTCTGCTAGTCCGCCTAAACAAATTTTATTGGCTTCATCGGTTGGTGCATCATTTAGTTCAGGTTTGTTCCCGTAATTCATTGGCATACCTAGACTGACCATTGGAGCTAATCCTGTTACATTGGAATTAGTAGAAGAGGTTAAAATAGGAGTAAGGGCCACTTTTTCACTTTCAATAAATTGTACTTCGCTTACATATTTCAGGGAAACTGGATCCACATTTCTCGAAATCGGATGGGATGTAGGCGTGGCTAACACATGGAAGAACCAAGGAATTAACGATTGTTTTGCATAAGGTGCTGTTCTTGGGGCACAATTCACATCAACCACCAAATTGTCGTTTAATTTCAAGCCATAATCGAAAAGCATCCGTTCAAGTCCTGTTCCATAGCGCAAGGTATGTGTTACTCCTTTTGTCTTCAATGTATCCTCGTCCACATGCAAAGCATCCATGAAGCACATCAAGCGACCACCATTCATTACAAATTGATCAATAACGTATAAATCTTTATCAGAGAATTTTATTTGTGGTCGCGCAATTATAACGCCATCAAAGCCTTTCAATGCATCAATAGAATCATTGATACTGACGTCGGCAATGTTGTAGTAGTTGGAAATTAACGCTCTTGCTCTTTGTGTTTGAGCAAAATTTAATTCGTTATGTCCATGCAAGAAGGCAATTCTAGGTTTTGTTTTTTGTGTAGCTCTGCGAATAGAACTGATGAGCATGTATTCCAAATTATTGATGGAATTTGAAATAATTTCATCCAAACCATCTAAATTGTAGGGTTTCCCTGGAGTAGTTCCTGGAAGAAATTGAATGGTATTTACTGTCGATCCTTCATAATCAATCACGGCACCGGGCCACAGCATCATTTGACTTTGAGAACCATCTTGTTGGTACGTGATGTCCATAGGAAGTACTCCTTTACCTTTCGCGTACAATCCTTCAAACATGGTTTGCTGTTCTGCTTCGGTGCTGTTTTCTGGTGCTGGATTAATAAATATATATTCGATTCTATCTCCAGCAAATTGCTTAAACTCTTTCAGTTTATCTTCTATAGCATTGCGAAACATCTTTATTTGTGCAGGTAGGTTCCCCTCCAAATAAATTTTGATGGTAAGTCGGTTTTGAATTTTAGTATCGTCCTTTAAAAAAGCAATTGTCCCCTCCGAAAGCGAATAGCGTTTGTCTTCCGTCATATCAACACGATAGTAGGCAAATGCAGCGATGATATTAATAATGATAATGCCAGCAAGGAAGAATCCAAGAAATGTCCAGTTATAGAGTCCTTTTGAAATGTTTTTTTTCATGTCAATTACTTTTTGATGGATTTTATAACAGAAAGAGCTGAGAATAAGAATATGGTAATGACGGATACAAAATAAACCAAATCGCTAGTGTCAATTACTCCCTTTTTTATGGCATCATAGTGAAATGTCATTCCTAGGTATTGAATAATGTAGTCGAATTTTCCCATTAGATTAAACGAGCCAAGTAGGTTTAGTCCATCATATAAAATCCACGAAGTAAACATTGCAATGATAAAAGCAACGATTTGACTGCTTGTGATGCTGGAAGCAAAAATACCAATGGCAACAAAGGCCGAACCAAGTAAAATCAAGCCAATGTAGGAGGTGAATGTAGCGCCACCGTCGATAATTCCAACGGGACTACCTAGATAATACATGGTAATATAGTAGGTAACTGTTGGAGCTAAAGCGATGAGGAGTAAAGTGACTCCCGCAAAGTATTTGGCTAGTAAAATTTGTAAATCGGAAATTGGTCGAGTGAATAAAAGTTCAATAGTGCCTGTTCGTCGTTCCTCGGCAATACTCCGCATGGTGATTGCAGGAATCAAGATAAGGAAAATAACTGGCGCAAGATTGAAAAACGGAATCATGTCTGCTTCTGTTCCTTCTAGCAAGTTGGTATTCATGGAGATAATCCAATGAAATAAGCCTGAAGCAATCAGGAAAATTAAAATAAAAATGTAGCCGATAACCGAGCTTAAAAAACTTTTTATTTCTCTGAAATAAAGTGCTCTCATGAAGATTTTTTAATAAAAAGTAAAAATAACACTTTTATTGTGAAGTGGGAGGGGGATTTTTTCTTGTTTTACACTTCTATTCGTTGATAAACTTCACGAATCCATCAAAATGGGTTTCCATACTCCAAGCCTCAGGCTTTTGGTCGAACCAAGGTTTTATTTTAGGCCAAATCTCACCAAAAAGTGATGATTTTCGATAGTTTTCAAGATCTTCTGCTTTTTCCCAATGGCTATACGTCATTATCAAGCATGGATCCTCAATATCGCGCAACAATTTCATACCTAAACAACCAGGAAAAGAGTTCACTTTTTGTTTCACACTTTCAAAATGAGTCAGAAAATCTTCCATTCGATCTTCCGAGAAATGCAGTTTTACAATGCGAATGATCATACAAATAAATCATCAATTTTCACGTGACTTCCTCGAGAGGTGAATAGAATTCGCACCATGTCGTCTAATTTCATTCCCATCAATTTTTCAGCACCACCATGTGTAGCGTTGGCGCCTTTGTTGATGGCAATTTCGATGTAATTATTTTTATTAAAAACTGCAACCGATTGTCCTGTTGGTACAGCATTGTAGGTCGAAGAAATTTCAGAAATGTGGTAATCCTTGTTGCGAATATAAATTGTGAATTCGTTTCCTTTTCCTATTTCATCAAACAAACTTTTATGGATGTTGGTGATCAGGTTTCCGTATAAATCGATATAGATGATATGACCAAGAATTAGGTTGGGTTCTGTTATTGGTACTGAAATAAATGCATTTCTGAACGATGAAAATTCGTAGCCAATGTCTTCTATTCTTTCGCCATTAGCAATTTTACATGCTGCTGGAATTAACATGTTTCTTGTTGGAGAAGAAATATTTTTCGGGTTGGAAAGAGCATCAGTTAAGCGATAAAAGCCTTCGTGTTCATCTTCTCCTACCAATGCTCCAAAAAAGCCATTGTCGTTGGAAATGAAATAATGTCCTTTAAAGAAGATAATCGCAGGCACCATTTGTTGGTTTTCAGGAGCATCGATTTCTGGCTCATCATTAACGCCGATAACATGAATTGTTCCCAGTGGAAAGTCTTCAAAACAAAACTTTATTAGATGAGATGCTTGAATGACATTGAACGGTAAAACTTGATGGGAAATATCTACAATTGTAACAGAAGGCGATAACTGCAATATCATAGCTTTCAAGGAGGCTACGTAATGGTCTTTTAATCCTAAATCGCTTGTTAATGTTATTATTTGCATATCGCAATCGATTCGCTCTTTATTGTCGAAATATTGTTAATTTTGATCAAAAATAAGGCAATTTATAGGATTTTAGATCATTTATCTCATTTTATTTAAGTCGGTGGAAAAAAGAATAGAAATCAACGGAATAAATTTGGTGGAATTTTTTGGAGTTAATAATACCACCCTGAAATACATCAAATCTTTTTTCCCAAAATTAAGCATTGTTACGCGCGGAAACAGTATCACGGTCAACGGAGATGAAGAGGTAATTGATGAATTTGAACGTAAGTTGGATTTGCTGGTTCTTCATTACCATAAGTACAATTCATTAACTGAAAACAACATTGATAATTTGATGGTGGAAGGTGGTGATAAAATGATAGCTGTCGATGATGGATCCGAAACTATTGTTCACGGAAATCAGGGGGTGAAAATTAAAGCAAGAACTCTCAATCAAAAGAAATTAGTGCAAGCAGTTTATGGCCACGACATGGTATTTGCTGTTGGTCCAGCAGGAACAGGTAAAACTTATACTGCTGTGGCACTTGCTGTTCGCGCTTTAAAAAACAAAGAAGTAAAGCGCATTATTTTAACACGTCCAGCAGTTGAAGCAGGGGAGAACTTGGGCTTTCTTCCAGGTGATTTAAAAGAAAAGTTAGATCCGTACATGATGCCTTTATACGATGCTCTACGCGATATGATTCCGCCAGAGAAGTTGAAGGAAATGATCGAATTTGGTATCATCGAAATTGCTCCACTGGCATTTATGAGAGGTAGAACGCTTGATAAAGCTTTTGTGATTTTAGATGAAGCACAAAATACCACGGCGATGCAAATGAAAATGTTCTTGACACGTATGGGAATGACAGCAAAATTTGTCATCACCGGAGATATGTCGCAAGTAGATTTACCGCACAAGCAAAAATCAGGATTAGCACATGCCTTGGATGTCTTACAAGATGTTGAAGGCTTGAGTGTAATTCGTTTGAATAAGAATGATGTCATCAGACATAGTTTAGTTAAAAAAATAATAGATGCCTTTGATAAGGCAGAAAATAGAGAAGCATGAAAGCAATTGTAACAACAGATTTTCAATTTCCAGGACAAAAAAAGGTGTACAAGGGAAAAGTTCGCGATGTGTACACCCTCGAAAATGATTTATTGGTGATGGTGGCGTCTGACCGCATTTCTGCCTTCGATCATATTTTACCAAAAGGAATTCCTTTTAAAGGTCAAGTATTGAATCAAGTTGCAACAATGTTTTTGAACGAAACAAGAGACATAGTACCGAATTGGTTATTGGCAACTCCAGATCCTAATGTTGCCGTTGGTTTGGCGTGTGAGCCAATTCGTGTTGAAATGGTAATTAGAGGTTATTTGGCTGGACATGCAGCGCGCGAATATAAACTTGGAAAAAGAGTATTGTGTGGTGTTGCCTTGCCAGAAGGAATGAAGGAAAATGATCGTTTTCCTGTTCCAATCATCACTCCAGCAACTAAAGCCGATGAAGGTCACGATGAAGATATCTCCCGCGAAGATATTATTGCTAAAAATATTGTACCTGAAGAAATGTACATTCAATTGGAGAACTATACAAGAGCATTGTTTCAGCGAGGAACAGAAATGGCAGCAAAGCAGGGGTTGATCTTGGTGGATACAAAGTATGAGTTTGGAGTGAATGACGGAAAAGTATATTTGATTGATGAAATTCATACACCAGATTCTTCTCGTTATTTTTATATGGATGGTTACCAAGAACGTCAAGATCGTGGTGAAAATCAAAAACAATTGTCGAAAGAATTTGTGCGTCAATGGCTCATTGAAAATGGATTTCAAGGTTTAGATGGACAGGAAATGCCATTTATGCCTGACGAGTTTGTGGATGTCATTACAGATCGATACATTGAATTGTACGAGAAAATAACTGGAAAAAAGTTTGAAAAAATCGAAACTGCTGATGTGAATCAACGTGTAGAAGAAAATGTGGTGAACTATTTGGCTGAAAGAAAATGAAGACTGTCTTAGTCATCGGCGCAAGCGAAAAAGTTGATCGGTATTCCAATAAAGCAGTAAAAATGCTTATTGAAAAAGGATTTCCAGTGGTGGCATTTGGTCAACGTGCAGGAAAAATTGATGCAATTGAAATAGTAACTGACTGGTCCGTGATCAACCATATAGACACGGTAACGCTCTACATTAATCCATCGCTGCAAGAAAAATACTATCAAGCAATTATTGAACTGAAACCTCGAAGAGTGCTATTTAATCCTGGGACAGAAAATCGTGCTTTTGTAAAAATGCTGGAAGAGGTAGGAATTGAAACGGAGGAAGCTTGTACGCTAGTTTTGTTGAGCACTGGTGTTTTTTAAGTAGGCATCCAATTCCTTTTCTAGCCAGTTTAGTGCAGATGTTCGGTCATTAAATATGCGAGTTGTATTCTTGGGCTTATTGATGCGTAAGTAGAAATTACCGACAATTTTTTGGGCGATACTTTGAGCTACAACAGCAGCAAACAAATTGTTTTTGTGAAAGGATGCCTTTGAAATATGGGCCCTTGTTTCAGGGGTAATTTCTGTAGAAATACCAAAAAGTGTCAAAACACCGTAAAATTTTCCATCTGACAATTCACTATTGATCTTTTTTATTTGATCAACTAGCGGAATATCAATTACCACATTATCAAAAAAATCATTTTCGATAATGTGAGGCGTCAACAGCGTTACCTTGTATGAATCGGTTTCGATATTCTTTGTAGCAGTCATAATACGATTACATACCAAATGTAGTCTATATTATGATGAATCCTCTTTTTAAGTATTTATTATTGTGTGAATTTTTCAACAACAGTTATCTACCTAGCGAAGTAGTTTTTCTTGAACCAGTCCTCTTGACTTTTTGCTTGTTGCACGTAATCAACTTGTTTGCTGATTTTTTGTTGTGCGTTTTGAATACTAGAGCTTATCATCTTATGCTCAATAATTTCATCTGTTGCCATACCCATTTTTTGCATCAAAGAACTGATTTTTTCGCCACCAAACGCCATAAATAGGGGTTCGTCGAGCGCTGAGTAGATGATAGCTTCCTCTATGTTAATCGTTTCAAAAAAGGCTTGCTCTTCCGACTCAATGGGGTAATGTTCTGCAAAAATAATGGTATTTCCAGTGGCATGATGAGGTCGTACTTCTTTCGCAAGTAGCACTTCATGCAACACTGCTTGCTGTTCCATGATTTCAAGAAGTTCTTGCTTCGTTCGTTCAAACCATGCAACAATAATCACTTTTTTTGAAGATTCAATTTTACTGATTGTGCGGTATTTTTCTATTGAAGTCATCACTACTAAATCCTTTACGGGGACACCTTTTTTTTTACTACCAAATAGAGCGGAGAATAGCGACATTACTTCTTTATTTTGAGATCAGGATAAAGATAAGTAATTATTCTTTTTTGTGAAATTTTCGTCAAGGAATGACTATTTTTGCAAGGAATTTTTATAGATTATGGAACGAATTTCTCGGGCACTTTTTTCAATGCGAATGATGGCCACAGCGATGATTATTTTTGCAATCGCAATTGGTGCAGCTACCTTGATTGAATCATCTTACGACACGCACACTGCTAAGGTTTTGATTTACAATGCGCTATGGTTTGAAATATTGTTAGTTTACCTTGGCATCAACCTGATTGCCAATATGTTCCGCTATCAAATGTTTCAGCGCCAAAAAATTGCAATGCTGATGTTTCACTTGTCGTTTATTGTGATCTTAATTGGTTCTGCAATCACTCGCTATGTGAGTTTTGAAGGAATGATGTTGATTCGCGAAGGCAGTCAATCTGATTTCATTTATTCGTCAGACCCCCATTTTTCATTCAGAATTCACGATGAAAAATTGCAATACACGTATTCAGAGAAAAAATACATGTCTCAAGTGCATCCTTTTGGTATCAACATTAATAAATTTAGTATTCCTGTAGAGTTTCCAAATCACAAGACCCCAATTTTAATTGAATTTGTAGACTATAGAAAGAATTTGGTCGATACAGTCATCGTCAATGATTCTATTCAAGGCACAATGTTGGAAGTGATGACAAATGGAATGCAAGCCAATCATCTTGAGCCCAATGGTTCAATAATGATTGGAGATATTCCACTATTTTTTGAAAAAACTGACGAAAGTAAATTGATGCCTGGAATTCATTTACAACGTAAAGGTGCTGCTGTGATGATGAGGTCTGACATGCCAGTTCGTTATTTACCAATGGCTGAAATGACAAAGTACCGTCAGTCGGGAACAACACCTCCAGACTCCATCTTCGTGCAAGTTCCAGCCGATTCAACCGTGCAGTTTATGACAACAACATTGTATCAAGTCGAAAATGAACAATTTGTTTTTAAGCAAGTCTTAAATCATGCAAAACGTATGAAATTACCTTCCGGCAGAAAAGACCTTGGTTCAGATTATCTGACGTTAAAAATTACAGATGGTACAACTTCAAAAATTGTTGAATTGGAAGGTGGTGCAAATGTTATTCCTGAGCAATTAGTGTTTGATTTGAATGGATTAACCTACGAAATGACCTACGGTGCAACCAAATTTTTCTTACCTTTTTCCATCTCTTGTCGTGATTTTGCGCTCGAAAGATACGCTGGTTCTGAAGCGCCATCATCGTTTGCTTCTGAAGTTACAATTAACGATACGATCAATAATTACACAAGAAATCAACGAATTTACATGAACAATGTAATGGATTATCAAGGGTATCGTTTTTTTCAATCGGCCTACGATCCAGATGAAAAAGGAACTCGCTTAAGTGTTAATCACGATTGGTTAGGTACAAATGTCAGTTACTTAGGTTATCTACTCATGTCGATGGGTATGATTTTCTCCTTGTTTGCACCTGCTGGTCGCTTCAAAGACTTGAATGATTTACTTAAAAAGTCGAATGAAAAGCGCAAAAAGATGATGCTTATTGGATTGTTGATGTTAGCTGTGTTTCCTTTGAATGCGCAAGAGCATAATCATGCTGATGGTCACGATCATTCGCACGAGAGCAATCACGAACAAGTTGCACCTGCTAAAAAGGCAATTCATCGGGAAATGTCGAAGGAGCATTCTGAGGAACTAGCTTCCTTGCTAGTATTGGCCTTTGACGGAAGAGTAACGCCATTTCACACCGTTTGTGATCAAATCATGAATAAGGTGTATCGTGCGAATAAATTTGAAGGAAATAACGCTGTGCAAACCGTGATGAGCATGCACATGTATCCTGAATATTGGTTGGATCAGAAGATTATTAATGTTCCTGCGAACTTACGAGATACCTTGCATTTAAAGGACTATGCCACCTATCGAGAAATGGCTGATGAAGGTGGTCAGTTCAAGTGGATGGAAATGTATCGTAAAGCGCATCAGAAGCAAGAATCTAAGCGAGATGAATTTGATAAAAAGTTGATCAAGCTAGTGGATCGATTCCAGGTAATTCAAGCAGTACTGGGATGGCAATACATGCAAATTATTCCTGTGAAGAAAGCACCAAACAATAAATGGTACGTGCCACTTGGTTCTGAATTGATGGAACTCGATCCGAACGCTTCTGGCTATGCCTTGAAGTACATCACAGCGCTCGATAAGGCATGTGAAACAGGGAAATACGGTGAAGCGAGCGACCTATTGAAAGACCTTAAAAAATACCAGCGCAAAGAGGGAGCAAAGGTAGTTCCTGCGGAATCTGCTGTGAAGTTGGAGATCAGCTACAACAAGATGAATATTTTCAAGAATGCCTACCGAAGCTATTTGTTGCTAGGTTTGGTGATGTTGATTTTGTTCATTACACAAATCATTGCTAACAGAAGTACAAGTAAAGTGTATTTATGGATTCGAAGAATTTTGGTTGGATTGGTAGTCGTGTTCTTTGTTTATCATGGTGCTGGATTGGTAATGCGCTGGATGATTTCTGGTCACGCTCCTTGGAGTAATGGCTACGAAGCCTTGATTTTCATTGCTTGGGTAACTGTTGGTGCTGGATTTATCTTTAGTCGCAAAAACCCTATTATTTTACCTGGAGCGGTCATCCTTGCTTCGTTGATGATTATGGTGACGGAGTTAGAATTAATGGATCCAGAAATTACGCCTTTGCAACCAGTGTTGAAATCATATTGGTTGAAAGTGCACGTTGCTATCATCACCGGAAGTTATGCCTTTCTTGGATTAGGAGCAATTTTAGGCTTGATGAATTTGGTATTATATATCTTACGCTCAAAAAGAAATGGCAAAATTGTTAGTTTAAATATTAATGAATTAACCTATGTTTCTGAAATGACGATTACCATCGGCTTATTCATGTTGACGATTGGAACATTTCTTGGCGGTATTTGGGCCAATGAATCATGGGGGCGATATTGGGGCTGGGATCCGAAAGAAACCTGGGCTTTAGTGAGTGTCTTGGTGTATGCTATTGTTTTACATTTACGCTACATTCCAGCATTGAGAGGGAAATTTGTATTTAATGTGGTTAGTTTTTGGGCTTATTCAGCGATCTTATTCACTTTCTTTGGTGTTAATTTCTACTTGGTAGGCTTACATTCATACGCACAAGGTGATGGCTTAGGCGAATTCCCTACTTGGTTAATTATGTTGACATTAGGGTTTGTTGCCTTCACTTTATTGGCGTATTTTAGACATAGAAATTATTCAAAAAACACCTTAGAGGATTAATATGCAATTGGATATCTTAGCATTTGGAGCACACCCCGATGATGTAGAATTGTCTGCTTGTGGTACTTTGATGAAAGCAATTTCTCAAGGGAAGAAAGTAGGTATAGTTGATTTGACTAAGGGGGAACTTGGAACAAGAGGGACTGCAGAAACTCGCGCTATTGAAGCAGCTGAAGCAGCTAAAATTCTTGGTATTGATGTTCGAGTAAATCTTGGAATGCGTGATGGATTTTTTCAAAATGATGAAGAAAATCAACGATTGATCATTGAACAAATCCGTCGATTTAGACCTAAAGTTGTGTTAGCAAATGCCGTTTCAGATCGTCATCCAGATCATTCAAAAGGAGCTAAATTAGTAGCGGATGCTTGCTTTTTGTCAGGCTTAAGAAGAATTGAAACATCTTTTGATGGAATTGCTCAAGAAGCCTTTCGCCCAACAGCAATATATCACTACGTGCAGGAACAATACTTAAATCCCGATTTTGTGGTAGATGTAACACCATTTTATGACCGTAAGATGGAGGCAATAAAAGCGTACAGCACACAATTTTTTGATGCTTCCTCCAAGGAGCCTGCAACCCCAATTTCAGGTGAAAAATACTTGGATTACATCACAGGACGAATGGTGCAATATGGTCGTTCAATTAATGTGAATTACGCAGAAGGTTTCACCACAGCGCGCATTCCTGGAATTGAAGATTTATTTGATTTATTGTAATTGTCTCGCCTGTGAAAATTATTCTAGCGGTAGGTTTTGGAAGTTTTTTAGGAGGAATCGCTCGCTACCTCGTTGGACTGCTAGTACACACTAAATACACTGGCTCATTTCCATTTTCAACTTTTTTAGTCAATGTAATTGGTTGTTTACTCATCGGTGTATTGTTTGGATCTTCAGAGAAATTGGGTCTAAGCGAAGAATGGAAATCTTTTTTGATTATTGGAGTTTTAGGCGGCTTTACTACTTTTTCTTCTTTTAGTAACGAATCGATACAGCTATTGCAGAACGGAAATTATGGAATGGCTTTCACCTATATTGCAAGCTCCATTATTGTAGGCTTATCTGCTACGTTTGTTGGATTTATCTTCGCTAAATAGAAATTAACTCAGTACTCTCTGATACACTTTTTCAATCGCATCTAGAAATGCTGTACTGCTGAATGTTAAGGCATGGGCTCTAATCTCGTGAGCGTCAAAATTATTTTCATTGATAATTTTTTCCATTGCCATCGCTAAGCTCAACGGATCATCACTCTTTACATTGTACCCAACATTTGCAGGCATTGCTTCAGCAACTCCAACATTGGTTGAAATCACTGGCAAACCTGTTGCCCAGGCTTCTACAACCACCAACGAAAAAGTTTCGTACAAGGAGAAAAGCACAAATGCACTTGACTGCTGAAAATGGGGTAAAAGTTCACCAGGCTGCATAGGCCCAGCTAAAACAACATGACGGTTCAATCCTTTTGCAGCTACTTTTTCTCTCACGTCTTCCAGGGGCTCGTCACTAATAATTTTAAGCTGTATTTCCTCGTAGCCTTTTTGCAACATTAGTGCTACAGCATCTAAAATTCCGTCTATGTTTTTCGTGTTTTTATCAAGTGTTGAAACATGTAAAAAGTTCGTAAATTCCTTTTTCCGTTCCTTTCCTGGAAGAAATAGGTCAGTATTAACAGGATTTCCAACCACAACAATTTTTTCCGCAGAAAAAAAACGAATTAAATCTTTTTGTAAAAAATCAGATACCGCCACAAATTGATCCACGTGTTGACGAGCCAGACGTAAGAAGAAACGATCTTTTAAACTCATCGACTTTGCATTTTTGTCCCAATACATGGAGGAGTGTTCAGTCAAAACAAGTGGACACTTGAAGAAGTCTTTAGCAATTTTAAACAAGTAAATTCCTGGCAATGTAACGTGAGCATGAATCACGTCTGGAGTAGGGACAAGATCTAATCCTTTTTTGAAGGCTTGAATTCTATTAGTTTTACGCGTAACGAAATTGCTACCTTGCGGAAAATGTACGATTATTTCTGTGAAATTCTCAGTTTCAGTTTGATTGATATCTATTTTTTTTGCATCCGATTTTGCAATGGTGTGCAGCACAATTACTTTGTAGTTTTTTGAGAGAATTTCTGCTTGATACCGCACAAAGTTGCCTAGAAATGGTTTCTCTGTTGTGGGATACCAGGAACTAAGTAGTAATATGGTGCGTTGATGCTGCAAAATACTAGGCGAGGGTGAGGTCGAACGCGATTTTTAATTGTTCTAAAGCGTAATCTATTTCTTCCTTAGTTGTGTATCTTGAGAAAGAAAAACGAACATTTGGTCGTGTCATGTCTGCACCAATTCCTTCCAACACATGTGAACCTTTTGTTGCTCCAGAAGAACAAGCGCTTCCGCCAGATACTGCTACTCCTTTCAAATCCAACGTGAATAATAACATGGCTGCTTTTTCAGTTTTTGGAAGACAAACATTTAAAACGGTGTACAGCGATTTAGCGGGATTTGTTTCACCATGAAAGGTAACCTCCGGGAAAATACTTTGCAATTGCTCCATCATGTAGGTTTTCAATCCTTGCACATGTAGTTGATGTTCAGAACAATCATGATAAGCTAAATCCATTGCCTTTGCTAAACCAACGATGCCATGAACATTCTCAGTTCCACCACGAAATCCACGTTCTTGCGCACCCCCATGAATGAGCGAATGAGCTTTGATATTTTTGTTAACGAAAAGGAATCCAACTCCTTTTGGTCCATGAAATTTATGCGCTGCACAGGTGATAAAGTCAACATCCCACTGCTGTAAATCAAAAGCATAATGTCCCATTGTTTGTACGGTGTCCGAATGAAAATACGCATTGTATTTTCTACACAAAGTACTCACTTCCAAAATGGGGAGTAGTGTACTTATTTCATTGTTAGCGTGCATGAGCGACACGAGTGTTTTTTTATCATATTTTAGTAAATTTTCTAAATCGCTTAAATCAACATTGCCTTTTTCGTCGAGTTTAACAAAACTAACTTCAATTGATTTTTGAAGAGCATCAGCAGTATGTCCAACAGCATGATGTTCAATTGCGCTAGTGATGATTCGTTGAATACCTAAATTTTGAACGGCCGTATCGATGGCCATATTGTCGGCTTCAGTGCCTCCAGAGGTGAAAATTATCTCCGAGGGTTGGCAATTGAGATGTTTAGCTACGGTTCTTCGAGCTGTTTCAATGAGTGCTTTACTTTTTCGACCATAAAAATGGGAAGAAGATGGATTGCCAAACTCCTCAGTGAGCACTGAAATCATCACTTCTGCAACTTCAGGAGCAACAGGAGTAGTGGCAGCATTATCTAAATAAACACGCATAAAGAAAATTTTTACAAAGATAGTTTTTATGTGTTAATTTGAGCGGAAAACAGGGATTAATCGAGCGGCACTTACTATTGATTTTTTAGTATATTTACTCTTCTCAAGACTACACGTATGAAAGCAGAAAAAAGATTTCAATCCTTACAAGAATTTTATCCATTTTATCTTACTGAACATTCAAGCCTCTTGAACCGTGCCTTGCATTTTACTGGAACCTCTTTGTTATTTGTGATTATTGGGTGGGCAATTTATACTCAACAGTATGTTCTCATGTGGTTTTTACCAGTGGCAGGCTATGGTTTTGCTTGGGCTGGACATTTTTTTGTAGAGAAGAACAAACCCGCAACGTTCCAATATCCTTTTTACAGTTTGATAAGCGATTTTATCATGTATTTTGATATGTGGACATTTCAAGTTAAAAAGAAATTGAAAAAAATAGAAGGTCAAAAAGGAAACGACGCAACTATGCGCCCTTAGCTTCTTATCGGTAAAGAAAACTTCTTTTTGTGTTTTTTTTAATGAGTTTGTGGAAGTAGGTAGTATTCTCACATTGAGAATGCTTAGTTCTTTTTGAAAATCTCCTTAAAGCTTTCTTTTCCAACAGCCAATTGCATTAAATTGTTCATATAAAGAATAGCGCGCTCAGCTCTTTTTTCTGATGATTTAGGCTGATTGATGTAGTAAATAAGTGTTCGTTGTTTTCCAAGCGACATTGCTCTAAATCGTTGTTCAATAGTTGGTTCTTGTAAAAATAGTTCACTCAATTCTGCTGGAAATTCATGTCCAAATTCTGAATTATCGGTCCTTAATTGGAGTTCAACTTCATCGCCTGTTTCCAGGTGCAACTTTTTCATCCGTTCTTTCGAAATTGTGATGTAGCCGTCACCATCACTCAGTGCAACAATGCCACCTTGCCATTCCACTTGTTGATTTACCTTAATGATAACTCTTTTATTGAATTTGCCTTTTTCGTTTCCGTCATTTAACTGAGTTAAAACGTCAGCTGGAATGACAATAACGTTCATTTTTAGTTGATGATACAGTATTATCTCAGATTTGAATTGAATCACTTTTTGATGATCTTTTTAGTGCTCGATATTCCCTCTGCTACTGTTGTGAGAAAATACACTCCTGACTGCAATGAATGAGTATCGATGGAATAAGTTGACATTTCAATTTCGCTGTTTGTTGTAGCGAATACTATTTTACCCGCCACGTCAAGGATTTGAATTGATGTTAAATTATTTTGTTGAATAGTAAGCTCACTCTCGAACGGATTGGGATAAATCGATTGCTCATTGACAATGGTTTCATTGGACATGACTAAATTTCTAATTCGAATTAACCCCATTGAAGCAGATCCCGCCCATATTGTTTGTTCTCCATCGATCATCAATGAAAGAATGTGATTTTCAGGTAAAATTGAATTTGCAGTATCAATTACTTCCCAACTATTTGGCGGTACAAAATGAATAATTCCATGTTCAAATGTTCCCATGTAGAATGTCTGCGTTTCATCCATCTGCAAGCTGGTTAATCCATTGCTAATGATATCTGAATTTGCCTCATTAAAGATTTCCCAGTTTTGAGCACCATTGTCGTGATACAAACCACCAGATGGACTTGCAAACCAAGGTAAGTCTTCGTTGTCGATTACAATTTGCAAGGACGAATTATCCGGGATTCCACCTTGGAGTATTGTATATTTTGTAAACGTATTATTGTTTTCGTAGAAAATAAGTCCTCCGTTAATTGATCCGATGTATTTTCGGTTGTCGCTATCTACGTTGATGCACGTTATATTATTTGAATTCAAACCGTCTGACGCAATTGTCCAAACAGTCCAAGTGTTTTGGTAGAAACGAACCAGTCCTTCCACAGTACCAATCCAAATGGCACCTTGTTTATCTTCTTTGATACAGCGAATGAAATTGCTAGGCAAAGGACTATTGGATGTATTGTAGTTCACCCAATCATAGCCGTTGAAGATAGCGACACCTGCATCTGTGGTTCCTAGCCAAAGACAATTTTGCTTCGACCATTCAAGCGCTCTAATTTCATTCGAAGGTATCGAAGAGTTGGCCGTGTTAAAGACCGTCCATGCTAGCCCATCATACCAATTGAGTCCATTGTCTGTTCCAATCCAAATATTGTAGAGGTATCCTTTTTCAATGCAGCGTACCGTATTATCAGAGATGCCAGAGTTATCTGTATTGAAGATCTCTAGTTCGAATTGCGCATTCGTTGAGAAAAAAAAACTTCCGCTGAAAATCAACGGAAGTATATTTTTGAATATGAGATTCATTGTTATTCGATTACAATTTTGTGAGCGTATGGTTTTCCATTGTAAACAACGTTAAGCAAATAAACACCTTTCGCGATGTTATCTACATTAATAGTTTGATCAATAGCGCCAGCAACTTGTTCGATTGTTTTAGAGTAAACTTTAGAACCAACCATGTTTACCAGTTCAAAAGTAACGTTGGTAGCTTCTTGCACTAAGAAAGAAACATTGAATTGTCCGTTGTTTGGATTTGGCGCAATTTTAATTGAATTTTTGAAGACCACATCTTCTCCAAGTCCTAAACATTGATCAACAAATGCAACAACAGGTACTAAATCACTTTCACAAATACCATTGCTTGCTTCTACTTCAATATCGTAGAAATAGTAGTAGTAATTTGCTCCAGCCGAAGATCCCGTAATCTTCATTACGTTATCAATTTCGTATGGGTAACTTGCAGCATTGTTATTTCTCCACAACCCTGTTCCTGCACTAATCGAAGTGCCTTGTAATCTAAAGTTGTAACCAGTTGGCACTGTGAACCCTGTAAAATCAATACGAGATTCTCCAGCGGGCACAGTAAAGTTTTGAGTGTGCATTACGTTTAATCCACCGTCTACGACTTGTACAGTGATTGTTCCAGCAGCTTGTGCCTCAATCTTTGCAGATTTTACAGTGATGTCTGTAGTTGCATCAAACAAAACATATTGCTCAGAGCTAACATACGATCCACCACCACCAGTTCCGATGTCATGTGGTTCTGAAAAATACGTTGCTGTGTAGTTATCTTCATTTTTAACGTAATAGGTTGTTGTTGTATTTAAAACGGGTGTAGTTAAAGAAGGACCTACTTGTAAAAAGTTACCTTGGTCATCATACCATTTTAATGTTCCTGTTGAGTTCGCTGTTAGTGTCATTTGGCCTTGCACACAAACAGTATCACCTTCAACTGAAGGAGCATTGACGTTTGCAGATTCAACGATGTAAGGAGCAGATGTGTTTGTACCACAGTAATTAACTACTTCACATGTATAAGATCCTGGTTGTGTAACAGAAATCGTTTGTGTTGTAGCTCCATTTGACCATAAATAAGATGATCCGCCAGTTGCTGTAAGTTCAACAGCAGAACCACTACAGCTAACATTTGAACCTTCTGCCCAAATTAAAGGCGCTTGAGCAGTCCCTGATGGTAATTGTTTTGTTAAAGTTACAGGCACAGCAGTGTAATTGTTCGTTTCATCTTCTTCCTGGAAAGCATTGTCTGTATCAATTTCCAATACAATGTAATAGTCACCATTACAAGTATTGTTTGGAATATTAATCCACATACCATCTAAGTGTTTTCCGTATACATCTGTCCAACCAGAAGAGATTCCTTGCTCTGTAACAGAACAGTTGTAATTTCCACCACCTAAGTTCCAGTTTGGAAAATCTGCATTGTACATGACATTCCCACCTAAATATACTGTGTTGTTGTCACGACAATGTCCGTCGTATGTAGTTCCAGTGTTTCCACATTGTCCATAATCCATTAAACAAAAACCAATTTTTGCACCTTGACCAACAATGGGCCAATTCAGTGGGTTAGGGTCTGCTGTTTCAATACGAAGCGTCATTACTGCCCAATTGTCAACGTGATTGTGACCGTGGGAAGGGTGGTAGGTCATACTCCCCGTCCATGTGTCAGTATATGTCATCGTGTTACTATTCTTATGATATACACGTTGAATAACCATTTGATGTGGGTTTGGATCTCCATTTGGACAAGTGTATGCGCCAGTACCAGCAACATTGTAAATAGTATCGGAACCACAGATAAATGCACGCTTACCGTTGTTATCTACTCCACGAACTGTAAAAGAACCATGTCCGATGTTTGGTGTTGAACCAGAAACTCGCAAACGACCATTATCTGGACCTTGCCCTGTATAATTAGTACCCTCGCCAGTTTGAGCATACTCTGTGTACCCATTGTTACTTATTCCTTTCCAAGAAGCAGTAATATCTGGCAATAAGAAACATGTTTGTGACCCATCTTCACAAACACAACCTGTTGCATTTGTAGTGGAACATTGAGCATTTACGGCCATTGAAGCACCAATGATTAATGAAGAAAGTAGTAATTTTTTCATAAAATGTTTTTGTTTTAGCGGGTCTAAGGTATTAATTTAAAGTTAATTATTGTAATTTCTGCAAAATTTATTTGAAGATAAATCGGTTAAATAATAGCAATTTCCAATAAACACGCGCTATTTAGATGATTAAACACGAATTTGTTAATATTCAATTGCCTTCAATATTATTGTTTCTTTAAATTTTCATTTATATTTGTTGCATATTAAACTTAAAAATTAACGATTATGAAAAAAACTTTACTTTCTTTAGTAGTAGGTGTAGCAATGACAATGAGTGCAACAGCACAAATTAACGTTACTGGACCTATTCCATTTGACAACATTATGGGTGGAACTGTTGCTCCTATTTTTCAAGGATCTGCCGGAACTACAGAAATGTCTCCTGGTGTTCAAATCCCTAAAATTACAGGATCTTTAACAGGTGTTACAATGGATGCAATTTTAACTGCATCTACTAATGATACTTATGCTAATGACCTTACTATCTTGGTAACTTCTGGTCCAGATTTGAGCCAAGCAGCTAATTACTTACTACAAGTTGGTGGTTTCAGTAACTTCGTACCTGCAAACAAATTTGCTTGGGGATGTGAGCCTGCATGTGATGTTGCAACACTTAGTACTCCAGTAACAGGAACTGTAAACTCATTCGCAGCAATGGATTTTACAGGTTCTACAATGATTATTTGGTTGGCTAACGGATATGTTGATGCAGATCCTGCAACTAATTCTGGTTCTTGGACAATTAACTCAATGTCTTTTGCAGGTGTTACTCAAGTTGTAGGTATTAATGAAGCTTCAATTTCTTCTTCAGTTTACCCTAACCCGGCAAACGATGTATTAAACATTAAAATGGATCAAGAAGTTGCTTCGGTTGAAGTTCTTTCTTTAGACGGAAAAGTAGTTGCTACTTCAACAACTGCTTCTGTAAATGTTACTGACCTTAATTCAGGAATGTACATCTACCGTGTTATGACTGCTTCAGGTGCTATCGCAACTGGAACTTTTGCAAAAAACTAATAGTTTACTATTAATACTTAAAGTCCTCTCGTTAATTCGAGAGGACTTTTTTTATTCCAATAATTTCACATAGATTTGTGATACTTTTACACTTAAATACATCACTATGAAAACAATAGTACTCGCACTTACTTTTCTTCTTGCAACAATAAGCTATTCTCAAGTATCATTTTCAGGACCTCAAGTATTCGGACCAGAGATAGGAGGAAGCTTTTACCCAATTTTTCAAGGTTCGGCAGGTACTTTTACTTTTCAAGGAAATTCAGTTCCTCAAATTAGCGGTGTAATTTCTTCTGTGGAAATAGATATGGATTTTACCTATTCATTAAATTCTGCATATGCAGACGATTTTACATTTTTAGTTTCAAAAGATGGCAACTACTTAGATGTGAGCAATAACCTATTACAAATAGGTGGTTTTGCTGTTTTATCTGCTACCAAAATCGATTGGGGCTGTGCAGGTTGTACTTCGGCTGCTACACCAACGGCAATGGACGTACTCATCAATTTCCCAACAGCTTTTGATTTCACAGACACCAATTTTGTTGTTTGGATGGGGAATGGTTATTTAGATACAAGTGCAGTAGGTTCTTGGACAATTAATTCGATTGTGTTCGGTGGCACAAACGATTTTGTTGGCACCAATGAATTTAGTTTCGATGTTAAAATGTATCCAAATCCAGCTTCTGAAGTCTTGAATATTTCAAGTGCTGAAACAATCACTTCGGCTCGAATTATCTCAATTACAGGTCAACAAGTTGCTGCAAGAACATTCAATTCCAATCAAATTAGTTTAAATCTTTCTGATTTGAAAAATGGTACGAACATCTGCGAACTGACATCTCAAAATGGTCAGCAGTCGATTGTTCGCTTTGTGAAAAATTAAATTCTGCCCGGATATACTTTCAAAGCTTCGGCTAAACATTCCACCGCATTTTTGAGGGATTGTTGGTTGAGAACATAAGCAATACGTGCTTCATCTTTTCCCTTTCCAGGAGTAGAGTAGAACCCGTTTGCTGGTGCCATCATCACAGTTTGCCCTTTGTATTCGAAATCTTCCAAGAGCCATTGACAGAATTTTTCCGCATCATCAACAGGAAATTTTGCGACACAATAAAATGCACCACTCGGTTTAGGACAAAAAACTCCAGGAATTGTGTTCAATCCATCTACCATAATGTTTCTGCGCTCCACATATTCTGCTACCACATCATCAAAATAAGATTGCGGCGTATCCAATGCTGCTTCCGCCATAATTTGATCCACAGTTGGAGGCGACAATCGTGCTTGTCCAAACTTTAATACGGACTGCATTAATTCTTTATTTTTAGAGACAATAGCTCCAATTCGAGCACCGCACATCGAGTAACGTTTAGAAACGGAATCAATCATGATTACATTTTCTTCGATGCCAGATAGGTTGAGTACTGAAAATGGTTTTGCGCCATCATAACAGAATTCGCGGTACACTTCATCTGCAAAAAGGAATAAATCATGCTTCTTCACAATATCGCGTAGTTGCTCCAATTCTGTCTGAGAATAAAGATATCCTGTCGGATTTCCAGGGTTACAAATTACTATTGCTTTCGTTTTTGAAGTGATTTTCGCCTCAATTTCTGAAATAGGAGGAAGTGCAAATCCGCTTTCGATGGTCGCTGTTACCGGAACAACTGTCACATCCGACATTTTTGCGAAGCCATTGTAATTGGCGTAAAATGGTTCTGGAATAATAATTTCATCGCCCGAATTACATGTTGCCATGAAACCAAATATTAAGGCTTCCGACCCACCTGTGGTGATGATAATATCTTCTGGTTCAACTGGTAAACCTGTCCTTTTATAAAAAGCAGATAAATTATTGCGGTAACTTTCAAATCCAGCTGAGTGACTGTATTCAATCACTGTACGATCGATATTCTTCATTGCATTTAATGCAACTTCAGGTGTTTCAATGTCAGGCTGACCAATATTCAAATGATAGACTATTTTACCTTGTTTTTTTGCCATTTCAGCAAATGGAACCAATTTACGAATTGGAGACGCAGGCATTTCGATCGCTTTATTTGAAATTTTTGGCATAACTGATATTTTGTCAGCAAATTTAGTCAGTTTGTTTTAAAATGAAATCAATTTCTCAACTTTGTCCCATGCGAAATCTAAAATTTATTGTTCCTTGCAGTATTTTGTTAGCTTGTTCTAGCCAAGAGAACAATAAGAATGTTTCCAAAGTGGAAGAGGATAAAAGTGTTGAGTTGGATTCTTCTATAGCTCATCACCCTTTAGCTAAAAAACAACTGATCGATTCTACTGTACTTCAATCGCTCAATTTAGTGAAGGTAACTGATATCAACCCGTCTATTTTTGTTGATTTGAAATACGCTTCAGCAGATAATTTTATGCATCAGCAGTTGTACGCTAAAATAGATGATGCTTATCTTTTGAGAGAAGTCGCAGTTCGATTGGGGAAATGTCAAGACTTTTTAAATTCCATAGATCCAAAGCTTCATTTATTGGTGTACGATGCAATTCGTCCAGTTAGTGTGCAGCAAAAAATGTGGGATGCGCTTGATTCAATTCCAGTGAGTAGAAGAGGATTGTTTGTCTCCAATCCTAAAAACAGAAGTGTCCACAATTATGGGGCGGCCGTTGACATAACAATTTGTGATGCTCAAGGAAAACCATTGGATATGGGGGCAGGATTCGATGATATTCGAAAAATCGCCTACCCATCAAAAGAACAGTATTTTCTGGAGAAAGGTGAGTTGACGCAAGTACAAGTGAATAATAGAAAGCTACTTCGTCGTGTAATGAATAGTCAAAAATTTTCCAATATTCCTAGTGAGTGGTGGCATTTTAATGCATTCTCAAGAAAGACGATAGCTACCAACTACAAGCCATTACTTGAAGAGTTTTAGCTATATAAATATAATTTTTAGATTCATCTAAATTATTAATTTATATTAATACTAATTTTATTTTTAGTTTTGTAGAAATAAAATTTTTTCGTTGTGACTTCAACTGTAGAAAAGTACCTTAAGACATTGACTTTATTTGAGTTTCAGGATGGAAATAATCGAACAGATGGTTGCACTTCAAGTGAATTAGCAGAGCGATTAGCAGTTGCACCATCTTCTGTAAACAATATGGTGAAAAAGTTGCAAGCGCAAGCATTGGTTGATTTTGAGGCGTATGGGAAAATTCATTTAACGGAGAAGGGCAGATTGCTGGGCGTTGAATTGCTGCGAAAAAATCGAATTTGGAAGGCCTTTTTAGCTGATTACCTCAATTTTTCGTGGCATGAAATTAATGAAATTGCGGAGCAATTAGAGCATGTAAAATCGCACAAATTGATAGCTAGAGTGGAGGAATTACTAGGTTTTCCTCGTTTTGATCCACATGGAGAACCCATCCCAGATAAAGTAGGTACTATTTTAGTTCCATTGAACAAACCATTGTCGGAACTTGCTGTTGGGAAGGAAGGATATGTGTTGGCTGTGAAAGACAGCTCATTTGATTTTTTATCTTTTGCTGATCGTATGGATCTAAAAATTGGGAAGTCATTAAAAGTGCTTTCCAAGAATTCGTATGAAGGCTTGATTGCCTTGCAAACAGAAAATGGTACGCATACCTTGACTGAAAAATCAGCCCTTAATTTTTTAATTACTTGTCCGATTTGCGTAAAAGGAAAAAACTGTGGAAAGACGAGCTGTATTTTTAGCGAATAGCACTTTTGTCTAAAAATTTCACAAAATGAATTCCTTTCGGTTGAAATTCATTCCGAAGGAACAATTGATGTGCTTTTGTATTATCTCGATAGGAGTCGAGGGTAATAATTGAGCAGTTTTCATTTTTTGCTTTTTGCACTAAATAATCAATAATGAATTGCCCAACGCCTTTCGATCTGTGTTTTTCACGCACGATAAAATTGTCGATTTCGAGGTATTTTTCACACCACAGTTTCTTGTTGATCCAGAATCCAGTAAGTCCCAGACATTCTTCATTTTCAAACACTGCCACTTGTCCATAGCCGTTTGAGATCATGAGCTCTAAATCATTTGCCAAAGCATCCACTAATAAATTGGGGTACAATTCATTGAGTACGTCAATGTGGAGCAACATATCATCTGTTGTCAAAAGTTCTCGAATTTCCATGGCGCGAAGATAGTAAACTTTATCGCCAATCGTCAGACCATTTGCCAGCACTTTGTTTGATTTTTCGTTTTGGTTTTTCTGTTTTTTTTATGGAATTTGTTCTTTCTTGTAATTTTCGTTCATTATGAAAAGGAATTTGGTATCCGATGCCAAAGGAGAGGGTAAATAGTGCTTTATCAAATAGTAGATCTTCTTCAAGGTATGTTATAATAGATCGATTAGGGAAGTTAATGTTGTAATTTAATTGACCATTAATTTTCCAATTGGTAAAAAACGTATAATAAGCTTGAAGGCCGACTAAATAGTTTGAGAATTTGTTTTTAGAATTCAATTTGCTAGGAGTCCCAGTGCTGAAATTTTCATTTAGGACATTACCATTATTTCCTCCAGTTGATGAATAGTAATTGTGGGTGGTATAATAATTTGATTTAATATTCTGAGTAATTTTATGTGAGTATGAAAAACCAAAAATGGGTGCAAAATTTAGTTTAGAATTTGGATGTAGAATCCTTGCACCAACAAGAAATTGACAAGATAATAGGAGCGCTTTTTCTTCGTAAAAGTCATGTCTTTCATTATATTGACTAATTGACATCCAGTCTGGAGCATGTGGGTGGTAAGTTCGATTAAAATAATGAAGATCGAATGACTCATTGAAAAAAGTGAGTCCGAAATCGAATTCAACCACAAATCTTCTTTCTGCATAGCCAAGTCCAATCCGAAAAGAATTGAGCGTGTATTGTGGTTTATTTATTGAATATTCGGCATTAGTGTACCCCATATCATAAGTCTCACCTAATTCAATTTTTCGATTAGTACTAGTATAATTAATTTTCATTTCAAGATACCGCACATTAGAGTCATAGTCCATTAATTTATTACTCCTAAAATTGTCCTTCGGTGGTTTTAATTTATCTTGAAGGTTGTAGCTAATTCCTGCATTTATACCAAAAAGTTGTGAGTTGTCATAGCCTGCAATTCCCATTTGGTAGAACACTCTTGCAACGATTCCAATTTTTTCATTTATTTCTTTATTGAAACCCAAACCAGCCTGTAATCCAAGGGTATTTCCTTCAAGATCGGAGTTAAATTGCACTTTGTTGTTAGTTGTTGAGTAGTCATAAAAAAGCAAGCGGTTGTAAAAGAGACCAACATCAACAGATAGAAAGTCAATTCCAGCAGGCACAAATGGGTATAGTTGACTTAGATAAGAAGCGTGGACACTACCTTCCAGATAATCTTTTTGTTTCGTTACCTGGTGAGTGAGACCTAAGGTGTGCGAATACCAAGGTTTTATTTTTCTAATTAAGCCAATTTTTGCTTGAAAGGCATGAGTGTTTGAAATAGGGGCATAGGTTGAGAGTGCTTTTAAGTAGCCTCCTGAGAATTCTAACGAATATTGAGCAGATAAACTTCTAACTTGCCAACAAAAGAGAAAGCAAAGCAAATACGTTATTTTCGAATTCCACTTCATTGCCTTCTTTTTTCTTGTTTTCTGTTGTTCTGAGTTTGAAAAGGAATTTGGTAGCCTATGCCTATTGAAATATTCAGTTTTTGTTTGTCAATTAACTCTGCGTCATTAGTGTAAACTAAGTAATTACTTTTTTTAGGGTACATGAAAATGAAATTCGCCTGAAAGTTCACTTTTAATCCCTTGAAAACACGAATTCCTAAGTCCATACCAAATGAAAAATGAGCTAAATATTTGTTGGTAGAAATTCTTGAAGGTGTATATGTTGTAAACGACTCCTCTTCATGAGGTGTGCCACCTGGAGGCCCTGATGAATAAAAGTGGTACTTCATAGTCCTATAATTTGACGAAACCGACTTATGAATCTCTTCTAAATAATTAAAAGTTACAATTGGGTAAAGGCTTACTCTTGCAGTGGGGGGGATCAAGTTATACCCTAATGAAAGTTTGTATGAAAGTAATTCAGTTTTAGCTGAATAATAATCACTATTAGCAGAGGAGCTACCAATAACCATCCCACTAGGAGCATGAGGAAAATGTCCATGTGAAGTGGATCTAAAGTTAAAATTTTTGTGATAGGAGAATAGACCCAGATTTGCTTCAATTTTGAGACGTTCATAAATATAAGCAGTTCCAATTTCAATCCCCTGAATTTTGTATTTATAAAAACTAGAGCTATAGATCCCATAGTCTGAGTAATTATTTAAAAATTGGATTCCACGAAAATTTGAAGCATAATTAAGTTTGAATTCTAATGTAGTAAATTTCTTTATATTGAAGTTTGCTCTGTTATCCAACACTTCAATTTTTTCGGTGTTATTCTTTTTGGGAAGGATATAGGAAAATCCCACATGAAAACCCATTATCCACTCATCATCGATAAAGTTAATAAGTGCTTTTTGACAAAGCATCCTAGCTCTGACGTTAAAATAATTTGTAATATTCTGTTCTAATGAAATTCCCATGAGTGCACCAAATTGAGTTCCATTGGGGTAAGGATTATAAATGAATTCAGCATTTTCACCTTTTTTGATGACTAACAATCGATTTACATAAGTTCCTAGGTTAATTGACAGAAAGTTGTTTCCCTTTTTAGCAAGCGGATAGAAATTTCCTGTATAGGAAAAACCTACAGACATATGTCGATCTGAAAAGTATTGTGAAAATTGATATCCAAGATTGAAAGACTCACTATACCAATTTGCGATTCGATGATTAAACCCTATTGATGCTTGAATTGTGTTTTGACTTCGTCCAATTCCTATTGGTTTACCTAACAAAGAATTGAGAAATCCACCTGAAATTTCAATAGAATTTTGTGAATATACTATTCTCCCCTGCGAACAAAGTAAAATAGCCGTTAGAAGAAAATTCCGCAATCTTTTCACAATTTCAGTTTTGCTTAGAACGAATTTAGAGAACAAATGGTTGAGAATTAGTTGAATTTCCTTATTTCTTTGCACTTTTAGAAAAATATAGTATCTTTGCACCCCTTAACTGTTCTCAGTTGGGGAATAGAAGTAATTTATAAACCGAGGTTTCGTACCTCAAAATGTAAAACAAAACACTATGGCAACTCGTATTAGATTGCAAAGACATGGTAAGAAAGGAAAAGCTTTCTTCCACATTGTAGCTGCAGACAGCAGAGCAAAAAGAGATGGTAAATTCATCGAAAAATTAGGGACGTACAACCCAAATACTAATCCAGCAACGATTGAAATTAATTTCGAAAAGACATTGTATTGGGTTCAAGTTGGTGCTGAATTGTCTGATACTGCGCGTGCGATTCTTTCGTATAAAGGAGTATTACACAAGAATCACTTGTTGAATGGTGTAAAAAAAGGTGCTTTAACTGCTGAGCAAGTAGAAGAAAAATTTGCTGCATGGTTAGAAGAAAAAGCTGGTAAAATATCAGGTAAAGTTGATGGTTTAGCTAAAAATGCTGCTGCTGATAAAGATGCACGTTTGAAAGCTGAAGTAGTAGCTAATGAAGCTAGATCTACTGCAATTGAAGCTAAAAATGCTCCAGTTGTTGAAGAAGTAGAAGAAGTTGCTGTTGTTGCTGATGAAGCTGCTGAAGAAGTGGTTGCTGAAGTAACTGAAGCTGCCGAAGAAGTTGCTGAAGTAACAGAAGAAGTTGTTGCTGAGACGCCTGCTGATGCTACTGAAGAATCAACTGAAGAAAAATCTTCAGAAGAGACTTCTGCTGAATAATTTTATTGATTAAATGGAGATAGCAGATTGCTTTCATTTAGGACATGTTGCGAAACTTCACGGATATAAAGGTGAAGTTTCGCTATTTTTAGACGTTTCTAATCCACAAGATTACGTCAATTTGGACGCCGTTTTTATTGATATCAATAACCAACTAACACCTTTCTTTGTAGAGCAATTCAAACTCAAAAACAAAGGATTTGCAACCGTTAAGTTTGAAGGCGTTGATACCGAACAAAAAGCAAAGGTCATTGTTCGAAAAAGCATTTATCTTCCTGCAGAAAAACTCACAGAACTTACAGGAACGAATTTCTACGATCACGAAGTAGAGGGTTTCACTGTCATTGACACTAATTTTGGTATTGTTGGAATCTTAGATTCTGTAATGGATTATGCAGTAAATCCATTGCTAAGTATCAAATGCAATAAAAAAGAAGTCCTTGTGCCGCTAATTGAAGGTCTGGTAAAGGAAGTCGACAGGGTCAACAAAACAATGACTATCACGGCGCCCGAAGGATTGATTGAGATGTATTTAGCTTAATGTAGACAAAAGACCGCATAGCTAAAATACACCAAACCACTGCAAATTCTAACAGCAAGGTGCTACTATCTATGCAATCGGATGACAAACTTTCATTTTAAACATTTTTCCATTCAGCAAGATAATTCTGCCATGAAAGTGGGGACAGATGCTATGGTATTTGGTGCTTTGGTAAATCCTGAAAATTCAGCTTCTATTTTAGATATTGGAGCAGGAACGGGGGTGCTTTCGTTAATGTTAGCACAAAGAAATCAACAGGCTCAAATTACTGCAATTGAGGTGGATGAGTCCTCTTTTGAAGATTGTCAAGTAAACTTCAAAAATTCTCCTTGGAACAATCGATTAGAAGTCATTAATGGTGATTTTCTGTCGCAGCAGTTTGATAAGCGATTTGATTTTATCATCAGCAATCCTCCTTTTTACCAAAATAGCCTTCATAATGCTGATCTAAAGCTTGCTAAAGCGCGTCACAGTGATTTCCTTCCAATGAAACAATTAATGGCGAAAGTTGCTTCACTTTTGAGCAGTAATGGTGTATTTAGCTTGATTTTTCCTTTTCAGAATTGCGATGAAATAAAAGAACTGGCAAAACAAGTAGGATTTTCAATACTAAGAGAAATTACCGTCAATGGAAAACCAGAAACACCAGTTCGTACAATTTTGGAATTGAGTTTGGAAAATAGACATGAAGCCGTGATTCAAGACCTTACAATTCGCGATATTGATGGGGCCTATTCGGAGGAATACCGGGAACTTACAATTGATTTTCACGGGAAGCGCTTGTAGGCTTTAAAAATGGTTAACTCTGAACTTCAGATCCAAACATCTGGATCACTGGAATTTTAGATCTTTAGATTTTTAGAATTTTGGATTTAAAGCCTGACACGAACTAGTTACTAATTATAAGGATTATATACTTAGTTTTTTGAAGGTAGATTGAGTGAAAAGTGTTGATTTTTGTTGATTTTGGCGGTACCAGATATTTGAAATTCTAAATCACTAAAATTTTAGATCACCTGAATTTTAAAATTGAATCATTTTAAAAGTTCAGCAATCAAGAAAAAACTCCCCATCACCAAAATAACATCATCTTCTTTCGCTGCTAACCTAATAGCTGACAAGGCCTCCTTGGGATTATTATGTGAAATTGCATTTCTTCCCATTTCTTTTCCAACAGCCTTCAATTGTTCTATTTCCATGCTTCTGTCGTGATGAAAACTTGTGAAATGCAATTTAGCCGACAATGGAAGTGCTTTAATGACACTTTTCACGTCTTTGTCGGCACTTGCCCCAAATAGTATATGAAGTATGCTGTTCTTCGAGTAAGGCAAAATCGAATTAATTGTTTCTCGAACACCATCTTCGTTGTGACTCACATCGTAAACGAGTAAAGGTTTTCGATCCATCACTTGCATTCGACCAATTAATCCTGTGTTTTGTTGAATATTTTTTAAGCCAATCTGAATAAAATCCTTGTAGGCTGGAAACTCTTTTTCTATTAATTGAAGGGCGGCTAGAATCGTACGAAGGTTGTTGAATTGATAATTGCCAATCATTGGAAGTTCATACTCATACAATTCGTCGTCTTTAACCATTTTCTCTGCAAAGAACAAGTCAATTTCCTTTTCTTTAGCGCTTGAAATAATTGCTGTAGTTGCTTCTTTGAATTTTTGTTCACCAAAGACAGTTGGAACACCATCTTTCATTATTCCAGCTTTTTCGCGTGCAATTTGATATAAGTGACTTCCCAAATGTTTCTCGTGGTCTTTAGAAATATTGGTAATTACACTAATCAATGGCTTCACGATATTCGTTGCGTCTAAACGGCCTCCCATTCCTGTTTCAATCACGCAGATGGTGCAATTTTGAGACAGAAAATAGTGCAAAGCCATTATGAAAGTAATTTCGAAAAAAGATGGTTCAAAGTCTAATTTCAAGTGTTGAATCTTTGCAACAAATTCGATGACGTCTTGTTCTGAAATGACGGCTCCATTTACTCTAATTCGTTCCCTGAAATCGAGCAGGTGAGGAGAGGTGAAAAGTCCAACTGTTTCTCCTGATTCTTGCAATATTGAAGCCATCATGGAAGAACTTGATCCTTTGCCATTGGTGCCCGCTACATGAATAAAGCGTAATTGTTCTTCTGGATTTCCAAATGCGTCGGCAAGTTTTCGAATATTGTCCAGCGTAGGTTTATACGCTCTATCTCCAATTAATTGGTACGATGGAAATTGTTGAAAAAGCCAGTCTAGGGCTGTTTGATAGGCACTATTGTGCATACAATTTAACCGTGATGTATTGCGTTGCGTTTGTTGTTCCTGGCGATTTAGAGTACTTTACGTCTCTTTTCACAGCAGCAATTACTTTATTGATGATTGTTTGATCTGTCGTAGTCGTTTTCGAAGGAATGTTCGACACAGATAAAATGGCGCCTTGATCGTTGATCGTTACTTTTAAATTGATGGTAGCATCTTGATCAGGAATAATTCCGCTTGTATTTGGGTCATTTAAACGCACACGTCCACCCGTTCCAGCGCCTGGTCCCGTCCCATTTCCGCCATTTCCAACGTCATTTCCAAAAGGACTATTTCCAGCACCTTGCCCAGTAGTTCCGCTACCTCCAGTTCCAAATGGATTTTCAGAATGCTGAGTGGTAGAACTTGTATTCGTTGAGTTGTTGGAGTTATGATTATGAGAATTACCAGAGTTTACCTGTACATTAGAATTAGAAGAGGTTAAGATTTTTTCTGTTTGGGCACTTGGTGGACCTACAGGATCGTTAGAAGAAATTCCACTTCCAGAACCGCCAGCAGCATCATCGTTACGTGCCATCTCTACATTGTCGATGAGCATTTCTTCAATTACATCATCAGAATTGTACGGCGGAATGTCGATAGCCATTTTAGGAATCACAAAGAATGTTGTAAAATAAGCTGTGATCAATAAAAGAACAATAAAAGTGGTAGAGCTAATAATCGCAATTTTGCGGTCTTTGTCTACTTCAAACTTTTCGTTGGCGATGGCATACATAACAATTGGTTTTAAATAATTGAACGAAATTTCAAGAATTAGGTTACAAAAACTATTCCACTGCTTTCGTTGCGATAATTACCTTTAGATTATTCGCCATTCCGATCTGTAAAAGATCTACTAAATCTTGTACTTGCAAGTCGAATGGTATACGTACGATTACAGTATTATCATTTAATTTTGCTGTTTCTTGCAACAACACTGTTTCAATTTGATTGTATGCAACTTCTTGCTTATCAACGTAATATCTTTTCTCGTTTGTCACTGTTAATGTAACGTGCGCCTTCTGTGTTTTTTCATTACCTTTTGATTCAGGCAAAGGTACTTTAATCACATTTGGGTTCGCCAAAGTGGAGATAATGAGGAAGAAGAGCAACAAGAAGAACATGATGTCGCTGAGTGCCGAGGTGGCTACTTCCGCATGGAACCTTCTATTTCTTTTAATTGCCATCTTATTGGTTTGGGCGTTGAATTGATGATATGAAATCCAAATTTTGTTGCTGTACTTTCAAGGTATAACTATCAATAATCCCATTCAAAAGGTGATAAGCTGCAAAGGCAATGATACCAACTACAAGTCCAGAACCTGAGGAGATCATTTTTTCGTACAAACCTCCAGATATGTTACCAATACTTACATTCTCTGTGATGGAAATACTATAGAAAATTTTAATTACCCCAGAAATGGTTCCGATGAATCCTAAGGTTGGAGCAATACCAGCAATCAACCCAAGGTGACCCATATTACGTTCCATTTTGCCAATTTCTATATTCGCTCTTTTCTCCATGTTCGATTCAATTTCTGGAATTGGTCGACCAACGGTTAGTAGTCCTTCCTTCAATACACTTCCGTATGCTGTTGTATCACGAGACACTGTTTCAATTGCTTGCGAAATATTTCCGGCGTTCAATGCTGGCTTGATGTCTTGCACTAAATGATCGTTGTACTTCGTCATTCTTCTTAGGTAACGCACTTTCTCAAATGTCACAATTAGTGTGTAAAACAATAAAATTGCAATAGGGATAAGGAATACTCCACCTTTCATTAAAAACTCGAATGCAGAAATTTCTTGTGATAATTCTACTGTTTTTGCAGGTGTTTCAGCTGCAGTCTCTCCAGCAACTTCCATTTGTGAGTATGCAAACGTTCCGATGCTAACAAAAAGAAAAGCGGCAATTAATTTAAAGTGTTTTTTCATTTTTATCTAATAATTAACTGTAAAATTATAAATAGCCAAGTATGATATGAACATGAGTGGATTAAGATATTCACAACGAAATGTTACTTGAGAGAGAACGAATGAATGTGAATGAAATTGTGCAAGTTTGCTAATTGGGCAACACGTTACCCAATTAGCAAACTTGTTAAGTAGGTGGTGTAACATTTGAACTCGGAGGTAATATTACCAACCGGTTGGTAATTTTGCAAACTTCCCCAATAAATTGAATCCCTAAAAAAAAAACAACTATTTTAACCTCAACCGCCAAATATCGCAAGCGCAACTAACTTTTTTTCACAAAAAAAAACGCCTTCAAATTGAAGACGTTTCTTAAATGTAAAGTTTTTTATTTTGATTCCTCGGTTTTTTCAGTATTTGCCTTGGAAGCATCTTTAAATTCTTTTACTCCTTGACCTAATCCTTTCATTAGCTCAGGAATTTTCTTACCACCAAATAATAAAAGCACAACGGCTAAAATCAAAATGATGTGTCCCGGACTTAACATTGCTCCTAAAATCATTGTCTTTCGTATTTAATTTGATACAAATGTATGAAAATTGTTGCAATTAATTTGAATTTGCAATTTCGTTATCTTTTTTTGAATTGATCTTCGCTCCAATATGAAGAAAAAGGTAACCCAAGCCACCTGCAACCAACGAACTTGAAAGAATTGCTAGCTTCGAATTTGAAATCAATGTGAAGTCATCAAAAGCGAGAAGTGCTATAAATATTGACATTGTAAAGCCGATTCCGCCCAATAAACCAACACCGATTACCGATAACCAATTCATTCCTTCTCCTAAATCACAAAATTTCAGTTTTACTCCAATGAACGAAAAGATGAAAATTCCAAGTGGTTTTCCGATAATAAGTCCCAAGCAAATTCCCATTGCATACGTTTCTTTGAAAAGGTTGGTGATACTCACGTCAATGATGAACGCGGTATTTGCTAAAGCGAATATTGGCATGATGAGAAATGCCACTGGTTTGTGTAGTATTTCCTCCAAAAATTCAGCAGGAGATGAGGTCTCAGGTGAATAATCGTGTGGAATCACAAACGCCAATAAAACACCTGCAATTGTAGCATGAATTCCTGAATGGAGCATGAAATACCACATAAAAAATCCACCAAGAAGGTAAATAAATAACTTATTGACTTTCAATCGATTTAGAATTAATAGTGCAAGAAAAATTCCAAGGGAGGCGATTAGATACGACCAATAGATCGTCTTTGAATAAAACAAGGCAATCACCACAATAGCACCTAAATCATCAATGACAGCAAGCGCTGTTAAAAATACTTTTAAGGAGGTTGGAATTTTATTTCCCAATAACGATAAAACACCAATAGCAAAGGCAATGTCTGTTGCCATCGGAATTCCAGCTCCTCCTTGAGTGGAAGTTCTAAAATTGAGTAATAAATAAATTCCAGCCGGAACAAGCATTCCTCCAAGTGCGCCAAATGCAGGCAGCAAAGCATTTTTGATGTTGGATAGTTCTCCTGCAACAAATTCTCTCTTTAATTCTAATCCTATCAATAAAAAGAAAATGGCCATTAATCCATCATTGATCCAGTGCTCAATTGTACTACCAGAAAGTTCTGTTTCGAACAAATGAATGTAACTTTTTCCAAAGACACTATTTGCTAGCACCAGCGATATAATGGTACAAAATATAAGAATTAATCCACCGGCCTTTTCGCTATGAAAAAAGTCATCAAATAATTTGGAGGGTTTCATTAGTTAACTAGTTGCTTCAATGCAATTGAAAAAGCTGACTTAGCAATAGTTGTATGTTGAGGATTGATTTGATATGTCTTCGCTAATGCATCATGAATTGTTTTACTTGTATCTGAAAAGATTCCTTCGTCGGTCAATTCTTTTAAGTCGTTACTCATTAAGTAGGCAAATACTCTTGCCATTCCACAATTCGAGATGAAATCAGGTACTACCGAGCAAGAATTATCAGCCTTATCTGCAATACGACCGAAGAAGATTTCGGGATCAGCAAATGGCACATTCGCTCCTGCAGAAATAACTTCAATTCCTCCGGAAATCAAACGATCCAATTGATTTTCTGTAATTAATCGAGACGCTGCACAGGGCACGAAAACATCGCAGCCTAAATCCCAAATTTTTTCGTTTACTTCATTGAATGAAAGTAAGTTGTTATGTGCCAATTCATTGCCATTCTTGTTAAGAAATAAAGATTTAATTTCATCAAATGTAAATCCTTCTTCATTAATTAATCCTCCGGCACGGTCAATGATTCCTATAATTTTAGCGCCTGATTGCGCCAAGTAGTAAGCTGCTGCAGAACCAACATTGCCCCATCCTTGTATAGTTACTTTTTTTCCTTCAACTGATTGTTGGGTTGCCGAGCTTGCGCCCCAAATAGTGTAATAATGTTTGATAGATTCTGCAACACCATAACCTGTAATCATGTCTGCTATAACATACTTCCGTGCGGGATCTGGAGAAAAATTTGTATCTTCAATCACCTTCAAAACGCCTTGTCGTAATTGTCCAATTCGATTGATTTTCTGAGCTTCTCTCGGCTGAAAATGTCCGTTAAAAACACCTTCTTGCGGATGCCAAACACCACAATCTTCTGTAAATGGAATTACTTCATGAATTTCATCAACATTTAAGTCGCCGCCAGTTCCATAATAATGTTTCAATAATGGAGTAACTGCTGCATACCATCTTCTAAGCACTCCTTCTTTACGAGGATCTTTTGGGTCGAAATTGATTCCAGATTTAGCACCTCCAATGGGCGGACCAGCAACGGTAAATTTGACTTCCATTGTTTTTGCAAGCGATTCAACCTCTCGTTTATCAAGCCCTACACGCATTCTAGTTCCACCACCAGCTGCTCCTCCGCGAAGTGAATTAATAACCACCCAACCTTCTGCTTCTGTTTCTGAATCTTTCCATTCAAAGACGATTTCTGGACGTTTGTTTTCAAATTTGTCGAGCAAATTTTTCATGTGATGAAGTGTAATAAATTAATAAAGAGAAGGGTAGAGTTCAGGATTTGCTTCATGCATAATCGCGTATACTTTTTCTGTAATGTCTTCGATGCTCGGTTTTGAGAAATAGTCGCCATCAGAGCCATAAGCTGGACGGTGATCTTTTGCACTCAAGGTTGATGGAGCAGAATCTAAGTGGTAAAATGCTTGTTGTTCAACAAGAATTCGGTCTAACATAAAGGCTGTTGCTCCGCTGGAAACATCTTCGTCCACAATCAATAATCGATTTGTTTTAGAAATCGATTTCTTAATGATGTGATTGATATCGAAAGGCAATAAGGTTTGAACATCAATTAATTCCACATTGATGTTGAGCTCCTTCAACTGTTGGGCAGCAACTTGGCATAGATTAAAAGTAGATCCATACGAAACAAGTGTGAGATCAGTACCTTCCAATACAATTTCCGGAACTCCAAGTGGTATTTTGAATGAACCAATGTTGTTCGGCATTTCTTCCTTCGTACGGTAGCCGTTCAAAGGCTCAATAACAAGTGCTGGTTCATCAGCCTCCATCAACAAATTGTAAAAACCTGCCGCTTTTGTCATGTTTCTTGGTACACACACGTGCATTCCACGAACAGAATTAATAATCATTCCCATGGGTGAACCACTGTGCCAAATACCTTCCAAGCGGTGTCCACGCGTGCTAATAATTAGTGGTGCTTTTTGTCCACCTTTAGTTCGATATTGCAAGGTTGAAAGGTCATCCGAAAGAATCTGAATCGCATACAACAAGTAGTCTAAATATTGAATTTCAGCGATTGGACGAAGTCCGCGCATTGCCATCCCAATTCCTTGACCAATGATTGAGCACTCGCGAATTCCGGTGTCTGAAACTCGAATGTCGCCAAATTGCTCTTGTAAACCTTCTAATGACTGATTTACACCACCAATTTTTCCTGCGTCTTCTCCAAAAATTAGCGCCTGAGGATATTTTTCTAGCAGTAATCTGAAATTTTCTCTCAAAATAATTCTTCCGTCTTCCATTTTTCCAGAACCGTCAAATGATGGTGCCACTGGAGAGATATTAAGTGCGGATTGTTTTGATTCGGAGTGTAAAAACGAAGAATAACGATCCGCATTTTCATCGAATTTGGATTGGATCCAATTGATCAACTTCGATTTAGCAGTAGTATTTTCATTTCTCAACAGACGAAGAATTTTTCTTCCAGTGTTAAGAATGTCTTTTCGAATGGGTTCGTAAGCTTTTTTTAATGCATCAATTTCCTGCTGAACTTCTGCTTGTTTAGCCGATTCTTTGCACACATTTTCTAGCAATACAATTGCTTCTTCCAAATCACTTTTGATGTCATTTGTGAAAAGTGCCCAAGCTTCATTTTTATCTGAACGGACTTGTTTTTTTGCTGCTTCCTGAATGTCGTTTAATTCTTCTTCGCTAGCAATGCTATTTCCTTCTGCATTGAAAGAGAGGATCCATTCTTTGAATTTTGTTATACAATCGAAATCTGATTCCCATTGCAAACGCTCTTCGTCTTTATAACGTTCATGCGATCCAGAAGTAGAGTGACCTTGGGGTTGATTTACTTCCTTTACGTGCACTAAGACTGGAATGTGTTGCTCTCGTGCAAGCTTCACTGCTTTTTCGTATGTTTCGACTAAATGGGGGTAATCCCAACCTTTCGTTACGAAAATTTCATATCCCGTTTTGTCTTTTGTGCGCTGCATTCCTGCTAACGCTTCCGAAATACTTCCTTTTGTTGTTTGAAATTCTCTAGGTACTGATATTCCGTAGCCATCGTCCCAAACCGACATAACCATGGGTACTTGCAAAACACCTGCTGCATTAATTACCTCCCAAAAAGGTCCTTCCGATGTAGAAGCATCACCGATCGTTCCAAATGCAACTTCATTTCCTTTAGAGGAGAATTTAGCAAACTCGCTATTGTCTAAACCTTTTACATTTCTGTAAATTTTAGATGCTTGCGCCAATCCTAATAAACGAGGCATTTGTCCGGCAGTTGGTGAAATATCTGCAGAACTGTTTTTTTGTTCCATTAAGTTTTTCCACTCGCCATTTTCGTTCAAATTGCGTGTAGAGTAATGTCCTCCCATTTGGCGACCAGCAGATTGAGGTTCAATCACTTCATCAGTGTGACCATACAAACCAGAAAAATATTCACGCACATTCAATTGACCAATCGCCATCATCAAGGTCTGATCGCGGTAATAACCAGAGCGGAAATCACCATTTTGAAATTGCTTGGCAAGAGCGATCTGCGCCAATTCCTTTCCATCACCAAAAATTCCAAACTTTGCTTTACCAGTCAACACCTCTTTTCTACCTAGTAAAGATGTTTCTCTTGAAAGACAAGCCAATTTATAATCCTCGAGAACTTCAGTGCGAAATGTTTCAAAATCAACAGAAAGGGATGTTTCAACTACAGAATCTTTTGCCATAACGAATTTTTTCAATGGTTCAAAGATAGTAAAAATCCTTGTTTTGGAATGAGTGTCAATTTTGAAAAATGAAAGCAAGTTTGAACTCTCTATTTTTGATTATCTTCGTTAAAATTTCAATAAATGTCAAAGCGTCAACGAATTTTCACGATCACTGCCATCGTAGGATTTCTAATTAGTTCTGTTGTTGTAATTGTTTTAGTTACTGCTTTGTCTATTGCAGAAAAAAGGTTAGCGAAAATTGGCGCCACGATGGATGAAATGGCAACGTTGCATATTGTGCGCGATATTTTAGTGGAAGAGTCCATTCCTTTGAAACAAAACATCAATGTAACAGATGATATAATGGTGAACATTGACATGACTGTGGAAACAGAAATTCCTTTTACAGCAATGATTCCAGTGAACCAAGAGTTATTAGTACCTATTCGTATTGGAATTAAGGATTTTATTCGAATTGATACAACTATTAATATTTCGGATGTGGTGCATATTGATGTGAACGATACCATTCCGCTCGATCAGCGCTTAAAAATTCCTATTTTTTCGAAGAAAAAGAAAAAAGGAATTTCCATTCCAGTGTATGGCGAAATTCCCTTGCATCAGCAGTTAAATGTTTCCTTCAATGAAGCCATTCCAATACATGCACTCGTTCCTTTAGATATGGTAGTCATCGATACGATGCCCATTGGTTTGGTGATGAAAATTCCAGTAGATATTAAAGTTCCGATTCGATTACCCATCAAGCAAACGGCAAAAATTGGTTTTTCAGGAGCGCTACCAGTGGATACACAAGTGCCCATTAAAATGGTGATTCCTGTTGATATTCCACTAGAAGAAACAAGTTTGGCTGCTTATTTTAGAAAAATGGCGCATGGTTTACGTGGCTTGACGAAGATGAGTTTAAGTGAGTAAATTATTCTTATGAAATTCTTTGACCAACTTAAAAAGTACTCCCCTTATTTCCTTGATGTGTGGCAGTATTTGGTAATAATTCTTATCTTCATCATCGCAGCGATTTTTATCCTTTAAATAAAATGAAAAATTTATTTCTTCTAGTATTGATGATTGTTCCATTCTTGGGGCAGTCGCAAGTCAACATCGATAGTATTTCACATATCGATTATCAAGCTTTGCATTCATCCAATTTGAATGATATTTGGGGTTACGTGGATGAAACCAATATTGAATATGCTTTGGTAGGTGCTTCAAAAGGTACATCGATTGTTAGTTTGCAAGATCCCGTAAATCCTGTTGAAGTGGCTTGGCTTCCTGGAGTTGACAATATTTGGAGAGACATTGTAACTTGGGGCGATTACGCCTATGTGACCACAGAAGCGGAGGTGGGAATGCAGATTATCGACATGAGTCCATTGCCTTCAGGCACCAGTTTGAATTCAGTGTTCTATAACGGTCCGATGGGGAGTAATTGGTCATCAGCTCACACGGTTTATATGGACGAGAACGGTTTTGCGTACGTGATGGGTGCTAATCGCGGAAACGGTGGAGTGATTATTTTAGATGTGAACACCGACCCTATGAATCCAGTGGAAGTAGGAACCTTTGATAATTGGTATGTTCATGATGGTTTTGTTCGAAATGACACAATGTATTTGTCGCACATTTCTGATGGATTTTTCTCCATTGTTGATGTTAGCGACAAGGCTAATCCAGTTTTATTAGGAACAAAAACAACTCCTCACTTTTTCACACATAGTTCGTGGCCAAACGATCAAGGTGATGTAGTGTACACCACTGATGAAATTTCAGGTGCTTTCATTGTGTCGTATGATATCACTGATCCAGTGAATATTGTTGAGTTGGATCGTATTCAAAGTTCGCCAGGAGCAGGAATTATTCCACACAACGTGTTTGTGAGAGGCGATTATTTGGTAACAAGTTACTATTCAGATGGCGTTGTCATTCACGATGCTACTAATCCATCGAATATGATTGAAGTAGCGAGTTTCGATACGTATCCTGGTCAAACGATAAGTTATGACGGTGCTTGGGGAGTGTATCCCTATTTACCTTCAGGCTTAATTTTGGTGTCAGACATCACACAAGGACTTTTCATTTTAGATCCAACGTATGAGAAAGCAGCCTATTTGGAAGGAACTGTTACAGAGCAAGGTTCAGGAAATTTACTTGATCAAGTGAGCGTTCAAATCGTTGGTCACAATCAAACTGATTTAAGCAATGTGCAAGGTGATTATGCTACAGGGATTTTAACTGCTGGAAATTATGCAGTTGAATACACAAAAGTGGGTTATTTTCCGCAGACCTTGACTGTTGATTTGTTGAACAATCAGACTACTGTTCAAGATGTAGTGTTAGTGCCAATTCCCCCGTTTAATTTAACTATAACAGTACTAGAAAATGGGGTAGGTACACCAATTCCAAATGCGAAAATTCGATTGGAAGCAGATTTAATTACGCATGAAGGGACTACAAATGCACTTGGCGAAGAAGATTTTACACTTTATTACCAAGAATCGTATAGAATCACGGTAGGCAAATGGGGGTATGTTACTTTTTGTGCCGATCAATCGATTGATAATAGTACTGGAAGTTTAATTGTTCAATTGAATGAAGGATATTTTGACGATTTTGAATTGGATTTTGGCTGGACTTCCTTTGGAACTGCGCAAACTGGGCAGTGGGAGCGAGGAGTTCCTTTTGCCACAAATAGTGGATCAGCACCAGGTCTCGATGCAGATTTTGATTGTGGAGGAATGGCCTATGTTACTGGAAATGCCTCAACCTTGAATCCTGATAGTGATGATGTGGATGATGGGCTTTCGCTGCTGCAAAGTCCGACGATGAATTTATCAACGTATACTGATCCCTACATTAATTTCAGTCGTTGGTATTACTCTGAGTTTAATCAGATTACTGATACAATGCGCTTTTTCTTAAATGATGGTGTTTCAACGGTTCAAATTGATTTCGCAGCACAAGATATTCCCAACCAATTTAGCTGGATAGCAAGAAGCATAAGAGTGGCAGACTTTATTACTCCCACAGCAAATATGTCGATGGCAGTGCAAGTAGGCGATCAACAAGAGGAAAATATCAATGAAGGAGGAATTGATTATTTCTTTGTAAGTGAGGGAAGTGTTGTGGGCGTTGACGAAGTGATTCAAAACGCAATGAGTGTCTATCCGAATCCAGCCACAGGAGAAATTTTTCTTCAGGGATTTTCAGGAGCAAAGTCATACGAAATAATGGATTTGAATGGAAGAGTATTGTTGAATGGAGAAGTGAGTGAAGGAGAGCAAATAGATATCGGCACGCTTGTAAACGGAACTTATTTGATGATTGTTGAAGGAGAAGTTTTCCGTGTTTTAAAAGATTAATTGTTAGTAACTGGACAACAGTCTCACCTAAAGAGGAAGGGATTTATTAACTTTGTTGCACTAAAGATACCTATGTCTGAAACTAAATTGGATATTTCTATTGTAATTCCTCTTCTCAATGAGGTGGAATCCTTGCCTGAATTGCATTCTTGGATTGATCGAGTAATGATAGAAAATAATTATTCGTACGAAGTTATTTTTATCGATGATGGAAGTAAGGATGGGTCATGGGCAATTATTGAAGAGCTACAATCAGCAAATCATTGTGTCAAAGGAGTGAAATTTCAACGAAATTATGGAAAATCTGCTGCATTACAAGTTGGATTTGAAATGGCAGTAGGAGATGTTGTTGTTACGATGGATGCAGATTTGCAAGACTCGCCTGATGAAATTCCAGCGCTGTATCAGTTGATTATGAATGACGATTATGATGTCATCTCAGGATGGAAAAAGAAGCGTTACGATCCAATTTCAAAGACAATTCCAACAAAATTATACAATTGGGCAGCTCGCCGTTTGACGGGAATTTATTTACATGATTTCAATTGTGGACTCAAAGCCTACAAAAATGCTGTGGTGAAAAGCATTGAATTGTATGGCGACATGCATCGTTATATTCCACCTTTAGCTAAATACGCTGGTTTTACTAAAATTGGTGAAAAAGTAGTGGAGCATAGAGCTCGTAAATACGGAACAACAAAGTTTGGCTTAAATCGGTTCATTAACGGACCGTTAGATTTAATGTCGGTAGTGTTTATGGGGAAATTTAGCAAAAAACCCATGCACTTTTTTGGTGTTCTGGGTCTAATAATGTTTTTAATTGGCTTTGGTTTTAGCTTCTACATCGCCGTGGATAAATTGTTTTTCGATCCTAATGCTATTAAAATTGCTGCTAGAACGGAATTTTATGTGGCGATGACTGCAATGATTTTGGGAACACAATTCTTTCTCGCTGGATTTTTAGCTGAAATGATTGGGCGAAATTCCAGTACACGAAATGTCTATTTAATCGATAAAACGGTTGGTGCATGAAATGGAAAGTTTCTAAAGAATGGACGCTTTTTCTTGATCGTGATGGAGTAATAAACAAAAGAATTCCAGATAGTTACGTTCAATTCCCCAACGAATTTATTTTCATCAAAAATGTAGTGGATACCATCGCAAAATGCAGTGGTATTTTTGGAACTATCGTGGTAGTTACCAATCAACAAGGTATTGGAAAAGGATTAATGACCGAGCGTAACCTTGAAGAGGTACACCGTTATATGCTCAATAAAATTGAGGATGCCGGAGGGAAAATTGCTAAGGTGTATTTTGCGCCTCAAATGGTGAGGGAAAATTCGCCAATGCGAAAACCGAATATTGGAATGGGACTGCAAGCACAGAAAGATTTTCCAATGATTGACTTTTCAAAAGCGATAATGATTGGTGATTCGAACAGCGATATTGAGTTTGGAAAGAATCTTGGTATGAAAACTGTTAAAGTCGGTAGAGGTCGACCAGATTCTTCCAATGCGGATGCTTTTTTGTTGACAATGAACGGAATCTTAAAATTAATTGAAGTATGAAATTTATTGGATTAATATCATTTTTATTACTTGGCATTTCTGTTTTCGGGCAGCTAAATCAAACCGATGCAAAAGGAAAGAAACAAGGTGCCTGGGAAAAGGCATATCCAAAAAGTAAAATACTTGAGTACAAAGGTCAATTTAAAGACGGTAAACCAGTTGGTACATTCACCTATTTTTATTCATCAGGAAACGTAAAAGCAATTGTCAAGCACGGAGAAGGCACAAATCGTTCATCCGCCTATTTTTATCATGAAAATCGTTCATTGATGAGTCATGGAATTTATCGTGACATGAAAAAAGATTCCATTTGGCTGAATTTTACACCTGCAGGGAGATTGAGTTCAAGTGAGACGTACAAAAATGATGTGTTAGAAGGAAAAATGATTGTTTACTACATTCCTGAAACAATGGAAAATACCTCTAAATTAATTTCAGCAGTATACAATTACAAAGCAGGGTTGAGAAGTGGAGAAGCGATCGAATATTTTGAAAGTGGTACGATCAAAAGTAAAGGAATGTACGAAGACAATAAAAAAGTGGGCGTTTGGGACACTTTTCACAGCAACGGAAAAAAAATGATGATGGAACGCTACAAAAAAGGCGTGCACCATGGTTGGCATTTCGCATACGATGAAGCAGGTAAAGAAACCGGCAAGAAGTATTTTTATTACGGCGAAGTACTTGAAGGTAAGAAGTTGGAAGAAAAAATGCGCCAAATGAAAGAGTTAGGTATCAATCCTAACAACTAACCTTCCAAATAAATTCTAGTTCCCTCTGTGCAAACAATAACTGTTTTTTGTACTTTAGTGCCATGAATCGATCTCGACTGCTTTCTATTCTTAGTATCACTTTAATTGCTTTTGCATGTAAAAAAGATACAACTCCTTTTGATTTTGATTACGATTATTATGATTTAACACAAGGAAGATACATCGAATATGAGGTCATGGAAGTAAAGCACGATGAAACAGCAGCTGCGCCTTTTGATCATGATACTTCACATTACTTTCTTAAAACCTTAATTGGGGATACTGTTATTGATTTAGAAGGGCGTGTCGCAAATCGATTTTTTCGTTTCAAAAAGCAAAATATAGCTGACCCTTGGCTTGTTAGTGATGTGTGGACAACTGTGATCGACGATAGGAGAGCTGAGTTGGTTGAAGAAAATCAACGCATGGTGAAATTGGTCTTCAAACCAACAAGTGCTAAGGTGTGGGATCATAACGCTTACAATATTTTTGATGAAATGCAATGCTATTATCGCGACTTGCAAGACAGTAGATCGTACAATGGTTTTGACTTTGATTCCACAATAACAGTAGAGCAAGATTCTTTCATTTCATTCATCGATTATCGTCGTAAATATGAAGTGTATGCGAAGGGTGTTGGCCTCGTGTATAAATATCACAAAGACCTACAAATTAATCAATTTGACACCTTAAATGTCCAAAATGGTACTGAGATTTTTTACAAGGTGATTGGCTACGGAATAGAGTAAAGCATGAGGATTTCTATTTTTTCAGCATTTTATCCTTTTCGAGGCGGAATAGCGCAGTTTAATGCGAAATTATTTAGAGAATTACAGTCAAAAGATCAATCAGTTAAGGCATTTACATTTACAAAACAATACCCTAAAATTCTTTTTCCTGGTCAAACCCAAATGGTGGCTGAAGGTGATCTTGCTGATAAAATTCCGGCAAAAAGAATCGTAAATCCTTTCAATCCTTTCAGTTATTTTTCAGCAGTAAAAAAACTAAAAAAAAGTGATCCAGATGTTTTCATTAGTAATTACTGGATGACATTTTTCGGAGTTTGTTTCGGTTTTTTAGCCAATCGATTCCCTAAGAAAGTTGTGCGCATCGGACTCATTCACAACCTAATTCCCCATGAACAGAAGTTTTTCGATACGTTTCTTACTTCCTACTATCTGAAACGTCATGACGGATTTATCGTATTGTCGGAAGCGGTGGAAAAAGATCTTTTAAAGCTGCAACCTACTGCTAAGGTAGTGCGACTATTTCATCCATGGTACGACCATTTTGGAGTACTTCAAAATCAAGTCGAAGCTCGCCAACAATTAGGCTTAGCTCCTGATAAGAAAACCATCTTGTTTTTTGGACTCATTCGCGCATACAAAGGCTTAGAATTATTGCTTGAAAGCTTTAGCCTATTAAATGACGATGTGCAATTGATCATTGCTGGGGAAGCCTATGAAGATGTTGCAAAGTACCAATCAATCATCGATAAATCACCCAACAAAGAACGTATTCATTTTCATAATCGATACATCGAAGACAGCAAAGTGCGACTTTATTTTTCGGCGGCAGATGTGTGTGCATTGCCTTATAAATCGGCTACTCAAAGTGGAATTACTGCGATTGCATTTCATTTCGAACTTCCCGTGGTTGTTACAAATACCGGTGATTTAAAAAAGACAGTGGAGGACATTGGAGCAGGTCTGGTGGCCAAAAGTCATGAGCCCGAAGAATTTAGTGCATTAATTTCTAGTGCATTGGAGCACGAAAGCAACCAAGGCTTCAGAAATGCTATAAAAAATGCTAAGCAATTGAATTCGTGGAGTTTATTTACAGATAAAGTGCTGTCTTTTTCGAATGATTTGTTGAAACAAAAAAGGATTTCAGTGAAGAAATCAAATTAATTTCCCAATCATTTTATTCTTTGTTGCTATTACAAAAGGGAAATTCTATATTTGCAGGCTTAAATAATTAACAAAATTTTACGAAATGCGTAATAAAGGATTTTTTTGGTTTTTGGTAATCGTGCTTTCAGTAGTATGTGTTTATCAATTGTCATTCACGTTTGTGTCTTCAAAAGTTGAAGCTAAAGCAGAAAAAGAAGCAACGGAGAGAGTTGCTGAGTTGAAGTTGAAAGCAAAAGAAAATGGAAACATTGGTTTATTGCCGAACGGAACAACAGTAGATTTTTCTTCTCCAGAAGGCGATGAGTTGGCGCATGCAGCTTTCGTAAATCAAATTTTGAAAGAAAAAGCGGATACGAAAGTGTATCCTGTTTTGGGATCAACTTTTTCTGATGTAAAAAAGAAATCATTGGCTTTTGGTTTGGACTTAGTAGGAGGAATGTCTGTAACCATGGAGATTTCTATCCCACTATTGATCGAAAGTTACGCTAGAAACCCAAGAAGTTTGGAGTTCAAGAAACCGTACGATGCAGCTTACAAGGAATACACAACGAAGGGTGGTGATTTTATCGCATTGTTCCAAAAATACAACACCCAATACAATGGAAATCGTCCATTGGTTCGTTTGTTCAGTACTACTGATATGGAAGGATTGGGGTACAAATCAACAGATGGTGAGATCACAAGTTATTTTAAAAGAATAGTTGGTTCTTCAATGGACGGTGTTGAGCAAATCATGAATCGTCGTATCAACCAATTTGGTGTTGCACAACCTAACATCTTAAAAGATCCAGCAAATAATCGTTTGTATATTGAACTTCCAGGAGTTCAAGATGAAGCAACGGTAGCAGCAAAATTGCAATCAACAGCAAATCTTCAATTCTACGAAACATATTTCCCTCAAGAAATCGGAAATCAATGGCAACAAGCATCTATGATTTCTCGTCAAACCCAAGTTGAAGATGCTCCAATAGAATCAGATACTTTAGGATTGGCAAAAGCAGATTCTTTAGATTCTAACAAAACTGTGAAACCAATTACTTCCCTAACAGCTGGTAAAAGTCAAAAGGGTTTAGCTGATTATGTAAAAGGTACTGGTGGCTATTCTATTGGTTATGTTTCAGCTGAAGATCAAGCAGCAGTGAATGAAATTTTAAATAGATCTGATGTAATCGCAGTTTTTCCAGAGGATTTGAAATTCATGTGGTCAGCTGATTTAGAAGAAATCAACCCAAAAACAAAAGAGAAAGGATATTCACTTTATGGAATCAAAGTTCCAGAGACTGGGAAAGCGAAAGTAGGTGGAAAAGATATTAAATCTGCTTCTACTGGCTATGACCAAACTGGAGGTTTAGTAACTGTTGACCTTGAAATGTCTGCTGATGGTGGAGATAAATGGTCGCAAATGACTTCTGAGAATGTGGATCGAATTGTTGCAATTACAATGGATAACGTTGTGTACTCAGCGCCACGTGTCATCAACCCAATCACTGGTGGAAGAACACAAATTTCTGGTAGTTTCACTATCGATGAAGCAAAAAGCTTAGCTGGCTTGTTGAACGGTGGTTCACTTCCTGCTCCTTGTGTTATTAAAGAAAAAACAAAGGTTGGTCCAACAATTGGTGCTGAAAACTCCAAGGCTGGTTTAATGGCATTTGGAATTGCATTCGCTGTGATTTTTGCTTACATGATTTTCTATTATGCTAAAGCGGGTATCGTAGCTAATATTGCATTGATTGCAAACATCTTATTTATCTTCGGAACATTAGCATCATTTGGTGCAGTTTTGACCTTAGCTGGTATCGCAGGTATCGTTTTAACAATTGGTATGGCGGTCGATTCCAACGTGATTGTTTATGAACGAATTCGTGAAGAACTTGCGCATGGAAAAGATACGAAGACTGCCATCGCAGACGGATACAAATATTCTTTATCAACAATTCTAGATGCCAATATTACTTCATTATTGACAGCAATCATTATGAAAGAATTTGGCTCTGGACCAGTTGAATCCTATGCTACAACCTTAATTATCGGTATTTTCTCCACCTTGTTCGGAACACTTGTAATTGGACGTTTGATCTTTGAATACATGCTTTCAAAAGGAAAAGAAATTTCCTTCGAAACACGTTTTTCAAAAGGTTTCTTGAAAAGCACAACATTTGATTTCGTTGGTAAACGTAAAATTTTCTATACAATTTCAATTGTGCTTGCTATCGTTAGTTTCACAGCTTTGTTCACCAATAAATTGCGACCAAGTGTAGAGTTCTCTGGTGGTAGAACATTTGGTGTTAAATTCGATAAGCCTGCTGGAGCGCATTTGAATGAATTGAGAGCCGCATTGTCTTCTGAATTTGTTGAAAACGGTTTACCAGCTTCAATCGATACAAAAACAAAAGGAAACAATTATTTTGTTGAAATAACAACAAATTACAAATTGTCTGATGAGTCTGCGACAAATGAAGTGACTGAAAAGTTAGCAACTGCTCTAGCTAAAACAGAGAACTCATTAGGTAAGTATAAAATTATGGAGTCGAGAGCAATTACTGCTTCTTTCTCGGAAGAAATGGTGAGCAATTCAGTCATGGTATTAATTTTATCACTTGCTGTAATGTTTATCTACATTTTGATTCGATTCAAGACATGGCAGTTCTCTTTAGGAGCGCTTGTTGCTCTTGGTCATGACGTATTGTTTGTTCTTGGTGCTTTTGCATTGTTACATACAGTTATGCCTTTCAATATGGATATTGATCAGCATTTCATCGCTGCCGTTCTTACCGTTATTGGATACTCCATGAACGATACTGTTGTTGTATTTGACCGTATTCGTGAATACCTGAGAGAAAATCCAGATTCAGATAAAAAGAAAGTGGTGAATGATGCCTTAAATTCAACATTGTCAAGAACGTTTAACATCTCATTAGCTGTATTGTTAGTTTTGGTGGTAATGTTCCTTCTTGGCGGAACTGCAATTAAAGGATTTGTATTTGCATTGATTATTGGTGTGATTGCTGGAACTTACTCGTCGTTGTTCGTTGCAACTCCATTATTGGTAGATATGTCTAAGAAATTAAGAGCATAATCTATTCACATAGAATTTTTAAAAAGCCTTCTCAATTTGAGAGGGCTTTTTTTTGCAGAAAATTTATGTGATCTGGAGATTCGAATAAGGCGCTAATTAGCGACTACGGTCGACAATTTACTTAAATCATCACTTTTGTGATTCCCTTGGCCTTCTGAAGGTACATTGTCACTGCATCATTGACAATCGCTCTTTCCTTTACGACTTCAATAAAACGCTTCCAATGCATTACATCTAAGTTGTGGAAGTGGAATGGTGCAAAACCATAACCTATCAAACTGCCATTCTCCATGAGTACTAAACTTTTTTCGCTTTTGTGCCGACCTTTGTCGATGATGAAATAGCTGGTATCTTCTTGAAACAATGTCAATTCCTTGGCTTTTGGCAAGCGATTGTTCGGCGGAAGTTGAATGTCGAGCAGTTCAGTTTGAAGAATATTGGCAATCAATTCTGATCCTGTGATTTGAAATTCGACCCTTGCAATTTCAGATCGAAGTTCTATTCCTTTCTTTGTTTTGTCGTATTTGAGGTGGTGTTCTACCTTTTTCTTTAAATCACCTTTCCCTATGTAGAGCAATTGATTAACTTCATTGAATAATTTATAAATCCCCATGCGAGCAGGAATAGTTTCAATGAACTCTAAATCTAATTTTGGATGCAATTCCTGTGGATCTATCTCTTTTTGAACAAAGGTACTCAACTTGTTTGGGTCTTTGTCAAGCAATAGCTTAAACAAATGCGTTGTTGCTAATGCATCTCCCCCAGCTCTATGTCGACCAGACAAGGCAATTCCAAGCGCTCTCGTCAACTTTCCAAGACTATAGGAGTCCATGCCAGGGAGAATTGCTCGCGAGGTGCGTACGGTGCATAAATTGCTGCGTCGGTAATCGTACCCTAGCGATTTAAATTCATTGCGGATGATGGTATAGTCGAATCCAACATTGTGCGCAACAAAAACACAACCTTCGGTAATTTCAATAATTTTTTTCGCTAGTTCATAAAATTTAGGAGCAGTGGCCACCATTTTATTATTGATTCCCGTCAATTGCACCACAAATGCAGTAATTGGAATTTCTGGATTGATCAAGCTAACAAATTCATCAACGATGTTTTCGCCATCATGAATGTAAATTCCGATCTCGGTAATTTTAGATTCTTTTGGGGTTCCTCCCGTAGTTTCGATATCAATAATTGCGTAACGCACGGACAAAAATAGTAAAACTAAGGATTGTATAATCACGTTTATTTTGAAATACAAAAATCTTATCTTTACCGCATGCAGAAAGAAAAATTGATGACGAGTAAATGGTATGTTTTAGCGATAACAGCCATCATCTTGCTCTCTTTTTTCTTGACATCAACGGCATTTTATCCCCTTGTTAATTCTGATATGGCGGTAAATGTGTTGATGGCAAACGATTTTGAATGGCCACATGACGTTTATTTTTGGGGACAAAACAGATTGGGTTCATTTATACCATTGATTGCTCATTCTTTAATGAATTTGACAGGCATTAGTGCTGTATTGGCTGTTTCCTTGTGTAATTACGCGGTGCTCTTCATTGGTTTTCTGGGTTTTTCGACGCTTTTTAAGAAGAATTTTACGGTTTTGCTTTTTGCGCTGTTGTGGTTTTTTCCCTACGAAAGATTCATTGGCCTAAATGTCTTTCCCCTCGGTTTAAGTTATGGATTGCTTGGAGCTTCCATTTTGCTCTACAAAGCACTCAATTTTGAAAAGTTGTTTCATTGGAAAAATATAGTGCTGGGAATTTTTATTGTACTTGCTTTAGTAAGTGCTGTATGGATTTCGGATTTGATGATGGTGACCTTAACCACTTTGTTACTAACTGTTTTACTTCGATTGGCAATCAATAAAGAAAGTCGAAATCGAATCCAATTTCTAAAATTGATTGCTCTTGCGATCATTCTTACGATTGTCTATTGTGTTGACTTGATGTATTTTAAATCACTTGCTGTTGCTGAAATCAAGGAGTTTGCAGGCTTTAATACCTTTAACCAGATTGGAGAAGCACTTTCAATTGTGATTAGCGCTATTTACAGCGTTTTGCTTTTTAGCGATTTAGCAATTATTGACATTGGGGCATGGATTTTATTGGTTTTCTTCACCTTCGGGTTGGTATTATTGTTCAGAAACGTGAAAAGTATTTTTCGTTTAACTGATTTTTGGACGAGTTTCTTTCTTGCCGACTTTTTTGGTATTTTACTCGTTATTTTCGTTTCTCATTGGGTGCTGTTGAATGAAATGGGCCGATGGTATTTCGTTGCTCCGTACATCTCTGCGTGCATTTGGATCTTACGTTTGATGGATCAATACGTGGACTTATCGAAGCTGAGGAAAGCAGTATTAATTGTTCCAGTTGTAGTTGTTTGCTGTTCACCAGTTGTGACTGCGTATCAATTGTTAGGGCATTATAGATCAACCCGATCGGTAGTAGCTGAGTTAAATCGTTTAGGTGAAATTGGAATCATTGGCACGTATTGGGAATCGTATAAATTTTCTTTACTAAATCCCAATCAAGTGAAGAGTACGCCACATGATCGATCAGATGTTCGCAATCCTGATCGAATTATTCCAACCATATTGAGCAATCGAGTGTTTTTGGTGCTAGATAATTGGTTGCCGACGTATCCAGATTCAATTCAGCAATTTTCTTATTGGTTGAAGAAGAATGGAACGCCCTTTCGCTGTGCAAATGCCAATTTCTGTGAGTATCAATTGTATTTTAATTCGCCAACGGAAAAGGGGGAAGTATTGCACTTGAAGGCACCCGATTTTGTTCATAATGGAGAAATGATCGCCTCTGACTCTTCCATCATGTTTGCAAATGACAGAAAAGAGTCATACTATTCGATTTATGGTCCTAAAATTGGCGTTCAAAAAGGGAACTACTGCGTTCGTTTCTATTTCAATCAATTTAGTGCTGCAGAATTGGAAAAGAATTTATTCGTCGATATCGTCCACAAAGGCGGAACGGCAGTATGCAAGGCACTGATGCTATCAGAACTGAAGCGCGTTGGAAGATACTACGAAGTGAACTTCGAATTGAAAAATACGGTGTTGGATATAGAATTTAGATTTCACGAATTGAAACCTACTTCCTACACCTTAAAAAAGGTCGAATTATCGAGGATTAACTAATCTTTCTTTTTCTCCATTCCGTATAAAGCAATCCACCGCCAATCAATAGCAACAAAATTGTTCCAATTCGAGCATATGAATTCGACGACTGATATTTCGGTAATTCAAATCTGAATTCGATGTTGTTTTTACCGTTCGACAATTCAAGTCCTCTCAACAAATAGTTCACCTTTAAAATTGGTTTTTCACTGCCATTAACATAAGCTTTCCATCCATCTTTATAGTAGATTTCCGAGAAAACAGCTAATTGAGATCCCTCTACATTTGCGGTGTAGTTTAATTTATTCGGTGCATATTTTGTTAACGTAATTGTTCCTTTTCCAGAATAATTGGTTGATTTTAAGTTTTTCATCTCTGATTTCAACATCACCGCATCTTCCGCAGGAACGAATTCACTTTTCATCGTTATTTTTGCCAATGTTGTAAATGATCTTAAGGTGTCAGCCAACAACGTTTGTTCTGGAATGTAGTTAGTAACTCCATTGGTATCCATTACGAATAACGCCGTCAAACCTTTCGAAAGTCCATTGATAATACGAATTTCCATTGTGTCTTTTCCAGCCAACAAGTATTGCATTTTTTCAGTGCCATACACTGTTCCAAATTTACTTTCTGCCCCGTTAATCAACAATTTGCCTTGTCCTGCATTTGCCAGTTCAAATGTAGCACCCAAAGCTCTTATTTCTTCGTTTGGCGTTTCAAATGATTTTACATTTTTCACGAACCAAGCATTCCCTAGGGCTGTTGGGTTAGGACGAGTAGCTCCATTTTGAATGAAGTATTTCACATTTAACATGTCAAATACTTTATTGTTCGACTGAGCTATTTGAAATTCAAAAAGGTTTTGGATGTTTCTCAATTTTGCTCCGTGGTAACCTCCCAATGCTTTGTGGAAATAGGATGATCGAGAGCTTCCCCATGGATTTTCAAAATCAAAAATGCGGTAATCTGTTGCAAAGTTAAGTGCAGAGAATTTATAGGCATCAATCACTCTGCGTTTTGCTGCTCCTGTATAGTTGAGTTCGGAAGCTTTCGCTTCACCTAATTTTTCTCCCTTTGCAATTGCTGATTTCACTTTAGGATTTAGTGATTCCATGTCCATAATTTGCTGGTCAGCTTCCGTTGCCGTAACAGGATAAAGTGCTTCTTCGCGCGTTACCCAATACTTGTATTCACTATTGGCTCCTTCTTCAGCGCTTAAATAATTTTGACTTACAGGAATTAAATCCATCAATACCACCGCAGCTAGTCCCACATATACAAACAGCGCATTGATCTGTGTAAAGAACATCAATGCGAGAAGTCCAATTGCTAAAACAGCAAATAGGATGGAGCGATTCATTGAACTATCGAAAATATCTGCACGAACAGATTTCATTAAATCGTAACTCTGTGTTGAGTTTTCCACCTGAGCATCAATAAATTGTTGTATCTGCTGAGGATTATTTACGTCTACACCATAATTCTGCTGCAATACCTGTGGATCTACTTCTGAAATTTGACCTGCAATTTGTTCTGGTAGTAGCTCGATGCGCTCCAATTCAGCCTTGTTGGTATAGTTGTCGTCAAGTCCCATTCCTTTCACTCCCACAAGAAATACTAAAAATACGCCCGATACAATCAAGAATTTCTTCTTTTCTTGCACAATTTCTTCTCTTGCAGACCACAAGCGCTCTAGGAGCAATATGCCAATGATTGGGACACAAAGTTCTATCAACACCATAATAATTGTTACGGTTCTAAATTTGTTGTATCCAGGTACATTCTCGATAAAGAAATCGGTCAATCCCATAAAGTTTTTACCCCACGAGAGTGCAAGCGCAAGAATAGAAACGCCAAGGAAGACCCATTTTGACCCATCTTTGATGAAGACCATTCCTAAAACGAGTAAGAAGATCATCACAACTCCAATATAAACTGGACCAGAAGTCATAGGTTGGTCGCCCCAGTACAATCCGTAAGGTGCTTCCATGATTGTTTTAATTTCTGAAGATGGCCGATCGGAGTCCGTTACCATGTCTGCAAATTTAGTGTCTGCTAACATTGCTGTCGCTGAACCTTTTACGTAGGGGGAAAGTAGTGTAAACGATTCTCCAACTCCGTAAGACCAATTCGTAATATATTCTTTATCGAGTCCTGTTGTGTTGATTTTTGATGGAGAGCCATCGGTTGCAATCGTAATGTCATTTCCACCACGAATTGTGTTTTTAGCGTAGTCGTTGGTCAATGAGATGTTACCGTAATTGATGAAAACGGAAAGTCCATACATCACGAGAATCGCTGCGGAAGCAATGCCAAATTGTTTAATTTCTTTCTTTTTGAAAGCGACAATCAACTGGTAAATTCCTAATCCACCAAGTAAAAAAGCCATGTAGTAAGTTACTTGCAAGTGATTTGAAGCGAGATTAAAAGCCATGAAAATCCCTGAGAGTAAAGCGCCCATTTTCCAATTGTTTCGATAGGTCATGATGAATGCTCCAATTACTGGTGCCATTAAGGCTACTGTTGCTGCCTTAGAGTTGTGTCCCGCTTGTAAAATAACGATTTCATACGAAGCCAACGCAAATGCTATAGCGCCAATAAATCCGATGATGGGCTTTACTTTTAGTACTTGAGATAGGAAGTAGAATCCGAGTAAATGAAGTAGAAAAATTCCTGTTGGCATACCAAAGAAATCGAAGAAAGATAGCAGTACTGTTTGAAAGATATTTCCAGGGTACAACACGGAAATCTGTGTTGTAGGCATTCCTCCAAACATGGCATTTGTCCACAAGGGTTCTTCACCAAATTGTTCCCGAAACATCTGTGTTTCATGGGCCATTCCTTTGAATTGTTCAACATCATGTTGTTTGATGTTATAACCATCGAATTGCGGTGCGAAGTAGAAAAATGTAAGAATGAAGAAAACTCCGATTACGGCAAAATGTTGCCAATTTCTTTGAAAAAATGCTTTCATGAACTAGTATAATTTGTGCTAAAAATAAGAAAAATTAAAATGCACTAAACGATTTCTTCGAAATCAACATCATGCGTGTTGCTTGGCGTTGATTTTGAAGTACTTGAGTGTTTGCTACCAATAATATTGGTTTTTCCGAAGTTTTTCATTTTTTCGCTGCGTTCTTTGTCGATATCATTTTGGCGCTTAGTAAGATCGCGTTCTGCCTCCATGTTTCGTTTTGCAATCATCAATTGTCCCAAAAAGCGAAGCAGTACCAAGCCTCCAATAATAAAGAGGATGGTTTTAAAAATTCCGGTTACACTAAGTGGAAGTACCATTTATTTAGATAAATGCATGTTTCTTTCAGAATAGATCTTTGTAAAGAACGGGTCGCGCAAGTTTTTGATGAAACGAATGGCTTCACCTGTTGACTTCATTTCTGGACCCAATTCTTTTTTCACATCTGGAAATTTTTCGTACGAGAATACAGGAATTTTGATCGCATAACCTTCTTTTCGAGGATTGAAATTGAAATCTTTCACCTTTTTATCACCCAACATCACTTTAGTTGCATAGTTGACATAAGGTTCGTCGTAAGCTTTTGCGATGAAAGGAACTGTTCTAGATGCTCTTGGATTTGCCTCAATAACGTATACTTTATCGTCCTTGATGGCGAATTGTATATTAATCAATCCTACTGTTTTCAAAGCGACTGCAATCTTCTTCGTAATATCTTCGATTTGTTGCATCACAAAATCTCCCAAATTGTAGGGTGGAAGCACTGCATACGAGTCACCTGAATGAATACCAGCAGGCTCAATATGTTGCATTATACCGATGATATAGACATCTTCTCCATCACAAATGGCATCTGCTTCTGCTTCAATAGCACCGCCGATAAAGTGATCTAACAAGATTTGATTGTTTCCCATTTCATTAATAATGTCAACTACATGGTGTTCCAATTCTTCCTTGTTAATGACAATTTTCATTTTTTGTCCGCCTAAAACGTAGGACGGTCGCACCAATAATGGAAAGCCTAAATCATCAGCGAGTACCAGTGCTTGTTCGGCACTTTCAACAATTCCATATTTTGGAAAAGGAATATTATTTTCTTCGAGTACTTTCGAGAATCGACCGCGATCTTCAGCGAGGTCAAGCGCTTCGAAGCTTGTACCCATAATTTTGATTCCGTAGCGTTCTAATTTTTCTGCTAATTTAAGCGCTGTTTGACCTCCCAATTGTACGATAACACCTTCTGGTTTTTCGTGTTTGATGATGTCAAAAATATGTTCCCAGAATACAGGCTCGAAGTACAATTTATCTGCTGTGTCGAAATCTGTAGAAACTGTTTCAGGGTTGCAATTGATCATGATCGTTTCGTAACCACATTCTTTTGCCGCTAATACTCCGTGCACACAACTATAATCAAATTCAATTCCCTGCCCAATTCTGTTCGGACCAGAACCCAAGACAACTACTTTTTTCTTATCAGAAACAGTACTTTCATTTTCGTATTCAAAAGTAGAATAGTAGTAAGGTGTTTGTGCTTCAAATTCTGCTGCACACGTATCTACTAATTTGTAAACACGATTGATTCCCAGTTCACTACGTTTTGCGTACACTTGAGATTCTAAGCAACGTAAAAGGTGACCAAGTTGACGGTCGGCGTAGCCTTTTTGCTTCGCTTCAAAAATTAATTCCTTTGGAATAGTGTCGATATGGAATTTTTCAATTCTTCGTTCTGTGTGAATCAGGTCTTCGATTTGCTTTAAGAACCAGATGTCAATTTTTGTTTTTTCAACGATTGTTTTGAACGGAATACCCAATTTGATAGCATCGTAAATGTGAAATAAACGATTCCAACTTGGATGCTCTAAACTGTGTAATATTTCGTTTTGATTGGTCAATTCTTTTCCGTCAGCACCCAAGCCATTTCTGTTAATCTCTAGCGATTGACAAGCTTTTTGAAGCGCTTCTTGAAATGAACGACCAATTCCCATTACTTCACCAACGGATTTCATCTGAAGTCCAAGTTCTCTATTTGTTCCTGGGAATTTATTAAAGTTCCAACGAGGTATTTTCACAATCACATAGTCCAATGTCGGCTCAAAAAGTGCGGAAGTTGTTTTAGTGATTTGGTTGTTTAGTTCATTTAAATGATATCCAATGGCCAATTTAGCGGCAATTTTTGCAATTGGATAACCAGTTGCTTTCGACGCAAGTGCTGATGATCTTGATACCCGAGGGTTGATTTCAATCGCAATGATATGTTCGTGATCGTCTGGTGATACTGCAAATTGCACATTACATCCTCCTGCAAAATTTCCGATCGAGCGCATCATGTGGATGGCCATATCACGCATTTTTTGGAAGGTGGTATCAGAAAGGGTCATTGCTGGCGCCACTGTAATTGAATCTCCAGTGTGCACACCCATCGGGTCGAAATTCTCAATTGAACAAATAATGACAACATTATCATTGGCATCACGCAACAACTCCAATTCAAATTCCTTCCATCCAAGTAAGGCTTTGTCGATCATTACTTCGTGAATCGGTGATAGTTGAAGTCCACGTTCCAACAATCCATCAAATTCTTTTGGATCATGCACGATGGAAGCTCCAGCTCCGCCTAAGGTAAATGATGCGCGAATACACAATGGAAATCCAAAACGCTGTGCTACTTCTTTTCCTTCAAGGAAGGATTTAGCAGTCGCTTGCGGAGCCATGGGAATACCAATTTTCTCCATGAGCAAACGAAATTCTTCTCTGTCTTCCGTTATTTCGATGGCCTTGATATCAACCCCAATAATTTTTACATTATGCTCCTCCCAAATGCCCATTTCATCGCATTTGATCGCTAAATTGAGTGCAGTTTGTCCTCCCATGGTTGGAAGTACGGCATCAATTTTATGATTTTTAAGTATTTCAAGAATACTTTCGGGTTCTAATGCCTGAAGATAAATGTTGTCTGCAACGACTTTATCAGTCATAATAGTTGCAGGATTGGAATTAATAAGGGTGACCTCAATTCCTTCTTCTCTTAATGATCTTGCTGCTTGGGAGCCGGAATAGTCAAATTCGCATGCTTGTCCGATGATAATTGGTCCGCTTCCTATAATTAAAACGGACTTAATGGAGGTGTCTTTTGGCATTATCTGCTTATGTTCAAAATGTAATCAACAAATTGAGAACAAATTTAGTGATAAATCTTTTCCTGCCAATGAAAAAGGGAATTCGTTTTCAAAAGAAATTAACAATTTATCAAATTAAATTCTTCGTATTTGCTAATCTTATGTATGCATTTAATTTCTACTTTTACAATGCGTATGAATGAAGATATTGAAGTTAAGCAAAGTAAGCCATTTCCATTACTAACAATGGTAATTGTTCTGCTTTGCATTGGTGTTTATGCAACAGTTAAAATAAAGTTTGGTGATGGACAAGTTCCGAATGATTTTTACCCTTATTTGGGCGCTCCTTTCACATCAGACATCTACTTAGGTCAATTTTGGGGAATTATCACCAATAATTTTCTTCATCTTTATTGGTTTCATTTATTGATAAATGTGGTCCTTGTTTTTTCGTTTTCATCTTTTATTGAACGAAGAATCTCTTTTTTTAGATTGTTTTTTTTAGGATTAAGCGTTGCTGCATTTTCATCGTGTGCTCAGTTGTTTTTGACGAATGATCCAGGAATTGGGCTCGATGGCGTCAACTACGGTTTGTTTGGTTTTATTTTGGTTCGACGTTTTTTTGATGCGCGCTTTAAGAAATTCCCTATCAAACGTGTATCAATGTTGATGATTGTTTTGATGACCACTTGTTACTATCTTACTATTATTTACCATTGGAAATTTGAATTTGTAGCGATGTTTTCTGGTTTCATGATTGGAGTGGTGGTCAGTTTTTTGTACGTAAAAAAAATGTTTTCTACGATGTTTATGTTATTGATAGGCGCTACTATTTTTTGCGTCATCAATTTTGTAAATGCACCATGGTCTTCTGAATGGAATTTTGCACAAGGCATCAAGTATCATGAATCCGGCGATATTGAAAAAGCAATAGATTTTTACGATAAAAGTTTGGAGATCAATCCGAACAATAAGTTAGCCCAAGAAAATTTAAGAAGAATAAAAATTGATAAGTTGTGTGAACGCGCTTACGAAGCACACGCGAAGGAAGATTATGTTGAAGCGCGAAAATTGTATTTAGAAGTGTTGAAAATAGATAAAGACAATGTTTGGGCGAACGAAAATTTTAAAAAGCTTCCTTGATGCTGCCCGAAATTAAATGTGTCGAACACAATAATTTACGCTTGGAGTATTACGTTTATGGTGATGGTGCAGATGTAGTTGTGTGTATGCACGGACATGGAAGATCGCCTGAAGATTTTGCTTTTATTGCAAGTACAGAAAGAAAAGTGATAGCGCTACATTTGTTTTATCACGGAAACTCTTATTTTCCAGAGCATCGAATTGAAAATGATCCTCTAAAATTAGAAGAGTTTAGCAAGTTGTTCGAATTAATTATTCAAGCAGAAAAAGTGGGTAAATTTCACTTGTTTGCTTTTAGTCAGGGTGGAAGGTTCTCCTTGTGTATCTTCCCTTTCTTTTACCAAATGGTAAAAAGTTTTACGCTCATTTCACCTGATGGCTTAGACAATAGTAGTTTTTATAACTGGTCGTCGAGGAGAAGTATTTTGCGCAAACTATTGATTCATTTTGAGAAACATCCTCATCGTCTCAGATCCTACGTTAGTTTTTTGGAGAAAATTAAACTAGTTCGACCACAAGTAAAGTCTTTCGTGCATGAGTTTTCCTCACATCCTGAGCAGTTCCATCGTGCTTCGCTTACTTGGAGAGCTTTTCGAAATTTACATCCAAATGCAAAATTGGTCGGTAAAACAATACGTGACAATAAAATTCCATTTAGAATAATTATGGGCAAATTTGATCAAGTGATTCGCCCTCGAATGGCTTATTCATTTGAGAAAAAATGTGGATTGACCAATATTGTTGTAGAAATAGAAAATGGGCATAACTTCTTTAAAGCTTCAGCTGTTCCGAGATTCGTGCACTTACTGCCCTTTATGAAATAGGCAACGAAGAAACCATTTTAACTGTTATTTTTGTATAGCATTTTTGATATCTAAACATGAAACAACTAATATTATCACATCAGCAAATTCAACAAAAAATTGAACGTTTGGGTCACCAAATCATTGAAAATTCTTTCGAAGAAGAGATTGTTTTTATTGGTGGCATCAGTGGAAATGGAATCGAATTAGCAAATCAATTGAAATCGATTATTGTGAACTCTTCTCCTCAGAAAGTACAAGTATTTGAAGTGAAAGTAAACAAAGATAAGCCTTGGAGCGAACCTGTTACGCTTGATATTGATCAATCATTATTGAAAAACGCTTATATTATTTTAGTTGATGATGTGCTTAACTCAGGGAAAACCATGCAGTATTCCTTGATCAAAATTTTGGAACAGCCTACAAAAGCAATTAAAACAGTGGCATTGGTGGATAGAACGCATCGACGTTACCCTATTAAAGCTGATTTCGTTGGAATAAGTTTAAGTACCACATTGAAGGAACGCGTTGAGGTAGAACTAAGTGCCATTGATTCTCATGCTTACTTGCTATGAAAAAAATAACTGAATCTTCGTCCAACTACAATCATCTAGAAAAGATGAGCACGCTTGAATTATTAGAGAATATTAATCGAGAGGATCAAACCGTAGCATTGGCCGTTCAAAAAGAATTGTCATCAATTGAGGCTTTTGTAGATGCATGTTACTTGAGGATGAAAACTGGTGGACGGTTATTTTACATCGGAGCTGGGACTAGTGGTCGCCTAGGAGTTGTTGACGCAAGCGAATGTCCGCCAACGTTTGGTGTTGCTCATGGAGTAGTTGTTGGAATTATTGCTGGCGGAGATCCTGCCATTCGTAAAGCGGTAGAATTTGCTGAAGATGATCTAGAACAAGGTTGGAAAGATTTACAAGCATTCGAGATCAATACAAATGATACAGTGGTGGGAATTGCTGCTTCTGGCTCAACGCCCTATGTGTTGGGAGCAATTGAAAAAGCAAACGAAAACGGTGTGTTGACAGCAGGAATTTCATGCAATCCAGATGCTCCTTTAATTGCATTGGTGAAGTATGGAATAACATTAGCGGTTGGACCTGAATTTGTGACTGGAAGCACACGCATGAAATCGGGTACTGCGCAAAAATTGGTGCTCAATATGATTTCAACCTCCTTAATGATAAAATTGGGTCACGTCAAAGGAAATCGAATGGTGGATATGCAGTTGAGCAATAATAAATTGGTAGATCGTGGCATCAAGATGATCATGGAAGAATTGTTGATTTCCTACGAAATGGCAGAGAAATTATTGCAAGAAAATGGTTCTGTACGAAAAGCGGTAGACGCGTATCAGGCGTAAATCGGTAAAAAGCGAATACTCTTTCTTATCCACGAATTAGTGTCATTGGTGGAAAATATAGGATGCTTTTCACTTACTCCACTACAAAACCTTGAATCGTTAACACAGTCATTTTTGGATCTGTATTCGCAGTGATCGTAATCGATTTTTTTTGTTCTTTCAACTGACCTGGTTTAGGATGGAATACCACCGAAATTTTATCAGATTGACCAGGCTTGATTGGTTTTTCAGGTTTTTCAGCAGTCGTACATCCACAGCTAGTGGCAACGTCTTCAATCAGTAGGTCCTTTGATCCAGTGTTGGTAACAACAAATGTTGCGGGATGTTCTGTATCTACTTTAATTTTTCCGAAGTCATGTATTAATTTATCGAACTTCAGGGTAGTGCGACTATTTGCTTCATTTCGAGCTTTTTCTTCTTCTTCTTGCTGAACTTCAATTAAATCAGCTTTCATTTCTTCCTCTGTTTGGTCGGTTGCAACAATGGAAGAGGTGATTTCTCCATCTTTAGGTTGAACTTTATTGTCGCCACAAGCGCTTACTGCTAGCGCTACGAATGATATGAAAAGTAATTTTTGCATGTTGAATTTTTTACAAATATAATGTAGGGGCGAAATATTTTTCGCCCCTACATTATATTTATTTTTTCAATAATTGATCGTATTCATTCCCTTCAAGTACTTTCACTGCTCGCTGCACAATATTGTTGTCTTTGTTGGTGATTTGGTACGATTCACTGAAGCCCCAAATATTTTGAGCAATGATGGCCTTCATTCGCGTCAGCAATAATTTTTCACTTGTATTGTATTGCTCTTGATTGAATTTTAATTCTTTGTCCTCCTTCTCAACATACTTGAAGAATTCGTCCAACAGTTTTTTGTCAGCATAAAAGGTGTTGTTAAAGGCATCAAAATTTGGATATTTCGCCAATATTTCATCACGATTTCTGTCGATGTAATCCAATAAAAATGAATTTACGTGTCCTTTTTGCACCAAATCACGGTAGTAATCCGTAATTCCACTAGTGTCAATTCCAACGAAAACATCTGGCATAATTCCACCACCGCCATACACCAACCGTTTGTTTACGAGGGTATAATATTTTAGTGAGTCAGGAAATTTGATAGAATCCGAATTGCTTAATTCACCGTGTTCTAATCTATTAGCGATGTCGTTTTTGTAATTTTCCGCATCATCGTAAGGTTTTTGAATCCAGCGTCCAGATGGCGTGTAATAGCGCGCAATCGTTAAACGCATTTGAGATCCGTCTGTTAAGTCAATTGGGCGTTGCACCAATCCTTTACCGTAGGTTCTTCTTCCAACAATAACGCCTCTATCCCAATCTTGAATAGCACCTGAAAGAATTTCACTAGCAGAAGCAGAGTATTCATCGGTTAATACCACTACTCTTCCATCTTCCCATAATCCTTTTTTACCAGCTTTCAAATCGCTTCTTGGTTGCGCTCTTCCTTCCGAATAAACCACCAATTTCTCTCCTGAAAGAAATTCATCAGCCAATTGTTGAGCAGCATAAAGTAATCCACCGCCATTGTCTTGAAGATCGAAAATTAAATCCTTCATTCCTTGTCCCTTCAATTCTTTTAAAGCTCTCGCAACTTCTTCCATGGTTGTGCGAGAAAAGCTATTTAACTTGATGTAGCCTATTTCTGGGGTCAGCATGTAATAAGAATCCACTGAATTTATTGGAATATTGTCTCTCATAATGATAAAGTCGAGTGGTTTTTTCATGCTTCTTCGCTGAATTTCAACGCGTACTTTTGAGCCCAATTCACCCATTAATTTCTCGCGAACTTGATTGTTTTTCAATCCAATGCCAGCAATATTTATGTTTTCAATCTTCGTGATTTTATCACCCGGTTGAATTCCTAGTTTTTCTGAAGGTCCACCTGGAATGGTGGCAATTACCATCAAGGTATCCTTCAATATTTGAAAACGAATTCCAATTCCAACAAAACTTCCGTTGATGGATTGATTTGCTTCATCCACTTCTTCTTTTGAAATATAGGTGGAGTGGGGGTCTAATTTTTCTAACATTCCAACTATCGCTGCTTCAGTCAGCTGAATATCGTTGACAGTATCCACATACATTTTATTGATGTACATTAACACTTCTTCAAATTTTTGAGAGGTGGCAACTTTGTTGGGGGTGCTTTGTGCAGAAAGTTGAAGTGCAACAACGACAGCAAAACAGAAGGAGAAAAACTTATTCATAGGATATCAATGATTAGTAAAGTTAAACGTTCTAACGAAAAATCGTTCCATTAATTACTGAATTGAATGGTAATTTGTGTTAAATGGTGAATTAATTCAACAAAAGGATGTGAATCGATTTCTTTGCTTGATGAAATTGCTTTACGGATATTGCGTTATTTTGTGGTATGAATTTTTTGAAAGGAATTTTTGTAGTGGCGACTTTTTTGTTGTTCGGGCAGGTGACTCATGCGCAGGTGATAGAGTTTGATCAGTTGGAAATGCTGTATGCCCAAGGTCACTACAAGGCAGTATATCGCAAGGCCAATCGTTTATTGGATCGACCTGATTTTGATTTTTCACAAGTTCCGAGTTTTTATAAAGCGCTTTCCATGTTTCAGTTGTCGCAAAATGAACATTGGTTGTTGCAGCATAAAAATGCGCTATCAGAAGCCTACACTTTGTTTACAGATGTTCGAAAATCTGCGGACGGACCAAAAGTCTTGAGTGCCCACCAGTATGAAATGACTGCCTTAAAAACAGATTTGCTTGCCTTTGCAGCAGATTTAAAAAGAGTAGGCGATAAGGCCTCCTTTGAGCAAATTCAATTGGTGTTGAAGCAACTTTTCACCGATGTACCAGATTTACAGGATAATGATAAAGGTCCAGTGGTCGATCCTAATGAACCGAGCACACCAGTGTCTAAGGACCGTGAAAGTATTATTGCAAACGCAAAAAAACAATTAGGTGTTCCCTATGTTTGGGCAGGAGATGATCCTCAAGGGTTTGATTGCAGTGGCTTTACAGGGTACGTTTATAAGCAAGCTGGCATCACATTGGAACGTAGAGCGGTAGATCAATTTGAAAAATCGAAAAAGCAAAAGGAAAAAACAGTGCAGAAAGGCGACTTAGTGTTTTTCGATAATGGTTCTGGAATTTCGCACGTGGGCATCATAATCTCTGATAAAGGTAAACCCCTGACAATGATTCATGCGAGTTCGTCGAAAGGCGTCATCATAACGGATATAGACAATTCTGACTATTGGAAAAAGCGTTTGTACAGCTTTGGGTCTTACTTAGATTGATGTTTTGTAGGTGCACTCAATCCCAATATTAGGTTGAGACCTAATACTAGAGCTGCAAAAATCCCCATGAGGTTCCACACGTTTGGATCCGTGTATTTCATCAATAGTAGTGGCAATAATACAATGATTAGCCCATAGTTGAGCCAGCGCATTTTTTTTGCAAGAGGCTTTTCATTGATTTCTAAAAAGCGTTGCAAAGAACAAATAATCACTAATACAACGACCCAAATACTGATCGGATAAATCACCTTTATTGTTTCTTGCAGGCTTTGAAATCCGAACAGTAAACTTGTGTTTCCAAGTGCAATTGCAAAAAGAAATCGACCGAAAGTACCCTCCCATTTTGCCAAATACAAGGAATAAAACATGGCTGTGGCAAGTGTTGATGCAACAAAAAATAAAAGATAAGGAATAATGTCGCCTACTACAAATAGCATTACGGCGGAATACAGCATGAACAAAAAAGTAAGTGCAAAAAAGAGTAGTAAGAGCTTTGAATTCTTTTTTTGTGCTGTCATAGTGTGTTATTACATCAAAAGTACGAAGCTAAATTGACTTGTAAAAGTTTTCAGTTGATTATTGATTTCTTCTGCTCAACTCTGCAGCGCACACTAAGTTCCAAAGCGCTCTAGCGCCCACGTTTGCATCCCAATCGCCTTGTTCACCTGGAGCCACTTCGTTCAAGTCGAATCCAACAATTTTTCTACCAGATTCCACCACTTTGAAGATGAGGTAGGAGACTTCTTCTAGCATAAATCCACCTGCGACAGGAGTTCCTGTGTTCGGACAAAGTTCTGGAGAGAGTCCATCAATATCAAACGAGATGAATACATTTTGAGGAAGTTCAGAGGTAATTTCATTGACTTGGTCTCTCCAAATTTTTCCATTGAACGCATTTTCTTTCAATGTCCAATCGAAGTAGGTTTTTATGCGTGGATCGTTTTGAGTCAATTCTACTTCTTGATCTGAAATGTCGCGAATTCCAACCTGAACCAATTTACTAAGATTCTTACAGTTTTGAAGCGCGTTGAACATAATACTTGCGTGCGATTGCGTGAAGCCTTCGTAGGCATTTCTCAGGTCGGCATGGGCATCAATCTGCAGAATTCCAAACTCTTCATAAAGCTCATCAATTGCTTCCATTAAACCAAGAGGAGTGGAGTGTTCACCACCCAAAAAAGCGACAATTTTTCCTTGTGCAAGTAGTTTTTTACTTTGCGCTTTCAATTGATTTTTAACTTCTAACTGAATTGCATTGATGTGATCAACTGTTTTTTTAAAATCGGGGCTGTCCATTAAATTTCCGCCATTCTCTAAAAAATCGATGTATTCGATCGACAACTCACAAAGTGCATCATTTTGCAATTTTAGATCCTCCGGAATTGGCGCCATGTACACTTTTGTATCAAATGCTTTATCGAGGCGAGGATGATAGAAATCCAATTGCGTCGAAGCATCAAGAATGATCTTTGGACCATTACTAGTTCCTTTTCCGTAGGAAGCAGTAGCATCCCAAGGAACTGGAATTAATACGATGTCAGCTTCAGCTTCGTTAACAGGGAATCCGAAGATATTACCGTTGGCAATGCCTACGCCGTTTGGATCGAAAGTGCTCATTTTTTTTTTGATATTTAGACGTTAGGACAATAAGATTTAAAGACATTAGGATTAGAAGATGTTAGGTCATTTAGACATAAAAAAAGGACATCAATACTATTAAGAAACGTCTTAAAATTTTGATGTCCTATTGTCTTAAAATCCAATTATTATTATTTCACTAAAGCTTTCACAAAATTAGGTGTTGCAAAACTACCTCTATGCACATCAGCATTGTAGTAACGTAAACCTTTTGCTTCTACGAATGCTTCAATTTCAGCATCGTTTGTGATTGTTTTCGGATGTTTAGCACCTTTGATTCCATATTGGAACGACCACATACCAGTTGGGTAAGTAGGAACGAAGAACAATGAAATTGGAGCATTTTCTTTTCCAAAAATTGACTGAAGCGTTAAATTCAATTCAGAGAATGCTTTTTGATTGAACTTAGGTGATTCACCTTGTGCCACCAAAATACCACCTTCTTTCAATAAATTGTAACAGTTGGTGTAAAATTCAACTGAGAATAGGCCTTCAGCCGGACCAACGGGATCTGAACCATCAATGATCACTAAATCGTATGAATTTTGTTTCGCTGTTTTTACAAAAGCGATTCCATCGTCCACTAAAAGTTCCAATTTTGGATGATCAAATGATGCTGCGATTTCTGGTAAGTGTAGTTTACATGCTTCGATTACTGCACCGTCAATTTCAACCATTGTTACTTTCTCAACACCATCGTGACGAAGAAATTCGCGAACAGTACCGCCATCTCCAGCTCCAATCACTAAAATATTTTTAGCATTACCATGCGTAAACATGGCAGGATGCGATATCATTTCATGGTAATGGAACTCATCATTGATCGTTGTCATCACCATATCATCCAATGCCAACATTTTACCGTATTTGTAAGATTCTAAAATACGAACACGTTGGTAAGGCGATTGAACATCAAAAAATACTTCTCCAGTAAATCGAAGTGAAAGCGCTTGATCTTCATCTTTATCCGTAAACCAAACGTTGCGTGTATAGAACTCAGGATTTCTCCATTCGCTTGCTTTTTGACGCATGGTGGTCATGTCAAAATCATTTCTTGTCAACAAGTTCACAGAACCACGTTTCATTTCAATCGCAGAATACGATTTTGATTTAAAACACTCTTTAAGATGGTCGAAAGAGATCCAAGCATCCATTTCACCACAGGTAAATAAATCCACTGCGGCATAGCCATACTCAGGCCAGGTGTGAATTGCTAAATGACTTTCTTGAATCACTACTACACCTGAAACTCCCCAAGGAGAAAAATGGTGAAATGTTGAGTTTATGACAGTTGCACCTGCTTTTTGAGCGGCAGCCACCATATCGCGTTCAATTCCTGCTACATCATTCATAATGTGCGGATCGCAATTCATAAATTCAACAAGTATGTGATTTCCTAAAGCTTGATTCATTTCTATTTTTGATTAAAAGTAAGGGGCAAAGTTAACGATTTCCGAAAACAATGCCCCCAAACTTATGTTATTTTTTAGTGAAACTAAACTAGTGTCAATCTTCCCATTCTTCGTATTCACCATCATGGCTGATGTATCCATTAATGTCGAAAAATGAATTTCTTTCTTCAGTAAAGACAGGTTTAATTGTTTTTCCATTCCAATTGATGGTCATATTATTAGGTACTTCAAAGATGTATTTTACTTCTTGACCTCTCAATTTGTCTTTTACTGGAAAGCTATAATTCCAATTTATTGAAATCGAATCGCCTGATAGTTGATAGCTGTGTTTTATATTTTGTGCACGCTTCAATGCTTTTTGATTAGTGTTTCCACTTGCTTCTTTCACAAAGTAGACATGGAGTAAACTATCGTTTGATTTTTTGAATTCAACATCGATGTCATTTGATGTTAATCGATCATTTTTGAGCAAAAAAGCATAGTAATCGTCATTGTCTAGCTTTACTTTTACAGCACTGTTTTGCGTTATTGTATGTTCTGGGTAGACTGTGTTTACGTAAAATGTTTTTGACGAAAAGTTTCCTACTGTTTCTTCTACTGCTGCGTCGGTTCTATATTCGCTAGCTGTTTTAATACCCAATGTTAAACATACAAAAAATCCAATTGTAGCTGTGAAAACTAAGCCAATAAGTGAGTAGCGAAGCCACTTGTTTGAAAATCTAAACAATAAGCGGATTGCTAGAACGATACAGAATAAGGCCACTGAAAAAATCAAGGTAAATAATCCAATGTAAGCCAAGTTGTGATCTGAACTGTTTTCAAATAGTAGATTGAAGGCTGTTGGTAATCCTACTGTTCCGCTTGGGTCATGCACAGGCAAGGTAAGACCAATTCCAGTTAAGAGAGCAATAAATGTGAATAGAAAAATGAGTCCAAACATCAAGGTGAAAATTCCTATAGCGATCGAGAAAAATCGGCCAACTGCTGAGAATCTCTTTTTAACTTCTGGAGAGTTTTTCATCTTGTAGGCAAATTTTTCAGATTTATCGGCAAAACGACCAGCAGCTTGTTCCACTTCATCACGAACAGATTCAACCGTGATGGGTTTGCCTTGCATTTTTAGTTTTTCAATTGAATTGGTAGCAGGAGGAACAACGATCCATAAAATAATGTACAATGGAATTGCAAAACCACCAAGCAATAGAAATAAGACGAAAATTAAGCGAATGATAAATACATCTACATTAAAGTAGTTAGAAAGCCCACTTGCAACACCAGCAATAACAGCATTGTCCTTGTCGCGGAACATTCGTTTATCACGAAAATGTCCATTCGATTCTTGGTGCGCAAAGTTTTTTGGTCCTTCTTCCTCTTCTTCAATGAAATCAGCAGGGTCTCCAAGTGTTTTTAAAACAGAAACAACAGTTTGATATTCCACTACTTGCTTATTTTCAGAAAGCGATTGAAAGAAAAGTTCAGCGATTCGATATTCGATGTCATCGATAATTTCTTCACCACCTTTTTCATTGGCTAATCGCGCTTTCAATTTATTGATGTAATTACTCAACAAATCGTAACCATCTTCTTCAATGAGGAAGTTTTGGCCTTTTATATTCACAGAAACGGTCTTTTTCATAATCTTTTAATTTTTTTTGGTGATGTTGTTTACGGCATTACTTAATTCACTCCAGGTTTCATTTAATTCGTCCAAGAAAGTTTTCCCCATTTTTGTCAACGCAAAATACTTTCGTGGCGGTCCAGAAAGCGATTCTTCCCATCGATAGGAGAGTAGCTCAATGTTTTTTAGACGTGTCAACAAAGGATATAAAGTACCTTCTACCACAATCAGTTTTGAATCTTTCAGGGTTTCAAGAATTTCTGAAGGGTAGGCCTCTTTTTTGTCCAGAATCGACAAAATGCAGAATTCTAAGATTCCTTTTCGCATTTGTGCTTGTGTATTTTCTAAACTCATGCTTAATAATTTTATACAAAGATATATGTAAAAGATTGAACTATGCAATACATAGTACTATAATTTTGAAAATTTAACAATTTTTTAGAGCGTCAAAATTGAGAAAACTCAAGTTATGACTGCTTTTTAGCATCATCTAAGAAGTTGGAATTATTTTTTAGCAAGTTCGCTAAATGGCGAACATGTTCGCCA
>JAZKFZ010000004.1:343422-389499 GCA_040386155.1 Bacteroidota bacterium | reverse complement strand
TTTTAAACCCGTATCTCGTTCGATTTGGGAGTGCAAAGATATGTGCTTTTTTTATATTAACAAGTGCTTTTTGAAAAAAAATTATTTTTTCTGCAAATCCTTGTTTTTCATCGACGAATTGATTCTACTCAAGCATCTCAAAAAAGTTTCACTCTGCTTTCAATTTTAATTCCGTATCCGTTGATTCGGGGTGCAAAGATATGTACTAATTACACATCCGCAAGTAAAAATGTATCTTTTTACGAACTTTTTTTTTACTGCTAAGTAATCAACTGATTTTAAAAGAAATGAAATTGAACTTATTTTGTTCTCAAGGACTCAATTAACCGAACATACTCAAGATTTGGTGCATGGCTGCACGAAAAAGCCTCTGCAAACGTACAGGTGGAAATATCTACACCACTAACCCCGACAACAAGATTACTTTTTCCGACTAATAATAATTCTACAGCCGCACTGCCCAATCGAGTAGCAAGAATCCTATCATTTGCACTCGGACTTCCTCCCCTTTGAAGGTGACCTAAAACAACGTGACGCATATCATAGTTCGGTAATTCTGGTCGTACTTGTTTCATTATGTGATAGGCATCTCCTGCATCGTCTCCTTCAGCTACAATTATAATAGTTCCTCTACGCCCTTTATTATTGGTCTTGATATTATCAACCAATTGCTGAATGTCTGTAATTTCTTCTGGAATCAATACAGATTCTGCGCCACAAGCCAAAGCCGTACATAAAGCAATGAAGCCCGAACTTCTCCCCATCACCTCTACAAAAAAAACACGATGGTGACTTCCAGCGGTATCTCGAATCTTATCAACTGCCTCCACTACAGTATTTATGGCCGTGTCGAAACCAATCGTGAAATCGGTTCCAAAAATATCATTGTCAATAGTACCTGGAATACCAATCACAGGAATATCAAATTCCTCATGTAAAGCAGCAGCACCTTTATAGGTTCCGTCTCCTCCAATCACTATAAGCCCATCTACTTCATTTTGACGTAAAAAATCAATTGCCTTCTTGCGACCCTCTACTGTCCTAAACTCTTCTGATCTTGCCGTGCCCAAAATTGTTCCACCAATCTGTATTATATTGTCTACATCTTGATAGGTCAACTCTTTGGCCTGCCCATCCATCATTCCTTTATATCCATCGTAAATACCAAAAGGTATTATATTATTATAGAGGCAAGTTTTCACAATGGACCGAATAGCAGTATTCATTCCTGGAGCATCTCCTCCTGATGTAAGTAAGGCAATTTTCTTCATATCGATCAATTTCTATTCATAAAGATACGCTCTTACAAGTCAATAGTTGTAATTGACGGTATTATTTTATTGTACTTTTATGGAAATTACATAAGAAAGACATCTAATTAAAGAATATGTTTTCGTCGGTAAGAAACAAATATAAAACGTGGAGTGATGAAGAACTCATAACTGTTATTAAGGATGGTGATAAGAGTGGGGTGCTTGGTATTATCTATGAACGATATGGGCATTTGGTAATGGGTACATGTATGAAGTATTTGAAAAATGTCATGGATGCCGAAGATCTTTTGAGCCACATTTTTGAAATCTTACCAAAGAAGCTACAGAGTCACAACATTCAAAATTTTAAATCATGGCTCTACATGGTGACAAAAAATGAATGTTTAATGGTACTACGTAAGTCAAAAAGAAGTGTTGAAATTCCTGAAGAGCTGTTGGTGGAAGAAAGTGAAATTAACCATTTGGAACGTGAAACACAATTCACGATCACAGAGCAGTCTCTGTTGGAACTGAAGGAAGAACAACGCATTTGCATCGAGTTGTTTTATCTACAAGATAAATCGTACAAGGAAATAAGTGATCAACTTCAACTTGATATTAAACAAGTGAAAAGTGCCATTCAAAATGGAAAGCGGAATTTAAAAATGAAATTGGAAGAACACCATGAATTCAAAACAGATAAAAAATAATCAAAGTGGCTTGACGAGTGAAGACATTCACTTGTACCAAACGACCAGCGATGAGCGTTTAAAGCACACTATTGAAAAAAAATCGTTGGAAAATGATTTTGATGCTGATGCATTGGAAGGATGGAACGATTCCTCACTTTCAATTGCGAAAATGAAAAAATTTGATACTGTTGAAGGCGGCGCTCGTTTTGGACAATCATTCAGAATTTATGCAATATCTATCATCGGAATAGTATCTACCCACCTATTTTTCATGTATTTTACTTTTCTTCCGCGCCAATACAAGGAAATCACTTCGAAAAACGATATCGTAGTAGATAAAATTGATTTTACGGTACCGAATGAAATTGCCAAATTAGTGGAGTTACCATCCAACTATCAAATTAAATCTACCACAATCACAAAGGATTTCAAACAGAGTAAATCTTTTCAAGCAAATAATTTAATTGAACAAGATTGCTCTTCCCAAGCAAACCATGAAGCAATTGTGTTAGATCCAAAGAATGATGTAGTGCCTGAAGATGCGCAAGTGAAAACACTTTCTACGAAAATAGCAGGAAAAGAAATTTATCTTTCAGATCTAAAACTATTGGATTATAGAGCCTACCGTTCGAAACCAACTATTTTATCGCAGCAAGCAATTTTAACAGGTTCACCAGCTAGTGAAAGTGGCTTTGATACAAAATCGGAATCGTCTTTCGAATGGAAAAATGTAGAGATTCCGTACGTAGATTATCTAGAGAAAACCATGATCTTGTTTGCCAAAGGAAATAACAAAAAAGCATTGACGCGATTTGAGGAGATCTTGAAAACATATCCCGATGATGTAAATGCCTTATTTTATGCTGGACTTTGCTATTATAATCTAGGGGAATTTGATAAAGCGATACAAGCATTTACACTGTGTGGCGCTTCTAAATACATGAATTTTAGTGAGGAAGCGGAGTGGTATATGGCAAAATCGTTTTCAGCTGCGAAAAACATAATAGAAGCAAAGAAATTGTTTGAAAAGATTGCAGGTCAAAATGGCTATTATGCAAAAAATGCAAAAACTATTCTGACCAATCAATTCAAATGAGAGTAGCTGTATATTAATCTTCTTTCGTATTTTTCGGAAAAATTACAAGATGCGCATTCTCTTTTTGTTAGTTCCATTGTCGATTCTACTTTCTTGCTCACAAGCGACAAAAAAAGAAACGTTAACATCAAAAATCACCTTAGAAGATTCAGTAGGTTTTCATGCCGACATTAATTTTGACACTTTGGTTGGTCAATTTGCCGGAGAGTTTGGTGGTTCACCTATTCAAATCAATCTTACACATGTTACCTCAAAACATGCTACCGGATACAATATTCATAAAGGACTCGTACGTAACATGTCGGGCAAAGTGAGTGTTTCAAATGGACAAGTGAGTATGCGGCTTGAAGAACCTGGCGACCATGAATTTGATGGAGCATTTGATTTAGTTTTTAACGAAGTTGATCTTTCTCTCAAGGGAAATTGGACTCCATTGAATGGGAAATTAAGTTCAAAAAAGATACAGCTTACAAAACTACCTGATCTAAAATTCGAAGAAGGAAAAATTACCCGCATTACGATTTCTAGCTATTTCAATTTTGCGCAAGATTCATTGGGGAGTTATTCCTTTAATGATGATGGTTTAGTAACGTTTGAATATTATCCATCTCAAGATCAAGAAAATCACATCGATCAAATGGAAACGATTAAAGGCACATGGAGTCTCAAGAACACAACTGTTAAAGTTAACTGGGAGAATAATTCTTTTTTTGCTAGTCGCGAAATGAGCTACGAAGCAATCAATACAAGTACTGAATATGAAGATTATCGTCTTGTTGGGAAGAACTCCACTATATATCCATTTGAGCCATAAATGAGTTTTCAAAAAATTGGAAAAACTTCCTTTTCATTGCTAATTCTATACGGAATTTACCTATTGGTACTTTTGTCGCTACCCTATCTATCATTTAAAAGAGGTGTCGATTTTTTGGCGACAAAGGAATTGATCTATCATTTAGACTGGTGGCGCTATTCCTTTTATGTGCATGTTTTTTCTTCGCCCATCGTAATTATTACTGGGTTTCTGCAATTCTTTAAAATTTTCATTAAGCGTTACCCTACCTTCCATCGATGGATAGGGAGGCTGTATATTTTCACTTTACTATTTTTTGCAGCACCGTCTGGATTGCTCATAGGATTGTATGCAAACGGAGGCTATTTTACGCAGGTGATGTTTGTGCTATTGGCCAGCTGTTGGATGATAAGTGGATTTTTGGCCTATCATTTTGCTCGAAAAAAGGAATTTAAGATCCATGGTGATTGGATGCTTCGCAATTACGCTTTAACAATTTCCGCAATCACTTTGCGTTTTTACGCCTATCTTTTTGATGTATTTTCTGTGCCATTGGGACAAATTGAAAGTTACCAAGTACTCTCATTTTTATCCTGGGTTCCCAACCTTGTTGTTGCAGAACTTATCATTCGAACAGGATTTTCAAAAAAAATAATGGAATCTAATTAGCAGCGCTCAGCTCTGTATTTTCAAGCGAAACGATTTTTCCTTCACTGGTGATTTCAAAAAAATGTTGACCAACTTTCTTCGTTTCTTTAATCGCATTGTCATCAAATCCATACTCATCAATGTCTTTTTCCATAACTAGTTGAAGTTCATCGACCTCGATTTTTTCTCCAAGAAGAAACTTCGCACGATCTATCATTAAAGTTTCGCCGGTTTTTCCACCCAAGGTCTTCTTATCGATCAATTTTCCATCAGTACTAAAAGTTGCCAAGCGATACTTCACCGGATACCAATCCATTCCAAATTCATCTTTTTCGATGTACAATAGGGCTACATAGTTGTCAGTTTCGTACACTTGTCCGACATAATAAAAGCCTAAACTTGTTTCTCGGGAGAATTTTTCATCACGCATTTCCGACACAAAGCGCTCGAAATCGAAGGAAATAAACTTTAAACTATTTAATTCTTCATTCGTAAACTCAACTTTTGTCGTGTAATTTTTTTCTAGTGCAGGAAATTGTTTTTTATACTGCAACCACATTAAGGTTTTTGGATCACCAACACCTCTCAATCCCTTTCGCAAAGCATCTTCAAAATAGTCAGATTCTCTTAAATTAGTGAGGTCTGGGTCCTTGTCAATTTTATCAAAATTATTGAATCCTGCCTGCACTGCGTAAGTTAGATAATCGGCCGCCTCGCTGTACTTTTTAGTGAGCGACTTGATAGCACACATCTTATACAAGATAGATGCATATGGCTCATAGCCCAATTGTTCAGCCAAATTATACGCAATTAACGCATCATCGTAACTCTCTTTATCTTTCAAGACATTGGCCCACTCGTAATAAGCCTTTGCGGTAGGTGCTTGATAAATTGAAGATCTAAAGTAAAAAACTGCACTATCCTTATCTTTTTTATTGACGTATGCTTCAATGCCTTTCAAGTAAAGTTCATTTGCTCCATTGACATTTAAATTGTTTTGCAAAATAAACTGGGCAATTACTTCTTGATTTAACAGGTCTTTACTGGATAGTTTGATAATTTCCGATGGAGAATCCTTCACGGAAGGTTGGTCAGGAACTCCACAAGCACTTATAAGTATCACAATTAACGAACAACATACAATCAATTTCATAGAAACTTCAATTACAAACGTTAAAATCGCATCATCACTTCATTAGTGAGACGGCACCAATTTACTCATTCTCTTCAACAATGGATTAGGTCGGTAACGATCTTCTCCATATTCTAAAAATAAACTCTCAAGTTGGCTCAGCACTTTTTGCAAACCAATTTCATCTGCCCAAGCAAGAAGTCCTTTTGGATAATTCACGCCTTTCATCATGGCAATATCAACATCTTCTCTGCTTGCCACTTGCATAAAAACAGCATCGAATGCCTCGTTGATTAGCATTGCTAAAATTCGATCTACAATTTTTTGACCTACAACTGGGTCTTCCGTTGGAGATGTTTGCACGGAATTTTCAGCATAATCATAGTAGCCTCGCCCCGATTTTCGTCCAAAGAACCCCGCTTCAGAATGTCGCCGCTGTGTAAATGAAGGTTTAAATCGAGGATCATAGTAAAAAGCTTCAAAAACGGAGCAAGTTACGGCGTAATTTATATCATTTCCAATATAATCCATCAAGGTAAATGGTCCCATTTTGAAACCACCAAGTTCTGTCATAGCCCAATCGATAGTTGCAAAATCAGCAATTCCTTCTTCATAGATTCGCAATGCTTCTCCATAGAACGGACGAGCCACGCGGTTAACAATAAATCCTGGCGTGTCTTTGCAAGTAACTACGGTTTTGCCCCAAGATGCGATTAAATCTTGCGATTTCTTCACTATTTCAGGAGACGTTTGCACTGCAGGAATTATTTCCACCAAAGGCATTAAAGGAGCAGGATTGAAAAAATGAATTCCAATAACACGCGCTGGATTTTTTAGCGCAGCACCAATACTAGCGATAGATAATGAAGAAGTGTTACTCGCTAAAATACAATCGTTTGACACAATTGATTCTAAATTTGCAAACACCTTATGTTTCACTTCTAATTTTTCAACTATTGCTTCAATAATCAATGAACTTGACTTAAAATCGCGCAAATCAGTTGAATAAGTAATTCTGCCTTGAATATTGATTTTATTGTCATCTGAAAGATTTCCTTTTTCTACCAAACGACTCAGTACCTTATCCAAATTGTTTTCCGCTTTCGATAGCATGTCTTGACTTAAATCCACCAAAACAACCTCACAATTATTTTGTGCAGCAACTTGTGCAATTCCTGCTCCCATTGTTCCTGCTCCGAGTACTCCGATTTTCATTTTTTTGATATTAGGATAAAATAAGATTTTAGGACTTGTGTTTTCTACCTTCTTTCACCAATTAGTTTCGGACGAATAATAATTCGCCCCCTACTATTCTTGGGACAATGATCAATTGTACATTAATTATTTTCCTATAAAAACTGGAGCTCTCTTTTCCAAAAATGCAGCTACTCCTTCTTTAAAATCGTAGGTTTCACCTGCAACTGTCTGTTCAACTCCTTCCTGCAACAATTGCTCCTCCAGTGTATTGGCAAAAGATTGATTTAGCAAACGTTTTGTTAAACCAATTCCTTTGGTGGGCATTGCAGCTAAATTTTGAGCAAAAAGTGACACTTCATTCTCAAATTGATCATCCTCAACGGATTTAAAAATCATATTCATTTCCACCGCCGCATCAGCACTCACTTTGTCGCCCGTAAACATCAAAGCAGCGGCTTTCTGCATTCCAATAATTCGCGGTAAAAAATAGGTGCCGCCTGAATCTGGAATCAATCCAATTTTTGAAAAAGCCTGAATAAAACTAGCACTTTTCTTAGCAATTGTGATGTCGCACGCCAAAGCAATATTTGCTCCCGCACCTGCTGCAACACCATTTACTGCTGCGATAATTGGCTTTTCGATAGATCTAATTTTCAGGATGATTGGATTGTAGGTTAATTCTACAATGTTTTTCATGTCTGGACCATTTGGATCCGTTGCTTCGGCTAAATCTTGTCCAGCACAAAATGCTTTACCCTCGCCAGTAATCACAATGGCTCTAACAGCATCATCTTTTTCACAAGCATCTAATGCATTTTGTAATTCGATCGCCATGCTGCGGTTAAAAGAATTGAAAACTGTAGGTCTGTTCAATTTGAGTTCACAAACTCCATTTTTATGTGTAATAACTAATTCCATAAAACAAATATAATGAAGAAATAACGATGCAAGATTTCAAATGCAACAAATCGACTACTTATACAATTTCACCATTTGCTCTGCCTTTTGTTTGATGGCATCTCGAAAATGGTTGGGCGAAATAATTTCAATTTCATCCCCATATGAAAGAAAATTTCGAGTAAGCTCTTCTGACATGATTACCTTCATATTGAAAGTGGTTGATTCAGAATTTTCTTTAACAATCTTTTGAGTATGATGAAATGGTTGCGACAAAATGTATTTGGCAGAAATTGCATTTGCTTTAAAAATAATTTCAATTGGCTCCGACTTATTACTTGTGATACCAATTGAATATTTGAAATAGCTTTCTGCATCAAAGTCGATCGACATTGTTGCCTTTTCTTGTGTGAGTTCAAGGTCAGACATTCGGTCTAAGCCAAAAGTAAGAATGTCATTTTTTTGTTGGTCGAAACTTACCAAGTACCATCGATTTCTATACTCTTTCAAAAGTAAAGGCAACACGGTTCTGCGTTTTGTAATGCCAGTAACAAAACTAGTATAGTTAAAATTGACAAGTTGACTTGCTTTTATTGCTTCAAGCAATACACTTAAGAACTCATTTCCACCTACAGAAATCGCAGCCTCAAATTGAATAATATCACCAATTGTTTGATCTCCCGCCACGGCAACTCGATCCACAATTTTATCAATTGCATTTCCAAATTGTCTAAATAAATTCGATTCTTTGAATTGCATTAGGGTTTTTACAGCAAAAGAAATAGAGCTCAATTCATCCTCGGTCAAGGGAACATCATTGATACTAAAATCAGGATCTTCATAAAAATAACCACCTTCCTTTTTACTGTATTTGACGGGCGCATCGAGTTCCATCCTCATCGAAAAAAGATCTTTCTCAATGGTCGAATCACAAATATTTGCTCCGTCGACAGATCCATAAAGCGATTCTTCACAGGCCTCGCGCAATTCTGATTTGCTAGGAAATGGTTTGTACTTATTCCGAATCAATCGATCAATGATACGAAAGCGAATTAGTGCATGTTTTATATGAGGCATTTCGAAATACTAATTCTGAAAAATCTTCACTTTTTTATATCCAAACAAATCCTGTTTCTTGATAGCATCCACCACTTCCTCTGGAACATCATTTTCCCAATTTGAAACTCCGGCATTAATTTTTGAAAGCACATCGTCTGAAAGGATATGAAGAATTTTACGATCAAATTCTGCTATTGCATCCATCTTATTGTTATCGATCAGATAGGTCAACAATCCTCTTAGTTTATTATCAATTTTAATATTAGATAAATCATACAACTCCCCGTTCTCAACGTTAAATGCCGGGTAGATGAACATTTTTACATTGTGACCAAAGCCTCTTCCAAACGCTTCCAATAATCCACCAGGTAAATTATCGTAATAACGTTCATCGAAAATGTTGTGAAGATTATAAATTCCAAGAATCACCCCCATTCTTTTTCCACGCGCAATAGAAGCTAAATAATCGACCATTTTGTAATGTTTCAAATAGTTAGAAATCATTACGGTATAGCCTAAACGACAAAGAATTTCCGCTCTATCAACAAAGTCTTTATCCGAAATTTTGCCATCCGCAGTTAAGTCTTTTAAAGTCAACTCAAATACAACGCATAAATTTTCTTCCTCTACATCATTTTCCATCAAGAACTGTTTCTTTCCTTGCTCGATCATGTCGATGTGCACTTTTGTAACAGGTCTAAATCTGCCGCGCATCAATAAGATATTCTTTTTGTACAAAGCCGTTGATGGTTGCAAAACGTGATCTGAAATATCAAACATGGTTGCATCGGTGATTCCTCTTTTCACGAGGTTTAGTGCTAGGATTCTGTTGTCAGCTTTAAATTCAGGACCAGAAACACGAAGCATGTCAATTTCCATGCGATCGCGGGGCAGTCGATGTGTTAAATTTGTTAGAAAATCATCTAAATTTTCATGATGAAAATAACAAGCATGAATAAGGTTTACTCCTAGAATTCCAAGTGCTTCTTGCTGCGCTTTGTGCGAATTGTCATGCATTTTGATGTGCAAAACAACATCATTCGTTTCTCCTTCCAAGCCAACTTGAAATCGACATCCTACCCACCCTTGTCCTTGATTTGTTTTGTGGTAATTCAGTGATTCTACAGTATTACAAAACGCAAAAAAACGAGCCTCTTTGTACTTACTTGGCAAACGACTTTTCAAGGTATTGTATTCTGTTTCAAGCATGGTTATCAATCGTTCTTCGCAAACATATCGTCCTGTTGCGCCATACATGGAATCTGACACTTTCATGTCGTATGCTGATTGCGTGTAAGCGATTGTACCCGAACTTCCACCTGCTTTGAAAAAGTTTGCGGCAACTTCTTGACCTGCTCCAATTTCTGCGAAGCAACCGTAAATATCACTTTGTAAATTAACTTTTAATGCCTTCTCCTCTGTGGTTAATCTTCTTTCGTCAATCATCTCAATTAATTTGGGTCTTTAAATGCTGGATTATTAATAAATTTTTGGTCCGACATTGTCAATAAAAACTGTTTTAATAAATTCTTTTCATCTGCATCCAACTGCACCCCTCCTTGAAATGCATACTCAATCAATGGGTCAATTGTAGCGCTTGGATGAATTCCAGTTGAATAATGTTCTATTACTTCATCAAGAGTGGCAAATCTACCATCATGCATGTAAGGAGCGGTATAAGCGATATTTCTTAAAGTTGGAATTTTAAACTTTCCATTGTCGTTTGGATTGCCGGTAATTGATCCCCTTCCTAAATCAGTAAACGTTGCGTCAAGCCCATTGTTACTAAATCCCTGAACTTGCATTAAAGATCCGTTATGACAATGAAAACAATCAGCACCATTCAGACTTTTAAACAAATCGTAACCACCCCACTCTTCGGGAGTTACGGTACTTAAAACTGCTTGCTCTTCGCTATTAAGCGAAGAAGGTCCACTATTAATAAACTTATACATGACATCAAATTTGGATTCTCCGGAAATCAATGTTCTAAGAAACTGTGCAATGGCCTTTGATACTTTTATCGAATCAATACCTTCTTCTCCAAATGCTTTAAAAAATCGATTTCGATACGTCACATCAGCATTTAATTTAGCGACAGCGGCGCTCCACTCTTGATGCATTTCTATTGGATTTGGAACAGGAGCTAAAATTTGATCCTCCAAAGTCATAGCTCTACCGTCCCAAAAGAAAAAATTCTGATAACCTAAGTTTATCAATGCCATTGAATTTCTGTTGCCTTGAATACCATCAATTCCAGTAGAAAATTGATTAGGATCAGAGAAACCACTTGAAAATCCATGGCAAGTAGCACACGACATCGTATTATCTCCACTCAATTTCTTCTCGTAAAAAAGAAAACGCCCTAACTCAACCCCTTCAACGGTCATTGGATTATCAGCTGGAATTTGCATTTCGGGGAAATGAGACGGAATTGCTAACACATAAGGCGTGGGATCATGATGTACCTTCTCCCTCCTACAAGCTATCACCAAAATAGTGCCGATCAAGAAAAAAAATAAATACTTCATTACGCCTAGTAAACGCTGATGGCGCTTTTGAAATTCTGAGCAGCTTTTAACGTTACCGCCTCCTGACCTGCTCCTGAGTGTATTGTTCTTTCCGTTTTGATATCAATGGGACTAGCTGGATTGGTAAAAAACTGCTTTAAGTTCATTTTCAATTTAGCTTCATGTGTGCGAGCACCAATAGCCTGCCAATTTAAACCCGGAAGATTTACGTTCTGCAAATTATCATCGCCACCAACGTGGTAAGAAAGAATCACATCAAGATTGTCAACTGCATCAACTAAAGTGTCTGCTTTTGCTTCTACTTTAAAAAAGATGTACCCTGGATTCCAATCCCAGTGCATATCATTTGATAGCATAATATTTAAGGGGTCATCGTTTGCCAATTGAGCTGGATCTGCATGATTTTGAATTGCATCAACACCAATCAAGCCTTTTAAATCTGAAAACAGGGTATAATCCCCAGGTACTTTTCGAAGCAGTGTACCACGTGCAGCAAAATCAAACAATGATGAATTCATCAACACATCAGTTCCATTCTTCAATTGACAGAAATAGGCCTTGATATTTACAAATTGAATTCGATATCCTTCATCTGTGGTATAGGTACTATCTAAACTCAAAGTTTCAGTGCCATAAAATGGAACCATTGACAATTGCACATAATCTACGTCAGCTGGAGGTGGATCAATAGGCTCTTTGCAACTAAAAAGTAGCACTGTCAATCCAAAAATGAGGAGAGCATTTCTTTTCATAGTATTCAAATTTAGGAAAATAAACTGTATTCCACCAATTTTTAATAATCTGTCTCAAGAAGGAGGATAAAATTTCTTATTTTTAACACATATGGCCATCATAGAAAAGAAATATTTAAAAGTACTGAACGCATCGGCTGGAAGTGGGAAAACATATAATCTGGTAAAAGATTACATCAAAGTATTGCTATCAAAAGAAAATGATCCCAATAAATTTACCTCCATTTTGGCAATGACCTTCACTAATTTGGCTGCGCTAGAAATGAAGGAACGTATAATTTCAGGCCTCAACAACCTCGCCAATGCTGAGAAAGAAGACAACACCAAAGGTCTTTTGTCATTACTTGAAGAAGAAACCGAGCTAAACAAAACAGAAATAATTCAAAGTGCGAAATTAATTTTGAGAAGCATTTTACACAACTACGATCAATTCTCCATCATGACGATTGATAAATTCAATTTAAAACTGATCCGTAGTTTTTCAAAAGAATTAGATCTTCCGATTGATTTCAAAATTGAACTGGACCATAAAAGCTATGTTGGTAAAATCATTGAAATAATGATGGGCAAAATTGGAGAGTTTGGCTACGAAAAAATGACCGCACTAGTACTAAAATATGTACAAGAGAACCTCGAAGATGATGAAAAATGGGACTTTCAAAAGAATTTAGAAAAACTAGCGAATCAACTTCAAAAAGAAAATTACCTCGAATTTTTCGACATCATAGAGCAAAAAAATTACAATGAAGAGGAGAAGCAGGCAATTCGTCAACGATTAAAGGAGCAAGAAAATCAATTCCTACTTTTAGCAGATGAGGCTGTACTTAACTTGGATCCCAACTATGATCAGTACCCTCAAAAAAGTGGTTTCACAGATATCATTAACTTGCTACCCAATGGCTTGGAAGCATTTTTAAGTAAAGGCCATAAAAACTTTTGGAAGGGAATTGATCATCCAAAAATGCCGCACAATTTAAATGAAGTACTACGAAAAATTAGGTCCTTTTGCGAAGAAAATGCACAAGACTATAGTTTCAACTTAAAGTACTTGAGGGGCTTCAATAACCTAGCTTTGATAAAAATATTGATTACTGAAATTAAAAAATTCAAGGAAAGCGAAAAAATCATTCAGATAGCAGAATTCAATAAAATGATTTCTCATCTTATTCAGCAAGAAAGCACACCGTACATATATGAGAAATTGGGTACTCGCTATGCTCACTTTTTACTCGATGAATTTCAAGACACTTCCAAATTGCAATGGATGAATATGTTGCCTTTATTGCATGAATCGGCAAGTAATGGAAATTTCAATCTAATTGTTGGCGACCCAAAACAATCGATCTATCGATTTAGGAATAGTGATCCTAAACAATTTGTAGACTTGCTAAAAGCATACCAGGAGACTGGAGATGAGGCACACAATAATTATCCCTTAAAGGAATTAGGTATCGACGAAGAACTAAAACAAAATTGGCGCTCAGCTGACGAGATTGTCAACTTCAACAACCTACTTTTCGAAGCACTTAGAAGTGGATTGCCACAAGATTTTTCAGCCTACTACAAGTCGCTTTCCCAAATTGCAATGGCAAATCGAGAAGGTTTAGTTGAATTCCATGTTGGTGATTTAGAGGAGGAGGATCGTCAACAATATCAGGAAAAGAGGATATTAGAAATAATTGATGAATGTGTAGCGGATGGTTACAACAAAAGTGATATTTGCTTTCTGTTTGCGAAGAATGACATAGCAACTCAATGGGCAAAGTTTTTGAGAAAAAATAAGCATGATGTTGTTTCTGCTGAATCGCTCCTTTTGTTCAATGATCGAAAAATCAGACTGACATACCTCTATTTAACAATTCGTCAAAAACCGGAAGATCAAAATATATTGCAGCAGTTTATATTAATGTATTTTCAATTGCAAGGAGCTAATTCATTTTCGAATTATGAAATGTATGAGGAAGTAGAAGAAATAGAGCGCCAAAAAGGTAAGAAAATTCGTTTCACTGACTTCGTAAATGCACATTTTGAATCAACTTCCAACTTTTTCTTCCGCTACGAAAATCTTTATGACCTTTTACAACGCTTTTATCAATTGATGCAATGGAAAGAAACACAAAATTTGGAGCTTCATCAGCTTGCGGATGTTGTTTTTGAATTTGAAAACAGCAATGGCCCTAATCTTTCTTTACTTAATAATTTTCTTGAAAGCAAAAAAGAAAAATTAGCCATTCAATCGCCTGATCGTGACAACACGATAAAAATAATGACCATTCACAAGTCGAAGGGTCTTGAATTTCCTATTGTAATTTGTCCAGATTTTAAGTTTTCTAAAAACAATCAAAGTGAGTACATGTTGAGAAAGGGCGATAAAGTAATCAATACCACTTTGGGCAAAGAAAATCCTGTTTTTGAAATAAGAGAAAAAAATGAAAAAGAAAACAATCTTATTCAATTGGATGAGCTTAACGTTAGTTATGTAGCTTTTACGCGCGCAGAAGACCGATTATATGTTTTAAGTCTGAACAATTCTACAAGTACTGTTGTTAAACAACTCCAGGAATTTGTGAAAAATCATCTTGAAGCAACACTTGATGAGCAAGGAGTTTCTCTGTTAAATAGAGGTGGTAGAATGCTCAATAAACGAACTAGACATGAACTAGGTAATATTTTTAGTCCAAGCAGTATTTCTGATCAACTATGGTTTCCTGATATTGCATTGACAAAACGAAAAGGACAAGCAGCACTAGAAATTAGCGATGAAATAGGAAAGGGAAACCAATTTCACTTTGTAATGTCTGAAATCAATTCTTTCGAAGAGTTTGCTGAAAACGAAAAACAATGGCTGCTAGATGGCTCTCTTGCAAATGAATTTGTAGAAGAACTACGGGCAATGGTCAAAAGTACTTTTGAAGATCAAGCATTTCAAAATATTTTCGAAGGGGCAACAAGCTTTTTAAGTGAACAAGCCATCATCACAGATGAAGAAAGTAGCAAGCGTCCAGACAAAGTGATTTTAAAATCCCACGAAACAATCATCCTTGATTACAAGACAGGAGCTACCAATAAAAAATACAATCGCCAAGTGATGGAGTACATCCAACTATTTGAGCAAATGAAATATCCTGGGGTGAAAGGTTACCTGTATTATACAGAATCTAAAACGCTGGAAAAAATCAACCAGTAGCAGCATAAAATAGCACTTTTTCATTTTTTTATGAATTTGATGTAACAAAACTTTCCTTGAATTGTCTTCCTAGTATAAATGCAAGAACTTATGACGCATGAAACTTTTCAAAAAACGGTATTCGCCCACAAAGATGGAATGTACCGCTTGGCGAAAAGATTGCTGATAAGCGAAGATGAAGCATTTGACGCAGTCCAAAACGTAATGATACGCTTGTGGCAAATGAGAGAAGAATTAAGTCAGCGAAACAATATTGAAGCATTTGCGATTCAGTGCATTAAAAATGAATGTTTAAATCGCTTAAAACATGCCGATGTAGTTTCCCAATATAGAGAAAATACAATGCAGCAAGTCAGTGACCATTCGAGACAAGGAGATAATACGACGGAAATTATTATTGAAATGATCCAATCGCTTCCTGAAAAACAAAAAATGGTCATTCAATTGAAAGACGTTGAAGAGCACAGTATCTCTGAGATTGCAGAAATAATGGAATTAGAAGAAAACGCCGTTCGCATAAATTTGATGAGAGCACGACAAAAAATAAAAGTTCAACTTGAAAAACTATTCGAATATGAGCAAAGACAATTTTGATAACAACATGGATGATTTTTTCGAAGGGAAAATGACGGAACAGCAGGAAAAAGAACTGAGAGATTCTGCAAATCACCCCTATTTTTTAGCACTTAAAAGTGAAAAAGAAATAACGATGGACTGGTCGTTCGATAATTTCATGAATGTCGCAGAAAAGCCAGTGAATAGTGTGAAAAAAGAAGCCAATTACAAACAATTATTTTATTGGTCTGCAGCAGCAATTTTCATTCTTACACTGGGTACGTACTTTTTTATATCACAAGAAAATGGCGTTGCTATGCGGTATGTAAAGAAAAATGAGGCTATTGATTTAAAAAAGGAAGAAGCAAAAGATCGCGTGCTGCCAGAACTAAATGATGAACAATTAAAGAAACAAAATACGATTGCTGCAGTCCATAAAGTTGCTCGTAAGAAAATAATTAAAGAAACTCCACTTCCTGTGGAAACGACGTACAATCCGGAATTTGTTGTCATCAACGGGAAGCCAATATACGACTTACAAGAAGCAAAAGAGGCCACTCTAAATTCCTTACATCTGCTAGCAAGTAATGTCGAAAAAAGTGTTTCAAATATGGAGAATGTGAAGCACCTATCTATTAATTTTTAAGAAATGAAAAATATGAAAAATGTATTGATTATCCTCGCTTTTGTTCTGAGCAGTTCCGCTTTTGGACAAACAACAAAGTTGATTGAATTATTTGAAAAATATCAAAAAACTACTGGTATCACTTCGATAAAAATCGCCAAGCCAATGTTTCAATTACTTGGGCAACTTGATATTGATGATGATGATTTGAAGAAAATAAACCCTTTAATCAATAAGATTAATTCCTTAAGAATTCTAATTGTTGAGCGCGACTCATCAAATACCACACGTTTTGAAAGTCTACAAGGTGAAATTTCATCCGCGATAAAAAATCTGAATTATGAAGAATTAATGGACATCAATGATTCTGGAGAAAGCATTCGGTTTTTGGCGGAAAAGACAGATTCCACTGTACTCAAAAATCTGATCTTAAGCATCAATGGAAGTGACGAAACAATGTTCATGATTCTCGAAGGAGAAATTTCTATGACAGATGTTTCTAATTTAATTAGTGACGATAAAAACGAAAAGCCATGAAAAAACTCGTTCTAGTTGCAGGTTGTGGATTACTGCTATTGTCCTCCTGCATCATCTCCAAACATTCCAATATGAGTTTTGTTAAAAACAGGCATATTGATAAAGAAGCAGAAGTGATGGCTGTAAGTGTTAGTACTATTTTAGCTCGACCGATCATCAAAAAAGCACTTTCGGAAGAGGGTGAAGATATCGCATTACAAAAATTGTTGACTAAAATCGGAGGTGTAAAGGTACTAACCGTTGAAAATCAAGGCGATTTTAAGGCGATCAATTCCAACGTAAAAAAATACTTGGATCGCAAAAATTATGAGGAATGGATGACAATCAATAGTGATGAAGATTTTGTTGTTTTTCATGTAAAGATGAAAAAGGAAAAAATTAAACGCTTATTTCTTACCGTTACGTCGGATGATGGCGATGGTGTTTTTGTTCGTCTCAAAGGAAAATTCCCTGTGGATGGAATTGCTGATTCATTTGATGAATTAAGCCTCAGTGGAATTAGGTTAAAGGACAAATTCTCAATGCAAGATTCATTGCAGGAAGCGTCCAAGTAATTTTCAGAAAAAAGAGAAGGGTGCTTAACAAGCACCCTTCTTTTACAAGGTTTAAAAGAGTTTTTTTATCAGTTCCTCATCTACTATTTCTGGCAAGGTAACTTTCAAATTGGGTTCCTGCTCCATAGCTCGCTTAATTGCTGTTATTGCTGGCTCATTGCGAGCCCAACTGCGTCGTGAAATTCCATTATTAACATCCCAATGCAACATCATTTTTAGTCGCCGCTCAGCATCGGCAGAACCATCCAACAGCATTCCAAATCCACCATTAATCACTTCTCCCCAACCAACACCACCACCGTTATGAATTGACACCCATGTTGCCCCGCGAAAACTGTCCCCAATCACATTTTGAATTGCCATGTCTGCAGTGAAACGAGAACCGTCATAAATATTCGATGTTTCACGGTACGGTGAATCAGTTCCTGAAACATCATGATGATCTCTACCTAACACAACTGCACCAATTTCTCCTGCGGCAATTGCATCATTGAACGCCTTAGCAATTTTCGTTCTTCCTTCGGCGTCGGCATAAAGAATTCGTGCTTGGGAACCTACTACTAACTTATTTTTTTGAGCTCCTTTGATCCACTGGATATTATCCGCCATTTGCTGTTGAATGTCAGCTGGACTTACTTTAATCATTTCCTCCAAGACAGCACAAGCAATGGTATCTGTTTTAGCAAGATCTTTAGGTTTTCCAGAAGTACATACCCAACGAAAAGGCCCAAAACCATAATCAAAACACATTGGTCCCATGATGTCTTGCACGTAGGAAGGATACTTAAAATCAGTATTGTTATCTGCCATTACATCCGCTCCTGCACGTGAAGCTTCTAGTAAAAACGCATTGCCATAATCAAAAAAATAAGTTCCTTTTGAAGTATGTTTATTAATTGCTATGGCATGTCTTCTCAGTGTTTCTTGCACTTTCTCTTTGAACAGTAGTGGATTTTCCGCCATCATTCTATTTGCATCTTCAAATGAAATTCCTGTAGGATAATACCCTCCAGCCCATGGATTGTGTAGTGAAGTTTGGTCAGACCCTAAATCAATGTGAAGATTTTCTGCATCAAATTTCTCCCAAACATCTACGATATTCCCTAAATAGGCGATGGATACAATTTCTTTATTTTCTTGCGCTTTTCGCACACGATTGCAGAGTTCATCAAGGTTCTCAATTACTTCATGGATCCATCCTTGATCATGACGAATTTTAGTAATTTTTGGATTCACTTCAGCGCAAACGGTAATACATCCAGCAATTGTTCCTGCTTTTGGTTGTGCACCACTCATGCCCCCTAATCCTGATGTAACAAAAAGAGAACCTAAAGGTGTTTTTCCAATTTTTCGAAATCCATTTAATACAGTTATTGTTGTTCCGTGCACGATGCCTTGTGGGCCGATATACATGTATGATCCAGCTGTCATTTGTCCGTACTGGGTAACACCTAAGGCATTGAATTTTTCCCAATCATCTGGTTTCGAATAATTCGGAATCATCATTCCATTGGTAACTACAACACGTGGCGCATCTTTATGTGAAGGAAACAAACCCATAGGATGACCGGAATACATTACCAATGTTTGTTCATCTGACATTTCTGCCAAATATTTCATTGTCAAACGATATTGAATCCAATTTTGAAATACGGCACCATTGCCACCGTATGTAATTAATTCATGAGGATGTTGAGCAACTGCATAATCCAAATTATTTTGAATCATCAGCATAATAGCTTTGGCTTGCATAGATTTGCCAGGATAGTCATCAATTGGACGCGCGTACATACGATAATCTGGTCGAAAACGCAGCATATAAATTCGACCAAGCGTTAGTAATTCTTCAAGAAATTCTGGTGCTAGTTCAGCATGTTGAGATTTAGGAAAATACCGCAACGCATTTTTTAGCGCTAATTTTTTTTCCTCTTTAGAAAGAATATCCTTTCTTTTCGGAGCTCTATTTACTGAAGAATCATAGATTTTCAGATTAGGAATAGAAGATGGAACACCTTCAAGAATATCTTTGTGGAAATCATTAACAGTCATCCCACAAAGATAATCAAAAGGCTAAAATTATCTTAATAAATTGAAGCTTCCTTGCCAAGTGTATTTATCATCGTTGAATACATCTTTCGTTTCCAATTTCCAATTGTAAGTTCCAGTTTGAACTGGTTTTCCGCCATAAGTACCGTCCCATCCGATAGACGGATCATGCGACTCCCAAATTAATTCACCCCAACGATTATACACCAACAATGTAAAATCATAAATATCAATTCCTTCAATAACTACTTGCCATGATTGATTGTATTCATCATCATCTGGTGTAAATGCTGTTGGTGCGTAAATCAAAATTTCTGGGTGCACTTGTACAGGCTTCGTAATAGTATCCGAACAACCAAGATTCGATTGTGCAATCAATGTTACTTGATAGGTTGTAATTACACCTTCAGGATATTGCACTGTTTCATCTTGTTGCGTCGAAACACCTGGGTTTCCGCCACCAAAATTCCAAATGTAAGAATCTGCATTCGTAGAGAAATTTGTGAAATTAACTTCAGTATTCAGCATCATCACAGGACTTGGAGAGAAAATAAAGTTTGCTACTGGTTGTGGACGAACATCAATTGCATCCGCAAATAATAATGAACCTACACAGCCTTCAGGACTGACAATCATCATATTCACGTCGTACAATCCAGCCCAAAGCGTGTCAGTAGTAATAGAAAGTTGATTTGTAAATACCTCTCCATTGCCTAATTGCCATAAAATTGTTCCAACGGTAGATGGATCAGTTGTAGCATTTACAGTTACAAGTTGTGGTTCACACAAGCCATTGTTCAGCACTGAAATTTGAGGAATAGGTAAAGGAATCACAACAATATCAAATTCTGTTGTATCAGACATACATCCATTTGCAGCCTCAGCATAAACAGACATTGTAATACTTTGAGGAGGAGTTACTGATGCAGTTGCAGCTGTTGAACCACCATAACTCCAATGGTAAGTTTCATTTAAACCAGCAACACTAATTGCAGCCCATACATTAGCTGCACCATCAGCGCAAATTAACGTATCGTTTCCTGCAGAAATAAGTATTGGAAGTGGTTCTGTAACAACTACAGTGCTTGCAAATTGACAACCATACTGATTTTCAGAAACAACATTATAGGTTCCTGTTACAAATCCAGTTTGCGTTGAATTAGGTACAAATGTAGTTCCGCCATCATAACTGAATAACACTCCATCAGGGTTATCAATTGTTATTGAGCCATCAGCCATACCAGCACATGTTGGACTAATGAAAGATGTTGTGTGACTAGTAACAGAAACTGTAACTTGAACTTGATCCGTAGCACTTGGACAAACGCCATTGTTTTCAGAAAAAGTAAATGTGTACACTCCAGGTTGGTTTACTGTCACTGCTGGATCAGTAAATCCTACTGTAGGATTAAATGACACAGTAGGTGTTGGGGTAATTCCAACGGTTGAAGTAGACCAAGAAGATGTATTTGCCACCACAGATTCTGTACCATCAAGCATAATCATTGTTCCTAAACAAAGTACTTGATCAGGACCTGCATTCGGTGTTGGGGCAGCAACAACAACAACTGTTGTGTTTGCAACACAAGCACCACCATCTACAGTTAGATTGTATACGCCGCCAGAGGCAAGCGTTGCACTAGGAACAGTAGGATTTTGTAAGGAAGAAGTAAAACCATTTGGTCCAGTCCAAGAATAAGTTGTTCCTCCACCACCAGTTAATTGAATTGTTCCTCCTACACAATATGGACCGCCATTACTAGCAGATGCAGCTGGCGTATAATTGATTGTAATATAACCTGGTCCGTTATTTCCTCCAGAAGTACAAGAACCACCAGCTGGAGTAAGTGAAGAACCGCCGCCGCCGCCGCCGCCGCCATTGGCACCAGTACAACAACCGTCATTTCCACCGCCGCCGCCGCCGTAATATCCACCGCCGCCGCCGCCGCCAGATGCAGTATCCCAAGGACCACCTTGACCACCATTTCCTATTGAACCAGGAGATCCTCCCGGAGGAGTTCCAGCCCAAGGTACACCACCAGCACCACCAGCAGTTTGAGTTCCACCTGGAGCTCCCTGACCAAACGTTGCACCACCCATTACACCTGTAGCACATCCGCCACTTCCACCAAAGTTAACTGTAGTAGGAGTTGAGGTAACAGAACCTCCACCTTCACCACCGCCACCGGCAGCAACGACAATTCTATTTGCCAAACCAGTGCCATTGATACGAATATCAGAAGCACCGCCACCACCACATGAGTTCCAAGGTGCATTATTTCCGCTAGATGCATGACCAATTGCACCACCATTCCAACCAGCACCTGGACAAGCACCACTACCTCCTACATAGAGATTCAATACATCACCAGGAGTAACATTGATAACTGTTGTAACAACAGCACCATTACCTCCAGATCCACCACCACCTTCAGCACCTGCTACTGTTACCGTTATGGAATTCACACATGTTGGTACTGTCCATGACTGAGGGCTTCCTGTGAAGCCAAATGTAACTGATTGAGCAGTTGCGCTTTGCGCAGCAATGATCAGTAAAATAAAAACGTGGAATAAAAGGAACTTAATATTTTGAATGTACTTTTTCATTAGTAATATGAATTGTAATCGATTATTTATGTCAGTTAGACGCAGGTAATCCCACAAGGTTGCGTTAATATTTCTATTAATTTAACAAAAATATCATATTGTTAAAAATTAAACAACTATACTGCTAATTCAAATAAATTTATCAAACAGGAGCCTATTTAAGAAATTTAAAGTTCATTCCAGGATAAACTGCGCTGTCGCCCAACTCCTCTTCAATTCTCAAAAGTTGATTGTATTTCGCCATTCGATCACTACGTGAAGCAGAACCAGTTTTTATTTGACCAGTATTTAGTGCCACTGCAAGATCCGCAATTGTACTGTCTTCAGTTTCACCACTGCGGTGACTCATCACGGAAGTGTATGAATTAGCAGTTGCCATTTGCACTGCTTCAATTGTTTCAGTGAGGGTACCAATTTGATTTACTTTAACTAAAATGGAGTTTGCAATTCCTTCGGAAATTCCTTTTGACAATCGTTTTGAGTTTGTTACGAATAAATCATCTCCTACTAATTGTACCTTATCACCGATTTTTTCAGTTAACAATTTCCAACCTGCCCAATCATCTTCAGCTAATCCATCTTCAATTGAAATTATTGGATATTTTGAACACCAATCTGCCCAAAAATCGACCATCTCTGAAGATGAAAATTCTTGTCCTGTTGATTCAAATACATATTTATTTTTATCCGCATTGAAAAATTCAGAGGAAGCTGCATCTAAAGCGATAAAAACATCAACCCCTGGTTTAAATCCGGCTTTCTCAATTGCTTGCATAACTACCTGAATTGCTTCCTCGTTTGATTGAAGATTTGGTGCAAATCCACCTTCATCACCAACATTGGTAGACATCCCTTTAGACTTCAATACAGCTTTCAAATGATGAAAAATCTCTGTACCCCATCGTAAGCCCTCTGAAAATGATTTTGCTCCAAAAGGCATTACCATAAACTCTTGAATATCGATTAGATTGTCGGCATGCGAACCACCATTTAAGATGTTCATCATTGGAACTGGAAGTGTTACTGCATTCACACCACCGATGTATCTGTATAAGCTTAAACCAGATTCCATTGATGCAGCTCTCGCTACGGCCAAAGAAACTCCGAGAATAGCATTTGCGCCAAGTTTAGATTTATTTTCAGTTCCATCTAACTCACGTAATAAAAGATCAATTCCTTTTTGGTCAAATATATCGTAACCATAAAGTTCATCATCAATAATGGAATTAACATTTTCAACAGCTTTTAGAACACCTTTACCTAAATAAATCGAGTTATCGCCATCGCGCAATTCAACAGCTTCATGAATTCCGGTAGAAGCTCCCGAAGGCACTGCAGCACGCCCGACATAACCATTCGCTGTGGTAACATCTACTTCAATTGTTGGGTTACCTCTAGAATCTAAAATTTGTCGTGCGAATACTTTGGCAATTTGGCTCATTGTTTACTTTGTTTTATGTTATTGATAAATTGATCAAATAAATAGCGGGAATCGTGAGGACCTGCTGATGCCTCTGGATGATATTGTACTGAAAAAACAGGACGATCGAGCAATTCAATACCAGCGATTGTATCATCATTGAGATGTTTGTGTGTTACGCTTACGTTTGGATTGGAAACAACACTATCTTTTGCAATTACGAATCCATGATTCTGAGAAGTAATTTCACCTTTTCCTGTTTTTAAATTAAGTATCGGGTGATTAATTCCACGGTGACCGTTAAACATTTTCTCCGTCTTTAATCCTTGACTCAAGGCTAAAATCTGATGACCTAAGCAAATTCCAAAGATTGGTGTTTTACTTTCCACCAATTCTTTTACCAATTGAATAGAACTCTCCATGGCAGAAGGATCCCCAGGACCATTCGACAACATGTAGCCGTCTGGTTGAAAATTATCCATTTCTTGTTTTGAAGTATTCAGAGGGAAGACTTTAACATGACATCCTCTATCTACCAAGCATCGAATAATATTCTTCTTTACGCCAAAATCCACAAGAGCTACTTTACAAATAGGATTTTCCGGCTTCAGTTCGTACGCAACTGCTGTCGCTACCTTGGAAGACAATTCTAGGCCATCCATGGATGGAGTATTATGTAAAATAGACTTTAGCTCATCTACAGTTTTACCTTCAGAAGAGATTACAGCATTCATCGCCCCTTTGCTTCTGATATGACGAACAAGCGCTCGAGTATCAATATCGGAAATACCAACAGTAGCACTCGATTTCATCAAATCCTCCAAACCACCATAAGCTGATGTTCTAGAAAATGTCTCTGCAAACTTCTTGGTCACTAAACCAGCAATTTTAATCCCTTCCGATTCAATTTCTTCGGCATGAACTCCATAATTTCCAATATGCGAAGTAGTCATGATAAGAATTTGTCCAAAATAAGAAGGGTCTGTAAATACTTCTTGATAACCTGTCATTCCGGTATTGAAGGCGATTTCACCTGTTGTAGTACCAATTTTACCAGTGGCTAATCCGTGAAAAATTGTACCATCTTCGAGCACGAGCAATGCACTTTGTCTTTCCGTCATTCAAATTTTATTTATGCAAAATTAAATAATCAGTTGCAATCATTTAGAATTGTTCAAAAAAAAAGGGCAATGTTTCCATTACCCTTTTCAATATTGAATATCAATTCATTATTTTTCTTCTGTGTTTTCAGTTTCTGAATCACCTTCTTCCGTTGCTTCTGGTGCGGCTTCTTCCGTTGTGTTTTCAACAACTTCATCAGCTTTCACTTCTTCAACAACTTCTACTGTGTCTTCAACAACTTCTACTGTATCAGCAGCAGCTTCTTTCTTAGCGCCAGTACCTCTACGTGATCTTCTAGTGTTTTTCTTTTCAACACCAGCAGTGTAAAGTTCATTGAAATCAACCAATTCGATCATACACATTTCCGCATTATCACCTAAACGGTAACCAGTGCGAATGATGCGTGTGTATCCTCCTGGACGATCTGCAATTTTTGGAGCAACCTCTCTGAACAATTCAGTAAGGATGTCTTTGTTTTGCAAATAACTAAATACAGTTCTACGAGCATGCGTAGTGTCATTTTTTGACTTTGTAAGTAGTGGTTCAACATAAACACGCAAAGCTTTTGCTTTAGCAAGTGTTGTATTAATTCTTTTATGTTGAATCAACGAACAAGCCATATTGGAAAGCATCGCCTTACGGTGCTGTGATTTTCTTCCCAAATTGTTAACTTTATTTCCGTGTCTCATTTTCTTATAATTTATTTAGATATTATCGATTGAAAATATCTGTTTTACTAATCTTTATCCAATTTGTATTTTGCCACATTCATTCCGAAATGTAATTGCTTGTTATCCACAAGGTCTTCCAATTCAGTCAATGATTTCTTACCGAAATTTCTAAATTTCAACAAGTCATTTTTATTGAATGCTACTAAATCGCCCAATGTTTCAACATCAGCAGCTTTCAGACAATTCAATGCGCGCACTGAAAGATCCATATCTACCAATTTTGTTTTCAACAATTGACGCATGTGTAAAGAAGATTCATCGAATTCATCGGCTTCAGTTTTCACTTCACTATCCAATGTAATGCGCTCATCAGAGAACAACATGAAATGGTGAATCAAAATTTTCGCAGCTTCTTTCAAAGCATCTTTTGGATGAATAGAGCCATCAGAAACTACATCAAGTACTAACTTTTCGTAGTCTGTCTTTTGCTCTACACGGAAATTTTCAATTGTGTATTTTACGTTTTTAATTGGAGTAAAGATAGAGTCAATTGCAATTGTTCCAAATGGAGCAGAGTTCAATTTGTTCTCTTCTGCAGGAACATAACCTCTTCCTTTGATGATTGTCAATTCAATCTCCAATTTAACAGATGGTTCCATGTTACAAATCACTAAATCTGAATTCAATACTTGAAAAGCAGAAGTAAATTTGCCAATATCACCAGCAGTTAATTTATCTTGACCTGAAACAGATAATACAACCGTTTCATTATCTGTACCTTCGATTTGTTGTTTGAAACGTACTTGTTTCAAGTTCAAAATCATTTCAGTAACATCTTCTACAACACCTTTAATTGTTGTAAATTCATGGTCAACACCTTCGATGCGAATTGATGCAATTGCAAAACCTTCCAAAGAAGAAAGTAAAATTCGTCTTAATGCATTTCCAATAGTGATACCATAACCAGGCTCCAAAGGACGGAATTCAAATTGTCCTTGAGTGCTATCTGATTGGATCATAAAAACCTTGTCAGGCTTTTGAAAGTCTAAAATTGCCATGTTCAGTTAGTTTTTTTATTTAGAGTACAATTCGACGATTAACTGCTCCTTGATGTTTTCAGGAATCATGTCTCTTGAAGGAATACTTAAAAGTCTTCCTGAAACAGAAGAAGAATCCCAATCAAGCCAATCGTATTTTTTAGTATTAGATGTCAAAGACCCAGTGATCACTTCCAATGATTTAGATTTCTCACGAACTCCAACCACATCTCCAATTTTCACTGAATAAGAAGGAATGTTTACGATTTCACCGTTAACAGTAATGTGCTTGTGTGTAACGAACTGACGCGCTGCACTACGAGTTGTAGCAATACCTAAACGGTAAACAGTGTTGTCAAGACGCGTTTCACACAATTGCAATAAAGCCTCCCCTGTAATTCCTTTCATTCGAGAAGCTTTCTCAAACATATTAGAGAATTGACGCTCAAGAATACCATAAGTATATTTAGCTTTTTGTTTTTCAGCAAGTTGGATTGCATATTCTGACTGCTTTCCACCTCTTCTTTTGTTCGGGCCATGCTGACCTGGTCCGTAGTTTTTTCTGTCCAACGCTTTGTCTGGACCAAAGATTGGATCTCTGAAACGACGTGCGATTTTTGATTTTGGACCTCTGTATCTTGCCATTGTATTGATTGTTTAAAGAAAGGGTTATGAATTAAGGCTTTCCTTCGATAACGTGTTCCTTTCTAGGTTAAAAATTTAAATTATACTCGACGTTTTTTCGGAGGACGACATCCGTTATGAGGAAGTGGAGTAACATCAATGATTTCAGTTACCTCGATTCCTGCGTTGTGGAGCGAACGAATTGCAGATTCACGACCAGCTCCTGGTCCTTTTACAAAAACTTTCACTCTACGTAATCCGAAGTCGTGTGCTTCTTTTGCTGCATCCTCTGCAGACACTTGTGCTGCGTAAGGAGTGTTCTTTTTAGAACCTTTGAAGCCCATTTTTCCAGCCGAAGACCAAGAAATTACTTGTCCGGCGTTATTTGTCAAAGAAATAATTACATTGTTGAAGGTAGCTTGAATATGCGCTTCACCCATTGCATCTACTTTGACATTCTTCTTCTTTTTTTGATTAGACTTTGCCATCTTAACTATTTAATTATTTAGTCACTTTTTTCTTGTTAGCGACAGTTTTTCTCTTACCTTTTCTCGTACGAGAGTTGTTTTTTGTACGTTGACCTCTTAAAGGTAGTCCAGCTCTGTGACGAATCCCTCTCTGACAACCAATATCCATCAATCGTTTGATGTTCAATTGAATTTCAGAACGCAACTGACCTTCAGTTTTGAATTCATTCACTGCGTTACGGATCGCACCTAATTGGTCATCATCCCAATCTTGTACTTTAGTGTTTTCATCAACACTACAAATCTTCAAAATCTTTTTTGAAGTACTTCTTCCAATACCAAAAACATAGGTTAATCCAATAACCCCTCTTTTGTTTCTTGGTAAATCAATTCCTGCAATACGTGCCATACTTTCTTAATATTACCCTTGTCTTTGTTTAAGTTTAGGATTCTTTTTGTTAATCACATAAACTCTTCCTTTTCTCTTAACGATCTTACAGTCTTCAGATCGTTTTTTTACTGATGCTCTAACTTTCATCTTTCTAAAATTATTTAAGGAATGTTCCTATTTATATCTAAATGAGATGCGGCCTTTTGTTAAATCATAGGGCGACATTTCAACTTTAACTCTATCTCCAGGAAGAATTTTAATGTAAAACATTCTCATCTTTCCTGAAATATGTGCTGTAATCACGTGACCGTTTTCCAACTCAACACGAAACATTGCATTTGACAACGCTTCGATGATGACTCCATCTTGTTCTATTGATGTCTGTTTAGCCATACTTAAAATCCTGATAGTTCACCTTGAGTTCTACGTCCTTTGATTCGAGTTCCCTCCATCAAGCCATCCATATGACGGTTCAATAGGTATGATTCAATTTGCTGTAAAGTATCCAATACAACTCCTACCATGATTAAGATCGAAGTACCGCCGAAGAACATTGCAAATGCATCATTTACTCCTGCCATTTTTGCAATCGCTGGAAGTATAGCTATCGCTGCTAAAAACAATGAACCTGGGAATGTAATTCTAGAAATTAATGTATCGATGTATTCCGCAGTTTCCTCGCCTGGACGAACACCTGGAATAAATCCTCCACTTCTTTTTAAATCATCTGCAATCTTTCTCGGATTGATCATAATTGCAGTATAGAAGTAGGTAAATACAATAATCAATACTGCTAACATTAGGTTATAACTCCACCCGTAGACATTTCCTAGCGCATTTTGAAGAAAACCTCCCCCACCTTGTGCGCTATTTGCGAATATCATTACAGGTATTGTCATAATTGCTTGAGCAAAAATGATTGGCATAACACCACTTGCATTTACTTTAATTGGTAAATAACTTCTGGCTCCTTGAGCCTCAGTTGCACGAGCACCACCAACTACACGCTTCGCGGTATTTAATGGGATTTTCCGTACACCTTGGACAATCAAAACAGTTCCTAAAATCACTACCATAAAGGCAACGATTTCCAAAACAAGTTTAATTAAGTTTCCAGTATTTACTCCCAACTCCACCAAAAATGCTTCTGGCAAACGAGCAAGAATTCCAACTGTAATCAACAAAGAAATACCATTACCGATGCCTTTATCAGTAATTCTTTCTCCCAACCACACAGCAAACATTGAACCTGCTACTAGCACTGTAATTGTCTGCATCCACCAAAAAGTACCAGCATCTTCTGGCAAGGCACCTTTCTGTTCTACATACAATTTCAAATAGCTTGGCGCTTGAAGTGCACAGATTACGATTGTAAGAATTCGAGTGTAATTGTTGATTCGTTTTCTTCCGGACTCACCTTCATTCTGCATTTTTTGAACTGCTGGAACAGCAATACCCAACAACTGCATAATGATAGATGCACTAATGTAAGGCATAATTCCTAGCGCCATTACTGATGCATTGGAAAAACCTCCACCAGAGAACAAGGAAAGCAATGTTTCTAACATATTTTGCCCACCATTTTGCTGTGCTTGAGATAAAGCAGTGTAATTTACACCAGGTAAAATGATGAAAGATCCAATACGGTAAATTAGAATTAAAGTCAACGTTAATAAAATTCGTGACCTTAATTCTTCTACTTTCCAGATGTTCTTGATATTTTGTATAAAACGCTTCATTCTAAAAAAATGTTGGCAAAGTTAATTAGATTTCTGAACAAACGCCACCTTGACCTTCAATTAATGCTTTCGCAGAACCTGAAAATCTGTGTGCTGTTACATTGATCTTCGCTTTTAACTCTCCTCTACCCAGAATTTTAACCAATTCTCGTTTAGAAACTAGACCATTTTCTTGCAATACCTCAGGAGTGATTTCAGTTACATTTTTGCGTTCAACCAATGATTGGATGATGTCCAAGTTGATTGCTTTGTATTCAACGCGATTAATGTTTTTGAAACCAAATTTAGGTACACGTCTTTGAAGTGGCATTTGACCTCCTTCAAATCCGATTTTCTTGCTATAACCAGAACGAGATTTCGCTCCTTTATGTCCACGAGTGGAAGTACCACCATGACCAGAACCCTGACCACGTGCAATTCTTTTTTCTCTATTAACGGAACCGCTCGCCGGAGTTAAATTATTTAAATTCATTTTTCTTCGTTATTAAGGAATTAATCAATAATTTGAAGTAGATGCTGTACCTTTCTTACCATTCCTAGTATTTGGGGTGTTGCCTCTTTTTCAATAACCTGATTCAATTTTCTGAATCCTAGCGCTTTCACAGTAGCTTTTTGATCAGCTGGACGTTTTATAGCGCTCTTAACTTGTTTAATTTTAATTGTAGCCATTTTTTCGTCTTTTAACCGTTAAACACTTTATCCAAAGAAATTCCTCGTTGACGAGCGATCGCGTTTGCATCACGCATTTTTGAAAGCGCATCAATTGTTGCCTTAACAACGTTATGAGGGTTCGAAGAACCTTGAGATTTTGCAAGGACATTATGAATTCCAACACTTTCCAATACTGCGCGCATCGCACCACCGGCGATAACACCAGTACCATTAGAAGCTGGTTTCAATAATACTTCAGCTCCACCAAATTTACCTTTTTGAAGGTGGGGAACTGTTCCTTTCAAAATAGGAACTTTAATAAGATTTTTCTTAGCGTCGTCAATTCCTTTAGTAATAGCTTCAGTTACTTCTTTCGCTTTACCAAGACCATGACCGACGATACCGTTCTCGTCACCAACAACAACAATTGCAGAAAAACTAAATGTTCTACCACCTTTTGTCACCTTGGTTACACGATTTACAGAAACGAGTTTGTCTTTCAACTCAATATCTGCAGATTTCACTCTATTTAATACTTGTGCTGCCATGCTTTAAAATTTTAAACCGCCTTCTCTTGCAGAATCGGCTAATTGTTTAATTCTTCCGTGGTATAGGTACCCATTTCGGTCGAATACTACTTTTTCAATTCCTGCTTTAGTTGCTTTCTCAGCCACTTCCTTTCCAACAATTCCTGCTTGAGCAACTTTCGTTACTTTCTCAGCAGCCTTGTTTTTGAAAGATGAAGATGATGCTAATGTTAAACCACTAACGTCGTCAATTAATTGCGCGTAGATTTGTTTGTTACTACGGAACACTGTTAGACGAGGAATTTTAGAAGTTCCAGAAACTTTCTTTCTGATTCTTCTTTTGATTTTTGCTCTTCTATTGATTTTACTAAATGCCATATCTCTTAAAATTATTTTTTACCTGCAGATTTTCCAGCTTTTCTTCTGATCACTTCGCCTACAAACTTGACACCTTTTCCTTTGTAAGGTTCAGGTTTACGAAGGGAACGAATTTTGGCAGCGACCTGGCCTAAAAGTTGCTTATCGTGTGACTCTAAAGACACAACGGGAGCTTTTCCTTTTTCGGTAATTGCAGATACCTTAATTTCGTTAGGAATTTCAAAAACAATTGGGTGAGAGTATCCTAAAGACAACTCTAACTGTTGCCCTGCTGCATTAGCACGGTAACCTACTCCAACTACTTCTAATTCCTTTTTATACCCTGTCGAAACTCCTGTAACCATATTGTTTAACAAAGCACGGTATAAACCATGTTTTGAACGATGATCAGGTGCATCTGATTCGCGGCTAAAAGTGATGACTCCGTCTTCAATAGACAACTGAACACAAGTATCAATTTCTTGACTCAATTCTCCTTTAGGACCTTTAACGGTAACTGTTGTACCGTTCACTTTAACTTCTACTCCACTCGGGATGTTTAATGGGGATTTACCTATCCTTGACATTTCTCAATTCTTAAATAAATTAATACACGTAGCAAAGAACTTCTCCACCTACGTTTTGCTTTCTTGCTTCTTTATCGGTAATTACACCTTTTGAAGTAGAAACAATTGCAATTCCCAAACCGTTCAAAACACGAGGTAGATCACCCGACCCACTGTACTTTCGTAGTCCTGGACGAGATGCTCTCTCTAATTTGGTAATTGCAGGAATTTTAGTAGATGCATTGTACTTCAATGCAATCTTAATAATTCCTTGCTTGTCATCATCTTCAAATTTATAATTTGCGACATACCCTTGGTCAAATAAAATTTGAGCCATTGCTCTTTTCACGTTTGAACCTGGGATTTCTACGATTTTATGACCCGCCGCACTCGCATTACGAATACGTGTCAGAAAATCTGCTATTGGATCTGTTGTCATCTTTGACAATTTGCGATTATGGTTTTCAATGTTTCCCACAACACCGAACCTTTAATCAGTTAATAATACTTTGGGGGGTGCAAATATATGATTTTTATTTTATTTATCAATGTGAAGAATAAAAAAATCAATTTTTTCACAAAAAAATGTGTATAAATGTTTTAACACTTGCTTTATTAAGGATTTTCCGCCACAAAAATCCAATACCAGGTAGCTAAAAAACAAAAAACACAGACTAAAATAATCTGTGTTTTTCTATATTCTTTGATAAATTAATTACCAACTTGCTTTTTTAACTCCTGGGATTTTACCAGACAATGCCATCTCACGGAATGTTACACGTGAAATACCGAATTGTCTCATGTATCCTCTTGGTCTACCTGTCAATCCACAACGATTATGTACGCGGACTTTCGAAGAGTTAGCAGGAAGCTTCTGAATAGCCATCATTGCGTCCCACTTTGCTGCTTGTACGTCTTCAGCCTCGCTTGTTGACTTTAAAATCTTAGTCAACTCAGCGCGTTTGTTAGCGTAGCGAGCAGTCATTCTTTCTCTTTTGCGCTCACGCGCTTTCATTGATTCTTTTGCCATTTCTTCTTATTTTTTAATGAATGGGAATCCAAATGCGTTTAACAATTCTCTACCTTCATCATCAGTATTTGCGGAGGTTACAAACGTAATATCCATACCCAAAATACGATTCACTTTATCGATATCAATTTCAGGGAAGATGATGTGTTCTTTAATTCCTAAGTTGAAATTACCACGTCCATCAAATCCACTTGGATCAATACCACGGAAGTCTCGAGTTCTTGGTAAAGAAACAGAGATCAAACGATCCAAGAATTCGTACATACGGTCACCACGAAGAGTAACTTTAGTACCAATTGGCATTCCTTTACGAAGTTTGAAATTCGAGATATCTTTTTTAGATATTGTTGTAATTGCTTTTTGACCCGCAATTCTTGAAAGATCTGCTACTGCGCTTTCGATCAATTTCTTGTCGGCAACAGCATCACCCATTCCTTGGCTCAATACGATTTTTTGAAGTTTTGGAACACTCATTTGAGTTTTGTATCCAAATTTCTCAGTCAATGCAGCTTTAATTTCAGCATTGTACTGGTCTTTAAGTCTTGGTTTATATCCCATTATTTAATCTCCTCCCCAGACTTTTTAGAATAACGAACAATCTTTCCATTTGCGTCTTCTTTACGACCAACGCGCGTTGCTTGGCCTTTGAAAACTAACATAAGGTTTGAGATATGGATTCCTGCTTCTTTTTCCACGATCCCACCTTGAGGGTCTGCTGCAGAAGGTTTAGCATGTTTTTTTACCATGTTAACACCTTCTACGATAGCACGCGTTTTTTTTCTGTCGATCAGGATAACTTTTCCTTCCTGATCTTTAGAGTCACCGTTAAGTACTTTAACAGTATCTCCTACTTTAATGTGTAATTTCTGTTGCATAACTAAAATTCTATTTTAAAGTACTTCGGGAGCTAATGAAACAACCTTCATGTAGTTATTCTCACGTAACTCACGCGCGACAGGCCCAAAAATACGAGTACCTCTCATTTCACCCGCTTGATTCAAGATAACGCATGCGTTATCATCGAAGCGAATGTACGAACCATCAGCACGACGTACTTCTTTTCTGGTTCTTACTACTACTGCCTTGGCAACCGTTCCCTTCTTCACGGCTCCAGAGGGCATTGCATTCTTAACAGAAACTACGATTTTATCTCCAACGGATGCATAGCGACGTCTTGTTCCACCTAATACGCGGATACATAACACCTCTTTTGCTCCTGAGTTATCTGCTACTGTAAGTCTTGATTCTACTTGTATCATTACGAATTATTTAGCTCGTTCGATAATTTCTACTAATCTCCAATTCTTTGATTTACTCAAAGGTCTTGTCTCCATGATGCGCACGGTATCACCGATGTTGCAATCTTGGTTTTCATCATGAGCAACAAATCTTGTTGTCATTTTTACGAATTTTCCGTATTTCGCGTGTTTTACTTTACGCTCTACAGAAACGACGATCGATTTTTGCATTTTATTGCTAGTTACGACGCCGATACGTTCTTTTCTTAAATTACGCTTTTCCATTTCCATCTTACTTGGATTGTTAACAAACCCTTAGGCTTGTGTTTCACGTTTTGCTAATTCAGTATTCAATTTTGCAACTGTTCTTCTGATGTCACGAATTTGAATCGGATTTTCAATAGGAGCTACTTTGTGGTTCAATTTCATTCTTACCAACTGCTCTGTGAAACTCTCGATTTTACTTTTCAAATCAGCTACTGAAAGTGTTGTGATTTCTTGCTGCTTCATATATTACTATTTCTCTGGTATAACATAGTCGTTTCTAACTATGAATTTACATTTCACGGGTAATTTCTGAGCTGCCAAACGCATTGCTTCTTGTGCGATTTCATACGGTACTCCGTCTGCTTCGAACATGATAGTTCCTGGTTTGATAACTGCTACCCAGTGACTTGGGGCACCTTTACCTTTACCCATACGTACTTCAGCTGGTTTTGACGTAACTGGTTTGTCTGGGAAGATTCGGATCCACACTTTACCTTCACGCTTCATGTAACGAGTAACGGCGATACGTGATGCTTCGATTTGGCGTGATGTGATCCATCCTGGCTCCAAAGATTTTAGACCGAAAGATCCGAATGAAATAGTGCTGCCTCTGTGAGCCAAGCCTCTATTACGACCTTTCTGTACTCTCCTAAATTTGGTTCTTTTTGGCTGTAACATCTTTAAGTCTTTTTTACTTTAAATTACTTTTTCTTTCTTTTACCTCCCATTGGTTTTCTTGCTCCAGCATTCGGCGCACCTGGCTTACCTGCTGATGCTGCCATCCCAACATTTGGAGAAAGATCGCGCTTTCCATAAACTTCACCTTTACAGATCCATACCTTGATACCAAGGCGACCGTAAGTAGTGTGTGCTTCTGACGTAGCGTAATCGATGTCAGCTCTGAACGTATGTAACGGAGTACGTCCATCTTTGTACATCTCTGAGCGGGCCATCTCTGCTCCATTCAAACGTCCAGAAATCTTAACTTTGATTCCTTCAGCTCCCATGCGCATTGTACTAGCGATAGCCATTTTAATTGCTCTTCTGAAAGAAATACGAGCTTCCAACTGACGAGCGATTCCATCTGCCACTAAACGAGCATCCAATTCAGGACGTTTAACCTCGAAAATGTTGATTTGAATCTCTTTCTTCGTCAATTTTTTTAACTCTTCTTTCAATTTATCTACTTCTTGTCCACCCTTACCAATAATAACACCCGGACGAGCAGTATTAATTGTAACAGTAACAAGCTTCAATGTTCTTTCGATGATAACTTTCGCGATACTTGCTTTTGCTAAACGTGCATACAAATACTTACGAATTTGATCGTCTTCGATGATCTTATCCTTATAGTTATCACCACCATACCAGTTAGACTCCCATCCGTGGATGAAGCCTAATCTATTTCCAATTGGATTTGTTTTTTGTCCCATTTCTCTTTAGATTATTTATCACCATCCACAATGATGGTCACGTGATTTGATCGTTTTCTAATACGGTGTGCTCTTCCTTGAGGAGCTGCTTGAATTCTCTTCAACATTGTTCCTCCACCCACTTCAATTGTTTTCACAACAAGTGTTTGCTCTTCAATGCTTTTATCTTGATTCTTTTGTTCCCAGTTCGCTATTGCAGAACGTAACAATTTTGCAAGACTTGTAGAAGCATCTTTCGCATTGTGTTGCAATATATTCAATGCTTTATTTACTTCGACTCCTCTTACAAGGTCAGCAACTAATCTCATTTTTCTTGGAGCAATACCAGAATCATTCAAACGTGCAATTGCAACATTTGATTTCGCTTCTTTTAAAGCTTCTGCTCTTAACTTTTTTCTAGCACCCATCTCTTATCTCTTTTTATCCTTTTTGTTTCCAGCATGACCACGGAAGATACGAGTAGGAGCAAATTCTCCTAATTTGTGACCTACCATGTTTTCTGTTGCAAACACAGGGATGAATTTATTACCATTATGCACCGCAAATGTCAATCCGACAAAATCCGGAGTAATCGTTGAAGCTCTAGACCAAGTTTTGATCACTGCTTTACTGCTTGATGCTTGTGCATCGTCTACGCGTTTCATCAACTTATAATGTACGAAAGGCGGTTTCTTTAATGAACGACTCATATACTACTTATTTTTTTCTTCTTTCGATGATGAACTTATTTGAATATTTCTTTTTCGAACGCGTCTTGTAGCCTTTAGCTGGCATACCGTTACGAGAACGAGGGTGACCTCCGGAGTTACGACCCTCACCTCCACCCATTGGGTGATCGACTGGGTTCATCACTACACCACGAACACGTGGACGACGACCCAACCAACGTGAGCGACCCGCTTTACCCGACACTTGCAAATTGTGTTCAGCATTAGATACTGATCCAATTGTTGCCATACATGTCGTAAGAATCATTCTAGTTTCACCTGAAGGAAGTTTTACAATAGCATAACGTCCATCACGCGCATTCAATTGAGCGTATGTTCCAGCTCCTCTTGCGATAGCACCACCTTTACCAGGCTTCAATTCGATGTTATGAATTACGGTACCTAGAGGAACATCACTTAAATACATTGCGTTTCCAACATTGGGAGCTGCAGTTTTACCAGCAGAAACCGTGTCTCCTACTTTCAATCCGTTTGGAGCGATAATGTATCGTTTTTCTCCATCTACGTAATAAAGTAGAGCGATGTTAGCTGTACGATTTGGATCGTACTCAATAGATTTAACAGTGGCAGGTACATCCTGCTTGTCTCTTTTGAAGTCGATGATACGGTATGACTGTTTGTGACCACCACCCATGTAGCGCATCGTCATACGACCATCATTGTTACGACCGCCGGATTTATTCATTTTCGCAACTAAGCTCTTTTCGGGCTTGTTAGTTGTGATTTCAGAATAATCACTAACGATCTTGTGTCTCTGGCCTGGAGTTATAGGCTTGAATTTTTTAAGACCCATTTTTGTTTAATGCTTAAAAATTATTAAATAACTCAATCGTCTCTCCTACTGCAACAGTAACAACAGCTTTTTTCCATTGTTTACTACGTTGCTCAACGATACCTTTGTTAGTATACTTAACAGAGGATTTTCCGCCGCCATAATTCAATGTACGAATGTCAGTGACATGGACTCCGTACATTTTCTCGACAGCATTTTTAATTTCAATCTTATTTGCCGATTTCTCAACAGCAAAGGTAAAACGGTTAAACTTTTCAGCTGCACCACTTGCTTTTTCTGTAACGATCGGTTTTTTGATAATTGTTCTCATCATCAATTAATTTAGAATCTTTTCAATTATTGGAAGTGAACTTTCCGCTAATACTAATTTTTTCGCATTCAATACATCATAAGTGTTAACAGAGTCAGCAAATACGACTTTCACTCTCGAAAGGTTACGAGATGATAAGTAAACATTTTCATTGTGTTCACCTAAAATCACTAGTACTTTCTCGTTAGTTAAATTCAATGCATCTAAAACTGCTATAAATTCTTTCGTTTTGGCAACGTCGAATTTCAAATCTTCTAAAACTACGATAGCATCATTTTTAGCTTTGTATGCAAATGCAGATTTTCTAGCTAATCTTTTCAGCTTCACGTTTAATTTGAAGTGATAGTTACGTGGACGTGGGCCAAAAATACGACCACCCCCTACACGTGTACCAGACTTGATACTACCTGCACGAGCTCCACCTGTACCTTTTTGTTTTTTAATCTTCTTAGTAGAACCAGAAATTTCTGCTCTTTCTTTCGATTTGTGAGTTCCTTGACGACGATTTGCCAAGTGTTGTTTCACATCTAAGTAGATTGCGTGATCATTTGGTTCAATCCCAAACACTTCTGCTGAAAGCGTAACTTTCTTAGAAGTCGCTTTTCCTTTTGCGTCTAATACTTTTACTTCCATTATTTCAAAATTGTTACGGTTGAACCTTTAGATCCAGGAACTGATCCTTTCACTAAAATGATATTTCTGTCTACAAGTATTCTTAATACTTCTAAGTTTTCCGTTAAGGCTCTTTTGTTACCCATTTGACCACCCATGCGCATTCCTTTGAATACACGAGCAGGTGTCGAACAAGCTCCAATTGATCCCGGTGCACGTAAACGATTGTGCTGACCATGCGTTGCTTGACCAACACCAGCAAAGTTGTGACGTTTTACAACCCCTTGGAAACCTTTACCTTTTGAAGTTCCGGCAACACTTACGAATTCCCCTTCTTCAAAAATTGTTACATCGACTGCATCGCCAATATTTAATGCGTCAAATCCCTTAAATTCTACCAACTTCGACTTTGGAGTCGTGTTCGCTTTCTTAAAGTGACCTTTCAATGCGTTTGGAGTATTTTTCTCCTTACGCTCACCGAAACCAAGCTGAACGGCATTGTAACCGTCACGATCTGTGGTTTTTACTTGCGTTACTACGCAAGGACCAGCTTCTATCACTGTGCATGGCGTTGCCTTGCCCTCGGCACTGTAGATACTAGTCATCCCGATTTTTTTACCAATAATTCCCGGCATACTTTATTTGTTTGTTACTAATTACTAATTAACTTGTTCAATTACACTTTGATCTCAACATCAACTCCGCTTGGCAACTCCAAACGCATCAATGCATCAACCGTTTTTGCAGATGAGCTATAAATGTCTAGCAATCTTTTATAAGAAGAAAGTTCGAACTGCTCACGTGCTTTTTTGTTAACGTGTGGTGAACGCAAAACTGTGTAAATTCTTTTGTGTGTTGGTAATGGAATTGGGCCATTTACTACTGCACCCGTTGCTTTAACAGTTTTAACGATTTTCTCAGCTGATTTATCAACCAAGTTATGATCGTATGACTTTAATTTAATTCTAATTTTTTGGCTCATGATATTATTATTAAGCTGAAACTTTACCGTTTAATTTAGATACTACATCGTCTGCTACATTCTTAGGTGCTTCTGCATAATGCGAAAACTCCATTGATGAACTAGCACGACCAGAAGATAAAGTACGTAATTGAGTTACGTAACCGAACATTTCCGAAAGTGGAACATCTGCTTTCACCACTTTAGAACCTGCTCTATCATCCATTCCACGAATAACACCACGACGACGGTTCAAGTCACCAACGATATCACCCATGTTTTCTTCGGGAGTAACAACTTCCATTTTCATAATCGGCTCCAATAAAACAGGTTTCGCTTTCTTCATTGCGTCACGGTAAGCCATTCTCGCACATAATTCGAACGATAATGAATCTGAATCGACCGCGTGGAATGAACCATCAAGTAATTCTACTTTCATTGCGTCAACTGGGAATCCAGCCATCACACCATTTTTCATTGAGTCTTTGAATCCTTTCTCTACAGACGGAATAAATTCACGAGGAATATTACCACCTTTAATCGAGTTGATGAATTCTAAACCTGTTTTTTCTGGATCTGATTGAGGAGAAAGTTTAACAACAATGTCCGCAAATTTACCACGACCACCAGATTGTTTCTTGAACACTTCTCTGTGATCAACAAGCTGGGTAATATTCTCACGGTAAGAAACTTGAGGAGCTCCTTGGTTCACTTCAACCTTAAATTCTCTTCTCAAACGGTCAACAATAATCTCTAAGTGAAGCTCACCCATTCCAGAGATAATTGTTTGTCCAGTTTCTTCGTCAGTATTTACGCGGAACGTTGGATCCTCTTCTGCTAATTTATTCAAACCAACACCCAATCTGTCTTGGTCAGCTTGAGTTTTAGGCTCAATAGCGATACCAATAACTGGATCTGGGAAATTCATTGATTCTAATATAATAGGAGCATTTTCAGCACACAAAGTATCACCCGTTTTGATGTCTTTAAATCCTACCAATGCACCAATATCTCCAGCTCCTAATTCATTAATTTGGTTCTGTTTGTTAGCGTGCATTTGGAAAATACGAGAAATACGTTCTTTATCACCTGTACGAGTGTTCAATACGTAAGAACCTGCAGGCAAAACACCTGAATAAGCTCTTGTAAAACACAAACGACCAACGTAAGGATCGGTAGCAATTTTAAATGCCAAACCTGCGAACGGCTCATCAAAAGATGGCTTACGCGTTACTTCCTCTTCCGTTTTAGGATTAATACCAGTAATACCTTCAATATCTAAAGGTGAAGGAAGAATTTCCATAACCATGTCCAACATTGCTTGCACTCCTTTGTTTTTGAAAGAAGAACCACACATCATTGGAACAACCTTACCAGAAATAGTAGCTTGACGCAACGCTTTCAAAATTTCAGCTTCAGTTAGAGAGTTTTCATCTTCGAAAAATTTCTCCATCAAAGACTCATCGAATTCAGCAACTGCCTCAAGCAATTCTGAACGTAATCGTCTTGCATCGTCAATAATATCTGCTGGAATTTCCACTTCTTGGAATGTCATTCCTTGATCAGCTTCATTCCAAACGATTCCTTTAAAGTTAATTAAGTCAACTACCCCTTTAAAATTATCTTCATCACCGATGTTGATCTGTAAAGGTAAAGCGTGACTTCCTAACATTTTTTTAACTTGTGCACAAACTGCTAAAAAATCTGCACCTTGACGGTCCATTTTATTAACAAAACCAATTCTTGGTACGTTGTAGTTGTTTGCTAAGCGCCAGTTTGTTTCAGATTGAGGCTCAACACCATCCACTGCTGAAAACAAAAACACCAAACCATCCAATACACGCAAAGAACGATTTACCTCAACTGTAAAGTCAACGTGTCCTGGAGTATCAATAATGTTAATATGGTATTGTTGACCTCTGTAGTTCCAATTTACTGTTGTAGCAGCAGAAGTAATGGTAATACCACGCTCTTGCTCTTGCTCCATCCAGTCCATTGTAGCACCTCCGTCGTGTACTTCACCAATTTTGTGGTTCACACCTGAGTAATACAAGATACGCTCAGTTGTGGTAGTTTTTCCTGCATCAATATGAGCAGCGATTCCAATATTTCTTGTTAGTTTAAGATCTCTTGCCATGATTTATTAGAATCTAAAATGTGAGAATGCTTTGTTTGCTTCTGCCATACGCATTGTATCTTCTTTCTTTTTGAAAGCAGCACCTTCTTCTTTAGAAGCAGCAATAATTTCGGCAGCTAATTTCCCCGCCATTGTTTTTTCGTTGCGCTTACGAGAATAACCGATTAACCATTTCATAGCTAACGATGACTTACGCTCTTCACGCACAGGAGTAGGAATTTGGAAAGTTGCACCACCAACACGACGAGAACGAACCTCTACCGCTGGAGTCACATTTTCCAATGCTTTTTTCCACACATCTAATGCTTCTTGATCTTCTAATTTCTTATCTATAATTTCGATAGCATCATAGAAAATTTTGAATGCCAAACTTTTCTTTCCGTCGTACATTAAGTTATTTACGAATTTCGTTACCACGACCTCGTTAAACTTTGGATCCGGAAGGATCGCAATCTTTTTTGCTTTTCTTCTTCTCATTTCTTTAAAGTATTAACTATTATTTTTGTTTTGGTCGTTTTGTTCCGTACTTAGAACGACGTTGTTTTCTTCCTTCTACACCAGCAGTATCTTCCGCTCCACGAACAATGTGGTAACGAACCCCTGGTAAATCTTTTACTCTACCACCGCGCACAAGCACTAAGGAGTGCTCTTGAAGGTTGTGACCTTCACCGCCGATGTAAGCATTAACTTCTTTTCCGTTTGTTAAACGAACCCTTGCAACCTTACGCATTGCCGAGTTTGGTTTTTTTGGAGTGGTGGTGTAAACACGCACACACACACCTTTACGCTGTGGACACGAATCAAGTGCAGCAGACTTACTTTTCTTGACTACCGCTGTTCTTCCTTTGCGAACTAACTGTTGAATAGTTGGCATAAAATACTCTTAATTTTGGTAAATAAATAATTCGCCCAAACACACTTTTGGGGGTGCAAAGATATGTACTTAAATTTAATAAACAAGGACTTATCTAAAATAATTGCAACTTTTTCACAATTGACTGTGGAAAGAATGAAAGTGGTTTTTTTAATTTTAGAAATCCCTTATAAATCAATGTACATTATTTTACAAAATAGCCACTTGTACATTATTTGTTCTTTTAAAATTCAATAAGCAACTTTCTTAACATACATCAATCTACATTACTATTAAACGCTCTAAATTTGTGTTATCAAATTAATTAATTATGGATCGAAAACAATTTTTGAAGAAAGGATTGCTCGGAACTGGAGTATTTGTTAGTTCAGCGGCCCTGGCAGGTGTTTTTAAAAATGAAATTGATGAACTAAAAGCACTCGAAATAATAGGTCATAATCATATACCAAATAAGGAGGAAAAGACAATGAATACCATTTTGCACAAAGCCAACACAAGAGGAAATGCTAATCATGGATGGCTAAATTCTCAACATACATTTAGTTTTGCTAACTATTACAATGCTGAACGTATGCACTTTGGCGTGCTTCGTGTTTTGAACGACGACACAGTAGCTCAGGGAATGGGCTTTGGCACCCACCCGCATGATAACATGGAGATTATTTCCATTCCATTGGAAGGTGACCTTGAGCATAAAGATAGCATGGGCAACACCACCGTTATTAAGCAAGGAGATATTCAGGTAATGAGTGCTGGAACTGGAATTCAACACAGCGAATACAACAAGAACAAAGACAAAGAAGTGAAGTTTTTGCAGATTTGGTTGTTTCCGAATAAAAGAGATGTAACGCCTCGTTACGACCAAATTTCAATTACCGATTTAGAAAAGAAGAATGACTTTTACCAAGTGCTCTCACCAAGCGCGGATGATCAGGGAGTTTGGATTCATCAAGATGCATGGTTTCATTTAGGCACTTTTGAAAATGAGATCGAAACAAGTTATGAGTTGAAAGGAAAAGGAACAGGAGTTTATCTTTTTGTATTGGAAGGAGCTGTGGAAGTGGAAGGTCAACAATTGGAAAAACGAGATGGTTTTGGAATTTGGGATGTAGAAAAAATCAACTTGAAATCTGTGTCCGAAAGTCGTGTACTTCTTATGGAAGTTCCGATGTCCGTTTAAGTTTATTAAATTTGAGGTGCTTATAGAAAAAGCTTCAAAATCAAAAAAGGAGCGCTGAATCAGTGCTCCTTTTTAAATTTGATACTAAATATATTTATCTATAAAGTGTTGCTTTCACAGCTTTAATAAGTCTTTCGACATTAGGTAAAGCCTCTTCAATCAAGGTGGGTGAAAATGCAAATGGCGTGTCAGTTTGTGTTACACGCTGAACTGGTGCATCTAAGTAATCGAAAGCATAACGCTGCAAGTGATAAGCAATCTCCGAAGAGATCGAAGCCAAGGGCCAAGATTCTTCTAAAACTACACAGCGGTTTGTTTTCTTAACTGAATCAACAACGCAACCGTAATCTATAGGACGAATTGTTCTTAAGTCGATGATTTCAACTTCAATTCCTTCCTTTGCCAACTCTTCAGCTGCTTCAAATGCAACTTTCATGATTTTACCAAAAGAAACAATAGTGACATCCGTTCCCTTTCTTTTCACATCAGCGACTCCAATTGGAATAATATATTCCCCTTCTGGAATTTCACCTTTATCACCGTACATTTTTTCTGATTCCAAAAATACCACTGGATCATTATCTCTGATTGCTGCTTTTAATAAACCTTTCGCATCATACGGATTGGATGGAGTGATTACTTTAAGTCCTGGAACATGCGCGTAGAATGCTTCAAAACTTTGCGAGTGTGTTGCACCTAATTGTCCAGCCGTTCCATTTCCACCACGAAAAACAATGGGACAAGAATATTGTCCACCCGACATTTGCAACATCTTAGCAGCACTATTAATGATTTGATCAGCTGCCAAAATTGCAAAATTCCATGTCATGAATTCAACAATAGGACGTAAGCCATTCATTGATGCACCAACAGCAATACCTGCGAATCCTAATTCAGCAATCGGGGTGTCGATTACTCGCTTTGGCCCAAACTCTTCCAGCATCCCTTGAGACACTTTATAGGCACCATTGTATTCAGCAACTTCTTCCCCCATTAAAAATACGCTTTCGTCTCTGCGCATTTCTTCATTCATTGCTTCTCTTAATGCTTCTCTGAATTGAACCGTTTTCATTTATTCTTCGCTTAAAAAATTTCTAAAAAGTTGTCAAAGGTAAAAATTTTAGTCAAAACTTTTAGGAATGAAAGGCTAGATTTAAAATTGAACGATTAAAAAGCGTTCTGAAGCATCAATTAGTAGAAATTGAATTGAATAGGAACGGGAAAATATATTTGACTAATTGTCGGATAAGTTCTATTTTTGCTTACCATGAAAATAATACTTACCATCACATTGCTAATCAGCGGATTATTTTGCTTTGGTCAAAATTTCCCGGAAGTTGCATTTGTTCCAACTACCACAAACAGCAATGGTGATCCACTAACTAATATTGTAGACCCAAATGGTGCACGACAAGGGCAATGGTTATTTAAAAATGTGGACAATACTTCTTCCTTCATGCAAGAGTATAGTAACAATGAATTAATTAACTCATCACTTCTTTTTGAAAACAATTGGCTGAATATCAATGTGTTCATTCAAAACTCCAACACTATTAATCAACTTCGGTTAGCAATCATCTCCATGCTAGGAAATACGATAATGGATGGAGAACGACTCATTACCGTTAGCAAAATTGATTCGCAAATCATTGTGGATCTCTTTGGCAATTGGGAAAACACAGAGCAAGTAAAACAACAAGTATCGACGCTTGTTTCAACTTACAACTTACCAAGTTATTCTTTTATCTATGCTCAATAAACTACTTAAGTTGGTCATAGGATGTACAATTTCTTTGACCTCATTTTCTCAAAATTTAGTTTTAAATCCAAGTTTTGAAACTGTAACCACCGGAAGTCTTCAGTGTTCTTGGTATACTACTCAAGCACAATTTACCAATGCAATTGCCAATTGGACCGTTCCTACTGGTGGTTCTACAGATATTTTTCATACGTCATTAGCGACAAGTTGCTATTGTAGTCCATTTTCCACAAATGCAAGTAGCCCGGGACAACAAGCCCCAAGAACAGGAAATTCTTATGTAAATATTGTTACTTATGGTTCTGGTGGGTGCACGCCGTATCGTGAATATATTCAAGGTCAATTATGTCAAGCGCTCACAGTTGGTGTGACTTACGAAGTGGAAATGTATGTTTCTCTTGCTGACAATATGAACAAAGGGACAAATAATATAGGTGTAAAGTTTGGTCCCAACCCTATTAATGTTGCAAGTATGTGTGTGTACAATGTGGTTCCTGAACTCAATTATACAGGACCAATTATCATGAACAAAACGCAGTGGACTCAAATATTGTTTACCTATACACCTACAGTGGCTGGTCAAGATAATTTTATTATTGGAAATTTCTACACCGATGCTGCAACTGCCATTCAAAATGCTCCAAGCGGCTCAGGTGGTACTATCCGATATTTTGTTGATGACGTCCGAATTTCTGTTATCAATCCACCAAGTCCAGGAACAAATGGAACATTAAATATTTGTCCGGGACAAAGTCCTGTTAATTTATTTGGACAGTTAGGTGGTACGCCGAGTACAACGGGAACATGGACAGGTCCTTCAACATTAACTGGGGGTCATCTTGGGACATTTGATCCAAGTACAATGTCGAATGGAACCTATACATACACTGTCAATTTAGCCGGCTCATGTACCCCAGGAACAGCAAGTGCAACTGTAGTTGTTTCTGGAGCAGGCACCAGTAATTCAACAATTACTCCTGCTGGACCGTTCTGCGCCAATGCAGCTGCTGTGCAATTAGTCG
>JAZKFZ010000004.1:278868-343322 GCA_040386155.1 Bacteroidota bacterium | reverse complement strand
TCCTACAATTACTCCTGCTGGACCGTTCTGCGCCAATGCAGCTGCTGTGCAATTAGTCGCAGCAACAGCCGGTGGAACTTGGTCTGGAACTGGAATAACTAACGCAACAACAGGAACTTTCAATCCTGCGACTGCTGGCACTGGAACGCACACCATCACCTATACCATTGGTGGAAGCTGTGGAAGCTCTGACACCGAACAAATTACTGTCAATGCAGTTCAAAATGCAAGTATTGCCAATGCAGGACCTTTCTGTGTAAATGCAGCTGCTGTGCAATTAACGTCAACCAATGCAGGTGGAACTTGGTCTGGAACTGGAATTACAAATGCAACAACAGGAACTTTCAATCCTGCCACTGCTGGTATTGGAACACACACTATTACCTATACACTTTCAGGAGCTTGTGGCGATGCACAATCTATTTCAATTGTTGTGAATGCAGTGTCTGATCCTACAATTACTCCTGCTGGACCGTTCTGCGCCAATGCAGCTGCTGTGCAATTAGTCGCAGCAACAGCCGGTGGAACTTGGTCTGGAACTGGAATAACTAACGCAACAACAGGAACTTTCAATCCTGCGACTGCTGGCACTGGAACGCACACCATCACCTATACCATTGGTGGAAGCTGTGGAAGCTCTGACACCGAACAAATTACTGTCAATGCAGTTCAAAATGCAAGTATTGCCAATGCAGGACCTTTCTGTGTAAATGCAGCTGCTGTGCAATTAACGTCAACCAATGCAGGTGGAACTTGGTCTGGAACTGGAATTACAAATGCAACAACAGGAACTTTCAATCCTGCCACTGCTGGTATTGGAACACACACTATTACCTATACACTTTCAGGAGCTTGTGGCGATGCACAATCTATTTCAATTGTTGTGAATGATTTACCGACACCAACATTTTCTGCAACTCCTCTCGAAGGCTGTGTCCCACTGGAAGTAACATTCTCAAATACAAGTGCACAGAATTCAAATGCCACAATTTTGTGGTCGTTTGGCGATGGGACGCAATCCACTGCAGCCTTGAACACTACACATACTTACATGACAGATGATTGTTTTGATGTATCGCTAACTATTACAGAAAACGGGTGTTCAAACGCATTGATGATTGCTAACTATATTTGTGCGCATGAAGCTGCAACAGCTGCCTTTACAGTTTCGAATGATCAACAGGGTAATTACTTAGTTGTCAATCAATCTGCCAATGCCAATTCTTACTTGTGGGATTTTGGCGACGGAACTACATCCACAGACTTTGAAGGAATGCACACCTACCCGCAAAGTTCATCCAACTATACCATTTGTTTAGATGCAATGAATGCATTTGGGTGCAATGATCAAGTGTGCCAAACAATCGTAGTAGAAGAAGATTTGATCTACTACATACCTAATGCTTTCACACCTGATGATGATGAATTTAACCCAACATTTAGCCCCGTTTTTACAGCGGGATTCGATATTTATGATTACTCGTTCTACATTTACAATCGATGGGGAGAATTGATTTGGGAATCACACGATGCAAGCATAGGATGGGATGGAACCTACAATGAAGTGATAGTACAAGAGGGTATTTTTACTTGGAAAGTAGAGTTTAAAACAAATTCATCAGACGAACGAATTGTTGAAGTAGGCCATCTTAATCTATTGCGCTAAGTTGCAAATTGCACTTTAACTTTACATTAAAAATCGCTTACCACACATTCGCTATTTTTGTGAAATTTCAACTAATTTAAGGTTTTTCACTAATAAGAAAAAGTACCTTTGAAAAAATATTATGTACGCCTATTATTTTTTCAAAAAATACCTAAGCACTTACTAATTAAAAACATTTAATTTGTAAGTTTGTCTCTTAAACGAAATTTATCACAATAATGAAAATACTTGTTTGTATTAGTAAATCGCCAGACACAACTTCAAAAATTGCGTTCACAGATAACAACACAAAATTTGATGAAAATGGTGTACAATATATTGTAAACCCTTATGATGAGTGGTACGCATTGGTTAGAGCGCTTGAAATTAAAGAAGCTCAAGGTGGGAATGTTACCATCATTACCGTTGGTGCAGCAGCAGACGAAGCAGTCATTAGAAAAGCATTAGCAATTGGTGCAGATGATGCTGTTCGAATTGATGCAGATCCAACTGACGCCTATTTTGCTGCAGGTCAAATTGCGAATTATGCCAAGTCGAATGGATTTGATCTTGTGTTAACAGGTAAAGAAACCATTAATTATAATGGTTCACAGGTGGGTGGAATGATCGCAGAAGCAATGGATGTGGCCTATCTTTCTATTGCAACAAAATTAGATGTAAACGGATCTACTTTAACTGTTGATAGAGAAGTTGCTGGCGGAATTGAGACCGTTGAAGTTTCAACACCAGCTGTTGTTTCTTGCGCTAAAGGAATGGCTGAACAAAGAATTCCAAATATGCGCGGAATTATGGCGGCACGTACGAAACCACTAACAGTGATTGCACCTGTTGCAGTGGATAGTTTAACTACGTATTCCTCGTACACGACTCCAAATGCTAAATCAGCAGTGAAAATAATTGATGCAAACAACATGGATGAGTTAGTTGCACTGCTTCATAATGAAGCAAAAGTTATCTAAATCGAATTCAAAATCAAAGAAATTATGTCAGTTTTAGTTTATATCAACAGTAATTCAGGGCTCGGAAAAGCAGCGTTTGAAGCTGTTACTTACGGAAGAAAATTCGATGCTAATGTTACTGTTATTACAACAGGTGCAGCTGATGCCTCAACGTTAGCAACTTTAGGTCAATATGGTGCTTCAAAAGTATTAGTAGATCGATCAATTACTGTTTTTGACGACCAACAAATTACCAAAGCAATTGCTAGCGCAGTTCAACATGTAGGTGCATCAACAGTTGTATTTTCACACGATTTATTCGCTCGTTCGATCGCTCCTCGTTTATCTGTTCGTTTGAAAGCTGGTTTAGTTTCAGGTGCAATTGATGTTCCTTCTGCTGATGGATCAGTTAAAGTGAATGTTTTCTCTGGAAAAGCATTTGGTTTCGTAAAAGTTACGACGGAGAAAAAAATTATTTCTTTGTTGCCAAACAGCATTCAGCCAGAACAAAATGGCAGTGATTGTGCTGTAGAAGACTTCAACGGAAATGCAGGTGAAGCAAAAATTAAAGTATTGAGTGTTAAACGACCTGAAGGTGATGTTCCACTTCCAGAAGCTGAAGTAGTGGTTTCTGCAGGGCGTGGATTGAAAGGTCCAGAAAACTGGGGAATTGTAGAAGATTTAGCGAAGGCACTTTCAGAAATCAATCCTTCAACGGCAACCGCTTGTTCCAGACCAGTTGCAGACATTGGTTGGAGACCTCATCATGAACATGTTGGTCAAACAGGTTTAGCTATTCGTCCAAACTTATACATTGCGGCAGGTATTTCTGGGGCGATTCAACATTTAGCTGGAGTTAACGGATCAAAAGTAATTGTTGTCATTAACACCGATGCTGAAGCACCGTTCTTTAAAGCTGCTGATTACGGTGTAATTGGAGATGCTTTTGAAGTGTTACCAAAATTAACTGAGGCGATAAAGAAATTTAAGGCTTCCAATAATTAAGATTCGAACAACTATAGAATTTGGGGAGGCATTATTTGCTTCCCTAATTTTTTGAAATCCAATGATGTACGGAGAATGAAAAAAATAAAACTCGAAATCTCAGGTTTATCTTACAGTCAAACTCAATCTGGCGCTTATGCTTTGGTATTGGCAGAATCTAACGGAAATCGACAATTACCAATTATTATTGGAGGATTTGAAGCGCAAGCAATTGCTATTGAGCTTGAAAAAATGACTCCCACGCGTCCACTCACGCATGATCTTTTCAAAACGTTTTCGAAAGCTTTTGCAATTAACGTGGTGGAAATAATGATTTACAAATTACACGAGGGCATCTTTTACTCTAAAATAGTGTGTGAAAAAGACGGAATTATTCAAGAAATTGATGCTAGAACGTCTGACGCCATCGCAATTGGTGTTCGTTTTTCATGTCCCATTTACACCTTAGAATCTATCTTATCAAGTGCTGGAATTCTATTGGATGAAAATTCTGATAGTCCGCTTGAAATTGGACAACATGATGATTTCGATGGTCAAGATGACAAAAGTGAAATGAGTCATTTATCGAAAGAAGAACTCGACGAACAATTAATGTCGGCGATTGAAAATGAAGACTACGAGTTGGCGTCACGCATTCGCGATGAGATCAACAAACGAAATTTATAGTTTGCACCACTAATCCAACTGAATATGATTTCAATTCGCTCACGACTCATCATCACCTCTTTTATTCAGTTTTTTGTGTGGGGAGCTTGGCTCATCACCATTGGTAACTATTGGTTCGGAACGAAACAATGGGATGGGGCGCAATTTGGCGCTATTTTCTCTACCATGGGATTTGCTTCACTTTTTATGCCTACTATCTGCGGAATTGTCGCTGACAGATGGATCAATGCGGAAAAATTGTACGGTGCATTGCATATATTAAGTGGGATTTCTATTGCGTTCATTCCCATGACTGAAAGTCCAACACAGTTTTTCTGGGTCATGTTCTTGTCGATGATTTTCTACATGCCCACCATCGCCCTATCAAATTCAATTGGCTATACATTATTGAAAGAAAACCACTACGACATTGTAAAATCGTTTCCTCCGATTCGCGTTTGGGGAACCATTGGTTTTATTGCTGCGATGTGGGTGACCAATCTGACTGGCAATAAAGCTTCAGAAATGCAATTCTACATTTCTGCAATAGCCTCCATCATCCTTGGTATTTACTCATTCACTTTACCTAAATGTCCACCACATGGGAAATCCATGGAGTCAAAATCATTTTTAGAAATTTCTGGTTTAAAAGCTTTTAAATTGTTTGGAAACTACAAAATTGCGCTCTTCTTCTTCTTTTCAATGCTATTGGGTGCTGCTTTGCAACTGACAAATGCTTATGGAGATGTCTTTTTAGGTGAATTTGAAAATATACCAAAATATGCAGATTCATTGGTCGTAAAATATTCGACACTAATCATGTCGATTTCACAAATTTCTGAAACCTTATTTATTCTAGCCATCCCCTTCTTTTTGCGAAAATTTGGTATCAAGTACGTCATGTTATTCAGTATGATTGCATGGGTGCTTCGCTTCGGATTGTTTGCTTACGGAGATCCTGGCCCAGGGTTATGGATGATTATTCTTTCGTGCATTGTTTACGGAATGGCCTTCGACTTTTTCAATGTTTCGGGATCACTATTCCTAGAAACTTCTGTTTCATCTAAAATTAGATCGAGTGCGCAAGGTCTGTTTATGATGATGACCAACGGAATTGGTGCTGTACTTGGAAGCTTAATTAGTGGATGGGTAATTGATCGTTTTTTTATTGACAGTGCAGGAAATAAAATGTGGTCGGAAATATGGCTATCATTTGCCATCTATGCTGCCGTAATTACTGTGTTTTTTGCCATAATGTTCAAACATAAACATGATCCGAATGAGGTCGGAACAATTCATCATTGATAAAATTCGCTCTTTTCAAGCGGCTATTTTTACACTTGCAAAAGATGATCTTCCTTCTTTCGAAAAATTGGCTTTAGCAATTTATAATTTTCAATACGAAGTAAATCCAATTTACAAGTCATTTGTTGATGCGCTTCCGCGTTCCATGCCAAGCTGTTTAGCGGAAATTCCCTTTCTGCCCATTTCATTTTTTAAAACACATACCGTTTTAATCGATGGAATTGAAAACGAAAGCACACTGTTTATGAGCAGTGGAACTACTTCTAACGAACGAAGTAAACACTACGTTCCTAGTTTAAAATTGTACGAGGCATCTTTTCTACCAACGTACATCAATCAAATTGGCAATCCCGAAGATCAGCTAATTTTAGCATTGCTCCCTAGCTATTTGGAGCAGGGGAATTCCTCTTTGATTTACATGGTAAACTCATTGATTGAAAAATCAAACCATCCTCTTTCAGGATTTGTGCTGAATCAAGCGGATGAAATAGAAAAACGCTACAAAACTGCACAAGCAGAGAATAAGAAACTAATTCTATTTGGTGTTAGTTATGCTTTGCTCGATTTAGCTGAAAAAGGATTGGATCTATCTCAAGCAACGATCATTGAAACGGGTGGAATGAAAGGGAAAAGAACAGAACTCACAAAGCAAGAGTTGCATCAAAAGATTTGCGATGGTTTAAACGTAGATTTTGTAAGCTCTGAATATGGAATGACGGAATTACTTTCGCAAGCATACAGTAAAAATAACGGACAATTTAGCGAACCACCTTGGATGAAAATTTTTATTCGCGATGTTAATGATCCATTCTACTATGTTTCTCAAGGCAAAACTGGAGGTATCAATGTCATCGATTTAGCTAACCTCTACTCCTGCTGTTTTATTGCAACTCAAGACCTAGGGAGAATAGACAAAGCTGGCTTTTCCATTATGGGAAGGTTTGATAATTCCGACATTCGAGGTTGTAATTTACTTGTTCAGTGAAATACTAAAAACTTAAAAGTTATACCTTTTCTATTACCTTTGTTAAAACAGAATATGTCAACTACAACAATTATCATTTTACTTTCAATCGGACTTTCTGCTGGAGTTTTAAGTGGATTTGTTGGTGTTGGTGGAGGAATTATCATCGTTCCAGCATTGATGTTACTATTAGGCTTAAGTCAACACGAAGCGTCTGGAACTAGTTTATTTGTTTTAATGATGCCTGTAGTAGCCTTATCTGTTGTTAATTATTGGAAAGCTGGAAATGTTAACTGGAAATTCGGATTAATTATCGCTTCATCATTTGTGATTGGTGGTTTTATCGGCTCTAAACTAGCACTAAAGCTCAACCCATCAGTGATTAAAATCGTCTTTGGAGTATTAATGCTATACATTTCATATACAATGATTAGTTCTGGTTACAATTCCTTGCAAAATGAGAAATGATCTTGTAAATTTTATAAGAGAAAAATCGGAATTGCTTTTTTCAAAAGTGAAGAGCTATCGTGAGCATTTGCATCAACATCCAGAATTATCTTTTCAGGAATTTGAAACCATGAAATTTGTTTCAAAAGTACTTACTGAACTCAACATTGAACATTCCACAGGGGTTGGAACAACTGGAATTACTGCGATCATATCTTCTTCTACACATCAAAAAGACCAAGCTTGCATCGGACTTAGATCCGATTTAGATGCACTGCCAATAATAGAGGAAAATGAGGTAAATTATAAGTCACTTGTTCCTGGTGTAATGCATGCCTGCGGACATGATGTGCACACCGCCATTTTATTGGGAGTTGCCGAACTACTAAACGAAATAAGGGAACAACTTCCACAACCCGTGAAACTTATTTTTCAACCTGGAGAAGAAAAAAACCCAGGTGGGGCAACATTGATGATCAAAGATGGTGTGTTGGAAAACCCGAAAGTTGAGAAAATGCATGCTTTACATGTTTCACCAGAAATTGAAACGGGCAAAGTGGGTTTTCGTGAAGGACTTTACATGGCATCCAGCGACGAAATTTATATTACTATTCATGGTAAAGGCGGACATGGAGCCACACCTCACAAAACAATTGATCCAATTGTGATTGGTGCTACTTTAATTCTACAATTGCAACAAATTGTTTCACGAAAATGTGATCCAAACATTCCATGTGTTTTATCTTTTGGCCATTTCGAAGCCATTGGTGCTACCAACATCATTCCTGAAAAAGCAATATTGAAAGGAACATTCAGAACCATGAATGAGGCATGGAGAAAAGAAGCACTGGGGTTGATTGAAAGTTCTACAAAATTGGTGGTGGAATCAATGCAAGGAAAAGTAGACGTGGAAATCAGCGCTGGCTATCCATTTTTAGCGAATGATCCTACCACCACGCAGCAAGTGCGGTCTAACGCAGAAGAGATATTAGGGAAAGAAAATGTGATCGATCTCTCGATGCGCATGACCTCAGAAGATTTCGCGTTCTATTCGCAAATTGTGCCCGTATGTTTCTTCCGGTTAGGAACAAGAAATGAGGAAAAGGGAATTATTCATGGGGTACATCACCCACGATTTAATATCGATGACAACGCATTAATTATTGGCATGCAAGTAATGGCTTCAAGTGTTTTTTGATGAAAAAGTATCTCTTCATACCATTAATATTAGCTATACTAATTGCCTGTTCAAAAGATAAAAGAGCAGCTAAGAGGATAGATGGCTCCTGGGAACTTATTTCAATGAAGTATTATGATGATGAGAATTTTCTTCATTATCCAGTAGCCGAAGGATTATTTGAAGCAACAACAAATTCGGAAAATCAAATTAACTACACATTCCATCTTGAATTCGACTATGCAGATTCTTTGTACATAGAAGATCAATTCGGCACCATTAAATTCAAAGAAAAGGCAAGTGTCATGGAATTATCGGTCTATACTGCTGATACATTCTATGTACAAACACAGACGGTATTCGCCCTCAACAAAACCGACCTCAAAGTTGATTTTATTGACATTGACGGTAGGAAAAGAGTGTACACCTTTTTAAAAAAGGACTGATCTACTGTTAATTCGCCATTTCACTCATAAACTTGATCCGCATCAAACGAATTTCTTCCTCGGTGTAGGCACCATCAAATTCATGGTAGGCAGTGATTAAATCATCTGTTTCGGCTTCATTAAAATAATCGTAAATCTCATCTTGATTGTCGGCATCCAATAAATCGTCAATGTAATAGTTGATATTTATTCGAGTTCCTGAAGCAACGATACCTTCCAATTCTTCAATGACTTCGTCGAACGATTTTCCTTGTGAGCGACCAATATCTTCCAATGGCAATTTCCGATCGATATTATGAATCAATTGCACCTTTAAAACTGACTTATTCACCAACGATTTTACTACAAGATCTTGTGGTCTTTCTATATCATTTTCTTCTACGTGTCTTTTGATCATTGCAATAAATGGTTCACCAAAGCGAGCCGCCTTTCCTTGACCAACGCCTTGCACATTTGTTAGTTCATCAATCGTGATTGGATATTGAAAACACATATCCTTCAATGAAGGCTCTTGAAAAATTACAAATGGGGGAATCTCATTTTCTTTCGAAATTGATTTTCGGAGGTTTAACAACATATCGTATAATACCTCATCAAAAGCAGCTCCTTTGCCATCTCCAAGCAGTATCCCATCGTCTTCTGTTCCAGAATAGTCATGCTCTCTAAGTAAAATAAATGAACTTGGCGACGTCAAGAATGATTCACCATTCTCTGTCAACTTTAAAATACCGTAGGTCTCAATATCTTTGTACACCAAACCACCAACGGTAACTTGTCGCACAACCGCATTCCAAAAATGCTCATCTCTTTCCTTTCCTTTTCCAAAGTCGGGCATCAAATTATGTTTGTACGACTTTATTTCTGGGGTAAGGTGTCCTGACAAAAATGCACAATAATGTTTTGATTTATGCATTTCATTCATTTCCTTAATTGCTTTCAAAAGCATGTGTACATACTCTTTTCCTTCAATACGCTCCATTGGAGATTTGCAATTATCGCAATATTCATTGCAACCTTTTTCATCAAAGACTTCACCAAAATAATGTAAAATGAATTTTCTTCTACAGATGGAAGTTTCAGCATAGGAAACGATTTCACTTAAAAGTTGGCGACCAATTTCTTGTTCAGCAACGGGCTTGCCTTGAAGAAATTTCTCTAGCTTTTCAATGTCCTTGTAGCTGTAAAAAGCAATACATTCTCCCTCTCCACCATCGCGACCAGCTCTACCGGTTTCTTGGTAGTAGCTTTCAATAGATTTTGGAATGTCGTGATGAATAACAAATCGCACATCTGGTTTATCGATTCCCATTCCAAATGCAATCGTTGCAACAATCACTTCTGCTTCTTCCATCAGGAACATATCTTGGTGCTTCCCTCTTGTAGCGGCATCTAAACCAGCATGATAAGGCAGCGCATTGATACCATTAAGGACCAATAATCCTGCTATTTCCTCCACTTTTTTACGACTCAAGCAATAGATGATTCCACTTTTGCCCTCCATCGTTCGAATGTACTTGATGATTTCCTTTTCGACATCACGCTTAGGACGAATTTCATAATAGAGATTATCTCTGTTAAAAGAGGATTTATAGACTGTAGCATCCAACATATTCAAATTCTTCTGAATATCATTTTGAACTTTTGGAGTAGCCGTTGCCGTCAAGGCAATGATTGGAACTTTCGATATTTGCTCGAAAATCTCTCTCAATCGTCTATATTCTGGTCTGAAATCATGGCCCCATTCGGAGATACAATGCGCTTCATCTATCGCAAAAAAGGAAATTTGCACGGACGTTAAAAAGTCAATATTTTCTTGTTTCGTGAGCGATTCAGGAGCAACATACAGCAACTTCGTTTTTCCTGCAATAACATCCGCTTTAACTTGATTGATTTCACCTTTACTCAACGAAGAATTAAGAAAATGAGCAACGGCTTCATTATCACTCACATTACGAATAGCATCTACTTGATTTTTCATCAAGGCAATTAAAGGTGACACCACAATCGCAGTTCCATTGGATAGCAAAGCAGGTAGTTGGTAGCACAATGACTTTCCACCCCCCGTCGGCATAATAACAAATGAGTTATTCCCTGACAACACATTATTAATGATTTTTTCTTGCTGACCTTTGAAGGCATCGAATCCAAAATAGGTTCGCAATGCTTCCTTCAAATTATTTTGTAACATTCTATATGGTTTAATTCTATTAAAATTATATAAAATTTTTGCGAAAAAGGCAAGAAAATTCATTTTTTTACTCAAAACCCAACTTTTTCTTCTCAAATTCGTCATTATTGCATTACATTCCCTCATGAATAAAATTCTACTATTACTTACAGTTTGTTTTTCGTTCTCAGCATTAAAATCTCAAACTGTTTCAACACAATTCGGAGAAGTTGTTGGTGCTACAAATGGCGCAATTAAGGAATTTCTAGGAATACCCTTTGCAAAGCCTCCCGTTGGAAATTTACGATGGAAAGCTCCGGAAAATCCAACGAATTGGACAATTCCTTTAAACACAACGGCTTTCGCACCTGAGTGTCCACAGAAAAAATTCGAGCCGGATGGCTCAAGCGCTATTGTTGGAAATGAAGACTGTTTGTACCTCAATGTCTGGACTCCCCAAACATCAAATACAGCAAATTTACCAGTCATGGTTTTTATTCATGGTGGCGGAAATCAGCAAGGAAGCACAAGTGTGGAAAGTGGAAGTACACCCATGTACGCAGGAGAAAATTTGTCTGAAAGAGGTGACGTGGTGGTGGTTACTATTCAATATCGTCTTGGACCTTTAGGATTTTTAGTACATCCAGGTCTAGAACCTGAAACTGCGAATAGCACATCCGGAAATTATGCTGCAATGGATCAAATTCTTGCACTAAACTGGGTAAAAAACAACATCGCTAACTTTGGTGGAAACCCTGAAAACGTGACGATATTTGGAGAGAGTGCAGGTGCAGTAAATGTTGGAAATTTATTGACAACTCCACTTGCTAATGGATTGTTTGATCGCGCAATCATGCAATCTGGTGGTCCGGTTATCGGCAACTACCTTACTTTGAGGAACCTCGGCGTTACGTTCGTAAATGATTTCACCACTACTGGTACGAATGTAGATAAAATCGCATTTATGAGAACAGTTTCATCCGATGATTTAGTAGCAGACCAAACTCAACCACTTAGTGGAGGAGTTGTAGGAATGAATTGGGCATCAACCATCGACAATGTTGTATTTTTTGATTATCCAGCCAATGTGGTTCAAAATGGATTGCATAATCATGTTCCCGTAATGATTGGGTCAAATAAAGATGAAATGAGTCTTTCAATTCCTCCAACTGTTACCCCTGCCATGATGTCAACCTTAATAGCTGGTGCAGTTCCAGCAGCATTTCAAACCCAAGCGGCCATCCTTTATCCACCGGGATCAACGAATGCAGTAGCTAGGGATTCATATGTTCGTTTGCTCACCGACAAGCAATTTACTGCCACAAGCAGAAGAACAGCGGAGTGCCTAAGTAAAAATCAAAATGAACCTGTTTTTCGCTATTTCTTTACTCAAAAACATTCTATAGCGGCGCTTCAACCATATGGAGCTTATCATGGAATGGAATTGTTTTACATTTTTAATACGTGGGAAAATACAATCGGTGGTCAAGCTGCATTGTTTTCCGATCAAGACGATTCTACACAAAATGTTTGCTTAGATTATTGGACAAATTTTGCTGCCAATGGCAATCCAAATGGAGGAACTTTAGCTAATTGGTCGGTATATAGCGCCACAACAGATTGTTATATGGATTTAAAAGCAACACCTGATGGCACAAATTGTGGACTTCGAACGGCAGAGTCTGATTTTTGGGATGATGTAATTTCATACATTCCTTGCACTGCTTTGTTATCAGTAGAAGAAATGATGGAGAAAGGCTTCCAAATTCAATGCTTCCCTAACCCTTCAAATTCAGTGTTCAATTTTGAAATTCCAGAAAAGTTGTCGAACTATTCTATTGAAGTACACTCGCTAAGTGGCGAACTTATAATGAAATTGGTTAACAAAAAATCAATTGATTTGTCGCATTTAGAAAATAGTGTTTACATCGCTCATGTAATTTTTAATGATCAATTAATTGGTCGCACAAGAATCATTAAAATTGATTAATCATTAATGGATAAAGGCTTAACAAATCGCTTAAAAGCACTTGTTATTGTTTAAGTTTGATTAATTTTGCGGTCGAATGTCAGAGGGAAAAAACATGTCTTTTCTTGACCATCTAGAGGAACTCAGATGGCGCTTGGTGAGATGTGCAATTGCCATCCTTGCAATTGCAACAGTTTTGTTTCTTTATCAGGAATGGATCATGGAAAAATTATTTCTATCCATGAAAGATCCAAACTTTATTTCATTCAAGGTAATGTGCCGCACTTTTGGAATTTGCATTGAAGAAATTCCAGTTAAAATGCAGTCCATGACTGTCTCAGGGCAATTTTCATATGCCCTAATGACAAGTTTAATGGGAGGAATTGTTCTTGCCTTTCCCTTCATATTCTATCAATTGTGGTCGTTTGTGAAACCAGGCTTGAAGCAAAAGGAGCAAACTGTTGCAAAGGGAATCGTTTTTTATGTCAGTCTACTGTTCTTTTTCGGAATTCTTTTCGGGTATTTCGTAATTGCGCCGCTAACAATTCAATTTTTCGGAACCTACCAGATCAGTAAGCAAATTGAAAACAATTTCACAATTAGCTCCTACATGAGCATGATTTTGTCAACCGTTTTCTATACTGGTCTATTATTTCTTCTTCCTGTGGTGATGTACATTTTTAGTAAATTAGGAATTGTGACTCCCCGTTTTTTGCGAAAATATCGAAAACATGCCATTGTGGGGGTACTAATTTTGTCTGCAGCAATTACACCTCCAGATGTGCTTTCGCAAATAATTGTATCAATACCTATCATTATCCTTTATGAAATAAGTATTCTTGTTTCCGCTCGTGTTGAAAAGAATATGATAAAAGATCAACTCAGTAAATAAAAAATTGACGATTATTTGCTACTTTTAGTCTTGCTAAATCGCATGAAAAAAATACTGCTTCTCATATTCCTTGTCGTTAGTTTAGGTGCCAATTCGCAGCAAACTGTTGTTTATGGAACTGTTACAGATGCTAGTACGAATGAGTACATGCCATTTGTTCGCGTGCAATTTCAAAACTCTAAAATTGGAACATTAACAGATTCTGTTGGCTTCTATCGAATTCAAACGTACTATGCTACTGATTCATTGGAGTTTATGTCTGCTGGTATGAAATCGCAAACAGTAAAAGTGAAACTTGACAAAGAACAAGAGATCAACATCAAGCTAAGTGAAACCATAAATGAATTTGAGGAAGTTGTGATTCTGCCCCCTGATGAATTTCCATCTACCATTCTTCATAAAAAAGTAATCGCTCATAAAGACATCAACAATAAAGAAAAGTTAAGTGCTTATGAGTATGAAGTTTACAGTAAAGTTCAAGCAGATTTAAATAATCTTGGGGAAGATTTTGATGACTCAAAATTGGTTAAAAAGCTAGATGTGTTGCTAGATTACATGGACTCTACCAAGGAAGGAAATCGTTTTTTGCCCTTAATTTTAAGTGAGACTTTGTCTAATTTCTACTTTAAGAAAAATCCGAAACAGAAAAAAGAAGTTATCACAGCAACAAAAATTACGGGGGTGGAAAATCTAACGATCAACCAATTATTGGGAGATATGTATTTAGATATTAATGTGTACGACAATAGCATCAATTTGATAAGTCGAGCTTTTATAAGTCCGGTGGCTGACATCGCCCGAACTTATTACAAATTCTACCTTGACGATTCTACATTTATTGATAATCAATGGTGCTATAAACTTCGATTTGTACCAAAACGCACAGGAGACGCAACCTTTGAAGGAGAAATGTGGATTCATGACACTACCTATGCGATTCGAAAAATCAGTGGAAATATCTCGCCCGATGTCAATATCAACTATGTAAAAGACCTGTATTTTGAGCAAGAATTTAAAATGATACAACCAGAAGTTTGGATGCTTGTATCAGAAAAAATGATTGCTGATTTAAAAATAACCAAAGAGAGCAAAATTATGGGCGTGTATGCGAGAAAATATGCCTCGAGAAAATATTTTGCGATAAATTCAGGTCATCCCGATAAATTTTATCGTTCAGATTATACTGTTGAGCTGCTCGATAGCGCAAAATTGCGCGATGAAAACTATTGGATTGCACACCGACATATCCCACTCAACAAACAAGAGGAAGGCATTGAGGAAATGGTAGATTCTCTAGAAAACAACAGAACCTTTAAAACACTAAAAAATTTGACCTATTTTGCTACAACTGGCTATTGGATGCTTGGCAAAGTAGAGCTTGGAAGTGCCTATTCACTTGTTAGTTACAATGCTGTTGAGAAATTCAGAATGGCACTCGCGCTCAGAACTTCTAATAATTTTTCACATCGACTTGAAATTGGGGGAAAGGTGGCCTATGGTTTTGGTGACAATCGATTTAAATATGGCGGCACAATTCGCTACAATATAACTCCTAAGAAACGGGGAATGCTCTCCGGTTATTACAACTACGATATCGAGCAAATTGGTTCAGCACCAAATGCCGCAGCTGTTGGGTCAACATTTGGAACCCTGCTTCGTACTGGTCGACTCGATAAATTGACAATGGTACAAAAAGCAGGTATCAATTTAGAAAAAGACATTAAAAAAGATGTAATTCTGTATGGTGGCTTTGAGTGGAAAGAATATATACCACTTGGAATTACTCCTTATGTGATCAGTAATGCACAAGGAGGTTTCGACTCCATCAACAGAATTACTGCCAGTGAATTTACATTCAGATATCGATGGACAAAAGACGAAGAATTTGTAGGTGGAATTTTTGATCGATCTAGTTTACGTTCTAAATTTCCCATTATATCAATTCAAGGAATTTTTGGAGTAAAGGGACTTTTAGGGGCAAATTATAGTTATCAAAAATTCGAACTCCATGTTGAACATAATAAATTAATTGGGCCACTAGGTAGAATAAAATACGGTGCAACTATGGGGTATGTTTTTGGAAAAGCAGCCTACCCTTTTTTAAAAGTGCATACAGGAAATGAATCTTACTGGCTTCAATTAATAGGATTTAATAAAATGAATTACTTCGAGTTTGTGTCTGACAAATACATAGAAGGCTTTATGGAAAATCATTGGGAGGGAGCGTTTTTCGATAGAATCCCTGGCGTAAAAAAATTAAAATGGCGATTTGTTACGGCGGCAAGAGTTGCATACGGACATATTAGTCAACGAAATATTAGTCAAATGGAATTACCTTCCTTCACAAAGCAATTTGGAAAAATACCTTATGTAGAAGCAGCTATTGGGATTGAAAACATTTTCAATATTGGCAGAGTTGATTTGGTGTACCGCATCACGCACAATGAGCCCAATTCAAAATTCATTAACCATTTGGCAATTCGTGCGCGATTCAGCTTTCTTTTTTAACTTTGTCTAGTGAAATTATATACTTCTGAAATAAAGAAAACTTACAAAGGAAGAGCCGTTGTAAAAGGTGTTACCATTGAAGTAAATCAAGGTGAAATTGTGGGGCTGCTCGGTCCAAATGGAGCTGGAAAAACAACTTCATTCTATATGATTGTGGGGCTTGTTAAACCAGATTCTGGTGAAGTGTTTTTAGATGATCAAAACATCACCGATTATCCGATGTACAAGCGATCACAGCTCGGAATTGGCTATTTACCTCAAGAAGTATCTGTATTTAGAAAGTTAAGTGTGGAGGATAATATCATGGCCATTCTTGAAATGACAGACTTAAGCAAGCCCGAACGATTAGCTAAGTTGGAAAAACTCTTAGATGAATTTTCGCTTCAGCACGTTCGAAAAAACCTTGGGAATAGATTATCTGGAGGCGAAAAACGTAGAACTGAAATTGCTCGTGCACTTGCTACCGATCCAAAATTTGTTTTGCTAGATGAGCCTTTTGCGGGTGTTGATCCAATTGCAGTGGAAGATATCCAAAGTATTATTGCTGAATTGAGAAATAGAAACATCGGAATTTTGATTACAGACCATAATGTTCAAGAAACCTTATCAATTACAGACCGTGCCTATTTGCTCTTTGAAGGCGGAATTTTAAAGTCGGGCACTGCTGAAGATCTAGCTGAAGATGAAGTAGTTCGAAAAGTATATTTAGGTCAAAATTTTGAATTACGAAAAAAATAATTTTTGTAATTGCGCATAATTCACTAATTTCACAACGATTAAATTAAGTTAACCGTTATATAAATGAAAAAATCATACTTTCAAATACTCGCACTAGCAGTTCTTTTAGTTTTCACTTCAAGTTCATGTAAAAAATGTAAAGTTGAAAATATTACTACAGATTCAGGAGCAATTATTACTGAAGCGGTAGTTTATCCTGTATCAGGATATATGCCTTACTACGGACCAGCATTAGTGAATGGTTATGTGATCGGACCAACACACAACTACGCAAACAACTTTAAGGTCTCTTTCGATGGCGGGCCAAAAACAAATGTTGATTGGTCACAATATAGAATTTTAGTAAATCCAGTAAAAGCAACTTGTAATGCTTCTTATAATAGAAATGTAACAATTGACAATACTGCACAAACTGTGAGCTATAGCATTAATTGCGAACAATGTACATTATGTGACTACGAAGTGAACACCGATAATTATGTGTTAGTTCCAATTTTCCCTGACAATTATACCTTAAACAGAACTTCAACAGTTGTTGACAAGGACTAAGAAAAAAATATAATAATAGTTAACCCTCACTAGTGAGGGTTTTTTTATGATCTAGATTTTTTTACAAAAAAAAAAAAGGTCAACAATCGTTGACCTTGATTTTTTTTCGAGAACTTACCTCTTATTTAGAAGCAAGGTCTGATTGAACAGTTGTATCCAATTTACCGTATGCGTCGCAATGTCCGCCTTTAGACGATTTGCAAGATGATACAGCAACTGTTAAAGCCGCTCCGACAAGTACCAAGGTCAAAATTTTCTTCATTCTGTTGTGTTTTGTGTTATACTAGGAATCTGCTATCTTAATGGCGAAAATACAAAAAATTACAGTCTGAAAAAAAGTTTTTATTAACAAATCTTATATTAAAACTAAATTTGATTCGTTAATTGCTTTGAATGCGCTTTATTTTGTTGCTTATTGGAGTCTTTGTATCTTTTACTAACTTTTCTCAAGTTGGGTATTCACTTCAATTTACTGGGGATGAAATACATGCTATTGTAAAAAAACCAAAAGAAAGTTTTAAAGACAGTATTTCTGCTATACATTATTTGAGAAAAATTCAAAACCAAGTGGTCTCCAAAGGCTATCTTCTTGCTTCCTTTGATTCAATTTCTTATCAAAACAGAAACATTAAAGTCCATTTCTTTAAAGGTCCCCAACTAAATCAAATTCAGCTAAACATTAAGGATGATGATCTTCAGTTTATCAAAAAGGGAGGAATTCGAGAAAAAGAAATTGCGAAAATACCATTTCAAGCAGGACAGATTTCAAAATTGATGAAGGAATTGTTGAGCAACTCACTCAATAGTGGCTATCCTTTCGCGCAGGTAAAAATTGAAAATATCAGCTACCAAAACCAGCATGTTGAGGGAGATTTGATTCTCAATAAAGGTCAATACTACCAATGGAAAGAAATTCACATCAAAGGTGATAGCGTTTTAAGCACAAGTACTATTTCTTCTTTAATTGGAATCCACAGTGGAAATAAATTCAAGGAGGCAGACCTTAATTCTATCTCTGAGAATCTTCGTCAGGTCAATTACCTCAAGATCATAAAACCGTATGAATTACTTTTTACTGAGGAGGGAGTGGAGCTTTTCCTCTATTTAGAATCTATTCCTATCAGCTCTGCGAATGGAATTATCGGTTTGCAGCCCAATACCTCCACGAACAAAATGAGTATCACAGGTGAGCTCAATTTAAAACTGGTGAACCTACTTCGCAGAAGTGAATCAATGCAAATAGCATGGAGGAGTGTTCGGTCTGGCACGCAAAGTTTGAACTTAGCACTCACCTATCCATTTCTTTTCAAATCACCTTTTGGTCTGGATGGCAATTTTCAGTTGTACAAGAGAGATAGTACTTTTTTAGAAACAAAAACAAATTTCGGAATTCAATATTTCCTAGGTCGAGGGAGTTATATCAAGGCATTTTACGCGCTCTATACCTCCGATTTAATTTCAACACAAACAACTGGAAACCAACAATCTCTAAAATCCTCTTCCTACGGAATGGCACTCATTAAAAAGAAAATTGATTATCTCCCAAATCCATCCAGAGGTTATATAGTGCAGTTGGAAGGTCAAGTGGGTCAACGAAAGCTAACTATTCCAGATAGTGCTGAAGTACCTCGAAATATTACTTCAAGTTTAAAACTGAACTTGGACTGGTTTATCAATCTCGGTAAAAGGAACATTTTGCATGTAGGGACTTCGTTCGCAAGTTATTACGCACCTGCAGTATATGCAAATGAACTACTACGTTTTGGAGGATTAAATTCACTTCGAGGTTTCAATGAAGAGGAACTTACTGCAACTTCCTTTGCGACAGCAACGCTAGAATATAGATTTTTAACAGACCGAAACTCTCATGCTTTTGCATTCTACAATCAATCTTTTTATGAAAATCGATCCGGAAACTATTACAATGATGCGCCCTTTGGGTTCGGAATAGGATATTCGTTTGGAACTCCCATAGGAATTTTCTCCCTCTCAACAGCCCTTGGAAAGCAATTCAACAATCCAATTTTACTTCGAAATAGCAAAATTCATTTTGGGTACATTGCTTATTTTTAGGGCTATTCTTTCACTTTTGTTAGCGTTGAACTTGGCTGCGGAAAGAGTCCATCTCTCGAAATTTTCTTTCCTTGTTTGTATACCACTACACGTTCTTGTGCCAATCTGCCCGGAATTTTACAATCCAAAACGTAGTATTTTTTCACTTCGAATAGCACAGAATAAGGACCTTTGAGTTTATTTCTTCCAATTTGAAACAACACAGAATCTTGTTGAATTGTGATCTGAATTCGCTCGCTACCAACCTCTACCAAATCAGTTCCAGTATCCAGTTGAAACGAAGAAATAGTTCCAGCATACGTACCAAAATATTTTTTCTTCAGTTCTACATTCACTTTTTGTGCAAAGGATTGAAACCCAAGGATAAGTGCTAGAAATAATAAAGTCCCTTTCATTCCATAAAGTTAAAAAAAGGAATCATTTCGGCGCAATTTGCTAAAAAAAACCACAAAATCAATTGCTTTTTACTATTTTTAAGAATTCTGCAAAGTATGTTGAACAACAACAGACATATACCTTATCTCCTTTTTTTACTGATTGCCATAGTGGCGTTCAGTGAGTTAGTGCTGTTTGAATTTCCGCCTATCTACGACATGATGGATTGCTTCTATCCTTGGCGATTTCACGTTGGGGAGTGCTTGCAAAATGGTCAATTTCCTTATTGGAATCCTTACCAAGATTTAGGCTATCCCGCACATGCCGACCCATCATCGGGAGCATGGTATCCATTCGTTTGGATCTTGGGAGCAACCTTTGGCTACAATAGTTACACGATTGCTCTGGAATTAGTGATCCATATCTTCTTTGCAGCTTGCGGAATGTACCTACTAGCTCAAACCTTAGGATTCAGAAAAACAGTTGCTTTTATCACCGCAGTGTCGTTTATGCTCTGTGGAGTTTTCATTGGAAATGCCCAGCATTTACCGTATGTAATTGGTGCAGCGTGGTTGCCATTTTTGCTTCATTTCTATTTCAAGATGATTCGTCATAGAGAATGGTACAATGCCGTTGCAGCAGCTTTTTTCTTGTTTTTGATGATTACTGGTGGGTATCCCGCTTATGTCATTATCCTCTTTTATTTCTTCGTTGTTAGCGCCCTGTATTTCTTGTTCAAGAGCATTAAAAACAGACAGCGATTTGCATTCTCTGATCTACTAGCTCGACATATTGTCTTTGTATTCATGACAGCCCTTTTCTCACTTGGTCAACTCATTTCCATCTATCAAGTAAGTCCCTATTTAATTCGACTAGATCACTTTTCGTTGGAATACGCGCTATACTCTCCGTTTGGATTTAAGGCATTTTTGTCCTTCGTTTTACCCTATTCCACAGTGAATTTTTCGACGTATTATGGCGGAGATATCTCAATGATTAACGGCTATTTCGGACTCTTGATGTTACTGTTTATGATCGCAGGAATCTTTATTAAGAAATCCAAAGAGTTGAAACTATTGTTCTACTTCGGAATTTTTTGTTTGCTTGCAGCGGTTGGATCTGACCTTCCAATTCGAAAGTTATTGTTTGATTATGTTCCAATGATGAATGTTTTTAGATTTCCAGCTGTTTTTAGATTGTTTGCCTTATTTAGCTTCATTCTTATAGCGGGAAATTATCTTAATAAACTTTATATTCAAGAACGGTTCATTAAGCTTAAACACTGGATTATTCCACTGTTTTTAAGTATTACTGCCTTCGTGGTACTCGTGTTTTATTTGCGTTCCAGAGGGTATTTGGAATTAGGCGAATTTGCACGAAACTCTGCTTTTACAGATGATAAAAAAACAGGCATTGAACAACATTTCGCCTTTCAAGCCATTTTGCAAACAGGACTTTTACTATTGTTCACAGCAAGTGCTTTTCTTCTTAAAAATTTCAAACACAAATTCATCGCTTTAGCAGTATTGGTATGTATAGATATGATTACAGCTACTAAATTAAACGCTCCCTACACCATACATTATAGCCATGTAACTGCAAAAGAAGCCTATAACCGAACAGCGGGTCTTCCCAAAGGATTCCCTGCTCAAAGAAACATAACTATTGAAGAATCGGGGAAATTACCTCAATTGGGTCAACCGTATTGGCAGAATATGCAAATTTTTCAAAAGCAAATTTCTGCTGAAGGCTACAATTCCTTTTCCTTCACAAATTATGATGGTTTAGAGAGTAAATATCCCTTCATTTTTAAAACTTTGCAATCCAATCATTTGGTTTTGTTGAGTGATCAATTGCGCCATGAAGCAAGCATGGAAATCGCTGAGAAAAAGAAATCGTACAAAGCAAATCAGATTTATTTATCCGACAATGACTTTAGCGTTGTTCGCACCTCGCGAATGAACCACGTAGAAGGGGATACTGCATTTATTAAAAAATACGATGCCAATTACTTCAACATTCAAACGAATACGCAAGACATTCAGCTACTAACCCTGTTTCAAAAAAATTATACAGGGTGGAAGGCACGCATTAATGGCGAAAAAACACCCATTTACACAAGCAATAAAAACTTCATGACGATTATCATTCCACAAGGGAAAAACACCATCGAATTTGTGTACACCAACTATTACGTCCTCATTAGCTTTTATAGTAGCATTGCGTGTACTATTCTATTTTTGATTTACACCATAAGTCCTTTCCGCGTTTCCAATATCTACAACTGGGTTCGTTCATAAATTGTTCAAAAACTAGCGTGCGAAGTACTAATTCGTGGGTTGAATTTTCTTAAATTCGTAGCTCGAAACAACAACTCAAACATGCAACAATATCACGATCTTCTTCGACATATTTTAGACAACGGCACCAAAAAGGAAGACCGAACAGGAACTGGAACGATCTCCGTTTTCGGCTATCAAATGCGTTTTGATCTTGCAAAAGGATTTCCCGTAGTAACCACTAAAAAAGTGCACTTGCGCTCTATCATTATTGAGTTACTCTGGTTTCTTCGTGGCGACTCCAATATTGCGTACTTAAAAGAAAATAATGTATCTATTTGGGATGAATGGGCTGATGAAAATGGTGATTTAGGCCCTGTATATGGTTATCAATGGAGAAGTTGGCCTGATGGAAACGGCGGAACAATTGACCAAATAGCGAAATTGGTAGAAAACCTCAAAAAAAATCCAGATTCACGTAGACATATTATTTCTGCTTGGAATGTGGCAGACGTAGACAATATGGCCCTACCCCCTTGTCATTCACTTTTTCAGTTTTATGTGATTGATGGCAAGTTAAGTTGTCAATTGTACCAACGTTCAGCAGATACTTTTTTAGGTGTGCCATTCAATATTGCTTCCTACGCTTTGCTTACCATGATGCTTGCGCAGGTTTGTGATTTAGAAGTCGGAGATTTCGTTCATACTTTCGGTGATGCCCATATTTATAGCAATCATTTAGAACAAGTTGAACTGCAACTTTCTAGAGATTTTCGTCCGTTGCCAACCATGAAAATAAACCCTGAAATAAAAAACATTTTCGATTTTACGTACGAGGATTTTGAGCTAGTGGGTTATGATCCGCATCCACACATCAAAGGTGCTGTCGCTGTTTAAAAAGATCCTATGAAAGTGATACTAATCGTTGCTATGGATCTGGATCGAGGAATTGGTAAAAACAATGACTTGATGTGGCACTTGCCTGCTGACATGAAATTCTTTAAAGAAACAACCACCGGCCATATCGTTGTTTTGGGTAGGAAAAATTGGGAATCTATTCCTGAGCGATTCCGCCCATTGCCTAATCGAGAAAATGTGGTGCTAACGCGCAATAAGAATTTTCAACTCGATAATGCTAAGGTTTTTCATGACCTAGAAAGTGCTATTGAAGCCTATAAAAATGAAAGAGAAAGAACTGTGTTTATCATCGGTGGTGGCGAAATTTATCGTCAGGCGATGGCACTTGATGTAGTTGACGAAATGTACATAACACATGTTAATGAGCGATTTGGGGCTGATACTTTCTTTCCTGAGTTTGATTCCAATTGTTGGAAATCGGCTATGTTATTAGAACACGAAAAAGATGAACGTCATCAATGTTCGTTTGAAGTAAAGCATTACATTAAGAAATTCAATTAACCACAAAGACCAACAGTAAATTTTAATACTTAAATGCTTTAAGACACAACTTTCATCAAAATTCCTTTGTGCCCTTGTGGTAAAATAAAAAACTATGATCCTCTGTATTGCCGAAAAACCTTCTGTAGCAAAAGACATCGCTGAAATTCTAGGAGCTAGATCTCGAAAGGATGGCTACTGGGAAGGCAATGGCTATTGGGTGAGTTGGACTTTTGGGCACCTCTGCACGCTCAAAGAACCGCACGATTACAATGAGCGCTGGAAATATTGGAAGTTGGAAGATTTGCCTATCATTCCGCAAAATTTCGGTATCAAAGTGGTGAATGAAGCAGGAATTCAAAAACAATTTAAGTGCATTGAAAATCTAGTTGCCAACTGCGATTCTGTAATAAATTGCGGTGATGCTGGACAAGAAGGAGAACTCATTCAACGTTGGGTATTGCTCAAAGCAAAGTGCGAAAAACCAATTCAACGCTTGTGGATTTCTTCATTAACCGAAGAAGCCATCAAAGAAGGATTTCAAAAGCTAAAAGATGCCAAGCAATATGATAACTTATATGCCGCAGGATCCGCGAGAGCAATCGGTGATTGGTTACTAGGAATTAATGCAACAAGAGCGTTCACGACAAAATTTGGCAGAGGAAAAGCAACATTGTCCATCGGTAGAGTGCAAACACCTACGCTTGCAATGATTGTGCAGCGACAAAAAGAAATTAATGCCTTTAATTCAGCGGAGTATTGGGAGTTAAAAACCATCTATCGTGAGGTTGAATTCAATTGTCAAATTGATCGACTTTCCAATGAAGAAAAAGCAAATAAAGGACTCGAATACCTGCAGCAGCGCGAATTTGAAATTACTTCTTACGAACAAAAAGAAGGGAAAGAGGGGAATCCACGCTTATTCGATTTAACCTCATTGCAAGTCGAAGCCAATAAGAAATTCGGTTTTTCTGCAGATGATACTTTGAAAAATGTGCAAAGCTTGTACGAGAAAAAAATTGTCACCTATCCACGTGTTGACACTACGTACTTATCGGAAGATATCTATCCAAAAGTAGAAGGTATCATGCGAGGAATGAAGTACTATTCTCGCATTACCGAACCATTACTGCAAAAGCAAATTCCGAAATTAAAATCAGTCTTTGACGACAAAAAAGTAACTGATCACCATGCCATCATTCCTACTGGAGTTGTGCCAAGTGGAATTTCACCGACTGAGCAACAAATTTATGACCTAATTGCAAAGCGATTCATCGCCGCATTTTATCCTGAATGTAAAGTGAGTAACACCACTGTTTTAGGAAAAGTGGGTACTTTAGAATTTAAGGCCATTGGGAAGCAAATTTTAGAGCCTGGTTGGCGAGCAGTTTACGACGATTCTGATGAAGATACATCCAAAACAGACGAAACAGATCGCATTCTTCCTTCGTTTGAACAAGGAGAAATAGGTCCACACCAACCATTCGTCCACAAAGGAAAAACTAGTCCGCCGAAACCCTTCACTGAAGCAACTCTACTTCGTGCCATGGAAACTGCCGGTAAGCAAGTAGAAAATGAGGAAATGCGTGATTTAATGAAAGACAATGGCATCGGCAGACCCTCAACACGAGCTAATATCATCGAAACTTTATTCCGGCGACGTTACATTGAAAAACAACGTAAAAATATTATTGCCACACAAACAGGTATAGACCTCATCGATACTATTTCAAATGATTTATTGAAAAGTCCTGAGTTAACTGGCCAGTGGGAGCGAAAAATTCGACTGATCGAAAAAGGCGAGTATGAACCCGAAGTTTTTAAGCAAGAACTTTACAAAATGGTGCGCGAAATGACCGATGAAGTCATCTTCAATACGCACCGTCAAATTCAAGTTGAACCAATTGTTCCACCAGTCAAAGAAAAAACAAAACCAAGCCCTCGACCAAAAGAAAAAATAGATCTTACCAAATTAGATTGTCCAAAATGCAATAATGCTAAGCTGATGAAAGGTAATACAGCCATTGGTTGCTCAAATTTTAAGCAATGTGGTTTCAAGATTCCGTTTGAACTTTTAGGAAAAAAATTGAATGAAAATCAACTTTCCGATCTGTTGCTGAAAGGTAAGACTGGTCTAATCAAAGGATTAACTATACCCGGTTCACTAGAAAAAAAAGATGGAAAACTATACATCGACGGGCAATTTAATGTAGCTTTGGATTAAATGAAACAACTGCTTTTTGTTCTTTTTACAATTTCAGGTCTTTTTGCCCACAGTCAAAACGACTCGCTTTCTAATGAATTACCCTATTCATTTCCAATGCTCATTCGTTATGAAAACAACAAAGCGGCAATCAATCACATCAATAAAATTAGATTGGGAAACTTAGCAGAATACATGCTTGAACATCCTACATTTAAAATAATGATAGAAGGGCATGTGTGCTGTAATCCACCGAACGCTAAGCGAGTATCTAAAAAAAGGGCGAAATTTGTCTACAAGTACCTTAAAAAACTTGATGTGCCAATTCAACAAATGAAATTCCTTGGTAAAAGCTTTCAAGAACCTATCGTAGCAAAAGAAAAAAATGATGCCGATAAGGATCTAAATCGAAGAGTTGTGATAAAAATAATGAACTAACAATCGATTTATTTCAAGTAAAATAGTTGGTGTATTCATTGATTTTCATACATTTAAGCTTGATTTTAGCTACAAACATTTGGCAAACTTAACCCCTTCTGCAATAAACGAAGCAATCATTGGAGCAATCAATGAAGGTGTTTGCATTATTGACACCCAGAACATCGTCATTTTTGTCAACCAACAACTTACTGAAATTATTGGCTACACAGCCGATGAAATTCTCGGAAAATCGAGTTTCGATTTTGTAAATACTCAGGATATTGAAAGTTTCAAACATAGAGTACAGCGCAGAAAAGTAGGTCAATTAGCTGCTCATAATTACCAAATTCCTTGTAAGAACGGTACAAAAAAATGGGTATCCATGAATGCGCGACCCATTGTAGAAAACGGCCAATTAGAGGGAATGATCATCACCATTCTTGACACTTCAGAGCAGAAAATCAACGCGCAATTAATGGAAGAAAATTTTCGTCATTATGTTTCACTGTTTGAAGACTCTCCAATCCCCATTTGGGATGAAGATTTCTCTCAAATTAAAAATGAAGTGGATAAACTAAAAGCAGAAGGAATTACTGATTTTAGGTGCTATTTAGAAGAAAATCCTTCAGAAATTGCTCGAATAAGTGAAAAATTAATTGTCAACAATGTAAATAAAGCAGTAGTTGTCCTAAATGAAGCAGAGTCGAAGGCCTATGTTTTGCAAAACTTTCGTAAAAATGCAACTGAAGACTCCACTGAACATGCCATTTTACAAATAATCGCTATTGCAAACAATCAAATGAGTTGTGAATTTGATGTTGTTTTAAAAACCTTCAAAGGAAACAAGCGATTTGTGCATTTGAAGTGGGCAGTCGTTCAGGGATATGAAGAAGATTATAGCAGAGTTTACCTCTCCACAACCGACCTAACCGACCGCATCAAAGAAGAAAATTTAGTATTGCAACGCTCCAATTTAGAGAAAGAAATGATGTTGAAGGAAATTCACCATCGTGTAAAAAACAACCTCCAAATTGTTTCCTCGCTGCTCAAACTTCAATCCTACACAATACAAGATGATGCGGTGAATGAAATATTTGCCGCAAGTTTAAACAGAATCAATTCAATGTCGAAAGTTCACGAATTACTTTACCAATCGACAGAATTTTCTCAAATCAACTACAAAGATTATCTGGTTTCGTTGATTGGTTCGTTGGTAAACACCATGAAAGGGAAAAACCAACAAATAGCCATCGATTTACAAGTGAATGATATTGCAATTAACATCAATACAGCCATCCCTCTGGGATTGTTGATTAATGAGATTGTAACCAATTCAATAAAACATGGACTTAGCAACATTGAAAAAGGAAGTATTTATCTGCACATCGATCAATTGAATGAAGAAGAATTCAATTTAAAAATTGGGGATAATGGAAAAGGGTTTATTAAACCAATTCATGAGCAATCGAGTGACACTTTAGGCATGTCGCTAATTGATAGTCTTGCCGAACAACTGAACGGTCAAATCTTTCAACTCCACCACACAAAAGGAACTCATTTCAATTTAGCTTTTTCAAAATTAAAATAGTAGCGCTCCCTTCAGCAACGATGATCTTTTTTCACATACCTTGACTATCTTTGTACAGCATTGAGCATCTCCAAAAATTGGAAGTCAATTTATTAACGAATGGAAAACATCGAAGGTACACGCATCAATAAATACCTCAGTGAAGCTGGATTTTGCTCTCGCCGAGCGGCAGACAAACTCATTGAAGAAGGAAAAGTAACCATCAACGGAAAAGTTCCTGAAGTAGGTACTAAAATTTTTCCAGGCGACGAAGTTCATGTAGAAGGACAATTAATTTCAGCGCCAAAAGAAGAATTTATATACTTGGCGTTCAACAAGCCCGTTGGTATTGTTTGCACCACAGACGATCGCGTTGAAAAAGACAATATCATTGATTTTATCAATCACCCAAAGCGAATTTTTCCGATTGGAAGATTGGATAAACCTAGTGAAGGATTGATTTTTCTAACAAATGATGGCGATATCGTCAACAAAATTTTACGCGCACGTAACAATCACGAAAAAGAATACATTGTGCGTGTGCACAAATTCATTACTGATGATTTCATTCAAAAAATGAGCAACGGAATTCCTATTCTGGATACTGTTACGCGAAAATGTAAAGTGAAAAAAATGGGATCTTCAACATTTTCTATTGTGCTAACACAAGGGTTGAATCGACAAATTAGAAGAATGTGCGAATACCTTGGGTACAATGTTGTAACTTTAAAACGCGTCCGCATCATGAATATTGCATTGGACGTACCTGTGGGGGAATGGAGATACCTGAATGATCAAGAAATAAAGGCCATACAATCGATGGTTTCCGATTCTTCAAAAGTTTTTGAAGGCAAATAATCTGGGCAAAAAAAATTCCCAAGTGAATTCAAGCATTATTAAATCACTTGTTCTAAATTTGTTCAAAATAAAGAGAGACAAGCTATGTCATTTTCCAAACTAGGACTTTCCCAACATCTTCTAAAAACACTTTCAGCATTAGAATTCACCACTCCCTACCCCATTCAGGAACAAATCATTCCGAAGGTATTTGAAGGCAAAGACGTACTTGGAATTGCAAAAACAGGATCAGGAAAAACAGCCAGCTTTGTACTACCCATTTTACAAGTACTTGAAAACCAAGAAAAAAATAGAAATCGAGCAATTGAAGCATTAATACTTGTTCCAACGCGTGAATTGGCCAACCAAGTGCAGGAGGTGATTTTAAATTTTTCTCAACATTTAGAAGCCCCAATAAAATCGAAGGCGGTGTTTGGAGGAGTCGCTATCAATCCACAAATGAAAGGGTTGATGGGAGTTCGAATTTTAGTAGCTACACCCGGACGCTTAATCGAACTTGTGGAAAAAAATGCACTCTCTTTGTCCGAAGTGAAAATGTTGGTGCTGGATGAGGCCGATAAAATGCTGAACCTTGGATTCAAGGAGGAAATGGATCAAATTCTACGTCAACTTCCAAAAAAACGACAAAATCTACTCTTTTCTGCTACACTAAGCGACGATATTCAGGCAATTACTCAGCTTGTTTTAAGAGATCCTGTTATCATTAAAATTGAGGAAGAGGAAAACATCATCGACCTCATCACGCAAAGTGCTTTTTTGGTGAGTCCGGAGCGAAAGGGTCCATTGCTTCGTTATCTTATCAAAGAAAAGGAAATGAAGCAAGTACTTGTCTTTGTTTCTTCTACCTATCAAGCGGAAAATGTAGCCGATAAATTAAGGAAAAATGGAATTCACGCCAGTTCCATTCACAGCAAAAAAAGTCAGCAGGCACGCACGAAAGCCCTTCAAAATTTTAAAAATGAAAGCTTCCAAGTGCTTGTGGCTACCGATATAATTGGACGCGGAATAGATATTCAGTTTTTGCCATTTGTGATCAATTATGAGTTGCCACGATCACCAAAAGATTACATCCACCGAATAGGAAGAACAGGTAGAGCAGAAAATCCTGGTGAAGCAATTGCACTCATCACTCCTGAAGAAGAACTTCATTTCAAAGTGATTCAGAAAAAAATGAAAAAATTTGTGACCCCTATTTCTTCCGACGAAATTGATTTGAAAGGGTATTAATCTGCGGTCGAGTTTTCAAAAATTGACATTTGCCTTTAGTTCCTTATCTTTGCAATTCAAATTAGTACAATGTCAGATATTCGATACAATCTTAGGGGTGTTTCCGCTGGAAAAGAAGATGTTCACAATGCCATCAAAAACGTAGACAAGGGACTTTTTCCCCAAGCATTTTGTAAAATTGTCCCTGATTATTTATCAGGTGATGAAAACTATTGTATCGTAATGCACGCTGATGGAGCGGGTACAAAATCGTCGTTGGCTTACATGTATTGGAAAAAAACAGGTGACATTTCTGTGTGGAAAGGCATTGCACAAGATGCACTTATTATGAACATCGACGACTTACTGTGCGTTGGTGCTACTGACAATATTTTGCTTTCTTCGACCATTGGTCGCAACAAAAATTTAATTTCTGGCGAAGTTATTTCTACCATTATCAATGGAACAGAAGAACTTTTAGAAACGCTGAGAAGTCAAGGCATTGGCATTCACTCTACCGGAGGTGAAACCGCAGATGTGGGTGATTTGGTTCGAACGATAATTGTCGATTCAACGGTAGTTTGCCGAATGAAGCGAGAGGATGTTATTTCCAACCACACCATTCAAGCTGGTGATGTAATTGTAGGCTTGGCTTCTTATGGTCAAGCTACTTATGAATCGGAATACAACGGCGGAATGGGTTCGAATGGTTTGACCTCAGCACGACACGATGTCTTCAATAAAACATTAGCTACAGAATTTCCAGAAAGTTTTGATGCAGCTGTACCAAGAGACCTAGTGTATTCAGGAAGTAAAACTCTTACGGATAGTGTTGAAAATTCGCCTTTAGATGCAGGGAAATTAGTGCTCTCACCTACACGTACTTACGCACCTGTCATCAAACAAATTTTAGAAAAGCACCGAAAAAATATTCATGGAATGGTACACTGCTCTGGCGGAGCACAAACCAAAGTATTGCATTTTGTTAACGATATGCATATCATCAAAGACAATTTATTTCCTGTTCCACCTCTTTTTAAATTGATTCAAGAGGAATCAAAAACAGATTGGAAAGAAATGTACAAAGTGTTCAACATGGGGCATCGCATGGAAATCTATGTCGCTCCTGAATTAGCAGATTCGATTATCGAAATTTCAAAATCGTTCAATATTGAAGCGCAAATCGTAGGACGTGTGGAAGCCGCTGAGCAAAAGTCATTAACCATCAAATCGCCTTTTGGTGAGTTTGAATACCAATAAATAATGAGCGATTTATTACAAAAATTAGAAGCTATACACTTTCGTTTTGTGGAGGTTGGGACAATGATCGTTGACCCTGACATCATTTCAAATATGGAGAGATATGTAAAGCTCAACAAAGAATACAAAGATCTTGAAGAACTCGACAATACCTATAAAGCATACAAAAATTTACGCGATAATCTAAAGAGTTCAAAAGAACTTTTGGAAATGGAAACAGATCCGGAGATGCGTGACATGGCTAAAGCTGAAATTGATGAGCTAGAGCAATTACGACCGCAAATGGAAGAAGACATCAAAATGATGTTAATACCCAAAGATCCTGAAGATGATAAAAATGCAATCATAGAGTTACGCGCTGGAACTGGAGGCGACGAAGCCTGTATCTTTGTGGAAGATTGTTTCCGGATGTATACCATGTTTTTCAAAGAAATGGGATGGCAGTTCGAAATTTTGAACTCCTCTGAAGGCACTGTAAAAGGATATAAAGAAATCTCCATGGAAATTTCTGGTTCGGGAATCTATGGAATGTTGAAGTTTGAATCAGGTGTACACCGCGTGCAACGCGTGCCAGAAACCGAATCACAGGGGCGGGTTCACACTTCCGCAATCACAGTTGCCGTTTTACCTGAAGCGGAAGAAGTTGATTTTGAACTTAATATGACCGATGTGCGAAGAGACACGTTCCGTGCGTCTGGAGCAGGTGGACAGCACGTCAACAAAACTGAATCTGCAATTCGATTGACCCACATTCCTACAGGAACAGTGGTTGAATGTCAGGATGGTCGTTCACAACATAAAAACTTAGAAAAAGCAATTTCAGTCTTACGTTCACGATTGTACCAAGCTGAATTGGATCGCTTGCACAATGAGCGCGCTGCACACCGAAAAACCTTGGTTTCCACTGGCGATCGCTCGGCAAAAATTAGAACCTACAATTACCCACAAGGTAGAATTACCGATCATAGAATCAACAAAACAATTTACAATTTAGGTCCATTTATGAATGGGGATATCAAGGAAATGATTGATTCCTTAAAAGTGGCGGAAAATGCGGAAAAACTGAAAGGACAGGAAGTAGTTTGATACTTTCCCCAGATAAAGCAAGTTTCACTTCAATAATTCATCCTTTCTTACAACCTTTTAACAAATAATCAGTACTCATTTTTTGGTAGTTACCGATATTTGTCCCATGAAAAAAATTTTGCTCGCAGTCATGCTAATTGCTGCCTTTTCTAGCTTTTCTCAAGAAAAATTCACCTTGAGTGGAACAGTGTCCGATTCAACAAAAGGAGAAGAAATCATCAATGCAACTATTAAAGTAAAATCGCAAAACGTAGGCGTTTTTACCAATGAATATGGGTTTTACTCGCTTACTTTGCCCGCTGACACTATCACTTTTGTGTTTTCGGCACTTGGCTACAATCCAAGGGAAGTAACCATCGAATTGACAAAAAATGTGCAATTGAACCTTAAACTTCGCAATGCCAATGAAAAAATAACTGAAATTGAAGAAGTAGTTATTTCAGCCATTAAACAAGACCAACAATTGACTGATCCAATTATGGGCGTTGAACGACTTGATCCCGCTGCGATTGCAAAAATACCTGTCTTACTTGGCGAAAAAGACATCATCAAAACAATGCAATTACTGCCCGGAGTGAAAAGTGCAGGCGAAGGAAATGCAGGATTTTATGTGAGAGGTGGTGCAGCCGACCAGAATTTAATTCTTTTGGACGAAGCGCCTGTTTACAATGCATCGCATTTACTTGGTTTTTTCTCGACCTTCAACTCCGATGCGATTAAAGATGCTGTACTCTACAAAGGTAATCAGCCTGCCAATTTCGGAGGACGACTTTCCTCTGTAATGGACATTAAGATGAATGAAGGGAACAACAAACGCTACAATGTTAGTGGTGGAATTGGCGTCATTTCTTCTCGCTTAAATGTGGAAGGTCCAATTGTGAAGGACAAGGCCTCATTTCTGATTTCTGGAAGAAGAACCTATGTGGATCTATTTTTAAAGGCCACTGAGCAATTCAAGGAAAATAAGCTGTATTTCTACGACTTAAATGCAAAAGTAAACTATCGAATTAATCAAAAAAATAGAGTGTTTTTATCTGGATATTTTGGACGCGATAAACTTGGATTAGGAAATGCATTTGGTATCAATTGGGGAAATGCTACTGGAACTGCCCGATGGAATCACATTGTCAACGATAAATTATTTTCAAACACCTCTGTCATCTATAGTTCGTATGATTATCTCATTGCCATTTCAAGCGAAGATGTAAGTTTTGATATTAAATCCTCGATCAAGGACATCAATATAAAACAAGAATTTCAATATTTTCTAAACACCAGAAACAAGTTGCGATTTGGAATCAATGCCATCCATCATGGAATAATTCCTGGTCAAATTAGTGCCAACGCAAGTTCTGGCATCAATCCACTAAAATTAACAACAAATAAATCCTTGGAAGCTGCCATTTTCATCACGAATGACTGGTCAGTAAGCGAAAAATTTACCATTAGTTATGGGCTTCGTCTAAGTACCTTCACCCTTCTTGGCAATGGAAAAAATGTGTATTCATACACCGCTGATGGAGACGTGCTAGATACGATGGTATACAAAAACAATTCGTTTGTGAAGACCTACCCTATTTTAGAACCACGTGTTTCCATGAGTTATCTGTATTCAAAATCAGCCTCTGTAAAAGCAGCGTATGCAAGAAATGCACAGTACATCCACTTAATTTCTAACACAACAACTACCTCGCCAACAGATCTTTGGATTCCTTCAAGTCTCAACACGAAGCCTGAAATTTCTGATCAAGTTTCAGTAGGTTGGTTCAAAAACTTCAAAGAAAACAGCTATGAATTAAGTGTTGAAACCTACTACAAATCGATGCAAAACCAGATCGATTATCGCAATAGCGCCAATACGCAAGCCAATGAACTGATCGAAGGCGAGTTATTGTACGGTATTGGTCGCGCGTATGGTGTAGAAGTGATGTTAAAGAAAAAAACGGGCAAATTTACAGGCTGGCTAGGCTACACACTATCACGCTCTGAACGAAAAATTGAAGGCATCAACAGTAACAACTGGTATGCAGCTAAGCAAGACAGAACACATGATGTTTCATTAGTGGGTATCTACGATATCACACCAAAACTGTCCATTTCTGCGCTCTTCGTTTTCTACACAGGCAATGCCGTTACCTTTCCTACTGGGAAATATGAAGTTGGCGGCACAACGCAATACCTCTACACAGAACGAAATGGCTACCGAATGCCTGCCTATCACCGTATGGATATAGGAGTAACATGGTTGCGAAAAAATACAGCTAAGTTTGAAAGTAGTTGGAATTTCTCTCTATATAATGTATATGGTCGCCAAAACGCCTACACCATTAACTTCCGACAAAATGAAGACAATCCAAATATAACAGAAGCAGTTCAAACCTCCCTTTTTAGATGGATTCCTTCGGTTACGTATAATTTCAAATTCAAATAGTATGAATTCCTTTTTTAAACTCTTTGCCCTATTTCTTATTGTTGAAATGCTCACTTCTTGCGAAAAAATAATTGAAGTAAACATCAACGACAAAGATCCACAGTTTGTGATTGAAGGATTTGTAACACTTGGTGAAACTACGCATCGAGTTTCCATCACAAAATCACAAAACCTTAGCGCTGCAACTGTGGCGCCGACCATTGATAATGCTGTTGTGGTGTTGAGCGACGATTTAGGCAACGCGCAGACCATGACACTTGTAGCCCCAGGTATTTACGAAGTAAACTCCTATCCCGTTGCGGAAGGAAGAACCTATTCTTTGAGTGTAAATATTGCTGCTGAAGTATTTGTGGCAAGCGGGACCATGATGCAGGATATTCCACTTGACACCCTTCAAACCTTTGCCTTTTCCTTTGGACCTGCCTCCATAAATGCCTTAGTTCCAGTTCGACAAGATCTTGCTGGCATTAAGAATTTTTATAAATTTAGCATCTTCAGCAATCAACTGGAAATTGAAGGAATCAACATCCAAGACGATGAGTACAACGACGGAAATTTAATGCAACAACCCATTTTTGTTGATGGGGTGGAAAGTGGCGACACTGTTCGTGTAGAAATGTATGGCATCGACAATGCAGTATACGACTATTTTTACACCTTACAACAAAATGAAGCAGGAGCAACACCTGCCAATCCCACCTCCAATTTTTCTGGCGGCTGCTTGGGCTATTTTTCTGTGAGAACAAAAAGTGTAAAGGAAATTATTATTCCATAAGCTCAAAACTATTTGTTTGTCTATTTTTGATAAAAATCAATTTTTAGAATGACACGACAAGAACTAATTCAGCAAATAAAAGAAAAACAGTCCTTCTTATGTGTTGGATTAGACAGCGATCTTTCAAAAATTCCTGCGCATTTATTAGAAACCGAAGATCCTATTTTTGAGTTTAACAAAGCGATTATAGATGCCACGAAAGAGTTTGCTGTAGCCTATAAACCGAACATAGCGTTTTATGAATGTTACGGACCTAAAGGCTGGGAGTCTTTGAAAAAAACAATTGAATACATTCCAAAAAATATCTTTACGATTGCAGATGCTAAACGCGGTGACATTGGAAATACTTCAAGCTATTATGCTAAAACATTTTTTGAATATTTGAATTGCGATTCGGTAACTGTGGCGCCTTACATGGGTGAAGACAGTGTAACTCCTTTTCTAGAATTTCGCAATAAATGGGTAATTCTTCTTGCATTGACTTCCAATAAAGGTGCACTCGATTTTCAATTGACGCAAGATGCAAATGGCGAAGAGTTATTTAAAAAAGTACTGCGCAAATCATGCGAATGGGGAAGCGATGAAAATCTCATGTTTGTAGTAGGTGCGACAAGAGCTGAAGGAATTGGCGAAGTTCGAAAATTGGTTCCCAATCACTTCTTTTTAGTACCGGGAGTTGGAGCTCAAGGTGGATCTTTGGAAGATGTAGCACAATACGGCTGGAACAAGGATTGTGGCTTACTTGTAAATTCGTCTAGAGGAATTATCTATGCTTCAAACGGACTTGATTTTGCTGAAAAAGCGGGTGTTGAGGCGAAGAACATACAGGAAGAAATGGCTAAAATTTTGTTGGAAAAAGGCTTCTAAATTTACTCTAAAATCCAATCCCACTCAATATTTTCTGAACGTGAAGTTGGGCGTTGGGCTCCCTTTGTTTCTTTTAAAACTCGTTCGTACACTTCCTTTTGAAGTGCCGAAATTTTCAGTTCACCCTTACTGTTCCATTGCCAGTCTGCTATCGCGTTGATGAAACTACTGGTAAAAACACCGTTCCCACCTTCTTCAATTGCAACATCTTTAGCTCTCGCAGCTGAAATGACAAATGTTCCATTACCACGATCCAAGTCCTGAAAAGAATTTTTCATCAACTCAAAACTTTCTTCTTCTAGATTCCCATCGCTTAAATTCTCCACTTCACCTCCACCCTTTTGTCCTTCTTTTGCAGCTTGATTATTGTTAGTCCTCCAAGTGGATTTCCCATTCTCGTCTGCTTCACCACTGTGACAAGCATCGATCAAGAGTAATTTTTTACGGGCAGGAATATCATTCATCAAACTTTGAATGTCGTCGTACGATAAACCTCGATCCTGAGGCTGTTGGAAATCAATATCGTGTGTTGCAAAATAGAAATTCTTGCCTTCGTCTAATAATCCGTGACCAGAAAATGAGATCACTACAATGTCGTTCACACTCGTTTCCATCAACTTATTCTTGAGTGCTAAGTAATTTTGTTTCGTTGCTTGCGCATTTACCAATGTATCAACCGAAACAGAAGAATGAAAATAGTTTTTATTTGTTAAAAAAGCACTTAAACTGCGGACATCCGCATCGGCGTAATTTAAATTCCACACAGAATCTTTGTAGGATGAAACACCAACACCAATGTAATAAATTTTAGCAGGCTCACTTTTTTCGAGACAATTGATAGATGCAAAAACGGGATCACTTTCCAGCCCCTTGTCCGATTTGGCCACTACTGAAATAGAATTCAATCCACTGTGGAGTTCCAGCTTCACCTTTAACAAATTATTTTCAGATACATTGTTTGAAATAACAGGGACTCCATTATCAAAAACCGTAAAGAATTTCGCATCTGATGAAAATTTCAAATCCAAGGTCAGAGATGAATTTTCCGACACCGCTGGAATAGTATTAAGCAGCTGTACCTTAGGTAAGTTGAGACTTAACACATTCTCAATATCCGTCATCCCATTCCGTTCGAGACGTTTTTGATAGGCTAATTTATACACTTCAAGATCCCGCGCATTTGCAAAATTCAGTGTAGCTAGCACAAGGTCAGGACGATTGAGAAATAACTCATAATTCAGCAAAGGAAAGGCAGCGCCATCTTTTATAAAATGTAAGTTTCGAATGGCATCTTTCGGTGATTTAAAGTAACCCGTTGGAGTATAAGCTACCACTTGTGCTTGCTCGTCCTCGCCAACAACTTCAATGGTTAAAAGTTTTTCATAGGAATCAAGATCGAATACGTCCATAATTCGATCGCGTGAAATTAAGTACAATTTATTTTTGTCCACAACAAATTGGTCGGCATAAAACCCAGTGAATGCAATCGTTTTTATTGGTGAAGAATTTCCTGGTGTCCAAAAAAACAACTTAGAACCAATCCCAATAATTACATTTCTTTCTTTGTTAAACGTTGCCATTGAAAGGTAATCTCTGGCGTAGTATGATTTTCCTTCAAACTCCACATTTTGAAAATTAATTGCCAAGTGCTCCTGCACTGTCGGAGAAATTTCCAGTTTTCCCTTACTAACCTTTTCTAGCTGATGGGTATCAAAATCAATAATAAATTCTCTTTTTGTTGCAGAAAATGAACTTTCTTCGATCGATCCATACTTTTCATCTCGATCAATAAATGTGATTGATGGCGGAAGATATTCTCCCGTTTTTATTCGATTACTCTTCCAAAGCACTGAATCAAAATTATTAAAATCACGTGCTTCGATGAAAAAATAGCTGGGTTCATTGCTATAGCCACCTTCACTCATGACGCGCACAAATGCATTTCTACTTTTTAATAATTGCCATTGGTTAAATGACTTTCGCTTTTCTACATCTTTAATTGTCAAAGTTGAAAGATCAATCAATTGAAAATCATCCAGCCACAAGTACTTTTCATGAATCGCCAAGGAATGACTAATTTTTGATTCTACTTCATTCGCAAACCAAGGTACCTTTACATTTCTCGTTGGTAAATAGGTAAACCATTTTTTGTCTTCAAAAAGACCTTCTGAAACTAAAAAATCACCATTGACAAAGTAAAATTCATCGTAATTTCCTTTTAGTCTGACCTTTGATTTTTGAGTTAAGTTTTCATCGTACGAGAAAAGTAGTATTGAATCTCTTTCTGAAGATGCAATGAAAAATTGTTCGCCATTTGGAACTAATCTACAAAAATAGGGATTGAGGTCCTTAGGTAAATCAATTTTTTTAATCACTTTCTTCGTTAGGAGATCAAACATGAAAAGCGATCGATTACTAGTGTCGATGCCGACAATATGCTGATTGTCCAATACCTCAATCATTGAATGATATGAAATACCTTCTATTTTTGAGTATGTTCTATCGTTCGCATTAAGAAGATAATAGCCACTTCTTTTCACGTCGAATAGTGGAGAATTGGCATAAATGTCATCCTCTTTGAAATTGACGTACTCCACTTTCAAAAGTAGTTCCTCTTTAGAAGGTATCATCATTCTTCGATCTATGTGCAGATCAGATTGGCCAAGATCATCTGCAGGTCGACTCGTTTCTATCGATAGATCTGTTGTGTTGATCATGAACAATCCATTGTCTAAGTGATTTGAAAAATACCATATATCCGCTGTATTTTGACTTTGAACTGCATTTCCATAATCATTGTTCACGAAAGGGTAAGGATTGTCGAAATATTGTTTTGAAATCAATTCACCGGTGCTAATTGTAAGTAACTGTAAATAAAAATCCCCACTGCTTTTCCCTTCAGCTTTCTTAAAGATCAAGACTTGTTCTCCATTTCCACTCAAGTACCCTTGAATTTCAGCATCAAAGTACAGATCATGAATTTTCATACGTTTGGCAACATCCCATAATTGCAGTTGGTTAGTACTTGTTACCAACATTACCCGCCCATCACTACTGAATTGCTTTTTACCATCAACAATTGTATTATTTTGTACGAATGGTATTGCAGGATTAAACATACTACTCGTGTCAATAGCACTGTCGAAAAATGTTTTGTCTGCGTACACTTTCAAATCATTCAAATTCAATTTTTGAGCACCATAGGCAAGTATTCCTGTTGCATAATTTTGTACTTTACCTATAACAACCAACTCATTTTCATTTAATTTATAGAATGAATAGAGATCACTAAACTTAGTTAAATTGGCCCAGATTTCTGTTGTAATTCTTCCTTCAAGTACCTCTTTTTCAATGATCGAATTATTTATGATAGTCCAAAATTTTCCATTTTCAATGCTACCAGTTTTGAGATCCAAAGGGTAGGTATCTAGCGCTAATTCCGCTAAGGTAGCAGCATCAAAAACTCGAAAACTTTCACCATTCGATCTATCTTTTCTATTTAGAATAATCAAGTATTTTCCATCGTCGCTATACTTCAATTCATTGGCTGCTCCAAACATCATAGCAGTTTTTTGCACTGATAAATCGATCGTATTTCGCACCTCAATACCAATGGAATCATAGAAATAATATAACAGAGTGAGCTCATCTCCCAAAGGTGAAATGCACTGCCCAATCACTGGACCATTGGTTGGTGCTTGCACTTTTTGCTCGCCATCAAATAGCACAATTTCACCTTTACGTGTGCCCAAATTCTTGTTTTCAAAATTGTCGGTATATTCAAAATAATCATTGTATCCCATTAACGACTTAGTACCAACTGATTGAGAAACAAAACAATTTCCTGACAATTTTGAAAAAATGGACTTAGTAGCTGTATTGTATAAAAAAATAGAATCTTCTGGGTATTCGTAGAATTGCAATCTTGGGTTCAATAAATCTGGTAGGTAGGGATTGACAGTACCGTATCGTACAGCAATCATATTGGAATGAATAAAAAACACATCGGAAACTATTCGATTTTCAACTTTGTCAATAGCTAGAGAATCTACAAAGCGAAATTCTTCATTATTTAGGAAGTAGATTTTGTCGTCAGTTGCAATAGCTGTCGTTTTGAAAGAAGGAGAAATGGTGCTTGCCCGAATTTTCCCAACTTCAATAAAAGCCTGTTGGGAAAAACCAACACAATGATGAATGAAAAAAAGTAGGAGAAATAGAATTCGCATGGTTAAATAATGGTTGCTTTTACTGCTTTCAAAAATAATTCCAAAACTGTACTAAGTTAACTTTTTTTGCGTTTCGCTTAGGTATGAAGTTGCTTATTTCCATTTATCTACTGTTGTTTTTTTGTAGTTGTGAGTTACAAGCTCAAAGAACGACTGAAGTTTCAGAAAGTACCTCTCTAAATGAATCCGAACAAGGTTTCGATTCGTTGTTTTACCAAGAACGTTTTTCTAAAAAAGCTGAATTATTAAAAGAATATCTCAAGAAAAACGCGAAGTACAATCAACGATTTGCCATTCTGATCGACATGAAAAAGCCATCTCAATACAATCGTTTTTATGTGGTGAACATGGATTCTTTGTCGATTGTAAGTGCTGGACTTGTAGCGCACGGAAGTGGCTCAGAAACAGGATTTGAAGATAGTTTGCAGTTTAGCAACACACCGAATTCGTACATGACATCCCTGGGGAAATATAAAATAGGTGCTGCCTACATTGGTAACTTCGGAAAATCATATAAACTCCATGGTTTAGAGTCGTCCAATAGCAAAGCTTTCGAACGATTTGTGGTACTTCACCGCTACAGTTGTGTGCCCGACGATGAACAAATTTCTCCAATTTGTAACTCATTGGGCTGTCCAATGCTCTCCGAAAACTATTTTGAAACACTTGAAGCCTTGCTTCAAAAACAAAGCAACAAAAACATCATCCTCGAAATTTTTTACTAGATCAAGCCTGCTTCTTAGTTTAAATGATTATTTTCACTTCCCAATTTTATGGTAATGAAACAATTATTTATACTTATTTGTCTAGTATCGATGACATCAACTTTTGCTCAACAAACTCTTACGCCTGAACTCCTTTGGAAATTAAATCGGGTGGCAGGTGGCACTGTTTCATCTGATGGAAACTATGTTCTATATACCCAGCGCAGCTTTGATATTACTGAAAATAAAGGAAATACCGAAATCTTTGTCTACAATGTAAAGGATGGCCAGTCCACTCAAATTACCACCACCTCACTTTCAGAAAATGAAGTGCAATGGGGCACAGGAAACTCGATTTGGTTTATCTCAAATGAAAATGAAGGTGCTCAAATCTGGAGTATGTCCGTTGACGGATCCAATAAAACGCAGCGATCTCATTTCAAGGATGTCGAATTAGAAGGATTCAAACTTGCTGCTGATGGTACTTTTTTGGTGGCCATTGAAGCGGTGAAAGTGGTGAAAACTGTCAATGAAAAATACCCAGACCTTGCAAAAGCAAATGTGCGCATCGAGGATGATTTAATGTACCGTCATTGGGACCATTTCGATGATGGAAAAAAACGTCAACTTTTCATTCACAAAATTGAAGGTGGAGCAATACAAAATGAAAGTAAAAATTTATTGGAAGGAGAAGTATTCGACGGCTGCATTCCTCCATTTGGTGGTGGTGATCATTTTGATATTTGTCCAGAAGGAAAAACCATCATTTATGCTTCAAAAAAGAAAAGTGGGAAAGACTTTGCAACATCTACCAATAGCGATTTGTATGCCTATACAATTGCTTCAGGGACAACAAAAAATTTGACAGTTGGTAATTTAGGCTATGATAACAATCCTCAATTTTCGAGTAACGGACTTGTTGCTTGGACCGCCATGGAGCATGATGGATTTGAAGCAGATAAAAATGATTTAATGATCCGCGATGAGAACGGAAAGAACATTAATTTGACAAAGAACTTTGACATTACAGTTTCGTCATTTAGATGGCATCCTGACAATCAAAGCATCTACTTTATTTCTCCGACAGCTGGTACAGAGCAAATTTTTGTCATCGACATCAAAAGCCAAAAAATAAAACAAATTACTTCAGAAAAAGTTGATTACGTGAGCCTCTCGCTTTCTAGTAAATATCTTTACGCTGGAAAGCAATCAATGATTGCTCCAACAGATCTGGTTTCCATTGATCTCAAAAACAATGTTGAAAAACAAATCACCTTTGCAAATAAAGAACAATTGAAAGGAATTGTAATGCCTAAAGTAGAAGAAACGTGGGTAACCACAACGGATGGCAAACAAATGTTGGTGTGGATGATCTATCCTCCAAACATGAAAAAAGAGCAGAAATATCCAAGTTTATTGTACTGTCAAGGTGGACCGCAAAGCATGGTTAGTCAATTTTTTTCTTACCGATGGAATTTAGCCTTGATGGCTTCTCAAGGTTATATCGTAATTGCACCTAACCGTAGAGGACTTCCTGGTTTTGGACAAGAATGGAATGATGCCATCTCCAAAGATTGGGGTGGTCAAGCCATGAAAGATTACTTAACTGCTACAGATGAAGCCGCGAAAAATCCAAATGTAGACAAAGATCGGATCGGTGCTGTAGGCGCTTCTTATGGAGGATACTCTGTATTTATGTTGGCTGGAATTCATGAAAACAGATTCAAAACTTTTATTTCACATTGTGGCTTATTCAATTTAGAAAGTTGGTATGGAACAACAGAAGAACTATTTTTTGCGAATTGGGATCATGGCGGCCCGTATTGGGAAGAAAAAAACAAAGAAAATTATGCGAAAAACAGTCCCCACAAGTACGTTGCTAATTGGAACACCCCCATTATGGTGATCCAAGGAGGAATGGACTTTAGAGTTCCAGAAGCTGAGGGAATGCAAGCATTTCAAGCAGCACAGCTAAAAGGATTAAAAAGTAGGTATCTCTATTTACCAGAAGAAAGTCATTGGGTAACAAGTCCTCAAAACTCACTCGTTTGGCAACGTGAATTTTTTACTTGGCTAGGAGAAACATTGAAGTAATTCTTTGTAGTTCAGCATCGAATAGTAAGTGTTTACCTCACACACTTTCTCTTCTCGCACAAAATTGTTACTTTTGAGGTTTTAACTAGGAAATATGTGGCAAAAGATTGCGAATATTATTCTAAAGAATAGGTTTTTCATTTTAGGTGTCATTACCTTAACTACCGTATTTTTAACATATTACGCTGCAACAGGCTTGAAGTTAGAGAATAAGTACGGAATTGTTCTTCCAAAAGATTCTCCAACAACACGTAATTACTCGCTTTTCAAAACTCTTTTTGGGGAAGATGGTGGTACGCTTGCCATTGCCATTAAGACCGATTCACTTTACACCGAAAAGAACTTTGCCAAATGGAAAGAATTAGGCGATTCTATTCTTAAAATTGATGGTGTCCAATCCATCATTTCAGAAGCTACGCTTTTCACGATTCATAACAATATAGAAGATAGCAAATTTGAGGTCAAACGGATTTTCTCTGATCAAACTTTTAAAGAAAAATCGATTGATTCAATTGAAAGAGAAATCAAAACAAGCCCAATTTACAAAGGCCTTCTATACAATGATAAGACGAATGTTTCATTGATGCTAATTGGTGTTGATGAGCGCTTTGTTGGCGACCAAAAGAAATCAAAAGTTATCCTAGAAATTGAAGAACTTGCAAAGACCTACGAAACGCATTTCAAGGAAATGCACTTCGCAGGATTACCGCATCTTCGTGTAATTATTGCCAAACGTATTCAGCAAGACATGTTCTTGTTCATTACTATTTCAATGGTAATTACAGCGTTGGTTCTTTATGGCTTTTTTAGGTCATTTCGGGCAACATTTATTTGCTTATTAGTAATTGCAATATCAGTAGTATGGTCATTAGGTACAATGGCATTTATTGGATTCCGACTTTCAGTATTGATGGCCCTAATTCCGCCATTGATGATCGTAATTGCAGTGCCCAACTGTGTCTATCTCATCACAAAATTCCATCAGGAAGTCAAGATTCACGGAAATAAAATTAAAGCGCTCACTCGTGTGATTCATAAAATTGGAATGGCAATTTTCATGACCAATGTGATGAATGCGATTGGATTCTTTACCTTCTGCTTCACTAATTCAGAAAAATTAATGGAATTTGGGGTCATCGCCTCCATTAATGTGATGCTGATATTTCTGATTTCCTTGACCCTTTTGCCAATTTTTTTAAGTTTCTCGAAAGCACCAAAAGCGAAACATTTAAAACATCTTGATAGGAAAACAGCAACAGGAATGATGTCGGGAATTGAGCGTTGGGTGATCACAAAACGCCCTTTGATTTACACGGTCACCATCGTCGCAATTGTCTTGAGTGTTTTTGGTGCAATGCGTGTTGAGACAACGGGAAATATCACTAGCGATTTACCTCAATCTGATCCAATTTATAAGGATTTGAAATTCTTTGAAAAACATTTCGGAGGTTCAATTCCGTTCGAAATGATGATCGGCTATAAGGAAAAAGGTCGCTTGTTTAAGAAGGCAACACTCGAAAAATTGGAGGCCATTCAAAATGAATATGCCCAAGACACTTCATTCTCAAAAAGTATTTCAATTGTTGATTTCCTGAAAGCCATCAACATGGCATACTATGGTAATGATCCATCAAAATATGCTCTTTTCTCCAATAGAGATCGATTGCGATTGAAACAATACCTCGATAATTTTGACATGACCAACCTCAATGGAGGAATCTCGGTAAAAGAATTATTGGATACCACTTCTTGTACCGTGCGAGTTCGCAGTCAAATGAAAGACATGGGAGCCAAAGAGGTAGGATTCAAAATTGACCATATTCGCCACCGAGTAGACTCCATATTAAATCCCGATAAAAAAGACATAGAACGACTTTATGCGAAAGTGACCGCTGGTAAAAAAGGATATATTGACTCTATTGTAGAAAATTACCCAGCAATTTATAACTCCTTAACCAAGGAAATTTCAGGAAAGAACGAAGACTTGCAATTCAAGTTTGACAGTGATCCCGAATTACTAAAAACATATTATAAGAAATCAGATTTTAACGATAAATTGCGCGCTGCCATAGATCATGAATATTATGATTTAACGATTACAGGTACCTCTGTTGTGGCATCCGAGGGAACCAAATACTTAGTAGACAACTTATTCTCGGGAATTATTTTCGCTATTCTTTGTATTTCTATTTTAATGGCGCTCTTGTTCCGTTCGTGGAGAATGGTAGTTGTTGCAATGATACCAAACTTAATTCCGTTAATAGTAACAGCGGGAGTGATGGGAATCTTAGGAATTCCATTGAAACCTTCTACCTTGCTAGTATTTAACATCGCGCTTGGTATTTCTGTCGATGATGCCATTCACTTCCTTGAAAAATACCGTCAAGAGCTGAAAAGCAAGAAATGGGATTTACAAGAATGTGTTATGATTGCCATCCGCGATACTGGTTTGGGAAGATATTATACTTCAATTGTGCTATTCTGTGGATTCTCCGTATTCCTTTTCTCTCAATTTGGAGGGACCCAAGCACTAGGAATTTTGGTTTCATTAACATTGTTTGTTGCAATGATCACCAACTTCCTAATTCTGCCAACATTGCTTCTATCACTTAACAAACGATTATTGTCGAAGTCATTTGAAGAACCGTATTTTGAGGCATACTCTGAAGAAAGTGAAATAGATTGGACTGATCTCAAGTTTTCTGACGAGGGTGACCACGATCAAGAAGAGCCGAAAAAAATCGACAGTTAAACGATTTTAAATTTGTCAAAAGCACGCCTATTTTTTACACCATGAAAGGAATAATTTTAGCAGGAGGTTCAGGAACACGTCTACATCCATTGACATTAGCAGTATCAAAACAATTGATGCCAGTGTACGACAAGCCAATGATCTATTATCCCTTGTCGATTTTGATGAGTGCTGGAATCAAGGAAATTTTGATTATCTCAACTCCCCATGATTTACCTCATTTTGAGAAATTATTAGGTGATGGAAAATCCTTAGGTTGTTCATTTTCTTATGCTGTGCAAGAAATCCCAAATGGTTTAGCGCAAGCCTTCGTTATTGGTGAGGAATTTATTGGAAATGATAAAGTGGCTTTGGTTTTGGGCGACAATATTTTTTACGGAGTCGGAATGGATAGCCTTTTGAAAGAAAATAATGATCCTGAAGGTGGTGTGGTGTATGCCTACCACGTAAGTGATCCTGAACGATATGGAGTAGTGGAATTTGATGCAGCGATGAATGCCATTTCTATTGAAGAAAAACCAGCACATCCAAAATCAAATTATGCCGTTCCTGGACTCTATTTTTACGATAATTCAGTAGTTGAAATTGCTAAAAATCTTCTCCCTTCTGCGCGCGGAGAATATGAAATTACAGATGTAAATGCTGCCTACTTGAAACAAAAGAAATTAAAGGTAGCGGTGCTGGATAGAGGGACAGCTTGGTTAGACACTGGCACTTTCGCATCTCTAATGCAAGCCGGGCAATTTGTACAAGTCATTGAAGAGCGACAAGGATTAAAAATTGGCTGTATCGAAGAAGTAGCCTATAAAAATGGTTTTATTTCGAAAGATCAATTACAATCCCTAGCGGCACCACTAGTTAAAAGTGGCTATGGAAAATACTTAATGAACTTGATTAAGTAAATGAAAAATATTGAACAGTACACGCAGCTATTAGAAGAGGAAATTACAAAATTCCAGTTTCCAAATAGTCCTGAAAATTTATACCAGCCACTTCAGTATTTTCTTTCATTAGGAGGGAAAAGAATTCGACCAATTTTGACCATCATGGCGGCTGAATTATTTGGAAAACATAAAAATGATGTGCTTTCAGCAGCCTTAGCAATCGAGTTCTTTCATAATTTCAGTTTGATTCATGACGACATCATGGATGCAGCTCCTTTACGAAGAAATAAAGAAACCGTACATAGCAAGTGGAATTCGAATATTGCGATTCTTTCTGGCGATGTTTTGTTTGTACAAGCCTACTCCTTGTTAGCACAACAAGATGCTAAACATCTACCAGCCTTGTTGCAGATTTTCAACAAAACCGCAATTGAGGTTTGTGAAGGTCAGCAGTTAGACATGGATTTTGAATTGCGAAATGATGTTAGTGAGGAGGAGTACATTGAAATGATTCGTTTGAAAACCTCAGTACTTTTGGGATGTGCTCTGGAATTAGGAGCAATTATTTCAGACACTTCTGCCAAAAACAGGCAAAATATTTATGATTTTGGCGTGCACATCGGTCTTGCATTTCAGATTAAAGATGACATGCTGGATTTGTATGGAAAGCCAGAAGAATTTGGAAAGCAGATTGGTGGTGATGTGATATCCAATAAAAAAACGTTACTCAATCTCAAAGCCTTCAATCTTGCGAATGAACTCCAAAAAGAACAATTGAAAGGACTAGTTTCAGTAAATAGTATGGAGTACAAAGTGGAGGAGACTCGAAGAATCTACGATGAAATTGGAGTGTACGCTACCTGCGAAATTGAAATGCAAAAGCACTATGAATTGGCGATGAAGGCACTTAATGATGTCGATGCAGCGCCATCCTCCAAGGAAGCTCTAATTGCGCTTTCCAATTACTTGATGGTTCGAAATTCATAGTTACAGCGAAAAATATTTTTCTCGTTTAACTAGGAATACGTACATGTGGACTTTGAGAAAATTCTAAATAACACGGAATAATCTCCATTTGCTATTGATAATTGTGAAAGCGACAGAATTTTCAACAACCTAACAGAAAAACTACTAATTTTAAGTCAAATTCTTAATTGTGAAAGCATCTTGTACTTACTACAAATCGAGATTAAAACAATATACAGCTGTCGCGGAGGAATTAGTTGTGCTAAGGAACTTATGTGCACTAGTTGTTGTAACAGACTTAAATTCAGCATTGCTTTCCGAAGTGAATAATAGAATATCCTTTGAGACCTGAGTACAGGAAACTATCAAAAAAATGGAATAAATGATACAACGTATTTTCGCGTAATAATCATGTTTCAATATTTTAAAAGTTAGTTCACCAGCATTTTTTTAATCCAATTTCTTCCTATTAATGAAAACATTGCTCCTTTTATTCAGTTTTTTCCTGATTCACTCCGCTTTTTCACAAGTGTTCATTAATGAAGGTTGTAATAAAAATTATACTTCCTCTTTGGATGAAAATGGAGACGCAAGCGATTGGATTGAATTGTATAATGCAGGTGGAACTGCCGCCAATTTGAATGGATTCACACTTTCGGATAAAGCAACTAATCCAAACATGTGGATCCTTTCGAACATAGTGATTCCTGCTGGTGGATTTAAACAAATTTATTGTAGTCAAAAGAATCGCTATGGATCTGCGCCTTTTCAATTTGGGCTTTCACAACAAAATTTTACACCACAATCGGGTTGGAGTCAACATAACATGACTACGCCATTTTATTGGGACGGAACATCGAATTTAATCGTGGATGTTTGTTCTTACAACAATGCCCAATACACGGAAAATTCGATTTTTAAACAAACAGCTACCCCCTATGTCTCCACCATCGTTAGTTCTATTGACGGGAGTCCAGCAGCTTGTTCTTCAAACAATGGTCTAACGTACTTTCAACGTCCAAACATCAAATTAAACAATGCCATTATTGGAACAGGCACCATTCAAAACTCAAATACAGATTATCCAGCTCCATTTGGAAATTGGTATTGGGGAGCAAGGCACCAAATTTTAATTCGGGCAAATGAATTAAGCGCTGCTGGACTTTCCGCGGGGATGATAAATTCCATCGGCTTTGAAGTTGCAGCTACAAACGGTGAAAATTATACCTATGTTGATTTTCATTTGAATTTGACCTCTGAAGTGGAACTATCCGCAGAATTTATTCCATTAGAAGGCAATCTTTTTCATACCAATTTCAAGTTGGATGGTAACGGAGAAACTGTTTATCTGTTTGACCCAAGTCAACAATTGATTTCTAGCTTGCAAGTTGCATCGCCAAGTAGGGACATTTCTACTGGAAGCAGTCCTGACGGGTCAAATGTCATTACGTGGATGACACCAACACCAAATGAGAGCAACATCAATGCAACAAGTTACACAGATAGTTTAAGTCGTCCGATTCTATCGAAAAACTCTGGAGTGAACAATAGTCCGTTTTACCTAAAAATAAGTAATCCCAATGCGACTCCTTGCAAATTGGTTTACACAACAGATGGATCCGAGCCGACATTTAATTCACCAAGCTATGCGGACTCCATCTACGTTTATCAAAAAAAGGTTATTCGAGCAAAGATCTTTCCTTTAGTTGCAACGAACGGACAATTACCAAGTCAACAGTCCATTGCCACATATTTGTTTAACATCAGTCACGACACACCTATTTTACTTGTAACAACAGATCAAAGCAACCTTTACGGTTCAACTGGTATTTTCGACAATTGGTCAAGCGACTGGGTCAAACCTGCACATGCTGTGTACTTGGACGAAGGACTTGGTCACCCATTTGCTTTTGAGCGGCAGACGGCCATTCGCATGGACGGTGGAGCCGGTGGAAGTCGGTCACACCCCCAACATTCCTTTCGTTTATCCTTCGACCACGGCGCGTTGGGATCAAGTTCCGTTGATTATCCACTCATTCCTGATAGACCAAATCGAACAAAATATAGCGAAATCTACCTAAGAAACGGCAGTAATCAATACCTCACTCTTCCGTACAAAGACGCAAGTCAAGTGCGCATGATGAGTGAAGGAACAAAAACATACTATTCCGCCTACCGTCCAGTTTCAGTGTATATCAACGGTTCCTACTTCGGATTATATGAATTACGCGAAAAATTTAACTCAGAATATTTTGAAATTCACGATGGTGCAAACAAAGACTCATTGGAACTTCTTTCCCTCAGCTACTGGTATAATCTGGTTCTTCGATCTGTCGAGGGGGATGTTGCAAACTTTTGGTCCTCGTATGCCGATTTCCAAACCTTAAATGCACAATCACCAACATACGTTTCCGATGCAGACCAACTTTTTGACTTAAAATCTTATACGGATTATATCATTGGAGAATCTTGGATGGGAAATGTTGACTGGCCAACTAACAACATAAAGATTTATCGATCTGACAAGACGAATTGGCGTTGGCGTTTCGCGCTAATTGATTTAGAACTATCAATGCAGCCAAACGGTTGGACGTCCTGCACAGACAATCACATCGATTACATGTTGGGACAAAGTACAAATATACCATACATCAATATTTGGTTGAAGAGCATTCAGAATCTTGATTACAAACAATCCTTCATCAATCGATTTGCAGATTTAATGAATACAAGCTATCGAACAGAAGTAATTTTGAATCGTGAGAATATGTATTTTGAATCCATGGTAACAGAAATGCCAAACGAATATGCTAGGTGGGGAGATCCGAACAACATTGAGGGACAGATGCAGACTTTTGTTACGAATCATGAAATTTTTCAAGAACAGTTAAGTTGTCGAAATGAAATTGTCTTTGACAACATTAAAAATGGATTTAATTTAACGAAGACCATTGAGGTATCCCTGGATGTAATTCCTGAAAACGCAGGTGAGATTGCCTTAAACACCATTCAGCCTGCAACTTATCCGTGGCAAGGAATTTACTTTGATGGCGTCCCCATCAGCATGTCGCCAGTTGCAAAACCGGGATACATTTTTTCACATTGGATTCCAAGTGCATTTATAGGGGATACATTGGCTGACACTTTATTGACGAATGTTACCGCAAACATTGCCTATTTCACAGCGGTTTTCAAGTTAATACCACTACCGCCAGATGGACCAGATATTCACTTTACAGTTGCTCCGAATCCAAATAACGGTGTTTTTACACTCAGTCACGACAATAAAACCCAGGCAAATGGTTGTCAATTTGAAATGTTCGACTTTAGCGGTCGCTTGGTCATGAAAGGAGCTGTCATTCAGGACGCATTCGACACGCCGATCGTCATACCAGAAATGCGTGCAGCAATGTACATTCTTCGAATCACGAAAGAAAATCAGGCACTACAGACTATTAAGGTCATTAAATACTAGTTGAGAAAAATTGTTTTCTATTGTCACGTTTAACAAGGAATAAATTTTAGCTTAGCTGAATAGCTAATTTCAGCATTTGGAAGATTTTGAGCATATTGAACTGTTAAAGCAAGGCGATGAGCGAGCATTCACCTTGCTAATAGATCGGTATTCCAAAATGGTGTTCAACCTTTCATTGCAACTTTTGCAAAATGAAAAAGATGCCGAAGATGCCACTCAAGAGGTTTTTACTATTGTCTTTCTCACAGCGAAGCAGTTTAAAGGAGATGCTAAACTTTCAACTTGGATGTATCGTATTGCAATCAATAAATGTCAAGAAATGATTCGTGCGCGTTCTCGAAAAAAGAGATTTGGCTTTATGACAAGCATCGATACACATGAAAACTCGAGTGTTTCATTAACTAATTTTCAGCATCCAGGCATTGAACTCGAGAATAAAGAGCGCATTACAATTCTCTTTTCGGCAATCAATAAACTTCCTGAAAATCAAAGAATAGCATTTGTTTTACATAAAATAGATGGACTTTCATACGATGAAATTGCAGGTGGCATGGAAACAAGTTTATCATCTGTGGAATCGCTTATTTTCAGAGCAAAACAAAATTTAAAAAAATTACTGAGCGATTATTACGAAGAAAATGAACGTTGAGCGCAAGAAAATAATAAATTAAACATCAAAGCAACTATGGAAACAAATAGAGAGCAATGGATTGAAGACACGATGAGCCAAATCGATGGAATAGCTCAACGATCCATTTCGAGCAATTTGAGAAATCGATTGGAGAGGATTCCAAAACACATTGATGTGAAGGAACTTCAAATTCCTCTTCGCTCGATGATGCTAGCAGCTGCTTGTATTCTTGTTTTGATTACAGTCAATATTTTATCAATTAAAAGTGCCCAAAACAAACAAAACGAGATCAATGAAACTTTTTATTCATCCTATTTTTCTCACCTTAACGAAATCTAATGAAGTCAATCCGCTTTTACAAAATACTTGTACTGATCTTGATTGTACTCAATCTCAGCACAGTCTACTTTTTATACTCAGGAGCTAAACATCACGGTCCACCAGATAAAAATGAATTAATCAATTTATTGCAGTTAACTGGAACAAAAAAAATAACAATAGTTGCACTTCAAGATCAACATTTCAAGAAAAAGCATCAATTGATGCAGAAAAGTCGCAATTTACATGAAGAGCTTTTTCAATCATTCAATAAAACGGATACAAATACCGCCCATGCTATCATTAATAATATAGTGGAAAATCAGCGAGAGATTGAACAAATGACTTTTGATTATTTTCAAGAAGTAAATTCACTATGTACTCCTTCACAGCAAGTTAAATTGCAAAAGCTATTGCACGAGGTATTAAAACGTGCTGGAGGTCCACACCCACCAAGAAAATAACATGAAATTATTTTTGTCTGCTCTCATTGTATTAACAGTTAATGCGTTTTGGTCACAAACTGAAGTGCGAGTCCGTGTGATGTTTGAGGGACAAGAAGTCAAATTGAATAAGTTATATATAGATAGCAACGGAGACAGCACTCAATTTGATGTGGTTAAATTTTATATCACCAAGTTAAAAATCAATGATAAAACACCATTATCAAATGCTGACTATCTGGTCGATGTAGAAAATGCTGAAAGTCTCATTTTGTTAAAAAGCACAGAATCAATCGATCAAATCAGTTTTCTTTTGGGAGTTGACAGTACCACTAATGTTGCTGGAATTCTTGAAGGCCCTTTGGATCCAATAAATGGAATGTACTGGGCTTGGAACAGTGGCTATATCAATTTCAAAATGAGTGGGATATCAACTGCCATCGCTTCCTCAAAGCAATCATTCGAATATCACTTAGGAGGCTACCTTCCTCCCTATCCAACAATTCAACAATTTAAATTTGAGGGAATTCCTTCCGCAGCAATAGTGCACATTGATATAGCACTTGATAAATGTTTAAATTCCTTCCTTTCTAGCCAAGTATCAAATTTGATGATTCCAGGTAAAATGGCTACAAAATTGGCGAATCAACTTCAAAATGTGGTAACAATTTCGTATGAATTCTAAGTGGTTTTTGTTCATTCTGTTGTCCCTGTATGGATTTCTCCTTTCTATTCGAATGCAAGAACAACCGATGATTACGCAATTCACATATCCAAAAAAATGGCCAAAACCTCATTACAATTTTGAAAAAAATCCAATCACAAAAGAAGGCTTTGAACTGGGACGAAAATTGTTTTACGATCCAAATCTATCCCGCGACAGTTCAATTTCATGTTCTTCATGTCATCTTCAATACACAGGGTTTACACATGTAGACCATCAATTGAGTCATGGAATTGAAGGACGAATAGGCACACGAAATTCTCCTGCATTGATTAATCTGGCTTGGCAAAAAAGTTTTCATTGGGATGGCGGCGTCAATAATATTGAAGTACAAGGTATCAATCCAATTACCCATTTCGCAGAGATGGACAATACCTTGATGGAATTGCTCCGAAGAATTTCAAGTTCTCCAGAGTACAAAGAGTGTTTCAAAAAAGTGTATGGCGACAAAGAAATTACTACGGCAATGATTATGAAAGCACTCAGTCAATTTACCTTATCATTGGTTTCCAGTAATTCCAAATACGATCGAGTGCAACGACACGAAAAAGGAATTTTCTTTACAGAGCAAGAAAAAAAAGGACTTAAAATTTTTCGGAAATTTTGTGTTGAATGTCATAGAGAACCACTTTTTACAGAACATTTTTTTGCCTCTAATGGACTACCAGCAGATAGCAGCAATTTTGATGCAGGTAGATATGCAATTACCAAAAATGAGGAGGATTCATTTCTATTTAAAATACCAACCTTACGAAATGTGGAATTTACCTTCCCGTACATGCACGATGGTCGCTTTAAAAAATTGAAGGATGTCATCAATTATTATAGTGAAGGAATCGATCCAAGTACAAGATATTTAAGTAGACCACTGATTGCACCATTTCACTTTTCCGAATATGAAAAAAAAGACCTGCTTGCATTCTTGTTGACCCTTACTGATAAGGAATTTTTATATAACAAGGAATTCTCATTCCCAAAAGAATGATATTTCTGATTTACCAGAGCAAATTAGCTAATTTACTAACGCGTTAGTAATATTACTCCGCCATTTAAGATTATGCTCGATGAATTGAAAAAAAATAGCATCAGCCGCAAGTTTATTTCAAATTTAACCTCTTACTCTACAAAACCTTTAATTTATGAAAAAAATAGTACTGCTCATTGCCCTCGGATGTATACCTAACTTGTATGCTCAAACAAACCCTGCAATTACTTCTTGGCTACAAAATACTACCCAAACCGGCACCTACTATAATGCTGGAAGTTCCGCTACAATTGGAAATGGAATCCTCGTGAATTGTCAAGCTGTTCAATATTCAACTGATTGGGCGTATATTTCAGCAACCGGAGTTCCTGCTTATCCAACTGGTCCATTTACTGGCGATGGTAATCCTTCTCAAGCAACTAATCAAAATGCAATTTTTAAAATTCCGCTTAACCCGATTCCAAATACTGGTGCATTGACAGCCACAACCGGTGGGAATATCGGTATTTTTATCAATGGGGTAGCGTTGTTTGATTACCGCGATGGAGTGGCATGGAATAATGCAACTTCAGCTCTTTGTGGCGGACCAGGAAACCCAGCTTGTCCGGGTGGACCAACAGCAGCGCAACCTTGGAATAGAGATGCAATTCCAGCTGAAAAACTAGGATTCGATTGTTCAAAAGGTCACCCTGCAATGGGAAATTATCATCATCATCAAAATCCTAGCGCTTTCAACTTAGATCTAACTGTTATTTCTACTATTTGTGATCTATATGCTGCTGATGGATTGTACGCGATAAATACCGGTCAGCACTCGCCTTTAATTGGCTTTGCGTATGATGGATATCCAATTTACGGCGCTTATGGCTACACTAATTCAGATGGTACGGGAGGAATTTCTCGTATCAAGTCGGGCTATCAATTGAGAAATATTACCACACGAACACATTGGGCCGATGGAACTGATGTTGCTGACGGACCAGCGGTAAGTGCTACCTACTTCTTAGGGTACTTTAGAGAAGATTATGAATTTGTATCGCATCCCGAAGAAGATTATTTGGATGAACACAATGGACGATTTTGTGTAACTCCAGAATATCCTAATGGAATTTACTGTTATTTTGCCACTGTTGATCAAAATCATAATTCTGCCTACCCGTATGCTGTTGGACCAACATTCTATGGAGTGAAGTCTGCTTCTAAAGTAACTTCTATCACTGAGCCTGTAACTACTTATACATCAACTGCCGGATTAACAGACAATGACAACACTAGTTTCCTTATTTTTCCAAATCCTTCTGCAGACATTGTAATTGTTCAATCTTCTGGGTTACACACTTCCGATATCATTGCTGAATTGGTGGATGCAACTGGGAAAATAATGCAAACACAAACCATCTTTTCTGGAAGTACTTTATGTTATTTCGACGTAAGCACTTTGTATAGTGGAACCTACTTTTTACAAATCAAATCTGGGACAACTAATCAAAGCTACTCAGTAGTAATAGCCGAGTAAATTTCTCCACGAATGACTAGTCAAAACAGAAATGCTTTGGCACAACAAGTGCAAATCGTCAGCATAAAGAATGGTACTTCGATAAACTCAGCAACAAAAACAATAAACTAATTTTCAACTCCGACGCAAATTAGCAATATTACGTCGCTCGACGTAATATTGCGTCGCTCGAAATGCTAATGTTTATAAGCATTTTCAGTAAAAAAAGCACTTTAAAATTCCAAAAAAAATCCTCTAACTTTGCTGCCAGAGGATTTTTTGTTCTGTATATCAACTATTTAAATTCAGGAAATAATCCGAGTAATCCTTCTTCGCTCGCCTCACAAACACCCCGCTCTGTGATAATCTTTGTTACCAAACGAGCTGGTGTAATATCAAAACCATAATTGGCTGCATTGGTGGTTTCAGGACAAATCAAAACCGATTGAATTTGACCGTCATTACCTTTTCCAAGCACATACTTTACTTCATCTTGATTTCGCTCTTCAATAGGAATTTCGAATCCACTTTTCATGGACATGTCCAATGTTGTGGAGGGCAAAGCCACATAGAACGGAATGTTATTGTCTTTTGCAGCCAAAGCTTTCAAATACGTTCCGATTTTGTTGGCTACATCTCCATTTCGTGTAGTGCGATCCGTTCCCACGATCACCATGTCCACCATATCATGTTGCATAAGATGACCACCTGTATTATCAACAATCAAGGTATGAGGAACGTCGTGACGAGTTAATTCATAGCACGTCAAATTTGCACCTTGATTTCGTGGACGCGTTTCATCCACCCAGACATGCACTTTAATTCCTTTTTCGATGGCCTGATAAATAGGCGAAGTGATGGTTCCCCATTCAATACAACCCAACATTCCAGCATTGCAATGTGTAAGGATATTTACAACTTGGGTTGCAGAGTCTGTCGAAGCACCGTTTTTTCGTTTTGCAATCTCTTCAATAATAGGAAGGCCATGCACACCAATCATGCGACAGGTTTCTACATCGTCTTCCACAATTTGATTGGCAGCATTCCAAGCAGTTTCCAAAAAATTTCCTTCACAATTATCGAGTGCATCACGCATACGGTCCAAGGCCCAAAACAAGTTGACAGCTGTCGGACGAGATGCTCTCAATGCAGAAAATGCCTCATCTAAAAACGAACCTTCTAATTCATCTTCCACCATTTCTCGCACGGCGAGGTAAATTCCATAGGCTGCAGTAGCTCCAATAAGTGGTGCGCCACGAACCACCATGTCTTTAATCGCAGTTTCTGCATCATCATACGTTTGCAACAAAACAGTTACAAATTCATGCGGCAATTGTCGTTGGTCAATCACTTCAACGTATTGATCTTCGGTGGTCCAAATGGTTCTAAATTTTGACATTTTTTCTATTTACTTGTTAAATATAATCTGAGAAAAATCAACTACTGTGTGTTCCCAATTTGCTTCCGTTCCTTCGCGCACGAGTTGCACTGTTTTAAATCCAGCTTCGTCTGCTGCTTCCAATTCTTGATGAATATCTGAAAGAAAGAGAATTTCATTAGGATTCAATTGTAGTTCAGTTGAAATCTTATTGTAGGTCTCAACGTCTCGCTTTCCACCTGTGGTTGTATCGAAATAATGGCTGAGATTGGTGGTGAGGTCGCCTTCTTCACTAAAACCAAAGATTTGCTTTTGCGCAGCGATGGATCCCGAAGAAAAAATACCGATGTCTATGCCTTGCTCTTTCCAGCGAATAAAAGCGGGTTTCACATCGGGATAAACGTGTCCTTTTAGTTCACCAGATTCGTATCCAGTAGCCCATAAAATTCCTTGAACAGTTTTTAAAGGAGTTAGCTTTCGATCTTCCTCCGACCAGCGGTGTAGGCTATTTATGATGTCGTCCACCGAATGAAGTTTTTTATTCTCTAACTCACTGGCCAATTCGACTGTTTGCTTAAATGCTTTTTGAACTTCAAGATTTGAAGTCATCGATTTCAACATTCCAATATTGTTTCTGAAGTACGGAAACAACGTATCGAAAACAAATTGAACAGATGAAGTAGTGCCTTCAATGTCTGTTAGTATATATTTTATGTCTTTTAGTTTCATTGTTGTGCAAATTTACTATGGAATAGTTTTTGTAGCTCGTTTTAAGCGTAATTTTTATTAATTTGATACTATGAAACTACTTTACACTATTTTAATTGTCGGATCAATTTCCATATCGAACGCACAAGATAACAATCAATTCTCGATAGGATTCAACACTTTTGTCGATTTTCCAGAAAGATCATCCATGCCAAATATGGGAGCAAATGGAGGCGTTGGATTGCAATTTGCGTTCAGTCCGCTCCCAGCTACTCCCTTTTATTTAGAGTTGAAATCTGGATGGGGATTGTACTCCATGCAAACTTTGCAACAAACCTTTATTTTCGATAATGGCGCGCAAACGACAACAGATGTTAGTTATACGAGTAAAATGAGCAAATACCTCTTTGGATTTAAAACAATGATTGGTCATGAATATCGATTAGTTAGAGGTTTTGTCACTCCACAAATCGGAGTTGCCCGTATGAGTTCTAAAATTTCCATCGCTGATCCAGAAGACGAAGATGATTGCAAGGTGTTGGATTCAAAAACTACGCAACGATTTACAGGTGCAATTTATGGAGGCGAAGCAGGAGTTGATATAGATTTGAATTTGCTGACTAAAAAAGTTGATCAAGGTAGAGTAGTACTTTTTGCTGCAGTCTCTTATCTCCGCGGATTCAAGCACTTTCAATATGCGAATGTAAAATACATGCAAGATGGAACGCACGATACACATGTTGAGCATGATGACCGCGACATCAACGCGCAATTCATCAATTTATCGACTAACCAAATTCATGAGCACAAAATTGGTGAGTTATATCACAGTACCATGGAAATGATTGGTTTTAATGTTGGAATAAAACTCAATTTATAGCTCGCCTAAATAGGCATTTTGAAGTTGGCATACTTCTCTTCCTCCTTGGATTCAGTGTATTCGGGCACCCAACCGCTCATGTCAATAAAAATGCGAATTGCTTTCACAAATGGATTTTCAGCACCAGCATCAAACCAATGTTTTGTCCCTGCTGGCACAGAAATCAAATCTCCTTTTTGACATAGCAAATTAAAGATTTCTTCGCCTTCCAAATTGAACCAAAACAAGCCTTGTCCATCCACAAAAAAGCGAATTTCATCTTCTGAATGCGTGTGCTCCGCTAAAAATTTTGCCCTGATGGCTTCATAGTTTTCCGTTAATGAATTGATGGAAATCACATCAGCTGTTAGGTATCCACCGCTTTCCATAAATGGTTTCAAGTCCTTTTCGTATGCGCTCAAAATTTCGTCTTGCGAAGCAGTGTCGTCAAAAATAACGTCGCACGACCATTGATCGAAGAACAATCCTCGTTGCTTGAAAAATGCATTGATTAATTGAGGGTCTTTTATCTCAATGTTGTGTGCAGGGATGGATAGAATTGCCATTATGTGAATGTATAATTAACAAAGTAAAATTAATAATTATAGGGAGAATTGCTTGTTTGCGCAAAAAATCAATGCGAAAATTATCATCACAGATTGCAATCCATTGCTACTTATTATTCCAATTCGTCATCGTCATATCAAGTCCTATTGATACAAATCCTTTGATGAATTCAGTAGCCGTTTTAATTCGTTCCCCCAGTTTTTCGTTTTCTTCTTTGGACCACTCTCCAAGTACGTAATCTGCTTGTCGACCGCGAGAAAAATCATTACCAACGCCGAAGCGAAGTCGTGCATATTCCTGTGAATTCAAAACGGCTTGAATGTCTTTGAGTCCGTTGTGACCACCATCACTACCTTTACCTTTCATACGTAAGGTTCCAAATGGCAAGGCAATATCGTCTGTGATCACCAAAAGATTTTCTCGTTGAATTTTTTCGCTTTGCATCCAATAATTGACTGCTTTTCCTGATAAATTCATGAATGTACTTGGTTTAATCAACACCAACGTTCTGCCTTTATACTTGACTTCGCAGGTGTCGGCCAGTTTACCAATTGAAAATTTTCCTTCTAACTCTTTCGCAATGGCTTCAACAACTTTAAATCCAATATTATGACGTGTTTCAGCGTATTTATCTCCAGGATTTCCGAGTCCGACAATCAAGTATTTCATGATGTAAAGTTATACAATAAAGAATTGTGTAGGATGCGTAAGTTCGCTAAATTACAAACGTGTTCGCCATTTAGCGAACTTACAACAATTTAGAAAAAATGTGAAATCACCTCAACACCGTTACATGTCCGGTCACTTCCTGCATGTCATCATTGTTCTTCATCTTGAAAATAATTTTCCAACTAAAAGTACCATCCTGCACTCTTACGCCATTAAATGTACCATCCCAACCTTGCTGAAGATCGTGTGTTTCAAAGACAATTTCTCCCCAGCGATCAAAAACTAACAACTCGTAATTGTAAGTGTCAATGGCATCATTGAAAAAAGGAAGAAAAACAGGATTGTATTCATCATCATCAGGCGTAAATGCATTTGGAACATAAAACACTAAATCTTCCTCGTACTGAATGATGGCAATAAACGATGAAGAACAGCCTAAATCATTAAAAGCAGTAAGTTCAACTTGATAATTTTGTTGACTTTCAACTGAAAACAAATGACTTGGATTTTCGATCAAAGTACCGCTAGTTCCATCACCAAAATCCCATGCATAACTTGTGGCATTTTGAGAGGTATTAAAAAAGTTGACTTCGCCGTTGACTTCTGAAATTGTAGCCGTTGAACTTCCAAATGCTGCTATAGGGTTGGCAACAACAGTAATAAAATTTTGATTTGTAAGCGTAGTTGTACATCCGGCTGCATTCGTAACAGTTAAACTAACACTGAAAACTCCAGCATTTTCATAAACGATGTTATCACCTGAGCAACTAGTAGATTGAATACCATTTCCAAAATCCCAAAGACAATTGATAGAGCCATTGGTTGTTGATTCAAAAACGACTTCTTGTCCTTCACAAATGAGCGCAGTATCAGCAATAAAAGTAGGTAGCGTTGAACTTTCAACTGTTACTATTACTTGATCGCTAGAAATACATTCCCCTCCACAAATTTCAGCCGTTACATTGTAAATAGTACTTCCCAAACTAGGTGTAAAAGGAACGCCTTGACTAATACCTTGGTCCCATGAAAAACTTAATCCACTTGGTGTGCTTGATGCACTTAAAGTGATTGAATTTCCTTCACAAATTGTTTGATCTATTCCAGCATTGACAATAGGATTTTGAGCTGAAATTGTAATATTTTGAATTAAATTTTGAATACCTGTACAAGCTGATGATACTTCATAGGTTCTAATGATTTGCGCTTGATTACAATTGTTTCCGTCAGAGATATCACCAACAAAAGTGACAGTGGGATTTGGTAAATAATCATCAATAAATGCAATAATCGTATTTAGATCTGGAGCTGGAACATCTGACGAGCAAGCTACATTTATAGCTGGTAAAGATGGAATTGTGGGGTTTGAAATAACCGTTATTAAAACATTATCACTTCCAACACAACCGTTAATATCTGTTCCATTTACGGTATAAATACTTGTTGATAGAGGAACAAATGATTGTCCATTTACAACACCATTGCTCCATGAAAATGAATCTGCACCAGCACCAGAAAGACTAGTACTGCTTCCAGGACAAAGCATTTGATCAACACCCGCATTCACAGTAGGTAACGAATGTACTGTTACAGCAACTTGATCGGTGCTAGAGCATCCGCCAATATTTGTACCAGTGACAGTATAGATGGTAGTTCCAATTGAAGGTGTGAAATTTTGATTATTGACTACTCCATTATTCCATGAATAAGTTGTTGCGCCGATACCAGAAAGTACAATTTGATTTCCACTACAAGTTGATTGGTTGAGTCCAGCACTCACAACAGGAAATGGGTGAACAGTTACACAAACAACATTTGAAATAATTGGGTTTCCGCAACCGCTTAAGGCAACACGATAACACATAGAACTCGTTAAATTGCCAGTAGGTACTGAAAGAGAATTAGCCCCGGCAATATCTGTGAATGGTCCGCCAGAATTGGGAGCCGATTGCCATTGAATGGTCCCTGTAGCACTCGTTAAATTTAACGTTGTTCCAACGCCTTCACAAATTGAATTTGAAAGAGCACTCACTACCCCTACAACTGGGGCAGCAGTCACAATAATGGAAGTAGACGTTTGTCCAGCACAAGATCCCGATCCCGTTGTGTAAAAAATAGGGTGCGATCCTGGTCCTGCAACAGCTGGATCGAAAACGCCTGTTAATGAAACGCCTGGACCGCTCCAAGTACCTCCCGAAACAGAAGCAGATAATTGGATTGTTGGATCTGTTTCACACATCGAAGCAACTGGTGCTATTGTAGCAGCTGTACCCACACAATTCACTTCAATATCGTCAATGATCCAAAATTCATCTTGTGCCCAAGTTTGCACTTTAATTCTAAATTGCAGTGACGAGCCAGACCCTAAGCAGCCGGATGTATAGTTCGCAATTCCATTGGGAAGATCATCTGCATAAATTACATTTATATTAGCACAAGCACCTACGCATAAAAATGAATTAGGCACAGGCTGGTAGCCATTTCCATCAATATTGTATTCTAATGAAACCCAATCTACAGAGTTACAGCCAGTCCCACAGCCCTCCATCGTTCCAAGTTCTTTTACCGTCATGGAAATTTCGATATTTGAACAAGCACCAATAGTTATTATACCGGTTTCCCAAGTAGCTTCGCCATTTGTATCGTTCGCTTCCAATTGTCCATTTTGAACATTGAAATAATCACCTGTAAGACAAGTTGGGCAAGCGGAAGACCATGATGTGCCACCTATATTATCGGTACCAAAATGAGCTCCAGTAATTTCATTAAATGTTTCTTGAAATATCGTTTGTGCATAAATAGTACTACTCCAAACGAAAAATAAGACTGTAAAAAAAAATAACTTTCGAATCGACTTTAGCAAATACATTTGATGCAACAATTGTTTTTATTGCCTAACGGTTTCAAGCACAACAAATTGCTTTCAAGGAGAACATTAGGAAATTCCACGCTGCAAAAGTCGACTATTTAAACAGCTTTACGAAATTTGAACTGTTAAATTAACATTATGAAATACATTTAAATTGAACTCCGCACTATCGATTCAACATCATCTAGTCTAATTGCTTGTCGCTCGCCCATAGCTGTCCATCCTCTTTCTTCAAAACGATCGCGAATTAATTTTGCTACCTCAGAAGTTTCAGAGGTATAATCAGCAAGTCTGGTTTTTATACCCAATCGTTGGAAAAATAGTTCTGTTTCTTTGATAGCATTTTTTGCAATTTCATCAGCAGTTCCTTGCATATTCAGAACGCGACGACCGTATTGCGCTAATTTTTCCTTTTTATTTTCAAATTGATTTTCAAACAATCGAGGTGCAATAATGGCCAAAGTACGCGCATGGTCGATTCCAAAAAGCGCCGTTAATTCGTGTCCAATCATGTGTGTAGACCAATCCGTTGGAACGCCACAGCGAAGATTACCATTTAAAGCATGCGTTGCACACCACATTAAATTGGAAGCCAATTTATAGTTGGAGGGATCTACCAATAGTTCATCTGAAATTTCAATCAATGTGGCCAAAACAGCCTCGGATTGTCGTTCTTGTAATAAATTATCTGTAGGAAATGTGAGGTATTGCTCTAGGGTATGCATGTAAGCATCTGCAATTCCGTTAGCAATTTGTCGTTGGGGTAAAGTGGCAACAACAGATGGATCACAAAATGAAAATACAGGAAAAAATAACGGCCCACCCATGGTTCGTTTTTCTTTCAATTCATCTCTACTAATTACGGCACCAGAATTCGCCTCAGAACCAGTAGCAGGCAAGGTTAAAATAGTTCCAAAAGGAAGTGCATTTTCAAAATTACATCCCGGTTTTCGAAGGAGTACATCCCAAGCATCTCCTTCATAATGGAATGCTCCCGACATAAATTTTACACCATCGATGACTGATCCACCACCAACTGCAAGTATGAAATCTACCTTAAGTTCTCGACCCAATTCAACCCCTTTCATTAAAGTTGAGAATTGTGGATTTGCTTCAACACCTCCAAATTCAATTATTTCAAAGTCATGCAAATGCTCAATTATTGAATCAAACAATCCATTCTTTTTTATACTTCCTCCTCCATACACAAGAAGAATTTTTGAAGTTTTGGAATTGGCCTTTATCAGATTTGGAAGTTTGCTTAATTGATCCTTCCCGAAAATTATTCGTGTAGGATTTATGATGTCGAAATTTTGCATGTTGTAAATTTACTCAAAAGCTGAAGTCACCACATGAATTCTAATTAAAATATTTTTACTACTTTCGTTGCCCACAAAGAAAAACAAAATCTACAGAGAGGTGTCCGTCCCGATAGCTATCGGGAGGTTGAAGAAGCTACCAAATGTTACGCTTCAAAATAGATACAGAGAGGTGTC
>JAZKFZ010000004.1:14553-278768 GCA_040386155.1 Bacteroidota bacterium | reverse complement strand
CGTCCCGATAGCTATCGGGAGGTCGAAGAAGCTACCAAATGTTACGCTTCAAAAAATAGATACAGAGAGGTGTCCGTCCCGATAGCTATCGGGAGGTCGAAGAAGCTACCAAATGTTACGCTTCAAAAATAGATACAGAGAGGTGTCCGAGTGGTTGAAGGAGCTGCCCTGGAAAGGCAGTATACGGGTAACTGTATCGAGAGTTCGAATCTCTTCCTCTCTGCAAAACAAATCCCAAGCGAGTTCAAAACGTTTGGGATTTTTTGTTGTTAACAAGGCGCACGAAAAAACAAGTAGGGGCGAAAGATTTTTCGCCCCTACTTGTTTTTTAATGTTTTTATCCCATTTTAACTCCACCCCCCAATCATTATTCAACCAAAACCAATGTTTGAAACAGCCTACCAGTTTCTGCTTGCATTCGCATTACATACATTCCATTTTCAATTCCCACTAAATCAATTTCATTGATTCCAAGCTTGTTATCCAATTCCCACACTTTTTGTCCCTGCATAGTCAACACCTCACATTTCACAAGTAAAACATCTGATTTAATTGTTACCATTCCTTTATTAGGATTAGGAAACACAGTTAAACTACCTAGCTGATTTTCATCTACTGAAAGAGGTAAACTCAAGCGCCAAGTCTCTTGTAAACGAACATAATCTTTATCGATTCCAGTGGTGTAATACAGTCCCGAAGTTCCTGAGAACAAACATCCGCCTTTTCGTTCATCAGCTGGTAAATCAATCACAAAATTCCAAGTATCATTAAGCGTATTATACTCCCAACAATCTTTGTAGAATGTATTTGCATCATCAATTCCAAAAGCCACAAATAAGTGCGCATTTTGCCCCATTCCAGCAACATAATTACGTCCAACACTTGGAAAATCTGCAATCGAAGACCAAGTATCCGATGTGGCATCATACGAATAAAAATCACTATGACTTACACCTACCTCATCCTTACCAAATCCAAGAAGCGATACATTTCCATTCTGAATTGCTGTCGCGCGCCAGCGATTTCCATTTGGTAAATCATTTTTTTGGGTCCAATTATTTGCCACCAAATTATAGGCCCAAACCTCGTCAATGGCGCTTTCATTGGCCGTTTTTCCTCCCAAAATGTAAGCCGTATCTCCAATTACGAAGCACGACATTCCACTTCGACCAAGAGCTGGTATGGCGGTTATTTCTGTCCAAGCATCAGCAACTGGGTCATAGCACCAAAAATCACTCAAAAAAGTTCCATTGTAGCCACCAAACAAATATCCCTTTTCTCCATGCGAGAACCCTGCGGCATATTGTCGTTCTTTTCCACTGGGTAAACTTGTACAAGTCGACCACTGCTCTGTATTCAGATTAAACTTATAAAAATCGCCAAGAATTGTCCAACCGGTTGTCATTCCGGATCCAACATAGGCGCAATCTCCGATACGAAAAAACGCTGCATCATCACGATCTAGAGCAGGAAAATCATCGAGTTGGTTCCATGTTTGTGCTATAAAAGTTGAGGGCAAAAAAAATGATGAAATAAGAAAAAGTTGAATTAGTAATTTCATGTAGCGCTTTCTGTTTACGTATTAACTAAAAAATGACATCAATATTTCGACTCATTTCCTGTTTTTAAGTACTTTTTTAAATATTGCAATTTCAGTATACGCCAATTTCTTCATGTATCTAAGTATTTTGCTATTTCCTTCTTTTGCACTGAGAATTCTCTTGCGCTTGATGTCAATGTATTTTTGAGTGAATTTATTTCGTTTTAATTCTTCTGAAGTGTTTTTACTGATAACTCTTTTCAAACTTTTATGGTAGTTGTAGAAGCTAATGAAATTTCCTTGAAGGACTTGAAAAAGTACTTTTTGGTCACGATTCCAACAAATATCATCTTTTATTCTACCTAATTGCCTTACTCGAAGTAGTTCCAGTGAATCTTTGGAAAGCATTCCTTGAATACGCAAAGTAGTTCCAAGCTTGGCAACTTTCAAATTCGTCTGGTCGCGATCATAAATCATTCGATATAACTTCATAAAAGTGCTATACATAGTATCCGCTTTCATTAATACATCATGCTCTACATTTGTCACAAATTGCTGTTCCAACGAATCAATTTCCTTTCTTCTTTGCCCTATCTTCAAATCATAACTATCGTGTAAACCATATTTTCGATCGTTGCCATCACTGTTAAATTTCCAGGTATACGGTTTAAGCAAATTAAGGTGCACCGACAAACCAAGATAAAGCTCCCTTGAACCACCTAATAAATCATACCGCTTCAAACTGATAAGGGATGTTAATGAATCGGATCGCTTCACAGCTCGGTAGAAATCGCTCTGAATTGCCTTTAATTTTTCATCCTTCACTTTTGCTAAGGAACGACTGACAAAAGCATTGCTAAATTTTCGAATTGCTCGAATACTTCGTTGTTCATAGGAATCGGACTTAAACTCGAGAGAAGCGATCTTTTTCTTTCTACGATTGACATCCAAAAACAAATGATCCATTTGCTTAGCGTGATTCTTGTTCTCCAATTTCAATTGCGCAGTTTTTGCTTTGTTTTTATCCACATGAAAGCGATATTCTCGTGCTGCTGGCCCTGAAGTTCTTCGGAAATTGCGTGCAGACGAATCGATGTAGGTTAAAGTAGAGTCAAACAAGGCGAATTTTTGAAGAGAATCTTTTTCTTTTAGAAAATCCTTTAGAAAAAAACGGGCGACATTCATTTCACTAGAGGCTTTAAAAAAAGGATTGTTTGGTAGGTGATTCTTTGCGATTTTGATGTTGTACTTTTCTTTCTCAAAAGCGCTTAACCCTAAGAAATCATCACAATCAAAACAATGTTGACCTTCTCTGATTTGACCTTCAAATAAATCATGAAATTGATTCTCAACGTGATGGTAGTAGGTGCTATCCAATCTAAAAGAATCGAGGCAATTGTACTTGGGACTCAAACTCCATATAGAATCAAGCGGAAAATGTTCGAGCGCAAATACTTCAGGATTGGTTAAATAATAATTGGTTCCCTTTATGTAATTGTACACTGGTTTTATTCGATAGGGAAACAAATTCAAAAGCCCAGTCAAAAAGCGATAAAAAGGTTTCTGTACTTCATATCTTGTGGTATCTCGAAAAATATTTCCAGGAATGCCACACAGCGGATCCTTTTTCTTTTTGATTGAAAAGATGTCTAATTTTTCTTTTTTATGTTTCTTAAATTTCTCAATCACTTTCTGGCGCCATTTACCAAAGCGAGTGAGTTCATACTTAGTCGATCCAGCAGTCCAAGTAACGTCGTATAAAAACCATTTGTTTTCCAACTTCACTGCATTCCAAGTATGATTTTCAAAATAGAGCGAGTCGTTTACGTCAAAAATAAATTCCTTTGCGTAGCCATTTATAGAGGTATTTTGAATTCCAGCATAGTTACACAAGGTATCCATCAAGCGCGCAAAATCAGTACAAACTCCAGTTCTTTGACGGAGTATTCTCTTGATCGATTTATAACGTGTAGGTGAACCAGAATTTGCTTGGCGATGATTGTAGTGGATATTGTTTGCAACCCATGAAAAGATGACGTTAAACTTCTCTAGTTGAGTCTCCTTTCCTTCTGTTAGTTTTTGAACCAATACTGCTGGATCGAGTGTATGTTTGTATGGAATTCGAGGTGATTTTAAGGAATCAAGCTCTAGGTTGTTTTGAGCTTCCGCGGAGAATGAGACAAAGAGAGCTATGAAGAAAAATAATAAAGAAAGAAGCCGTACAAGCATAAAGTTTCATTGGACTTATTTTATTTAACGAAGAATACTGAATATGTTATATCAGATTTATACTTTTTAAGCTCATTAAATCGTCAACTCACCACAAATGTTTTTTTCAAGCAAAGAAATGATCTCAGACCTTGCGATTCCTAAGCCCAACAAATACATCAATTTCGCCAAAGCTGCTTCGCTTGTTAAATCATGACCACTTACAACTCCAGCTTTAGAAAAGAAAGAACTTGTTTCGTATTTGCCTTGCTGCACAGCGCCAGAGCTACATTGGGTAATGTTGAGGACAATTCCGCCTTGCTCGAGGTAATTTTCAATCAAGCTGCGAAATTGTTGGTTGCTCGGAGCGTTGCCTGAGCCAAAAGATTCTAGAACAACCGCTCGATTTTGCTTAACGTCAAAAAGAGTGGAATAAATTAGTGGATGAATACCAGGATATAATTTTAGTAATCCTACTTTACTTTCAAATTTATCACACAACTTAAAACTATTGGATGAGCGCAGGAGCAGATGCTTTCGATACTCGATGGTTACTCCAGCAACAGCTAAACGAGGATAATTTGGAGATTCAAATGCTTCAAATTGATTGGCAGAAATTTTTACACTTCGATTTCCTCTGTACAAAGAATACTCAAAATAAACAGCTACTTCTTGCACCATCGCTTCCCCTGAAGTAGGATCTTTTTCGGCAGCAATTTCGATTGCTGTAATTAAATTTTCTTTTCCGTCTGTTCGAATGGTTCCTATGGGTAATTGCGATCCTGTTAATATAACCGGCTTTTTTAGCCCCTGTAACATAAAACTCAAAGCTGAAGCAGAATACGACATCGTATCAGAACCATGCAAAATAACAAATCCATCATATTGCTCATAGTTTTCCGACACCATATTTGCCATCATCGACCACATTTCAGGGTTCATTTCAGAAGAATCAATCGGTTGTCCAAAGCTAATTGAAGATAATTCCACATTAAGACGTTTCAATTCAGGAACACTTTCTGTGATGTGTTTAAAATCAAAACTTTTTAGCTCCCCAGTTGAATGATCGTTGATCATTCCGATGGTACCGCCTGTATAAATGATTAGTACTTTCGATTTCATACTTTGGAGTTAAAAATGAAAAAGTTCACGCGCATTTTTGGTTGTAACTTCTGCAATTACGCTTGAAGGAACTTGATAGATTTCTGCTAACTTATCCGCCACAAATTGTATATAAGAGCTTTCGTTTCTTTTTCCTCGGTGAGGATTGGGAGGTAAATAGGGCGAATCAGTTTCAAGGATTAAATGTTTTGGATCAATAGAGGGTAATACTTCTGTCAAACCTCCATTTTTATAGGTCACGACACCACCAATTCCCATCTTAAAACCACCATAATTGATGATGTGATTTGCCTGTTCAACTGTACCTGTAAAACAATGAAAAACGCCCTTAAGGTTTTCATCATTCAATTCATCAACGATTTCAAAAATTTCATTAAAAGCTTCACGTGCGTGTATGACAATTGGTAATTTCAATTCCTTCGCCCACGAAATTTGCTGACGAAAGGCTAGTTTTTGTTCCTCCATGAAGGTTTTGTCCCAATACAAATCCATCCCAATCTCTCCAACGGCAACATTCTTGCGTTCAAAAAGATACGGTTTTAAAATTGCTAATTTTTCTCCCCAATCTCCATTCACACTACCTGGATGAAGACCCGTCATTGGGAAACAATTTTTAGGAAACTGGTCCACTAAGGCAAACATATTATCTACCGAAGAAACATCAATGTTTGGAAGCAACATGAATTCAATCCCATTGCTGATGGCACGACTTACTACTTCATTTCGATCCTCATCGAAAGCATCAGAAAAAAGATGGGTGTGCGTATCAATTAAAAGCATACTAGAAAAGAGACAATGTCAATCCCATTTGCAGCAAATGAATGTTCGGACTTTGATCATTTTTGAAGATCTTATTGAAATTGTACGAACCAAATAATGCCCAATTGCGTATTCCAATACGAAGGTGAGCGCTGTATATCAATCGAGAAACATCGGAGAAATTACGATATTTCTCTACACTTTTTCCAAACTCATCTTTGTACACATTTTTGGCGAAGGCATCCAACTGGTATCCCACTTTTCCTCCAATGTGCACTTTGAAATGCTTCCAACCCTTTGTTCTAAAACGAAATTCTATTGGAACAGAAAGTGAATTTCCACCCAAATAGCGATGCTTCAATTCTGGAGTACTACCTCCTTCTTGGTGTACCGTAAATGTATTCGATGCATCTGGAGTAAATGAATGATATTTATTACTAATTCTAAAGAAAGAATGTGAGAGACCGATACCAAAGGAAGCCGTATTTTTCTCCGTCATGGGAATGTCCCACATAAACGAAGTGTTTACACCAATAGAACCCCACTGATTGTTGAAGGGCTTCAAATCTCCCATCCAATCATTGTAGGTGAGGTCCACCATCAAACGATCGTACTTTCTTAATTTACCTTCTTTGAAAGGTATTAAGCCTGAATAAAACCAAAGCGAACCTGGGCGAAATCTAGAAATCTCATCTACTCCCTCTCCGTCGTATTGCGCCGCCACTGTCAAGCTAGAAAAACTGAGCAAGAAAATAATTAAATATTGGAGTAACTTCATACAGTAACAAAGATAATTTTTTCGAGGGAATCTAATGCACAGAAGAAAAAAATATTGGGCAATCCTTTCTTCATTAAATTCATAGCGAATGGAGAAAGATATGGATTAAATTTTTAGAATCGAATTTCATTTTTTACTCGTTTTTTCTCAACTTCTGTTCCCAATTCCAAGCATGTAAAACAGCGTCTTCTACGCTATACTTAGGTATCCAGCCCAAAAGATTATTCGCTTTTAAAGGATTCGCATAAATTTCCGTTACATCTCCATCTCTTCGTGGACCAAATTTCCAGCCTAATTGCTGATTCGACACTTTTTCGAATAGTTGAATCATTTCCAAAACGGAAGTACCTTTTCCTGTGCCCACATTTACAAACTCCACAGTGGAAGAAGAGTACTTTGTTAAAAATTGAAGCGCTTTCACATGTGCAATGGCTAAGTCAACTACGTGAATATAATCGCGCACACAAGTGCCATCAATTGTATCGTAATCGTTACCAAAAACCGTTAATTCATGATGAATTCCAATGGCCGTTTGCGTAATATAAGGCAACAAATTGTTAGGTTTTCCAAGAGGAAGTTCACCCAAAAAACTAGAAGGATGGGCGCCGATTGGATTAAAATACCTTAGCGCAACGATGTTCATATCTTCACCACTCTTTTTAAAATCGCGCAAAATAGTTTCCCCAATAACTTTTGTTTCTCCGTAAGGTGAATTTGCAATTCCTGTGGCCATCTCTTCACTCACCTCTTTCACATTTTTTGGCTCACCGTACACCGTGCATGACGAAGAAAAAATAAAATTATTTATCTTTTTTTCTCGCGACCAAGCAAGCATATTGACCAATCCTCCAATATTGTTTTCATAATATTTCAATGGGTTCTGCACCGATTCTCCCACTGCTTTATACGCTGCAAAGTGAATCACCCCAAGTGCATTTACATCCTCTAATGCTTCGAAAAGTGCCTTTTTATCACAAATATCAACTGAAAGTACTTGAATATCTTGTCCCGTAATTTCCTTTAATCCATTTAAAACTCCTCGGTCTGAGTTTCTAAAATCATCTACAATTATAGGTTCAAAACCATTATTTACTAATTCAACAACAGTGTGGGAACCAATATACCCTGCTCCACCTGTCACCAAAATCTTTGCTTTCATCATCCTTCAAAAATAGTTTAAAATAGCCTGTAAATCAGTAGAAATAGTAAAATTTCTTTTAACTTTAGTCAATCTTAACACTGAAAATAATGTCGTTCAAAATCCAATTATTCACCTTACTTATTCTTATTGCTGTATCTTCTTGTCAAGTGGTGAATATTGTTGAAAAACCTGGAAAGGAAGATCCAAAGGTGAAGCGCTATGATCTAATTGAACTCTTCGAAAACGGTACTGCAAATGTAACGTTCGAAGGAAAATGGGGAGCAATTGACACCAATGGAAAAGAGATAATTCCACTTGTTTATGATGGAATAATGTCCGTTTACGGTGAAAAATATTCGTTTTTTACCAAAGCGAATAAAATGGGATTACTTGATAAGCAAGGTAAAATACTTGTGCCAGCATCATTTGATGAAATTTTCTACATTCAATCGAATCGTTTGGGAGTGAAAATAGGCGGATTGTGGGGTGTAATCGATGAAAAAGGAAATGAAATTATTGCCAATCAGTTTGAGGAGATTTTTACTACCGTCAACAACATTGCCATTGTAAGTAGGGATGGTAAAAGTGGGCTTGTTGACATATTAAATGGCGAGATTTTACTTGCTTGCACCTATGATTACATCGATTCGTACAATGCTTCAAGTGCATCTTCGTTTGCGGTAATGTCTGATTTAGGATGGGGTGTTTACAACATAAAACAAGCCAAAGAGGTGTTGGCCTGCACCCACGATTTTGTTGAGATCTTGAATGATAAATTATTCAGTGTTCAATTTCATGGCTATGATGATCAAGGCAATGAGTGGACAAAGAAAGGTGTCTTTAACGATCAAAATCAGCAAATAATTCCTGCGGAATACCAACAAATTTTCTTTTACAAGGACGATCAAATTGTGCTAGGTGCAAAAGACTCAAGCTATTCTATTTTCAAAGTAAACGGCTCACTAATCGCACAAGTAGAAGACTGGAGTGATGTATCAAGCTATGATGATGCAATTTCAAATCAAGGAATTATTTCGATTAAAACAGGCGGAATTTGGAAATTCATTGACACCACAGGAAATTGGTTACGCACAATACCTTACGATGGAACACTTGGATTTGATGAAAGTGGTTTTGCCTTAGTATGTCATGGTTGTGATAAGCGTTTAAATGAATTTGGAGATTATTATTGGAAAGGTGGAATTTGGGGAATCATTGATGTTGTAGGAAAAGAAGTGATAAATCCAAAATACAACAGTATAGATGCTTTAGTAACTCAAAACTCACGAACAATTGTCAACGATTCTTGTGTCTACGATAGTGAAATCAACTATTGCTCAGGAGGGAAATTTGGGGTTGTAGATGCTCGTTCAAGCAAAGAAATAATTGCAACGGAATACAACAAAATTTTCTTGGCTTCTGATGGATTAATTGTAGTTAACAAATCTGTCATCCAAGAAGGTGACAATTATACGAGAGAAAAATGGGGCCTTTATGATTCACTTGGAAATGAAATTATTCCCCCACAATACAATGAACTATTAGTGCTGGAGGAAGAAAATATTGCATTCGTTTATCTTAAAGGCAAAATTGGAATCATTGATTATTCAGGTCGAATTCTCACGAATTTGGTATATGATAAGCTCGCCTATTTTCAAGATGGAATGTATATTGCCGCAAAAAAAAGAGCTGAAAACGATACTATTGAATTACCAAGCGCCGAATACTGGCTCATCGATCGTGACGGAAATTTTTTAATCAATCAAAGTTTTGAGGAACTCTACTATGAAAGTGGAGATGATAAATTAATCGCGAAAAAAAATGGTAAATATGGCGTGATTGATAAAACAGGAAAGGCACTCATTCCTTTTGAATTTGATTACATCACGAGAGGAGAAAGTTTCGATACCTACCTAGTGAATATTGGTTGTGATCCAAATAACAATTGGGAGGGAGGTAAGTTTGGTATCTATAAGGTGAATGGAACCATTGTTTTTCCAGCCATCTACGATGAAATTCAAGATTATTCTATTGATAGCAAATTTTATATTCTACGCCAACAAGGAAAATACGGAATGGCGAATATCAAGGGAAAATCATTAACACCGATAATATTTGATCAAATAGTCAATAGCTATCAAGACATCCTTCCCGTTGAAAAAGATGGTAAATTTGGAGCACTTAATTCAAAAGGAGAAATTGTACTTCCAATTGTGTATGACCTTGCTAACTATCTCTATGGAAATGAATTTTTTCTCGCAAAAAAAGATGGTTCATTTTACCATGAAGACTAATTAAACATTGGAGTTTCCTTTTTCAAGAAAGTAACGATATGTTTCCGCTTGAGCATGAAAACCTACATCGCCATTCTTGCGATAAATGTTGCGTTGCTCTTTGTCAATGATTCTCGCTTTTACATTTCCTTTTGCTTGCAAATCGAACACAAGATTAAGCTCCTTCTGCAATTCAAAATCTAAAATAGGCACAGTTACTTCAATTCTTTTATCTAGATTTCGCTCCATCCAATCGGCACTAGAGATGTAATACAACGAATTTCCTCCATTCTCAAAAATAAAAATGCGAGCATGCTCCAAGTAGCGGTCAATAATTGAGATTACAGTAATATTCTCACTCTTGTCCTTTAATCCAGGAATTAAGCAGCAAATACCACGAATATTCAGTTCAATTTTCACCCCTGCCCTGCTCGCATCATACAATTTCGAAATCATTTTTTCATCGGTAAGATTATTGAGCTTTATTTTGATGCCACTTGATAAACCTTTCTTTTTATTCTTGATTTCCTGTTCAATCAAACTGAGGAATTTTCTTCTTGTGTTAATAGGCGAAACGAAAAGCTGTTTAAAAAGACTTCTATCTAGGTTATTGTCCAAAATATTAAATACCTTTTGCACCTCTTTCGTAATAACAGGATTAGCAGTCAAGAGCGCAATATCACTGTAAATTTTCGCAGTCTTTTCGTTAAAGTTTCCAGTGCCAATGTAAGTAATTAGATGTTCTCCAGAACTCGATTTTCGCGCAATTTGCAATAGTTTAGAGTGTACCTTCAAGTTGCCAACATCATAAATAACTTTTGCTCCTGCTTCGGTTAACGTGTTTGCCCAATACAAATTATTTTCTTCATCGAATCGTGCTTTTAACTCAAGAAAAACTTCCACATACTTGCCATTCATAACGGCGGAAAGCAAAGCATTCATTATTTGTGAATTTCTAGCCAGGCGATATACATTTATTCGAATGGATTTCACTTTGGGATCAATAGAGGCTTCACGTAAAAGATCTACTACGTAATCGAATCGCTGGTATGGAAAATGTAAAAGAACATCAGATTTTATAACTTCCTTCAACAAACTTTTCTTCTTTTCAAATGATGGATGGGCTACAGGATATTGCTTCGCAAACAATAAATGTTTTTTTCCAAAATCAGGAAATTTAATAAAGTCCTTGAAATTATGATACTTACCTCCAGGAATTGAATTTAATCCAAATTTAAGATTCAATTTTTTAAGCAAAAAAGCATGTAAATCCTTCGGCATTTTACTATCATACACAAAGCGAATAGGAGTTCCTTTCTTGCGATTTTTGATACTTTTCTCTATACTATCAATCAACGAAACAGAGATATCGTCATCAAAATCGAGTTCTGCATCACGAGTGAATTTAAAGGTATATGCCTCGAATTTATCGTAATCCAAAATTTGAAAAATATCTTTGAGATGGAGACGGATAATATCGTCAATCAATATCACATACGAATTCTCTCCATCGACGATCGTATAAAAGCGCTCTTGCTCTTCTGGAATTTTTATGAGCGCAAATCCACATTTTTTTTTGGTCGAGAGTTTAACTGCCAAGTAAATCGCTGAATCCTGCAAACGAGGAAAAGGATTGGAATTATCTAAAATTACTGGAACAATTACGTGCTTTAGGGTCTGATGAAAATAATCGTGAATTTCTTCTTCTTTTACGGTATCTATATTTTTTTCATCGACATGAAAGATTTTTTCCTCTTTCAATTCTTTTTGAATCTGCATGTATGCTTTTTCGAATGTTGCCTGCTGATTCAGCACCACTTCACGAATTCTATCGTAGAGTTGGGAAGCTGTTCCATTAAATCCGTCAACAGATTTTCGCTTCACATGCATCATTCTTCGCAAATTAGCCACTCTAACTCTAAAAAACTCATCCAAATTATTGGAATAAATTCCTAAAAAGCGCACACGCTCAATCAATGGAACTCTATTGTCCATCGCCTCTTGCAACACGCGTTCATTAAATTGAAGCCAGCTTAATTCGCGATTAAATAAATTCATAGCACAAAACTGCCAATTTTTATAGATTTTTCAATCAACTTTATTATTAATTTATTGTGAATTTTCACAAAAAAAGCCTGACCAACAATTGATCAGGCTTCTCATTTTAGGGACTTACCATTTTTATCTTAGCACGTTTACATGTCCATGAACAACTTTACGTTCATCCCATCGTGTTACTTTAAATTCAATTTTCCAAGTATATGTTCCGTCTTGAACCATTTCTACTTCTCTATTCTGACCATAAGAACCATCCCAACCAACTTCAGCGTTGTGTGATTCAAAAATTACCTCTCCCCAACGATTGTAAATCATAAGTGAGTAATCCTGTGGATCGAAGCCAGAATGAAATATTGGAAGGAATACCGGATTATAATCATCCAAATCTGGAGTAAATGAATTTGGTACATAGAATATTAGCTCCTCATAAATAGTAATCAGTACTGTTGCTGTATCAACACATCCTAGTGGTGAAAATGCAATCAAAGTAACCGTGTAACTTCCTGGAGTACTATCATTGTAAATATGTGAAGGATAAACAACTGTTGAAGTAGGACTATTGTCACCAAAATTCCAAATATAATCGCTTGCACCAATTGTTGTGTTATTGAAGTCAACTTCTGTATCGAGTGTAGACAATTGTGTTTCTGAAGGAATAAAGCTTGCAATCGGATCTGCTTCTAAACAAATTAAATCAGTAGCTGTTAATGTACCGGAACATCCATTTGGATCTGACGTTGTTAAAGTAACATCAAAGCATCCAGGTTGCGTAAATGTATGAGTAACAGATCCACAACCATTCAATACCGAACCATCACTTAACGTCCATATACAATTTGTTTGACCAGGTGTATTGTTAGTGAAAGTTACTGTTAAAGGTACACAACCACTTACGATATCTGGGCTAAAATCAATGATTGGATTTGGATTTACAAGAACATTCATTTGATCAGTTCCAGTACATCCGCTTGCTGTCGTTCCTGTTACCGTGTACGTCAAAGTGCCTAGCGCCGGAACAAAAGTTACACCATTCACCGCACCATTATCCCACGTGTAGTTTAATGCACCAGAGCCTGTTAACGTCACACTTTGTCCCTGACACACCGCTACATCATTTCCTGCAAAAACAACTGGGTTAGGGTTCACTGTTACAGTCACTTGATCTGTGCCTGTACATCCTGCTAAAGTTGTTCCTACAACTGTATAGACATTCGTTCCAACTGGTGGGGTAAATGCAACTCCTTGAGCAACAGGTGCTGTCCAAGAATAATTATCCGCGCCTGTCCCAGTCAGTGTGACTTGCGTTCCTGCACATACTTGTACATCTGGTCCAGCACTCACCACCGGATTTGGATTCACTGTTACCACTACTTGGTCAGTGTTGATACAACCATTTAGATCTGTTCCAGTTACTGTATATGTTGTTGTAGTAGCTGGAACGAAAGCAGCACCATTCGCTACTCCACCTGTCCAAACCAAGGTTGGCGCACCAACTGCAGTTAGCGTTACTGGAGTTCCAAGACAAACTGCTTGATCTGCACCAGCATTTACTGCTGGTAAAGGATTTACAACTAAAGTAATGTTAGCAGTACTATCACAACCTGTAGGAAGAACGAATGTTTGAGAATAAACTCCTGCTGTTGTTTGAGACACTCCATGGATTAGGAATGACCCACCCTGACAAATGAACTTGGTATCATTAAATGTAATTACAGCATTTGGAGAAACAGAAACGGCTGGCGAAGTGCCTGTACAACCATTGGCATCAATTACGGTTACTGTGATATTGCCATCTGTATCAACTGCATTCGTTGTTTGTGCAACAGATCCAGTTGTCCATAAATAGGAAGTAAAGGCCTGAGTAGTTAAAACTGCTGGTGTTCCTGCACAATAGGTTGAAGGACCAGTGATTGTTGGTGCTGGATTTGGGTTGACAGTTACCTGCACTTGATCAGACCCCAAACAGCCATTCACATCAGTTCCATTAACAGTGTATGTTGTTGTTGTAGCTGGAGAAACAGAATGACTTGCACCAGCTCCTAGACCATTATTCCATGAATACGTTGTACCACCACTTGCTGTTAATGTCGTAGATGCTCCTAAACAAATTGCCACATCAGGACCTGCATTAATAGGTGCATTTCCATTCACTGTTACTGTAACAGGATCTGTACCAATACAACCTGCTGCAGAAGTTCCTGTTACGGTATAATTTGTTGTTGAACCATTCACGAAATTAACGGATGATCCAGTTGTTGCACTTAAGAATGTTGCTGGAGACCATGAATAAGTACTCGCTCCTGAGGCAGTTACAGCTACAGTTCCACCAACACATACGGTAACATTATTAGCAACCACTACTGGCAATGGGTTCACCGTTAAAGCAAATGTCGCAGGACAAGCGGGTCCAGGTACGGCAGGTGAAGTATACGTAATCGTGTAACTATTTGGAGTTGAAGCAGCTAAGTTTATCGCGCCTGTTGAGGCATTGATTGATAAACCAGCAGGAGTTGCAGAATATGATCCACCTGTTGGACCTGTAATTGTTGCATTGATTGTTCCAACTGGACAATATGAAGCTAAAGGATAAGACAGTGTTGGTCCACCTGTAAACGTTCCAGAAATAACTCTTGGACAGCCATTACCATCAGTTACAGTAAAGGAATATGCTTGACCAGGTGTTAGTCCGTTAACTGTGATGGTTCCTCCATTGTTGGCCGTTGTATTTCCAAATGTTGCATTTGCTGGTGTTAATCCACTTGCTGTGAATTGTGAACCATTCACAGCAGGCAAACCTCCCGTTACTGTTGCAGTTACTGCAGTACACGATTGAACTTGTGTAAACGTTACATCAGGTAGGTACTGGATTGCAATTGGAGTTCCCAAATCATAACAAGGCATCGACGTGTTAACATAAGAATAAAGTCCTTCTGTTAAGTTATACATTGTAATTGGGACAAAATACACAGTATTGTTTGTAAATACCCCAGGGAAATTAGTCATCCAATATTGGTCATTGATATCATACATATCGAAATCTGAGTACAAGCCAAGTAAACAAGGGTCGTCTGGAATGTCCTCCGTTAAACTTGGAACCAATGCAACCGTTGGAGGACAAGAATAAACCAACCATGTAATTCCTGGCTCATAACCTCCTGGATTTGGTGGTGCTAAAGCTATCCCCGGTGGTGTATAATTGTTATTGGCAGTTATTTCAACTTCGTGACCAAAACACAAGACAATTGGACTTGTCGTATTCCCATTTGTAGTGGTAGTTGTAAACGTTCCAATTTGAGCTGGACATAAACAGTTTGGAGGTGAAGTAGAACTTAAAGACATAGTACATGCTGGACTTGCACTAAACACCACCGTCACTGTAAGAGCGGAACCATCCGAGTAATTGTTTGGAATGTTATAGTTAAAGTTGGTTCCATTCGTAAATGGAGCGTTGAACACTTGCGACTGAGATCCAGTTCCATTAGTAACCGTGACAGTTACAGTACCTGTTGCTGGACTATTACTGTATGAAAAAGTACCAGTTACAGGAAATGAGTTATTTGTTTGACAAGTTCCAATGTTAGCCGTTAAATTGGTAATTAGACAAGGTGGAGTACAATTTACTGGAGCAGTATAATTTTGATTAATTGTACAAGCTGGATTTGCAGAAAAAACAGCCGTTATCGTGCAGGGAGCACCATTTGAAGTCAATCCTGTAAAATTGTATGAGTCAGGTGAAGTAAAGGGTGCGTTATATGTTTGAGTGCCACCACATGATCCTGTGATAGTCAAGGTTCCTGTGGTTGGCGGATTCACATACGTTATATTTCCAGAAACTGTATATTGGTTGTTCGCTGGGTTACATGCACCAACATTGGTGGTAATTCCCGTCATGTTACACGGTAAACAAGGTGCTGGTGCAATATAATTCTGCGTTCGTGTACACGTATTATCTGCTGAGAACGTAGCGGTAACGGTACAATTGGCGCCATTGGATGTTAATCCAGTTAATGAATAATTTGCGGGAGAACCAAAAGGCGCATTAAACGTTTGAGATCCTCCACAGCTAGAAGTCACGGTTAAAGTTCCACTTGCTGGAGGGGAAGAAAAGGTTATTTGTCCTGTTAAAGAATATTGATTATTTGCTGGATTACAAGCTCCCGGGGTAGCAGTGAGGTTGGTCATGTCACAGGGAGTGAGAAGCCCACAATCTGCTACTCCAGAACCTCCCGTTTGATTAAATGTAATATATCCAGCACCTTCATCAAAATTGGTAATCATGATGATGTAAAACATATTAAGCTGCGCATTTGCAATACTCACTGTTTCAGTAGCTGCGGTGGAATAACTACAACCTATTGGTGCGGAACTACCTGCGGTAATTGAATTACAACCATTCGTTACTGAACTAAATGGACCCCATAATGCATAATCCACATCTAAATTAGGTGCACCTCCAGGAGAAGATGACTGTGAAATGGAAAAGGTCATTGGTCCTGCAACATCAATTTGCATGTAGAACCAAACTGGGTTTGGTTCAGACCCTAAACAACCATAATTTGGACCTGTCGGGGCAGATGTATTTGTTTCGTTAGGAAAATCATACGTATCATCTGTACAAAATGGTTGAGCAGATGAACATGGAACTACTGGCCCTCCTCCTCCTCCTCCTGCATAGGAAAGGGAATGTAGCGACACAAAAACCAGAAATAAGTATAATAGCTTTTTCATGCTTGAAGTAATTGTAGTAGGTTAATTTTTAGCTTTGATTTCGATAATGTAGTTTTTACCATCGACTCTGTAATAAATTGATTCAGTATCTGAATACTGGAAAAAGTACTTTAAAGGATTAAAGGTGAGTGGATCAAACGAATCAAGCAAATAGCTCATTCCAGGATTGCATTTGTTTTTCTTCGATGCGCTTGACAATAATTGACATTCCGGATACATTGATAAAGCTACCTCATGAATCACAATTCTTTGCATTCTTTCCAACACACTTGCTTTGTGCTCAGCTGTGTTATATTCAGGGCAATTCAAGTTGACTTCTGACATAAATTCGTCGACCAAGGCAATGTTTGCACTTTGATGTGGGTACTCAGGGTAATTTTGAGAATACGAAAGCCTTGATAGGCAAACTGTTAGTAGTAATAAGATGCTCTTAAGCATTCGAAAGTTAATTAGCATAAAGCACTAGTTTTAGGTGGTCGAAAATAATAAAAAAATATTACTTTGTATCAGTTTCTTGAAGCTATAACGTAAATATTTTTAGTAGGTTGCCTAAAATTCATTCAATTAAAGATATCTATTTAATTTAGTCTAAAATTTTGAAATGGTTCATCAATTAAAATCACTTTTACTCTTAGTTCTTCTAGCGCTGATCTCTGGACTACTGATAAGTCTTGCATGGCCCGGAGATACCCTAGTATTATTTCTTTTTATCGGATTAATTCCACTCTTGTTTGCCATTGATAAAATCGCTCTATCTGATAGTCGCATTAAATTTCTTCATCTATTTTTGATTGCATTCATTACCCATTACACTTGGACAAGCTTAAGTCTAGGCTGGCTAAAAGCTTCGTCTCCGAAAACTTTTCAACTAGCTATTCTGATTGATGCAGTTACCTTCGCACTCATCTTTCTCCCCACCTTTGCGATTAGAAAAAATTTAGGAATCAAATTTCAGTGGGTCTATACTATTTCCTCATGGATGGCCTTGGAATTTATCAACCAGCAGTGGGCGATGGGAGCTCCTTACTTTGTGATTGGTGGAGGATTTGGTATGTACCCTCAAATGATCCAGTTTTATTCAATAACGGGCATTGAAGGAGGCTCTTTGTTGGTGCTATTGAGCAATTTGGGTGGATACCTTGTACTCAAAAATACCATCAAGAAACAAGCAGTTAAAAAATCGATGATCATACTTACTATTGGTTTAGCACCATTCGTACTTTCAATGGCGCATCTTTTTGATTATGAAATTGAAGGCAGAGAGAAAGTTAAAGTAGCAGCAGTTCATAGTTTTATAGAAACCTATGCCGACGATTCGCATGCGCATCCGGAGAAAACGATTAATTTTTTGTGGGATTTAACAAACCAATCAAAGCTCGATGATGTTGAACTAGTGTTGTGGCCTGAAACTGTTATTTTTAATTTAGGTTGGGTCACCAATCTTCAAGGCGACAGTGCCTACAAAAGTTTGATGGAAAAAATGAAGAGCCAAACAACATTCTCACTTTGTACAGGAGGATATAGCTACTCAGCTGTGCCAAAGAACGAAGACGACCCTTATATTGCTCATGAAAAAGCGAGAAATATTTTCTACAAAGCACACAATGTCGCACTTACCATTGATACGATAGGTCTTATGTCAATTCGAGGCAAAGAACAATTTATTCCTTTTCAGGAACGAATTCCATTGCTGAAACAACTTCCATTTTTAAAAAATTGGGTCGATTTTGTTGGAGCCAACACGATGGTGTGTCCTTATGAACAAAGTGAAGAAGTGCACAAGACAATGAATGGAACTTCGTATGTTCCTGTGCTATGTTTCGAAAGCACGTACCCTCTTAAAATGGCGAAACATGCTGTAGAAGGAGAATTGGTTGTCATATTGGCCAATGAAAACTGGAACAAAGACCTTAGTGGTTCCGACCAATATTTGTATTCCAATGTTGCAATTGCTATTCAAAGCAGAACGTCCATCGCTCGCTCTTCGAACAGTGGAACATCCGCAATGATTGATCCAAGTGGGAAAATTTTGACTAAAAGAAAAGGCAGACAAGCGGGGGTGCTTATTGCTGAATTACCACTAAAAGAAGATGCTACTATCTATGAATTAATGGCAGGAACACTCTACAAGACTGGACTTACACTTGCTGCTTTCTTGCTAATTTGGTCGACTTTCAAACAATGGATGGGAAGAACAAAAAAGCATTAAATGTCTTCGCTAGATTCAGTTTCATCTTTAATGGCTCGGTATCTTTTGCGAACCTCATCGCCATATAAACTCCCTTTGTGGTCGAATAAAATCTTTTGATAAAACTCCTGTGCTTTTTCCTTATCAAACAATTTGTTTTCATAAATATCGCCTAGTTGAAAAAGCGCATCATCTACCAAAATATCTGTTCCATAATACTTGAGCAACTCTTCTAAAAATGCAATCGATTCACTCCATTTTGCTTGTGAATTCATTGCTTCCGACTTTTTTATCAAAATTTCATCACCAAGTGAATGGTAAGGATATACTTTCGTGATGCTATCAAACAAAATAAAAGCTTGCTCAAATTGATGCTGCTCCACCAATAAATCTCCTTGGGCAAACCAAAGCATAGCTTGATAATTGCTGTCTAACCCGTAGTTATCTGTAATCATGATCGACAATTTCAAGGCATCGTTCGCAATTAATTTTGTCGTAGATTGCTTCAAGACAGATAATTGACTTTGCGCGAAATCAAATTCCCCATCGTAATAAAAAATCTTTGCATTTTTGAATTTCGCTTCGTGACCAATTGATTCAAATTTAAAATCGCCATCAATTTGCATGTAGAGTAATGATGCTTCCCAAATATCGCCGTGCAAAACATGAATATCTGCCAACTTCATCTTCACTTCAGCACGTTGCATGTCTGTTAAACCGGGAAAAGTTAGTGCTTCACTTAAGTTTACGATGGCTTTGTCACTAGCATTTGCATAATACGCCTGCACGTGACTCAACTCAATAATTAATGGCAAAGTGCTTCGCTTTTTTCCGAGTTGTGCTAACTTTTCCTCGTACAATGCGATCGCTTCTTGAATTTCTGCGGCTGTGAATGATCTTGAAGTTGTGATTTCTAAAAATTGAGCATGCAATAAAGCATTCTGTGCATGGTAGTAAAAATTACTTGTTTCACCCAATGAAATTACATACTGAAAAGCCTTTTTTCCAGCTAAGAAGTCGCCATTTTCCAAGCAAATTTGTCCGAGGTCAAAAACACGTCGACCCCTTTCATCTAAGCGCTTATCAAGTGCTTGTGCTTGTGTCAGTGCAGCGCTAAAATTATTCTTTTGCAAAAACAACCAAATCAACATTTCAGGATAGATCACTGCTTCCACTTTTTTCTGAGTGCGCTCTAAAAGCGCAGTCTTTAATAGGGTATATTCCTTCGAATTTTCATCTGATAAGTCAAATTGGCGACTGATCATGTTTTGAATAGTCAACTGATATCCTTCATTAAAATCAAGTAAATCGAGGTATTCACCTATCATCTTTTCGGTCTGGCTTGTAGCGCCATAGTACTCTGCAAATTGAAAATGAAGAGGATACGATTGCTTCAATAATTTCCGTCCTTTTTCAATGGTTTGAAACGCTAAGTCGTTCTTGCCCTTTCCACGAAAGGAATTGAAGAGATTTACAATTTCTGAGGGATTGGCTGTTAGGTTTTGAATTAAATCTGCATAAATTTCATTGGCTTTGTCATCTTCTTTTTGGGCTTCGTAAAACTGGCCTAGCATTACTTTATAGTCCACATCAAAACGATTTGCGGCCACCTGCTTTTTCAATAATTTCTCCGCTTCCTTGTATTGATTTGTCGCCATGTAACAATCATACAGTCGATTGAAGTTGAATTTGGAAGGATCTTTTGCGAAAATTCGATCGTAATAACTTAATGCTTTGTCAAACTCCCCATTGTTGTAATAATGCAATGCCAATTGCTGATCCGTGTCGGTTTGGGCATGCAAAGACAAGGAGCAAAATGACAAGAAGAAAATTAACAAATAACGCATGGGCATCAAATTACAATAAATGTACCTAATTTTTTTTGGACCTTAACTCCAAGTAGAACGCTGTTAGGGGAGAAAAATTACGTTGAATTGCTGAAACGGCATTGTTTTTTCGTTCAATAAATTCTGTAAGTGAGGTATTTAGGCCTTTTACACGTTTCGACTCAAATGCTAAATTCTCAGCATATTTATGTCGATCTCCGCTATCATTTTGGACTTCATTTTTGAGTAATTGAACACTAAATCGTTGGTGCGGAATTGATTGCAGCATGGATTGATAGAATTGACCCAAAGGCTTCAAGTCATGCAATGCAACTTGAAATTCATTGATTTGTGTGGCCATTTCCAATGGTAGTGTATCACTCAAGACTTCGTCTTTCAGATGTAGTTCGAGCATTAATGAACTGCTCAAAAGTCGAGGAAAAGTATCAATTTCATTCTCAAGTAAAACCGTTTCAATGCTATCGATTGTTTTTTCTAGTGTACCTAATGACCTCAAATAATCATTTTTATTGAAATCGCTGCACGAATGCACTGCTACCAAAAATAGCGTTCCAAGAAAAATTTTGAGCATTAGTTTCATTGGAATGTCGCTTAACTAATGGTATCAAACCCTGTAAATTTTCGCAATGCTTCTGGGATTACAATTCCATGTTCAGTTTGGTGATTCTCCAACAATGCAGCAACAATTCGAGGTAAAGCAAGGGCCGAACCATTCAAAGTATGGCACAATTGCGTTTTCTTATCTGCATTTTTGAAGCGTAATTTCAAACGATTTGCCTGAAAAGTATCGAAACGAGAAACAGAAGAAACTTCCAACCATTTATCTTGCGCGGCAGAATACACTTCGAAGTCATAAGTCATAGCTGACGCGAAGCCCATATCTCCGCCACACAAGCGTAAAACTCGGTACTGCAATCCTAATTTATCTAACAAACCTTTTACGTGTTCAATCATATCTTCTAAAGCTTTCGCTGTGTTATCAGGATGCTCAATACGCACAATTTCTACTTTATCAAACTGATGCAGGCGGTTCAACCCACGAACATCTTTTCCATACGAACCTGCTTCGCGACGGAAACATGGTGTATATCCTGTCATTTTGATAGAGAATTTCTCATCTTGCAGCACCACATCACGGTAAATATTTGTCAAGGGTACTTCCGCTGTTGGAATCATATACATATCGTCGGCAGGCATGTAATACATCTGTCCTTCCTTATCTGGCAATTGTCCTGTTCCATAAGCAGATGCTTCATTCACCATTAAAGGCGCTTGAAATTCTTCATAGCCAGCATTCCCAGCCTCCTCCAAAAAGAACGCTATTAAAGCACGTTGTAATTTTGCACCTTTCCCTCGGTAGAATGGAAAACCTGCGCCTGTTACTTTCACGCCCAATTCAAAATCAATCAGTTCATATTTCTTCGCTAAGTCCCAGTGAGAGAGTGGTTCAAAACCAAAAACGGGCGCTTTTCCTGCTTCAAAAACGGTTTCATTGTCATCTGCTCCCCAACCTTGTTTTACTTGCTCGTTAGGAACATTTGGCAACTGATACATTAGTTGAGTAATTTCTTCTTCGAATGCATCTACCTTTTCTTTCAGAACTACTTCTTTCGCTTTTAAAACAGCTGTTTGCGCTTTCGCTTCATTTGCTTCGGATTGCTTACCTTGTTTAAACAAGTCACCAATTACTTTTGCCAACTGATTTTGTTCGGCAGCAATTGATTCCAACTCTTGCTTTGCAATACGCCAATTTTGGTCGACAGCAATAATTTGGTCAAGGACAGGTGTTGCGTCAATATTTCTTTTTTTCAAGCCTTCAGCGATGGCTTCTTTTTCGGTTCTGATTTTGGTGATTTCGAGCATCTTGGATTTGAATTTCTGCAAAGATAATGAAGAAAGTGAAATGAAAAGTGAACAAAAAGCAAGCTCAAAAAGAAATTGAATATTTTTTTGTTGAAAGTGCACTTTGAAAATTCAAGACATAAAAAAAGGCGACTCGAAGATTCGAACCGCCTAAAATTTCTTTCTAAAAATTTCGCTTATGCTTCTGTAGTTTCAAAAGGAACTACTGATACAAATGAACGATTTTCTTTTTTACGACGAAACTCAACTGTACCATCTACTAATGCAAACAATGTATGGTCTTTTCCAATTCCAACATTTTGTCCTGGGTGATGAGCTGTTCCACGTTGACGAACGATGATGTTACCAGCGATTGCTAACTGCCCACCAAAAATCTTAACGCCCAAACGCTTACTATGTGATTCGCGACCATTTTTAGAACTACCGACTCCTTTCTTATGTGCCATGATTCTTATTTTTACTCCGTCAAATGACGAATGGGTTAACCTTTAATATCTTTAATAGTAATAGAAGTTAAACACTGACGGTGTCCGTTTTTAACTTTATACCCTTTTCTTCTTTTCTTTTTGAAGACAATAACTTTGTCTCCTTTCAAGTGAGAATTCACTTCTGCAGTAACCTTAGCTCCTGCTATAGCTGGGGCGCCAATGTTGATTTTTCCACCATTGTCTATCAACAAAACTTGATCAAATTCTACTTTTGATCCTGCTTCACCTGCTAAACGGTGTACAAAAATCTTTTGGTCTTTTTGCACTTTAAATTGCTGCCCTGCTATCTCTACAATTGCGTACATAATAGCTTATTAATTAATTATTAAAAATCCCGTAAGGGGTGCAAAGATATGACTTTTTTGTTTTGAACAACAACTTTTCAACAAAAAATTGCTGATTTCTTTAGAATTTAATCCCTAAGGTAATACCATCGCGACGAAAACACCCATTTTTCCATCCACGAATTGCACAAATTTTACGAATTATCACAAATTATTTCCCACAATACATTTGTGCTAATTTGTTGAATTCGTGTTAATCGTGGACCAAATTAATTTTCCCGTTTTGCAAGTAAAATCGGCGCTAAATTTACCAAGACAACCCCTCCAATCACAACAAACATCGCAATAATCTGATGCAAATGTATTTTCTCTCCAAAGTTGAGTCCAATAATAACCGCCACAATCGGAATTAGATAAGTAACCATACTCGCAAACAAAGCCGAAGTATCTTTGATTAACTTATTGAAAATTATTACCGCGACAGCAGTACCAACAATTGCTAAAACAGTAATAAAAAACAAACTCTTCCAAGCCTGTGGATGCTGTGCTAAAGTCTGTGGCGCTCCTGAAATAAAAGTCATCACTAAGGAAGGCACTCCGATGAGGAAAAAAGCCAAAGAAGTAGTCTCGATGGGCTTCAGATGCTGTAATTTATGTCGGATGGTATTCAAGCTAATTCCATACATCAAGGTTGCCAAGAGAATTGCCGTTATGTGCCAGAAATGAACATTTTGTGTTGCCCCACTTTTGTAAAGCGTCATTAGGTAAAGTCCAGAAAGCGCGATAAGCACTCCCACCAACTGTAGCCATTTCAAACGAACACCAAAGACCAAAAAACCAATTAAAATAGTTGAAATAGACGTGAAACTATTCAACATTCCAGCCATTCCTGATGACAATTTCGTTTCCGCAAAGGTAAAAAGGAAGGAAGGAAAGAAATTTCCACACAAACCAACAGTTAGAAGGAATGCAACATTTTTCCAGTTTTTCAATTGCTGCAAGGACTTTAACGCAAAAGGCAATAAAACGATGGAAGCGATGAGCATGCGCAAAGCTCCCACCTGCACACTCGAAAAAATAGGTCCACCCTTTTCATCGTACATCCCCAGCTTCATCAGAATAAAAGAGCTTCCCCAGATCAATGCGAGTACGATCAAAAGTACCCAGCTGGACAACATTTTTTGCATGGGGCAAAATTACACAATTTGCGATGATCAACTTCAACTTTCCTCTCAATAAATTCAAATAATAAATTTGTTGAAAACCAAATCATCCCACTAATTACCACCAACTGCTTTTTTCTTTGATAAAACAGCTATTTCAATATTATTTTATTGTAATTTTGAAACCTAATTATTGTTGATACGTTAGAATTTATCAACAATTTAATAATAAGTGGTAAAAAGTGGTAAAATCTCCATATTTTTACCCATTATATTGCTATGGCAGGCTTAGTAGGAGAATTTGAAGTAAAACTGGACGCTAAAGGGCGTTTTTTATTTCCTTCCGGTTTACGGAAGCAGCTTTCTCCTGCCTCAGAGCGAAACTTTATGCTCAACAAAGGATTTGAGGAATGTTTAACACTGTACCCCATCGTTGAATGGGAAAAAATCAGTGACAAGCTCTCCAAAATGAATTTGTTTAAACCGAAGAACCGAATGTTTTATCGTTTGTTTCATCAGGGTGCAAAACTAGTTTCACTCGATAATGCCGGTCGAATCTTGGTGCCAACTGCTCACATGGAGCGTGTAGGACTTCAACAAGATGCTATGCTAATTGCATACAACGACCGCATCGAGATCTGGGATAAGTCGAAATACTTCGAGTTAATCGAAGGAAACATAGCGGACTTTGCTGATTTGGCAAATGAAGTAATGGGTGACTTAGACAATGGAGAATAACACAAACTATCATATCCCTGTATTGTTCAATGAATGCATTGAAGGGCTAGCAATCAACCCCGACGGCATTTACGTGGATGTAACTTTCGGTGGCGGCGGGCACTCGCGTGGCATTTTTGAGAAATTGTCAGCAAAAGGTCGCCTCATTTCATTCGATCAAGACCCAGACGCAATAAAGAATACCTGGCAAGCGCCTAATTTCCAGTTTCAAGCAGCTAATTTTTCATTCATTTCCAATCATTTACGTCTACTTGGCATCAAAAAGGTAGATGGCATCTTAGCAGATCTAGGCGTTTCTTCGCACCAATTCGATACTGAACAGCGTGGGTTTAGCATTCGTGGAAACGCTCCCCTTGACATGCGCATGAACCAGAATGGAAAGGTGAGCGCCATGACAATCGTCAGTACCTACGAAGAAAATGAGTTGATCCGTATTTTTAAAACGTATGGTGAAGTGCCCAATGCTAGAAAAGTGGCAAGTGAGCTGGTGAAAGCGCGCGGAATTAAAAAAATTAGAACCACAGAACAATTAATGGAAGCGCTGAAATACTGTGCCCCAAAATTCAAAGAACATAAATACTTCGCGCAAATTTTCCAAGCGCTACGAATTGAGGTCAATAACGAACTAGATGTATTAGAGCAGCTACTGTTGCAATCATCTGAATTACTAAATGAGGGCGGCAGATTTGTTGTGATGTCGTACCATTCTTTAGAGGACCGATTAGTTAAGAACTACTTCAAACGTGGTTCCCTTGACGGAACGATAACAAAAGACTTCTTCGGAAATGTATTGAAGCCTTTTGAGGAAATTACCCGGCATCCTGTTGTTCCTTCTGAAGAAGAAACAGAACGCAACACACGTGCACGCAGCGCGAAACTTAGAATTGCAGTGAAGAAATGAGTGTCAACGAATACATAGATAGAGCAACAGTTGATGCTAAAAATGCAGCAGCGGAGGAAAAAGAACGCGCGGCAGCGGCTGTCGAAGCTGAGAAAATAGCAAAAAGGAAAGCAAAAGAAAACGCAAAAGAGAAAGCAAAGAAGCCTGCATCGACAGGTTCAACTTCTTTGACAAAAATATTGAATGGTGATTTCCTCACAAAGGAATTTTTCCTCAATAATCTCACCTTCATCTTCTTCCTCTTTCTTTTACTGTTGTTGGTTTTAGGAAAAGGATATTACGGTAAAGAGTTGTATCAAAACATTACAAAAACACAGAAAGAATTGGACGAGGCGACATCTGATTACGTAGAAGCGAAGGCACAATTAGAAGAGGAAACACGAAGAGGGAAATTGCGCGAGAAACTAGAAGGAAAGGGATTAAAAGAAACAGTGAACGAGACGAAAGTCATTCGAATTAAGAAAGGGAAATAATGACAGAAAACAAAGACATACGATGGAAGGCTTACCTCATTTACTTGGGGTTTGTATTCATTATGTTGTTGGTACTTTTCAAAACACTTTCTATTCAAATGGAGGGACGAAGCACCGTTTTCTCCGACTCAGCAACAAAAATGCCTGTTCGGATCATTGAAAAAATACCAAGAAGAGGCGAAATTTTAGATTGCCACCTAACGCCATTAGTTACTTCTGTATCGTTTTACGATATCCATTGGGATGCAACGGTAGTAAAGCAAGAAATCTTTGACAAAGAAATTACGGATTTAGCGCATGGACTAACAAACATCTATCCTGAAAAATCAGCGCGCGAGTGGGAAAACTACTTGCGTACTGGTCGAGCTCGTAAAAGTCGCTATTTAAAAATCAAGACTAAAATTACCAACGAAGAACGCAAAGCACTTCGTGAACTTCCAATTTTCAAACTCGGAAAATTAAAAGGTGGTTTGATCGATACGGATGAAACCATCAAAAGAAAACGTCCGAATGGAGAATTGTTGAGCAGGACCCTTGGCTACGTAAAAACCAACGGGCAACGACATTTGTATGTTGGAATTGAAGGAGCATTTGACAACTATTTAAAAGGTGAGCCGGGACAAATCATCGAGCAAAAGATTGCTACGGGTTGGAAAAAGTCTGGACAAGTTGTTAAAGACGCAGTTGAAGGTGCAGATGTAGTGACTTCAATCGATAAAGATATTCAAGAAGTTGCACATTCGGAACTAGAGCGCCAGTTAAAAGAACAAGGTGCAAAAAATGGATGCGTAATCGTAATGGATGTGAAAACTGGTTTCGTGAAAGCGATTGCCAACCTAACAAGAGATGAGGAAGGAAATTATCACGAAAGATACAATTACGCCATCGGAACAAAAGAAGTACCTGGTTCAACCTTCAAATTAGCTTCGATAATGGCAGCGTTAGAGGATGAAAAAATCAAACTAAGTGACACTGTAAATGCCTACGGGGAATATACCTACTTCGGGAAAACCTTACATGACGCGCACGAGGGAGGATACGGAAGGATTACCATCAAAAAGGCATTCGAAAAATCATCGAATGTTATATCATCTGTCATTTACAAGGCGTATCGAAATGAGCCACAAGCCTACATCAATCGCCTGGTGCAGTTTGGAATCACCGAGCCACTTGGTATTGATCTTTTAGGTGAACCAAGACCGACAGTTTATCAACCAGGTGATGCAAGCTGGTCTAAAATTTCACTCCCGTGGATGTCGATCGGCTACGAAGTGCAGCAAACTCCTTTACAAACACTCGCTTTCTACAATGCAGTAGCAAACAATGGAAAATTGGTGAAACCACAATTTGTGCAAGAAATTCGTCGTGGTGCGCAAGTATTAAAAGTCTTTGAACCCATAGTGCTGAAGAAAAAAATCTGCTCAGACAATACCGTTTCTCAATTACAAGAATGTTTGAAAGGTGTTATGCGAAAAGGTGGTACCGGATCAAAACTAACCTCATCATTGTTTGAAATTGCTGGAAAAACAGGTACTGCTCGCATCCTAAACGATGATCTACGCTACGGAGCAAAAGGTGAAGAAAAATACCAAGCTTCTTTTGTTGGGTATTTCCCAGCTGATGAACCTATTTACTCGTGCATTGTTGTGGTGGCAGCTCCATCAAAAGACATCTACGGAGCAACTGTTTCTGGAACTGTTTTCGCCGCAATCGCCAACAAAGTGTATGCTTCCACCCTACGCTACCACAAAGCAATTAATGAAAATAGATCTAAAATCAATGACTTGCCAAAAATGATGAGCGGCTCGGATCACGATTTAAAAGTAATCATGAAAAAATTAGGTATTCCACACATCTTCTCTGGATATGGCCCATGGTTGATAGCCACTCGACAAGACAATAAAATCCAATTAAGCGAACGAAAAGTGAACAAAAACACAGTGCCAAATCTTACTGGACTAAATGCACGTGATGCTGTTTTCTTAATCGAATCGCTTGGAATGAATGCCTACGTAGTAGGATATGGAAAAGTAATAAAACAATCAATGCCTGCTGGAACTCCATTGTTTCGTGGGGGTGTTATTGAATTGCGTTTAGAATGAAAAAGGTACTGAAAGACATATTGTATGGCGTTAAACTTATTGACGTAATTGGCTCTACCAGCGTAGAAATCTCTGAATTAATTTTTGATTCGCGAAAAGCCGCTGCATCAACCGTGTTTTTTGCAATCCGAGGAACGATGGCTGATGGCCACAATTATATTCCTCAAGTGGTCGCTAACGGATGCACTGTGATTATCGTGGAAGAAAAACAAGATGTGTCCTCAGATGTCATCCAAATTGTTACAGATAATTGTCATAAAGCGCTCGCCATAATGGCAAGTAATTTCTATAATGAACCTTCAAGAAATTTGAAACTGGTGGGTGTTACAGGTACCAATGGAAAAACCACTACCACCACGCTTCTGCATGCTTTGTATACGAAACTTGGCTTTCACGTTGGATTACTTTCCACGGTTGTAAACAAAATTGGCAATGAAGCAATTCCATCAACGCACACAACTCCAGATCCAGTAACACTTAATAAACTATTGGCAGATATGGTGGCAGATGGTTGTTCGCATTGTTTTATGGAAGTGAGCTCACACGCGGTGCACCAAAATAGAATTGGCGGATTGCATTTTGCAGGTGGCGTTTTTACGAACATCACACATGACCACCTTGATTATCATAAAACATTTGCAGAATACATTAAGGTGAAGAAAACATTTTTCGATCACCTGGGTAAAAGTGCTTTTGCGCTAGTAAATGCGGATGACAAAAATGGTATGGTGATGCTGCAAAATACCAAAGCAGAGCAGCACACATTTGCCCTGAAAACGCAGGCTGATTATAAAGCCAAAGTCATTGAAAATCAATTCTCAGGATTGGTATTGACCTTGAACGGAACAGAAGTTTGGACCAAATTGATCGGCGATTTCAATGCCTACAATCTTCTAGCAGTCTATGGTGTAAGTCAATTGCTGGGCGAAAATAGCACAGAGGTGTTGACTGCTATCAGCACACTTGAATCGGTGGAAGGTCGCTTTCAATACATCCAAAGCGATAACGGAATTACAGCAATCATCGACTACGCGCACACGCCCGATGCACTCGAAAATGTGTTAAAAACCATTGCAAATATTCGCACTAAAAACGAAACAGTGTTCACCGTTGTGGGTTGTGGTGGCGATCGAGATGCTGAAAAACGTCCGAAGATGGCTGCTATCGCCTGTGAAATGAGTGATAAAGTGATCATCACTTCAGACAATCCACGAACTGAAGATCCGAATGCTATTATCGACCAAATGATGGCAGGAGTCGGTGGTCAACATTTCAAAAAAACCTTGTCGATTGTAGACCGCGCGCAAGCAATTAAAACAGCCATTTCCATGGCGGAAAAAGGAGATATCCTCCTTATCGCTGGAAAAGGCCACGAAAAATATCAAGAAATAAAAGGCGTAAAACACGATTTTGACGATCTGGCACTTACCAAAGAATTATTCATCAAACTTGAAAAATAATGCTGTACTACTTATTTGAATATCTCGATAAATACAATGTTCCTGGCGCTGGACTGTTCGATTATATTTCGTTCAGAGCATCGATGGCACTCATAACGTCGTTGATCGTATCCATCATTTTTGGAAAACGCTTAATCAACTTATTGCGTCGTCAACAAATTGGTGAAACAGTGCGAGATTTAGGCTTAGCAGGTCAAATTGAAAAATCTGGTACACCAACCATGGGTGGATTGATTATTTTGAGCGCCATCTTAATTCCCACAATTCTCTTTGCTAAACTGCACAACATCTATGTCATCACCATGTTGGTGGCAACTATTTGGCTAGGATTAATCGGCTTTTTGGATGACTACATCAAAGTTTTCAAAAAAAATAAAGAAGGATTAAAAGGAAGATTTAAAATTGTTGGTCAGATAGGCGTTGGCTTAATCGTTGGGTGTATTTTATACTTTTCAGATGATGTAACAGTCCATAAACGCGTTCCTGCTGACTATCAATTACAAGCCAACCAAGAATTTGTTTCGCATGTTCACCAAAATAAAGTAGGTGAAGATTTCAAGTGGATCAAAACGGATGACATGACCACAACGATTCCATTCATCAAAAACAATGAGTTCAATTACAACTGGTTAATGGGCGATTCAAATCAATCGTATGGTTGGTTGCTGTTTATTCCAATTGTCATTTTTATTGTGATAGCCGTCTCCAATGGCGCAAATATGACCGATGGATTAGACGGATTAGCCACAGGAACATCAGCAATTATTGGTTTAGCATTAGCAGTTTTTGCCTACGTGAGTTCGAATGCCAATTTCGCAGACTACCTCGAGATAATGTACATTCCAATGACCGAGGAGTTGGTAATCTACATTGCGGCATTTGTAGGTGCGTGTATTGGATTTCTATGGTACAATTCCTACCCCGCTCAAGTTTTTATGGGCGACACTGGAAGTTTAGCGTTGGGTGGAATTATTGCTGTTTTTGCAATTTCCATTCGTAAAGAACTAATGATTCCAGTACTCTGCGGAGTTTTTCTTATCGAAAACCTTTCTGTAGTAATGCAGGTTGGTTGGTTTAAATACACCAAGAAAAGATTTGGTGAAGGTCGTAGAATCTTCAAAATGGCGCCTTTACATCACCATTATCAGAAAGTTGGATTACACGAAGCGAAAATTGTGTCTCGCTTCTGGATTGTCGGAATTTTACTGGCAGTAATCACAATCGTGACCTTAAAATTGAGATAAAAAAATGAACGGATTTGGTAAATACTTAGTGATTCTCGGCGCTGGCGAAAGCGGCGTTGGATCTGCTATTCTTGCAATTAAGCAAGGGTGGAAAGTATTTGTATCAGATGCTGGAAAAATAAAAGAAGAACACAAAGAAGAACTCCAAAAACTAGCCATTGAATGGGAAGAAGGTAAGCATTCGGAAGAAACGATCCTATCTGCCGACCTCATCATTAAATCGCCTGGAATTCCGGAAAAAGCTCCGCTGATAAAAAAATTGCGTGCCCATGGCACCAAAGTGATTTCAGAAATAGAATTTGGAAGCTATTACTCCACTGCAAAAACAATCTGCATAACAGGTTCTAACGGTAAGACGACCACCTCGCTTTTGATGCATCACATCTTGAAAAAAGCAGGATGGAATGTTGGTCTTGGAGGAAATGTTGGGAAAAGTTACGCGAAACAGGTTGCAACTGAAGATTTTAATTGGTACGTGTTGGAACTAAGTTCTTTTCAATTGGATGATATGTTCGATTTTAAAGCCGACATCGCCATTCTTACCAACATTACGCCAGATCATTTAGATCGCTACGATTACGAAATGCAAAAATACGTGGATTCAAAATTTCGAATTCTACAAAACCAAACAGAAAACGATTGGTTCATCTATAACTTGGATGATCCCATCATTTCGAAAGAAGTCGCTCAGCGCACAATCAAAGCTCGAAAAGCACCATTTTCTCTTCAACAAGAAATTGAGCAAGGTGGCTTTGCAAACAATCAACAAATAACAATCAACATAAAAAACCAATTCACTATGTCTATTCACGATTTAGCTTTAAAGGGTAAGCACAACACCCAAAACTCACTAGCTTCAGGAATTGCAGCTCGCATTCTAGAAATACGTAAGGACGTTGTGCGCGAAAGTTTAGAAGACTTTGTAAATGTAGAGCACCGACTAGAGTTTGTTGCTAAAGTAAATGGCATTGAGTTCATTAACGACTCCAAAGCTACTAACGTCAATTCGACTTGGTTTGCCTTGGAAAGCATGGAAAAACCAACCGTATGGATCGTAGGTGGTGTCGACAAAGGAAACGACTACAATGAGCTAATTGACTTAGTAAGATCAAAAGTAAAATCAATCATTTGCCTAGGTACTGACAACCAAAAATTGTTGGAGACATTTGCTGGCGAAGTGGAGACAATAGTTGAGGCATCATCTGCAGTAGAAGCTGTTGCTTATGCTTACCGTTTGGCTGCAAAGGATGAAATTGTATTGCTTTCTCCTGCTTGCGCGTCTTTTGATTTATTTGAAAATTACGAGGATCGAGGGAACCAATTTAAAGAGGCTGTAAAAGCGCTATAACTGAGTTCTTACCATTTACTTGTTCATAATCAAACGTAAGAAACAGAAATTGATTTCAATTAGCCTTTACTTTTGTTAGAAGCTGAACAAAATTTAAAAATGGAAGAAGTTAAATCTGCAAAAAGTTTACTGGAAGTCCGTGAACAACAACTAAAAAGTGTCGATAACGAAGGCCTACGATCACTTGGCAAATATTGGGGAATGGATGTTTTTACTTGGTCTAATCCATTCTCTGGCGTCTTAGCAAATATGATTCATTCGTTTCCCTTCCCCGTACTTTGGGTGGGGAATCATGCAGACATCGCTAAGACCTTACTTGCAGATGAGGATGTTTGTTACAACATTGACGGATTAATTATGACGGATGCATCCATCTTTTCACTACCTGATGTTGTGCTCAGTAACGTGAAAAATTGTGCAAGCTCAAATAATCTGTCAGAAACAATCGAACTTCTTAACGCCTTCAAATCAAACCAAAAAATTCTATTGTTTACTTCTTCCGGAGAAGAAGGAACAATGAGACGCAAAGAATTTGAAACGTACTTAAACAACATTAGAAGTTTGCATTAAGCGATGAAGGAGTACCTGAAATATCTCAAAGGTGATAATGTTATCTGGATCATTTCCCTATTGATGCTAGCCTTTTCATTGGTTAGCGTTTATAGTTTTGTACCCATTCTCGTCAAAATAGAAGGTGGAACTCCCTTCAAATACCTATCTAAACAAATTGTATACGTACTGATAGCCTTCGGCGCCATGTTTTGGTTGCACAAAAAAGACTCAAAGTACATCTCAATGATGGCAAAATTCGCCTATTACCTTTCCATTGCGATGCTCTTATTTACATTCTTCTTTGCAGCACAGGTCAATGGAGCTGGCAGATGGATTAGAATTCCATTTGTTGGACTTACCTTTCAATCATCCGATTTTGCTAAATTGGCCCTTATCGTTTATCTTGCCCGCACCCTCGTCAAGAAAAAAGATGTACTCGACAACTGGAGGGAAGGATTCGTACCGCTGATTGTTCCCATATTATTAACCTGTGGTCTAATTTTAAAAGACAATTTCTCTACTGCCGCACTGGTATTTGCCATCTCTTTAGTGGTACTATTCATAGGTCGAGTTCCCATCATGAAAATACTTGCAACCATTGGAGGCATTGTGGGATTATTTGTTATTCTGGTGTTGTTCCAAAAAGCAGTGCCAGCGGTCCAAATTTTTCCTCGATTGGAGACATGGGAAAACAGAGTTTTTAATCGCTATTCTAATGAAGACGACATCAAAGACAATGCGCAAGCAAAAACAGCGGAGCTTGGCATCTACAATGGTGGATTGTTCGGACAAGGGGTTGGAGATGGTAAAGTAAAAGAATACACACCAGAAGCTTATGCCGATTTTTACTATGCGAGCTTTGTAGAAGAATTTGGTTCCATTTCAGCAGCAATTCTCATCTTTCTATATTTAATTCTCCTCTACCGAATCATCAGTATTGGATTGCGTTCAGACAAATTATTTGAAACCTATATCTGTCTAGCCATTGGAATTTTACTACTCACACAAGCTTCCGTAAATATGCTCGTTTGCACAGGAGTATTCCCTGTTACTGGTCAAAACATGCCTTTACTCGCCATGGGAGGATCTGCGCTAATTATGACATGTATCGCTATAGGAATTGTGCAGAGCATCGCCTACCGACAAATGAAAGCGAAAGAATCTCCAAACGAAGAAATAAACGCCTAATTAAAGTTTATGAAAAAAGTAATTATTTCAGGAGGAGGGACAGGCGGACATATTTTTCCTGCCGTAGCGATTGCCGATGAACTAAAACGTCAATTTCCAGACATCGAAATTCTTTTTGTTGGTGCAATTGGTAAAATGGAAATGGAAAAGGTCCCTCAAGCAGGGTATAAAATTGTCGGACTCCCGATTGCTGGTTTGCAGCGAAAATTCACTTTAAGCAATTTTAACTTACCATTCAAAATTCTAAAAAGTTTGCTTTTAGCCCGCAATACCATCAAAGAATTTAAGCCAGAAGTTGCTATTGGAGTTGGAGGATATGCTTCTGGGCCAACGTTGAAAATGGCTTCGATGTTAGGAATTCCTACCATGCTTCAAGAACAAAATGGCTTCGCAGGGAAAACCAATATACTTTTAAGTAAAAAAGCAAAAGCAATTTGCGTAGCCTATCCTGGTATGGAGAAATTCTTCCCGAAAAATAAAATTATTCAAACTGGAAATCCTGTACGCTTCGAAGTAACAAACATCGAAGGCAAAAGAAATGAAGCTACTGCATTTTATGATTTGAATCCATCAAAACCTTGCGTTTTGGTCATCGGAGGATCGCTAGGAGCAAAAACATTGAATGAATCCATTATTGAAGGAATAGAAAAATTTCAAGCAGCTGGAATCCAAGTGGTTTGGCAGTGCGGAAAAATCTACCATGATACCTTGGAGCAACGATTGCAAGGGAAAGACTTAGCAGGTATCCACTTAACACAATTCATTGCACGAATGGATTTAGCCTATGCTGCAGCTGATGTAATCATTTCGCGCGCAGGAGCCATATCAGTGTCAGAATTATGCCTTGTTGGAAAACCAGCTATTTTAGTTCCATCACCTAATGTGGCGGAAGATCACCAAACCCACAATGCAATGGCCCTAGTGAATGCAAAAGCTGCCCTTCTAGTGAAGGACATTGATGCACGAAAATCCTTGGTTGAAAAAGTAATTGAACTTTGTTTAAATCAAGAACAACAAACGCAGCTATCGACCAACATTTTGACGCTAGGAAAACCAAATGCCACAAAAGATATAGTTGCTGTAATTAAGCAGCTACAAGCCAAATAAAAAAAATGAGCACGAACGACTTCTCCATAACATCGCTAAAAAATGTCTATTTCGTAGGGATTGGTGGCATTGGAATGTCGGCACTTGCGCGCTATTTCAAGGCGAAAGGATGGAATGTTGGTGGCTATGACAAAACGCCATCGTCAATTACAGATGAGCTTAGCAAAGAAAACATCAAAGTCCATTTTGAAGATAGAGGAACTGAAATCGCTCCGCCATTCAATAATTTGGATGAAACATTAGTAGTCTACACCCCTGCTATCCCGAAAGATCATAAAGAATTGGTGTTCTTGAAGGAAAATGCTCCACACCTCTTTAAACGAGCAGAGGTGCTTGGACTTTTAACAAAAAACACAAAAGGAATCGGCGTAGCTGGTACACATGGCAAAACCACCACAAGTTCCATGCTGGCGCACATGCTAGATAATTCTATTGGTTGTAATGCATTTTTAGGAGGAATAGCCACTAATTTTGAATCCAATCTTGTCCTTCATGATGAAAGTGAATTTACGGTGATTGAGGCCGACGAATTTGATCGCTCATTTTTACACCTTCACCCCTTTGCATCGATTGTTACATCATGTGATCCTGATCATCTGGATATTTATGGCAACGAAGAATACTTCAGAGAAGGATTTCAAAAATATGTCGAACAAATAGCTGAAGATGGCTGTCTGGTTATCAAGTATGGACTTCCTCTCCAAAGTAAAGCAAAAACAATCACCTACGCAGTTGGAAATAACGAAAGTGACTACACTGCGAATAATTTACGTTTTGAAAATGGTAAATTCCTTTTTGATGCAAAAACACCAGTCGAAAATTGGAATTCCATTGAACTAGGAATACCGGGCATTCACAATGCTGAAAACGCCTTGGCCTGTATCGCACTTTGTCAATTTTTAGGTTTAAATGAAGCGCAGATTCGGAGTGGACTATCTAGTTTTAAAGGTGTAAAACGACGGTTTGAATTCATCATACGAAAAGACGGCTTTACCTATATTGATGACTATGCCCATCATCCAACAGAAATTCACGCTTTAGTATCAAGCGTTCGTTTGTTGTTCCCTGAACAAAAAATTACGGGTGTATTTCAACCTCATCTTTTCACTCGTACGCGCGATTTCTTTACCGCATTTGCAAAAGAGCTAAGCGAATTAGACGAACTAATTTTGCTTCCCATTTACCCCGCAAGAGAATTACCCATTGAAGGCGTAAGCAGCGAAGCACTTTTAGGAGCAGTAACACTGATAGATAAGAAAATACTTTCTCCAACAGAAGTCATAGACGTACTAAAAAATCGAACATCAGGTGTTTTGTTGACGATAGGTGCAGGAGATATTGATCGAATTGTGGAACCCTTAAAACGCGCGCTATTATGAAAAAATGGCTCCGTCTTTTCGTCTTGGGTTCACTTGCAATTGGAGGACTTGTGCTCATTATTTTTGCAAAAAAAGCACAAAATTCCACAGAACTTGAAAGTCCAGAAATTATTATTCATGTTAGTGATGAAAATAATTTCCTGACCGAAGAAGAAATGAAATTACGACTAAAAAGAAATGGATTCATTGGAAATGGCTTGACCCATGAAAAACTAAACAGCGCAAAAATCGAAAAATTCGTTCGACAAATGTCGGAGGTAAAAGATGTTAAGGTATTCTCAAACATTGGAAAAAAATGGACAGTGGAAGTAACTTTAAGGAAACCTATTGTACGAATTTTTAATGCGTATGGCGAAAGTTTTTACCTCGATCAAGATGGTGAAATCATGAAAACTTCACAGATTTATACAGCCAAAGTGGTGGTAGCAACTGGAGCAATAAAAGACCGAATTTTCGGTAAATCCGTGTCGGAAATTATTAACAATGACTCATTGAAAACTATTCGAAATTTAGATGATTTGTACCGAATTTCAAATTATGTTTGCAATGATCCATTTTTACGTTCACTCATCGGACAAATTCACTTGGAAAAGAATGGTGATTTCGTGATTATTCCTATGATAGGAGATCACAAAATCATTTTCGGAACAGCGAAAACTGATGAGGATGTGCATGAGAAATTTAATAAATTAATGGTCTTTTACAAAGAAGCCATCCCTTACGAAGGGTGGAACAAGTATGAAACGATCAATCTCAAGTATAAAAATCAGATCGTAGGAAAGAAAAAAGAAGGGTACGAGGAGCAGATTAACAAACAACAATAAAAGGAGAATAGCATTATGTCGAAAATTGTAGTTGGATTAGACATCGGAACAACAAAAATCGCATGTTTTGTAGGGCGCAAAAATGAGCACGGCAAAATTGAAATTTTATCAATGGGTAAAGCAGAATCTCTTGGGGTTCAGCGTGGTATTGTTACCAACATTGACAAAACGGTTCAGTCTATTCGAGCAGCAATTGAAGAAACAATTGAAAATATCGACGGTGACTTGAAAATCGGTCTTGTAAATGTTGGTATTGCTGGTCAGCACATTAAAAGTGTTCAACACAGAGGTATTTATACACGCACAGCGCCAGATGGTGAAATTTCTCAGACTGATGTTGATGCATTAATCGAAGATATGTACAAGTTGGTGATGAATCCGGGTGAGGACATCATCGATGTTATTCCTCAGGAATATATTGTTGACAAAGAAATTGGTATCAAAGACCCTATTGGTATGGCGGGCCGTCGATTGGAAGCAAATTTCCACATTATCACTGGTCACACGAATGCAGTAAAAAATATCAATAAATGTATTGAACGCGCTGACTTACAAGTAAAAGACATCATTTTAGAGCCTATCGCATCAGCAGAAGCAGTATTAAGTGATGAGGATAAAGAAGCAGGTGTTGTTTTAGTTGATATCGGCGGAGGTACAACAGATTTAACTATTTTCTACGAAGGAATAATTCGTCACACTGCAGTGATTCCATTTGGAGGAAATGCAGTAACAGAAGATATAAAAGAAGGTTGTGGTATCATGCGTCGACATGCTGAACAATTGAAAATGAAATTTGGTTCTGCCTTGTCGTCAGAAAACAAAGATACAGAAGTAGTATGTATTCCACATTTACACGGCAGAGAGCCAAAGGAAATTACCTTGAAAAATCTTTCAGGCATCATACAAGCTCGCATGGAAGAAATTATCGAATTGGTGAATTTGGAAATTGTAAATTCTGGCTTTAAGAAAAAAATACTTAGCGGAGTTGTAATTACTGGTGGTGGTGCTCAATTAAAGCATTTACCTCAGTTGTTCGAATACGTTACCGGTCTTGATTCTCGTATTGGATATCCAAACGAACATTTAGCGAGCAATCCACGTTTTGAAGGCCTAACAAGTCCTATGTATTCCACAGGAATTGGCTTAGTCTTGAAAGGATTCACAAGTGCAGATGACATTAAGAAAATGACAGGTGAAAAAAAGGTGCCGGATGTGCTCACGCCTCCAGTAAACCACTCAAAAAAGTTGAAAGGATCTTTCTTTACCAACATTTTCGAGAAAGGCTTAAACCTTTTCACTGATGAAGATTAACAATAAAAACAACAATAAAACAACTAAAAACTAGATTATGGAATTCGACTTACCGAAAGACAGCAAATCAATCATTAAGGTGATTGGTGTTGGTGGTGGTGGAAGCAACGCGGTTAACCACATGTACGATCAAGGAATCGTAGGTGTGGATTTCATCGTTTGCAACACTGACCGCCAGGCATTGGATATTTCTCCAGTACCTTACAAAATTCAATTAGGACCTTCATTAACCGAAGGTTTAGGTGCTGGTGCAATTCCTGAAGTAGGAATGAACGCTGCAATAGAAACGATTGAGGAAATTGAAGGATTATTAAACTCAAACACTAAAATGGTGTTTGTAACAGCAGGTTTAGGTGGGGGAACTGGAACTGGCGCTGCTCCAATAATCGCGAAAAAGGCAAAAGAATTAGGCATTTTAACTGTAGGTATTGTTACAATTCCTTTTGGCTTTGAAGGACCAAAACGTAGAAGAGCTGCCGAAGAAGGCTTAGAAAATTTACGTGAACATGTTGATACTATTTTGGTTATCAATAACGAGCGTTTACGAGAAATTTACGGAAACTTAACGTTCTCGAAAGCGTTTGCAATGGCTGATAATGTATTGGCAACTGCTGCAAAAGGAATCGCTGAAGTAATTTCTGTTACAGGTGCCATCAATGTCGATTTCAATGACGTTCGAACAGTGATGAAAAATAGCGGTGCTGCCATTATGGGAAGTGCTTCTGCTGAAGGAGACAATAGAGCCATCGATGCTGTACAAGAAGCATTATTATCGCCATTATTGAACGATAACAACATTGCAGGCGCAAAATATGTATTGTTGAATATCACTTACGGTGATAGAGAAGTAATGATGGATGAGATCATGCAAATCACGGATTACATTCAAGATGAAGCAGGTTCTACAGCTGATGTAATTTGGGGACATGGTTACGATGCAACTTTGGGTGAAAAATTAAGTGTTACATTGATCGCAACAGGATTCAATTCTAATCCATTAACTGGTTTAGAAAAAAGTCCAGAGAAAAGTGTATCAACATTAGATTTGTCAGCGAATAAAGAAGTTGTTTCTCCACTTTCTGCACCATTGCACCAAAATGTATTTAGAGGAGCCACTGAGATTGAAACACCAATGAACGAGCCTTTCATTAAATCACCAGTTGTTACTGAGAATAAAGTAGAAGAAGTTTCTTTTCAAGCTCCAGTAGTGGAAAGCTTCGAAGCGAAAGTGGAAGAAAAGGTGGAAGAGATTACATTCGAAGTTAAATCAACAGAATTAAATTTCAATTTAGAAACTACCGTTACTCCAGTTACTGAAGCGCCTTCTTTTGATACGATTACACGGTACACATTAGAAGATGAAAAAAAGGCTGAAAGCACAGAATCTTTCAAGCCAAGAGCAGTTTTGTCGGCTGAAGAACAACAAATGAAAACACAAGAGCGCATTTCAAAAATTCAAGAAATCAATTCTGTAATTAAAAAATCAGAAGGAATTGCTCAATTTGAAAACGAGCCTGCTTTCGTTCGCAAAAACTTGAATTTAGATTTTTCAACACCAAGTAATGAATCGAATGTTAGTGGATTTGGTTTATTTGGTAGCGACGACAAAACAACACTAAGAAACAACGGATTTTTACACGACAACGTAGATTAATTGGATATAAGATAAAAAGACCTTAAGACATTAGGATTCTAAGACATTTTGAGTACAGTCATAGTATCCTAATGTCTAACAGTCCTAAAATCAAAAAAATGAGTTTCACAGATCAAATAAATACCGACATTAAAAACGCAATGCTTGCCAGAGAAAAAGACAAGCTGGCAGCTTTGCGCGATATTAAATCAAAACTTTTGTTGGAAGCTACATCTGGCGGAAGCGGAGAAGTTAGCGAGGAAGCAGCAATCAAAATTTGCCTTAAATTGTACAAGCAACGAATCGAAACTTACGATTTGTACATTGCGCAAGGAAGACAAGATTTAGCTGATGACGAACTTTTTCAAGCAAAAGTAATTGAGGCTTATTTACCAAAACAAATGAGCGAAGAGGAAATTCGCACGGAAGTGAAAGCTGCAATTGCACAAACAGGCGCCAGTGCTCCATCAGACATGGGAAAAGTAATGGGTGTGCTGAGTGCTAAATTAGCTGGAAAAGCGGACGGAAAAATCATCTCTACCATTGTTAAAGAAGAATTAAGCAAGTAAAAGCTCCCCTAAAACAAATCGTCTAGTTTTGTTTTTATTGTTGAAAACGCATCTTACTACAGGAAGGTGCGTTTTTGTTTTTTACAAAATAGAAAAACTCAGTGAGCCCTACATGTAATTTTCAATTTGTAATTTGCTAATTTTACAGCATGACAACTTCTCAATTAAAAACTGAAATTGCAGCTACAATTCGACTGTACAACACCAAAGGTTGGTCGCCCGCAACATCTACCAATTATTCCTTTCGCGATGAAGAAAATACCATTTGGGTTTCCCGCTCAGGTGTTGATAAATCTCAGTTTTCTGAAAATGATTTCATAACCGTCGACGAAAATGGGTTGTCAACTGGTCATTACATTACTATTAAACCCAGCGCTGAAACGCTAATCCATTGTACAATTTATCAGCTCTTTCCCGAAACAAAAGTTATCTTTCACAGTCATGGCGTGTATCCAATTCTATTGTCAATGGAAACACAAAACACAGTTAACTTTGAAGGGTACGAAGTTCAAAAAGGCTTTGCAGGACAAACTACTCATGTTGCTAAGGTTGACATTCGAGTTTTTGATAATACGCAAGATATGGAAGCATTTTCTGCAACGCTTAAAAATAATCTTGCAAGCATCAAACATCACTCTTTTATCATGCGTAAACATGGAACATATGCATGGGGGAACAATTTATTTGATGCCAAAAGACATCTAGAAACCCTGGATTACCTTTGTGAATGTGAGTGGAGAAAAAAATCATCTTAACAGTTAAAAAAGAATGACTTGCATAGTAAATTGGCGAAAAAAGTCTATATTTACTATCAAAATTAAACCATGGTTTTTCGATCTACCACTTTCAGAATAAGCCTACTTCTTTGTCTACTTACTGCAGTATTCAATGCAAGAGTCTACGCTCAATTCTTTCCAAATCCGTCTACACTTTCAACAGGGCAAGGAACACCTGGTACAAACGACCCAATATGGCTTTGCTCTCCTTGGTCGGCTACAATTCCAGGAAACCCAATGTTAGAGGTCTATTCTCCAACACTTATCAATAATAACTGCGCACCAGGCTCATGGGTAGATCCTGCTTCTCTTCCTCCGCCCATGAACAATGGAAACTGGATTACGGGACAAGAAAGTAACTGCGCAGACAATTCCAATTCTGGGTACCGCTATTTTAGATTGCCCTTAAATCTTCCTCCAGATTGCAACGGAAATAGTGTAACCACAGAAGGTAATTATGTACTAAATTTAGATGGATATGTCGACAATTCAATCATCGATGTCTTTATCAATGGAATTCCTCAAGGAATTTCTGGGGGTGGTTTTGCAGCAGGATCACAATTAAATATTTTCTTGGATGGACCATGGCTAGTTGGTCAAAATTATGTCGATATTTTAGTCCTCAACTTTCCTGCACCAGGTACCAATCCTTATGGATTGCTTCTGGTTGCTGACGGAACTTCAAGTGCGAATCTCGACTCTGACGGTGATGGATTAAATGACCTTGTAGATTTATGTCCGTGCGACGATGGAGGAACAAATCCTATTGGATGTATTGACCCTCAACCAAACACCTGTGATATTGAAGAAATTCGTGCGGCTTTTCTAGCTGCGGGGTGCATCGAATTACCAGTTTGTGTGAGTGGGTGTAGCATGTATTTCTTAAATCCAGCCTCTAACACAGGCAGTGCTGCTCAAGCTTTTGCACAGTCGCTTGGAGCAAATCTTGTTTCCGTGCAATCATTAGCAGAAAATCAATGTTTGTATGAGGAATTGGTGCGTTTAAATCAAAATACTGGTGTAATTTGGATCGGATTAAGTGATGAACAAACGGAAGGAAATTTCTTGTGGTACGATCAATCTCCTGTAACTTTCACCAATTGGGCACCAGGAGAACCAAATCAATCTGGAGATGAAGATTGTGTGCAAATTTATTACAATGGCGCAAATCCTGGAACATGGAATGACTTATCATGCAGTAGTGCAAGTTCAAAATCTATCATCGAAATAAATTTATGCCCCGTTCTTAATAACCCAGGTCCAGATGTGCAAACGTGTTTAAACGATAACTCAATTATTACAGCTGGAACACCAATTTTAGGTTCATCCCCATATGACTATATTTGGACAAATGGCCCCACAACTCAAAGTCAGACAGTATTTACCACCGTTGACTCCACCTTCATTGCTAACATTTTCGATCGTTACAATTGTAGTACGGCGGACACTGTTTCTGTAATTATCAAGCCTTTGCCTATTGCACTTCCCAATCCTTATGAAAGCTCAATCTGTTCTGGAACGAGTACTTCCATTTCCTTGACTTCTAGTCCAGCTGGAGGAAGTTTTACATGGTCGCAAACAGCAACGAATGTGAGTGGAGCATCCAATGCGAGTGGAAACGTAATTTCTCAAGTATTGACAGCAACAACTGGAAGTCCTGGCGAAGTTACGTACACAATTACTCCACTGTTGAACGGATGTTTAGGAAGTGATACCACCGCAATTGTAGAAGTTATTTCTTTTCCTACAATATTTGCGGATACCTCATTATGTGCAGATACATATCAAATCAATGCGAACGACATCACCTCAACGGGAAGTGGAACGTGGTCTGAATTAAATGGCAATGGAACTTTTACGCCCAGCAATTCAACAATGGCTGCGGTGCTTAATCCTGTGCCTGGCGTTACAAATTACACCTTAATTTTTACCGATGCGATTTGTGGAACAGACACTGCGAATGTGTTGCTAGCTCCATTACCGGAGGTAACAGCACCTTTGGTTTCTTGCGATATGACGGAAGCAAACATTGTGTCGACATCGTATCAAGGAGGAAGTTGGTCGGCTACAAATCCAAGTGTGACATTCAATGGAGGGCAAGTTATTGGAACTTCAAATGGTACAACTAGTATTTCTGTGCCAGCTGCAGGAAGTTATACCCTAACGTTTACAACAAATGATTTTTGTAATTTGACCGAAACCATCACCCTCAACTTTGCTCCTTATCTGTATACCCAAATCAATGACACAGTTTTATGTTTTGGCGAGCAATTCCAACTGCAGGCAGTGGTCCCACCTACTCCAGCTCAATTCATTTGGAATAATGGATCAACTGAAACAAGCTTGCCAGTAAACGATTCAGGATTGTATTTTGTGGAAGTGTACAACGAATGTCCGTCACATACGTATGCAGATTCTGCTTTCATTCAATTTATTGTTTGCGAAATGACAGTGCCCAATATTATCTCACTTTCTTCCACAGCAGGAAATGATAAATGGTTTCCTACCGCAAATGGTGTAAGTGAATACCATTGTACTATTTTCAATCGTTGGGGAAATGTTGTTTATGAATACAGCGACATTAGCGGCTCTTGGGACGGAAAAGATCAGTCAGGTAAAGTGGTTGCCGAAGGAGTTTACTTTTATTCTATTAACGTTCAATTTACGCACAGTAGCGAAGAAGTTAATAAACAAGGCTTGATTCACGTGGTGCACTAGGTTGAAAGGATTGGAGATTTCTTTTTCTTTCATCCAAAACTGGTAGGTATTCGACAAAAATTGAAATGCTATTTCTCACTTCAACACTATTTGATATTTTCTAATTTTTCAGGAAAACGAGGGCCACTAGCCAAACTCATTTTTGTATATTTGCAACCTCTATTTCAAACAAATGAAACGAACAAAAATTGCCGAATTATTAAAACAGCCAGTTATTGGGAATGAATACCTTGTAAAAGGATGGGTGCGCGCTTTTCGAAGCAATCGATTTATTCAGTTGAATGATGGTTCAACGATCAATACACTACAAGCTGTAGTTGATTTTGAGCAATTTGATGAAGCATTGCTTAAGAAAATTACAACGGCCGCAGCAGTTGGACTAAAAGGACTATTAGTTGAATCGCAAGGCGCTGGACAAGCAGTGGAATTGCAGGTTACAGCAATTGAAATTATTGGGGAAGCAAATCCCGATGATGTTCAGAAAACGGTGATGCAGCCTAAAAAACATAGCTTAGAGTTTTTGCGCGATCAAGCACATTTGCGTTTTCGTACCAATACATTTGCTGCTGTTTTTAGAATTCGTCACGCCGTTTCTTTTGCTATTCATCAGTTTTTTAACGACAAAGGATTCTTCTATTTACATACACCAATTATTACGGGTTCAGATGCTGAAGGAGCAGGTGAAATGTTTCGCGTTACCAACCTTGATCCCAAAAACCCACCATTAAATGAAGATGGATCTGTCAATTTTAAAGAAGATTTTTTCGGAAAATCAGTAAATCTTACAGTTTCTGGTCAGTTGGAAGGAGAATTAGCAGCAACAGCACTTGGACAAGTATATACCTTCGGACCAACATTTCGTGCCGAAAATTCAAACACTTCTCGTCACCTTGCTGAATTCTGGATGATAGAACCCGAAGTTGCATTTGCAGACATCAACGACAACATGGATTTAGCGGAAGAAATGCTAAAGCACATTTGTAAGTATGTGATGGAAAACTGTGCGGATGATCTTAAATTTCTACACGACAGAGAGGCGCAGGAACAACTGACGAAACCAGCCAATGAACGAAATGAATTAGGCTTAATTGAACGCCTTCAATTTGTTACTTCAAATGATTTTAAGCGCATTACCTACACAGAAGCTATTGATGTGCTATTGAATTCAAACCATTTCAAAAAGAAAAAATTTCAATACGATGTTGCTTGGGGCACTGATTTGCAAAGTGAACATGAGCGCTATTTGGTAGAAAAAGAATTTAAACGTCCAGTCATCATCACCAACTATCCAGCATCTTTCAAAGCATTCTACATGCGCAAGAATGATAATTGTGAGCCCGGAAAAGAAACGGTTGCAGCAATGGATATCTTGTTTCCAGGCATCGGAGAAATGGTAGGAGGTTCTCAGCGTGAAGAACGCTTGGATATTCTGAAAGAAAAATGTGCTGCTTTCCATATTGAAGAAGAAGATTTGTGGTGGTACCTTGACACACGTCGATTTGGATCTGTACCGCATGCAGGATTTGGTTTAGGATTTGAACGAATGATTATGTTCGTTACAGGAATGACCAACATTCGTGATGTGATTCCTTTCCCAAGGACGCCACAAAACGCTGAATTTTAATTTTATTTTATTTACATTTACGTAATTGATAGATATTCACCGAAATGGCACTTAAACAACATTTAGTTCAAAAACTCGACCAACGACTTTCTCCTCAGCAAATTCAATTAATGAAATTGTTGCAGGTTCCTACCATTGAACTGGACCAACGCATCAAGCAAGAAATTGAAGAGAATCCAGCTTTGGAAGAAGGAGAAGATCGAGACAATGATGAATATGGTGAAGGTGTAGACGATGAATTCGATAACAACGATGATGATTTAAACTTAGACATCTCCAATTACATGGACGATGATTACGCTGACTACAAAACGCGGGTTTCTAATAAAAGTCGTGATGATGAAGAGCGGGTTGTGCCGCTTTCAGGTGATCAATCGTTTCAAGAAAAACTTACCGAACAACTGCACTTACTCGATCTCGATGATCATCAGTTCTTAATTGCAGACATCATCATCGGAAATTTGGATGAATCAGGCTATTTGAAGAGAGAATTAGAAGATATCGTAGATGACTTAGCATTTTCTGCCAATATTTCCACGAATGAAATGGAGTTGGAAAGTGTACTCAAATTAATTCAAGAATTAGACCCAGCAGGAGTTGGTGCCCGCGATTTACAAGAATGTCTTTTACTACAAATCAATCGCCGACAAGATGGTGATATTACCAAGTATACTGCAAAGATTATTTTAGAGCAATTCTTTGAAGAATTCACGAAGAAACACTACGAAAAAATCACAAAAAAGCTAGAAATTGAAGATAGCGATTTGAAGGAAGCGATTGATGAAATTTTGCGTTTGAATCCCAAACCTGGTGGCTCGTTGAAGGAATCATCAAAAAATCATCAGCAAATCATCCCCGATTTCATGATCAATGAATACGATGGGCAGCTAGAGTTAACATTGAACAGTAGAAATGCTCCAGAATTAAAAGTGAGTAGAGAATACCAAACAATGTTACAAAAATATGCTGAAGGAGCAAAAGCATCCAAATCAGATAAAGATGCCTTGATGTTTGTAAAACAAAAGTTAGATGGGGCAAAATGGTTCATTGATGCCATCAAACAAAGACAACAAACGCTTTTAATGACAATGTCTGCTATTATGAATTACCAAGAAGAATACTTCTTGACGGGCGACGAAACCAATCTTCGTCCCATGATTTTAAAAGATATTGCAGACATCATTCGCCTAGATATCTCTACAATTTCAAGGGTTGCAAATAGTAAATATGTACAAACAAATTTTGGAATTTATGCACTTAAGTACTTTTTCTCCGAATCACTTTCCACTGATTCTGGCGAGGAAGTATCAACACGTGAGGTGAAAAAAATTCTTTCTGATGCCATTGAAGGAGAGTTAAAAAAGAAACCATTAACAGATGAAAAATTAATGGACTTGCTAAAAGATAAAGGCTATAATATTGCGCGAAGAACTGTGGCGAAATACCGCGAACAACTTCATATTCCTGTAGCACGCATGCGAAAAGAGCTTTAATGAAAATATTCTCCCACATTGCATCTTGGGTATTTTTACCACTGTTTATGCCTGTTTACGGCTTACTTTTAGCAATGTATGTACCTAATTTACAAGATTACGCTTTGAACAAGGATTCCTTGTTTTTTCTTAATGAAAACGTTAAAATATCCATCTTAGTGCTATTTTTTGCCTTTGGTTGCGTAGCTCCTGGACTTTCTTTTTTGGTCTTACACAAGCGAAACATCATTACTACTATCGATATGGAGGATAAATCGCAACGAAAAATTCCTCTTTTGATAATGTTGGCATATTGTTTGATACTGTATGCCGTCTTCGTTTTGAAGTTCCCTGGCTATGTGTTTCCTAAATTTATTTACGGAGTACCATTATCAGGAGCAATCGTTACAGGAGTTTCGTTATTTATTACACGTTGGATGAAAATTAGTTTACACGCCGGTGGTGCAGGTATTTTAACCGGATTTATTTTTGCTTACACTTATAACATGGTTTTGTTTCCATTTTGGATTGTCATTGCACCAATTGTTGCGTCTGGACTAGTAATCACCGCTCGCTTATATTTGAATCGTCATACACCTAGAGAAGTTTATTTAGGATGGTCACTTGCGGTCCTGATTACCTTCTCTACAAACCAACTTGTACCTTATATTTTATAACTATGAAAACTAGAACCTACACTTCAGTAACGCTACTTTCCTACGTAGCTGTTGCAATGCTTGTTGCATCATGTGGAATGATTAACTCCAAAAACAAGGGGAAAGGAGTGAACCTTTTTACGGTGGAACAAGACAAACAATTTGGTGCTCAAGTTGCTGCTGAAATTGATGGAAATCCTGCTGAATATCCAATTCTCGACTCAGCATCAAACTTAGCTGTGTACAAATATATCTATGACATCCGCAACAAAATTTTGAATAGCGGAAACGTGGACTACAAAGATGAATTTAGTTGGCGAATTAGAATTGTTCAGAACGACTCTGTGTTGAACGCTTTTTGCACGCCAGGTGGATACATTTACGTTTACACTGGAATCTTGAAATATCTAGACAATGAAGCGCAATTAGCAGGAGTGATGGGTCATGAAATGGGTCATGCAGATATGCGTCATTCAACTAGACAAATGACCTCCATGTTTGGTGTTCAAGTAATGTTGGATGTTATTGCTGGAAATCGTGAGGCCTTAAAACAAGTTTCTGGGGCACTTATTGGTCTAAAATTTTCGCGCTCACACGAGCAACAAGCAGACGAGTGTTCGGTAAAATATCTTTGTCCAACAGAGTGGGATGCAGCTGGTGGTGCTGGTTTCTTCGAAAAAATACAAGCAGAAGGCGGTGCTAGAACACCAGAATTTTTAAGCACACACCCGGATCCAGGAAATAGAATTGAAGCTTTTATAAACACCAAAACTACCATGGGCTGCCAAGGCACTCAAACCAATGCCACTGAATACAAAGCAATGATTGCAAAACTACCTTAAACAACTCCCTACCTTTTATTTAGATCATGAGAGAGAAAAAAACCTCCCTAAAAGATATTGCAATGGCTGTCGGAGTATCGAAAGCTACTGTTTCCTTCGTCTTAAATGGCAAAGGCGACCAATTCAATATCAGCAAAGAAAAACAAAAAATTATTCTGACAAAGGCCAAAGAAATGGCGTATGTTCCGAATTTTTATGCTAAAAGTCTTCGCCAAGGTCAAACTAAAACAATTGGACTTGTGCTACCCGACATCACTAATCCGATGTATGCGCAGCTCTGCAAATCAATACAAGAAGAACTCTACAACAAAGAATATAGCACTATTATCATCAACACGAATGATGATAAAGAAAGAGAGATTTCTTTGATGAAAGAACTGATTCAGCGTTCTATCGATGCCATGATTATTGCCCCAGCGAATAGCATGGACGCTCTCATACCCATTTTAGTAGACACGCATATTCCCGTAGTCTTCGTTGACCGGATCGGTGATAATGATGCTGATTTCATTGGAATAGAAGATTATCTAGAAGCATATAATTTAGTAGAAAAATTCTCTCAACAACCAAAAAGATTGGCAATTATTGTTCAATATGAAAAAGAGATTTCCACCTATCGTAATAGAATAAAAGGTATTTCTGACGCTTGTAAAAAAGCAGGGATCGAGTTTGACATTGTTCAGTTAACAGGAGATCGTGAACGAAATTTAGTGCAAATTGAAAATGAGCGTAAAAAAGGAACAGATTCATTTATTACGATCAATAACGCCGCAACGTTCACCACCTTATATCAATTAAAAAAACTAGATGTAAAAATTCCTGAGGAAGTACGTTTGATATCCTTTGAAGATCACCTTACGTTCACCTTAATGAAACCAAGTATTTCTTCGCTTTACATCCCAATTGAGAAGATCAGCAATGAAACTGTAGATCGCTTGATGGAGCGCCTGAACAATCACCAGGTACATGGCAAGCACCATATTTTTAGCTGTGAATTTAAATCACGCGAATCACATTAAAATTTCAACTCCTTTTAGTTTTATAAAAGTTATATCTACTATTAACCCCTACTATGCAGACTGCAAAAATAATTTTGATTTTTATTTGTTGCCTCTGTAATACAGTAGTTTTTTCTCAATATCCGTCCTATTTTTCTTATTCAATAGAAAATGGTGCACCATCCAATGAAATTTATTGCATTCTAGAAGACAAAGAAGGATATATTTGGATTGGCTGTGATGCTGGTGTTTACCGATACAATGGGATCACTTTTGAACATTTCAATTCGCCTGATTTAACAGCACGATCTGCAACTGGATTATGCCAATCACCCACTGGACGAATTTATGGATACAACTTCAATAACCAAGTTTTCTACATTGAAAGTGGGCAGCTAAAAATTCTCAAAGATTGGAATTATCCGGTGAATGGGATAGCGAATGACCAAGAAGGATACATTTGGATATCTAGTGCTGTAAATCCATTCAAACTTAATGAAAGAACGTTGAAATGGCAGGTAGTAAAATCCTCTGAACATGTTTCATTAGGCGGCAACACATTCACAGATAATATACACTCAACAGAAAATGGCAATGTACTGTACCATAATGCTGATAAAATCATTGAATGGTCAAATGGCAGTGAAAAATCCTATTCAATTGATAAAAAATACAGCACTGTTCCAATTCTGATTTCAAAATCGTCAAAAAATCCATTGCTCATTGGTATTTTAGATGGGTCTTTTTTTTACAAAAAAAATGATAGTTGGGTCATCTTTTCAAATCCCGAATTATCCTCGCTACTTAATGGTCGTAAAGCTACTTCCGCAATAGAAATTGATGGTATCATTTGGATAAACACACATTCAGGACTTATCCGATTTGATAAAAAAAGTAGACGTTCAGAATTGTTATTTGACCAAATTTCCTTTTCCAATTGTATCAAAGACCGCGAAGGCAATTATTGGTTTACAACGCTTCACAATGGCATCTTGCGTATTCCTGCATTTGCAATTCGCGGTTGGAATGCACAATCAAATGCATTTGAAAATGACCAATTTAGTCACATTGCATCTGATGGCCAAACCATTTTCTTCGCAGGAACTACTGGTATGATTGGGACGTTGAACAGTCAAACGAATCAACTCAACACATTTGAACATGAATTGAAATCTGATTTTGGTATGTTCTACTATGATTCCATTGACAAGTGTGTCTATTTTAATAAAATGAATCAAATCTTTCGTTATAAAAATGGCGAAACCCAATGTGTAAACTTTAATGCTCGTCCGATTAAAGCCATGATGCATACTAATGATGGTTATTTTATTCTATCATCACAAGGTATGTACTTCGCCACACAAATTAATGAAGTACTCGATAGCCGTAATCAACTTTCACCCGAATGGTTTCGTGAAATTATAAAATCGCCCTTTTCGAATAATCTATTTGCGGCATCCAATAAGGGATTATATGAACTTCAAAAATCCAATGGAAAATGGGTTAAAACAAATCAAATTTTTCAGGAAAAACAAATCATTTCACTTGCTTCTTGTCCTATTAATAAAAAAATATATTTTCTCTCTTTTGAAGGAATTATTTACGCCTTGTCAAAAAATGGGAATGTTGAATTAATCATGCAAATCGATACGCAGATACGTGCGACGCAATTAAAAGTGCATAACGGACAACTTTATTTAGCTTCAAACAAAGGAATTCTCATTGTCAATGGGAAAACCAGAAATTTATCGCTTATAAATAAAAACAATGGATTGAGTTCAAACAATATAAGAGGACTTGTTTTTTCTACAAATTTTTGTTGGGCAGCAACAGGGAAAGGAATTCAAAAAATACCACTTGATATTCTTAGAACAAGTAAAATTCGAAGTCGTGTGTTGTTTCGCGACTTACGCATAAATAGCAAAAGTGTTGAGATAAACCATACCATTCAACTAAATTACAACGATGTATTAACGCTCGTTGCTGACGGTTTGAGCTATAACTCAAATGGTGATTTTCTTTTCGCTTATAGAATCAAAGGATACAGCGATCGATGGATTACTGTTCCAGGTTCTGTAGGGAAAATTGTGATACCGAAATTACCTTCTGGAAACATTACACTCGAATTGAAACTGATTGATCACGAAGGAAAAAACTCTGAGAATATCCTTAACTTTCAGCTAAAGGTCATCCCTCCTATTTGGGAACGATGGTGGTTTTATGTTTTAATCGTATTGGTAGTTTCTGGTATTGCATTTATGATCTCACGACAAAGAATGCTCGTCTTGCGTAAAAAACAACAAATTCAACTAATACAGCTTCAGTTAGAAAATGAATTGCGATTAACTCAACAAAATGCGCTCAAAGCCCAAATGAATCCGCACTTTCTGTTCAATGTGTTGAATTCTATTAAAGGCTACATCTATGAGAACGATAAGAAGAATGCTGCTCGCTACTTGAGTGATTTTTCTAATCTCGTAAGAAAAGTACTTGATATGAGTTCGCTTCCGAGTGTTTCTTTAGAACGCGAGATTGAAACTTTGGATTTGTATATCAAACTAGAAGCAATGTTGCTTCAAAATGAATTTTCACACCACATTTTAATAGATGAAAATGTAGATGTTTCTGGCATTCAAATTCCATCACTGGTGATTCAACCGTATGTTGAAAATTGTTTCAAGCATGGGTTAAGACACAAAACTGGTTCGAAGGAATTAAATCTGCATTTCAGCTATGATGACGACAATGAAATGTTGATTGTGGAAATTGATGACAATGGAATTGGTCGGGTAGCATCCACTGAAATCAATAAAGAAAACCGTGCGGAACATCAATCTTTTGCGACGGGTGCATTAGAAAAACGACTCGAATTATTAAATCATGCGAAGATTGGTGTTGTAGGTGTTGAAATTGTCGATAAATTTGATGGGAACGGAAACGCCTCAGGAACAAAAGTCTACATACGAATACATGTCTGAAAAAGGAAGCATAAAAGCAATTATAGTGGATGATTCGCTGCAAGCGCGCAAATTGTTGCGTTTGATGTTGGAGGATCTTTGTCCAGAAGTCACTTTGTTAGGTGAAGCAGAAAATGTTGCTGAAGGTTTGGCTTTAATCAACACTCATGAGCCAGATGTAGTATTTTTAGATATAGAAATGCCAGGCAAGTCTGGACTTCAAATGGCGGAAGAATTAATAGCAACAAACGTTTCATGTCAAGTTGTCTTTACCACTGCCTATAATTCTTATGCTATCAATGCCTTTCGACTTTCAGCCATAGATTACTTATTGAAACCCATTCAAGAGGATCAATTAATCGAAGCAGTTGAAAAAATCAAGTTATTTGCCTCCTTAAAAAATTCAGTAGAGCGCCTGGGAGCATTATCTCAAAATTTGAATGAAGAAAAAGCTTCCGTGTTAAGTATTCCTGTTCAGGGAGGATTCGAATACCTTGCGCTGGATGACATTGAATACTTTGAAGCAGAAGGCTCTTATGTTCGCATTGTATGTCTGAATCAAAAACCGAAAATCGTTTCCAAAAACCTCAAATATTTTGAAACGGTATTGGATTCCACGCCTAATTTTGTTCGAACGCATCGCTCCTATCTCGTGAATATGAAATGTGTGCAGTCGTATTCAAAATCGGAAGGTGGCTTACTTCGGCTAAAGAGTTCTCAAAATATTCCTATTTCACGTGAACGAAAACAAGGAGTGTTAGACTATTTGAAATAGTTTTTTGTTGTTTACAAAGTCAAGTCATCAGTTTACAAATTGGTTTAAGCAAGTTAATAGTCTTTCAACCATCTTCGTCAAAAATTTAAATGACAAACATGAAAAAAGAATTACTACTATCCCTATTATCACTTTTATTGTGGGGTGTTTCTTTGGCGCAAGCTCAACCAGAATTTGTAAAATCAGCGAACAACATCTCCTCCATTGTTGAAATGAACGGCTTTGTTTATTATACTGAGATTTCGGGATCTGACAATAAACTTTGGAAAAGTGATGGAACTACTGCTGGAACTACTCTTGTTCAGAGCTTTATTTCCATTGATAAACTTTGTGTCGCAAATAATCAGCTATTTTTCTTTGCCAATGAAGCAAACGCAGGTTATGAACTGTGGAAAAGTGATGGCACAACAGCGGGGACTACTCTAGTAAAAGATATCAATCCAACCGGAAATGGAAATGGTGGAAATGCTTACGTTTTTCTCTGGGCAAATAATACATTATTTTTCTCAGCTACAGACGGGGTAAATGGAATTGAATTATGGAAATCTGATGGAACTGAGGTAGGAACAATCATGATAAAGGATTTAAATCCAGGATCAGGAGGTTCACATCCCCAATTTGGATACTATTTTAATGGTGAGCTTTTTTTTGATGGTGCTAACGGCATGGTAACAAGAGAATTATTTAAATCTGATGGAACTGAAGCTGGAACAGTATTAGTCAAAGATATTGGACAGAGCACTGCAAATCCTTCTTTTCCTACAAGTTTTATAGAATATAATAGTGAATTATATTTTATAGCAAGACCGCTAGGTGATTTTACCGGTCAATTTAATCTCTATAAAACTGATGGTACAGAGGCAGGAACAATTAATGTGAACGATCAAGTAGTATTAAATAATAGTGCTCCCATTGGATTGCACAATGGATTTTTATATTTCGCTGGTGGGTCCTATTCTAATAAACAACTCTGGAAGAGCGACGGTACTTTCAGTGGTACTACCTTAGTGAAAGAACTAAATTTAACTGGTGATGCTTTTCCTCAATATTTTTATAGCTTCAATGGATTACTTTATTTTACTGCTAAATCATCTGCAAGCAATTTTGAGCTATATAAAACAAATGGAACATTGGCAGGTACAGAATTGGTAAAAGAGATAAATACAACTGTAGATGCTGGTTCTAATCCCACAAGTCTAATAGGATACAACAATACCTTGTTTTTTAATGCCGATGATGGCCTATCCGGTCCTGAATTATGGGCTAGTGATGGTTCTGAAATTGGAACGGAATTGTATTATGACATTAATCCTGGAACTGTTGGTTCATATCTTGGTTTGTTTCTAGAGTCTAATAATGTATTATACTTTTACGCTTACCACAGTAATGCGGCTCAAAAAGGATTATGGAAATTAGACAATTCAACTGCAAATCTAGATGAAAATAACATCGAAAATAACATGATTATCTTTCCAAACCCAACCAAAGGAAAATTACAGGTTAAATTTGAAATTGCTGAAGAATTTAAAATTATCGATCTGAATGGAACAGTGTTGACAACATCTGATTTTCAACAAGATCATTTGATAGACGTGTCAACATACGCTCCAGGTATTTACTTCATCCGCACTTCCGAAGGACAAACAGTAAAGTTTATTAAAGAATAAAAGCACAATTATTTATATTTATCAAAAAAGCCCTGGTCCCTGAGCGAAGTCGAAGGGGGGGGCTTTTTTGTTGTTTACAAACTCAAACGTGCTGTTTACAAATTCCTGATAGTGATTGAATCGCCAGATTTCTAATATTGCGACAAAAACCACTCAATTGTTGTAAAATGAAATTCTTGAAAAAAATTCTACTAGGAGCTGCTATCTCCTTTTTGTCAATCACTGCTAAAGCACAAAATGAAAATGCACTGCATTTTGATGGCGTGAACGACAGAGTCGATTTACCTACAAAAATCCACGATTCAATTCCTGGTCAAGGAACAATAGAAGCTTGGATCAAAACCACTAATGCTGGTAGTGGTTTCAGAGGAATAGTTATCCGTGAGCATCATTACGGAATTTTCTTAAACGGCAATCAATTAATGTCTTACAATTGGACAGGAAGTGGTACTCCTGGAGCAACTACTTACACAGGTGCAACCTTGAATGATAATCTTTGGCACCAAGTTGTCTTGACATTTCAATCAGGTGTTTCCAATGGTTCACAACTATACCTAGATGGTGTTCCTGTGGGATCACCATTCACTCATTTTGAAAATGTACAAGCTGCGGATTTCAGAATTGGGACAAACGGTTTGGTAGGTCAATTTTTTCAAGGTTCAATCGATCAAGTTAAAATATATGGACGTGTTTTGACTCCTACCGAAATCAATAACAGCTATAATTGTATACCCGTTTCAACCCAAAAGTTAAACGCACATTATAACTTCAATCAAGGTACCGCTGGAGGAAACAATACAGGATTAACTTCCCTAACTGATTTAAGTGGTCAATCGAATAATGGATTAGTACTTAATTTAACCCTCAGTGGTGCAACTTCTAATTGGGTAAGTGGATATTTTTGTCAAGCTACTCTTTGCCCCGCGCCATTTGGTTTAACGACTCAAAACTTCTGTGTTTCAGCAACAATTGCGAATCTTTCTGCAACTGGGACAGCAATACAATGGTATGCAGCAGCTTCAGGAGGGGCAGCACTTTCGCCATCCACACCTCTAGTAACTGGTACAACTTATTATGCTACCCAAACTGTGAATAGCTGTGAAAGTAGTACTCGTTTGCCTGTTCTTGTTAATATCTATCCTTTACCTGCAACACCAACTGGCTCAGCAACTCAATCACTTTGCGTTGGCTCAATCGTTTCCAATTTAACTGCAACAGGTTCTTCTATTAAATGGTACGCGGCTGCATCAGGAGGTTCACCATTAGCTCCAACTGCTGGAATTACTATCGGTAACACATATTATGCTTCTCAAACTGTAAATGGTTGTGAAAGTGCTGGTCGCTTTGCTGTTACTGTGCAAGCATGTGAGAACTCGTTGAGTTTCGACGGAACAAATGATTTTGTTCAACTACCTCAAACTACATTAGGAAATAACGCAACTATTGAAGCATGGATAAAAACATCGAATGCTGGAACTAGCTTTAGAGCAATTGTAGTTAGAGAATTTCAATATGGCCTATTTTTAAACGATAATCAGTTAATGACCTTTAACTGGTCGGCAAATGGAACAATAGGAGCAACAACCTATACTGGCGCTACACTTAACGATAATCAATGGCATCATGTTGCCTTGACTGTTCAAGTAGGTGTAGTAAATGGTACTCAATTGTATCTTGATGGTCAAGCTGTCGGAGCTCCTATCACTTTATTCCTAAATGCAAACACTAGTTCTTTCAGAATTGGCTGCAACGGAACAACTGGAAACTACTATCAAGGACAAATCGACAATGCAAAACTATGGCAACGAACGTTGAGTCCAGCAGAAATTAATGCAAGCTATAACTGTTCGGCAGTTTCCAATTCCAATTTATCAGGTTCCTACACATTTAATCATGGACAAGCAGGATTGACAAATACAGGTGTCACTTCCCTTTCCGATTTTAGTGGACTTAATAACGCTGGAACATTAAATGGCTTTGCACTTACCGGTTCAAGTTCCAATTGGGTGAATGGATTTGTATGTTCTGCTCCACTTTGTCCAGCTCCATTTGGTCCATCAATTCAATACTTCTGTAACTCAGGTACAGTTGCAAACCTAGCCGCAACTGGAACTAGCATACAATGGTATACTACACCAACAGGAGGAACAGCTCTTTCTCCATCAACAGCTTTATTGACGGGAGCTAACACTTACTATGCTTCACAAACTGTCAACAGTTGTGAAAGTGCTTTGCGCTATGCTACAGTTGTTTACGTTACACCAACACCATCCGCCCCTACAGGATCGGCAGCTCAAACATTATGTGGCGGTGCAACCATCTCAACTATTGCTGTCACAGGATCAAACATACTTTGGTATAGTTCAGCATCGGGTGGAACACCTTTAATCACATCTACCGCATTAACTTTTGGAACAACATATTATGCTTCCCAAACAAATAATACCTGTGAAAGTACCACTAGATTAGCTGTCACAGTTATAGAATGTCAAAATGCGCTCAACTTTGATGGGACAAATGATGTTGTGAATACAAGTATTACAAGTTTAGGTTCTGCAGGAACATTAGAAGCATGGATAAAAACCTCAAATGCCGGTACTGGTTTCAGAGGTTTAGTGGTTCGTGAGTTTTACTATGGATTATTTCTCAATAACAACCAGCTGATGTCATTTAATTGGACCGGAAGTGGAACGCCTGGAGCGTCGACCTTCACTGGAGCTACTTTGAATGATAATCAATGGCATCATGTTGCATTGACATTCCAAGTGGGTGTGACTAATGGAACGCAATTGTATTTAGACGGACAACCAGTTGGAAGTGCTATTACTTTGTTCACAACATCAAATTCTAGTTCTTTCGTAATTGGCAATAATGGATCACAAGCGTCACAGTATGCTGGTCTAATGGATAATGTCAAGATGTGGTCGAGAGCCTTGAGTGCCGGTGAAATTAATACTACTTTCAATTGCGGATCTCCTGCAACTACAAACTTGCTTGCATCATACAATTTTAACCGTGGTACTGCTGGACAAAACAATGCAGGTATCAATTCACTGACAGATAATAGCGGAAACTCAAATAATGGAACTTTATTGAATTTTGCGCTAAACGGTGTAATTTCCAATTGGGTAAATGGATTTGATTGTTTAGCTCAAGGATGTCCAACACCTACTGGAAGTGCATCTCAAACCTTCTGTAATTCAGCTACAGTTGCGAACCTTACAGCTACAGGAACAGCAATCCAGTGGTATGCTGCACCAACAGGTGGGACGGCACTGGCGACTGGAACTGCTTTGTCAAATGGAACAACTTACTATGCTACTCAGACAACAGGGGTTTGTGAAAGCAGTAACAGACTCGCTGTAACTGTAACCATAAATGCTCCTTTAGCACCAACTGGTTCTACAACCCAAACATTCTGTAATTCAGGAACAGTAGCAAACTTGACTGCAACGGGGACGGGGATTCAGTGGTATGCGGCTTCAACTGGTGGAACAGCATTATCAAATGGAACCGCTCTATCAAATGGAACAACTTACTATGCGTCTCAAACAATTAGTGGATGTGAAAGTACTACTCGTTTAGCTGTTACGGTAACAATTAATTCAACTTTAGCTCCAACTGGATCTGCAAGCCAATCTTTCTGTAATTCAGCTACAGTAGCGAACTTAATAGCAACTGGAACTTCAATTCAGTGGTATGCGGCTTCAACAGGTGGAACAGCATTGTCCATTGGCACTGCTTTATCAACCGGAACAACGTACTATGCTTCTCAAACTTTTGCAGGTTGCGAAAGTACTATGCGCTTCGCTGTGACTGTTACAATCAATGTTACAAGTACACCAACAGGAACAGCAACACAAACATTCTGTAATGCAGCAACAGTAGCGAACTTAACAGCAACTGGAACCTCAATTCAGTGGTATGCAGCTTCAACAGGTGGAACAGCATTGGCAATTGGAACTACTCTATCAAATGGAATAAGCTACTACGCAACCCAAACAGTGGGTGGTTGTGAAAGTGCAAATCGTTTGGCAGTTGCCGTAACTATCAATTCACCTGCTGCACCAACAGGAGCTGCAACACAAACATTCTGTGGAACAGTAACACTTGCAGACCTTACTATCTCTGGTTCAACTATAACATGGTATAATGCATCTAGCGGTGGAACTGTGCTTCCTTCATCTACAACAGCTGTTAATGGAACAACCTATTATGCATCTCAAACGATTAGTTCTTGTGAGAGCTTGAACCGTTTGGCAATTACCACCAATATTAATGCAATTCCAAGTGCTCCAACAGGGGCAGCAGCCCAAACATTCTGTAATTCAGCAACTGTAGCAAACCTAACAGCAACTGGGACCTCAATTCAATGGTATGCAGCACCAACAGGAGGAACAGCATTATCTAATGGAACTGTTTTATCAAACGGAACAACATACTACGCGTCTCAAACTTCTGCAGGATGTGAAAGCACATCACGCTTCGCTGTTGCTGTGACTATCGATACTCCAATTGCTCCAACAGGTGCTGCTACTCAGGATTTTTGTTTTAGTGGAACCGTAGCTGATTTGTCTGCAACTGGTTCAAGTATTCAATGGTATACAGCACCAACAGGAGGAACGGCCTTGACTTCTGGAACTGCTCTTTCTAATGGAACTTACTATGCTTCTCAAACGATTAGCGGATGTGAAAGTTTAAACCGTTTGGCGGTGACCATAACCATCAATGCTCCATCAGGACCAACAGGTGCAGCTTCTCAGACTATTTGTGGAGCCGGAACACTCGCTGATCTGACAGTGTCTGGTTCAAACATCACTTGGTATGATGCAGCTTCGGCAGGTAATACGCTTGGATCAGGAACTACTTTGGCGGATGGTGTAACTTACTATGCGTCACAAACGATCAGTTCTTGCGAAAGTGTCAACCGTCTAGAAGTAACAGTTAGTATTATTGCAATTCCTTCCGCTCCAACAGGAGATCCTGCACAAACATTCTGCAGTAATGGGATGGTCATGAATCTATCTGCAACTGGATCCGGTTTGACTTGGTACCCAGATGCAACAAGCACAACGCCGCTGAATATCACAACAACACTTGTGAATGGTGCAACATACTACGCTACACAAACTCCGAACGGATGTGAAAGTACAGATCGCCTGGTAGTTACAGTAACAATCAATGATCCAAGTGCTCCAACAGGAGATGCGCAACAGTCGTTCTGCTCATCAACTATTCTAGATGATTTAATAGTTTCTGGAACCAATGTGCAGTGGTACACCGTGCAAACAGGAGGTACTCCACTTTCAGGCTCGTTGTCACTATCTAATAACAACTATTACGCTTCTCAAACTGTGAACGGGTGTGAAAGTTCAACAAGACTGGCTGTGGAGGTGATGATTACGGTCCTCAACAACGGTGTTACTCAAAATGGACTTGATCTCACCGCGACACAATCAGGTGCGTCATACACTTGGGTAGACTGCAACAACAGTAACCAACCGATTGCAGGCGCAACCGCACAAACATACACGGCAACAGCAAACGGCAGCTATGCAGTTATCGTAGAACAGAATGGTTGTACCTTAACTAGCAACTGCGTTGCGATCACAACTGTAGATTTGGACGACATCAAAACAGACCTGTTCCGTGTGTACCCTAACCCTGCCTCAACCGTCATCAACGTCGAAATGGAAAATGCTTCAACAATTCGTGTGTTCGATGTTAGCGGTAAATTGCTGAAAGAACTGAACGGAGCATCCATTTACACGATCGATATAACAGACCTTACTCCTGGAATGTATATGATTGAATCAGCGGAAGGAGCTAAAGCGAAGTTTATTAAAGATTAATAGCAAGTTTTCTTCATAAAAAAGGCTCCTTCGAAATTGTCGAAGGAGCCTTTTTCGGTTTAGTTTGCCACCATTTTACCATTCACAAACTCAAACGTGCTGTTTACAAAGTGTTAAATCTTGTTTTCATTTATTCTACTACTTTTCACATCTTAATTTAGAAATTGGATGAAAACTGCACTTTTAGCACTCTTATTCTTATCGTTTACGGTAAGTTCGATCTCACAAAATCAATTTATTACACGTTGGCAACTCGCATCTGGCCAAACGACGATTTCTTTTGATGCGTTAAGTAGTGGACAGGTAAATTACACTTGGACAACTATTCCGGCTAGCAGTTCAGGATCAGGTAATTTTTCTTCTGGCAACCCTATAACACTTACAGGATTTCCATCTAGTTCTCAAATTGAGATTACAATAGACCCGTTAAACCTCAATTCCTTTGCTCTCAACGACGGTCCGGATGCTTCCAGATTGATGGATGTTGTTCAATGGGGGACTACCCAATGGGCAAGCATGGAAGGAATGTTTTGGGGTTGTGCAAATCTCCAGATCTCAGCTATTGATGTACCTGATCTTACCAATGTAATCAGCATGGCGAACATGTTCAGAAATGCGTCATCATTCAATCAGCCAATCAATAACTGGAACACCTCTAACGTGCAAAACATGAGTTCTATGTTTCGGGGTGCAACAGCATTTGATCAACCTATTGGAAACTGGAACACGGATAATGTCGTGAACATGTCTGGGATGTTTGCATATGCCGCCAGCTTTAATCAGTTTATTGAAAACTGGAATACAAGCAGTGTTACAGATATGAGTGAAATGTTTTTTTCAGCCAATAGCTTTAACCAACCTCTTGGTACATGGAACACAGGGAGTGTTTCCAGCATGTTAGCTATGTTCAGTTCTGCACTTTTGTTTGATCAGCCAATTGGTGGATGGAACACTGGAAACGTAACGAACTTGGCTTCCATGTTCAATACAGCAGTTCAATTTAATCAACCGATTGACAGCTGGAATATATCTAATGTAACGAATATGTCCTTCATGTTCAAAGGTGCATCATCCTTTAATCAGCCAATTGGTTCATGGATCACAGACAATGTGACAAACATGTTTTCGATGTTTTATGCGGCATCTAACTTCGATCAGGATATCAACTCTTGGAATGTTGCCAACGTAACGAACATGGGCGCCATCTTCAGGGAAGCCATTAATTTCAATCAGCCTTTGAACAATTGGAACACAATCAATGTAACCAATATGTTCCGTTCATTCTTTGGTGCAAGTTCATTTGATCAGGATCTCGGAAGTTGGAAGTTGAGCAATGTTGCGAATATTGGAGAAATGCTAAATGATTGCGGTATGAGTTGTTCAAACTATTCAGCCACACTAAATGGATGGGCTTTAGACCCACTTACTCCTTCAAATTTAATCCTTGGAACAAATGGTCTTCAATACGGCTTAAATGCCCTTACCTCAAGAAATCAGCTTATCAGCACTAAAGGCTGGACCATCAATGGTGATAGTGGGAGTGGAACTTTTTGTCTTCCTTTCGCACAGTCCGATTACTTCATTACAAAATGGCAATTACTGCCCGGACAAACAACTATCACCTTTAACGCAGAAACATCGGGAGATGTAATTTACACATGGACCACTGTTCCTTCTGGAACTACAGGCTGGGGAACATTTTCATCCATGTCATCGGTTTCATTAAGCGGATTTCCAGCCGGCGCAGTTATCGAACTTTCTATAAGTCCAACGAACATGGAAAGGTTTTACATCAACAACGGACCTGACCGTATGCGACTTCAAAATGTCAAACAATGGGGAACAGTTAATTGGACAAGTATGGAGAACATGTTCTATGGCTGTCAGAATATGCAAATGACCGCCACAGATATTCCCAATCTGAGTTCGGTAACCAACATGTCCACTATGTTCCGAATTGCGACTTCCTTTAATCAACCTATCAATACCTGGAATACTTCAACTGTAACAAATATGACAGGCCTGTTTCAAGGGGCAACTTCCTTCAACCAGGCACTGAACAATTGGAATACCTCGAATGTGAGTACCATGAATTCAATGTTCTCAGGTGCTACCGCTTTTAATCAACCATTAAACAGTTGGAATACTGGCAATGTTACTAACATGAACAATATGTTTTCCAATGCCCCAGCTTTCAACCAGCCTCTGGGAAACTGGAATACAACCAATGTTACAAACATGGCCAGTATGTTTGCTATGGCCTCCAGCTTTAATCAGCCTATTGGGACATGGAATACTTCGAACGTGACAAATATGAACGGAATGTTCATGTCAGCCACCAACTTTAATCAAAACCTGAACAGTTGGAACACATCGAATGTGACGAATATGGCTGTCATGTTCGGTTTTGCGTCTGCATTCAATCAGCCTTTGGACAATTGGAATACATCAAATGTTGTTTCCATGTATTCAATGTTTCAAAATGCAGTTGCATTTGATCAACCCATAGGTGGGTGGAATACGAGCAATGTGGTGACCTTGTTTGACATGTTTAACGGAGCAACGTCCTTTAACCAACCGTTGAACAACTGGAATACGGCTAATGTAGCGCAAATGCAGAATATGTTCTTAGGAGCGACAGCATTTGATCAGACTCTGGGAACCTGGACCATTTCAAGCTTTACGAACTTATCTCAGATGTTATCGAACTGTGGCATGAGTTGTGAAAATTATTCACAAACCCTTTATGAATGGTCCACTAATCCTTCTATTCCTAACAATCTGAATCTCGGTGCGGCGGGCTTATTTTATGGAAACAACGTAGTGGCTCAACGGCACAATTTAATCAACAACTTAGGATGGACGATCACCGGAGACAGTCCAAGTGGAGGCAATTGCTCTTTCCTTACTGCAGCGGATTATTATATCACACGTTGGACGATTCCTCCTGGTCAGACAAGTATTTCATTTGGTGTAGTAACTTCCGGTGCGGTGGACTATACTTGGGAAACAATCCCTGCTGGAGCTTCCGGATCGGGATCTTTTAATGGCGCAGGGAATTACGCCACAATTTCAGGTCTTCCTTCAACGGGCGTAACAATCCGCTTGAAAATGAGCCCAACACATTTGCAACAGCATTTCATGGGAAGTGGCGGAAGTAACGGTTATTTAACTGATGTGGAACAATGGGGTACTGTGAACTGGACGAGCATGTACATGATGTTTCCATCTTGCCAAAATTTACAAATTACGGCAAGCGACTACCCTGATCTTTCAAATGTGACCACATTATCCTTCATGTTTTGGGGTTGCACCAATTTTAATTCTCCGATCGATGGCTGGAATACGTCGAACATCACGAACATGAGTGACATGTTTTCATACGCTACTTCTTTCAACCAACCTATTGGAAACTGGAATACTGCTAATGTTACTAACATGATTGGAATGTTCCGTGATGCAACATCATTCAATCAACCTATTGGGAACTGGAATACGGCCAATGTGACGAATATGGCCTACATGTTCGATGATGCACCTTCATTTAGCCAACCGATCGGAAACTGGAACACCACTAATGTGACAAATATGGCATTGATGTTCTTTAATGCTGCTTCATTTGACCAGCCGATCGGAAACTGGAATACGGCTTCGGTAAGCAACATGCATGGAATGTTCTGGGGGGCATCTGCTTTTGATGAAAATCTGAACAATTGGAATACCTCCAGCCTTACTAGCTCCGTGTTCATGTTCCGCAACGCGATTTCATTCGACCAACCTCTCGATAACTGGAATACCTCAAGCATCACGAACATGCAAGGAATGTTCTGGGGAGCAACATCCTTTGATCAGCCTTTGCCAAATTGGAACACTTCGAATTCTACCAACATGTGGAATCTCTTTGAAAATGCCACCTCATTCAATCAGTCTCTTGAAAACTGGGATCTTTCAAATGTTACAGGTTTAAATCAGATGCTGAACAATTGTGGGTTGGATTGTCATAACTATTCACTAACCCTCATCGGTTGGTCTGCCAACACTAATACCCCAAATAATATCTCATTGGGCGCATCAGGGATACAATATGGCACAGGTGCGATCTCAGCGAGAACGGACCTGGTCAATAATCAAGGATGGACTATCACCGGCGATACGCCTAGTGGAACATATTGTGGAATACCGTCTCCGATTGACTATTTTATAACGCGCTGGAATCTTCCGACAGGACAGACCATGATCCGTTTCAATGCCGCTACGAGTGGTCTGGTCAACTACTCCTGGGAAACAGTTCCGGCTGGATCATCAGGATCAGGCTCATTCATGAGTGGAACTCCAGTTACAATTTCCGGCTTACCTACAGGTGTAAACATCCGTTTGATCATTAATCCAACCTATATGCAGCAGTTCCAAATATTGGATGGTCCTGACAAATTATTGTTATTGGATGTAGAGCAGTGGGGCTCAACAAACTGGATTAGTATGGCTCATATGTTTAGAGGTTGCTCAAATATTCAAATATCAGCGATTGATGCCCCAAACCTCTCCAATGTAACATCCATGAGTTCAATGTTTCGGGGAGCGACCAGTTTTAATTCACCAATTGGAAATTGGAATACTGCCAGTGTTACTAACATGAGTGCAATGTTCTGTGATGCAACGTTATTTAATCAACCAATTGGGAACTGGAATACCTCCAATGTAACAAACATGTATGATATGTTCAGAGAAGCAAGGGTGTTCAACCAACCAATTGGGAACTGGAATACCTCCAATGTAACGGACATGCACGGGATGTTCAGAGGGGCACAGTTGTTCAACCAACCATTAGATAACTGGAACACCTCTTCTGTTAATAATATGTCGTGGATGTTTTCTTCAGCATATGTGTTTAATCAACCGTTAAATAGTTGGAACACTTCCTGGGTTAATGATATGTCAAAAATGTTCTTTTCTTCAAATTCTTTCAATCAACCAATTGGGAACTGGAATACCTCTTCGGTTGATGATATGTCGTTGATGTTTAAGTCGGCAAATGTGTTTAATCAGCAAATTGGTAATTGGAATACAGGTAATGTAATTTTTATGGATTATATGTTTAATTCTGCGAGCCAGTTTAATGGAAATATAAACAATTGGGATGTGAGTAACGTGAAGGATATGGAAAGAATGTTTTCATATGCTGGAAATTTCAATCAAAATTTAGGTAGTTGGAATCTTAGTTCAATAATTGATGTTCATGACATGCTGGAACATTGTGGTATGAATTGCAATAACTATTCTCAAACACTTATCGGATGGGCTGCTAACCCTAACACCCCGAACAACCGGATATTAGGTGCACAAGGGCAAGAATATGGAGCAATTGCTTCAGCAGCAAGAAATAACCTAATCAATGTGAATGGATGGACGATTACCGGAGATTCTTATAGCGGTTATTGCCCGTCTACTGCTTCACTGCAAGAAACTGAAATTATCATGAATTTGCACCCTAACCCGGCATTTGATCATATCAACATTAGAACCTCTGTACCTTGTTCTGCGATCGTCACCTCATCCAACGGAGCAATCCTTGCTGAAGTAGAACTGAACGACGAAACAACACTTGACATCAGCAATTACGCCGCGGGAGTATACTTCATTCGAACAACTGAAGGACAAACAGTAAAATTCATCAAAGAATAACAGTTTAATTTTTTCATACAAAAAAAAGCCGGTCCCTGAGCTAGTCGAAGGGAAAGTAGCTTTTTTGTTGTTTACAAAGTCAAGTGAACCTTTCACAAATTACAACTTTCAAGTCTGACATCATTCAAGCATCTTCGTTAAAAATTAAATTGAAACCACATGAAAAAAACAACTACTTTTCTTATTCTACTCCTTTTTGGAACCAAAACATTTGCACAAATCCCAACAGACAATCTACTTTGTCACATGAAATTCGGGAATAATCTAAACGAAGAAGTAAATGCCTCAACGGCTACAATCATAGGAGAACTAAACAGTGTTAGTTTTGCTGAGGATCGTTTCGGAAATGATGAGTCAGCACTTTCATTATCCAATACACCACATGGATATGTAAGTCTTGGCGACCTAAATCTTGTAGATCCAGATTACACTATTTCATTATGGATGAAATTCTCCGATTTTAGCAGTAACCAGCGAAAAGTAATTTCTAAAAGAGCTGGATGTTCAGGAGGTAGTTTATTTGATGTTACTATGTACGCAAGTCCAAACACACTCGTATTAGAATCCTATGCACAAGGTAGCGCTGTTGCGAATATCAACGATAATACAGAACTAAACTCTGCCACATGGATGCATGTTGTGTTTGTAGTTGATCAAGCAAATTTGGAAACCAAGTATTACATTGATGGCGCTTTAATTGCTACAACAAATTGGGGAACAGGCCTAGTTGACGGCACAATGGACAACTCCGCAGATATTACACTTGGCTACTCTCCTTGTGTAAATGGTACAACTATTGAAGGCTATAATGGTTTATTGGATGATCTCCGAATTTATACGAGAGCCTTGAATGCTACAGAAGTTTCTGCACTTTATGCAGAGGCTAATCCTGCAACTTCAATTGTAGAAGAAAATGAAATGAATAAATTGCTTGTATTCCCTAATCCTGCGAATGACATATTGAATATGCAACTCCCAACAGATGCTGAAGTCACAGTACTGAATATTTCTGGCGCTGAATTGATGAAGACAAGAGTTCAACAAAACCATCAAGTAGATATCTCAAGTTTGTCAAAAGGTGTGTACTTCGTTAGAACCGCAGAAGGACAAACAGTAAAATTCATTAAAGAATAATAAAGTAGTATTTTCAAACAACAAAAAAGCCCCCTTCGACTACGCTCAGGGACCGGCTTTTTTGTTGCTTATAAACCCAAGCCTACCGTTTGCAAATTCGGGAAGATTTATCATCATAAAAAATATAATTTCAGCGTGTTATAGTTTTTAGTAAGTACAAACTTTACACCCAACCACAAATCACAGAAAAGAGAAAGGGACATCAAATGGATGTCCCTTTTTTTATTGCAAAAATTTATTTTTTAAACTAAATCTACCACTACCTCATCGTTGATTTTCGCCACTTTCACTAAGTTTTGTTTTGTTAGACCTTTAATACTCAAGTCCCATTGTTTTCCACTTAATCCAGCTTTCATCTTCAAGGTATTTAAATCCATCGATTTTTCCTTTTGAATAATTTCGAAGATCATTTTTTCATTTTCACTCAATTCCACCTTTTGTTGGTGGACTTCTGGTCGCATTTGAGGGAAAAATAATACTTCTTGAATAGACGGATTGTTGGTTAAATACATAATTAATCTGTCCATCCCAATACCTAATCCAGATGTTGGTGGCATACCGTATTCCAACGAACGCAAGAAATCATAATCAATAAATTCACCTGCCTCATCATCACCTTTTTCAGATAAACGAACTTGCTCTTCAAAACGCTCACGTTGATCAATTGGGTCATTCAACTCCGAATAAGCATTCGCCACTTCCTTCCCACAAACCATTAATTCAAAACGTTCTGTCAATTCTGGATTGTCACGGTGTTCTTTGCACAAAGGCGACATTTCTTTCGGGTAATCGGTAATGAAAGTTGGTTGAATGTAATTTCCTTCACATTTCTCACCAAATATTTCATCTATCAATTTTCCTTTGCCCATCGTGTTGTCAACCGCAATTCCCATTCCTTTTGCCGCTTCAAACAATTCTTGTTCAGTTTTTCCAGCAATATCAAATCCCGTAAAATGCAAAATAGAATCGCGCATTGTAACTCTTGCGTATGGTGCCTTGAAATTGATTTTATGTTCTCCAAAAGTTGCTTCCGATGTTCCGTTTACCTGAATAGCACAGAACTCCAATAAACGCTCTGTAAAATCCATCATCCAATTGTAATCTTTGTATGAAACATAGATTTCCATGGCTGTAAATTCTGGATTGTGTGTTCTGTCCATTCCTTCATTTCTGAAGTTTTTGGAGAACTCATACACACCATCAAATCCGCCAACAATTAATCGTTTTAGGTACAATTCGTTCGCAATACGCATATACAATGGGATGTCTAATGCATTGTGATGTGTCATAAACGGACGTGCTGCTGCTCCACCCGGAATGGATTGCAAAATTGGTGTTTCAACTTCCATATATCCCGCATCATTGAAAAATTGACGCATGGCGTTAAACAATTTTGTTCGTTTAATAAAAATATCTTTTACCTGAGGATTCACCACTAAATCTGCATACCGCTGGCGGTAACGCATTTCAGGATCAGTAAATGCATCATGTACTCTTCCTTCAGCATCGGTTTTAGGCAAGGGAAGCGGCTTCAATGATTTACTCAATAATGTAAATTCTTCTACGTGTACAGATATTTCACCAACCTTCGTGGTAAACATATAGCCCTTCACTCCAATGAAATCACCTAAATCCAGTAACTTCTTAAATACTTGATTGTACAAGGTTTTGTCTTCTCCCGGACAAATTTCATCTCGGTTAAAATACAACTGAATGCGGCCTGAAGAATCTTGTAATTCAGCAAATGAAGCTTTTCCCATATCGCGTTGACTCATCATACGACCAGCCAAGCAAACCTGTTTACCGTCTTCGAACTTCTCCTTGACCTCAGCAGCATAATTAGTTACTGGATATAAATCAGCCGGATAGGGATTAATTCCCAATTCGCGCAATTTATTCAACGATTCTCTTCGCTGAATTTCTTGTTCAGAAAGTTCAATAAAACTCATTAGATAACGATTTTGGACTGTAAAGATAGTTCAGAAATAAGAAAAATTGCTGGATTTGGTAGAAAATTGACTAAAGCTTACCACTTTTCACAAATTTATGTTACCAAAACATCAAGTTTGAGGAACAATGCTTTACTCATGGTAAAATCCTTAACTTTGTCAAAATTATTTAGTGATGGCAAAAGTGATCAAACATAAATTAAGTTTCGATGATGAAGCTGATTTTGAACTGATTGGAATTTGTACTCATCACACCGACTTTAGATTGGCTTTTGGAATCAATGAGCAAATGGCAATTGCCCTCGAAAAAAAGGACGATTTTGCTTTCATCCCAAAAGGCAAAAAGGAGGAAATATTATTTTCTAGATACGATTATACACATCCAGAAGATCAATATCAATTCATCCTTATTAAAAATAAAGCGGATGGAAAATTTTTAATTACTGAAAAGCCAATGATAGATTATTTTCTTTTTATCTATGAAAATCATTTGTTTGAGCTTTCAGAGTTAGTTGATTCACTTCGAAAGATAACGGTGGTGCTTGCTGCATATTCATTTGATCCCAACGAGTTAGATTCAACACAACACATTAATTTGATATGAAAAAAACAAAAATAGTAGCCACCATTGGCCCCGCTTCAAGTGATAAAGAAGTACTTCGTGAAATGATGTTTGCAGGTGTTAATGTTTGTCGCTTAAACTTTTCTCATGGCGCTCATGAAGTGCACGAGGAAGTAATTAAAACGATTCGCGAACTGAATGAAGAAACTGGATTAAACGTAGCCATTCTTGCCGATTTACAGGGTCCGAAAATCAGAACGGATGAAATGGAAAACAATGGCGTTGAATTGATCACTGGGTCTGAAATTGTTATTGTAACTGAAAAAGTGCTTGGTACAGCCACAAAAATTTCCATCAACTACTCGAAATTACCTGAAGATGTAAATCCAGGTGAATTGATTTTGTTGGACGATGGTAAATTACGCCTTGAGGTAATTAAATCAGATGGGCACAAAGAAATTCATGCAAAAGTAATTCACGGAGGAATTCTTTCATCAAAAAAAGGAGTCAATTTCCCAAACACTAAAATCTCTATGCCTTCTTTAACAGCGAAGGATCTGGAAGATTTGAATTTTGCTTTAGATCATAATGTGGATTGGATTGGTCTATCTTTTGTCCGCTCGGCGCGCGACATTATTGAACTTAAACACATCATTTCCAATCGCAAGTGTAAAGCGAAGGTGATTGCTAAAATTGAGAAACCAGAAGCCATTGAAGACATCGATGAAATCATTAAAAAAAGCGATGCATTGATGGTTGCTCGTGGCGATTTAGGTGTGGAAGTTCCCTACCAACAAGTTCCATTGATTCAAAAAATGTTAATCAACAAAGGAATTTTATATGCGAAACCAGTAATTGTTGCCACTCAGATGATGGAGACGATGATCACCAATCTAACACCAACAAGAGCTGAAGTAAACGATGTTGCCAATGCTGTTTTAGATGGTGCTGATGCTGTGATGCTTTCAGGAGAAACTTCCGTGGGTAAATTCCCTGTTGAAGTAATCAAAACGATGTCGAATATCGTACAAGAAATGGAGAACTTTGGAGGCATCTACAATAAAGAAGAGATTCCACATAAAAATCAAGATCGTTTTATCACCGATTCTATTTGTTTTAACGCATGTCGCTTATCTCAACGTGTTGAAGCAGATGCTATTATCACGATGACTTTTTCTGGATATACAGCCTACAAAATAGCTTCTCAACGTCCAAATGCTCCCATCTACATCTTCACAAGTAACAAGCAAATTTTAACGCAACTTAGCTTGATTTGGGGGGTTATCGGCTTTTACTACGACAAGCGAATAAGTACAGATCACACCATAGCAGACATAAAATATTTACTAAAAAAAGAAAATCTCTTGACACAAGGCGATTTAGTTATTAATATTGCATCAATTCCACTTGAAGATTTAGGAAATTCGAACATGTTAAAACTAAGCTACGTCGATTGATGAAATTTGTACTACTTCTATTTAACCTACTACTTTTCAATGCTGCTTTCGGCTGTGCTGTGGATGTTGCAATTGCTGAAGGTAGTGCAATAGAAGGTTGCCAAGGATCAAGTTTAACGCTTAGTGCAACTGCTGGCTTTCTTAGTTATACGTGGACTGGCCCTCAAACAGGAACTTCAAGTACAATCACGGTTAATCAAAGTGGACAATACACCATCACTGCAGTAGATGGTGTTGGCTGTGTTTCTACCGCAACAATTGATGTGCTATTCAACCCGGTAACAACTCCCGTTATTAGTTCCACAGAAGGAAATATGATTTGCAGTGGGCAATCCACTGTATTAAATGTAAGTGGAACCTTTACTTCCTTTACTTGGAGCACGGGCGCAACATCGGCTAGTATTGTCGCTGCACAAGCTGGTACCTATTCTGTACTTACTGTCGACGAAAATGGTTGTTCTAGAAATGCTTCAATTTTCATTTCAACACCTAATTTTGAAATAAGTGCAACACCTTCCACAATTTGTAGTGGCAATAGTTCTTTCATTTTAGCAACTGGTGCTGCAACTTATCTTTGGTCGACCAGTGAAGTTACTTCTTCCATTGGTGTAACACCTAGTGCAACAACGACCTATACCGTAGATATGACAATGGGACCTTGTTCTACTACATTATCACAAACTATAACAGTAATTGAAGTTGAAACTACCGCAATTCAAACACATTATTTGGTTCAAGGTGGTGTAAATCAAGTTTTGGATGGTCCAACTGGTTACCTCAATTATGATTGGATTCCAAGCACTTTTCTTAACAGTAATTTCCTGGAAGACCCTACTTTTAATGGAACTACCTCCACTTCGTATACACTTACATCAACTCATGCAGGAGGATGTACACGCATTGATGAGGTCACTGTAGAAGTAATTAATTTATCTATTCCAACTGGGTTTTCACCAAATGGTGATGGGTTCAACGACTTTTTTGTGATTCCTGAGTTGGATTCGACCTACAATGCCGAAATCATCATTTTCAATCGCTGGGGGAACGCTGTTTTTGAAAGTAGCGCCTACGCTAACAATTGGAATGGACATTGTCAAGAACCACTATGCCTTGGAAAACAAGTATTGCCAGACGGAACATATTTTTATGAAATCCGAATGGAAGACCTAATTTTTAAAGGTTTTACAACAATCAAAAGATGAAAAAAATACTTCACACTTTTCTCTTGTTGATGTTGGTCGTTCAGGTCCAAGGGCAAAATGTATATCGTTTCACCAATTATAACTTTCTTAAAAACCTATACAATCCAGCAGCATTAGGATCTGACGCCTCCATTACAGCCGATTTGGTGTATGGTGGACAATGGTATGGAATAGAAGGAGCACCTCAAACAATGGCAGCGAATGCATCCTATGACATCACAGACGACATGGCCATCGGCTTAACGTTTAATACCGACAAAGTAGGCTTGTACCAAAACAATTCATTTTCGGCGCAGTACGCATACCGAATTATGTTTGATGATCGCAAATACTTAGCGTTTGGATTAGGTCTAGGAGCTGATCAAGTTTCTTGGAACCTTGCTGAAGCAAGTACTACTCAAGCCAACGATCCTGTATTTGCTGGCAGTACTACCAAATTTATTTTTCAAGGATCTTTTGGAGCCTATTACCGCACTGAGCGATTTTATGCAGGCCTTTCACTTCCACAGTTATTCAATACCAATTTTTCCTACTCAGAAAAAGGCATTCGCATTGATCGCTGGGCTATCTATTCTCTTATTGGATACTATTACGAAGTAAGTGATCGCTTCCTATTCAATCCGTCTGCACAGATTAAAATGATGCGAAATGCTCCTGTTCAATTTGATGCGCAATTGCGAGCAGTGTTCTCTCCAGTGGGGATCTCTGCTGGCTATCGTTCCGACAATACCATTATTGCTGGTTTAGATTGTATACTTTTCAATAGAATTCGAGTTGGATATATGGGAGGATATAATCTTGGTCGACTCAGTTCTGTCAAGGGCTTTAGTCACGAAGTAAGTTTAGGAATGGGGCTCCCCTACTATTTCAACAAAAAAAATCAACGCATCATCAACAAAAAAGGTGGTTTCTCTCGCAATTTCAGAAAAAGAGCTGGAAGACGCCATTAATGTGAACTAATTGTTGACAGTGCTGTATCAACTAGTATTCAAATTAAATACCATGAACGTACAAACACTCTTGCAACAAAAAAACACACGATTCATCCAAGTGATCTTCATTCATCTTTTATTATTTGTTTTGGTGACAAGCTGTGCCAATGTGAAAAATAGTACAGCAGGGCAAACAAATAAACCAATCTGGCATATCTACATCGGAGGAAAACCACACATGCCTATGCTGGAATGTCAGAAAACAGTAGCGGCACAATGGGGTGTAGAAATCATCTATTTCTTTGGTGATTGTGTTGGTACATTTGATGCTAAAGCAGAAGAATTTGAAACAAAGAACAAAAAAACATTTGCTATTTTAGCGAAAGCACATGGTGATAATTGGCGAGAAAAATTCGATGCTGAAGTGGCAGAAAATTTTAAAAAATCAAGCGAATAGTTTTTAATCGAAAGAAGATTTCCTTTAAGCAATATTATTTTTATTATCAGGCTAAAATCCGTTTAGTTGTACTATTGAATTTTGTATCTTTGTGGTCTCAAAATAAATTTCACAATGAGCAATTTCGCAAAACGTCATATTGGTCCAAATGCAGCTGAAACATCTGCAATGTTGGCAACAATTGGAGTTAATTCTATCGCAGAACTAATCGATAAAACAATTCCAGCACACATTCGTCTAAATGGCGCACTAGCTATCACAGAGGCAATGTCCGAGCAAAATTATTTACAACATGTTAGCGAATTTGCTGCAAAAAATAAGGTGTTTAAATCGTTCATTGGTTTAGGCTATAACGAAACAAATATTCCTTCTGTGATTTTAAGAAATGTCTTAGAAAATCCAGGATGGTACACTGCTTACACTCCCTACCAAGCGGAAATTTCGCAAGGTAGATTAGAAGCATTGTTGAATTTCCAAACAATGGTACTCGATTTAACAGGCATGGAGCTTGCAAATGCTTCTTTACTTGATGAAGGAACGGCTGCTTGTGAAGCAATGATGATGATGTTCCATTCTCGCACGCGTGACGAGGAGAAAAACAATGTTATTAAATTCTTCGTTGCTGAAAATGTTTTTCCTCAAACACAAGATTTACTTATTGGTAGAGCTAAAAATTTAGGGATCGAAATCGTATTTGGAGATGAGAAATCGTTTGTTGGAGATGCTTCTTATTTTGGAGCCATATTGCAATACACAGGAAAAAATGGTCAAGTTGCCGACATAAAAACGTTTATAGCAAACGCTAAACAAAATAACATTCGAGTTGCCGTTGGTGCAGATCCACTTTCATTAGTATTGCTTGAAGCTCCAGGAAAATTAGGTGCTGATGTGGTATATGGTTCATCACAGCGCTTTGGAGTTCCAATGGGCTACGGTGGTCCTCATGCTGCATTTTTTGCTACAAAAGAAGAGTACAAACGAAATATCCCAGGAAGAATTATTGGTGTTTCAAAAGATGCTGACGATAATTTAGCATTGCGTATGGCACTGCAAACGCGTGAACAACATATCAAAAGAGATAAAGCAACTTCAAATATTTGTACAGCTCAAGCTTTGTTGGCGGTAATGGCAAGTATGTATGCCGTGTATCATGGTCCAGATGGACTTCGAGAAATTGCAACACACGTTCACCGATTGGCTTCCTTAACAGCAAATTCATTGCAGAAAATGGGCTTGGATGTGGATAGCAGTCCAGTTTTTGACACTGTTTTCGTGAAAAACATCGATACAAGCAAAGTGAAGGCAATTGCTGAAAAACATGAACTCAACTTCAACTATGTTAATGCCACATCAGTTAGCATAAGTTTTGCAGAACCTCATCAATTAGCTGATGTAAACACAATTTTGGAAGTGTTTGCGGAAGCAACTGGCAAAAGTGCATCATTGGCAAACAACGATTCATCATTAACGCTTGAACTTTTAAGAAATGATCAAATTTTAGCACATCCTGTGTTCAACAGTCATCATTCAGAATCAAAAATGATGCGATATTTGAAACGCCTGGAGAACAAAGATCTTTCCTTGGTGCATTCAATGATTCCTTTGGGATCGTGTACAATGAAATTGAACGCTGCTTCTGAACTAATTCCAATTACCAATCCTCAATTTGCTAATCTACATCCGTTTGCTCCATTAAATCAAGTGACAGGAATGCTAGAGATGATTGCAGAATTGGAAAAAGATTTATGTGAGTGTACTGGTTTTGCAGGAGTTTCTCTGCAACCAAATTCTGGTGCACAAGGAGAATACGCAGGCCTAATGGTGATAAAAGCATTCCATGAGGCAAATGGCGATTTTAATCGGAAAAAAATTATTATTCCTGCGTCAGCGCATGGAACCAACCCTGCATCTGCCGTAATTGCAGGATTAGAAGTGGTGGTGACAGGTACTGACGAAAATGGAAACATCAACATTGAAGAATTGAGAGCGAAAGCAATTGAGCTAAAAGATTCATTGGCTGGATTGATGGTTACGTACCCATCGACGCATGGTGTTTACGAAGAGGGAATTAAAGAAATTACATCCATCATCCACGAAAATGGTGGTCAGGTGTACATGGATGGTGCCAACATGAATGCCCAAGTTGGGTTAACGAATCCAGGAAATATTGGTGCCGATGTTTGTCACTTAAACCTTCACAAAACATTTGCTATTCCACATGGTGGTGGTGGACCAGGTGTTGGTCCGATAGGTGTTGCAAAACACTTAGTGCCTTTCTTACCTACCAATGCTGTTGTTGCAACAGGTGGTGAAAAAGCGATTCACGGAATTTCTTCTGCACCATTTGGTAGCGCACTTATTTTATTGATTTCCTACGGATACATTAAAATGTTAGGAGCAGAAGGATTAAGAGCCTCCACTGAAAATGCCATTTTGAATGCTAATTACATCGCTGCTTCATTAAAAAATCACTACCCAATTTTGTACTCTGGAGCAAATGGAACAGTAGCACATGAATTAATTCTAGACTGTAGAGAAATCAAGAAAACGTCTGATGTTGAAGTGGCGGATATCGCAAAACGTCTGATCGACTTCAATTTCCATGCGCCAACAGTAGCTTTCCCAGTAGCTGGAACCTTAATGGTAGAGCCAACAGAATCAGAGGACAAAGAAGAATTGGATCGTTTCATTGAGGCGATGATTAAAATTCGTCAAGAAATCAAAGCCATTGAAGACGGAAAAGCAGATAAAGCAAACAATTTATTGAAAAATGCACCCCACACTGCGAATTGTATCATCAATCAAGAATGGAACTATCCTTATTCTAAGCAAGAAGCTGCTTATCCAGTTGAGTATTTGAAAGACTGGAAATATTGGGTGCCTGTTCGTCGAGTAGACAATGCTTTCGGAGATAGAAACTTAATTTGTTCTTGTCCTAGTGTAGAGTCATACATGATTCCAGCATAGAAAAAAATAGATATGAAGGAGAAGGGATGATTGTTCATCCCTTTTTTTATTAATTTTCCCGAAAATAAACCATGGAGAAAAAGACCATTAAGAAAAAAGTGCTAGATCGAGCGATTTCACTTGCTAAAAACATTGCTTTTTGGGTTGTTATTGCCATCGTTTTAGGAATTGTTGTCGGAATTACTGCGCCAGATTTAGCCATTTCAAGTGAATTTATTAGCAAATGGTTTATCGGTATTATCAAGGTATTCATTTTTCCAATTATTTTCTTGACGATTGTATTGGGTATCGCTGGCGCTGGAAATCTAAAGCAGGTAGGAAGAATTGGCGCAAAGGCCTTGATTTACTTTGAGATTATTTCGACAGTAGCACTCGTGATTGGAGTGGCTGCAGCCTACTTTCTGCAACCTGGAAACATTAAAATAGAAGGCCTAGAGGCAGGTGATGCTTCTAAATATACCTCAGCACCGCCCCCTGAAGGATCGATGATTCTAAATCTTTTGAAAGAGAATCACATGATCCAAGTACTGCTTGCAAGCATTATTATTGGTATGATTTTGAGTCGAATTGCGAAGGCTAAACCGGTGATCGATAATTTACAATCGGTATCTAAATACGTTTTTAAAGCCTTGCACATTGTCATGTATTTGGCGCCATTTGCTGCATTTAGTGGAATTGCCTATGCTGTTGGTAAATTCGGCATGCATTCCTTACTTCCTCTAGGAAAATTGGTTTTGTGTGTCTATGCAACCATGTTTGTTTTCGTCTTTTTGATTCTCGGTCCAATCATGAAATACTATGTCAAATTTAGTATTTGGCAATTTCTAAAAAACATCAAAGAAGAGCTTTTACTGGTTTGGAGTACCTCATCTTCGGAGCCAGCAATGCCTAGTTTAATGCAAAAATTGGAGAACATGGGCTGTAGCAAACCCGTTGTTGGATTGGTTATTCCCACTGGATATTCCTTTAATTTAGATGGAACTGCTATTTACCTTTCGATGGCAGTCATTTTTATTGCTCAATTATACAATGTACCATTGAGCTTCTTTGAGATGGGAAGTATTCTGGTCATCTTAATGATCACCTCAAAAGGCGCTGCCGGGGTGACGGGTAGTGGATTTATTGTGCTTGCATCAACACTTGTTTCACTTAATAAAATTCCAATTGAAGGACTAGCCTTTTTACTTGGAGTGGACAAATTTATGAGTGAGGCACGTGCGCTAACCAATATTATTGGCAATGGCGTTTCCGCAATGGTGATCGCAAAAAGTGAAAATCAACTGAATTTGAATAAGGAAATGAGTACTGAATTGCCTTAATTACTGAGCGCTTAAGTTTTCTTTCATCGTAGAACGAATCTGTTTCATGAAATCAGCTGCGTAAACAAAATTCAAGATTTCTGGATTATCGGTCGTTAGAATTGATTTTCGATCGCCTTGCCACCAGTTTTGTCCCTTGTGAATAAAGTTGATACTGTCAGCAATTTCAATAACAGAATTCATATCGTGCGTAATGACAATCGTGGTGATATCGTACTCATACGTGATTTCACGAATCAAATTGTCAATTAAAATTGATGTCATTGGATCCAAGCCAGAATTAGGCTCATCGCAAAACAAATACTTAGGATTCATTACAATAGCGCGCGCAATACCAATTCTTTTTTGCATACCTCCAGAACATTCAGCAGGGAGCAATTTGTTTTTCCCTACCATATTTACACGCTCCAAGCAAAAGTTTGCACGGTTCAATTTTTCCTTCTTGGTCATTTTGGAAAACATATCAAGTGGAAACATGATGTTTTCTTCCACCGTCATTGAATCAAACAGAGCAGCACCTTGAAACAACATTCCAATTTCCTTGCGCACTTCACGTTTCTGAAGTTTGTCCATACTGGTAAAATCTCTGCCATCGAAAATAATACGTCCACTATCCGTTTCGTGCAAGCCAACAATACACTTTGCAAGTACCGACTTTCCATGACCAGATTGGCCAATAATCATATTCACCTTTCCTTTCTGAAAGGTTGCGGAAACATCATGTAAAATCTGATTTCCAGCGAATGACTTATTAATAGACTCCACTTGAACCATTAGAACAAAATCAATTGAGTAAGTATGAAGTTAGCTATCAAAATAACAACGCTACAGCTTACCACAGAATTGGTAGAAGAGCGTCCCACGTCTAATGATCCACCTTTGGTGTAATATCCGAAGTAAGAAGAAATTGTAACGATGATCATTCCGAACACCATTGTTTTGAATAGTGCATACCACACATAATACATCTCGAAATAAGAGCGAATTCCCATTACATATGTATCCGTGGTTTGAAGTCCTGAAATTACCATTGCAAACCACCCTCCTATAAGACTCAATGTCATTGAGAAAGTAACTAGTATGGGGAAAAACAATATTGCAGCAATTAATTTTGGCAACACCAAATAAGACAAAGAGTTAACACCCATGATTTCAAGTGCATCTATTTGCTCTGTAACACGCATTGTTCCAATTTCCGAAGCAATATTTGAACCTACTTTTCCGGCCAAAATCAACGAAATTACCGTTGGAGAGAATTCCAAAATTGTACTTGACTGAGTGATGTATCCAACAGTAGACTCAGGTAAAAATGGGCTTGTCATCTGTGCTGCAGTTTGCAATGAAATAACACCTCCCATAAATACAGACATTAGGGCCACCAAAAAGATAGAATTGACACCAATATTTTGAAGTTCATCAAATAGACGAACTCTAAACACCCTCCAATTTTCAGGTCGCGACAAAACACTTCCCATCATTTGAAAGTACTTACCAATATCGCTCAAAATCTTCATTGACGGCTAAGTTAATGACATTTTCTTTTTCTTCACATGATTTGCCTCAAAAGTTTAGAAAAATAAAGCCGATTTTTCACTTAATTTTGTGTTGTGGAAAATCGTAAGGTCCAAAATATAGAAAGCGTGAAACGCACATTTGCGAAGTTTCTCCCCGAACACTTTGTAGACTATGTTGTTCGCATGTACCTCGAATCAAATGTTCGATTTAGTATCGTAAAATCTAGAACTACAAAATTGGGCGATTTTCGAGGGGGCTTAAAAGGGCAAAAACCTCAGATAACCGTCAACGGCGACTTAAACCCCTACTCGTTTTTGGTGACCACCCTGCATGAATTTGCACATCTCAATACGTTCAATACTTATGGAACACGTGTTTCTCCGCATGGTGAGGAATGGAAAAACGAATTCAAAAAGCTCTTGTTACCCGTTATCCAAAGCGGCGAATTGCCTGTTGATGTCGAAAGAGCATTGGTAAAAAGTTATAATAAAGTAAAAGCGTCGTCGTGCTCTGATTATCATCTTTCAAAAACCTTGTTGCAGTACGATCAATTGGCTGAAAATACCTTAATTCTAGAATCATTACCAAAAGATGAACAATTTTCATTAAATGGTAAAGTATACGAAAAAGGAATTTTGCGCAGAAAACGTTATGTTTGCAGAGAGGTACAATCGAATCGACTTTATCTGATAAGTGCATTGGCCAAAGTCAGCAAAAAAGAAGATTGATAAAAAACTTTAAATGGTGACTGAGTGCGAAGCGTATCGAAGTCCCATTTTACTAATTAAAAAATATGAACAATAACTATAGCATAATTATGGCTGGAGGAGTCGGAAGTAGATTCTGGCCAATGTCGACGCCCGAACACCCGAAACAATTTTTAGATGTATTGGGAATTGGTAAATCCTTGTTGCGCATGACGTACGAACGCCTGCTTTCTGTTTCTCCGCAAGATCAAATTTATGTGTTGACAAATGTTGATTACAAAGATTTGGTACTAGAACATTTGCCTGAATTAACTGCATCGCAAGTATTGACGGAACCTGTTCGTAAAAACACAGCGCCAGGAGTTGCCTATGTAGCGGCGAAAATCAAGCAAATAAATCCAAATGCTACCCTTATTATTTCGGCTGCCGACCACTTAATTTTGAAGGAACAACGCTTTGCTGAAATTATCAATATTGCGGTCGAAGATGCGCAAAATGATAAGTTAGTGACTTTGGGAATTAAACCCTCTCGCCCTGATACCGGGTATGGATACATTGAATTTGATTCGGAGCAAATTGGAAATGCTGGTGGAGTTACTCCTGTGCTTCAGTTTAGAGAAAAACCGAATTTGTCAACAGCGGAGGAATTTGTTTCGAAAGGAAATTTTTATTGGAATTCAGGAATTTTTGTTTGGAAAGCAAGTACTGTTTTGACCGCGCTTGAGGAACACTCCAATGAACTTTATTCGTTGTTTACGAAAAATTTAGCAAACTATAATTCTCCTTTTGAACAAGACTTTATCAATGAAGCTTTTCACTTATGTGAAGACATCGCTGTAGATTATGCCATCATGGAAAAAGCAAGTAATATCGATGTGGTATTAGCTGATTTTGATTGGAGCGACTTAGGTACCTGGGGGAGCTTAAACGATCATTTGAATAAAGATGAAGACAACAATGCTGTCATTGGAAAAAACATACATTTGTTCGATACTGAGAACTGCATCATCAACATCTCTGATGATAAATTGGTGGTCTTGGATGGCTTGAAAGATTACATTGTAATAGAGTCCAATAATCGAATTTTGGTGCTTAGAAAATCAAACGAGCAAGCCTTAAAAATCATGTTGAAAGAGGTAGAAAAGAAAAGTGGAGATTTTTTCTAAAACCTCCACTTCAATAGTTACTTATTTTTATTTTTTAATCGCTCTTTCCTACCCTCTTCAATTCTGTACTCTCGGTAAAGGTCGAAATAGCTTTTTGTTTCAAGAACGATAACACCTCCCATCGTATCACCATATTTGGCAGGTAATCCACCGGTGTACACTTGCATTCTACCGATGGCTACTCCAGGAATGGAACCAATGTTTGACGATTTCACGCCGTCTACCAGGTACAACATATCTCCTTTTCGAGCCCCTCGAAACACTAATTCTCCATCTTCAGTTTGACGTACTTCAGAAGACATACTGGTAACTAGACCCTTCACGTCAAATTTACTAGGACTTTTATCAATTTCTTCAGCTGTTAATGTTTTCACTGGCAATTCACCAAACTCTAACTTCATGTCATTTGCAGAAACTTCAACCACATCCATCACTTTCGCTCCAAAAGCAATTGAACCTAAGTTGCAATAGCCATCCATAGGTATTTTCGCTTCAATTAGTGACATTGTATCTCCTAAGTTGATGATGTTGACATAGTACGTTCCTGCAGGAACCTGGCTAATTCTAAATCGTCCATCAAAATCAGTTTTTGATTGATACTTTCTACCATCATCGTTAATGAACACCGCTGCGCCAAAAATTGGCTCGTTGGTATTTCGATCCATTACTGTTCCAATTACCTCTCCGAATGAACTCTGTGCAAATGCAGAACCGCCGATTAAAACCATTACTGCCAAAATTAAGTTTCTCATATTTTTAAGTTTCTATTAAGATGAAAAACATAAAAATATTCCATAAAAAAATTATGCTTCAGCACTAGAAGTCGGAAAAGCACGATCAACTTTTTTGAATAGACCTTGTAAAACTTTCCCTGGACCAACCTCAATCACTTCAGCACAACCATCGGCAATCATATTATTCATGGTTTGCGTCCAACGAACTGGAGCTGTTAATTGATCCACCAAATTTTTCTTAATTTCAGAAGGATCCGACACTGCGGTCGCCGTTACGTTTTGGTAAACGGGGCACGTTGGCGTGTTGAATACAGTGTTTTCAATTGCAGCAGCTAATTCTTCGCGTGCAGGCTGCATTAAAGGAGAGTGGAAAGCCCCACCAACCGGTAGAATCAATGCGCGTTTTGCCCCTGCTTCTGTTAATTTTTCGCATGCACGTTCAACGGCAGAAAATTCACCAGAAATAACCAATTGTCCTGGGCAGTTATAATTGGCTGGCACGACAACGCCATCAATTGTTTTACAAATATCTTCAACTACATTGTCTTCGAGGCCTAAAATTGCTGCCATTGTGGAAGGCGTATGCTCACAAGCTGCTTGCATTGCCAAAGCACGTTTTGACACCAGTCGTAGGGCATCTTCAAAAGAAAGCGTTTTGTTAGCTACCAAGGAAGAAAACTCACCAAGTGAATGTCCAGCAACCATATCAGGTTGGAATGCATCACCCAAGCACGCTGCCAAAATAGTGGAATGCAGGAAAATTGCAGGCTGTGTAACCTTCGTTTGTTTCAATTCCTCATCGGAACCTTCGAACATTATTTTAGTAATTTCAAAGCCCAAGATTTCGTTAGCTTGATCAAACATTTGTTTTGCAAGTGGGGAAGATTCGTATAAATCTTTACCCATTCCAGAAAATTGAGCCCCTTGACCAGGGAAAACGTATGCTTTCATATTAGAGTTTATTTCTTTTTACAAAGGTAACAACTAAAAACAAAAAACCCTGACGTTCCTAGTGGAAGTCAGGGTTAAAATTATAATGAAGAAGAATTATTTTCTTACGATCAATTTTTGTGTAGAAGCTTCTCCGTTAGCAGACAAGTTTACAAAGTAAACACCGCTTGTTAATTTAGAAGCATCAATGATTGTTTGGTTTGCACCACCCACAGCGTTGATAGTTTGCGTAGCAACTACTTTACCAGTGATATCAGTAACATTCAAAGCAACTACAGCAGCATTCTCTAATTCGAAAGCAACAGTTGTAGAATTGTTAGCTGGGTTTGGGTACAAATTCATTGAATGAGCAAATGCGCTTTCTTCAAGACCTAACGCTGGATTGAAGTTCATTCTCACCATTGGAGTTGAAGTTGTGTAATACCAAGTCAAGTCAGTTCCATCATAATAGTATGATGTTTGAACTCCTGAAACTCCTGCAGTACCAACTACTAAGTCGTTTGTTGCACCACCATCACCGAAAGAACCTACCGTTACAAGGTAACTAAGGTCAGCATCTAATGTTTGGTCTGTTAACAATTTCAATGTTTTCAAAGCACCTAAATCACCAGCAGTTAAAACATACGCATTTGTTTCTTCCATGAATACAAAACTTCCGTCTGTTTCATCAATGCTCCAAAGTGTACCAGTAACTTCAGCACCAGCCACCGCCGAAGCAGAAATAAATACATCAATTCCTTTTAAGGTTGCACCAGCATACATGTCAAAAATGTTTCCAACTTTGAATTCTTCACCTTGATTAAAAGTACCATTTGTAATCGTTCCTGCATCACGTGCATAAATAAATCCAGTTGTAGCTACAGTAACATCCGCGATAGAGTTGTCAGCCGTAAAATCATCTGTTGCACCAGAAGTAACATCAAATGAAACTGTTGCAGATCCTACCGTTGTAGAAGGAGTCCATTGTGTTGTTAACTCTAAAGAATCAGTAGCATTAGAAGCAATTGTTGCCATTGCAGAAGTGCCAGTGAAACCTGTAGAAGTTCCTACTTCAAAAACAACATCACTTTGAGTTTGCAATCCATTGTTTTTCACTTTACCAGCGAATTCAATTGGTTGAATTTGTGCAGATGGAATTTGGTAGTACGGCAAACGCTCAGCCCAATACCCTGTTGTACCCCAATCAACAGTGTTCAATGTTAAATCGTAATCTTCAAAAGTTTCGATTTGAACATCATCAACTGCCCAGTACCAAGCCCAATAGTCATTATCATTGTAATAAAATTGAACCAATACTTGAGTTTGATTTCCAGCTACGGCAGAAATATCAAAAACAGAAACGTGAGGATTGTCAGAGTTTTGGTTTGGTGTAGAGTACTCAGTTTCGTTTGTAATTTCAAATTCAGTCCAAGTTGCACCGTTATCTCCTGATACACGAACACCTCTGGTGTCATGCCACCAACGGAAATTATGTGAAAAACGAAGTTTCACAAAAGGTTGACCTGCCAAATTAATTGGAGTAACATTGGTTGCCGTGGTGTTGATAATAGTACTGTTAAAATCTGCGGTATTGTTTGCGTCAGAATTAACAAAAAGGAAACCATTCGCTGCAGATGCAGATGCAAATGGAGCTAAAGCCGCCACAGGAATTACTGCCGGATTTGTAGAAATTGACCAATCTTCAGTGTTTGAGCCGAGGTTAGCGATTGTCCAGTTTGCACCAGTAGAAAAGTTATCAGACCAAAGCACTGTAGCTTTTTCTGTTTCTTGGTTCACAAATTTAGTGGCACCAATTTGAGTTTCTCCTCTTTTAACAAGTGGAGATAGGTTCGATTTTACTTGAGCAAATGCTCCAGCTGTTAAAAGAACCGTAAATAGACTTAGGTATACTTTTTTCATAATTTATAATTTTCAGAACCGTAAATATAGAATTAATTTTTTAATTACTAAAAGCTTTCTCCCATTTCAAAAAAAGCCCCTATGCTCCACTTAACGAATTAAAAACCAAAAAGGTGAGTAGAAATAAAAAAAATGAATTGTTCTGATCAAAAAACAAGTTCACCTAACCCTGAGGGGCTCGAAGCAATAGATCTTGCTCTTAGTACAAATCTATCAAAATCAAAAAGGCCTCAACTTTCCGAAGAAAATCAAGGCAATTCCAAAGAACTGGAAGCGCTCGTAGTACTCGAGGCGGTCCCGATAGCTATCGGGATGAACCCGCGCAACTACTCATATTTTTTACATAGCTGATCTGCGATTTCGGGGTAGTTTAACAAATTTTCAATATACGTGCTACTTTTCATCTTTTTTATGTGGGATTCGATCTTTCTGGCTTGCACATATGACAAATCGTTGAGTTGAAAAAATAAAGTCCAATCTGAAACCTTTGATGTAAACGCATTTTGAATTTTTTTTTCTCGATGTTCTTCTAAACGTTCGGAAATATTCTTACAGCTTCCTGTATAGAATTTTTTTAAACTCTCAGAATAAAGTATGTAAACTGTTGCCATCCAAAATCAAAAAAGCCTCAACTTTCCGAAGAAAATCAAGGCAATTCCAACGAACTGGAAGCGCTCGTAGTACTCGAGGCGGGACTTGAACCCGCACGCCCCAAAGAGCACAGGATTTTAAGTCCGGCGTGTCTACCATTCCACCACTCGAGCATATACTTCGACAACACGACTGTTGTCATAATAGAGTAAAAAAGGGTGACCATTGATCAACCCTTTCTTAACTCTTTGAGCGGGAGACGAGATTCGAACTCGCGACCCCAACCTTGGCAAGGTTGTGCTCTACCAACTGAGCTACTCTCGCTTATATTTACTTTATTTATAACGCTACCACAACACGTCAGTTAGTGGCTTGTGCTCTATATCCCGATAGCTATCGGGAGAGCTACTCTCCCTTATAACTTTATACTTTACCCCCATCTACCGTTGCATTGGGGTTGCAAATATAATATATTTATTTAATTCAGAAAAGTTCAGAATAAAAATTCAAAAAAATTATCGTTCAAGATGAAAAAATCCATGTTTTTGACCTTCACTACCTACCCAATTTTCATACCTAAGCGTATAGAAATAAGTGCCTTCCACAGCATTGGCTCCACTCCAAGAAATAGTTTGCTCACTAGAACTAAATAATACATTTCCCCAACGATTGTAGATTGAAAATAGAATAGTTTCTACATTTTCATATAAAATTGGCTCAAAAACTTCATTAATTCCATCGCCATTGGGTGAAAAGACATTCGGAAATTCTATAAAATGATCATTGTCACAATTTTCTACTGCAACCGTAATACTTTCGTTCACAGAACATGCGCCTGAAGTAACTGCAACAGTGTAAACCGTTGTTGATAATGGCGTAACAAATATATTTTCGGCAATTTCACCCGTTGACCATACGACGCTTGCTCCACCACTTGCCGATAGTTCAATAGTGTCTCGAATGCAAATTAAAGTGTCATTCGAAACACTAATTACCGGATTAAGTGTGGTGTTTACAGTTGCACTTTCAATAGCAGTGCAACCATCATTATCAACTACTGTCAATTGATAGTTGCCACTACAAGCTTGATTTGGAGCAGGGGCTGTGATAGAATTCCCATTGAATGTCCAAGTTGTAGTCAAAGGTAAAGCACCTCCCAAAATTGTTACTGCAATATTTCCATCACAACTTCCGGGACAATTTTCTGGACTTACGACCAAACTTGTTGCTAAAGTTCCAGGAGAATTGATCACTTCTACAGAATCAATAATTTCACAACCAGTACTATTGTCAGTAATTGTCACCACATAAAAACCAGCAGATAGATTTGAAATAGTTGGTGTAGCACTTCCATTGTCCCATTCGATAGTGAAGTTAGAAACACCATTCACCGATACGCTTGCTGTTCCATTGGTTCCTCCACACGCAGTATTTGTTGCACTTAAATTGAGAAGCGCATTTTGTCGGCACGTGGGATTCATTGTTCCAATCCACACATCATTTGCAGTACTATTTGGCGCTCCTGGTGTTCCGTTTGCAATGTCTTCAGCCACCCAATTCGCTTGATTATCAGGATTATTATCAACCGTATTTTTAAAAGAAAAAACCAAGCCTGCCGCAGATCCCGCAAAATAAATAATGGATCCCATGGTATTGTTTCCCCAACTTACAGAATGCAAGGGAACTCCATTATTCGATAAATCAGGAATCATGAAGGAATCGCCACTGTTTGCCATTAAAATTGGCGACCATCCAGTGCTTGGACCCCAATCTGCATCTGGCGGATATGAAGTATTTGAAATCGTTGGACTAACAGATGTGGATTCCAAAAGTGGACTGTTGGCTGGTAAAACTAAATAGCAATTGCCATCAGTGGTAGAAACATCGTTTGGAGGCAGTAAGGGATTTGGATCCGCTTGATTGTACACGAGAATGAAAGTTCCTTGCGGAATGCACGACCAAAAAACATCATTCGAAAATCGCAATGCGCCGGAGGCAATTCCAACGCCTGAACCAGTAGCAAAAAAACCATTGTTATCGTCAAAAATAACTTTTCGAAGGTCGATACAAGGAAGTGGGTCGTTTTCACAAATGGTGTTCCCAATAACTACAAATTCAACATACTCTTGATTTCCAGTTCCTTGAGAAATTTCGTTGATGATTAATTGCTGTCCAACGACACTAAAGATGGAAACAAAAAAAACTAAAGCAAGAAAAAAATAGCGCATGTACAAACTAACAACTTCATCAGAATGGAAGGTTTTGGCAAGTTAAGCCTCAAGGAGATCATCCATTTATTGATACAAAAATAGGACAAGTAGTAGAAATAAAAAAAAATAGTTTGTTAAGAAATTTTTAAGGATAAGACCATCTTACCCTCCAGTTAACTTTTTAATTTCATTCAATTTCATCAAAGCTTCAACAGGTGTTAAGGTATTGATGTCGATACTCACTAATTCGTCGTGAATTTGCTCTAAGACTGGGTCGTTTAATTGAAAAAAGCTCATTTGCATAGGACTTTCACCACTATTTCCTTTTGTATTCTTGGATTTTTTCGCAGTTGATTGGTGCCTTGTTAATTCATTTTCTTGCTCCAATACTACCAAAATTTCTTCCGCTCGCTGCACCACTTCACTTGGCATTCCTGCTAATTTGGCAACATGAATTCCGAATGAATGCTCGCTGCCACCTGGAACTAATTTTCTTGTGAATAATATTTTAGCACCAATCTCTTTCACAGAAACATTGAAGTTGTGGATGCGTTCAAAACGATTGCACATCTCGTTCAATTCATGATAATGCGTTGCAAATAATGTTTTCGGTTTATATTTTTTGTTTTCGTGCAAAAATTCAGCAATCGACCAAGCAATTGAAATTCCATCATAGGTGCTTGTTCCTCTACCAATTTCATCAAAAAGAATTAAACTTCTATCCGACAAATTATTGAGAATACTCGCAGTTTCATTCATTTCTACCATGAAGGTGGATTCGCCTGAAGAAATATTATCCGAAGCACCTACACGCGTAAAAACCTTGTCCAATAAGCCAATTTCTGCGGCATCAGCAGGAACAAAAGAACCCATTTGCGCCATTAAGCAAATAAGTGCAGTTTGACGAAGTACCGCACTTTTACCGCTCATATTTGGTCCAGTAATCATCATGATTTGTTGCTGCTCATTGTCTAAATAAAGATCATTAGCAACATACAATTCACCATCTTTCAGCTGTTTCTCAATGACAGGGTGACGGCCATTCTTGATATCAATTTTAGTTCCTTCGTTGAGTTGTGGTTGTGCGTAATTGTTGAGAATAGCTATTTCAGCAAACGAATTTAAACAATCTAATTGTGCTATAATATTAGCGTTTAATTGCAAAGGCTGAATGTAATCCAACATTTGCAAAATTAAGTTATTAAAAATTCTAACTTCAATGGCTTGAATGCTATCCTCTGCACTTAAAATTTTACTTTCATATACTTTCAGCTCTTCTGTAATGTATCTTTCAGCTCCAGTAAGCGTTTGCTTTCGATGCCATTCAGCAGGCACTTTATCTTTATGAGAGTTAGTTACTTCAATATAGTAGCCAAAAACGTTGTTGAATGCAATTTTCAAGTTGGTGATTCCTGTTCGCTCAATTTCTGAAAGTCGCAAATTTTCTAGGTAATCTTTACTATTTTGAAGCAATGAGCGCAATTCATTCAATTCTTGATCGAAACTGCTTCGAATTACTTCTCCCTTGTTAATTTGCACAGCTGGATCGTCTACCAAACAGTCAGAAATCAAATCAATTAAAGTTTGACAGGGATTTATTTGATCGCTTATTTTCGAGATTAATTTAGATGTAAATTGCTTTGTAAACTCCTTTAGTGGTTCCATTAAGAGCAATGATCGCTTCAAATACATGACTTCCTTCGGGTTCACTTTTCCAACTGCAATTTTTGAAATTAAGCGTTCAATATCACCTATTTCTCTCAAGGTTGAACTTAGCTCTTTTCCCTCCTTTATTCCTTTGACAATATCCGCAACTGCATTGCTACGCTCTTGTACAGGTTGCAAATCTTTCAAGGGCAACATCACCCACCTGCGCATCAAGCGACCGCCCATGGGAGTTTTGGTATGATCTAAAATATCGATTAGCGTAGTTGATCTTTCGTGCGGAGAGAAAACCAATTCGAGGTTTCGAATGGTAAATTTATCTAGCCAAACATAGCGCTCCTCTTCAATTCTAGCGATGGAAGTAATGTGTTTCAGACGTTGATGTTGATTTTCGTTCAAATAATGCATGACAACACCTGCAGCAATAATTCCAGCTTCCAATTCTTCGATTCCAAAACCTTTCAAGGATTTAGTTTCGAAATGCTTGTTCAAAATTTCGTTGGCATAATCTTCCATAAAAACCCACTCCTCTAATCGGAAAGAGGCACATTTTTCAGGAATAAAATCATTTATTTCTTGCGCCTTATTTTTTTGAAATAGAATTTCTGCTGGCCTAAAACTTTGTATTAATTTATCGATGTACTCATCGGAGCCTTCTGTCAACAGAAACTCACCCGTAGAAATATCAAGAAATGCAATTCCCGTATTTTTTTTGCAACGATGAATGGCACAAAGGAAATTATTTTTCTTTTGGTCTAAGACTTGATCATTCAATGAAACTCCTGGACTCAACAATTCTGTAACACCTCGTTTGACAATCGTTTTCGTCATTTTAGGATCCTCCAATTGCTCACAAATTGCCACCCGTTGACCGGCACGAATTAGCTTCGGTAAATAATTATCCAGCGAGTGATATGGAAATCCAGCCAACTCAATTTCAGAGCTACTGCCAGCACCACGTTTTGTTAAAATAATTCCTAAAATTTTACTCGTTTTAATGGCGTCTGCTCCAAATGTTTCATAAAAATCTCCAACACGAAAAAGCAATAAAGCTTCGGGGTGCTTCGCCTTAATTTGATTGTATTGCTTCATCAACGGCGTTTCTGTGGGCGATTTATCTTTAATTGCTTTTGACAAGATGTTGGACGTTAAAAATTGGAATCTAAAATTAGCGAAAATTTAGTGGACAGAAAGCTAATAGCACACCGAAAGAAATTAACAATGTTGGGAATGAGAAGTGATAGTTGATATTTTCTAACTTTGTTTCATGAATCGAAAATTGAAATTGTGGGAGTTGGATCGAATTTCAGAGGAAGAATTTAAACATCAACAAAAATTTCCCCTTATTGTCATCTTGAACGACATTAGAAGTTTGAACAACATCGGCTCGTTTTTTCGCACCGCAGATGCCTTGAATGTGGAAAAAATTTATCTCTGCGGAATTACAGCACAACCTCCTCATCGCGATATTCAAAAAACAGCACTTGGCGCCACTGAAACAATTACGTGGGAATACCGAGAAAACATTAATGAATTGGTGGCTGAGCTAAAAGCACAAAACATTAAGGTTTGCACGATTGAGCAGACGGAAAAAACAACCTTACTGCAAGATGTCGATAAATTAGCAGATGATCGCTTTGCCTTAGTGTTCGGAAATGAGGTAAATGGCGTAGATCAGTCTGTTATTGATGCTTCCGATTATATCATTGAAATTCCACAGTTTGGGACAAAACATAGTTTCAACGTTTCTGTTTGCGCGGGAATTGTTCTTTGGGAGTTTACTAAGAAGTGGATTTGATCTGTTTATTTTTCAACACAGAGTAACAGAGTTTTGGAGTTCACAGAGGCGTACTAAATAAATTGAGAGTTGCTGTTGAATAGTTTACATTAAAGTAATTTTTCACTAATCATTTGGATTTAAATCATCTTTTTCATTAACTTAAATAAGAAAAAGTGAAATGATTGATGAAGAATATTACAACAAATTAAGCTACAAAATAATTGAATGCTGTTATGAAGTCCATTCTGAATTAGGTCCTGGACTAATGGAATCTGTTTATGAAACATGTTTGATGAAGGAACTTGAAAATTCTGGGTTATCTGTCAAGCAACAAGAAGAACTACCAATCGTTTATAAAGGAGAAATCCTAGAGAAATATTACAAGGCAGATATTATTGTTGAAGATTTAATAATTATTGAACTAAAATCAGTAGAGACCATTTTAAGAGTTCATAAAGCGCAACTTGTGAGTTATTTAAAACTTTCTGGACTAAAATTGGGACTTCTAATAAATTTCAACGAAGCATCCCTTAAAAATGGTATTTGTAGACGAATTAATGGCAAGTTTTGATGACAATAGAAGTAGAAAATAACTCTGTGAACTCCAAAACTCTGTCACTCTGTGTTTGAAAATTTTCTACTTGTAAGCTTTGGAATACATTCTCTCTTAATTTGTGTTAATTACTTGAATTTGATTAATTGGTGTTCCTTTCCATAATAAGTTTGTTGCTTATCTTTGCAGCATGATTAAAACAGACATTATTATTATAGGTGCTGGTCCAGTTGGATTATTTACAGTGTTTGAGGCTGGTTTGCTGAAATTACATTGCCATTTGATTGATTCATTGCCTCAAGCTGGAGGACAATGTTCAGAGATTTATCCGAAAAAGCCAATTTATGACATTCCAGGATTTCCAAGCGTGCTAGCTGGAGAATTAGTAGACAATTTAATGTTGCAAGCTGCCCCTTTTAAACCAGGGTTTACACTTGGTGAAGCGGCACTTACTATTGATAAAACTGATGATAATACCTTCATTGTTACCACAGTAAAAGGAACGAAACACGAAGCCCCAATTGTAATGATTGCAGGTGGATTGGGTGTTTTTGAACCTCGCAAACCACCTATCGAATCAATAGATAGCTATGAGGACAAGGGCGTTGAGTACATTATTAAAGACCCAGAATTTTACAGAGGAAAAAGAGTCGTGATTGCAGGGGGTGGAGACTCTGCACTCGATTGGTCGATCTTTCTAGCAGAAAAAAACATTGCGAAAGAAGTTGTTTTAGTGCATCGAAGCAGCTCGTTTAGAGGACATTTGGATTCAGTTCAAAAGGTAATCGACATGGCGGAAACAGGTAAAATTCGTCTTGTGACGGAAGCTGAAGTAACTGGAATTAACGGAAATGGAAAAGTTGAAAGTGTAATTGTTACACATCAAAAAGAGGGAGAAATCACTATTGATACTGATCATTTTATTCCGCTTTTTGGTTTAAAACCAGCGCTTGGACCCATTGCTGATTGGGGTTTAGAAATCGATAAAAATGCCATCAAAGTAGACACCTTGGATTACTCTACAAACATTCCCGGGATTTATGCAATAGGAGATGTTAACACGTACCAAAATAAATTGAAATTAATTCTTTGCGGATTCCATGAAGGTACAATGGCAGTGCAATCTGCTTTTGCTCGAATTCATCCAGACAAGAAAAATATATTGAAATATACAACAGTCAACGGGGTTACCGGATTCTAATTCAATCAGTATGAAATCAATTACAGTAGTAGAATTACAAGAATGGATCAATCAAGGAGAGGATTTTCAACTGGTGGACGTTCGCGAACCTTATGAATTTAGTGATTCAAATTTAAAGGGTGTTTTAATCCCACTTGGAGAAATTCCAAATCGCTACACAGAAATTTCAAAAGACAAAAAAGTAGTTGTACATTGTAAAGCAGGAATGAGAAGTGCAAATGCAATTCAATACCTGCAAGAAGCACATGGATATACTAACCTTTACAATTTGGAAGGTGGAATGATCTCTTGGGTGATGAATTATGGCAAACCATAACTAAACGTAAAATTTACAAACCTCAATGAATCGCAGAACAATAAATATGCTCGTATTTCTAGGGATTATTTCCTTAGTGAGCATCATATTTATTCAAATCATCTGGATTCGAAAAACGATTGATGTACAAACTAAAAACATCATCATACAAGAGCGAGAAGACAGTCTAAATTTGATGCATTTCTCTGAGAATGTCAACTTGGCGCTCAAAAATGTCTTGAGAGATATTTCCTATCAAAAAGGTGACAGTTCAGATTTGTATGGCAAAGTGAATCAACTAAATATCAATTCATTTACAGCCGATATCAACGAAGAATTACACCCATTTTACTTAGAAACTTTACTAAAAAGAGAGTTCTACGCGCAAAATGTTCGGCAAGATTTTCAATATGGTATTTACGACTGTTTCAACGACTCCATTGTTTTTGGAAGTTTGATAAAATATGTTGGCGATACGCTTTACGCACTTGAAAACGATACCATCTCCGAGCAAACCTACATCAACTTGAAATGGAAAAATGATGGACATTATTTCACAGTTCATTTTCCCTCGATGGAAGATAAGTTGCTAACAGCTGGTGAAGGCGCTATTTCTCCATGGATCTATGTCACCATTATCGTTGTCCTAATTTTCTTGTTCTTCGGCTATGCTTTCTATATTATTTTACGTCAGAAGCGCTTATCAGAAATAAAAACTGATTTCATTAATAACATGACGCACGAATTAAAAACTCCAATTTCTACTATTGGACTTTCAAGCGAAACATTGTTAAGAGGAGATTTCTCCAATGATGCTGAGAAATTGAAGCGATACGCTGGAATCATCTACAAAGAAAACAAACGCCTAGAGCAACAAGTTGAACGCGTATTAAACATTGCAAAACTTGATAAAGAACATTTAGTGCTCTCAAAAGAAGAAATTAATCTGCATGAGTTATTGGAGGAAGCCAGAGAAAATTTTGAAATCAACCAAATGGAAAATGGCGGTGAAATTCAACTTAGCTTAATTGCTTCGGATGGAATCATTGTTGGTGATCCTGTGCACATTACAAATGTCATTTACAACTTGCTTGATAATGCCGTGAAATATTGTGAAAAGGAACCTTCTATTTTCATAAAAACAGAAGACGATCGCAAAGGAATTACAATTGAAATAACCGACAATGGCATCGGCATCAAAAAAGAAGATCAAAAAATGATTTTCGATAAATTCTACCGTGTCCCAACCGGTAATTTGCACAATGTGAAGGGTTTTGGTTTGGGTCTTTACTACGTAAAATTAGTGATCGAAGCACATGGAGGTAAAATCGACATCTCCAGTTCTATCAATAAAGGAACAACTTTTAAAATTTGGTTGGCGAAAAATTAATTCTCCTCTCCACAAAATAATCGAGTGCCAATTCAGTTAATAGAATAGAAAGCGTAAATTCGCACTGCTTAAATTGAAAACAAATGAGTGAAAAATCTTTTGACTTAGGTCAAGAACGAGACAATCTATTGCTATTCCTTTGGAAAAATCGTAAAATCATCATCATCATCACGAGTATTGCTTTTGTAGTATCCATCATTGCCTCACTTTTGATGACTCCAATCTATCGATCTACCGCAATCGTTTTCCCTTCAGCAACAAGTACCGTTTCGTTTTCGGAGGCGCGAAATGCCAAAGCTTCTTCGATGGACTTTGGAGAAGAAGAATCGGCAGAGCAATTGGTTCAGATTCTTTCCTCCTCTAAAATTCGTGACAAGATTGTTGAGCAATTCGATTTGTATAAGCATTACGAAATTGATGATAATGATGCCAATAAACATCACAAATTGGTACAAGCGTATAGTAACAACTTCTTTTTTGTTCGTACACGATATGGGTCAATTTCAATCGATGTTTTAGACAAAGATCCAAAGTTAGCGGCTGATATGGCCAATAAAATTGTGGACTTAATTGATACTGTAAAGAATGAAATGGTGCGCGAACGTACCCTTCCAGCCTATGAAATCAATAAGCGTAAAAAGGAAATGATGGAAGCTGAAAGAAAGAATATCTTAGCGAAATTGGATAGTCTTGCTGATCTTGGTGTTGTGCCACTAGAGAGTCGTGCGAATCTTTTTCAAGCCTACATTGACGCAAAAAGTCCACAAGATAAAGTCGAGTACAAGAAAGCCATCGACATCAACATGAAATTCGGATCTACCTTTGATGGACTTGAAATGTTGCGAAATGAAAAAATCATGAAGTTGGAAGATTTTATGATCTCATACGAGCAGGCTGAGTCGGATGCCAATACCTTGTTTAATCACAAATTTGTTGTTGAGAAAGCAGTTGTTGCTGATAAAAAAGATAAGCCAAAGCGATTGATTATTGTGCTTTTAGCAACCATGGGAGCATTTGTTTTCGCTGCGTTCGCACTTCTTGTACGCGATAGAGTTAAAGACTTGAGAACGAAAGTTTGATGGAATTTTTCCGGCGAAATAGTTTAATCCTGCTTGCAGGTCTTGCCTTCGCATTGCTTGCTGCCTATTTTATTTTGACAGATAAGGCTGAGTATACCTTGTTTCCACTCGGTTTAATTGCCATCTATTTCGCGCTATTTTATATGGAATCCACTTTTTTATTAGTGGCATTTTTAACTCCACTTTCTATTAACATTGAGGAGTTTACCAATTTTTCACTTGGACTTTTCGTTCCAACAGAGCCACTTCTTTGTGGATTGATGGGCTTGATTTTGTTTTATCAATTGCGGAATAAATTGATCCCACCTGAAACGTGGAAAAATCCAATTGTTTGGGCTGTTTTATTCTATCTTTTTTGGATTTTGGTGACAAGTATTACCAGCTCAAATCCATTGGTTTCAGTAAAATTTCTTCTCGCTCGATTGTGGTTTATTATTCCCATGCTATTTTTTGGTTCTCGCGTGTTTTTGAAACCAAAAAACATTCACACTTTTCTTCTGTTATTTTCCATAGGAATGTCAATTGCCATTATGTACACGGTCGTGCAGCACGCCTCCTATCGTTTTGGAGAAAAGGAAAGTCATTGGGTAATGTGGCCTTTCTTTAAAGATCACACTATTTATGGAGCTGCTATTGGAATGTTAGTTCCGATCGTGTTTGGACTTTACTTTGCCCGAAAATATAACCCATTATTTCAGGCAATACTTTTGGGAATCATCTTCATTTCACTTGTTGGACTTTATTTCTCTTATACACGTGCGGCTTGGTTAAGTGTGATTCTTGCCTTGGGAATTTGGGCATTGATAGAGTTTAGAGTGAAATTTAGTGTTTTGGCAAGTATTGGTTTAGCAACTTTAATCTATCTATTTTTTGCCTGGGACGGTATTCAAATGGAAATGGAGCGCAATAAGTTTGAACACACGACGGAAAATTTTGGTGAACGATTACAGAGCGCAACCAACGTAACGACGGATGCATCCAATTTGGAACGAATCAATCGCTGGTCGTGTGCAATTTCCATGTTCAAAGAAAGGCCATTTTTTGGTTTTGGACCAGGAACCTATGCTTTTGAGTACGCACGTTTTCAGCGACCAGAAAACCTGACCATCATCTCAACGAACTTTGGTGATGGAGGCAATGCGCACAGTGAGTATTTAGGCCCACTGGCTGAAATGGGTTTCACGGGAACGATTGCCATGATTCTAATTGTAATTGCCATCTTCTATAAGGCAATTACCTTGTACTATAAAATTCCAAAAGAAGATCGGGAAACACGCGTGTTATTGATGGCAATGATTTTATCACTCTCCACCTATTTCATTCATGGAATTCTAAACAACTTCCTAGATACCGATAAGGCGGCTGTTCCAGTTTGGGGAATGTGCGCAGCAATTATTGCGATGGAGATACGATTGAAAAGAAATCAATAATTCGATCAGTTCGCAATCCAAAGACTAGGGTTGATACACTGTACCAACGTACCTGTTACCATGTGAATTTCGAAGTGTGCTAAGGAAACCTTACTTCCATCAGAGGGTAACAATGAACCAATAGCTTGCTTTGTTGATACTTTAGAACCAATTTGAACGTAGGTGTCTTGTAAATTACTGTAGACCGTTCGGTAGTTTCCGTGCTTGATGATCACCACTTTTCCTGCTCCTGGAATGTTCAATACACTTGTTACCTCACCTTCAAATACGGATCGCACTTGAGCGCTTTTTGGAGCAGAAATATCTACCCCATTATTGTTCGTGTACACATTTGGCAAGGTTGGATGCGGATTCTTCCCAAAGCCTTCCGTTATAGACCCTTTTTCAACTGGCCAAGGCAACTTTCCTTTGTTCGCTTCAAAACTTTTTGATAGCGCAGAACTTTCTTTTGTTTCTGTAAATACAACTTCCTTCGCGGCTGTTGTTTCTGGTTTCGCAGGGGTTGCTGTTGTTTTACTCGCTGTATTACTTGTTGAAGAACTTGTACTTGCCGTGTTTTTCGCTTTCTCAGCAGCCTTTCTCGCAGCTTCTTTTCGTGCAGCTTCTTCAGCTTTCACTCGTTTTGCTTCAGCATTTTGAATTTCCTTTTTGATGGCAGCGCTAATTTTCTGCTTCAAAATTTCACGTTTCTTTTCATCTTCGCGAAGATTTGCCGACAAAGTACCTTCTTCTTTCTTGAATTTCTGGTAAATCTGCTCTTGCTTCTGCTTGTCTGCTGCAATTTGATCGCGTTCTTTTTTCTTTTCGTCAAGTACCACTAACTTACTTTCCTTCTCTGCTTTGATAAGTCCCATTTCGTTGACAATCAACTTTTGGTGCTGACGAATAATCTTAAATTGCTTGTCTTGAACTTCCGAAATTTTAGAAAGATAATTATTTCTTTTTTGCGCTTCATTGTAGCTCGAGGAAGAGAAAATGAACATCATTTTTCCAAACTTGTTGCGGTGTTTGTAGGCGTAAATAACGAGGTCTTTGTATTGAGCTTTTAAACGAACTAAGCGCGCATTTAGATTTTCAACCTCATTTCCTTTCTCCGAAATCTTCATTTCAGCACCTCGAATTTGATGATCGAAGTTGCGAACCAATTCCTCTCGCGTTTGAATTTGATTGTCAATCAAGCGCAATTCGTTAAGCGATGCTTCAGTATTGGTTTTCATTTTGGTAAGCAGCGACTTATTATTGGAGATTTTTTTCTCCAACTTGTCTTGCTCTTTTTTCAACTTCTCACTAGTTGATTGTGCCACGAGGTTTGTCGCAACAAAAAGAACTCCAATCACACACAAAATTTTATTCACACTTTTCATAACTTTCAGGTATAATAATGATCATCTCTTTTGGTACATCCACCTCTGTTTTTTCATACTCCATATCAATGAAAATATGATTGCGAGGGGATCGGATTTCTACGTTCAAGTTCTTAGGTACACTATACGCACCAATCTGCTCTCGGGTTACGTAATTGATGGTAATTTTTGTGGTGTCCATCGGACTTTCAATTTCAATGGCGCGCAATTGCTTAATATCATTCGTAAAAAAGTACTTTAATACAACCTCATCGTCTTCATTTCTCTTGATTTCACGCTCTTTATGTGACGACAAAATATAATTGTAAGGATCGTGAATTTGAAAGTACTTTTGAGTAGTATCGTAATCGAGTGGTAATCCCAAAATCAACTCTTCGATGTTATCATAATCAAAATCGACCCCAAAATTTTCCTTTACATAAGAAAGTGGCTGGCGGATGAAACATTTATCTTTTTTATTGGAAATTAATACGCTATCGGTTGTCACCAAAGCAGTAATCAACGGAATTCCTGCAAATGAAATAATAGTATGCACAGCGCTATCTTGCGTTAAACGAATCGACGTTTTGAATGAATTTGATCTGGTAGTATCTTGGTAGCGTGTACTTACTTTCGAATAAAAATACTTCGGTTGAAGTTTAGAAATACTGTCCAGTACTGCAACTAACTCCGTTGCTTTTACTTTCGGAAGTTTTTCTTGTCCCCCATCAGTAAGTTTCTTCGCGCAAGAAGTGAGCAGCGATGCCCCAAAACAAACGACAAGAAGTTGTTTAATAAATCGGGTCATAATAGCTTTTCTTTTCAATTTTTTGATCAATTACTTTATTGGTAGAGCCCAAATTCTTTGCTTTTTGCCAAAATTCGACCGCTTTTACTTTATCCCCAAGCATGAAATAAACATCTCCTAAATGATCAATATTAAAGTGGTCGTCTCCCTTTAAGCTATTCGATTTTTCGAGGTGAATTTTAGCGTCAGTGTATTCTCCGCGTTGAAACAGAACAAACCCTTTTGTGTCTAAATAATGTGACAATTCGGAAGATTCTACCACCTCATTGATCAGTTTTAAAGCTCTATCAAGGTTCTTTTTCCAAAAAGCCAGGCGATACGCAAAATTATTTCTCAATAGAAGAGAAGATGGATCTAATTTCAATGCCTTTTCGTAGAAGGAAATCCCATCATCAAACTTTTTCAATCCGAAATATGCTTCCGCTAGTTGGGCATTGAATTCAGATTCCAAGGCTTTGTCGCTACTAATCAATTCAATTCCCGATTGCAAAACACCTACTGCTTCTTCAAATTTTTTCAGTTTCACAGCGCTAGCACCGTGCATTAAATAAACGATTGGTTGTGTTGTGAAATATTCCAAGCATTTTTTTGAATCTTCATACAGTTCGGGGAACATATTTGCTTGATATTCCATGACCAGTACCTGATTCCATATTGGGAATAGATTGCCATCCAATTCGAGTGCCTTTTTGTACTCGCGTAAAGCACCTTTTTCATCTCCTTTTTTCAAGAGAAAATCAGCAAGAATAGAATGTGCTTTTGCTTCGTTGGGATATTTTTCAACGAGAAGATTTACTAATTCTAGCACATCAGGCGATGATGCGTCTGCTCCATCAAAAATAGTGATGAGAATTTGCATCTTATCATCAATCCCAACATCTTCGCAATCAAATGCTTTTTTTAGGGCTGCATAAGCTTTTGTCATGTCTCCTTTTTGCCGATAAATATCAGCAAGAGCTAAGTATGCATTTCCATTGGTAGGATCATTCTTCACCAATTCTTCCAGCATCACAACTGCTTTCTCGAGTTGACCATTTTGGAAATAGTAATCGACCAGTGTTGCGATCAGTTGAGGATCATTTGGGTATACTTTTCTACATGACTCAATTTCAGCAAGTGCTTTTTCCTCCTGTTTCAAATACATGTAAATTTTGAATTTTTGAATCGACAACTCTGGAACTTTACCTAGCTGATCTTCCATTTTATCAAAAGCTTTTATCGCGTCTGCGGCTTTTCCTGCTCTCAATAAGCTTTCTGCGTAACCATACAACCATTCTACATTTCGAGGTTCATGCGCCACCATTTTCTCGAAGAATTTTATCGCTTCAGCATATTGCTTTTTATCAAAATACATGTAGGCAAGCTCTTGCGAGTACCATATATTCTCTTGATCAATTTCGTAGGCTTTTAAAATATTTTGCTCAGATTTCGCTTTATCTTCTTTCTGCAAATACAATTGTGATAGTGCAAAATAGGGCGCGTCGTCATCTTGCCGAATGACAATGCATTTTTCAAATCCAGCAATTGCAGCATCGGTTTGACCTTGAATTTTAAGTCGTACCGCTTCGTGAAAAGCATTGGTATATGCAGGATTGTAATATTCTTTTTGAAGATTTTTACTTGATTTACAAGCAGCTAATGTCAAAAAAGCAAGTATGAAAGGGAGGAATTTCTGCATTAATTAATTGTTGAGTAATCACCTAGACTCAAATCTTGCGCCAAACCATTGATTTTAACAAAAGAACCTAGCATTGAATCTTCGAGGTTTGAATTTTTAATGACTGTGTTCATTTGAATTATGCTGTTCCTTACGATGCTTTTTTCAATAACTGAATTAGCCCCGAGTGAAACATGCGGACCAACCACCGAATTGGTGATCAAGGCATTTTCACCAATAAAGCATGGTGGAATAATTACCGAATTAATAATTTTTGCCGAAGCATCTACCAATTGTTTACTTTTCTCAGCATCGAATTCAAGCACACGCTGATTCGTTTCTACCGTTACTTCCTTGTTCCCACAATCAAGCCATTCGATAACTTCTCCTGGTTTAAATTTATAGCCCGACTCTGTCAAACGACGCAGTGCATCAGGTAATTGATATTCGCCTCCTTTTACAACATTGTTATCAATCAGGTACTCTAATTCTGTCCGCAATCGTTCACCGTGTTTGAAATAATAAATTCCAATCATGGCAAGGTCTGAAACAAATTCTTTCGGTTTCTCCACAAAATCTACAATGTCGCCATCTTCATTCATTTTGATAACGCCAAATGCACTTGGATCTTCAATTTGCTTCACCCACAAAATACCGTCTACCGCTGGATCGATGGAGAAATTTGCCTTAAATAAAGTATCTGCAAATGCAACAACTGTGGGTCCTACCAACTTTTCCTTTGCGCACAATACTGCATGTGCAGTACCAAGCGGCTGCGTCTGATAAAAAATAGATCCTTTAGCACCTAATTTCTCAGCTACTTTTATCAATTCCTTTTCTGCTTCTTCTCCGAAATCTCCAATAATAAAAGCAATTTCATCAATTTTTTCAGTTAAAACAGCGGCAATGTCTTCGACTAATCGATGAACGATTGGTTTCCCTCCAAGAGGAACAAGTGGTTTTGGAACTGTAAGTGTATGAGGTCTGAGGCGACTACCTCTACCTGCCATTGGAATAATTATATTCATAGTGTGTTCTCCTTCTATTTAACTCCTGTACTGCCAAATCCACCCTCTCCTCTCTCCGTTTCTGTTAACGCTTGTACTTCTTCAAATTGAGCCTGTGCATATTCAGCAAAAACCAACTGTGCTATTCGTTCCCCCGATTCAACTGTAAATGCTTTATCTGACAAATTGACTAACAAAACGCCTACCTCACCACGATAATCTGCATCGATGGTACCTGGTGAATTCAATACGGTAATACCATGTTTGTAAGCCAAGCCACTACGTGGTCGCACTTGACATTCAAATCCATCTGGCAACTCCATAAACAAACCTGTTGGAATTAATGCACGTTGCATCGGCTGCAAAGTAACTGGTTCTAATGGCAGGTATGCGCGAACATCCAGACCAGCAGCTAAATTCGTTGCAAATTCTGGAAGCGGATTAGAAGAAATATTAATGATTTTTACATTCATGTCTAGCTATAATAAACAAAATTAGTGAAAAGAGTAACGCCTTTGCTAGCGCTCAGTTGGATTAATTAACAATTTTATTCACTTGTTTGTACTCGAAGATTTTTTCGTTCCAGTTGATAGACAACAAGAAGGAAGAACCCAATCAGCACATTATTGAAAATCAAGCGAACATATAAATTTTCAGGTGAGATTAATTTAGCGATTAAAAAGAGGAACAAGGACAATCCCAGATATAGTCCAAACTTACGCAAGTTGTAAGCGATAGGATAGTGTTTTTGTCCGAGTAAATACGAGGCGACCATTTGCAGTGCATACACAATCAACGTTGCCCAGGCACTCGCCATGTAGCTAAAATAAGGGATGAAAATGAAGTTTAAGAGTACCGTAATTATTGCTCCGCCAATGGCAATATAAGCACCAAATTTAGTCTGTTGACTCAGCTTGTACCAAATACTTTGATTGTAATAGATACCCAAAAAAACATTGGCTAACAACAAAATTGGAACAACATTTAGTCCCACCCAATATGCTTCATTACGAATGAAATGCTTAAAAATATCGATATTGAGTGAGACAAATAAGAAGACAAAGGTCACAAAGGCAATGAAAATATTCATCACCCGGATGTAAATTTTGTTCTTGTCTACATTCTTCATTTGACTAAAAAAGAAAGGCTCAGCAGCATAGCGGTACGCTTGCAAAACAATCGTCACGAGCATCGCCAATTTATAGCAAGCACTGTAGATTCCAACCTGTCCCTCTGCGTATTTCAAAGAAACTAACGTTTGGCCATCGTATAAAAGATGCTTCAAAAGAATTCGATCGAGTGTTTCATTGATGATTCCCGCAAAGCCTGCAATTACAAGTGGTACAGCAAAAATTAGCATCGTTTTGGCTAATTTGAAATCAAAGGAAAATTGGATTGATAAAAATTCTTTATAGAGCAAAAGGGGTTTAATAAGCGATGCCAATAAATTAGAGAATAGGATGAACAGCACACCTTCGTCAGGACGAGAAGGATCAAAGGCATACAGCATGAAAAACAAGTTCAAAAGGATATTTATTCCGATTGAAATCAACTGAATACCAGCAAATTGTTTGGCTTTCTCTTCGGCCCTTAATTTCGCTAAGGGTAAAGATGTTACTGCATCAATACAAACGATAGCACCTAAAAGTATGATGTATTCATTATGTTCTTGGTACAACAGTAAATCTGCAATTGGCTGATTGAAGTATAAGAGCAGTAAAAAGAATAAAATGTTGATCCCAATGACTGTGAGAAAAGAGTTTTTGTATACCTTGTCTTGATCATCGCTATCATGAATGAAGCGAAAATAAGCAGTTTCCATTCCAAAGGTTAGCAAAACAACCAAAAACGCCACCCACGCATACAGCTCAGAAACAACTCCATAATCGGAAGGATTTGCAAACACACTTGTGTACAGCGGTACCAGCAAATAATTAAGAAGACGGCCAACGATACTCGATAGCCCATAAACAGCAGATTGCCCCAATAATTTTTTAATTGGGTTCGACATTAAGCTCTAAAGTTTGCCTTTCTTTTCTCGATGAAAGCAGTTGTTCCTTCTATGAAATCTTTGGTGCCGAAGCATTTTCCAAACTCTTCAATTTCAACTTCAAAGCCATTCACTCCATCTTTAAAATTGGCATTGATTGATCTTATGGCGGAACCAATGGCTGTAGCTGAGTTATTGAGAATTTTTCCTGCTATTCCTTCACAAAAAGTTAGCAATTCTGTTTGCTCCACAACATGATTTACTAAGCCCCATTTCAAGGCTTCTTCAGCGTTAATCATTCCTGCAGTAAATACCATTTCATTGGCTTTTCCTTTTCCAACCAGTTGAGTTAAACGCTGCGTTCCACCATATCCTGGAATCACTCCAAGTGACACTTCAGGTAATCCCATTTTGGCATTTGCAGAAGCAATGCGAATGTGCGCTGCCATTGCTAATTCCAAACCACCACCCAAGGCAAATCCGTTAACAGCCGCTATAACTGGAGTTGATTGTTGCTCAATAAAATCAAACAATAATTTTTGTCCTTCAGCAGCTAAGGCACCACCTTCAGCAATTGAAAAATCAGCAAATTCCTTAATATCAGCGCCTGCAACAAAGGCCTTTTCTCCACTTCCAGTTAAAATGATGACACCAATGGAAGTATCCTCCTCAGCTGCTTGAAGCGCAGAGCGCAATTCTTGAATGGTTTCTTTATTCAATGCATTTAACTGATTGGGTCTATTGATCGTAATCAATTGAATTTGACCTTTGTTTTCAGAGATAATATTGTTGTACATAGTGTTAAGATATTAATCATTTATGACTTGCGAAGCCGCTTGTAAATTTTTATTCCGATCATCAACATAATAGCAACTGCAAAAAATCCGATGGTACCTTTGATCCAATTCAAGGAATCTTTCATAACCACTAAGAACACAATCGCAACAAGTAAAAGTGTTGCAACCTCATTCCACAATCGTAAGGCATTTGAGCTCCATCTAAACTCTTGATTTTTTAGTTGTTTTAGAATGTTTTGACATAAAAAATGGTAGACCAATAATACTAAGACAAAACCCAATTTAATCTGCATCCAACCAACATTGAGGTAATACGACGGATTCAAAAGAATCATCCAAGTGCCAAAAACAACAGTTAAAATCATTGCGGGCGTTGTGATAATCCACCACAATTTAGATTCCATTAGTTGAAATTGCGGAAATAGAATAGCTTGTTCTTCTGCTGATTTCAACCTTGCTTCTGTGTGATAAATAAATAAGCGAACTATGTAAAAGAGCCCGGCAAACCAAGATACTACAAATATGATGTGAAGAGATTTAACAACATTAAAATCCATACCACAAATATACACAAAGCCACCAAAATTATTATGTAAATTAAACGAAGTGCTATGAATCAATATAAAATTAATAGCCAAAAAACTCTAATTTATTTACCTTGGTATATTTTTTTTACTACATTTGTCGAAACTTAAAATTAATACGAAATGAACATTAAAAATTTAGCATTAGGCGTTTTGGTAGCAGGATTCGTAGCATCTTGTGGTACAACAGAAACAAAAGTAGAAAATGTAACATTATCTGCAGACACAAAGGCATCAACAATTGAATGGAGAGGTGAAGAAAATGATTTACATTTTCACACTGGAACAATTGCCTTGAAAGAAGGAGAATTGATCATGAATGGTGATTCAGTAGTGAGTGGAAAATTTGTAGTTGATATGAATTCTATTGATGCGAAAACAGAAGGATACCCTGCAGAAAAAATGGCATACTTAAATCTACATTTACGTGATTCCACTATTTTCAATGTTGCTAAGTTCCCAACAGCAACAGTTACTGTATTAGGCTACAAAAACGGAAAAATAGATGCTGAATTCGAAGTATTAGGTGTAAAAATGAAGCAAGAAGTTCCTGCTAAATTAACGAGCACTGCAACTAGCGCAACATTAGCAGCAGATTTTCAATTAAATATTACAGATGCAAAAATTCCTTTTGCTCAAGTGATCAATCCGGAAACAAGCTTGCCAGCTTTAAATCCAAATTTAACATTCAAAATCAATTTGGTATTGAAAAAATAAGTAGTCCCTTTTACAACTTAGAAAACCCAATTCAAATCATTTGAATTGGGTTTTTTGTTTTCTTTGTACCATGAAAATGGAGGAACAAGAAGCAATTATATTTGATTTAGGTGTTGTAATCATCAATTTAAGCTATCAATTAACACAGGAAGCATTTTTAGCCTTAGGCTTGGAAAATTTCGATGAAATCTATTCACAACTTGCACAACAATCGCTATTTGATAATTATGAAACAGGAAAAATAGGCTCACAACACTTTATCAATGAACTATTAAGAGTTGCACCTAAAACTATTTCTGCCAATAAAATTGTAGCCGCATGGAACGCTATGATTTTAAATGTTCCTGTTGAAAAAATACAATTACTCGACCAACTTCGAACGAAGAAAAGAGTATTTCTATTGAGTAATACGAATGATCTACACATGGAAAAAGTACGTCGTGAATGGTCGCTTGTTAGTCCGGCACCAATGTCGTACTTCTTCGAAAAAATCTATCTGTCTCACGAAATAGGAATGCGAAAACCAAACGCTGAAATTTTTGAATTTGTTTGCAGTCAAGAAGGTTTAAATCCTATAAAAACGCTATTTATCGATGACACCTTGCAACATATTGAAGGAGCAAAATCGATTGGATTAAACACAGTGCATTTAAAGAATTCAGAAGATCTTTATCAACTTTTCAGTTAAAGAACATCTTGACAAAGTTCAATCAACATTCCTTCAGTTGATTTTGGGTGCAGGAATGCAATAATTTTATTATCCGCACCAGCTTTTGGACTTTTGTGGATCAATTCAAACCCTTCATTCGTTAAGCGATCAATCTCAAATTCGATGTCATCCACATCAAAAGCGACATGATGGAAACCTTTGCCTTTTTTTTCTAAGAATTTTGCAATTGGAGAATCGGGACTTGTTGCTTCTAAGAGTTCAATCTTATTGGGACCTACTTGAATAAAAGCAGTTTTTACATGCTCTGAATCAACTATTTCAACTTTGTAAGAAGACGAATTGAACAATTTTTCGTAAATAGGCAATGATTCTTCCAAGGACGAAACTGCAATCCCCAGATGCTCAATTTTGCGAAACATTAATTAGCTCTTGATAAACTTCTCGTTGATATTGTCGAAGTTGATGTAGTATACACCACGCAGTAGATTTTCACAATCTACTTTAGATCCCACACCCTTCTTAACGATATTTCCATAGGCATCGTAAATCTCATAACGAGTTTCGATTTCTACTCCGTTGGCCATAAAGAAGATGACATCTTTTACTTTCGCAGGACTTTTCGTAATCACAGGAACTGTAGATGTGAATTTTACTTCTTTGGATGTTCTCTTCGTACCAGAATGGTCAATTTGAACAACACGTACAGTATTTTCACCCGAATGAGGAGCTACTTGAAATTCATACGAATTAGAGCTTGCATTTCCTTTACCAGCTACTTCACCAACCGTTACCCATTTATTCCATCGGTACTGTTCGATAATAAATGGTAGCTTTCCTTTTTCGTCTTTAGTTGTCCAAGTTAACTTTCCTGGCGTAGTAATAGTCATCGATACCACGTTAAACGTAGATTGAGGCAATAAAACTTCAGGATTTAGGATTTTCGGCTTGCAACCTTCATTATGATCGATAACAATAAAAACAGGGTCACCAATTTCAATATTGAAACTTGAAAAATCAATTTCGAATGCACCCATGTTCGTTCCACCGGGCATGATATCTCCGTTTACAGTTACTTTTGTAGCGCAATACCCAAACCCTTCATTATCCATTGGATTTTGGATATAAAGATTTTTTCCTTGGTAGGTACCCTCAATAGAAAGTGCACCAAGCCCAGTTAGGGAAACAAATAGAGAGAATACTAATAAAAACTTTTTCATTAACCTTTGAATAACAGTCGGTTTCAAATTTCCGCACAATATTAATAGGAATTAATCAGAAATTCAAATTTTATTTGCACAAAAATTAATTATTTTATTGTTCTGTTAAAAAATATTACAATTCTTCCGTCTTAAAAAGGTGACGGTGAACCATAATTTTCTTATTTTTAATTTATTATTTGTAAAATTGCACTTATAAATTACTATTCAACTTATGACAAGACTTTTGTATGTCATTCTTATCGCTACCTTATTTACTTCCTGTTCGGGAGCTAAACAACAATTTGAAAATGCAGGAGGTTCGATAACACTTTCACTCGACAACGAAATATCAACGCATATTGCGAGAGATGTTACAGACTATAACACTTCCATCTTAATCTCCCAAGTAATGGAGGGTCTAGTTTCTATGGATCCCAAGACCTTGAAAGTTCGGCCTCAACTTGCCAAAAGCTGGGTTATTGCTGACAATGGCACTAAAATAACATTCGAACTTCGCACTGATGTTCAATTTCATGCACACGAAAGTTTAAGCGGCAGCGATCGACAATTTACTTCAAATGACGTTTTGAAATCGATAGAGAAATCCTGTACTAAAGATGAAAAAGGACTTCCCCACCATGCATATCTTTTTCTTTACAAGGAAATTTTACAAGGCGCTCAAGAATTTTTTGAAGGAAAAGCGAAATCGATAAGTGGCTTGCAGATCAATGAAGGTAAGGTCACATTTATTCTAAAACAAAAGGACGAAAATTTTCTTTCGAAATTAGCAAATGTTTGTGTTTACATTTCAAGTGCCAAACTAATTGAGCTAAAGAAGGAAGATGATATGATAGGCACAGGCCCATTTATGTTTTCGGGTTATAACACAGGGGATGTGAAAAAAGCAATCCTAATTAAAAATCAAGATTATTATTTGACAGACAAGGCAGGTAATGCCCTTCCCTATTTAGATAGTTTGATTTTTATCATAAATCAAAAGAAACTAGATCAATTGGAGATGTTCGAAAATCACCAATCAGATATTATCACTGGCCTCCCACCAAGTAGAATTACCCAAATGCTGGAAGGTAGAATTCAAGATTTTAATTCAAGTCCACCACTTTTTGTAATGTATAATAGCGCGTTGTTGTATACCAATTACTATTTCTTCAACATGACTGAAGAACGATTTAAAAATGTAAAAGTTCGCCAAGCATTTAATTATGCTATAGATAAAGAGAAAATTGGTCGTGAAATTTTGCAAAATCAATATTACGAATTAGGATACTATGGTATTGTGCCACCGGTTGCAGCAAGTTTTAGAGGCTATAATTTTGGTGATATCAAAGCAGCTTCATACACGTACGACCCTGAAAAGGCGAGAAAATTACTTGCTGAAGCAGGTTACCCGAATGGAAAAGGATTTGGCTCAGTAAATCTTCGCTACAACATTGGTGATATTAATTCAGCTGTAGCGGATGATTTTGCCCAACAGATTTTTCAAAATCTTAACATTAATGTAAATATTGATGGTTCGACTTTCGAACAAAAAGACCAAGATGCAACGATGGCAAAAGGCGACATTTTTAGGAGTGCTTGGATTGCAGACTATTTAAATCCAGAAACATTCTTGTCGAATTTTTACGGAAAAGCAGTTCCTCTAAATACAAGTATTCCCTCTACAATTAATCAATCCCGTTACCAAAATAGTGAGTTCGATCAGTTATATGAGCAAGCAAGAAATTGCACTAAATTATCAGATGCAATGGCGCTTTATGCTAAAGCAGAAAAGATCTTAATGGAAAATCCGCCGTTGATTCCACTTTGGTATAGTGGTGATATTCAAATCATCTATTCCGATGTTCGCAATCTCTATTTTAATCCGCTCAATCAGCTTTCATTTACTGAGGTTTACAAAAAAGCACTTACTGCGGAGGAATATCAAAAACAATTAAAAGAATTCAATCGATAGGCATGACTCGTAAGTTTACACTTCTTTACTTTCTATTTTTCGTGACCATTTTTAGTTTTGCTCAATCAGTACAGACTGTGCGCGGTAAAATTTTCGATGCCGAAACAAATTATCCGCTTTCTGGCGCAAAAATTTATATCAGCGTTAGCGACTCCACCACGTTAAAAGCGATGGCAGACCCAGATGGTCAATTCGCTATCGAAAATGTACCAACGGGAAAATTTCAGTTAAGCGTTGAATTGGTGACCTATGAACCTAAAGCAATCACAATTGAAGTGAATTCTGGGAAGGAAACAATCGTGAATATTCCAATGACGGAGCGTTATGTGATGCAAGAAGAGGTCGTTGTAACAGCTAGAAAGCAAGGCGAGGTTATTAACGAAATGGCTGTTGTTTCAGCACAACAATTTAGCGTTGAGGAAACAAATAGATATCCAGGATCACGCTCAGACCCAGCTAGAATGGCATCTAATTTTGCCGGAGTACAAGGTGCTGATGATAGTAGAAATGACATCGTAGTTCGTGGAAATTCTCCACTTGGAATTTTATGGAAAGTAGAAGGTGTTGATATTCCAAATCCATCTCACTTTGCAATTGCTGGAAGTACTGGCGGACCTGTATCAATTTTGAATAATAAAATACTAGGCAATTCTGATTTCTTCATGAGTGCCTTTCCTGCGGAATATGGAAATAGTACCTCTGGAGTTTTCGATTTGAAATTGAGAAACGGGAATAATAAAGTCTATGAATTCACTGGTCAATTTGGTTTACTAGGTACTGAATTTCTATCTGAAGGACCGATGTCAAAATCGGGCAAATCATCGTATTTGGTGATGGGAAGGTATTCTACCCTCAATATGTTTAAGTTGATCGGGATCAAATTAGGGACGGATGCCGTACCAGGGTATTTTGATGGAGCATTTAAATTTAATTGGAGCTTAAAAAAAGGTGGAGCATTATCTTTCTTCGGAATAGGTGGGAGAAGCAAAATCGACATCATGATTTCGGAGCAGACACAATATTCTGATGAATTGTATGGACAGGGAGATCGCGATCAACATTTTGGTACTGGAATGGTCTTTACTGGTTTCAATTATAAGAAGTCGCTGAGCGAAAAATCATTTATCAATGCAACAGTTTCCTACTCATTGGAAGAAGGTCGTTCACATCATGAATACATTTATGGTAGACAGCTAGATTCCACACAAACTCAAATTACTTTTGATTCCATTCGTCCGATTATGGGCTATGTTTTTCAAACACATAAGGTATCAGGATTTTTCAGTTTTAACCACAAATTCAATCCCCGTCATTTATTGAAAGCAGGAGTTAACGTGGATGGTTTTTACTGGAATATGCTAGATTCTGGGAAAGTAATTGTTACTGATGCCAATTTCACAAACCGATGGGATTTCCAAGGAAGTGCTGCGCTCATTCAACCATTTATTCAATGGAAGTTTCGTGTGACAGAGAATATGGATTTTACCGCTGGATTGCACAGTCAATATTTCTCATTAAACAATAGTGTAAGTATTGTTGAACCGCGAATTGGTTGGAAATGGCGAATGAAAAAGGATCAATCATTGTTTGCTGGAGCAGGAATGCATAGTGGTACTCAACCTTACTACACGTACTTTTATCATAAATTTGATGGTGAAGGAAACAAAGTCCTTCATAACAAAAACATGGGTTTCACCCGCAGCTTACATAGTGCTATTGGCTACGAAAAAGTTTTCAAAAAGAAATTAAATATTCGAACAGAAGTTTACTATCAATACTTGTACGATGTACCTGTGACAATAGAACCTTCTTCTTTTTCATTGATCAACATGGGAGGTGGTTTCTCACGAATATTCCCTGATAGTTTAGAAAATACAGGAACCGGATACAACTATGGAATTGAATTAACGATTCAAAAATATTTCGATAAATCATTCTTTGTAATGTTCTCTAGTTCATTGTACAGCTCGAAATACAAAGGTAGTGATGGAATTTTACGCAATACTTCCTACAATGGGAATTACATATTTAACTTGCTAGGAGGGTACGAATTCAAACTCAATGCAAAACATTCATTGACGGCAGGATTAAAAATCACTTATGCAGGTGGAAAACGATATGGGGTTCCTGACGATTCACTTTCCGCCTATTACGATGATTTAATTTATCGCGATTCTGCTTTTAATGAGTTGCAATTCAGAGATTATTTCCGATTGGATTTAAAAATCAGTTGGAGAATGAATGCCAATAGGGTCACACATGAATTCGGTCTAGACCTTGTTAATATTCTGAATACGAAAAATCTTCTAGGATTAGCGTACGCACCCAACTTAGCAGATCCAACGGCAGCTCCAATTGCAGAACGATTGCAATTAGGATTTCTACCAATTTTCTATTACAAGATTGATTTTAAGGTGAAGAAAAAAGAGTGACTTATTTGGCGTTCGGCTTGAATTCCGTATCACATTTTTTGCATCGATACACTGATTTGTAATAAATTGGAAACACGGCAAGTAAAAAGGACACAATGGCTGAAAAAATGCCATAAACTCCTTTCATTGATTTAAAATCGGAATATACCTCTGTCGACGAACAATTGGGACATGCAATAATTACATCTTGCTCATCAAGAAATGGAGATGCTTTCAATTCTTTAATGATATCAAGAGCTAATTGAACATCTAGCTCCCGCACCTGCACCTTTATTCCTCCTACCGCATTGGAGTACAATGGATTCATCGTTACAATATGTTCATCTTTGATAAAGCACTCAATGCCTTCACTTTCGAGTTTGTTGCAAAGAATATGGGCAGAAATAGCATCGCTATACACCTGAACGGTAGTAAAATTCATCACCAAGTTGGACAAGTCTTACAGCTGTTGGTTGGACGTATGTACAGCAAGAATCCGATACTTGTATCCCACATCGAATAGCCATAAAACTGTCGTGCATAAGCACTTGCATCATCTGGACGAGTTTTCACTTTTAACAGATGATTGAAACCTCCAGTAAGATTACTTTGGATAAAAACATGTTTAAAAAATTCAAGTCGAACCCCAGCACTTGCAGCCATCCCATAACCAGAAAGTGAAATTGTAACCATGTCTTTTTTACCTGCAAAGGTAAAATCGTTAAATGTCAACAAGCCTCCGGTAGAAACACCAACGTGAGAGGAAAGAACAAACCAATTTTTCAAACCAAATAAGTTATCAGTTCGTTCGAAACCAACACGCAAGAAATTCAATCCATTCGAATTTTCGTAATGAAAAGTATTTCGATCCGTGATGACTAAGGAATCATTGAATGTTCCCGACCAATTAGTGACGTTGTCAACTCCAGGATCAATGGTACCAGAGAGTAATACTTGATTTCGATCTTTGAAAATGTACTTCATGTGATCGTAGCCAAAGGAGATTGCCCAGTGATTTTTAATGTAATAGCCAACACGAAGGTTGAACTGAGGAACTGTAAGGAATTTTGGATTAAAGTATTGCAAACTAAATGGTGATGGATTGTCTTTCGCTTTACTTTCTGCTAAACTGAAATCGTAGCCTTCACCTACAAAATGCAAGTTTGATTTGGTATAAGTGGTTCTATTGTAGCCCCAATATCCATACAACGTTCCTTGGGCTTGAGAGTTCTTAGGTTTTTTCTTCTTTTTTGATTGTGCAACAACCATCAAAGGGAAAATCAATAACAATACAATTAGCAGTTGGCGAATTTTCATCCTACGACATTTTTAAAAATGCAATTTCTTTTTCTGTTAAGTGACGGTAATATCCTCGTGGCAAATCTTTTTTGTTCAAACCAGCAAACGTTACTCGATCCAATTTCACAATTTTATATCCCAACGCTTCAAATAAGCGACGAACAATTTTATTTTTCCCTGAATTAATTTCTACCCCTACTTCATAGTGATTAGAGCTTTTTACGTATTCCACCTTTTCTACGGAAGTAGTGCCATCTTCCAATGCAACGCCGTTCAACAATTTAGTTAAATCTGTTTGAGAAAAATGCTTATCCAACTCAACATGATAAATTTTAGTGGATCGTTGACGAGGATGTGTTAATTTTTTCACCATATCACCATCGTTAGTGAATAATAAAAGTCCAGTCGTATCGCGATCTAAACGACCAACGGGATAGATACGTTCTTTACATGCCTTTTTCACAAGTGACATTACTGTTTTACGTCCCAGAGGATCATCCATGGTTGTAATAAATCCTTTTGGTTTGTTGAGCAATACGTACTGTTTTTTCTCTGCGTTGATTGTTTGTTCATCGTACCGAATAACATCGCCGGGTTTAATTTTGTAACCCATTTCGGTCACAATTTCACCATTAACGCTTACAACTCCAGTTTCAATGAGAACGTCTGCTTCTCTTCGAGAGCACACTCCGGCATTGGATAAATATTTATTTAATCGAATCGCGTCTTCGTTAAAAGTAGGCATGGGATCACCCTTTTTCACTTTTTGACGGTACTCGATGTATTTGCGTTTATCACGTGCCGTTACATCTTTTGAATCAGAAGTTTTTTTCTCGAACGGCTTTTTATCAGTTGATTTTTTATCCCCTTTAGCATCTTTCGCTTTCAGTTCTTTAGCGCCAGAGTCTTTTTTAAATGGGGATGTTCTTGATTTTGAAGCATCAGTGGTTTTCCCTTTACCTGATCTTCCTTTTGAGTTTTTCATTGTGTTCATCGCGAGCAGAATTTTTACAAAGGTAGGGATTTAGATTTTAAGATAAAAAGATGTCGGGATTTTGAAGCCTAATTGGCATTTAAATTCAATTAGACCATCTTAGTTGGATCTACCCATTTATTAAAATCTTCTTCTGACACATAGTCCAGTTTTAGTGCCGCTTCTTTCAATGTTAAATTTTCTCGATGCGCCAATTGCGCAATTTCAGCAGATTTATAGTAGCCGATGTGCGGATTCAACGCTGTCACTAACATCAACGAATTTTCTAGATTTTGTTGTATTTGTGCTTCATTTGCTAGAATTCCGATCACACAATTATCGGTAAATGACTGCACAGCATCGGCGAGCAAATTAGCAGACTCTAGTACCGATGCAATAATCACGGGTTTAAACACATTGAGTTCGAAATGCCCACTTGCACCAGCAATTGATACTGTTACATCATTCCCCATCACTTGAGCACAAACCATTGTCAAGGCTTCTGGTTGCGTTGGATTCACTTTTCCCGGCATGATTGAAGAACCAGGTTCATTATCGGGAATGATAATTTCCCCAATTCCACTTCTAGGACCAGAAGAAAGCATTCGAATGTCGTTTGCAATTTTCATTAGTGAAACAGCCGTTTTTTTCAATGCGCCGGAAAGATCCACCAAGGCATCATTGGTAGCTAAAGCTTCAAACTTATTTGGCGCGGTTACAAATGGATATTTTGAAAGTGCGGCAATTTTCTTCGCTACCAGTTCAGAAAATCCCTGCGGAGCATTCATTCCTGTTCCAACGGCTGTGCCTCCAAGTGCTAATTCGAGAATTTTAGGTAAGGTGTTTTCAATTGAAAAAATAGCATTTTCAACTTGTCGCTGATAGGCACTAAATTCTTGTCCCAGCGTTAGTGGCGTAGCATCCATAAAATGCGTTCGTCCTGTTTTTATAATGGTGGAAAAGGAAAGAACTTTCTCGTCTAAGGCTTTCTTAAGCAAGCTCAGCGCTGGAATTGTTTTCGAACGTACACAATGATAAGCTGCAATGTGCATTGCAGTGGGAAAAGTATCGTTGGAAGATTGCGAACAATTTACATCATCATTTGGACTCAAAATCTTCTTTGAATCCGTTAAAAGACCTCCAGAAAGTTGATGTGCTCTGTTGGCAATTACCTCATTTACATTCATGTTTGTTTGTGTGCCAGAACCCGTTTGCCAAATCACTAAAGGGAAGGAAGCATCGTGCTTACCTGAAAGAATTTCATCACAGACTGTTGCAATCCACCTGCATTTTTCTTCTGATAAAACACCTAATTCAACATTTGTCTGCGCCGCCGCCTTTTTCAAATACGCATAAGCATGAATAACTTCTTGTGGCATAGAAGCTTGCGGTCCAATTTTGAAGTTATTGCGTGATCGCTCCGTTTGCGCTCCCCAAAGAGCATCAATTGGTACTTTCACTTCTCCCAATGTATCTTTTTCAATTCTATATTCCATTATTGCTTGTGTATTTGAATTTTTTATTATTTTTACACTCAAATTTACCTCATAAAGTTAAGTAAAATGAATGTATCTGGCGTAGTTATCTTTATTCTCATTTTCGGAATGGCGTTCTGGATGTTGCTATTTTTATTGGGATTCGTTCTTCCTTTTTGGATTACATTAGGAGTGTTTCAAAAATTACGTCCAAAAAGAATTTTTGAAGATACAGAGGCTTAGATAAAGCTTTTCAAATTATATAGTGAAGACCGATTGCATTGCTTTCGGTCTTTTTTTTATCAAAACTCTAGATTTTGACGTATTTTTGAATGATGCGCGACCAACTTAATATTGTACGTCACCTGACACCTCGTCGTGTTTTCAATCTTATTCAGCTTAAAAGCTCCTACTATTTATCACGACTTTTAAAGAAACCAATTATTTGGGGCAAGGCGTTCACCGTTTCCATTGAACCAACAACTGCTTGTAATTTGGCATGTCCTGAATGTCCGAGCGGACTCAAACAATTTACGCGTCCAACGGGGAAACTAAATTTAGAACTAAACAGGACGATTTTAGAACAAATTTCATCTCATGTTTTCTACATCAACTACTATTTTCAGGGAGAACCGTTTTTAAATCCAAATTTTTTAGATTTAATCCGCACCGCGAAAAAACACAAGATCTATACCTCCACTTCTACGAATGCCCATTTTATTGATGAAAAAAAAGCAGAGGAAATCGTACAATCTGGTTTGGATCGTCTCATCATTTCAATTGATGGCTTGACTCAAAAAACCTATGAAAATTATCGTGTGAATGGAACCTTGACAAAGGTGCTGGAGGCCTCGAAATTACTTGTTGCAGCGAAGAAAAAGCTAAATTCGAACACTCCACATCTTATCTTTCAGTTTCTAGCAGTTAAACAGAATGAGCACGAAATACCTTTCGCTTTTGAGCTTGGAACGGCAATTGGCATTGATGAAGTACGCATAAAAACAGCACAGCTTTATGACTACAAGCATGGAAATCCACTGCTGCCTGACAATGAAAAATATGCTCGGTATAAAAAAAGTAAAGATGGAACGTACGTCTTAAAATACAAAACAGGGAATCGATGCTGGAGAATGTGGTCGGGCAGTGTGTTAACTTGGGATGGGAAAGTGGTTCCCTGCTGTTTCGATAAAGATGCACAACACATAATTGGCTCTGTTGAAGATCAAAGCTTCAAAAGTATCTGGAAAAGTGAAACTTATAAAACATTTCGAGGAAGCGTTTTAACACAACGCAATCAAATTGACATCTGTAAAAATTGCTCTGAAGGAGCAAAAGTTTGGGCATAGTTAATTGTTCACCATTTGCAATAATTTTAATTACTTCAACTTGTTTCAAATGAACTTTTTTCTTAACTTAAATGGAAAAAGAAAAATGGGAGCAATAAAAAACAATGCCTATTTAGAGAGAGAAATAACACTTTCGCTTCAATTTAGAGCGGTTTCTCATCCAGCTCGAGTGAAGATCATGGAACAATTAATGGACCACCGCTTAGGCTGCAGAAATACAGATTTGGCAAAGTGGCTTCATTTTGCAAAACCAACGGTTAAAAATCATATTGATATGATGAAAGAGGCTGGAATGATTGAAGTAGAATATTTCATGCACTATTATATGATTCGATTAAATGCGAAAGGTGTTGATTTTGCTGCAAAAATGCTAAGTTGAGCAAATTAGCTAAATTACTAACGCGTTAGTAATATTACTCCGCTATTTAACATAACATCAAATTACACTTCCCTAAAAAAACGCCCTCAACTCCATACCTCCCGAGTGAATCATTTTACTATTCTCTGATTTTCGGCCATTGTACTGCAAATTGAGTTGCAAATTTTTTGACACTGATCGCTGATAAGTAATGTTCCATGTAAAATTGGTGCCATTCCGCAAACTTTCTAACATTTCATACCCCAGCGCCGAAAACTCACTTCCATTGTACTTGATTTGTACCCATTTAAAACTTGCCTGCAAACTACCCTTTTGGGTTTGATTGTACTTCAAATTGGTCCCCAAATCATATAACACAGCTTTTTCATTACCAAATTCTGGACTATTCTGCTTGTTAGAGAATCTCCCTTCCAAAGACACTCTGAATGTAGTTGTGGGCTGAATGATGAATTTTGGCTGGATAAAATAATAATCGATTTGAAAATTTCTTCCCGATGTATAATCGGCAATGGACAATTTATTTCCAATCTGAGCCACATTTTCAATCGTGAAAATTTTCTTGATATTTAAGCGTAGCGACAATTCATTGTAGTAATTGCTTTTAGAATCAAACCCTGTAGCGAGCAAGTTTTTATTGGTCAGGATTTGGTAACTATATTCTGCACTGAAAACAGATGAAGTTCGATTAAAAAACAACGTATTTCGAATGTTGGAAGTTGCAGAAATCAAACTGGAATCGCGCACTTCATTGGAAAAGGGATTGAATGCTTCTATGCCATCAAAAATGGATGTTTTTCGGTAAATCCTAACGCGTGCCTGATCTGAAAACATGGAAAGTACTTTCAGGAACCCTTTCTTTGTGGCCCAAATTCGTTCTGGACGCCAAAATATAGTTTGATTTAACTCGTTCGAATACGTTTTTGTGTATTCATTGCTCGGTGTAAAAACACGGATGTAGCTTGCTTGATCGACAAACTGTGCAACTTCAAACTCATTCAAATCTTTTACTCCATCTGCATTATAGTCAATCCACGTGTAAATTCCTTGTCCATCATTCACTTGAATGTATTGAAATGATCTTTTCTGTTCTAAACCCGATCCAATTTCATAAAAGGTAGAAAATGTTAGGGCATTTTTGAAGAGACGAACGTCGTAATCAACTCGTCCAAGAATACTGTTTTCAGGAGCAAGTTGAATTAATGTAGAGTCTGAAATACTTAATTTTCGATAGGCGGTAATGATGTTTAATGTTTGATTGCTGAACTGAGTTAGTTTAAGTTCGGCTCCTGCTGTTTGACCTTTTGCTGCTTTCCGAAGCACAGTGCTGTCAGAGATTTTATCGTAACGTTCGCGGTAAAAAAGTTTGAATTGTGTTTTCACAGAATCTCCGTTCGACAAATAAAATTGGTAATCGAAAAACTGATAACTATTTTTTGACAGCGCAACAGCTTGATCGGAAAAAGTATTTAATTCATGGTCGTCTTTGTACCCAATCCGAAGAATCTTTCCGATTTTTTGTGATACATCAATCCGGTGCCGAACGAAATTACTTTTTTGTGTGGAAGCCGAAGACAAATAACTTCCATCCCAAATGGCACTGAATCCCTTCTGATTCCAAGATCCATTAGTTGCCGCTCGTGTGCCTTGAAACTGCTCTCCAATTCTAAAATGTTGGCCTTCTACATTAATGTTTCCGAATTTACTATTCTTAAAATTAGTTCCCGCCGTTGCCCCAAGTTGGTAGCCCAAGTAACCTTTATTGCGTGTGTTCCAATCGCGATCAAACTCTACCGCTCGGTATTGTTCAATTGGACTGAAATTAGCACTTAAAAATTCTACCTCCGCCTTCGTTTCTAATTCCCACTTGGCACTGTCTTTCGCTAGTGGTATCAAGCCAATTAGTTTACTTCGACCAGAAAATCCGCTGTTGTCCCTCGCATCTTTCTTCGAAAACGTATTGATATCGTTTCCTGTATAAGCGAGTTCAGACTCCAAAGACAAATTTTTATTGAAACGCACCATCACTCCAGAACTCACCATTTGCTTTTGTTTTGGCGTCACAATCAATCGTGTAGGCTCGAAATCGCCTTGAGGAACGCCAAATATCGGCTGCACCCACTTGTACACCTTCCCCAAAGCATTCAAATTATTGAAAACATAATTTCCTTTGCCTGCACCAACGAAGGTGAAGACCGCTTGATAAAAGGCTGAATCTGGATGCACGGAAAATACTAAAACGGAATCGTAACCTAAGGAATCAATCAATTTATACAATACTTGATTTTCCAAAAAGCCTACAGAATCAATGCTGTTGATGTTTGCTAAATACAAACTATCCCCAATTTCACCCAATAACAATTTCTGCGGACCTGTTAAATCTTGTTGAATTGTTTGGTTTTTCGCATCTTGCTCAGAATAGGCATTGAACCAAAAATCAATTTTGTTCGAGGAATACGTAGTAGAAGTTTGCAGCAACGAGCGTGCATAACTCAAATCTGAATACTGAAACTCTACCACAATGCGCACGTCTTTGGTGATTAAATTTCTCGAAGTGAAAATCAACTCCGCTGAATTATAATTAATGGTATAGTCAAACGCCTGACCCCGTTCCAATAATCTACCATCAATGAAAACCCTTTCTGTACCTGCCAAAATGGTAATGAATGGTTCATTTTCATTTCCTCGCAAACGATAGGGACCTTGATTTCCTTCTATTCCTGGAATAATTTGTCGATTGAATTTCCCCTTAGAAAGAGCGCCACTTACCTGTGTTTTCCAAACCTTGAGCGTGTCGTCTGTCCAGCGGTAATCCACTGTTAATCCCTGTGCTCTTTTTCTATAATTGAGGAAATATCCTTTTGGGCGATAGAGCCAAAAATCTCCCGCTACAATTTTAAATCGATCATTGTACAACTGAATAAAAACCTGATCAAACTCTTGCAATTTATTAGTATTTCCATCCGGCTGAATGGGTAAATTATCATCAGAAAGGGAGGCAATCAACTTTAGATTGGGAGCAATTTCTCCTGAAAGCTCAAGATTCAGCGTAGAATTAACACCTAAATTTTGATTGTTTCCGAAGGTAATTCCTCTTGAAACACTTCCATTTTTACTCAATGATGTTCCACCAAAAACATCATTTACGTCATAATTTTCCGTAATCAAAAATTTGTCTTGACTGCCCTTTTGCTCATTGAAAATCATCGATGTATCGCGCTTCGAATAGGCGGTTGAAAGATTCATTGGCAACACGCGAAAAGTTGCTTGCAATGCACCTCTGCACTCATTGGAGATAATAATTTTTCCTTCGGAATGGAGGAGCTGGTACTGATCTTTGGTCAGCAATTCATCACCACAAAAAAGTGAAAAGGAATTCGGGTAAATACTGAGCGAATCCAGTTGGAGGGTATCTCCCACTTTGAAATCTTCAAGCGTTTTTTTTCGCGCAGAGCTTACCTGTGCAATCGAAAAAAATTGAACAAGTACTGCGAAAGTTAGTAATATGGACTGAAGAAAACGCAACAATACGAAGTTACAACGTTGAAAGGAATAAAAACGTGTGTAGTGGAATAATTAATGTGGAGCGATGTAGTGGTTGGAAAGAGTTCTCACAGTATAATTACCAAAAGTTTCAGTACAGGTATATTTGATCAATCCAACACCTTTCGCATAATAACAATGATAATTTCTATAATGATTCATCGGATTAGATTGAAATTCAAATGTTTGCCACCATTTATTGTATCGAATATGCAAAACATCTTCATAAATAATTCCATTTACTGTCATAGTATCAAACTTATCTAATAATGAGAAAGCTTCCCCACTATTCGCTCCACCACTGCTGTAAAATTCTCCCAACGTTGTATCAATCAATGGGATTAGTACAGTAGGTTTAAAATCCCCAGTATTATAGCTTAGTCCAAAATCTCCAGCAATATTATTTCCAAAAGGAATTAATATCGGCCTCTGAGGATAATAAGCATGAACCCTTGTTGCATGATAACAAGTGTCTACGTAATCCACTGTTTGAAAATAGCTTGATTGATAAGAATTACATTGCATCGTCTGCCCTTCTGCATACTCCCACCAAGAGCCTGGAAAAGCCATTATATATTCCGAAGATTTGATAGTATCTCCTGTTTCAATGTTTGTGATTTCATCTTGACAAGAAACTTTGTCCTTCTTACAAGAAATAAATAAAAACAAGAGTGCTAATAGAAGTAATAGTGGTTTCATACCCCTTGAAACGAAACTTATATTGAAACAGTTGGTAAAATACCACCATTCATTTATTTTATTTTTAGTAAAAAGCGACTTACTTTGTAAAAAATTGAAAATGAAGTCTTTTTTGCTCTTGATCGTTCTTTGTATTGCTCCCATGGCAGGCGCACAAGAATTTCCTTTTCGAGTGAAATTAGATTCCATTCAAATTCCTGAATTGGGTGGCTTGCAATCTTTTGCAGTTGGGCAACACAATGGAAAATGGCTCATCGTGGGTGGTCGTTTAGATGGTTTGCACCGCAGACAGCCTTTTGCAGCATTCGATTTGGCCGGACATAACAATCAACTCATTGTTGTAGATCCTATTTCGAAACAAAAGTGGACGAGAAATTTACTCGAACTCGATACCAATCTTCGCGAGCAATTGAGCAGCACCAATATGCAATTTGTTCAAAAAGAAAAGACGCTCTACCTCATCGGCGGTTATGGAATATCAAAAGAAAAAGACGATCACATCACATTTCCATACTTGACTACCATTGATTTAGAAAAAACAATTGAAGCTGTCATTCAAAACAGATCCATACAACCTCATATGCAACAATTGTACGATGAGCATTTTGCTGTTACTGGTGGAAAACTACTCTTGATGGGAAATGAATTGGCTTTGGTGGGTGGACATCGATTTGACGGGCGCTACCACCCGATGAACGGTCCAACTTTTGTCCAAGAATACACCAACTCGGTAACATTTTTTGAAATTGAACAATTAGCAGATCGTATCACTATTTTGAACATTCGCAAAATTGAAAATGAAAAATTGTTGCATCGAAGAGATTTTAACGTGGCTCCTACGCAACTCAAATCGGGCCAACAAGCGCTGATTTCCTTTTCAGGTGTTTTTCAATTAGAGGAAAATCAACCCTACTTATTTGCGTCGCTAATTACAAAGGACACTGTGGTGGAACTATCCCATTTTTCCCAATACTACAATCATTACCATTGCGCCAATGTTGCTTTTTGGGACAACAAAAGCAACACCAGTTTTCACCTCTTCTTTGGCGGAATTGCGCAGTATTTCGACAGTAGCGGAGTGCTAGTTACCGACAATGAAATTCCATTTACGAGATCCATTTCCTTGGTGACAAAAAACAGCGAAAATCGCATGGTGGAATATCTTTTGCCTGCAGAAATGCCTTCGTACCTGGGAGCTGCTTCAGAATTCATTTTAGATCCATCAATCACCACACTTGAAAATGAATTGGTCGGCCTCCACCAACTTAAAGGCGATTCTATTTTGCTTGGCTACATTTTTGGCGGGATCAATAGCACAGCGGCGAATATTTTTTGGACAAATACCGGAGCAGAAAGTAGCGCATCGCAAATGGTTTATCCTGTGTATCTACTTCGAGGTGCAACGAATGCTAAGAAAAATCCACAGAGCGACAATAGCCTGTATTTGCAGGTATTTCCAAAACCACTCTCAAAAGAAATTGTTGTTAACTTCAATTACCTCAATCCAAAGCTTCCCGTTCAAACAGTTCTTACTGACAAAAACAACAAAATAGTAGCTGTGAAAAAATGGAAGAAAGTAAAAATGGGTCCAAATACCTTCTATTGGAAAGTGAAAGCCATCAAAAAGCACGTAGGTGGAAATATTGGGGAGTATACATTTACGCTAGTTCAAGGCAACTTAGAGTGGGGGGAAAAGGTTGAGCAATTGATGATTGTGAAATAGTGCCTTCGATACACTTCTCGTTCCTCGAAGCACTCAGTCACCAACAATAGTAACTAAATCGGACTTCGTAGCTTCAACAGAGATGAATTGTGGCAGGATCCAGCTCAGCAGTCAACATTCAGCATTGTTTCCTATCTTTGTACCCAATTTCATAAAAATGGCACATAAATCCGGTTTCGTAAATATTGTTGGAAGTCCAAATGTTGGAAAATCGACATTAATGAATCATTTGATGGGAGAAAAACTATCCATCGTTACTTCCAAAGCACAAACCACACGCCATCGAATTTTAGGAATAGTAAACGACGAAAACTATCAAGTTGTTTTCTCGGATACCCCAGGCGTGGTGAATGCTGCTTACAAAATGCATGAAATGATGATGGATTATGTCGATGCGTCCATCAAAGATGCGGATGTTTTGTTATTCATCACTGATGCGTTTGAAAATGACATGAACCACAAAGAAACGCTCGAAAAAATTCAAAAATTAAAAGTTCCAGTGCTTTGCTTAATCAATAAGATCGACCTCAGCAAGCAGGATAAAGTTATGGAACGCATTAATTTTTGGCAAGCAAAATTACCTAATGCATTAATTTATCCGGTGTCTGCTCTACACGGCTTTAACTTGGAGCAAGTATGGGAGAAAATTTTGGAATTAATTCCAGAAAGTCCGGCATATTATGACAAAGAAGAACTTTCTGACCGACCAATGCGCTTTTTTGTGTCAGAAATCATCCGCGAAAAAATCTTCTTGCACTGCGACAAAGAAATTCCATACAGCTGTCAAGTAGAGATTGAAGAGTACATTGAAGAAGAGAGAATTACTCGTATTCGCGCTTTAATAATAGTTGAACGCGACTCACAACGTGGAATCATCTTAGGTAAAGGTGGCGACATGATCAAACGAATTGGTCGCGATGCACGTATTGAAATTGAAAAATTCATCGCTCAAAAAGTCTTCATCGAAACGTATGTGAAAGTAGACAAAGACTGGCGCTCCACGGAAAACAAATTGAAGAAGTACGGGTATTAGAGTCAAGACGAAAAGAGTCAGGAGTCAAGACCAATAGAGACAAGACCAAAAGAGTCAGGAGTCAAGACTGAATTTCTTTTTCAAAGAACCAGCCTTGTAGTGCCGATCACTTCAGCACGGTCTTATGTCTATTTGTCTAAATTAACTATCTTTGCACCATCTTGTTGAGAAACAACATACAAATCAGAGAGTAAAATGAGCAATATTTTAGCAATTGTTGGAAGACCCAACGTAGGAAAATCAACCCTTTTTAATCGTTTAACAGAATCACGTGATGCCATCGTTAAAGAAATTAGCGGTGTTACGCGTGACAGAATCTATGGAAAAGGGGACTGGAATGGATACCAATTTTCAGTAATCGACACCGGTGGATACATCAAGGGATCTGAAGATATTTTTGAAGCTGAAATTAGAAAACAAGTTGAAATTGCTATCGACGAAGCAAACGTTATCATATTTATGGTGGATGTAATGGCGGGTATCATCGATCTTGATGAAGTAGTGGCTTCCCTTCTTCGTAAAAGCAAAAAACCAGTATACATTGTTGCCAATAAAGTAGATAATACTGAGCGTGTTGGACTTTCAAGCGAGTTTTATGCGTTTGGCTTAGGCGATGTTTTTGACATTTCAGCCACGAACGGTAGTGGAACGGGTGAATTACTGGATGAAGTAGTAAAGCATTTCAACAAAGAAGATGAATCTGTAAATGAGTTAGACCACTTGCCTCAAATTGCAGTTGTTGGAAAACCTAATGTTGGAAAATCCTCTCTAGTAAATGCCCTTACCAATGAAGAGCGCAACATTGTAACTGAAATTTCTGGTACTACCCGAGATGCTATTCACACCCGCTACAATGCATTTGGATTCGATTTCTTATTGATTGATACCGCAGGTATTCGCAAGAAAGCAAAAGTGGTGGAAGACATTGAGTATTATTCTGTGCTTCGCTCCGTGCGTGCGATTGAAAACTCTGATGTGTGTATCTTCATGATAGATGCTGTAGAAGGTTTACAAAAGCAAGATCTGAGCATTTACTACATAATAGAACGCAACTCGAAAGGAGTTGTAGTATTGGTTAATAAATGGGATTTAGTAGAAAAAGATCAAAATACGATGCTTCAATACGAAGAAAGTCTTCGTGCTCAATTGGCTCCATTTAACGATGTTCCAATCATTTTTACTTCTACCATCAACAAACAACGAATTCACAAAGCGCTAGAGGCAACAATGATGGTGCATGAAAATCGCATCAAGAAAATTCCAACTTCGAAATTAAACGATGTGATGTTGGATATTATCAATGCAACTCCTCCTCCAGCAATTAAAGGAAAGTACATTAAAATTAAATACGTACAGCAGTTACCAACTCATGCTCCAGCGTTCGCATTCTTCTGTAATTTACCACAATACGTTCCTGAATCTTACAAGCGTTTTATTGAAAATAGAATGCGCGAACAGTTTGATTTTTGCGGGGTGCCAATCAAGATTTTCTTCAGAAAAAAATAAAAAGTAAACCGAATTCCACTTTTAGAGAACTGAATTATTTGTTACTTTTACTGTAATTGATAAATCCATCTCAAATGAGTGAAGTTCTTGACAATTCTGTGAAACCTGCCCCTTCCATTACTGATACATCAGCGATAGAAATTCAGCGCATTTTTGATCTCCAAAAGGAGCATCAATTGCATGTTGGAAATAGCACTGCCATAGAACGAAGCGCAAAATTAAAGGCCTTACATCTTGCAATATTAAAGTACCGTCCAGCAATCAAAGAGGCCATGTACTTGGATTACAAAAAGCATCCCTCCGAAGTGGATTTAACTGAAGTATATCCCATCACAAGCGAAATAAAATATGCGCGCCATCACATTCGTGCTTGGATGCGTTCTCAAAAGGTGGCAACGCCCTTCGCTCTTTTAGGGTCGAGTTCTTATGTGAAATCCGAAGCGAAAGGTGTAGTTTTGATAATATCACCTTGGAATTTTCCTTTCAATTTAACTTTTGGACCACTTGTTGGCGCCATTGCGGCTGGAAACACTGTGATGATTAAACCCTCCGAAGTAACGCCGCATTCATCGGCTTTGATGAAAAAAATTATTGCAGAAGTATTCAAGGAAAATGAAATTGCTGTTATTGAAGGTGGACTTGAAACTTCTACTTCATTGTTGCATCTTCCGTTCAATCATATCTTCTTTACCGGTGCTCCAGAAATTGGAAAAGTAGTGATGAGCGCAGCAGCAAAAAACTTAACGTCAGTTACCTTAGAATTAGGAGGGAAATCACCCACAATTATCGATAGCACTGCAAATGTAAAAATGGCAGCAAGAAGAATTGCCTGGGCAAAATTCATGAACAACGGACAAATTTGTATCGCGCCAGATTATGTCTATGTACACAAAGACAAGGAGGAATCATTTTTTAAAGAAGTACAGAATTACTTAACAAAATTCTATGCTGATGACGCTGCCAAGGCTGATTCCTACTCGCGCATTGTGAATGAACGTCACTTCAAACGATTGAAAGGTTATTTGGACGATGCCATTTCCAAAGGTGGACAAGTTAAAATTGGAGGTCAATTCGATGAAACACAGAACTTCATTGCTCCAACCATCATCACTAATGTTTCAGAAGAATCAAGTTTGATGGTGAACGAAATTTTTGGTCCTATTCTACCTGTTTTCACTTTTACCGATCTAGACAAAGTGATTCAAAAAATCAACGAAAGAGAAAAGCCATTGAGCTTATATATCTATAGCAAAAGTCGCAAGAATATTAACCAAATTTTGAACAATACGCGTGCCGGTGGAACCTGTATCAACCATTCGGTGGTTCATTTCTTCAACCACAATTTACCCTTTGGCGGGTCCAACAATAGTGGAATAGGCAAAGCACACGGCTATTTCAGTTTTCAAGAATTTTCGAATCCGCGAGGAGTTTTGAAGCAACATATTCCCAATGCAATAGAAATTTTGATGATGCCTTACACCAAAACGAAGCAGAAAATCATTGATCTTACTATCAAATGGTTCTAACTATTGTGCATCTTACAAAAAAACTAACTTTGTAAGGTGAAATTTGGAGCTATCGACATTGGATCAAATGCCGCACGTTTACTCGTGGGTGAAGTTGTGCATGAAGGCGCTCACGCTTTCGTAAAAAAAATATCGTACACCAGAATTCCATTGCGATTAGGAGAAGAAGTTTTTGTGGACGGTAAAATTTCAAAGAAAAAAGCAGAACATTTCGTAAAAACCATTCAAGCTTTCAAACTAATTTCAGACATTTTTGAAGTAAAGGAACTTCGAGCAGTTGCAACATCAGCCATGCGAGATGCAGAAAATGGGAGAAAAATCATTGCTGAAGTAAAACAAAATGCAGGTGTCGATATTGAAATTATTTCAGGTGATGAAGAAGCATTCCTAATTTTCGAATCTTTTTTCCTCTTAAATTTCGATAAAGAAAAACCATTTCTAGTCGTCGACGTTGGTGGTGGAAGTACCGAAATAAGTGTTTTTGAAAACGGTGAAAAAGTAGCAGCCAAATCATTTCAAATTGGAACGCTTAGAATTTTAAAAGGAAAAGTACAGAAAGAAGACTGGACTGAAATGAATAAATGGGTGCTGAAAAACGTAGACGCCACTACTTTGCATAGTATTTTTGGTACCGGAGGAAACATTAACAGCGCTCATAAAATCTTGGGTGGAAAGCACATGAAACCAATTTCCATCAACAAGTTGCAAAAGTTCCACGATGAATTAGTGAAACTAAATTTGGAAGAACGAGAAGAGCAATTTCAAATGAAAGAAGACAGAGCAGACGTTATCGTTCCAGCATTGGATATTTTCCTCTTCATCATGGAAGCTTTAAATTCAAAAGAAATCATCGTTCCTAAAATTGGACTTTCAGACGGTATGATTTATAACATGGATAAAAAACATCGAAAATTGAACAAAAAAACAGATTAATCAATCGCCTTGAAAGTCATTTTCTTGTTGTTCTTTGCACTCAATACCACTTGTTTTTTCGATACCTTTTCAATCAGCCAATTTTCAGTTAAAGTACCCAAGGGATTTTCCACTTTGAGAATCAATGTTGCCTTTTTATCATTCACAAGTACTTCCCAATTACCCGATATATCTGTCGATAGCGAAGCAATTACTGCATGAACCTCACTTATTTCCTCTTGAAATGTGAAGGTGTACTCCTGATATCCTTTAGAAGTGACGTCCTCACCATTTACAACAATTTCCTCAATGATCCACGATTGTGATGTAAGCACTTGAGCAGTTTTGTTGACTTTCGCCTTTTGACAAGCACACAAAGTTGCTACTATCAAAATCATTCCTATTCCCCTCATAATCAACCTCCTTTTCTTGATAAAACGATAAAAAGAGAAATTAGTTTCTTTTTCAAGTATATAAATAATTAATGCAATCTTTCTAAATTTCATGGGGAATTGTCGAGCACTTAATAAAATCTTTATTCGTAACTTTGCAACTCAAAAATCAATTCCTATGTCAGACGTTTTAGTAGAAAGCAAAATCAAAGATATTCTTGCTCAATTTGGTATCGAAGAAGTTAATAATGGTGCCTCAACTGGTCACTGGTTCAAAACACGTGGCGAGCGCATCGACTCTTATTCTCCAGCAGATGGAAAATTAATTGCTTCTGTAAATTCTGCTACTGAAGTGGACTATGAAGCGGTGATTTTAAAAGCGCAAGAAGCATTTAAAGTATGGCGCACTTGGCCAGCACCAAAACGTGGAGAAATTGTTCGTCAACTAGGCGACAAAATCCGTGAAAACAAACAAGCACTTGGCGAATTAGTTTCTTACGAAATGGGGAAATCATTGCAAGAAGGTTTAGGAGAAGTTCAAGAAATGATAGACATCTGTGATTTCGCAGTTGGTTTGTCGCGTCAATTATATGGTTTAACAATGCATTCTGAACGTCCAGAGCACAGAATGTATGAGCAATATCATCCACTTGGAATCGTAGGAATTATTTCTGCCTTTAACTTCCCAGTGGCGGTGTGGAATTGGAATACCGCACTAGCTTGGGTGTGTGGAGACGTTACTGTTTGGAAACCATCCGAAAAAACGCCATTAACAGCCATCGCTTGTCAAGAAATTACACGACAAGTTTTTGAAGCAAATGATGTTCCAGAAGGTGTTTCTGGATTGGTGATTGGAGGTGCTGAAATTGGAAAATTAATGGCCGAAGATGTAAGAATTCCATTGATTTCTGCAACTGGTTCTACGCGAATGGGGAAATCAGTTGGAGCAGTTGTTGGCGCTCGTTTAGGTCGTTCTCTTTTGGAGTTAGGCGGAAACAATGCCATCATTATCACGCCTTCTGCTGATTTAAAAGTGGTGGTGCCAGGTGCTGTTTTTGGTGCTGTTGGAACTGCTGGTCAACGTTGCACATCAACACGAAGACTAATCATCCACGAAGATGTATACGATGTTGTGAAAGCGGCAATTGTAAAAGCGTATGGACAACTTCGAATAGGAAATCCGTTGGACTTAAACAATCATGTTGGCCCATTGATAGATCAGTTAGCAGTAGATTCTTACCTAGCTGCGTTAGAAACTGCGAAAAAAGAAGGTGCTACTATACTTGTTGAAGGTGGTGTGCTTTCTGGTGAAGGATATGAATCTGGATGTTACGTGAAACCAGCAATCGTTGAAGCTCAAAATCACTTGAGCATTGTTCAGCACGAAACTTTTGCCCCTATTTTATACATTATGAAATATAGTGGTGGAGTAGAAAATGCCATTAAAATACAAAATGGAGTTCCACAAGGACTTTCATCTGCAATTATGACAAATAACATCAAAGATTCTGAAGCATTCTTATCAGCTGCTGGATCTGACTGTGGTATTGCAAATGTCAATATTGGAACATCTGGTGCTGAAATCGGTGGAGCCTTTGGTGGAGAAAAAGAAACTGGTGGTGGTCGTGAGTCGGGTTCTGATGCTTGGAAAGTTTACATGCGTCGCCAAACAAACACCATTAATTATTCTGATAGTTTGCCACTAGCACAAGGAATTAAATTCGATTTATAAAAACTCGTTTCATTATACGAAAGGGTGGTTTTGTTTAAAATCACCCTTTTTTCTTGTACTGTTTTCCAAAAATTATTCTTAAATTCAATTACAAATTTTTTCAATGAGCAACCCTGCAGAATTTACAGAACGATTTATCAACCAAACCAATCACCCCATTTTTCTAACCGGAAAAGCAGGAACAGGGAAAACTACGCTGCTCAAAAGGATTATCGATGCTACCCATAAAAATGCAGTCATTGTTGCACCAACTGGTATCGCAGCCATTAATGCAGGTGGTGTTACCATTCATTCATTTTTTCAGTTGCCTTTTGCTGGATTTATCCCCGACTTTAATGTGCAAGCTTCGTTTTCTGAAAACGCAAAACTTGAAAGTAAAAGTTCCTTGCTCCGACATTTCAAGATGAACAAGTTTCGACAAGATGTACTTCGCAAGTTAGAATTATTAATTATCGATGAAGTTAGTATGCTCCGAGCCGATTTGCTCGATGCCATCGATTGGACGCTTAGAAATGTGCGAAGAGATAATGCGCCTTTTGGCGGTGTGCAAGTACTCTACATTGGCGATTTAATGCAATTGCCACCCGTTATCAAAAATGAGGAATGGCATACACTCCGCAATTACTACAGCGGTGCATTTTTCTTCAATGCGAAAGTAATCCAAGAGCAGCCGCCTTTATATATTGAACTCACAAAAATATACCGTCAGCAGCAAAGTAATTTCATTGAAATTCTGAATAACCTTCGTAACAATGCTATCACTCAGAGCAACATCGAGACCCTCAATCAATTGGTAGACCCCAACTTCGATGCAACGCGCACAAAAGGATACATTACGATCACCACGCACAACCACAAAGCAGATACGATTAATCAAAGTGCATTGAAAGCACTTGATGAGAAATCAAAAAAATATACTGCCGAAGTTACAGGCGAATTTCCTCCGCATCTTTTTCCTATCGAATTAGAAATGGATTTAAAAATTGGTGCGCAAGTGATGTTCATCAAAAATGATCTCTCTTTTGAAAAGAACTTTTTCAATGGAAAAATGGGTGAAATTGAGGTGCTCGACGAAGATGAAATCACCGTATATTTTCCAGAAGAGAAGAAAAAAATTAAAGTCGATAAATACGAGTGGAGCAACATTCGCTACGAAGTGGATGCAAACACAGGTGAAATCAAAGAAAAAACATTAGGAACTTTTGTTCACTATCCGTTGAAGCTTGCGTGGGCTATCACAGTGCATAAGAGTCAAGGTTTAACCTTCGAAAAAGCAGTGATTGACGTGTCTGAAGTTTTTGCTCCGGGACAAGCCTATGTTGCCCTTTCGCGTTTAACCTCGCTAGATGGTTTGGTCTTGCTAAAACCAATAAAAATCAATGGAATTTCAAGTGACTCGCAAGTAATCAATTATGCTGAAAATCGGACGAATGAGGAACAATTCTCACAACTATTGTCGGAAGGAACGAAATCGTACCTTTTGCATGCTTTAAAAAAATACTTCGATTGGAATGATCTTGTTCTTGCTTGGGCTGCCCATGAAAAAACGTACCTCGAAGCTGGATCAAAAACCGAAAAAGGGAAAAATAAAACGTGGGTGATCACACAAGGACAAACCATTGAACAAAGTGCCGATGCCATGCGGAAATTTACTTCGCAACTCAATACCATTATTCTCCAAAAAGAGGTCGATTTAGCACATCTCAATCAACGTGTTCAAGCAGCATACGATTACTTTTTTAAATTGTTTGATGGTGTACTAATTTCCAACTTAAAACAGATTTTCTCCTTGAGTAAGGTGCGAAAAACAAAAAATTATGTAGAAGAATTACAAGACTTAGATGAACTACTTACAAATGTCGTGATCAATTTAAAGCGCGCTAGGATTCTTGCAGAGGCAGTATTTTTAGAGAAGGAACTGACAAAAGATCTCTTTTCGGTGAGTGAAATTCAGAATTATAAATTGGCTAAAAAAGCATTGTTGCAACAAGAAATGCGCAGTAATCCACGCGATGTCTTCGATTTGCTCTCATCTGAACATGATGAGGATGAAGATTTAGTATTGACCATTTTGAAGGCAAAACCGAGCAAAAAGGAAAAATTAGAAAAAATATCCACTTACGAGCAAACTTTGCAAATGCTCAGCGATGGAAAATCAGCCAGCGAAATTGCAAGAGAACGTCAACTTTCTGAAAACACGATTGTTAGTCACTTCGCGAAATTAATTCTTCAGGAAAAGATTGAATTGTCGGATGTTCTTTCTCAACAACGAATAAGTGAATTGGAAGATCTGTTGCAAGAATATGAAGGATTATCACTCACTGCTATGAAAGAAGAGTTAGGAGATAAGGTTAGTTACAACGAGTTAAAACTGATTCAAGCCAGTAAAATTATCTGATTTTAAACAAGAGCGTTTCTCCAAAAATTCCTAGTTCAAGCATTTTTTTCCATTCCTTTTGGGTGGGAAGTAAAAGCACTGTTGTTAATGACGCATCGATAATTTCTTGTTTCTTTTTCACAAAATCCAAGGCTTTATTTTCACCATTGACATAGTCAAAATAGCTTATCTTCAATTGCATGTTTCCAAACTGAAGTTTACACGGAATGAATTTCCCTTCTTGCTGAAAGTTGAGCAAATATTCGTTCTTATTCAACTGCTTTAATACGTTGGGAGATGTTGCTCCAAGGATCATTTCTTTCGTTGGCACTCCAAAATAATAGCTGTCGCCCTCCAAAACACAGGGCAAGGAATCGTTTTCTTTAATTCCATAAATATAATCGCCCTTTACAGAAAAAGTTGAACTTTCACGCAGTGTATCCCTGGAAATGGAGTGAATGGCTAAACTATGTAAGAAGATGCCCGCGGCATTTACTTCGTATTTAGGGAAGTCGTTTTCTTGCTGATACATTCCAAAAAAAGGTGCAGCAACACTGGTGCTCGCTTCAATATCTGGAGGAAGAGCGGCCATAAATTCAAATGATTTTTGAGCAATACCTTCAGTGGCAACAAAAAAGGAAAAAACGAATAAAAAATTTCTCATATCAGTTTCACGATGTAAACTTTTTGACTAACTTAATAAAAAAAATAAACTTTAAGGTAAAAAGTATGAGTTCAAAACGCTGGTTGGTCAAAACGTCACACAACGAAGAAGAAATAAACGAATTACGATCAGCATTGAAGATTGATCCGATTGTTGCGGAACTGCTTTTACAGCGCAATATCGACAGTTTTGAAGCAGCGGAATTGTTTTTTCGTCCACAGTGGAGTCAATTACATGATCCACTACTCATGAAAGATCTACCAGCAGCTGTCGACCGCATCAATACCGCCATTTCAAAAGGTGAGAAAATTTTGTTGTTTGGTGATTACGATGTCGATGGAACTACTGCAGTTACTCTTCTTCACACCTTGCTAAAACCCCATTATGCTGCCATCGATTTTTACATTCCCGATCGTTACACTGAAGGGTATGGTATCAGTATACAAGGAATTGATTTTGCAAAAGAAAACAACTTTTCCGTGATTATTGCCTTAGATTGTGGAGTTCGCTCCATCGAACACATTGCTTACGCAAAGGAATTGGGAATTGATTTTATTGTGTGTGATCATCATCAACCTGGCGATGTACTTCCAGATTGTTTAGTGTTAGATCCAAAACGAGAAGATTGTACATATCCTTACAAGGAGCTTTCTGGCTGTGGAGTGGGATTTAAACTCATGCAGGGACTTTTTCTAGAAAACCAGTGGAATGAAAACGAATTACAGGACTGTTTAGATCTTCTAGCACTCAGCATTGGTGCTGATATTGTTCCTGTGACAGGAGAAAACAGAGTCTTAGCCTACTTTGGAATGCTGCAACTCAATGCAAAACCTCGCTTTGCTTTTCAGTACATGATTGAAACCGCCAAACGGATTTTTCCACTCACATTAACAGATGTTGTTTTCACCATCGCTCCGCGAATTAACGCAGCTGGAAGAATTCGCTCCGGAAAATATGCTGTTGAATTAATGATTTCGGCGGATAAAGAAGAAATCAAAAATTTGGTGGCTGAAATTGAAGAAGACAATCTGTTACGGAGAGAACTCGACAAAGAAATTACTGAAGAAGCACTCGCAATGATCGACAATGATGTCCACTTTTTGGACAAAAAATCAACCGTAGTGTTCAAAAATGATTGGCACAAAGGAGTTGTAGGAATCGTTGCTTCTCGACTCATCGAAAAACATTATCGTCCCACCATTGTACTAACGGAATCAAATGGAAAAGCAACAGGATCTGCTCGTTCAGTAAATAATTTCGACCTCTATAATTCCTTGGTGGAATGCGAACATTTACTCGATCAATTTGGAGGTCACACCCATGCAGCCGGACTTACACTTTCCTTGGACAACATTGATGCTTTCGTTCAACAATTCGAGACAGTAGTGGCAAAAAATTTGAATAAAGAAGACCAAACGGCAGAGCAAGTTATTGATGCTGAACTGTCGTTGGATGAATTGTACTTATCTGACCAAAACAGAACTCAACTGCCACGAATAAAAAGAATTTTAGATCAATTTGAACCTTTTGGTCCGGGCAATATGAAACCTGTTTTTATGGCGAAAAATGTCTACGCTATTGAAACAAGACTGCTGAAAGATGCGCACTTGAAATTGAGAATGACACAGCCAAATTCGACAGTGGCAGTGGATGGTATTGGATTTAATTTAGCTGATAAACAGGAGTTTGTTGCCTCCGGACTTCCGTTCGATATTACCTTCACTTTGGAATCGAATACATGGAAAGACAAAACAACTTTACAGTTGAACATTAAAGATATTCGTTCAACTATTTAGTTTTTTTCCAGCTCTTTTCGATTTTTTTAACTACCGATTTTCGCATCTTTTTGATTACATCATCTCGGTTACCAATGTTTTTACAACGAATAACCTCACTCAACACCATGGTATTGTTTCGGTAAAACAAAAACTCGAAAGTTGCATTCGTTGCTTCTTCACGATACAAAGGAAAAAGACTTCCAATGTTGAGCACTGTCATCAAATCATCTTTATTTGATTTAGCTTTAATTTTTTTGTCGAAGCCTTTCACATACACCAAAACGTAGGTATCAATTCCTTTTGATTTTAGCACGTTTACGATAGAATCAGAACCTAAAATTTCTGGTGAGCCACCTAATTTCATTAAGTTCAACGATGGAATAGCTTTTATGCCATTGCTTGTAAACAACTCTGTGACATTAATCTCAAGCGAATAACGATCTTCAGGTTTGTCCATCAATCCCACAACAACTGCATTGTTCAATCCAACTTGCGCAAGTCCTTGAAAAGCACTTAAAATAACGAGTAGTGAAAAAATCTGTTTCATATTAAAAAATTTCTTTTGCGATTTTCTTCACCATAGAAGAGTTCGACATAGTGTAATAGTGAATGCAAGGCACGCCTGCGGCTTTTAATTCCTTTGATTGCTGAATTCCCCATTCAATTCCCAATTGCTCCACGTCAGCATTCGATTTGCATTTCAACAAGTCATTCGCCAAGCTTTCAGGATAATCAATCTTGAAAAATTTAGGTAAGAAAGTAATGTGTTGTAAAGTTTTAATTGCTTTTAGCCCCGGAATAATTGGAACATTGATACCAATTTCGCGACATTTTGCTACAAAATCGAAGTATTTTTGATTGTCGAAAAACATCTGAGTAACGATGTATTCAGCTCCTGCATCGACCTTTGCTTTCAAATATTGCAGATCCGTAGTAAGATTCATCGCTTCGAAGTGCTTTTCAGGATAACCGGCAGCTCCGATACAAAAATCGGTAGGTTCCAATTGCACATCATCCATCATATAAGTACCTCTATTCATCTCAGAAATCTGATTAATCAAATCAACTGCATATGCATGACCATCAGAATGAGGTCGGAAATTAGACTCTGTTTTAATAGAATCGCCTCGCAAGGCCAGCACATTATCAATTCCTAAAAATTGAAGATCAATCAGTGCATTTTCCGTTTCTTCTTTGCTAAATCCACCACAGATTAAATGCGGAACAGCATCCACCTGGTATTTATTCATAATTGCCGCACAAATACCAACAGTTCCAGGACGTTTGCGAATCTCTATTTTTTCCAGTAAACCATTTTCACGCTCTTTGTAAACGTACTCTTCTCGGTGATAAGTAACATTCACGAATTTCGGATTGAACTCCATCAAAGGATCAATTCCGTCATAGATGGATTGAATACTTTTTCCTTTCAAAGGAGGTAAAATTTCAAAGGAGAATAATGTTTCCTTCGCCGCTGCTAAATGTTCTGTTACTTTCATTTCAAATTAATGAGGGACAAAAGTAAGAAGAAAGTCGGAGAAAGTCTTCACTTGGTTTAGTGTGGATGATTATTAGTATCGAAAAAAATAGCTTTCTGAAATAACAAAAGTTAGGAAGTTAGCTAATTCCCTAACCAGTAAGGTATATCCCTAACCGGTATGTAATTTAGCTAACTTCCTTTTCTTCCATTATTCCCACTCAGTAATTATTCTAACATATAAGCAAATTAATCAAACAACTACAAATCAAGATTTTAAAAAATATGATCTACTCGCCAAAAAATTGAAAGCGTTTTAAGAATTATTCTTCTGTTTAAAGGTTTATTATTGATCTTGACTAACTTTGCTACATGTTCAAGAAAAAAGGAATAGCTATTTTAGGTTCAACAGGTTCTATAGGAACACAAGCCTTGGAAGTGATTGAATCATACCCTGATCTTTTTGATTTACAAGTAATTACTGGCAACAGCAATGCCGATTTGTTAATTGAACAAGCGCTAAAATTTCAACCGAACACGGTGGTGATTAGTGACGAACGTTCCTACGAAAAAGTGAGATCAGCGCTACAAAACGAAGACATTCACGTGTATGCTGGAGCTGAAGCACTTGGTCAAGTAGTAGAATCAAAAGAAGTGGATGTGGTATTAACGGCAATGGTTGGCTATGCAGGTTTGTTGCCCACCATTAAAGCAATTGAGGCAAAGAAAACAATTGCATTAGCAAATAAAGAAACCCTTGTTGTTGCAGGGGAATTGATCACCAAATTAGCAGGAGAAAATGGGGTGAATATTTTACCTGTGGACTCTGAGCATTCTGCTATTTTTCAATGTTTAACGGGGGAATTTCAAAATCCAATTGAAAAAATATACCTAACAGCTTCTGGCGGACCATTCCGAGGAATGAGCTTTGATCAACTTTCGAAAGTAACGAAGGCACAAGCCTTGAAGCATCCAAACTGGACAATGGGCGCGAAAATCACCATCGATTCGGCAAGTATGATGAATAAAGGATTGGAAGTGATTGAAGCAAAATGGTTGTTTGGCCTAAATGCTGATCAGATTGATGTAATTGTTCATCCGCAATCCATCATTCACTCTATTGTTCAATTTGAAGATGGCAGCATGAAAGCACAAATGGGTTTACCCGACATGAAATTGCCAATTCAGTATGCATTTACGTATCCAGAACGACATAAAACCTCCTTTGAGCGCTTCAACTTTTTAAATTATCCGCAGTTAACATTTGAATCCGTGGACAAAGAAGTTTTTATCAATTTAGAATTGGCCTATCAAGCAATGGAAATGGAAGGCACTGCAGCTTGTAACCTCAATGCAGCAAACGAAATTGCCGTTCAGGCATTTTTAGAAGATCGAATTTCATTTGTTGAAATTGCAATGCTCAATCAAAAAGCACTAAAAACATTGCCTTCCAAGAAAAATCCAAGTTTGCAAGATTATATTGACAGTGATCGAGAAGCACGAAATTTTGTGAAGAAAATACTCTCGTAAAAATTTAACTTTGAATTTTTTTTTTAAAACAGAGACACAAGAGAAAGAGGATAACACGGAGTAAATCACAAATCACTTCCGTGATCACCGCTCCGCAGGATTTGCAATCCTGCGGAATTCTTACTAGCTTAATCTGATGAAACAAGGAGTAAAACACACCATTAAGAAAAATTCAAGTTACTTTCTAACATTAACCGTCGTAGGTTGGATAGATGTATTTACAAGAAAAAACCACAAAGAATCAATAATAGAATCGTTAGCTTATTGTATTGAAAATAAAGGCTTAAATGTTTACAGTTACTGTTTGATGTCAAATCATCTGCATTTGATAGTAAATTGTAATGAACCATTTGAATTAAAAGATGTGATTCGAGATTTTAAAAAATTTTCAGCAAAAAAAATACTAAATCAAATTCAGAACGAACCGGAATCTCGAAGAGAATGGATGCTTTCTGAGTTTTCAAAAGCAGCGAACGAAAGTAATAAGCACAAAAACTATAAATTTTGGCAGGTTGGAAACCATGCTATCGAATTATACAGCGAATATTTTTTGTGGGAAAAAATTAATTATATCCATAATAATCCTGTTGAAGAGGGCTTCGTTAATCAAAGTTATGAATGGAAATATTCCTCTGCTAGTAATTATTTTGAAAAAGAATCAGTATTGAATGCAGTTTATTGTATTCCAAGAATGTTACAAGTTATCAAATGATAATCAGCACCGAACAAGTGTTTCCGCAGGATTACAAATCCAGCGGAGCGGATTTTATCTAAAATTAAAGCGCCAATTTCTTTTTCATTGCTGGAGCAATTCCATCCTTATGCACATACACATTGATAGTTTTCAACTTGAAATAGTTTTCAGAGACATACAAAAACCCCTTCGGGTAGTTGCTTGTACCCCACGAGTTTTTCACTAATAAATAACGTGTTCCGTTTTGATCTTTGTACAGACCTACAATGTGCATTCCGTGATCGTCTGTTGTTGTTTTGTTATCATAACCCAACTGACGAGATTCTTGCGTTACGGTCACTTCTTTTACAGGAGTCACAAATGCATTTGATTTTTTATCGGCACCTGCATCGCTAAAATTTTTATTATCCTTTCCTGCAATTTGAATAGTAGAAGGGTCTTCTGGAGCAATAGCTAATCCATTTTTAAATGAAAACCCTGGTTCAGAAACATCCGCTCCCCATGCCAAGGTATAACCATTTTTCAAGGCATACTCACAAGCATCGAACAACTCATCTACTGCAACGTTGTAGCTAGTTCCCCATGCCCAATTGTCAGCAATTTCCAACATACACTCTTTGTTCATTTCATGATTGCTGAATGATGTTAAGGAAACATATTCATCCATGTTCAATCCAATAGCTTTCGCATACGATTGAGGCGTGTATTTTTTACCTTTCCATTCAAATTCTTTGATATCTGCTCCTAAATATAAGTCCAACACATTGCTAATAACAGACTTCCATTGTGGCGACAATCCCGCAGAAGTTCTGCTGTTCATCACAGCGCCAACAGTGGCGTTTAGCAAATTAAACATTTCAGTGTGATCATAAGTGGTAGCACCATTCAATAAGCCAGAGTACAATTGTTGAGGAACAATTCCATGTTTTCTAATCACAAAAGGAATATCGTGAAATGCGCCACCTTCAGAGAAATTCACTTTTCCATCCATACGGATGTACTTTTCAGCTTTATTCTCGTAGGCTTTGCGTACAATAAACATTTCTGATAAAGCATCAGGATTTGGGCTACCTTTACGAATCAACTCTGATTCAAAGAACGACAATGCTGAAAACGACCAGCAAGTTCCAGTATTTCCTTGACTTTCGACAGGTGTAGCATCTAATTTTGCAATCTTGGTAAATTTATATTCACTTCCTTCGGCATTACTTACAGGTTCAGTGTAGCCAAATTGAGCGTTCGCTTGAAGAACAGCACAGAAAAGTGCTATAGAAAGTAGTGTTTTTTTCATTTTACTAGTTTTGAGAATGATAAATATAATGCTTTTTGATTAAAACGTTTCAATAAGGCAATTCAGAATTCATATTGTGGATTTATGAAATGTAATGTTTAAAAAATTTGATAGCTCGACGATTTTAATCAGTAGTAATAGCATACTTTTTAAGCATTGACTTAAATTTTGAAGTATTTCTGATATTATCAAAGTCTTCGTCTTCGGACCACCAATTAAAATCGTATTTATCCTTGTTCAGTAGAATTAACTCTAAACGTCTCAATGCTTCTTCTTTACTATTTAGTTGTGCATAAATAGTTGCAAACTGATAATTCATATAATTCAAAATATCTTGATACTCCGTTGAATCGACAAAACGATTAGGTAGCTGCAGAATTTGCTCCACTTTTTTTGCGAAGACCAACGCTTCTTCAAGATTCTGTGTTTTTTCAAGTACTTCAGTTACATAAAAACCATTCACTACTTCCTTGTAGTGGTTAAGTGGTTGATGAACAAAAGACAAAAGATTTCCATAATAAACTGTTGCTGAATCAATTTGCTTAAGTTTTGTGTAGCAGATGTAATTCCAAACAACTGTGTTTAAATCCTTTTTTGAATTGGTGTTATACTTTATTATAGAGGCATAATCATTATTTGAATGGAGGTTGTTAAACAACTGCTCCTTGGCAACAAAAAAATTCGGATTTTTAATAACAGCATTGCTATATTCATTCATTGCTTTTTCCTTATCATTAAACTCAAATTCGTAAATAAATCCTTTCAGACAATTCACATAAACGGCTCCTGAATCGTACATCAAGGCGGAATCCAATTTCATAACTGCAAGTTCCTTTGGCATTACTAAGCCATCATATTTACTAAATCTACTAAGTGCCCTGATTGCTTCTCCAAAGAGTACTAATGCAAACTGTCCATTTTCTTTTAACTTTTGGTCACCAATAAATTGTCTTAAAGCAGTAGCTTCAAGACTTACCTCAACAATAGGCTTTCCTACACCTTCATCAAAATGCTGTTGCTTCTCCTTTGAAATAATAAAATCTAAAAAGGCTTTTAGATCATTGACAATTTTCTCCGATAATAACAATTTAGAAACCTCAGTAAACTCGGATTCTGAATATTTCTTTTCTAACTCTAGAAACAAAAAATAGGCATTACTGGAATCACTTGAAATAAGTCTCCCTTTATCTAACTGTTCCTTGAATTGATGGAAAAGTGCTATTTCATCTCCTTTAGCAACATTGCTATTTGCTCTACTAGTTGACTGCAATAAATACGCTTCAGAAGTACTCTTGGTTGATGCACCAACCAATACCTTCTTCAAATTTTGTATGGAATCTGACTCCAACTTATTTAGGCGCAGAAATGATGCATTGGTCGACGAAATTTGTGTCTCAAAATTACCTGACAACACTGGATTTTGTTTTTGAGCCCCTGCTTGTTCGGGAACTATATCAAGCAAGTAAAGATTCAATTCTCGCAATGAAATTTGACTGTCCTTGTTTTTATCAGCTAAACCAGAAAGACCATTAATCAACTCAAAGGAGAACAAACCACGACCCCCGCCCCACTGCTTTCCTTCTAAGCTCAATTCACCAGCTTGACAGGACACAATTTTTATTTCATCTTTCCATTTATCTTTTAGGATATTTGCTGTGGCTTCCATCCCCTCTTTGCCACCAATTAAATTACCACTCCTGCAAGCATCTGCTATAAAAATTGTTTGGACACCCTTCGATGAAAACGTTGCAATCCAATTTTTTAAATAGCTCATCCCTATTGCTCCCATCGAATAGACCGAATATGGAGAATCGTATGGCAATAAAAAGGCATCCTGAACAATTGTATTAGTTTCAACATCACCATGCCCGCTGAAATAGAGATAAACAACATCTCCTTTGTTGACCTTTTGTGACAGGAAATTCAGCATTGTCCAAAAAGAGGCATTCGTAGCATTTTCATTAATGAGCGTGAAAACATTTTCCTTTGGAAGACCAACAGATAGAAGATAATCTTGAAAAACGATTGCATCAACATCTGCAAAATTCAGGTCGGTAATTTTTGGATTCTGATAATCTGATATTCCGACAATCAAAGCATAGGTAGTTCCTGATCCTGCGCTTTCCGTCGATGTATTTTCAACTTCTCCCCCTCTTTGAGCAAAACAAGTCAGCGATAAAACACAAAAAACAGCTACAAGATGACATTGAAATCTACTATTCATACTTACCAATTTGGATTTTTTTTCAGTGCAGTGCTTCTTCAATTTCGCCCACTTACTTTACTGCTTTTAATAACGATAAATATAATGCAATTTCATTAATTGGTTTCAAGAATGCCATATAAATCCAAAACGGAAAACTGAGTTGTTGAGTCGCCAACAAACATTATTTTGTTCGTTGTGCTGGGTTTGGACAAATAGTAAATAGAGCTCAATGAAAGTCCAAGACTGGCATCTGTTTCACAAAAATGCCGGGTGAAACTAGCAGATGGACATTCCTCCTTTTGTGCAGTTGTTGGACAAGAAAACACCCCCAAATCATTCCCAGGTACAAATAAAAGTCCTTGGTTTTGATTTATTTTTATGGTTGCAGTAGCTCCTTTGTCAATGAATTGTTGATATACCTTTCCCTGCTTTGTTTGCTCAAACACAAAACACAAGACTTGATACATCGATTCATTTTTGAAAATTACTTTGTGACTGCCAGCTAACTTACTACTTTCCAAAACTCCTGGAAATTGCATTGTTTTAGCACTGATGCAGGTATCTATTTTCGAATTTTCAATCAAAGCAGCATCGAGCAACCAATCGTTGTAAAGCTGCTCCATTCGTATATTGTTGAGTGGCGTGCGGAGGCTCAGTACAACTCCATTTCCTAGCCATTGAAAAATATCTTCTTGCTGCGTCACAGTAGTATTTGTTTGCATTGTGCGAATCAATGAATCTATCTGGATACGCTCTTCCTTGGTGAAATCTTCAAATGACGATGCAATTTCAATGTCATCTTCCACTTGATTTTCGCGCCCAATCAAATAATAAATTCCCAAGCCACAACAGGCAATCATTACCAAAACCAGCAAAGGTCGAACTACAGAACGGAAATTCACTTTACCTTGTTTTCGGTTGTACAATAATTTACCCGATTTCAATTCACTTTCCACTGTGTCAATTGTCTTTCGATGCTCCGCATTTATGTCCAACTTTTTCAGTTGCTTTATCAATCGGTAGGCCAATCGTGCTGTGCAACTAGGATGATGAATAAAAGACAAAACAGCATCGAGGTACTGAATTTTTAGCGGATATGATTTTCGAGAAATATTATTAATTAAGGTGATAGAATCGTCGTTGCAGATGCTGTCTGTAATTTCCAATAATGCTGTTTCAGATGCAGAACTTTTCGCAACAATTAATTTATTTTGGAGTTTATCGAACCATTTTTGCGTTAGTTTCTGCTCTAAAAATTGCTGTGCATCGGATGTGAAAAGTTGAAAATAACTGACGACCATTGCCAATTGGTTTTCGTCTTCTAATGATGAAAAAGAGCCATAAATGGCTCCTTGAAAAGAAGCAAGGTACATTGAAAAATCAGAGAACAAGGTGTGCTCTTTCCAACGAAAGGCATCTTCGAAAATACTCGAAGGAACTTTTCCATGCATCAAGTTGTTGAGTCCTGGATGTTGTTGAATCCATTGATCGAATACAATCGATTTTTCACTCATCACTTAAACGCTTTTAGCGCGCGAAGCACTTCATTGTCGGATTGATTCATGATTTGAAAATAGCCTTCTTCCAACCAAATGGAGCGTGCTATTTCATTTTTGATACTTCGTTCAATCAACTTTCTACTCGTTTTCAAATCACCCAAATCACGTTTTACTTTCATCTCCTTTTCAGCAAAATTCACAAATCGTTGAAAAAGTGCCTCATCCACTTTGAAATTTTTGCTAAAATCGGCCAATGACTTCCATGTGTTTCTCTTTCCTTGCAAATAATCAAAAGCAAAGGCTCCGAACGCTGGTGAAAGTCGTAAATCGGTGTAATACCAACTGTTGCCAAGGGAGTCAAATGGAACAAACACATCTGGCATAATTCCACCGCCACCATAGACAATACGTCCATTTTTTGTCTTAAATTTAAGTGAATCAACCATCAACGAAGTATCTTGTTTGTACAATTCTCCACTTTCATAGCGATTCATTTGATCTTGGTAGTAATCTTCGTACCCTTCTTTATATGATTTTTGAATACTTCGTCCAGATGGTGTGTAGTAGCGTGCAATCGTTAAACGCAAATCACTCCCATCTCGCAAGCGCACATCTTCTTGCACTAAGCCTTTTCCAAAGGAACGGCGACCTACAATAATTCCACGATCATTGTCCTGAATGGCACCTGCAACAATTTCACTTGCCGAAGCAGAATAGGAATTGATCATCACCACTAATTTAATTTTATGCAAATCTCCTCGCGAAGTTGCTTCATATGTTTCTGAAGCAGTATGCACCCCTTTTGTAGAAACAATAGGATTACCAGCTTCCAAAAATTCATCGGCAATGTCGATTGCGGCTTTCAAAACACCACCGCCATTGTTTCGAAGATCGAGTACCAATTTTTTCATCCCCTTTGATTTCAAGTCATTTGCCGCTTCAATAAATTCAAGGGTTGTCGTCATTGAAAATTCGCTGATGTGAATAAAACCTGTTTCTTTATCGATCATGTAACTTGCATCTACCGATTCGATGGGAATCAACCCACGTTGAATGTTCTTTGTTAATTTAGTTTTATCGCGCAAAAGTTCCACCTTCACAATAGAGTTCGGCTTTCCTTTTAATTTTTTCATAACATCCTCCGTGGAAATTTTTACTCCTGCCACTTTCTTGCTATCTACCAAGATAATTTTATCACCTGCTTTCAATCCTGCAGCTGCAGATGGAGAATTTTCAATGACATTGGTAACGCAAATGGTATCACGTAGCACTAAAAATCGCACGCCAATTCCACCAAATTGTCCTTCAATACTTTCATTGATAAGCGCTAAGTCTCTCGCTGGAATATAATTACTGTGTGGATCCAACTTATGGAGCATGTCGCCTATTGTTTCTTCGAACAATTTATCGCTGTTGACAGAGTCGACATATTTTTGATCGAGAATTGACAAGATATCTTGCAATTTAGAATACTTGCTATTGCTATAACTTGCTTCGAAATCCGTTCTTCTGCTCGAAAGCACATTTCCAATCAACAAACCAGCGATTAATACACCAGAGAGAACAATTGGATACCAGTATGATCTTGGACTATTCATTGTCAATATTTTCTATTTGAACTGTTTCAATTCCTGCACGATCAAGAAAGTCGATTCCTGACGTATCCTTATATGCATTGATATACACTACTCGGGTGATACCTGCCTGAACAACTAATTTACTGCACTCCCTGCAAGGAGAAAGTGTAAGGTATAAAGTCGCGTCTTTACAATTATTGGTGGATTTTGCCACTTTTAATATGGCGTTTGCTTCGGCATGCAATACAAACCACTGTGTAATTCCATTGTTGTCCTCACAGCAATTATCGAACCCCGATGGAGCACCATTGTAGCCGTCAGAAATTACCATGTTCTCTTTTACGATCAATGCCCCCACTTGCTTGCGTTTACAATGCGACAACTTCGACCATTCACTTGCCATTCTTAAATAAGCAGCGTCATATCGCAGTTGCTTTTCTTCTTTCAATAATTCCATTGGTACAAAAATAACAATAATGCCTATTTACTCCTTGTTAAACTTATAGCCAACCGAGCGAATGGAGTGAAAATACCGTGGATTTTTGGCGTCTAGTTCAAATATCTTCCGAAAAGACAAAATATAATTGTCGATGGTGCGTGATGTTGGATAGCTTTCCTTTCCCCAGATTAAGTCTAAAATTTCATCTCTAGAGATCACTTTACCCGGTCGTGCATTGAACAATTTCAGCAAATCAATTTCTCGCTTTGAAAGCACAAGGATGGAATCTCCATCAGATGATTTGACCTCGAACGTATCAAAGTCGACCGTTCTATTACCAATTGCCAACTCTTTTTGTTCAGTATTTGCAGTTCTTTGTAGCAAAGAAAATACGCGCAATAACAGCTCTTCCAGCTCAAAAGGTTTTGCTAAATAATCATTCGCTCCTTTTTTAAGTCCCGCAATTTTATCGCTTGTCGTTCCCTTCGATGATAAAAATAAAATTGGCACATTGCTTTTCAAACGAATGGCATCACAAATATCCAAACCACTTACCTTGGGAAGCATCACGTCCAAAATAACCAAATCTGCTTCGATAATGTTGGAGATGTTTTTGATAGCTACTTCCCCATCCGCATAGCATTTCACGTCAAAGCCCTCCAATTCTAAGTTCATTTTGACCATCTCGCTGATACTGAGTTCATCTTCAACTAAACAAATTGTTTGCATTTTGTGAAATTTTAACTGTAAAGTTATACATTTGCTTAAACTAATAATTGCTAAAAATTAGATCAATGAAAAAAACTTTACTCAGTATTGTTGCTTTTGGTATTCTCCTTATTTCTCATTCCCAAGAGCTTACAATTAAACAAAAAGGAGCTATAAGTTCCTTGCAACCCAACAAAAATACGCCTGTATTGGCCTTTGAAGCACCAGATCGTACTCAGCTAGCAGCAGAAGATGCACAACGTGAAAAAGACGGTGTCTTATATCGAATTGGTGTAGCGATGTACAGCAATGTCACTCCACAAAACAATGGTTTATGGACAACGCTTCCAAATGGTGATCGCCAATGGCAAGTAACTGTTAAAGCTCCTGGTGCTGAAGCATTGAGCTTTTTGTTCGATGTATTTAAAATTTATGATAATACTACATTCAATATTGCTGACAAAAAAGGCGTTTTAGTACATACCACATTTACTAAAGCCGACGTGTTGGAACACGGAATGCAGCACGCAGCATTGTGTTTTGGAGATGAGTTGACCTTAACATTAACCGAACCAGTTGGAGCTCAAGCATCTGAGATTTTAATGGATCGCGTAATGTACTGTTACCGCTCCACTGGAAATCCAGCAGCAAATAAAATCAATGAATCTGAATCATGTGAAGTGAATGTCAACTGTACCCCTGTTGGTGACAATTGGCAAGAAGAAAAGCGAGGAGTTGCACGTATCTTAGTGGTAGAAGGTGCAGCACAAGGGTGGTGTACAGGATCTTTGGTGAACAATCTTGCACAAGATTGCAAACCATTGTTTTTGACAGCAATGCACTGTGGTGTCAACTCAACAACAAATAACTTCAATCAGTGGAGATTCTATTTTAAATATGAAGCTGCTGCATGTACCAACCCTTCAACGGCTGGGACATTGGACGACAACTTCATTACAGGCTGTGTGAAATTAGCCAATTCAAATGACAATGGTGGAGATACTGGCTCTGACTTTCTTTTAGTGCAATTAGGCACATTGGCGAATCAAGCAACTACTATAACGACATTAAAATCTACAAATTTCAATGCCTACTGGAATGGCTGGAATGCAAGTGCTACTGCAACAACTGGCGGAGTTGGCATTCATCACCCGGCTGGCGATATTAAGAAAATATCCACTTTTACAGGAACAACATCTAGTACCTCATGGGGTGGGAGTGTATCAGGAACGCATTGGCAAATGCAATGGTCAGCGAACGCAAACGGACATGGCGTAACGGAAGGAGGTTCTTCTGGATCACCTCTCTTCAATAATTCAGGTTTAATAGTTGGAACCTTAACTGGAGGAAGCTCTTTCTGCACTGCTTTAACATCTCCAGATGTCTACGGAAAAATGTCGTTTCACTGGACTTCGAATGGAACACCAACGAATGAGCAATTAAAACCGTTTTTAGATCCTGCGAATACCGGCACTTTGAACATGGTTGGTTCGGCCGATCCATGTTCTGCACCTGCCGCGCCTGTAGCAAATTTTGTGGCTAACCAAACAAATGTAACGCCAGGTACAACAGTAACATTTACTGATCTTTCTAGCGGAACTCCAACTTCATGGGCGTGGGCAGTAAGTCCGGCAACTGGCTGGGCTTTCGCTGGAGGTACAACTGCCACTTCTCAAAATCCACAAATTACATTCAACACGATTGGACAATATACAATCACATTGACCGCAACAAATGGTATTGGGTCTGACCAAGAAATAAAAACCAATTACATTATTGTAGCAGCTGCTGCTTCGGGGCCCTGTACTGCAACTACAACGACGTGTGATGAATTCATTAGCAATGTAACTGTTGGAACGATCAACAACACAACAACATGTACTAACTATACAAGTTATAGTCAAACAGTAACAATGCAAAAAGGTTCAGCGCAAACAATTACAATTGGAACTGCTATTGTTGGCTCTGCTAACACTGCCTATGTAGATGACCAACTGGGTGTTTGGATTGATTATAACGATGATGATGATTTTCTTGATGCAAATGAGCAAATTGGAATTTCAACTGCCACTGCTAGTGCATTCCAAAATTCATTTAACTTCACTGTACCTGCATCAGCTGTAACTGGAACAGTAAAAATGAGAGTTCGTCTTCACTACTCTGGAACAGATGTAGGAGAGGGAGCAATTAACCCTTGTGGATCAGCAACGTACGGAGAAGTGGAAGATTACAACGTAAACATAACAGCAAGTACTGCTGGTATTTCAGAAAATAATCTTTTCGAAGGAGTTGTCATTTTTCCTAACCCAACAAACAACTTGTTGAATATTGATCTGTCTGCAGTTGAAGCGACAAACATTCAAATCGAATTATACGATTTGTCTGGAAAACTATTGAAAACTATTGTGAAAGAGTCAAATAGTAGTGTAACTATTGACATGAGTTCATTCGCAAATGGAATGTACCAAGTAAAATTAAAATCAAACGGAAACGAGCTCACACAGCGAATTTCGAAGATGTAAGTTTTAAACCCTGACTACTAGTATAGGTCGCCTAAGAAATTGGGCGACCTTTTTTTGTGTTTTTTATTGTGAAATGATGTGAAAATATGCCATAAAAAATACCTAGTTTTGCACTTTGAAAATCGATATGTCTACGTTAAAAAAAATCAACTCTGCCCTCATTTCTGTTTACGATAAAAATGGTTTAGAAGCCATTGTAAAAGAATTAAATCGTAACAATGTAACCATCTATTCAACTGGTGGAACCCAAGAATTTATTGAAAGTTTGGGTGTTTCTGTAGTACGAGTGGAGGATTTAACTTCGTACCCTTCCATTTTAGGAGGACGAGTAAAAACCCTTCATCCTAAAGTATTTGGTGGTATTTTAAACCGTCGATCATTGGCCGAAGATCAAGCACAAATAGCGGAATTTGACATTCCAGAAATTGATTTGGTGATTGTTGATTTATACCCTTTTGAGGCCACATTAGCATCAGGAGCAAGTCATGAAGCAATCATCGAGAAAATTGACATCGGCGGAATTTCGTTGATTAGAGCGGCAGCCAAAAATTACAATGATGTAGTTATTGTTCCATCTCAACAATCATATGCGCCGTTGTTGGAGGCCTTGGAAAGTCAAAATGGTGCAACAACAATTGAACAACGAGAAGCGTTTGCAACAGAAGCGTTCAATGTTTCTTCGCATTACGATACAATGATTCATGCTTACTTTAACAAGGGAGAATTGAATGTATTCAAGCACAGCGTTCAAAATGCGCAAGTATTGAGGTATGGTGAAAACCCACATCAAAAAGGTGTTTTCTTTGGTGACATGGACGAAATGTTTGATAAATTAAATGGTAAGGAACTGTCTTACAATAATTTATTGGATGTAGATGCTGCCGTTAACTTAATGTCAGAATTCAAAAATGATGCTCCAACCTTTGCAATTTTGAAACACAACAATGCCTGTGGAATAGCAAGTAGACCAAGTATTAAAGAAGCGTATGTTGCTGCATTAGCAGGTGATCCAGTTTCGGCGTTTGGTGGAATTTTAATTGCTAATCGTGCCATTGATGTAGCGACTGCAGAAATTATTAATGACCTCTTTTGTGAAGTAATTATTGCTCCGGAATATGAGGCAGCTGCTTTAACCGTTTTGATGTCGAAAAAAAATCGAATCATCCTGAAACAAAAGAACGTAGCTCTCTTAGGCAACCAGTTCAGAACAATTTTGAATGGAGTTCTTCTACAAGAAAAAGATTCGAAAACAGAATCCTCTGGCGATTTAGAAACGATCACTACCTTGGCACCTACTGCAAGTGAAATTGAAGATCTAATTTTTGCAAATAAAATTGTAAAACACACGAAATCAAATACCATTGTTTTAGCAAAAAATAACCAATTGCTGGCGAGTGGTACTGGACAAACATCGCGCGTTGATGCATTGCGTCAAGCCATTCACAAAGCACAATCATTTAATTTCGATTTAAATGGAGCAGTAATGGCATCAGATGCTTTTTTTCCATTCCCTGATTGCGTTGAAATTGCTCATGATGCTGGAATTCACGCAGTAGTGCAACCCGGTGGCTCTATCAAAGATCAAGAGTCGATTGATTACTGCAATGCGAACCAAATGACCATGGTAAAAACAGGAAATCGACATTTTAAACATTAAAATAGCTTGGTTCGTCGAAATATCAAAGAAAATGACGAATTTTACAGATTATATTTATAACATTAAGTCTCTCAACACTAATTATACAAGAAGATGGGATTATTTAGCTTCTTAACTCAAGAAATTGCTATAGACCTTGGTACTGCAAACACACTTATCATCATGAATGATAAAGTTGTAGTAGACGAGCCATCTATCGTAGCCAGAGATATACAAACTGGAAAAATTGTTGCCATAGGAAAACGAGCGCAACAAATGCACGGAAAAACACATAAGTTAATTGAAACGATTCGCCCCTTGAAAGATGGCGTAATTGCAGATTTCCAAAGTGCCGAGCAAATGATTCGCGGAATGATCAAAATGATCAATCCTGGAAAAAGCTTGTTTCGTCCAACATTAAAAATGGTAATTTGTATTCCATCGGGAATTACAGAAGTAGAAAAACGTGCTGTACGCGATTCTGCTGAACATGCTGGAGCAAAAGAAGTGTACTTAATTCACGAACCAATGGCAGCTGCAATCGGTATCGGAATTGACGTTGAAGAACCAATGGGCAATATGATCATTGATATCGGAGGTGGCACATCTGAAATTGCAGTGATTGCCTTAGGGGGGATTGTGTGTGATAAATCAATTCGTATTGCTGGAGATGATTTCACAAGTGATATTGAAGAATACATGCGTCGTCAACACAATATTTTGGTCGGAGAGCGTACCGCAGAGCAAATCAAAATTGAAGTTGGTGCTGCCTTGCCAGAATTAGACAATCCACCACCCGACTTCGCAGTTCGAGGTCGTGATTTGATGACTGGGATTCCAAAAGAAATTATTGTTTCTTACTCTGAAGTAGCAAATGCGTTGGACAAAACAATTTCTAAGATTGAAGAAGCCATTTTAAGTGCATTGGAGTTAACACCACCAGAACTTTCTGCAGATATCTATAAAACGGGAATCTATCTAGCAGGTGGTGGTTCAATGCTGCGTGGACTTGACAAACGAATTAGTGCAAAAACAAAATTACCGGTGCACATCGCCGAAGATCCGTTGAGAGCAGTAGCACGTGGAACAAGTATCGCACTAAAAAACATTGACAAATTCCAGTTCCTCATTAGGGATTAATTTCTTCAAAGTTTTCTCGTCTAGCGCTCCTATGCAGTAGGACTTTGTTATATTTGCACTATGCGCAATTTAATCGTCTTTTTTCGCCGGTTTAGGGTTTTTCTGCTGTTTGCTGGAATGCAAATTTTTGCGCTTTACACTTTTTTTTCCTATTTAGAATTTCCTCGTTCTCAATACTTTACAACAGCATCAACTATTAACGGAAAAATTCTTAGTGTACAAAACGATGTCACCAAGCATTTCAATCTCAGTAATTCAAATCTTAAACTACAAAGAGAGAATATTGAACTACGCATGAAAATGCCTCAAAGTTTTACGCGTCTTGAAAATGGACTTGTAAAAATAAACGACACACTATTTAAACAACAATACGAATACATTCCCGCAACCATTATCAACGCAAGTTATACACGCGCCAACAACTACTTTACCTTAAATATTGGCAGCACCCAAGGTATCAAACGAGACATGGGTGTAATTTCCGATAAAGGAATTGTGGGTGTTGTACACAATGTAAGTAAGCATTTTTGCGTTGTGAAATCTATGCTAACTTCGAATATTAATGTGGATGTGATCATTGAAAAATCTGGACTCTCTGGATTGATGAAATGGGATGGTAGAAATCCTCGCTACGGACAAATTTCCGGTATTTCAAACGACATGAAAATCAAAAAATGGTCGCGTGTAGTCACCCAAGGTGGATCGGGAATTTTCCCTCGTGGACTTTTGGTGGGAAAGGTGAAGGAATTAAAGTCCATTGAAGGAAAAGCGGTTTGGGATGTGAATGTACTGTTCTCAGAAGACTACAGAAAATTACAAAATGTGTACATCGTTCGAAATTTATTCATTGAGGAACAAGAAAAATTAGAAGCCCAAATTCCAATCGATCCTGTAAAATGAATTTGATTCTTCGTCATAGCATCCGTTTTGTATTTCTGTTGTTGTTTCAAACAATGGTACTTAATCAATTGGAAATTGGGTGGGGAATCCAAATTATGGTGTATCCCATTTTTTTATTTTTATTACCATTTGAACTTTCCGTTTCCTTAATACTGCTGATTTCGTTTGCAATGGGACTATTAATTGATTCCATTTCCAATACCTACGGTTTGCATACTTCTGCCCTAGTGATGATGGCCTATTTTCGACCCATTATCTTTAAAGCATTTGCGCCCAGAGATGGTTACGATCCATTGAAAGAAGGAACTATTTATGATATGGGAGGGGCTTGGTTTTTCTCTACCTTCGGAATTTTATTAGTCATTCACCACTTTTGGTTTTTCCTCATCGAAATGTTTCGCTTGGATGCGCTCTTGTTCGTACTGCAAAAGACCATTCTAAGCTTTGCAATTTCCTTGGTGTTTTGTCTATTGCTCCAAATGTTGTTCATTCGAAAAAATAAATAGGCAATGAACAATGACATCAAAAAGTATGTAATCTACATTTTCATCATCGTTGTTGGTGTCATCTATACCGTCCGCTTATTTTACATGCAGGTAATTGATGATTCTTGGACCATTAGAGCAGGAGAGATTGCTGAAAAAAGAAGAGAAATTATCCCCCCACGAGGAGCTATCATTGACAGAAACGGGCGAAAAATTGTCGCTAATTCCACCTACTTCAACTTGATGATGGTGGAAAAAAACATCAAAAATTTAGACACTGCCGCTTTTGCAAAATTAATTGGCTGGACAAGAGAAGAAGTCAGAGCTCGATTCAAGGAAATTGTAGAAGGAGAAGGGGTTTACCGCAATAAAAGCACCGGTAAAAAAACACCAAATTACCAAAAAATTAGGGCCTATCCTTTTCTGAAGGAGTTAACGCTCAATGAAATTTCAAAAATTGCACCGCACCTTGAAAATTTCCCCGGATTTTATGAAGAAGTTACCAGCATGCGGAATTACCCTTACCCGATTGGAGCAAATATTTTAGGCTATTTGGCGGAGGTAAATCCCAATGAAATTGATAAGGATAGTACGCACTTTTACCGACCTGGAAGTAATATAGGAAAAGCAGGATTGGAGCGTTTTTATGAAAAAGAACTTCGTGGCACAAAAGGAATTAAATACATTGTTACTTCTGCCCTCAATAACGCCATCGAGCCGTATGCCAATGGAAAATATGACACTGCAGCTGTACAAGGACCAATGCTAAAATTAGGCGTCGACATCCTGTTGCAAGAGTATGGCGAAAAGTTAATGAAAAACAAACGTGGTTGTATTGTTGCTATTGAGCCCGAATCAGGTGAAATTTTGGCCATGATTTCTGCACCAATGTATGACCCTAACCTTCTTATTGGGAAACGAAATATTGCTGCCAATTATCCGAGTTTGGTTACCGACAAGAATAAGCCCTTACTTCCTCGACCATTAGCCTCTATGTATGCACCGGGATCTATCTTCAAATTGCTAAACTCATTGATTGGTTTGCAAGAGGGTGTCATAACTCCAGAATTTGGAGCAGCTTGCAACAAAAGTGTCGTGGGCTGCCACGATCATGCTTCTGCTGGGAATCTAATGGATGGAATCAAACACTCCTGTAATCCTTACTTTTATGCTGTAACGAGGAAAATTTTACAACAAGGTAAGAAGAAAAGCGTGTTTGAAGATGCTGAAATTGGCTTAAATATTTGGGCGGAATACATGCATCGCTTTGGATTAGGGCAAAAATTAGCAACAGATATCACAGGAGTAAAAGCAGGATTGATTCCCGACTCGAAGTTCTACGACAAATGGTATGGATATCATCGCTGGGCATTTTCTACCATTCGTTCTATTTCTATCGGACAAGGGGAGGTTTTGATGACCCCACTTCAAATGGCAAATGTTGCCGCAGTGATAGCAAATCGAGGATGGTATATTACCCCCCACTTTGTGAAATCCATTGGAAAAAAAGGGCCTCTTGATATTTACAAGGAAAAGCATGAATCAAACATCGATAAAAAACATTACGATGTTGTTGTTGAGGGAATGAGACGAGTAGTGTATGAACCGGGAGGAACTGGGCGTCGCTGCAGATTAAAAGAAATCACAATTGGCGGAAAAACAGGAACAGTGCAAAATTCGCATGGAGATGACCACTCGGTATTCATTGCTTTTGCGCCGATTGACAAACCAAAAATTGCAATTGCAGTGTTCATAGAAAATGCCAAAGGTGGTGGTGGATTGTGGGCTTGTCCTACCGCAGGATTGATGATTGAAAAATACTTGACAGGAAAAATAACGGAAGTTGAACGAGAAAAAACCATTTTAGACGCTAACTTTTTAAACAAATGAGACAGCAACAATCGTTGATAGGAAATATTGATTGGGCCTTGTTCATCGTCTTCATGATTTTATTGATTATGGGGATGTCGACCGTCTACTCTGTCGCCTTCAATGAGTTGCATCCCAATATTTTTGACTTTTCGCAGAAATATGGGAAACAAATGATGTGGATTGGCATTTCACTGTTCCTTGGATTGATTGTCTTTTTGATTGATGCTGAAATTTACCGCAAATTTGCCGTCCCCATCTACATTTCAACCATTATTTTATTGATTATTGTACTGGGAATGCCGCCAGTGAATGGAGCGCGTGCTTGGCTAGGCATCGGACCATTTGGTATTCAACCAGCAGAATTTGCAAAAATTGGTACTGCTATTTTATTAGCCCGATTTATTTCTTCTTTAAACATAAAACAACAAAATATTCGAACGGTCCTCATCGCCATCACTATCATTATTGTCCCAATGGGATTGATTTTGTTACAACCAGATGCGGGAACTTTTGTGGTTTTTACTTCATTTCTATTTGTTATGTATCGCGAAGGAATCACGTTCGATCCGATTATTTTACGCTTGATTAATCTCATTCCTGGGGTAAAATTTAAAGAAACTTGGGTTGGAAGTCACTTTATTCCCATCCTATTCGTAGTAGTATTCCTCAGTATTGTAACACTTCTTCTCAGTAATAATGAGTTCGATTTATTTTTCCTGAATACCAAAGTGCCCGGAATTTATGGTGTTGTCATCACTCTTGTGCTACTGTTCTTGGTAGCGTATGTGTTCCTGAGAAGAATTTCTACGCGTCGCGATCGTCGAAGAATTAACCTTATTGTAATCCTTGGATTTATTTTAAGTGCTGGTCTAGCATTTGTTGTAGACAAAGGCTTTCAAGGACTCGCCCCTCACCAGAAACAGCGCATCGAATTGGTTTTGGGCTTGAAAGAAGATCCTGATGGTGAAGATTACAACCGAAATCGTGCAATGGCAGCGGTGGGTTCAGGAGGATTGGTAGGAAAAGGATACATGAAAGCATCCGTATCGAGCGTGGAAAGCAATCACGTTCCTGAAAGTGAAACCGATTTCATTTTTTGTCCTTTTGCTGAAGAGTGGGGATTTTTAGGTGTTGCTTTATTCGTAGGACTTTACATGTTTCTTCTCATCCGCACTCTTCAAATTGCCGAGCGACAGCGTGCTGTATTCAATCGTGTATATGCCTACAGTGTCGCTATGATTCTCTTTTACCACTTTGCTGTTAACGTGGGAATGAACATTGGCTTTGCTCCAGTTATTGGAATTCCCTTGCCGTTTTTCAGCAGTGGTGGTTCATCAATGATGTCCTTTTGTATGATGATGTTTATCCTTTTAAAATTGGATAGTCAGCGAAAGGATGTTTTTCAATGATTTTGTGTTAATTTTACTTAGATTACATCTATTATGGCTCAAAAAAATGAATTTTCAGATCAAACTAAAAAGCGTCTAACGATTGCTTTCTGGTCGTTTGCTGCTTTTCCTTTTGTTTTTATCACAGGATTAATCCTATTGCAACCGGAGTCCAATTTGCCACCGATGGAAATGCTAGATAATCCACCAGAATTATTAGCTTCTGTGGTGTATGCCGAAGATGGTGAATCGGAATTGGGTCATTACTGGCGTGTAAATCGCACCAGTGTCGAATACAAAGAAATTTCTCCATTTGTTACAGACGCTTTGATCTCCACTGAAGATGAACGATTCAAAGAGCATTCAGGAGTAGATTTTAGAGCCTTGGGTCGTGCGGTTTTTAAAGCCGGAAGCGCTGGTGGTGCATCTACAATTTCTCAACAGCTAGCAAAATTATTGTTCACATTACAACAACGTGATCGTGAACAAATGGCACGCTTAAGTGGCGAAGAAGTATCTTCAGGTTCAACAGGAAAGATTGGGAGAATGATGAAACGTATCAATGAAAAAGCCTGTGAAAATATCATTGCAACCCGACTTGAAAAAAGATACACCAAGGAAGAAATTATTACGATGTATTTGAATCAGTTTGACTTCTTGTACAATGCTGTTGGAATTGAAAATGCGGCTAAAGTTTACTTCAATAAGAAACCGATTGACTTAACTAAAGATGAAGCGGCAATTTTAGTAGGGATGTGTAAAAACCCTTCATTGTTCAATCCTTACGCATACAAAGTAAAAAACTATCGTCGAATTTTAGCCATCAATAAAGGTGTTGCTCCAGAAGCCATTACGAAAACTGAAATCTTAGAGCGTAGAGCACAAGATTCTCTTCGAATGGTGGAACGCAGAAATCAAGTATTGATGCAATGGTTAAAAAATAGCAAGGCCGAAAATGAAGGGCTTCGCGTAAAGATAACACAAGAAGAATACGATAAATTAAAAACAAAACCCATCAAAGTTGATTATCAATTGGTGGATCACAAGCAAGGAATGGCACCTTATTTTAGAGAGTCGCTGCGTAAAGAAATTACCAATGTGCTTTTGCAAAAAAATGAAGATGGCTCTTGGAAACACACTCGTTCCGATGGAATGCCATTCGACATCTATTCTGATGGTTTAAAAATTTATACTACGATCGATGTCAATCTTCAAAAATATGCGGAAGAAGGCGTTGAACGTCACTTGAAAGACAATCTTCAACCTGCATTTAATCGCCAAAACAAGGGCTTGAAAAATTGGCCTTTTACGAATCAAATTAACCAAGAACAAGTAGAAAGTATCATGCGTTCTGCTCGAAAAGTGTCGTTGCGCTATCAAAAGTTAAGTGCACTGGGCCTAAGTGAAGGGGAAATTGCGAAGAATTTCAACACTGAAGTTCCGATGAGCATATTTTCGTGGGATGGTGCTCGTGATACGATCATGACTCCAAATGATTCCATTCGATACTACAAATCATACTTGCATGCAGGACTTGTTTCCATTGAGCCCAGTACTGGTTTCGTAAAAGCATGGGTAGGTGGTGCCAATTTTGAACATTTCGCATTTGATCACGTTCGCCAAGGAAAACGACAAGTAGGGTCGACAATGAAACCATTTGTGTATGCGACGGCAATGGCAATGGGTGCGGTGAAACCATGTACGATGTTTGAAAACAGAGCTTATTGTGTTGATTTACAAAATGCAAGTGGAGAAGTTGATGGAAGATGGTGTCCAAAAAATGCAGGTGGATCAGAGGCCGCTGCGGTCTCAGCTTCAACTGGACTAGCACAATCAATGAATAATATTACCGTTGGTGTGATGTCGCAAATGGGAGGATATGCTGGTCCACGCAACATTTCTAAATTATTGAAGGACATGGATATTACGCTTCGTCCAGAAGATGAAGTTCCTTCTCTTTGCTTAGGAATTACCGATTTGTCCCTATTCGAAATGACGGCCGCGCAAAGTATTTTTGCTAACAATGGAATTTATAACCGTCCTACCACAATTCTTCGTATCGAAGATAGAAATGGGAACATTATTTATAGTGCTTCCAGCTACTCAAAAGAAGTACTCAATGAAACAGTAGCATACGAAACGTTGTTGATGATGAAACGCGTTATCAATGGAGGAACAGGTGGAAGTTTGCGTGGTGGGCAAAGTTGGGGAGGCGTTACAGCACCAACCGCAGGAAAAACAGGAACAACTCAAAGTAATTCTGATGGTTGGTTTATGGGATTAACGCCTGATTTAGTAACTGGAGTATGGGTTGGAGCAGAAGATAGATCTGTTCGTTTTAGATCCATGGATTGGGGACAAGGAGCGCGAATGGCCCTTCCTATTTATGGCTACTACATGCAGCAGGTGTACAAAGATCCTGTGATTGCGATTTCCACAAGTGATTTCAGGCAACCAGACAATTATGATGAAGAACGCATGAAATGCAATGGTAACGAAGGTTTTACACCGCCTGAAGAAGAGGAACCAGATTTAGGAATTTGAGTATAACACGGCATGAATAAAGTAGTAAAAAACGTAGAAGAAGCACTTCTTGGAGTTAAAGATGGTATGACCTTGATGGTTGGAGGCTTTGGATTGTGTGGAATTCCAGAAAATTCAATCGCACAATTGGTGAAATTAGACGTCAAAAATTTGACCTGCATTTCTAACAATGCGGGAGTCGATGATTTTGGTTTAGGTCTTCTTTTACAAGGAAAACAAGTCAAAAAAATGATTAGTTCATACGTTGGTGAAAACGCTGAATTCGAACGACAAATGTTGTCTGGAGAATTAGAAGTGGAATTGACACCACAAGGAACTTTAGCAGAGAAATGTCGTGCCGCTCAACAAGGATTTCCAGCAATTTACACGCCAGCAGGCTTTGGAACTGAAGTTGCCGAAGGAAAAGAAACCCGTGAATTCAGCGGTAAAATGTATGTGCTAGAGCATGCATTTGAAGCCGATTTTGCTATCGTGAAAGCGTGGAAAGGAGATACGGCTGGGAATTTAATTTTCAAAGGAACAGCAAGAAATTTCAATGCACCAATGGCAGGTGCAGCAAAGATAACGATTGCAGAAGTTGAAGAATTAGTTCCTCTTGGAACACTCGATCCCAACAACATTCATATACCTGGCATTTTTGTGCAACGCATTTTTCAAGGAGACCACTTTGAAAAACGTATCGAACAGCGAACTGTGAGGAAAGTAAATATATAATAAAGAAAAATTTACAACGATGGCACTGGATAAGGAAGGAATAGCAAAACGAATTGCACAGGAATTAAGAGATGGATGGTACGTAAACCTAGGTATCGGTATTCCCACCTTGGTGGCTAACTACATTCCCGAAGGCATTGAGGTTGAATTTCAATCTGAAAATGGCGTATTAGGAATGGGTCCCTTTCCTTTTGAGGGAGAAGAGGACGCTGATTTAATTAATGCTGGGAAACAAACTATTACTACACTTCCAGGCGCTTCTTTTTTTGATTCTGCCTTTTCCTTTGGAATGATTCGCGGTAAACATGTGCAATTGACTGTTCTTGGCGCTATGGAAGTATCTCAAAATGGGGATATTGCCAATTGGAAAATCCCAGGAAAGATGGTGAAAGGAATGGGTGGAGCGATGGATTTGGTAGCTTCAGCAGACAATATTATTGTTGCAATGATGCATTCCAACAAAGCGGGCGAATCAAAAATGCTCAAGGAATGCAGCTTGCCGCTAACAGGGGTAGCGTGTGTGAAACGAGTGGTAACTGAATTAGCTGTCTTAGAAATTAGAGACGGAAAGTTTCACCTACTCGAGCGCGCACCTGGCGTAAGCGTGGAAGAAATCATTTCAAAAACAGAAGGTGAATTAGTGGTGCCTGATGTTGTGCCTGAAATGTCAATTTAAAGGCTAACTTCAACAAGTGAAATCGGTAGAAAATGAAGATTCTTGTTGGACCACTTGCCCTGAATGTTTGGGGCGTGGTAAAAAAAGCCGCAGAATCTCAAAGAAAGAACGATTTCGATACCAACTTGCAGTAGAAGAATTTGAAAAAACGAACAAGCATGGTGTTGCACCAGTTCGTCCAAAAGGCAACTTGTTCCCCTGCGAAAAATGCAAAGGATCAGGGTTAATTGCTGCACTTAGTCATCCAATTCCAGATCACGAAAAATTTCCGCATGTAGCCATTATTGGGGGCGGAATTGGAGGAGTAGCATTAGCAGTTGCTTGTTTGCACCGCGGCATACCCTTTTCACTTTTTGAAAGAGATAAAAGCTTTGATGTGCGTTCTCAAGGGTATGGTCTCACATTGCAACAAGCAAGTAAAGCCATTCAAAGTTTTGGACTTTTTTCTCTTAAAAACGGATTGGTTTCTAAAAGACATGTAGTTCATACTACAGATGGAAACGTAATTGGGGAATGGGGAATTCGAAAATGGTTGCAGACAGATGAAAACCCATTTTCGAAACGTACCAATGTGCATATTGCACGACAATCATTACGACTGGAACTCCTTGAACAACTTGGAAAACACAATTCCATTTACTGGGGACATCAATTGATAGATGTTAAAGAAGTCGCAGAGCGAGGTCTTGAATTGAGTTTTCAAGTAGACGGACAAATTAAACATGCTAAGGCAGACCTAGTTGTTGGTGCAGACGGTATTCGCAGTTCCGTTCGCCGCTTTTTAATGGATGAAGATGCACCATTGCGCTACCTAGATTGCATGGTGATTTTAGGAATTTGTCCTTTAGCAGCACTTCACGATTTCAAACACCCACTCTTAGATTCAGAAACTGTGTTTCAAACCGCCAATGGCGATGCACGTATATACATTATGCCATTTGATGCAACATCTGTGATGTGGCAATTGAGTTTCCCTATATCTGAAAAAGAAGCCTCAGAACTAAGTGCAATGGGAGTAAAAGCACTTAAAGAAGAAGCCTGCCGCAGAACGCAATGGCATGAACCAATTCCACAAATTTTAGCAGCAACACATGAAAAAGCCATTTCTGGTTATCCAGTATATGATCGTGAAATGCTCAAGCCTGAACAATTAGCAAATGCAGCATCAGCAACGCTAATTGGAGATGCGGCTCATCCAATGAGCCCTTTCAAAGGACAAGGAGCAAATCAAGCCATATTAGATGCCCTGGCCCTGGCCCGAGCTATCTACCAAGAATCATCAAACTGGAAGGAGAAAGGAATAAGAGCAGCTGTCTTAACTGCTTTCGAAATAGAAATGATCAAACGCAGCGCTTCAAAAGTGAAGGACTCAGCTGCTGCGGCCCAATTTCTCCATACAGACATAGTATTGCACAAAGCCGATGCACCAAGAGGAAGAGGAATGCTCACTAAAGAAGGTTGAAATTGGGGTTTTAATCTATTTCAATTCACAGTATTAGAGGAGTCAACAAACGTGCTCCTTCCTCAAAAAACGTCTTCAACTATTCCCCACCCTCCACAAAGTACATATCTACTTTACCCTTGTTTTTTGCCATGACTTTCCCACGATATTCACAAGTAAAATCATCTTTTACCAATAAATAGGTGTCTGCTGAAATGTTAATTTTTCCTGCTTCTGAACTTTGTTCCATTCTTGCCGCCGTATTTACAGCATCGCCCCAAATATCATACGCAAATTTATGCTTGCCAACCACTCCCGCTACAATTGGTCCGGTGTGAATGCCAATGCGAATTGAAAATCCTTGTTTACCTATTGCTTCTTTTTCTTTCTGGTACTTGTCCATGAAGGTCAAAATTTCTTGTGCTGCTTTAATAATCACACGATGATCTTTTTGTTCAGCATTGTTGATTCCATAAGCACATAGGTAGGCATCGCCAATGGTCTTTATTTTTTCAATTCCATAATGTGCAATAATCTCGTCAAACGCACTAAAACAATAGTCAATTTCACTCACAAGTTCCTTTGGACTAAGTTTCTCAGCAATGAGTGTGAAATCTTTAAAATCGGTAAACATTATAGAAACCGATTGATGATTTTTTGGCTCAGCTTTACCCGTGCGTTTTAATTCATTCGCGATCTCGTGGGGTAAAATATTCAAAAGTAATTCATCCGATCTTTTCTGCTCTTTTTTAATCGCAGTATTTTTAATCACTAACTCCCCAGCAATTCTATTTCTGGAGCGATAAAGGAAATACAAGATGACCGATAGTACAAGAAATACGCTCATAATTGCTATTAAAAAGCGACTTTTTAGAGCCTGTTTCCCAACTTCAATTTCTTTTATTCGGCTTTCCTTTTGTAATAATGTGTTTTCTAATAGCACCAACTTCTTTTCGGTACTCAGCTGTTCCACTTTCTCTTCAGTGCTAAATAGAAGAGCGTCTTTATTTAACAAAACGGAATCTTGCTCCTGCAATTTTAAGGACTGATGTTCGATTAAGATTCCTAATTTTGCCAATTCTACTCGTTGATCATTCAACTCTTCCTGTTGTTTTTTCATGGCAGGCCCAATTGTAACATTTTCAGCCTTACGCTTCCACTTTAGATATTGTACCGGCTTGTCTAAGGTTTTATAAATCAATGCATTTTGCTCAAATGAACGTGCCATTCCGAGATCATAATTTAGTTTTTCCGCTAATTCTGCCGCCTCATCGGCGTATGATTTAGCCGCCGTACAATTATCTGAGCTTGGTTTTGGCTGTAGAATTTCATCTACTAAATCATTCAAAATATTTACCTTACTGATGCCCCGAACTTCTTTTGCTTTTGTTTTTAGTCGCTCAATTAATTGCACATTTTGAGAAATACCCATCCCTGCATAAAGCAGCAAAAACAATAACAGTAAATTTCTCTTGACCATATTTTTAATTAGAATTGCTTAAAGATATTGAATAAAGCTATAGAAGATTTTATACAATTGATAAATTACCTCACCCTACTCCTTTTCAACTTCAAAAATTTTTCCCTTTAGCGCTATAATTGTTCATAGTGTATCCATAAATTGAATATTTTTAATGAAAATTAGCTGATAGGGTGAATTTTACCTTTTCGATGAGCTTAAAAAAATAACATGGAAGGAATCGATTTCAATTTCGGTAAAGGTTTTACATTCAGTAAACATGTTCCTAAAGAAATAGAACACTTTGATCGTGTATTTGACATTTTCAAAGAATTACTCACCCATACTTCAGGCGACATTGAAGAAGCTTTTGATTGGTTGAACTCCCTCGATCAAGAATACAACATTTTTAGCGAAGCATACACCCTTCAAGATTTCGAGGAAGATTTGAAGAAAAGAGGTTATATCAAAGAAGAAATAGATCAAGAAGATGGAAATTCGGGTAAAGGGAAAGGGAAGAATGTCCTGACAGCAAAATTAGAAGCTGCTTTGCGTGAATATGCCTTAGATCAAATTTTTGGAAAACTGAAGAAAAGTGGAGCTGGAAATCACCGTACTACGAAAGTTGGTGTTGGTGATGAACGAGATGGGGAAAACAGAGCTTTTCAATTTGGTGATGATTTGGCGCAAGTGAACATGACCGAAAGCTTGAAAAATGCCCAAATAAATAATGGCATCGCTGATTTGCGTCTGACTGAAGATGATTTGGTAGTGGAGGAAACGAAGCACAAAGCGCAAATGAGTACTGTGCTGATGATTGATATAAGTCACTCCATGATTTTGTACGGAGAAGACCGCATTACGCCTGCAAAAAAAGTGGCTATGGCATTGGTAGAGTTGATTCATCGAAAATACCCAAAGGATTCGATTGACATCATTGTTTTTGGCAACGAAGCCTGGCCAATAAAAGTGAAAGATCTACCTTATTTACAAGTGGGTCCGTTTCATACGAATACAGTCGCGGGATTGGAATTAGCCATGGACATTTTACGGCGCAAACGCAATACAAATAAACAGATTTTTATGATCACCGATGGAAAACCAAGTTGCGTGCAATTGCCTTCAGGTGAATTTTACAAAAACAGCAATGGATTGGATGAGTATATCGTTTCGAAATGTCTCAATATGGCGGCTCAAGCACGAAAACTGAAAATTCCGATTACGACATTCATGATTGCACAAGATCCCTATTTGCGTCAGTTTGTAGAAATGTTTACCGCACAAAACAAAGGAAAAGCATTCTTAACCGGACTTTCGGGATTAGGACAAATGATATTTGAAGATTACGAAAAGAACAGAATTAAAAAAATATAAGTGGAGATGAAGAAGGAAATGACATTTAAAGAATTGAAAGATACTGGGTATATTGACAAAACAATCAATCAGGAAATTCAAGCGAATTTAATTGCGCGAATCAAAGCTAAGCAACCCGTTTTTGAAGGATTGTGGGGTTATGAAGACACAGTAGTTCCTCAGTTGAAAAAGGCAATCCTAGCTGGTCACCACATTAATTTGTTAGGCTTGCGTGGTCAAGCAAAAACGAAAATTGCACGAAGCATGGTTGATTTGTTGGATGAATACATGCCCATCGTAAAAGGTTCTGAAATTAACGATAGTCCTTTTCATCCAATTTCAAAATATGCGCGCGATCTACTTGCAGAACATGGCGATAACACGCCAATTGAATGGGTGCATCGTTCGAATCGTTTCTTTGAAAAATTGGCAACACCAGATGTGAATGTGTCCGATTTAATTGGTGACATTGATCCAATTAAAGCTGCAACATTGAAATTGCCGTATTCAGATGAACGAGTGTTGCATTATGGAATGATTCCACGCGCCAATCGTTCTATTTTCGTCTTAAATGAATTACCAGATTTACAGGCTAGAATTCAAGTTTCTTTGTTTAACATTTTACAAGAAGGTGATGTTCAAATTCGTGGTTTTCAATTGAGAATGCCACTCGATATTCAATTTGTGTTTACTGCAAATCCGGAAGATTATACCAATAGAGGAAGTATCGTAACACCTTTGAAAGACCGAATTGGATCGCAAATTTTTACACATTATCCTAAAACAATAGCGTTAGCAAGAGAAATAACCGAACAAGAAGCACGAATTTCTGACAGCGATAAGGTGGCTATTAAAACTCCAAATCTTGCGAAAGACTTGTTAGAAGGAGTTGCATTTGAAGCACGAAAAAGTGAATACGTAGATGCAAAAAGTGGTGTTAGCGCACGATTATCAATCAGCGCAATGGAAAATCTGATGGCAGCTGCAAAACTGCGTTTAATAGAAACAGGATCTGAGACTACAACTATTCGATTGGTTGATTTCACATCTATAATACCTTCTATCACTGGAAAAATTGAGTTAGTGTACGAGGGAGAGCAAGAAGGAGCTGATGAAGTAGCAAAATTATTAATTGATAGAGCAATCATCACACTATTTGAACAACTTTTCCCACGTATTCCTAAATTAGAAAAAGAAGGTGTAAAAACCCCTTACACAGATTTGATCAATTGGTTCGACAATAATTTTATCGAACTGAATTACACCGATACAGATGATGAATTCTTTGAAAGTCTAAGGAGTGTGGAACCATTGGTATCCGTTGTTGAAGAGTATGCTGGTAATTTAAGCAATGGGGACAAGGATTTCTGTATGGAGTTGGTTCTGTGGGGCTTAACTATTTGTGCTAAGTTGGACAAATCGGCGAATGATAACTTGTATAAATTCGATTCGCCCAATTTACGCCAGAAACATTACGGGAATAATTAGAAAGAAAAAGAATTACTGACTATTTGTAAAAGCCCATTTCATCAACATACTTTAGCACTGGTTCTGTCAATAAATAGCTGACATCTCGCTTTGCTGCAATAGCATTTCGAATAAAACTCGAAGATATTTTCATTACAGGAACATCATTGCAATACACTACGTTGGGATGTTGGCTGATTGTCTCAAAATTTTCATTCGCAGAGAAACTTTCCAACTCGTTCTCTGTCAATAGGCGCGGATACACATACACCTTGTAATTTTCCAAAATGTGCTCATAGTTGAACCATTTGTGCAAGGAGCGAAGGTTATCTGCTCCCATAATTAAGGAAAATTCGTGCTTGGGATATTTTTCTTTTAAGTGCGCAAGTGTGGTAACAGTATAGCTTGGCTTTGGGAGATGGAATTCAATGTCGGAAACTTGCAATTTTGGATTGTCATCTACCGCTAATTGAACGAGGGTTCTACGATGAAAATCTGATAACAGGGTGGCTTTGTCTTTCAGTGGATTGTGAGGTGAAACAACCAACCAAATTTGTTCTAAATCGGGATGCTGTGCCATGTGATTTGCTATGATCAAATGACCAACATGTATCGGATTAAAGGTCCCAAAATATAAGCCGACTTTCATCTTATTTCGCTAAAAATTCTGCAACAATTTGACGTGCATTTTCAATACTCTTTTCTAAATTATCGTTCAGAAGCACTACATCAAACTCCGTCTTTCTTTTCAATTCCGTCTTTGCCTTTAACATGCGCATGGCAATTTTCTCCTCAGTTTCAGTACTTCTATAGCGAAGACGTTTTTCCAATTCTTCAACTGAGGGTGGTTCTACAAAAACAGCTAATGCTTGATCGCCAAAAATTCGTTTCAAGTTCAAACCACCCACAACATCCACATCAAAAATAACGGCAGATCCTTCCCTCCAAATCGCTTCCACTTCCCATTTCAAGGTGCCGTATAAATTATCTTTGTACACCTCTTCCCATTCAACGAAGGCATCTTTTTCAATCAATTCCTTGAACTGGGGTACACTTAAAAAATGGTAATCTTTTCCATCAACTTCATTCGGTCTTGGACTTCTACTTGCTGCGGAAACGGAAAATTTTAACTTTAATTCCGGCTTGTCTAACAGCGCATGAACGATGGTAGTTTTTCCAGCTCCAGATGGCGCTGAAAAGATGATGCATTTATCTTTATTTGAGACTCTACTCATTACAAGGTATTCAAAATCTGTTCTTTAATTTTCTCCAATCCATCTTTCATCTCCACCACCAATTTTTGCATTTCGGCGTGATTACTTTTGCTGCCGAGGGTGTTTACTTCGCGACCAATTTCTTGCGAAATAAACCCTAATTTTTTCCCTGAATCGGCTTGAGTCATCGTACTCAAGAAATAATCTAAATGATTTGCCAAGCGCATTTTCTCTTCGGAAACATCTAATTTTTCGATGTAGAAAATCAATTCCTGCTCAAAGCGATTGCTGTCCAATTTAGAAGAATCAATTTCGTCTAGGGCTTTACGCATGCGCTCACGAATGGTTTCTATGCGTTCGTTTTCATACTTTGGTACTTCATTCAATAGCGATCTAATTTCTTCGATACGTGCTGTAAACTCCTTTTCCAAAGCAATTCCTTCTTGTCGTCTAAATTGATTCAAATGATCGCACGCCGACGCTGCAAGCTCCAAAACCCACTGTTTTTCATCATCACCTAATTCTTCGCGAACATTCACAAAAATGTCTGGCATTTTTACAATTAGGGACAAATAATCATTAGATTGACTTCCCAATAATTCATCGGTAGCTTTTAAATCATCGTAGTACACTTTTGCTAAATCTCTATTAATCGATTGCGATTTAGAGTCGCCAGTGCTGTCAATATTCAAATTAAAATCTACTTTTCCTCGTTCCAACTTCTGAAGGATTACCTTTCTGATTTCAGCTTCCAATTCGCGGTATGCAGGTGCCATCCGAACACCTAAATCCAAGGATTTACTGTTCAAAGAACGAATTTCGATGGAAATTTTCTTGGAGTTAAACGTTCCTGAGGCTTTACCGAAGCCTGTCATTGACATTAGCATAGCTATACTTTTTTTACAAAGATACTGTTAATGTCTGAATTCAACCATTTTGAAAGCAATACCAAAACCCTATTTGCTTTTTGAAACGAGGTAAACCCCACCAAAAATCAACCCCATGTAGATAAATTTATCAGCAGTAATAGTGTGACTGTAATCTTCTGAAATATTGAAAAAACTCAATAAAAAGATAAACAGAATTAGTAAAACAGGTTGGAAAAAGATGTAGGAGCTAGAGATGGAGGCACTCAAATATTTCAAGCCATACATGGTAAGAAGGTAGGTAAAGAAAGTAACTCCAAGAATAATGTACACAATTTTCCACCACGCAGCTTCAGGGATTATACTAAAATCTGTGACACCTAATTCTTGAATTGTTAATGGAAATACCAACACAAACAATAATCCGAAAGTAAATACATACGTGACCACCGTTAGCGGTGAATATTTCTTCATCAAAGGTTTTGAAATGATGAGGTAGACTGCATAACTAAGCGCATTGATGAACAAAAAGGTATCGCCCAACAAAGTAGAATTTCCATGCCTTCCCGAGGAAAGCGTAAGTAATATGGCACCCGTTGCACCCAACAGAATTCCAAAAATTTTGAAACTTGTGAGCTTTTCTTTGAGCACGAAAAAGGACAATATCACTACCAAAATTGGGTTCACCGTCATGATAATTCCTGAATTGACGGAAGAGGAAAGATTAAGGCCGTTAAAGAAAAACAATTGATTAATTGCTACGCCAAAAAGTCCGCAAAAGGCAAGCAAAAGAACATCTTTTCGATCAATTTTTTCGCGGGAAAACAAAAGGTATAAGATCCAAAATAAAATTGTGGCCCCGGTAACGCGAAGCAAAATAAAAACATTGGGGGAAAGGTAATCGGGCATGACACCCTTGGCAATAATGTGCCCTGCACCATACAAAGCATTGACAAGAAAAAGGGCAATGTGCGCCTTAAGGTTCGACTTCAACACAAATGTTTAGACTATTTTTTCTGGAACGATTGCACTGCTCCTTCCACAACTGCTTTTGTATTTCCGATAAAAACCTCTTCGCCATTGATCATAAATGGACGTTTCAAAAAAGTATATTCATCGAGCATCAATTGACGATAATCGTTTTCAGACAAAGTCTTAAGGTGCAATCCCATTCCACGGTATTTCATTGCTTTTTTTGAAAACAAGGCTTCATAAGATCCAACTTTCTCTTTCAACCAATCCAAGGTTGCAGCGTCAATATTTTGCAATTTGATATCTTGCATTTCTACACTTGCATCAGGTTGAATTTCTTTCAGAATTCTGGCATTTGTGCTGCATGCACCTAAATGGAATATCTTTTTCATGGTCTTAGTTGTTTTGCATGTATTCCTCGTTGCGCTTTTTATCTTCGCTAGAACCAGGAGTATTACAGCCCTTTTGTCGCTTTGTAAAATGATGAATCCATTGAAACTGAAAAGAAAGCGGGTAATAATTGCTCGAAAACCATTGAATTGTTGGTTTCGCTTTGTTCCATTCGTAGACACCCATCGCAGGAATGTAAAATCCGAAGGTTAAATAATCTCCTTTTCGAACACGGTAATTGAAGCCAATATGTCCATGAATTTGAGCCATAAAGTCTTTCTGAAATTTCAAAGGTGCCTGCAAATCTGCCACATAGCCTTGTTTTTCATCAGACAGAATATTGTAGTTGAAATTAACGCCAATACCAGTTTCCAAATGCCAATTATCACCAATTTGTGTAAAACGATCGGCAGTAAATCTACCCGTTAAGTAGCCATTCGCAAACTGATTAGAATATTCCTGCGTAGCAACCAGCGTGTTGGTTGGTGAAAAATATTCTTGCGTAGTGGTTTCCTTTCCTCCCATGTAGGCAAAGCCTAAGCCCCAATCGAAGCGGTGAAAAAGATTACTTTTCACACGTTTTCCAAAGAAACCATCAGGATTTTTCTTCGCCAATGCTCCCCAAAAACGAGATTCCTTTAAGCGATAATGCGCCATTCCAACGTTGATGTAAGCACCGAATTTTCCGCTTGGATCAATGATGCTATTCATCGGTCGGCCGGTACCCAAATCTGTCCCTGAATAAGTTGTGTTTTTAGGCTTTGTGAGTGTATAAATTGGTCCTAAGGAAATTTGTAAGCCATGTTTTGTGATATCGCGATAATCTCTACCACCACCAAACATGTCGCTTCGTCTTTTCCCATTAAAATTTCTACTTTTTTGAGCCAGTGCTGCATTTGAAAGCACTAGAAAACTCAAAAGAAACAACATCAATTTCATCATACTCGTATTAACGTCAATTAGGTACTAAGTTAACAAAACAATTGAATTCCAAAATTAGCTAAGTACAAATTGCTTCTGGTCCAACAGCACTAGCATCTGTTCCATCACTTCTTCATTGTCCCAGTTTTCATGAATTCCTTCTTCTGTCATCACCTCTTTCATGATCGATTCCTGGTACTTTCCTCGTTGATAGGCTTCGTGATACGGAATGTTGCTGAAAGTAACTTGCGAGTACAAAGGCATCCACTTTTCAGGGTATAATCTGCTGAATTTTGCTTCAATTTTTTTACGCAATAAAAAGTCTGGATCACCCACTAAATCGCGCATTTCGATATAATTGTCCAACGAAAGATCTTGCAAAGCGTCACCATCTTTTTTTCTTACCTCGCTGTATTCTTCAAAAATTGCCGACCAATTTTCTTTGTGTTTGTCCATTAATTCTGACAATACTGTACAATCTTCAAAGCCAGCATTCATCCCTTGTCCATAAAATGGAACGGTGGCATGTGCAGCATCGCCCATTAAAGCAACTTTGTCAATTGCCCACGGATAGCAGCGAATAATTGCCAAAGCCGATAGTGGATGTGTTTCCCATTGATCAGCGATTTCGGGCATCATTGCATAAAAATCAGGGAATTTGGTTTTGAAAAATCGCGTTACAGCTTCTTTACTTGTTAGTTGATCGAAAGAATTTTCGTCGCCTTCGTGTGGCATGAATAGCGTACATGTAAATGATCCGTCTTCATTTGCTAATGCAATTAACATAAAGCGACCACGCGGCCAAATATGAAGTGCATTTTTATCCATTTTATAAGAACCATCTGCGTTTGCTGGCAGCAAAATTTCACGATAGCCATCAGCAACGAAATGTTGACTGTATTGAAAGCGATCTACTTTTTGCATAGAACTGTACCGAACAGCAGAAAAAGCGCCGTCTGCACCAAAAATAACATCCGCTGTCGCCGAAAGACTTTCACCTGTAATTGTATTCTTCAAGTACACAATTCCACCTTTTAAGTCTACTTTTATGCACTCATGGTTGTAATGAATCGTTGCTTTTCCATGATTCTCTGCAATATCCATCATGGTGGAATTCACTTCTCCTCTTGAAACTGAGTAAATTGCCTGACCTTCCTTTCCGTATGCTTGGTACGTTAAATTTCCTTCTAAATCATGCATCATTCGACCATGCATTGGGATGGCAATTTTTCGAATTTCATCTCCAACACCAACGGCATCTAGGGCTTTCCATCCACGAACAGACAAAGCTAAATTGATTGATTTTCCTGCTGAAATTTCTGCCTTTCGAATGTCAGGTCTGCGTTCATAAATAGTGACTTTATACCCTGCCTTTGACATATACACCGCCCAGAGAGAACCTACTAATCCTGCTCCGATAATGATAACCTCTTTATTTTCTTTCATGTGATAATTTGAAAAGTATTCAATTTGATTGTCTTACTGAATCGCTTGTTCTAACAATTGACCAAATCTAAAACAATCTTCGAAGGAATTGTACAATGGCGCTGGTGCAATGCGAATAACATTTGGCTCCCTCCAATCTGCCACAACTCCAAGTCCGGTCATTGCATCAAACAATGCTTTTCCTTGTCCTGCTGCCATGATCGATAATTGCGCCCCACGCTTTGCCTTGTCGCGTGGTGTAATCAATTCAAACGTTACACGGTCTTTATTCTTTTCTGATACTTGGTCGATAATGAACTCAAGGTATGCGGTCATTTTATCGCGCTTTTCTCCAATTCGCTCCATACCAGCTTCGTGAAACAATTCCAACGAAGCGAGATGTGCTGCCATTCCTAGAACAGGTGCATTACTCAATTGCCAGCCTTCTGCGCCTTCCATGGGTTGAAATCCTTGCTCCATTTTAAAGCGAACTTCTTTTTTATGTCCCCACCAACCTGCAAAACGAGGTAAGGATGGATTATTCGCATGACGTTCATTGACAAACATGCCACTTACACCACCTGGCGAAGAATTTAAATATTTGTATCCACACCAAGCAGCAAAATCAACATCCCACTCGTGTAATTTAAGATTGATATTTCCGGCAGCATGCGCCAAATCAAAACCCACAATAGCGCCAACTGCGTGACCTGCCGCAGTAATTTTTTGCATGTCGAATAACTGTCCGGTGTAGTAATTAACACCACCAATCATCACCAAGGCCAATTCATCTCCCAAGGCTTCAATTTGAGCTAAAATATCCTCTTCACGAATCAATTGTTCACCTTCTCGAGGAGACACTTCTAACAGATGAGTTGCAGGATCAAGTCCATGAAATTTAACTTGCGATTCTAGGGTATATTGGTCGCTCGGAAATGCTTTTGCTTCGCACAAAATTTTTGTTCGTTTTCCACTAGGACGATAAAATGACACCATCAATAGGTGTAAATTTGTAGTAAGTGAATGCGTTACCACTACTTCAATGGGCTTTGCCCCCACCACTTCCGCAATATAATTCGTTAAATTTTCGTGATAAGAAAACCAAGGTCGTTGTGCGTGAAAATGCCCTTCTACCCCATATTTCGCCCAATCTTCTAATTCTTCAAAAATATATTTGGACGCTTTTTTAGGTTGTAATCCAAGTGAATTTCCAGTGAAGTATACAACTGGTTGTTCGTGAAAACTGGGGAAAAGAAATTGGTCTCTGAACGACTTTAGGGGATCCTTAGCATCTAAATCTTGCGCAAAAGCAAGTGTATTTTCAAAATGGGTCATTGTCTCTAGATTTCACTTCAAAGATAATGAAAGAATGGAAGTGAAAAAGCACTGAAAAAAAAGAGTCGATTTAAAAAGTCTTTCTTAGAAAAATGTGCGTTGAAACACTTCAAGTTTTAGATTACAATTTTATTCCAATCACACAAACATCATCCACTTGTTCATGATCACCTTTCCAAGAATCAAAAAAGTCATTCATTGTACTCAATTGATTTTCAAGCGATTTTTCTGCCAAGGATAAAATTAATTCTTTGAATCCCGATTTTTTCAATTTTTTACCTGCATCACCACCAAATTGATCTTGGTAACCATCGGAGAACAAGTAGAGCATATCTCCCTTTTCTAAATTTAATGTGTGGTTCGTAAAGTCAGCCTGATAATCACTTTTTCCTATTGGTTGTTTATCAGGCTTCACTTCATAAAACCCCAATTGATCAATAGTTAATGCTGGAGTAAAATCGGTATTTATACTTTTGCCTTGATTTTTAACAATCCAAAGTGGATTATATGCACCCGCCCACATCAGTTCTTTCGAATCTGTGGGTTCATCATAGCGCAGACTCACCAATGTAATATCCATACCATCATTGGTAGAATCTTGAAGTCCTAGTTCATGTATGAACTTTGCTCTCAATTCATTCAGTATTTGAGCAGGAGTTTGAATTTCGTTTTTACTGATAATTTCATTCAAAAAGGCAATTCCAAGCATGGTTAAAAATCCGCCAGGAACTCCATGTCCAGTGCAATCAGCCGCTGCAACGTATAGTACACCTTCTTTTTCCTGAGCCCAATAAAAATCTCCGGAAACAATGTCTTTGGGGCGGTAGAATATAAAATGTTCTGGCAAATGTTCACTGACGTGATGTTCTTCTTTTAAAACAGCTTGTTGAATTCGCTGTGCGTAGCGAATACTTTCCACAATTTCTTTATTCCGCAATTCAAGCAAGGACTTTTGTTGCTCAATTTTATCGTATGCCAATTTTAGATCAACCGTTTTTAAACGTTCAATTTCAGCTTCCTTCTTAATATTTTCTAATTGATATTGGAATTCTAAATCTTTCAATCGTTGAATGTTCGATTCGTTGTGAATTTCACTAAATAAAGCATGATAGTTCTTAAAATCATTTAATGCTTCGTTAAATAACCCTTCTTTTTCTTTTACTTCCGATAACAAAAAAAACGCATTTTTTTGTTCCTCTTTCGCACCTGTTACTTGCGCTAATTCGAGTGCTTTATTTGCCCATTCTTTGGCAGACAGATTAAAACCTTCTTCTTTGTTTAATTGTGCGAGTTGAAGATATGTTTCTGTAATTAATACTTCATATTTGATAGCATCAGCTAAATCTAAACTCTTTAAAAAAGAAGCACTAGATTCAGCAAAATTGCCCTCAATCAGGAAGAGTTTTCCTAAATTGTGATAAGCCCAAGCCAAAGAATCTGCTGTTGAACCAGGGAAAGAAATACAATCATAGAACCATTGCTTGGCGGAGGAATAATCGCCAGCTTCTAAATATGTTTCACCAATGTTGTTCATCGAACCTGAGATGTCATCTGCATTTCCAAGTTGTTGTCTAATTTCTAAACATTTCAGATTACATTCTAAACGCTTTTCATGTTGTTTTTGAAACATGTAAACTGCTCCAAGGCTATTGAGCGTATCGGCCTCTCCTCTTAAATCATGAGTGCTCTGATAGTAATTAAGCGCTTTGAGCGAGTGTTCCATAGAAAGTGAAAACTCTGAAAATCGCCAATAACAATAACCTAGAATTTTATGACAGTGAGCGGTTTCGTCCGTTATTTCCTCAGAAGAAAGGGATTGAAGAACATTTGTTGCAAGGTGAAAAGCCCGGCGCATATCACTTCTTCGTAGATTCCAAGCATCTTCTAATTGTTCTGATTGAGTAGCAATTGTCATGAAGTAAAACTAATAATTTAAATGAATTTTAGCTCAACTTTTTAGTCACTATACTTGCTTTTATGGCTAGTTGCTTAATTATTGAAAGTTCACGACCATTGATCCTATCAAACCAATTAAAAACAAAATAATTCCTACAATCATCATCAACACGCCTAAAAATGCACTTGCTAATTGTGAACCAAGATCAGCGTCAGGATTTTGAAGAGGCCCAACATAAATTAATAGAATACTCAAAATAATGAAAACAGCCCCCACAATTAACAATACCAACCAAGGCACAAATGCTTGTCCTGCTGCTCTATTTTCACTTTCAATCTTTTCCTTTGTGGATTTAATTGTTGTTTTTAGCGAAGTTATCGGATGTTCTTGCTGCTTTTGTATCGAAGAGAGTGGCGCCGCTGCAAGCTCTTGTAAGCTCATTTTTTCTTCACTAATCTCCTCCGTTAAGTTGAAACTATCTACCAACTGAACATCATCAATTTCATTTGCTACACTTAACTCATTTCTAGGATTTAATAAAATGGCATTCTCCTCCACACTTTCCTTTGAAGAGGAATAATTTTTCTTTAATTGTACATTCCATCCTTTGGTGTAAAGTCGTTTCTCAACGGTACATTCACTACAAAGAAATAGACATGCTAGCAAAAATAAAATGTGGTAGTAGCGCATTCAACAAATATAAAATTTGGTTGTTACAAAACGAAAGTTAAGTTGCAATGGTTAGTCACAACTTTTCAATTGATTATCTTTGTGCTATGAAAACAAGCAATGACATTTCACGTTCTACATCAGAACAACTATTTGAAAAAGCAAAAACGTATTTTCCTGGAGGCGTGAATTCACCCGTAAGGGCTTTTAAATCGGTGGAAGGTTCGCCGCTTTTCATTAAAAAGGGAGATGCTCATCGAATTTGGGACGAGGATGGAAATGAATTCATTGATTTTTGTGGTAGTTGGGGACCATTAATTTTGGGACACAATCACCCCGCAATTTTTCAAAAAGTGGTAGAAACGATGCAAAATGGTACTTCATTTGGAGCACCCACCCGCTTAGAGAATGAATTAGCAGAGTTGATACTTTCAAGAAATCCATTCATCGAAAAAATTCGTTTTGTGAGTTCTGGTACTGAAGCCGTAATGTCAGCTTTGCGCTTGGCAAGAGGTTTTACGAATCGAACAAAAATCATAAAATTTGAAGGTTGCTATCACGGTCACAGTGATTCATTGCTAGTGAAGGCAGGAAGTGGACTCGTAACGTTTGGAGAATCATCCAGTGCTGGAGTTCCCAGTTCTGTTGCGAATGACACGATTGTGCTTGCACTTAACGACGTGGAACAATTGAAATCATTCTTCGAAGAATATAAAAACGAAATTGCCTGCGCCATCATTGAGCCAATTCCAGCAAATAATGGCTTGCTTTTGCAAGACAAATCCTTTTTATTGGCATTACGTGAATTATGCACTAAAAACGGGACACTATTATTTTTTGATGAAGTAATTTCAGGATTTAGAGTGGCATTTAGTGGCGCCGCAGAATATTATGGCATCCAACCCGATATTGTTACCTACGGTAAAATTATTGGGGGTGGACTTCCAGTTGGCGCTTATGGAGCGAGTAAAGAAATTATGGGGATGGTTTCTCCCGACGGACCAGTGTACCAAGCAGGAACCTTATCTGGTAATCCGGTAGCAATGGCGGCAGGAATTGCTCAATTAACGGTATGTGCTCAAGATGGTTTTTACGAAGATCAAGAAGCTAGAACCAAGGAATTTGTGACGCAAATTAATACCCATGCTAGCGCGAAAAATTACAATTTTGAATTGGTATCCATCGGTTCCATTTTTTGGTTGTCGTTTGATGGCAAAAAAAGAATTCAAGCAGCAGATCAAATTAATGCTGATATGTCTGGCTTTAAAAAAATGCACAAAGAATTATTGAATCGTGGGATTTATTTAGGCCCAAGTGGCTATGAAGTAGGATTTGTATCACATGTACATACAAGTGAAATTTTGAAGCATTGCGCGACTATTTTCTGCGAGGTCTTGGACGTTATTTTTGAATAAATTAGAAGGAATGGCTTTGTACTTTGTTGAATAGCGAAGCAATCTAAATAGCTATTATGACCAACCAATAGCTAGATCTTTCCAGAAATTATGACATAAAAAAAGGGAATTCAAATGAATTCCCTTTTAAGTTATAATCGTTTGATATTAAAATACCAATACTTTTTTAGTTGTTGTGAAACCATTAGAGTTGATTACTAAGTAGTAACAACCAGCACTAAGGTTTGTAGTGTTTAAGTTGAAAGATACTTCTTGGTTGATTTCATTTCTAACTTCAGTCATCAATGATTTACCTTGCGCATCTCTCAAATCAAAAGCTACTGCTTCATTTCCAGCTAAGTATTGAACTGTCAATTCTTCTGAACCTCCAACTGGATTAGGGAATACGTTTAAATCCAATGAAGCATCTAATTCGTTAACTCCTAATGTTCCATTGATGTTGATATCATCGATAAACAAGTTACTTGCTTTATCAGAAGCTTCAAATTCAATTTTGAAAATTGTGTTAATATCGCTAGTTTGCGCATTGTAATTAACGGTAGCCGTTTTCCATTGTGTGTTAGAAGTTGGATTTACGTCAGCATAACCAGCATAACCAATTGAGTTCAATTCAGCACCTGTAATTGTTTTACGAGGTGTCCAAGAATCTCCACAGTTTTTAGATGAATACACTACAATTTTCTCCGTGATTTCATCTTCCGACAAGGCGTTAGTTGCGTATGCATATTTGAAAGTAACGTTAACAGAAGAAGTATTTGATAAGTTAAAAGGAGGCGTTACAATTGCATCTTTCGTACCTCCTAGGCGGTCAAAATACAAACCTTCGTTAGAATATGGGTAAAAAGCAGTGTGATCAAAATGTGTATTTAACTTGAAACATTTAGAGTTATCATACCCATATTGATCTTTCATCGAGAAACGAGAATGATTGTCTTCATTATTAAACACTAAGAAATTGTCAGAGTTTCCAGCAATCGTATTTAAGTCAAATGAATGAGGACCAATGTAAGACCAATCTGTGTTCCAAACACCAACGTAGTTATCTTTCACTAAGGTATCACTTCCAAGTGCATTAGATACAACTAAACGTACTTTTTTGTATCCAGTTGTAGTAAACGTAATTGAAGGATTTTGCAAATTGCTCGTTTGCGTTGAAGCACCTTCGTAGAATGTCCATTCCCAAGCTGTAGGAGCTCCATTATAAGAATCATCTTCAAAGGTAAGTGCATCACCTAAACATGAATATTGTTTTGTTGAATGGAAATCTGCGATTGGCTGACATGGAGGAGCAGTTGTCAGATCCATCCCAGTTAATTCAGCAGTTACTGTATCAATTAATTGATTTCGTTGACCAGAAATTCCTGTTAAGATATTGCGCATTGCTTTTCCTTGCAATTTCGTGTACATTTTAGAACAGTAAGAATACTCCATAAAGTTCTGAACGTTGTCAATTTGATCAATTCCGTAGAAAGGATCAACAGTAGGACAAGAGTTATTTGTTACATTACAGAATAAATCCTGACCAATTGTGTACGGTGTATCGTTGATACCATCATCTCCACAAGAAACACCTGGATCATTGGTAGAACCCCAACAATGTGCTAATCCTAAATAGTGACCAATTTCGTGCGTCAATGCTCTTGAGCCATATGCACTACTAGTACCAAATGAACCGATATAATCATTTAAAATAATAATCCCATCGCGGAAGAAACCAGCACCATCAGTTGCTGTTGGGTAATACGCATATCCTGCAACACCTGCTTCACCAATAGTATTGGTTACCCATACATTTAAGTAACGGTAACGTGGCCATTGCTGTAATTTAGAAAAGTCATCTGCATTGTTTGCTTCGTGCGTATAGATGTGCTCAATTCCGTTTGTACAATTTCCATATGGGTCGAAACGTGCCAATTTAAACTCAATTTTAGCGTCGCCATAAATTTGTTTGAATGCTGCAACAACACCTGCAGTATCGGCATTCATGGCTCTAAAATCTTCATTTAAGATCTCAACAGCATCGTACACTTGTAAATCTGAAATATTTTCAGTTCCATTTTCATGCAAAACATGGAATACAATAGGAACGGTATAAACTGTAGTAGAATCATAATCCTTCTCTGAATTTTGAGAATTTTTGATCAACTTGTGGTACTCCAACTCCATTTGTGGGTCTTGAGCGTACAGTGCATTCAATTTTTCCTGCAAACCACACTTCAATTCTTGAGAGTATCCAAAGGAAAGCATTAAGATGCCTGCAAACGTTAGTAAAACTTTTTTCATAGTATTAAAATTAGTTCCTGTTAAGTATTTATCGCATTTTTCGACCAAAATGAAGCGTAATTGCACTCTTTCTTTTGTTGATTAAATTATAACTCAAAGAGAATAAAATGAATACGAAAAGCAATAAGTTTATTAGGATGTAAATTTAAAATAAAATTTCTTTTAAAAAATGAATTAATGATTAAAGGGTGAACTTTATTGAGTTAAGTGTATTATTTTCACAGTAACTATTCTTTACAAGCTTCTTTTCGCTTTTGCATTTCAGGGCCTGACATCGTCTGGTAGTTCTTGCATTTTTCCTTCTTTGTTTTTAACAAGACTTGCTGTTTGTCTGCCATTTCCTGCGTAACAGCTCCTTCCAACAATTTCTTCGAATGATTGTTGAGTTCCTCTCCGGCAGTCATACAATCGCAAAATACTTGGTCTTTCTCAGAAGAACATGCGGAAAACAGAACTACTAGTGTACAAATTGAAATTGCTGATTTTATCTTCATTGAACAAAAATAACAAAAAGTGGAATTTTGTTGAGCTAATATGTAAACAACTATAAAAAACTATCTTTGCATTAAACAACATTCTATGTCCAACTTACCTCACATTGGTACTACTATTTTTAGCGTGATGTCGCAATTGGCGAATGAACACAATGCCATCAACTTATCGCAAGGCTTCCCAAATTTTGATGTTGACCCTGAGTTAACAGCCATTCTCCAACGAAAAGCAATCGAAAATGTGCATCAATATGCGCCGATGGCGGGCAATCCAATTTTGTTGAATAAAATAAGTCGATTGGTAGAACAGCAATACAGCAGAACAGTGCAGCCAGACACGGAACTACTTGTAACTGCGGGTGCCACCCAAGCTATTTTTGCTAGCATCCAAGCGCTGGTGAGTGTAGGTGATGAAGTTATCATTTTAGATCCAAGTTACGATTGCTACGAACCACCCATTTTATTGGCAGGTGCAGTTCCATTGCGAATTCCTTTGCAGGATGATTTTCTTCCAAATTGGGACCTCATCAATAAAGCTGTCAATAAAAAAACGAAACTACTGATTATCAATAATCCCCATAATCCATCCGGTAGAATTTGGTCGGAAAGTGATTTTCTTGCGCTTGAACATTTGATGGAAAATCACCCCAACCTATTATTGCTTTCTGATGAGGTGTACGAATTTATCACTTTCGAAAAAAAGCATATTTCCATCAACGAAAGACCATCTATTTACGATCGTGCTATCATTGTTTCATCTTTCGGGAAAACATTTCATATCACAGGTTGGAAAGTGGGTTACTTAGTTGCTCCTAAAAATTTGATGATGGAAATAAAGAAAGTGCATCAATTTTTAGTGTTTTCTGTCAATAGCATTGCACAAGCTACCTTAGCTGAGTACCTAGAAAAAGTAAATGTAAACGTGCTCGGTGGATTCTACCAACAAAAAAGAGATTTCTTTGCAAAGCAATTGGTTAAGAGTCGCTTCAAATTGCTTCCCTCAGAAGGGTCTTACTTCCAAGTGGCATCCTTTGAAGGAATTTCAAATGAATCAGATGTCACTTTTACGACAAGAATGGTGCAAGAATTTGGGGTGGCAGCTATACCAATTTCAGTGTTTAATGCTGATAATAGAGATTTGAAGTTGATTCGTTTTTGCTTTGCAAAGGATGATGAAACATTAATAAATGCAGGAGAACGCTTATGCAGAATCTAACAATTTCATTGGTCCAAGCAGATCAAAAATGGGAGGATAAAACTGCCAATTTTTTAAACTATGAACGCCTACTTGATGCCAACGAATTAGGAGATGTAGTGCTTTTACCAGAAATGTTTCATACTGGGTTTTCAATGAATACTGAACTTTTAGGTGAAACCATGGAGGAATCACAAGGACTTCAATGGTTGAAAGAAAATGCTAAAAGAAGAAACATCGCTATTTATACTTCATTAATTATCAAAGATGGAGAACACTATTTTAATAGAGGTGTTTTTGTGGAACCTGATGGAAAAACAACAACGTACGACAAGCGAAAAACATTTGGCTTGGCGGGAGAAGATAATTTTTATTCAAGCGGAAAAGAAAAAAGTGTTGTCAACTTTAAAGGATGGAATATTTTCCTTCAAATTTGTTACGATTTACGCTTCCCGGAAATTTGTCGCAATCAACTTGATGAAAATGGTGTTGCCAACTACGACCTTTTATTATATGTTGCCAATTGGCCCGAAACGAGAAGTTTACATTGGAACACTTTATTGCAAGCGCGAGCCATAGAGAACCAATGTTATGTAGCTGGGGTGAATCGAGTAGGTTCTGCACCAAACAATCTCAGCTATTCAGGAAATTCTCAAGTAGTTGATTTACTGGGTAATGTACAAGCTATGGAACCTCATAAAGAGGGACTAGTAAGCTTCGAATTGAATGGTTCCATTTTAACGGAAACCCGACAAAAGCTTCCTTTTTTAAAAGACGCCCAGTTTTAAAGACGAAAAATGAAATTCGATTAATGATTTTCATTTGTTTATATATTTGCACAATAGCTTAAGAGAAAGATGGAAAAAGTAAAATTTGCAGTCATTGGCTGCGGGCACATTGGAAAAAGACATGCGGAAATGATTTCTCGTAACGAGGAAGCAGAATTAGTGGCAATTATAGATGTTAAAGAAAAGGCAAATTTAAACGCAGAGCAATTTGATGTTCCATTTTTTAAATCTCTTGAGGATTTTCTACAAGCTAAAATAGAAGTAGATGTCATTAACATTGCCACGCCCAATGGTTTGCATGCAGAACAGGCATTAGCAACTTTAAATGCTAAGAAACATGTGGTGATTGAAAAACCTGTAGCACTTAATAAGAAGGATGCAGAAAATGTAATTTTCAAATCACTACAAGTCAATAAGCAAGTTTTTGCAGTAATGCAAAACCGCTATTCTCCTCCATCTGTATGGATCAAGGAAATGGTAGAATCTGGTCTTCTTGGCAAAATACACATGGTGCAATTAAATTGCTACTGGAACAGAGATGATCGATACTACAAAGCTGATTCTTGGCATGGTAAAAAGGATTTAGATGGTGGTACATTGTTCACACAATTTTCGCACTTCATCGATATTATGTATTGGCTTTTTGGCGATATCGAAAATATTCAATCTAAATTCAATGATTTCAATCACCATGAATTAACGGATTTTGAAGATTCTGGTTTTATCAGCTTCGATTTCCTAAATGGAGGAATGGGCGCCTTGAATTTCTCTACATCAGTGTGGAACAAAAATTTAGAAAGTAGCATGACCATCATTGCAGAAAATGGTTCTGTAAAAATTGGTGGGCAGTACATGGATATTGTGGAATATTGTCATGTAAAAGACTACGAAATGCCAACCCTTGCACCTACTAATCCAGGCAACGATTATGGAGCCTACAAAGGATCAGCTCAAAATCACAACTTTGTCATTGACAATGTGATTGATGTTTTAAAAGGGAGAGATACCATTACAACCAACGCCTTAGAAGGCTTGAAAGTAGTTGAAATCATTGAGCGAATTTATGCTTCAGGAAATTAATGAATGAAGAAAAAAATAAGTAGATTCATTGGCAAGGGTAGTAAACGTGATACACTTGTGCTTACGCTCGCAACCATTGTTGCACAATCTATCAACTTACTAGCTTATCCAATACTTTCACGACTTTTCACACCTGCAGATTTTGGTCAATTTGCTGTTGTAGGCACCTTTACTGAAGTATTCACTGCGGTTTGTACACTTGGCTACACCCGGATGATCATTTTGGCTGAGAACCAACAAAGTGCTGCTAATTTAGCCGTACTTGCCATAAAAACTGGGTTAAAATCGTCATTACTTTTTTGGCTACTCTTTTTGCCGCTTAGCGCTTGGCTGGGAGGCGTCTTCAATGACCCCAATTTTTTCTGGTGGATGCTCCTGGTGCCAATCATCAGTATATCAGTTTCTATCTTTTTAATTTACAATGAATGGTGTGTTTATACCAAACAGTACAATCGACTTTCAATAAATAAAATAACCAATGCTGGGGCAAATAGTGGCACCCGTTTACTGGTGGGATTGTTCAATCTTTTTCGATCTGGGGGACTCATCTGGAGTGAATTATTTGGGCGACTTTTCACGGCTACAGAAATTGGAATTACACTTGCTACTAACAAAAAAGACCATGCAGTTTTCAGTGCTACAACAAAAGAAATGCAGCGGCAACTGGCGGTAAAATACAGGAAAAATGCAACGTATATGTTGTTGTCAAACGCGTTGAATATCTTAAAGCAATACCTACCCATTATTTTTCTTTCGATCTATTTTGGGAAAGAATTTGCTGGCTATTTTTCAATGTCTAGTTACATTTTGAGCGTTCCAATGCTTTTTGTAGGCACTGCCGTTGGTGATGTTTTTCGACAAAAAGCACGTGAAAACTATATCAAAACAGGATCTTTTCGTCCAGTTTTGCTCAAATTAGTTCGCTTTCAAATGCTGATCGCTATTCCGTTTGTGATCCTTGGTTTTTTTGTGTTAGATGATATTATCGTTTGGGTGTTGGGAGAAAGATGGCTCATAGCAGGAGAATTTAGTTTGATTTTGCTCCCATACATCGCTATTAATTTCTTCGCGTCAATTTTAATGAATGCTTTTATTGTGACAGAGCGATTGAAACTTTTTTGGCTGATCAACTTTTTTATGTTTTTGGCTACTTTGTCATCATTATTAGTGGGAGTTTATTTGTTGAATTCTGTATACCAAATGCTACTACTGTATACTATTTTCCTTTGTGTTGTGTGCATTTCAATTATTATTTTGGCTTATATTCACTCTGTCGACAAAAATTTCAACAATCATGCTTCCAAGTAAGTCAACTTTCAAAAATTTTTGGGTATCCATCATCGGTCTACTGCTTTTCAAATTACTGATTGATCTGATGTACGTCATTTACATTTGTCCAAAGCACAACAATCGAGGATTCACCTATGAGCCAAGTACTTTATCGATGTTCTTTTCTTGGGGATCTTTATTACTCGTACTTCCCTTCTTAATTAACTTTTTTGAAAGCAAAAATGTTTCGTCTAAGATCCTCACCTTTTGGGTCTTGATTTCCTTTGTTCCTACAACGTCTATTTTTGGATTTTTAAACGTTGAATTTTTACTTTGGGAGCTTTTTATTGTCTATTGGCTTGTTCTTTTAGTAGTGATGCGACTGCTAGAAAAGGTGAATTTACCAAGTATTCCCCATCGAATTGTAGCATACCGAACCATCATTTTAGGTGTTATCACGATACTACTATCTTCGGTGGTTCTGTTTGTTTCTGCCTACTATTTTAAATTTAGATTTTCGCTTAATATTGATCAGGTGACAGATGTTCGAACTTCCTTTAAATCAGTGACCATCCCAACAATTTTCCACTACCTCCTACCTACTGCTGGCACCATTCTTCCCATCATGCTGTTGTACTATTTGGCAAAAAGAAAATACATCGTTGGAGTGCTGCTTTTGTTTGTTTTACTAATCGATTTTTCTATTGCTGGAAATCGAGCCATCATCATCAAAATTGCAGTATGCATTTTTGGTTACTTTGCCTACAAATGGATTAAAAGCAAGTATTTTTCGTGGTATTTTTCAGTCGCTATTTTAAGTTCCTTGCTAGTGTATTTTACTACTGATTTAACAATTCTAAGTTCGCTAATCCGTCGTGCGCTTTTCATTCCAGGGATGCTCAATCTACACTATTTTGAATTTTTTAGTCACCATTCACCAGATTTCTATCAGCAAGGAATCATTGGCGCTATCACTGGAAATACAAGTCAATATCCCATTTCAATTGCTACAATAATTGGAGACCAATTCATGGGTGTTGGTGCAGGAAACAATGCAAATAACGGACTGTTTTCGGATGCAATTTCGAATTTTGGACTTTATTTTCTCTTTGTACAAGCGATTCTTGTGGCAATTTATCTTAAACTATTTGATTGGGCCAGTCAATCGATCGATGAAAAATATGCATTTTTGCCTGCATTTATCGTGGCTCAAACCTTGCTTTCCGCACTCATCACAACATCGATGCTAACGCATGGGCTACTTATTTTACTCCTAGTGTTGCTGCTACTTCCAACGAAAGAAATGGAAAAAAAGTAGTCTTATTCTTGTAGCAGTTGTTGGTACAGCGCAAGCAATTTTATCTCTTCTTGCTCCCAGTTGTATTTTTCAACTACCGCTTTTCTGCCGTTATCACCCATTTGTTGAGCTATAGCATCATGTTGAACTAAATACAAAAGTGCTTTATTGATGGCTGCTGGATCTTTTGGTTCCACACAAATTCCGCACTTATTTCCTTCCACAATTTGTTTCCACAAAGGAAAATTACTGGTAACAACTGGAATTCCAGCACTCATGTATTCAAACATTTTATTGGGCTGCGCTTCGATGTGATTTTGGAAAGCTTGAAACATTACTAGTCCGTATTTTGAACGCCCTAAAATTTCTGCAACTTCTTTTCTTCCCACAAAGCCATGTTCTTTCACATACTTCCAGCCGTGAAGCAACATCAATTGGCCACGGTAATTATCTGGCGAATAATTTCCGGCAAAATTTACAGTCATATCAAGTTTGTCATCAAAGGCCTCCACTAACTCAGTACAACCTCTAATTTCGGTGGCACCTCCAATGTAGCACGCCTCTTTCGCTTTCTGACTCCAATCAGTGGCAGATTCCAACTCATTTAGTAGCGGATAATTATTAATATTTGCCACCACTTTTCCAATTCCCTTGAATCGTTCAGCAATAAATGGCGTAGCAGTAACAACAGCGTCAATCTTTTTTACAGTTCTATTTTCATACGTATACGCTGCCCACGCAACAATACCACGCAGGTATTTATTGATCCAATATTTTCCTTTTATTTGGGCAGGAAGGTCTTCGTGCGCATCAAAAATGACAATTTTATTTCTTCTTTTCAATTTCTTGGCCACCTGTAAAAGTTCAGGATCATGCAAGTGATAAACATCTGCATCCACTTCTAATGCTTTCTTGTAAACTGCCTTTACACCTTTAGTAAATCTATCCAATCGTCGTTTTATAGGATACGAAGTGGAGTGAATTGTAACCTTGTTATATACCTCATCATTACCATTCAAGACCACTAAATGCACATCATAGTTCTTTGAAAGTGAAACACATTCTTTGATTAAGATGCGAATGTCTCTCTGCATGTGTGCGGAAGTAATATGACAAACTTTTTTCATAATTATTATTTAGCGCGATAAGGTTTTTTGATTTTCTGAAGGTTTTTTACTAAGTAACATAAAGTCCCAAATTCCTTTTAAATAACCAAGTCCGTAGGAAATATGTAAAATAGGAAATGTTTGAAACAAAGCAAAAAAGGACACTTTTGCATCTTTAGATTTCAAATCCATTGCGACATAGGCAGCTAATGTCAAATAAAGTACAATAGGAAGCATAAATAATCCGCCTATTTTCAAGCCAAATACAAAGCTAAGGCAAGTGAGCAATAAGTATGCAACGAAGGCAGGTGGAACTAACTGACGATAGGTTGTAACAGCCTTGTGTTTTTGATTTACGTAAACCTTCCAATAGCCATACTGATAAAATTGCTTCCAAAGATTTTGAAAAGAACCACGCACATAATATTTCAAAAAAATGGAAGCTTCAAAGAAGATTTTCCCTCCGACTTTAGTCACGCGAAAATTAAATTCATCATCTTGATTTCTAATCAATTCTTCATCGAAGTAACCTACTTCTTCAAACACTTTTTTTGGGTACATAGGGGTACCAACGGTATCAACGAAACCTGATTCCATTTTCGTGCGAAAATTTCCGAGTCCCATACCAAGTGATGTACTCATCGCCATAGCGATCAATTTACCAGTTTCATTGAGGTAATGATTTTGAACAGCACCCCCAACGCAATAAATAGAGGGGTCATTTTGCAGAATGTTAAAGCATTTTTGAATGTAAGATTTGGAAATGATATGCCGTGCGCCAATAATTTGAACAAAGTCAAAATCGTGCGCTCGAATTCCCAAATTGAAAGCAAAAGGCGTAAGTTGATTAGGATTATCGACGATAAAAAGTTGTTGAAACTCATGCTTCAAAAGCCCAATTTTTTCTCGAGTACCATCATCACTCATTCCATCAACAACAAAAACTGACAGCTTGATCGACTGCTCTAATGTTGAAGCAAAAACAGCTCGGATACATTCTTCGATGTAAGCAATTTCATTACGACAAGGGATAACTACAGAAATCGTTAAAAGGTTCAAAATATCAACTTTGCTTCAAAATTAATTGAAATTAATTGCTCTATCGATTTTTTTTAGGTACAATTTGAAAATCTAGCTGAAATGTTGTATTTTTGGTTCTCCTAAAAAAATTATTTATTAGACAATTATGAAAAAAATCTATTTATCTCTCTTTGCATTGGCTTTAGCAAGCATCAGTTTTGCTCAAAGTAATGCAGCTGTTTCAAGACGATTAGTTACTGAAATTGAAGAACCACACTCTAACTCAGACATTGAGAAAGCTGGTGGAGACTTGGTTTGGTCAAGCAATTTCACAACTGCTGCTGATTGGACAATTGACAATGATGGTCAAACAATGCCAGGCTTTGGGTGGGCAATTACTACTTCTAGCAATTCATGGGCATTAAACAACATCAACTCTACATCTGACGGTGCATTTGCTGATTTGAACAATGGAGATCCAACTCTTGCAGTTCCCAATCAAGCATTGGATGTTGTGTATACGATGACAAACACTACTCCAATTGACATTACAGCTTCCGCATCAAACGGATTAATCATCGATTTCTTACAGTATGGTGCTCGTTTCAATGATGCACAAGAAATTTACATTTCAACGGATGGAACTAACTTTACGTTGGTAGGTTCAAATGCTGACATCGATGTGTATTCTCAAACTGGTGGTGCTCCTTATACCAACCCAACATTGAAAGCAATTAACATCTCTTCTTTGGTGGCTGGAGAAACTCAATTATGGATTCGTTTTCAGTGGACAACTGCATTTCCAGGGTCAGCATCAAACCCTAATGTTTGGGTAACTTATGGATGGATGATTGATGACGTTCGTGTAACTGAAGCTTTTCCAGATGATTTCAAAGTATCTAAAGTATTCTCTCATGATGTAGTAAATGCTTGGAACTATGCACAAACGCCAAACGAACAAACTGCAAGTACAGTTGTTGGTGTTTGGGTTTCTAATGAAGGAGGTTCGGTACAAACAAAAACTATTAATTTGGATATCTTATTGAGTGCAGCTTCCGTTTATTCTGGCGCTACTACAGCAGTAACTTTAAATCCAGGTGAATCTGATACAGTTTGGTTTGATACTGGTTTTACTCCAAGTGCTTTAGGTGTGTACACAATCAATGCTTCAATTGCAGCAGATGGTGTTTTAACGAACAATACTGCTTCTGAAACATTTGAAATTACAGATTTCATCTTTGGACATAATTTCGCATTAGGTACTGGTAAAATTTCATTTACTGATGAAGAAGAAATTGGTATTGGAAATCAATACCAAATGCAAGCCGATCAATTATTGAAAGGAATCGATGTTAACTTTGCAACAGTAACAAATGCTGGAATGTTCTTAGATGTTTATGTCTTTGAAATAGTAGCTGGAAGTATTCAAGATGTAAATAACATTGATGTGGTAAACTTCTCCTACCAAATTCCTACACCAGTTTCTACAAGTGCTGTAACTTCAATTTTATTGCCTACACCATATACACTTGAAGCTGGTAAAACTTACTTAGCTATCCTTAAAGGATTCCAATCTTCAACTGAGAAATTTGCTATTAAATCTTCTGCAAAAGGTGATGAAGATTTTTCAACTGTATGTTTCGGACCATTTGGAGCTTCAAATGCTGTTAATTACTTCTCAGGATGGGGTTCTGCTCCAGCTGTGAAATTAAACTTCAATCCTGTATTGGAAATTAATGAAGCAAACAGTGATGTGTCAATTAGCGAAATTTATCCTAACCCATCATCTGCTGAAACGTTCATTAGCTATTCAGTTGAAAATACAAACACTATTTCTATCAACTTAGTTGATGTAACTGGTAAAGTTGTTAAATCTTGGGCTACAGCAACACAAAATGCTGGTGAGCACACTGTATCTTTCAACGCTGCAGAATTGAATGCAGGTGTTTACTTTGTAAACATTGCAACTGAAAATTCAGTAGTTACTAAAAAATTCATCAAGAAGTAATTCTCTTTCTTAATTTTAATCCCGATTCTCTAATGAGGATCGGGATTTTTTTATGTCATTTTTTGAAGTAGGATATACAGGACTTTTTCTCATCAGTTTTCTGAGTGCAACCATCTTGCCCATTGCTTCAGAAGGAGTGTTGGCGGTTGCACTTATGGCAGGCCTAAATCCTTGGATGTGCTTACTTGTAGCATCCTCCGGCAATATCTTAGGAGGTACCAGCAACTATTGGTTAGGAAGAGTCGGAAAACCATTGTGGCTGAGAAAACTAGGATTCAATGCCGATAAAATTGTCTCCTTTCAAAAAAAAATTGAAAAATATGGTTATTGGCTAGCAACACTGAGTTGGGTTCCAGTTATTGGCGATCCACTTTTGGTGGCTTTGGGATACTTTCGAAGTCCCTGGTGGAAAGTATTCGCACTCATGTCCATTGCAAAAATCGTCCGCTATTTAATACTCATTTTGGCTTGGATTATGTACCTTTGAGTAATGGAAAAAATATCGGTAATCATTACTGCGGGTGGCATTGGAAAACGAATGGAAACCGAGTTGCCCAAACAGTTTTTAGTCATCAATGAACTTCCAATTCTAATGCACACGATCTCAGCAATTCATCGCTTTGATCCAAGCGCCGAAATCATCTTGTCTCTTCCAAAAGAGTGGATCTCTTATTGGCAAAATGAGCTTAAAAAATACACCTTTTCGATACCACACCAAATTGTCGAAGGGGGAAAAGAACGATTCCATTCTGTAAAAAACGCCTTGGCATTTTGCTCAAATAATTTCATTGCTATTCATGATGCTGTTCGCCCGATGGTGAGCACTTCAACACTTGAAAATTTATGGTTGCAGGTTCGTGCAGGGGAAAATGTTGTTCCTGTTATCGACATAAAGGAGGCGGTGCGAAAAGTCATCAGCGAAAGTTCAGAGGCGATCGACCGCACAACACTAAAGTTGGTGCAAACACCTCAATGTTTTCCTAAAGAGATCATCTGCAAAGCATACGAACAGGAATACGATAGTTTATTCACAGACGATGCTTCGGTAGTAGAAAAGACAGGACAACGGATAAAAATGACTCAAGGAAACCAAGAAAATATAAAAATTACCTTTCCAATGGATTTGCTTTTTGCAGCAGCCTACTTGAAATTGAAAGAACAATGAAATATCGAATTTTAAGAGATAACGAACTGCGGGATTTGGAGCCACAATTGAAACATTTTTTGATTGTAAATGGTGTTCATGACGATGAGTGGAAGCGCATCAACTCAGAAGATCCCGACAAGGCAATTGAACTTGTACAAATCTTTAGCGATAATATGTTGCAGCGATTCTATGAAAGCATTGAGTATCTGGAAAAGCGAACTGCAGATCGCTGTTTCTTATTTCGCTGTCAGCAAGAAAAGATTGAGATGATTACTTTTTCGTTAGCAAACAAAGATGCGTTTGATATCACAAATACTGACGAGTTTCAGCAAGCTCTGGCAGACCCTGAAAATTTCGATGACTATGTACAGGGTCAAAAAGTCTATACTGTTGGCCGAGAACAAGAAATTCATGCAATGATGGAGCAGGGACACCGTCCAATCAAAGGAGATTTGTGGGAATTCTTTTCAACCAACCTTAAAAAAACGCAAAATGACAGCATTACATAAATTACTGCAAGAACGCTTTGGCGCTGATAAGGTGCAAGAATTTACTGCTGGAGATCAAACATTTCCTCTTTTGCTCATAAATCTTAAAGCAGAAAAAGAAGTAACATTGATCATGACCAATGGTTTGAGCGACTACCAGATGCCCGTACCGAAAAAATATGAGGGACATGAATTCAACGAATTGTATTTTTGCTTGCCTTCCTATTGGAATTTAGAAGATCCTACAGACATCAATGCAAATTGGGTCTTTACTTGGATTGATAAAATGGCCAATTTCGTGGTTACTAATAAAACGTGGTTTGGAACTGGACATACCATCCCCAATGGGAAGGAATTACTGCCATTATCTGAGCGGATGAAACAAAATCACTTTCTTTTATCGTACCCGATTTTTCTATCGAATGAACTTGATGCAATGCAGCTGAATGAAAAAACTATTCACTTTTTAGCCATTATTCCAATTTTTCAAGACGAAATGGAATTCAAAGAAGCCAAAGGAACTTTTAAAATTATTGAAGAATTTATCAATGCTGGGATATCAGAAAAATTAGATGACTTCAGAGAATCGACATTGAAAAGCAAGTGGAATCTCCTGAGAAAAATACCAAAATTTCGAAAAAAATGAAGCTTTTTTTAAATGATCAAGAGTGGATTGACACCAATTCACCTCTTGATATTTCAATTCCATTGCAAAACAATAATTCCAACTTACGTGCTTGGTACGTGGATGCACCTGTAATTGAACCTGTTCGTGCCAATGGATTTGTAGGCTCAGTAGCAGAAGGGGGCGGCGTCAATTTTCGCAATATTTTTTTTAATCCACATGGACATGGAACGCACACAGAGTGTTTGGGGCATATCACAGAAGAAGTGCATTCCATTAATAAAACCCTTACCTCCTTTTTTTGCAAAGCACTGGTCATTAGCATGCAGCCAACAGAGCAATTAAATGACGATGGCGAAGTAGACCATATCATTGAAGCAAAGCATTTTGAAAATATCAGACCTGAATCCGATATCGAAGCAATAATTATTCGGACGATGCCCAATGGAATTGAAAAGAAATCAATGAACTACTCTGGCACAAATCCGCCATTTTTAGACATTGCTTGCATCGATTTTTTTGATAAGTATGCGATAAATCATTTACTGATTGACACACCATCTGTGGATCGTGAGGTTGATGCTGGGGTACTGGCATTTCATCATGCATTTTGGAAAGTGCCTGAAAATCCAAATTTTGAGAGAACTATTACGGAATTAATTTTTGTAGAAAATTCAATAGAAGATGGCACCTACTTACTTGAAATACAAGCAGCTCCATTTGAAAATGATGCAACACCAAGTCGACCAGTTTTGTACAAAATTCATAGTAAATAGTAGAAAAAAATAAAGCCCTAGAAAAGGGCTTTGAACCGTTAAAGGTTAGTTCTCACTGTAGTATTCCTTTTGAAGCAAGGAAGTGTAGATTGTAATATTTTCTAAATAAAAGAATCGGTGCTTCTTGGAACTTGAAACGTCTAAAAAAAGGTAAAAAAATATTATATAAAATATAATCAAACTAGAAAATGAATCTGCCTCTCCAAGCAGTTGTTCCTTTTTTTATTTCAAAGTTAAAGAAGCACCTTTTCTCTCCTTATTTCCTATATCAAATCTATCTAATAAATTTAGACTTGGGCAAGCAAATGAACGTAGCTTGACTAAAAATGAACAAAAGAGGGTTTTGGATGAAAATTTACAATTTTTCAATCACAGAAAAGAACAAATCACGCTTATTTAAACTCAAAGGAACCTCGGAGCCATCTTTCATAACAATGGATCCGCCATCACCTCGATCAAAGCGATCAATCAAATTTAAATTGATCAAATGAGATTGATGAACTCTAAAAAATTGATGAGTACTTAAGAGCGTATCGTACTCTTTCAAGGTTTTAGAAACAACAATTTTCTTACCATTAGAAAGAAAAAAACTAGTATAATTTCGATCTGCTTCGCAACGAATGATATCGCAGGGATCTACTACAAAAACGCTTTCTTGGGTCTTCAAAACTAATTTGCGCTTTGCAACGGATTGAATGTTTTGTTGCAAGGTTTCAAATTGAAGTTCTTCTTTTGGTGTTCCTAAACTCAACATAGCATGTTCAACCGCTGCTCTTAGTTCAGCGGGATCTACCGGCTTTAGAAGATAATCTAAGGCACTAAATTTAATCGCTTGAATTGCAAATTCCTCATGAGCGGTGATGAAAATAACATCAAAATGGCGTTCGTTGACCATCCTTAAAACATCAAACCCAGAACCATCAGGCATCTGAATATCTAACAATACTAAGTCTGGTTTTTCTCTATTGATTGATTCTACAGCAGATTGCACGCTTCCACCTCCAGCCAAAACTTCAAATGGCAAATCAAATGATTGAATCATTTTTATGATTAAATCTTGAATTCTTGCTTCGTCGTCAACTACGAGAATCTTCTTCATGTGGCTTAGTTTAGGTTTTCAATTTTGAAAGGTAAGGAAATAATTACTTTGGTGCCTGTCTTTTTTACTAAATCAAAATCACTCATCTTCAAATCTCCTTCAGATCTATATTTTTTATTCAGATTATTGATCCGCTCTTTGGTGATATTCAGTGCCATGCTCTTGTGCTCTTTACCTTTCTTTATCTTACTTGCGGCATCTCTACCAACCCCATTGTCTTCAATCACAACAACTAGCATATCATTTTCTCGTGTAAACACTATACGTACAAATCCACCTTCTATTGTGTGCAGCTGTCCGTGTTCAATTGCATTTTCGACAAATGGCTGCGTAATCATAGGTGGAATCACGGCATCTTCTTCAACACTATTTTCGATGAAGTAGGTGAAACGATCTCCAAAACGCAATTTCTGTGTTTCTAAATATTTTTGAAGAATGTCTACTTCAGTAGCGATCGAAATAAATTCTTTAGGTGAATTTTCCAAAATAAGGCGCATCAATCTCGAAAAATTTACGAGGAATTTGGATGAGTTCACGGTGTCATTCTCATAAATATAGCTTTGAATTACAGACATTGCATTGAACACAAAATGGGGATTCATTTGGGCTCTCAACATCATTTGCGACAATTCAGCTTCTCGTTGCTGTTGTTTAATTTTCACCTCATTCCAACGAAAGAAAATAATGGTTCCGCCTAAAACAACAATAATCAAAATAGTGATCAAAGCATACATTTTGAAGTCATTTTTCAACTCTATATTGTCCAATTTTGAGCTAGTAAGCTCACTCTGTTGACGTTGATTCTTGATCGAATCTGCTTGTATATTGATGAGTTTTTCTCGTTCCGAGGTAAGATAAGCTTGATTTAATTCTGCAATTTTTTTGGACGCTTGTAACTGTGTATTACTGTCTTGAAACTGAACGTATTTTTTCAAATAAGTAAGTGAATTATCCTTTTGTCCTAAGTCATTATACACCTCCGAAATGACCCTGTAGGTGGCATTGCTATTGCTTTTTGAACCAAAATTTTGTCTAATTTCAATCGATCGAAACAAGTAATTCAGGGCTTCTCGGTATTTTCCTTGCTTCTGAAAAATGGTTCCCACGTTATGGTAAACAGCAGCAATTTTCTCCTTATTTCCAGTCGATTCATAGAGAATTAGAGCTTGATTAAAGCTACCAACCGCCAAATCATACTTCTTCTGTTCTCGCTGCACTGATCCTAAATTATTGTAGGCCTCTGCCAAACCATTTTTATCATTGACATACTCCAGCAAACGAACTGATTTGTCCAAGTAAGAAATCGCTTTTGCATACTGTCGATACCCAAAATAGGTCATTCCAAGATTTGAAAGTGCCAGTGCCATTTGGCGTTTATCGTTCACTTTCACTGAAAAATCATACGATAGTTTGAAGTAAAATTCAGCATCTTTGTAGTTGCTAATCAATCGCTGGCCGACACCTAACTCTCTGTTGTACTGTGCTTGCAAAAAATAATTTCCACTCTCTTGTGCTATCTTCAATGCTACAAGATTTTTAGCCACGTTTAATTCAACCTGATCAAAATAAGAATAGATTTGTGCTTGAATATTAAAGCATCTTGCGAGATTGCTTTTGTCGGTGTTCGATCGTGCAATTTTCAATGCTTTATCGCTGTAAAAAAATGCTGAATCTTTAAGATTTTGCAACATGAAATTGATCGCCAAACCATTGTTAGCATAAATATTCACTAAATTTCTTCGGTCCTTTGCAACATGGCTTAGGGCAATTCTAAAATAAAAATCAGCTGTTGGATGATCGCCGGATAAGCTATTAAATCGTCCTAAAAAATAGTTGATACTTCCTTTATACTTTTCCGAATCCACTTTCTTTAAATATGCTTGGGAAGCTAAAATCTCAGCTGAAAATTCTTTTTGTCGACCTAAAGCAATATTGATTTCAATGGAATAAATCAATGCTTTCAAGTGAATTGAGTCATTAAATCTTCTCGACTTTTCCATCAAAATAATTCGCATCGAGTCAGCTCTTCCAATGTTTGTTTCTTTATAGAAGTTAGCCAATTGAAATTGAAGATTGAGTTGCTTTAATCCATTTTTTTCGGTGAGAATAGCTGAACGCAGTTGTTTCTCCTTTACTTGTTGAGTGTATCCCGTCAAAGTAATGGTAAAAAATCCTAGAAACAATAAGCATTGAAGCACTTTCATTGTATGATAAAAATAGGATTTTTTTAATTAAAAAAGGCGAAGTAGAATTTCAACAACTCTTCTTCGCCTTTGGTGGTCCCACACAGGCTCGAACTGTGGACCCACAGATTATGAGTCTGTTGCTCTAACCAACTGAGCTATAGGACCTCTGAAATATTCAGCGTGCAAATATACGGATACACTACTATTTTACAATATTTTTTGAAAATTTAGACTTTTTTTAATGATTTTAGTCGAAAGAAAAGCATCGTTAAAATTCCAAAAAGAATACAAGCCAACAAAAGGTGAAGTGTTTGCACAAGTCCTGGCATGTCCAGATAACTCAACACAATACCAGATACCAATTCAATAAACAAGATGATCGCTGACCATCGAATGGCGGGTACTTTCGCATCTTTTTCGTTGCGATAAAAAAGAATTACCATCAAAATTAAAACAAGCCACGAAAAGCTACGGTGAATAAAAAATGGAATTCCTAATTGTTCGATATATCCTGCTCTAGTATAGCCCGCTTTTGTGAGCACGTCGATTGATTCTCTCACCTGTGTACCCAAAAACATTTGGTAAAATGTAATGGCGAATACTCCAACAATCAACCATTTCATCCAGTTCATCAGAGGAACTTGAGTTTGATACCTAGGTGATACATTTCGAATAAGCGCGATTTGCAATGCAATAATGACCAAGGCCAATAACATGTGAATTGTGATTGTCCAAGGTACTAAATTCGATGCCACTACGATAGACCCGAACCAACCCTGCACGCCCATGAGCACCAAATTAATTCCACTGAGCAGCACCAATTTTCTTCGGCGATACTTCAATAAAATCCACACAAAAATGACAAGAACAAAATTTCCAGCTAAAAATCCAAATACACGGTTAATGTATTCTGTCCATGTTCTTCTCGCGTTGAAATCTTCTTCAACCCGTAAACTCGGATCTACCTCAATTTGTTTTGCAACTTCTGTGAATCCAATTCCTTTCAAAAAGTTGCAGAATTTCGCGATTTTCTTCCCTCGTTTTTCAGCATAATGTTCCTTATAATTTTCAGGCAATTGATTTACTTCCGTAGGTGGAACCCACTGCCCAAAGCACTTTGGCCAATCTGGACATCCCATACCACTTCCTGTAATTCGAACAAAGCTCCCTGCAATTACCACTAAAAAAATAAGAATGAGTGACACCCAATTGATGCGAATGAAAGTTTGACTGAACATAATTGGTACTATTAAAGAGAAAACTACTATTATTTGATCGTACAAATTTAACATTTATATAAGGAAATTTCTTTCAAGAGAAGACAACATTCTTCTTAAATTTGCGTCTTTTGCTTGAATGCGATTTTTACTAAATATCTTTTTCCTATTTTTTTGTGTTTCAAACGCTGGAGCATCTCATATTGTGGGAGGAGATATTTACTATGATTACCTTGGAAATAACAACTATCGTTTTTACATAACACTTTATCGCGACTGTAATTCAACAGGGGCACTTTACGATAATCCTCTTTCACTAGGTGTTTTCACTACCTCCAATGGAGCATTAGTGCAATCGCTCAGTGTGCCTTTCCCGGGAAGTACTGTATTGCCAATTAATTTCAACAACCCTTGTGTGGTACCTCCTAACAACCTTTGTACAGAGCGAGCTATATATGTCGTTACGGTGAATTTGCCACCTGTAAATGGCGGATACACAGTAGCGTACCAACGCTGCTGCAGAGGTCCAAACATCACAAATCTTAATAATCCGGACGACACTGGTATTACACTCGTAGCAACAATTCCTGGTCCAACAAACAATTTCTATATCAATAGCAGTCCAAGATTCACTAATTATCCACCGCTATTACTTTGCAATAATGATGATTTAATTTTTGATCACTCTGCTACTGATCCAGATGGAGATCAATTGGTGTATTCACTAACGACTCCTTTTGCGGGAGCTAGTGGTGTAAACCCAGCACCAGTTCCACCACCTGGTCCAGGTTATTTTCCAGTAAGTTGGGCGACAAATTTTGGTCAGGCAAATCCATTAGGGCCAGGTGCTACTATTAATATTGATCCTGCAACTGGAATTTTAACAGCTTCACCAAGTATGTTGGGGCTTTTTGTTGTTGGTGTGAGGGTGCAAGAATACAGAAATGGCGTGTTGATCGGTCAAACCGTTCGCGACTTCTTGTTCAAAGTATTTAATTGTCAAATTACCATGCAGGCCATTCTTCCCACTCAAGAACAACTTCCAACGTTCGTATCGTATTGTCAAGGCTTGACTGTTGATTTTGTAAATAATTCTTACGGAGGAACAAATTACAGTTGGGATTTTGGAGTGCCAGGCATTTCAACTGATGTCAGCACTTCATTTGCCCCGTCATACACTTACCCACAACCGGGAATTTATACTGCTATGTTAGTGGTGAATCCTGGGTGGCCATGTACCGACACCGCATACATGACGGTAAATGTTAACAATGAATTCAATGTATCCTTTACCTCCAATGATTCACTTTGTATTTTGGGAAATAGCTTTGATTTTGTAGGTACTTCAGATGGATTAGCAGGTTCCACTTATGAATATGATTTTGGTCCAAATGCAACTCCAAATAATGCCACAACATTAAATGTAAATAACGTTCAATTTACCGCTACAGGCAATATTCCTGTTACCCTTACTGGAGATAATGGGTCGTGTGAAGCTAGTTACACTGGATCGATTTATATTTATCCGGAGCCTATCGCAGGCATGGTGCTTCCTACTAATTATGAATGCAATGGATTAACCTTAAACTTTGGAAATAATTCACAAAACACAAGCGAGTATGCTTGGGATTTTGGTGTTGCGGGAACCACAACAGATGAAAGTACAGCCTTTTCTCCATCCTTTACTTTTCCGCAAGGAGGAACGTACACGATTCAATTAATTGCGGGGACTAGTGGTGAATGTTATGACACCGTCACACAACAAATTACAGTCTATGACCCACTATCTATTTCTTTTACAAACATTGATTCGCTTTGTGTATTAGATAATTTGGTTGATTTTGACGCAACAGCAACTGGTCCATCAATTACAACTTATCTGTGGAACTTTGGACCAAATGCAAGTCCAAGTTCGGCAACAACACTTGATGTTAATGATGTTAATTTCACAACGCATGGAACATTTCCGATTAGTGTTACAGCCTCCTTTAATTCATGTCAAGTTACTGCCACAGGCTCCGTATTTTTATTCCGCGAACCGACCGTTAATTTTGCTGTAGAACCAGGTCCGCATTGTGTTCCTTCCTATGTGAGTTTTACCAACCTCTCTCAAAGTGATGTCCCACTGCAATATCTATGGAATTTTGGTGACGGTACCACCTCAACGTTGGCAAATCCAACACATTTATATTCAGCAGTCGGAAGTTACAGTGTTTCACTGCAAATTATTGCTTCATACGGTTGTGTTGACACCTTGTTTATGATGAAGCAAGATGCAGTAGTTATTCACCCACGACCAACATCTGCATTTTCAGTTTCTCCACAATCAACAGATATTTGTCATGCTGAAATTACCTTTACAGATCAATCACTTGGAGCAGTTAATTTGTATTATGAGTATGATGACACCTCCAACTTTATAGAAAATGCACCAGCTATCTTTATTTATGAATATGCCACCTCTGGCACACATTGGCCGATGCAAATTGCCGAAAACGAATTTGGATGTACTGATACCAGTTTTGCAAAAATTGATGTAGAGCCATTTACCATCTTCATTCCGAATTCTTTCACGCCGGATGGAAATGAATTCAACGCAGATTTTGTTCCAAAATTTGCACTTGAGATACTTGATTGGGAGTTAAAAATATACAATCGTTGGGGACAGCTTGTATTTGTCACTACTGATCCAGAAGAATCGTGGGATGGAAGCTACAAAGATGGTGTAGGATTAGTGCAAGAAGGCACATATGCGTATGTTCTGAAATATATCTCCTGTGAGTTTCCAGAGGATTGGCAAATAGAAACCGGTCATGTCAACATGATTCGCTAATTGAATTTCTCAGTATGTATTTCGAGGGGCTTAATCAACGTTAGTTCTGTTCTAAAGCTTTGATCTAAATGATAGTGAACTTGAAGTGTGATTCAATATTGGAGAGCATTCAAGCAACTACTACATCCATTCTATAAAGTACATTTGAAGTAGTTTATTACGAAGTAACATGCCTACCACTTTAGACTACATCATCAATTTCTTAAACAAAAAAAACGCCACTCAAATTGAGTGGCGTTTTGAATAGTATAAATTAATTAGTGTTGAACTGAAACTCTTTTCACAGCAGTTCCCATCAAAGTGTTCACACGAATAATGTAGAATCCATTTTCTAAAGAAGACATATCAACTTGTGCAGAACCAGCGTTCACAGTTTTATTATTGATTACAGAACGTCCGTTTAAATCAACAACTTCAATTGAATTGATCACTGTTAATTGACTCATATCTACAGTTACTAAACCACTTGTTGGGTTAGGGTATACATTCATTGAATTGTTTGCTAATTCATTGATACCGATACCAGCATCATTCCCATCAGTTGCGCTACAATCTTGATCAATTCCATCAACTGTTAAGTCTAAAGCATCCGGATTGATTAATGGTTCTCCATCATCACAATCTAAGTTATTAGAAACATAACCAGCAGGAACTGTACAACCTGTTAAAGTAGTTCCAGGATACCCGTAACCATCGCTATCAGCATCTTCGTAGAATGTAGAACCTGTATTAAACACTTCAACAGAAACTATTGCAGTATCAACTGATGGAGCATACGCTGCACCTTGCATTCCAGAAACGATGTAAAGAATATCATGTGTACCTGCACCCGCAGCTGAAGGCGTAAATGTATTTCCTACAACACCTGGTCCAGAGAAAACACCACCAGTAGTACCTGTGATTGCTAACGTAACTGGAGAATTATCAGTTGCACAATACCCAGAAGCAGATAAACCAGAGAATGAAGCATTCGGCTTAATTTCTACATAAATATCATACTCAGCAGGGTTTCCAGTTTGAGGAATTGGGAAAGCTCCACAAAGTTCAACATCAGCTACTAGGTTAATTATACCATGGAATTTACCCATTTCAGTTGGTGTTCCTGTCATAGAAGCGCAACCTAAAGTTGGCCCACTTGCGCTACTCAAGTATTGAGATGCACTTGTCACACCTGTTAAGCCAGCTGGAAAATCAGCAAAACTAAAATTATACACTTTGGTAATTTTGATAGAAGTACCCGCACTTCCTGGATCAATTTCGCCAGCATCAAAGCAATTAGCAGTTAAAACGAAAGATTCAAAATCAGAATAAGCCTGATTAATAGTCCCATCGATTAACAGAGAGTCACATACACCACCAAATGGAGGAAGTGATGCGGAGCAATCTACAGGTGTACATTGCGCGTTCACAGACGTCGCAAGTAATGTTAGTGCAGAAAAAGAAAGTAAAAATTTCTTCATAGTTTTAGCTTTTAAGTTTTTTTGTTGTTCCAAATGTAAGTAAAATTTGTTTTAATAAAAACATTCAAGTAACGAAATTAGATTTGCTTAGGTTGGTGCTAATTGAAATTAAATGCAATGTTTAACAAATTGCGACAAAATAAAGGATAGAAAAGCGATTCAAAAATGAATAAAAGCTAACTTTGCATAAAATTAAATCAATGAAAGTAGCAGTAGTAGGCGCAACAGGTATGGTAGGAAATGTAATGCTTCAGGTGTTGAAAGAGCAGAATTTTCCAATAACAGAACTAATTCCCGTTGCCTCAGAAAAATCAGTTGGAATTGAAATAGAATTTGGAACCTTAAAATTCAAGGTTGTCAATTTGCAAACTGCTGTCGAACTCAAGCCTGATTTAGCAATTTTTTCTGCTGGAGGAGAGACTTCATTACTGTGGGCCCCAAAGTTCGCTGCGGTTGGAACTACTGTCATTGACAATTCTTCCGCTTGGAGAATGGATCCTGATAAAAAACTAATCATTCCAGAAATTAATGGGAAGGAGCTGACAGCAAGCGATAAAATTATTGCTAATCCAAATTGCAGTACAATTCAACTATTGATGGTGCTGGCACCATTGCATAGAAGATATACAATTAAAAGAGTGGTTGTTTCTACGTACCAATCCATTACGGGAACAGGTGTGAAAGCAGTAGAACAAATGAATAACGAACGCAATGACATTTTAGGTGAAATGGCCTATAAATATCCTATCGATAAAAACTGTATTCCTCAATGCGACTCTTTTCTTGACAATGGGTACACCAAAGAAGAAATGAAATTGACTCAGGAAACGAAGAAAATTTTAGATCCAACGATTCAGGTTACAGCAACAGCTGTAAGAGTTCCGGTTGTCGGAGGACATTCAGAAGCTGTGAATGTTGAATTTGAAAATGAATTTGATTTGCAAGAAGTGCGAAAAATATTGCACGACCAAGCTGGGATTACTTTAAAAGACGATCCAACCACTTACACCTACCCGATGCCAAAATATGCAGAAGGGAAAGACGATGTGTTTGTTGGGAGAATTAGACGAGATGAGTCACAAGACAAAACGTTGAATTTGTGGATCGTTGCCGACAACTTGCGAAAAGGTGCTGCCACGAATGCTGTGCAAATTGCAAATTTACTAGTTGAAAAAGGAATTTTAAAGGCATAAAAAAAGCGACGTTCTTTCAAACGTCGCTTCTAACGATATTCAGCTATCCTTGAGCTGCTTCAACAACAACGGAGCTATCAGCACCAAGAATGTCTTTAATTTTCCCCTCCAATTCAGCAAATAATTCCGGATTGTCGAGGATGATTTGTTTCACTGAATCACGACCTTGACCAAGTTTCGTTTCTCCATACGAGAACCAAGAGCCGCTTTTCTTAATTATATTTAATTCTACGCCAAGATCGATGATTTCTCCTACTTTAGAAATCCCTTCACCATACATGATGTCGAATTCAGCTTTTCTAAATGGCGGTGCCAACTTATTTTTCACCACTTTCACTTTCACTCTATTTCCAAGAATGTCTTCACCTTCTTTAATTTGGCTAGAGCGACGAATATCAATGCGAATGGAAGAATAAAACTTCAAGGCATTTCCACCTGTTGTTGTTTCAGGATTTCCAAACATCACCCCAATCTTATCTCTCAACTGATTGATAAAAATGCAACAACATCCTGCTTTATTAATCGAACCCGTTAACTTTCTAAGCGCTTTTGACATTAAACGAGCTTGCAATCCCATTTGCGAATCGCCCATCTCCCCTTCAATTTCCGCTTTTGGTGTAAGCGCTGCAACGGAATCAATTACAACTAAATCAACTGCACCAGAACGAATCAAATTATCCGCAATCTCCAATGCTTGTTCTCCGTTGTCAGGTTGAGAGATTAATAAGTTATCTGTATCAACACCTAATTTCTTAGCGTAAAATTGATCAAAGGCATGCTCTGCATCAATAAAAGCTGCAATTCCACCTTGCTTTTGTACTTCAGCAATTGCATGAATAGCCAATGTTGTTTTTCCAGAAGATTCTGGGCCATAGATTTCAACAACTCTCCCCTTAGGATAGCCATTAATCCCTAAAGCAAGATCTAATGTGATGGATCCTGAAGGAATCACCTCCACTCGTTCTACTGCTGAATCACCAAGCTTCATCACTGAACCTTTGCCATACGCCTTGTCTAATTTTTCCATTGTTAGTTGAAGTGCCTTCAACTTCTCCGCGTTTACTTCTTTTGCTGCCATATCGTTTTTGGTTTAAAAAGGTTAATTAAATTTCTTGTACAAAGATTTGTTTAGAAGAACGTATTCTATTTACGTTCAAAAAACAATTTCTTTAAAAAGTTCAAAACTTACTTTTGATAAATTTCTAATCAAATATAATTCTAATTTTTTAATCAGCAACATTTGATTAGATTTTTTGCAAAAAAAATCCCTGATGAAAGAAATCATCAGGGAAATTATAAGGTCTGTAACGAAGTACTTACTCTCCTGCCAAAACAGTAAAATCTGTAACTAATCCTTCATACACAGCGCGTTTCTTTCTCGCTTGATCGGCATACAAGGCATCTTTGCTTTTTTCAAACTCTGCAATTTGAGCATTCAACTCTTCGATTTTAGAAGTAAAGAAACCAATTAAATAATTTACATTTTGAGGTAAGAACATCTTCGTGTAATGACCGCCTGAAGCTGCAAGCTTTGTAAACAATGGTAGGGAACGCGTAGCAATTTCTTCATCATTGTGCGAAACAAAATACGTTAAGGAGTTCATCATACTCAGTTGATCAAAACCTTGTACAATAGTTCCACTAAGATTTTTTTCAAAAAACGGCATTTGCTCCTTTTTGCCGTGTGCTCCATAAATTTGTCCAATGCCAACCAACATTTTTGATGATTTTTCTCCTTCCAATCCTTTCGCTAGTTCCAATGCTTTATCAGGATTTGATTTCACCAAAGACTGCAAAGCAGAAGTAATCACCATGTACGATTGATCTTTTTGAATGGCAGTTTCAAAGATTGCTTCGTTCGCCGGATCGTTTGCACTGTTCGATAAGAAGTTGATTGCCGATGCACGTACCGCAGAACTTGGGTCTTCAGCCGCCATCTTTTTGATCACATTCATCGCTGAAAATTTGAAATCACCATTTAGCTTTCCGCTTTTCTCAATTGCCAATTGACGAATTTGCCAAAATTTATCACTCAAAGCATCAAGAACTAAGCGCTGTGCTGCTTCGCCCGTTCCTTTTGATCCTGACAATAATCCATCTCTTCTTGCTTTCCATCTTTCTCCATTGTAAAACTGATGAATGTATTGCTCTTGCGGCTTATTGTTTTCTCTCGTTTTCGCCAATAACATTTGTTGCTCATCAAACACTACCGAGTTTAACGTTCCTGTAATTTTGAAATTGAACGACTGTTTTAGTGAATCCACTAAAATTTTATGAACCGTTTTTCCTGCACCATCAAAAATTGCAATTTCCATTGGTAACTTAAAAATTGGGCTCTCTTCTAAATTTTGTTTTTGCTCTACACTAACTGTCAGTGTGTTGCCATTCACAGACTGATTGAAATCAAGAATTGGATGTCCAGATGCCAAGAACCACTGATCGAAAAACCAATTCAAATCCTGCCCCGATACTTCTTCGAAAGAAATACGCAATTGATTGTATTCTGCTGGTTTAAATTGATTGGTCGTCAAATAATTTTTTATCCCTTCGAAGAAAGCTTCATCTCCGATATAATTGCGGAGCATGTGCAAAATACGTCCTCCTTTATTGTACGAGTGTCCGTCGAACATTTGCTCTTTATCGTCGTAATCGAACCAAATAAGGTTATGGTAGCCTTGCACTTGAGAAGATTGATAGTAACCGTCAGCTTCTTGATCTGCTTGATAATCTGCTTCATCAATTCCATAACGGTGTTCATCCCACAAGTACTGCGAATAATTGGCAAATGATTCATTCAGCGGTAAATTCGACCACGATTCACACGTAACTAAATCACCAAACCAGTGGTGAAATAACTCATGTGCGATGGTAGAATTATCATTTGCATCCAACAATTCTCGTTCATTTTTATAGACGAAATCACCAAAAATTACTGCGCCAGTGTTCTCCATTGCTCCAGAAACATAGTCGCGCACCACAATTTGATGGTATTTATCCCACGGATAATCGTAACCCAATAACTTGGAAAAATGAGCAATCATTTGAGGCGTTTCTCCAAAAATTGCTTTTGCAGATGCCTCCCATTCTGGTTCTACGAAGTAATTCACTTCCATCGTTGAACCATCTGGCTTTTTGTAACTGTCTTTTACTTCTTTGAATTGTCCCACTCCCATCATGAATAAATAAGGCGCGTGTGGTAAGGTTTGCTTCCAATGATCGGTGCGTGTTCCATCGGCATTTTTCTTTTGTGATAACAATTTACCATTTGATAATGTCGAGTATTTAGCATCAACAGTGATAAATATTTCTTCTGTTGTTTTCATATTTGGAGAATCCACCGTTGGAAACCACACAGAATTTGCTTCCGTTTCACCTTGTGTCCAAATTTGCGGCATCACGTTTGGATCTTCGCCCGTAGGGTTAATAAAATACAGACCCTTATCTGATGTAATAGCAGCACTTCCTCCCGTTGTTCTTTCATTCGGTTTTGCTGTGTAATCAATCACAAGTGTAAAATTTTCTTTGCGCGTATAGGTTTTGTTCAGTTGCACTGTTAATTCTAAACTATCGTACAAATAATTTAAAGCCTTGCCATCCATTTTCACTGAATGAATATCCATTCCTTTTGCATCGAGGATGACACGATCTGTTGCATAGAAATGTGGTTTCATAGTAATTGTTGCTACCCCATTTAAACGCGATTTACTCCAATCGAAGTTCACTTCCAATTTTGTATGGATTAGATCCGTCAATACTGTTTGAGATGCATTGTAGTTTTTTCGAATGGTAGGGGTTGCTGTGGAATCAATTATTGTTTCTTCAACGACTACCTTGTCTTGATCTTTGGTGTTTTCCTTTGTCACATGACACGAAGTCAAAAACAAAACGGATGCAATAATGAGAAGTTTATTCATTTAGAATTATTTTAGACTACAAATCTGCTGAAAATTTTGAATCGAAGCTAAAAAATTACAGAAAGGAGGTAGATTCTGTTATTTTTGTGCAAAATTGATGATAAATGGCAAATCGTTCTTGGAATTTTGATGCAAAAGAGGTTGTTACCTCAGAAGGTGCTGTTGTGAAATGGGAAGACCATCGTTTTTTCAAATTGACTTATAAAGGTCAAAGCTTTCATTGTGAATTGCTAGAAGAAGGCAGTGAAAACAATCAATTAACTATAAAGGTGAATCAACGCGTTATTAACGTCACTAAAAAAGGAGAGTTAGATGAATTGATTGCCGCTTTAGGTCTTGATGTTCCAAAGGTTCGAAAATTAAAAGAATTGCAAGCGCCAATGCCGGGAAGAATTGTTCGATTATCCATCGAGATAGGACAAGAATTGCAACCTGGAGATGAAATCTTAGCGCTGGAAGCAATGAAAATGGAGAACATTTTGAAGGCTGAAGGCATCGGAAAGGTAAAAGCTATTTTAGTCACTGCCGATCAAGTGGTAGACAAGGGAACCATCTTAATTGAGTTTGAATAATTAGCAATTACGAAAAGTAATTAACGCAGCTCTTTTCACTACAATTAAGCACGTATTAATTTACTGAAGGTAGTACTTTCAAACCAAAAGTTTTTCGCAAAATAAGCGGGTAGATGTGCCCAAATTCGCGGATGCACCATTGCTGTAATTTTTGCATTTCTTCCGCATCAGTGATCCATTTTGTTCCTTTCATCAACTCTTTTTGAAACAGTTGAGCATCAAAACTTACCTTCGTAAGGATTTTTTTTGTCAGTTCCAACATAGGTCTCTTATTTTGTTATTTACCTTAAATCTAACGAAAAAAAACGACCCCTAGTATAGATTGAATTGTTAAAAAATCTTATTCGATTATTTTTTGCTTAATGACTTGGTAGATTTCAAGCGTTTGCTTATCGTACACATAAATCAGAACATGCATGTTATCAGCATTGTAGTTTCCATCCAATTGATTGGGCACTACAAAACTGTAATCCAAGTAATATTTGTCGCCAATTAAATCATCCGAGCTCAAGGTTCTACCCCACGTTCTTCCATCCACGCAACCGCGCATGATGTCACGATGAACATACGAAGAGTTGTGCGAGTTATCCGACATTTTTTGATCGCCTACCAATGAATCTTCCAACATATACACCACCATCGCCAAATCGCCAAGCGCTCCATCTATTTTTTCTACTTCGGTATGTAGAAATGCTCCTTTAGTGGATGGATAATAATTAAGATGTGATTGAATATTAACTTTCAGCACGTTTGCCGACAATGTACTTGAGGTTAAACTTGCCCATGAATTCGGACTCTGAAAAATATAACCCCCACTCGTTATGCGATTAACAGGACCACGTGGATTTCCAATAAAGCCACCGTCATTGATTCCGAAATACGTTCCAATCTCAACACCTTGTGAATTTGTAAAATCTAAAGGGTAATCAGGCAACTGTACAGTTTGAAAATCGCCAATACCTGTTGGATCAGCATGAATTGAAGCAATGAAAATACGTGTTGGATTCGCTTCATGAAGTCCATGCGCAAAGTCGGCAGCTGCTGGACAATAAATGCACTTATGACCTGTAAAATCTTCGATTAAAACATTTCTATTTACATTGGTGTTCGCCGTAAATGTTGGCCATTCTGTGGTCACATAGTCGTTCCATAGTCCTGGGAATAAAGTAGTGTCCAAATCAATAGATTCTTGCGGGGGAAATGGATTCTCCACCTTGTCACAAGAAACGAAAACTAGACTTAGTAGCGCGATAACAAATAACTTTTTCATATTTATTGGCTTTTAGAAACTTTGAGTAAAACTTAAGGTTAATCCATTCGATGCTGGAACAAAGCGACATACTCCTCCAACGCAGAAAAGACCAGCACGTTGCCTTCCGTAGGAAACCATAAAACGAGTAGCATCTTTAATAAAGCCCGCACTCACAATCGGGTAGTTTAATCTCAGCTCTTTATTCGGGTTCCCGTAATTGTACTGATTCATCACTGATAAAAACCAACTAGGAGAAACACTGTATTCAATTAATGCAGTAGCCCAATTTCCTTTATCCATGATGTTTCCATTGGGAGCTCGTTGCAAAAACATCCCTTGCAACTCTGCACGAATAGAGTGCTTAGCATTGATCTTGTACCCCAATTCAAGCACGCCAATGTGTGATTTAATAATTCCTTGTGCATCGTTAGTAGCTTTCGCAATGTCGTTATTCAACTGAATGTGGAAGTAACTTAAAATCAAATTAAACTTCTTGTTGATTTTCTTTGTGATGTTAAAATTCACGTCCAACCACATCAAACTATCACTCGAATCGAAAGGGCGTCCTACATAAATTACTCCTGTTGAATCAGCAGGATTAATACCACTTGTGTGTTGCATTGGTTTCAACGCAATGGAAGAATTGAAATTAAGTGCTGTACCGTATTTCCCCCCTAATTTAGTTCCCTTTGGTATTGTATAAAGTATTTCTGTCTGATAAGCAATTTCGCCCAGTGGTTGAGTGGCATAAGGATACAATGTAGCAACTAAATTGTAGGTATGTGTTTTATTCATAGCTGGCAAGAAGTTGATCAAGACATCTTGCAAATCCTTTGTTCTGTCAGAACGAGAACTCATGTTATCAACTGATTTTGCGGAGAATAGTATTCCCAAGCCTTTGCGAGAATATCCCACATTGAACACTGCTGCGTGACCGTAATTATAGATGTAGCCGTTATCTGAAGATGGATCTTGTTCCTTCTGAACGTATTCACCATTAAACGTCAAAATTCCTTGAGGTTTAACAACTTTTACACCATCTACAATTACAGATTTTTGGAAGCTATATGAGAATTTTGCTCGACCCCCATACGTTGCAACATTTTGAGGAAGAATTAACAGATCATTGTCATCCACCTGATATTTACTTACAAAACTTCCGCCTAAGGAAATGTTAAATCGTTTGTCTTTCAATTTTGTGAAAGTCGTGTTTAAATTAATTTCCCCATCAATTCCGCGAACAATACCAGCAGCGTGCACAATTTTTCCTTCCTGAAAAGATAATCGTTGATAACCATACACTCCCTTAACCGTCAAACCTTTGACAGGTCGAACGATTAAACGAACACCATCCAATTGATTATCGTATCCTAGGTTTCTGTCTTCATACGCACGCAAGGCAATCCCGGTGCCAAATTGCTCATAGAACGATCCTACCGTTGCATCGATCCAATCGTTTGCATAGCCAACATAACGCATTCCTAGTCCAGTGCCATCAAAACGATTTGGATATCCTTGAATTCTAGGCAAATAAGATTCCATACGAATTCCAGCTTTGAACGGACCGTTCGTATAAAAAACGTTCATGTAGGTGTTTAACAATCCTTTTGAAGCTGGTTGATCTGCTCCAATAAGGGAATCGCTATTGAGATATTGAAAAATAGATTCAACATTTCCATTGATGTTTCCCGCTCCGATCTGTCCAAAACCTGCCAGGGTTGTGCACGAAAAAAGCGAGAGAAAAGCAAGTTTTCTCACAGTAAATTTAGTTTAAATTATTTTGCCAATTTTAGAATTTCCTCGTACAAGTGCTCTTCATCGCCAGCAGCATAGTTGTTGTGCTGATAAACAATATTACCTTCTTTATCGATAAGGAACGTATGCGGAACATTGTTTACACCCATTGCGCGTTTGAAATCGCCATTTGGATCTAATAATACTAAATATTCCCATCCGCGACCGTTTACATACACTGGTACTGAATTTTTTGTTTTTTCGTCGTCAATAGAAACAGCAATCAATTGAACTCCAGTTTCTTCTTGCCAATCGGTATACAAATCCTGAATTGTGTTCAATTCCTTTTTACAAGGAGCACACCACGTTGCCCAAAAGCTAATCACGACAGGTCCTTCAAATCCAAGGTCTGACATAGTATACGTTTTACCGTTAAGGTCTTGTAATTGAACTTCGGGAAGTTTCTTAGACAATCCTAATTTCTCCTCAACTTGAGAGAACACATTGGAAAATAGGAACAGAGAGGCAAATAAAAAAGTAAATTTTTTCATAATTATAATTTTAGCAACGACAGGATAGCAAACATCTTGCCGAATTCAAAGGTAACGATAATGTAATGATAAAGTAACTCATTTATGGTCGATTCTTGAATTCTTAAAGTGTCATCAATTGGTATGATTTATGATAAAACCTACCCATAGATAACAGCGTTATAAATTAAAAAATTGTTGACTTGCTGTGATTCTAATTGAAATTTAATTATATTTGTTATTCACGAAATAGTTTCGATATGAAAAAATTAGTACTTATTCTCTCCATGTTTGTTGGTTTTGCCGTAAATTCTTTTGCGCAAATTGCCATTTATAAATCAGGAGAAAGCACCGACCTTTCAGGATCAACATTATATGTTACGGCTCCCAGTTACGATCAATTTGACGTTTTGTTGGAAGTTGTCAACAACTCTGGTTCAACAAAAGCTTACCGTGTAACACGTCAGCGTTTGACGATTCCAGTTGGTTGGACAGACGGCATGTGTTGGGGACATTGTACTGACGTGCTAGGTGGTACATGTTGGAGTGCATCTCAAATGGGAAATGACAAGTGGACAACCCAAGCAGTGAGTGCTTTTGATATTTTGGATGGTGAGTGTGGAAATTTGAAACCACAGATTAATCCGGATGATTTTGTTAGCGGAACTGCTAGCTACCGTTATTACTTGAGCACTGATGGCTATACGTATTTAGATTCAGTAGATATCGTTGTAGATTTTACTGCTTCATTGACAAAGCCTGCGAAAACAGATGTCACTATTAACGTTCAGCCGAATCCAGCATCAGATTTTGTTACCATCGCATTAAATGGTACAGACAGTGGAACACTTAAAATTGTAGACGTTCTTGGAAATGTAATTGTGAAAGAAAACATCAGCGGAACTAAAAAAATTGATTTATCTGATTTTAAAAATGGCGTTTACTTCATTATGATTGAAGTAAATGGTAAAACATACAATAGAAAATTGATTGTGAAGCATTGATGATTCACTAACTATTTGAAAAGCCTTTCCAATTGGAAAGGCTTTTTTTTATATATTTGAATTCACTAAATGAACCAATTCCCCGAAATATACAAGAGCGCTCTTCGAAGTGCTGTACTCGCTTCGGTGGACATCATGAAAATTTATCGAGAGGGATTTGAAGCCTCTTTGAAATCAGATGGTTCGCCGGTAACAGAAGCCGACATTGCTTCATCGAAAGTTATTAATGCTCTGCTTGCAGAAACATTAATTCCTATTACTGGAGAGGAATCCATCCAAGAAGAATTTGAACATCGAAAAGACTGGGATTTCTCTTGGTGTGTGGACCCGCTTGACGGTACAAAAGAATTTGTGAAGCGAAACGATGAATTTTGCATCAACATTGCATTGATTAAGCAAAGCACAGCAATATTTGGGCTCATTGCTTCTCCCGTGCAAAGAAAAGTGCTTTTTGGAGGAAGGGAAATAGGTGTTTTCTTTGCAGCATTTGAAGACATTGAACATCCTCATCGATGGGAAGCGATTCTCCCAAGCCATACTGTAAATAGTCCAGTTGTGATGACAGGGTCGCGAAGTCACCATTCAGGTGATGACCTCCATTTCATTCAAAAAATTGAAGAAAAAACTGGGACAATGAAATTCCTGAGAATGGGTTCAGCGCTCAAATTTTTTGACTTAGCACATGGAACTGCGGATGTGTATCCCCGATTTGCGCCCACCATGGAGTGGGACATTGCAGCTGGACAAGCCATCTTGGAAGCACTTGGTGGCTGCGTTTTAGATGCTGAAACTATGGAGCCTTTGCAGTATAACAAAAGCAACTTGAAAAATCCTTTTTTTGTAGCAAAAACAAAAGCATTTTTGGAATGGGAAAATCAGTAAGAACAACCCTCCTCCTAGCTATTGTATTGCAAATACTGCCCTATTTTGCACAACAAAATATGAGTTTGCTCAACCACTTTTATAGAGATCGCTATTTTCTGCATAGTTCTTCAGAAAACGCCATCGGAAATGCTGTCTTTCCCATGGTAGAATCGACTTATGATATTTCCAAAAAGATAGCCGATTCTTCGCTTCAATATTATGATGCTACGGAAGTGTTGTTCAAGAAACATTTACTGGAGTTCAAAGGAGATGATTACTATATCACAATTTCACCGGTTTTTGATTTTTCGATGGGTAAAGATCTTCAAGACACTAACAATAGAAGACTTTTTCAAAATACACGTGGAATTTTCATTGAAGCGGATTTAATGAAAAACTTTTCTTTTTCTACAGCCATCTATGAAAATCAAGCACGATTTTCTGCGTATGAATCTGTGTACTATTCAAGCATTGGAGAACTATATCCAAATCAATCAAGTGGTCAATACGGAACACAAAATGCTGTAGTTCCAGGGAGCGCACGAACGAAACCCTTCAAAAATGATGGATTCGATTATGCCTACGCGCAGGGCAATTTAGTGTATAGTCCACATAAAAATGTTCAACTAATTGCAGGTAACACAACTCACTTTTTTGGCAATGGATATCGCTCTATGCTGTTGTCCGACAATTCGGTGGGAGCACCTTTCTTTCGAGTAGATTGGAGCATTACACCAAAATTAAAATTTGTTTATTTACGGCAGCGCCTGCTAAATTTGATGCGAAAACCCGTCAGTTCAACGGTTGAGTCGTACTATGAAGCCAAAGGATTATCTGTCAACTACCTCAGCTATCAGCCCTTGAAAAATCTTTCTATTTCGCTTTTTGAATCTGCTGTTTGGTCGAGGGGAGATTCCTTAACGTCGCATTTTTCTAGCCCGCTACTTTTCAATCCAATTCCATTCGTTGCTCCATTGGCAATGAGCAAACAAAAATTACTTTCTGTGCTTGGCATCAACTTCGGCTACACCTTTGCTGAAAAACATGTCGTGTATGGTCAATTTGCTGTCACTAATTTAAATTTCAAGCGCTACGCACATCAATTGGGATATCGCGTGCACAATCTTTTCAATTTAAAAGATTTTGTGCTTCAGGTAGAATGGAATGGCGCTAGCGCTGGAATGTATGAATCGCCCAACAAACGACTCAACTACGTACACTACAATTTGCCAATTGCACATCCAAAAGGAAACAATTTCCAAGAAATACTGCTTCGCTTGAATTATGAAATAAAACGAATTTACATCGATTGGTCGGTGGATTATTTTGCACTGCGAAACTATCATGAAAACCAATTGTTGCCAGTTGACCGTGCACTTTCACCGTATTCCGTTAATTTGTTAGTACAGCAACTTGAACTTGGCTATCGATTTAACAAGAAAATGAATTTTTCGACCTTTGTAGCCCTTAGCTCAAGAAGTAAGGATCAACTAATCGATCGAAAAACAATGCTTTTGCAATTTGGATTGAAAACAGCCATCAATAACCACAATACTCAATTTTGATGCGATTGCTCATCCTCATATCGCTTTTATTCTCTAGCACGTTGTGGTCGCAACACGGTGTTAAACTCTTGTATGAGGAGCTCCCGAGCGATTCGCTCCCTGCCTTGGATGTGAAACATCACTCTTCCGTTCAACCGTCGATTCGCTGGTCTCAACAGCAATATGGAGGTCATCTTTTAAAGATAAAAGCGAAAAAAAATCCTGAGGGACATCTTTTGGGAATCAATCCAATTGCCGAAGCACTGATCTCGTATGAGAATGGATTTCAATTTAGAAATGCTTTAGGCATCGCCGTAGAAAGTAATTTTGCGAAGAAGTGGTATTTCAGAATGAATGCTATTGGAGGATTAGGGAAGCAGGACTCGATATTTTCTTTTCAACCCTTTTATTCTGCTCAAAAATCAAACTTTTATCAGTACGTAGATGTCACTGGACGCGTTTCTTATACTCCTAACAAAATCTTTAATTTTCAAATCGGGAATGATCACAATTCATTCGGTGAAGGCGCACGCTCGCTCTTTCTAAGTGATTATGGGAAACCTGTCCCTTTTGCAAAAATAGATGCACGATTTTGGCGCCTCGACTATACCGTGTTGTATCAATTGATGAGTGAAAGTACGTTTAGCAACTACCGATCAAAATTTGCGACGACGCATCATATTAGTTTAAACATTACCAAATGGCTCAATGTTGGTGTGTTTGAAAGCGTAATTTTTCAGCCCAAAGACACGGCACTTCGAAGAGGATTTGATGTAGAATATTTGAACCCAGTGATCTTCTTTCGACCACAAGAATATTCGATTGGTTCTGCCGACAATGTTTTGTTGGGATTGAGCCTAAGTGCAAAATGGAAAAAACAGACCTTCTATTCTCAATTGCTTTTGGATGAATTTTCCCTGAATGAATTGAAGGCAAAGTCGGGGTGGTGGGCCAATAAATATGCCATTCAAGCAGGTGTTAAAGGCATTATAGGGAAGGATAAAGTCCCCTTTTTCTATCGCTTAGAATACAATTTTGCAAGACCTTACACTTACTCGCATTTGAACGACATGGCCAATTATGGGAATTCAGGAACCGTACTTGCCCATCCACTGGGAGCGAATTTTCATGAGCTTTTGGGGGAGGTAAAATGCAGCTACAAAGACTTCCTTTTCAAAGCATTTATCTCCTATTCCTTACAAGGTTTGGATCAAAATGGTGCAAGTTTTGGAGGGAATATTTATCAGCCATATACGCTTCGACCTTCGGAATACGGCAATTTTGCGGGACAAGGGTTAAAAAACAATGCATTTAGAGCCATTTTAAGTGCGCATTGGACCATTAGTAAATATGGAAATTTGCAACTTTTTACAGAACAACATCTTCGATTTGACACATGGAATCAGCGATTCAATTTTATTCCAGTGATTGGGCTGCGAAGTAAAATTCGAAACGACTATCGGAATTACTAGCGTTCGATTACTATAACTCCTACCTTACCACATTTTACCTATTTTTCCTTTCTTTATGCAATTCATTGAGCAATGTCTACATTTCATCAGGTGCAAGTTTGGTGCACTACCACTACCCAAAGTCAAAGATATCAATAACCTTTGGATCAAAATAATCTCGTGAAGTAACCACCAAAATATATATCCTGTCATTTTTTTTATAAACTAATAAGGATGTTAAGCAATATTCATTATCATTCTTAAAAACAATCATATTTTGGTTGCTTTTATCTGAAAGAACAATTCTTGGAAAGAATCCACAAACTCCTTTATAATGAGGTTCATCATATTCTGCCAATATAGAATCATACATAGATTTTTTCACATTAAAACCGTGCCTTAAAGTCATTTTATCATTGATTATGACCTCTCTTTCACTATTCAAATTAAGTGTTTCATAATTTTCAAACTGAAGGTCACTCACCTTTGCATCAATAATATTTATACTATTCAAATCCACATTTTCGCAGTTCTTAAACTCCCAAACCACAATCATTAATTCACCTTTATTAAAATATTGTTGATCATAATACCTATAGGTATTATAGGTATCACTTTCCTTAAAAAATGTATATGCAATGTTGTTTTCAATTTCAAAGCGTGCAGAATCTTTAAAAATCCACATATAATTTTTATGTTTTGACCAGTCCCCTTTGTACCCATATAATTTTGCACTTACCAAAGGAGCTACAATAGAGTATATCATATAAAATACTATTCCAGAAAATATAAGTGCTAATACTCTGTTTATTGTAATCTTAAAAGTCATTTCAATTACTTTTTAATAGACTAAAAATGGAACTAATGCAGGGAGGGGAATATTATACATACTCTTATTCCAGTCAAGAGCATTTAAAATTTCCTTACCAAGATTTTTCCACCTTTTTGTGTCCAAATACACGCTTGTTGTAGATTTAATTGCTGATGTAAAACTAACAGTTGTTGACATGACGAAAGCTTCATAATAACTCCAAGTCGTGCGCTACCATAAATGTAACGCTCTTTTTCGGAATAATAAATATTCGCTCCAATTATTTCACGTTCGTAGGTAGCCATCGTACCTCACAGCCACGGCGCGAGTTCGCCTGCTGTTCGTCTTCAAAAGCTAGCGCTTTTTCTTCCCTAGTGCATCCAAAATGTAGTAGGTAGAGCTCTCCAAGACGTTGGCAGAAGTGAGGACGTGCTTGGCAATTCTATGACCCATTTCCCCCGTGCTATTTTTGCTTGCCAGCAAAAGCACTCGTCCTTCGAAAGCAGTGCTTTCTCTCATAATCAATTTGACCCTTTTCCTTAACTTCCTTAACGTTCAACATCAAAATTTACTACTCCATAAGTACTGTTAAGCATACACATTTAACAGTTATTTCAGAAACATTTTCAACTTATTGTCTTATCTTTGGTATATGAGCACGTCAGAATTAAAGTTAAACTTGCACCAGTTAATTGACGGGGTTAGTGACAGCAGCATATTGGAAGCGGTGTACACACTACTTTCTAAGGCTTCTGCTGGCAGTGAAGATGATTGGTATGAATCACTATCTGATAAGGCAAAGGCATCTATTCAACAAGGAATTGAAGATGCTGACAACAAGCGTTTTGTTCCATATTCTGAGGTCAAAGCAAAAGCAGATAAAGTACTGGGGCGCACAGTATGAGTAAACAGTATTTGATTCATTGGACTGAAAGAGCTGATGAATCCTACATTGAAACTCTGTCTTTTATCCATGAAAAGTGGACTGTCAGAGAAGCAAGTCATTTTGAATATCTAACAGAGGAATTGCTTAAAAATCTATCCTCCAATTTGAAATTGTGTCCTGAGCTAAAAAAGCTAAAAGTTCGTAAATGTGTAATCTCTGAGCAAACTTCTCTAATATACCGCATACTTTCTAAATCCATAGAGCTTGTTGCCTTCATCGACAACCGCAGCGAACATAACTACAAACCCAACGGATGATACAAATTCATAGCAGCACCTATAAAATCAAAAGGAATCGCAGTAGATTATTCGATAAAAAAGAATGACGACTAAATAAAATATCGTATGAAAAAAATACTTGTAATAATGATTGTCCTCTTTGTATCTGCATGTGGACTACCCGAAATGAAAAAATTGACAAAGGAGTCTAAAGCTGAAATGAACAAAATTGTTAAGGAATTAAAATTGGAAAAGTTTGACCATTCATATAGTAGTAAATATAGAAATGGAAAAACTACCAAAGCATTTTATATCGACCTTGCAAATATTGATGATTCGATCGATTTTGAGTCTTATAATAATAGAATTATTTCCCTGTTTGAAAAAAGTGGGTATAATTTTAAAGACCAAGACTTTATTAGAATAGGTTATTTTAAAAACTATTTTGGAGCAGATACCTATGTATCTTACACCATAGACCCTAAAACAAAAGAAATTATTAGTGAGAAAACACAGTAGGGTAATGGACAATGCACTCAATTATCGGATTAGGTAATTATTGAAATCTAATTGCTTGAAAATCAATGATTATGTAGTGTGCGGTATGACAAAAAATAAAATATGAAAAGAAAAAAACTAATTATTTATATAACACTTTTAGTTGTTTCAAGTTGTAATCAACAAAATACAGCAAAATTGGAGGAGGCTTTAAAGACAACCATAAAACAAAATAATTGTTACTTTAAACTGAAGGAGAATAATAATACTAAAGAAATTGAAATTCAGTCACAATGTGACAATGATTTAAGATTATTTTACGGAAAAGTATTGTTCGATTTTATTCAAAATCTTGAAAATGAAAAGTTGGTATTTAATAACTATACCATTAAAGATAGTAATGGCAGTACAATTCAATCTTTTACCCGAAATCATTTTTTTGAAGTTAAAAAAAGAAAAATATTGTTTGATAAGTTAACCGAAGATGTACAAAAAGGCCAAATTTTGACATTATACAATTTATTTACTAGTGAATTAAAAAATTCAATTTCCAAAGAAAAATTAACAAGCGAAATTAACAAGCTTTCATTTGAAAATAATCATCAATTTGAAGGACTTGATGTTTTCTCTAATACAAATATTGATTATGTTGGCTTTTCTTCAATTATTGGTGGTAAAAGCAGATTTACAACAACATTCTCAATGGAACAAGTTGATTCAATTTATGGATTTACTATCAATTAAGTGGTAATGCACCAAGCTCACACTTGAGCTATTTTAGGAATAGAAAACCAGTGATGAAAACTGCTGGTTTTATTAGCAGATAGAGTAACCATTTAATGGTGTGACAACAACAGTACTTGGAGATACTGGGTACTCTGGTCAAATTTTAATGGACAAAAATGGTAACAGTGATTATATTGAGAGTAAGTAAGGCTATTGTATTATGCTTTTTACTTTTACATTTAACTGGATGTAAAATGTTAACTGAGAAAAACGAACATAATAAAATTTACCAAAGAGGTAATCCTACTAGCGTAATTATATTACCAGATAGTAGGGACAGTGTGCTTTTTGATAATTTACGTTTCTCAAAGCTTATAGTGTTAGATGAGCCATCTGAGAAGACTTACCTGTATGAAGTGACTAAGTTTTATTTCAAGTACAAGAATAAAACATTTGTTTCAAATCATCGAATTTTTAGTTCGGAAAATCTCAATCAAATTTTTCAAGATAAACCATCATCGGTGCAAATTGATTCAGTTCTTTTTCGTGACCAACATAACTTTGAGTATAAACAAAGGGCAGACATTCTATTAAATCTGTATTATTCTAATAGTAATTTATATGAGTGTTTAGATACAAATAACCATAATCCACAAAGTTATAAATTTAAAGATTTTTCTAAAAAAGATGGGGGAGCTTTAATAGAACTAGATAGTGAGCTATGTAATATTATTGATTTTGGGGGCCTTGGGTCATCAATTAATGTTAGGATTGAAACCCTAGAAGGTGATGTTTTGAAGGCTTCATTTATTTATTGGGGGAAAAGAAAAATAGATGATTTTTTTGAGTTTTCTAATTATGTAGATAGCACATTAAAAGTAAAAATTACGGGAGATTTATTTTGGGAGGGGACGCTGAATTTTCGGTAATGCATCAAGCTCACACTTGAGCTATTTTCGGAATATTAAGCATAGAAAGCATATGATTTGATAAAACTGAAAGTGGCTAAGGATAAAAATCTTATTGAAACAAAAGGAGTAAAGAAGTAAATATGAAAAAACAAATTTATTTTATTTTGATTTTAAGTTTTGGCTTACATTCATGTTATGATGATAGTAATGGAATAATTAAAGAGGGAATAAGAATACACAAAAATTATAATTCTGAATTAGAAGAATTACTCCCTTTATTTGATAGCACTTATTTTGATTCATGTAATGTATTTTTTATTAACATGTCTCCTACAACTGAATTATTTGTTCAAGAAGGAACAATTGATCATTTGTACGATTCCTCAAAATTTGAAATAATGACAAAGGAACAGGAAGCAATAATTCATAAAAGGAAGCCAAGACTAGAGTTGACAGGTACTACGTTTCTTAAAAATGTTTTTCTTGCGTTCACAATAAATAAAGCAAATCATTATAGTCTAGATCACTCTTACCTAGTCAGAGTAATTGACGAAAATAAATTTAAAAGAGTTTATTTTAATTTGAAGGATTATAAAACCCTTAAGGGAGATAAGTCAAAAATAACTAACTGGTATTATCCAATAAATAAGGAATGGATAATATGTACTGGAAATATTATCCACTCAGGTGATTCTTCAATTTGTCACTTTTTAAATTCAAAATAAATGATATGGAGGAAGATGGTGGTAATGGGCGAGGCACCATAGGGTCGCGTATCACATTAGCAGGTGGTTTTGTAACTAGCTGTTTTATAGTTTTTTGTTTCTTGAAAAGCTAAAAAAGCAATTAAAAAAGTCCTTAAGAAAAAAATAATGCGAGTAAATTTTAAATCAAAAGAAGAAATTTCTTTGTTAAAAGAAAGTGAAGGTGAAATCTTATTTTTGGAATCTGGTTCAGAGTATCAAGTAATGGGATTTTATCAAAGGAAAGGAGAATCTTACTTTATTTTAGAGGTACATAATTATTATCCTATTAGTTATAATGCTGCTTTTTTTGAAATAATTGATTCCCGTGTATCACAGCACTGGGTACTAAGTATTGATTATGGAAGTGGAGATTTGAGCCTAATGTTTGAAGACTGGATTAAAATACCAAATTTTATGAATTTCTTTCTAGATGGTGATATTGATGAAGACGAGAAATTTTTTGAATTAAGGGAATATATTTATTACAAAAGATTAATAGATGAGGAATTTGGGTAGTGGGACGTGTATCAAATTTTCGGGATCATCTATCAAATTAACAATATTAAAAATTAGTAGCTTAATTATTGAAAAGCTAAAAAAAGTGCCTAAAAGACACTTTTTTTATAAAGGAAAGTTTATGTAATGATAATAATGAAGATTAAGATGATTGTAAAAATAATTAAAGTTTTGTTAGTCAGTATTTTGTGTGTGTTTTCTGTAAGCCATATACAACATCTATTTCAAATTCGATTCTCAAACGAGGTTTTTAATGAAGTGGGGTTTCCTTTAAAATATCAATATGAGTCAACATTTTCTAATCTTGGAATTCATGGCTTTAATTTAAAAAATTTGATTCTTGATATTGTTATTGTATCATCTTTTATTCTTTTGATTGATTTTGTCATAATAAAAATAAAGGGTCGCGTATCACTTTAGCAGGCGGTTTTGTAACTAAATGTTTTATAGCTATTTGTCTCTTGAAAAGCTAAAAAAGTGTCTTAAGGGCACTTTTTTTATGAGGTAAAATTAGTTTTGCTTGGAGAAAGTTGATTAGTAGCGATAGCGGTATAAAACTTTTTCAAAAAGAAAGCGCTAACTTATTTCAAAACCTTGTATATCCTTAACTTACGCTGCTAAATAGTTAGACTAGACCAGTTTGCTTTTGAAATAAAAAAAGTTCTATTTAGAACAAAAACCGCCGCCCTTCGACAAGCTCAGGGACCGGCGGTTTTCTATTTTTACTAATCTTTCTGAAAAACAGCTTTTACGATGCTGCGAAGATCAATCAATTTCAAAGCAAAAAGCAGCAATAAGCCCACCCCAATTTGCACAATAATGAAGTAAGGAATTTGCGCTTTGGCAAGTGACAACAAAGTGATGCAAATGATGAAAACAACGGTGTTTGCCAGTACCTTGATGGTAATTGAAAACTTAAACTTGTGATGCACCCATATTGCTTGCACAATTGCCAAAATGGACTGTGTTAGCAAAGCTACAAGCGCAGTGCCAACAGCTCCGTACTCAGGAATGAATGCAAAATTGAGTGATAAATTGAAGAGTACCGCACCCAAAGAAAAGTAATTGAGCATTTTCAAATCGCCTGAAGCCGTGAGGAAAGTTCCATAGATGAAATTGATACAAAATGCAATGAAAGTCCACATGAGTAACTGAAAAACAAGAATAGCCTCTGGACTATGACTTTTATATATTAATGTGATTAACCATTCCGCATTGAAGTGACAAACGAATCCAATTAAGATGGAGCCACTGATTAATAAATTCCTTGAAGAGTTGAACAAATCATGTAAATCTTTCGACTTATCTGCCAGCATTTTAGAGAAAATTGGTAGCAGCAAGTTAGCAAAAATCATCCCGAACATATAGAAGGCATCCAATAAACGGAAGCCTTGCGCATAGATTCCTGCCTCTCTGGCGCCATTTGGATGAATTCGTTCTAGCAATACGGAGTCGGTGCGCGTGTACACCATCATCAGCAGCACCAAGATGGCAAAAGGCATACTCTTTCTAAGAATTACAATTGAAAATGGAAGCGAAAATTTAATTTTTGGAAGGCCAGATTTAGCTACAAGGAGAATAAATGCTAGGAACAAAGTGGCAGCATAGCACACTGTTTGAATCCAAATAAACCATTCGATTTGAAAGGGTTGATCGACAACTTCTGTAAACAAGAATACACCGCCAATAATAATCAAAAGGAAACGATCTAACACAGAAATCAATGCATCTGTTTTGAAGAGAAAGAGTCCACTAAAATGACTTCTAATGAACACAATGAAGGCCACTAATAGTTGATTCACCATCAACACTGCCAACATTCCAATTTGCTGTGGGCTGTAATCGCTGACAAGCGCAACACCCATTGTGATAATGCCGTAGAGGAAGAAAAGTAGCATTCGTAATGAAAGTAATTTTCCCCAATAGTTAGAGAGCACTTTGGGATTTTGGGCAATGTTCCTAATCGTAAAATTATTGATGCCTAAATCGAGAAAAATATTGAATAGAAGTGATAAGTTGATGAGTGAGAAATACAGTCCGTACGCTTCAGTTCCAACTCTATTTTGCACTGTTGCATCGATTCCGAAAATTGCTACCGGTTTAATCAACAGATTTAAAAAAATCATGAGGACTAAATTCGATAGGAACTTCTTTTGCATTCCACAAATGTAGGAAATGCAGTCGACAGAGCACCTCCGATCTAGAAAAGATTGCGATTATTTTTTCACAAGAAATTTAAATCCTTTTCCATGGACATTCATAATTTCAATGGCCGAATCTTCTTTAAACAGCTTGCGCAATTTTGCAATATACACATCCATGCTTCTTCCGTTGAAATAGTTGTCATCTCCCCAAATTGCACGAAGCGTTACTTGGCGATCAAGAATTTCTCCTTCATTTTTCACCAACAATTGCAGGAGTTGATTTTCTTTTGTTGTCAATTTCTTTTCGCCTTCACTGAGGTGAAGAATCCGCAATTCTGGTTCATACTTGATCGTTCCAACCATTACTGGCTCATCATTCGTTCGAACCACTTTCGATCCAACACGGCGCATGATCGCATTAATTCTTGCTAACAACTCTTCCATTGAAAATGGTTTCGACAAGTAATCATCTGCGCCAATTTCAAACCCTTGCAACTTATCACTTTTCATTGATTTTGCTGTCAAGAATAGAATGGGAACATTTTTATCAATCTCACGAATATCCTTCGCAAGTGTAAAACCATCTTTCTTCGGCATCATCACATCGAAAATACAAAAGTTGTAAAAGCCAGAATTGAAACTTTCGAAAGCTTCATTTCCATCTTGCGCCAAGTGCACAAAAAATCCTTTCCCTTTCAGGTAGGTGCTTAATAATTTACCAAGATTTTCATCATCTTCGGCTAAAAGTATGTTTAGTTGTGTATCCATCATTGTTCTTTCATTGTTATGGTAAAAGTAGATCCTTCACCAAATTTACTTTTTACTGCAATTGCCCATCCATGCATCAATGCAACGGCCTTTACATAGCTCAATCCCAAGCCAAATCCTTTCACATTATGCAGGTTGCCTGTTGGAACGCGATACAAATTATCAAAAATTCTCGACAAATGCTCTTTCTTTATTCCAATTCCATGATCAATAACTGAAATTAGTATCTTTTTATTTTCTCTGATTAAAGAAATTTCAATTTTTGGTGCCTGATCGCTGTATTTAATTGCGTTATCTATGAGGTTCGTTAAGATATTGGTAAAATGCATTTTATCGGCTTCAATAACAATCATTTCTGTTGGAATATTTATTGAGATAGTGCCTCCACTATTTTGAATTCTGAACTGTGCATTGTGCACCACTTCATGAATTATTTCGTTGAGTATAATTTTCTCTTTAGATAAGCGCGCCTCTCCCCTTTCTAACACTGCATTTTGAAGAATACGATCTACCACTAGGCTTAATCGCTTGTTTTCTTCATCAATCATCTTCACATAGGGCTTAATGTCGTCTGAAGAACTTACCCCCATATCTGTGTCATTAATGGCCTCACATGCCAGCGATATTGTAGAAATTGGCGTTTTTAATTCGTGCGTCATGTTTGACACAAAATCGTTCTTCAATTCTGAAAATTTCTTTTGCGTAAGAATTGTTTTAAGCATTGTGAACACTGCTGTGATGATCAAGCACATCAGTACTAAACTGATCAACAATGGTTGCCACATCTCGCCAAAGAGGTAGGTATTTTTATTGGGGAATGATAAGTGCAAATAGATGTCTTCATCCATCACATTACTCGGAAACAGTAAAGTTCTTTCGGTTTTTAGCGTGTCTAGCTTTACAGAATAATTGCTTGGAGCATTCAGGTAGGAGATAGGATCGCCATACTGATCTGAAACCATGTATTGATAGTTTTGAGGAAGATCATCATTCGCAATTTCGTTTCTTATCACTGAATCTAGAAAGACGATGTCTAGCTGTTTTCCTGGAGAATCGTACATGTTATTGCGGAATGTTTCCACCATCATGTCATTCACAAATTTCGCTTTTTTGAAAATTTGTTGCACCACACGTTGGTCTAACTGAATGGCCAACTTAATGGAGTCGTTAATTGGAATTTTGTTGTTTTTTTCGAAGAGATCTCTCATTTGGCGAACGTCTCTCGCTAATACACGTTGTTCAGTGCTTACTCCAGAAAGTGAATCGTAGGCTTGACCTTTGATAATCAGGTAATTTTGAAACTTACCCGCTTCGAAAATCATGGTGTCTTGAATGTTGATGGATTCTTTTACCGCCAACATTTGCTTAAATTCTTGCTTTAAAATGTCTTTGTATTGCCCGCTAAAATCGTGATTCACAATTTGCAAGTACCTACGAATATCTACTGCTTTTTCGTGCTTAATTCCAATTCGCTCCAGGGAAGTATTTAAATTGCTTCGAAAGCGAAAGGAAGTGCGCTCGTAAATTTGGGCAATTTGAAAAGCTTGAATCACAAGCAATGCCAACATTGCAATGACCACTAACACCCAAATATAACTTACACGAATTCTTAGCACTTAAATAATTTTAACGAATGTAATTTGAAGACCGTCCATAGCCTAATGGATTAACTTTTTTTAACAGCAGAGCCATCAAAATGAAATCTTCATCCAGGAGTTCCATCCTTCCTTTTCTTGATAGGAAATTTTTCCTCCGATTTGTTCTGCAAGCGTATCGATTAGTTCAAGCCCTAAGGAGTGTTTATTTTCTGAAGGAGTAAATCCTACACCATTATCTGCATATTCTAAATTGAACTGTCCGGAATAATAAGCAAATTTAACTTCTATTTTTGGGGCTTTTATTTCACTATTAAACGCATGTTTGAATGAATTTGTGACCAACTCATTTACAATAATTCCAAGTGGAATAGTCTGATCTACATCCAAAAATTCTTCTCCCACCTTCAAATCAATTTGAATATCATCTCTATCTAAACTTCGCTTCAATTGCTCCATCAAATTATTGAGATACACATTCATATCTACTTTTGCCAACGAATCTTGCTTATAGATGATTTCATGCACTGATGCCATGGAATGAATTCTGTTGATGGCATCTTGAAAAGACTTTTGCAACTGTGGATTGTTTTCTTGGTGTGACTGAAGCTTGAGAAGGCTCGAAATAATTTGAAAATTGTTTTTTACACGGTGATGAATTTCTTGCAATAGGATTTTTCGTTCGTTATTTTGTCGCTCAATAAATTTTTTCTGCTCGTTAACTTTTCGATAGCGCTCAAACAAGATAATCAACAGCACTAACACAAAGATGGAAACACCAATAACAAAGACAATCGTAATTTGTTGCACGATCTGTTCCTTTCTTGAGATCGCTAATTTTTTTTCGTTTTCGATTCGATCAATTTCTTTCTGCTTTTCGTAATCGTATTGTAATCCTAAGGTAATTGCAGAACGCTTAGCTTCTTCGCTTTTTATTTTAATCGAAGTTTCAAGGTGTAGTTGCTGCATTTCAAACGCCTTTTGCCATTGACCTGTTTTTTCGTAAACCCGCTTTAGCAATCCCGAACTTTGTTCGATAATCATCAGCATTTGACTTTCTTGACCTATTTTCAATGCTTCTTTTCCTAATTTTTCAGCGGTGGCAAAATCATTTCTTTCAAGCGCAATATCACCTAAGTTTGAAGAGGCATGCGCAATACCAATGGGGTCTCCCACTTCTTGAATTAAGTCGTACGATTGATTGAAATAAAAGCTTGCACTGTCAATGATTCCTTTCTTTTTGTAGAGGGATCCAATATTGTTGAGGGTATTTGCTTCACCACGCTTGTCTTTTGCTTTTCTTCGATAAAACATCGACTTCTGATAAGCCCCCATCGATTTATTATCTTGATCTAGCAGTTTATATATACTCCCTAAATTATTATAGGTAATTGCAATCGTTGCGGCATCTCCTTCTTTTAAATTGATACTGAGCGCTTCATTGTAAAAATTCAATGCTTTGGAATAATCTTCCAATTGACGATAAATGGCACCAATATTATTCAGTGAACGAACCATCCCTTCATTTTCATGTAATTTTTTCCATTGATCGAGTGCCAACTTATTGAAGAGCAAAGCCTGCGTAAAATCTCCTTTGTTAAAATAAGAATAGGCAATGTTGTTATCTGCTCCAGCAACTACTCGTTCAAATTCCTTTTTGCGATCAGCATTAGTCACCCTTTTTAGGGCTTTCTGCGCATATTTTTTACTGATATTTGAATAAGAAAGTACCGAATCTATGCTCACTATGGAATACCATTCTGACAATTGAAGATTGGATTTCGAAAGAATTAATTGATCTTTCGATGTTCTCGCTAATTGCAGTAAAGAATCAACTTGCTTTTTATCGCGACCTTCGAATTGAGCAAAAGTAACGTTAGTAGCAAGTAGAAAAAGAAGAAAGTGAACTGTCTTCAAGTTGGTTGATTAAATTTTGGTTCAATGTAGGAAAAAAAATCTAATCCACGAATTAAAAACAAGAGATCCCAATGACCTAGTCCGGTAAATCACAAAACAATATTCACAATTCGCCCTGGAACAACAATTACCTTTTTAGGTGCCTTTCCTTCCAGCCATTTGGTAGTTTCTGGCATTTCCATCACTATCTTCTCAACCTCAGCAGCGCTCAACGCAACATCTAAATCAACTTTAAAGCGCATTTTTCCGTTGAAAGAAACAGGATAGCCAAAACTTGCTTCCGCTAAATACTCAGGATTGAAAATTGGAAATTGCTGACGACTCACTGTACCTGCTTCATTTCCTAAAGCCACCCATAATTGTTCTGCAATATGCGGCGCAAAAGGTGAAATCAACACAACTAATTCACTGAGAATACCATGCTTATCGCATTTTTGTTCAGTAAGTTCATTCACACAAATCATGAAATTGGAAACCCCAGTATTGAATGAAAAACGATCCAAATCATCTTGAATTTTCTGGATAGTTTTATGCAAGGTTTTTAAATTTTCTTTGCTTGGTGCTTCCTTCGAAAGTTGGGCAACACCATTTTCATCGATGTTGAACAAGCGCCATAGTTTTCGCAAGAAGTTGGAAACCCCATTGATTCCTTTGGTGTCCCAAGGTTTACTTTGCTCCAGCGGACCAAGAAACATTTCGTACATGCGCAAGGTATCAGCTCCAAATTTTTCTACCAATTCGTCAGGCGTTTGCACATTGTATTTCGACTTCGACATTTTTTCGACTTCTGAGCCACAGATAAATGTACCATCATCTTCAAAAACGAATTCAGCAGTAGCGTAATCTGTTCTCCAATCTTTAAACCCAGCCACGTCTAATTTATCATTGTCTACCAATGAAATATCTACATGGATTGGGGTTTCGTTACCCGATAGTTTTCCACGTGATACAATTTTTCCTTCTGCATTTCTATATACAAAACTACTTCTTCCCAAAATCATCCCTTGATTGATCATCTTTTGGAAGGGTTCCTCGAAAGGAATGAAACCTCGATCGTAGAGAAATTTTGTCCAGAAACGTGCGTACAATAAATGTCCGGTAGCATGCTCAGAACCACCAATGTATAAATCCACATTTTTCCAATAATCGATTTTTGATTGATCGGCAAATGTGTCAGTATTCAATGGGTCCACATAGCGCAAAAAGTACCAAGAACTTCCAGCCCAACCAGGCATGGTGTTGAGTTCTAACGGGAAAATCGTTTTGTTGTCAATCAATTCATTGGAAACTACTTTATTTGCTGTGGTATCCCACGCCCAAACAGTTGCATTTCCTAAAGGTGGCTGACCATCTTCAGTTGGTAAATATTTCTCTACATCAGGTAAAATAACAGGCAAATGCGCAGTTTCAATCATCTGCGGAAGTCCATTTTTGTAGTACACAGGGAATGGTTCTCCCCAGTATCGTTGACGAGAAAAGACAGCATCGCGCAGGCGGTAGTTGGTTTTTCCTTTACCAAATCCTTTTTCTTCAATGGCCTCAACGGCTTTCGCAATGGCCGCTTTCGCGGTTAATCCATTCAAAAATTCGCTGTTGGCAATCTCAGCATCTTTTTCTACATAAGCTGCCGTGGAGATGTCTATGTCTCTAAAAATATTTTTTATTTCAATGCCAAAATGAGTGGCAAAGTCCCAATCGCGTTGATCACCGCAAGGAACCGCCATAACAGCACCCGTTCCGTAGGAAGCCAACACATAATCAGCAATCCAGATATCGATTTCTTCTCCCGTAAAAGGATGCAATGCTTTTGCACCGGTTTTTTGACCGGTAATATTTTTCACATCCGATTGACGGTCACGTTCCGATTTCAATGAAGACAAACGTTTATATTCCTCCACACCAGTTTTAAATTCTTCTGTTGTAATTTCTGCCACAAGAGGATGTTCGGGAGCTAGCACTAAAAAATTAACGCCAAAAATAGTGTCTGGGCGGGTGGTGAAGACTTCAATTTTTACAGTGTCCTCCCCATCAATCCCTTTCCAAAGTGGGAAAAATACAGATGCTCCTTGAGATTTACCAATCCAATACCGTTGAATTTCTTTGATGGATTCTGTCCAATCGAGACCATCCAAACCTGTGAGTAGACGTTCCGCATACGCTTTAATTCGCATCGACCATTGGCGCATCAATTTTTGTTCAACAGGATGTCCACCTCTTTCAGAAACTCCATTTACGACCTCATCATTTGCTAAAACAGTACCTAATGCTGGACACCAATTCACCCATGAGTCCGCTAAGTATGTTAAACGATATTTTTGCAGAATAGCTTCTTGTTGTGAAGGAGAAAAATTGCCCCAATCTTCTGCCGTGAAATCAAATTCTTGATCACAAACGGCATCAATACCACCATTCCCTTTTTTATCGAAAATAGCAACGAGCTCAGCAATTGGTTTTGCTTTTTTATCAGTATTGCAGTAGTAACTATTGAATAATTCAATAAAGATCCACTGTGTCCACTTGTAATATTCTGGTGAAGAAGTTTTCACTTCGCGTGACCAGTCAAATGAAAATCCTATTTTATCCAATTGATCTCGGTAGCGATTGATATTCTCTTTCGTCGTTTTTTCTGGATGTTGTCCAGTTTGAATGGCATATTGTTCAGCTGGTAATCCAAAAGAATCGTATCCCATTGGATGCAATACGTTGAATCCTTTCAATCGTTTATAGCGAGCAAAAATATCAGAAGCGATGTATCCAAGCGGATGTCCAACATGCAAGCCGGCTCCAGAAGGATAAGGAAACATGTCTAGGACATAATATTTCTCTTTTGTGGCATCTTCCTCCACTTTATAAGTTTGATTTTCAGCCCAAAATTTTCGCCAGTTTTGCTCTATCGATTGAAAGTTATATTCCATTTGCATAAAATTGTAGCGCAAAGATACAACCTTCATCAAATTAATGAATAGAAAGCGACACAAACAAAAAATGGGTGAGCCAAATTGACTCCCCCATTTCAATTTTAAATTTTAAATTATCTAATCAAGGAGAAATGACCGTGGTCCATGATTCGCTTATCGTTGTTTGTGGTTTTAAATTCAATTTTCCAGATGTATGTTCCATCTTGACATAATTCAATTTCGCGACCGTTTCCATACGATCCATCCCAACCAATTTCTGCGTTATGCGATTCAAAAATTAACTCACCCCAACGGTTGTAGATAAACAAATTATAATCTTGCGGATCAAACCCTGAAGTGAATACGGGCTGAAATGTAGGATTGTAATCGTCATTATCAGGTGTAAATGTATTAGGGATGTAATAGATCAATTCTTCTTCCACATTAATAGAATAGTAAGCGGTATCTGTACAACCAAGGGATGAAGTAGCAACCAAGGTAACTAAGTAAGAATTTGTTCCATTTTCGGGGAAGAATTGTGTTGGATTGATTTCCGTTGAGCCACCAGTTCCTGTTCCAAAATCCCATTGATAACTTGAGGCACCAGTTGAATTATTTTGAAAAGTTACTTCTGTATTTAGCGTTGAAATTGTTGTTGCACCATTTGTTGAAAAAGCAGCCATCGGGTCTTCTTCCACACAAAATAAATCGATCACAGTTGCGCTACTAGTGCAGCCTCCTGCACTTGTGGTTGTTAAAGTGACATCATAGCATCCTGCCTGAGTAAAAGTAACTGGAACAGTGCCGCAACCATTAATTACCGTACCATTCGATAAGGTCCAAGTACAATTTGTAGCATTTGCAGTGGTATTGGTTAAGCTAGTTGTAAATGGCGCACATCCAGCGGTTGGACCATTGGTAAAAGTGGCAACTGGGTTTGGATTTACAGTAACATTCACCACATCAGAACTAATACATCCAGCTGAACTTGTGCCTGTAACTGTGTAAGAAGAAACACCATTGGGCGGAACGAAAGTCACACCTTGCGAAACAGCTGCAGGTACCCAAGAATAACTTGAAGCGCCAGAAGCTGTTAAAGTAACTGACAGTCCTTCACACACTGCAACATCATTTCCGGCAAAAATTGTGGGAAGTGGATGTACAGTAATTGATACCACATCCGTTCCATCACAAAGTCCAGCATTTATTCCCGTTAGTGTATAGATTGTTGTACCTACAGGAGGTGTAAACGCAATGCCATCCACCACGCCATTCGACCAAGAATAGCTATCTGCACCACTTCCAGTTAAAGTTACAGCAGTTCCTATACACACTGTTTGATCTGCTCCCGCATTCACAGCAGGTTGCGGACTAATTGTTACGGTAACTTGATCTGTTCCAATACAACCACCAGCATTTGTCCCAGTTACGGTGTAAACTTGAGTTGCAGCAGGACTAGCATCAACAGAATTTCCTGAAGTAACAGTCAATCCAATTGCAGGTGACCACGTATATGTTGCACCTCCAGTTGCTACCAAAGTGGTAAAATCTCCAGCGCAAATTGCAACATCTAAACCAGCATCAATTGGTGCATTGGCTAAGATTGTTACCGTAACTTGATCAGGTGTTGAACAAGCTAATGAACCTGTTTCGGTGACAGTATAAGTTTGTGTGGATGGTGGGTTAGCCATCACATTGGCCCCAGTTGTTGTATTTAGATTTATAGCTGGCGACCACGTATAATTTGACCCCCCAGTAGCAGTTAAAATAGTGGATTGTCCAGCGCAAATTGACACATCTGGACCAGCATCTAGCACAACCGATGGCATCACGGTAATTGTGACAGCATCAGTTTGTGTACAGCCAGAAGCGTTTGTCCCTGTCACCGTATACGTTGAATTTCCAACAGGTGGAGTAAAACTACCTCCTTGCGTGATACCACCCGTCCACGAGTAGCTTGTAGTTCCCGTTGCTGTTAGTGACGTGGCAGCGCCTTGACAAATAGTTTGATCCACACCAGCGTTTACAGCAGGTAAAGCATAAATAGTAACAGCCATTGTAGCATTTGCTGTGCAAGCTGTGACAGTAGGAGTAAAAGTGAAATTGAACGTTCCCGGCGTCGCTGTTGAAATGGTAGCTGGCGACCAAGTACCTGCTATTCCATTAGTAGAAGTTGCTGGAAGAACTGGAGCAGTTGCACCTTGACAAAAGTTACCTACAGCAGTAAAAGTTGGCGTTGCACTCGTTTGAACAGTGATAGTTACTGGCTCTGTTAGCACGCATCCAGTAACGGTATTTGTTGCTGTCACAGTATATGTTGTTGTAGCAGCTGGCGTTGCAACTGTTGTAGCGGCAGTACTTGTGCTTAATCCTGTTGTAGGTGTCCATGCGTAGGTGAAAGAAGTATTTGTACCACAGTTTGCTGTAATACCAGCTCCCATAGAGCCAGAAGAAGGTCCCCAGTTGCTCGTATAAACATACGTTCCAGCAGGGTTCGCAATTCTTACTCGATTCTCACTGTTAAAGGAAGATCCAGCAGTATAATTCAAGGTAATCACATCTCCCGTAGAAACTGGAAGTGTAATATTACTGGCACTTCCCGACGCTAATGTGTAATTCCCCAATAGTACCCCATTAATGTATACATTCACATTTGCTCCACCTTGCCAACCATCCCCCCAAGAATCTTGCAGGTTTAAGGTGTAATTACAAGGTAAACTTGTTGAGGCACTTGTAGTAAGATTTACGGATTGACCAGCGCAAATGGTTTGATCGTTGACTGGAGTGATCGAGTAAGGTGACGTGATGGTGTGAATAGTAGAGCAACTTAAGCCTGCGTCACCCACTGTAAAAGTAATTGTTGCCGGTAAAGAAGTGGAGCTTGGATTAAAAACACCTGTCGCAGAATTAACTCCAGGGCCTGAGAAAACACCCGTTAAACTTGTGGAATTATCTAAGTCAATTGGACCAGAACCCGGACAAATTGTTGGCGCTGTCCATGCTGAGTTGCACGTTACTGGCGGAACAGTGATTGTCATTCTGCAACAAAATCTTCCCATCCAGTTTACGAAACCTGCACCGAGATTAGAAGATCCACTTGAACCACTAATCATGAAACTAGTAACAGGGCCATTCGTATTAAGCACCATTGTAAAACATTGCGTTGCATTTCCATTATTTAAAAAATTTGGAACATTAGGATTATCATCCCATTCGCCCCACTGCACTGTGTTTGCATTAATTGCATTATAGTTGATGACAACACCAGTAGAATTACTAGTAAAAGAAGGAGTTGTAGTACCTGTAATTGTACCTACACCACTACTTTGTAAAATAATTCCAGAAACAGCAGCACCAGCGCCATTAGAAACACTTTCGCAATATTGGATAGTAACTTGGTACTGGTTGTTACCCATGTAAACGTTGGATAGAACCGAAGCACTCATTCCATCACAGGCAAAAGACCAATTTAGTATGACGAGAAATAATATTGTTAAATAATGTTTCATAAGTGTAGTAGCAGTTTTTGAATCACTCCGTAGTCAGTCGTAATTTTCAAAATATAAAAGCCAGATGTTAATGCATTTTCTGTTTCATACTTGTTGCCATTATAACGATTTAGTTTTATTGAAGTTGCCTTGCTATCAAATAATTCGACCTTCATGCTATCTGTAAAGTGTTGACTATCAACTTGAAAATAATCGATGAATGGGTTGGGATAAACGGAAAAATCATTTTCGGATAATTGCATCAACGTTGCTTGGGATTGTTGAATAGTAGTGTCTTTTATTATCGCCCAAAAGGAATCGCTATTATTTGGAGAATCGAGTAAATCTCCAGCATAAAAAATACCTGTTTTATTGCTGCCACAAATGGATATCATGCTATCTCGTAAGTCAAAATCATACCCAGCTACAATTCCTGACACTGGTGCAGAAGGAATCCGGAAATTCCAAATTGGAGTGCCATCCTCTTTATCAAATTTTATTAAAATTGGATCAAAAAATCCATCAGAATTCATTGGAGTTCCATCAACAGTAAGCATGTGACCTGCATTTGCTAGCACAATAGGCGCTTCATTAATGTCTAACTGAATATTAATAGCTGCATCATTGTCTGAAGTTCCAATATTTTGAGCCCATGAGAACGTTCCATCTGCATTCATTTTCACAATAAAAGCATCCATTAATGCTACATTTGAAAGCATTCCAATATTGGGTACATCTACATTCATTTCATACTCACCTCCAACATACACATCACCATTATTTGCCACTGCTAGCGCTAAGCCATGGGTTTGCACAGGACCTACTAAAGTTCTAACTAGCAATAAGTCTCCAAACTCATCATACTTCGCGAGAAATAAATTATGATCACCTGCCACATTCGGAAGTGAATTTCCTTGAATCAAAGTTTCATCACCGTAACTACCACAGATGAAAATATTACCAACTCCGTCAAAATCTATTTTTTTAGCATTTGTTGCAGTTCCAGTGCTTACTTCAATCCATTCAGGATCGAAAGAAACTCGATCCAGTGAAAAAAGGAAAAAATTAAACCCCAAGGTGGACTGCAAGGAAGTAGATCCAAAAGTTAAATCGCCAAAATACTCTCCACAAGCAATAATTTTTCCGGAAGGAGATATTTTACAATCATATATTTCAGCAGAATACGAACTCGTTGACCAACTGCTTAGATAGTTTCCTAGTGAGTCAAATAATCCGATGTAAACTCCTTTAAAATGTTCATTAATCAAAGTGTCAGTACCAATAAAAAGGGAATCAGTATATGTACCAGCTACAAGAATTGTGTCGCCAAAAGCCGCTATCGAAGAAACGAACACCTCGCCAGAACCTGTAAACGATTTCATAAATGGAACATCACCATTAGAAGTTTGCTTTGCTAAATACCCAGCATTTGCTCCCAATGAATTCGCACTATTAAATCCTATAATCAGTTCATCTTTAAATTCCCCAGCTAAGTAAACTGCGCCTGAATTTGAAAAACAAGTTGCTTTAGCTTTACTGTCATTCGATGAATAATAAGAATTTAATTGTGTAATTATTTGCCCTATTGACGCATCATTGAGCGCAATGTATAGTAGTGCAATAATCAAAAGAATACATCTTTTCATTTAAATCCTTTAAGTCTTATCAGTTGTTTAGAGTTTCGCCTTCTAAATCAGTTTAGCGGTGCTAATATCCGCAATTTCAAGTCTATTTAAAAATAATATTAAAGGACTTCAATTTATTAAACACAATTAGAATTCAATGAAACATTTTTAACAAAAAAAAGGGTGAAACAATTCGTTTCACCCTTCACATAGTAAATGTTAGATTATCGAATTAGGGACACGTGTCCTACTTTCATTACTCGTTTATCATTTTGAGTAGTCTTAAATTCGATCTTCCAAGTGTAAACTCCATCTTGACAGAGTAAAATTTCACCATTCTGACCATAAGAACCATTCCAACCGATTGTTGCGTCATGCGTTTCGAAGATCACCTCTCCCCATCTGTTATAGATAAACATTACAAAGTCATACTTATCAAATCCAGATGTAAAAATTGGTTGAAATGTTGGATTGTGAGCATCGTTATCAGGTGTAAATGCATTAGGAACATAGAATATAGTTTCTTCGTACACTTGAATCACTTGGGAAACTGTATCCGGGCAGCCAAGTGCAGAATAGGCAATTAATGTCACCTCATACAATCCTTCACCCACATTCGGGAAGGTATAAACTGGGTTTACATCGGTTGAGTTATCAGCATCAACACCAAACGTCCAGAAGTAATTTGTAGCACCCATTGAAGTGTTTTCAAAATGTACTTCCGTATTCAACATCGAAACTGGGTTTTGATCAGGACTAAACGATGCTACTGGATAATTTTCGCCACAGAATAAATTCGGAGCAAGCATCGATGACGAACAACCATTCAAATCTTGAGTAGTCAATGTGACATCAAAACAGCCCGCTTGTGAAATGGTGAGATTTATATTACCACAACCAGTAAGTACTTGACCGTCAGAGAGTGTCCAAACACATCCAGTAGCATTTGGTGTAGTGTTGGTTAAAGTGGTAACATAAGGCACACAACCATTTGTAACACCATTTGTAAACGACACCACTGGATTTGGATTCACAAGTACATCAACTGCATCTGTGTTAACACAGCCATTTGCATCAGTTCCAGTTACTGTGTAAGTTAGCGTTCCAATTGCTGGAGAAAAAGGAATAGCATTTAAGATTCCATTATTCCAAGTATACAAATTGGCTCCCGAACCTGTTAGTGTAACGGATTGATTTTCACAAACTACCACGTCATTTCCTGCAAAAACATTTGGTAGTGCATTCACTGTTACGATCACTTGATCTGTGCCGGTACATCCCGCAACAGTTGTTCCAGTAACCGTATAAATAATTGTTCCAACTGATGGAGTAAATGCTAAGCCATTCGTTACACCATTCGTCCAGGTATATGTATTAGCTCCAGCCCCATTCAATGTCACTGCCGGGCCGACGCAAATAACTTGGTCTGGACCCGCATTTACAATTGGGTTAGGGTTCACAGTAACTACTAGATTATCGGTATTTATACAACCATTCAGATCTGTCCCTGTTACTGTATATGTAGCCGTTCCAACAGGAGCTATGAATGCTGCTCCATTTGTGACAAGTGGCGACCAAGAATAAGTAGAAGCTCCAATTGCGGTCAAGGTAATCGGTGATCCTTCACAAACAGTTACATCGATACCAGCACCTACAAGAGGTAATGCATTTACATTTACTACAACTTGATCTGTGTTAATACAGCCATTTCCATCTGTCCCTGTTATCGTATAAGTTAACGTTCCTGCTGGCGTAAATGCTACTCCGTTTGTGATTCCATTATTCCATGTGTACGTCGTTGCACCTGCCCCATTTAATGTTACCGATCCTCCTGCACATGTAGTTTGGTCTAATCCTGCTGCTACTGGTGGAAGTGAATTCACTGTCACTACTATTTGATCTGTACTGATACAGCCATTAACATCCGTTCCTGTTACTGTATAGGTATTCGTTAAGGCTGGTGTAAATGCCACTCCATTTACTACACCATTATTCCAAGTATACGTCGATGCACCAGTTCCATTTAACGTTGCTGTTGCTCCAGAACAAATTGCGAAATCTGCGCCTGCGCCTACAACTGGAAGTGGATTTACTGTTACCACAACTTGATCAGTATTGATACAACCTCCAGCATCCGTTCCTGTTACTGTGTAAGTAAGTGAGCCAACTGCTGGTGTAAATGCTACTCCGTTGGTGATTCCATTATTCCATGTGTACGTCGACGCACCTGCTCCATTTAAAGTCACTGATGTGCCTGAACATACTGTAACATCTGTACCTGCATTTACTGTCGGTAAACCAGCAACTGTTACTACAACTTGGTCTGTGTTAATACAGCCATTTCCATCTGTCCCTGTTATCGTGTAAGTTAACGTTCCTGCTGGTGTAAATGCTACTCCGTTTGTGATTCCATTATTCCATGTGTACGTCGTTGCACCTGCCCCATTTAATGTTACCGATCCTCCTGCACATGTAGTTTGGTCTAATCCTGCTGCTACTGGTGGAAGTGAATTCACTGTCACTACTATTTGATCTGTACTGATACAGCCATTAACATCCGTTCCTGTTACTGTATAGGTATTCGTTAAGGCTGGTGTAAATGCCACTCCATTTACTACACCATTATTCCAAGTATACGTCGATGCACCAGTTCCATTTAACGTTGCTGTTGCTCCAGAACAAATTGCGAAATCTGCGCCTGCGCCTACAACTGGAAGTGGATTTACTGTTACCGCAACTTGATCAGTATTGATACAACCATTCGCATCAGTTCCAGTTACTGTATAGGTTGTTAACCCAACTGCTTGCGTAAAAGGAACTCCGTTTGTTATTCCATTATTCCATACATACGTTGCAGCACCGCTAGCTGTTAGCGTTGTGGAGGAAGGAGAACATACGATTTGATCAATGCCCGCATTAACTGGAGGAAGAGGATTTACAACCAAGGTTACATTTGCTACGCTATCACAACCAGTCCCTAGAATAAATGTTTGGGAATACAACCCTGCAACCGACTGACTAACACCATGAATTAATACGGATTGACCTTGACATATTGTTTCAGTAAAATTGGCTGTAATTACTGAATTTTCGGTTACTGTGAAAGAAGATGATATCGCTGAACAACCAAAAGCATTTGTTACAGAAACCGTAATTGGATTATTTGCAATTGTTACCGATGCTGTTGCTGTACTAACTCCAGTAGACCAAGTATAAGTCGAAAATGGCGTTGAAGTAGAAAGTGTAGCACTACTGCCTGCACAATACTGTGTCGGACCTTGAATGACTGGCGATGGATTAGGATTGACAGTTACAAGCACTTGGTCAGTAGCAGTACACCCTGCACCAGTTGTTCCAGTTACAGTATAAGTGATTGATCCAACAGTTGGAGTGAAAGCAACTCCATTTGTTACCCCATTATTCCATGAATAAGTTGATGCTCCAGCACCCGAAAGTGTGACAGATACGCCCGAACAAACAGTTTGATCAACACCTGCATTTACAATTGGCAAAGGATTTACTGTTACAACAACTTGATCAGTTGCTGTACATCCTGCTGCTGTTGTTCCTGTAACAGTATATGTTTGGGTTGCAACTGGAGTGAATGCCACGCCATTTGATACGCCATTGTTCCATGTGTATGTGGATGCTCCTGAACCATTCAATGTCACTGAAGTGCCAGCACAAACTGTTTGATCGACACCAGCATTTACTGTTGGAATAGGATTCACAGTTACAACTACTTGATCTGTATTCGTACAGCCCGCTGCTGTAGTTCCTGTTACAGTATATGTTTGTGTTGCTGCTGGGTTTGCTGTTGGGTTCGCAACATTCGTTGCGCTTAAGCCTGTTGCTGGCGACCATGTGTATGTTGCACCACCTGTGGCTAATAAGTTGGTGGATGCACCGTTGCAAATTGCCACGTCTGCTCCTGCATTTATTGTCGGAATTGGGTTTACAGTTACCACTACTTGATCCGTTCCTGTACAGCCGTTTCCATCTGTACCAAGTACAGTGTATGTTTGAGTAGTGCTTGGATTAGCTACAGGATTCGCGATGTTCGTGGCGCTGAGTCCTGTTGCTGGTGACCAAGTATACGTTACCCCGCCTGTTGCTACTAAATTTGTCGATGCACCATTACATATTGCTACATCAGCTCCAGCATTAATTGGAGCACTTGTAAGTACTGAAACAATCACTTGGTCTGTATTAATACATCCTGCTGCTGATGTTCCTGTAACTGTATATGTTTGTGTTGCTACTGGAGTGAATGCCACTCCGTTTGTTACCCCATTGTTCCAAGTGTAAATTGAAGCTCCTGCACCATTCAATGTTACAGAAGTTCCTGTACATACTGATTGATCTACACCAGCATTTACTGTTGGCAAAGGGTTAACGGTTACAACTACTTGGTCTGTATTTACACAGCCCGCTGCTGTAGTTCCTGTTACAGTATATGTTTGTGTTGCTGCTGGGTTTGCTGTTGGGTTCGCAACATTCGTTGCGCTTAAGCCTGTTGCTGGCGACCATGTGTATGTTGCACCACCTGTGGCTAATAAGTTGGTGGATGCACCGTTGCAAATTGCTACGTCTGCTCCTGCGTTGATAGTTGGTAGTGGATTTACTGTTACTACAACTTGATCTGTTCCAAGACATCCGCTAGCATTTGTTCCAACTACTGTATAGGTAATAGTTGCTGCTGGTGTTGCAGTAACACTTGCACCAGTTGTGCCACTTAAGCCTGTAGCTGGTGACCATGTGTAAGTTACTCCACCAGTGGCCGTTAATATTGTTGATCCACCAATACAAATTGCTACATCAGCACCTGCGTTAATTGCTGCTGAACCGCCTACAGTCACTGTTACCGCATCTGTACTTGTACATCCTCCTGTTGTTCCCGTTACAGTATAAGTTTGAGTTGAAGCTGGTGTTGCAGTTACAGAAGCACCTGTAGTAGCACTTAATCCTGTTGCTGGTGACCAAGTATAAGTGGTCCCTCCACTTGCTGTTAAGACAGTACTTTGACTAGCACAAATAGACACATCAGGACCAGCATTTATGACTGGGATAGGATTTACATTTACTACGACTTGATCTGTATTGATACAACCAGCAGCTGTAGTTCCTGTGACAGTATATGTCAATGAACCCACAGCAGGTGTAAAGGCAACTCCATTTGTTACTCCATTGTTCCAAGTGTACGTTGAAGCACCGCTTCCAGTTAGAGTGACAGATGTCCCTGCACAAACTGTTTGATCTACACCAGCATTTACAGTTGGAATTGGATTGACAGTCACAATAACTTGATCGGTTGCAGTACAGCCTGCTGCGTTAGTTCCTGTCACCGTATACGTTGTTGTTGTTGTAGCTGTTGAAATTGGATTCGAAATATTTGTAGCACTAAGACCAGTCGCTGGTGACCAAGTATAACTTGTACCTCCAGAAGCGGATAAATTTGTTGACCCACCGTTGCAATAAGCAACATCTGGACCTGCATTGATTGTAGGATTTGGTGACACTGTTACGACTACTTGGTCAGTTGTAACACAACCTGCAGCAGAAGTTCCGCTAACAGTGTACGTTGTTGTAACAGCTGGACTTGCAGTTGGTACGGCAACATTTGTAGCACTCAATCCAGTAGCTGGCGACCATGTGTACGTTGCTGCTCCCGAACCTAATAAAGTAGTTGATCCACCCCCGCAAATTAAACGATCTGGACCAGCACTCACTGGTATGTTGGGGTTAACAGTAACACATTGATTTTGTGTGTATGTGCAGCCAAAATTGTCTGTAACAAAATAAGTGTAGCACGGCGTTCCAGCAGCTGTTGGAGTAACTGTTGCTGTAGTTGTTCCTGTAGAAGTTAGACCTGTTGCTGATTGCCATCCCTGAGACGCAATTGTAGGGGTAAACCCTCCTGTAGCTGCTGGAACAGTGAAATTCACATCCCAATTAAAAATATATCCATCATCTGAACCCAAATTATCTGTTACTTGTATGGTCCAAGCGCCATTCATTGGGCAGCCAATCAAATTGGTAAAAGGATTTACAGGCATATAGTTCCCTGCCGCAATAGCATTTCCTGCAGGAGAACCTGATGGTACTGTTCCTCCATTTACCATAAGTGTTGTGGCGCCAGGAGTAAAACAATAGTTAAAGCCAGTACCTGGCCCCGAAGTTACATCATCAATTGGGTTTCCTAAATACGTTCCGTTTCCACCAGGGTATGCCTTCAATATCATACTCTGTCCATTTGGACAAACCAAAACTATATTAAGGTCACCCAAATAGGAGTGCTCTAGTGTCATACAAACATTTGAAATATTAGCTGCGGAGGTAATTGTTTGTCCTGCATTAAAGCAATTCACGTTAATTGACGTTGAATATGAAACACCTGATCCATCAGGCAAAAAAGTAGTTCCAGAGACAGGTGGAGTACAATTTGGCAAAAAAGGAGTCATGGTTACATTGGCCGATAAATTTGCGCTTTGACCCAGGCAAATAGGATTGGGAGCTGCATTTGTAGCTATTACAGGTGTAGTTGAAACCTGGATATTTACCTGATAAGCTGTTGTTGTAGTACAACCATTCGCAGCGGTAGCCACTAAGGAAATAATATAAGAGCCACTTGAAGCATAGGAATGCGATGCGTTTATACCAGCGCTATTTGCAGTGCCATCACCCCAATTCCAAGAGTAAGTGTAAGGCCCAGTGCCACCAGTAGCTGCAGTGGCTGAAACAGAAACAGCTTGTCCCTGACATAATCTTACGACTCCAGCACTTGCAGCTGGAGTTGTACTTGCAATGCCAGAATTAATTGTGGTACAAGGTGTTGTACAAGAAATAGCTCCAGCCCAACCACTATATGTAACACTCCCATCCGAAGTAAAAACAAATGTTAAACATCCAGATGCATTTCCAGCAGTGGCAGAAACCAAACCAGGACCAGTTGTTCCAGTATAGGTACCTAAAGTAGGCGCACCAGTAGAATTTCCATCATAGATGGTTAGTAAATCCCAACTATTTTCAATATCAAACATTGTAAAATTTACCATTACTTTTGATCCTGCTGTAGGTGGGCAAATCGTATAGACAAAATTTTGAGAATTTCCATACGTTCCGCCATTGCCCCCGCTGTCATAAAAGTTTCCCGAGCAAGCACTAATGGAGCCGTTTGCGATATTATAATTTTGAGCAAAAGCAAAACTTCCCAAAAACAAAATTGCAGTAGAAAGTAGAATATTTTTATACATTTTTAGCAGCATGTGAAAGTAGATGAATATGAGTAGATTATTTGGTCAAGATGGTAGTTTGGTTGTACACATATAGGATTAAATCATACCCTTGCAATTTGTAAATATGATCAACAGCTTCTGGGAAATACCCATAGCGCAATGGATTGAAATTTGGACTTTGACTTTCCAAAACAAATTGATCAACTGATATTGTTTCCCCAGATTTAGAGCGCAGTGGCACAACGGAAATCGGCGCATGAATTTTATCATCATCATGTTTTCCTGGACTTACTACCTTTACTTTAAAACCATAATCAACATATTTATCTAAAAGAGTTATAAAGCCATGATTTTCAGCTAATTGCTGATCGTAAAATGATTGACCGTATACATCAATAATTTTCTGAGCATTTTTAATTTCTTGCGCGAACGAAAAATGACCTAAAAAGATCATTAGAAGCGCAGCTGTTATTGATTTCATTGTAGTATTTGTTTTTAGTTTTGGCAAAAAGCGAGTTTCCCCACTTCTAGTTAGTGTCTTAATTAACGAATTAGTAGTAATTCGGTTGCCTAAAATTAAGAAATTTTTAACGAATAATAAGTTTTGTGATTAGAACATAACAAAAAAGTCCATTTTTTTAAAAAAATGGACTTTCAAAAACTATCGATAAATTGGTTTAAACTTTCATCCCACGTACAATTCTATCTTTACGTTTCAAGTTTTGAATTTTCTTTAACACTACCAAAAGATGCGTATTTCCCCCTGTGGAATTAACTGTATACGTCTCAGTTCCATATTTCAATTCGCCCGTACTATTTTTCCAAACCGCAACAAGGTAATACTTCCCATTATTTTGTCCTGGACGAGAAGCGAAGCTAAGTGTTTTCCCCACACCAGTTTCAAATCGAATCATCATTGAACTGTCAGCAGCAAAGCCTTCAAATACACATTTTGAATTCACGGGAATGATAATACGATCTTGCTCTTTACTTGAATTGGAAATCAATACCCCAGATTCATCCGTACCAGCATTTCCAGACGATTTGCTTTTCTCTAAAATCAAGGTTGAGGAAGTAAAAAATTGAACTTTCTTTATTTCTTTTTCAGAATCCAATCCATATTCTTGTTTGATATTGTTGGTGAAGGGAACTTTCATTCCACAACTTGCCAACATCAACAGCAATGAAAATAATGATAAATATTTCATGATTTTTTGTTTTTACAAAATTACAATTCTTTCACTCAAAAACAATACCAAAAAGAAGTTTACTACCTTTGTGAAATGATTCATATCAAGAGCTTCACATTTAATCCTTTTCAGGAAAATTCATACGTTTTGTTCGATGATAGCAAAAATTGCATCATCATCGATCCAGGGTGTTATGAACGATATGAAGAAAAGGAATTATTGAGTTTTATTGAGGTCAACGGCTTGGTTGTAAAAGCCCTTCTAAATACTCATGCACACATAGACCATGTCCTAGGCAATCAATTTGTAGTGGAAACTTTTGGTGTTGATTTTTATTTGCATTCAAATGATCTAACAACCCTAAACTCCATACCATCGTATGCGCACATATATGGTTTTGAAGCTTACAAATTATCTCCACAACCTAACAAAATTTTGAATAATGGAGATGTACTAAAGTTTGGCGAAATTGAATTACAAGTTTTTTTCACCCCTGGTCACGCACCCGGACATGTGGTCTTCTATAATAAAGAAAACAGTTTCGTAATTAATGGCGATGTTCTTTTTAATGGAAGCTTTGGTCGCGTTGATCTTCCTGGTGGTGATATTGAAATTCTAAAAAATTCTATTTATTCTACCTTATTTAGTTTTCCTGATGAGACAGTGGTCTATTGTGGACATGGACCATCAACGACAATAGGCAAGGAAAAAAATAGCAACTACATTCTTCAATTTTAAATGGCAAAAATTGCTATAAATACTCGTTATTTACTCAAGGATAAGCTAGAGGGTTTTGGCTGGTATTCTTACGAGGTAGCACGTCGCTTAGCTGAAAATCATCCTAAACATCAATTTTATTTTTTCTTTGATCGCCCCTTTGATCCCAATTTTGTTTTTTCAAAAAATATAACACCAATTGTCCTCGGCCCACCAGCAAGGCACCCTATTTTGCATTACATTTGGAATGAATGGTCGGTGCGAAAGGCATTAAAAAAATACTCCATCGATGTTTATTTTTCTCCCGATGGATATTTATCTCTTAAAACTAAAACGAAACAGTTAATTACAATTCACGATATCAACTTTGAGCATTATCCTGAAGACTTACCTCTTTCAGCTCGTAAATATTACCGTTTTTTCTTCCCAAAATTTGCAATCAAATCGGATAAAATTCTAACTGTTTCTAACTTTTCGAAGTCAGATATTATTCAACACTATGGAATTTCTGATTCAAAAATCAGGGCCATTTGGAATGGGGTGTCAGAAAAATTTGTGCAAATCTCTGAAGAAGTTAAGGTGAAAATAAAGCATAAGTATTCGTACGGACAAGACTACTTCATTTTTGTTGGATCATTGAATCCAAGAAAAAATTTAAGACGTTTAGTTGCAGCTTACGAATTATATGCTTCCAACAAGGAACATCCTTGGCATCTAGTAATCGTTGGTGAAAAAATGTGGCGAAATCAAACTGAACACTTATCTATTTCGACATCTATCGAAAGTCAAATTCATTTTACAGGAAGATTAAACGATGAAGAACTATCAAAGGCTGTTGCAGCAGCAGGTGCAATGACTTTTGTTCCCTATTTTGAAGGCTTCGGAATTCCTATGGTAGAAGCGATGCGTTGCGGAGTACCAGTATTGGCTGGAAATCTGAGTTCGCTCCCTGAAATTGGACAAGATGCTGTATTGTATTGTGATCCATTTGACACAAAGTCTATTGCAGAAGGCTTAGAGCAAATTTCGAATGATTCACTATTGCGACAAAAACTTACATCAAAAGGACTTGAACGATCGAAAGCATTTAGTTGGGATAAATGTGCAGAAGCCGTTTGGGAAGAAATTGAAAAACTACTTCAGTAGCAATTTTCAATAATAAGGTTTGATCATTAGATATACCACAACTCCCGTCACAGCAACATACAACCAGAAAGGAAAGGCAAAACGAACAATTTTCTTATGTCTTTCGTAATCTCCTGTCCAAGCTCTGAAATAAGCAAATAGAACAAGTGGAATGATGAAAACACTAAGTAGAATGTGACTAATTAAAATGAAATAATAAATCATTGCTGAACTAGCAACTGACTTTTTTTCATCCATCGAAAGTAATTTATCACCATCAAGATCACCGTACATTGTTGAATCAGAGGTCATGTGATACGCTACGTAACCCACTAAAAATAATAGGGAAAGCAACAATGAAACACGAATAAGGCGACGATGTAGGTTTTGGTTTTTATTCTTTATTGCCCACACTGCCATCACCAAGGTTAAAGCCGTAACTCCATTAATTCCCGCATAAATAGGGGGAAGAAAGGTTAAATCTAACCCTTCGATTTTTACTCCAAAAAGAACAATAACAACCAATGGAACAGCAATTGAAGCTGCTATGATTGCAATTTTAGCATTCTTAATTTTTTTTGGGTCTGTCAATGTTGTACTCATATTTCAATAATTTTCTAAGGTCCTCATTCAATTGATCCACTTGTGCAGGATCTGAAGTATTGTAAACTCCTCGTACATGCCCTTCTCGATCTACTAAAGTAAATGCCTCAGAATGAACAAAACCGTCTATTGCCTGATCGTCTTTAATGGCAGCAATTAGGAAATTCTCAACACCTAGCCGATGTGTTTCTTCCTCATCTCCCGTCAAAAACAACCAATTTTTTGCTGTAATGCCTTGACTTTCACGGTATGACTTCAAAACAGATGGTTTGTCCTTGGTTGGATTGATAGAAAATGAAATAAATTGTAGCTCACCTTCCAAGTCAGAGGTAAGCGCATGTAATCGTTTCATTTGAGCTGTCATTTTTGGACAAACTGTAGTACATGTAGTAAAGAAAAAATCGGTAATCCAAATTTTGCCTTTTAATTCTGTAGACTTTACACGTACGGAATCTTGGTTCAAAAAACTGAAAAAAGGAATGGATTGATAAATGGTGTCGCTAACTTCTTTACCATCAACTAAACTATATTCGATATCATAGTTCCCAAGAATGGGTAAAACACGCTCTATTGAAGGCTCTGTTGCACAAGCAAATAAGAGAAAGATAGACGCAATACTAGCAATTAATTTCATTTTTTATCCTGAGCTCTCGCTTTATCGTACTGTTTTTGTAGCAGCGCAACGCATTGCTTCATTCTTCGAATCATTCCTTCCGATTTCCCTGACAAGACCATTCGCAAATGATTCTGCTTATCTAAAAGTAACATCAATTCTTGATAAGAATGTCCACCAAAATATTCTTTCCCGGTATTTTCCAAACGCTGTCCATTGTGCTCAAACTGATACAATTTCCTAGCATCTCCCGAGGCAACCATCCACAATTCTGGATCAAAACCTTCTACATTGTTCTTTAACCACTGTGTGGGCGTCAGCAAATCATCAGATGGATTTCCTGCCCCATCCGTCACAAAAGAAACAATTTTAATTTGTTTAAATTGCTTGGTCTTATTTTTCCGAATATGTTGATACAATCCTTGATTTAAATGCCATAACGAAACTCCACAGCTATCAGGACACGTTGGTTGAATGGTAGTAATCACCACAATCTGATCTTTGAACTCACTAGAAGAATGAACTTTTCCGTTGATGTCCTTAAAAGTGTATTCAATTTGTTGACCGTAATCATCTAATTCTTTGAAAACGTGATTACAACCTCGCGTACCAATTAGTATCAATAAAAGAGCCGGACCAAATAAAAGTAAATATGGTAAAAATACTTTTAGTTGTCCGGCTTTCAATTTTTTTGAGCTCATCTAGAAATGATATGTCTCCCAAGCACCATGCACAGCATTTGCTTCATTAATCATAACAAATATTAAGTACGCCATGAAAATAAAATATGGCACTAAAATAATGTACCTCAACGATTTCTTTTCATCACCAAGATGCATAAATACCATCACAATGTATCCAGCTTTAATAAGCGTTAAAATAATGTATCCCCATTTAACACTTTGCCATAGCATTCCTGAGGTACTTGAACGACCTAAGAAAATACCTACAATAACTTCAAGAATTGTAATTGCAGTTAAAAGTGCTGTTACTTGCCAAATCTTTTTTCTGATTTTCTTTCCAGCTTCCTCATTGTGATGTCCATCCAACGAGTACTCATAAATATCATCTCTTTCCATAACAGATAGTTTTCAAAAATTAAACAAGGTAGAAGAATGTAAATACAAACACCCAAACTAAATCGACAAAGTGCCAGTAAAGTCCAGTTTTCTCAACCATTTCGTAATGACCTCTTTTGTGATATGTTCCCATCACTACACCAATAGCAATAATGATATTAATCATCACACCAGAAAATACGTGGAACCCGTGGAAACCAGTAATGAAAAAGAAGAACTGAGCATATTGCTGCGGCCCGTATTCATTCTGATCTAAATTAGCTCCATATATTACCTTATTTGATTCTCCACTGTACAATGACTCATAGTACATTTTTGCAGCTTTTTCATCTTCAATTTTGTCGCCTACTTTATATTTTGAACCATCTTTCTTGATAATCAAATGCATATGCTCATCAGCTTCCTTATTGATTTTGGCAATCGTTCCATCGTGTAAAGTGATCGTTCCGTCTTTCAATTTTCCAGCCAATGCAGCATGTTGAAATTCGTGCATCAAATCTTCTTTGATTACTTCGCCTTTCTTATGATGCTTACCAGCTTCTAGGACTGTGAAATTCTTTATTTCTCCAAAATGACCGCTAACAATTGCTTGCGAACCATCTGCTAATTCAATTTTACCGAATTCTGATCCATGAATAAAGTGATACCACTCCCATGCTTGTGAACCAACGAAGAAGAAACCACCAATAATAGTAGCAATCATCCATTTCACAACACCTTTCTTATCCATTCGATGTCCAGCTTCAACAGCTAACACCATCGTTACAGAAGAAACGATCAAAATAAACGTCATCAAGGCAACGTACACCAATGGGTAGCCGTGACCTAGGAAAGGAAGCGAATTAAATGTTTCTTCACCAATCGGCCAAGCATCTAAAGTTGTGTGACGTGTAAATCCATAGGCAACCAACAACCCACCAAACGATAAGGCATCAGAAACCAAGAAAAACCACATCATCATTTTTCCATAGCTTACTTGAAATGGAGAAGTCTTACCTCCCCAAAGTGTAGCTGAATCCATTTGATTTGTAGTATGTCCTGCCATTTTCAAACAATTTTTTGCAAGTTTAATGAATAATAATTAAAAAAGTCAACAAATAGAGCCAAAGAATTCCTAAAAAATGCCAGAAAATTGCTCCAGCTCTTAAACTGATATTCTCGGTTTGTGTAAAACGCCCTGAATATGAACCAATTGTGAGACGAATCATGTAAAACATTGTTGCCATAATATGCGCTAAATGTAAGAATGTAATTAAATACAAAAAGGAAGTAGAGGTATCCGCAGAATCCATTGCCTTAATTTGAAGGTAACGATCTAATTTTCTGCCATTTAACTGCAAATCGCGATTAGCATATTGCAATTCTTTACCTTTGAAATAAATTTTGAAATCCTTTCCATACACTCCTCGAAGGAAAAAATCACCTCGACCATCACGGACATTTATCGCTAATTGACTCAATCGCAGAAAGTCTGTGTACTCTAAATTTTTCCCGTCTGGTTTGGAAAGTTTCCCATTGATCAACCCCAATGGTTGATTTTCCAGGTACAAGATAAAATCATTGCCATAGCTAGTAACCTTTGGATCTCTATCGATTCTTACAACTTCAAATTGTTTCATGAATTTTTGATACGCCTCAAATTCAACTTTCGTCATTTCACGGCCATTGATATAAAAACGATTTCCGTCTACTTCAATAAAACCGTCTTTGTATTTTACCAAGTAATAATCTCCGTATCGACCATCAGTCACGATAATATGGTTGTTGACAGCATGTGCCCCTTTGTCCACTAATTCGCCATATCCCTTGAACTGAAAGAATACAAATGCAAGACCTAACAACAATGTTGCTGTTATAAAAACCTTTAGCATTTTAGTATTTCCTTTTTTGATAAATGATATGGCTAATTGTAAGGTAATACTGCTTATTACAATTATTACAGTACTAATCCAAAATGGCGTAGGAAAGGGAAACTTTACCCAAAATGAATCTCCTTTTGAAACGATGTAAGCTGAAGTTAATCCTCCAAAAAGCATCATAACACTAAAAATTAAAACATAAATGAGATTTTTTCTCATTTTGTCCCTTACTTCTGGCGTCAATTCTTTTTCATACTCTTTTTGCATACAGCTTAAAATTTGTCAAAAACATACAAAAATTGTATGATTGGAAGGTAAATAAATGAAGCAAACATGAGGCGTTTAGCATCTTTCACTTCGCAAGTAATGTAGAGTCGGTAAGAAAGCCAAAAGAAAAGAACACTTAATGTTCCAGCAACGATTAGACTAACAACACCTGTCCAACCCAAGATCCAAGGCAGCAGGCTAAATCCAATTAGGAGCAATGAATACACTGCAATAGGAAAAGCAGATTCTTTGGTGCGGCCTGTTTTTGAAGGTAACAATGAAAACCCACCTGCTTGATAATCTTCATGAACGACCCATGCAATTGCCCAAAAATGCGGAAATTGCCAGCAAAATTGCACAAAGAACAATACACCCGCTTGCAAGTCAAAATCATTGGTTTGTGCGATATAGCCCAACATTGGTGGAATGGCGCCTGGAAAAGCACCTACGAAAACTGCCCAAGGGGTAATCGGCTTCAGTGGTGTGTAAATGAATGCGTATGAAACGTAAGCTGCTAAACCTAACAAAGCGCTATATAAATTAACCATGTAAAGGAGAACAAGTCCAACAGCAAGAAACAGAACTACAACTGCATAAGCTTCTGTGAGCGACATCTGTCCTTGAGGCAGAGGGCGCATCATGGTGCGTTTCATCTTGATGTCAAGTTTTCGCTCAATAATTTGATTGGTGCCGTTGGAGGCAGCAGTCACCAATAAACCTCCAAGCATCAGATACGTCACAATTACGCTATCATTTCCTCCTGCGAAAAGGTATCCTGAAAGAGCTGATAAAACAACGAGGGCTGAAAGTCGGAATTTAGTGAAGGTCATATAGACTTTCAACTTACTGGGATGGCGTGCTACTGCGGAATCTGAACTCATTCTGACAATTTCGTGACAAAAATACTCATTAAATATCGATTAAAATTCAAAGAATCAATATTTTTCAAGCCATTACTCTTGTGGTACATTATTGAAAAGTGGTTTTCCATCTGGACACCAGTTTGGATCACTCGTTTGAACATCAATTTCCTGTTCTCGAATCACCAAATTATCGAAAGTAAAGGTCTTGTCATTATCAAAAGATCCAAGTAGGAAGAAGCGATAAAAGTAAGGCCCTTCCTTCACGGGAATTTGCATTTCTACCAATTCCCAATCTTTATGAAAAACAGTAAATTGATTAAGGTCTTTTTTTGCTACCCAAGAACCTTCTTTAGTGATGGTGTCTTGTTCTTCAACAATGATGAGTCCGCTATAGTTTTCGTCTTTTCCTATATAATACCAAAACGAGGCATTCAAAGTTTGAGCTCCTTTGGAATGAATTTCGGCTAAAATAGAATAAGCGGCTCGTGGAACAACTTTAGCGCCTTTTCCAGCAAACACATGTTCACTTTTATCATTCTCATAATCATTCGACAGGAAGAACGAACTATCGGATAACTGAAAGTCCTGATTAAATACCTTTGAACCTTGCACAAGCTTTTTTCGCTTCACCATATCCTCTTTCTTTCGTTCCACAAATTTTCCGTAGTTGAAGAGATACAAAGAGGTTCGTTCTCCTTTGAATTTGAGTTCAGCTGATTGCAGAAGCGCTTCTTGATTAAAAAACAATGGTTCATTCAACACCAGCAACCAAATCTTACGATCCATCAATTCTTTTTCAGAATACTGGTTGTGATCACTATTGAATAAGTTCAATAATTTCCGTGCTTCATCAACTGATGTTCTGCTCATCAAACTTGCAATCAAAGGGAAGCCGGTGTGGTAGGAAGTAATGAAACTCCATTTTTTCATTTCATCATTGACGTCTAAATTGATGCGTTCTGAACCGATATGAAAATAAGGTAATGGCAAAATAAGGGCATCTTTTTCCTTTTTCATGATAGCAATTAACTGTTGCGCTTCTTTGTTGCTAGTCAAACCCTCTTCGCGCAATAAGTTCGGACCAATTTTCCACTTAGCAAAAATCCAATTATGCATCTGATACGATTCTACCACTGCTAAAACTGGAATAAAAAGGGTGAAGAAAATGATCAGTACTTTCCGATTCAAAATAGCCCGATGCAATAGTACAATAGCATAAATTTGAGCAATGTAGAAGAATACCCAAGCAAAACGACCTAACGCTCTAAACTGATTGAATACTTTTAGCGAGTGCACAAATTCTTGTGAAAACCAACTTAGTGGAATTTGATACGAAAACAACAACATCAATACCCCAGCGAAAAAAAGTGGTGGCAAAGGATCATTTTCTTGTGAAAGAACGCTCTTTTTTTTTCGAATTTTTTGAACCCAAATGGTAATGAACCCTGACAATAAAAACACAAGCGTTAAGCAACCAATGTACGCCCAGGCCTCCCAAGGTTGGTCGTGCAAGATGGGAAAAAAGAATCTCAGCAGCGGTTTTAAAGGCGAAAATACTGGAACAAAGGTCGTCTCAAGGTAGCCGAAATGCTCAAAAAAACCATTCGGTACTGCTGTACGCCCAACGTGGTGATCTGTCAATTTTAAAATGGTCATAAAAACCAGCATCGAACTACTTACAATTCCTAGGTGACTAAAAAATGTACGAAAGGTGATTTTACGCCACATCAAAAAACACAGAAAACTTGCAGCAATGGTCATGAAAGCCATTAATCCCAAGTACGGATGAGTGAAAAATACTAAGAAAACTGTCAGCGCTAAATACCAAGCATACTTGCCTTTGTTTTCGTTTGCATGCCACTTGAGAAGAAGTAAAAATACAAGGGGCAACACCCAAAGTAGGGACAAAGAAAAATGACCATTGATGCGATACATCTGGGGACTCATGATGACAATACTTAAACTACCAGCAATTGCCAAAAGATCATTGACTTTCAAAAAACGTAATAGTTTCAAACAAATAAAAGCTCCAGCGATAACGCTTAAAAAGAGGAAGTAGTGAAAAATTCCTACTTCGTATCCTTGTAAAAAGGGGAAAAGTCCCACCACGAAAGCAAGAAGTGGCATTCCATCGGTGTACAAGACGTGCTCGCCGAATGGATAATTCATTCCAGAAAAATGGAGTGAAGCTCCTTCATGGCGCACTTGGTAAGCAAAGGTGTAATAGTTTTTTATTCCATCTCCCGTAGAACCCAAGAGAAAGCTGTTGGGACTTAAAATTACTTCTCCAAAAAACATGGAAAAGTAGGCCAGCAGCACTGCAAAAATAATTATCTGCGCTCGGTAAATTTTTAGAAATTGCATAAAAAAAGCGTCTTGCGACGCCTAATTTACTAAATAATATCAGTTGATTTTTTTTCCTTGTCCTTGTTAATAATCAACATGGCATCTCCGTAGGAATAGAATCTATATTTATTGTCGACTGCCTCTTTGTACGCACGATGCATTAGCTCGTGACCTGCAAAAGCGGAAATCATCATCAACAACGTAGACAATGGGGTGTGGAAATTAGTCACCAAACTATCCGCAATGCTAAAATCGTACGGTGGGTAGATAAATTTATTCGTCCAACCACTGTAGGGCTTCAACATTCCATCCGTAGAAACAGAAGTTTCAATAGAACGCATGGAAGAAGTTCCTATGGCACAAATTCGTTTTTTTAATCGTTTTCCTTCATTTACGATGTCAGAAGCTTTCGCAGTAATAATGGTTTGTTCAGAGTCCATCTTATGCTTAGTCAAATCCTCTACTTCCACCGGACGGAAAGTACCTAATCCAACATGCAGGGTCACTTCAGCAAAGTTGATTCCTTTCAACTCTAAGCGCTTCATTAACTCACGAGAAAAATGCAATCCAGCAGTTGGTGCTGCAACAGCCCCTTCTTCGCTCGCAAAAATTGTTTGATAGCGTTCCTCATCGCTTGCTTCTACCTCTCTTTTAATGTATTTGGGAAGTGGCGTTTCACCTAATTCGGTGATTTTTTGTTTGAATGCTTCGTAAGGACCATCGAATAAAAAACGCAAAGTTCTTCCACGGGATGTTGTATTGTCGATTACCTCAGCAACTAATGATTCATCATCACCAAAATATAATTTATTTCCGATACGAATTTTACGAGCTGGATCTACTAAAACATCCCACAGCAAACTTTCACGGTTCAATTCTCTCAGCAAGAAAACCTCAATTTTCGCTCCTGTTTTTTCTTTGTTTCCATACATTCTAGCTGGAAATACTTTTGTGTTATTGGTGATCATTACATCACCATCATCGAAATAGTTAACAATGTCTTTAAACAATTTATGTTCAATGGTTTGTTTTTCGATATCTAAAACCATCAATTTGGCTTCATCACGATACTCACTTGGGTATTCTGCAATCAACTCTTCCGGCAGGTCGAAGCTGAATTCAGACAATTTCATTTTACTCATAAACGATAACTAACATGTTAAAATAGGGTGCAAAGATAATACATCAGAGAGGCGAAGTCAAGTGTTTAGCGATTTAAGATTTTAGAATTACGATTTACGATGTAGCGATTTTGTGAAAAATGGCGTTTTTTATAGCTATTTGGGCACAAGACGTCAAAACAAAAGACCGCCACGCTGAAAGATTTAAGACTGAATTTTGGTAAAGAAATAAGTCTTGAGTCTAATCATCCATCCTTCTAATCTCTTCGATCCACTCATCGACAGATTTTGCGTCAGTCACTGAATTTTCTCCGGATTTTGTTCTTCGAAGTGCAATTAAGGTTGCGCCAGAATTCAATTTTTCTCCTAAATCTCTCGCGATGGAGCGAATGTAGGTCCCTTTTGAACAGGTCACTTCAAAATCGATTTCAGGAAAACGACTTGCATCAAATTTTAAATCAAAAATTGTAATTCGATTGGCTTTTAAGATCACTTCTGATCCTGCTCTAGCTAAATCATACGCTCTTTTTCCATCGATTTGCTTCGCAGAAAAAAGGGGTGGAATTTGATCGATTTCTCCTAAAAAACTAAGTCGAGCTGCCTCAATCAATTCTTTTGTGATATGATCTGTGGGATATTCAGCATCAAATTCTTTTTCTAAATCGTAGCAAGGTGTTGTCTTTCCAAGCAAAAATGTTCCTGTGTAGGATTTTACTCCTACCATGATTTGCTCTATATTTTTGGTGTGTTTACCGATACAGAGAATTAGTAGACCAGTAGCGAGCGGATCGAGTGTTCCAGCGTGACCAACTTTAATGTTTTTAACTCCAAGAGCTTGCTTTAAATTCCAACGAATTTTGTTCACGACATCAAAAGACGTCCAGGTGAGTGGCTTGTCAACCAAAATTGTTTTTCCTTCTGCTAATTCTTCGCGTGTCATCCGACCATCGAGAGATTTACACCAGAAAACAAAAGGGCAAGTAACAAAAGTCCGAGTGCGATGCGATAATACCCAAAAAATTTGAAGCCGTTTTTACTTAAAAATGAAATAAATACACGAATTGCAAGGTATGCAACAATAAATGCAACAACGTTCCCCACCACCAATAGCATCCATTCATTGTTGCTCGATTTCATCAACAACTCTTTTTCATCCCACATGCTTTTTAGCGTTGCCGCTGCCATCGTTGGGACTGCAAGAAAAAACGAAAATTCTGCTGCTGCCTTGCGTGTCAATTTTTGGGTCATCCCACCAATGATCGAAGCCGCCGATCGACTAACGCCTGGTACCATGGCCAAACTTTGAAAAATTCCAATGATAAAACCCGTTTTAAACGACACCTCATCTGTTCCTTCTGTTTCATTTTTAGCGAACCATTTGTCAACAAACAACAAAATTATACCCCCAACGAGCAGTGAAATAGCAACCACCCAAATATTCTCGAGCAAGCCATCTATTTTTGATTTTAAGAGTAAGCCTAATATTCCAGTAGGAATAAAAGCAACAAACAGCTTCACGTAGAAGTTAATGTTCTGAAAAAATTTCTTAAAGTAAAAGAGAACCACAGAAAGAATGGCTCCAAATTGAATGGCAACGGTAAATAGTTTGGTAAAATCATCCGAAGCAATATTCATCATTGTAGACCCAATGATCATGTGCCCAGTAGATGAAACAGGTAAAAACTCAGTCAATCCCTCAATAATTGCGAGAATGATGGCTTCAAAATAGCCCATGAATTAGTCGTTTGATTTTTTTCTTTTACGCATGATAGCGTAGAAAATAATCACGAAGCCAGCAACAATAAGAATTGGCGCCAAAGTAATACGAACAGTACTAAACAACTCATTTTCATTGAATTCGTTCAAAGATTTTGCCGCACCACCAATCATTAAAAGGTAACCCACAACGTTGATCAACAAACCAACCAATAGCAGTCGGTAGTTCTCAGGTTGAAATCCGAATTGTTTTTTCTTGTCTTCCATAGCCCAAAGTTAAATTATTTTTTGAAAATCATCCACGAATTACACCAATTAAACGAATTGGCACGAATATATTTTCGACAAGATCTAATGGAGGCTGAGTGTTCCGAATGGATATCGAGTAGCAGAGTGTATCTATATGCGGGATATAAGTAGCCTCAATTTTCTAATACAAATCATCCAACTTCATGCGCAAGTATTTATTGAGCGCAAACCACGTTGAAACAAAGGTGATGATGATCCCCAATAACAACAAAGATCCTGTGAGAATTAAAAAAGAGCCTGGCGAGTAACTAACTTCAAACGTTTCCAAAACGTTATTAATGGCAAAGAAAAGCGTCATTAAAAGCGCAATGCCAATGAGTGCAGAAACTACGCCTTGCAGCACAGATTGACGTAAGAAAGGCATGCGAATGTAAGAAGATGTTGCTCCTACCAATTGCATGGTTTTAATGGTAAAACGCTTAGAATACAGTGCCATTCGAATGGTGTTATTGATCATCGCAACGGCAATAATAATGAGTAAAACGGCTACTGCAAGCACTAAAAAAGCAAATTGTTTAAATCCTAAATTGACAGATTCAACGCTACTTTCGTCGTAATTAACCTCATCTATTTGATTGGGATAAGCGCCCAACAATTTGTCTTTAATTTTCTCCATTCCCAATTTGGTAGCAAAACTTTCTTTGGGACGGAAACTTACTGTTGGAGGCAATGGATTTTCTCCTTCAAAAATAGAGAGGATTTCTTGTGCATTTTCACCCGTGCCTGCAAATTCCTCCTTCGCACGATCTGGCGATACAAAAAATACATCTGCAAACTCATTCCAGGTTTTTAGTTCTTGCTCAATTTGTTTGATGTCTGTTTCCTTCATTTCTGATTTAAAAAACAAATCACCTTGCAAGCTTTCTTTTGCTTTTTTCTGTACGTTGTTTAAACCAAGCACACCACCAAGTACTAAGCCTATTAGGAAAAGCACTAGTGAAATACCAATTACCGTGGAAACATAACTTGTGGTTAATCCCCGTTTACTATATTTTTCTGCATTTGAACCCATTGTTACAAAAGTAAATCATAAAAAGAGTCGCAATTTTTGGACTTTAAAAAAATACGAACGGTGGAATGTTAACTTTAGATGCAAGACCACAAGACAAAAGACCGCTTCGCTAAAAGACTTGACTTTTTTAAAAAACTAAGTCTTGATTCTTGGCTCCTGCAGTCTTGATTCTATAAAAAACGTTAAAAGCAAAATAACATCGAGTTAAATACGTTAACTTTATATCAACTGAAAGTTAGATTAGTAATTGTAAAAGTTGGCACACAATTTGAATAATTGTTAATCGAAGCAAAAAGTTAGTTTTCATAAGTAGTAGTAGTTTAGGTTTTGAAAAAGGGGAATGCCAGTTCCCCTTTTTCTATTTACAAAACTGAACTTTTTACCCACCCAACTAGATAACCCTTTTTTCAGTACTTTTGCAGCTCATCTCAATTCCAAAATGAAAAACATACGTAATTTTTGTATTATTGCACACATCGATCACGGTAAAAGCACCTTGGCCGATCGTTTACTGCAAACAACAGGTACTATTTCTGACCGCGATATGCAGGCACAAGCACTCGATGATATGGACATTGAGCGCGAACGTGGAATTACGATTAAAAGTCACGCCATTCAAATGAATTACACCTTCGAGGGTGAAGATTACATCTTGAATTTAATTGATACTCCCGGACACGTCGATTTTTCCTACGAAGTTTCTCGCTCTATCGCCGCATGTGAAGGTGCTTTATTGATTGTTGACGCATCACAAGGAATTGAGGCGCAAACTATTTCTAACCTTTATTTGGCGCTAGAACACGATTTGGAAATTATTCCGATTTTGAACAAAATGGATTTGCCCGGCGCCATGCCAGAGGAAGTTTCAGATCAAATTATTGACTTAATTGGCTGCGATGTGGAGGATATTATTCAGGCCTCTGGAAAAACAGGATTAGGAGTGGACCAAATTTTGTCAGCTGTCATCAATCGAGTTCCCGCACCAAAAGGCGACGAAAGTGCTCCATTGGAGGCCATGATTTTCGATTCAGTTTTTAATCCGTTTAGAGGAATTATCGCCTACTTCAGAATAAAAAATGGAGTGTTAAAAAAGGGAGATAAGGTAAAATTCATTAACACTGGAAAAGAATACAACGCCGATGAGATTGGTATCTTAAAAATGGATTTATTTCCCAAAAAAGAGGTGCGCGCTGGTGATGTTGGTTATATCATTTCTGGAATTAAAACGGCGAAGGAAGTAAAAGTTGGAGACACAATTACAACTTCAATCAATCCATGCACTACAGCAATTAAAGGATTTGAAGATGTGAAGCCAATGGTTTTTGCGGGAATTTATCCGGTGGAAACAGACGAGTATGAAGAGTTACGTTATTCCATGGAGAAATTACAATTGAATGATTCATCATTGGTGTTTGAGCCAGAATCTTCGGCGGCATTAGGTTTCGGATTCCGTTGTGGATTCCTAGGAATGTTGCACATGGAGATTATTCAAGAACGATTGGAGCGCGAATTCAATATGACGGTGATTACCACTGTTCCTAACGTATCGTATTTCTGTTACATGAGAAAAAATCCGGAGGTAGGATTGATTGTGAACAATCCATCAGAATTACCTGATCCCGCGGGAATAGATCATATTGAAGAGCCATACATCAAGGCACAAATTATCACAAAGTCAGAATACATTGGTTCGGTGATGAGCTTATGTATTGAAAAACGTGGTGAATTAAGAAACCAAGTGTATTTAACCCAAGATCGTGTTGAACTAACATTTGAAATGCCTTTGGCAGAAATTGTTTTTGACTTTTACGATCGTTTGAAATCAGTTTCAAGAGGGTATGCTTCTTTTGACTATCATCCTGTAGGCTACAAGGCTTCCGACTTGATTCGCATGGATATGTTGTTGAACGGCGAGCAATTGGATGCACTTTCTGCACTAGTTCACCGTAGCAATGCCTTTGATTTAGGAAAAAAGATTTGTTTGAAATTAAAGGAGCTGATCCCTCGTCAGCAATTCGAAATTCCAATACAAGCAGCCATTGGTGCAAAAATTATTGCCCGAGAAACAATTAAGGCCTTACGCAAGGATGTTACCGCGAAATGTTATGGTGGTGATATTTCTCGTAAACGTAAGTTATTGGAAAAACAGAAGGAAGGTAAAAAACGAATGCGTCAAATTGGAAAAGTAGAAGTTCCGCAAGAAGCATTTATGGCAGTATTGAAGTTGAATGATTAATTAGATGATAAGACTTCAAGATATTAAGACTTAAGAACATTAAGATTTTAAGACTAGACATAAAAAAATCCCGTTCATAGTGATCGGGATTTTTTTTATGCTCTGCAATTTAAGCGTCTTCTTCGTCACCAGCGTCTGCATCTGGCTTGTCGTACTCATCTTCCTCTTCGTCGTCAGAGCTTACATCTTCATCTTCAATGCCATCAACGCTTTCTAAATCCTCGTCGTTGAAGTCATCATCTTCGTCTTCGTCAGCAACTGGACGAGGTGGTTTTACCTGTGCTTTAGTGATTTTCACTAAGTAAATTATTTCTTCTGTTTCCCATACAAAAGATTCAAATGATTCTCCTGTGATGGGGTTTTTACTTGTAGTTAGGTGATTAGAATAACCATCAGGAAAATCCTTCAAGATCTGCTTTTTTTGCTCGATGGTTAATTTCTCATAGCTGACGATTGCTCTTTTCTTTGACATAATTTTTATATTTCTAATTTATGAATTCGTGTAATTGGTATTACCACGTTTTGCTTCAGTACAATTGAATCTTCCGTTACCGCCCAAATTGTAGTGTGTACGACTTTCTTTCCTGTTTCATCTTCAAAATAGATTTTCACTTTTAGGTGTTCTAAACTTCCCAAAGCAATGGCGCGATCAAGATCATGTCTTCTTAGTTTCTGATCAGCTTCCTTTCTCAATACTTCCTTTAAAGGAAAATGCAGTTCTTTAACGTTTTCTTTTTCTACAAGTTTAAAATTTGAATCCATTTCACATATTTGAAACAAAAATATATTTCATATATATATAAACCGCCTTTTTTTGCATTTTTTTAGAATAAAAAAACCGCCTTCGTTTGAAAGCGGTCTAAAATCAATATTTTAGGACAATTAATTTTTTTGTTTACTTGTCAAATCATTTTTCAATCCGCCCCATTCAACGAGGTGCATTTTTACGGTACCAACGGGAAGTTTAGCACGAATTAACACTGGGATTTTATTGGCATCATTGGTAATCCAAAAATTCACATCGTCTTCGTTTTTAAAATAACGACCCTTTTGCACAACAGGAACAAATTTGTGACAATTGAACTTTCCTTTTCGAATATGGATAAGTTCATCTCCTACGTATTTAATTTTTAAGTTGTAGATTTCGTCATCCATAAAACATTTAAATTCGAAGGTTTTTCCCTTTTTCATGTCTTTAAAATCCAAGGTGCGTGCATAATAAAACGAGGATACCATGTCTTGAATGCCTACAGGAATTTTAAATTCTTTTCCTTTGCCGTTATCCACCTTTAGTTTATCATGCTTAAATGCGTAGTCCTGGCTCACTTTGTAACCACCTTCATCTACACGTCGGACAAAATACCAAGGGAAAATTCCTTTTTTATCGAGGTACGATTCATACGTATCTTCTACTTTATAAAAGGCATTGAATCCCCCAAGTGTTTTACCTGTACCAACTGCATGCAATAGTTCACGTTTTGCGCCTTGTTTCGTTGTTGATTTCAATTCCATCACCGCTTCACCGGCATCCATGAATCCGTAGGTAACACGGTAGCGTAACTTTTCACCTACTTGGAATGCCTTATTGGTAACAGTAGGATAGGTAATTTCTGAGCTACTTGTCAATAAAATCAAGGCAAGAGAGCCAAATATGTACATTAGTTTTTTCATAGCAATTTAATTTATTGTATGAGGGATTGCAAATGATATGCCATAAACGAATTTACAAAAATTTCTGTTTATCTAAAACAAATTATGCTTTCCAATTTTCTGGGTTACTATTTATATAAAAACAAATTCTATCATATGATTGCTGATCACGAATGATATGTTCATAATAATTTCGTTGCCAAATTTGATGATGCGGCGTAAATTCCCTCATCCATTTGGTAACACCAATTTTAAATCCACGGATCACCGAACCAATTGTTTTTTTTGGGGATTCGAATTTTTGAATATAATTTTCCATTGGTAGGGGCGAATGATTGGGGGATAGTAGGGGCGAATCATCATTCGCCCCTACTCCATCGGATTCATACAAAATTTCAATAATACCATGAATATGGTCTGGCATGATTACAAAATCATGAATTTTCGTATTCGGACAATGAATTGGAATCAATTCCCAACATTGTTTTGCAATTTTTCCCGCATCGTTCAATTTGATGTGTTTATTTTCAATTTCACCAAACAAATGTTGCCTATCAAATGTACAAATGGTAATAAAATAAAATCCTTCTGCAGCATAATTATAGCCCTTGATTCTCAGTGATTTTCGGTTATGAAGATAGTATGTCATTTTTTCAATTTCTACTTAAGATAATAAAAAATATCCTTTCACTAGTTGTACATCAACAAAAATGTAGTATCTTTGTACTCGCGATTGACAATTATTATGTTAATTGATATAGTGTGGGGTGGAGCAGTTGGTAGCTCGTCGGGCTCATAACCCGAAGGTCGTCCGTTCGAGTCGGGCCCCCGCTACCAAAGAAGGATTGTCAGTTTGGCAATCCTTTTTTTTGTTTGTTATTTATATAAAGTAAATCGGCCGTTCGTCCCGATAGCTATCGGGACGGGCCCCCGCTACCAAAGAAGGATTGTCAGTTTGGCAATCCTTTTTTTTGTTTG
>JAZKFZ010000004.1:0-14453 GCA_040386155.1 Bacteroidota bacterium | reverse complement strand
TTATTTGTAGAAAAATCAACATTTATTCGAAATTCATCCCCCATTTTTGGTTATGACCCCTTACTTGCGTGCCTTGGCAAAGCAATTTCTCGTTCTGTTGGGTAAGGACTTCGCTGTGTTGTACTTGCATTCATTTTCAATAAATTACCCCTTGAAAGCGTACTATCTTTAGGGTCATCGTATCGAGGGTCGGCAATGAACGGAAGTTTGGCCATTTTTTCTACCACAATTGTTGGGAACCCAAAATCTACGTCAACAACACCTTGCAATAAGTAGCATCCTCCACCCAAAAAAGGATAATTCACTAGAGAAGTAGGCCAATGGGTGGTGTCAAAATAAAATCCTTCTGAATCAATCCATGTCCCGAAGTGCATCATTCCGCTTTTAATGGGTACATCTTTTCGGCTGATAAGATAGGCGACTAATTTTATTCGCTGTTTGCTAAGTGTTGCCATCTCATTTATTTTAACTTCTCCGCGAAATTTTGTTTTTAATAGATCAAATGGAGAGCAGGAAACTGGAAAGCCAATGATCTCAATTTCATCAAAGGCATCCTCAAAAAGAGAGCGATGAAGTAGCGGCAACTTATATTCAGTGGCAGGTTCTTTTATCAAAAATTCATCTCTATTTTCAGCGTTGAAATTGCTCAATAGCATCCTTGCCTTTAGCACTAGCTCATTTTTGGATTGCCCTGTAAAATGAAATGCTCCACTGTAAATGAGTACTTGCAAACTTTCGATTCCTATCGGCACACGATGAATAAAATCATCTAAAGATTGGAAATCTCCGTTTCTCTTGCGCTCCTCAATAATGTATTGAGTGTTCTTATGTTCTAGCTTTTGGAGTACCTTCAACCCAAGGTATACATCTTTTCCATATAGCGTTGCCCCGTATTCGCTTTTATTCACGCAAGGAGTATGAATGCTTGCGCCTGCCATTTTTGCTTCATGGATGTACACTTCTACTCTGTAAAAGCCGCCTTCGTTATTAATGACGGCCACCATAAACTCAATCGGAAAATAAACTTTCAGGTATAAGCTTTGATAACTTTCCATGGCATACGATGCAGAGTGCGCCTTACAAAACGAGTATCCAGCGAAGGATTCTATTTGTCGGTATACTTCATTCGCTAAGGTCTCCGAATAACCCATTCGTTGACAGTTTTCAAAATACGTGGCGCGGACACCATCCAATTCCTTCTTGGAACGCGTTTTCCCACTCATTGCTCGTCGTAGAATATCTGCTTTTGCAAGATCTATTCCCGCAAAATGATGCGCAATTTTAATTACATCCTCTTGATATACCATTACCCCATACGTTTCTCCTAAGTATTGCTCAAAAATGGGATGAAAATATTCGAATTTAGTGGGATTGTTGTGTCGGAAAATATACTCCCTCATCATTCCACTTTGGGCTACTCCTGGGCGAATAACCGACGATGCCGCAACCAATGTTCTATAATTTTCACAGGCCAATTTTCTCAACAAGCCACGCATCGCAGGACTTTCGATATAAAAACAACCAATGGTATTCCCCTGCTTTAAATATTCATTGGACTGTTTTTCATCTTTTGTGAGTGCTACGTTCCGAATATCCACCTTGATTCCTTGATTCTTTTCAATTAACTGCACGCTTTCATTGATGTGACCAATACCCCTTTGACTTAAAATATCGAATTTTTCAAAACCAATGGCTTCTGCTACGTGCATGTTAATTTGTGCCGTTGGAAAGCCTTTCGGGGGCAGCTCTAATACGATAAAATTGCTTATCGGTTCTTCCGAAATAAGAATGCCGCAAGAGTGCATACTTCGCTGATTAGGATAGCGTTCCAGCATTGTTCCATAATAGTGAACTTGACGTAGAATATCATTCGTGTCGTGCTGGATTTTTGCTGTTCGAGTTAGCACATCGAGTTCTTCTTTTGGCAAACCAAACACTTTCCCCAGTTCACGAATAATGGAGCGGTACTTAAACTCAACCGTTGTGCCGGTGAACGCAACATGCTCTTTGCCATATTTAGAGAAAACGTACTCGAGAATAGTATCGCGATCTGTCCAACTCCAATCGATATCAAAATCGGGTGGACTTGTTCTTTCAGGGTTCAAAAAACGCTCAAAATAAAGATCTAATTCGATCGGACAAATATCTGTTATTCCTAAGCAATAACTAACAATACTGTTAGCCCCGCTTCCTCTACCAACATGTAAAAATCCTTTGCTATTGCTAAACTGAATAATATCCCATGTTATTAAAAAATAGCCTGAAAATTCAAGGTCATCAATTACTTTCAGCTCTCTGTTGACCCGAATTTTTGCAGCAGCATACTGACTTCCATAGCGTCGGAACATTCCTTCATTCGCTAATTGCTTAAGCAGTTCTCTATCATCATTGGCATTTCCTGTAAAGTATTTTTTATTGCGTAAGGTGTTAAATTGAAAATCAAAAGAACAGGCGTTGAGCAGTTTTTCTGTGGTTTCAATGAACTGAGGAAAGTGCTGAAATTGCTGTGCAAGTTGTTCTGGGCTGATGAATTTTTCCTGATTTTGACAATAATCGTTTTCTGAAAGTTTGGATAAAATTACATTCAACTCCACGGCGCGAAGAATTTTATGTAGGTCAAACTCTTGCTCATTTCTAATCGTTACTGGGTGCAAAACGACCATTTTCTCAAATCTATTTCGCCATTGAAGCTGAATCATTTTAGTTAATTCATTCGCCCGAACACCAATATATTCAAATGATTTCAATTGTTGGGGAGCCGTTGCAAGTGAGTAGACAACGAAGACATTTTTAAAATTTGGCGCCTGTGCAGGAACCTCCTTTTCCGCTAAGTTCAATTCAGTTAAGTAAGTGCAGATCTCCGCATAGCCCTCCAAATTTTTAGCAAGTGCAATAAAGCGAAAGTGTCTATTTGTCCTAAATTCGATTCCAACGATGGGCTTAATACCTTGATCTCTGCATGCTTTCACGAAATCATACACCCCCGCCATTGCGTTGATATCAGTAAGTGCTAGTTGTTGAATACCTAAGCCTTTGGCCAATTTCACCACTTCACTAACAGGAATTGTTCCGTAGCGCAAACTGTGATATGTGTGACAGTTGAGAAACATTTGTTACCTTCTAAAAGTATTGTTGAGTCCTATAGAGCGTTGAATGGCTTTTTCACCAAAGCGATGCTTTATTTTGTCGAGTGCTTGGTAAAGAGCGATTAATTCGCTTGTATCTTCGAAAAGATTAATTTGATAATTTCCTCGTACCAAGCCAGAAAACTTGATCCCGACTAGGCGCAAACGCATTCTCCGCTGATACAGCGCATCGAAAAGTGTTTGTACTTTTTCCATCGCGATATGATCACACGAAGTATATGAAATTCGACATTGTTTGGTTGCTGTATCGAAGTTAGAATAACGTATTTTTACAGTAATTACAGAGGTTAACCACTGTTCATTTCTAAGCTGATAGCACAATTTTTCTACCATCGAGATTAAAAGGGCCTTCAACGAAGGAATGTCGATGGTGTCTTGATCAAACGTTTGCTCCGTTGAAATTGATTTCCGTTCGGAATAGGGTTCTACGGGGCGGTCATCAATACCATTCGCCTTTTTCCATAAGTCTCGACCATTTTTCCCTAACATCGTTTGAAGCATTTCAACAGGCATTTCTGATAAGGTTTGAATCTTTCGAATACCTACCCGAGAGAGCAACTGAAAAGTGGCATCTCCGAGCATTGGAATTTTTTTAATCGACAAAGGATTCAAAAAGGGCTGTACTCCTTGCTTTGTTATTTCAATTTTCCCCACAGGCTTTCCTTCTCCCGTGGCAATTTTAGAAACTGTTTTATTGACGGATAATCCAAAACTTATGGGTAATCCTGTTTCTCTAATGACATAATTAGAGAGTTCAAGCGTCCATTTATAGCACCCAAAAAACTGATCCATTCCTGAGAGATCTAAGTAAAATTCATCGATGCTCGCTCGTTCTACAAGCGGCGCTTTTTCTTCGATAATTTCAGTAACAATCTTCGACTGCCTAGCATAAAGATCCATATCGCCCTTCACCACCCTTGCTTGTGGACAAAGACGAAGTGCCATTTTCATAGGCATTGCTGAGCGCACACCAAACATCCGCGCCTCATACGAGCACGATGCCACAACACCCCTTTCTCCACCCCCAATAATTAAAGGAAGTCCTTCTAGCTTGGAGTTTAAAAGTCGCTCGCAGGATACAAAAAAAGTATCAAGGTCCATGTGCACTATTGATCTGTTCATTTTACAAAGTTGTACTAAAATGAAACATTTATTAGTACATTTGTTGCTATAATTTGTAGCAATGTCAATTTTATCAGATAATATAAGGTATCTACGGATACAACGAAATCTTTCACAGAAAAAGTTAGCCGACGATTTACTGACCAGTCGTTCCTGTATTTCCTCCTATGAGGATGCTCGATCAGAACCTCCATTGGATACGCTGAAGAGAATGTCGCTGTACTTTCACATCAGTATTGATATTTTAATTGGAGTTCAAATTACGAAAGTGCCATTGGATCAACTCTTAAAAATGGAGGACAATAGAATATTACTGCCCATTATTATAGACAAAGAAGGAAGAGATTTTATCGAAATAGTACCCGTAAAAGCAAAAGCAGGCTATTTGAATGGGTATGGAGACCCCGAATTTATTGAGCAGTTACAACACATGCATTTGCCTTTTCTTTCCAAAGGAAAGTACAGAGCGTTTCCGATCGAAGGCGACTCAATGCCCCCGCACAAAAATGGGTCTTTTATTGTTGCTCGCTATTTAGATAGTATTAAGCAAATCAAAAATGGCGAGACATATGTTGTTTTAACACAAAATGAAGGTGTTGTTTACAAGCGAATGTTTCTCAAGAAAAATGAAAAAGACACCTTTATACTAAGTTCCGACAATTCATTTTATAAAGACTATGAGATTAAGGCGAAAGAAATTCTAGAGTTGTGGCATTTTCAATGTAGTTTTTGCACTGTAGAGCACACGCCAGACGACCTCAATTTAGAAAATGTTAGCGAAATGTTTCGTAACTTACAGTATGAATTGCAAGAAATAAAGCAGCAACTCACCAAGCAATAGTTTAAATGTGTTACCATAAGGAATTAAAAGCAACGCCGAAACAGCTAAAGGAACGATTCACAGCCAAGTTTCCTTTGGAAGAATTGTTTGAGCCACAGGAGTTCATCAATGGCTTCAATCATCCTTTATGTCCTGTAATCACCAATGAAGATTCGTCTACCATTCAGTTGTTTCGTTGGGGCTTGATTCCAAATTTCGAGTTAAATATTCAACGAGGAAATACCTTAAATGCTATTTATGAAACGCTTTTAGAAAAAATATCCTACCGAAATTACACTACACAACGCTGTATTGTACCCGCAACGGGGATTTACGAATGGCGACAAGTGGGCAAGTACAAGGAAAAGAAAAAATACTACATCGCTGACCAACCAATTTTTAGTATGGCTGGACTTTGGAATCGATGTACAGACCCCAGCACAGGGAAGCAATTCGAAAGCTACACCATTATCACAAAAAATGGCACTGCAGCAATTTTAAACGATGAAGCTGCTTGGCTGCAAGAAGGAGAACTTCTTATCAATAGCAACGAAGCAATAGCCCATCTCACTCCTCCGCAGTTAGGTCTATTTTGATTCTAAAACAGCCTATTCTCAGTATTTTAATACATTCCTTTTCATGAAATTAGAGGCGTTTTTTAAAGACTTAAAAATAATTTTCGACTCCACAGCCAACCATTTTAAAAACATCTTCGTCTTATTACTGTTGAGACAATAACGATTGTGCAACATTGGTTTTATTTTCCTTGCAGGTAACTGAAAAGAGCTTCGCCTCTAAAGATTAATTCGTTTTTCTTAGAAGTTCTTTTCAGTTTTTTTTTCTTCACAATACAGGCAATAATTTGCTTTTTTAGCATGGGAAAATGGAATTTTAGTATCGTACATTTCAGCTAATATTTCCTGTACAAAGTGAGGAAGTGCTGTTTCATACTCATCCAAGCTTGTTTTTTTCTTTCCAAACTGAAACATTCCGTTTGATACATTAATAAATGAAATGATGCCTACTTGATCAGGTATGAATCCAAATTTTTGCTTAAATAGGTAGATGTAAATTGATAATTGCAAGCCATGTTTGCCATATTTAGGATCACGCAAAATCTTGAGTAGCTCTTTCTTCGCATCTAAATTCAGTTGTAGATCATCTTCTTTCACTGCCCCCGTTTTATAATCCACAATTCGGAATTTACCACCTACCGAGTCAACTCGATCGATGATCCCATTCAAATTAATCGTTTTGGTGTGGTCGCCAAGTTTAACTTCCAAAGGACTTGAAATTTCAAATTCCAAATACTCGATAAATACCGCTTCGGTTTGGGCTTTAAACCATTTTTTTTCCTGTAAAAGAAATCGTTTCGTCATTTCGAGAGCGACTTCCAAAATCAATAGGTTTTTTCCAGAAGAGAAGGCTTTGGGATCGTTATCGAAGTTTTCTGCGAACGATTTGCGAATTTCTGAATCGTATTGTTTCAGAAAATTGTCGATATCAAAGCTGGTAATGGCAGGTGGTGAAGGATTTTTTAGCACGCCAAGTTTATCATGGCGACAGAACGGAGTGTACAATTTTTCCATCGCATCGTGGATGATGCTTCCCATTGTATTGCTTTCCATTTGTTCTTCAATGTCTTGTGTTTCTCCTAGTTTAGCGATGTAGCGATAGAAGAAATCGAGCGGACATTCCAAGTATTTTTTGAGTAATGAGGCTGAGGTTTTATTCGCCAATTTCTCATCCATTTTTTCAAGAATCATCGGCGTTTTTTCAACATCGAAAGAATAGACTGCTGCATCTTCCTGCTCTAAGACATAGACGGAACGATTGAATTTGAATGCTGGGTTTGTCTTTGCTAACTCATACTGAAGCTGCATCAAATAGCGACTTTCTTCGTTACTTCCCACTTTCTCTTTCGACGAAGAATAGGTAGCCCAAATATTTTCTGAATGGTGCAACAAGCGGTAAAAATGGTGCGCAAAAAGTCCTTGTTTATCTTTTGGAGTTGGCAAGTTTAAGTGCCTGCGTAAATCCATTGGAATTAAGGTGTTGATCGGATTTAAAGGCGGTAAATTTCCTTCGTTTAAACCAATGATTATAAGGTTTTTGAAGTCAAGTAAACGTGTTTCTAGCAAGCCCATAATTTGTAATCCTTTGATTGGATTTCCTTGGTATGCGATGCTTTTGTTGAACCAATGTTGCTGAAAGAGCATTTTGAAACTACGAATCGACATTTCTGGCAACTTTTCTTTCACGATATTATTGAACTCCTGGATGGTATGAAGAAAAGTTTCAATCATCGATTGATTAAATTCATCTGCACTTGGCACTCGTTGCAGAATAAATTGCAGCCCTTTCATCATTTGCTGCATGGCAAGTTCCCAATCACTGTTCCACGGAAGAGCAATTAGTTGAACGAGTTCATCGATGGAATCACTAACCAAAATACTATCTGGATTTCTAAACACACGATTGTTGCTCACTGCTTTTTGCTCCAATTGGATAATTTTCTTTCGGTCAGCAACTGTTGCAATCAAATCAATAAATGGATGATTCCATAAACTTTTTAGATCGGCATGATACAAGGCATTGGTTTTGTAGCGCTGTTTGTTTTCTTGAATGCTAAAAAGTAGTTCAATCCAGGTTTTGATGGGTGAATTGCGAAAAGGCAAGCCCAAGGAGATATTTGCTTTTCCAACTTTTGCTGGAATATTTTTAATAAAAGGAACAATGAGCGTTTCATCAGCTAACAGCACCAAGGTTTCATCCATTTCTTTCACTGAAATTTCATTCAAAATTTTAGCAGCCACTTTTACTTGTCCCGTTTGTTGCGCACATTGAATAACAGAAAAGTTTTTTTCAGCAGTACTTAAATTGTTGGCAATAAATGGTGCTTCCTTGATTTTGAGCGAACGCATTAATTTACGTTGAAACATTCCTGCTTCGTGTATTTCCTGGTCCAAATAATAAGCGTCGGCATTCAGCAAAACAGTTGCTTTTCCGTAGCTATGAAGTTGCGTGATAATTGATAATTCCGCTGCAGAAAGTGCATTAAATCCAGCAAAAATGAAGTGATGTTCTTTGTCATTAGTAAAAAGCACCTCTATATTATCAGCCAATCGTTGGTAGGCTTTACCAATGTAGCACGTTTTTTCTTTGTCCAATTGCTCATTCAAGCGACTGTAATAATCAGGTAAGCGATCCCAAAATTCCATAAATCGCTTTTGTGTTTCGGAGAGTTGCTCGATGTCTACCGTCCAACTTTCTAATTCTTTAATCGAGGATAGATCTTTAAAAACCTGTTTCGAATCAAGTAAATACCGATCTATTTCATCAAAATCACTTAGGAGCGTTTGTCCCCATGTCAAAAATTCTTCAAAATTTAATGCCTCCGCATTGATTGGATGTTCTTTTTGAATTTGAAAGAGTTTGATCAACAAGCGGGTTTTATCAATGATTTTTGCGCTTGTATTTTTTCGAATCCACTTGTCGATGGAGTAAAATTGTGGCGCAATTAACGGTCCGCCATTGGCTTTAAAAAGTGCCGCAGAGATATATTTTATAGCACGTTCAGAAGGCAAAATTACCGTAAGATGCTGTGGTTCTACTTTTTTCTCGAGAATCAATTGGGCAATTTGATCAACAAACTTCATCAGACTTATTTTTTAATGATAAATGACCAATACGTGGAACGATTCAAAATGCTTGTTCTGATCGTGGGATAAGAATCCAAAAACTGCTTCGGAAATTTAATTACTTTCGGTTTTTTTCCCGTGTATTTTTCCCAGGAAAATTTATAGGCAAGCATCCGTTCTCCGGTTTGTTCTATAAAATCAATTGATTGCTGGGTATGTGTTTTCCAAAAATAGTAGCTAGATGCGATATTGTTTTTACGATTCCATTTGATTCGTTCAGCAATCAACCAATTGCGCCAAAGGGCATCCATATCATTCCTGAAATTGGAGGAATTGAAGTTACGAATTAGCGCATTGCGAACTCCGTTGTCGAGAAAATAGAACACATTGCTTTTTTTTAATTCATAGCGAAAGCCATTCGACATAGACGGAATTTGAATCAACACTTCTGTCTTTTCCATTAAATCGATGTAACGTTCCACCGTTTCATTATCGAGCTGACAGTGTGTGCCAATTTCATTGTACGAAAGAACTTCTCCAACATTAAATGCTATTACTTGAAGAACTTTCAGCAATTGTTCGCCTTTGTTGATGCGACCTAAATCTCCCAATTGCGTAAGAATGATTTTTTGGAGCACATCAATTAATACCTCGTCTTGATTTTCTTCACTTTCAACTACTTCAACGTAGTTGCCGAATATGATTCTTTTTTCTAATTGCTCGTCGATTTCTGGTAGTGAATACCGTTGAGTTAACTCATAAAACGTGAGTGCTTGCATGGCAAAAGATTTTCCTCAAATATAGAAAAATCGCCGAAATATTTTAAATATTGCGAAAAATTATTCGATCCACACCTTATTGAAGAACAACTCAGGACGATTGGAGTTCATGAATTTATTACCTCCATATACTTTTATGACCAATAAATAGTTTTCATTTCGACTAACGCGCACCCATTTTATTCCTTCGGGATAGGAGTCAGAAATTCCCTGAAAATATTCAAAACCATCATCTGTCAGGACATATTTTGCAGGGGAAGCATCCGGACTTGCGATGTATGTTTCCGCCTGATCGACTAAAGATGTACTATTGTCTAGAGGAAGTAGTTCCACGAGGTAAGAATTTCCTTGCCCTAAATCTCTGTAAGTTAAACTTAGCGATCCATCTTCGCGAGTTTCAAGCAAAGGTTTTCCGGGAAATTTGGCAAAAAGACCAGTTTTTTCGTCGGTGAAAAGGTATGATTTCTGTGCTTTCACTTCAGTTTTATACGATGGATTTTCATCAGCAAAAGTAGCTTGTACTTTTCGTAATCGGTAGCCTTTGTTACGCAGTAATTGAATAAGTCCTCTATCTCCAGAGAGATGTCCTGCCCCCACAACACAAAGTACTGAATTTGTTTTCACCAAAGAATCGAGTTTTTTACTCATGTTTAAATTTCGATCTACGATGATTTTGTCATAAGAGCCAGGATAGGCAGCTAAACTGATTTTCATTGCCTTGTCGAGTGCTTGAATGTTTCCACTTAAATAAAGATTCAACAGTTTGTCTTGAATGATCTGATTTGCGATAAAATTGATTTCTTGATCGTCTGAAATGTAAATATTGCTCAGTAAGTTCAATTGGTCTTCGACTTTTTCCAGGGGAAAAAATTTCTTATTCGCATTAAAGCAATATTCTTGAAAATAAGCGTCGAGGAATTGAGGCATACCATCTTCGTCGCCATACAATGTTTTTGAAGGACGATCTGTACCAGTGTAAGGATTTCCATTGCTATCGTACAATAAGGTAATTTCCTCTTTGCGGGTATCGAGACGGTCAAAAAGGGAAAACACATCAGTTTCTAAAACAATACCTTGCACGGCATTCATTGCAAAATAGGTAGAATCGGAAAATTGAAAAAGACGTTTATCGTTGGAGTGTAAACTGCCGAAGATATAACTTTTCGCTTTCAGTCCATTACCAGAAATTTCCCATAGCAGTTCATTTTGAGCATCGGTTCGTTGCCCAATCGAAAGAAATTGGAGTGTGGCAAAAAAGAAAAAAACGATAAATTTCATATATAACAAAGTTACTCTATTCCCATACAACCAAGCAAGAATTATGCAAAAATTCTTTGCACATGCTGATCTCCGAATGCATAAGGAATGTAGGCCAAGGATGGGATTGCCTTCGTTAAAATAATAGGCGATTTTCTTCCCAAGGCAATTTTTCCGTGTGTATCACTCAAATTCATGGCATAAGCCGCATTGATGGTTAGAGCATTTAACGCTTCTTCTGGACTTAGTTTCATTTTAATGCATGCTAATGACCAAACAAATGCCAAATTTCCGCTGGGAGTAGAGCCAGGATTGAAATCACTTGCAAGGGCAAACGGTACATTGTTGTCAATTAATTTTCGAGCGTTGCCGTATGGTATACCTAAGAAATGTGAGCAACTCGGCAAGAATGTTGGCATGCAAGAGCTGTTTTTTAGCGCTTCAACATCTTCGCTAGTTAATTCTTCCAAGTGATCAACAGACAGTGCCCCAAGTTCTACCGCTTTTTTAATGCCGCCAAGCGCTGTAAATTGATTAACATGCACTTTTGGAATCAAGCCATATTTTTTTCCTTCCAACAAAATTTCTGCCATTTCTTCAACAGAATAATAACCTTTCTCACAAAAAACATCAATAAAATCGGCTAATTCTTCTTTTGCAATTTGCGGTAACATTTCATTTTTAATGAGGTCGATGTAGCCGCTATGATTTTCCTTAAATTCAGTTGGGAAGGCATGCGCACCTAAAAATGTGGCCTTTATTTCTATACCTGCTTCCGCTTTTAATCGTTTGATAACGCGCAGCATTTTCAATTCCGCTTCAACACTCAGACCATACCCAGATTTGATCTCAAGTGCTCCAGTGCCATACGATTTTAATAATTCAATTCTTTTTAGCGCATGTTGAAAAAGTTCATTTTCACTTTGTTCCGCCAATTTCTTTGCAGAATTTAGGATTCCACCACCTTTCTCAGCAATTTCTTGATACGTCAATCCATTAATTCTATCCACAAATTCCTCCTCTCTGCTTTTCGCGAAAACAGTGTGAGTATGGGGGTCGCAAAATGCAGGTAGCACAAAACAATCAGTGGCATCTACCACTTCCAAATCGCGCCAATCGGAAATTCCCTCCCATTCATCCATTTTGCCATAGGCAACCACTTCATTGTCTTCCAATGCTAGAAAGGCGTTTTCAATGCATGGAAGTTCCTTCATTTCACTTCCAGAAAGTCTTGTAGGAATATTTTCTCCCACTTGAACTAGGGCCTTTATATTTTTTATTAATATTTTCTTCATGATTTCTTCATCTACGTAAGATATTGACTACCTTCAATCTACAAAAATAGGATAGTAGAATGAAAAACAGGATATTATTTGTGCTTCTTTTACTTGCAGAGGCAAGTTTTTCTCAAACATTTATTGGCGGATCAGGACCAATTCTCGACAATCAAACAATTGATATTCCCGTTTCAGTTAGTGGTTTACAGACTACAATTGATACTAATAATTTTGGTTTAGAAACTGTGTGTTTCGATGCTACTCACACCTGGGATGCGGATGTCTCCTTTTGGATTATAGCGCCTGATGGCAGTATCGCCCAGTTATTTGCAAATATTGGAGGTGGTGATGATAACTTTACCAATACGTGCCTAAATCAAGATGCAAGTCAAAGTATTACAAGTGCCAATGCTCCGTTTACAGGTACATTTAAGCCTGCCGGACAAATGGGATTGGTGAACAATGGGCAGAATCCAAATGGAACTTGGTTTTTGAGAGTGAGTGATAATTATGGTGCTGATGAAGGTATGGTGAATTCATTTTCGCTCACTTTTGGAAATAATCCAGCAACGTATTTTGATTTTAAGTCATCACTTTTACCGATTGTTTCCATTGAAACCAATGGAGGAATAATTGACGATGATATAAAAATCGTGGCCGACATGGAAATCCGCTGGCAAACACAAGGAACAAGAAATTACTTGACAGATCCAGTAACCCATTATGAAGGAAAAATTGGTATTGAGTACCGTGGCAATTATTCTTTGAGTTTACCGCAAAAACCTTATGCATTTGAAACCCAAGATGTCAACGGAAATAATTTAGACACTTCCTTGCTAGGGATGCCCTCTGAGAATGATTGGGTTTTATTAGCCAATTTCAACGATAAGTCCTTTGCTCGAAATATTGTCCCGTACCATTTATTTGATTCGATGGGTCATTATGCTACACGTACACGATTAGTAGATGTGGTGTTAAATGGGGAGTACCAAGGGATTTATTTACTTGGAGAAAAGATCAAACGTGATCAAAACAGGGTGGATGTTGCCAATTTGCAGCCAGTTGATATTACTGTGCCAGAAGTTACGGGAGGGTATTTGCTGAAATTCGATTATTGGGACAATTCCAACTCTTGGCAATTAAATTATTCTCCCATTGGTTTTCCAGGTCTTGATGTACACATGGTGCATTACCAGCCTGCGATGAATGAATTAATGCCCGAACAACTATGTTATATCCATAATTATGTCGATGATTTTGAAGATGCACTGTATGGGACAAATTTTTCAGATCCGAATCTAGGCTACCGAGCTTATATAGGTACTAAAAGTTTCATCGACTATTTTCTAATTTCTGAATTAACTCGAAATGTTGATGGATACAAGAAAAGTAGATTTTTTTACAAGGATAAAAATGACTTAGACGGAACGGTGAAGAAATTAAAAGCGGGTCCTGTTTGGGATTTTGATTGGTCACAAAAGGACATCAACGGAGGCTCTGAAGATGGTTCCGGGTGGATGTATCCTTATTGTGATCAAGATGTGAATGCCGAAGGTTGGTACATTCGTTTGTTGGAAGATGATCTTTTTGCGGATGAATTGAAATGTAGATACGAGGATTTGCGCAGAACTATATTAAGTGAAGACTATATTTTCGATCGAATTGATTCAGTGGCAAACTTAGTAAATGAGAGTCAGAACTGGCATTATCTAGTGTGGGGACACATGGGAGCAGCTACTGGTACTGGCGAAGTACAGGCACCGAGTCAGAATTATGCGCAAGAAGTGCAGCGATTGAAAGATTGGTACCATCGTCGGCTAGAGTGGTTGGATGCGAATATGCCTGGCACTTTGCAAGGATGTAGTATGACGGGGATGGAGGATTTAGTTGCTACGGGTAAGATTAATGCTTTTCCAGTGCCATTGCAAGATCAATTGCAGGTTGATTGGTCGGAAACAGATATTCATCCTACGCACTTGCGCATGATAGATGCGAGTGGTCGAGTTATTAGAGAACTACCAATCATCAATTTGTCAAGTAAGGCAATAGTCTTGGGAAATTTACAGGATTTGAATAATGGTTGGTATATGATTGAATTGATCGAAGGAGAGAAAATCGGTCGACTTAAAGTCGTAAAATAATTTTAGGATACATTCTTGCAAAATTGAATTAAAACTTTACCTTTGCACCCGCTTATCCTGTTAATCGGGAAGTGAAAATAAGCCAATGCCCCGGTGGCGGAACTGGTAGACGCGCTGGATTCAAAATCCTGTACTTTAGGGTGTGCCGGTTCGATTCCGGCCCGGGGTACTAAACCTCTCCAATAATGTTGGAGAGGTTTTTTTTATGTAAAAAATTTTGAGTGTGACGGTTCGTCCCGATAGCTATCGGGACCGGCCCGGGGTACTAAA
>JAZKFZ010000003.1:167687-1180207 GCA_040386155.1 Bacteroidota bacterium | reverse complement strand
AGTCGATGCCACTTTTAGAAACCCTGTTTACTTCGGTAATCAGGGTTTTTTTGTGTCATATTGGGAGCGTATCCCGATAGCTATCGGGACGAATGCCACTTTTAGAAACCCTGTTTACTTCGGTAATCAGGGTTTTTTTGTGTCTATTAATTTGTAGAATTATAGCATTTGTAATGTCCGCCGTTATTTTTGAAGAAAGGGTGGATTTTACTGAAAATATCTTCTTTTTTATTGTTTCCGCACTTGTATCAAATCAACTTATTTCTTAACTTCAAGAGAAAAGAGGATTATGACACAACAAGAATTAGGTATTTTTGGCGAAAATTTAGCAGTGCAGCTGCTTAATAATAAAGGTTATCAAATTTTAGTAAGAAATTATCGTTTTGGAAAACTTGAAATTGATATCATTGCTAAAAGCAATAATCAAATCGTTGTGATTGAAGTGAAAACTCGCGAAACAGCTATAATTGGCGAACCATGGAAGGCTGTAACTAAAGGGAAACAGAAGTCAATCATAAAAGTTGCTAGTCAATACCTTAAAAAGGAACGAATTGATTTAGATACTCGATTTGATATCGTTTCTATTGTACATAATTCCTTTCATACGAAAATTGAGCACCTTGAGAATGCTTTTTTTCCTAGACTTTAATTTGGTTGGATTCTGTGTGATTGTGTCACAATATTTAAGTACTTTTAATCATCTATGATATATCCTTGGCATCAATACCTTTTTGCACTTATTTTTATACTAGCTGGCGCAAATCATTTTAGAGTGCCTAGAATGTATAAGAAGATCATACCACCATTTTTTAAGCATAAAGATTTTTGGAATATTTCTTCTGGTATGGTGGAATTATTGTTTGGAATTGGATTGTTGATTCCTTTTTCATCTCTTTTTTCAGCATGGGGAATCATTGTGTTATTGCTCGCTGTGTTTCCTTCAAATATTTATATGTATACTAACGAAGAAGCGAGTCTACGTCTTTCTAAAGGAATTAGATTCGCGCGATTACCACTTCAGTTTATTCTCATTGCTTGGGCTTTTATTTATACTTGCTGAGAATAGTAATTAGATTTTACTGGTAAAATCCATTATTCCTAAGAGTCATAAATAAAAAAAGTCCCAACCGCAATGCGGAAAGGACTTCTATTGTGATCCCGAAAGGATTCGAACCTTTGACCTTCGCCTTAGAAGGGCGTTGCTCTATCCAGCTGAGCTACGGGACCAGAAAAAGCCAAGGGCTTAAATTCATTTTTTCTATTTCAATAAAAAAGGGGATGATTACTCATCCCCTTGTTTCGTCGGGGCGGCAGGATTCGAACCTGCGACCTCCTGGTCCCAAACCAGGCGCGATGACCGGACTACGCTACGCCCCGATTGAGTATCGTTTTACTCTTTTTCCTAGAAACTTTCGTTTCAATTGGGAGTGCAAAATTAGCAACAAAATTGAATTTCGCAAATTAATCTCATGTAATAATGCAAAGAATTAATTTTCTATGCGGAGTGAGCGGAATTATCTCGACTATCGTCTCGAAGGTCTTCGCCTTGCTAAGGCACGAACCCTTTGGTTCTCATCCCGTATCTCCTACATTACATTGCGGAGGGAGCGGGATTCGAACCCGCGGTACCGTTACCAGTACGTCAGTTTAGCAAACTGGTGGTTTTAGCCACTCACCCATCCCTCCTAAATTCTAAACGTTTTTAGAACAGAGCGCAAAAATACGAATTAGGTTGATTAATCAAAGCAAAAAAGGTAAAAAAATGGCTTTTTTCTACTTAATCTACGCTTTTGCCATTTGAAACATCACCAAGGTCATTGTGTTTAAGATACTTAGCAACAACCAAAGTAAGTGAAATGGTTTTAAGTAGGAGAACTTGAATGCTACAACAAACGGAATAAATGTTGCCACCACCATTAAATAGTACCACTGGTTGATCAGACCAATAGAGAACAAACTGACAATAATCAGTAAAAGTACTAATTTAAGTGCCTTGAAATCGATCAAAAAGCTTCTTATGAGCCACGCTAAGAGCATTAAATAGCTAAAGAAGCGCATCGTGTCAAAAACACCTGACTCGTAGTAATATTGTAATGATTCTTGCGTCGAGAATAGCGACCATATAAACTCTGTGGAAAGTAAATTGAATCCAGAAAAAAGAAGGATAAAAAGTGAAATGATTTTTTCACTTCGAAATAATCTAAAAACAAAAATGAATGCAGTAATTGCGAAGATCATTTCATTCAGCGGAAAGGGTAGGATAAAACCTCCAGTTTCAATGAATGTTAAAGCACCAAAAGCAAATGGAATTAAAACAGCTAGAAAGACAGTTCGTTGATGTGAATTCATTTCAAATTCCTATTTGTTTTTTTTTGCCAATGCAGCTTCAATGTAATCAAAAGTTGAAAGAATAACTGGTTTCCCATCGACAACCGCAATATCGTGCTCGAAATGTGCACTAGGTTTTCCATCAGCGGTAACGATTGTCCAGTTATCGTCTAATTGTTCTACTAGATGGGTTCCCATATTAATCATGGGTTCAATGGCAATTGTCAAGCCATTCATTATCTTTTTCCCTCGACCTCTTTTCCCATAATTTGGTACTTGTGGATCTTCATGTAACGTTTTTCCGAGTCCATGACCAACTAGATCTCTAACAACTCCATATCCGTTTTTTTCAGCATGCTGTTGAATAGCGCAACCAATGTCTTCGATTCTGTTGGATGTGGTACATTGCTCAATACCAAGGTAAAGACATTCTTTTGTTACCTCCAGTAATTGTTTCACATCTGGAGCTACATTTCCAATTTCGAAAGTGTAGGCATGATCGCCGTAATATCCCTTGAATATAGCTCCACAATCTACTGATACAATATCTCCATCAGCAAATGGTCGCTCCGTTGGAAGACCATGTACCACCTGTTCGTTTACAGAAATTAAAAGGGTGCTAGGACATCCATAAAGCCCCTTAAAACCGGGGATTGATTGCTGCGATCGAATGTAATCTTCCGCCATTTCATCCAAATATTTTGGAGTAACACCGATTGCAATTTCTTCAGCTACCTTTCCTAATGTGCGACTTACAACCAAAGCTGCTTCACGCATGATTTCAATTTCTTCTAAACTTTTGTAAATAATCATATTTCGATTGAAAAATTTCACACGACAAAGATAGCTTAATCTAATCAAAAAAGCCCTTCCGAATCTCGAAAGGGCTTCAAATATTAATTGTTAGCCTATGCTAAAACTTCTTTTACTTTATCAGCAGCTTCTTGCAAAAGAACCGCAGAATGAACGTTTAATCCTGATTCGTCGATTAATTTTTTTGCTTCTTCAGCATTTGTTCCTTGTAAACGAACGATAATTGGAACTGGAATAGAGCCCATGTTCTTGTATGCATCTACAACTCCTTGTGCTACACGGTCGCAACGAACGATTCCACCAAAGATATTAATCAAAATTGCTTTTACATTTTTATCTTTCAAAATAATATGGAATGCTTTTTCAACACGTTCTGCATTAGCAGTTCCACCAACATCTAAGAAATTTGCGGGATTACCGCCTGATAATTTAATGATATCCATGGTAGCCATTGCTAAACCAGCGCCGTTTACCATACAAGCAACGTTTCCATCTAATTTTACGAAGTTCAATCCAGCAGCATCTGCTTCAACATCGATTGGATCTTCTTCATCAGTATCTCGCATCGCTAAGTAGTCTGGGTGACGGAATAATCCATTACCATCCAAGGTTACTTTAGCATCTACTGCGATAATTTTATTGTCAGATGTTTTTAATACAGGATTGATTTCAAACATTGCAGCGTCAATTCCAACGTATGCATTGTACAATGAAACGATGAATTTTGTCATTTGCTTAAATGCTTCGCCTGACAATCCAAGATCGAAAGCAATTTTTCTTGCTTGAAAACCTTGAACACCCACACGAGGATCAATCAATTCTCTATGAATCAATTCAGGAGTAGATTCAGCAACTTGCTCAATATCCATTCCTCCTTCTGTTGAATAAACAATTACATTTCTACCATTTTCACGATCTAAAAGAACAGACATGTAAAACTCTTCTACTTCAGCTACACCTGGGTAGTACACGTCTTGTGCGATAAGCACTTTGTTTACTTTTTTGGCTTTACCGTTTGTTTGAGCAGTCATTAAACTACCACCTAAAATTCCTTTAACTTTCTCTTCAATTTCGTTGATTCCCTTAGCAAGCATAACCCCATTGGATCCTGTTTCCTCAACTTTTCCTTTTCCACGACCACCAGCATGAATTTGAGCTTTCACCACATACCAGCCAGTACCTGTATCTTCAGTTAATTTTTTTGCAGCCGCAACAGCATCTTCAACTTTGTCAATTACAATTCCTTCTTGGATGGAAACTCCGTAACCTTTTAAAATTGATTTTCCTTGATATTCGTGTAAATTCATTATTAGGGTTTTTTTCGTTGATGTAAAATTAAAATTTATTTGAAAATGGAGGACCTATTTTTCGATTAATATCAAATTTAATTGGTCATTTTGTTTACCCAGCTACTTGTGATGTTTAATGAGCGATATTCTTTTGCTTTTCGTTGTTTGATATCGTCCCAAATTTTATCAATTCCATACTGCAATGCTTCCTTTTCTTCTTCCATAGCATCATGCATCACAAGTGGATTTGAAAAATGATCTTTCACAAAGTTGGTATCAAAATCACCGCTAGTAAATGCAGGATGTTTCAGTACAAATTTCCCAAAGTCAAGTGTGGTTTTCAATCCCGAAATTTGATAGTCATCAATGGCTATGATACATCGACGAATAGCATCTTCCCTTGTTTTGCCCCAAACAACCAATTTCGCAATCATTGGATCGTAAAAAATTGGAATGTCCATCCCTTCCACAAAGGCGTCGTCAACACGCACACTTCGGCCTGTTGGAATGCGGTATCGTTTCAAATTTCCTATGTCTGGAGTAAAACCGTTTAATGTGTCTTCTGCATAAACACGAACTTCTATAGCGTGACCATTAATTTTTAGTTGATCTTGTGATAAAGGCAGTTGTTCGCCTCTCGCTACGCGAATTTGCCACTCTACTAAATCGAGACCAGTAATTTCCTCTGTTACTGGATGCTCAACTTGCAATCGTGTGTTCATTTCAAGAAAGAAAAAATCCAGGTTGGCATCTACAAGAAATTCTACAGTGCCTGCTCCTTCATAATTGCACGCTTTGCAAACGTTGACTGCTGCTTCTCCCATTTTTTTTCGAAGTTCTGCCGTCAACAAAGCGCTTGGGGCTTCTTCAACTACTTTTTGGTGTCGACGTTGAATGGAGCATTCGCGTTCAAACAAGTAGACAAAATTTCCTTGTTGATCGCCGAATACTTGTATTTCTATATGTCTTGGTTTTTCTACAAATTTCTCGATAAAGACAGCATCGTCTCCAAAAGAAGATCGTGCCTCACTTTGGGCTAAATTCATTTGCTCTACGAATTCGCCTGAATTATGAACCAAACGCATTCCTTTTCCACCTCCTCCAGCAGAGGCTTTGATGAGTACAGGATAACCAACTTCTTCAGCAATTTTAATTGCTTTCGGGACATCTGAAATCGCTTCATCCACACCTGGAACTAAAGGAACGTTAAATGCCTTTACCGCTCTTTTTGCACTTAATTTATCGCCCATCAGCTCCATTGATTCTGGACTTGGACCTATTAATATAATTCCGTTTTCTTTTAGTTTGCGCGCAAAGTTGGCATTTTCAGAAAGAAATCCATAACCAGGGTGTACTGCATCAACATTGAGTTTTTTACAATAATCGATAATTAAATCTTGTTTTAAGTAACTTTCTGATGATGGGCTTGCCCCTAAATAAACGGCTTCATCGGCTTCTAAAACATGGGGTGCATTTCTGTCGGAATCAGAGTACACAGCAACGCTAGTAATACCCATTTTTTTGAGCGTTCGGATTACTCGACGAGCAATTTCTCCACGATTTGCAATCAATACTTTTTTCATGGAACGAAAGTAGAAAAATTAATAAGAAGTATCAAGGTTTGGAATTGGATTTTGCTGTCCAACAGAACTACGGAACCAGTGTTTGGCGTTTCTTGCGTTTCACAATGATTTTCTTTTGTTCCTTCTTGCGGAAAATATCGACGATATACTGACCTAGTAAAAAGTTCTCAAAATTATCAAAATCTTCTTGGTAATTTAAACCTGCTCCTTGCGTGAAAAGGCCCTGATCTTGCGTAGCGCTGTTGTCGTTCGATTCATTGAAAATATTGACACGGAAGGTTCCGCTTTCATTCAAAAGGTACTCAACACTAACATCTCCAATGAATTGATTGTGATTTTGACTATTCGTGGATCCTGTTTCCACACCAAAATTTCCTTTAATTACTAAGCGATTATCCAAGAATCCTTTTGATACGCCAAATTCCATCGTGTTTTCTCCTGAGATGTCGTCTTTATCAAGGTTGACATTTAATTTATAGTCCTTGGAAACCATCGCCAAAATGGAGTTGATCTGATTCGACACCATATCCAGCGCTCCCGAACTACTAGTTGCAGTGGTTCCTTTTAATGGTTGGAATCTCCTCCACAATAAGAGCGAGAAAAATTGTCTGTTTAATTCGTCTGGATCACTCACAATTCGAGAAAGCAAAGCTCGTCCAGTTTCATTCGCTTTTGGCGAAGTAATGTTAAATCCGATGGAAGGTTTTAATAGAGTTTCAGTTAAGTTTAGGTAACACAACACTTCCTGATCGCTCACATTTGCTGTGCCTTGGAATTCATTAGGCGAAATTTCAGCGATACTTGCATTTACTTTGTAATACGTTTTCAAGTCGAGATTTGCATTGTATGGATCTCCTGTCCACGTAATGGTTCCACCTTCTTGCACAAAGAATGGTTGTTTAATTGGGCCCATAGCGAAATTGTAGATTCCATCTTTAATTCGATAGGTTCCATCCAGGTTCAACTCGCCTAAATTGTCCATTTTCATTGCGATATTTCCACTTCCTGTAGCATTGATTTCATCTCCCGTTTGATCATTAAAAATGATTTTCAGCTTGGCGTCGGGTGTGATTTCAAAGTTTAAATCTAGGTCGACACCAGTAAAGTCAATTTTTGAATCGGGTAATACAAAGTTGGAGTCTTTTGCAATAAATGTAATGAATCCTTGGTCATCATCTAGGTCTGCACTACCGTACATCGGGAAATTGATAGATGTTCCTCGTCTTGTTTTAAGGTTCACCGAGATTTCCATCAAATCATCGTATCCAAAGATATTAACATCTCCAGTAGCGTATGCCTTTCCGTAATAGAGTCCTCCTTCTTCATACGAAGTATTCATTATCAAAAATCGTTCAGGGAGGTCATCTGGTGAAGCGAAAGAAAAGTAATTGTTACCATAGATTTTCTCGTTACCTGCTAGATTGACAGATACATCAAAGTTCCAACTGCTGAAGTTGTCGTGATAGACAGATCCAATAACGGTTCCAGAGTTGTTATCCTCGTCTAGAATAGGCATGTTGTTGATGTAAAAACCATATTCATCTACAATAATATCGCCATCAAATCCAAAGTTGACACCCAACATTTCTACTTTGGTATTTCCTTCTTTTAGATTTAATTTTCCATTGAGTTTAGGATGCGTAGGGGTTCCAGTAACTTTTAAATTTCCATTCAACTGACCCCCGATGTTAGTAATTACATCTGGATCCATAAAAGCATTTGCAAAAGCAATGTCAGTTTTGTCGAACAGCAAATATAAATCGAAGTTATCTTCCTCTTTTGCAGTAAAATAATTCCCCATGAATTCAAATGTTTGATTTCCTCGGTATTTCAAATCACCCATTAGTTTAATGCTTTCAGATAATTTATTCCATTCAGATTGGAAGAAAATATCGCCCACTTCTTCCTCATTGATGAACAATCCGTTGATGGAGGCATCTCCCATGAAAGTAGGATTAACAAATGGATTTGATAAATACCCCCAACCATTTAATTGACCTTCAAAATTTAAACTGAGACCAAGTAAAGTACCTACCTCATGTAAATCAATATTGGCGATTTTCATGTTCATTTTGTCGGCATCATTTTTCGACAGACACCCATCTAAGGTCAAATATTGGGTTCCTCTACTTAATTTGAATTTGGAAATATGAAGGTCTGTATCCGTAATAGCAAAATCTGATTGATTTTCGATATTCCAACGCAGATTATTTAAGGAGAAATAGGATGGAGCTAGAAGTATATTAAGTTGTTTGTCTGCTATAGCAGTTTCCCATGTGATCTTTGAATCATTTTCGGTGTTCGGTTGCCACACTAATTCAGAATGGAGCATGTTATTTTCTCCTTTTGTGGTGAAATGGATATCTTCTACGTGAATAGAATCACCATATTGAAATCTAGCTAATTTGTAGTTAGCGGTGATCTCAGAACCCACCAGCATTTGTTGAAAATCAATGCCATGGAAGCTGAAATCCGTGTAGCTTATATTCGTGGACGTCAAGAACATCGTGAAATTTTCAAACTCTGCATCGTAGGCGCCATGTAATTTTGTCCCATAAGAAATTGCTAATTCTGGAGCAAAGATATCAAGGAAGTCGTCCATTTTTCGAGCGTTAAACTCATACGTGAAATTGCTGCTTTTCTTGCTCGGAATTGCTTTTTTTGCTAATGGATCAATAGGAATCAAGCCGGGGAATACTTTGTCGAATTGTTCAATAAAACCTTGCCCGATTGTTGCAAAATCAATTTTCCCCTTTAAACTTAATTCACCGATTTCACTATCTACATTGAATTCATCAAACGCTACACCACGCTGCACATTCACTTTCATTTCCGGAACAATAATCTCTTTATCACCTTCTTTGTAAACTATCTTGCCCATAGTTACATCGCCATACATTTTGTTGGGATCGCTACCGTGAAGGTTGACGCTAAATTTTGATTGTAAAAAAGTGGAATCTGCTTTTGTTAAGTTCAACTCATTTAAAAATGCGTGATTTAAAGTGACATCAAAATTCATATCGATTTCACCATTTAAATCAATAGTTCCATCATAGGTTAAATCTAAATTGTCGTCTTTCACATCAATTTTTGCCAAGAGTACTTTGTCGATCAAACTCCCTTCCATTAGCTGAATATTGGAATAGGGGTAGTTCAAATAATCGAAGCGGTTCACATCTCCCTGGATGGAGTTGAAACGGATATCTGAAACAGATGTAGCAGTGCCACTGAGGAAAAAAGTACCATCAACTTTACCGAAGGTCTTGTCAGCGAGAAATGTCCCCAGATCAAAATTTTCCACTTTAACATCATACGTGGAAGCCTCCGAACGTTCGAACGCTAGTAAATTTGTGGTCGGATCAACTGTAAAAAGAATTCCGTTATCTATTTTGACTTTTCCTAAAGCAGAATTTACAACATCGGCGGAAACCACAAATTCTTGATAGAATCCATCTAAGCGAAGGTCTTTTGCTTCAAAAAATTCAAGTCGATTGGTGCGCTCATCCAATTGTATAGTTCTCGAACTGCTAGATTTTGGTAATTTAAATTTTTGTAAATCGGCTAAATCAATGTAGGCATAGGCTATTTTTTCTGAGAAAAAGGCTTGTTTGATATTACGAAAATCGGGTAAATTAAAATTTCCTGCAATGTGCGTTCTTTTTCCTGTGCGAATGTCAAAATTACGAAGTTTTAAATTCTTGATTTTTTCACTCACATTTCCACTCAAATCAATCTGTGCGTCCATTCCTTGCAATGTGGTAGCAAATAGCGACACATCTTTCATCGACACAGAACTTGATTTCAGGTAAGAAACAAAATTCACTTTGTCTACAAACTCTGAAAAATCAGCATAACTGCCATATAACAGTTGAAATATTGGAGCATCAATTTTTGTGAGAGGTGTTTTTATTTTTAAGTCCTTTAATCTAATTCCTGTGGTATTAACATGGGCAATTGTAGCTAAATTCTCCACCTCTAATCCACTTTTTTCTCTGGCGGAAAATTGAGCCAAGGTAGCTTTGATATCGCCATTGTTCAGACTAAAATTTGTGGCAAACAGATTGATTCCCTTCAAATCGAGATGATTGAAATCAACCCCATATGGTTTGTTTTCTTTTCTGAAATCATCATATTTAAAGTCAACATTGGAAAGTTGCAGTTCTTTTAAGCCTAATTTAAAAGGCTTTGAACTTGGTGTTTTTGAATCGCTTTTAAAGTAATCTGAAAGAAATTTGAAATTAAAATCGCCATTCTTTTGATCCCTAAAAAGATGAACAGTACCATCTTCTAATTCAGCTTTCTTGAGTAAAATTACTTTCGTTTTTAAATTGTAATCGTCGAGGGTGACATACAATCGACCTATTCTCCCGAGCGTATCCTTGTTCGGATCTACAATTGACACGTCTTCCAATAGCAATTGATCAATGAATACAATAGACATCTTTCCAATTTTGATATCCGCTTTTAATTCCTTAGAAAGATAAGCAGTGGCTTTCTGAGCTAAATAGGTTTGAAACAACTCAGTACGAATTGCAAAAGCTAAAATAATCAGCAAAATCAAAATCCATTCGGCTATAATGCCAAAGGATTTTGCTATTATTTTAAGTATTTTTGCCATTGTTCTGCACAAAAGTATAAAAGTTGAAGAAAAACGAACTAATAATTTTAGGAATAGAATCATCTTGCGATGATACTTCCGCGGCTATACTCAAAAATAACGCCATACTATCCAATTGTATTGCTCAACAAGCAATTCATCAAGAATTTGGGGGAGTTGTACCTGAATTGGCAAGTAGAGCGCATCAACAAAATATTATTCCTGTGGTTGACAGAGCGATTGTTAAGGCAGGAATAAAAAAGGAAGATATTGATGCTGTTGCTTTCACACGGGGTCCTGGATTGATGGGTTCTTTAATTGTTGGTACTTCTTTCGCCAAATCGTTCTCGATGGGAATGAACATTCCAATGATTGATGTGAATCACATGGTGGGACACATTTTAGCTCATTTCATAGATCAAGAAGGTAAAACTAAACCTAATTTTCCCTTTATATGCTTAACAGTTTCAGGTGGACATACACAACTTGTTCTGGTGGAAAGTCATCTTCAAATGAAAGTACTTGGATCGACAATTGATGATGCAGCAGGTGAAGCATTTGATAAGGCTGCAAAATTATTAGGATTTCCATATCCAGGAGGACCATTGATCGATAAGCATGCAAAGTTGGGAAATCCGCTTGCATTTGAATTTTCGAAACCTATTGTTGCTGACTATAATTTTAGTTTTAGTGGCTTAAAGACATCCATTCTTTATTTTTTAGAGAAAAAGAAAAGGGAAAGTCCAACGTTTATCGAAGATAATCTCAATGATCTTTGTGCATCAATTCAAAAAACAGTGATCGACATCCTAATGAAAAAATTGGTGAAAGTAGCCGATGATTTTTCTATCAAAGAAATTGCTATTGCTGGAGGAGTTTCAGCCAACAGTGGTTTACGAGAGCGTATTTTTGCTTTGGGCGAGGAAAAGAACTGGAAAGTGTATATACCAGACTTTCAATTTTGCACTGATAATGCCGCAATGATTGCAATAACAGGTAAGTACATGTATGAGCAAAATCTGTTCGCGAATCAGAATATCGCTCCTGTAGCTCGATTGGACATCTAAAAATTGACTTTCATCTAAATTATTTTGATTGTTATTTTACTTTTTGTAATATTACTATAGCTCAAGACTATACTTATGCAAGAAGAACTTACAAAACCAATCCTCATCGACAAAGAGGTGATCTCGGGGTTGCACTTTAAAGATGCAGCAAAGATAAAACAGCATCCAGAGCTTTTGAAGCAAATTGAAAATGCTACAACGCTCGGAAATGCTTTTCATGGCAAAGTTTCTATCGTTTTTCAAGACGATGAAGGGCTAAAGCGTGTGGAAACAACAATCTGGGCGGCTGGAACAAAGTTCATCAGTTTAAAAGGCGGAGTTTGGATTCCTATCAATAGAATTGTCGAGATCAATTTTTAATATTCTACCAATTAAAAATTCTTAATTAAGAATCTTTCGTAATTTTGAACGTTAACTATGAAACGATTTAGAATTGCAATGATTCGCTATTTATTTCTTTTATTTTTTAGTATGTTCTTTGATGGCTTGTCGATAGCACAAGAGCATATTACTTGGGATTTTACCTACAATAGTTCCACTTCGGAAATAGAAATGAAAGCCAGTCTTGATAATGGATGGCACATTTATAGTCAACATCTAGCAGAAAATGCTGGGCCAGTACCCACTCGTTTTATTTTTCAAAAGGACAAAGCATTTAAATTAAGTACTAAAGTGATGGAGCCAACTCCAATCGAAGAATTTGATAAAAATTTCGAGTCCAACGTAAAGTATTTTGATAAAGAGGTCGTTTTTACCAATAAAGTAAAAGTCAAAAAGCAAGGTGCTGTTAGAGGAACAGTGACTTATATGATATGCAATGAGGTGATGTGTATGCCTCCTGTTGATCAACAATTTGAAATTAAAATCCCCAAAGAATGAAATTAGCAAAATTCCTTTTTCTAACATTATTTATCACATTTCAATCCATTATTTCATTGGCACAGCCAGGTTCGAACTGGATGGAGAAGATTACTTGGAAGTTTAAATTGGAGAAAATTGACGATAAAACTGCAAACATTATTGGGAGTGCTACGATTATAGAGGGATGGCATGTTTTTTCGGTTAACCATGACCCTAGTAAGGCTGATTTTACTGGCGTACCAACATCATTCATTTTTAAATCGTCACCCAACTTTAAATTGGTCGGAAAGATTAAAGATCTTGGAAAACCTGTTGTTCACAAAGATGAATTAGGTACTTCTCTGTACTTCGAGAAAAAAGCATCTTTTATTCAGAAGATTGAAATCCTAACAGATAAAGCTTTTGACTTGGTTTTTGACTATTCATTTCAAATTTGTGATGAAAATGGATGTGTTTTTCCACCTGATCAAACTGTGAAATTAAAAGTGGAAGGGTTTAATAAAATTTCTCCTGCTGTTCCTTTAAATCCTGATACATCAACTGCTCAGACCACAGTAGATAAAGACACGGTAGGAAAATCTAGTTCAGATACACTTGCTACCAATAGTAAAGAGGAAGCTGTTTCATCAACAAAAAAAGTGGCACCTACTAGAAGCAATTGGGGCTTATTTTGGGAAGGTTTAGGCTGGGGATTCTTTGCCATTTTTACTCCGTGTGTATTCCCGATGATTCCAATGACGGTTTCATTTTTTACCAAGCAATCAAAATCGCGCTCTAAAGGAATTATAAATGCAGTACTTTATGGTCTTTCCATTATCGGAATTTATGTTGGTGTTGGTATTTTGATTACCCTCTTGACAAAAAGTCCAGAAACGGTTTACCTGATCTCAACTAGTGCCACACTCAATTTAATTTTCTTCGCCATATTTATGATTTTTGCTTTTTCCTTCTTGGGTGCGTTTGAAATTCAAGTGCCAAACAGTTGGATAAATAAAGCAGATCAGAAGGCAGATAGAGGTGGTTTTATTGGTGTTTTCTTCATGGCATTCACCTTGGTTCTTGTATCATTTTCTTGCACGGGTCCAATCATAGGTAGTTCATTGGTACAAGCGGTTTCATCGGGCTCAATTTCAGGACCAGTTTTCATTATGTTAGGCTTTTCAGTAGCGTTGGCGCTGCCTTTCATGTTGTTTGCCATTTTCCCTAGCTGGTTAAATTCAATGCCATCTTCTGGCGGTTGGTTGAATAGCGTGAAAGTAGTACTTGGATTATTGGAAATTGCACTTTCATTAAAATTCTTAAGCATGGTCGATTTGACGTACCATTGGAATATTTTAACACGTGAAATTTTTGTTGCTATTTGGTTTGTGGTGTTTGCTGTTATGGGCTTCTATTTATTAGGAAAAATACGTTTTTCGCATGATTCTCCAGTTGAAAAAGTGAGCGTTCCTCGATTTATGTTCTCTCTATCTGCCTTAGTTTTTGCGGTGTACTTATTACCAGGAATGTGGGGGGCACCGCTATTTATGATTGATGGGATTGCTCCACCAAGAACACATTCTGAGGATAATTTCCGTTTTGTAAAGGGAAATAGTGAAGTGGAATCAAGTGATGAAAACTTTATCGCCTATCGTCAGTTTATGCACGAAGTAGGTGATGGTTCTATCTTGGTGTTCCATGACTTAGAGAAAGGTCGTGAATATGCGAAAAAGGTGAATAAACCAATCTTGATTGACTTCACAGGATATTCATGTGCGAATTGCCGTAAAACAGAATCTAAGGTTTGGACCAATGAAAAAATTCGTTCAATGCTGCAAAATGAAGTAGTAGTGGTGTCGCTTTATTGTGATGACCGAACGGAATTGCCAGCGAAGGAACAAGTCTATTCGAAAGCAATTAACGGAAAAATGAAATACATTGGTAACAAGTGGTCAGCTTACCAGATCGAGAAGTATGGGCAATTAACACAGCCTTTATACATTGTGCAAGATTTGGATGGCAATGATTTAACAGACGCTATTGGCTACACTCCGGATATTGATGCTTATCAAAAATTCTTAAGAAATGGAATTGACGGTTTCAAGAAGTAAATAATTTTTTGTTTCTTGCAGGGTGAATTTTCTCGATACACCAATCAATTTTTTGAAAGGAGTTGGTCCTCATCGGGCTGATTTGCTAAAGAGCGAATTGGGAATTTTTACCTTTAGAGATCTCTTGTATCATTTTCCTTTCCGCTATGTTGATCGATCAATTTCGCATAGCATTAAAGATATTCCGTCCATTGAAGGTCCTGTTCAGCTGAATGGAACGATTACTCATCTTGTTGAATCAGGAATTGGAAGAGCAAAAAAACTCACAGCAAAGTTTGAGGATGGTACCGGTAAAATAGATTTAATTTGGTTCGCAGGAATTAAATGGGTGAAAGATTCAATTAAAGTAGGTCAGGAGTATCAATTGTACGGACGTGCAAAATTGTACGGAACTAGCTGGAACATTTCTCATCCTGAATTGTCGATTAACGATGAGCAGCGGAGTAAATCTGGATTTCAACCTGTGTATCCGAGCACTGAAAAATTGACTTCGGCTGGACTGCATTCCAAAGGAATCGAAAAATTGATCGGTGAGTTATTGATACAATTGCCACCGAATTTAGAGGACGATTTACCTACACATTTGCTAGAGCGAAATAGATTAGTTGGATGGAACACAGCCTTGCACGGAATTCATCAACCACAAGGATCTATTGATTTTCAGGAAGCAAGGCATCGCTTAAAGTTTGAGGAATTGTTTTTCCTTCAAATGGAATTATTGCTCAGAAAACAAATTTCAATCTCAAAATCAAAGGGACACATTTTAACTTCGATAGATCAACATTTTAATGATTTTTTCCGAAATTACTTGCCATTTGAACTTACAGGCGCTCAAAAGAAAGTAATTAAAGAAATTCGAAAGGATGTGGTCTCTGGCTCGCAAATGAATCGATTGATTCAAGGAGATGTTGGAAGTGGGAAGACGCTTGTGGCGTTGTTAACTATGTTAATGGCCACAGATAATGGACTGCAAGCTGCATTGATGGCACCAACAGAAATTTTAGCAAATCAACACTATGTTTCTATAAAAGAATTTTTGAAAGATTTGCCAATTGAAATTGCACTTTTGACGGGATCTGTAAAGACCAAAGATCGTCGCGTAATTCATGAAGGTTTGCAAAATGGTTCTATCCATTTATTGATTGGTACCCATGCTTTGTTGGAAGATACAGTGCAATTTAGGAATATTGGAATGGTGGTAATCGATGAGCAACATCGCTTTGGTGTTGCTCAGCGCGCCCGTCTATGGAAAAAGAATGTCATTCCCCCGCATATCTTAATAATGACCGCTACTCCCATTCCACGTACATTAGCAATGACTTTTTATGGCGATTTAGATGTTTCTGTTATCGATGAACTTCCTCCAGGTAGAAAGCCAATTTCCACTAGTCATTATTTTGAATCTTCACGACTTAAATTGTTTGGATTTCTAAAAGAAGAAATTGAAAAAGGTCGACAAGTATATATTGTTTATCCTTTAATTCAGGAGTCTGAAAAACTGGATTTCAATAATTTGATGGATGGTTTTGAAGCAATTTCGAGATCATTTCCATTGCCAAACTATAAAGTCAGCATAGTGCATGGCAAACTAAAACCTGCCGACAAAGAATTTGAAATGAATCGTTTTGTAAAGGGTGAAACACAGATTATGGTCGCTACAACGGTTATTGAGGTAGGAGTAAATGTTCCCAATGCTTCAGTAATGGTAATTGAAAGTGCGGAACGTTTTGGTTTAAGTCAGTTACATCAACTGAGAGGTAGAGTTGGTCGAGGTGCTGAAAAATCGTATTGTATTTTGATGACAGGTAATAAGTTGTCGAAAGAAACCAAGAAGAGAATCGACACAATGGTTCGTACAAATGATGGATTTGAAATTGCGGAAGTCGATTTACAAATTCGGGGTCCTGGCGATCTGCTGGGAACACAGCAAAGTGGTTTGTTGAACCTTAAAATTGCTGATTTAGCAAGGGATCAACAAATAGTTGTCATGGCACGAGATGAAGCGAAGTTTCTTTTAAGTGAGGATCCGGGATTGCAAAATAGTGAGAATGGGAGCATTCGTCGGATCATGAAGGACGTTTTGGATACTAAACCTAATTGGGGTAAGATTGGCTAGGGGATATCATCTTTTTTCTGAACATTTTATTACTCTCAAACCATTTTTTTTGACACTGCTTTTTAATATTTCATTAGTTTTGTCAACATTCTGAAATATTCTTTTAGCATAGCTGAATCACAACAAGAAAGAAAATGGATAAAAAAATTGGAATCATTGGATTAGGGTATGTTGGTTTGCCACTTGCTCGATTGTTTGCCACAAAATTTAAAGTAGTAGGTTTTGATATCAATGACGCTCGTATTGCTGAATTAAAAAGCGGCCACGATTCTACGTTAGAAGTAAGTGACGAAATGTTGAAAGAGGTATTGATTTCAACTCACACTGAACAAAAAGGCTTGATGTGTTCAAGCGATTTATCAGATCTTGCAAGTTGTGATTTTTTCATCGTTACTGTTCCAACCCCTGTTGATAAACATAATCGTCCAGTTTTAACTCCTTTAATTAAGGCAAGTGAAACAGTAGGAAAGGTCTTGAAAAGTGGAGATATCGTCGTTTATGAATCGACAGTTTACCCAGGTGTTACTGAAGAAGATTGTATTCCAGTATTGGAGAAAGTGAGTGGTTTAACTTTCAATCAAGATTTTTACGCAGGTTATTCACCAGAACGCATTAATCCTGGAGATAAGGAACACACGGTAGAGAAAATTCTGAAAATTACCTCAGGTTCCACTCCAGAAATGGCAAAGGTTATCGACGATGTTTATGGAAGTGTTATTATCGCAGGAACCTATTCAGCCCCTTCAATTAAAGTAGCGGAAGCAGCAAAAGTGATCGAAAATGCACAGCGCGATATCAATATTGCGTTCGTAAATGAATTGGCAAAGATCTTTAATTTATTAGACATCGATACTCATGAAGTTTTAGCAGCTGCTGGAACAAAGTGGAATTTTCTTCCTTTTAAACCGGGTTTAGTTGGAGGACACTGTATTGGTGTTGATCCCTATTATTTAGCCCAGAAGGCCCAAGAACATGGCTATCATCCAGAAATTATTTTAGCTGGACGTCGATTAAATGATGGAATGGGAGAGTATGTAGCTTCTCAAATTGTGAAAGCAATGATTAAACGTGGAAGCAGCGTAAACGGAGCTACTATCTTAATGCTAGGAATTACGTTCAAGGAAAACTGTCCCGATGTTCGAAATACAAAAATTGTAGATGTCATTTTTGCACTGGAAAACTACGGTATTAAAGTAACAACGTTTGATCCATGGGCGGATGCTGCAGAAGTGCAACATGAGTATAAAATTCAACCGGTTGCTACTGTTCCAAACAAAAAATTTGATACAATTGTATTAGGTGTGGCGCATAAGGAGTTTTTAACGATGGATCTAAACATCCATCTAGCGGAAAATGGGCTCATTTATGACGTGAAAGGTGTTTTACCAAATGCACACGTTCGCTTATAATTTAAGATTATGAACCCAATGAAAGCAAAAATATTAGTAACAGGTGGAGCAGGATTTATCGGTTCCAATCTTTGTGAATATTTCCTTTCACGTGGATATAATGTAGTATGTTTAGATAATTTTTCAACTGGGTTTTCTCGAAATATTGAGACTTTTCTTAATAATCCTGATTTTAGATTTATTGAGGCAGATATCCGTGATTTAGATGCCTGCAAATCTGCTGTTGAAGGCTGTGATTATGTGTTGCATCAAGCTGCATTAGGCTCTGTTCCTCGTTCCATTAATGATCCAATCACTACGAATGATGTCAATATTTCTGGATTCTTAAATATGCTGATTGCAGCGAGAGACGCCAAAGTAAAACGCTTTGTTTTTGCAGCTAGTTCTTCAACCTATGGCGACTCTGAGAGTTTGCCAAAGGTGGAGGAAATAATTGGAAAACCACTTTCTCCTTATGCGATTACGAAGTATGTCAACGAGTTGTACGCTGATGTTTTCGCAAAAACGTATGGAATGGAGTGCATTGGCTTACGTTATTTTAATGTTTTTGGTAGAAGACAGGACCCAGGAGGTGCATACGCTGCAGTTATTCCATTGTTTGTTAAGCTTTTAATGGCGCATGAAAGTCCAATTATTAATGGCGATGGCAATTTCTCTAGAGATTTTACCTACATCGATAATGTGTTGTTGATGAATGAGCTGGCTATGACAAGCGAGAATCCCTCCGCAATTAATACAGTTTTTAATACCGCTTGTGGTGATAGAACGACCTTGAATGATTTGTTTTATTATTTACGTGAAGCCCTTTCGGAATACGATCCTAGCATTGCAAAAGTTGATGTTGTGCACGGTCCAAATAGAGCTGGAGACATTCCTCATTCCCTTGCAAGCATCGAAAAAGCAAGTCGCGAACTTAATTACGTGCCCAAGTATTTGCTAAAAGACGGACTCAAAGAAGCTGTTTCTTGGTATTGGGAGAACTTGAAGTAAATTAATTAATTCCCCAAGTTCCCTGATTTTTAGTATACTTGTTTAATTGAATGATCAATTTATACAAATAAGTATGTCTAAAGTAAAATTTCTGCTAGTCTCTATTTTAGTTTCACAAACCTTTTCATCGAGTGCTCAACTATTGAGTGGAGATTTAGTAGATGAAAAACGAGCGTTGGTTAGTACAACAGATTTTAAAGTCCAAGATCCTAATTCAGGAGAAATTTTTGTGTTGATTGCTGTCAATAGATTGGGAGAAGTTACTTCTGCAAAAATTGATTTAACGGCTACGAAGGTGGTGTCAACACCAGCTAGAATAAAAGCTGTTGCTTTTGCCAAAAAACTAAAATTCCAGGAAGGTACTTACTTCCCGGAATTTCATCATGCTCGTATTAAAGTAACATTATTACAGCCAGAGACAAGCAATTAAGCGTAAATCTCTTGATACTGTTTCGTGTATTTTTCCAAAATTTTCTTGCGTTTCAATTTCAAGGTAGGTGTCAATTCACCGCCTTCAACAGAAAATTCTGCAGGCAATAGGAACGTTTTCTTAATTTGCTCCCAATTTCCAAATACTTTATTGATTTCAAGAACTTCTTTTTGAATTCTTTCCTTCACTTTTGGATGGTTTGCAATTTCCTCATTGCTAGCATTTGATAAATCAAGATCATGCTGTGCAGCCCAGTCTTTAACAAAAGAAAAACTTGGAACGATGAATGCCGAAGGAAATTTTTCATTTTCTCCAATCACCATAATTTGTTCAATAAATCGTGATTCCTTGAACTTGTTTTCCATATGTTGAGGAGCGATGTATTTTCCTCCAGAGGTTTTGAAAATTTCCTTTTTACGGTCAGTTATTTTTAAGAATTTATTATCTACAAAAATACCAATATCACCTGTGTGAAACCAGCCATCAGCATCAATCACTTCGGCAGTTTCAGTTGGTTTGTTGTAGTAACCCATCATTACATTTGGACCTTTCACTAAAATCTCACCATCCTCAGCAATTTTCACTTCTACTTTTTCAATTAAAGGACCAACAGTGCCAATTCGTATTCCAGCTTGGAAATTATTTACCGAAACAACAGGAGAAGTTTCCGTTAAACCAAATCCTTCTAAAATTGGAATTCCAGCAGCACAAAAAATACGATTTAAACGTGGTTGCAATGCGGCACTTCCTGATGCAATTGCTTTTACATGTCCGCCTAATGCTTCTCGCCATTTAGAGAAGATGATTTTATTAGCAATACCGAGTTGGATGTTGTAAAAGAATCCATTCCCCTGAGGTTCATATCGCTCTCCCAAAGACACTGCCCAGAAAAATAATTTTCTTTTTATTCCAGTTAATTCATCTCCTTTTGCTACGATTTTATCAAAGACTTTCTCAATAAGTCGGGGAACGGCAGTAAAACATTCTGGTTGCACTTCTCGGATATTGTCACCAATCGTTTCCAACGATTCAGCAAAATAGATAGAAGCTCCTACGTGCATGTACAAGTAGTGTAACATGCGCTCATACACGTGACAAACAGGTAGAAAAGTTAGTACTTTAGACCCTGCTGAAACGGGAAGTGGCTCAATACAGGCCTCTACATTAGACAAAATATTACTATGGGACAACATAACACCCTTTGGATTGCCAGTAGTTCCAGATGTGTAAATAATAGTTGCTAAATCAGTAATTTGCACTTTATCTCCGCGCTCAGTGATGGCAGAGGCCTCAATTGATTTTCCTTCTTCTGCTATTTCGTTCCAATTGCGAACTCCCGCAACTTCTTCCATCGAGAATAGCAATTCAAATTTGGAAAGGTTCGGCTTGATATTGTTTATTTTTCCAGCCAATTCTTCATTTGCAACAACTGCTAAACGGATACCAGCATCGTTGAAAATGTAATTGTATTCTGCTTCAGAAATATTTGGATACAAGGGAACCACGATGGCCCCGATTTGTTGGATTGCAATGTCCATTACATTCCACTCATAGCGAGTGTTTGATACTAGTGCAACATTTTCTCCTGGTTGAACACCCAAGGCAATTAATCCCTTTGAAACTGCAATTGTTTGGTCAATGAATTGTTGAGTAGATGTTGGTTTCCACTCACCATTTACCTTTGAAACAAACATGCTTTCATTCGGCTGTGTTTTCAATTGATTATGTGGAATGTCAAATAGTCTTTTAGCAGTCATCATAGTGTAAAAAAGTTTTCGTAGTGAATCTTATTGATATCAACGAAAATACTAAAATTATTTTAATGATTTCTGCCCCTTGAAAAAAAAAGAAATTTGAAAAGAAAATGCTTCTTTTTTTAGTTAAGATATTCACTCAAACACACATTTTACACATTGAATGCTAAGCTAGGGTAAACGGCGTGTTAATTTATCGATTTAGCGCAAGAATTATTTATCTTTACCTGTAACTTTTACTCACGTTAAATTGTTTTAACTGCAATTGCTCGAAGGTTTGAATAGAATTGAATACAATAGCGCCGTAAGAAATCATAGCAATCCACTTTATGGATATGCCTACAAATTCTTGCGTAATCGCGATGACGCGAACGATATTGTACAGGATGTTCTTGAAAAACTGTGGATCCATCGCAAGAAAGTAGAAACGCCGAAGGCAAAATCTTGGATGTTTACTACTGCACACAATGCAATTATCAACCTGATTAACAAAAATCAACGTTTACAATTTCCAGGAAATGAAAATTTACCTGAATCTGGAAAGATGGAAATGAGTTGGTTTGAATCGAATCAAGTTGTGGACAGAGCCTTGGCAATTTTGCCACCTGTTCAAAAAAGCATCGTGTTGCTGCGCGATTTAGAAGGGTATACCTATGACGAGATTGGAGAGATTCTGCATCTTTCCCCTTCTCAAGTTAAAGTATATCTTTTTAGAGCCCGAACAAAAATTAAAAAGCAGTTAAAAGGTTTAATGGAGTTAGTATGAGTAATCCTTCTTTTTCAAATATCGATCGTTGGCTTTTTGAGCTAAGAGAAGGGAACCTAAGTCCAGAACAGGTTCAGCAGCTCACTATTTTCCTATTAAATCATCCTGAATTTGACATAGATAAAGATGCTTGGGAATTGGCTGTAGTCAAAAAGGAAGATTTTGAATACCCTAAGAAAAGTGAATACTATCGAAGAAGACCAATTGGCTTGTACATGGCCGCTGGATTTACATCAATCTCTATTTTCGTAGCCATAGGCATTAATCTAATTTCATCAACGGAATTAGCATTGCAAGAAGATGTGATTGCTCAGAGAAATTCGCTAGGTCAAAATGCAAAAAGTACTACTATTTCGACCCCATCTATCGTTTCAACAACTAGTAATAATTATAATGGTTTGCTTGCAGAAAACCAATTAAGTTCCACCAATGAAGTTTCTCGACTAGGAATCGTGCGAAATGTGTTTGATTTGGGAATGCAGGACTTAATTGGTTCTTCTGTGGCCAACACTGAAGTTCATAGTTCCTCTCTTTCGGCGCCGATACACAACTCTGTTGAGGCGCTGAAGTTGAGAGTTGCCAAAGAAGTACACTATGTTGGAAGTCAGAAAACGACTGAAAGCGAAGATGCAAGACATGGAGCAAAAGAAAGAAAAACGAGCACGTTCATGCAAAGAATGATGCGTAAGTTCAAAAAGATGATGGATCAACCAGTTGCGTTAAGGAATATGCGTGATCCGAATTTTATGGTACCAGGAATTTCTGCGCTTGATGCAAACTTTAGTGGAACAGGATCTTTACCAGTCACACGTATTCAATCAATGACACGCTATCAATGGGCACAACACGCCAATGAGCAATGGATTAATCAACTCGGGTTTGATAGTTATATATACGGATTAAGAGGTGGTGTTGGTTTACAGGTAACAAATGGATATTATCACAAAGGTCAAATTGTTAATACCAATGTGGCACTAACATATTCACCAAAAATTGCAATTACAAAAAATATTCTATTTGAACCTGCCTTGCGTTTTAAAATGGGGTCAAAAATGTTAAATGCTGAAAAAATCGATGGACTAGGAACAGCAGAGTTTGATCGCCAGAATACGAATGAATTTTATCCAAATGGAAGTTTGCCAAATGGAAAACAATTGTGGTACAGAGACCTAGGCTTGAGTATGATGTTGAATACAAAATGGTTTTATGTGGGTGTTCAAGGGGATAATTTGTTGAGACATTACGATAACATTTATTCTGGAGAAAACGCTTCTGAACGAAGAGTTGGCTACCATTTTGTTGCGACAATTGGGACGGATTATTTATCTCAAAAAGAAAATTTTGCACTTTCGCCTTATGTCTTATATCAGGAAAGTGAAAATTTGAAAGAGGCGTGGCTGGGATTAAACGCTCGAATTTCTTGGTTGACAGTGGGTGGATCTATTTCTAACAACTTAGATGGAGTTGCAAGTTTAGGTGTGAAGTTTAAACGCTTCGCTTTTAGCTGTCAAGCAGATTACACAACTTCTCAAATGCTCAATAAAAAATTGCTTTCCTATCAAGTGAATTTGAAAGTGATAACATTTAACCCGAATCGAAAACAAAAATTGATAAACTTCTAATTATGAAAAGAATCATTTTTCTAATAGCTTTTGCAATAACATGCAGTGCAGCAAATGCACAGGATCCAACCTTTACACAGTTTTATGCAAATCCACTCTATTTGAATCCTGCTATGGCTGGTTCACATGGTTGTGCGCGTTTCAATTTAAATTACCGTAACGAGTGGCCAAGTTTGTCTGGTAACTACGTAACTTATTCCGCCTCTTACGATCAATATTTCAAGCAAATATCTGGTGGTTTTGGTGTTTTAGCTACGCATGACATGCAAGGACAGGGCACCATCAATACTTCTATGTTGGGAATTTTATATTCTTATCACCTCAATTTAGGTAGAAAATGGAAGATGATGTTTGGAGCTCGTGCTTCTTGGTATCAAAAATTCTTGGATTGGGATAAATTGACGTTTGGGGATATGATTGACAGAAGAAGAGGGTTTATTTACCAAACGGGAGATGTTCCTCGTGGTGGATCACGTGGTTTCTTTGATGCTTCTTTCGGAACTGTTGTTTTTAATAAAAGTTTCTTTGCTGGCTTTGCTTGGCACCACATGAACAGACCCAATGAATCAATGATTATTGGTAACTCACCACTTCCTTGGCGTTTTACAGGTCACGTTGGTGCTGACATCGAACTTGGAAAAAAATCAAAATATTCAAATGGAACGAGTATTATGCCTAACGTTATTTACCAATACCAAAACGGATTTCAAGAGTTAAGTATTGGTACATACGTAAAATATGGTGTGTTCAATGTAGGAGTTTGGTACCGTAACCGTGATGCGTTTATCGTTTCCGTTGGTGTGAATACTGGTAAATTCAGATTAGGCTACAGTTATGATGTTACAGTGTCGAAATTAAACAATGGTGTTTCAGGTGGTTCACATGAAGTTTCATTAGGAATTAACTTAAGCTGTAAATCGAAACCAATTTCATTTAAAACAATTTCGTGTCCTTCTTTCTAATCCATTGAAAAGACTTTTCGTCCTTTAATGATAGTAGTATAGGCAAAATTTGCTTTGTAGCTACTGTTGTTTTGCACAGGTTCGTTAAAAATGACAATGGTAGCTTCTTTTCCAACTTCTAAAGTTCCTGTTTCATATTCTTTAAATGACGCAAGTGCAGCCCAAATTGTCATCCCCCGCATAAAATCATCAAGGCTAATTGCTTCGTTGACGTAAAATCCACCCATTGGTTGATTGCTCTGATTCCTTCTTTGGGTTGCAGCATACAAGCTGTTGAAAGGATCAATAGGTTCAATGGGGTAATCTGTTCCGATAGCTATAATTCCAGTGTTGTTGAGTAAAGTTTGATAGGCATAAGCACCTTTCATTCGTTGCTTTCCAAGTCGTTGCTCAGCCCAACGTTGATCACTTGTTGCATGGGATGGTTGTACTGATGGAATAACTTGATACTTCTGAAAAAGTACAAAGTCAGTTGGATCGATTACTTGTGCATGTTCAATTCGCCATCTGTGGTCTGGATTTTTCTTGAAAGCTCGTTCATATAGTTGGAGTAAAATTTTGTTTGCAGAATCACCTATTGCATGGGTATTCATTTGGTAGTTAGTTGCAAGACATACCGATGCAACTTGCTCCATTTTATCCTTTGTTGCAGTTAACACGCCATAATGATTTTCCTCGTCTGAATAAGCATGTTTCAAGTATGCTCCACGAGAGCCCAGAGCTCCATCTGCAATTAATTTAAAGCTTCTTATTGTTAAATTTTTATAGAAATAGATACCGTTCTTTTTTGCAAAATTGATGTTCTTCTCACTCGGCATCAACATCGCATACGTGGATATTTTAAAATTGTGCTTGTCGATTAGCTTTTTGAAAAGCGCAATATCTTCATACTCAATTCCTGCTTCATGCACGCCCGTTATACCATATTGCAACAGTTCTATTTCAATTTCTAGAAGTGCTTGTATCAGCTCCCGTTCGTTTGTTGGGGGAAATTTATCGTAGATAGGATTCATGGCATTGTCTGTCACAAATCCAGTACATTTGCCTTTCTGTTTTTGAATAATTCCTCCCTCAATCACAGAAGATTCATTGAGGCCTGCCAATTTCAACATCGCATCATTTGCCAGCAAGGCGTGACCATCAACGCGAATTAAACAAACGGGAATTGTTGGAAATAATTGATTTAATCGCTCATTGGTAGGAAAATCTTGTGTTACCCACAATGATTGATCCCAGCCCCTTCCAATAATGAAATTCTTTTTGTTTTTTGATTGATAGCGCTCCAAGCGCACCAATACTTCGTCGAAAGATTTACTGCCATTTAGATCGACTTGCAATTTTTGTTTGGCTGCTGAAAGTAAATGAACATGGGCATCTGTCAAACCAGGATACACATCTTTTCCCTTTGCATCAATTGTTTCTTCTGCCGAAAATTTGTTGAGTATTTGTCGCTCAGCTCCAATTTCAATAATCTTTCCATTGTTTATTGCAATTGCTTGATAAACATGATCATCCTCATCCATGGTATGGATGTTGGCATTGTGGATTACTAGGTCGATTTCGGTTTTATTAAGACAAGATGAGGTGACAAGAATTAAAAAAAACGCAAAAAGTACTTTTATATTCATCGGTTTAACAATTTTGAATTTAAAATTCAGGAAACTTGTGCGAATTTAAATACAAAAAGCAAACTTATTCCAAAGAGTTTAGCGGAAAAATGATAGATTCCTACCGCAATCATTATTTTTGAAAGCACTCAGATTTTGATTAAATGGATTGTTTATCAAAAACAACTTATTCCTTTATAATTTTTTTTGTAAATGACTTTGATCCATTCACCACTGAAACGAAATAAATTCCAGAATTAAAGTTAGTTATATCAACAGTAATTTTTGAATCTTCCAATTCACTTATTTCAAGTATTGTTTTCCCCACTGCATCATAAATTTTGATGTCTTTTTTTCCATCGATCAATTCTAATGTTAAATTGTCGTTTGCAGGATTGGGGTAGCAATTAAAAATAGTAGAGGTATTTTCTTCAAGGTCTGCTGTTCTAACGTATACTACTAATGTTGGTCTTTTGAGAGGGTCTAGACTATTGTTTGAATGAAAAGAAAGATTATTACCAATTACTTCATTTACTAATCCAAGTTTCATTCCATAATTCAAACTAGGATTGTTAACCATGTACTGAACAATATTGTCAACTCTTACTACATAGTCTTGATTTGAAGAAGTACTTTGTGACAATGTCACTTCATCAACTGTTGTTGCAGAAGGTTGTGTATTCCAAGAAACAGTAAGATCTCCCCAATCTGAAGTAACTCTTCTTAAATAGCACTCGTTGTCGCCATAATGCCCAGCTGTTAATGGTCCACCACTATACCCATTGTACATGTATAAAAATAATTTTGCACTATCAATTACAGCAGTTTGCGAAATACTAGATAAATCAAACTTAATTAGCCCTCTATTTGAATTGACACCGCCTTGGGTTCCAACTTGCACAAATCCTGCAAATTGAGGAGCAGTAGAATAGTTATTGTTTTCGGTGTTATAATTGTCATGATATCCAAGAGAAACATCTGATATTGGATTCAAGGTAGTTACCTGCGTGAAAGCTGAACTCGAAACAATTAGAAAAGAGAATAAAATAGTTTTCATTTGATGTTATTAAGTATAGTACTATAAAATGATAAAAATACATTTATTTTAGAAAAAAATAAAGAAGTTGATAAAAAGTTTTGTCTATTTATTTAGAACTGACACATTAAAAGTTACAATCATTTTTTTGCCTTAATCAATTTTTTATCTCGTAAGGTTTAGCTGTAACTTTTGAACATTGTCAAAAAAACGTAACTTTAGCTCTCAAATAGATAATCAATAAACAATAACAAACAATGACAAAAGATTTTGACAAATCAGCACCACCGAATATTCGATATAAGAAGACACTTGAAATTGTAAATAAGTACATTAGTAAAGATGAAAAGGTATTGGACTTTGGCACAATCAATCCTTTTACAGAGATTATGCTTCATGAAGGTTTTCAAGTTGAAAACACTAAAGGTGAAGATTTAGATACAGAATACGGAAAAATTAACGACTATGACGTTGATTGCTACACTTCTTTTGAATTATTTGAACATTTGTTAGCGCCTTACAATGTATTGAAAGAAATTAAAAAAGGAAAATTAGTATCTTCAGTTCCGCTAAATGTTTGGTTCGCAAAATCATACTGGAACAACAATGATGAATGGGATCAGCACTATCATGAGTTTGAGCCACGTCAATATGATCTTTTACTAAAGAAAGCAGGTTGGAAAATCATTCATCGTGAATTAGTCAAAAAACCAGATCGTCTTCGATTTGGAATTAGACCTCTTTTGAGGTATATCTATCCTTCCTATTACTTTGTGGTCGCAATCAAGGAATAATTAGCATTAATATAAGGTTTTACTGTGGCTACTTAGGAAGTGTTTCACTAACTTTGTATTCGAATTTTATTGCAATTTTATGGAAATCCCAAAAACATACGAAGCGCTAAAGGCGGAGGAAAAATGGTACGCACATTGGATGAACAGAGGTTATTTCCACTCTCAACCAGATGAGCGTGAGCCATTTACAATTGTAATTCCTCCTCCCAATGTTACCGGCGTTTTACACATGGGTCACATGCTCAATAACACCATTCAAGATGTATTGGTGCGTCGTGCGCGGATGCTTGGAAAAAATGCATGTTGGGTGCCTGGAACAGACCATGCTTCTATTGCTACCGAAGCTAAAGTTGTTCAGAAATTGCGTGCTGAAGGTATTCGAAAAGCAGACTTGACAAGAGATGAATTTTTGGCGCATGCCTTTGAATGGAAGGACAAGCACGGAGGAATTATTCTCGAACAATTGAAAAAGTTAGGTGCCTCTTGCGATTGGGAGCGTACTTCTTTTACCATGGATCCTGCTTATTCGGAATCAGTGATTAATGTTTTTATCGACCTCTTCAATAAAGGAAAGATTTATCGTGGAGAGCGAATGGTGAACTGGGACCCAGAGGCCTTAACTGCTGTTTCCGATGAGGAAGTGTTACACAAAGAAGTGAATTCTAAGTTATTCTACGTGCGCTATAAAATAGTAGGAACTGACGATGAATGGTTAACAATTGCTACAACGCGACCGGAGACTATTCTTGGCGATTCCGCCATATGTATAAATCCTACGGATGTTCGCTTTAAACAGCTACATGGAAAATTTGCCATCGTTCCCATTTCAAATAGAACCATTCCAATCATTCAAGATGATTATGTGGATGTGGAGTTTGGAACAGGCTGTCTCAAAGTGACGCCAGCACATGATACGAACGATTATGAGCTTGGTAAAAGACATAATTTAGAGACCATCAATATTTTCAATGCCAATGGAACATTGAACTCACTTGGACTGCACTATGAAGGTCAAGATCGTTTTGAAGTTCGAAAAGCCATCGAAAAGGAATTGTACGATAAAGGATATTTAGTAAAAACAGAAGACCACATCAATAAAGTTGGATTTTCTGAACGTACAAATGCCGTAATTGAACCGCGACTTTCATTGCAGTGGTTTGTGGCAATGAAAGACCTTTCTGCGCCTGCCTTGGACAATGTAATGAATGGAAATATTAAGTTTCATCCAGACAAGTTTAAGAACACGTACCGCCATTGGATGGAAAACGTGAAGGATTGGTGTATTTCTCGTCAATTATGGTGGGGACATCGCATTCCAGCTTGGTATTTTGGAGAAGGAGCAAATGATTTTGTCGTTGCTAAAACAGTTGAAGAGGCAATGGACATGGCCTCGAAAAAAGCAGGCAGAACTATTTCTTCTGCGGATCTAAAACAAGATGAGGATGTATTGGACACTTGGTTTTCTTCTTGGTTATGGCCAATTTCTGTGTTCAATGGCTTGACAGATCCCGAAAATAAAGAAATTAAATATTATTATCCAACAAATGATCTGGTGACTGCTCCAGAAATTATTTTCTTCTGGGTAGCAAGAATGATCATTGCTGGACAAGAATACATGAATGAAATTCCGTTCAAAAATGTCTATTTTACAGGTATTGTAAGGGATAAATTGGGCAGAAAAATGTCTAAATCCTTGGGCAATTCACCAGACCCTATTGAATTGATTGAGAAATTTGGTGCTGATGGTGTACGTGTAGGAATTCTAATTTCTTCACCAGCTGGTAACGACCTTCCGTTTGATACTTCTCAGTGTGAGCAAGGCAGAAACTTTACCAATAAAATCTGGAACGCTTACCGTTTAGTAAATGCCTGGGAGGTGAAAGAGTTGGATCAACCTTTATCATCAAAATTGGCAATCGAGTGGTTTGATGCAAAATTCAATAAAGAATTGGCAGAAATTAACGACCTTTTTGAAAAGTTCAGAATTTCTGAAGCATTGATGGCGGTGTACAAACTGGTGTGGGATGATTTCTGTTCATGGTATTTAGAAATGATTAAGCCAGGTTACGAGCAGCCAATTGATGCAAAAACGATGGAAGCTACAATCGTCTTCTTTGAGAAAATTTTGAAAGTTATTCATCCTTTCACACCATTTATATCGGAAGAATTATGGCATTTTATTCGTGAGCGCAAAGATGGTGAAGATGTAATGATGGAAAATTGGCCAACAATACAAGCCGTTGACGAAAATATATTTTCCGGTTTTACGCTAGCGGAGGAAATTATTACGAATATCAGAAATATTCGTAAGCAAGGAAATATTGCCAACAAAGTAAAGTTAGATTTGTTTGTCAAGAAAAATAAAGAAGCCAATCTTACATTTGATCCTGTAGTGGTGAAATTGGGTAATTTGTCATCGATGGAGTATGTTAGTGATAAAATTTCAAATGCCAATTCGTTCATCGTTCAAGGAAATGAGTACTTCATTCCATTTGGGGAAACTGTAGATATTGAAGCAGAAAAGTCTAAACTATTGGAAGAATTGAACTACACAAAAGGATTCTTGAAAAGTGTACAGGGTAAATTGAAGAACGAAAAATTTGTTGCGAGTGCTCCAGATCAAGTTGTGGCCATTGAGCGGAAAAAAGAGGCTGATGCACTAGAGAAGATTGCTTTACTAGAAGCTAAAATGGCGAGCTTTAATTAATAGAAATTATCACAAATAAAAAATGCCTTTTGATTTCAAAAGGCATTTTTTATTTACTTCAAAATTTCTTCCATGGTAGCTTTAGAAATCTCATGGTAGTTCCCTTTCGCTTTTTCGTAGACTTGTTTAGCCCATGCTTTATTAGCTGGATTTTTAGCTAAGGCTTTGTAAATTGGTGTCAAGTATTTTCGTCGACCCACCTTAATGAGGAATTTTTCCATCTGTGGTTTGACGTCAGCATAATTATTTTCTACACCTAAGACAAACCACTCTGCAAGAATTTCACTATTGCCCCAGTTTTTAAAATCAAGGTTTGCATCTAATTCTCTCATTTTCTCTGCGCCGATGTCTTGAGGTAATTGTCGAATAAATTGTTGCCATTCCTGCGTAATGTATTTGCTTCGTTCCAGTTGTTCAACAACGCGCATTTTTTTACGTTTCCCCGGAACTTTAACATACTTTATTTTCTTTTTGAAAATATTTTCACCTGCAGCAAATCGCTTGGAGAGAAGTTTAACATCATTAAATCGCTGAGAAACAAGTTTTATGCAGTTGCTAGGCATTCCCTGTTCATAAATCCATTCATGTGTGTTAAACGCAATTTTATTTGGGGCTAATAGATGATTTTCGAGGTACTCAACAAATTGCTCAGTCGTCACAGATTTAAAAGCAAATTCCGAAAAATAATTTTTCAAAAAAGCATCGAATTTTTTTCGACCAACTTTGTTTTCTAAGGTTTTTAAGAAAAGAGCTCCCTTAATATAGGCAACTTGCGTCATTCCATCGTCTGGGTCTCTACCTACTAATGATAATTTAAGTTGGGTATCCTCCGGATGCTTTCCATGAGAAAACTCATTCAGCTCTGCGTCAAGTTCTTGTTTTTCAATAATCAATAATATATCCGCAACGTCTTTTCCTTGCAGGTTTTCCATTATTCTATTTTCGAAGTACACGGTAAATCCCTCATTGAGCCAAAAGTCATCCCATGTAGCATTTGTCACAAGATTTCCCGACCATGAATGTGCTAGTTCATGTGCAATAACACTCACTAAAGAGCGATCGCCAGTTATTAATGTTGGATTGGCAAATGTTAAACGTGGATTTTCCATTCCACCGTATGGGAAAGCGTAAGGAAGTACAATAACATCATACTGTTCCCAGCGGTATTTTCCATATAAATTTTCAGCGGCAACAATCATTTTTGGCAAATCTTCAAATTCATAGTGGCATGCTTTTATTAACTCAGGCTCTGTATAAATTCCACTATTTTCACTTAACTTTTTGTATTCAATATTTCCTGCTGCTAAGGCTATGAGGTAACAGGGTATTGCTTGTTTCATTTCGAATGAGTACTCTCCACTATCATTTATTTTAGTAGGATTGGTAGCACTCATCACAGGCATCAACTCTTTTGGCAATTTTACTTTCGCGCTATATGTAATTCTGTTTTTGGGCGTATCTTGAATTGGAATCCATGTGCGTGTTAAGATGGCTTGACCTTGAGTGAATAAAAACGGATGCTTTTTTCCTGTTGTTTGTTCAGGATCTAACCATTGCAATGCAGCAGATTCTTCTGTAGTCTTGTAATAGATATTGACGTATTTAGTGTCGTTTTTTATTGTCACATGCAACGGTCGACCAAGAATTGAATCTTTGTCCCAGTTACCAATTACGAAATCTGTTTCAACTTCGGTTTCCTTACCAATTGTTACTTTCTGGATATCGATATTTTTAATATCAAAAATAGCTGTATCAGTTCCTTTATTGATCATCTCATGACGTGCAACTCCATAAATCGATTTGCTGTCGAAATGAATGTCTAATTCTAAGTCCAGATGTTTAGTACTTATTTGTTCAATGTTGGAGTAACTATGTTTGTCAATAGAAGAATCTAATGCCGATTCAAGCTTTTGCTTATTGTTCGGTGTCTTTGCCTTACACGAATGTAAAAAAGAAATTCCTACTAATACAATTAGTAATTGCAAGGCAGATTTCATCGATTTTGTTTCTAGTTAATTAATAATCAGCGGGCAAAAATAGCGATTTGGAATGGTAAAAATAGTTTACTTGAGGATTTTTTCGACGAATTAAAACTATTATCCGTCGAAACAAAATCTAGAATGTTATTAAATTATAAAATATTTCTCTATTTTCGGGGACTTAAAGAATTTAATTTATGTCTTCTCAAACAAATGATTTGTTCAAATCAACAGTCTTAGGTCATCCTTCAGGATTGTTTGTACTATTTTTTACTGAAATGTGGGAGCGTTTTTCCTACTACGGAATGCGTGCACTACTTGTAATGTTCTTAACGGCTTCCTTGATGGATAATGGTTGGGGCTGGCCAAAGGATAATGCATATGCTTTATTTGGTTCATACACTGCCTTAGTTTACCTTTCAACAATGTTGGGGGGCTATTTTGCTGACAATGTTTGGGGATATCGCAAAGCCGTTATGGTAGGTGCAGTGTTGATGACGCTAGGTCACGCAATGATGGCTTTGGAGTCGACGTGGTCAATTTATTTAGGATTGACGTTGTTGGTTTTTGGAAGCGGTTTCTTCAAACCTAACATGACCTCTATTGTTTCACACATGTACGCCGAGCGACCTAACAAGAAAGATGGCGCATATACCATTTTTTACATGGGAGTAAACGCAGGAGCATTCCTGGGAATATTGTTGTGTGGATACTTGGGCGAGCAAGTAGGCTGGAGCATCGGTTTTGGATTGGCAGGTGTTTTTATGCTGTTCGGGATGCTTCAATTTTGGTTTTTCCAGTCAATATTTGGTGATATTGGTTTAAAACCAGAAAAGAAATCAGATGATGAGAAAGCAGCGTTAAAAGTGGCTGCAGCTGCTGTTGACAAAAATGATAGAGACACTATTCCATTTTCAGTGCCTCAATTGATAGCCATTGCAGTGATGGTTGTTTTAGGACTCGTGTGGATTTTAAATGACCCCATGTCTAAAATTTATAAGTTCAACTTATTGAATTTTAAGGTGCTTGGCATGAGTGGCTCACTCTTTACCATTCTTTTTGCATTGGCATTGTTTATTTCATTATTGGTGTATCGCTTGTCTCAGTATGGAAAAATAACAAGAGATAAAATGATTGCAGTGACGTTTTTTGCCTTTTTAACGATTTTCTTTTGGGCAATTTTTGAGCAAGCACCTGCTTCTTTAACCACATTTGCTAGAGATTATACCAATAGAATGTTGGAGGGAAATGCTGCTCTAACATTTAAAGTAATCAATAGTTTAATGACAATCATACCTCTTGGTATTATAACGTGGGTGTTAACATTGTTATTTAAGCAGACGTTTAAAAAGTATGCATTATCTAACATCATCTTAGCAACCAGCTTTGTCATTATTTGGTCGATCGCGATTTGGATGTTGGTTGTTGAATTTAAAAAGGAAACAGCAGAAGTTCCTGCTTCTTGGTTCGGTGTTTTAAACTCATTATTTATCATTGCTTTAGCACCCCTATTCTCAAAATGGTGGGAAAGTAAGTACAATCCTTCTGCAAATGTGAAATTTGGAATTGGAATGACCTTGTTGGGAATTGGAATGGCTTGTGTTGCTTTTGGTTCTAGTGGCATTGCACCAGGTGCAGCAACTGCATCAGTAAGTATGATGTGGCTGGTGCTTGTGTATTTGTTCCATACAATGGGGGAACTTTGTGTTTCACCGGTGGGATTATCATACGTAAGCAAATTGGTGCCAGGAAAAATGATTGCCATGATGTTTGGTATTTGGTATCTGGCTGTTGCTATCGGTATGAAAACTGCTGGAATTTTTGCTGAATCTTCAGAAGCCATCGCTAAACAAGATGGAATTGCTTACTTCTTCTGGATTTTAACTGTCATTGCAATTGTATTAGGTGCTTTTTCAGTAATCATGAGTCCAGTAATTAAGAAATTGATGCATGGTGTTAAGTAACGACTAATAATCTATAATTATGAGCAACGATAACGAAATTCTAGATACCCCAGATTTATCTTCAAATACATCACCTGATGCAGCTTTAGCTGCCATTCAAGATTTTAAGGGCAAGTATCCTATTCAAATTTGGTATTTATTCTTAACGGAAATGTGGGAACGATTCTGTTTCTACGGAATGCGCGGAATGTTGGCAGTGTTTATGGTGACTGAGCTAATGTTCAGTGAACAAGATGCTAATTTAAAGTACGGAGCTATCCAAGCTTTTGTATATGCTTTTACTTTTATTGGTGGACTCTTTGCTGATAAGATTTTGGGATTTAAGAAATCGCTCTTTTGGGGTGGAGCCTTGATGATTGTGGGAAGCACTATTTTGGCCATTGCTCCAAAAGAAATGTTCTTCTTCGGGATTAGCTTCACTGTCATAGGTACTGGATTCTTTAAACCCAATATTTCTACAATGGTAGGTGCCCTCTATCGTGAAGGTGATACAAGAAGAGATGCAGGTTTTGGTTTGTTTTATACAGGAATTAACATCGGCGCATTATTAGGTGGTTTCTTATGTGTTTGGGTAGGAAAGACCTATTCTTGGAATATTGCATTCTCGCTTGCTGGTATTGTAATGATTATTGGATTAGTGACATTTTATTTGACTAAAAATTCACTAGGACCTATCGGAGATTCTCCCTTGAAAGACATGGCGCCTGCGCAACGAAAAGTACGTGAAATTTTAGTTTTTGTTGGATCTTTAGTTTGTATTCCTTTGATTTTAACAATGGTTCAAAATACAGGATACACAGATTTATTCATGTACATCATCGGACCTGCAACGCTTATTTATTTGACATACGAAATGACGAAGTTAAATAGAGTGGAAGTGAAGCGTATGCTTGCAGCCTTGTTTTTTATCTTTTTCTCTGTGGTGTTTTGGGCATTCTTTGAACAAAGTGGAGGTTCATTGAGCTTATTTGCCTTGAACAATTTGAATTCTGATTTAGTGGGAATGAAAATAGATCCCAATGTGGTAAATAACACTGCAAATTCGGTCTTTGTTATTGCATTGAGTGCCTTAGTAGGAATACTTTGGATTTGGATGGCGAAGAAGAAAATTGAACCAAATACAATGGTGAAATTTGGTCTTGGCTTCCTGTTTTTAGCCCTAGCATTTTACGTTTTTTATGCAACTCGCTTTTTCGCTGGAGAAGATGGAAAAACGTCTTTAGACATTTTTACTGTTGCTTATTTGGTAATCACTTTAGGTGAACTTTGTTTATCCCCAATTGGATTGTCCATTATGACGAAATTAGCGCCTAAGCATTTGTGGGGTGTAATGATGGGAATGTGGTTCCTTGCAAGCGCTTACGGACAATACGTTGCTGGTATTTTGGGTGCTGGAATGGCGAATCCAGATGAAAATGCTCCTTTAACTGAGAAATTGACATCTTACACTGATGGGTATTATCAATTGGCAATTTACGCGCTGATTACAGGTGTGGTTGTAATTGCAATATCGCCTTTGATCAAGAAATTAATGGGTGGAGTGAAATAATTATATAAATTTTTATGGAAAGTCCCTGGTAGTTTTACTGGGGACTTTTTTTTGAGATTTTTTTTGAATCTAGTTACTCGTAAGAAATAACAAAAATTTCTTCGTCGTCTTTTTTGAACATCTTCTTTTCTCGCGCATAACTTTCCAATTCACCTCCATACTTCAACTTCTTAAGCAAGGCCGTTGTGCTGTCTAGTTTTTCTACTGTAAGCTCTTTAGAATCTTTCAAATTGCTTAATTTGATGTTATGGTTGACAATTGTGAAGATATCTGTGTCGTCTAGAAACATAAAGTAAATGAAAAAAATACACGATGTAAGAATGTACTTGTTTTTCAAATAGTTCAGATATTTTTTCATATCCCAAAAGTAAGGAGATTGCCAAATGATTTAATCACTTTCAAAAAGAGTTATGAATAGCAAAGTGTGAAAACAAAAAAGCCGACGTAAATGCGCCGGCTTTTTAATTCTATTATTGTCGCCAATTACTTAACGATTGCATCGTATTTTGCTTTGAAAGCTTCATCACTTTCGAACCAAACAGCTCCTTTTTTGAGGATTGCTTTCGCTTTTTCAGTTTGTTTCACAGCAACATAGCAGTCAGCGGTTTCCATCAATCCTAATTTTAAGATTGTTTGATCAGCCTCTGTCCAATCATCAATAGTAGTGACATTTTTCAACAGTGCATCCGCTTCTTTCCATGCAGTATTCGCACCACTCTTATCCGCTTTTCGGTATTTCATCGCAGCATCTAAATACTTCACTCCAACAACATTTTTTGTTACTTTGATATACTTCAACACCCAACCAGATGCCTTATTGTAATCTTTCGCAGATAAATCATTTTCAATCATTGTCGACATTGATAATTGAAATTCTTCAATAAATTCAGTATGATCGTCAAGGGCGGAACCTTCTTTGTCATTTTTCAATGCTTTTCCAAGTGCTCCAATGGCATCTTTATAGGCATTTTTAAATTTCTCGTCAGAAGTTCCAGAAAGTGAAATTTTGTACAAACCTTTTGCAAGCCACATGAATGGAAGAGGATCTTTCTTTAAGTCTTCTTTCAACGTGTAGTTTTCTGCAGCTTTCACTAGTTTTTCATAGTTTCCATCTGCATACAAAATTTTCAAATCATCAAAATTTGGAGCTTGAGCATTTGCGCCTAAATACGAAAATAGCAAGCAAAGAATCAATACGGTCTTTTTCATTTTTTTTTGTTTTATGAACTTAGCTTTTCAATAACTATGCCGAATGTAATAAACTTATTTGAGTTCTGTAAAATTCCCCCTAAAATTATTCTTCTAAACTTCTAATCAATAGCTGTAGAATATCTTTGGCAGCAACAGAAATTTTAGTTCCTGGACCGAAAACGCCAAAAACCCCACTTTGGTACAAAAAGTCATAATCTTGCTGCGGAATTACTCCGCCAGCGATCACCATAATATCGTCTCGACCTGCCTTCTTCAACTCTTCAATCACCTTTGGAATGAGTGTTTTGTGTCCTGCTGCGAGCGAAGAAACACCCAATACATGCACATCATTTTCAATGGCCTGCTTTGCAGCTTCTTGGGGAGTTTGGAACAATGGTCCAATGTCGACATCAAAGCCGATATCAGCAAAAGAAGTTGAAATGACTTTTGCTCCGCGATCATGTCCATCTTGCCCCATTTTTGCAATCATGATGCGAGGCCTGCGACCTTCCATTTTTGAAAATTGATTACATAGTTCTTTCGCTTCCTTAAAATCTTTATCTTCCATAGCCTCATTTGAGTATACACCACTAATTGTTCGAATGGTAGCTTGATATCTGCCGTACACTTTTTCAAGTGCCATTGAGATTTCGCCCAAACTTGCACGTTCTTTGGCGCATCGAACAGCTATCTCAAGTAAATTTCCAGTGTTTTCAGCCGCTGCTTTTTGCAGTTCTTCTAGCAATAGAAGTACACTTGCCTCATCGCGCGTTTCCTTTAATTCTTTTAGTCGTGTTAATTGAGCCTCACGCACTTTTGCATTATCTACGTCTAAAATATCAAGAATTTGCTTGTCTTCTTCACGTATTTGATAACGATTAACACCAACAATAATATCTTTACCAGCATCAATTCTTGCTTGCTTGCGTGCTGCTGATTCTTCAATGCGCATTTTCGGAATTCCAGTTTCTATTGCTTTTGCCATTCCACCTAATTCCTCAACTTCTTGAATTAGTTTCCATGCTTCTTCTACTAATTGATCTGTTAGCTTCTCTAAGTAAAAGCTTCCGCCGTATGGATCAATATGTTGTGTAATTCCCGTTTCTTCTTGAAGAAAAATTTGAGTGTTTCTCGCAATTCGAGCGCTAAAATCAGTAGGTAAAGCAATGGCTTCATCTAGTGCGTTTGTATGTAAAGATTGTGTTCCTCCAAGTGCTGCAGCAAGTGCTTCAATGCATGTTCTCGCAACATTATTAAATGGATCTTGTTCCGTTAAACTCCAGCCAGATGTCTGACAGTGGGTTCTAAGTGCTAGCGATTTTTCATTTTTTGGTTCAAATTGCTTCACTAATTTTGACCAGATCAAGCGACCAGCACGCATTTTTGCAATCTCCATGTGATGATTCATTCCAATGGCCCAGAAAAAGCTCAGGCGAGGAGCAAATTCGTCAATTTTCATTCCTGCCTTTATTCCAGCGCGAAGGTATTCCAATCCATCCGCTAAGGTGTACGCCAATTCAATAGCGGCCGTTGCACCTGCTTCTTGCATGTGATAGCCTGAAATTGAAATCGAGTTAAACAGGGGCATTTTTTCAGAAGTATATGCGAAAATATCTGTGATAATGCGCATCGATGGTGCTGGAGGATAGATGTAGGTATTTCTCACCATGAATTCCTTCAGAATGTCATTTTGAATAGTACCTGACAACTTTTCTTTTGAAACACCTTGCTCTTCTGCCGCTACAATATAGAATGCTAAAATGGGCAATACAGCACCATTCATTGTCATAGAAACGGACATTTGATCGAGTGGAATTTGATCGAATAGGATCTTCATATCCAAAATCGAATCAATAGCTACTCCCGCTTTTCCTACATCGCCTTCAACTCGCTCATGATCGGAGTCATAGCCTCGATGTGTTGCTAAATCAAACGCAACTGAAAGTCCTTTTTGTCCCGAAGCTAAATTTCGTCGATAGAAAGCATTTGACTCCTCTGCGGTTGAAAATCCAGCATATTGTCGAATGGTCCATGGGCGAATCGCATACATTGATGAATAAGGTCCGCGAAGAAAAGGTGCAAGTCCAGAAACGTAGTTTAAATGATCAACATCTGTTAATGATTTTTCATCGTAGATGGATCTTAATGTTATATTTTCGGCTGTTTCGTAAGTATCTTCTGGCTTGAAAGTATTGTCAGCAACTTTAGAAAACGGCTGTATGCTAGAGAAATCAATTCTTTTCATTTCTTAATTCGTTTTCTAGGTTAATAAAAGGTAAACCAAAATAATCTTGATGGATTTCAAATTGCATTTCACTATTTTCTGGCAGTTGAAATTTGTTGACACCGATGAGTGTTTTTTGCTTTGATTCAAATTGCACTATTCTCAGCTTCGCTGTTTTCTCTACACTTGATCTTAATTTTCCTTGCGCTTCAGAAGTCCCAATTCCGCCCAAGTTTTCTATTTTTTGAAATTCTGACCATACTTTTTCAATAATTTGATTCGTCAGGTTTTCAATAGCAAAACTCCCCCCTAGTGGATCGATTACTTTATCGAGGTAGCTTTCTTCTTTCAAAATCAATGAAATATTCAACGCCATACGTTCAGACAACATAGCAGAATTGGATGTCGTTTGGTCACTAAATGGTTGAATTGAAATCATTTCGACGCCTGCAATCGTAGCCGACATTGCTTCGCTTGTTTGACGGAGCAAGTTGGTGTAGGGATCTTTCGCAGACTTATTCAGCAATCCTGTTTGTGCCCAAATCTTTGTATTGTACGAGCAGCGATGCACTGGTTCATAGGCGGATACAAGCGTGGTCCATAGTGATTTTAGTGCTCTTATTTTAGCTATTTGCTGAAAGTAATTGGCACCTACACCAATTCGAAAATGAATGCAAGCGCTCGCCTCATCAATGGTAAGGCCTTTTTCAACTAGTAGATGTAAATATTCATTGGCAGTGGCAAGAGAAAAAGAAAGTTCTTCAATTGCATTTGCACCACATTGCTGTAGCGAAAATCCATCCACGAGCAAACAACGCATTTGCTTTGAATGAAGTTGAGCTAGCATCTCTGCATTTAATTCCTTCGGTGTACCATCAGAGAATAGATCCACGCCAATAGCGCAATTTTCATAATTGAATGATGGATTTTTTAAGATTTCAATCACCTGAGTATCACTTGGAGCTAGAAAGGTGGTATGAATGTACTCCAACGCAATATTTTCCAATAAAGCAGTGAAATCGATACCCGCTTGAAGTTCAAAAATCAAGGCATCTGCTCCTTGATTCAGTACTTGCAGTGCTTTTTGATTGGCCGATTTTTCATTGGTCACTTTAATCGTACATCCATTTTTCCAATCATTAGAGGTTTTGTTGAATCCACGTACAAAAACATTGTCATTGCTTGATTGTCCTGCAAAACTATAGGCCTCAAGCGACAAGTTTTCAGCTTCATCCTCAAAATGTAGTGCCGACAAGTCATCTGCTTTCAAGTCCTTTTTTAAGCGTTCTTTCCATTTTTCAATAGAAACTTCAGGAAAGCTTTGCTTCAGTCCGATCATTTTTCAAAGGAATTTGTTGATTGTAAATATAAACCAGTGTCGCGATCATTGTAGCAATGACTGGTGAAATTGGAATACCTAAATATGGAATTAAATAAATTGCTTGAAAAATAGCACCAGTGATAGTCACCGTGAACAAATTAGAAAATGCAAAACCCAAAGACGACAAGGTGTTTTTGTGATATCGTTCTAAGCTGTAATCGTAAAAAGTGAATCCATAAAAGAAAGAGGCAATTAAGAAGTACATCACTTGATCTATTTCACCTAATCCAAGAATCCATGAAACAATCCAATAGAAGAAAAGGAAAATTAATTCAAGTAAAATAGCAATGATGACGATATAAATCATTCTCACAAGGTCTGAGATGATTTGAAAAACTGAGGATCCAAATGTGATTCCTGTGACTTCTGAATCAACTTTTTCAGATAGAAAGGTATTGAACGGGGAGAGCAATGTTAGTACAAAAAAGACATAAATTTGCTCAGAAACGAATTGTAGCACGCCCACAGTTTTTTCCATGCCCCAGTAGTAAACTGATTTAAACCAAGAAATTTCCTCTGCGTTTTCCGCTACACTTCCAAGTGCTGAAATATCTGTGTTGAGATAGAAATAGAGGCCAGCAATGACTAAGCCTGGTATGAAATACAACAAGAATTTTCCCTGCAATAAGAAATTTGCCGATAGCCCAATTGCTTTTATATGATATTGAATGCCTTTCATCACTTTATCAAAGATACAAAATCTATTAGATAAGAAACTTTAATACGAAGAGACTTAGTGCGAAAAAAGCGAGGTAGCTTAAGAAGACAGTTCCAAAATTGGCAGTTCCTTTCTTTCGCATTGAATACCAATTGATTGATCCGGAAATGGATGAGATGAAAAGGGATACTAAAATTAACTTCATACTTGTTGGCACACAAATTGTAATTGTCTACGAAATTAAAATTTTTAATTATGAAAATTGGAATTAAACTTTTATTAGCGAGTGTTTTTGTGCTTTTTACGGCACTTTCATTTGCACACGGTACTCATGGTGGAGACGATGAGATCAAGGTCAACTTTGATAGAGCAGGATTTAGAACGATACAGCCTGCTGGGAACATTACTTCTAAATCGGAACAGATGAAAAAAGCACCTATTCGAGTAGTGCCTAGAAAGACGATTTGCCCCATTAAACCGGTTACCAAATAACAACAAACCAAAAAAAAGAAATCCCGATCAACTTGGTCGGGATTTTTTGTTTTATATTAATTCAAATTGTTGAAAATGGTGCGTTAAATGCTTTGAATGTAAACGTACCCACTGCTCATAATTCAACTCTCCGAAATTAGGATGCAAGGTTTTAATTCCTTCGTTTTCTATATAGTAATTTTCAAAGTCAATCCACTCCAGCAAAAACTCATCAATCGCCAATTCGATTTCTTCATGACGAAGTTCATTGGTTTCCTTGGCGAATGGCACTTTAAAATCTTTAGGCATCGGAAAGTCTGAAAAAATAAATGCCTGTGCTTTTTCTACTTTTTCGGCAGGAATTACCAATTCAAATTTGTCTTTTCCGCTCGCTAAGCGAATAACATCAGTAAGATGCTCCACCATACGTTGTGCCGACATGGTTCCCCAAAGTGGTTTTTTTTCTGGATCTAATTGATCTAGAATGGCTAATACATCTTCAATTTCTGTTGATACGAATGTCATAACTTATTTTTTCCGACTAAGATATTTAAACTATGTGGATTTACTTCAATTTTCAAGAAACTCGAAACGCAGACTGATTCACCATCAAAATGACCCAAATGACCAGGAATTTCAATTGTTGCCGATTGAAACTGAATAATTTCTGCATTTTTTAAACGATCACTTTTCTTCCTAAAACTACGCATTACCACTCTTGGAGCATTCCAGATTTTAAAAGGTTTCATTAACACCATCTCTAGTATTCCATCCGTGATACTCGATTTCGGAGAAACACAAAAACCATTTCCAAACTGAGAAGAATTGGCAATGGTGCACAGCATTAGCGGCATTTGTTTCACTTCACCATTCATATCAATCGTGATGTTAAGCGGATTGTATTTAAAGAACTCTCGCACCACCAATCGTGCATAAGTGATGAGTCCTCTTTTTCGATGTTCTTCAAATCGTTTTGCAATATGTGCATCAAACCCCCAACCAGCAACGCCTAAAAAAGATTCGTCATTGACTAACACGGTATCCATTTGCACAGATTCTTGCTTATTGATAAATTGAATTGCTTTTGATTTTCGCTTTGGAATGCCAAGATGTCGTGCCAAACCATTGCCAGAGCCTGTGGGAATAATTGCCAATTTGGTTGCAGTTCCTATTAATGCAGTTCCTACTTCATGTACTGAACCATCGCCACCTACAGCACAAACAATGTCAAAACCTTGTTCAGAGGCTTGTTTGGCAAGAATTCCAGCATGTTTTTTATACTCTGTATACGCAATCTCATACTCATACTGCGTATGATCCAATTTGTTCTCGATGATGCGCGGCAAGGATTTTTTTCTTCCGACGCCCGAAATTGGATTTATGATAAAGAATATTCGTTGTTTCATCGCGTTGTAATTTGGTTATTCAGCATGTCATTATTGAATTGCTGAACAATCGCTTTCAAACGATTCTTGTGCGAAGTTAATTTATTTTTATCAATTCGGTCATTATTTGGTAATCTACCTACCAAAGGGTTAATGACGTTGCATTGAATTCTTTTACCATCAAATGTAAGCATCCATTTATCGAAATAGTAGAAATAGCTATCTTGTAAAAAAGCAATCGCTTCCCGCGGATTTTCGCTAAAATACGACTGACCAAAAGCATAATATTTTGTTTTGATATTTAGCAAATCCAGTACGGTAGGCATGATGTCTAATTGCTGAAAAATTGAACTTTGCTTGCCTGTCTTCATTTTTCCGTTTGGATGATAAAATAGAATTGGAATTCGATAGCGAATTGTTCGGTGCTTGTATAAACGAGTTGCAGAAGCATTTGTATGGTCAGCACAAATCACAAACAAGGTGTTATTGAACCATGCTTGCTTTTTTGCAGTTTCAAAAAAATTGCGCAGTGAATAATCACCATAATTAATAGAGGCACAAATTTGCTGAGGTCCCTTCTTGATTTTGGGTTCGATATGAGGAGGAATGTAGTAGGGATGATGTGATGAAATAGTGAACAAGGTAGCAAAAAATGGGGCCTTTAACTGGCTGATTTTCTTTGCAGTCCATGGGTTGAAATATTCGTCAGAAATACCCCAATAGCCATCAAAATGCTTATCATTCCCATATTCGTTTCTGCCAAAATAGTGCTGAAATCCAGCTTTTTTAGCGTAACTATCGAAATTCATTGAACCATTGGTTGCGCCATGATAAAATGCAGTTGAATATCCTCTTTCAGCTAAAATGTTGGCTAATCCATGCTCTTCATTATTCGCAAAGGAAGAGGAAATATAGGGATGGTTCATGAGGCTTGGAATTGAGGCGATAATTGCTGGAATTGCTTCAATGGATTTCGCTCCGTTCGCATAGCCATTCTCAAACCACATCGACTGGTCGATTAAACTATCTAAAAATGGCGTATAGCTTTCTTCTTGACTATATTTTCCTATATATTCAATTCCAAAACTTTCTAACACAATGAAAACAACATTCGTTTTAGGGGCTAAGATGTGTTGTGGATTTGAAACTTGAGATGGATTAAATAGTTGATCTACCATCTCTTCTGAAAAAAAACGAGTGTGTTTCAGTTCGGTTTGGCTAAATGATTTAATCATTGTAAAACCAGAATTGGCTACCAAGGAAGTTTTTTCAAAGGAAGTGTAGCGAGATAAGTCGACAATTGATGTTGGCTTGCGAAAAACGCCACCTCTAGCAACGAGAAAAAGCGCAAGCATTCCAACTATAAATTGAGGAAATGTAGTGCTTAACTTCAAAAAGGAATGAGATGGTAATCGATTGATTAAATAGTGAATTGCTCTGAAATGAGTAAAGATTGTGAGGGCAAATAGTACGACTAAGGGCCAAAAATCCAGTAAGTAGGTGCCAAAGAGTTGCTGAAAATCTTCTCCAGTTGTTAGCGCATCTAACAAATCGAATGTAGACCGTTTGGAGGTATAGCGATAATATTCAATGTCGATAATATTGATCAAATATAGCAGTGAAGCAGTTACATGAAAAAAAATGCCATTGAGTTTAGTTAAGAATTTAATTTTGAACGGGCACAATTGCACTAGGGCATACGGAAGAAAGAAAAGTGCGATGGTGATGGTATCAAACCAACATCCAACAAGAAAATCATAGCAATGAACATCAGAAAATTCATTCCAATTTACATATAGAAAAACGATTCGTAGCAGCTGGAAAATTGCTAACATCACTCCAAAACGAACGAGGAGTTCTGATAAATAATTTGGCTTTCCCTGTGCAAAGTTCATACGACAAATGTAAGCGACAATTAGAATATTTTCAAGGTGAAATAATTATTCTAAAAGAATATCCTCAATTCCTTAACTTTGTTAAAAACGATTGAAATGCAAAAAATCTTTATTAACGCACTTTTGGTAATCCTTTCTTTTAACTCCTTTGCACAAAATGAGCAGGCATTTGTTATTTACAATGCGAAGGGAAAAAAGTCCTCCTATAAAAAATTGCTTGCTGCCTCAAAAGAGAATGAAGTGCTATTATTCGGTGAATATCACGACAATCCAATTTCACACTGGTTGCAGTTTGAATTGACAGAGGATCTTTTTAAGTCAGGAGTTGATCGATTGAGTTTGGGATTTGAGATGTTTGAAAGAGATCAGCAGCATTTATTGACTAAGTATTTAAACAGCGAGTTCACCGACAAACAATTTGTAGACACTATGCGCATGTGGCCAAACTACAAGACAGACTATGCTCCATTGGTGAATTTTGCGAAAACAAATAAGCTAAATTGCCTTGCTACAAATATTCCTCGCCGATACGCTTCGTTACTATTCAAAAAAGGACTTTCAGTATTGCAAGCACTTCCTGAAGAAGACAAAGCATTTATGGTTCCCTTAGCTGATTTTATTGTTGATACTTCCCTTTCTCAGTACAAAAATTTGATGAGTCCAGATTTTCATGATGGCGGAGTGAGCATGGTGCAGGCACAAGCAATTAAGGATGCTACAATGGCCTATTCTATACTTGAAAATAGAATGAAAGACGGCAAACACCTGCATTTCAATGGAAGCTATCATAGTGATTATTATCAAGGAATCGTTTGGTACATTCGAAGAAAAGCGCCAGATATGAAAATCTTAACGATCTCCACTGTGAGTCAAAAAGAAATTAAAAAGTTGGACAAGGAACATTTAAACAAAGCTGATTTTATTATTTGTGTTCCTGAAACGATGACCAGCACTCATTAATCGTGCATTCCTTTGCCTGAGAAGATGGCATCGAGTGATTTTTCTATCCGCGCAATTCTTGTTGCTACCTGTTTAGCTTGAGAGAAATACAAAAGATAGCCTTTTTGACGACCAAGTGTTAATGCATAAAATGCATTCTTGAAAGCCTCATCCGACTCAAATTTTTGAAGTAATTCTTCGGGCACTGGGTACTCACTAATTCCCTTTTTTTGCACTTTAACACCTTTTTCCTCTAGCGCAATTGCTTCTTGAAGATACGCGGCAATTTTAGTTCGGATGTTTAAGATTTCTGCGCATGATTTCACGCGTATTTGTCGCGAGACATTTGGGTTATCGCTGGCACTCACAAGAAGATTTTCAGTATCAGCAAGCAGTGATCCTTTGAAAAATAGCATTCCTACATATTCTTTAAAGGAAGCCACAATTACGATGTTTTTTCCTTTCAGCGTATAACAAAGTTGTCCCCATTTAATTTGTTCCTCCAAACCACTTTCTAGCGCAATTTGGCGCATTTCAAGCAATTCGTTTTTCCAGTGATGAACTTTGCAGGCTGGTGTTTCATACAATTTGCATCTTCCGCAACCGCTGGAAAAATAGTGTGCAATTTCTGGAGTCATACGTGTAATTTCAATGAAAAATGAAGCAACTTTCCCCAAAAATATTAAAAATTTGAAGTGATTGCTTTAAATGAACTAAATTTGAAATTGCTTTTTAATAAAATACGGTGCGAACATCAAATAAAATAGTCGTTCAGTTAATAGTAGAACAATGTATAGCCAATGGTATGAAACACATTGTTTGTTCGCCAGGTTCTAGAAATGCCCCTCTGGTGATTGCCTTTGATGAACACCCATCTATTGAGTGTTTTGTGATACACGATGAGCGATCTGCTGCATTTTTTGCGCTCGGAATGTCAATGCAACTCAATGCCCCGGTTGGTGTTTTGTGCACCTCAGGATCTGCTAGTGCCAATTATTTCCCAGCAGTGTCAGAAGCATTTTATCAAGGAATTAAATTGGTGGTATTGACCGCTGATCGACCAGAATATTGGATCAATCAAGGGGATGGACAAACCATTCAACAAAAAAATATTTTTGGCGATCATGTGCAACATTTTTGTCATTTCAATGAAAACCAAGTAAACGAAGATGGTCGATGGTTCGTGCAACGAGAAACTGCCATTGCCTTTTCAAAAATAAAGAATGACTGGTCGGGACCTATTCATTTTAACATTGGAATGAATGAACCTTTGTACGATACAGTAGAAATTGAAAAGCCCACAGCTAGAGTAATTGAATTAATAAAAGGGCAATTTTCAATTCCTCCCCACTTAAAAGGAGCATTGACAAAAATATTGAGTCTTCCAAAAAAAATGATTTTGGTTGGACAATTAGTTCCTGATGATGCCGTGAATTTATTGCTTGCACAATTGGCTAATGATTCTTCCTTGACAATTTTGGTGGAAAACACCTCAAATGTTCAGAACAACAGATTTATTCACTGCATTGATAGAGCCTTAAATGTCATTAAGGAAGAAGAAATTGAGCACTATCAGCCTGATTTGTTGATTACCCTCGGTGGCGCCATCGTTTCAAAAAAAGTAAAAGCTTTTTTAAGAAAAAGTAAGCCTCAATACCATTGGAAAGTAGGAAGCGATTTTGAATACATGGATACGTATCAGTCACTTACACATTCATTTCCGGTAGATACACTTGAGTTTTTAAAGGAAATTAATGACTTGCAGTACGAGCGAAGTACTAGTAATTATGGTGGGAAATGGAAGCAGTTAGACATGCTTGCCAAAGACAAAATGAGTCTTTTTTTAGGAAAAACGGAGTTTTCAGATTTAAAAGTTTTTGAATCATTACTGGATTTTGTCCCCGATAACACTAATTTACACATGGCAAACAGCTCAGTGGTGCGCTATTGTCAGCTATTTGATCCAATTCCAACAATTCAATATCGTTCGAATAGAGGCACAAGTGGTATTGATGGAAGCACAAGTACTGCTGCTGGAGCGGCATTTGTGTCGAAAGACCAATTAAACGTCCTCATTACTGGCGATATTTCTTTTTTCTACGACAGTAATGCTTTGTGGAATCATTATTTGGGGAATAATTTTAGAATTATATTAATCAACAATGGAGGTGGGGGTATTTTCCGATTTATTCCTGGACCTTTGGAAAGCAAGCAGTCAGCTGAGTTTTTTGAAGCGCAGCATCAATTTGAAGCAAAAGAAATTTGTGCAGCATTTGATGTGAATTACCTAAAAGTGGAAGATTTGGAGAGTTTGGAGCAATGCATGGCTGATTTTTATGCCTTTTCTGAAAACAATCGTCCAAAACTAATTGAGATTATCACCCCAAGGGAGAAAAATGATCTCGTCTTGAAAGATTTTTTCAAAAAGTTAGCTCAATAACTACCATTAAACAAGCACTTTTTTATTAATTTCGCACTATGGATTTAGGAATATTGTTTACGTTGGATGGCCTTTTTTATTTGGTCATTCTTTCCCTTTTAGAAATTGTTTTAGGAATTGATAACATCATTTTCATTAGTATTATTACCGATAATCTAGAGAAAACAGAAAAACGCTATGCAAGAAATCTAGGACTTGGATTGGCATTACTTGTTCGTTTGATTTTATTAGCTTTTGTGGCTTGGATAATGAGTATGACAAAGCCACTTTTCACTGTTTTTGGAATTGATTTAACCGGTCAAAGTTTGGTTTTGCTACTAGGAGGTTTGTTTTTGATCTACAAAAGCACCATTGAAATGCATAAAAGCGTCAAAGGAGAAGAAGAAGGACATGATCGTAAAAAGAAAACTAAATTGAGTGGTGTCATTGCTCAAATTGTAATGGTCGACATCGTTTTTAGCTTCGATTCTGTGATTACAGCCATTGGAATGACCAACGGAATTCGTCAAGAGACGCACCATGATCCAATGCCAATAATCTACTTAGCGGTCATTATTTCGATGATAGTGATGATGTTATTTGCTCGTCCAATTTCAGAGTTTATCAGTAATCGTCCTACAATAAAAATGATTGCACTTGCTTTCTTGGTAACGATTGGCGTTATTTTGATTGCAGAGGCATTCGGTCAGCACATTCCAAAAGGATATATCTATTTTGCCATGGTCTATGCATTGTTGGTTGAGTTTCTCAATATAAAGATGCGGAAGAATAGCGGTAAAGCGGAAAAATGACCTACCAAGATTCAATTACGTGGTTGAATTTGGAAATGGAGTGTGAACAAGATGAAATTCAAGATGCGCTTGAAGACCGATTGTTTGAGCACAAACGCTTTTTTCTAAACAAAGCAATCATATCTAAATTGTTTGCTGGACAACTGCTGAAAGTAAAAAAGCTACAAGAAGTCGCTGAGTCCTTAAATTTCTGGAATAGTTCTCCTTATTTTGAAGTTCAAAAGTTTGATTTTTCAGACACTATTATTGATGCTTTTCAACAATTTGAGAAAGACCGTTCTTCTTTAAAAATAGCACTTTCATCAGCAACATCAGCTTCAGATCTTTTAAATGTAGTACATCAATTGCTCAATTTACAAGCAGCTTACACACAAAAGTGGCCATTAACTATTGAAAGTGACGAATCAGTGCTGCTTTCAAATGAAGCTGATTCGATGGAATTACTCAGTGAGATTAAAGCACTGCGAGAACAGGGGATTCTTTGTTTTTCAGATGTTAAAAATTCAAAAGTAGAGGCATTCCCTACCTTTTTAAACGAATGGAAAAGACTATCTTTGCTCGCAATTAAAGAGAACGAATGGAAGAAGGGATTTTTGACAAGTTAAAGCTTCAATTGGAAGAGGAAGAATGGCCAGCGGTATACTTGTTTAAGTTCATCGTTCCAAATGATGATCATAAATTGGCACTCATTTCAGCCATGTTCGACGATAGTAGCGAAATTGTTTTGCATCAGTCGGCAAATGGAAATTATGTAAGTGTGAGCGTTAAAGAAATGATGTTGGATGTGGATTCTATCATCGAAAAATATCAAAAAGCAGCAGAAATTAAAGGCGTAATTTCCTTATAATAGAATTATGAAATATACTCTACCCAATATATTGATTGTGTCGCTAATTTGCTCATTGTCAATTCTCATTATCGTAATTGCTTACCGAAAATTGATTCGGCACCTTGGAAAGGATTACATCAGTAAAGAAGATTTTTGTGTTTTATATAGTTTAGAAACTGACATTGCTTCCGATATTATTGAAATTTATTTTACAGCAAGCAAACCACGAACAGTGCAAATTAATTTGTTGGATGCGAGTATGAAATTGATGCAAGTGATCAAAGAAGGTGAGTTTTCAACTGGTGGACATATTGTTCGATTCGACACGAAAAGTATTGAAGACGGGTATTATTTTTTCAGTTTACAAACCGACAATCAGCATACAATGAAAAAAATGACGGTTAGGAATCCTAAATAATGTCAAATTGACAGAAAAAAAAGGCTGGCAAAAAGATTGATAGTAATCATTTTGAGTTATTTTTATACTACTCAATTAAGAATCACAAATAAATACAAATAGTTATGGCATTAGAAATTACAGACGCAAACTTCGAAGAATTGGTAATGAATTCAGACAAGCCTGTAGTAGTAGACTTTTGGGCCCAATGGTGTGGCCCTTGTAGAATGGTTGGTCCAATCATTGAAGAAATTGCTGGAGAATACGAAGGAAAAGCAATCGTAGGGAAAGTTGACGTAGATCAAAATCCGGGGCTTTCTGCAAAGTTTGGCGTTCGAAATATCCCAACAATCCTATTCCTAAAGAATGGAGAAATTCAAGACAAATTAGTAGGCGCTGCTCCAAAAGCAACATTTACTGACAAATTAGATGCTTTGATGTAATCAAACACATATTTTGTGAGAAGGGCGGAAGAAATTCCGCCCTTTTTTGTTTTATGTTGATTTACAGAATTATTCTATTTTTGGAGTGATTAGTACGAAGTTTTAATACTGACGAATTGTAAAAGCGGACAGTAAGAGGGAATGAATTTATTATGAGAAAATTTGTATGAAGTTTTGAATGAAAGGAATGATGAAAAATAATAGAATAATTTCAATTGATAATCAAAAAGGCAAGCGGTTCCATCTTTTTATGATGACTTTTTTGACTATTATTTCACTCATTTTTCTTTTTAAAGGAAAAGTAACTGGCTTTACATATTTTGTAATTTTTTATAGTGTGTTGGTTTGCTTTTTTTTCTTTCGAAGTGTTGAATTAAGTAATGACTTTATTTATATTAGATACCCTCTTAGGCCAATATTTAGAATTCAAAAAAGAAAATTAAATTCAATAAAAAAAGTTTTTTTTAATTTGGAAGGTGGAGGTGTAGTAGCTTATCCTAATTTGAGATTTTGGTTTAGCAGTATTAATCTTATTGAAATTCGTTTAGATTTACGTAAAGATGATATTATTCAAATTTTGGACTTGATAAATGAAAAGTCTTCAGCAGTTATAAAATGTAATAAGGCGAATAGGAGAGTCCTTGAAAAATTGAAAAAAGCATCAGGGATTAAATAATTAAATATGAGAGCATATAAAGAACATACAATTCAGATAGTATTGATTTTGTTTATTTTTCTGCAAATAAGTCACTTTGTACTTTTTATGTTTGTTGAATTTACATTGAAAGAGCAATTTCTTTTTGAAACTCCAAAGTTTCATATGATAAGAAATGATATTAATTTTGTTTTGATAGGTTTCTTTTTTTTAAATGGGTTGTTCATTTTGCTTACTAAATTTAAATCAAAATGGTTTTATTATGGTTTTATAATAAATCTTGTATTATGTGTTTTTGTTGAAGATTTTTCTTACCACCCTTAATTGGTAATGTATCAGTCTGGAGTAGCGTACTCAATTCAGAGTATACAAACCGATTACGATTAATACTGATCGAAAGCAAATAAAATAGGGTAATGTTATCAATTATCGGATGTGGTAATTCTTGAAACATAATTCATTGAAAAGCAATAAATTTCTTGTTAGATGAATAATTTTAAAAGGTGGGTGTTCTACTCACCTTTTTAATTTTAAGATGTTCAAGCAACTTTAAAATGAGAAAAACGGTTGCCCTTTTTTGTTTTTACTCAGATTTACAGAATTATTCTATTTTTGGAGTGTATAGCGAAGATTCAAAAATGGATATGCTTACTCCTAATCAAGTTAGTTATTTAATACAAGAGGTTAATAAACAAATGTTCGGAGAAGGTTCTGGGATAGTTAAATCACCGTACTATGAAAATGAAGAGAATTTTGGAAAAAAGGTTAAAGAATAAATTATTTTTTCTGGGAACAATAGTTCTACTGAGTCAAAATAGTTTTTCTCAAAAAAACTGCGATTCACTTAATAATTTTATTTCGGAACCTGTCTTTAATCTTAAAGAAAAAAGTTTAGTTTCTTATTTGGCTAAGATAGCTCAGTATTCTAAACTTAAGGAGAGTTCTGCCGAACTACCTAGTAAACTATTAATTACTCTACAAATTGATACACTAGGAAATGCAAGATTAACAAAAATAGAGAATGAAAATCTAATAAAAATTGAAGTTCTAAATTTAGAAGAAGTTAATCAACAAGTGTTATTGAAGAATTCGTGGTTACCTGCTTTAATGGTTGATGGTAAAAAGGTGGAGTCTTGTGTTACATTGCCACTATATGTTAATTATAGATAATGGGTAATGTTATCAATTATCGGATTTACTCTTTTTGAAAGCCACCAACCTCTCATGGAGTACTCAAACTCACCGGTACTATCTTCCCATTCATCCATTGATGTGCATTGAGCGTGAAATCGGCAATGAATGCTGCCATCTTTTCTGGACTTAAAGGCGCTTTGTAGCCAGGGAAGGCCTCTTCCAACATTTCTGTTTGCACCGCGCCTAAACAAAGACAATTCATTTTTAGACCACTTTCCTTATGTTCCTCAGCAAACAATTCGGTGAAACTACACAAGGCAGCTTTTGAGGTTGAGTAGGCTGTTAAACCAGGAAATTTCATCGTTCCTTGAAAACCTCCCATCGAACTGATGTTGACAATATGAGCAGCGATAGAAAAATGAGCTTTCGCCACTTGAACAGCTTCCATGATGCCAATCACATTAATTTGATAACTTAAAGTGAAATCCTCATGTGTTAGCTCATCAAATGATTTGTTCACCAAATAGCCAGCATTGTTGATCATAAAATCAATCGAAGTGTACTTGGAAAAAATAGCGCTTGCTTGTGCGTGAACATTGGAACTGAGATCAAACTCGTAGCAATCTACATTCGAAAAGGCAGCAAACTGTTCTTTCATTTTTGTTTCGTTGCGCGCCAAGGCTATAACTTGCAATTTGCTGTTGCTCGCTAAGGTCTCAACGAGCGCTCTTCCAATGCCTCTGCTGGCACCTAAAACAACGATTGTTTGTTTACTCATCAAATGAGATGGTAAGTTCTTTACTTGTTGGGTGCGCTTGACAAGTCAAAATATAGCCTTCCGCTACTTCTTCGTCTGTCAAGGTGTAATTTTTTGACATCATTACACTTCCAGAAATTATTTTCGCGCGACAAGAACTACAAACTCCACCACGACAATTATACGGAGCATCGATACCTTCTTTATTGCAAGCGTCTAGAATTGTTTTGCCATCGCCTTCCAATTCAAAGTTCGATTTTTCACCATCGAGAATGACAGCAATTTTTGCAATGCCTTGAAATGAGTTTCCAGCTTCCGATTCTTTTGGAGCAAATAAATCAGAAGGAGAAAATAATTCGAAATGAATTTTCTTTTCAGGAACTCCAAAGAATTTAAGGGCAGTAACAGCGTCGAAAATCATTTGTTCAGGACCACAAATTAAAAACTCATCCGCTTTTAAAATACTTAAATCATTTTTGATACAATCCGTAAAGCTGTTTTTATCGATACGTCCATTTTCAAATCCGTCAATTTGTTCGCCTGAGATGAAATACTGAACAAAAGTGTTAGAAAGCGCATCCAATTCTTCCTTGAAAATGATTGATTTTACGGTGCGACTTCCATAAAACAAGCGAAGGTTTCCACCACGAGATTCGATTTCTTTTGCAATTGACATGATAGGCGTAATTCCACTTCCAGCAGCAATTGCAACAATGTTTTTGGAATTGTCATCCACTACAAAATTACCATGTGGTTTTGAAATTAAAAAGTCTTGTCCAGCTTTCACTTTCGTATTGATCCACTTCGAAACATTTCCGTCACTTACTGATTTCACAGCAATCGCCAATGTTTCATTTTTACCACTACAAATCGAGTAATCTCTTCGTTCATCCTTGCCATCAATATTCACCATGATTTCGATGAATTGACCTGGTTTAAATTTGAAATCGCTTGAATCACTTTTTGGGATGTCGAAACTGATCATCACGCACTCATCCGTCAACGATTTCACTTCTGCAATCGTTACGTTGTAAAATCCTTTCGGAGTTTTTTCTTTTTTTTCTTTTGAGAAAAGTCCAAATAATGCCATCTTTTATTTATTCGTCAAATGAAATAATTAATTCTTCGCTTGTGGGTCTAGCCTGACAAGTCAACACATATCCTGCCGCCACTTCGTCTGCTTCGAGGGCGTAATTTACATCCATCTCCACACTTCCTTTTACTACTTTTGCTTTACACGTGCAACAAACGCCACCTTTGCATGCGAAAGGTAAATCAGCACCACCATTTAACGCAGCATCTAATACGGTATCTCCAGAAAACAAGTTGATGTCCATTTCATCACCATCCACTATTAATTTCATTTTGGCGGCAATCGTTTTTACAGCTCCTGTATTTTCTACTTGTTTTTTTGTTGTTGATCCAGAAGCGGTAAAGAGTTCGAAATGAATTTGATCTGCCGTCATTCCGTTTTCGAGCAAACTCTCTTTCACCCCCATAATCATATCTTCAGGACCGCAAATGTAAGCAGCATCCGGTGTTAAATCGTGGAGAAATGCTTTGAATAAATCGTTGCATTTCTGTTTGTCAATGCGTCCTTTCTGTATTTTATTACCTAAGCTTTCTCTCGATAACACATGAACTACGCGCAAACGATTCATGTGACGATTTTTCATTGCTTCAATTTCTTCTCGAAAAATGATTGAATTAAATCCTTTGTTCCCATAAAACAGGGTAACATCACTCTCCGTTTCTTTTTCCAAAATTGTTTTAGCGATGGCAAGAACAGGTGTAATTCCACTTCCAGCCGCAAAAAGCAAAATAGATTTACGTTTAGATTGCTCAGGGATGAATTTAAAATTTCCCATCGGAGTCATCACCTGCAATTCTTGTCCTTTCGACAATTTGTTGTTTGCGAAACTTGAAAAAGCACCGTGCTCTACCTGCTTAATAGCAACACGCCATTCATTTTCAAAAGGTGCAGAACAAAGAGAATACGAGCGACGAATGTCTTCACCATCAACCGTTGCACGAAGCGTTAGGTACTGACCAGCTTCGTATTGGTAATCTTCTAGAAGTTCGTGGGGAATGGAAAAAGCGAGCGAAATAGTGTCATCCGTTTCTCTTCTTACATCCGCAATTTGTAAAGTATGAAATTTTGGTGTCATTCTGTATTTCAATAGAGGTCAAAATTAGTCATTTGCTTTGAAAGAATAATTATAAATTAAGTGTGATTGAGAACAATTCGCTCCTTTTTTTAGTAACTTTGTTGATACGAATTTTTGCGATATGGAAAATCTGAATATAGCGGAACTTGAAAGAAAGTTTCAAGAGAAAATCGACAAAGAAATAAAGATTGAACCAAAAGATTGGATGCCGGATAATTATCGTCAGACGCTTATTCGCCAAATTTCTCAGCATGCGCATTCTGAAATCGTTGGGATGTTGCCCGAAGGAAATTGGATTACAAGAGCTCCAAATCTTCGAAGAAAGGCTGTTTTATTAGCAAAAGTACAAGATGAGGCAGGACATGGTTTGTATTTATACAGTGCCACAGAAACCTTGGGTGCCGATCGTGAGCAAACAATTGATGATCTCCATTCTGGGAAAGCAAAATATTCTTCGATTTTTAATTATCCTACCCTTTCATGGGCAGATATGGGAGCCATTGGATGGTTAGTAGATGGTGCCGCTATAATGAATCAAGTGCCTTTGTGTAGATGCTCTTACGGACCCTACGCTCGGGCAATGGTGAAAATTTGTAAAGAAGAATCGTTTCATCAGCGACAAGGATTTGAAATCATGGCGCAATTAGCAGCAGGAACTGAAGCCCAAAAGGCGATGGCGCAAGATGCATTGAATAGATTTTGGTGGCCAGCGATTATGATGTTTGGTCCAAATGATGCAGACTCGAAGCATACGCAGCAGTCCATGGACTGGAAAATTAAACGAAATACAAATGACGAATTGCGTCAACAATTTATAGATGTAACGGTGCCTCAAGTGAAACTTATTGGCTTAGAGGTTCCCGATGCTAACATAAAGTTCAACGAACAGACAAATCACTACGAGTACAGTGAAATCAATTGGGATGAGTTTTGGCAAGTGGTCAACGGAAACGGACCATGTAATAAAGAACGAATTGAAGCGCGCAGAAGTGCGAAAGAGAACGGTGAATGGGTGAGGGAAGCAGCTTTAGCGTACGCCGCAAAACATAAGAATTAATAGATCTACAATAAAAAGTTTTAGAATGAAAAATGAATGGCCTCTTTGGGAAGTGTTTATTAGAAGTAAGCAAGGGTTGAATCACAAACATGTTGGTTCTTTGCGCGCTGCAGACGCTGAAATGGCAGTGAGTAATGCACGTGATGTGTATACGCGTCGTTCTGAAGGAATCAGTATTTGGGTAGTTGAATCGATGAATGTTTTTGCCTCAGATCCGCAAGAAGCAGACAGTCTTTTTGATCCTTCGGATTCAAAAGTGTATCGCCACCCCACTTTTTATGATGTTCCAGACGGAATTTCGCACATGTAGTTAGTTGTACAAATGACAATTAGACAAAAAACTGAAAGACTGAATTTAAAAATGTGATAATCAAAATAGTATAGCATTCTTAAATTCATTGCAAAAGAAAATTAATGCATTTAAGAAGTTATTAAAAGCCTAAAATATGTCAAATCAATCTAATAGTCCTATGTCGAACAGTCCTACGTCCAATTTATTTGAATATATAGTGAGAATGGGTGATGATAGCTTAATTTTAGGCCAACGACTTTCTGAATGGTGCGGACATGGGCCAATTTTGGAGGAAGACATCGCAATGACAAATATTGCACTTGACTTGATTGGACAAGCTACCAATTTACTAGAATATGCTGCAAAAGTAGAAGGTAAAGGTCGCACTGCGGATGAAATAGCATTCCTTCGCTTCGAGCGCGACTATAAAAATTGCCTTTTGGTGGAGCAGTTAAATGGCGATTTTGGAGTGACCATGATGCGCCAATTTTTGTTTGATGCTTTTAGAACACCATTTTTTGAGTCCTTACAATTCAGTAAAGATGAGCAATTGTCAGCAATTGCAGCAAAATCACTCAAGGAAACGAAATATCATCTAAAGCACTCTTCTGAATGGATAATTCGCCTCGGAGATGGCACAGTTGAATCGCATGAGCGCGTTCAAGGTGCCTTAGATAAATTATGGCGCTACACAAAGGAATTGTTTTACAATGATGCAGTTGATGTGGCTTTACTTGAAAGTGGAGTAGGAGTGGATTTGAATAAAATTCAGTTACAATGGAAGCTTACGGTTGAACAAGTTTTTGAACGGGCAAAATTGACAATCCCCACAAATAATTGGCAATTTGAAGGTGGTCGTAAAGGACTTCATTCAGAGCACATGGGCTTTCTTTTAGCTGAAATGCAATACATGCAACGTGCCTACCCAGGAATGGAATGGTAAACGAGCAAGAAATATGGCAATTGTTGGAGGGGGTGTTTGATCCCGAAATTCCAGTTTTGTCTGTTGTTGATTTAGGAGTCATTCGCAAGATTGAAGTAGGAGAAGATAAGGTGAACATTACAATTACACCAACGTATTCTGGCTGTCCGGCCATGCAAATCATTGAACAACAAATCATCGAAAAATTAAAGGAAAGTAATATCCAGCATGCGGAAGTAGAATTAGTTTTATCACCAGCATGGACTACCGACTGGATTACTGAAAAAGGTAAGAAAGCGCTTCTGGAGTTTGGAATTGCGCCTCCAGAGAATGAACCTGATAAAAGTGTGTTGTTTGCTGAACCTGTGAAAGTGGGGTGTCCACAGTGTGGGTCTAAAAACACTCGATTGGTGAGTCAATTTGGAAGCACAGCCTGCAAAGCGCACTATCAATGCAAAGAATGTCTCGAGCCCTTTGATTATTTCAAGTGTCTCAAGTAAGATTTTTACGCTGCAAAGAAATTTCAAAACTTCAATTGGCGGTCCGTCACCATGTGAATATTCATAAAGTCAACTAGACAATCAGTCAATTGTCAAAAAGTCCTATTGTTAATTTATCTTAATTTCCCGATTTCTTAATATATTAGCGTTCTAAAAAAATTAAAAGATGGCAAATAGCAGCGTTTGGCGCAAAAAACCTATATCAGCATTTGAGGCTGACATGAAAAAAAGTGAACTTAAACGAGTTCTCGGAAAATGGAGTTTAACAGCAATTGGTGTTGGAGCCATTATCGGAGGAGGAATTTTTGTATTAACTGGAACTGGGGCATACTACCATGCAGGTCCAGCACTTTCGCTTTCATTCGTTATTGCAGGGATCGCTTGTGTTTTTGCAGCACTTTGTTATTCAGAATTCGCAGCAATTTTACCTGTTGAAGGTTCTGCTTATGCCTATGCTTATGGAACAATTGGTGAGTTATTGGCGTGGATTATCGGTTGGGGACTCGTTCTCGAATACGCGATGGGATCCATGACAGTCGCCGTTTCCTGGTCCGGCTACTTTAATAAATTGCTCAAAATGTTCGGAATTGAACTTCCTACTTGGCTCACTTCAGATCCTGGAAGTTACACTGGATCAGGATTTTCAATGAATTTACCTGCCTTTTTAATTGTTATTTTGGTGATCTCGATTTTAGTTCGTGGGACAAAAGGAGCGGCAAAAGCAAATAATTTTATCGTAATTCTTAAAGTGGCAGCAGTATTATTTGTGATAATTGCAGGTTTGTTCTTTATAGATATGGCTAACTGGACACCTTTCATTCCAGCAGTAAAACAGATCACACACGAAGGAACTACGCATAGTGCGTATGGAGTTACGGGAATTGTTTCTGGAGCTGCAGCTATTTTCTTTGCGTACGTTGGTTTTGATGCCGTTTCTACGCAAGCTGGTGAGGCAATTAATCCGAAGAAAGATGTCCCTTTTGCTATCGTCGCTTCATTATTGATTTGTACCTTTTTGTACATTCTCGTTTCACTTGTACTAACGGGGATGATGAATTACCAAGATTTTAATCCACTAGGAAAATATCCAGATGCAATTAAAGCTCCAGTAGCGTATGCCTTCGATATTGCTGGACAGAAATGGGCAAGTTACGTTATCACGATTGCTGCTACCATTGGTTTAGTTTCTGTATTGATGGTAATGATCATGGGACAATCTCGTATTTTCTTGGGAATGTCGAAAGATGGTTTAATTCCTAAAGTATTTTCAAGAATCAACCCATTGTCAGGAACTCCAACACGTAATTTATGGATTTTAGGAATTTTGATTGCTACAGTTGCTGCTTTCACTCCGATCAATAAATTAGCAGATATGACAAGTTTCGGAACCTTGTTTGCCTTCATGATGGTGTGCATTGCTGTTTGGGTATTGCGTGTTAAACAACCTAATTTACCTCGAACGTTTAGAGTGCCATTTTTGCCATTAATTGCTGTTTGTGGAATTTTAATCAATGTTTATTTAATGTGGAATCTAAGTGTAGATGCACAATTATTGTCTTTAGGCTGGTTAGCGATTGGAATAGTTGTTTACTTCCTTTATTCAAGACGCCATAGTAAATTAAACGAATGGAATTTCGAAGAAGCGTTGCAGGGAAAGGATAGTTCAGATGATCATTCTACAAAAGAAGTAGAATAATTCAATATAATTACAGACAACAAAAAAGGCAGTGAAAATTTTTCGCTGCCTTTTTTGTTGATATGTTGTTTGAATAGGACTACCCTAAAAATGGATATTTATAATCTGTCGGTGGAACGAATGTTTCCTTAATTGTGCGAGCAGCTACCCAACGCAATAAATTCATTGAAGCTCCTGCCTTATCATTTGTACCAGAACCTCTTGCTCCACCAAATGGTTGTTGACCAACAACAGCACCTGTGGGTTTATCATTAATATAAAAGTTTCCTGCGGCGTTCTCTAATTTTTTTGTCGCAAGATTAATTGCATAGCGATCATTTGAAATGATTGAACCAGTCAATGCGTATTCAGATGTTTCATCCAAAAGCGTTAGCGTTTCTTCAAATTTATTTTCGTCGTATACATAAACTGTCAATACCGGACCAAAGATTTCTTCCACCATGGTTCTGAATTTTGGATTGGTTGTCACAACAGTTGTTGGTTCAATAAAATATCCTTTCGATCCATCGTAATTTCCACCTGTAATAATTTCAGCATCTGCTTGTGTCTTGCAATAATCGATATAGCCTGTAATTTTTTCAAATGCTCTTTTGTCAATGACTGCATTCACAAAATTACTGGTGTCTTCTGGTGAACCAACTTTAAATGATTTCACTTGCTCTACAAAGATACGTTTTACGTCAGGCCATAAATTAGAAGGAATGTACGCTCTCGATGCCGCTGAACATTTCTGTCCTTGGAATTCAAAAGCCCCCCGCGACATTGCAGTTGCTACTTCTGCATCATTTGCTGATGAATGCACCATGATGAAGTCTTTTCCTCCTGTTTCTCCAACTATTCGTGGGTACGATTTGTATCCGTCTAAATTTAGTGCAATTGTTTTCCATAAATGTCTAAACACAGAAGTTGAACCAGTAAAATGCAATCCAGCAAAAAGTTTGTGTTTGAAAATTACTTCACCTGCTGTTGGACCATCGACAGTAATCATGTTAATAACGCCATCTGGAACACCAGCAGCTTTAAATAAATCCATGATTACTTGTGCTGAATATATTTGTGAATCCGCGGGTTTCCAAACGATTACATTGCCCATCATTGCAGGAGCAGCGCATAGATTTGCAGCAATTGACGTAAAGTTAAAAGGTGTCAATGCAAAAACAAAACCTTCCAATGGACGGTATTCTAGTCGATTCCACATACCTGGCAAAGATTCGGGTTGATCTTTATAGATTTGTGTCATGTATTGCACATTGAATCTGAAAAAGTCAATCAACTCGCATGCTGCATCTATTTCCGTTTGCATTACATTCTTTGATTGCGCTAACATCGTGGCAGCATTCATGCGATCTCTAAATGGTCCAGCTAAAAGGTCTGCGGCTTTCAAAAAAATCGCAGCTCGATCTTCCCATGGCAAAGCAGCCCATGCGTCTTTTGCATTCAAAGCAGCATCGATTGCCGCAGAAACGTGACTGGCATCCCCCACATTGTGGTAACCTATTACTTTTTGGTGATCATGTGGAGGTGTAATCGCGGTTTTTTTGGAAGTTCTAACTTCCTTCCCATTGATGTACAGCGGAATATCGATTGGAGCTTGAGACGCTAATTGGTGGTAGGTATTTAATAGGTTTGTTCGTTCTACTGAACCCGGAGCATAAGGCTTTACTGGTTCGTTTGTTGCTATTGGAACATTGAAAAATGCATTTGCCATAATATAGTTTTTTGTCTTGCAAAAGTAACGATTGTTCCTTATCCTTGCAATTGAAACTTTTGCTACACATGAATTCCTTTGTCACTTTTTTCAAGATAGCTGCTGTTTGCCTTTTTATTTCGGCGAAGGGGTTTGCACAAATGTCGACAGAATTAAGTGCTTTTTACAATGAAAAGAATTTAGATCGAAAAGCTGTATTAGGAAATAAGTTGTGGGACAAAATGCATCAAAGCAACATCGATACACTCCGACAAGTAGCCATTGAATTGATAGTTCTTGGTAACGAAGCAAATAATCTCCCTGCAATTGCAATTGGAAAAAGAGCACTGGGATCTAGTTTAATTCGATCAGGCGAACCAGAAAAGGGCTTGACTTATCTCAAAGATGCCCTTTCTTTTTTTAGAAAAACTGGCGATAAAACCATTGAAACAGAAATTTTAAGTGAAATTGGGAATGGATATTTGAACAGCGGTCAACCCATTAAAGCAGAAAATTTCTATCTACAGTCCTTGAAAGCTGGTCAAGAAAGCGATGATAAGACTGCCAAATTCATGGCGGAAATAAATTTAGCACAAGCCTACATTCAAATGAAAAGTTTCAAAAAGGCGAGTGCATATTTATTGCATTACAAAGGTGAATGCTTAAAGTTAGGGAGATTAGAGTCTGTTGGAAGTGCCTATTCCTTACTTGGGCGAATCGCAGAAGAAGAGGGGAAAATTCCTCTGGCAACCGAGTATTACCAAAAAAGTGTCGATTTTGGAAAACGCTCGAAGTCGAAGAACCAAATGGCGCACGCCTTGAATAATTTAGCCATTGTTTACTTTCGCGAGAACAAATCAGACTCATCGTTAATTTTATTTCAGCAAGCACTCAAATTGAGACAAGAAGTAGGTAATGCACGATTTATAGCGGAATCCTTTTTTAACATAGGAGGACTTTATCATGAACTAAAGGAGTATTCCAAAGCGCTTGAGTATTATCAGATAAGTTTAGATTTTGCAAAGCAAAAAAACCTGAAACGAGAAGAGATGGATGCAATGATGGCCATGATAGAAGTTCATAAAGCCACGGGTGATAATAATAAAGTGGTGCCCTTATACGAGCAATACATTAAACTTCAAGAGCTGTTTTACACCGACCAATCGAATAAAAACATGGAGGAAAATGAAGTTTTAGTCACGATCGACCAATTAGAACAAGATCGTAAATCCTTGGAGGGTGAAGCGAGATTTCAAAGAATGGAGCAATTCAATCGAACTAAATGGAAAATGGTGTACGCTGCTGTTGGATTTTTAGCCATTTCAATTCTTGGTATAGTCTTGCTGAGGTCCAGAAGAAAAAAAAATGAACTTGCTGGCGAGTAGCTATTTTTATAGTGTTGAAATCACATTAAATACTGGAATTTTCTTTTACTGAATACTAGCGAAAACTAGTAGTGTTGATTTATTTAACTAGTGTATTTGTGATTTTTTTTATTTGACCAATTGCTTGCTAATTCAATTTAGGAGGAAATTCCAATACAAATTTCGGAATGTGTACCTGAAAAAATTCACTTGTCAACAAATTTTTAAAGGTATAAAAGCCATTCATAGCGCCCAGTTCCGAATACAATTCACATCCGCTGGTATAGGAAAACTCCTGGTCAACATCAAGCACTGGTTGCACCCCAATTACCCCTTCGCCACTTACAAAATCAGACTCATTCAATGAATCGAAAATAAACCAATCTCTATGCAATAATTGCACTGGAAAGTGATTTGTATTCTTAATTTCAATTGAATAATTAAAGAAAAAACGATGGTGAGTAATATCTGATAAATCTGCTCGAAATGTAGGTTTTACTCGAATAATAACACCTTCCGTTATTGCTGTTTGCATACCATTAACTTGTTAACGTAAAGTTAAACTATTTTGTCCGAAAAAAAAAATTGTATCTTTACTTTAGACAATAATTAATTCATTTTAGTATGAAAAGAATATACCTTTTACTTGCCCTTTCTTTAGGATTTTCTGCAGTAGTTGTAGCACAAGATCGTCTTTCTAAAGATTTTCAACCTATTAAAACAGAATTAGTTGCTTGGGATCAGATTCGAGGTGCTTGGCTTGCGAATAGCATGGATTCTATGATGCGTGGAAAACAAATTCCTGATCGTACTTTTCCAGAAAATTTCACGCCAACTGAAATGTATAAAGTAGTGCCTAATCGCTACCGTGATTTTATTTCTGATTATGCATTGAAACAACGAATTGCCTCAGGACAAGAAAACGTGAATGCTCGAGAATGGGAGCGTTTAAATCAAGTAGTTCAAGTGGCAAATTGTAAACCTACGAGTGGTAGAAGTTATGGTGATCCACATTTGGTGTCCTTTGATGGTGAAAGTTATTCATTTCAAACTGTAGGAGAATTTGTGTTGGCAGGTTCAACAAATAGCGATTTCCTTATTCAAACAAGACAAAAAGCTGTGAGCGAGAATTTTTCGCTCAATATGGCTGTTGCAATGAATATTGGTGGAGATCGAGTAGGTATTTATGTAGATGATAATCCTGCAAATTGTGGTGGAGCAATGAGCAGATCAAACAGTCCCGTAATAATTAACAGCGTATCTGTTGAAATTGAGAATGGAACGACCTATTTTTTAAGTAGAGGCGGAACCATTGCTAGATCGGGCTCTAATTATACCATTACGTGGCCAACAGGTGAAAAACTAGTAGCTGGTGTAAGTCAACAAGGAAATGGCAATGGCTTTATTAATTGCACAGTAGAAGTATATCCTTGTGTGAACTCGTATTACGGATTGCTAGGCAATGCAAACGGACGTGGCTCAGATGATTTTGATGTAAATGGAATGAGAACCCCACCAATGTTGGCATTTTCAACTTTTGGTAACCAAAGTGCAAATAGAGGAACAAACATTGCCGAAAAAGAGTATTTAGCTTTCTTAGCGAGGGATTTTGGTCGCCAACATCGCATTACACAGGAGGCATCACTTTTTGATTATTGTGGTGGTAGAAATACACTTTCATTTACCGATGAGCGTTTTCCGATGGTACATGTTACTTTGGATGACTTGTCTCCAAATCAGCAATCAACTGCTCGTCAAAATTGTAGAGATAGAGGCGTTTCAGAAATTGAAATGAGAGGATGTATTTTTGATCAAGCGTATATTGCGTTACCTCCAAGTCCGCGACCAACGATTAGTGACCCGACAGTTAATTATGTGCCAAAACCTTTGGACAGGGCAATAGTGAATGCAAATCCAAAACCTACACCGCAGCCTTTACCAATGACAGTAAAACCAATTCAAGGAACGAAAGGAGATGCGCCAAAGCCTTCAATTCGTCCCGATTTATTGGAAGAACCAAGTGGTAAAAAGCCATCTAAGGAGCAAGTGCCGGTAACTAATGAGCCAAGTAAGGAGGTGGAAGCAGTGCCAAGTACTAAACCTACGCAGGTAGTTAATGAAGAAAAAGAACCTGCAGCGAAACCTGTCATAATTTCCAAACCAGCACCCGAAAAGCCAACAACAAAACCAAGCATTCAGATAGAACAGAAGCCAAAGCCAGAGACTTCAATACCAAGTGCACCGACGCCGGTTGCGCCCAAACCTAAAGTAATTTCTTCTCCAACGATAAAAGGAGGGAAATAGAAATACTTGATTATTAACGAATAAGGTTGGATTCCAGCCTTATTTTTTTTGCTTTATTTTAGCGCTATGGAAATAACAATTCGACGGATTGGTAATGATGAACTACATTTAGTGCAAGAAATTGCCGCTAAAACTTGGCCTTCCACTTTTGCTGAAATTCTAAGTGAAAGTCAAATAGACTACATGCTGAAAATGATGTACTCTACTGAAGTGTTAAGTCGACAATTGAGCAATGGACACCAATTCCTGATTGCTTTTGAAGGAAACACCCCACTCGGATTTGCTGGAATAGAGCTTAACTTTCCTATTCAAAAAACAGTTAAGATTCACAAATTGTATGTATTACCTCAAACACAAGGAAAGGGAATTGGAGTGCTACTTTTAAACGAAATGAAAAAAATAGCTATTGAAGATCAATGTAATCAATTGCTACTGAATGTAAATCGTTTCAACAAAGCCACAAATTTTTACTCAAAATACGGATTTGAGATTGTGAAAGAAGAAGATATTGATATTGGAAATGGATACTTCATGAATGACTACGTTATGGAGATGAAGATTAAGTCCTGACAAGGAAGAGTTGAAAAATAAAGGCTTAACCTCGAAGTCACGCAAAGTTTTACCCCTACTTCGACTTAGCTCAGCATAAAAAGCACGCCAAGCTGATTCTCTCAGTGTACTCCGTTCCATTGTCACTCTGTGCTGAAAAAAAGGCTTAACCGCGAAGTCACGCAAAGTTTTACGCCAAGTACGCCAAGCTGATTCTCTCAGTGTACTCCGTTCCTCTGTCACTCTGTGTTGAAACAAAATCAACATCCCTCCAAATCAACCTCCCCACATTTAAAATGCCCCATCGGACAAGCCCTATACCCATGCAAACCGCAAGGTCTACAATCTAATTTTTCAGTTGTTTGTAAAACAGTAGAATCATCAGAAAGCGGGCCAAAACCAAATTCTGGAATCGTAGAACAGAAAAAAGCAGTCACTGGAGCATTCATTGAAGATGCCAAGTGCAAAGGGCCAGAATCGTTCACAAAATTCATCTTTGCTTTTGACATCAAATACGCTGATTCCAATAAGTTCAATTTTCCAGCAAGATTTTTTGCTTCAATTCCGCTCTGATCAATAATTTCTTGACAAAAAGCAACATCTTCTTTACCACCAAGCAGGACAATTTGTCCTTTTTTGGCTTTAATCGATATCAATTCAATCCATTTATGTTTAGGGAGTTGCTTTGTAAACCACACGCTAGCCGGGGCAAAGCAAAAGTAATTGCTTAACGCTAGTGCATCTACTTTGTTTTTATGCTCAAGTGATGGGTACAATTGAGGTTGAATCATTTTTGTAGCTCCAAACTCAGCAATAACTGATAAATTTCTACTGACCTCGTGCTCTCCATTTCCAATTTTGTGGTCAAATTTTTTAGAAAAGGTAAATGAAAAGGGATTCTTTTTGAAGCCATATTTTTTCTTCGCGCCAGAAAGTGCTGTGATGAAACCTGAACTTCCAAAACGATGCAAATTGATCACCAAATCATACTTTTTTGCTCTGAAAATTTGAATCAATCTCCACATGGATAACCATTTCCCTTTTGATTTATCAAAAACAAAAACCTCGTTTAAATGCGGATTATTTTCAAGCAAAGATTCATTCCCTTTTTTTACTAAAAAATCAACTTTTGCATCTGGAAATAGACGCTTCAATTCTGAAACAACAGGCGTTGCTAAAATTACATCGCCTAGAAAAGCCGTTTGAATGATCAGAATGCGTTGCATATGGTAAAGATAAAACAAAAAACGCGACTTTAGACAAGCATCTGAAGGAGCAAGGGTGGTAGTATGATACCAAAATGGTTGCAGTTTGATTTCAGGAAGTAGAATTGCACCAAAGCCATTAAAAAAGTTAAAATTCCATTAAATTTAATTTTTTTGTTAAAATATTCACAAATAAGCTAGATGTTTCATTTTAAATAAGTTTAACTTTTTAAGTAAGCAATTTTAGTGCTAAATTTACTGTTACTCAGCACTTAACCTAAAGTAAAATATGAAAAGTATTAGTACATTTTTATTCTCTCTGATTTCATTAAGCGGTTCATTGTTTTTAGCTCAAGAAACAAAAGAGAACAATTCTGAAAAAAATGAAAAATATTGGAAGGCAGAATCTTTTGGGAATTATGACTTAAAATGTGAAGTTGAAGATCGAAGAGGGAGCAACGAAAAACATTTTTTAAGACCTGATGGGCAAGTTGATATGTTTGTTTCATCTGAGCCAATCAATTATTTTGAAAACGGTAAGTGGAATACAATTTTCAATTCCATTGTTGAAGAGCCAAATGGACTTTACAAATATTCCAATAGAAGTAATCTTTTTCAAAGTTTTTATCCTGAGAATATTCAAAATGGATTTAAAACTATTATAAACGGTCAAGAATTGTATGAGATGCGAAATGCTTCTATGTATTATGAGTTGAATGGAACTAAAGTTGGGGAGCAATCGATTGCAAATTCAGGTGGGTTAGCTGATAAGAATTGTTTGACTTATTCCAAGGTATATGGTGAATTCATTGATCTTAAAATAAGTCAAAGTGGTGGAAAACGTAAATTAGATTACATCATTCGTGATAAAAATGCTTTAGATCAACTGTATAGCAATGCTCAATATTTGGTTTTTTCTGAAGAGTTTAATTTGCCACAAGGTTGGACTGCAAAATTAGAAAATGGAGCCATTTTTTTGATTGATAAAGCAAATAATGTAGTTGTTGGGTATGAAACACCCATGGTTTTTGATTCAAAAATTTCTGGTGACAAGTTAGAGCCATTGAATGGGGAAAAGTCAGCATTAGAACTATCAAATTATACCACAAAAAGTGTTAGAAAAAAGAAGCAAAGTAGCTGTGATTCAATGGTTGCAAGTGATAATATTCTTTACGAATTAATTGCACTGGATAGAAAGTATGTTATCCTGACAAAGGTGAAAATGTCGTATCTACTGGATGAAAATAGAGTTTTCCCGATTTTAGTTGACCCAACTTTGACTGCAACTGTAGCAACAATTACTACGGGATTTTACTTTGATTATCAAGTTCCTTATGGGCCCGCTGGAGTTGCTACTGCTGGTGCACCTGCTGGTTCCGCAATCACCAATGTTAATTTAGCAATGAATGTTACGTTGCTTCAATATTGTTGCTGGACAACTTATACAGGGTTTTGTGGAACTTATCATATTTTTGGTTTCGATGATGGAGTGACAGGTTTGTACACATGTGGTGGAAATATAGCAACTTGGAACTGTCAAAATCCTAATAAAACTTGGTGGACAGAAATTTGGTCTGCAGATGGAGATTTTTATAGGGCAAGATGGGGTTACACTGTTACTGTAACATATGAAACCATAACTGCTCCTACATCAATCACAGCATCAGCTAATCCAATTTGTATTGGCGGTTCAACGACTTTGACCCCTGTGGGAGGTACTGCAAATGCAGGCTCAACTGCAATTACTAATCAATGGTTTACTGGGTCTTGTGGAGGAACTGCTGCGGGAACTGGAGCCACCCTAAACGTTTCACCTGCAGCAACGACAAACTATTTTGTTAGAAGAGTAGGGCAATGTTCAACCACTGCTTGTGCAAGTGTTTTAATAACTGTTAATCCTGCAAACACTATTGCTGCAGGTATCAATAGAACGACTTGTATCAACTCGCCAATTACGTCAATTACGCTAGCAACAACAGGTGCAACAGGAGCAACCTTCGCAGGATTACCTGCTGGTGTTACAGGTGCTTGGGCTGGAAATGTTGTAACAATCTCTGGAACTCCAACAGCAAGTGGTACTTTTAACTACACGGTAACTACAACAGGTGGTTGTCCACCAGCAACTGCAACGGGTACTATTACTGTTACTCCATTAAATACAATTGCTGCAGGTATCAATAGAACGACTTGTATCAACTCGGCAATTACGTCAATTACGCTAGCAACAACAGGTGCAACAGGAGCAACCTTCGCAGGATTACCTGCTGGTGTTACAGGTGCTTGGGCTGGAAATGTTGTAACAATCTCTGGAACTCCAACAGCAAGTGGTACTTTTAACTACACGGTAACTACAACAGGTGGTTGTCCACCAGCAACTGCAACGGGTACTATTACTGTTACTCCATTAAATACAATTGCTGCAGGTATCAATAGAACGACTTGTATCAACTCGGCAATTACGTCAATTACGCTAGCAACAACAGGTGCAACAGGAGCAACCTTCGCAGGATTACCTGCTGGTGTTACAGGTGCTTGGGCTGGAAACGTCGCTACAATCTCAGGTACGCCAATTGCTAGTGGTACTTTTAACTATACTGTTACAACAATAGGTGGTTGTCCACCAGCGTCAACTACTGGAACTATAACCGTTGAATCACCATTATCAGGAGGTCTTATTGCTGGAGATTATGTTTGGAAGGGTTCAATTTCAAATGATTGGACCGCTGCCTCCAATTGGCTTGTATTTGATGGTTCAGCATTTAATACTACTGCGACCCAACCTGGACCCAACGATAATGTATTTATTGACCAACTTGGAGCATGTGTTACTAATATTGCAACAATATCAACATCTGGAAACGCAAATAATGTAACGTTGCGAGCAGGAGGTAGACTTAACTTGAATGGAGCAGCTATCTTAAATGTGAATGGATCTTTTTATAACAATTCGGCCAGTGCACCCAATTTAACTGCTAGCACCAATTCCAATGTAATATTTCCAACGAGTGCTAATTTTGTTCGTGTGATTGGGGGAAGTACTCCAACCACTTTTGATATATTAAGCAATAATCTTGGTGGAGGATATTTAGATATTAATCAAGTAACTACGGTAAGTAATACCCTCAATATGAATTCCAACTTCTGGTTGAATGATCGATTAATTTTGGGATCTCCGACTTTCATTGGAATACTGAACCACTCTTTCCCGAGTGGTGGCTGGATAGCGGGACCTAGTTTCTTTCGACGTTATTTCACAACTTCAACCAATACAGCTGCTGAAGGCAACTTTCCGCTAGGAGCGATGCCTTCTATTTATTGGAGACAAGCAACTTTGCAGTTTACAAGTGCTCCTACAACAGGAGGGTGGATTGAGGGAAGATTTGTAGAAACATCACTTTCATACTATAATGGATTACCCATATTTAATGATTCAGGAGTTGACGTGGATAATTTAATGAATGAAGGATACTGGGAAATAAATCCTGGAGGAGGTTTAAGCGGTGGGACTTATTCACTTACGTTGCAAAGAGACGGTATTGGAATTGTAAATGATCCCTCGCTACTACGAATTATCAAATCACCGGATCCACATACAAATTGGATAGCTGATGGTACACATGGAACTGTCACTGGTGGCCCTACAGCAGGTACAATTTCCCGCACCGGCATGAGTGGGTTCAGTTATTTTTTAATTGGATCTTCTAATGTAAACCCACTACCTATCGAACTTACCTCATTCACTGCATTGTGTAATGATGAAGCAAACGAGGTAAATGTAAGTTGGTCCACAGCTTCTGAGCATAATTCATCGCATTTTGTGGTAGATCGATCGTTAGATGGTGTAGAGTGGGAAGCTATTGGAACAGTTCAAGCAGCGGGTAATTCAAACACACCTTTAATCTACAATTTAGTGGATGATGCAATTATTGTGAGAGCACAAAATGTAATCTATTACCGCTTGAATCAATTTGATAATGATGGTGCATTGAAAACGTACAGTCCAACAACAGCAACTTGTGCTGGCGGTGCCATTGGAATGGAATTATTCCCGAACCCTGCTTCAAGTCAAGTGAACATAGTTGTGCACGGAGATGTTGATGCATCAACATCGATTGTATTTACCGACATGCAAGGCAAAGAAGTTCGCAAAATTGTTTACGACGAAAAAGCAGGTAAATTATACACCGTTGATATCGAAAATTTGACTCCTGGAGTTTATGTTGTCAGTTTATTAAACGGAAACTCAACGAATCAATTTGTTCGCTTTGTGAAAAGATAATTTTTAAGTTAGGAAGATTAAAGTCCTCATGCAAGTGAGGACTTTTTTGTTTTAAAGTAGTGTCTGCTATAAACTCAGCTAGCAGTTCTAAAAAATCGTGCATCGTAAATCTGAAATCGACAATCGTTTTGTACATTTGCACCATGGATTCTTTTCTTCGTCGACTTAAATACTATGGAATCGGTTTTGGTATCGGAATGGTGTTTGTTTTTTTCTTTTTCCAAAATCGTGGATGCTCTTGGTTACCTTCAAATAGAGTGAAAAATAGCATTCTAGAGCGTGTTTTAGTTATTTCAGAAGATGAGAATGTTGTTCTTAAAGACAAGAATTTAACGAAAAAAGATATTGTCAACGCACTAAATAATGGATCAGTTGATTTCGGAGAAAGTAAAAAACATGGGAAACTGAAGGTGTATCAAGTTGATTTCGAAAAAAACGAAAAATCCATCAAACTATTTTTTACTCTTCCAGAGGAAAGTTTCATCTGTGAGGTTAATTTGAGTGCTAAAAATGCACATAAAGTGTACAATACGAAAGAAGGGAAAGGAAATGTACTTCGTTTTCCCAACGAAAAGAACTTGATTTTCGTTGATACATTAGCTTCGTTATCTTGTCAATTGAAGGAAATGAAATTCGAAAACAACTCAAAGTTGTTTCAAAACTGGAAACAATTTGTACAAATCGATTTTCAAAAGTCACAGTTGTCAATGAGTCCGAAGCCAGAGCATTATTTCGAGTTCAAAGACAAAAAAGGAAATTTGATTGGATCAAAGTCAATTTGGTACAAAAACAAGATCAATATTTCTAGCTTCGTTTTACCGTACGAAAGCGAATGCAAATAAATTAGTTGATTGATTTTGGGCGCTCCAAATCATTTCAAATATGACAATTTTACTATTATTAAGGAATGGAATTTTCAGCAGAACAAATTGCCGGATTGTTAAACGGCGAAATTCAGGGCGACACAAATGCAATCGTTACTGGATTAGCAAAAATTGAAGAGGGAGAAGCAAGAATGCTATCTTTTTTAGCCAATCCAAAATATGAGGAACACATTTATTCAACACGCTCAACGATTTGCATCGTAAGTAAATCTTTTGTTGCACAGAGAGAATTGCCATCTAGTTTGACATTGGTAAAAGTGGAGGATGCCTACGCTAGTTTTGCCAAGCTTTTGCAACTGTACGACCAAATGTCGAAGAAACAGCCAAAAATTGAACAACCTTCTTTCATCTCCGAGTCGGCAATAATTGGTCAGAATATTTATTTGGGCGCCTTTGCATACATTGGTGATGGGGCAAAAATTGGAGATAATGTTGTCATCTATCCGAATGCTTACATTGGTGAAAATGTAGAAATTGGCCATAATACGATTGTGCATCCTGGAGCGTCAATTTATGCACATTGTAAAGTAGGAAATAACTGTATTATCCATGCGGGTGTAGTGATAGGTGCAGATGGTTTTGGTTTTGCCCCAGATGAAAATGGTGAATACCAAAAAGTACCGCAAATTGGAAACGTTATTCTTGAAGATAATGTTGAAGTGGGCTCAAATACCACAATAGATCGCGCTACAATGGGCTCAACATACCTGCGTAAAGGAGTGAAAGTAGATAACCTTTGTCAAATTGCTCACAATGTGGATGTTGGTAAAAACACCGCAATGGCTGCTCAGGTAGGAATCGCCGGATCAGCAAAAATTGGCGAAAATGTAATGATTGGAGGTCAAGCAGGTATCTCTGGACATCTTTCAATTGCAGATGGGACTAAAATTGTTGCGCAATCTGGTGTACCTTCTTCCATCAAAAAGGGGGAAACTGTCATGGGCTCTCCTGCCATTGAGATTGATGATTTCAAAAAATCTTATTTCGGCTTTAGAAAATTACCATTTATTTTGACTAAAATTGCAGAATTAGAGCAAAAAGTCAAACTACTAACTAAAGAGCAAACAAATGGCTGAAAAGCAGAGAACGCTTAAAAGTGCAATAAAATTAATTGGTGTTGGACTCCATACTGGAGAGAAAGTTACACTAGAAATCTGCCCCGCAGCAGAAAATCATGGCTATAAATTTCAACGCGTTGATCTGGATGAACAGCCTATTATTAAGGCAGATGCAGATCTTGTTGTTTCTACTGATAGAGGAACGACGTTAGAAGCCAATGGAGCACGGGTGCATACTACGGAGCATGTTTTGGCTGCCTTGTACGCTTGTCAGGTTGATAATGCATTGATTAAAATTGATGGTCCAGAAATGCCAATTATGGATGGTAGCTCTTTACCTTTTGTTCTTGCTTTAGAGGCGATTGGATATGAAGATCAAAACGCCGATAGAGAGTATTTGGAGCTAACAGAAAATGTTAAATGGGAAGATACTGAACGAGGAATTGAATTTTTAGCTGTTCCAGATGCAGAGTACCGTGTAACAGTAATGGTTGATTATAAGTCGCCAGTTCTTGGAACGCAGCATGCAAGTATGTACAATTTATCTCAATTTAAGTCGGAAATCGCTTGCTGTAGAACATTTGTATTCTTGAGAGAATTGGAGTTTTTAGCTTCTAATAATCTGATTAAAGGCGGAGATTTAGACAATGCAATTGTTTTAGTTGACCGAATGGATGTCAGTAAAGAAGAATTGGATCGCCTTGCGAAGTTACTTGGAAAAGAAAAATTAGACATTACTATTCAAGGATTAGGGGTTTTGAATAGCATTAAATTGCAATTCGAAAATGAACCTGCTCGACATAAATTACTTGATATTATTGGTGATTTAGCATTAGTTGGAAAGCCAATTAAAGCACATATTTTAGCCGCACGACCTGGGCATAGCGGGAATGTTCGCTTCGCTAAGGTATTAAAAGAGCAAATCAAAAAGCAGGCAAACGAAGCTAGATACTTTGACTTAACGAGTAAACCGGTGTATGACATTAATGATATCGAAAAAATGTTGCCGCATCGTTTTCCTTTCTTGATGGTCGATAAAATAATTGATTTGCAGGAGAATACCATTGTTGGTGTGAAAAATGTAACCATGAATGAGCCGATTTTTCAAGGGCATTTCCCCGGAAATCCAGTATTCCCCGGAGTTTTGCAAATAGAAGCAATGGCACAATGTGGGGGTATTTTTGCCTTAAATAAAGTGGAAGATCCTCATCTATATTCTACTTATTTTATGAAAATAGATAAAGTGAAATTCAAGCAGAAAGTGATCCCAGGAGATACTATTGTTTTTGAGTTAGAGCTGTTATCGCCTATCAGAAGAGGATTGGTTGAAATGGGTGGTAAGGCTTATGTCAACGGAAAGGTCGTAATGGAAGCTGAAATGCTAGCACAAGTAATCAAGGATAAAGCATAATATGATTAGCAATTTAGCGCAGGTATCAGAACAGGCAACAATTGGCAACAATGTCGAAATTGGACCGTTTACTCTAATTTATGAAAATGTAGTGATAGGAGAAAACACCAAGATTCATTCAAATGTTGTTATTTATCCTGGTGCTAGAATTGGCAAGAATTGCGAAATTTTTCCCGGCGCTGTAATCGCCCCCGTACCTCAAGATTTAAAGTTTGAAGGAGAGGAAACCACTGTTGAAATTGGTGATAATACTGTTATTCGAGAGTGTGTAACTATTCATAGAGCAACCAAAGATAAGTGGGTTACTAGAGTTGGAAGTCATTGCCTAATCATGGCGTACGTGCACATTGCACATGATTGTCAAATTGGTAATGGTGTTATTTTAGCTTCATACGTTGGACTTTCAGGTCATTGCATTGTGGAGGACTACGCTATTTTAGAGGGAGGAGTTGGTACGCAACAATTTATGCGAATTGGCCAACATGCTTTCGTTGCTGGCGCTACACTTGTAAGAAAGGATGTTCCTCCATTTGTAAAGGCTGCAAGAGAACCAATTACATTCGCAGGTGTTAACTCTGTTGGTCTACGTAGAAGAGGCTTCACAGACGAGCAGGTGCGTGAAATTGAAGATGTATATCGAATTATTTTTATCCAAAATAATAACGTGTCAAAAGGAGTTGAAATGGTAAAAGAAACAATGGCAGATTCTCCGAATCGAAAGTTAATTCTTGATTTTATTGCTTCCTCCGACAAAGGAATCATTCGTGGAATGATTTAATCTCAAACTATTTTACTGTGCTTCAGCGAGGAGAAATTATTGATTTAGAAATCGAAAACTATGCATTCGGAGGCCGAGGCATTGCCAAATTGGAATCCGAGCAAGGATCCTACATCATTTTTGTCGATAATGCTTTTCCAGGACAGAAAGTTCGGGCGAAAATTGATAGCAAAAAAAAGCGATACGCTGAAGCAAAGTTGATTGATGTCCTAGTGCGTTCTCCGTATGAAATTGAAGTTCCTTACCAAGAAATTTCAGGTGGACCATACATTCATGTTCCAGTGGAAATTCAAGAAAAATACAAGTTAGAATCTACCTTAGAAGTTTTTTCAAGAATAGCAGGAATCAAGGACATAGCAGATCGTTTTGACGAATTTATTTCGTCGCCCAACCATTATTTCTATCGCAACAAGATGGAATATGGATTCTCTACTATTGAACATGACATCCATACTGGAGAAGAAATTGATGATGCTTTTGCGCTCGGATTTAAGCGCAGAGGAACATGGTGGAAAGTGGAAAACTTGAATAAAGCGAGCGGCATGTTCGATGAGCAGTGGGAAAATTTACTCATTGATGTGAGAGATTTACTCAAAGCAACAAATTTACCAGCTTGGCATCCACCCAAAAAAGAAGGATTTTTCAGGTATTTAGTAGTGCGAAAATCTTTTTTTACTGATCAATTGCTGATCAATTTAGTCACTTCCTCTGTTGGAATTGAAAGCTTCGATATTCAGGCTTTCTCTTCTTATTTGCAAGAAAAATTGGGCAAGCGATTGGCCGGATTTCAGCATACTATTAACGATAATGTTGCCGATCGAGCAAAGATTGAAAACGGGCAAAACTCACTAATTTTCGGGCAGCCAATTGTCATTGAAAAATTACTTGGCTTAGAGTTTGAAATCTCCATGGAAAGCTTTTTTCAAACGAATCCAAAAGGAGCTGAACGCTTGTACACCAAGGCATTGGATTACGTTTTTGAGGAGACAATACCGGATAATGGAATTGTAATGGACTTGTTCTGCGGAACAGGCACCATCGGGCAAATTTTATCTACACGAAAAAGTGATGTTCAAATTATTGGAGTCGATATCGTTGAAGAAGCAATCGTCGACGCCAAACGAAATGCCAAACGAAATAATATTTCAAACATCGAATTTTATGCTGCTGATGTTGGGAAATTCTTGAAAGAACATCCTGAGTTTCACGGTAAAATTTCAACTATTGTTTTGGATCCACCTCGTGCCGGAATTGCACCAAAAACACTTCAAAAAACGATTGATTTGGGTGCAAGTACCATTGTATATATTTCGTGTAATCCTTCAACGCAAGCGCGAGATGCAGATCAATTGAGGCAAGCAGGATACGAATTGGAGAAAATTTCATTTGTAGATCAATTTCCACATACTGGGCATATCGAGTCGGTGGCGAAATTTAAAAAAGTTCAAATATGAAAGTTGATTTGATATCCATCGGAGATGAATTACTTATTGGACAAACGATCAACACCAATGTTGCTTGGTTGGGACAGCAATTAACGGCTATTGGTGCCAGAATCATGTTTGCTACAACCATTCCTGATGATGCTGAAGCAATAATGCATGCCATTGATATTTCCGTAAAGCGAAGTGATGTGGTTATTATTACTGGCGGATTGGGGCCTACAAAAGACGATATTACAAAAGCAACCTTGTGTCGATACTTTGATTCAGAATTGCAATTGCATGAACCCAGTTTTAAGAAAATTGAAAATTATTTTAAACAACGCAATTTGCCTATGTTGGAGGTAAACATTCAACAAGCAATGCTTCCCTCAAAATGTGAAGTCTTATCAAATAACTTTGGAACTGCCGCCGGAATGTGGTTCGATTCGGACGGAAAAGTAGTGATAAGTTTACCAGGAGTTCCCTATGAAATGAAAGGTATTTTCGAAGAGGAAATTGTACATAGAATTAGAGAGCGTTTTGAGCTAAAATCAATGTATCATGCCACAATTTTAGTGCAAGGCATTGGTGAGTCGTTTTTAGCAGATCGAATTGCAGCATGGGAGGAAAAAGTCAGAAGTGTGGGCTTGAGTTTAGCGTATTTACCATCTCCAGGTCTTGTTAAGCTTCGATTAACATCTTTTGAGGGTGAAAGTCGAGCTACCGAAATAGAAGGCTATTTTGACGAGTTACGAGCGCAAATGCCGCACTATGTATTCGGGAAGGAACATGACACTTTACCCAGCGTGTTGGCTCAATTGCTAAAAGAAAAAAAATTATCGATTGGAACTGTTGAAAGTTGCACTGCTGGAGCAATTGCGTCCTCGTTAATTTCAATTGCGGGAGCTTCATCATTCTACAAAGGTTCCTTTTTGTCATACACGGAGGAATTGAAAGAAAAAGTTGTTGGAGTGCCTATCGAAATCATCAATAATTTTGGAGTGGTAAGTAAAGAAGTTGCAGAATCAATGGCCTCTAATGGCGCACAAAAATTGGGCTTAGACCTTTGTATTTCAACTACGGGATATGTCGGCCCAGATGGTGGAGATGAATTCAATTCTGTTGGGACCACTTGGGTAGGAATAGCATACAAAGGAAAAGTGTTTTCAAAGAAATTTATCTTTGGAATCAATAGAGAAAGAAACATTCAAGCAACCGTTCTAAGTGCCCTTAATTTAGCACGTTGCATAATTTTGAATATTTCTATTGAAAAAAAATGAAAAATGTTTGGGTAATTAGGAAATTCTTCCTTTCTTTGCACCCCAATTAGAATTTGGATAAAAACGATTATACAATGTCACGAGTTTGTCAACTTACAGGAAAATCGGTAATGGTAGGAAACAACGTTTCTCACTCTAACCGTAAAACAAAACGCAAATTTTTACCGAACTTGGTAACAAAGAAATTCTATCTTCCAGAAGAAGATACGATTATTACTTTGAAAATTTCTACTTCGGCTTTGCGAACAGTAAATAAAAAAGGAATCACTGCTTGCATCAAAGATGCACGTGCAAAAGGTTACTTGTAATAGTTAGATATTTCCATTGTGAAATGGTAATTTAAAAGAAAAAGAAATGGCTAAGAAAGCAAAAGGCAACAGAATTCAAGTGATTTTAGAGTGTACTGAGCATAAAGATTCAGGTAGACCTGGAACTTCTCGTTACATTACTACAAAAAATAGAAAAAATACTCCAGACAGAATGGAGATTAAGAAGTTTAATCCAATCTTGAAACGATACACCGTTCACAAGGAAATTAAATAATTGTAAGTCATGGCAAAGAAAGTAGTAGCATCGTTACAAAAAGGTGGAGGAAAGGAGCACACGAAAGTTATCAAAATGATAAAAACGGATAAAGGCTCATACAATTTCAAAGAAGAGATTGTTCACAATGATAAAGTGAAAGATTGGTTTACTAAAAACTAATCCCTTTTAACATATAGATTTTATTAAGACTTTTCGATATTCGGAAAGTCTTTCTTATTTTTACATAACTATGGCATTTTTTGGTTTATTTTCAAGAGAGAAAAAGGAAGTTTTAGACAAAGGTCTGGAAAAGACCAAGGAAAGTTTTTTGTCAAAAATTGCCAGAACGATTGTTGGTAAATCTACAGTTGATGATGAGGTACTTGATAATTTGGAGGAAGTGTTAATCACCTCTGATGTTGGTGTTGAAACCACTTTGAAGATTGTCAATAGAATTCAAAATCGTGTGGCAAGGGACAAGGTGTTGAATGCGTCAGAGCTCAATACAATTCTAAAGGAAGAAATAGTTGGTTTACTCGAAGAAAATAAAACCACTGACCTCAACGAAATTTTTATTCCTGACACCGCAGGTGAACCGTATGTCATTATGGTTGTTGGTGTTAATGGAGTGGGAAAAACTACTACTATCGGAAAGTTAGCGCACCAACTAAAATCGTCAGGAAAAAAAGTTGTTTTAGGGGCCGCTGATACCTTTCGTGCTGCTGCTGTAGATCAATTGATTATTTGGGCAGATCGAGTAGGTGTGCCAATTGTGCAACAAGGAATGGGAGCAGATCCAGCTTCTGTGGCCTTTGATACACTTCAATCTGCAAAAGCACAAAATGCTGATGTAGTTATTATTGATACGGCTGGCCGTTTGCACAATAAAGTTAACTTAATGAACGAACTAAGTAAAATAAAGCGAGTGATGGAGAAGGTGATCCCGAATGCCCCTCATGAAGTCTTACTGGTTTTAGATGGGTCGACAGGACAAAATGCTTTCGAGCAAGCAAAGCAATTTGCATTGGCAACAGAAATAACAGCTTTAGCAATTACAAAATTAGATGGCACAGCCAAAGGTGGTGTTGTAATTGGAATCTCTGATCAAATGAAAATCCCGGTTAAATACATTGGTGTAGGTGAAGGAATGAACGATTTACAGTTGTTTAGTCGAACAGAATTTGTTGATTCACTTTTTAATTGATTTGTTATTTATTTAACAATTAGGTCAATTTTAAAACCATTTATGAACAAGGCTCTTTGTTTTTTTGTTGAAAGAAAATCGATCCACTTTTTATAAAATTTGTCAGTATTTCATTTAAGTTTCTTATTTTAGTCCTGCTAAAACTAAGAAAACGATGTCTATTAACTACTTAAGAAAGGGCATATTATGCCTTATTTCCACGTTCGCACTATTCTCCGCTAGTGCGCAATCAATCCGCTGCTACACAGATGAAATGCATGCAATTCGCCTTGGTGAGAATACTGAACTCGAAACGAAATCTGATTTTGAACAATGGATGCAAGACGAAGTTGAATTTCGTCAACAAGCATTAATTGTAGGTGGGGTTTATCAAATTCCAGTCGTTGTGCATGTCATTCATAACGGAGAGGCAGTAGGAACAGCCACAAATGTTTCCCTAGCAGCCATACAATCGCAAATTGATGTTTTGAACGAAGATTTCCGAAAGATGTTAGGTACAAATGGCTATAATACTCATCCCTCTGGCGCTGACACTAAAATTGAATTTTGCTTAGCGAAACGTCGTCCGGATGGTTCAGCTTTTCCTGGTGGAGAAGATGGTGTAAATAGAATTCCTCGCTCTACAGCTGGATTTACCGCGCCTCCATTTTCCACAGCATACATTGATGCAACAATTAAACCTTATACTTACAACAATAATACGCCAGCTGTAGTTGGAGGATACGCGCGCGGTTGGGATCCTTCCAAATACTTAAACATTTGGTTGTGCAATATTTCTGGTGGAATCCTAGGATATGCCCAGTTTCCTGAATCTTCTATTGGAGGAATGGGTTGTGGAACGCAAGCAGCAAGCACCGATGGTGTTGTATTTTTATACAATTCAATTGGAAAAAGTGCGATTACTGGTTTTCCTGGTCCCTACAATGAAGGTAGAACAGCAACACACGAAGTTGGTCACTGGTTAGGACTTCGTCACATTTGGGGCGATGGTAATTGTACTGTGGATGATTTTTGTAATGATACTCCAGAGGCCGGTGCAGCTAACTATGGCTGTCCTGCAGGAACTAATTCTTGTACCTCCGCAGCGCCCGATTTTCCTGATATGATTGAAAATTACATGGACTATACGGATGATTTGTGTATGAATATTTTTACCAACGATCAGAAAATGCGCATGCGGATTGTCTTAGAATCAAGTCCTCGTCGCTTGGCGCTCATTAATTCAGATGCTTGTGTGCCACCAAATAACAACGATGCACGCGTTATCAATATTTTGAATCCGATAGGAGATAATTGTGTTGGGTCGATTGTGCCTCAAGTAACAATTAGAAATTGCGGTGCTAATAACCTTACTTCTGCAACAATTAATTATAAAGTGGACAATGGAGCAACGACAACTTTTGCATGGACAGGGACATTAACACCTAACTCTACAGCAAACGTTACCCTACCAGCATTCACTACAATTTTGGGACAACATGAGTTTAAATCGTGGAACACCTTGCCAAATGGAGTAGTGGATCCAGCACCAGCCTTAGATACAAGTAGTCTTGATTTTATGGTATCCAATGGTTTAGAAGCGCCATTTTTAGAGGATTTCGAAAATGGTAATTTTACACCAGATATTCGTTGGACCAATGTAAATACAGGAAGTGATTGCTATGAATGGAATGGTGCATCGGCAACTTCCATTACTGGAGCTTTTGAAAATAATGCTGCGATGTTTACTGGTTTTGGAAATGGTACAACTAACACGGAAAATTTAATCACACCGATATTCTTGCTACCATGCAATGCTACAGCTGCAAATATTCAATTTGATGTGGCCTATCGCCAACGTCAAGCTGGAGCAAATAATAGATTGTATATTGAGATATCAGAGAACTGTGGAACTACATGGAATGCCGTGCCTATTTATGATAAATCTGGAACAGTATTAGCTACTCAAACAGGGACTACCACGACCAGCTACTATCCAACTGCGGCAGGTAATTGGAGAACAGAGACAGTTGATTTAAGTTCATTTGTCACAGGAACTTCTAAAAATGTAAAGTTTAGAATTAGAGCAGTAGCTGTTAATAACGGTCAAAATATTTGGGTTGATAATTTCAGATTTAATGCAACTACACCCGGTGAAATTGATGTAACACTTTCAAGTACCGATGTTCTTGATGGTGGCTTTGCAAATATGGGGTCTGCCACAGCTGGTGCAAATTTGGTTTCAACATTCACTGTCACCAATTCAGGAACAACAAGTCTTACTCTAACAAATCCAATCACTGTAACTGGTGCAGGATTTTCTTTAACAACTGGCTTTGGATCCACTACCTTAGCAGCGGGAGCGTCCACTACTTTTCAGGTAACATTCAACTCTGCAGTTGGCGGTGCTTTCACTGGAAATGTTTCTTTCGCCAATAATGATTGTGATGAAAGTCCTTTCAATTTTCAATTGCAAGCTACCGCTACAGTAAATCCACCAGTAGCTGATTTTTCTGGAACACCAACGGTTATTTGCGCTGGTGCAACCGTAACATATACAAACCTATCCACAGGTGCAGTTTCTTACGCTTGGTCATTCCCAGGCGGAACTCCTCCCACTTCAACAGCAGCAAATCCAACAGTTACCTATGCTGCAGCAGGTACATATAATGTCGTGCTTACTGCTACAAATGCCTATGGAAGTGATGTAGAAACGAAAACAAATTACATAACTGTTGTTAGTGGTGCAGCGGTTCCTCTTCCAATTTCTGAAGGATTTGTTTCCACTACTTTTGCTCCCACAGGTTGGTCAATTGTAAACACAAATTCATCTGTAACTTGGGTGAGAACAACAGCAGCTGGTTTTGCTCCTACAGCAACTAGTTCAATGATGTTCGACAATTTTAATGTCAACGATGCTGACGATGATGAAGTGCGATTAACAGCTGCAAATTTCTCTGGTCTAGTGTCTGCTCAATTAACCTTTGATGTTGCTTATGCGCGCTACAGTGCAGCAAATTTTGATGGATTACAAGTGCGTGTATCTACGGATTGTGGAGGTACATTTACAACTGTTTATGACAAATCAAATACTGTTCTTGCAACAAATGGTGGTGCGAACGTAACCACTGCATTTACACCTACTGCAGCCCAATGGAGAACTGAGACTGTTAATTTGAATGCTTACATCAATAATCCGAATGTGATTGTTTTATTCAAAAATATGTCTGGTTATGGAAATCGTTTGTTCGTTGATAACGTCAATTTAACAGGTGTAACAGGAGCAACTCCACCAGTAGCAAGTTTCACCGGAACACCAACTACCATTTGTCCCGGAGGTTCTGTAACCTATACTAACACAACTACTGGAGCTCCTATTTCCTATGCCTGGACTTTTGCCGGAGGATCTCCAGGAACCTCTACAGCAACAAATCCAACTGTAACTTATGCTACTCCAGGAACATATACTGTAACTTTAGTAGCTACCAATGGAGCGGGCTCAGACACTGAAACATTAACAAATTATGTTACAGTAGGTCCATTACCAACGATCAATGCTGGATCTGATGTTGCTATTTGCAATGGTGCTTCAACCACATTGAACTCTTCTGGCGGAACAACATATACATGGTCCCCAGCGACAGGTTTGAGTGGAACAACGGGAGCAACGGTAACTGCAAATCCAACTGCAACACAGACGTATACGGTTTCTGGAACTTCAGCTGCGGGATGTGTAAATACTGATCAGGTTGTTGTCACTGTGAATCCATTACCAACAATTAGCGCTGGAATTGATAAGGCTATTTGTATTGGAGGATCAACAACGATAACGGCAACTGGTGGAAGTACATATACTTGGTCACCTGCTACAGGATTGAGTGCTACTAGTGGTGCAACCGTAACAGCAAATCCAGCTTCAACTCAAACGTATACAGTAACCGGAACTTCAGCTGCGGGTTGCACGAATACAGATCAAATGATTTTAACCGTGAATCCACTACCAACAATTAGTGCAGGAACTGATAATGCCATTTGTTTGGGAGGATCTACTACCATAACAGCAACAGGCGGAAGTACCTATGCTTGGTCTCCAGCAACGGGACTAAGCGCTACTACAGGAGCAACAGTAACGGCAAATCCAGCTGCAACACAAACCTATACAGTGACAGGAACTTCGGCTGCTGGGTGTCTAAATACAGATCAGATGATTTTGACAGTGAATCCTTTACCAACGGTAAGCGCAGGGATTGATAAGTCAATTTGTGCTGGGGGATCAACCACCATTACAGCAACTGGCGGAAGTACTTATACTTGGTCACCTGCTACAGGTCTAAGTGCAACAACTGGAACAACCGTCACCGCAAATCCAGCTTCAACGCAAACGTATACAGTTACTGGAACTTCAACTCTTGGATGTACGAATACAGATCAAATGATTTTAACAGTGAACCCTGCTCCAACAATTACAAATGGAGGGTCTATAAATCCTTCAACGTGTGGGACTTCAACTGGTTCGATTACTGTTAATGGTGCAGGAACAGGGACAGTTTCTTGGACTGGTGCTGCTACTGGCAACTCAGGCTCAGTAACTTTGCCATTCACAATGACCAATTTAATTGCAGGTTCTTACGCTATTACTTTCAACAATGGCACTTGTTCTTCAAGTGTATTGAATGTAAGTATTAGTGATCCTTCTGCACCATCAGCGCCAGTTGTGACTGTATCCAATCAATGTGGGCAATCAGTTTTAAGTACTTCTGGCACCAACTTGTTGTGGTCAACGGGTTCAACAGCAACATCAATCACAGTTACTACTGGGGGAGTTTACACAGTAACTCAATCGTCAGCAGGATGCACATCTTCAGCAGGTTCTGGAACAGCTGCTCCTTTGGTGGTTCCAACAATAAGTCTAGGAACACAAGTAAGTCCAACAACTTGTGGCGGAACTAATGGCTCTATCCAAATTACTGGAAGTGGAAGTGGAAGTGGAACTGTATCATGGTCGGGAACTGCCACAGGATCTCAAGCAGCAGTATCTCTACCTTACACAATTACCGCTTTAGGAGCTGGACCATATTCTATTACGTTTAATAATGGAACTTGTGTGTCGAATACGCTTAATGCAACATTAAATTCAGGTGGAGCACCTTCAGCACCATTAGTAACTGTGTCCAATCAATGTGGTCAATCTGTACTTACCACATCAGGTTCAAATTTGTTATGGTCAACTGGTTCTTCAGCCACATCAATTACTGTAACAACAGGCGGAACATATACTGTTACACAAACAGTGAGTGGATGTACTTCTACAGCTGGATCTGGAATTGCTACTCCTTTAACAGGAACAATCATTGCACTTGGCACAACTGTAGATCCTTCTACATGTGGTGTAAGTGATGGCACAATTCAAATCACAGGAAGTGGAACAGGAACAATTTCGTGGTCAGGTTCAGCGAGTGGTTCTCAAGCTGCAGTTACGCTTCCTTATGTAATTACTGGACTTGGATCTGGAACATATACTGTGTCGTTTAACAATGGTACTTGTCCTTCCAATAGTGTAAATGCGACTTTGAATGGTGGAACAACTCCTTCGGCACCAATTGTAACAGTAGACAATCAATGTGGAATGAGTGTGCTTTCAGCAACAGGATCAAATCTAGTTTGGTCAACGACTGAAACTTCCGCAAGCATTACTGTAACAACCTCTGGTTCTTTCTTCGTTTCACAAACAGTTGGGGGATGTACTAGTCCAGTGGCTACTGTTACGGCAAGTCCTTTTTCATTCCCAACGGTAACTCAATCTCCATTTGCAGATGTTTGTATAGATGATGCTGCATTTACCTTAAGTGGTGGAAGTCCAGCTGGTGGCACGTACTCTGGAACTGGTGTGATTGCAGGTGTTTTTGATCCTTCAATTGCTGGATTTGGAACCTTTGCTATTTCTTACCAATTTACAGACGGAAATAATTGTTCTGCCATAGTACAGCAATCTATCAATGTTGGTTGTTCATCAGTAGATGAAAATGGTGAATCACAAATCAATTTAATGCCAAATCCTACAAATGGCATTTTCACTATTGAATTGCAAGGGGATGTGTTACAAAACATCGCTATTTTTGATCAAACAGGTCGATTAGTGCTCGAGCAACAAAATTTGAATGGAAATTCTATTCAATTTAATCTGAGTTCTTTTGGAACTGGAGTTTACTCAGTTAAAGTTGAAACTATTCAAAGTAGCAGAATACTGCAAGTTATTGTAAGTCAATAAATACAAATAAAATAGTAGCAAATCCCCGGTATATGAAAAATGTATCGGGGATTTTTGTTTAAATTTGGTTCAATATGGCGAAACTGAAAATTAATGCGCACGGACATTTACTTCCTGATCCGAAGGAAATTCCACAATTCATGAAAGACAAAAAATTGTTTTGGATCGATGAAGATCGTAAGTTCATGCGCCAAGAGGATTGGTCTCGTCCTATCACAGATCCTAGTTTTTTCTTTGACGAGAAATTGGATTGGATGGCACAGCACGGTATTGATCACGCTGTCATGTTGAGTCTTTCTCAGTTGTATTGCAATGGATGGAACAGAGAAGACACGTTTGATGCAATTCGATGGCAAAACGATTTCAACGCGAGTGTACAAGAACGTCGTCCTGATAGATTTACAAGTGGTTTTGTACTTCAACCCTTGCACTTGGACGATGCATTAAAGGAAATGGAGCGCTGTGTTGAGAAGTTAAATCTCAATGTACTTTGCTTGCCTACCCATTTTATGGATGCCCAAGGTGATTGGAAATCGGTAGTGGATAAAGATGTTGAACCTATTTTTGAATTAGCGAATCACTATAAATTAGCCATTGAAATTCATCCTTACGATGGAGAGAAAATGGTGAAATTGAAAGATATGTATTGGCGTTTTCACCTCGTTTGGATGATGGCGCAAACAGCTGATACCCTACACATGTTCTCACTGATGGATTACGCGAATAAATATGAAAATATTCGCACGTGCTTTGCGCATGGCTGCATGCTGGGTCAAGCAAATTATGGACGAAGATTGCAAGGTTTTGATGGTCGACCAGATTTATTCGAAGGAACGCATGATCCTCGAGAAACACTTGGTCATCCGAATGTATTTTTTGATACGCTTGTCCATGACTCCTACACATTACAGCTTTTAAAGACAAGAGTTTCCTCTCCTCAAATAATTGCAGGCTTGGATGATCCTTATCCCCTAGGAGAAATGGAAGGTGTGGGTCGATCATATCCTGGAAGGGTAATAGATTTTGCTGTTGAAGCTGGAATTCTAACACAACAAGAGTCCGAGGATATTTGGCATAAAAATGTGCTTCGTTGGTTGGGTAAGAAAACCGTTTAATCTGTCTAAATAGACTTGTGTGGATTTTCGTGATGCTTTACGTTGTCTTCGAGCAATTTTTTTCAACACAGAGTTACAAAGGAACAGAGTTCACAGAGAGAATCAATTTTGCGTGACTTCGCGGTTAAGCCTTTTTTTTACCACTTACTTCGACAAGCTCAGCATAAAAGGACACAAAGTAAGGAAGATCAGTTATCTGTATTAAGGCACAAAGTAAACTCGACAAACTCATTTCTTGTATCTTCCAGTCTTAACATCTAGATTGTCTTAACATCTTAACATCCTAACATCTTGCTTCTTGCTCTTAAAAAAGTATCTTTGCCAAAAATAATTTGAATGTCTCAGAAACCTTCCATTCCAAAAGGAACGCGTGATTTTCTACCTTTTGAAGTCGCACGTAGAAATTATATTTTCGACACGATTAAGCGCTCATTTCATAAGTATGGCTTTGCACCAATAGAAACACCTTCGTTTGAACTTTCAAGTACATTGATGGGTAAGTATGGGGAAGAAGGTGATCGTTTAATCTTTCGAGTTCTTAATTCTGGAGAAAAATTACGCAAAGCAGATTTGGAAGCATTGGAAAATGATAATTTACCACGTTTTGCAAATTCGCTCTCAGAAAAAGCGCTGAAATATGATTTAACAGTGCCTTTTGCACGCTTCGTAGTGCAACATCAAAATGATTTAGCCTTTCCTTTCAAACGTTACCAAATTCAAGCAGTTTGGAGAGCAGATCGACCGCAACATGGTCGCTATCAAGAGTTTTTTCAATGCGATGCAGATGTAGTTGGCTCAGATTCATTGCTGTATGAACTTGATTTTGTGCTTTTGTTTGATGATATTTTGAGCGACTTGAATCTTCCAGGGTTTACCATCAAAATCAACAATCGAAAAATTTTAAGTGGTATCGCTGAAGTGAGTGGTGAAAGTGATAAATTGATCGACATTACTGTAGCAATTGATAAGCTGGATAAAATTGGTGAAGACGGTGTCGTAGACGAATTGAAGTCGAAAGGAGTTTCCGACGAAGCCATCAAAAAAATTCAGCCCTTGTTTTCTTTTTCAGGTTCAAATCAAGAGAAAATTGTAAAAATGACGCAGTTTTTGAAAGACAGCGAAATTGGTTTGAAAGGTATTGAAGAACTGCAATTTGTCTTTGATCAAGTGGAGGCAATCGGACTTAGAAAAGCGGAAGTGGAATTCGATATCACTCTAGCACGCGGTTTGAACTATTATACTGGTGCTATTTTCGAAGTGAAAGCGCACGAAGTGAAAATGGGAAGTATTTGTGGTGGTGGACGTTACGATGACCTTACTGGATTGTTTGGAATGAAAGGAATGTCGGGCGTTGGAATTTCTTTCGGGGCAGATCGCATCTATGATATTTTGACAGAATTGGAATTGTTTCCCAAAGAAACTGATCTTGGTTTGACTTTGCTATTTGTCAATTTTGGAGAGCAAGAACAAAATCATTGCTTGCCACTTGTTCGAAAAGTAAGAAATGCAGGAATCGACAGTGAAATGTATCCTAGTGCAGCAAAAATGCAGAAGCAAATGAAGTACGCCAATGATCGAGGCGTTAGATTTGTAGCCGTTGTTGGTGAAAGTGAAATGGAAAAAAATCTCTTGCAATTGAAGAACATGGAAACTGGTGAACAGCAAGAAATGGACATCGATGCACTTATCGAATATTTGAAAAAATGAAGTATATTGTAAGCAATAGTTGGATTTCTTTAGAAGAAGTCGATCTCATTTTAAAAGAAAATAAAAGCATTGAACTCGGCGAAGAAGCACGTAATGCTATTCTGAATTGTAGAGCTTACCTTGATGATAAAATCAAAAAATCAGACCAATTGATTTATGGAATCAACACTGGTTTTGGAAGTTTATGCAACACGGCCATTCATTCGGAAGATTTAGAACAATTGCAGCGCAATTTGGTAATTTCTCATGCTTGCGGAACTGGCGATGAGGTGCCGAATGAACTCGTAAAAAGAATGCTTTTGTTGAAGGTGTTGGGACTTGCTCACGGTAACTCAGGAGTTCAATTGGCCACTATTGAACGATTAATTTTCTTTTTCAATAATGCTATTTATCCAGTTGTTTATCAACAAGGAAGCCTAGGTGCATCAGGAGATTTAGCGCCTTTAGCACACTTGTGTCTACCTTTATTGGGTGAAGGTGAAGTGTATTTTCAAGGAACTAAAATTTCATCGAAAGAACTAAATTCCCAGCTGAATTTGCCGCTTATTCGTTTACAATCGAAAGAAGGATTAGCCTTATTGAATGGAACACAATTTATGAGTGCTTATGCTTCTTATTCTGTTGCTAAAGCAAAACAACTTTGGTCAAATTGGAATACAATTGCGGCGCTGTCATTGGAAGGCTATGACGGTCGTTTGAATCCTTTTCAAGCCAATGTAAACGAAATTCGCAGACAAGTTGGACAAATTGAAACTGCTGCGATCTTTCGATCAATGTTAGAAGGGAGTGAAATGATTGTACGTGAAAAAGAGCACGTTCAAGATCCGTATTCATTTCGTTGTATTCCTCAAGTGCACGGCGCATCGAAAGACGCTATCGATTATTGTGCAACGATCGTGGAGCGAGAGATCAATGCGGTAACTGATAATCCAACCATTTTTCCTGAAGAAGATGATGTTGTTTCAGCTGGAAATTTTCATGGACAACCATTAGCCATCACAATGGATTTTCTTGCAATTGCATTGGCAGAAATGGGTAGTATTTCAGAAAGAAGAGTTTATAAATTGATTTCAGGAACACGTGGACTGCCTGCTTTCTTGGTTGCAAATCCTGGACTAAACTCTGGATTTATGATTCCTCAATATACTGCAGCGTCGATTGTCAGTCAAAATAAGCAATTGTGTATGCCAGCTTCTGTCGATTCAATAGATTCATCTAACGGACAAGAAGATCATGTGAGCATGGGTTCGAATGCGGCAACGAAACTATACAGAATAGTACAAAACTGTTTTACAATTCAAGGGATCGAATTAATGAACGCGGCACAAGCATTGGAGTTTAGAAGACCTCTTAAATCATCAAATGGAATTGAACAACTTTTTGCCGATTATCGGAACGTCGTCAATTTCGTGAAAGAAGATGAGTATCTTCATCCAAAAATTAAATCAAGTATCAATTTCGTTAAAGCCTTATAATATGGAATCAATAATAGAAAACACTGAACAACCAAAACGCCCAACATTTCTAACAGTACTTTGTATTCTAAGTTTTGTGAATTTAGGAATTAGTTTTATTAGTGTGCCAATCGCATTGTTTACAGGACCTCAATCGGAAGAGCAAGTAGCGCTTTCAAGAGCTGCAATCATGGAAGGAAATGAAGAACTACGTGCAACAGGAATGAACTCTATTGCAGACATGATGGAGAAAATTGGACGCATGACAGAGGCCTTGAATGCAGCACATTATCCTATCATGACCTTGACATTTTTGAATGTAATACTAGCTTTGGTGGGAGTTTGGATGATGTGGAATGGCAGAAAGCTTGGTTTCCATTTGTACATCATCTACAATATCATTGCAACGGCTTATTTGTATTTATTTGTTAGTCCTGCTGACATTCCAACATTGGTAATTGTTTTCAACTTGATTTTTTCTGGATTATTTATTTTCTTGTATTCGCGTAATTTGAAGTGGATGAAATAAAAAATTGGTAGGGGCGAAACATCTTTCGCCCCTACCAATTTTTTATTTTCATTACCAATCGTTGTACATTTACGCCCACAATCATTTTATTTTTCGTTTCTGCGTTGTTTTTCGCCACTACCAATTTTTATTACTACGCTTGATTTCGTATCTTTGCATCTTAATTTAAGTAGGGTATGATTGCTGTTAATAATTTGTCGCTTCAATTTGGAAAGCGAATTCTTTTCGATGAAGTGAATGTGAAATTTGTACAAGGTAACTGCTACGGCGTTATTGGAGCAAATGGTGCTGGAAAATCAACATTTTTAAAAATCTTAACGGGCGATCAAGATCCTACAACTGGTCGCGTTGAATTGGAGCCAGGAAAACGTTTGGCAGTATTGAAGCAAAATCACTTTGAATTCGATCAATTTGAAGTCTTGCAAACAGTCATCATGGGGCACAAACGCTTGTTTGAAATCATGCAAGAAAAAGATGCTTTGTATGCTAAACCTGATTTTTCAGACGCAGACGGTATGCGCACAGCTGAGTTAGAAGGTGAGTTTGCAGACTTAGAAGGTTGGAACGCAGAAACCGATGCGGCAACGATGTTAAGTAATCTTGGTATCGAAGAATCCAAGCACTACCTCAAAATGGAAGAGCTTCCCAATGATTTAAAAGTACGTGTATTGATTGCACAAGCTTTATTTGGAAACCCAGATGTGCTAGTACTCGATGAGCCTACCAATGACCTTGATTTAAAAACAATCGGTTGGTTAGAAGATTTCCTTTTAGATTTTAGAAATACAGTGATTGTTGTATCGCATGACCGTCACTTTTTAGATACCGTTTGTACGCATATTTGTGACATCGATTACAGTAAATTGAACATGTTTACAGGTAATTACTCGTTTTGGTACCAGTCTTCTCAGTTAGCTTTACGTCAACGTTCAGATAAAAATAAGAAAGCAGAAGAGAAGAAAAAGGAATTGCAGGATTTCATTTCTCGCTTCTCTGCCAATGCCTCTAAATCGAAGCAAGCAACAAGTCGACGTAAAATGCTCGACAACTTGAATATTGAGGAAATTCAACCTTCAAGTAGAAAATACCCAGGAATTACTTTTCATCAAGACCGTGATGCAGGTAATCAAATCTTGAGCATTGAAAACTTAAGTAAAAATGCAGAAGGAAAACCATTGTTCCAAGGATTGAATTTAATTGTTAACAAGGGTGACAAAATTGCCTTTATTTCTAAAAATTCAATGGCGTTAACTGCTTTCTTTGAGATTTTAAGTGGTAATATGAAGCCTGACACTGGTGATTTTACCTACGGAACTACTATAAATACAGCATACCTTCCAAATGATAATCATTCCTATTTTGTGGAAAAGTTGCCTTTGATTCATTGGCTGCGTCAATTCGCTCAAACGGATGAAGAAAAAGAAGAGGTGTACTTAAGAACCTTCTTAGGAAGAATGTTATTTACAGGAGAAGAGGCTTTGAAAACAGCAAATGTCCTTTCTGGAGGTGAAAAAGTACGTTGTATGTTGTCTAAAATGATGTTTGCGAAAGCAAATCTTTTGTTGATGGATGAACCAACCAATCACTTAGACCTAGAATCCATCACTGCCTTGAATAATGGTATGAGCGAATATCAAGGAACATTGATGTTTACATCACATGACCACGAATTAGTAAATACGGTGGCAAATCGTATTATTGAGCTGACACCAAATGGAATAATTGATAAAATGATGTCGTACGACGATTATTTGGCAGACTCAAAAATTTCTCAATTGCAAGAAGAGTTGTACGCTTAATTCTAGATGACGAATTACTTATTTTCAATAGAAAACCCTCAGCAGCAATACATTCGTATTCAAGTTACTTTTGAAGTTACACAAAAAGTAACAATTGTTCGGATTCCTGCTTGGCGACCAGGTCGTTATGAATTGGGTAATTTTGCAAAGAATGTAAAAGGATTCAAAGTTGTCAACGAAAATGGAAATTTACTTTCGTTTACTAAAACTACAAAAGATTCTTGGGAAGTAGATACGGATGGTGTTTCCAAAATTTTAGTTGATTATTTCTACTATGCTGCTGAATTAAATGCTGGATCTTCTTTTTTGTCTAGCGAACAATTGTATGTAAATCCAGTCAATTGTTGTGTGTACACTGATGAAAGTGCTAGTCAGCCGCTTTCTGTGACGCTCGATATTCCTGATGCTTGGACGATTGCAAGTTCAATGAAATTGGACGATAAAACCATGTTCGCGAGTTCTTTCGATGAATTAGCTGATGCTCCATTTCTGTGTTCTCCAACTTTACAGTACAGGACCTATACAGTGGCAACGACCTTGTTTCATATTTGGTTTCAAGGTGAATGTAAACCTGATTGGAACAAGATGATTCCCGATTTTGAGGCATTTACGAAGAAACAAATTGAGAAATTCAATGAATTTCCGACGGATGAATACCATTTTATATTTCAGATACTTCCTTTCAAGGCCTATCATGGCGTTGAACATTGTAAATCTACCGTAATATTGCTTGGACCTTCATACGAAGTTTTTGGCAGCTTGTACAAGGAGTTGCTGGGCATTTCCTCTCATGAGTTATATCACACTTGGAATGTGAAGGCAATACGTCCCATTGAAATGTATCCATACGATTTTCAAAAGGAGAATTACTCGCGCATGGGGTACCTCTGCGAAGGGGTTACTACTTACATGGGAGATCTCTTTTTATTAAAAAGTGGTGTTTTTTCACTCGATCAATATTTGGTGGAGCTTGTGACTCAATTTCAAAAGCACTTTGATAATTTCGGTCGTTTTAACTATTCTGTAGGAGATTCATCTTTTGATACCTGGTTAGATGGCTATGTTCCTGGAGCACCGGGACGAAAAGTTTCCATTTATACAGAAGGTTGTTTATTAGCTTTCGTTACGGACGTTTTAGTGTGGAAAGGAAGTGGATACAAGTATTCGTTGGATAGGGTGATGAAGAATTTGTACTTCAATTATGCATTGAAAGGAAAAGGTGTTTCTGAAACAGACTACAAAAATGAATTGCGCAATTTTATTGGAGATTATGTCGATGAACTTTTTGATAACTATTTCCATGGTACGCATTCGTTGGCAAGTATCTTAACAGAGGCCTTAGATCTTTTAGGACTGGAATTGATTGATAAGCCAAATGCATCCTACAGTGCAGGCCGATTAGGATTCAAATACCTGCAGAAAGTGGTGAGCATCTATCCGGGAAGTCCAGCAGATATGGCAATGTTGACCATCAACGATGAAATTATTGCTGTGAATAGCTGTTTGGTGAACAATGATTTGGACAAGTGGCTGACCTATTTCGATGATGATTTGAAAATCTTGACTGTTCTGCGAAGTGGTAAATTACTTGAAATTCAACTCCCTGAAGTTCAACGCAGTTTCTACAACGAGTATCAAATAGTTGGCATTGAAAAACCAGATCATCAGCAAATCAAAGCGCTGAGAGATTGGATATCATAATTTTAGATGGATCTCTTCTAGCATCGATTTACAAAATTGTCTTCTTATTGTATCTGCCCTAAAAACGGAGGCTGCTTGATCAATAAAATTACCACTTATAGCTCAAACCAAAACTTGGAAGAATTGGGAACTGATAGATCGTTTTTCCAGTTACACGATTCACGTAGAAGATATTCTTTCGATTGTAGGCGTTTGTAACACTTGCTACCAATTCGAAGATTGATTTATTCTTGAAAATAAATTGCTTTTTCACTGTGATATCCAAGCGATGGTACGCTGGCAATCGTTTACTATTGAAGGTTCCTAACAAAGTAGATACACTTCCAGGGTTGGATGTAGTAACATCTGTTTCAACTCCGTCATTGAACGGCTCTCCTTGGTAGAATCCTGCAGTAGGAGTGAACGGTAAACCGGTGCCTAAATTCCAACGAATATTCAATTCAAGATCTTTTTTCTTACCAAACATATAACTTCCAACTAAGTTGATGTTGTGACGTCTATCAAACACAGGGAAATACTCTGAAAAGCCATCCCATCTAGTTGAATAACCATATGAATAAACTCCCCAAAGGAACAAACGATCTTTTGTAAATTTCAACAATAAGTCAGCACCGTATGAACTTCCAGATTCGATGATGAAATCTTTTTTGTACACATCATCTACATAAGAAAATGCTGCGATGTCTTCGTACAATTTGTTCTGATTGATGTTACTTAATTGAGAGAAGTATTTGTAGTACCCTTCCACGTTTAATGTAAAATATTTATTCAAGTCATATTCAGCACCAATAATCGCATGCCAAGCGTATTGAATACCATTCTTCGGTTGTTTTTCGTTCAAGTATTGGTTTACAAAGGTATTTTGAACGTTTGAAGGTGCCGACAATAAACCATTGAATAAGTTCACTACGTCTTTATCAGACGATGCTGAGGTGAAGTTTTGAGAATAGCGACCTCCAGATAGTTTCAAACGAATTTTTTCTGTAGCATTGAATTTAATCCCAATTCTAGGCTCAGGAGAAATTGTTCCGAGTGATGCATACACTTGCGCTCGGATGCTTGGCAATATTACCCAACGACCTTTAATTAATTTATAATCGAAATAGGCACCAATCTCTGTGGAGAAATTACTGTTTTCAATTTTTCGTTTTGCCTCATTGAATGTAGTGAATGTAGTTTGAAATCCGTTGAATGATATTCCATAGTTTAACTCACCTTCATTTTTCAAGAAGTAAGTAAAGTCAAAGCCTAATTCAAATCCACCAATCAATGATGAGCGAGGCTCTTGTGCTTCTTCGTTAAATGTTGTTTGGTAGGCACTACCATTTACGTGACCTCTAATGAAAATTGGGGAACTGCTAGGAACCAACACGAAGTTTAATCCACCACCAGAAGCTTGCCAATTGATGTCAGCAACGCCATAATTAACACTGTCTCTATTGTGGAATCCAAATACACTTACTTTAGAACCTCCATCACTATTGAAAGTGACTTTCCCGTAGACATCGGTGAAGTTGAACGGTAAACCATTTCCTTCATTTACTTTTCGATATAAACTATTAGAGGTATAGTCTAACAAACTATGTTTTGCGGAAAAGACAAATGAACCTGGACTAGCATTTCCATTTTTTGGTTTTGATAATGGTCCTTCAAGCACCAATTTTGCTAAAAATGGTGAGGCAGAAACTTTACCAGAAAATTTGTTTCTATTTCCATCACGATAAGAAATATCCATTATTGAAGAAATTCTACCACCATACTGCGCGTCAAAACCACCTGTGTACACATCAATATTTTTCACTAATTCTGTTTCGAAGACAGAGAAAAATCCAATAGAGTGGAAGGGATTGTAAATGGTCATTCCATCGAGCAATACTTTATTTTGAATTGGCGTTCCTCCTCGAACATATAATTGTCCTCCTTGGTCACCAGTTGTAATAATTCCTGGAGTAACACTTAAAGCTCCAACAATATCGTTTTCAGCTCCAACACTTGGAATGCGCTCCAATCCTTTTCTGTCGAAAGTAAGTTTACCAATTAAAATTTCGGTTTCTTTTTGCTTTTGCTCAGCAGTTACCTCAACTTCATTCATTTTATTGACACCTTCAGTTTTCTTCAAAATGATTTTCAGGTCTGTAATTCCTTTCACTTGGGTAACATCTACTTTCTGAATGAAGATATCATATTCGCCATTCTCAATAATTACAAGGTAACTCCCTTTTGAAATTTTCGGGATCGAGAAAAATCCATCATTATCTGTAATAGCACCAGTTAGAGTTGTGCTATCTAATGTTGCTAAACGCACTTTTTGATACGGTACTGGTTCACTCGACTCTTTGTCGTGAATAAATCCACGAATTGTATAGTCCTGAGCAAAAAGGAATTGTGATGAAAAAACAAGTAGGAGAAGAGTAAGTAATTTTCTAGATTGCATAGTTCGCGTCTTAAAGGTTACGAAGATAGCGCATTTTATCTAAAAAATACTTGTTTTTTGTGAAATGTCGTGAAGCGTATTAATTGTTGATTAATCGGTATCGAATCTTGAGGAAAGATTGCGTCAATTGTTTATTATTTCAACTGTTTTTTAGCAATTTCCCAATATTCATCCATGTGCTCAAGTGTCATGTCTGATAAAATTTTACCATCATTTGCCGTTAATTCCTCCATTCGTTGGAAGCGATTAATAAATTTTTGATTCGTTTTAGCAAGTGCATTGTCAGGATTGATATCGAGAAAACGGGCATAATTGATCAAAGAAAATAGAAGGTCGCCAAATTCTTCTTCTTGTTGATTGGTATTTGCTTCAACTTCTGCCTTAAATTCATTCAGTTCTTCTTCTACTTTTTTCCAAACATCTTCTTTCGTATCCCATTCAAAGCCCACGCCCTTTACTTTTTCTTGAATTCTTGCAGCCTTCACCAATGCGGGTAGACTTTTTGGAACTCCTTCAAGTACCGATTTTTTTCCTTCCTTCAGCTTTAGTTTTTCCCAGTTGGCTTTCACTTCATCTTCTGTTTCAGCTTTTACGTCACCATAAATGTGAGGATGCCGATGCACTAATTTGTCACAAATGGCGTGTAAAACAGAGCTAACATCAAACGCACCTATTTCACTTCCTAATTTGCTATAAAACACCATATGTAGAAAAAGATCACCAATCTCACCTTTGATGCCTTCAATATCATTGTCAGAAATCGCGTCAGCTAATTCATACGTTTCTTCAATTGTAAGAGGTCTAAGGGTAGAAAAGGTTTGTTTTTGATCCCATGGACATTTTTCCCTAAGGTCATCCATGATATTCAGCAAACGTTCGAAGGCTTCCAGTCGTTTATCCATGATGCAAATGTAAAATTTGTACACTAAACGACAGTGTAACTTTCGTTAATAATTGTAATTTTGGATTCCATGTTGTCAAAAAGAAATAGTATTCTCTTGCTTTTGCTCTTACAGCTTCAGGTTTCGTTCGCGCAACACAAACTTTCTGATTATACGTGGGGACTTGAAGGCCGTTACAAGATGGGATTTTTGATTGCGCATCGAGCCATCATGGGACATGTCCCTAATGGTCCAACTCATGCAGGTGAAATCAGTTTGCTCATTCGGATGAATGGCTCAAAGTCATGGCATTATGCAACTAGTTTTCCAACACTTGGCGTAACAGTTTTTGCTGGAACGGTGGGAAATAGTCAATTGTTAGGAAATTTTTTTGGCGCAAATGCATTTATCGATTTTCCGATTATAAGAGCAAAGTTTTATCAATTTTCGGGAAAAATGGCCTGTGGATTAGGGTATGGAAGTAAAATTTATGATCCAATTACCAATCCAAAAGATGTTGCCATTTCAACTCACTTAAATGCCATGATTCAACTTGGGATCAAAAGTAGTTTTACAATCGAAAAAAATACATTGAGTTTGGCATTAGACATGACTCACTTCAGTAATGGTGCATTTAAAACCCCCAATCTTGGAATCAATTTGCCGTATGTATCTGTTGGTTTTGAGAGAATTATTAATACTGCAGCGCCTCTTCGATTTACGACAGCGGATGCTGTTACGCCTTGGAAAAAATGGTTGTTTAACATCACAGCAATAGGCTCCGTGAAAGAAGTATTTCCAACTGGCGGAAGAAAATATCCAGTTTTTGCACTAAATACTTCTGCCCGTTGGATGGCTAAGCCTAAAGTTGGCATGGAGCACGGAATTGATTTTATTTTGAAGCAATCCATCATGGATTATCATATAGAAGCAGAGAAAAATCAGTGGGATATTCTACAAATAGGCTTGTATTCTGCTTATTTACTACCTTTAGACCAATTCCATTTTGTTTTTGGGATGGGAGTGTATGTGAAAGATAAATACAGTCCGGAAGATATTTTTTACCACCGAGTTGGTATGCGTTACTATTTAAAAAATGGCATCAACATTAATTTAAGCTTGAAATCACATTGGGCTAAAGCAGATTACGTGGAGTGGGGTGTCGGTTATTCATTCAGGTATCGAAAAAAATGAAGAATGTACTCATACTAATTTTGACGTGTGCTTTTCTTCTTTCTTGCAAAAAAGAACAGGATAGAAAGTGTCTTAAGTCAACGGGTAGTGATGGTGAAAAGGAGATTGTGCTCCCTAGCTTTAATCGTTTGTTTTTAAAAGAGCAATTGGCTTATGTTTTAGTGCAAGATACTGTAGAGAAAATCGTCATCAAAGGGGGCGAGAATCTATTGAATTTTGTAGATGCTAAGGTTTCGAATGGTTTACTCTTTATAGAAAATAAGAACAAGTGCAATTTTTTAAGGACTTATAAAAAAGTGCTGACAGTTGAAATCCACTTTGTTAACTTAATAAATATTCATTACGAAGGCTCTGAAACACTTACCAATACAGGGAAACTCAACTTGACATGGTTTACATTAGCGATTGAAGATGGAGGCGGCCCCGTGGATTTGAATTTTGACGCCTATTCTGTTTTCACGATTATTAATAATGGATGGGGTGATTTTACCTACCGAGGAACGGTCGATTATGCACGTTTTGAAGTGCGAAGCAACGGCTATTGTAATACCTATGGGCTGGAAGTAAAAGATTCTATTTCAGTAATTTCATATACGCCAGCTCCTTTAAAGATAAATGCTGATGGCGCAAAGTTGAAAGCAGAAATTTCATGGAAAGGAGATATCTATTACAAGGGAATCACCGATGGAAGTCCGATTTTATATGATTACAACGAGGGTGAATTAATTTACGTGCCTTAATTAATCGCCTCTTTTAAGATTCATTAAGATTCTAAATGCTTTGTCCACATCATTTTGATGAATGATGATTGTAAACTCATTGGATGTAGAAACCAGTTCAATAATATTTACACCTTCCCAAGCTAGATGCTTCAGAATATAATAGTAGATCCCATATATTTCAGTATTCACCACAGGTAATTTCACTGTAACAGAAGCCAAATCTTTGCTGTTCGATAGTAGTTGTTCTCCTTCAAAAAGCTTTTCAATTAAACCAGAATGACTCATGTTTAAGACAAACGTAGTTTCACTCACTCCTTTACATAAAGCATAGAAAGAATCATTTTCTTTACTGATTTCGTGAATCAATTCTGTTTGCCGAAGTTTGATTGTTGGTGAATTCGAAAAAGTATAATCGCATAAATTACTTCGTACAAGGAAATCACCTAAATCCCCCATTACATTTTTGATCTTGACATTGAGTCGGTGATACAATCCCGGGGTCATTCTTTTGATGGCCATAATAATGGCACCTTCCTTCACCTCTTTTCCTACTTTTGCTTCAATTTCTGATTTCAATTTTCGAGCAAGCGCCGAAATATTAATTAAATCATCAGTCATAGCCTCTCTAAGAAAGGGGCTTTTATTTATTAGTTCTTCAGTAATTTTTCCTATAGAATCCATCGTAGTAAGCTGTCCACAAATGTAATAATAAAATATGAATAGAGTGTTAAATAATATTTAACGTATTCAAAACGAGCAATGTAATTGTTGGTTTAGCAAGGTTGAAGCTTTACTTGAATTTGGCTGAGTGCAATTTCAAGTTGTTCCGTTTTACTTAAATGCGTATTGTCTATAAGGATTGCGTCTTCCGTTTTTATGAGTGGACTATCAACGCGAGTAGAATCAATTTGGTCTCGTTCTAGCAAATTTTCTAGCGTTGCTTCATAAGTTGTATCGATCCCTTTCACTTTTAATTCGTTGAACCTTCGACTTGCTCTAGTTGCGGATGCAGCGGTAACGAAAAATTTAATTTCCGCATCAGGAAAAACAACAGAACCAATATCTCGTCCGTCCATTACAATGCCGCCTTTTTCTCCTAGTGCCTTTTGCTGTTGCACTAATTTTTTACGAACGGAAGAAATGGCAGCTATTTGCGAAACAATCTTGGCAACTTCAGGTTTTCTAATTTCATTTTCAACATTCTCTCCATTAAGAAATAGCTGTTGAGTACCTGTTTCATCCTTTTTGAATTCAAGGTCAATGTCTGGCAATGCTGCAATCAAAGCAGGAGTGTTTGGAACGCCATTATTGAATAAATTGTGTTGAAGAGTATACAAAGATACCCCACGGTACATTGCTCCGGAGTCGATATAGGTGTAATTCAATGCTCGTGCGATAGCTTTCGCTAGTGTGCTTTTCCCACACGATGAATGACCATCAATTGCAATCGTTAATTTGCTACACATAAAGCAAAGGTATGAAAATAAAAAAAGGGAGGCAAAAGCCTCCCTTCAAAATTTTTAATTCTAAGCAATTAGAATCTCCATCCTAAACGGAAGTTAGAGATAAAGTTATTGCTGAATGAAGAAGATTTGTAAGTATTAGATACTGGACCGTCAGTAGTAGTACCACCAAAAGTAACAGAGCTAGTTCCTTCTTTCCATGTTGTTGATCCAAATCCAAGACCTAATTCAAGACCTAAGTAGAAATTTTCAGCAAAGTAAAAATCTGTACCTGCTACTAAATTAACACCGATCATTGACATTGGATCTTTTCCTTCCATGCTGAAATCAGCAACGTAAGAAGAACCGTCTGAATTTTCACCCATGTAAGAATCACTTCCACCACCGAATCCGATATCTAAACCTGCATAAGGAGATAGACGATCAGTTCCTGCAAAGTGGTATTCTGCACCTACTGCTAAGTTCCAAGAACTTGATTTTTCTGTGTAAGTTCCTTCTCCTCCTGAATTAAGTGCTTCATCTTCATAAAACATTTCATTAGTCGTACCGAAACTCATTCCCAATGTTGCACGAACTGCGATGTTTTCTGTTACGAAGTAACGGAAACGAATTGCAGGCGAAGAAAACGATAATGTTGAAGTGTTGAATCCAACTTGTCCTTCTAATGACATCGGTGTGTCACTTGTTGCTTTTTGAGCAAACGATGAACCTGTCAACGCGATTGCTCCTACTAAGATAGCTAACTTTCTCATAATTTAATTTTATTTGTTAGTGTTTGGGCAAATGTACGGGTTATCTAAATATAAGGTTTCAAAAAGAAATTAACTTTTTAATGTTAATTGCTTATATAAGCTCTGAGAATAGTGTACTATACAGTTTAGTGAATTTTGAAAATAAATGAAAAAAAATTACTTTTTCCACTTAGAAAGGTGGGTGCTTAGTGAAATCATGTTGTTAAATCCAGCTCTAGAATAGACTGAAAAACCATAATCAATACTAAATCGTTTGAAAAATAATCCCAATCCAAATGAGAATCCAGCTACTCCCGGACGACTTTCCAATTTCATTTCTTGTCTTCGATGATAATCAAACGCTGTTCTCAAATGAACAACATCAGCTATGATGATTTCTACTTGTGGCGTGAAGTGACGAAATAATTTTTCACCAAAACCAGCAGTAGGCACAGGAATAGAATCTCCCGTTAAGGGATCTTTTGTTGGTTTTAGGTTTGGATCGTTGTACGTGATATCCCATTTGTTTAAGTGATGGGCCAATAATGAAAAACGAAACGGTGCATGTTCTAGCTTGTAAGAAATAGCCATTTGGAGTTCTGCAGGCAAGGGCACTCTGTCTGTATCGGTATATTTCTTTACTTGCACACCAGCATTTTTAAACAGTGCGGTCACTAACAAATTTTCCTTAGCATTTGTATAGGTTCCTGCTAAATCTAACGATAATCCAAAAGCTCCATAGTTTTCTAGGCTTGATGTAATGACATTGAAATTTGCTCCTACTGAAATACTTTTATTCAATTGGCGACCGTAGCCCACACCAATCACTGCTTCAAATGGTTGGAATGATCCTATTACTTGTCCATCAATAGTTGTGCGAAGCATTTTCCCATAATCTAAATAACGCACATGGGCAGCAAATACGCCTCCCAACAACTTGTGTGCATAGGCTGCCATTCCATAGTTGATGCCACCAGAAAGTATAGCATGATTAAATCCTGCTCCAGTGTGCATTTTTTCGTTAAGTAGAGATGGATTAAGAACTCCTAAACTTACATCTTGATCTTTTGCTGAAATAAAATCATTGCCTAAGCCCACTGCACGGGCGCTAAAGCCTAAATTAAGCAATGGGAACGCATTTTCACCACCAGTTTGAGCCCATGAAAATGAGGTGATAAATACAAGAAAAGGAAGCAAAAATTTCATCTGTGCTAAACTAACGGATTTTTTTTGTTTATCGTATACTTGCCAACTGAATTATTGCCGAAGTGGCATTTCGATCACTTCCAAATCATGAATTCGATCTTTGGTAATTGAAAATCGAAGCATAGTGCGCACTTTGTGAAATCCTTTAAAGCCAATTGCGCCAGGATTCATCCACAGCATTTTATAGTGAGGATCCATTTTCACCAATAAAATATGCGAATGTCCGCAAATAAATAACTTAGGGACTTTCCGCTCCAATTCCTCAAACGCTGGTTTCGAATACTTGCCAGGTTTACCGCCAATATGCGTTATCAACACTTCAACTTCTTCACAAACAAAACGGTTAAATTCTGGTAATTCAAGTCGAAGGGTATGATCGTCGATGTTTCCATAAACACCTCGCAATGGCTTGAATGCCTTCAACTGATCAATCACGGCTATATTGCCCACATCTCCTGCATGCCAAATCTCATCAACATCTTTGAAATGTTCAAATATTTTTGGATCTAAATCACCATGAGTATCAGAAAGTAAGCCAATGCGCTTCATCTTGTAAAGTTAAATCTTATATTTGAGTTATGAATTCAGATCATTTGGATAAATGGATAGGCCGACGAAAAGAGCGAAGGGAAAATTTTTCGTTAGTGTCGCTTTTTACTCTTTTAATTCAAGGTGATATTACGGTATTAAGTACATGCTTAACTGTATTAGAAAGCACACGTACTGATGATCAAGTGCTTGCAAAACAGTTGATTGAGAGTGCTCTGCCGCTCAGTGGAAATTCAATTCGAATTGGTATCACGGGCGTTCCTGGCGTTGGGAAAAGTACTTTTATTGAATCTTTTGGAAAACTGCTAACAGATCAAGGTCATAAAGTAGCAGTGTTGGCTATCGATCCTTCGAGTTCGGAAAATGGAGGAAGTATTTTAGGTGACAAAACGAGAATGACGGAATTATCGGTCAACCCAAAAGTATTTATTCGTCCAACTGCAGCAGGAGCAACGCTCGGTGGTGTAGCTCGTAAAACGAGAGAAAGCATTTATTTGTGCGAAGCCGCAGGATTTGATGTTATCCTCATTGAAACGGTGGGTGTTGGACAATCTGAAACATACGTTCATTCAATGGTTGATTTTTTTCTCTTATTGATGCTCTCGGGAGCTGGTGATGAGTTACAAGGTATCAAACGAGGAATCATGGAAATGGCAGATGCCTTGGTGATTACGAAAGCGGATGGTGATAACGAAATGAAATCAAAAATTGCAGCTACTGCCTACAAAAATGCCATTCACTTATTTCCACCCAAGAAAAGTAATTGGATAGTGCCAGTGCTGACATGCAGTAGCATCAACAATAGTGGAATGCAAGAAGTGAACAAAAGTATCGAAGGCTTTTCAATTACAACAAAAGCAAATGGATGGTTTGCTGAACATCGAAAAATTCAAGATTCATTTTGGTTGAAGGAAACTTTGCGTGATAAAATTCTCAATGAGTTTTTTGGCGATGAAAAATGGCTAGCAGCACTGGAGCAACAAGAAAAGATGGTATATGAAGGAGCAATCAGCTCTTTTCAGGCGGCAGATAATTTGTACAAACAATTCAAAGGATGAAACAAGAATTTAAAATTGAAGGGGAATTTATTGAGCTAATTCAATTGTTAAAAGCAACAGGTCTCGCCCAAACTGGTGGACATGCGAAATTCATTGTGGATGATGGTTTGGTGCTTCGTAATGGAGAAGTAGAGCTTCGTAAACGTGCAAAGTTAGTAGCGGGTGATGTGATACAAATTGAGGATGTAGAGATTAGTTTGAAGTAAAAGCTGGCTTCGATACAATCCTCCTCAGGTCGGATCACTCAGCCACCTTTTCGATGATTTCAAACTGTATCAAACCGCGGCCCGAGTGTTCTGACGACAGGAAGAATGTATCGAAGGCAAGGTTAAAACAATCCTCCTCAGGTCGGATTACTCAGCCCCTTTTTGATAATTTCAAACTGTATCAAACCGCTGCCTGAGTGTTCTGACGACAGGAAGAATGTATCGAAGGCAAGGTTAAAACAACTCCTGCAATTCTTGTTTAAGAAATTCAACTGTAATTTCAGTAGGTAGTTGACCCACCTCAGCTACTATTTCGAAAATTTTTGCTGCTAAATCTGTTCCAGTAGATGTTGGACCCATCAAATTGCCGGCAATATTGATAATCTTAATGGTTTCTTCTTTCGAATTTTTTACCATTCTCCAACCTTGCAGCGACACAAATAATTGTTGTGCCACATTGTGATCGTATTCTTCGCGAATTGCTTTCAATAATTCTGCTTGCATCGCCATTGCTGGAAGTCCCGGATTGTGTAAACGCATTACCAAACTACTTGGGTTGATGCGCTCCATCAATAGAACTGCACGTTGGTAAGATTCAACGCGGTTAGGTAAGAAGAATTCTTGACGCATTTTTTTTAACTCAATATTTCCATTTCGAACCTCTTTATTTGTTTCTTTTCGAAGAAAAAGGATTGTTGTGATTAACACAGCTGCTGCTGGAACAATAATTAGCACAAGTTGAAATAAGATATCCATGAGTCAAAGTTTTAACAAACTTAGAAATATTTTATAATTTCAGCCTTTGATTTATACAAATGAGTTCAACTATTATTATTCCCATCCTACTTGCCTATTTTTCAGTGTTGCTGTTGATTTCGCATTTAACATCAAAAAACGCTGATTCTGCCTCGTTTTTTACTGGTAACAAGAAAAGTGCATGGTATTTAGTTGCCTTTGGAATGATTGGCACTTCTTTGTCAGGTGTTACCTTCATTTCAGTACCTGGCACCGTAGGAGTGGGTGCTTTTCATTATTTTCAATTGGTGATTGGATTTTTTATTGGGTATTTAGTGGTGGCATTCGTGCTATTACCGCTCTATTATCGACTCAATCTATCCTCCATTTACCGGTACTTGGAATATCGACTTGGCTTTGCTGCCTACAAATGGGGAGCAGGATTTTTTATATTGTCAAGAACCTTAGGCGCTACTGTTCGCCTTTATTTGGTCATCAACGTGATGCAGTTGTTTGTATTTGACGAGTTAGGAATTCCATTTTGGGCCACCACAATTATGTTAATGCTCATGATTTTGGCCTACACATTTAAAGGAGGAGTGAAGACCATCGTTTGGACAGATACCTTGCAAACGCTTTTTATGCTGATTGCTTTGATTGTTTGTATTTTCTCCCTGCAGCAGCATTTAGGATTGGGATGGTCGCAAATTTGGACCGACATGGATGCTAAAAACATGTTGGATTTATGGGGAACAGACCCGAACGCGAAAGATTATTTTCTTAAACATGTAATTGGTGGAGCTTTCATTACGATCACTATGACAGGAATGGACCAGGAAATGATGCAGAAAAATATTAGTGTAAAGAATTTGAAAGATGCGCAGAAAAACATGATTTCTTTTAGTGTCATTATTCTTGTAGTGAATTTATTGTTCTTATTTTTAGGCGGGATGTTGTACTTGTACGCGCAACAAAATGGCTGGCAATTTGCTCCTGATGATATGTTCCCCACTATCGTGAAACAGTATTTGCCGCAAGGAATTTTCTTAATTTTTATTGTAGGATTAATTTCTGCGCTATTCCCTTCAGTGGATGGTGCTATTACAGCCTTAACCTCCAGCTTTTGTATCGATATTTTAGGATTTGAACGACGAGAACAAATGACAGAGATTGAAAAGGTAAAGACAAGAAAAATGGTTCACCTATCCTTTGCTATGTTGTTTATTCTCCTTGTTTTCTTCTTTAAAATGATGGACAATAAAAGCATCATCGACCTAGTCTTCTTGATAGCAAGTTATACCTACGGACCGCTTTTAGGATTATTTTCCTTCGGAATTTTAACGAAACGAAATGTGAAAAATTTTGCTGTGCCGATTGTTTGTGTCTTAGGACCACTTTTATGTTATCTGCTCAATACATATTCAACATCAATAGTTGTAAATTATCAATTTGGGAATGAGATTTTGATTATCAATGGTACAATAACTTTTATTGGATTAATGCTTTTTTCTTCTCGAAATCAACCAGTAACTGCTAACTAATTATGAAAATTCTGCTTCACGATAACGGCTTGCATCTCCGATTTGCGCCTCTAACTTTAACTCGCCCAGTGGGTGATTTACGCATAGGGATTTTTACTAATTCGGAACGTTGGAAACACTTGGTACAGAACGCTGAGATTTTTTATGCTACGGAAGCCTATTTGCAAAAGCAGTTTCAAGGATGTGATCAACCAGATATTGTTGTCAATGCAGCAATTATTCCATCGAGTGCACTCGCAAAGCAAATCTTGGAATTGTCTTCCGATGAGAAGTTAATGAAGGGATCTCATTGGGTAGCGTATAAGGGAGATGGTTCTAACTTGGTTGAATCTAGTGAAGAGATTTTGATTTTAGAAAATCGTTGGGAGCTCTATCAAAAGAATGGTCTAGCATTGTCAAACGACTTCGAGATCATAACAAAAGGTAGAAAATCGCAAGGTTTATCCATAACCAATACCTTAATTGGAGATGCATCTCAACTCTTTATTGAAGAAGGAGCAACCGTCGAGGCCTCTATTCTAAATGTAAAATCAGGACCGATCTATATCGGTAAAAATGCTGAAATAATGGAAGGATCAGTGGTGCGCGGTCCACTTGCCATGTGCGAAAGTAGTGGCTTAAAACTCGCGACAAAAATCTACGGACCAACAACCTTGGGGCCACATTGCAAAGTAGGAGGAGAAGTAAATAATGTGATTTTTCAGGCTTATTCGAACAAAGGACATGATGGTTTTTTAGGAAATGCCTTGATTGGTGAATGGTGCAATCTTGGAGCGGATACGAATTGTTCCAATTTAAAAAATAACTACGGAATGGTTTCGACTTATTCCTATGAAAGTCAAAAAGAAGAAAAAACGAATGCGCAATTCATGGGACTTACCATGGGCGATCATTCCAAATGTGGTATCAATACCATGTTTAATACTGCAACCGTAGTAGGAGTTTCTTCGAATATTTATGGTGCTGGATTCCCAGATAAATTCATTAAATCCTTTCAATGGGGTGGTGCCGATGAAATGGTCGATTTCCGTTTCAATAAAGCGATTGAGGTTGCCAACAACATGATGGAACGAAGAGGCTTGCAATTGACAGATGGTGAAATGTCAATTCTGAAACATATCGCAGAACAAAAAATACTTTAAATCATTTCTTTGCGCTCTTTCACTCTTTGCGGTTAAATAAAAATGTGAATTTAATAAACGCAAAGAAGTAGAGGGCGCAAAGAAAGGTCAATATCTAAAAAATCAACTTTCTTGGAATTAAATACACTCGATTGACTGGAAGTTAGCCATTCTTTTTTGAGAGTGAAATCTTATAATTTTCTAGATCACCAACCATTTTGATGTAGACAAATTTTGAGTTTTTCTGGCGGTACTGAATTTCTTCAGCATTTTCCTCACCGTCTTTTTTCCTGAATAATTTACTCGCTGCAACTTGTCCAACCATCTTCCAAGGAACGCCAATCAAATAATTCATGTTCATTTTGTCAGCAATTCCTTGTGATCCGCTAATTTCTAAAAATCCTAAGCTTGAGTTAATGGTCATGCGTGGAATATCAATCGTACTTTTCTTTAATGTGAACACATTGGTAAGTGTATCAAAGTGCACTTTGGATAGATTTTTATCCTGAAAATAATCTGACAGCGCTAAAATGGGGGCATAATTTTCGATTCGACCATTCAACACGGTCATGTCTATTTTTAACTCTGAATCGTCTATTTTTGGAACTAAATCAGCATGCAAATGAATTTTTCCAGTGATATGTCCAGAGAATTTTCCATGTAGATTTTCTGACACCAAATGATCTTGACCGAAATTGTCAAATTTCACCATAAACTTGTCGAGATCCACATTTTTCACTTTAATATCAGGACTAAAATAAATGTGGGCTTTGTCCTTACCGCTTAAATATCCAGACATGTCAAAGTGACCACCAGCAGCATCAAAACTTAATTTGTTGACGTGCAACATGTGATTCTTTTGGGCATCAAGATCCATTTTGAAATGATCTAGTAGGTATTTGTGGTAGTTGAGATGTCCAATATTCATCTTGACTTTCACCTCAGGAAACTGGAAATCATAAATGCTAAACACTTTGTCGTGCTCGACATGAACTCCCGCTTCTTTGGTGGAAGGAGGTGCGTGATAATTCAGCAATTCATCTACATCAAGGCGAGAAGCATCAAGTGATAGTAGATTTGCTTTGCTCGCATGCTCTTTTCCAAGATAGTAATCTGCATTCAATTCAAATTGCGAATGACCTAATTTTCCTTTCAAATGTTGAACGGTTAATTGATCTTTCTCATAATGAATGCGCCCATTGAAATTCTCAAATTTTAGCGGATGCACTTTCATCTTTCCATCTAATTGTGTCAGATACAAATCGGTGGATTGCAGCCCTTTTTTGAAATGTAAATCAGTGTAACCATGTATTTTCAGCTCGCGCACTTCTTCATGTCGATAATCTTCTGGTACAAAGTTTTCTCCTCCATAACTGAACAAATTTTCGAATTGCAAGAGTTTTGATTTTAGGTCGAATTCAATTTTTGTATCTCCTTTCATTTCTTCCTCAAACCAAAGGTCATAATTGGCTAATTTGCCTGAAAAATGAAAGTCAGATTTATCGATCATGCCAGAGAAATCGGCAATTTTGAAATCTTTTTGATCAATTAAAACATCCGCATGAAAATCGTGCAATGTGTGAGGGTAATGCTTCATTTTTGCATATAAATCCTCGATGAAAAATTCTCCAATTGGCAGTGAAGGAGATTCAGTAATTGCTTTTGCAGAGCTTAAAAATTTCAAATTTAAACTTAGGTTTTCTATTTGTTCGTCAACTCCCTTTTTATCAGCTTTTGATCTTGTTAATTCAGCAATGTCCAAAAGTTTTGATTTTATTTTTAAATCGGTGGTGATAGGAATACTTGTATGATGAATAATTGCGGGTAGGTCACTAATTGATCCACTGATATGAACATCAGAACGACCAACTTCTACATCAAATTTCTCAATTTTTGCTTCATGTCCTCTCAATGTTGCTTTTAAATCAATGTTTTTAATGGGAACATCAAAATCTGAAGTTTTAAATTTTAAATTATCTACATCTAAAGTGCTGTAATACGATTCGTTGAGTCGTTCAATGGATTTTTCAGGATGTTCAAGATCAATAATATCTTTAAAATTCATTACTAATTTGACACGACCAGACAATCCTTTTAATTCTCTGTTATTGATGAATTTTGCTAAAAAATCTAGGTCGAAGTCTGATGCTAATCGCATATCAATTTCAGGAGAGTTGAAATTTTCAACTACGAGTTTTCCTGTAAATGTGCCAGCTTCTGGTTTTGCACTAAAGTTTTCTAAGACAAATTTCATCGACTCTAGCGAGTGTTCTTCACCATTTGTAAAGCTGCCTTTAAACCCAATATTTTCTAATTTTTTGTGAGAACTAAGATTATTGAAGTAGCCATTTTCGCAACCAAATTTCGCATTGATCGCTGGTTGGTGTCCATTGGCTGATTTGCCTTTTATTTTGACGTCAAAAAATATTTTCCCTTTATTATCAAACTGCTCAAGTGTTGGTTTCAATTCCTCTGGGGCAAGCGCTAAAAATAGATCGAAATTGGGTTTATTTCCCATGAAATGTAAGTCGAGTTCAGCATCTTTTTCTAGAAGTACGGTACCTTCAAAACCAAAATTTGTTTCTTCTAATGTAATTTCAGTTTGAGAAACAGTAAGAATTTTGTTTAATTGATTGATGTTTAAGTCTGTAGCAACTTCAAAATGTTTTCGTTTTATAAAAGTACTGTCTCCATTTTTCAAAATGCTCAATTCGAATTTCGAGTCCAAGCCTACAACAATTTGTTTTTTATCCTTTTTGAAACTCGATTTAACAGTAGAAAGAAAAGCATCAATTTTTAAATTGTTGGCCTCATTTATTTTTGAAACATCAATCCGGTCTAGGCGAATAGACTTTAAATCTAAATGAAACTCCTCTTCAACATTTTTGATTGGTTTTTTGCTTTTAAACGCATTGAGTAAATTAAAGGAGCCATCTTTATGTTGGACAATTGAAATATCTCCATCAGATAAGCGAATGGACTTGACATTATACTTCCCATTAATTAAATCCCATACGTTAAATCCAAGGTAACTATCTTTAATGTGCAGCAATCGACTTTTTTTGTTGGCAGTTTTACCCTCAAAAATTTCAAGATTTTCAACGTCAATTGAAATATTAGGGAAGTTCGCAAAAGGTGCTACATGGCTGCCCTTAATTCTTACTGTGCCAACGAAGTCCTCATTAGCGGTTTTAATTAAATCTTGAATGATTGCATCTTGTTTTACATAAACGACTCCCACAATTGTAAAAAAAAGAAGGATTGGGACAACCACAATTGAAATAATCAATCGTTTCCAAAATCGTTTACGTTTATAAAAAGGCAACTTCATTGATTAAGTTTAGAGTACGAATTTACAAAATTGATGCTAGAATTTAAATGCGACGATTTTTTTAATCTTGTCCTCAAGATCTCATAAATTCTGAAACTAAAATTCCAGTTGCTACTGCAACGTTGAGTGATTCGGCTGCACCAAATCTTGGAATGGAAATTTTGTTTGTTATATAGGGAAGAAGCTCCATTGAAATTCCACTACCTTCATTACCCATTAACAAAATACCTTGCTTTTTTAGAATTGATTGATATACATTCTCTCCTTCAAGAAGGGCTCCATAAATGGGAAGTTTCGTTGTTGAAAAGTAGTTTTTGAGATCAACCACATGTATTTGAATTCGCAAAATTGCCCCCATTGAGGCTTGCACCACTTTTGAATTGTAAAAATCCACAGTGTCTTCCGAACAGAGAATGTGTTGCACACCATACCAATCTGCAATACGAAGGATTGTTCCTAGATTCCCAGGATCTTGAATACCATCTAGTGCTATGTAAAACTCATTTGTAGTTGGCAATTCATGTTTAAAATAGTGCACGACTGCCAAAGCCTTATTCGGTGTTTTTAAGCTGGAAATTTGTGCAAGTTGCTTATCGTCCATCAAATAATTTTCAATTGCAGTACTTGAAAAATCAAATTCAGCTGTGTAGCATAAAAGTTTCACTTTTTCAGGATGAGAGGCAATTAATTCATTCACCATTTTTTCTCCCTCAACAATGAAAAGTTGCAATTCTTCCCTCACTTTTTTCTGTTGGAGAGAGCGGATAAATTTTAACTTATTTTTCGATAGCTGTGTCAAATCTTTTGTATTACCTTTGTTTTTCAACAAAAAAACCTTGTCCAAATTTATACATATTCTTCTAATTTTAGGTTTATTGGTTTCGGCCTGTAAATCTACTAAGAACGTCCCACAAGGAAGGTATCTTTTGAAGAAGAATAAAATTGCGGTGCATGATGCTAAAGTGGAAGGTGATTTAGACGGTATCGCTCGTCAAAAGCCCAATAATAAAACTGCGGGATTAAAATTGAAATTGATGGTGTTTAACATGGTCGATTCAACAAAAGTTGCCAACAAAAGAGTGCGCAAAAATGACAAGTTACGCATCAAAAATACACGTAAGATAGAGCGAGAAAAAAGCATTAATGTGCGTAGGGTAGAAAAGGCCAAAGCGAAAAATAAAACAGTGTACACGCACAAAATAATCCCACTGAAAGATTCTATCAATCCTAGAATGTTTTTACGAGAGTGGCTTAAATACAAGATTGGTGAGCCACCTGTTATTTTTGATAGTTTGTTGCAGGAAAAGGGAGTGGAACAGTTTGGCATTTATTTGCGGAAGAGGGGGTTTTACTATGCTGAGGTAAAAGACACGGTGCTTTTTTCTGACAACAGAAAAGCGTTTGCTCAGTTTGATTTATATCCTGGAGAACGCTACTTTATTGATTCTGTCTATTTGGTGGGCGACAATTCTATCGTGAAACAAGAGTACAAAAACTTTATCAAAGACAATCCTGAACAAGCGCTCGAAAAAAAGCCGTTTGATTCTGATGAGTTGGATGATTACCGTGGAATCGTTGCGCGGCACATGCGTGATCATACACTTTTTGGCTTTAGTAGTTCGCACATCACCTACCTTGCAGATACCAATAAAGCTGATATGTCGGTAAAACTCGGAATTGTTTTTTCTGATCGATTGGAGCGTTCTGAGGTTGATAAAGACAGTGTTGTGAAAATTAAACACCGGATTACCTTGGTTCGCAACGTGTATTTTCACATGGCAGATACTACTAGTTATGATGGGAATTTTAAGGCAAAGATGGATGAGCTAGGTCTCACGATTGCTGAAAATCAGTTTCTAAGAACACTGGATACCACAATTTATCAAGAAATTCTTCAACCGAAATCTGATGAAATTGATCCCAAGCGCGTTGCAACCTTCCTATTTAATGGCGAACTGGGAGTTCATCCAGCGCTGATCGAACTGCAGAATTACCTCGAAAAAGAAAATTATTACAAAGAATATTACCTCGAAAGGAGCTACACACGCTTGCTGCAATTAGGAATTTTTCAAGCCATTAAACCTGTGCTCGAAGAGGTGAAAGGCACAAAATACATCGATGTTCACTATTATCTCGTTCTCGCAAAGAAAAAAACATTCCTTTTTGAGCCGCGCTTTACCAACTCAAATGGATTCCTAGGTCTACAGTCCCAAGTGAGTTTTACTAATAAGAATTTGTTCAAAAAAGGGGTGAAAATGACCATCGAATTGGGTGGAGGTTTTGAGTCGCAACCCCCTGTTTTCGATAAAACAGTAGATGGTGAAATCATCAATAAAACAGCGCGAAGCTTCAACACCTTTGAAATTGGACCATCCATCAAATTTGATATTCCAGGATTATTTCCAACAAAACCAACCTTGTTTTCGAAGCGACAACGACCTAGAACAACTTTATCTTTGGCATACAATTATCAGAATAGACCTGACTTCGAACGTCACCTCGTTCAAGGAAATTGGCTTTATAAGTTTTACAGCGGTAAGACACAAATTTTCCAAGTAGGACTCCCTGGTTTGTCAGTTATCAAAATTGTGAATATCAATAAAGACCCTGCATTTGAGCAGCAATTGTTGAACTTGGGCGACTTATTCCTATCAAACACCTATAGCAAGCAATTTATTTGGGAAGATTTAAGATTTACGCATGAGTACAATAACAAAGATGCTGATAATAAAAAGAGTAAATCTCGCTTTTACAACAATCTTTCGATCAATCTTGCTGGAAATGTAGCAAGTCTTGTGGCAAGAATTCAGAAAGACACAACTGACTTGGGACAGCGAGCACTCTGGGGAATTGGGTATTCGCAGTTTGTTAAAGCAGATAACGATTTTATCTATTCTTACCCAATTTCAAAAAATCAAAGTGTGCATGTCAGAGCTTTGACGGGGGTTGGAGTTCCACTAAAAAATTCAAGAACATCACTACCATATGACTATAGTTTCTTCGGTGGAGGAGCCAATGATAACCGTGGTTGGAGAGCCAGACAATTAGGGCCTGGTTCTTATAAATACTACTTAGATTCTAATAGAACAGGAACTCAGATTGGAGATATTCGCTTGCACCTTTCGGCAGAATACCGTATTTCGATGGGAGATATGTTCAAGGCTGCAGTATTCTTCGACGCAGGTAATGTGTGGACAATGAAAGAAGATCCAAACAGAGTGGGAAGTAATTTCTCCAGCAACTTTTATCGTGAAATTGCTCTTTCTGGTGGAGCAGGTATTCGTGTCGATTTTGATTTCTTTATTGTGCGGGTGGATGTCGGGTTACCACTTACAAATCCTGCAATGCCATTGGGTGAACGTTGGATTTTTAAAAGTAATGATCGTCCACTATTTGATGCAGAAGTGGCAGCGTATAAGTTGGCGAATCCAAACTTGCCAGCTCCTCCACGACCATTTACTCCCTTAATCCACTTTGGTATCGGTTATCCGTTCTAACGTTTTCTAGTTGAAGCTTAAAAAGCGACAAATCGCTCCTTTTTTTCTGGATAAACGTCTTCGATCGTAACTAAAATGGCCGTTTCTTCAACGTTACCAAATTCAGCATTAACGGCTGTACCAAATATCTTCATTGTGGGAGAAAGGTTCATGTAGATATTCACTAATGGTGGTATGAACTCACCATTTTCTTTTAATGCACTATTCAAGACTTTGAATCCATCTCTAAAGTCCAAATCCTTTAACTGGCTTTCAATATACTCAGGATTGTAGTCCTGTACCAGCGGATTATAGGGCTTCATTAAGTTCTCTGTATCTGGAAAGTAATGGTGTAAGAAATGCAATAAAAAATCTCTACTTCCTCTGTCAAAACTAGGGTACATGGTTACCTTTCCGAAGAAATATTTTATTTCAGGATTGAAAACTACCAACGCACCGAGACCATCCCAAATATTGTCAAGTGCAAATAATCCCTTTCTTGGATTTACTGAGGGTTGAAATTTTGGTTGTACCCAAGATCTGCCAAGTTCAATAGTGTATGGTAGATAATTCTTCACAAATTGATCTGAAAAATCGAAATAATGAGCAGTAGACAAGTGAATTTCATTGGTCTTTTTATCAATTGCTTTGTTGCACATCGCAAAACGGTAACCTCCAACAATTTCTTCATCTTCAGGAGACCAAACGATTAATTGCTCGTAGGAATAGGGTCCGCTATCAAACTCATCAAGGTCAACCGAAAACCCTGTACCACCTCCCGAAGCTCGAAATGTTACCTCACGTAAACGACCAACTTCTAAAATTACATTGGGTGAATTGTCTTTGTTTACAATATAAATCTCGTTGTCGCCTTTGCGGGTAACTCTAATCAATCGATCTTTGTTTAATTCCGCTTTTATTATTTCCTTGGAAATGGGATCAATGATTTTTTCCATAATTATTGGTTTTTGGATAGTGCATAGACTTGATCTTTCACAAATTGCACCCGTTCTTTATCCTTTTTGAAGGGAATTTGATTAGCATAGATAGGTTTTCCAATGGTGAAATGCAAAGTTTTGTCTGTATAGCGAAACATTTCGTCAGATAAATATAACATTTCCAAGTTTGTTTTAATACCAAAAAAACGTCTAATTTTTGATAATCGATAGAAAAAGGGCGACAATCGACCACTGATATGAATAGGAACAATGGGGTTTTCAAGTTCATCGGCATACGTTAAAAAGGTCTTTTTCCAATCTAAATCGATTATTTGTCCGTTGATTTTCCGACTCACCATTCCAGCGGGAAAAACACAAACCATTTGATCTGATTTAAATAAGTCAGCTATATTTTTTCGAACTTCTCCTTTGTTTTTGCCATGTTTATTGACCCCAACAAAGACATTGTTCAAATTTTTTAAATTCATCAGTAGGTCATTGACGATAAATTTTAAATCTGATCTTCTTCGCTTGCTAATTTCTGCGATAAATGACACTGCATCAAGTCCCCCCAATGGATGATTCATGACTAAAATTACTGGACCGGTTAAAGGAATATTTTCTTCCCCAGTCATTTCTATTTTTAAGTTGAAAAAGTGAACAACAGCTTCGGCAAATTCTGCATCGTGCAAATGACCATTTTCATTAATGAATTTGTTAATTTGATCTTCGTGTAAAATTCGCTTGAGATAATTAATGACAAATGAAGGAATCCACTTAGCAAGTTTAGGATTTTTACTTGCGATTAGGTTTTTTACATCAATCAGTTTTTTATGCTCCATAAATGCAAATTTAATTCCTTTTGCTCATTTTTTAAGTTCTGGAATGCGAAATATGAGAACTGTATGAATTCTTTCTTCATTTTTTAATGATTGACGAAGGCTTGTCCGCTCAAAATTTGTAATTTTGCACCTGAAAAACAGAACATTTTATGATTCAATTATCGCAACGTTTAAGTGCAATGGAAGAATCGGCAACGCTAGCGATGTCGAGAATTAGTCGTGAGCTAAAAGCAGAGGGAAAAGATGTAATTTCTTTGAGCCTCGGTGAACCCGATTTCAATACGCCTGAATTTATCAAAGATGCCGCTAAAAAAGCAATGGATGATAACTTCACAATGTATACTCCTGTTGCTGGTTACGACGATTTACGGGAAGCAATTTGCCGCAAATTTAAACGCGACAACGGTTTAACATATACCAAAGATCAAATTGTTGTTTCAACAGGTGCAAAGCAATCCATTGCGAATGTTGTGATGAGTTTGATTGGTGAAGGTGATGAGGTTATTGTGCCAGCACCATACTGGGTTTCATACGTGGAGATTGTAAAAGTAGCGGAAGGTGTTCCGGTAATTGTGAGTGCGGGAATTGAATCAGATTTCAAGATTACTGCAGCACAATTAGAAGCGGTAATTACACCAAGAACCAAGATGATGATTTTTTCAACACCTTGTAATCCAACGGGTTCTGTTTACAATAAGGAAGAATTGAGAGCAATGGCAGATGTGATAAAGAAATATCCAAATCTTGTTGTTATTGCAGATGAGATTTATGAACACATCAATTTCTCTGGAAAACATGAAAGTTTAGCGCAATTCGAGGACGTATACAACCAAGTGGTAACAATTAACGGTGTTTCCAAGGCGTGGGCAATGACAGGTTGGAGATTGGGGTACATTGGTGCACCGAAAATCATTGCGGATGCATGTAATAAAATTCAAGGTCAGTTTACATCTGGAACCTGTTCTATTACTCAAAAAGCTGCCATAGCTGCCATGGATGCAGATCCATCAGTATTAAATGAAATGATCGCTGCCTTCAAAAATAGAAGAGAATTGGTGTTGAAAGCATTGGCTGAAATTCCTGGGGTGAAAACAAATATTCCTGATGGAGCATTTTACGTTTTCCCAGATATTTCTGCTTTTCTAGGAAAATCATACAACGAACATAAAATCAATACAGCTGAAGATCTTTGCATGTACTTGTTGAGTGAAGCATGGGTTGGATTGGTTACAGGGGAAGCTTTTGGCGATCCAAACTGTATTCGTATTTCTTATGCAGCATCGGAAGAAACGCTTACAAAAGCAATGTCGCGCATTGCAACAGCATTATCAAAATTGAGCTAATGAACTTGGATGCTATTTTTGAATCTTTTAATAATAAACGTGTCCTTGTCATCGGTGATGTGATGATCGACGCATACATCTTGGGAAAAGTTTCAAGAATAAGTCCAGAAGCGCCAGTACCTATTATCAATTTTGATAAAAAGGAAGATCGTCTTGGTGGAGCTGCAAATGTTGCACTCAACTTAGTTTCCTTGGGAGCAAGCCCTATTATTTGTTCAGTGATTGGAAATGATTCCAATGCCGAAGTAATGAAAAATTTACTTGCAGAGAATCATATTTCTAGCGATGGATTGGTAGTGTCGCCAGAGCGAAAAACAACGGTGAAAACGCGTGTCATTGGAAATAATCAGCATTTGTTGCGGATTGATGATGAACAGGTGAATTCAATCAGTCGCGATGAAGAAAATTTATTAATCGCTAAAGTGGAAAAGTTGATTTCTAGCGGTGTCGACGGGATCATTTTTGAAGATTATAACAAGGGTGTACTGACTCAACGTGTAATTGAAACGATCATTAATTTGGCGAATGAGCAGGCGGTTGTCACAGTTGTTGATCCCAAGAAAGAAAATTTCTTCGCCTATAAAAATGTAACGCTCTTCAAGCCGAATTTAAAAGAATTGAAAGAAGGAATGAATACTCAGTTTTCGTTTCCAAAAGAAATAAATCTCTTTGAGGATTCAGTAAGTGCGCTTGAGGCAAAGTTGAACAATAAAATTAGCTTTATCACTTTGTCTGAACATGGTGTTTTTATCAAAGATCAATCAGATAAATATTTTGTACCAGCACATTTACGGAATATTGCCGATGTGAGTGGAGCAGGAGATACTGTAATTTCTGTCGCAGCTCTTTGTTTGATTGCAGGTTGCTCTATCCATCAGTTGGCGCAAATTGCCAATATCGCTGGTGGATTGGTATGTGAGAAAAGTGGGGTGGTAGCTATCGACAAAAATGAACTTCAAATTGAAGCAGAATTATTAGTAAAATAAACAGAATTAATTGGGAACAACAGTAAAACCATACAATAACGACGATAAAAGCAAGAAGGAAGAAGTTGCTGAAATGTTCAATAATATTTCGAAGAAATACGATTTCCTTAATCATTTTTTATCGCTCGGCATCGACCGCATTTGGAGAAGAAAAGCGGTAAATCAGCTGAAAGAAATTCAACCAAAGCGAATTTTAGATTTAGCAACTGGAACAGGCGATTTTGCTGTGGCTTTGCTGAAATTGAATCCTGAGCAAATCATTGGAATGGATATTTCCGAAGGAATGCTATCAGTTGGTCGCGACAAAATGATTCGCAAAAATGTGGACAAGATCATCTCGATGCAATTAGGCGATTCTGAAAATTTACCTTTCGAAGATGCTTATTTTGATGGATTAACTGTTGGGTTTGGTGTACGAAATTACGAAAATCTCGAAAAGGGACTTTCGGAAATGTTGCGCGTGCTTCGACCGGGTGGAAAAGCAGTGATTTTGGAGTTCTCCAAGCCCAAGAAATTTCCGGTAAAGCAATACTATAAATTCCATTCGAAATATTTAATTCCCTTCTTTGGCAAGCTATTTTCGAAAGATAAGCGTGCTTACACCTACCTTCCAGACTCAATTGATGCCTTTCCTGAAGGGAAAAATTTTGAAGACATATTGAAAAAAGTGGGTTACAAAGATGTAACTTCTCGTTTGGTCTCTGGTGGAATTGCAACAATTTACGCTGGTATCAAATAACAAAGTGAATAAAAATCTGAAATATAATTCGCCAATTTTCGTTCTTAGCGCTATGCGAAAGACGATGTTGATATTGGTTTTATTATTCAGTGTGCATTCCTATGGGCAAAAGGAAAAGCCTTTGATGTACCGTCGCTTTGATGAACGGCTACTCCATTTTGGATTTACCCTCGGGCTCAATACTGCCGATTTTACCACCTATACCAAGCTGAATGCTTTTCACGATTATGGTTTAAAATCTTTGACTTCAGATTTTGTTGCAGGTGGTCAAGTGGGAATTGTAGCTTCCATGAAAATTGGAACGCCGGTTGTCCGCCTTCGTTTAATTCCAACGCTTTCTTTTCAAGAACGTGTGTTGCGCTATACGTTTGCGAGCAGCGATCCCACCGATCCCGATGATGTTTTTAATGAAGAACGCATCAATTCTACCAATTTGGATTTTCCTCTGATGTTTCAGTTTCGCACTTTCCGAATGAATAATTTCGCTGCCTACGCATTGGTTGGAGCGCAATATTCTATTGATTTACAATCACAACAAGATGCTTCGCAAAGCTATATCGATCCATTTATTAAAATCAAAAAGCACGATTTTCAAGGGCAAATTGGTGGCGGACTTGAGTTTTTCACGCCCTATTTTAAATTTGGTGTTGAAGTAAAATATTCACACGGCTTCATGAATAGTTTCATTCAAGACAATACAGATTCGGCACGACCAATCGATCGATTATACAATAAAGCGTGGTGGATTTCCTTTATTTTTGAAGGATAATGAAGCTTTCAGTTCAATTTCAAGTAAGTCCTGAAGAAGCAAAAGATGAGGCTTTTTTGAAGGAAAAAATTCAACAAGAATTAGAATTGTCTTCAGACGAATTTCTCTTTTTTTGGCGAAAACGAAGTGTTGATGCACGGGGAAGAACAGTGAAAATTAATTGTTCTTTTGAAGTCTTTGTCGATGAAGTACCAGAAAAATCACCATCTTGGTTTCCAAAAGAAGTTCACAGTGAGCGCTCAATTGCAATTATTGGTGCTGGTCCTGCAGGCCTTTATGCAGCTTTGCGTGCGATAGAATTAGGTTTGAAACCAATTGTTTTTGAGCGAGGAAAAGATGTGCGTGCGCGTCGAAGAGATCTTGCTATTTTGAATAAGGAAGGCATTGTCAATCCAGAATCGAATTATTGTTTTGGAGAAGGGGGCGCTGGAACCTATTCTGATGGAAAGCTCTACACACGATCAAAAAAACGTGGGGATGTGCTGAAAGCCATGGAGATGATGGTGGAATTTGGTGCTGATAGTGATATCTTGGTGGATGCGCACCCACATATTGGGACCAATAAATTACCACAGATCATCGTCGCAATGCGAGAAGCAATTGAGAAATTTGGAGGTGAAATTCATTTTGAATCAAAATTGACGGATTTTTTTCACGAAGATTCAAAAATTACAGGCATCGAAATCAATGAAACGGAAAAACTGATGTTTGATGAGGTAGTTTTGGCAACAGGACATTCAGCTCGTGATATTTTTGAATTATTGCATCGAAGAGGTATTAAAATTGAAGCAAAACCATTTGCACTTGGTGTTCGCATTGAACACACACAAGAATTAATTGATAAAATACAATACCACGGTCGACTGAATGATGATTTTTTACCACCGTCATCTTACGCGTTAGTGGAGCAAGTAGATGGAAGGGGAGTGTACTCGTTTTGTATGTGCCCCGGTGGAATCATTGCCCCTTGTGCCACAGAAAATGGACAAGTAGTCACCAATGGTTGGTCGCCAAGTAAACGCAACAATCCCTATTCCAATTCCGGAATTGTGGTGAGCGTTGGTCCAGAAGATTTCCCAGGAAAGGAAAATGATCCCTTTGTGTGCCTCAATTTTCAGCGAGAAGTAGAACGGAAATGTTTTGAAGCGGCGGGAGCTCAAAAAGTACCTGCTCAACGAATGCTCGATTTTGTGAATCGAAAAAAATCGATCGATTTTCCAAGGTCCTCCTATCAGCCTGGAATTGTAAGTGTTGAGTTAGATAAAGTGCTTCCTTCGATGATTACTGATCGATTGAGGGTGGCATTTGTTGCATTTGGCAAAAAAATGAATGGTTACTTGACAAATGATGCCGTTTTGCATGCGCCAGAATCGAGAACGTCATCGCCAATTGCCATACCCCGAAATCCAGAAACCCTGGAGCACATTGAAATCAAAGGCTTGTATCCTTGCGCTGAAGGAGCTGGCTACGCAGGAGGAATTATCTCTGCAGCGGTTGATGGAATGAAATGCGTGGAAGCGATAGCTGTGAAAAGAGGAGAAGACGATTATTAAATCAGCTGTTGATGCAATTTTTGTTCAATAATTCTTCTTCAATTTTAATTCTTTGAAAAATAACTAATTCCCTCGCTCTCCCTTCATCACTGGAATTCCAGCTTTCTTAGACATTCTCTGTAACCGTTCTTGTGCCGCTGCATTGAATTCTGAATCATCCCCACCTTTCTGGAAATTGATCATCCAACTGTCTTTTTTACCAAGTTCATACTGAGCCATGGCTATTCCAAAAAAACATTTGATTGAACCATTTTTGTTGTATTGCTGGAATGCCATTTCTGCTTCTTCAAATTTCTTTTGCTCTAATAGCACTTTTCCTTTCATTTTGGCATATTCACCTTGCGCTGCAGGGGTTAGGGATTGAAGCATTTTTCCTAAAGTACGAAGGCTTTGATTTGCTTTTTCGTAATCTAAATTCATGTAGTGAATCATCGCGCCCATGTACAAGAAATCTGGGTCTTCAGGACTTTCTTTCAATAATAGTTCAATACCGTCTACTAAGGGCAAGTAATTTCCATTGTAAAATTCCTTTTTTACTTGCGCAAAGACTAAATTCTTGTACTGCACTTCGTCAGCTTCTGTGCCGCCATTTGCCATCAATCCATCTAGTTCCTTTTGTGCTTCAGCAAAAAAGTTGTCGTCTAATAGCAATTTAATTATTCCTCTTCGTGGCTCTAAATCGAAGGAATCTAAGACAATTGCTTTTTCTAAAAGTGGAATTAATTCGCGTTTGTTGTTCATTAGAATATTAGCGTTCACCTGAAAACTCAACCATTTTGCAGATCTTTGAAAGTACTTGTCATGCTGTTGCAAAAGTGCTCCAGCTTCACTGTTCTTTTTGATCTCAATCAAGATGTAGGTCAATGCTTTGATGCTTTCAAAATGGTAAGGACTCAATTCAATTGCTTTTTTCAATGCTTCAATCGATTCAGTCTTTTTTGCTTGAGCATATAAAATTTTTCCTTTTTGGTAGTAATACTCTGGATTCCAATTATTTATTTCCAATGTTTTATTGATCACCACCAAAGCCTCAGTATATTTTTTTTGTTGCTCCAACGTCGCAAGGTGATTCATTACATCATCGTAATTGTAATAATTTAGCGCACTAGAAGAAATAGATCCCTTATTGATGGCAATCAGGCCGTTTTTAGCACTTAAATTATTCGGTTCGATTGCCAATACTTGTGTGTAATATTCTTTCGCTTTGAGGGTATCGCCTTTTGTTTTTGAGAGTTCCGCCAACTTCAGTAACAAAGACCCATTGACATCTTTTGTATTAAGTAACACTTTGTAGCTTTCTTCAGCTTTATCTAATCGTCCACGCAATTCTTCAATTTTACCTAATAAAAGCGCTCGTTCCACTTTGTAACTTCCCGGCGATGAATTTTTGATACGGTCAATTTCCTTTTGAGCATCCATCAATTCAAAATTGGCTAAATGCATTTGTGCACGAAGTAAATAAACATCGGATTTATCACTAGAAATTGTTTCAGATGACGTAAGTTGTTGCATGGCAAGGTCTAACTTTCCTGAAAGTATATTGAGTTGAGCATCGGTATTTTTGGGTTTATCCCAAGTGGAGATTTTACCTTGTACTTCCTTTAACTGCTGTTGCGCTGCTTCTTTATTGTTTTTAGCTGCAAAGAGCATCGCTAATCCTTGATTCACATACGCAGCTGTAGGTTCAGCTTTTTGTAATGCAATCAATAAGTTCTCTGCTGCTTGAAAATCTACTGCCGTTCCTTTTCGAATTAAATTCATCGCCTCGAAAAAATTAGCGCGATTCAGCAAGGTGGCAGTCATGAAATGTCGAGCACCTAGAATCTCTGCCGCCATGCGAAGATCTTTTACTGTTCCTGAATATTCTGTGGTACTTCCAAGTTGTGGTTCACCCTTTAAGAAATTATTGATATTGTCTTGCGCTCGATTTATTAAAGCATCTGCAAGCATCGTTTTCATTTCATCGATTTCTGCTAACGTTACAGACTTCATTTTGGTGGCGTTGTCGATGATGAAATTAGCAGAAGTGGATTTTCCATAAAAGTCACCATTTGAAATTGCGGTATTTAGCTTTATTTGCGCAGGCGATAATGGATTTGTAGCACGCATGGCAACGTCATTTCGCAACGATTCTGGATTTAGAAATGCCAAAATATCTTTGTCGTTGGTGAAAATTTGTGCTGCTAAATCAGGAGCTAAAATATCCGGATTTTGGCGTTGTTTTGTTACAATTGGAACATTCTTGACGATAAAGGCCTTGAGCTCTTGCGAAGAAATTCCAGCGTCGTTGGATGTATTAGCTTCGCCCGCAATTCCTTTGGCAAGGTAATAGGTAAACGCACCGTGCTGCAATGAATCGAGCTCTAGTGATTCTTCTTGTCGCTGGCAACTGATGAAGCGTGTTACATTGTCTCCAAAGCTAAAAATAGATTCTTGCGTTAATTTTGATCCATAGAGATTGGTGGAAGCTCCGGAATGACATGCATCTGTAATCATGTACACGGTGGCTTTTTTATCAAGCATTTTTGCTATAGAATCATGAATTTGATCGAATTTTACAGCTCCACCGGCATCGTATTCACCAGATTGACTAGCATCATAAGCTAACAAATAACCTTTTCCCGATGATTTTGTATTGGTGGTATTTCCATGTCCAGCGAAATAGAAAATCACTAGATCATTGGCTTGCACCTTTTTCATAACTTGATTGAGTCCTGTCAGAATATTTAGTTCGCTTGCTTTTTTGTCTGTTAATTTGATAATGTTTCCTTTGGATTTTGGGTAGTTTTTTTCAATCAAATAAGCAATTAGTTCAGCATCATCATCTGCATAATTGAGTTGTTTGATTTCTTCGTAATTGGAAATACCGATTACAATGGCATGCACGTTATTGAATGTAGCTGCTGGACTGGCATTTTCTGAATCACCACCACGACCAGCTTCTTGCGCCTGAATGAAACTTGCAAGAACAAGCGTGATGTAAAAGAGTAGGGTTTTCATGTGTAGTGCAATGGTTTTACTTCGTAATAATAAAATTATAATTTAAAACCGCTTCATTTTTGTTCACGGCTCTTATATCTCTAGTTCCTTCACTGGCAAGGTGCTGCAGATCGAACGGCTGTATATCTACATAAATTTTAAATACTTCATCGCCAAAGGGCTTTGTAATGTTGATGGGAAACTGTGAGAAAATTTTTGTCTCACCAGCCTTTACCAGCAAATCTTCTTTTGTGATTGCATGACCTTTTGCTTTAGCATTCGGCATAATGGCATTAATTTTTTCAGTGGGTTCAATATCCAAAATATTGAAATAGATATCTCTCGAATTATTGTTTGTGAATTGCACCACTACCGAAGTTTCAGCCTGTATCGAAGTGATTCCATTTTTTTTCAAATTGATGGTAGTATCAACAATTTTTTTCACCTTATCGAACGGTAAAAGTTCAATGCTGTAGTATCCTGTCGTTTCATTTACAATTAGTTTTCGCATCGATTCTGCTTTAATGAAGCGCTGCACCAATCGCTCAAATGCGATTTGATCTGTAGAACTACTCAAGGTGTCAATCGCGTAATTGTTAATTGTATTCACTAGCACTTCCTTTCCATTGATTGTCGTCACAAGCAATTTCACTGGGGCTGATTGGTCAACCACTGAAATTTTTGAAAGTGCACCTTCAAATAGTGTTCTTTTTTCTTCACTAACTCGCTCAAATTTGACACTGAATTTTTCGAGTGGAAAGAAGATGTCCTTCACAAATACCCAGTAGTTTTCAGAATTAACAGGCTTTTCTGGTACCACTGTTGCTTGAAAATTACTGACTGCACTAATTTTCCCCCTACAGAATAGGAGTGCTTTTGTAGTGTCATACGTGTCGCTAGGGTATAAATACACCGTTGTTCCCACCGTCAACCCTGAGGTAATTCCGGCATCGATTTTTAGTTGATCAACAAACTGAGCGCTTGAAATAGTAAAAAATTGAGGTTTTACTAGAAATTCTCCTTTCCATAATTTTTTGTTTTGTGCATTTCCTTCAATCACAGGATGTTGATTGGGGACTATCAAATTCATTTCTGATTGAATTTCGGTGTAAAATCCTTGGTAAGTTGAATTGGTACTTAAATGATTAAATGCTTTACTTACAGCGTAACTCAGTGATCCAAAATTACCATTTTGTAGTTTCACCTCTTTGTTGAGTTCGTCAGCACGAGATGCACTGATAACTACAAATGGTGCGAGTGTTTTTTCGTCGGAAAATTGATCCACCGTTACGGTATTGTCATCTTGTACCGTTTTTTTTGTCTCGCGACGCATAATCGCTGGCTCACCACCACGAACATGGTTGGAGACATCTCGGGTTCCACTTCCTGAATGACAATAATCCATGATCACCAATACTTCTCCTTTTGGACCAGCATTTTTTCGAATAGCGTCAATGTAGTTTCCCAAGTCATCATCTCTAAAATAATGTTTAATTTCTTTGTCGTAATTGAGTGCCTTATCTTCCTTAAACCATCTCGGAGCAATTGCATTGTAGGTGACAATAGATTCATCCAATCCATCGGTTTCATCTTGGTTGTCATCTTCAATTTGCTCACCATGTGAAGAAATATGAATCACTACGATGTCGTTCAGCTTTGTTTTTGTAATTAAATCCGAAAATGCGACATGAATGTTTTCTGAAGTGGCTTTTTCATTGCACAGTATTTGAACGTTTTGCGATGAGAAACCCTGCTTTCTTAGCGTTGGCAAAATCAGTGAACTATCATTTATGCTACTAATGTTGCCCCATCCTTTTCCTTCAAGTTCTGCGTATTTTCCAATGAAAATAGTAAGTGCTCTTTTGGTTTGGGAGATCCCAAGAAAAGATAACAATACAGTGAAAAGTGTTAAAAAAAGTCGTTTCATTTAAAAATAATTTCCCTCAAATTTACAATAATTATACCATATTAAAATAGGTAATTATCCTAAAATCAATTAGAAAGAACCACAATGATTTGTAACGTTTAGCCTTTTTTAGGTTTGTTTGCTGTGAATTATTTTTTTTAGATTTGGCACAATTATTACTAGTAATGAAGGTATTAAATTCTATTTTTACCACTAAAATCACTGATATGAGTTTCTCAAATTCCATCCTAGCATGTTTATTTTTCATTTTTTCATTTTTTACTTTTTCGCAAGGAACTGGTTTGAATTTTGACGAAAGAGCTTATCGAGCTGTTCCTGAAGAAGAGAGACCTTTGGGTTTTGGTGAAAATCTGCCAAAGCAATATTCGCTTAGAAAATTTACACCAGCAGTTGCTAATCAAGGTAGTTTTGGTACTTGTGTTGGATGGTCTTCTACCTACTATGCAGCAACAATAGAATATGCAACAGCTAATAAATTGTCTGGTGTCAACATTATTACTGCCAATGCGTTCGATCCATACTTTACGTATTTGTCAATTGCTGACGAGAAGAACTACTTCTCCTGTGTAGATGGCACTTTAATTACGAGTGCTGCTGAACATCTCATGAAGAAAGGAGTGAAGCGCTACAATTTTAATCAGTTAGAGTGCGGAGCAAAGATTGACGTAAGCAATGTTCCAGAAAATATTCCTTTCACATTCACCGAGTATTTCCGATTGATTGATAAAATGCTATCGGCTGAAGAAAACATTGCCAACTTGAAACAAACGCTTTCAAATGGTCACCCTGTTGTTATAGGAATGGCATTACCGCAATCTTTTTACGACATTGACTCCACAGGATTATTCATGCCAAAAGTAGATGATAAAAAATACATCATGGATTATGGCGGGCATGCCATGTGTGTGATTGGATATGATGATAATCGTTTAGGTGGAACTTTTGAAATTGTTAATTCTTGGGGGCCAGCTTGGGGTGATAAAGGATTTGCCTATGTGAAATATCAAGATTTTATTGATTTTACGCGAATGGCCGTTCGCTTCGAAACTACGCTCGCAGCTCCAAAAAGTGAAGTAGGGTGCGTTTTTGGCGATTGCCAAAATGGTTATGGTCGATTTGTTTACGATAATGGAAATGTGTACGAAGGCAAATTTTTGAACGGCGAGCGTGCAGGGTTTGGTTTGTATGTCTGGGACATTGATCAATCTGTATTTGGAGGAGAGTGGGAACAGGCTCGAAGAAACGGGAAAGGTCAGTTGACGGATGAATTTGGGAAGAAACAAGCAGGTTTTTGGAAAAATGATCTTTTTGTTGAAAATGAGTTTGTCATAAATACCATCAATAGAGCTGATTTGGCAAACAATCTTGGAGATAATCTGCAATTTATGTCGCCAAAAGAAGTAGCTCAATTACTTGCTGTTAAGTCAATCGTCGACACCTTAATTGCTCAAAAGAAATCAGGCTGTATTTATGGTAACTGTGAAAATGGCACGGGTGTCTTTCTGGCTAGTAATTTCATTTATTTTGGTGGATTTCAAAATGCACTTCGTCATGGTTATGGTGAAATGCGTTGGACAGGTCAAAGCTGGGGGAACGCCTACGTGGGCAACAGTGAAGCCAATAGTCGCGCAGGAATTGGTGCTTATTATTGGCCGAACGGAAATAAATACTACGGAGAATGGTCCAATGGTGCAAGAAATGGGCTTGGTGCATTTTTTAATATTAATGGTGAAATTCAAGCTGGAAGCTTCCAAAATAACAATTTTGTGACCGAAGGTTTGGGATTTGGAAACCAAGCAGTAGAAATTGGTACTGTTATTGAAGAGCCAAAAGCACCGTCGGTTGTTATTAAAGATAAATCGACAACTTTTTCTCAAGGACAGCAACCAACAGTGCCAGGAGGAAAGACTAAAAAATTAAAAACCAAAACCACTAAAAAATGAAAAAGTTAATCCCACTATTGTTCCTTGCAATTCACTTTGCAGGTTACTCGTTAACCACCGCTGAAAAAGCGAAAATTGTAGAAAATGTCTATAAAAGAATCTACGCTACATTGGGCACAGCAGAAGAAAAACCTAAATTCTTTTTCGATACGAAAGCTGCGCAAATGGCGTACATGATGAATGGAAAAGACGGTTTCCCTATGATTGGCTTCGAAGAAAAAGCATTTGATGTATGTGCAACTTTAGGAGCACGGAGAGATGATGCGATTGCCTATATTTTGGGACATGAATTAACGCACCATACTATGAAACATCATTGGGGAAAGCAGTTTGCATCTTCTTACAATGTTAATGTTGGAAAAACAATCCGCGGTATCGATAATGAATCAATCATTCGTTTTGAAGCGCAAGCAGATGAACGTGGCGGAATTCTATGTTTTCTAGCAGGCTACAAATCAGCAGGAATCACAGATAAATTGTTGCCAGCTCTTTATACAGCGTATGCTTTTCAGGAAAATCCAAAGTACCCAAGCATAGCAGAACGAATCGCTATTTCTCAACAACAAGATTCAATCGTTCAAACCTATGTAAAGGTGTTTGAAGCAGCCAATTTTGCGATGATCATGAAAGAATATCCAGTAGCAGTAAGTGGCTACGAATTTTTAATCGGTAAAGGATTTCATAGTCGCGAGATTTACAATAACCTGGGAGTTTTGTACTATTTGCAGGCTTCAGAAATGGCTGGCGAGAAAGAAATGAAATTTATTTATCCAGTAGAGATTGATTTACAAAGCTGCATAAATCGTGGCGGAACTAAAGGATTTGGTGCGGATGCACAGTTACTTTTTGAACAGGCAATTGAAAAATTCGACCAAGCCTATCGTTTCGATAACACGTATTCAACAGCATTGTTGAACAAAGGTTGTGTTTTTTCTGTGCTTGGAAATTATGATGAGGCGAGAGTGGCACTCAATAACGCTGATATTCTCGCAAAAAAAGAAGGTCTACTTTCGGTTCGTAACAATACCAAATTAGCAAGATCGATTGTTGAAATGCTTGATCCAGAAGGAGATAAATTACTTGGAAAAAATTACATAGATGAACTTTTAGCACTAAATCATGATTATGCTATCATCAACAAACAAATTATTGATGGTAAAGATTGGAGTGAAATTGCTTTTACAAAACCACTAGGGTGGACGGGAGATAATGAAGCTGCTGCAGGTTCAACTGCTCGTCAACCTAGAGAAATTGTAGACGGAATTACTGATTATTCAAATGCCACAGCTACTTTGGTGCAAGCAATACAATTTTCTAAATCGCGCTTAGATGCCTATACACGTGATGCTTCTGTGATTTACGTGGTGCCCTTTAAGCAAGAAGATTTGATTTTTCATGCAACTTCAGATAATTACACTGGAAAATCTGCCAAAGGAATGCAAATCGGTTCAACTGACAAAGAATTGATCGATGCCTACGGCACTCCAACAGTAATACTTTCTTCTCGTCAAGGCTGGATTTACAACTATCCAAATAATAAAATGATGGTATTCATCTCTGCCGACAAAAAAATTGAAAAATGGGTAGTGTATTCAACATTATAATTTTTTTCTTAGCTTTATAAACAAAAATCAACACAAACAATGAAAAAAACCGCTATTTTACTGGGATGCAGCATTTTAGTTGCAGGTTCTACATTTGCTCAAAAAAGAGCAATGGGAGCAAAATTAGACAGAGAGAAAATGAAATCTTCAATGCAAATGGTTGAAAAACCACTTGGATTTGGAGCAAATCTTCCGAAAAGTGCAACGCTAGAGAAGTACTTACCACCGGTAGGAGATCAAGGTAACTTTGGAACATGCGTTGGTTGGTCCACCGCTTACTATGCTTCAACAGCAGCATTTTTAATTTCTGCTGATAGCGCAGGTTTGCAAATGCCGAAGGAACATGCTTTTGATCCATTTGGCTTGTACAATGTTGCAAAATATTCTGAAGACACTGATTGTTCTTGGGGACTTAATATGGTAGATGCACTTATTGCTATGAGAGATAGCGATGACGCTACTAAAAAAATGAATATCAATCCAGGAAATTGTGGAGACATTGAATTCTCTGGAAAAAATGTTTTTGATATCACAGAAGCATATTACTTATATGGTTGGGATGATTCTTATGAAACTAAATTGGAAGCAATCTGTCAACAAATCGTTAATAAAAGACCAGTTGTTATTGGTATGATGGTGCCAACATCTTTCTTTAGTATTGGAGCGGATGGTTTATTTAAACCAAATAAATCTACTGATCAAATCGAAGGTGGCCACGCAATGTGTTTAGTTGGCTATGACGACAATAAATTTGGTGGCGCTTTTAAAGTAGTGAACTCTTGGGGAACTAGTTGGGGTGAGAAAGGATTTTTCTGGATTAAATACAAAGATTTCTTTGATTACGTAGACGAAGCGTATTACTTTGAATCAGGAATTAGCGCGTCACTTAAAAATGGAGGCTGTGTTGCTGGTACATGTGCAACTGGTTACGGAGTTCAAAACATTGTTGGTAAAAATGGAGCTTGGGCCTTGTTTGAAGGTTACTTTGAAAAAGGGAAGGCTGTTGAAGGAATTTTTTACTCACCAGTAGCTTCAAATGACAAAAAAGCAGGTGTAAAATACATCAATAAGGTGATCAAAAAATCAAAAGGAAATGCAAAAGCAATTTATGATGGAAGTCGTATTGCTGGTTTTGTATTGACGAGATATTAATTGGAGTCTAAAATATAGTTAGCCCTCTCTATCATTAGGGAGGGCTTTTTATTGATTTAATAATTCTTTTTATGACAATATCAAAACTTACGTTAGCTGTGTTTTTTTTAATGTGTGTGCCACATCTAATTGCTGCTCAAAAGCGAATTGCTGACACTAAATTGGACAATAAAAAAATGAAAGCATCTTTCCCAATGGCGGAAATTGAATCGAGTAGCAGCACTCCAAAAAGTGCTTCCATAGAGCACTATTTACCACCAGTGGGGGAACAGGGCAACTCGAACGCAAGCGTGGGTTGGTCTTCTGCCTACTATGCCTTAAGTACGGCTTTTTTTATTTCCGCCGACAGTGCTGGAATAAAATTACCAAAGGAGCACGCCTTTGATCCTTTAATGTTGTATTATACTTCAGGATATTTCAACGATAAAGAATGGAATAGTAATATTAGTATTTCAGAAGGTCTTTTGGAATTGAGAGATAATGACAATGCAATAAAAAAAGTAAACATAAATGCCATGGTCGAAGATACGGTTATTCCCTCAGGGAAAAATATATTTGATTTGGTAGAAGCTTATTATTTGTTCGATAGCGGAGATGCTATGAAGTCAAAAATCGATGCTGTGCGCTGCAAAATCTCCAAAAATAGACCTGTGATTATAGCGATGAATGCAACTGAATCATTTTTTAACATTGGTGCGGATGGATTGCTTGTGAATAAAACAGATGAGGAAAATTTTGGGGCCATTTCCCTTTGTGTTGTTGGATTTGATGATGAGAAATTTGGAGGTGCATTCAGAGTCGTTAATTCATGGGGAACAAGTTGGGGAGATAAAGGTTTTGCTTGGATAAAATATGATGACTTTTCCAAATTAGTTGATGAAGCCTACTATCTTAAATGTGCTTTTCGATCACCGCTAAAAAGTGTAGGTTGCGTCTTCGGAAATTGCGAAAATGGATATGGAGTGAAAAAAATCAATGGAAAGGATGGAGCGATAGGTCTATATGAAGGATACTTTGATAATAGTAAAGTTGTCGAAGGAATTTATTACACTCCCACAGCTTCTAGAGATAAAAAAGTGGGTGAAAAGTATATTTCAACTACCATTAAAAAGTCGAAAGGAAATGCCATTGAAATTAAGGATGGTAGCAGAAAGGCTGGGTTTGTGTTGAAAAATTGATTTGTTGCTCCTTGAATTTAATGTAGCCCTGTCAGTAGGTAGACGGGGCTTTTTTTTTAATTCAAATCTTTCATTTGTGGCACTAAAATTGAAATGTATATTGAAATTCATAACCATGGACCGTTCATATATCTCACTCAGCATTTTTCTAGCCTTATTTTTTAATAATTTCAATACACAGGCAGAAGTAAAATTTAACTCATTTTCAATTGCTCAAGCACTTGAAGAGGCTAAATCACAACATAAAAAGGTCTTTGTTGTCTTTTCAAACTTAGAATGTTCTCCGTGTCGTTGGATGGATTTGAATGTCTATTCAGATTCACTTTTTTCCGCCACTACAAACGAAAACTTCATCAATGTGAAGTCAAACGGCTACACCATTAATGGAAAATATGAAGTTATGCATTACAAAGTATATACCTTGCCAACCATGATTTATTTTGATGAAAATGGCAAAGAATTGTATCGCATTGAAGGTAAACGCGACAAAAGTAAAATGACTGAAATAGCAGCACTTGTTTTAAATGGGGCACACATAGACATTGTTGATGAAGACAAGAAAGAGCCTATGCCAATACCTCGCAGTAAAAATGAAGGATTACCAATAAATCCAGTACTTCGTAAGGTATCAAATGAAACTTTAGGTTAAATTAGCTTTTTAGTATGAACAGCAAAATTCTCAATAGCATTCTCTTTCTAGGCATCTCTTTAACAAGTATGGCACAAGTAGACTTTAAGTTGATTCCAATCGTTGAGGCAGCATCCAATGCGGCATTGAGTAACAAATTGGTTTTTGCCTATTTTACTGCTGAAGGTTGTGCACCTTGCGTTGTTTTGGAGAAAACAGTGTTTTCAGATGATTCATTCGGAACTTACATTAATGAAAAATTCGTAGCAGTAAAATCAAATGGCGTTTCTGTGAACTCAAAGTTTGAGAAAATGAGACATAAAATTCATGCCTTTCCTACGATCGTCTATTTTGATGCTACCGGTGCGGAGCTGTTTCGTATAGAAGGAAAAAAAACGAAAGAAGAGTTGATGTTAGTGAGTAATTTGATTCTTAATGGTGAAATTGAAAAGGCCATTGAAATGTATCCTATTCCAGTTCACGAAGATGATATCTTTTCTAAGGATTCAGTCCCAAACGGAGGCAAAATTAAGTGACGATTAGCGTGACTTGATTTCAAAAAGTCTCACTTTATAAGCATTTTTTATTATTGAATACCAGTGTTGATTCGCCAGTCATGTACAAGGATTCAATTCCTATTTTTGCTATCTTTTTTTCATTTTCAATTTTTTGCCAAGTTAGTGATGGAGATACGCGCTACTCTATAGAAAAATTAAATAGAGTTAAGTTGGGTCTTGTGCATGGTTCATCTACGCTCTTTCGATATAAGGGAGTTTGGTAGGGTCTAGATTTCTATTTTCAAAGAAATAGAAGCGATGATCTTTTTAGGTATTATCCAGACTATTATTATGAAGCTACACTTTTTGAAGATTTTGCTGCTGATGTCAACCTTAATAATCTTTCTTTAACACTTGGATTTGGCTTCTTGAATAATTAATTATTATTAAATCGGTTTAGTTGGAGGTTCTAGAGGTGTTGATTTTCCTCGCTTTTTCTCAAAATAACATTTCATTAACACTTGGTTTTTAGTTTTTGGCACAGAGATTGAAAATGTCTATGCATAACCATTAAAAACCATTTATCATGAAAAAGTCAATTTTATTTTTTGGAGCCTTGTTTGCTTTTAGCAGTTTTATGGCTCAAGTTAGAACTACAGGATTAGAGTTTAACAAAGACAAGATGAAGGCTGCTTTTAGTCTCATCGAAAAACCACTAGGTTTCGGAGCAAACCTTCCAAGAAAATTCTCATTAGAAAGATTCGTGCCATCAATTGGAGATCAAGGTAACTACGGTTCTTGCACAGGATGGTCAACAACATATTATGCTGCAACAATTTCTTATAATATTCTAGCAGAAAGAGCTGGCTTACCATTTGGAAGAGACATGTTTGCTTTCGATCCAATGTTTACCTACCAACAAATTAAATTCACAGACGCGAATGATTGCAGCGAAGGAACTTATATTGAAGATGCTTTAGTGTACTTCATGGAGCATGGAGCAAAAAGAAAGATGATCGATGAAGCAAACTGCGGATGGATTCCACAATGGCAAAACACAGTTTGGAAGGCAACAGGTGCTTGGTATCTTTGGGATGATTATGATAATGACATCACTAAAATTGAAGCTGTTTGTCAAATGATCTCAGAAGGAAATCCAGTGCCATTCGGAATGTTAGTGCCAGAATCGTTCTTTAATGTTGGTGCTGACGGATTATTCAAACCAAAAGCTGACGAAGATACATACGGTGGTCACGCAATGACAGTTGTTGGATACGATGATGATAAATTCGGAGGTGCATTTAGAGTGGTAAACTCTTGGGGTACAAGCTGGGGAGATAAAGGATTCTGCTGGATTAAATACGAAGATTTCATTCGCTTTGTGTACAACACGTATCATTTCGATGCTGAACTAGAAGGAGTGGATAACTCAATTGCAGCGGGAACTGTTTTCGGTGTAACAGCAACAGGTTTCGGAATTCAAAAAATCCCTGGTAAAAAAGGATCAGTAGGTTTCTTCGAAGGTTTCTTTGAAAATGGTGTTCCAACAAAAGGATTGTACTTCAACTCTTCTAAAATTAAAGGTGGAAAAGCTGGTATCAAATTCATGGAAAAATTGATCAAGAAAAATGGAGGATTCCTCATCTACGATAACGACGACATACCAATTGGTTGTATCATTTTCTAAGCAAGGAAAATAGCGTCAAAAGCCTTCTCATCCCGATAGCTATCGGGACGGGAAGGCTTTTTTTTTTGGTACGACTTTTGCATTTTCATCAATATAAAACCACATGACCATGAAAGCACTGACCACATTCCCCATTTCGATCTTCGTACTGCTTTTTTCAGCAACAACAAGTTATGCAAATATCAATTTTGAAACTGTCGATATCGAGTCTGTTTTTGAAAAAGCAAAAGCATCAGAACGATTTATCTTTGTAGAATTTTCTGCAGAACATTGTGGACCTTGTGTATGGATGGAAACAAATGTGTTTTCTGATCCGCAAGTTGCACGATTTGTGAACATAAATTTCATCCCAGTAAAATCAAATGGCATTAGTGTCAATTCGAAATTCGAAAAATATAAATACAATATTCAAATGTTCCCCACGATCTTATTCCTTGCACCAGACGGTGAAGAAATAGCCCGAATTGAAGGAAAAACAGACGCCGTCAACTTAGAAGAAATAGCACGTCTAGTCACAGAAAATAAGTTAGAAGAATTGGAGAAATTACTTCCAAAGAAAAAAGAAGTAGTGCCAGACCCAAATCCAATCAATAATGAGTTCCCTGATTTTCCTAAACGAGTGAAAACACAAATGATTGTAAGCGAAACTACTAAAGTACAAGTTTCCAAATAGTTGTTTGCAATCTGCAAATGTGGTAACTTTAGGCAAAAATATGTCTGATTTTTGCTTATTTGTCTATGAATAGAATTAAGTTGTTTTTCATTTTTGTTAATTGCGTGACTTCTTTGAGTTGGACTCAAAACTATGGAAATATTCAAAAAGAAGTACTTGCAATAAAATCGCACACTGCTCCTTTGAAATTTGAAAGTGCACCCACTGAGTTATTAAAAATTTATTCAGGTTCACCTGAATTTGTTTCAATTGACATTCAAATTGAAAGTAAACTTTATCGTCTAGAACTTTTGAAACATTCAATTTTAGCTGATAATTTTTCTCAAATTGTAACTAATAAGGTAACAACTGTTAGCGTGATGAATACATCAAACACATTGCATTATCGTGGTATGGTGAATGAAGATGAAAAAGCATTTGCAACATTAACATTATCGAAAGATGAAATTTATATTTCGCTCGTGTTGCAAGACCAAAATATTCAATTAGTGAAATCAAAGAATTCAAATGAATTTGCTGTAGCAAGCGATCTAAATTTAGCTAGTTCATTAATAAAATGTGGAGTAGCTGATAACCAAGCCATAGACTCATTTCCTCCTACTAGTGCATTTCATAAGCAGATCTGTCCTATTCGCTTTATGTGGGTAACCAATTATGACTATTATTATTATCAAGGAACAATGATTTACGCTCTTTTTGGCGATGTGGATGCAATCTACTATCAAGAAGGGGTGGATATCGAACTAGGAACATTGAAATCTACTGCTGGTAATCCATACACCGGATTTAGTACCTTCAATGCATTTATTGATTTTGGCAACTATTTGCAATCTGATAGCGATTTTTTAGGGCACGATTTAGCAACTTTTATTGACTTGGTGCCAAGTCTTGGAAGTGATTACAGTGGATTTGGTGTTATTGATGCCTTGTGCACCACTTTCAGCAATAATCCTAATAACCCTAAAGGACGCCATGCTTTTTGCAGAGTCCTATACGCTAATCCTTCGGATCCTAACTATCAATTTACCAGCAATTATATTTCATCTCTTCGTACTGTTGTTCATGAAATCGGTCACAATCTCGGGTCAAGGCACACTCATTGGTGTGGTTGGCCAGGAGGAGCGATTGACAATTGTAGCGCGGTTGAGCCTGATGATTTTGGGTTTACTTGTGCTTCTGGACCTTTTCCAGCTTCTGGAGGAACAATTATGAGCTATTGTAATTCAACGAGTTCAAATGTTTTGTTTAATGGTTTTGGCATTTATCCAAATGCAACCATAGTTGATAAAATAGCTAGTAAAAGCAATTGTATTTGTTCAGGAGCAGGTATTGAAGATGTGGAGAGCAACATGGATTTTGAGTTATTTCCCAATCCTATTCAAGAAGGAGTTGAACTTTCAGTTGGTTCAAGCGTAGATATGGTGTTTGATTGTATTAAAATTTATGATCTTAATAATAAGCTACTTCTTACAACATTTTACGAGTCATCTGTGAAAGTAGACAAACTTATGAAAGGAGTTTATATTGTTATTGCAGAGAAAGATGGGAAATCATGGAGTGCCAAATTTATAAGGTAGGGCATTTGGAAAGTAATTATCAAAAAGGAGCTTCGCATTCAATTTCAACCATTTCCCTGGTTTGCGGATGCAAAAATTGAAGGTAATTAGCATGTAAATGCAGCCGATCTGATTTTGTGCCGTATAAATCATCTCCAATAATTGGAGCATTTAATCCCAATACATGTGCTGCGTGCACTCGAAGTTGATGAGTTCTTCCAGTTTTTGGATAAAAATGAATTTGCGTTTTTCCCTGTTCTATTTTCAACACTTCAAATTCAGTGATAGCTTCCTTGCCATGGTCATAGCAAACTAATTGCCGCGGTCGATCTTCAATATCTAATCGTAGTGGTAAATTAATAGTTCCCGATTTAGCAGCAATTTCACCGTTCAAAATCGCAAAATAACGCTTTTTTATCTTGCGTTTGATGAATTGACGCTGAATAAATTTATAGGTTTTTTCGTCTTTCGCTAACAACATAATCCCAGAGGTTGATTGATCTAATCTATGAATAACTAGCGGACCAGTCGCTTTTGGGTATTTTTCCTTGATGATGGAATACACAGAATAGTCAACTTGTCTACCAGGAACAGAAAGCAATTCAGCAGGTTTATTGATGGCCAAGAGGTAGTCATCTTCAAATAAAATTTCAAGTTCCTTCTCTATTTTTATTGCTTGTAGAAGAGGATTTTCATCTAACTCAATTCCATCCAACATATGTTTCAATATGGGTTCACATTTCCCTTTGCAAGCGGGGTAATATTGACCATGAACTCTAATTTCGGAACTTGGGGATGCACCCCACCAAAATTCTGCAAGTGCAATTGGAGTTAAATCATGAAGGAAAGCATACTGTAAAAGTTTTGGAGCAGCACATTCTCCCGCACCAGCTGGTGGTTTTTTTTCAAATGTGTCAATAAAAATTTCGCCAATTGATTTGCTGTCTTTTTGCTGATTAAGAAATGTATATTGATCAAAAATTTGCTGTTGTAGCTGATTGGATTGATTTTTTCGTTGTTCTTTAAGTCGATGAATATTTTCCTCCAATCCACTTAGTTGTTCTGCAATTGTTGCTAGTTGTTGCTTTATATTTTGTGTAAAATCTTTTAAGAAATATTGTTCTTTCACACTTTGTTTTCTTAGATCTTCTAATAGTTGTTCCCGTTCTTCTTCCGTTTTATCTTTCAAGTAATTTCTAACAGCATCTCTTTTTGCTTTTCCGATCTTTATTTCACTTTTTATCTTTTTTATTTCTTCTGCTGAGTTAACAATTAGTTTTTTTTGAGCATGGACTAAATCCAAGTACTTTTCATCGTTTTCAGCAAGCTTCAATTCGTCACTTATCGAATTCAACTCACTCATTCCTCTATTGAAAAAATTATCTTTTTCCAAAAGATCAAACACAGGTGGTACAAAGCGAATATGCTCGTTTGAGTCAGCTAGTTTCCCCGAAAATGCTGCAAGGTAACCAATGTTGCCATAATGGTCTTTCGCAACAAGTACACCAAACATTTTACCAGTCGACTCAAAATTGTGCTCAAAGTCTACTTGATGAGCAAGATATTCTTGAATTTCTTTTGCCGCTAAAAGTGCAATAGAATGGGGTTGATAGTAGAATGGAAAGGTGAATTTTTGAGGTAAATCAAAGGAAAATTGTTGATTTTTGAAGACACGAAAATAGTTGATTGCAGGAGGATTTGATTTCACAGTTCAAAATTATTGAAATTTAAACTTAATTTCATCATGGTTCATAAACAATTCGATAAATTTGCTCATGAAACAACTGTTATTTTTTCTTTTGACCTCCACTATGATTTTTGCACAAAAGGACCCCAAAATTTTTGGGCATCGAGGAATTCGGGGTACTATGCCCGAAAATTCAATTCCTGGATTTTTAAAAACGATTGAATTAGGAGCCGATGGTATCGAATGGGATGTTTGCGTCAATAAAGACAAACAATTGGTGGTTTCTCATGAGCCTTATTTTCAAGGGGAATACTGTCGTTTGAAAGATGGAACTGCTATCACTGACGAGAAGAAAAATAACATTTACACTATGACGCAGGCAGAAATTGAAGGATTTGATTGTGGCGCATGGGGAAATCCTAAATTTAAGGAACAACAGGCAATTTCGATTACTAAACCACTTTTGCAAGATGTATTGAAAGCCATTGAGAGTTACAAAGGAAAAATTCTCTTTGAAGTAAAATCGGAAAAGCCAGAGTATGGAATTTCGCAACCGAATCCAGAAGAATTTGTTGCCCTGATTTTAGGTGAGTTAAAGGATTATTCGAATATTGAGAATGTTGTTTTCATGTGTTTCGACCCAGAGATATTAGAGGAATTAAATCGCCAATGGCCGAGTTCAAATTTGAGTGGAAAGACTACTTTGAAAACTGTGTATTTGACGTATTTACCTTTGAAATCGGCTAAGAAATTTCTAGCACAGCTGAGCTTCAAACCAACTGCATTGGGAATGTTCTATCCCACTGTTTCCAAAAGAAAAATTGCTTACTTGCACAAAAATGATATTCTGATGTATTCATGGACCATCAATAATTTAGAAACTGCTCAAAAATTATACGGCTGGGGCGTGGATGGAATTATTACTGATTATTGTGATCGCATCACGAAGCAAACAGTTAAGTTGTAGTTCTTGAATTGGATTCATTATTTTTGAAAAAAAACACACTATGAAAATGATATCGATGTTGGCGATTGCAACGACCACTTTTGCAATTTCTTGTTCAACAAACAACGGTGCTGAAGAAGTACCTCAAGACGTTGATTTAGACAATCTTTCTTTTTGCGATTGCATGAACAATCGTTTTGACATCAAAGGAGAAATTCAACGAGCAAAAGATCCTACTGAAAAAAGTGATTTACAAGCTGAATTGGATGTATTTGATGAAAAGTGCAAAAAGTATGACCTCAAAGAAGGTGCTACAGAAAAAGAACGCATTGATTATCAATTAGACTGGAATAAGAAAAATGCTGAATGTAGGTAGTTGCTAGTTGTAACTTTCTAACTTTTTTTGGGTTATATTTGGGTTCAAAACCACTCATAATGAAATCAATATTACTACTCGCGATATTATTGTTGTCTAGTGTATCAAGCTATTCTCAAAATAGAGGTGGTGAAACCGAAAATACCACAGAAACTAGCAAGGGAAAAACACACGCCATCATAATTGGTATTTCAGGCTATAAGAATTTACCGCAGAGCAATCAACTTGATTTTGCAGATGATGATGCGCTTTTACTCAAAGAGTACTTGTCAAAATTTGCTGATATTAATCTGAAACTGTTTTTGAATGAAGCAGCTACGAACAAAGATGTCATCGGCGTTGAAATTTATGATTTGTTGTACAAAGATGCGCAGCCCGGTGATAATGTAATTATTTATTTCGCTGGTCACGGCGATGTTGATGAGGTTGAGGATGGATTTTTGTTACTTAATCAGGTAGATCCTCCTGAAGTATCTACGTATGATTTTAATGACGCGCTTCCGATCTCAAAAATTCAAAAATATGTCAATTTAGCTGCTTCAAAACGCAATATTAATGTCACGTTTATTGCAGATGCTTGTCATTCTGGTTCCGTAAAAAAAGGTGCTGCCAACACTAAAATATCTGAATTGTACAACGATAATGCTGTAACAATTACTTCTTGTCAGAAGGATCAAGTGTCAAAAGAATCAATGGATTGGGGTGGTGGTCATGGCGTATTTACATTCTACCTCGTGCAAGGCTTGATGGGCATGGCAGATACTGATGGCGATTTAGCCAACAATGATGGAATCGTTACCCTGGATGAGTTAGAAGGTTATGTGAAGTCGCGAGTAAATAAAAGTACAGAAAAGGCACAAACACCTGTTTTTTTTGGAGGCTCTACCAATAAAGAAATGGCAATTGTTAATGCTGAATTGCTCGAATTGGCAAAATCCAATGATGGTTTAACATTGAAAGGGCTTTCCTCTTTTGGGAAAAGTAAGGCATTAGGTATTGACGATCACGGATTGGACGGCCCATGCAAGGCGCTTCTTCAAATGATGCAAAATAGAACAATTGAGAAGAAATTTTATGAAGAAGAGCTAGATTCATTGGATAGAATGCCCATTTTAGTTGGCCCAGCTGTTTCAAAGAAAAATCACAGTGGAGCAGTAACAGCGGTTGTTTCAAGTCCAAATTTGGCATTTAGTGCTTCTGCTGGAGCTGATGGAATTGCACTTTATGCAGGAACAGATTTAAAGAATCCTATTTGGCTGAAAGGTCACTCAGGCGCTGTAAAAGCGTTGTCATTTTCCTCTTTTAGTGGTAATTTAATTTCGGGTGGTGCTGATGCAAATGCAATTATTTGGGACGTGGAGTCGAAAGAAAAAGTCAATTCGATTGCTCTTTCAAGTGAAGTAACGTCGATACAGCAAATAAATGAGGATGAGATTGCACTTGGAACAGTAAAAGGAACAATCGCCATTTGGAATATTAAATTAAGTACAGTTAAAGAATACAAAATGCACAAAGGTGCTATTACTTCGCTTGTTGTATCTGGAAATACGATAGTAACAGCAGGGGAGGATAGTAAGCTCTTAGCGTTCGATAATTTGAGCAAAAAGAAAACTACTGCATTTGAGTACCTTGGAACCCCAATTCGAAGTCTGGCGTTGAAAGGATTAGCGGGGGAAGTGGTGAGTATTTCAGAAGATGGAATGTTGCAAACTTGGAACATTGAATCCCGAAAGTTGAATTCAGGATTCAAAACGATGGTTCAAGGGCTAAATTCTATTGTAATTGATCCATTCGAAAAAATTGCTTTCATTGGTGGGCCGAAACAAAAGCGTTTATTGATGGTTGATTTGACCTCAAGTAGAATGATTGCACAAAAATCGGCAAACACAAGTGGAATCAATTCTCTAGATTACGACCCTGTTTATCTACAAGTGAGAATTGGTGAAGTTGATGGTAGTATCACAGTGCAGACGATCAAGTCGCAACCTGAGAAAAGCAGTGCGCTCGACCTCTACGAGCAGTTGAAGGACTGTGGTGATTTAAGTGCCATTCAACATAAAATCGATGGAACCATCGTTGTTGGCTTGAATTCAGAAGTTAATAAAGTACTTAATCCACTTGTTAATGGTGCTGCGAATCTACCTGATTTAGCGAAAGTGCAAAAAGCGCTGAAATATGCTACAACTGCTTATGAAATTGGAGGTGTTTATGAGTTAGATGCCGATCAATTGGAAATCAATAAACTTCTCCTTGAGGTGTATGAAATTCTACTAGCTCAAAAAGCAGATCAGTATTCAAAAGCATTAGAGCGGGTGAGTAGAATTGAGGCCTTGGATCCAAAAGGAGCGTATGTTTACAATGTTTCTGCTAAGTTGTATGCACTTCTGAATGATGCAAAAATGGCATTAGAAATGAGTGCAAAAGCGGAAAAAATTGCACCAACCTGGGCTGAAACAGGGGTTAATACTGGTAGAATATTGGCTCAAACTGGCGACAAAAAGGCAGCGGAAGTCAAATTCAAAGAGGTAATTCAAAAAGCACCAACACAATCTAAAGGCTATACTGCGCTGGGAGAATTGTACTTAGAGCAAGGAAAGTTGGAGGAAGCAAAAGTGCAACTAGAGAAAGCATTAAAGATCGATTCAGGAGCTTCGGTTCCAACGAAAGTGTATCGAGAAACAATGTCGCAAATAGAATTGATACAGAGTAGGGGAGGCGATTTGAAATACCCAGCTCCACTCAATGTAGCCTTTTACCGGAATTATGTCAATGTATTAAAAATGTCAACATCGGACTATAAATCGTATAAAATTTCAACGTCTAATTCTTCCCTAAAAACAGATGCTAATACAGGTGTGAAATCATTAAGAGTAAGTGGACCAGCAACATCCGTATTTGTGACCTTAACATCTACAACAACTGGTAAAGTGATTGGTACCTATGAAATTCCCGTTAAAGATCTTCCAAAAGTTGATTTATGGTATGGGAATTCTAAGACTGGGGAAGTGATCGACGAAAATGCAACTGAAATTTATTATGGATACAATCCAGAAAAAGATCCTGACTTATCAGATGCTCCATTTAAAATACTGGAATATATAGTAGAAATTCCAAATACAATGAAGCAATACAAGCATTATAATTCACTCGTTGGTGATGCCTTGAAAGCCGAAATAGCGAAATCAAAACGATCAAAATTAAAAGGAGGCGCTTGCGTGTATGTCAAAATTGCTAACAAGCAAGGTGAAACATTTAATGTACAAGGCTGTTTTGATTTCTAATTATTTTGCTGCAAATCGCGTTGCCATCCACGCCATTGGAAAATAAGCAATAGCTAAATCAGTTACATTGAACCATAAAGGGGAAGGTAATAGTATAACATTGATGAACCCTCCAACAAAAAAACAGCTCGCTATAACGAATGCAAAGGTCTTTTTTCTGTTCGCAGCCACTAGAATTACGACTAACGCTCCAGTGAAAGTTCCAAGGGCATGAGCGAGAAAAGGGAAGAGAAAATGCTTCGCTTCCATGTGTTGCATTGCCGCTGTTAATCCTTCCATGGTCGTTAGATCACTGCCAACGGGTGGAGGAATAATTGAACTGCTGCTCATTATAATTCCCATGTTTACGATGCTACCCAAGATAAGCCCCAAGACCACTGCTAGCGCATTGCGAAAGATGTTCATTGATAAGTTTTTCAACGAATATAAGAAAGTTTTGTACATTGCTTCAAAAAATTCATAGTTTTGCTAAATGGAAATAGTCATAATATTGCTGTTGATTCTAATGAACGGCGTATTTTCGATGAGTGAAATCGCTATGGTTTCTTCTCGAAAATCAAGATTAGAAACAGCAGCGAAGAAAGGAGACCGCTCAGCAAAAAAAGCATTGGAGTTGTCCCAAAATCCGGGTAAATTTCTGTCTACTGTACAAATCGGAATTACTCTTATTGGAATTTTAACTGGTATTTATTCTGGACAAAAAATCGAGGATGATTTAACGGGTTTTATCAATCAATTTGACTCCCTTCAGAAGTACAGCGAAACAATTGCAGTGACAGTGATTGTGATTACCTTAACTTTTTTTTCAATCCTATTGGGCGAATTGGTTCCCAAAAGAATCGGATTAACAATGCCTGAAACTATTTCTAAAGTTCTTGCGTTCCCTATCCATTGGATTTCGGTTATTGCTGCGCCATTTATCTGGTTGTTGACTGCTACTACTGATTTGATTATCAAGCTTTTTCGAATCAAACCAATGGCAGAAAGCAAAGTAACAGAGGAGGAGATTAAAGCAATTATTCAAGAAGGAATTGAAGGTGGTGCTATCGAAGAAATAGAACAAGATATTGTTGAGCGAGTCTTCAGTATGGGGGATAGAAAGATTTCGTCGCTGATGACGCACCGAAATGACGTTATTTCCTTGCGAATTGATTTTTCAGTCGAAAAAATAAAAGAGGTTGTGAATGGCGAAATGCACTCACTCTACCCGGTTATTGACGACAAATTGGAAGTGGAAGGGATTATTTTACTAAAAGACTTGTTCCGCCACATTAACGATGACGACTTTAAATTAACAGATCATTTAAAACCAGCCAGTTTCGTCACTGAAAATATGTCGGCTTATGAAGCCTTAAGTTTATTTAAGTTGGAACGAAATTTTCAAGCTATTGTTACCGATGAATTTGGGCAAATGGAAGGATTAGTAACCTTGAATGATCTTTTAGAAGCGCTAGTTGGTGATGTATCTGAATTTTATGATGAATATACGTTTACACAACGTACTGATGGCAGTTGGTTAATAGATGGAAAAGTTCCTTTGCATGATTTCTTATTGAAATTTGATTTAGAGGAGTTGGCGGAAGATTACCCTTTCAATACCATCAGTGGGTTGATACTAAATGAATTGAGAAGAATTCCAAAAGAAGGAGATCTACTTCAATGGTTGCAGTTTGAGATTGAAATTATGGACATGGATGGCGCTAGAATCGACAAAATTTTGGTGACTGAGAAGGATTGAGTTGGAATCGTAAAAACGTAATTTTCTGAATAATGATTTAAACTTTTGGAATTTCAAAATTTTGGAATTCCAAAAGTTTAAAATTCCAACTATTTGGTACCGACAATCCCAATAAATAGAAGACTTTCCTATATTTTGTAAAATCACAATAAACCAGCTAAAAGCGGATCATAAAGATCATTTTTCTACAAAATTGGGCCTCGCTGCCACTGTTCTCCCTTTTTATTGATATTGGGAATAAAGTACTTAAAATCCAAGGCCATAAATGAACCATCAACAGTGCCGTAAATGGTATTGTCGTAACTTTGGTTCTCGTAGCGAGCAGCTGCAATAAACAAGGGTGAAAATGGAACTCTTGCACTTCCTCCAAGGTAAAATATTCCTGCTTTTTCTGTTCGATATTCAAAACCTATATTGGCGTTTAAGGCGAAACCAATTTTACTATCAACAATCCCTTTATGTCTGAAAAGATCTTTACCGCCGGGTATCGTTAACACTCCGACGTCTGTGGGTTTAAAGGTAATTGAACCACCCAATGACGCATTCATGTAGAAACTTCGTGCTAATTGAATATACACTAAGCCATTGATTGGAATATCATATTCAATAAATCGCAATGTGTTAGTTGCATGAATATTCGAATCAGGAACATCCATTGTTAGGTCAAAATTTCGTTGAGTGAAATTTAAGCCTGTTTCAATTGCAAAAAGCTTGCTAATTCCTGCACGCACAACTCCTCCAGCTGAAAAGCCCATTTTTTGCTGAAATGTCGACGTAAATTCATTCTGTGTCATGGTCAGGTGAGGATCGCCAATAAATTTAACTGGAAAAATAGGACGAATTTGAACTCCAAAGTAGGATGGAAATTTCTCTTTTTTTCGCTCTTCTTGACCAATAGCAATTCCCGTCACAAAAAAGAACATGACAATTATACTGCTATGGAATTTGAAATTCATTTTGTTAAGTAACGGAGATTTTTACGAAATCGTTCAATTGCTGTTAAATCATTTACTGATCGATCCATTCCGTTGAGTATTCGAGCGGTCTTCGGTGCGATTTCGGTAATTCACCATCTACATAACCGATGTAAAACAAGCCCAAACATTTATCTTTTTCTCCCAAGGATAGAAATTCATTCATTTGGGTGGAGTAAATTAATTTTGGAGTCGACCAAAATCCTCCTAAACCATACGCTGTGCAACTCAAGTACATATTTTGAATTGCGCAAGCAACAGCTTCAATTTCTTCAATCTCTGGAATTTTCTCTTCTTTTTGTCGTTCCATGCACACTGCAATGACCACTGAAGAAAGTAGGGGACGATTGATCATTTTTGCCAATTTTAGATCGTTCTGACTTTCCTTTGGTGTTATTTCCAAATATGTTTTACCCAAGAAGTCTGCTAGTTTTTGTCGGCCGTCGTCAACAAAAATTTTAAAACGCCATGGTTGCGTATTTCCGTGCGTTGGCGCCCATTGTGCATTATTCAAAATTACATCGATTTGCTCTTTATGCACCTTACGTGTGGTGAATTGTTCAGGAAAAACTGTTCTTCTTGATCGAATAAGTTCGTTGATTTCTGAAAGATTGAAACGCATTTTTTTTTCTTGCAAAGATACACTAGATTTGAGAAGATGGCGACCTTGAATTGCGCTTATCTTCGATATTCTTTCATTTTGGCGCGTGCCTCTTTGATGTAAAAGAATGTTTTATCTATGGTTTCGTATTGACCGTTTGGCATTGGCGACAGAGCTGGAGCACCCACAATGTGACCTGTTTCATCAATCAAGACGTATTGCGGAAAGCTACTAATTTTAAACTTTTTTATCATTGCATGATCTATGCCTACAACGACACTCTCCCAAGGAATTTTATTTGCAAATTCCTCTGCTAACGCCTTGTTCTCATTTGAAATGAATGTCACAAAGGTAATGTCGTCTTTATATTGCGCATGCAATTTAACCAATGGCTCTATTTCTAGTGTTGATTTAATTCCCTCAGGATTCATGAAGTGAAAATAGATGTACTGACCTTTGTAGTCTCCCAATGTTTTTGTCTCTTTCTTACTATTCGTAAAGGCAAATTCAGGCGTTTTTCCACCTGGGACAAGATCCGTCAATCGAATAATCATATTTCTTGCTAGTGGTTCATTTCCTTCGAAAAGACTTTTATTGGCAACACTATCCAAAATGGCTAGGATATTAGTTTGAGGGTATTGATCAGAATAGAAATTTTCGCCCAAAGTTTTTATCATCACCATTTCACGTAAACGAAGGTTAGACAAGGTGTATTCTGAGCCAAGTGCTTTCATAACAAGCGTTGGACTGCTTTTTAAGATCGCTTGATACATTTTATTGTTTGTTTCCTCGTGCAAGCGCGGAGTCATCTTTTCAAAAAATGAATTTACATAGGCCATGTACGCATCATTTTGGTAACTTACTGGATATGTTTTGAGGTAAAAATCATACTTTTCATAGCGATTTCGCTCCGCAATATTTTGAATATTATCGAGCGAAGCAATGTTATAGCGCACGAAAGTTTTAAAAAAGAAATCGGTAGTATCTGACTTGTATTGCTTTTGCACCATTTCTTTGAACTCATCTACTTTCGTTGCAAATTCTAGCGGTTTTACATTTTTGAGATAGTAATAATTGCCGATGTAATTATCTTGCCAACGCAAGTAGCTTAAAATTTTGTAATTGATGTCTGTGCTATCGAGGTCAAAAAACGTTACCTCCACTTTGTTTCCTTGTGGACGAAATGGTTCGTATTGATCCTTCGCAGGGAGGTAAATATCATACTTCGCTTTTGGTTGAACGTAGAATGAGGTGAAATTTTTGTTGGATCTTAGCGCTATTTTCTTTGTTTCATCAACGAAAAAAGTAACTTCAAAAGTGCTGTCAGCCTTTACAGTGGTGGAAGCTAAGCTTTTTTCTCTCATCGTAATGTAATCTTCCGTTTGGTTGAATTCAATCGTAGCACCCACGTACGTCGGAGCATATCCTTTCACTGTCACCGTCGTTTTTTCTTGAGCAAACGAAGGAATTGTCACGAGCAAAAGCCCCACCAAAGGAATCAGTCTTAGCATTTTCTAGTTTTTTTTTGAGTTGAAGCGAATATTGTACCAATTTAAACGAGCAGCAATGCGTTCGTTACAAAAGGAGCAATGTCTCCATTATTACGGTAGATTTCTCTAATTATTGTTGAACTAATAGCACTGAGGTGCTGGTCGGTCAGAAAAAAGACCGTTTCAATACCTGAAATATCGTGATTTATGTTGGCAATGGATTTTTCATATTCAAAATCCATCGAATTTCTTAAACCACGAATAATGAATGAAGCGTTAATGTCTTTGCAAAAATCCACCGTCAACTTTTCATACGTTTGAATCATTATTTTTGGATTGCCAGGAAAAAGCGATAAAATATGTTGTTTTCTTTTCTCTAGATCAAAAAGGTAGTTTTTCGTCGAATTAATACCTATGCCAATTACTATCGTATCAAACAATGGCAATGCCTTATTCACGATAGCTTCATGCCCTTTTGTGAAGGGGTCAAATGATCCAGGGAAAAGTCCAATTTTCTTCATTTATGTTCGATTGCTAAAAAAACTAAAGTATACATTTCCGAATGTACGTAAAATATCGAATTGGGTTTTATCTTCCAGCTTTGTATCGCGACCATGCTCAATAATTAGCAAGCCATCTTCTTTTAATAAATTGCGTTCAAACACCAAGCGAATTAATTCATCATACCCTCCGTAAACATAAGGTGGATCTACAAAAATGATGTCGTATTGCTCTTCGGTCAATTTTAAAAAATGCAGAATGTCCATTCGAACAGTTCTTATATCTTCAGAAATTTGTAATTCCTCTGCATTTTTACGAATGAATCGTAGGCAGTTCAAGTGAATATCAATAGCAGTTACTTTTCCAGCTTCGCGACTAAGAAATTCGAAGGAAATATTACCTGTTCCAGCACAAAGATCTAAGATATTCAAATCTTCTAAGTCGATTTTATTTTCTAAAATATTGAACAATCCTTCCTTCGCATAATCCGTTGTTGGTCGAGATGGAAAGTTTTTCGGCACTGAAAATCGACGTGCTTTTAATTTACCGCTTATGATACGCAAAATTGATGGGAGTTTAGAATGAAGTCTTGTTGCTTTTTCAACTTGATCGTTTTGAAGTCGTTTACCCTAACAAAAAGTGCTTCGAAATTTTCAAGTAAATTTGAATTTGATCCAACGCCATCACACCACAAAAGGTCTGCTGCTTGTCCCACGCGGTCTTTCTGTTGCAAAGTGAACAATAAATTATAGATAATGTCCTCTGCAGATTGATAATCGAAGATTGAATAGAATTGAAACTTACCTTCGTATGCCATTAACACAATGAAATTCTGGCTGTGCGGAATAACAACAATTTTCGATTGAAACATAGAGCCAGCAAACAATTGACGCAAAATCATTGTGCTTTCGTGTTGAATAACTGCTCTAGGGTACCGAAGTACAAAAAATGATTTCACCCAACTTGGAATTTCAAAAACATTCACCAAATTGTTTTCAGGAATTCGATTGTAATCAATATCCGACGTTGGAGTGTCAGCACCAAAACTTAAGCTAAATATATCAAGCGCATTACTTTCTGCAAAGATGGGCATTGGAACAAGACTCGTTTTGCTTGAAAACCAAGAAATAGAATGCTCATCAAACGATTGATTTTTCAAACCACTGTCCTCTAGGCATTGCAGCAATTGTTCTTTGTACCTATTTTCGGTGCGATCGTAAAATTCAAATGAATATTCATTCACTTTTATGTTTTCTCGCAAACTGGTAAATTTCACAGAAGATTCCGAAAGTTCAATGGCTAAATGATTCATTGCTTGTAAATATGGAACAAAGCTACGATTTTTGAGAAGAAATTGTAGTTTTTTCTCAAGTTGTGAATAAAGAACTTACATTTACTTTCCCAAAGGTTCAAAGGAAAAATGTCGACAAATACAGGAGGATTTCAAGCACTTTTTAATCAGTTTTTTGCACATCAATTGACAGATGAACAAGCTCGTCTTCGCGATTTGCTCTACGAGTTCTCTGTGGACAAAGATCCCAACCCTGTGCTGGTGTTGAGTGGCTATGCTGGGACAGGAAAAACGAGTATGCTGGGTGCCTATGTAAAAACATTGGACCATTTTCAGGTGAAATCGAAATTATTGGCGCCTACAGGTCGAGCAGCAAAGGTATTGGCGAATCGATCGAAAAAAGAAGCTTTTACCATTCACAAGCAAATTTATCGACGAAAAGAGAGTACTGACGAATATTCTGCCTTGGGCTTGATGCCTAATTTGCATGCGAATACCGTTTTTATTGTCGATGAAGCTTCGATGATCCCTGAATTTTCAGTACAAAAGGATGGTACTATTGGACGAGAATTGCTGTCAGACTTGATAGAATATGTCTTTAGTGGAAAAAATTGCAAATTGATTTTTCTAGGCGATCGTGGTCAGTTACCACCAGTTGGAAGTGCAGAATCTCCGGCACTGAATGTTGATTTTCTTGATAGAATGTTTCATCAACGATTGAAATTACGCTCTTTTACACTAACACAAGTATTGCGACAAAATCAATCGTCGGCCATTCTTGATAATGCTACCCACTTGCGCTCGATTACTTTTCCTGAAATCTATGATTTTAAATTCAACACTACTGATTTTATTCAATTGAGTGGTGAATTTTTGCAAGATGAGTTGGAACGCTGCTATAATGAGTTTGGAGCCGAAGAAACTTTGGTCATAACGCGATCGAACAAAAGAGCCAACTTATTCAATCAAAACATCCGTGGACGTGTATTATGGTATGAGGAGCAATTGTGCCAAGAAGATTACTTAATGGTGGTGAAAAACAACTATTTCTGGCTCAAAGACGATTCAAAAGCGGGATTTATAGCGAATGGCGAATTGTTAAAACTCAAAAGAATCCTAAAGTACGAAGAACAGTACGGCTTCACATTTGCCAAAGTGCGCATTGCTATGGTTGATTATCCTGAAGAGGACGAATTTGAGGTGTATTTGCTTATTGAATCGCTAGAAACTGAAGCTCCCAATGTGCCACGAGAGCGATTAAAGGAATTGTTTTTTGAAATCGAAAAGGATTATCTCCACGAAAAAAATAAGCGAAAAAGGTATGAGATGATTTTGAAAAATCCCTTTTTTAACGCCTTACAAGTAAAATATGCTTATGCCGTTACCTGTCACAAAGCACAGGGCGGACAATGGGCTGCTGTGTTTATCGACCAAGGATATGTGCCAGAAGATCAATTAAATCAAGAGCATTACCGCTGGATTTATACCGCAATCACGCGCGCTACGGAACGCGTTTATTGGTTGGGGTAGAATTACAATTCACTCAATTTCAAAGAGGTAGCACCTATACTTACTCTTGCCTTTTCAAATTCCTTATTAAAGCGATCAATCACAATTTTTGCTTGCTCACGCGAAAGATAAAGTCCAGCCAACTGATTCACTTCAACTTTCAATTGTTTTAAAATGGATGCAGATCGGTGAGCGCTCAATAAATCGTTTTTAGAGAGTTTATAGCGTTCCATCAAGCTTTTGATACTCTCGTCTGTAATGGTAAGATTCGATTTTACTGGATCTGTAAAGGAATTAATTTCTAAACGAATTTCTCGATTCAAATGAATCATTACTTGCGAAGTGCGAAGTCGGACAAAGGCGCTGTCATTGCGAGCACTTGGATACGAATTTAATTCAACAGGCGCATAATTTTTCACTGTGCGATTCCCATCCCACTTACCAATTCCCTGACCACGCGCAATAATTTTTAATGGAATTTCTTTGATTAACAGTGCTTCAAAAAATTGTAAAATCGCCACACTATCAGTAAGCTCTATCAATTGTTTGTTTAAGTCCCATTGATCTGATGAAAAGATGTCAGATAATTCTAATTGGAAGCGAGCGTCTTTGTTTGGAACAACATCACTGGCACTTAAATGCAACATTACTTCGTCGGCATTTTTCGATAATGATGATTCTGGGATGGCAATTAATCGCACTTCAAAATCTTCTTTCTTGCTATTTGCTGGAAATCTGAATTCTTGTGTTTTTAAATCGAAGGTACACGAATCAGAAAAGGTGTAAAGTCCCGCTTCTTCGGTAAAAGGAGCCCACTTGTAGCCAATTAATCGTTTGTACTGATCCATCCGTTGTTTTAGAATCGCTAGTTCATCTAAGGCTGCTTGCTTCTCTAGCTCTAATCGTGCAATTTTTCGTTTTGTGTCTTCAAACTGATTGTATAAATCTACGATGTTATTTTCGCCCTTGCGTTTTGGTTTTTGATTCGCATCTGTTGTAGGCTGGTAGTCACGTGGTCCACCACCTGATTTTTGAGCTTCCTTTTTAGCTTTTTTTACACTTCTTGGTGCTTTTTTGCTTGTCGTAATAGTTGAAGTGGAGAGCGATGAGTAGCCATACTCGCTTTTTTCAATTTTTAGCTCAATCTCATCTTTCTTCTTTTTCGTATCTTCAATTTGAAAATCGTAGCCCTTTTTTCCATACAAAAGTTCATTCATTTTTGCAATTTTATTGAACTCTAAATCATTGATAATGGCTTGTAAGGTATGTCCGTCCGAAAATGAAGAATCGGGCGACAAGAAACGTGTTTTACCAGAGCCGAAAAGCGGGTAGGAGAGTCCATTTCGTTCAATAACAACCGTTGTTTGTTTTTCAGTGTTGTAGCCCCAGACGTCAAAATGTAAATCGGTGTGGCGTTCATTTCCGAAGGTCGACATGTCGATGGTGGCATAGGTCATTGGCTCCACTACTTGTTCTTTTTTCTTCTCGCCGATCAAGTCGATGCGTGTTTGGTACGGAAAAAAACCGATTGATTTAGGCAGGCCTTTGTTCCAACGCCCTTTCTCGTCCTTTTCTTTTTCATTCAGCATTCCAGAAGTCCCAGAACCATCGCCTGCTGCTACTAAAATATTCGTAAATTGATCTGTTTTTCCTCCTAACTGTCGAAAGATGGTAAGCGTTCGGTCTTTTACGTATTCGTTAACGGCATAGCTTATTGCATCAATGACTGCTTTGTCAACTGTTGCATTTTCGAAACGTAAACTTTTGGTGTAAGCTACTTTGTCGTCGAATGAAAGACCTGGATTTAATAGATTGTTCAATTTCGGACTTGGAACTTTGATTCCATCCTTTTCGCGAAGTGCTTCTTCTGGAAGTTTTTCCATCAAGAATTTCTCAAACAATTGATAACTCGTTTGGTAAGCTTCTAATTCTTTCTCGCTATTTCGTTTGGCAAGTAAGGTTTTATTGAGTTCCCACAAGGCTATTTTATTGGCAGCTTCGGCTAAAATTCCTTTGGTAGATTTCGCAATTTCTTCTTTTCGAATCAATAATAATTCGGGTTGATTGATGATGATCAGTTCAACAGAATCATAGTTAATTTCTTTGTTGGGAAAGTAGGCAACAGGTCCTTTGTAATCAAAATAGCGACCAATGGCCTGATCTAAAATTTCACTTCGTTTAACGATATGGTAAAGATAAGCGCGCGTTTCAGCTGTTAAATCTTGGTTGATTTGAGCTTTAGCAGGGAATAGTGCAACAATAAAACTGAAAATAAGGATTGCTTTGTACTTCATACAAAAGGTATAACTATTTGATGGAATAAAGTTAAACACATAAATCAAATTTCATCAAAAAAAAAGCTGTTCTCCAATGAGAACAGCTACTTTCATCTAACATCTAGTTGATTATTTTATAGAGATATTTTTAATTGCAGCTCCTACTTTTAAGATGTAAGAACCAGCGTTTAGGTCACTTAAATTAAGCACTTGACCATTTGCAACATTATTGAACGTTTTCAAGTTTCTTCCAGTGTAATCAATTACTGAAACAGTTTCAGAAGTCGTTAATCCTGAAATAGTGATTTCACCAGCAGTTGGATTTGGATACACGTTGATGTTGTCCGCAGATAAATCATTTAATCCAACGAAATCATTTGGCTCCACTGCAGAAAGAACAACGTTTTGCTCCACCAATGGCGTTGTAGCACCTAAGTTTTGAATTTTGATGTTCATGATTGTAAACTTCGGAAGATTTGAAGAAGATAATTGGTAATAATCATACGATGTACGAACTACTTCCATGTCACCTACCAAAGAAACGTTGAAGAAAATCGAATCGATAGATTTGTAACGCATCACATTCGCTAAAGTAGTGCTTTGTCCTAACATTAATGTTCCAGAACCATCAACAGTAACGTAAGATGTTCCAGTTGTAGTTGGGTTCAATGGTTGTCCAGAAAAATCAAAAGAAAGTGATCCAGCAAAGTCATCTTCGAAGTTGTCGCCAACCGCCATTGGATAGTTAAATAGTTTAGCTTCATCAACATCAAATTTAGCGATAACTTCACCAAAAGTAGCTTCGTTAAATGCAAATCCTTGCGACATTCTTTCGGTAGCAGTTGAATTAAAGAAGGTTACGAAATTTCCTGAAGCACCAACCACTTTTACAGATGTTGGGAACTCACTTGCGTTTGCATGCATAGTAGCGTCACCTACAGAAATAGTTTGGTCTTGTCCTGGTAAACCAAGTAGCGCAGAGTAATCCCAAGTAACTCCAGTTCCAGTAGTTGCATCGTAAGTTACAGCATTGGAGTCACATTGATACATAAACACATCATTACCGATTGCCGGTTCGTTGGACTGTGTGAACTGTGAGTAAGAAACACTTGACAAAATCAAGCTGGATAAAATAAGTAAATGTCTTTTCATGTTGTTTTTTTAAGTTTTAACAAAGCTAGCAAAATTATGAAAATCATCATGGTGTTCACAAATGAAAATCAAGTTTCGCCATAAAAGGAACGAAAAAGCAAAAGAAAAGGTTGGGAACAGTATAGAAAATATTTTTTTCGAATCATTACTTGTCTTTCGAGGAATTAATTTTCTACTAAAATCGTATCTTTGCAGTTCAAAATTTGAAAACCAATGTTTGAAAATCTTACCGACAAGTTTGAAAGAGCCTTTAAAGTATTAAAAGGTCAAGGTCAAATCACAGAAATTAATGTAGCTGAAACACTGAAAGAGGTACGTCGTGCTCTTTTAGATGCCGATGTGAACTTTAATACGGCAAAGGAATTTACCAATACGGTGAAGGAAAAAGCATTGGGGATGAATGTTTTAACGGCTGTTTCACCGGGACAATTGATGATTAAAATTTGCCATGAAGAATTGGTGAATTTAATGGGAGGTAACGAGGTTGAGATTAACGTAAAGGGAAATCCAGGCATCATCTTAATGTCAGGTTTGCAAGGATCTGGAAAGACCACCTTCACAGGAAAACTTGGAAATTACTTAAAAACGAAAAAAGGCAAGAAGGTATTATTGGTAGCCTGTGATGTTTATCGTCCGGCGGCAATTGACCAATTGCATGTGCTTGGTGAGCAGTTAGACATCGAGGTGTATTCTGATAAGGAACAAAAAGATCCGGTTAAAATTGCCACAAACGCCATTATTCATGCTAGATCAAACGGCTTTAATGTAGTTATCGTCGATACGGCCGGTCGCTTAGCGATTGATGAGAAAATGATGGATGAAATTGCAGCCGTTAAAAGTGCAATTAATCCTTCTGAAACTTTGTTTGTTGTGGATTCCATGACAGGACAAGACGCTGTGAATACGGCAAAAGCTTTCAATGAAAAAATCAATTTTGACGGTGTTGTATTAACGAAATTAGACGGAGATACACGTGGTGGAGCTGCTCTTTCCATCAAAGCAATTGTCGAGAAGCCTATCAAGTTTGTAGGTACAGGAGAGAAGATGGATGCCTTGGACGTTTTCTATCCGAAGCGAATGGCCGATCGTATTCTTGGAATGGGAGACGTTGTTTCCTTAGTTGAGCGCGCTCAAGAGCAGTTTGATGAAGAAGAAGCGAAGAAATTACAGCGTAAAATACAAAAAGATCAATTCGATTTAAACGACTTCCTTGGTCAATTACAACAGGTGAAGAAGATGGGGAACGTGAAAGATTTGATGGGAATGATTCCGGGAATGGGTAAAGCCATGAAGGACGTAGATATTAAAGAAGATGCATTCAAACACATCGAAGCTATTATTTATTCAATGACACCTGGTGAACGAAGTAATCCAGTCGTGATCAATGGTCCTCGCAAAAATAGAATTGCACTTGGTAGCGGAACTTCCGTGCAAGAAGTTAATAAACTGTTGAAGCAATTTGAGGATACCAAAAAGATGATGAAGATGATGAGCAATCCCAAAAATATGATGGGAATGATGAAGCAAATGAAAGGAATGAAAAACGGCGGTTTTTAGAAGTCGCTATTTGATATAGCATTTGAAAATCTCTCCAGGTATGTAGGGATTTTTTTTTGGACGTTTACTAAAATTGTAAAAAAATCATTGTAGCCTTGACTTCACTTTTATTTAAGAACGAACAGTATCAACATCGCTAGTGCATAATTAGAATGCTCAAGCATTAAGATCGAAAATAAAGTGCAAAAAAAATCCCGCCTTATTTAGAAGCGGGATTCATTTTAGAATTGGTAATTATTAAAATTTTGCAGAAACTCCGAATTGTAATAGAGCACCACCAAAAGCACCAAGTTCAACCATTGCACCGATATTGTTAGTGAAATAGACTCTAGTTCCAATAGAAAGTCTTAATGCAACAGGAATCAAAGCACCACTAAATGAATCTCCATCGTTTGCAGGATCATTTGTTACAAATTTACGATTTACATGTTTGTATCCTCCAGCAAATCCTGCGTACACATCCAAACGATCGTTTTGAACAAAATGATAATTTAAACGAGCCATTGCTCTCAATTTATTCGCTCTGTAGTCAACATTGTAATTTACGTTGTCATATTGCATTGTCGTTTCGTTGTATACTTGACCAGTATAATCATAGTTGAATCCAGAAACTTCATAATTCACATCGACACCAACACCAAAATTTTCGGCTAATAAATATTCGAAACGACCACCGTACGAAAAGAATCCACCATTTACTTTGTAATTTCTTACATCTGATTGAGAAGCATCTGGCTCCACATTATTATAAAGAATAGAGTTAGCCCAGTTAGGAATTCCGGCATAAAGGTCAATAATGAAATCACCTTTTTCAACAGGTGTTTGGGCATTTAAAGTGGAAACTGAAAGGAAAGCAGCGCCAATAAGTGTAAAAATTTTTTTCATAATTTGTTTTTTAGATTGTTCAAATAAACTCATTTTTAATGAAACAGCAAAATTCTTGCCAAATGTTGAATATCGAACGGTCTATTAGTTTTGTGTCGAAAGATCTAAAATAACTTACTCCGCTTAATCATATATTCGGTCAACACTGAATTTACACCTTGCTGGATATCTGCTTTAACAAAATCAATTCGATAGTTAGCACATTCTTTCTTGATTTGATCAAAATACGCTGTTATTTTCTTTTGGTATTGGTCTTTGATCTCGGAAGGTTGTAAGCGAACAGATTCCCCAGTTTCCATGTCGATGAGTTGGTACGGACGATTTTCTAGTTCGAAATTCTCCTCCAGTTCTTTATCGATCACATGAAAAACGATTACTTCGTGCTTGTTGTGGCGAAGGTGCTGAAGTGCCTGCATTAATTCTGGAAGTCTGGCCGGATCATCGAATAGATCAGAGAATAGAATAACTAGACTACGTTGATGCACAATTTCGGCGATGTCGTGCAGTGTTTGAATGATATCTGTATTGCTTTTTTTCTCCGTAGAATACGATTGTAAGGCTTTTTCCATTTCGCTGTACAAGTAGCGATGATGTGCTGGCGAAGATTTTGCAGGCGTTTGAATTTGAATTTTTTCATTGAACAAAGTCAAACCTACGGCGTCGCGCTGTCTTCGTAAAAGTTCTATCAGCGAAGCCGCAGCGTACACCGAAAAGTGAATTTTGTTCTGTTCACTGTCTTTCGGGAAATACATAGAACTAGAGGTGTCGATCAAAATCTGACAACGTAAATTGGTTTCTTCCTCGTACTTCTTTGTGAATAGTTTTTCACTTCTTCCGTACAATTTCCAGTCGATGTGGCGTGTAGATTCACCTTTATTGTAGATCCTGTGTTCTGCAAATTCCACCGAAAAGCCATGAAATGGACTCTTGTGTAAGCCCGTAATAAAGCCTTCAACTACTTGTTTGGCAAGTAGTTCAATATTTCCAAATTGTGTGAGCTTTAATCGGTCGATGGAAGGATTCATGGGTTAAATTTAGTGATTTCCTAGCTTCAATTCAAAGTTATAATGAATAAATCAGAAACGTTTCCTCTTCCTCAAAATTGCTTGCTGCCGATTGAATTCTCAATATTTGTATTAATTTCACGTTTGAGCCATGATGAGAACTTCTTTTTTTGCATTCTTATTTTTGCTATTTCTATTTGATGGAAGCGCGCAAAAGATTGAACCGAAACATACTTTTCAGTTCGAGTTGGGCTTGCCCAATGGATTTTCGAATAAGCCATTTCGTCAATATATGCAGGGATTAATGGTGCTTGCACCTTCCTATCAATATGCTTTTAAAAATGGTTTGGCGCTCGGAGGGGGAATTCGCTATCATTATTTCCAAGTAAATCAATTTAGAATTCCTACGAAAACAATAGGCGGAATGCATTCTGCTTCTGCTTTTGCAAAAATTGGGTATCAGAAGTTTCTAACTGAGCGAGTTGAACTAGATGCAGGCGTTAAGGTGGGTTACTCTGAAAATTTATTCAATACCGATCGCAATAAAACCTTGGGACAAAATCCATACAGAGTTACTTCATTAATTATTGAACCAACTTTCAAAATTGGTATTGTGGCAGATGAACAAGTGGCCTACAGTTTTTTTGTTGCATACGGAGTTCAAGGATTTGCCTTGAAGCCGAATATGCTTGGATTGGAATCATTTGGTTTCAATGCTGCTGAAGTTGCAGTTCAAAATAAAAGAGCAGTCTCTTTTTTAACCTTTGGTTTTGGTTTGACCTATTACTTCAAAGAGAAATCCTAATTCATAAATACGTACATCAAAATATTCGCACCCATTTGCAGTGCTTTTTGATGATTTTCTTCTGTGTCATTATGAACTTCTCTATTTTCCCATCCATCTCCTAAATCAGTCTCGAAAGTGTATAAGAGGCACAATCTACCGTCCAATTCAATTCCAAACGCTTGCGGACGTTTATCGTCGTGTTCGTGGATCTTTGGTAACGATGTGAACTTGTATTTCTGATTAAAAATTGGATGATTGTACGGTAATTCAACTAATTCAATCGTAGGAAATAGCTTTTTAATTTCAACACGAATAAATTGATCCATTCCGTAATTGTCGTCGATATGTAAAAATCCACCAGCTTCAAGATACGTTCTTAAATTATCAACATCTGAAGGAGAGAAAACAACATTTCCGTGACCTGTCATGTGCACAAATGGATAGGTGAAAAGGTCGCTACTTCCAACTTCTACATAAGGAACTTCTTTAGCTATGGAGCATCCTAAGTTTTTATTGCAAAATGAAACGAGGTTTGGCACCGAAGTAGGATTGGCGTAATAGTCACCGCCACCATTGTATTTAAGCACTGCTATTTGATAGGAATTTTGACCCGTAGCAAGAAAGGTGCTAAGAAAAACAACTATAAAAATTACATTTTTCATATTGAAATAAGCATTTATACTTGAAAGGTAACAAGATTTTGCATACAAGCAAAAAGTCCAGCAGTTTCTGTTCGTAATCGATTGTTACCAAGAGAAATAGCCTTGTAGCCGTTTGCAAGCGCAAAATCAACTTCATCGATTGAAAAATCGCCTTCTGGACCTATCAAAATTGGACAGTTTTTTTTAGTGATCGCTTCTTTGATCACACTTTTTTCACCTTCATAGCAATGTGCAATCAATCCTGCTGGGTGCTGTTTTACAAAATCTTTGAAAGTGGGCAAGGATGCTATTGTAGGCAAATATTTCCGTTTCGATTGCTTCATTGCTGAAATCGCGATTTTCTCAAGACGATCGATTTTCAAAATTTTTCGTTCATTGTTTTTACACAATAGAAAGGTGAAGTGAGTGGCACCTAACTCTGTGCATTTTTCAACCATCCATTCTAAGCGATCCATGTTTTTTGTCGGAGCAATGGCAATATGAATTTCGAAATCGGCAGCTTTTTCAGTGTGAAAAGATAGAATTTCAACGGCACATTTCTTAGGATGCGCATCGGTTATTTTTGCTTGAAAAATGGATCCCTTACCGTTTACCAATTCAATTTCTTGTCCATTTTTTAAGCGGAGTACCTTGCAGATGTGTAAAGATTCTTCTTCATTTAGGATGAAAGAAGTATCAGCAATAGAAATCGTAGAATCAAAAAACTGCGCCATTAATTCATGAGTTTAAAGACCATTTCGTACAACAAATCACCTGATTTTACAGAATTGCTGCTGCTTACACCTTTTGCTTTTAAATCATATTCATGTAAAATACTGATATTTTTAGCAACCTTCGTTGCATTAATCACACTTGTAGTTCGCAATAATTCACCGGCAACAAAAGGGTGAACTCTTAATGCTGCGGCGATAGCTTCTTTCGATTTATTAGGCAGGAAATGAATCGTCATCAATTGATTGTAAAAGCGATACACTGTAGGAATTATAGCATTGATATCGTGTTCTTTTGGATTTTTATCGAAGTAATGCACTATTTTCATTGCTTTGTCCTTGTCAAGTTTTCCCAGCGCATTGGTTAATTCAAATGTGTTGTAATCTTTTGAAATACCAATATTTTCTTCAATATGTGTTTCGTTGATTTCACTTCCTTTCGGGAGAATTATTTTCAATTTCCCTAGTTCATTGTTGATGTTCCCTAACTCAGTTCCTAAAAATTCAACCAACAATGCACATGCTTTTGAGGTGATGGTCATTCCCATCGATTTTACTTTTGCTTGCAGCCAATCGGTAATTTGGTAATCTCGAAACCGATCCGATTTAAAGATCACGCCATTTTGCGCGATGGTCGTCATTAGTTTCTTACGAGCATCAAAGGTTTTGTATTTGTAGCAAATCAAAAAAATGGTTGAATCCAATGGTTTTTCACAATACGGCAAAAGCAATTCAATGTTTTTGAAATCTTGTGCTTCACGAAGAACTACTAGACGTCGCTCCGACATCATTGGATAATTTTTGAGTTCACTGATTAGGGAAAGTAAATCGGCATCTTTACCATACACAATGGTCTGATTGAAATCACGTTCATGCTCTTCGAGTGCATTGGCAACAATGGTTTGTTCAATTTCATCAATAAAATACGGTTCTTCCCCATGCAGGAAATAGATCTTCTTAAAATCCTTTTCTTTAATTTGTTTAAGAATACTCTTGTTCGGCATTTTATTGGTGAGTTTCCCAGATTTGTACCAATTCTACTAAAGTCAATACAGCTTTTTGCATGTCTTGAACACTTACGTATTCATGCTTGGAGTGGATCGCCATTTCTCCCGTAAAAATATTTGGACATGGTAAGCCCATGAACGACAAACGAGAACCGTCTGTACCTCCACGAATAATTGATGGATTTGGATCTAGGCCTGCATTTTTCATTGCTTGAATAGCATATTCTGTAACGAATGGCACCGAACGAAGTACTTCCTTCATATTTCGGTATTGCTCTTTCACTTCAAACTCATACCGTATGTTGTATTCGTCAACGAAGAGTTTCGCCAGCGATTCAAGACGACTTTCGTATTCCGTTAATTTTTCAGTGATATGATCACGAACTATCAAAGAAACACTTGCTTTTTCCAGTCCTCCTTCGATAGAAGTTGGGTGGACAAATCCTTCTCGATCTGAGGTGGTCTCAGGTGACCATTTATCCTTCGGAAGCGCAGTAACAAACTCAGAAGCAACTTTAATGGCGTTCACCATTTTACCTTTTGCATAACCTGGATGAGCGCTAACACCGTGGAACGTTACTTTAACTGCATCAGCAGAAAATGTTTCATCTTCAATATCGCCAAGTGGTCCACCATCAAGGGTATAGCCATAGTCAGCGTTTAATTTTGCCATGTCTAAATGATCTACTCCACGACCAATTTCTTCGTCAGGGGTGAACAAAATACGAATATCGCCATGTGCTATTTCGGGGTTTTGCATCAGTTGTTGCGCAAAATCCATAATGATTGCTACACCAGCTTTATCGTCTGCACCAAGTAAAGTTAACCCACTCGCAGTGATGATATCGTCACCAATTTTCTTAGCGAGGTATTTGTGTTTTTCTGTTGTAATGACCTGTGTTGAATCGTCTGGTAACACAATCGGACTGCCATCATAGTTACGGTGAACAATAGGTTTTACATTCGTTCCACTGCAATCAGGCGCCGTGTCCATGTGTGAGCAAAAGCAAATTGTAGGAACCGTTAACGAGGATGAATTAGAAGGGATTGTTGCGAAAACGTATCCCCATTCGTCCATTTCAGCATCGTGCAAGCCAATAGCTTGAAGTTCTTCAACAAGTAATTTAGCAAGATTTTTTTGTTTTTCGGTAGACGGAAATGAGCTGGAATTTGGGTCAGCAGTGGTGTCTATTTGAACATATCGTAGAAATCGTTCTTCAACAGAGTGATTGAATTGCATAAAAAATATTTATGCTCAAAGATAGTAAATCCGTAGCTATTTACTTTTAGAAATTTATCCACAATTTGGTCATTTCACGACTATTTTTCGCCCAAATTTCCATTTTTTAGAAGTGCTTGAAATTAAAATCTTTATTTTACATTTACGGAACTTATTTTTTAGCATCACATTCGATGAAGATTACACTACTGCTTTTTACCAGCTTTTCGTTCGCACATTGTTTTTCTCAAGTTTTATACATTGATGACGTTCAAGTACTTGGAAATACCATCAACTCAGAGTCCGACGAAAATCATCCTTTGTATGATTTATCTAGTAATGTACTCTTTTTTTCAAGAACGTACGACAAAAAAAATAAGGGCGGATTCAATGATCAAGATGTTTTTGTTGCCCAAGGTGAAAATGCAACTTTTACCGAACGAACGGCACTGTCGTCTATCAATTCCAAGCTGAAAAATGCAATTATTGGTATTTCGACTGATGGAAAAAGAATCTATGTTCTGAATGCTTTTGGATCGAAAGCAGATTTGCAGTCGAGTATCGCAATGATAGAAAAAAAAGGAACAAAATGGGGGAAACCTCAGCGAATGGAAATTCCCGATCTTAAAATTACTTCCGAAAAATATAGCTTTCATGTTTCAGCAGATGAAAAGACCTTATTGATTGCCTTTAACGGTTCTGGTACTTATGGAGAAGAAGATTTGTATGTTGCTGAACGCACAGAAAAGGGGTGGACATCCCCAGTGAATTTGGGTCCAGCCGTGAATTCCAAAGGAAGTGAAATAGCACCTTTTTTATCAAAAGGGAATGACACCTTATTTTATTCATCGAACGGACATCAAGGCTTGGGCGATTACGATATTTTTTACGCTGTTCGAAAAGGATCTTGGACCAATTGGAGTGCTCCAGTGCATTTAGGAGGAAATGTAAACACGCCAAAATTTGACGGTTATTTTTCGTTTAGTGGTAATACTGCGTATTGGTCGAGCGATTTTGAACGCGAAACTGGGGATATTTTTACAGGAATTTTTACAGCGATTCCAGCCTTAACAGTTTCCTGTATAGCGCAAAATGCATCGATTAACAAAGGTTCGGACGGAAGTGTTAATTTGACTGTAAATGGAGGTCTATCACCCTATGAATTTCGGTGGAGCAATGGGAAATTAGCAGAAGACATCAGTGATTTAACGAAAGGAGATTATTCCGTGACAGTGATCGACGCCGCTGGTCAAGAAGCAAAAACAAGCTGCATTGTCGATGAGCCAGCACCCGTCGTTTATGAACCGGTGGACGTAAATGGATTTAAGAATTTAGAATTCATTCATTATTTTAATTACAACGAAAATAAGCTCACTGTTGCAAAAGGCGAGTTGAAAAAATTTATCAAAGAGGTAGAGAAACAGTTGAAGGATGGGCGCATAAAAATCACGATTAATGTATACTCAAGTGCTTCTCAAGTTCCCACGACCACATACGAGACGAATGAACAGCTAACACAGCTGCGCGCTGAAAACATGAAATATGATCTTGCAAATTATTTCAATGGATCGGCATCATTTGCAGGTAAAGTAAATGTTGCGATTGTGACATCTATTGTTGACGGACCAGTGTATGTAAAAGATTTTAGCGACAAGAAAAAATATAAGCCTTATCAATTCGTGGGAATCAAAACGGAATGATAATTTTTATTAAATAAAATAGTTGAATGCATTAAACGTTTAGCTTTGTAATCTGTCTAAATTATCAGCATTTATTTATTTCATGAGATTTTACATTCTTTTTTTTACACTACTTTTCTACTTCCCACTACTAGCACAAACATTTTCAATTAAAGGCACAGTCGTTGATCAAAAGCGAACTGAAGGAGTTTTTAATGCAAAAATTACCATCCTGAATCTTGTAGATTCTTCGTTTGTTATTGGAGCAATAGCAGATTTTGACGGAAATTTTAGCTTTGACAGTATTGAAAAAGGAAACTACTTTATCAAAGTGCAAGCAACTGAATTTGAGGATCTTTTCGTGAGACAAAATGTGGATCAAAATATTGTTGGCTTGAGATTAGAGATGACAAACATGGTCATTGATATCGGTGAAATTGTAATCGATGCAGTTGCCGTGCGCGTGGAACAAAAAGGCGATACAACACAGTATAATGCTGATTCTTACAAAGTAAATCCTGATGCTTCAGTGGAAGATTTGATTGGAAAAATGCCAGGAATTACGGTCGAGAACGGGGTTGTGAAATCGCAAGGTGAGCAAATTAAAAAAGTAACGATTGATGGAGAAGATTTCTTTGGCGACGATGTTTCTGCTGCACTGAAAAACCTACCTGCGGATATCGTAAGTAAAATTCAAGTATTTGACAATGCCTCAGATCAGTCTAAATTTACAGGAATATCTGATGGGAATGAGGTGAAAGCCTTGAACATTGTTACCAAACCCGGCAAAAACAAAGGTCAGTTTGGAAAATTCTATGCAGGCTACGGTTATCCTGGAAATTTATACAACGTTGGTGCCAGTATCAATTATTTTAAAGGAGTCCGGAAGTTCTCTTTCGTAGGTATGTCCAACAATATCAATCAACAAAACTTTTCTTCTGAGGACATTTTAGGGGTTACTGCTGTGTCAGGGGGAGGTCAATCTGGTGGACCAGGAAGAGGTTACGGAAGAGAAGAAACTGAAAATTTTATGGTTTCACAGCAAAGTGGAATCAGTACTTCCCATTCGGCAGGTGTCAATTATTCTGATAAATGGGGCACAAAAGCAAAATTCACAGGAAGTTATTTTTTCAATTGGTCGAAAACAGATAATTCGCAGGATATTGAACGCGACTACTTTGTATCAGATACCTCTGGTCAGTTGTACAGCGAAAACTTCACTTCCTTGACTACCAACTATAATCATCGTTTAAATTTGAAGTTTGATTTCGATCTTGATTCTTCCAATCGATTAACAGTTACGCCAAAATTCTCCATGCAAGGAAATGATCGTTTTCAGTCGACAACAGGTTTAACGCAGGACAATAATTTGCTTTTCATTAATAATTTGGCGGGTTCAATTTTAAATGATGGAAACGGGCTGAATGCTTCAAACAGTGTGTTGTGGATGCACAAGTTCAAAAAACCGAGACGAACTTTTTCTACGAATATCAGTGGCACATTCAACGATAAGTACAACTTTAGGGAAAATTCTTCGACCACTAATTATTTTGAAAATGGCACGCAGGATTCTACTAGTATCATCGATCTTGGATCCAATCAGTTGACGAATGGTTATGGTGTGAATGCCAGATTTTCCTATACGGAACCTTTAGACAGTGTCTGGTCGACCGAGTTGTTTTACGCACCTTCGTATTCCGTTAGTAAAGCTGATAAAAGAACCTACGATTATATGGTGATTTCTCCTACAGATGGAGTTTATTTGGATACCTTGCTTTCCAATGTTTTTGACAACAGAACTATCGACAATGAAATAGGGACTTCATTTAAGTTGAAAAAGCAGAAACTTGACCTTTCGTTGGGATTGAGTTATAAAAATTCCATCATTCTGAACGAACAGACCTTTCCCGTAGGCCGAAATGTAGATTTGATGTTCAACAACATCCTTCCTTCGGGACGGATTAATTATAAATTCACCAAAAGCAACTCTTTCATGCTTGGTTACCGAGCTTACACCAGAAATCCAACGATTGATCAATTGCAAAATGTGGTCGACAATTCCAATCCTTTGTCTGTTTCAACGGGGAATTCGGAGTTGAAGCAGCAGTATGGACATCGTTTATTCGGACGATACAATTTGGCACAATTGGAAAAGGGGAGTGTATTTTTTGTTCAGATCAATGGTGAAGCAGCATCGAAATACATTTCAAATTCATCACTTATTGCAACTAGCGATACTATTTTAGCGGATGGAACTCGTCTTGCGCAAGGATCACAATACCGAAGACCAGAAAATTTATCGGGTTTTTGGAATGCTAGAGGACTTGTTACGTATGGTTTTCCTATCAAGAAATTGAAGTTAAATTTAAATGTTAGTGCGGGCACAGGATATGGAGTAGTTCCAGCTCAAATCAATAATCAAATTAATTTATCGAAAACTCTTAATGTTAATGCTGGAACGACTGTTTCAAGCAATATATCTGAATTTTTGGATTTTGCAGTGAATTACACTTTTAACTACAACAACGCTGTCAACTCAATTCAGCAACAAGCCAACAACCAATTTTTTGTTCAAAATCTGACTGCAAAATTCAATTGGATTATCAAGGAACGACTTGTCATTAATACCAATTTTACCTTAAGTTCTTATGCTGGTTTGAGCACAGATTTTAATCGACTGATTAGTCTTTGGAATGCAGCAATTGGCTACAAATTCCTGAAAGAAAAGCAAATGGAAGTGCGCTTGTCGGTATTTGATATTTTGAACAATAATAATAGCATTACCCGAAACGTCACCAATATTTACATCGAAGATGTGGAATCGAACGTGGTGAATCGTTATGTGATGTTGACCGCGGTTTACAACTTGAAAAAGTTTGGAGGGAAGAAAGTAGATAGTCCTGCAGGTGAACAATCGGAAAAGAGGTGATTTTGGATTGGATGGAATGGGGATGAGTGAGTACTTTTTTTGGTGAAAAAAACTTGAAGACCATTGCTATCACTGTGATTTAGGTGACGTAATATTACGTCAGATGACGTAATTTAGCTAATTTACTTCAACTAGAGCCTTGCTACAAGTTATCAGGATACCTAATTTACATTGCACTAGTATTTGTAGTCAAATTTAATCCAAAAAAAATCCCACCTCGAACTTTCGAAGTGGGACCTAAAATATCTAGCCAGCTTTAAACTAATTCTTCAGCTGTAAAATGAAATTTACCTTCGATTTCAGCATTCTCATCTGAATCAGAACCATGCACTGCATTTCTTCCTTTTGATTCAGCATAATACTTACGGATCGTTCCTTCAGCGGCGTCAGCTGGATCTGTAGCACCAATCAAGGCACGGAAATCAGCAACAGCATTGTCTTTTTCCAAAATAGCAGCGATGATTGGACCAGAAGTCATATATTCAACCAATTCTCCGTAGAAAGGACGTTCAGAGTGTACTGCGTAAAATTCTTCTGCTTGTGCAGTTGTCAATGATTTTAATTTCATCGCTTTGATTTTGAAGCCAGCAGCTAAAATCATATCAATTATTTTTCCTTCGTAACCATTCTCAATTGCGTCTGGTTTCAACATTGTAAATGTTCTGTTTGTTGCCATTTTGTGATTTATTTTTTCAAATTTTGGTGCAAAGGTACTACAAAGAAATGAATGAAATCCCTTTTTCCACTTGAAAATGAAATAAATATATTCCCTATTTTTGTCTTAAAGCACTTAAAAAGTAAGTCCGAAGAATTCGTTCAATTAAGCAGCTCATTCAATTAATAATCAAATTATTAGCGTCATGAAATTAAAGCAAGTCCCACTCGATCTTATTAACTCCTTCTCTAAAAATACTATGATGGAGCTACTTGGAATTGAATGCATCGAATTGGGTGCCGATTACCTAATTGCAACTATGCCTGTAGACAAACGGACTCATCAACCCATGGGATTGTTGCATGGAGGCGCAAGTGCTGCTTTGATTGAAAGTATTGGCTCAATGGGTTCTACTTTATTGCTTGATTTAACAAAGGAAGCGCCTGTTGGTTTGGAAATAAATGCCAACCACATCGGTTCGGTGAAAAGTGGTATGGTGAAAGCTATCGGTAAAATTGTACATGCCGGAAAACGAACGCATTTATGGCAGGTTGATATTTTTGACATGGAAACTCAAAAGTTGGTGTGCACAGGACGTTTAACTGTAATGGTTGTGCAACGATAAAATGGCGTCGACACTGAAATATCGTTATCCGAATAGTGAAATTGTAGAAAAATCAGGACAGTTTGTGTCTTATGATGGACAAGTTGGATTTCTAATCAGCGACTTTTCAGGTAAGAATACGTTTGTGTTTGAAGAGAAGGAAGAAATTAGCCAGCTCCACTTTCGAGATGTAGCTCCAATAGTAATTTTACAACATGATTATTTGTCATCTGCGGAGTCTTTTCTTAACGAAATTAAGTCATTGAACTTGGGGAAAGCGGTTTTATCACGTGTAAAATCGATACCGTTTAATCATCATAAAGCCAACGATCTATTTGTTGCCTTATGTGAGAAATACCCTTCGGCTTTTGTCTATTTTCTTTCGGATGAAGCGCTAGGGACATGGATTGGGGCTTCCCCTGAAGTACTCTTGCAAGCAAATGAAGATCGAATACAAACAATGGCATTAGCGGGAACGTTGCCGTCCAACTCATCTGCCAGCTGGACAACTAAAGAAGAACTCGAACAAGCATTAGTGACAGATTATATCAAGGATATTCTCACCAAAAATAAGGTGAAGGACCTTAAAATTTCAGAACGTTTTGAGAAGTCAGCAGGACCTGTGAAGCACTTATGCAATGAAATTTCGTTTTCAAAAGTAGGTATCGACCTTCAAAAAATTGCTTTCCTCTTGCACCCAACCCCAGCCGTCAGCGGATTGCCAAAATCTGAAGCAATGGAATTGATTGCACGTCATGAAACCCACGATCGATCTTTGTATGCAGGCATTATCGGAATACAAGATAATTTGTACGTAAACCTTCGTTGTTGTGAAATTCAAGAAAATACCGCCTATCTTTATTTGGGTGGTGGATTTACTGCTCAGTCTGACGTGCAAAAAGAATGGGAAGAAACGGAGAATAAAAGCAAAACATTAATTTCTGTGATCAACACAATCCACTAAGATTACTGCGCTTCTTTTTGTATTTTTGAATTCTAAAATTTCTAACTCAATGAAAAATCTATTTTCCTTCGCGATCTTTTTCGCCGTTGCTACCACTTTGCAAGCTCAAAAAGCTCCTTCCAACTGGCAAAACAAAAGTCCAAAAATCGATAAAATCTATGGTACCTCTGCCGACAAAGCTTATGAGTTGTTGAAAGACAAAAAAGCCGAAGAGGTAATTGTTGCGGTAATTGACAGTGGAGTAGAAGTGGAACATCCAGATTTGAAAGAAGTGCTATGGGTGAATAAAGGAGAGATTGCAAATAATGGCATCGACGATGATAAAAATGGTTACATCGATGACGTACATGGCTGGTCATTTTTAGGTGGTGCAACGGAAGATATTGATGCCGAAGCTCTTGAAATAGCTCGTATCTATCACATAGAAAAAACCTATTTCGAAGGAAAAAATGTAAGCAATTTCAGTGATGGAGATGCTGCTCGTTATCAGAAATATCAAACGATAAAATCAGAATTCGAAACAGAACAAAATAATATGCTTGCGCAATACAAAAGCGTGGAGGTGCTGTCGTCGTACATTGCGAATGTGAAAGCTTCTGCAAACGGCGTTTTTTCTAAAAAGACAAATAAAGCGTATGTTCCGAAGGACGAAATAGAAACGAAAGTAAAAAAACGAATCGGTTTGATTTTCGCTTTTATCAAGCCAGAAGATTTAGATCATCAAGTAACGGAGGGTGCAAAGCAATTGGGTACAACAATTAAAATGAATACAGTAAATGCAGATTCAATCCGAAGAGCTGTAGTCGGTGATGATCCTTACGATTATACAAATCCATACTACGGTTGCAACCGTTATGAAGGTCCTGATGCCATGCATGGAACACACGTTTCGGGAATCATTGCGGCAAAAAGAGGGAATGGAATTGGTGTTGAAGGAATTGCATCGAATGCAAGAATCATGGTGCTGCGTGCCGTTCCCAATGGAGATGAGCGCGACAAAGACGTTGCTAATGCAATTCGCTATGCGGTAGATAATGGCGCTAAAGTGATCAATATGTCTTTTGGTAAATACTACACAATCAATAAAAAAGTGGTTGATGATGCTATTTTGTATGCAAAAAGCAAAGATGTTTTGATGGTACACGCGGCAGGGAATGATGCTTACAATAAAGATGAAAAAGATTCTTACCCAACTCGAATTCTTGACAATGGAACAACGGCTAGCAACTGGTTAGATGTTGGGGCAAGCAGCTCATCAAAAAAAGGCAAAAAGTTAATTGCTGACTTTTCTAACTACGGAAAAACAAGTGTAGATTTATTTGCACCGGGTGTCGACATTTTCTCTACTACTCCTGATTTTAAGTACGAAGACGCTTCTGGAACAAGTATGGCATCGCCTGCAGCAGCTGGAGTTTGCGCACTTATTCGTGGGTACTTCCCTGAACTTTCTGCCGAAGAAGTAAAAGAAGTACTGATGAAAACGGTAGAACCCTACGCAAAGAAGGTGGTAATTCCAGGGACGAAAGAACAAGTACTTGTCAATGATATTTCTATCTCTGGTGGTTTCATAAGCGCTGCCAATGCTGTTGAGTACTTGTTGAAGAAGTAATTAAATATTTTCTATAAACCTCAAAAAGCCCTCGGTATTGCTACTGAGGGCTTTTCAATTTAAACTAAACCAAAAACAAACAAAACGATGAAAGTGTATAACCAACGTTTTTACTTTAACGAATGTACCATCTCTTTTCATCCGTTTTAAAACTAATATGCAAAGCGTGTATATGATTGAGTGAATGGTTTTTGAGAAGATGTAAATGGGAAATCAGTGACAAAAAAAAGGTCGCTGAGTGTCCCGAATATTTTCGGGATGTATCGAAGCGCCATTTTTTTGTAAATTGTTCATTATTCATTCTTCATTTCTACCTATATTTGTACTGATGGAAAAACAAGTGATTATTAATTCAAAACATCTTGAACTAACAATTAACCGCCTTTGCTATCAACTCATTGAATCCCACAACGATTTCTCCAACACTGTAATCATTGGCCTGCAGCCGAGAGGCGTAAATGTCGTGATGCGCATAAAAGAACAACTAGAAAGAATTCTTGGAAAGCCTGTTGTTTGTGGAACCCTCGATATTACTTTTTACAGAGATGATTTTCGTAGACGTGAAAAACCCCTCATTCCAAGTGCTACGAACATCGATTTTGTCATCGAAAATAAAAATGTAGTGCTGGTAGATGATGTTTTATACACTGGACGTACCATTCGCTCGGGACTTGATGCCATGATGGCTTTTGGTCGACCGAATAAAGTAGAATTGATGGTCTTAATCGATCGCCGTTTTAGAAGAGATTTACCTATTCAAGCAGATTACGTTGGACAAGCAGTGGATACCTTGGTTTCTGAGCGAGTTTCTGTGGAATGGAAAGAAATTGAAGGAGAAGATAAAGTAGTTTTATACACACCGGAAAGCAATGAATAATTTAAGTGTTGAGCATTTAACGGGCATTAAAGACCTAACGCGGGAAGATATCGAGTTGATTCTTACCACTGCTGATAGTTTTAAGCAGGTGATCAATCGTCCAATCAAGAAAGTGCCTTCTCTGCGAGATATTACCATTGCTAATTTGTTCTTCGAAAATTCTACCCGCACGCGTTTGTCATTTGAACTAGCGGAAAAGCGACTTTCTGCTGACGTTATTAATTTTAGTGCATCGAGTAGCTCCGTGAAGAAAGGGGAAACATTGGTAGATACTGTCAACAACATTCTTTCGATGAAGGTCGATATGGTAGTAATGCGTCATCCCAATCCAGGAGCTGCCAAATTTTTATCGGATCGCATTGATGCAAAAGTGGTCAATGCAGGTGATGGAACGCATGAACACCCAACTCAAGCCTTACTTGATGCGTATTCCATTCGTGAACGTTTGGGAACTGTTGAAGGAAAAAAAGTAGTGATTGTGGGCGATATTTTACATTCACGTGTTGCACTGTCCAATATTTATTGCCTCCAAAAATTGGGTGCTGAGGTGATGGTCTGTGGTCCAACTACCTTAATTCCAAAGTACATCCACGAACTAGGGGTGAAAGTGGAACACAATCTTCGAAAAGCACTAGAATGGTGTGATGTAGCGAATATGCTGCGCATTCAATTGGAGCGACAAGAAATCAAATATTTTCCGTCACTTCGTGAGTATTCAATGCTGTTTGGCTTGAACAAGGAAATTTTAGATTCTCTCGACAAAGAAATTATTGTTATGCACCCTGGTCCAATCAATCGAGGAGTGGAAATTACCAGTGATGTTGCCGACTCTAAACAATCAATTATTCTTCAACAAGTAGAAAATGGCGTGGCAGTTCGAATGGCTGTAATTTACCTTTTGGCTTCTAAAATTGGTCGATAATTAGCTAGTGTTTTATTCTTAGCGTACCTTTGCACTTTATTTTAAGTATATGATTCAACGTATCCAGTCGGTTTACCTCGTAGTAGCAATTATTTTAATAGCTATTCTTTTTTCTGGCATCAACCTTTTTGAATTTCAAGGCTATGATGTTACCTACAAATTGAATGCTTTTGGCTTGAAAGAAATTTCTGCTGTCAACGGCGGAGCAATTACCCAAGTTGCAATTCCATTTTTCATTCTGATGTCTTTGCTGGTAGTCTTGTTATTTCTTGCATTAATCAGCTTCAAGCAATTGAAACGTCAGTTGGCAATACTACGTTTTACCTTGTTGATCTATTTTGTGATTGTTCTTGGAGTGGTGTTGATGTACGTTTTTGGTGATCGTTACCTTCCTTCAAAAATCAATTATACTAACATAGGATGGGGAATTTTTCTCCTTTCATTAGGATTTCCACTCACTTTTTTGGCTTACAACGGCGTTCGAAAAGACAAGAATTTGCTTGATTCACTTAACCGTTTACGCTAATTATGAATTTTCTTTCCGTTGAAAATCTCACCAAATCGTTTGGTGATCGTATTATTTTTTCTGACTTAACTTTCGGTATCGACCAAGGACAAAAAGTAGCCATCGTTGCCAAAAATGGAAACGGAAAAACGACTATGTTGCGCTGCTTGATGGAAATGGAACCGTACGATAGTGGCAGAATTGTGTATCGAAATGATATTCGAGTTGCTTTTATGGAGCAAAGTGAAAATCTAGATGATACACATACCATTTTAGAAGCGGTTTTCTCGCATGATCTCCCTGAACTCCAAGTTGTAAAAAAATACAACCAAGCACTTCGTGAAGGAAATGAAGAGATGATTCATGAATGTTATGATGAATTAACAGAATTGAATGCATGGGACATGGAGGTCAAGGTTAATCAAATTCTTTCTGTACTGAAGTTAGACAATACTGATTTACTAATTGGAAGTTTGTCGGGAGGGCAGAAGAAACGGGTTGCCTTGGCGCAAGTTTTAGTGGCCGAAGCAGATTTTTTAATTTTAGATGAGCCAACCAATCACCTCGATTTAGACATGATTGAATGGCTAGAAGAATACCTTTCAAAATCGAAGTCAACTATTTTAATGGTTACGCACGATCGCTATTTCTTAGAGGTGGTGTGTGATACCATTTATGAATTGGAGGACAAGACCATCTACAAATACAAAGGTAATTTCTCTTATTATTTGGAGAAAAAGGCAGAACGACAGGAAAATTTAGCTTCGTCGATTGAAAAGGCAAAAAATACATTTAAGAAAGAATTAGATTGGATTCGTCGTCAACCTAAAGCACGAAGCGTTAAACAAAAAGCAAGAGTTGATGCATTTGATGGTGTGAAAAAGGCAGCAAGTCAGCGAATTGATGAAGATGAAATTGAAATTCCAGTAAAAATGGAACGCCTCGGATCAAAAATTGTAGAGCTGCATAAAATTGGCAAGTCCTACGGTGATAAAACGATTCTAGATAATTTTTCCTATAGTTTTCAGCGTAAAGAACGACTTGGAATTGTTGGGAATAACGGAACTGGAAAATCAACTTTTTTGAATATTATTCAAGGTCGTGAAGAAATTGAACGAGGCAAGGTGGTTACGGGTGAAACAGTTGTTTTTGGTTACTATAGTCAAGATTTGATTAAAGTGGATGAAGATAAAAAGGTCATTGATGTGATTCGCGATATTGCTGAATTTATTCCCTTGGAAAAAGGTAGACAAATGTCGGCAGCTCAATTTCTAGAGAAATTTTTGTTCGAACGCTCTATGCACTACAACTTCGTTCATAAATTGAGTGGAGGGGAAAAAAGGCGTTTGAAATTGATGACTGTTTTGATGTCTAATCCTAATTTCTTGATCCTCGATGAGCCAACGAACGATCTTGATATTTTCGTAATGAGTGTTTTGGAAGATTATCTTCGCTCGTTTGAAGGTTGTTTGATTGTGGTTTCACACGACCGTTATTTCATGGATAAAATGGTCGACCATCTTTTTGTTTTTGAAGGTCAAGGCGCTATCAAAGATATTATTGGCAATTATACCGAATACCGTAAGCAAACTGCTGCGGATTACAAAAAGGAAAAGCAGGAAGTAAAAGATGGCGAGCCTGCAAAAGAGGTCAAGGTAACGCAATTGTCAGAATCGAATGAGAAACCTGCTGAAAAGCGTAAATTGTCTTTTAAAGAAAAAGAAGAATTTAAACAAGCTGAAAAGGACATGGAACTATTTGAAGCTGAAAAGGAAGTGCTTACCAATCAGCTTTCTGATGCAAGTCTATCAAACGAAGCATTAATGAACGCTGGAATTCGACTTACAGAGGTGGTCGCAAAACTAGAGGCTGCCACCGATCGCTGGCTGGAGCTATCTGAGTTTATTTAACCTTGATCATGACGAAAATAAAGATACTATTTTGAGAAATTTTGAAGAACTAGGAGTAAGTCAAAACCTAATAAAAGGCTTGGCAGAATTGAGAATTATTACTCCTTCCGAAGTGCAGGAAAAAGTGATTCCTTTGTTGATTGAACACGAAACAGACATTGTTACACAAGCGCAAACGGGTACGGGGAAAACGGCAGCCTATTGCATTCCTCTTTTAGAAAAAATTGATACTGATCGAAAAGAAATTCAAGCGTTAGTTTTATGCCCAACGAGAGAATTGTGTCAACAAGTAGCTAAACAATTGTTCAAGTTTACTAAATATGCAGATCGAACTTTTATAGAAGCAGTGTACGGTGGAACAAACATAGATCAACAAATTTCTAGTTTGCAGCGACCTACTCATGTAGTGGTGGCAACACCTGGACGATTAATTGATTTACTTGGCAGGAAGGCGCTTGATCTTAGTAAAGTTGACATTGTTGTTCTAGATGAGGCAGACGAAATGCTAAGCATGGGTTTCAAAGCAGAATTGGATGATATCATGGATTCCATGCACAATGTTGGAAATAAGTGGCTTTTTTCAGCAACAATTCCTCCAGGAATTCAAGAAATCATTAAAAAATACCTTTCCACAAACGCTCAAAAAGTAACCATTAATCCTAAGAAAATGGTGAACAGCAACATTAGTCACCAATACTTAATTTGTAATGATGCCGATAAACTGCCTGTTCTTCATCAATTTTTGAAAACAGAAAAAGAGAATCGTGGAATTGTGTTTTGCAAAACGAAAGTCGCAGCTCAGAAATTAGCAACTCAACTGCAAGAAAAGAATATTTTGGCAGATGCTATCCATGGAGATTTACAGCAAAAAGAACGCGATAAAGTAATGCGAGCGTTTAAAAATGGAAAGGTGCAAATTTTAGTTGCTACAGATCTTGCGGCACGTGGAATAGACATTGATGGACTTTCATTTGTAATTCATTATCAACTTCCAGAGAACGATGAGTTTTACACGCACCGAAGCGGTAGAACAGCTAGAGCAGGAAAAGAAGGAATTTCTTTGAGTCTTGTAAATACAAGTGAGGTGAAAGTACTTCGAAATTTTGAACGTACTTTATCCATTGGCTTTAAACAAATTAGAGAAGCGAAGTAGGGGTGGTTTTCATCGCTCTTTTTTGATATAAATGATAAAAGCGTTTAGAATTTGGTGTTAAACCATATTCTAAACGCCTTTTTTATAACCAACCATTTTACTTTTTAATAATTCTTTTTAGGACATTTTCCTTTTCAGTAATTAACTCAAGAAAGTACATCCCATCATTTAGTTCGGAAATAGAAATTTGTTCACCTGAATTTACATTATTAGTTATTACGAGTTTTCCTTGCATATCATAGATTGTATACTTTGCAATTTGTCCCTCAAATGTGACCGTAAGATTTGATTCGGTGGGATTGGGATAAATTGAAACTGTGCTGTAGTTTTCTGAAATGGCTTCTACATATAACATATTTTGAATGTCTTGCGTTATTGCAAAAACCTGTTCATTTACTCGTGTGGGACAAAATAAACTAATTTGGAAAATGTAATTTCCTGGGCCTTCAGGAATATTATAAGTCGCTATTTCAATATAAATATTTCCAAAAATGTCAATTATTCTCCACTCAACGGTCGCTGTAGAATCAATAACTGTAATTGAAGTAATAAATGAAGTATCAATATCATCATACGATAGAGTGCAATTTTCTACAATAAATCCAATCGAATCTAAAGCGTTCGCTCCAGAGACGTTTGTAATAGTTTCTTCTGGATAAGGTATAATAAACACGGATGAGTAGGAATAACCACATGAATCGGAAACTGTGATAAAATGAATACCATGACACAAACTTCCTGCGACAATTACCTCATTGGCTTGTGCAGAGGTATTTAACGAATCGATAGTTGCAAAAAGATCCGCTGTTCCAACATCTAAATAAAGTAAACCAGTACAGCTACTAACATCAGTAGGTACTATAAATGGTGCTCCCGAAATAGTAGCGTTAAAAGGATTATAAATTGATAAATTTAAAAAGAGATGCAAAGAATCATTTCCGGAAATATCCTCAATTGCTTGATAATAAAAGCCTGAAGTTTGATAGGTTTCATTTGAACTAGACCAAAGGAAATCAACACAATTTGCTGTGTCCAAATATATTGTAGGTACACTATCATTTGATTTACTATAATACCAAAGTTCATTTCCCAAGATGGAATTATTTGCTGTAAAATAGATGCGATCACCGACAATAGTTCTATTCCCTAAAAAAGATAATCCCAACTGTGGATTTATTAATGGAGTAAGGGCTTGCCCATCAAAAGAAATCCAACTTTGCGGTCCAGTTGAAAAACCATTGCTAATTGGACTGAATGTTCCAAGTAAACAAATATTATTTTCAAACGGTGTTGGATTCTCAATTAGTGCAAAATTATTCATCACTTCAAAAGGAGTATTTGTTAGGTTTGTAACTCCACGCACCTTATTGCCAGAATTAAAATAGATGGTGTCATTCAATACAAATGGTGCCGAAATGTAAAACTCACTATCATAAATTAATTCCGAGGTATTATTAGAAAGATCAATCCTCCATAATGCAAAATCGTTTGGCGATTGACTTAATACAGTATACATAAAGTTTTGAGAGATTGCAGTATTTGTAGCTTGATTGTAACCACTTATTTGAGGATACCCAGTAAACTCTGCAATCAAAGTTGCATTTGGTGCCGTTTCATCAAGAGAATAGATTGAAAGGATATTATTATTCATGTGTATAGAAGCAACTATTTTATTGTCATACAAATAGATGTTTGATGTGAAATTTGAAAACTTTGGGTCTGTATCACTAGGGTTTGCAACTTGTGTGCCCGCCATTGTTCCGTCACTAATAAACCAAGTAGTTTGTCCTGTACCATCATTTCCTTGAAAGATTATGTGATTACCAATAGTATATGGCATAACGATAGATGCTGTCGAATCAAAAATACTGAATGCTAATTGTGTGCCAGCAGTAGTTCCATCTGTTTTCCACATTTCGTTATTATATAATCCACCTCTCACAAAATACAATTCACCATTTAATTTGGTGAACCTTTTACTTCCAAGGTATTCTATATTGGAAACAAGAGTTGTACCCAATTCTGTTCCATCAGTTTTGTATAAGGATTCATCTGGTGCAATTGTGAAAAAATACATTTCACCATTCAATTCTGCGAAATCTCTAATAAATGAAGATGCTGAACCAGAGTTGATATCTTTCACTAAATGAGTACCAGAATCCGTCCCATCACTGACCCATGGTTCCAGGCCATTAATGCCATCATTAGCACTAAAATAAAGTTGTCCATTTAACTCTAGTAAGTTTTCAATATCAGCTCCCTGAGGCTGAATGCCTATATCAGTTAATTTTAAGTATTCAAGATTACTAAGGTCTAGGCACCATAATTGAGTATTACTTTCTCCATCCTCTGCACTAAAAAAAGATAAATTGCCTATTTGTTTCAATGGTTTGATATTTGCGCCTATAGTTCCTGGACGTATTTCTCCAATTTCAGTACATGTTGAATTGACTAAATGATTTAATTCATCTCCATGCCAAAGTACATTTGAACTGGCACTTACAACAACTCCCTGTGCTGCCTCTCCTATAATAGTATTCACAATATTATTTTGTATAACTAAGGCTGTATTATTATTCAAACTTAAACGATTCGATGTCATTGGCACTTGACTACTAAGATCTTGGGCATTGTAAATCAAGGTGTCATTATAGCCGCCAACAAAACCTATATGATTGTATTGAGCCGGAATAATGTAATTGAGGTTGGTACCTGCTAAAGTTCCATTTGTACTCCATATTTCTTTTTGATCGTTCGTATTGTCAACAGAAAAAAAAGCTTCATTTGCAATTACTTTAACTTCCCAAACTGTATCTTCATATAATTGCATAGTTCCCATTGCAGTGCCATCACTCACCCATAAATGTTGCACATCAGTTGAATTAGTCTGCCCGGTAAAAATTATTTTATTGTTAATCGGATAGGGAATACCATTATTGTAAATTGGATTCCCTTGGTCATCTGTCACTTGAAAAGTACCAGTAGATGTGCCATCAGAACGCCACATTGTTGTTCCATTTCCATCAGTGTAATTATAGAAGAAAAGAAAGTTGTTTGCTGTTGTAAACCAATCTTCTGCATTAGTAAAACTGATACTTGCAATTGATTTTAAGAAAGTTGTACCAGCCGCTGTGCCATCTGACTTCCAGAGCTCAAACTCAAAACCATTATAATTTGCTGTAAAAAAAAGTTCACTCCCTACAACACAAAAATTTCCTGGATTACCAGATCCAGTTCCTGGACTCAAATCTTTCACTAAAGTTGTCCCAGCTGTTGTTCCGTCTGTTTTCCACAATTCAATCCCATAATTTGATGAGATTGCAGAAAAAAATAACATATTGTTGAATTTATAAATCTCATGAACTCCATTTCCATTGAAAACTTCAGTTACTTTTTTTGTTCCAAATTCTGTTCCATCTGACTTCCATAATTCATGAATGTCTGAACTATAAAAATGAGCAATAAAGTATAAGTGACCATTAAATTCAATTGGAGACTCCATTTGGTAATCTCCAACATAACTCTCGTTCGAATTAATATTTTTCAACAATTGAGTTTGCCCTAAAACAAAAATAGGAGACAATAAAAGGGTAAGAACGAGTATGGTTTTCATTTATTCAATTTCTTACAAATTTAGTAAAAAAGAAACAAAGCGGCGGATTCAAAAATTTGAATCCGCCGTTTTTTTATAACCACCTTACCAACCATTTTACTTTTTAACTTCTACACGAATTCCTTCAGAATGTGATGTAAACTCAGGTGCGTACATGCACTGAATAGTCGTGATACCATTCGAGAAGTTCCCATAATGTGCCACTCGAACATCATATTCAAATACATACGTTCCTTTGCGGAGATAATCCATAAAGAAGTTCGTAGAGGCATCTTTTGTCGTTTCGTAATAACCCAAACCATCTTGCCATTTGTATTGAGAGAAAACGCTTACTGGCTCGAAACCAGATGCACGCATGTCTTTCATGTGCACGTATTCCATATCACGATCTGTGCGTAACTCAATGCGAACACGGATCTTATCGCCAGGCTTTAGCTTTGTTTTTGAATCAACTGGTGACATCACAGGACCAGAATTCGTGTTCTTCACTAGGAATAACTTTTTATTCAATTTCAGATTCGTTTCATGCGAAGTGATTTTATCCAAATCTTCAAAATATTGCCAGTAAATAGCACCCCAGCTTACACCGTCATTTTTCTTTGTTACGGTTACTTTCCCCATTTCTGGTTTCACGTCTTTCGCTGACCATGCGGTTTTGAAATAACCCGTTCCAGCTTGAACATCAACACCCATTGCTTTCGGATCGATTGTTTTGCCACCCATCGTAATCGTAACATCATTGTCGCGTTCTAAAATGGCAGTTCCTTTTAATAATAGAGCATAACAGGCCTCAGCTGTCGCTTTTGTTGTTTTCCAATCGTTGGTTTGCTTGTTTTTCAACAACCAAACTTTTAATTCTTCAACCACTGGCTGATCATCAGTGATTTCGTCAAAAGCCTCAATCATCAATGCCTGCGTTTCGATAGGTGCTTGATACCAGTAATAACCTGCAACATTATCTTTCCAATACATTCCAAGCTCGTCGTGTAAAATGGCTCTTTCTTTTAATGATGCCATGATGCGGGTCGGAATCTTTTCAATAGCATACCGTTGTGCCTGCAACGCAATCATCGCTTCTGTATGAATGTCGAAGTTCTTCCAGTATTCATGTGCTTGATTTTGATAGAAATCGAAAGCCACTTTTACTTTTGGATCTACTGGAATGTCTTTGAAATAACTTCTAGCATACAAATATTGGATTTGTGTTTGACCTACTTGCTGTGTTTTTTCCCAATCTGTATGGTGTTTTTTCATCCATTCATAATCTTCCAATATACGATCATCAAGGTACTTAACTCCTTTCTTCACCATGTTCCAGGTTTTTCCATTTTGACGAACATCTTTCACACCCAAATGATCCAAATGGCCCATTCCTGTAATGATGTGCTGTGTGATGTAGCGATTGTCACGCATTCCAGCAAACCATGGCCATCCACCATTCGACACTTGTAATTTTTCAATTTTGTCAAGTGCTTTTTTCAGGTCTTTGTCCATTTTTGTCAAATCGAACAACAAGCCAACTCGTTTTTTGCGCTCACTTTCGTTTTTGGCATCTAGAACCCATGGCGTTTCTTCCAAAATAACGCTTTTCAATTCTTGATTTTTCTCCAAATTGGATAAGAAAGCATCCGGACTGCTCGTTTTCCAGCTTTCAAATACTTGTTTGATCTTTGGACTTGAATTCACGATTTCAGAAGCTATACTATTTGCATAGTAACGTGTAAAGGTTTGCTCTGCACATTCGTAAGGATACTCCATCATATATGGCATCGCTTGAATGGCATACCAAGCAGGGTTGGAAGTGTATTCCAATGTCAAGCTGTGGTGTTTGATGCTCGAAGAAGATTTTGAATTGATCAACTTCTCGAAATAGAATTCTTTGGTACCTGCTTTTTTCGATGGTAAAGGCATGGATTCTGTCACCAAAATACGATTCGTTAAAATCGGCAAGGCCATTTCTTCTCCATCAGTATGATTTTTTGCTTGCGCAACTACTTTATACGTCACTGCTTCAACACCAAAAGGTACATCAATTTCCCATGCTAACGAAGCACTTTGACCTTTTTTTGCTGTAAATGTTTGCTGTGCATTGGTGTTATTGAATGCAACATCAACAGGATTTCCAGTCAAAGCATCGAATAAAAATAGCTGCGAAGTTCCATCCAAATCACCCTCTGATAAGTTATCAATTTTAGCAGCAAAGAACATGTGGTCGCCTTCACGAAGGAATCTTGGTGCATTGGGTGTCACCATCAATTCTTTTTGCGTGATGACTTCTTTTTGTGCAGTGCCAGTTTTTAGATCTTTGGTGTGTGCTAATGCTAGAAATTTCCACTTTGTCAATGATTCAGGAATGGTAAATTTAATGATGACCTCCCCATTCTCATCTGTCTGCAGTGCCGGCATGAAAAAGGCCGTTTCATTAAAATTACTGCGTGCTTTTACATCGGCTAGATTAGCAGGAAGTCCTCCGGTAGCTATTGGTTGATTTAAGCTCTGTTGTCGGTTTTCATCCAACTTTCCGTCCTTATTTTTTTGTTCAGCAACACTATTTCCTGCAGCAAAACCATAACCAGCACTTTCTTCTTTTTCCTGATCGCTATCTAGTGATTCCATTGCCTTGTCTGATTTAGATCCTCGTGCACGTGATGAAGAGGTAACAACCACAGATTCTAAACTAATTTCATCAACTGACAGTCGATCATACAAACCATCCCCTTCATAATAATTTCTGTAATACCCATAGTTCATGTAATACCCAAACCAATTCATTTGATCATAATTGCGGTATTTGTAATTATTGTAATAGGTATTCCAATTACGGTCGTATAATTGTGATCCTTTTGTATCGAAACTATTCGATGACCAATAGCTAGCGCTATAGTATGAGTTAAAAATGCTTAGGTAAAAACTATTTGCTGCAAATTGATCCAACGAAGCATCGTACATGGTAGCTAACAACTCTGCCAACACTTTTTCGCCTTTGGGTCCCTTGATTTTAACTTTCCATTCTTCTAGTTGACCTGGTTGCAATTTATCGCGGAATGTTTCAAAAGTAATATCAAGTTGTTTATTGCTGTAGGGAACAACAATTGTTTCATTGAAGCTGAAGTTTTCATTGAATTTTACCGCTGTGAAAAGCACACTGATGTTTCCGCGATGTGCTTCTGAAATAGGTAGTTTAATCAGCTTTTGAGCTTTGCTTATAGTGATGATTTCGCGCTTAATGATTTTATCCTTGTGGAAGATTTCATAAAGTACGCTCACATCCTCTGCAGCTGTTGCAATAAGAAATTCAGCATTTTCTCCTGGCTCACAATAGTTTTTCAACGCTGTTACAGTGAAGATACTGTTGCTTGCATTTTTTGTCGTCGTTTTATCCAACAAAGTAAATGTTTTGATGTCTGTAACTGTTTCGCCAAAAGCATCCACCGCACTTGCTTCTACAATGTATTGACCTGTTTCAAATTCCTTTAATCGGTTGATTGCAACTGAATCATCTTTATCTGTATTAAAAGCAATTTTTGCCACTAAGTCGCCTTTTTCGGGCTGAGAAACATGTAAAAGTGGGTCATTGGGGAATAGTTTTCTGAATTCATCATCGCTGATGGTTCCATAATCTGGTCGTTCCCAAATGCTTTTGCGGAAAACGCCTGCAGGTTCTTTCACTTTCCAAATGGCAACAGATCCCGTAGCTTTTACCTTTTCACCCATCAAATTGCGTGTTGAGATGGCAAACTTGTTCGTTAGTTGTTTTTCCAAAATAGCAGGAACTTCCATGGAAACTGTCATAGCGGTATAACCGACATTGACCCACGTAGATGTACTTTGCGTTTCACCGTTCACATCAGTCACATCAGCAATGATATTGTACGAGTAGGTTGGATAATACTTTTTGTTAACCGTTGGATCTTCCTTCGCTTCAAATTCGATTTTATAGTTTCCACTTTCATCGGTTTGCACTTCACCATTGAGAATTTCTACCTGTTCTCCAGCATTTGGAAACCAACGATAACGATACGAAAGCCAGTAAGGGAATTGATAACCACGTACCACTCTAAATTGAACTTGTGCGCCATCGATATTTGCTCCGGCATAGGATTTTGCTTGACCTTCTACCGTAATTTTTTGTCCCAATTTGAAAACGCCAGCAACGGGTTTGAAAGAGGTTTCAAATTTTGGTCGCTTGTATTCTTCTACCGAAATGTATTTTGTTCCATGACCATCTTGAATGGTCATTGATCCATTTAAGACTCCTTGTGGAGCAACAAAAGAACCATTGACTGTACCGAATTCATTCGTGGTTAACTTGAGTTCTTTCACCAATTGATAATTCACATCGTAGAAACGTACAACTAATTCTTTTCCTGTTTCAATCGTATGTTCTTCACCCTGATTTTTAATGTGAATTCCTTTGAAGTAAATCGTTTGCCCTGGTCGATAAATAGATCGATCGGTGAAAAAATGTGTTGTATAGGTCGTTGGATTACTATGATATGGTTTGTGCACGTACAATTGATAAGCCTCGTTGTAGTGTTCTCCATTGTCACTTAAATCGAGGTACAATGATCGGTAATCATTTTTACTTTTGATGGTAAACATTCCTAGCTCATCCGTGTGATAACTTTCCTGTTTGATATAACTGTAATCACGGGAAACATAATTGTATTTGTTTAGATATACTGCCCCTGTCACATTTTTCATCGGTTTACCCGTTTTGCGATCAGTTACAAAAATATCACAAGTACCATCACTATTATTGAAGCGCTTGTTATAGCTCAAATTTGAAATCCAAAAATTGGTATAGGTGATCGCGTTCTTTTCTAGCGCAAAATCTTTATCAGGAGAAGCAAGGATAGCATATTGTCCTGTTGCAAGCTCAGGCATTTTATACTCTGCTGTATGATTTTGAAAATCTTTAGGATCTTCCAATTTTACTTCCCAGCTTTTCACTAATTTTTCTTTGAGAAGATGTTCCACCATGTCGTGATTGTAATCATGATTTTTTAGATAGAAATCAAAAGGTAATTTAACAACTCTGAAGTAGAGTTTATCGACATTTTTGTAGCCCAAAATAAAGCGAGAAGGAGTATTGCTTGCTACAGCATTTTCTATATATACATAAATATGTTTTTGCTGGATGGTATTGATTAGGCTTTCGCAAAAGGAAGCGCCATAACTATTCGGATATTTAGATATGCCTTTTTCACAAATTTCAATCGCTTTTCGTAAATCATAGCGAGTATCAGGATTTTCTTTTGAATATTTATTTCCCGACGCTTGATATTGTAGTGCAATATGGTAGCAAATTTCAGTGTATCCTTGGTTTGATTGGTATGTGTTGGCTAATTTTTCAAGCGCTGCTAAATACAACTCATCTTTATTTTCGAGTGTGTTGACACCACGCACAAATTGTAAGCGCTTTAATTCAACATCAATGAGTGCTTCGGGATTTTTATCAACACGATGGAAAGCAGTCAAATCTTTTAATATGCGCGTAGCATATAATAAATTTGACATAGTATCCTGCGATTCAGTGGTTAATGCCAAAAAGGCGCTCGCATCGCCAAATGCTTTTGGATCATTGATATGGAATTTGTCAGCAGGGCGATTTAACCCAGCTTCAGCATTTCGAAAATAATCGAATGCCTTATGCGCAAGAAAATCATAAAGCGTTGGTCTAAGATTTTGCGTGGAATGATCACCTGATAAAATCTCGTTAAAATCGGCAATTGGCATTGATTGCAATTGATCTATCTCTGATAGCGAAAGCAGGTAGTGTTTGTAGGTTTGATCAGCCAAACGTTTTAAATCCCACGTTCTGATGTCCTCATTTTTGAAATCAACGGTTTCCGTTCTATTTTCGAATTTCCAACGGTTGTTTTGAAAGTACCCCCAGTAAACATCGGCTGTGATGGAATGAATCAACTGTCGAAGTGGTGCTTTTGCTTCTTTGCTAATACCATCTAATTCATCAATGGCAACAACATATTCATCTTCAGTAAGAAAAGTATTGAACTTTAATTTATGAATCACTGACTTAACCAGTTGATTACTATTGTTCTCAGCAATCGATTTATCCATGATCATCTGCACTTTATCGAGTGCAGATTTATACAGACCAAGTTGTGTCAATGAATCTACACTTTTCCACAAATCTGGGTAACTCGTATTGATGGTTTGTTTAGGTTTTTCGATTTCTGTGGTGGTATTTTGTTCAATAACGATTGGTAGTGCTTCTTCTTTCTTGCATGCTGGCGACATCAAGAAGATAGAAAATCCTACTATTGCCAATGCTCTGTACACTAAATTGCGCATAATTTGAAGTTTTAAGACTTGTTTTCCTTAAGTACTACATCTTAGATGTAATTGCGTTCAAAAATCCACAAATTAAAACGGCAAGATGGAAGTTTTTATTGGTTTATTGATTGGATTGAATCGCAAGGTAAAGCGAATTTGTTTCCAATAATTAGATCCAGTGAATGAATTCATGATGTTGTTGCTTGCCCAAACAGGGAAATACACACCAGCAATTTTTCCAATGCGAAGTCCAATACCAGTATTAATGGCATGCGCATACGATCCAGCACTACTTGGAATCATTCCATAATCAGCGAAGACGCCTAGCCATTTAAATTTAGGAATGGGCAATTGACCAAAGAAATTCACCGTAAACATGGTACTACTCGAAGATCCAAAATTAGTTGTTGATCTAAATCCTCCCATATTTTCATTGCGTATTTGCGCATTGAAGGATTGAGGTCTTCTCGAAAAATAATACTCTTCAAAGAATAAATCCTGTGAACCATCTGCACCTGAAAGTGAGTAACGATAAGGAGTGAATAAAAATGGATACTGACTTTCCAAATGATAAATTGTACCAAAAAAGGCTCTAAATTCCATGGAGCGCTCCATTTTGTTGCGTAGGTAATTAAAAACATACGTAGCTTCTATATTTAGGCGACTCATATTAGTGTTTTTTATATAGATGTTAGGAATATTAATACTCAAAAATTCATTTCTCACTTTGACATTCAGTTGATGGTCTGCATAATTTAGATCTGCATTGTATTGCGCAAATCCGCCTGCATAGTTTTCACGCATTGTTCCATGGTCGAAGGTAAATTTTGCCACGCCTTGGAACAATACATCGTGACTGAAATGACGATCTTTATTATTTACGGGCAATTTCATGGACCAAAAAGGCGAGAAAACGAGGTAAGATCCATCTGATTTATTTCCAGAATAAGAATCATAGTATTTGTAAGATTTCACCGATAAACCTATTTTATTCGTTTTCAATGTTCCCCACGGAAACATGTTGTAGGCAAATTCAGCTGTCCCGGAGACCATATTTCTGCCAAAGGAATACATGGGGGCAATGAAATATTCAAATTTATTGAACGGAATTCCTTTATTGTGCAAGGCAAATCCCAACATGAATTGATCGTAGGAGTTTCCTCCTAACATGGGTGTCCAAAAGATACTACGTTTGGATTGCTCATTGTCACCTAGTAAAAACTCAAATTTGATGGGTTCAGCACGATGAAAAAATCCTTTTGATCTCCAATTGTTATTGTGGCGATACATTTCAGGAATTGAGCGATCGATATCAATGGCAACAGTAGTGGGTTTTCTGTTCGAGTCAAAAATTAAGGTGCTTTTCTTTTCGCCGGGTTTCGACCATTGAGAGGCATAAACTGTTGAATCTGTAAGTAAATTCACTTCAATTGGTCCATCAATCTGTCCACGACTTTTCACTTTGACAATTGTTTTATCCTCTTTGATTTTAACGCGTTTAATTTTATAGTCGATTTGTTTTCTAGTTTGCACTAGATCCTCAAAAATGAAGGCTAAATTTTCACCTGTCGCTTCTTCCATTGATTTTCTGAAATCTTGAAGATCAGGATGTTTGAATTTCCAATTTTCGTAGTATGAATGCATCGCTTCGTCAAATCTTTTATCGCCTAAATAGTCTTTCAAGTAAGTGAATACAAGCCCTGTTTTTTGGTACATAATTACTCCGTAGTTGATCCCTGTAAATTCAGCAGAATGCGTTTCTATAGCTTGATCGAGGCCAAATCCAGCCAACAAGCGATGAGAAAGGTCTCCCATGTCGTGGTGAGAAAGGTCATTGAAGTGGAATTTGCCACCTAAAACCATCTCCGATAGCTGTTTATTTTTAGGATATTTGGTAGCCACGTAGCGCATTTCGTTCAACGTATTCATTCCTTCGTCCATCCATCCATGCACGCGTTCGTTGGTACCTAAAATTCCGTAAAACCAATTGTGACCAACTTCATGCACAATTACAATTTCTAATTCAGATTTAGTTCTTGCGTTGCCAATAACCGTGATAGTTGGATATTCCATTCCTCCACCAGCGCTAATTGTGCCGTCTACAGCGGTGACATTGTTGTACGGATAGTCGCCATTCCAAAGTGAATAGTAGTAGACGCCATCGTGCAAATATTCATCGGCATATTGCCAAGTAGCAGAGTTGTTAGGCACCCACATGGCCCACGTAGTGACCATTTTTTTTGATTGTGGTAATTGCACTTCTCCTTTTGATACGGCATATCGTTTATCAGCAAACCAAGCAAAATCATGCACGCGATCTTGCGTGTAACGAATGGTTTTAAATTCAGTGTCGGACGGTGGAAAATCTCCTTTTGATACACCATTTTTTGATTTTAACAACAAGTAATCGCCTAATTTCTTCTTCGTTTCCGATACTTTTAGGTTTAAAAAGTCGAGTTCTTCCGGTGTTTGACAATCGCCAGTGGCGCCAACCACATAGTTTTTCGGAAGTGTAATCGTTACATCAAACGAACCAAATTCAGAATAGAATTCACCTTGGTTGAGGTAGGGGATAGGATTCCAACCATTTTTATCATACACAGCTGGTTTTGGGTACCACTGGGTAATTTGATAAGACTGCCCGATATGTCCCAAGCGAGAAATTTCGCCAGACGGTATTTTAACTGTAAAAGGAGTAGAGATTATTGTTTTTTCTCCCGGTTTAAGCGGGCTTGCAAGATGAATAATAGCAATATCTGGATTTTGAGCGTCGTATTCCCATTTGGTAGCAATGAAATTCACTTTAAAATCGAGCGAATCGATGTTACCCTTGTTTTTTTCTTCACCGAAAGTCAGCTCTTTCTCGCCGCTATCATACTGTTGTTTTGCGAGTGCAGATGTTCCATTTTTATACGCATTTGGCCACAAATGAATGTATATTTTATCCAAAACATCTGGAGAGTTGTTGATGTATTCAAATTCTTCATAGGCAACTAACCGGTGTAAAGTGTCATCTAATCGCACAGATATTTTGTAATTCACTTCTTGTTGCCAGTAGTTTTGGGCGAATGAAAAAGTAGAAAGGCAAATTAATTGAATCAGAAAAAGTATTCTCATGTCTTTATTTTATAGTAACGGAAGGATTAAATGTGCTCATCCACAAAGGCATCAAAGTGACGTTCGTTGCCAACTTCTTTTATGTACAAGGCATACTTTGTATAATTTACAATTACTTTAATTGTAATTATTGAGAGTGGGATAAACAGCAGACAACTAATGATGTCAAAGATTGAAGCGATGTTAAATGATTTAGCGGAACCTGCATTAAGTACCATTCTTGATGAAACATTACCTACAACAAGAGTAATTATCCATAAAGTCCACCATGTTGCAATTGTGCTTTTTTCTAATTCGAAGTCAGTTTTAATATCATTTTTTTTCAACACTTTTGGAGTAATAGTAAACAATTCATTCATGATTTGGTAAGGTCTAAAAAGATTTAGAATTGGAACAAACCATGCACCAGCAGCCCAGCCATTCGAGTAACTAGTTAAAAATGTTTTCTGTTCTAAATTGTAATAAGCTCGTCTAAACCAAAGTATAAAAAACACTCCACTTGTAATTGTGGCTACTAAAACTAAAATATTCACGATGAGAGCTAATACACCGTTCAATTGCACTTCTTCCACAGTGTATTGCTCACCAGAAAATATTTTATTGACTAATACCATTTGCATAATGGTAGGAATAATTGAAACTAGTTGGAGTACTAATACAATAATAACAAGTAGTATCGCATTTTTTGATCGTTGATGATTGTCGCGAATTGAATTCATTTCTTGATTTTTCCTTGCAAGATAACAACAAAAAAGGCGCAATCAATTGCGCCTTTCCAAAAAGTTGTATTTTTCTTATTTCTGAACTATAATTCTTTCTTGAAGTGTTGCAGCAGCAGCAATGACATTTACAATGTAAACACCATTTTGTACGGTATTCAAATCAATTGAAATAGATGAGTTTTTTGAGTTTGTGGTGTAAACAACTTTACCAGTCAAATCAATTACTTCGATCGCTAAATCTAAGTTAGATTTGTTGCTGATTGTCACCAAGTCATTCGCTGGATTTGGATACAATGAAACCAATTTTGCTAAATCTAATTCGTTCACATTCCAGAAAATGAAGTCGATGCAATCAGAAGTATCAGTACATGTGGTGTTATTTACAATTACTGAATAGTTTCCATTAACAGCAGGTAAATATTGTTGATTTGTTTGACCAGAAATTTCTTGATTCAAATCACAATCAAACCATTGGTAAGAAATATTTGCTCCAGCAGCATCTGCTTCTAAGCCATTTCCAATCCATGTGACAGTATTCAAGGGTAAATTCACTCCTGAACAAACAGGCTCAAATGAACCAGTGCCACAAGGGAATAATTGGTAACCCGAAGTATATGGGTTTGAGCTGTCAAATTGACCTCCAAGACCAGTAACATTAAACGGACCTTGAGGAGCAGGAGCACCGTTCATATCAGTTGAAGATAATACGCGAATAGTGAACGTATTTGTTCCGTCGGTAATATCAATATTAGTATTTGTTGTTGGAAAATTTGCTATTGGAGTTACAAAAGTCATGTTTTCTAGGGTCACATATTGCGACTCTGTCATTTCACCTAGTGCAGTAACAACCGTTGGAATTTCCAAAGCAGCTCCAGAAGAAAGAAGACTTATACTATCCACCAATACCTCCAATAGACCATTGTACATAGCAATTTTCCCCTTTACTTGAATAGAATCTCCAGAAAGTGGGTTGGTGTATGCATCTTTATCTGTCGCTGAAAAAACATTGATTCCTTCGCCAGATCCATCAATGATTGTGAAGTTGTAACCAGCATTAGAATCAAAATCTTGACAATGGATAACTCCTGTCAAAGTAACAAGCATGTCCATTGAAGATGCCGTTCCATCAGCTGCTGTGTTGTCAACAGCGTCAATGAGTGAATAAACATAGTCATTTGCAAAACCACTTAAAGTGATTGTCACGTCAGTTGCAGTTGTCGACGATACAATTGCTGTTCCATTCAACGTTCCATAGGCAGGTGAATTTGCACGCACATATACGATTGTTGAAGCAACTGAACCTAAAGTTGGAGTGATTGCTATTGATGTACTGAAAGCTGTATTGTCTAGTGAAACCTCAAAATTTGTTGAAGCAGTAACCACTAAATCAGCCGTAAGTGAATTTCCTGAAACAGTAATTTGTTGTGAAGTGGAAGGAGTTCCTACGTTATGGTTAAACCCTGTTAGTGAAGACGGTGTACCAAAAACAATTGGTGTTGAAAATGAACAAGCTCCTGGATCAGTGATTACTTGATCTATAGTACAAGCACCCGTTGTATTGTCAGTAATTGTTACAGTAACATTACCAGCACCCGCAGCACCATCCTGCAATTGGAATGAAGTTGCAGAGCCATAGGTTCCTGTTGTTGGAGAGATTGTTCCAGCTGAAACTGAAACCGTGTAGTCTGTTCCTAACATCGCTCCAGTTGGATTCAAGGAAAACGTTAAATAATCATCCGTAGTTACTATCGGAGTTGAATTGTCGTTACATGTTAAAGCTGTCAATCCAGCATTGGTCAAATTACATGTTGCTGATGTTGAAGTAACTGTTCCTCCGTAGGCTAAACCAATCGTTCCGGCTGCAGCTGCAGAAAGATAGCCCCAACCACCAGTTCCTGTTTGTCCTGTCGCATACAATCGAATGGTAACAGTTGTCGCTGCATCTATATTTTGCAAAGCGGTGATACCTGTTAGGTCAATTTGAGGCATTACACTAGGAGAACCAATTAAAATCGTTGGTGTTCCAATTAATGTAAATGTAGTGCCATCTAAACTATACGCATATTGGATTTGGACTCCAGGAGCAACGCAATAAGTGGCTGTGCCACCAAAACGAGCATCAATAGTTGATAATGACAATTCGTAACCTGCTGCTGCAGATAATTGATTTTCAAAATAATCCATATTAGCAGTAGAAATTCCATCATTTTGGAAACCCACTGTTCTAAAAGAGTTTGCTCCTGCCGATGCAGCTGCGCCTGTTCCTCTTGTCAATGCGCTCGGGGAATCCAAGTTTGCGTCGTAAATTTCTGGTGTGCTTGTAGCAACTGCTGTTTCAGTAGTGAAATCCCAAGAAGCAATTTGAGCTTGACTCATGGATACCAATGAAGTACTGAAAAGGATAAGTAAAAGTTTTTTCATAAAAGATATTTGTTGTGCAAAGTTAAGACAAAATACAGCGACATACATTAAGAAATCTTAAAGTTTTACCAACAAAAAAGCGATTGATATTAACCAATCGCTTTCATTTTTAGTGCATTTGTTCGTCATCTTCTGGATCAGGAGGAAAGAGCTTAACATCCTTCTCATGTCCTTGAAGACGATCAATAAATTCTTCTAACTGTGATAAGCTTAGACTTTTAGCAACAATTTTTTTGTCTTTATCCAATAAAAATACACGAGGCGTAGAGAAAATATCATACGTTGTTTGATAGTTCAGCGACTCAATAGTGGTGTATTTAGGAACAAATTGTCGAGCATCTTCCATAGCAGCTTTGAACAACGGATCGGTCACAGCTACATTGATAAATTTCAAATCATTCGTTCGCACGTAATCTTTCCATTTTTTGAATTCTTCACCTACTGCTTTTCCAACAGCAAACACTTCTACATTTCTCGCTTTTAACTTTTCAGTGTACAAGCGGTTTAACTTTGGTGTAATGGTTTTACAGTGCCCACATTCAGGATCCCAGAAATAAAGGATAGTGTATTCTGATTTCAAACTGTAAAAATCTTGCCACTTCACATCAGAGGTATCTCTTAAAATTAGATTAGGAGGTTTTACTCCCATCACCAAATTCTTCTGCACTGGAATTTTTTCACACAGGTCAGCTAATTTATCTTCTGTCATCCAAAATGCAGGTGAAATTCCTGAGTCGCTTTTATTACAGTAGTAACGGTCTGCCATCATAACGTACACTTTGTCCATACCCATGATTTTGCTTTTTCCATATTCAGAGGTAATCCAACCAACGCAGTATTCGAACGTACGCGATTTTAATGGCAATCTATCACAAAGGTCAAAAGCATATTTTATAACTGTATCCCAATGTTGTACCATCATGTTTTTACCGAAATAGTAATCTAGTTTATTGGCAAAAATGGGAGAGTTTACGAGACGATCATCTTTGAAATCAACATGATCCCAATAATGTGCTCTGAAATAATTAAATTTAAAATTAGAGTCAACCACATTACCCTTGCTATCTTTTGGCGCTTCAGGAATTTCTATTTCCATAGACATGTAAGCGATTTTTGCTATCAATTTCCCTTCATGAGTTTTAATCAAGTTCTTCTGATAGTCAACTACTTTTTTATTGACAGCATCGATTTGTTCGCCCAGTGTTTTGTATTCAGCGCTTTCTTTATCAAGCTTACTTCTCTTCTCGATGAGAGCGGCAGCTTCTGTTTTATTAGATTGAATGTAGCGGATGTAATCAATAAAAATTCTGTTTTCCTCTGATTTTTTCACTTTCATGTTGGCTACGAAGTCAGGACCTGTAGTCTCCATCATTACTTCTTCATTGTTGTGAATGAATTCAAAGAATTTTTGTCCAGGAAGTAAAAGTGCCATCACGCCTGCTTTTTGCTTAGCGCCATCAAACTCAACATAGCCATCTTTTATTTCTGCAGTATCTGCCCAAAAGAGCTTGCCGCCAAAGTATTTCACTAGGTGAACTGTGGTGTCTTTTTGACCTATCACTTTGAATTTTAATTTCTGAGCAAAAGAAGATGTTGTCAGAATTGTTAGCGCGACGAAAAACAAAAGTTTCATAATGTTGTTTTAAATAATTGAATGAAGTTAAAGCCAAAACGGTACCAAAGAATAAAAAGATGCCTTGTTAACGATTCTTTAACAGTTTTATTAATAATTTGAGAAAATTCCATTTTTGGCAGTTCGAAAACTTGCAAATGTAAAACTAGCAAAAGTGATCAATAGAGCCGTAAAACTTTGGTAGGAAAGTCCTGTGTCAATGTAGATTCCACCTGTTTCAAACATATCATCGAGGTAGAATTTCAATAATAGAAAAACAACTGTTCCAATGAAAGCGACAACTCCAAAAACCTTTACAAAGTAAAAGAAGAATTGCTTGGTAAGATCTTTTGGGTGGTAACCAATTCGCAATAAAGTCTTCACTTCGTAAGCATTTTTAGACATCAATAGCTGCATGTATTGAATGAGCACCAATCCCGATACAAAAACGGCGATAATTGAAATTCCAAGTACCACCAAAAACAATGTGCCAACCATACTTTTTAAGCGACCAACGATGATTTGGGAATTCTTGGACTCCAACCCGCGTTCTTTCATCAATTGTTCTACTTTACCAAATTCATTTTCGCGACCAGAAATCATTATTTGGGTAATTTTCTGTTCTTTTCCGAGACTATATTCTTTGTTTCCGTATTCCATGAACGATTCAGGGACTAAAATAGAAGGCACTTCATTTGTGAACCCTATGATTTGTGCATCTACCCATTCTTTTGATTTATCGTTTGAAAGCGTGAACTTGAATTTTAGTTGCATGGCTAATTCATCTGATACTTGCGGAATTCCTTGGGCACTCATAAAAGTATTGAGCATCACTAAAAAATCTCTTGGCAGAATGATTGGAACAATCTTTTCTCCTGGCTTCCAGTGCCATTTATCTGATTTTACATCCAAAAATTTCGGATCGAGGGTTTGCACAAATACATCTGATCGGAATCTAGGTACTTGAGGATCAGCAGTTTCGAAGGAAACATCAAAATTATTACTGATTACAGGTTTTACATCGGCTACAAAACTTTCTGCTTTGATCTTTTCTATTTCTCTTGAAGAAAAGTCAGTTTTGGTAAGATTAAAAGTAGTTGATGTGCTCACTCTTTTTTGTACAATCACAGTATTGGGTCCCAAGATTTCAGCACCTTCACCAAATTCATTCACTTTGATGAGGTAATGAATAGAGGTGATTAAAAAGGTGATGCCTAAAAACGCGCCAGTGATTGCAATAATCAATTGCTTTCGATCTTGATTTTGAAAAAGTAATTTTCTTAACATAGTTAAAGTTTTAGTTCACTATCAAAATGAGTTCCATGTGTTTCACCCAAGGTCGTTAGAATAAATCCAGCTTTTTGTTCATCACATCGCTGATGAATTAACTCGAGACATTTCTTAGTATTTTCGACATCAAGATGAGAAAAAGGCTCATCCATAATAAGCCATTGAAACGGTTGAATTAGGGCTCTAATGATGGCTACTCGTTGTTGTTGCCCCATGGAAAGTAGACCACATTTCTGCTCCCATTTGTCAGCAATGCCTAAAAATTCGAGGAAATTTTTCAATTCTACTTCTGAATATTTAGGTTGCAGTAACGATTTAATTAAAAGATTCTCTTTAACAGAAAGTGTTGGGAACAATTGCAGATCTTGAAAGACAACTGCTATTTTTTCGCGTCGAATTTTGGTCCAATCATCTTCGTTGAACGATTTAATATCTAGCTCGTCGTAGCTAATCGTTCCCGTGTAGTCATTTCGCAAGCCAACGGCAGATGAGGTAAAGGTTGATTTTCCCTTTCCACTTGAGGCATTGAGAAGAATTTTTTGACCTGTATTAAAGGAAACCTCGTTACCCCAAATACTTTCACTCGAGTGCTGAATTGAAGCAAGTGGAATAGGCATAACTTGATTGAAACGTATTTTCATTGCAGTATTGTTTAGAGGTAATTTTCAACAATCGTTCCAAAAGTACTAAGGAATGACCAAAATCTTATCTGAGGAGTTACGAATACTTACTAAGTTCTTGAATTACAATGCTTGACATGTCGCTACGAAATGTTACAATTTTTGCATCTTGATAGCGTTTCAGCCAAGTGATTTGTCGCTTCGCATAATTTCGAGAATGCTGCTTGATGAGTTCTATGGCTTTGTCTAAGGTAATTGTTCCGTCAAAGTAATCAAACAATTCTTTGTAACCGACGGTTTTTAAAGAGCTTAAATTTCGCTGAGGTAGTAATGCTTTTGCTTCATCGAGAAGACCATTTTCGATCATGAGATCTACACGTTGGTTAATTCGATCATATAGTAATTCTCTTGGCACATCTATGATGAATCTGACAATTTCAAATGGTTGATTTTTAGTTGTACCAGAGCGAAACTCAGCATGAGTTTTTCCGGTTAAGCGAATTGCTTCTACAGCTCTTATGATTCTCGATGGGTTGGATTTATCGATGTATTTTGCAAATTCAGGATCTTTTTCAAAAAGTTCTTTCAATAAGTCTTCAACTCCATTATTTTCCGCTTCGAGTTTAAGTTGATTTCTCAATGCAAGATCGGTAGGAATATCATCTAGTCCGTTTAAGAGTGCATCCACAAACATTCCAGAACCACCTACTAAAATTATTGTATCATGAATTTTGAATTCTTTTTCTAACACTTCACTTGCTTGCACTGCGTATTGAGCAGCTGTTAATTCGTCTTCTACAGCATGTGAATTGATGAAATAGTGCTGAATGCCATCTTGTTCGAGCGCATCAGGTTTTGCTGTACCAATTGACATTTCTCTGTAAAATTGTCTTGAATCTGCTGATACAACAACTGTTTTAAAGTGTTTTGCCAAATCGATGGACAATTTTGTTTTACCAGAAGCAGTTGGACCTTGAATGGCGATCAGTAACTTACCTATTTGAACATTGCTTTCCACTCCAAATGTCGATAATAAATTTTATGAACGTATTGATAAGTAATCATTCCACGGTGTGCACCATTTTTAACTACAGGGTCGCGATAATAAGCTTGTTTAGAGAGATTCATCATCATTTCATCTACGTTGTTGTCCCATACCTTGGTGTTTTTGCCGTTCTTTTCGGCTAACGCAATTGCATCTAGCACGTGACCTAAGCCTGCATTGTATGATGCTAGCGAGAATTTAATACGTTGTTCATGGTCTGGGATTGAACTCCATCGTTTGTAGTATTTATTCATAAGTCGCATACCTCCAGCGATTTGAACTTCTGGTGGAGAATCGGGGTACACATCGTAGTTTGGACCAACGGCTGGCATGAATTGCATCATACTATACGAGCCTCCAAATCCAACAGCTAGCGGATCGAATTGCGATTCTTGGTAGGCCTGCGATGCGAGCAAGGTCCATTCGTAATTGTATCTACGCGCTTCTTTTTTGAAAATTGCATCATAGGGAGAAAGCACTCCTCGTTTATTAATTAAGTTATTTTTTATTTTTACAGAAGCTTCATAACCAAGCTCAAAATACTTGTTTTTTAAGTAGCGGAAGCTTGCCTTTTTCATGTATTCATCCAGCCACTTATCAAGTCTAGCTTGTAATAAAGGCGTGTTTTTTCGAATTCCAAAACAAATTTTTTGATTGACAGAAAGCACGGTAGATACATCTAAGTTGTCATAAAATTTGGCGTTTGCAGCGGCTAAATTTTGATCGCTAACGGTATAGTCAATCATACCTTCGGCTACTAATTCAATCATTTCTTCGTTACCAATTTCACCCTGCACATTCTCAATTAAAATGGTATCGCCAAGTTCTTCCTGTAAATTAACTAAGCGCTTGTGGAAGCTAGAGTTTTCCCAAACGTGAATTTTTTTATTGATCAAGTTTTCAGGTGCAGCAACATATTCGACTGCAGGAATTTTCTCTGTCGAAAAGCCATTTTTGCGTTGTACAAGTACTTGAGGTGTTACTAAGTAAGGTATTGAAAAATCAACATTTTCAGCACGATCTTTAGAATACGTGTAATTACAAGCCACAATATCTGCTTGTTTTTCAGCCATTAATTGTGGAATTTTGTCAAGATCACTTAGAATTTTTACTTCTAGTTTAACCCCTAATTCATCAGCAAATTCGCGCAGAATTTCATACTCAAATCCCATTTTTTTTCCACGATAGATCAAGTAGGAGGTGGAACTATTTTCAACTAAAACGGTAAGGATGCCTTTTTTAAGAATTTCATCTAAGTCATTGTCGTGGATTACTTTGCCTGAATCATCATTGTTTCCGCCACAAGCTACTAATGCAGAGAGGAAAAGTAGTGCGAATAATGACGAAAATATGTTTCTAAATGAATTGTACATCCAAATGTTTTAGCAAAAGCTAAGATAAGTCATTAAATCTTAATTTGCTAACTATTTCGATGAATGCCATGAAAATGTGGTATTGCATCGTTCATAAAATGGTGGAAGCTGGCTTGGATTTCCTCTTCTTGATTTTCAAAGACAAGGTGGGCAATTTCAAGGGAATTCTTAAAAGAAAGTCTACTTCCAACACCTTTACAAAGCTTTTCTAGTCCGAATTTTGTTGGGTAGTGCGACATCCAATTGTGTTCAATCAACTTGCCTCGGAAATCTAGAAAATGAGAACTATAATTATCTGATGCGTCAATATTGAAATTATAGAATTCTTGCAGAAATTGCTGGTATTCTAAGATGTGAAAGTCATTCCAATTTTTTGAAAGTAAATGGTCAAAATAGAGGTCGATGGCAATGCTGCTCACCTTTGGGAGACTTGCAGATAAAGATCTCCGCAATTCAACAACAGCTGGGTGATGATCTATGAATTGGTCGATGCTTCTGTGCAATTGAATTCCTTTTTGTATTGTAGGTGAAAAGTGGTCTAATTGACTTCCTTTTACAAAATCGCCAAATAGATTCGCATACATTAATGAATGATCGTTGTTTGAAAAGTAAAGATGTCCGAGAAAATTCATTGCTGATTGAAAGGTAAAAAAAAAATCCCGGAATTTCCGAGATTTTTAATCAATTGCTAGTATTCATCATCATTGAAAAGAAAATCTTCTCTCGATGGATAATCAGGCCAAATTTCTTCAATATTTTCATAAATATCATCTTCATCTTCAAGATCCTGAAGATTTTCAACCACTTCAAGCGGTGCACCAGTTCTGATGGCAAAATCAATTAACTCATCCTTTGAAGCTGGCCATGGTGCATCTTCTAAATACGATGCTAATTCTAGTGTCCAATACATATATAATAATTTAGTGGCTCGTTTTAAGGCGCAAAAGTAATTTTAATTTGATAAAATCAACTATTTCTTGCTAAAAAGTTTTTTATTATTTGAAATTGCTTCAATTAAACGTATCGAATTTTCATCACTATACTTTTGTCTCCTTTCAATACAAAGCTGAAATCTGAGAATGTTGGTCGCGACCATGATGTGTGATAGTAGTCTGAGAAACCAAATCCCTCCTTCGGCATTACAACGCCATAATCCATTTTTGTATTGCGATTTTCATCGTCTAACAAGGCTACACCATAGGTGCCAGCTGGAAGTTTGAAATCATAATGCATTGTTGTGCCGCTCATGTTACCTTCTTTTGTGACCAACTTCGTGAATGCAGGTTCTTCTTTTTTGAAGGATTCTTGGTCCTTGTATATTTGAAGTTGAATTCTGCCCTTTGAATTGCGAATATTCGTTATTTTAACTTGGATGGTGTAATACGATTCTCCTCTGAAGCTAGAAGTAATTATCAAAACAACGATGATAATTGTAAAACGAATGGCTTGTATCAATTTCATTCTTACATTTTTGGCACCCATGGACTTTCTTTCGCGGACAATTGCTTAGTTAAATAGCGAGAAAGTATGAATAAATAATCACTCAATCTATTTAGGTATTTAACGATAATAGGGTCGATAGTGGTTTGTTGCGCAAGATCAACTGTTATTCGCTCTGCCCGTCGGCATACACAACGTGCTATGTGGCAAAAAGACACAGTGGAATGTCCACCAGGCAATACAAAACTTTTCATTGGTTCTAATTGTTCTTCCATTGCATCTATCCATTTTTCAAGATTTTCCACATCCGATTCATGAATTTCTGGCAATTTCATGGTCGATTTTTCTGGATCTGCCGCCAAATGAGAACCTAAAGTAAATAATCGATCTTGGATATCAAGAAGTTGCGTCTTAGCATTTTCTTCTACTTGCAAATCGCGGAGTAAGCCCAAGTAGGAGTTGAGTTCATCTACTGTTCCATAGGCTTCAATTCGCAACGAACTTTTAAGTATTCTCGTTCCTCCGATTAAACCTGTTTTGCCTTCATCTCCTTTTTTAGTGTAGACTTTCATGTTAATTTTCTTTTAGTTCTTTTAGTTCTTTTAGTTTTTGCTTTAATTCACCTACTTTGTGCAGCTTTCCTTGTAAGCGGATGTTTTTTGCAGAGTCTGTGTAATAGTTATGTTTTTTTGTCAAAAAGTGCAATTGAAATTCGATCCACTCAGTTTCCGTCATTGGAGGATGAAAATTTTCCATTTCAGTTCGCAATTTATTCGCAATAACGTAATAATCAGGTCTACCTAAATAATCTAAATCCGCATCACAGATTATTTTTTCTAAAATACTTTTTGGTTCGTGATTGAAAGTTGTGACATCAATCATGCTTTTAATTCGCTCAATTTGAATAGGTGAATACCCGTAATTGGGAAGATTTTTGGTGATATATTTTACAGCAAATTCTTCATTGTTTTCATACTTAAGAAGGTAACCAGAATCGTGATATAACGCAGCAGTTCTAAGTAAGAGTAAATCTTCTTCGCCAACTCCTTCTAATTTTGCAATTCTGATAGCTGCTTTTTCTACGTTGATGGTATGATTTAAATCATGGTAGGAAAGTTCATCTGGCAATAAAGAGCGCAACCTATTCAAAATATCTGTGCGCATATTCTCGAAATCGATGGTTGCCAGTCCGCAAATTTGTCGCAAGGAGGCAGAAGGTCGTTGAGCATCATCCTTCAAGCACCATTCAGGCAATAAATGCTCTAATTGATGCATTTTTAATTTACCGCCACGTTTGTGAATTGGAATTTCACCAATAGTACGTGCAGATAAATAAGGCTTAATTTTTTGATAAATTGATTCGGTGATCGTCACTTCTCCCGCTTTTGAACTTTCCTCTGCACGTTTTGCAATATTTACAGAATCTCCCCACACATCGAAACTAAATTTTTTAGTGCCAATAATTCCAGCTACTAGGGGGCCAGCATGCAGACCTATTCTAATTTCCCAAAATGATTTCCCTAGCGCTTTTGCAATTTCCATCTCAGTAGTCAAGAATTGCTTAATTTCTAAGGCAGCTAGACAAGCACGGATTTCTGGTTCTGGGTAATTTTCTGTTACACCAGCAAGGGCCATGTAGGAATCTCCTATTGTCTTTATTTTTTCGAGTTGATAGCGACTCATGATCTCATCGAACTTTGTGAAGTAATTCTCTAGAATGTGAAGAATTTTTAATGGCTTTAGCGACTTAGATTTTAATGAGAAATCTACAAAGTCGGTAAACATGATCACACCATTTTCTACTCTTTTTGGAGAGAATTTTTGGTGTTGACTGAGTTCTTCAAGTACTTTTTCTGGAAAAATATTGGATAGTAATTGATGAATTCGATTGTCTTTGTAATACATAGATTTGAAGACATCAATTTTAGCTCGCACCAAATTGGGATTGAAAGGAATTGTGATGAAATCGATGACGCCTTCGTTGAGACCTTTCACCATTTTAGCCCCAGCAGAAGGATTTGATGTAATGGCAATTTTATAAAGCTCTCTGATGTTATCCGATTGGGCTACTTGTTCAATGAGCAATTTTCCTTCAATGATATCATCATCAATATTTACCAATAATATACCAATTTCTTTTTGTTGAATTATTGCTAGTGCTTCCGTTTTTGAAGAAGCATAAATTACATTATTTCCGCCACCAGAAAGAATTTCTTTTATTCCTTGCTTATTAATTTCGTTGTTTTCAACAACTAGTATATTGATGAATCTTTCCAACCGTCGATGTTTAACTTTTTAAATGTAAGAATTTCATCATTAATCTAACACATCTAAGGCTGATTCTATTGAAATTTTTACATCTAGTAGCGCTACTATTTTTTGAATAACACCGTCGACGATAGCATCCGGACAGGAAGCACCAGATGTAATTACGATTTTAAGGTTTTCTATATCGCTGGGAATGAAATTGTTGGAATTGACAACTTCCTTTTTGTGTATGTCAAAATATTCAATGGAATTGATGGAATCGAAGGAATCCGAAGAATTAATAAAAAAAGTAGGGAATTTTTGCTCCAGTAGTTCGACAAGGTGGGTGGTGTTAGAACTATTGTAGCCCCCAACAACTATCGCTAAATCTGCATCCTCTTCCAGCAACCCTAGTGTTGCAGACTGATTATCATTTGTAGCGTAGCAAAGCGTATCACGAGTGTCAGCACTGTGATTTTTGATATCTTCTTCTCCGTATTTTTGCAACATTATTTGCCGCAAGTAATCAGCTATGGCTTGTGTTTCTGAAGCTAGCATTGTTGTTTGATTCACAACACCGATCTTTATTAAATCGCTCACTGGATCAAAATTAGCTGAAAATTTACCTTCAAAGAAGTGAAAGAATTCTTCAATCGCCCTAGTGCCTAAAATAATTTCACCTAGAAATTCAGCTTCCTTTTTGTCCTTAATGATTAAAGAGGGTGCGTTTGCTCTACTGTGTGAAAAAGTAGCTCTTGTTTCCTCGTGATTGTATTTTCCATGAATGATGATGGTATGCTGATCATTGCCCAATTTTTCTGATCGATTCCATACCTTTTCAACAAAGGGACAAGTAGTGTTATATGCTTTGGTATCCACTCCGATATTCTCTAGAATGGCTTTTATTTCGAGTGTTGTTCCAAAGGCCGGAATGATGACAACATCTTCTTTTTTGATTTCCTCCCACGGAATAAGTTGATTTCCGTTCGTATCTTGAATAAACACGATTCCATTGTTGGTAAGATCACTATTTACTTCTGGGTTGTGAATCATTTGACTTAAGAGAAAGATGCGCTTATCAGGGTTTTCTTTCAATGCACGATAGGATATTTCAATGGCATTTTCTACCCCGTAGCAAAATCCGAAGTGTCGCGCAATTAAAAATTCTACTTTTCCAAAATTTAATCGAGTGGGAGTGAAGTCCTTTTTTCGTGGATCATTCTTCTTTCGAAACTCTTTAACCTTGGAAATGATTGGTGAGCGATAAAATGCTGGAATGTCGAAACTTTTCATAGTACAAATGTAAAGAATTATAAATGCAAAATGCAGAATTAAGAGTTAGATCAATCTCTTAATTCTGCATTCTTAATTCTTTATTTGCAGGTCTTAATAGAGGTACAAGTTCAGGTCTTTATTGTGTTTCACTTTGTACGAAAAATCAATGGTTTTGGCTTCTTTTGATTTGAGGTTTAATTCCCATTCTACAAACCCTGTCCGAGTATCAAATTTTCCTTTTGCAAGGTCGATTGGTTCGATCATGATATCAGCATTGGTAGTGATTGGTAGCTGATCTTGAACAACGATGGTGATATTAGTAGCTTTCGAGTTTTTGACCTCGATGCTGTATGCCATTGTTTTTTCAATTTTGTCGCCGATTACTTTTTCCTTCAACTCCTTCTTAAGCAAAGTGCGTTTGATTTGAATATTTGGATCCCTTCCCATACTTAAATTCAAAGTATCTTCCATTACAGTTGGGTCGATGTAGGTTTCACCAATGTAGCTTCCGTCGAAGAAGATATTCGCCGCTGCGGGAACTAAGCCCAATTCATCCAATTTAGTGATTTGCGCAATTAAATACACAGAGTTATCCACTTTCGGCACTGCATAGTACTTGTAAATAGCATCCATATCCGTGTTTTTAATCAATACCATGTGTTGTTCGTTGTTCGATTTAATGGTGTAATTCAAATCGATTTTGAACTCAATGGAAGATAGTTGACGCACTGTTTGAATGAAATCTGCTGAGGTAGCCGCTTCCATGTCTTCCGCTGCAATATTTGAATAGCTATACCCTGATTCAGAAAGACTTTCTTTTTTCATTTGCGGCACTGCACTAGGAGCAGCATTTCCTTTGTAGGAGTCGGTGCGGTACGTGTAATAATCAATGTACCAAGGATGCAAGGTTGGCTTTGTCTTATTTTGGTAGGGATTGTTCGTAGAGATGTTTAGTTTCACATCATCCCAATCTAATCCACAATTTTGGTACACATTTGCTTTGTAAGTGAGGTTTATTTTTCCACCCATACCATCACTTCTTAAGTCGTATTGCGGTACCCATCCTGCATTAGAAACAAGGTAAGAAACACTTAATTTTCCAGTAAGAAGTTCTTTGGTTTGCACTGTAACCACAATTCTATGAATTGGGGCACTTGGATCCTTTTCTTCCCCATCATTACTTTGATGATTTTTAAGTGCGACTAGGCGTTCATCCATGCGTAGCTTTTTGACAGCGATTGCTTTTTTCTTGCGCTGCAACAATTGTAGTTTTTTGTTCAATTCGGTCATTTTTGTTGCGTAATAATCTACTGCTTGTTTCAAAAGATTGATAGAATCATTCACTTTTCCTTGTCCACGCATAGCACCATTCGTACTAAGAATGTTTTTTGTGGAGTTGAGTACATCGATTTCATCTTGCACATCTTGTAATTCAAACGCTACTAATTCAATACTATCTTCTAATGTTTGAATGTCTTTTTTCAATTTAAGTGGGAGTCCCTCCAAAACAAAAGGTGTTGGTTTTGGATAGTACAATTGGTATTTTGAGTCCATGAGAATCATGTTTCCAGTGCCCTTTACTTGTAAACTTTTCGGATCGATGTTTGGACTAACACCTTCAATTATTAATTCGGTGATACCAGGCTTAATGGTATAGCTTGCCTTGGTGAATATTTGTGCTCCTTGCGCAAATACAGTTACTTCGGAGATGGAAGCCTTGATGATTTCCTTTTCTGTTGCATTTGCCACAAATGATGCAGCAATTAGCACAATTAGTAAGAATTTTCGTTTCATTTTGATGATTTTTTGGTGCTGTACATGGCAATTTGAAATTGGTTCAAAGTAGATTGATTTTTTTGTATTTTTGTTATGTGAAAAGAAAGTTTCTTGCATATCTGGTCTTATCATGCCTCTTTTTCCTTAGTGTTCCTAAAGGATTGTGGCATCAGCATGAAGAACTCGCTTCGCATGATGAAAAGAAAAGTCATTTACATGACACAACCAGTGTAGAAGAGGATTGTTTTATTTGCGACTTTGACATGAGTGCTGCTACAGAGCCACCGCACTTTGCATTTAATTTTTCACACAACAACAATTTTGCTCAATCAACGAAGGACTATTCATTCTTTGAAACTCCAAGATTACTTTCGCTCGAGCTGCGAGGTCCCCCAGCTTTTATTTCTTAAAATAGTATGCTGAATTCTTTCAGTATTTTTCGAAGTAATAAGTTAAATTTTCATGATTCATAAGATAATTATTGCTGTTATCCTCTTGGGAGGATTTCAAGCTTTTTCGCAATCCATTCAAGGTAAAATTGTGGATGCGGAGACAAAAGAGGGCGTTCCATTTGCCCAGATTGCTTTGGTTGACTATCAAATAGAAGTCAAAAGCGATGAAAGTGGAAAATTTACGATCGCGGGAAATTATCCTGAGCAACTTGCAGTGCGAGTAATCGCACTAGGATATGAAACTTTTTGGAAGGAACTCTCCATTCAGTCCTCAATTTCAATTGAATTAACTGCCATTCATCTTGATTTGGAGGAAGTTACTGTGTCTGCCACTGGGAATGAATTAAAGCGCAATAGTGTTACTTATGTTGAACTAAAATCAATAAAGGAACTCAATGAGATTCCTAAAAGTGGACTTGGACAAATGTTAGAAGTAATTCCTGGGGTCTACAATTCTTCAACTGGATATGGCATCTCAAAACCTGTTATTCGTGGATTGCAGGGAGTTCGCGTATTGACATTTTTAAATGGCGTTCGGCTAGAAGGTCAACAGTGGGGTGGTGATCACGGAATGGGAATTAGCGAGCTAGGAATTGGTACGGTAGAAGTCTTGAAAGGACCAGCTTCATTGATGTATGGCGCAGATGCTTTGGGAGGTGTTTTGTATCTTTCTAATGAAAAATTTGCTCAACAGGGCAAGCATCAACTCACTGCTAGTTCATTATTTGAAAGTAATACTTTGGGATCCGTAAATTCTCTTAGTTATAATGGATCCATCAAGAAATTGAAAATTTTAGCCGGTGGCCGATTTTCATCTAATGCAGACTATCAAATTTCAGATGGTCGATTTGTAAAGAATTCTCGTTTTCAAGACGTTAATGGTAAGTTAGCGTTGGGATGGTACAAGGGGAAATGGGTGGCAAATTTCCGTTATGACTATTCAACTTCCACAGTAGGAATTCCTGGGCATACCCACGATTCGATAGCTGAGTTTGAAGATTTCTTATCAACGGAACAACTTAGAAAGAAGACCCTACCAGTGCAATACTTAACGAATCATATTGCTTCATTGGATAACAAATTTATCCTTGGAAAACATACCATTCAAGTGCAAACTTCATTTACGTTCAATCAATTAATTGAATACGAAGAAAAGGTGACGATTCCTGAGTTAGTGCTAAATACCTATAATTTTCCCTATAAAGTGAATGTTGAAACGCGCCAAAGTGAACATTTAAAATTTAATTATGGACTACAAGGAATGTATTTGTTTCAGGTGAACAGTCCAAAAGCCGAGGAGCGACTTGTGCCCGATGCACAGCAAAGCGATAATGGTTTTTATTTTTTGACCTCATGGAATCGGAAAAAATGGCGATTACAAGGCGGACTTCGATTTGACATGCGAGTTTTGAACTCTTCTGTTGATGAAAAATTCACAGAGGCATTTTCAAAAACTTTTTTTGGATACAATTTTTCATTAGGAGCTAATTATGCCTTTTCAGCCAAAAGTATCTTTCGCCTCAATGTGTCCAGCGGGTTTAGAGTACCTCATTTATCAGAGTTGCTTTCAAATGGCCTTCATCATGGGACTTTTCGTTATGAGATAGGAGCGGACAATCTCACTACTGAAAAAGCAATTCAACTAGATTTTAGCTATGAGTTTACCGGCGAACATTTGTCACTGGTGGTGAACCCTTTTGTTACTGCGATCCAAGATTACATCTTTATTGAGCCACAAGATTCGATCATTGATGGCGTGCAAGTTTTTAGATATCAGCAATCGCTAGCTCCTGTGATGCAAACTGGAGCAGATCTTGGTATTCACTGGCATCCGCATTTTGCGCACATTCTTCATTTTGAAAGTACAGTATCTTATTTGGCCATGTTTTCAGATAATTCAGCCGTATTTTCCTTTGTTCCCCAACCTCGTTGGACGAATGCCATAAGTGCCCGATTTGAGATGAAAGGAAAATTTAAAGTGGAAAACGTTGCATTGCAATACAACTACTACTTTTCTCAGCGGACGGTATCGCAATTTGAAACCACTTCTGCAGATTACGGAGTGTTGGATATTGGAACTCAGTTAGCATGGGATGGAAAAGTTCCTATCCAGCTTCAATTGGGGTGTAGAAATCTTACAAATGCAAATTATATCAATCACCTTTCTCGATTGAAAACCCTTGGAGTTGCCAATCCGGGAAGATCGTTTTACGCCAAATTAATTATCAATTTAAATTTAAAAAAATGAAACGAAAAAAAATCAATTTAGCGCTAGCTGGAGCAGTTTTAATCGTAGGTTTTTCAGCATGTAACAAACAAGAATGTGCAGAATGTCACTATGATGATACCCAAGGAAATGAGGTAGAAATAGGAGAACACTGTGGTGAAGACCTAGAAGCGCTAGAAGCGAATGGCTATGATGTTGATAGCGTTTCGTATGAAGTGCATTGCCACGAACATTAAAATTAAACGTAAATGATGGCGTTTGTGGATGGCAAACGCTGTAATTTTATTGATGCGCTAAAATATCACGAATCGTGAGAAATGTGTTTTTGTGAACTTGCTGCAAGTGTGCTTTTTTGATCCATTTCACTTCGGAAATACCTTCTTCGATTTGCGGTTTTAATATTTGATTTTCTGGCACTGACAGATTAAACCAATACGTTTTTTTGAGTATTTTTTTGCCATTCATCTCGTACACGTGGAACGTAACTTTGATGAAGTCCGTAATTTGGACATTTGATAATCCACATTCCTCCTCAACTTCTCGAATAGCGCAATTTTCGATGCTTTCTTTTTTCTCTCGCTTACCTTTTGGGAGATCCCAGATGCCATTTCGTTTGATAAATAATTGCGCCCCTTTGAAATGCACAATTCCACCAGCCGCTTCGATGAGTTTATGGTTTTTAAAAATTTTTTCGAAGGTTTTTTCTGGATGAAAAGTAACTAATTTCAAGCTTTCACCTGCGTTGCACTCATTCAATAATAAATTAACTTTTTTAAACGAGATTTCCTTCCAATCATCTACAAAATAGTTATTATCTTCTTTCAATTGATTTTCATTACTAATGATAAGTCTGCGTTCATTGATGGCAATTGTGTACATTTTAAATGTTATTAGTGTTAAGCAAAATAGATGTCGTTGATGATTTCAAATCCCGCATATTCATTGAGCCGTAAAATGATAATTTGTTTCCCATATTGTAATTCTTCTCGCATTACAGACGAATCCATTCCAAGGAATAAGGTTTTTTGATGAATTCGGATTGATTTCGTTCTCGCTGCGACTGCAGGTCCCATCAATTCACTCCAAGCATTAATCACGTCGAGTTCCTTCATTTTGTCATCCAAACCATACGCCCTCATTAATCGATCGATTAATTCTCCCAGTGGTTTTTCGTCTGCATTTCGTTTATGTTCGTTGAAACTCATTTTTCGCTAGCTACATTTAATTCGATTGCTTTTATAGTACCTTGCTCAACCTCAAAAATTTGAAAACCTGTGTCATTCCCTTCAAAAAAAGAACGCATTCGTTCAAAATCCGTATCGGTAACGAGTACTTGCCCGAAGTAGTGTTCAGAAACCAATTGCAATAATTTCCCTACTCGGTATTGGTCCAATTTATCAAAAATATCATCAAGTAGCAGCACAGGTGTTACTGCTAAATGCTTTTTTAACCATTCAAATTGTGCAAGTCGAAGCGCAATGATAAACGATTTTTGTTGACCTTGCGATCCGAATTTCTTAATTGGGTGACCTTTGATCGTAAAAATCAGATCATCACGGTGTGTGCCAGCGTTACTGTGCTGACTGAACGCATCTTTTCGTTCGAATGTTTTAAGCCAATCTTCGAGTGAAGCATCATTCAATTGTGATCGATATTCTAAGCCTACCACTTCTGCATCGGAACCAATGAATTGATAGCGTTCTTGAAAAATGGGTAAGAATTCTTCTATAAATTGTTTTCTTTTTTGATGAATCGATGCTGCCAAGTTACACATTTGTTCATTCCAAACGTCGATAGATTCTCGATCGAATAGACCGTGATCGAACATGTTTTTCAGCAAGGCATTTCGTTGTTCAACAACACGACCGTATTTTTGAATATTATCGAGGTATTGACGATCAAACTGAGAAATGATGCCATCCATCCACTTACGACGCAATTCACTTCCTTCAGAAATCAAATCCCTGTCGTAGGGGGAAATCATCACCGCAGGAAACTGCCCAATGTGATCTGCCAGTCGTTCATATTCTTTCTTGTTTCTCCGAAATACTTTTTTTGCACCCATTTTAACGGCGCAGTGAATTTCAATAGACGCACCTTCTTTCATCCATTCGCCACGAATCGAAAAAAATTGCTCTTCGAATCGAATATTCTGACGATCCATTGCATTAAGATATGACTTACACATGCTGAGGTAGTAAACGGCATCAAGAATATTGGTTTTTCCTGCACCATTTCGTCCAAAAAAGCAGTTAATTCCTTCGCTTAGAGAAAGTTCTGCTTCCTCATAGTTTTTAAAATTAACAAGGTGTAAATCCTTTAAGTACATACAACAAAAATAGTCAATTTATTATTCAAGTAGGGCTCAATTTCTGCTGATGGGGCTAGAATTATTGGACAATTATTTATTGTTAAGAAATATCTGAACATTAAGTGTTTTTGAATGATTCACTATAAAAATTTTATTTTATCTTTGCTCGTCAAAAAATACAATAATGTTAGAGAATTTATCAGTACAATCAATAAAGGACAAGTTAAACACGAATAAAACAGCGAAATACCTTACGTATGGAGTAGGTGCTTTGATCGTGTTAGTGGTAGGTTATTTTGGATACCGTCAATTGGTATGGAAACCAGCAAATGAGAAATCGAAAGATGCATATTGGTCGGCTTTGAATTATGTTGATAAAGATTCTACTGAATTAGCTATTGATGAGCTGCAAGGTGCTGTTAAGAAATACGATGGTAAAATTGGTGGCGAAGTAGCACAATTCGTTTTAGCGCGTCAATTGATGTCGAAAGGTGAATTTAAAAAAGCTTTGTCTGAATTAGAAAGCGTTAATGTAGAAGATACGTACGTTTCGGCAATGTCGATTGGTTTACAAGGTGATTGTCAAAGTGAATTAAAAAAATACGAAGAAGCTAGTGATTTGTACATGGAGGCAGCTGAAATCAACGAAAACGATTTTACAACACCTATGTATTTGTTCAAAGCTGGTCTTTGTGCTGAAAAGGTAAAAGATTTTGATGCAGCAGTAGAAGCTTACACGAAGATTAAGGATGACTATCCAACGTATGCTTCGCAGAAAGCAATTGACAAATACATTGCTAGAGCTGAAAACAAAATTGTAAAATAAGATATTATGGCGACAGAAGGAAAAAATCTGTCAGAATACAATAAGGATTTAATTCCAAGCGGTGCCGATTTTAAAATCGGCATTGTTGTTTCTGAATGGAATGATTTTGCAACTCTTAAATTGTTAGATGGTGCAAAGTCTGCGTTAATTGATAATGGTGTTTTAGAAGAAAATATTCTCGTTCGTTTTGTTCCAGGTGCTTTTGAATTACCTCTTGCCTGTCAGTTTTTGTTTGAAACCTCTAATGTTGACGGAATTGTAGCTATTGGAGTTGTTATTCAAGGCGAAACAAAACATTTTGATTTCGTGTGTTCTGGCACTACACAGGGTATCATGGACGTGATGTTGAAGTACAATAAACATGTTTCTTTTTGTGTCCTTACCGACAATACCAAACAACAAACTATTGACCGCTCTGGGGGAATTCATGGTAACAAGGGAATTGAATGTGCGATCGCTTGTTTGAAAATGATCGAATTGAAGAACAAAATAAATCACTAATCGATATGACCTTAATTAAGTCAATTTCTGGAATTCGCGGTACTATTGGTGGAACTGTTGACAATGGTTTAACACCAATTGATGCTGTTAAATTCGCCGCTGCATATGGAACGTGGTTAGCAAATAATGCCACTAAAGGAAAACGTTTAAAAGTAGTGATTGGTCGTGATGCCAGAATCTCTGGTCAAATGATTTCAGATTTGGTGAGCGCAACATTGATTGGTTTAGGAATAGATATTATCGACCTTGGCTTGTCTACAACTCCGACCGTCGAAATTGCTGTTCCACTAGAAAATGCAGATGGTGGAATCATTTTGACAGCAAGTCATAACCCAAAACAGTGGAATGCCTTGAAATTGTTAAATGCAAAGGGTGAATTTATTTCTGGTGCTGATGGAGAAGCAGTGTTGAAAATTGCTGAAGAAAATGCCTTTCATTTTGCTGAGGTGGATGATTTGGGTACGAACACCAAAGATGATACATATTTGCAAAAGCACATTGATGCAATTCTAGCGTTGCCTTTGGTGAATAAGAATGCCATCGAAGCAGCCAATTTTTCAGTTGTTGTAGATGCTGTTAATTCAACAGGTGGAATCTTTGTTCCAGCACTTTTGAACGCTCTAGGAGTGACAAATGTTACGAAGCTCTATTGCGAGCCAACGGGACATTTTCCGCACAATCCTGAGCCCTTGCCAGAACATTTGCATGATTTGTCGGCGAAAATTTTAGAAGTAAAAGCAGATTTAGGAATTACGGTAGATCCTGATGTTGATCGCTTGGCATTGGTTTGCGAAGACGGTTCAATGTTTGGCGAAGAATACACCTTAGTAGCAGTTGCAGATTATGTGTTGACGAAAACACCAGGAGCTACTGTTTCTAATTTATCGTCTACTCGCGCCTTGAGAGACATCACAGAAGCGAGAGGGTTAACGTATAGCGCCGCTGCTGTTGGAGAAGTGAATGTGGTGACCAAAATGAAAGAAACCAATGCGGTAATTGGAGGAGAAGGGAACGGCGGAATCATCTACCCTGAATTGCATTACGGTCGTGATTCATTAGTTGGGATTGCTCTATTTTTGAGTCACCTTGCTGAAAAGAAGATGAAGATTTCTGAATTGCGTGACAGCTTTCCAAAATATACAATTTCAAAAAATAAGATTGAATTAACACCTGATGTTGATGTTGATAAAGTATTGATGTATATGTCGCTCAATTATGCTCACGAAGAAGTGGACACCACCGATGGGGTGAAAATCTACATCGATAAAGAATGGGTACATCTTCGAAAAAGCAATACTGAGCCAATAATACGCATCTATTCTGAAAGCGAAAATGAGCAAAAAGCAAATGATTTAGCAGAGCGTATCATCGCTGAGATCAAAGCATTGATATAAATTTCGCCAATACCTTACGATTGCTAATTGGACTATTTCACCATTTTTCGGGTGATACATCGACCATCTTTTGTGATCATCTTAACTTCATACATTCCTTTCGACACTTTATCTGTGTTAAGTGTAATGCTTGTTGATGTAATGATCGTTTTAAGGATAGTTCGGCCTGCTAAATCAATAATAGAAACATCTGCTCCTACCAAATTTTCGTCAACTTCAATGCTTACATTGTCATTAAATGGATTTGGGTAGACCTTAAGCATTTTGCTCTCTAATTGATTAACAGAGGTAACATCAATCGCTCTTAATACAATAATGCTGTGTGTATTTGGATTTGTATTTGACCAAGATGCACCATTTGTTGCCAAATAAATTTCATCTAAAGGACCTACACAAATATCTCTCAATCTACCGAATTGATTCACCAAATAATGATCTTCATCAACAACAGATAATCCATCAGCACTTAGATCCATCGCAATGATTCTTTTGTCCTTTAAAACAGACATCAATACGCGACCATCAAACTCTGGAAACAGCGGATTTTCATAATACACCATATCCGAGGGAGCATTTGTTGGGGTCCAAGCAACAAGTGGTTCTACAACATTATTCGCATTGCAAAAAGTCTCTTCACCTCCTGGATCACAAAATCCTTCTACATTCGGCCAGCCATAATTTCTTCCAGATTCTAGAATTTGAAACTCATCATCAGTAGAAGCACCATGCTCAGAAACATAAATTTTTCCATTAGGATGTTGCAGAATTCCTTGCACATTTCGATGTCCATGTGTATACACTGGATTTCCTGCAATAGGGTTGTCTGCCGGAATTGTACCATCTAAATTAATGCGTAAAACTTTACCATTTAACTCATTTACATCTTGAGGAAGCGCTTGGTTTTGCGCATCACCTGTGGAAAAAAGTAAGGTATTATCAGGTAAAATTGCAATTCTCGACCCATTATGCGTGGTATTTCCAACAATGTTGTCAATTAAAATGACCTCATTTATCAAGGCAGTTCCATTGTAAGTGTATTTAACTACCTTTTCTTTAATATTAGAAAATGAACCATACGTGTACGCAAGAAAAACTTCGGGCGTTGTAACAAAATTAGGATGCAAAGCCATACCTAACAATCCTGATTCTGAATTTTGGTATACAGAAGAAACAATATTAAGGATGACAGTTTTTGTCTTAGCAACTGGGTCAATTCGGCTAATGATTCCTTTGCGTTCTGTTGTCCAAATAAAGCCATCAGCACCGTAAATAATTTCCCATGGAATATCTAGACCTGTATAAATAGTATCAACTTCAACTGTAGTTGTTCCGACAGTAATGTTACTTTGAGAAAATGTTTGAAAGGACATGAAGCCTATGCAAACAACGAGAATTTTTTTCATGATCATTTGATTGTTTTCAAAGATACAAAATCAATTCATTAAAAAATCAATTCATAGCGGTTGATTTTCTTCTAGCTGTTTTCCCTCCTATTTTAATTTCCTATAATGCTACTCGATGTTTTGAATTTAAAATAAAACGCTATTTTTTAGCTACTTGGAGTGTTTTGTCGAAAGGGAAGAAGAAGCTGAGCCAAAATATACGCGACCAGCGAAGATTTAGTGGTGCGATGGCAATAATAAATGTTAGAAATACACCTAAGAAAAGATAGATGTTCCATTGAAGTAAATAGGTTTGCAGCACAAAACAAATAATAAACCAGCCTGATGTTAGTCCATACGACACGTACATGGCGCCAGTAAAAAAACTAGGTTCTCTCTCGTATTTCAAATTGCAATGTTCACAATGTTGGTGCATACTAAACATTTTTCGAAGCTGATATGGATTTTTCTCTGTAAAAATTTCACCTTCGTGACAACGAGTACATTTGTTGGTGAAAACGGAATAAAGTGTGTCTGTAACTACCATGCTATTTGAAGAGATTGCGTCTATTTTTTTGTAAATTCTATGAAAAGTTCAGTGCCTTTGCGTTGGGGAATGCTTTTGTCGGTAATTGCCATTTTATCGATGGTGAAGAAAGGTTCAAAAAGTGGACGATATTCACTGGCACTTCCACCAAATGGAGGCCCTTGTTTCTCGAAGGTTCGATTGAATAAGAGTCCTGCTAGTTTTCCTTGTGGCGTCAATAACTCCGACATTTTTTTTGCGTAGTTCGATCGTTCACTGGTAGGTAGCGCACAAAAAAAGGTTTGTTCAATGATTAAATCGTATTGACCTTCATGTTGAAAAAAGTCAGCGCAGAGCACGTTTACCTGTGGAGTTGTGTTGAATTTTTCTTGTAAAATTTCAACTGCTTTTGGCGCAATATCGATCAAGGTGATATTTTGAAAGCCCAATTTCACGAACAATTCAGCTTCATAGGCATTTCCGCAACCTGGAATTAGAATGACTATCGCTTTTTCTTCAATCGTTTTTACATATTCCTCTATAGCCGGAGCAGCATAACCAATGTCCCAGCCAGTTGTTTTAGCTTCCCATTGTGTATTCCAAAAGTGTTGGTCTAATGCTGTTCCATCCTTTGTTGCACTATAATTGGCGTCTTTTTCGTTTTTCATGGGCTTATTTTTTCGTTCCAATTAAGTACAATACTTTTCCAGGCCCTGATTTTACTTTGCCAATTTTCCATTCATAGTGGTCAGTATTTTTTAGTGAATTCACGAGTTCATTCATTTCTTGCACTGAATAAGTGCGCAGGGAAGACACAATTCCGTCCCACATGACTGCAATTGGCACGATTGGAATTAAATAGGTGAAAATGATTCTTCCAAATTTAAATGGACGAATAAATGGCGTTGTCAATAGAACACTGATAGGAGAAAAGATCATTGCTAAAATACTAGGAACTGAACGTTCTTGTGCTTCAAAAATGGCAATTGAGTTATTTGAATCAACTGCATTTTGAAGAATTTTGCGAGCATCTTCCGGTTTGAAGTGGTGTAGTGATAAAAACTGGGTTCTCAAACCTTGTAATTCAATTGGAACATTTCGGGCATCAACAGAGATCGGCACAAAATCAATGTTTTTATTTTTTGCCTTTATATGTTCAAATGCAGCAATGTTTGGATAATAATCGCTCAATTTTAGTTGAATTTCAGCATCTTCCTTTAAAAGTTCAGCATGAACCGATAGAAGCCCACCACCACCACCTGAACCCAAGTCGATAATTTGCTTACTGTTTGATTTTATAAGTGCTTCCTTAATCAAGGGAACTGCAGGTTGAAACAATTTCGTTTTGTTTGACAAAAACTGCAAGAAATCAGTTAAATAATTACGTAAAAATGTGGGAAACCATTGTTGATCTTCAAATTCAAATAAATGGATACGGCTCATATTGCTATTACTTTCTACAAAAGTAAAGGTATGATTTGAAGGAAACTATGACTTTTGTCATGAAACCTAATTTTACACCATGGTCAATCATAAAAGATACTTAGACTGTTGAGAATTAAGAATATGAAACAGCTGGTCACATTCGTGAAAAAAGTTGATTTGCTTGTCTAAATCAGAAATTTTCAACTAAGTGGATTAGAGAAATATCAACACCACATAGGCGTAAAAATTCTAGACTTAAGCGATCAGCAGAGCAATTTGCAAACTCAACTTTTTTAAATGAACAGTCTCTGAAAAATGAATTTTTTATCACCACATCGTTAAAGCATACCTTATGAAAAGTGCATGCTTCAAAAACAGCGTCCTCTAAATCGCTTGTCCAATCGAGAGATCTGAAATAACTTTTTTTACCTACAATACCCTGTAGTTTTGCTCCCTTTATGGGATTGTCTTCGAAACCACATGAAACAATTTGAACATTACGTAAGTCGGCTTTGTCGAATTGACAGTTTTTGATGAAAGAGTTCGAAAATTTAGCACCATTGATATTTGCTGATTCGAAAGATGAGCCTGCTATATTTGTTGATGAAAATTCTGCTGCAGTAATGCTCGCTTCATTAAAATTGCTTAATGCTATATTGTTATTGCGGAAGTGAATTTCATCAAAATGAGCGCCAATAAACTTACAATTTTTGATGTTGGAGGCTTGAAACTTACTTTGTAAATTCTTGATTCCTGAAAAATCGGCATTTACCCAATTCCCAGATGATAAATTCCAATTTTCTTTAGTTATTGGGATTTCGTTATGTTTCTCCCTATGTAGAATAGTATTGGATTTTTCCTCAAGCGCGGAAAAGTAGTTGAGACTGACATTTAGCAATTGTGCAATTCTGTTGAGCATAATTATGTCAGGTAAAGATTCGCCACGTTCCCATTTACCAACTGCCTGTGGGCTAATCGAAATTTTATCAGCAAGTTGTGCTTGCGATAATTTGTTTTCTTTTCTGGCCTCGGAAATTCGCTGACCAATTTGAAGTGCATTTAACATTGTTTTCAAATTATTTTTTTGACAAAGGTAAATCGGCTCACTGCTAAAAAGTGCAAATAATAATTTAAAATTAGTTGTTTTTTGACAACCATTAGTTGTATTTTCATCCCTTTTAAATAAAATTAATTCAATAAAAAAGCTGCGAAGATTTCTCTCCGCAGCTTTCTTATATTTTGCTTTCCTTTTTAGTCTTCTAAATAGCCAAACTTTCCTTGGTTAAAATCTTCGAAGGCTTGCATTATTTCTTTTTGAGTATTCATCACAAAAGGTCCATGTGCTGCAATTGGCTCATTGATGGGATCACCACTTAAGATCAATAACTTCGCTTTATTTTCAGCTACCACTTCAAATTGTTCCCCTTTGTTTTCAAAAAGAACAAAATTATTGGTAGGCACAGCCGTTCCGTTTACCTTCACAGCGCCTTCCAAAACTAGCAAGGCGGTATTGAATTTTGCAGGCAGGGAAAATTGTGCACTTCCGTTTGCATTTAAGTCCACATTGTATAAATGTACAGGTGTAAAGGTATCTGCGGGACCTTGAACTCCATTGTATTCTCCAGCAACCACCACCACTTCACCGCCATTATTTGCCAGAGGAAATCTTCCCATGGTGTTGTTGGCAATTGCTTGGTATTTTGGGCGCGACATTTTATCTTTTGCTGGTAAATTCACCCACAACTGCACCATTTGAAAAATTCCACCTTGTTTGCTCCATTCTCTTTCATGAAATTCTTTGTGCAATACACCAGAAGCGGCCGTCATCCATTGAACATCGCCTTCCTGAATTACTCCTCCGCCACCACTGCTATCATGGTGCTCTACTTTGCCTTTGTATGCAATTGTTACTGTTTCAAATCCTCGGTGCGGATGAACACCAACTCCACGAGGCGTTTCTGTGGCTGAAAAATAGTGTGGTGCATTGTAATCCATCATAATAAATGGACTCATACGCTGCATACTTAGACCCTGACTTCCAGGAATCATGTTATGCACTTTAAATCCGTCGCCGACAAAATGTGTACCTGCTGGTTGAATTACTCTTTCGATATTTTTTGTTGTCATAATCATTGAATTTTTTTGTTGATACAAAGTTACAGCGATTGTTGCTCTTGAAAAATTGATATAGGGTAAGAAATCAACGATTGAAATTCTTTCGTGCTAATTCCTTTCTAACGCGACTTAAACTTTCAGGTGTAATCCCTAAGTAAGATGCGATTAAGGTTTGAGGAACTCGTAAAGTAATATCAGGATAGGTTTTAATAAAATATTGATAGCGCTCCTCAGCAGTTGCACTTAAAAGCATATAAATACGGTTGGTAAGATGTCGAATGTTGTTGTGGAGCAATTTCGTGTTGAATTCCGCAAAACTTGAATCTGTTTCAGACAATTTTTGCATAAATACTTCATCAATTAGATAGACGGTCGTATCCTCTAATGCTTGAATATAGTATACAGATGGAAGTTTGCAGTAGAGACTGTCTCGATCAGAAACAAACCAACTTTCTGGAGCGAATGCCACAATGTGTTCCTTGCCATTGGAATCAATTCCGTATTGTTTAGCCAAACCTTTCTCAACAAAGAACGAATAGCGAGAAACTTCTCCAGCTTGATTTAGAAATTCACCTTTTTTGTAGATTTTTTTAGCGCAGTGATTTTCTACTTCCAGAATAATTTCAGGGCTGAGGTTTGTATTAGAAGTAAGATATTCGGAAAAAGTAATTGCGTTCATTTGGCGGGTAATTTTTAACCCAAATATAATGAGTAGGGGCGAAATATTTTTCGCCCCTACTCATTATATTTATATTTCGCCCCTACTCATTATATTTATATTTCGCCCCTACTGATTACATTTATTTTTCACAGTAGAGGACTACAACATTTCGTCCTCACACCACAACTTTTATTTTTTTACAATGCGGTAGCAATTGCCATTGCTTACTTTAAGCAAATAAATGCCGCTTGACAAGGTACTAATATCAATTTTCTTTGTACCGACTGCAGATCCTTGTTCTAGCGATGCTCCATTAATAGTTAGCAACTCATACGAGTAGGAATTTCCGTTGCTTTCAATGTAGAAGGCATCTGTAGCTGGATTTGGATATACATCCACTACAAAATCAGTCATTTCATTCGTGCTCAACACTAGGTTGCTAACAGGGTGAATTCCGTCTAACATAATTTGAAAATCAGCGCCAGAAAGTACTTCATTGGTACCCACTGTTAAGGTATGATTGTCTAATTGTGGAATGTAAGGAACATCTAAACGAACATAATAATCTCCTGCAGGCAAGTTATTGAATTGGTACATTCCATTTACATCAGAATACGTGAAGTCAATAAGTTCATTTGTTAATGAATCATGTAAGAAAATTAAAGCATGGTCCATGGCTTCATAAACAACTTTTAAATACGAAGTATCAATACTGATGAATCCAGCAATCGTGCTATTTCCGTTTAAAACTGCTAATGAATCAGAGAAAACTCCAGCGTTTGATAGAAAACATGGAAGTCCAATTGCAGTAGCAGATGTCCAGTCGCTTCCTGTAGTAAAATAAACTGGCGGTGTGTTTGGATAGATCACTGGGTCGGGTGTAAAACGCACATGGTACATACCCGAACCTAAGCTGTCTACATCGTAGTCACCATTTGTAATATTGACTGTCTCCACTGGAATTGCAAGTGTAGTGTCTTGAATGAAATTAAAAATTTCTAACGTTCCTGTTGCAGGGGCATTGTTCACATTCACTGTTCCAGCAATATTATTGTAGGCCTCTTGCTCATCTAAGAAAATAGCAGAATCAAATAGCGCATCTGCAACATCAGCTAATACTAATTTGATGTGGTACGTTGAATCTTGATGTGCCCAGAATTTAGCTGTTAATGGGGTAGTGTAGCCATCATATACAAAGTTTGCCATGGTTGGTAAGCCACTTGTTGTATTGTCAATGTAGTATTGTGTATTGACATATTGATTGATGGAATTGATTTCCACAGGTGTCGTAGTACCAGGAATAAATGCAATGTTGGATGCTGGTCCTCCATTCGTGCTCACTAGAAATAGAAAGCGGTCTGTGAAGTTTGACATGGAGTACTCTGGGTATTCTTCTGAAGCAAAAACATAACTAAAAGTAATGGTGTCGGACACAATTGGATCAAAATCAAATTGAATAGAACAAGCATCATAATTGACTGGATTTTGTCCCGCCATAGATCCAAAATTAGCAATATCATTGTCAAAAGGTGTCCCCATTGTATACGAGAAAAAAGTACCGCTAGGTTGATTGGAGCCATATAAAATACCAGTGGACATTGTTAGACCACTAGTTAAACCTAGATCTTGACCATTTTCAAAACGGCCAATTGATTGTGGACTAGAAATTACTTGAACGTTAGTAACACCTTCACATTGAATCCCAAAAATGTTGGCAATAAGAGTAGGGTAATCTGTTACAATTCCGTATTCAATGCCTTGGGCTCTTGCTGTAGAGCTAAAAAGTACAGTGCTAAAAAGTAGAATTCCAAAAAGTGCTTTCATAATAGTAGATCGTTAGTTTGTTGTTGATTAGACTTTTGTTTTTTTGATTTGGTTGCTTTGTGTTTATAAATTTACAAAGCAGATCAAATTTAGTTGATTTCTAGACCCTCCAGTAACGAGTTGATTGAGCGATCCTACTTCAACTTTGATCTTGTCTGAGAATTTAAATCCAAGTCCTAAATAAAGTCGATTTCTATCAAAATAATTCGCTTTTCCGTTGATGAAAATTTCGTTGTAGGCTGCAAAATAGAGTGTGTTTTTTAAGAATGATTTATGATTCAGCGCTACATTGCAGCTCAAGAAATAACGGAAACGCAGCTTGAAATTGTCTTTTAAAAATCGTTCTTCGATGCGGTAGCGATGTTGAATGGCAACACGGCCAAAATTTTGCTTGGTGATAAATTGCTGGTAAATTCTATGCTCACTCGTATAGTCTTTTTGGATCCCACCAAGTAAGTATGGTTCTGAATAAATAAATCCATAACCAAGCAATACATTGTTGTTGTTTTCTGATAAATTGTAACCAATTCCAGTTCTTAATAGCAATTGTTCAAGATCGCCTGCAATGTTGTAGTTTCTGTATTGAACTTCATGGTGCCAGTTAAATTTTTTAGGAAGATTCATATTCCCAAAATAGATCATCCAATTGCCGTAGTTACTTGTTTGAGAGAAGGAAATGTTACTTATCGCTACGGTAAAAAGGAATGAAATTGCGAAGATTCGAATCATTTTTGTTGTTTTTTTTCGGGATAAAGATAAAAACACTTCACCTTTTACTGAGCCTGGAGATGTTATAATATCTTAAAAAGACTCAGCTCAAGGGAAAAAGAAGAATTTTAGTAATTGAAAAACAGCTGAAGCAACAATGATTGAAAGTACTACAATTCGAAAAGTCTTTTCATTTGTTCGTTTTAACAACAATTTTCCTAGAAAACTTCCCAAAATACTAATTCCGATCAAGAAAGGAAGCAACACCAAGTATTGCGTGGAAAGATAACCATTCCAAATATAGATGGCTGCGCGTGAACTATCTACACCTAGGTCGATGAGGGCAGAGGTAGCAATGAAAACATCCTTTGGCAATTGAAAAGCAGCAAGTGTAAGTCCACGAATTGCTCCTCCGGTACCTGCGATTCCGGCTATAAAACCAGAGAGAATTCCACCGATATAGAGATTTTTGTTCGTGCTTTTTAGTTTTTTTGAGAAGTTAATGACAAGATAAATAGCGAGTATCATTAGGATAAAATACATGCAGGTTTCAATGATTTTGCTAGCAATATACTTAGTGAGAAAGGCGCCAATACTGACAAAAATAACAGCTGGAATACCTAATTTTAGGGCAATATTTTTATCAATGCCCTTGCGAAAAAGTAAGATTTTGGAGAGATTGCTGAAAACATGGAAAACTGCTGTAATGCCAAGTACTGTTGTGAAATCAAAAAACAGAGATGCAATTGGAACAAAAAGAATGGACGATCCAAAACCTGAAATTGTTCCAATAATTTCAGCAATAAGTGCTAAGCCAATAAATAGGATATAATCAGTAACTTCAAGCACTCTAAATTGTTATCTCCCACAAAATTAGAAAAAGAAAGCAATCTTAAAGCCGAAATAAAATGGCAAAAATGATTCGTGTCTCACTTTTCACTAAATCTGGTCGCCATGCAGGATCTAAAGTCGTAGTAGTGTAACCACTTGGTGAAGTAACCCCTCCTCGTCCAGCAAAATAAGGAACACTTGAATTGCGATGTACTAATTCCAATCGGAACGTGATGCTTTGATTTGGCATAAAATCGAGGTTAGTAGAAAAATCATAACCCACAAATTGATCACCAGGATTGGCTGAAAATGGATAGGCACCTTCTGTCTGTGTTGGATTGTTGGGATCTGGCAAGGGACTTGCTTCTCCAGTTGGGTACAGCACTAAATATCTACCCGGATTGGTGATCCAACCACCTCCAATTGTCCATGCCATTTTGTTTTTTGCAAACCACATTCTATTGTAAAACATGACACTTGCAAAATATTGAGCTGGATTATTTTGATCAGAATTGTTGAAACCATTGACACCACCACCTTTTTCGAAACCAAGATCTGAGGTCAATGAAAAGGCCATTTTTGTAATCCCTTTTGATGTAGGTTTGTTGTAGTAGTTGAGTAAGAAACTGTTATCACTGTGGAAGCGGAATCGATTTTTAATCATTGCAGCATCTGCTCCAAAATAGTTGTTGGTGATCAATTTTATTTTCTCATTCGGTGAATAAGTAATATTAAATCCAGCGCCTGGCATCGTATTGAACTTACCATAACTTTGCCATCCGTTGATCAACCATGCTTCCACTTTCAATTTTTTTGTTGGGAACATTTGTAGTCGAATGCCATTAAAAAACCACGGGGTGTTATCAGAGGTAAACGAAGCTTGATATTCCCAATTTTCTGCTTGATAATAGGAATTCAATCCAATGTAGGACATAAACATTCCTGCATCAATGTTGATGCCGTACCATTTGTTAAAATGATAGCCAACATACGCTTCGCTGAGGTGGCGGTAAACATTCCAAAGTTGATATTGACCTTTGTACGGACTATAATCATTACGTGGAACAAGCACCGAGCGGGTGCCAAACTGGGTCATGAACCGAGCGCGTGCATTTTTGTAAGTGAAATCACCGCCAAAATGCAGCGCTGCTAATTGAATTTCATTGTGGCGCGCAATAGCAGTACTCCCCACTACTGTATTGTCAATTGGATTGTTGAAGGAATAGTTATAATTCACATCGATGAGTAAACTTGGTGCAAAATACGGGTTGTTAGTCCAAATGTTTTCAGTACGTCGATCACTACCGTTGGCCCAAGTAAAATCCATGCCTTCCAATGGTTCACCTTTTTGCTTCGTTCTTAGAAGAAGTATTGAATCTGTGGATGTTGCAGGGCCAATGTCCTGTGCTTTTAAGCTGTCTAAAATTTCTTGCTTCAGTTGCTGAATGATCAATTTTCGATCTTCTTCCGACAGATTTTGCCCATAGCTGATAAGTGCACCTGAAAAAAATAGGATGCTGATGATTCTTTTCATATTGATTTAGTTAGAGAATTATTGAAGCGTATCGCGCTTTAAATCGCAACTGCTGATGGGTTGATAAAGTAGGGGAATGTGCTCAATTTGTACATCGTTTTTGTCGAGACCAAAAGCCGCCTCGTCACTTTGCCCAATTTTCTTTAATAAAAAGTAGGCGTTCAATACAAAATTGTCGTGCAAGGAGAATTCATTTTCCGCAGAAAGGAATTTTTCAATAACAACAAACTTAAAGTCGGGCTCGCTGTTGTATTTCGTTGATCCATCAGGTCGATTGTGCAAGTTGAGTTCTTGATTTTCAACCAGTTCTTTGATAATTTTTTTGAAATAGTATTCAGATCTAGGTTGAATTCTGAAACCTACATTGATGTTTACTTTAATCACTTTGTCGTCGATTAGCTCGGTAACATTGTAGGAAAGTGTGTAAGGTTCCTCTGTTCTATGAATGTGTAAGAACCAATAGATATCAGCCCGTTTTGGTTTTTTTGAAAAGATAGATTTAATGATTTTTTCTTCAACCTGATGACGATTATTAGCTTTTGTTAAATACACCAAATGTGTTGCATATTTTGGTAATTCTTCATCCTCACTGAGTTCTTTTAATTGATTGGAATGTTTTCCAAGATCTACAAATTTGGTAACACGGTTCGTGATTTTTCGTCCGTAATACACAGAGTACATTATGAAAATGTAGAAGGCTGAAATAAATAGTGTTACGTATCCTCCTTCAGGAAATTTGTTCACGTTGGCAATGAAAAACGTGATTTCAATCGAAAGGAAAAGTAAAACCAGGAACATCACCACAATTTTATTCCAATGTAATTTGTATATCAAGAAGAAGGAAAGCAGATACGTAGTAATGATCATCGTGATGGTAATCGCTAAACCATAAGCAGCTTCCATGTGTTCGGAATTCCGGAAATAAAGTACGATGAAAATACAACCCAGCCACAGCATGATGTTCACGCTTGGAATGTAAATTTGACCTTTTACTTCTGATGGTTGATTGACTTTTACACGTGGCCAGAAATTAAGGTTCATTGCCTCATTGACTAGGGTATAACTTCCTGTAATCATGGCTTGTGATGCGATAATAGTGGCAGTTGTTGCGATAATAATTCCAATCAAAAGGAACCAGTCTGGCATTAGTTCAAAGAAAGGATTTCTTCCTGATAATGTAGCATTAGAACCTTGACTTAACAACCAAGCTGCTTGTCCCATATAGTTGAGTACCAAGGCCGTTTTTACTCCTACCCACGTAATGCGAATGTTTTGGCGACCACAATGTCCGAGGTCGGAATACAGGGCTTCAGCACCTGTGGTTGCAAGGAAAACACCACCTAAGAGGACAAATCCACCAGGATATTCAGTTAAGAATTGAAATGCGTAATAGGGATTAAGTGCGTGTAAAATTTGTGGGTGATTTACAATTTGTGAAAGTCCTAAAATGGCCAACATGATAAACCAAATGGTCATTAAAGGACCAAAAGCCGTTCCTACTTTATGTGTTCCAAAGCGCTGAAAGAAGAACAAAATCGAAATAATTGTGATAACAATCGGAACAGTTGGAAGGTGTTCCAAGCCTTTTATCATGGTAAGTCCTTCTACTGCTGATGCCACCGAGATGGGAGGCGTTATAATTCCATCGGCAAGCAAGGTTGCAGCACCAATCATTGTTGGAAAGATGAGGTACTTACCATATTTGCGCACTAAGGCATACAGCGAAAAAATTCCACCTTCACCTTTATTATCTGCTCTCAAAGTGAGGTAGATGTACTTGAAGGTTGTTAGAAAGGTAATGGTCCAAAAAATACAAGAAACACTTCCGTAAATGAGCATTTCACTGAAGGGACGATCGCCAACCACTGCTTTTAAAACATAGAGTGGACTTGTACCGATATCGCCATAAATGATTCCCAATGCTATCATCAAAGTAGCAGCACTCACCTTGCTTTTCACGCCTAATTTTCCTGTATCCATTTTGTCCTTATTTTGTTGGAGCAAAGTTGGCGGAAAGAGTATCAGGTTAAAATAAAACTTCTGGTCATTGATATAAAGAAAATATAAAGATTTTGTGTGATTTTAGAATTTAGGTGGTTACATTAATGCCTTTGCGCTCTCTGCTTCTCCGCGGTTATAAACCTAAATTATTTAACCGCAAAGAGTGAAAGAACGCAAAGATGTGGATGCCAATGCTTTTTAAAAACCATTATCCAAATTTAGTACACTGCTGAAGATTCACTGAAAACGATAACCTACGCCACTTTCCGTAATGATGTGTTCGGGATGATTGGGATCGATTTCTATTTTTTTGCGGAGCGTGCCCACAAAAACGCGTAAATATTGTGTGTCTGTTTGATGTCCAACACCCCAAATTTCTTTGAGAATGTACTTGTGCGTTAATACGCTTCCGTGATGTTTTGCAAACAATGAAAGCAAGTTGTATTCCGTGATCGTTAGTTTTAAAAGTGTCCCTGATTTTTTTACTGTACGTGCAATGAAATCAATGTCGATGGCTCCAAATTGAAGTTTTGCATCGTCATTTTGCACTTGATTTTTACTCATTGCGGAGCGAATTCTAGCGAGGAGTTCGGCTGTACGAAAGGGTTTCACTAAATAATCCGTTGCCCCATTATCCAAGGCTTTTACAATGTCTTCTTCTGAATTTTGAATGGAGAGAATAATGATTGCTTTATTGAACCAAGTACGAAGATTTTTGAGCACTTCGTGTCCGCTTTGGTCGGGAAGGCCAAGGTCTAGTAGAATGAGATCGGGAGCGTGATTGGCAGCTAAAAGTATTCCCTGTTTTCCATTTTCAGCATGCACCACTTTGTAGTCATTGCTTTCCAAGTTAATTTCAAGCAATTTCCGAATTTGTGCTTCATCGTCGATAATTAAAATCTCGCCCTTATTCATTTTTGAGGTTGTTAATGTAGCTTGATTCACAAGGAATTTCTACCACAAAGGTAGCACCTCCAATTGAATTATTGTGCAAGCTTACTGAACCGTTTAGCGCTTCTGTGAATCCTTTCACAATGGAAAGACCTAATCCAGTGCCCCCGGTTCTACTATTCGGAACGCGATAAAATTTATCAAAAACCTTCGGTAGTGTTTCTTCAGAAAAGCCAGTACCATTGTCTTCTATTTCCATTTTTAGCACTTCATTTTGATGATTAATTTTTAATTTAATCGCTGAGTGGTCTGGGGTGTAATGAATTGCATTAGAAATTAAATTGGCCACAATTTGTTCAATAAAAAGTGCATCCACTTTAAAAATGGGAAGATCTTTTTGGACTTCAATTTCAATTTGCTGCTTGTAATCAACAGGCATTTTCCGGATAATTTGATGAATTAAATCAGGTAAGTCGATCCAATCCATTTTCGGTCGCAGATTTCCACTTTCCACTCTACTCATATTCAATAAGTTTTCGAGTTGTTGGTGTAAACGAGTTCCTGCCTTTTCAATTTCGTGAATCAAGGCCTCTTTGTTTTCTTCCGAGAGTTTATTTCCAGCTTCTTTGAGGGTATCCGTTGCGCCAATGATGGTTGAAATGGGCGTTTTTAGTTCATGCGACAAAGAATTGAATAGCGTGTTGTACAATTGAATGCTATTTTCCTCACGTTCTCGCTCCAAAAGTTGCTTTTCTGTGGATCGAATTTTTGTAGTAAGCACAGCACTCACAAAAGCGACAAAGAAATACATGAAAAAGAGCAACACATCATGCGCATTGTCAATGTGAAAAGTGAATAGCGGAGGAATAAAAAGGAAATTCCAGATCAATGCACTCAGTAATGCTGCTATCAATACCGGGATTATTTCTAGGAGGACAGCTAAAATGGAAACATTCAACAACAAAATAAATGCTGAGATGTGATAATCTCCCAGCCAGTCGCGCACAAGAAAGCAAGCAGCACTCACCACCAGGATAGATGTACTACTGATCGCAATTTGTTTGCCAGTGCTAGCCCTGCGAAATTCAATTAATTTCAATTTCTCCCATCTTTTATTTTAGAAAATCATTTCTTTAAGCCCTGAATCAGCCTCCATTACTTTTTTTGCGTAGGGACAAAGTGGAAGAATCTTTACGCCTTTCTCTTTGGCAAATTCCACACCATGGAGTACCAACATTTTCCCATATCCCTTGCCGTTAAAGCCTTCGTATGTTTCCGTATGATCAATAATGAATTTAGCGTCACCTGCCCAAACATAGGTCATTTCACCTGCTGGAAGGTCATTTTCTAGGATCGTAAATTTTCCTTTTTTGCCGTCTTCTTCGTGTTTAAATGTAATCATCTTATTGAATTTTTGGTGTTGGTAATGGAACAAACTCTTGGTCGTCGCCTGGAATTTTTGGAAACGCTACATCATTCTGCGCTTTCCAGTTTTCTTTTGCCTTTTCAAGAATTTCCTTATTCGAATTTACGAAATTCCAGAACATAAAACGCTCTTCTGGGAAAGCTTCTCCTCCAAAAAGATAGATCTTCGTTGCACCGTTTGTTTTGAAGCTACAAAGTGAAGCCTGCGTGGAAATCAGTAGCTGCTTTCCACCATATTCATTTCCATCGATGGTGGCAGAACCTTCTAAAATGTACATTCCAACTTCACCGAAGAGTTTACCTCCAATGTCGATGGTTTGTGCAGATTGGGTAACGATTTCTATAAAAAACAAGGGACTATGCATAGGAACTGGCGAAGTTTTATCAGTAATTTTACCTGCAATCAATTTGTAATCAACATTATTTTCTGTCCACGAAGGGATTTCTTCCTTGGTGAAATGATGAAAGGAAGGTTCACATTGTTCGAGTTCTTTAGGCAATCCAATCCAGATTTGAAATCCATGTAAGTATTTGCCTTTTTGGCGCAGGGCTTCAGGTGTTCTTTCCGAATGTACAACACCTTTTCCTGCTGTCATCCAGTTCACTTCTCCTGGTTTTATTTCGAGTGCATTTCCCAAACTATCGCGATGAAAAATGGCACCATCAAATAAATAGGTGAGGGTTGAAAGTCCGATGTGTGGATGTGGAGGAACATCCATGTTTTCAAATTCTGACAAGCAGACTGGTCCCATGTGATCGATAAACAAGAAGGGTCCAACGGCTCTTTTTTCGCGAAAAGGGAGAAGTCGGCCTACCAAAAAGTTCCCAATGTTTGCGGCGCGTTCTTCAATGATTAATCCAACAGTTGATTGCATAGTTATTCTTTTAATTTTCGTTCAATTCTTTTATCGGGAATGATCCAGATCAGCGCTACTACAACAAAACACGCTAAACTAACTACTGGACTAAAATAGGCGACACCTATTCCAAAGACGTATAAAAAAATGGAGGTGTATTCTTTTTTTCGATTACCTAGAGCCTTTCCAAGGACAGAATCTTCACCTTCGTTTTTGATGGAGGCTTTTTCTAGTAGGTTAAATCCAAAAGCACACAGCAATAAATTGAAGCCATAGACCATTACTGTATTTTTTTGAAAATCATTTTCACCCATCCAAGCTGTGGTAAAAGGTATGAGTGAAAGAACAAATAGTAGAAACAAATTTGCCCACAAAACTTTTCCGTCGATTTTTTTAATTGCATGAAATAGGTGATGGTGATTGTTCCAATAAATTCCAATATAAATAAAACTCAGCAGGTAAGAAATAAATTTGGGAATCAATGGCTTCAATGCAGCTAATTCAAAGCCCTGAGGGACTTTTAATTCCAACACCATGATGGTGATGATGATTGCCAAAACGCCGTCACTAAAAGCTTCTAATCGATTACTTGTCATAATTGGATGTAGGCTTTATATTTTTGAGTGATAACTCGTTTCCAACCAGTATTTATAGCGACATTATCCATAGAAGTGCATTTAGAAATTTAGATTTTCATATCAAAACTAATGAAAGATTATGAAGAAAAGAGCTAGTAATTATTATTGTCGATAGTGAGTTCTTCAACATAGAATATTTTAGATATACTCAGAAATGCTTATGTTTATAAAATGAATTGGCTTAAATGGTTTTCCTGCTCACTTTCTATCTTCGTACTTTGTTACTCGTGCACGAAGGAAGTGAAAATTGATATTCCGGGCTTCCAGCAGCAATTAGCAGTGAATGGCTATATCGAAACGGATGGATTTCCAATTGTGATTTTATCGCGGTCGCAGAATATTTACGCCGAAACAAATTTAGAAAGCTATCTACAAAATTTTGTTTATGATGCTATTGTGGAAGTTAGCGATGGAAGCTCAAGTGTTGCACTTGAATTGATGGAAATTGCAGCTTTGCCCTTAGAAAGTAGAAAAAGAGTAGCAGAAATGCTTCGCGTGGAACTCGATGAGGTGCTATTACTTCCCATAAAAGTGTATTCTACAGTTGATTTTTCAATGAAAGGAGTTTTAGGAATGTCGTACACATTAAGCATTCAAGATCAAGGGAAATTATTCACAAGTGTAACAAGTTTATTAGCACCTGTTCCTCTGGCAAATGTATCTTGGACAGAAGATGCAGAGTTTACCGGTTTTGGTCGATGCCTTGCATTGTTTTCCGATCCTCCCAACGAAGATAATTCCTATAAATGGGAAGTAAAGCGGATCAATACCTTGTCAAATGGGCAGCCTTGGGACATTATTTTTCGGAGTAGTGGAAGTCCTTATTTCAACGATGAATTTTGGGATGGTTTGACGTTTGAATTTGATACGCGTTATCCAAAAAAGGACACTTCATTGGCTGAAGATCTACAGCGATTGTATCGTTTTGGCGATACAGTGGTCATCAAAATGTCGACGGTAGAACGTTCTGTTTTTGAGTTTTTTGATAAAAAGGAAAGTCAACTTTTAGCAAGTGCAAATCCGTTTTCGGCGCCGGTGAATATCCCAACTAATATTTCAGGAGGATGTCTCGGGGTTTGGGCAGGTATTTCTCCATGGTATGACACCTTATTTTGTCAATAAACTGAATGTTAATCGGTTGCTCAACTAGGAGACATGGGCTTCTTGAATAAGTTGTTCAGCCCCTGGCTTTTAGTTGATGTTATGCACAGTTATTGATCTTTAAATAAGGTGGTGAGGCCATCCATTACTGAGAATAAATACATTCCATTATGATCTTTATCGTACGTAGCAGTCGAAACATTAAGATTAGGATAGGCACTTAGTACTGTCCCAAGAGAATCAATCATAGATAGATGGTGATCTACATATTCTCTAGGTCCGTCGAAAGCTATACCTTTTGAAATGAATATGTTGCTTTTGTAGTTTGAGTCAAGCTCTTTCTGTATGTGTATTAAGGCATCTCCATCATTATACCATATACTAGGATCATAAATTTGAAAGGCAGAAAACGATTTTTGAATAGGAAGTATATAGGCGCAAAAATATCCTCCGATTGAGTGTCCCATTAAGGTATTGAAACCGTTTGTGCAGTATTGCTTATTAACAAAAGTAAGTACTTCATCTTCAATAAATTTTAAAAAAAATAATCCGTTCCCAGTAATTGAAGAATTAAAATATCCTATTGTATCTACCTTACCTTTTGGGTCCACTTTTGAATCAGTGAAAGTTAAGTCATTTATTCTATGAAATCGGTCAATATGGGGTATTCCAACCACGATAACTTCGGGAATCGTATTTTGGTTTTCAAATAGCTCTTTTGTAAGCGTATAGGTTAACTCAAATCTATGTTCAGCATCTAAAACATAAACAACAGCGTATGAACTATCCTTATGGTAGTTCGCAGGAAGCCCCACCCAAAGACTTCTTTTTTCCTTAAGAACTTTAGATTTTATCTTATGGACTTCAAAGCAATTTTGCGAATTCCCATTGAGTGAAAAAGATAAGGAGATAAGAATGAGTAATAATTTCATAGTGTCTGACGGTTGCGCATAGCTCCTGGCTAAACAATTCCTCGACTAAAAAAAAAGAGTTTCAATCTAATTCTTCGGCATCTATATCTTGTGAGCTATTTCCTTCTAGTTTGAATCCATTTCTAATTTCTGGGTGTCTAATTTCTCCACCTGACGTTCCAGTGCTTTTGCCAAAATAGATCACCACACAAGCAAAAATTAAAAGAGGGATAGCAAAGACATTAGCAAAAGATTTTTTTCTCCAACTAAACCATAGACCAAGTGCTGAGCACAGTCCCAAAATGTATGAAAGTAGGGCAAATCGTTCCGCCATTTCTTCATGCTCATGAATGAAAGCTTCCCCATCACCGGGAAGATGTTCAACGATCTCCTCAGCTCCCTCTCCACTATTCATAGCAAAGATAGTGGTAACAGCGCCAATCATAAAGATGAAATAAGCCATTCGTTTCAAGACTTCTGTTCTAAAAATGATTCCACTGAGCAGCACCAAAGCTCCTACAATTGGAAAAATGATTGGTAGGTGATTTACAACAAGATGAAAATGAGCATCATTCATGGCTTTTGAATTTTAATAATTAATTTCTTGGTTCTAAACAAGTAATTTCAACAATTTGACCAACCATACAGATACTTCCTCCGTCGACGGTTTGGTATTTTACCCATACTTTCTTTCCATTTACAGGTGTGTTGTCGTAGTCTAAAAGATTAGTTGGTTCTAGACGTGAGCCATCTTCTAGTTCAATAACAAAACCGCATCCATCAAGTCCGGTGAGGTCTACTAATGTTGCTTTTTCTCCACCGGGACATTTCTCTGAAGAACAAGAGATGAGCAAGAAAGAAATGCTGATTAGAAGTGCTAAAGTAATTTTCATTTGGATGACAGAATTAGTTAACAAGTTAAAGGTAGGTAAAGTAATGCAAATTCAAGTGATAAAAAAAGTGGCACTATTAACTATCTTTAGATCAACGACAAACCGAAATAAAGAACTAATTGAATCCCAAATAGTAGAGCGCCAAATAGCAAACCATTTTTTCCTGATTTCAGCAGTTTTGAAAAACTAACTTTGAGACCGATTGCTCCCATGGCAATTGTTAAAATCACTTTACCAATCAACTCCATACATTCGAGGAAATTAGTAGGAAAGGTGATGAAAGTTCCCAGTAGTGTTACAACAACAAATCCAACAAGATACCAAGGCAATTTAAAATGATCCGTCCAAGAATTGGCAGATTTCCGATTGATAAGGAAATTGATGAAAATCAATCCAGGGGTGAGTAGTGCCACCCTTGCCAATTTTACGGTAAGGGCCACTTCGCCAGCTTCTGGACCAACAGTGAACGCTGCGCCAGCTACGTTCCCAACCGAATGTAAGGACCCTCCAATGATCAATCCGGTATCCGTGGCATTTACCTGGTTAAAGAGTAAAATGATGGGCAGAAATAGCATGCCTAGTGCTCCATAGAGATTTACAACCGCCATTGAAACTGCAACATCTTCACGGTCTTTTGTCGTTGACGGGGCCAATGCCGCAATGGCAGAAGAACCACAAATGGCAGTCCCAAAACCAATCAGCCAAGCGGACGCTCCAGCAAATTTTAACTTTTTTGATAGAAAAACAGTTAATCCAATCCCTAAAAACAATATAATTGCGACACCAATGAACAATGAAGGTCCAAGTTTGATGATGTTTTTGTAATTGATAGCGAATGCCAAGAAAAGGATCGACAATTCAAGTAAACGACTACTCGACAGTGCCACACCTGATTCAAAACTGGCTGGAATTTTAACTAAATTTCCAATCAACATTCCAAATGCCAATGCTAAAAGGATACTATTAATTGAAGTAGGAGTGAATTGAGCAAGGTACAAGGAAATGATTCCAATTCCAGTGGATAGCGCAATACCATTAAAAATCTTCCAATTCATTTATGCTTATTTTGTCACAAGCGGTTCTGGCCATGAATTAACTCCACCGGCAAGATTGTACACGGAAGTAAATCCATTATCTACCATATATTGTGCTGCACCTGCGCTTCTGCCACCACTTCTACAATACACAATGTATGTTTTTGATTTATCAAGTTTTCCAATTTCTGACTGAAATTGATCACCATTATAGTTGATTTCCATGCTGCAACCTTTGATGATACCCTGAGAAGTTTCTTCAGGGGTTCGTACATCAATGACAATGGCGTTTTGAGCTTCAACGGTGGAATTAAAGTCTTGCGCACTGATATTTTTCACATCGGCTGTTGCTTGAGCTGCTGAATCACTCGCATTTGCACTAGTTTCTGTGCTTGAAGCGCAAGCACCAACAGATAGCCCTAGGCTGATAGTTAGCATTAAAAGAGAAAATAATTTCATACTTATTGTAATTTTTAATTCTACAAATGTAAATGCATTATTTGGTGGAAGAAGTAACAAATGTTACATTCAAATTATTTTTTCCGTACTATTTATTTGTACGAGGGGTTTCAACAATTCAAACGCTTCCAACTTCCGCGGTTTGGTAGTTCACTCAGACTCCTTTTTCATCCAGTACATCAATTTTAAAGTCGCCAATATTTATGGCTAATAAGATTTTCATGTGTGTTGGATCAATTTACTTAGCACAAATCTTTCAGGGCTTCCACTGCCTGTTGAATGTTTTTTCGCACTTCAGAAATACTTGCTTCCTGCATGTAGCACGGTGCTGTCACAATTTTATTTTCTGTGTCAACCAGTATTTCACGAACGTTTTTCATTGTTGTTGTTGCGCCAAGGGCTTCAAGTCCAGCATTAAATCCAGCAATATCATATGGTGTCGGTTCTTCGTTGCTTCCAATTGTCATTTGAAGCTGAATACCAGATTTTTCTAGCGCTTTTGCCATCACCACTGGACTAACACACAATGCGGCGATAGGTTTTCCAACATTGATGAGGTTGACGATAAGTAATTTTACTTTAGGATTGATAGTCCCACTCGGACCATCAAAAGCCCATGAAGTGAAGTTTTTTGCACTTCCAAATCCACCAGGAATAATAAGCGCATCAATGTCTGCTGGACTAATCGATGAAATTTCATGAATTTTTCCACGCGCAATACGAGCTGCTTCTTGTAACATATTTCGCTGTTGATCTTGCTCTTCACCAGTGAGATGATTAACAACATGGTGCTGATTTTCATCGATAGAAATGCAAACTGCTTCTGCGCCAATTTCATCAATTGCCAATAAGGTTAACACTGCTTCTTGAATTTCTGCTCCGTCGTAAACCCCACAACCGGACAATAACACTCCTATTCTCATTTTGAAGAAGTAAAGGTGTATGTTAGACGATCTTCAATGCCATCCATCGTAAGGTAAATCACACTGCTATCTTCTTGTTTGTAAGCCAATGCAGAAATGTCGAATTCTAGTTCTTTGGTCAGCACACCACGACAAGCATCATTATTACTGTTGTGATACAATTGCATAGAACGAATTGGAGGCAAAGATTTTGAAATCGCTGGACTTCCGATCAACTGAAAGTCGTGTTCTTGACATCCTCCGCTAAATTGAATGGTGAGAAAAAGAGAATTGTCGACAATTTTAGCACTTTGTACTTCAAATGGAGCTGAATCCAACTCATTGAATTCTTTAGCTGATCCAATAGTAGCCACTAATTTAGATCCGTCGCCAGTGCTTCGAATCTCAGCATTTTTTTTTGTTTTGCATCCAAATAGAGTCAAAATCAAGAAGAATAAGGGTAAGGCTTTCATAATCTGTTTTTGATTTTCTTTTTTCAAATATAATACCAATTACTTGAAGTGGCAACATCGGTCGTGTATCAGATTAGCTGCTTTAAAAAAAAAGTAAATAGTTAAATCTTTCTCTTACTTTTTGCCGAAGCTGAAAAAGTAAGCAAAACAGCTTTTTAAATTTCTCCTAGGCGATTTCTGTTTCGTTGCACTTCACAGAACCACGAGTGCTTAACTCTTTCTCGGTTAGTTTCTGCAATGAAATTAAAGTGAGGAGCTATCATCGTCTATCGCTTGGAGAAATTTGTGAGGGTGCTTTGCACCTAGAAATCACACTTCAAAACAAGAATCTAAAAATCGCACTTCGAAGTATAAATCTTTAATGAGCGGAGCGAATCTCTCATCGAACTTTTGCACAGCCTAGCAAGAAAAATGCGTTAAGCAAGCGGGAAGCCTTGGACCGCTTGTAGTATTTTTATTGCGTTGCGCAGCAAGGCCTTGTAAAAGTTCTAGACTTTTTTTGTTACTTTTTTTTGGCAATGAAAAAAAAGTAAAGAATATATTTAGAATAAAATCTTTCTCTTACTTTTTGCCGAAGCTTAAACAGCAAAGAATAGTTTAAAAAAAATTAAATCGAAAATCCCTTATCTTTGCACTATGAAAACAAAAACGCTCAAGAAAAATAAAGTCAATGTTGTTACTTTAGGTTGTTCCAAAAATATCTTTGATTCAGAAGTAATGATGGCCCAATTGAAAGCAAATAATTTTGATGTTGAGCACGAAGCAATGCAAGATGATTCCGAAATTGTAATCATCAATACGTGTGGTTTTATTGACAATGCCAAGCAAGAATCCATAGATACTATTATTCGTTATGCCGAGGCAAAGAAAGACGGATTGGTCGATAAAGTATATGTTACAGGATGTTTATCAGAGCGATACAAAGATGATTTAGAAAAAGAAATTCCAGAAGTGGATGCATTTTTTGGTACACGCGACCTTCCTCGTTTGCTCAAAACCTTGAAAGCAGACTATAAGCAAGAATTAATAGGAGAGCGTCTATTGACAACACCTAATCATTATGCGTATTTAAAAATTGCAGAGGGCTGTGATCGACCGTGTTCTTTCTGTGCAATTCCCTTGATGAGAGGAAAACACATGTCGACGCCAATTGAAGAATTGGTAGCACAAACGAAAAGTTTAGCTGCAAAAGGCGTCAAAGAAATTATGTTGATTGCACAAGATTTAACGTATTATGGGCTCGATTTATATAAGAAAAGAGCTTTGTCGGACTTAGTGAATCGCATGGCAGATGTAGAAGGAATTGAATGGATTCGATTGCATTATGCGTTTCCCTCAGGTTTCCCGATGGATGTGTTGGATGTAATGCGTGAACGCGAAAATGTGTGTAATTACCTCGATATGCCATTGCAACATGGATCCACAAAGATTTTGCAAGCAATGCGCAGAGGAATCACCCGTGAAAAAACGGAAGATTTAATTGCTGAAATTAGAAGTAAAGTTCCAGGAATTGCCTTGAGAAGTACGTTAATTGCTGGATATCCAGGAGAAACTGAAGCTGAATTTCAGGAGATGTATGAATTTGTGGAGAAAAGTCGTTTTGATAGACTTGGCATTTTTGCGTATTCGCATGAAGACAATACACATGCTTATAATTTTGAAGATGACGTGACTGCAAAAGTGAAGAAAATGCGTTGCGACCAAATTATGGAGCTGCAATCGGGCATTAGCTATGAATTGAACCAGCAAAAAGTAGGTAAAATTTACAAAACCTTGTTCGATAGAGTAGAAGGTGATTATTTTATTGGACGAACAGAGTTTGACTCCCCCGAAGTGGACAACGAAATTCTTTTGAAGAAATCAGATACCTACGTTCGAATAGGAGATTTTGCAAATATTCTTGTTGAAAGTGCAGATCATTACGATTTGTATGGTAAATTAGTCTAAAAAAAATCGAATGCGAGGCATTTCAAAACTTAAATACACAACGATCTTCTTTTTGCCGGCAACGGTAGCATTTTCTTTTTTATCGACAGGATTCTGGGCTTTTGCACCCTTGATATTGTACTTCATAATCATGCCGATTGTAGATCATTTTCTTCCAAAGTCTTCGGAAAATTTTGACGAAGCGGAAAAGGAAATAGCTGAGAATGATCCATTTTATAGTGCGCTTTTATTCTTGCTAGTACCTATCCAATTAGGTTTTTTAATTTGGTTCTTGACGTTTGTAGGACAAGTTGAATCGATTTTAGACCTCATTGCTAAATCATGGGCAATGGGAATAATGTGTGGCGTAATCGGTATCAATGTAGGGCATGAATTGGGTCATCGGCATAGCAAGTTCGAACGTTTTTTGGGTGAAGTTTTATTACTTACCTCACTAGAAAATCATTTCTTGCCTTATCATAATCGGGGTCACCATCTCAATGTTGCAACACCAAGTGATCCTGCAACGGCAAGAAAGAATGAGCCCATTTATTTATTTTGGTTTCGTTCTCAAATCGGAAGTTATTTCCAAGCATGGGATATCGAAAATACCCGAATGAAAATAATGCGAAAGCCAGTTTTATCTTTTAGTAACAAGATGGTTTTTTACACCATTTTACATTTTGCTGTTTTTCTGACCATTTTCCTTGTTTTTGGATGGTACGTGCTGATTCAATTTATTATTGTAGCAATTAAAGGCATTTTGCTTTTGGAGTTGGTTAATTATATTGAGCATTATGGCTTACTTCGTCATCGAAGAGAAAACGGGACCTATGTACCAGTAAAAAGAATCCATTCGTGGAATTCGAATCATAGTTTTGGTCGACTAATGTTATTTGAGTTAAGTCGTCATTCTGATCACCACTACAAAGCCGATCGTCCATACCAAGTGCTTGAATCGCATGATGAATCACCTTTGATGCCTACAGGGTATATTGGAATGATGATTATTGCATTGTTTCCGCCACTTTTCTTTCGATTGATGAATCCGAGGGTGGAGAAAATTAACCAAATTAATTTATCGTGATAAAAATTACTGGAAAAATTCAAGCAGAAAAGACGGTCGTTTGGTCGGCTTTAACCAAAGTAGAGCAGCTTCGCGAATGGTATTTTAACATCGCAGAGATAAAATTGGAAGAAGGATTTCAATTTTCATTTTACGAATCAGCGACTTCAAAGCATTTTTTGCATGTTTGCGAAGTGAGGGAGGTAGTAGTGGAAGAAAAATTTGCACATACATGGACCTATCCTGAAAAAACAAAAGGTACGAGTTTAGTAACTTGGACGCTTGTTGAAGATGGAATTTACACCAATGTAACAATCGAACATGAAGGAATTGAATCATTTGAAGATGGGGGTACTGATTTCTTGCCAGCAAATTTTGAAATGGGATGGAGAGGTTTCATGGCAATTTTGAAAAATTATGTGAATGGACTCAAAAAATTAAAATTCGAAATTCAAATCGATGCAGAAGCTGAGCAAATTTGGGAGAAATTGTGGAACGTTGAAACCTACAAGGAGTGGACAGCCCCGTTTTGTCAAGGTTCCTACTATGCGGGTGATTTAAAGCAAGGTGGACGCATCCATTTCTTGTCTCCTGATTTTGGTGGAATGTACAGCGATGTGGTTTTTTATGTACCGAATAAAATGGTGCTTTTTCAGCATATTGGAGAGGTAAAAGATGGAAAAGAATTGCCACTCGACGATACAACGGAAAAATGGACAGGTTGTTTTGAAAAGTATGAATTGATTACAAACGAGTTTGGGGCACTTCTAAAAGTGGAAGTAGATGTTACAGAAGGGCATGCGAATTATTTAGGAGCTGCGTTTCCAAATGGATTGAATAGATTAAAAGAGTTATCTGAAAATAAATAGCGCATGACAACAGTAAATATTTACCTTACTTTCAATGGAAATTGCGAAGAAGCATTTACCTTTTATAAATCAGTATTTGGAGGAGAATTCCCCTACATCGGAAAATTTGGCGATATGCCTGACGGTCCGGGAAAACCAACTTCAGAGGAAGATCTGCGTCGGGTAATGCACGTAAGTTTACCAATTAGTGCAGAAACCATGTTGATGGGAAGTGATGTGGGAGGCGAATGGTCAGCAGGTTTTCAACAAGGAAACAATTTCTCAATTTCAATTTACACCAACACGAATGAGGAGGCAGATCGACTTTACAACGCTTTAGCAAAAGGCGGAGTGGCTAGCATGCCGATGAGTACCACATTTTGGAATTCATACTTCGGAATGCTGACGGATAAGTTTGGCATCAGTTGGATGCTAAATGTTGAAAAGGAGAATTGAATTTCGATTTACGCTAATTGTTGGATTGTACATTAATTTCATCGCCACTTCAGGGCTTTACTGATTATCGTTTTCGCAATGCATTTCAGCGTTATTTTGGGGGAATAGACGTCTTTTATGCGCCGTATGTGCGATTAAACGGAACGTTTGAAATTAAGCCTGTTTACGAACGTGATTTAAATCCCAAGAACAATGTAGGTGTTAATCTAATTCCTCAAATTATTACGAATGATGCGGATGAATTTCTTTTTGTTGCTAATTACGTTAAAGAATTAGGCTACACTGAACTCAATTGGAACCTCGGTTGCCCTTATCCAATGGTGACCAATCGAGGAATGGGTTCAGGATTGATTTGCAACTCTCCAAAAATTGATGCTATTTTAAATCGAGTGCACAATGAGTCTGACATTATTGTTTCAATGAAAATGAGAATGGGCTACGAAAATCCGATGGAAATTTTAGATGTTTTCCCAATTTTAGAAAAGTATCCCATAAAAAATATTGGAATTCATGCTCGAATAGGCAAGCAATTGTACAAAGGAGATGTTGATTTAGTTGCCTTTGAACGATGTGTAGAAAATACAAATCATACACTTTATTATAATGGAGATATCACTACAGTATCAAAATTTAAAGAATTAAACGATCGTTTCCCTTCCATCAATCATTGGATGATTGGACGAGGATTAATTTCAGACCCCTGCTTACCTTTGATGATAAAAGCAAATATTGAAAACTACCCGGAAAACCGAATGGAATTGTTTCAAGCCTTCCACAATGAATTGCTTTTTGAATATTCTCAGCAGCTGTCGGGCGACAAACACGTCATTCTAAAAATGACCCATTTGTGGGAGTATTTTGAATTGGTTTTTGAATCTTCACAACGATTAATTAAAAAGATGAAAAAATCGAAGAAGTTGGAAGATTATAAGCAGGCTTTCGAGCTTTTTTTAGAGGAAGTAGAGAAGTAGTCCGAGAATTTTTTTCGACATTTTATTTTTTTTCTAATACATTTTTAAGTCAACATTTTGAGCAAGTTCGCTAAAAGGCGAACTTGCTCATTTCTTAACTTTATTACCAAACCTAAAGTTTAACCAAACCAAATTTTAGAGAAAAAAATCTTCTTATCATTGGTATTAAATCTACTTTTTCATTAACTTAAATGGAAAATGGATTAATATGGGTTTTGTAAACAGTAATAAATTCTTGGAAAATGAAATTGAAATTGCGCTTACTGCAAGGGCAATAGCGCATCCAGCGAGAGTTAAAATAGTGGCTCACTTGTTTGTAGATAAATGCGGTTTAAGAAACATTGATTTAACTAAAGTGTTGGGGTACACTAAATCAACAGTAAAAAAACATCTTGACATGTTGAAAGATGCTGATTTGGTAGAGGTAAATTATTTTACACACTTTTATTTGATATCTCTGAACAAGAAAGGAATACAGCTTGCGGAAACAATGTTTAAAGGTAAAGAATAAATTTGCTAAAAGGCGAACAAGTTCGCCTTTTAGCAAATTTATTCTTTGTTTAATAGCTTTAATATCAAATTGTTGTTGTCATGATTATTAACACACTCTGTTTTTTTTTAAATTCAATTGTCCATTTTTTACCTCATTTATTCCTAGGATGAAAACTAATAATCGCTTCTCGTAAAAATCGCTGGTCCAAATGGGTGTAAAGCTCCGTTGTAGTGATCGACTCATGTCCCAGCATTTCCTGTACTGCTCTTAAATTGGCTCCGCCTTCGATGAGGTGCGTTGCAAAACTATGACGAAAAGTATGTGGAGAAATTGATTTTTTGAGTCCAACAGCATGCGCTAGATCCTTCACGATTGTGAAAATCATAACACGAGTAAGTTGCGCTCCACGACGATTTAAAAATACGATGTTCTCATTCCCAGGCTTGATGTCTTGTTGATTTCGGATGTGATTTTTGTAGAGATTAATTTCCTTTTCAACGCCCGCATTTACAGGCACTAATCGTTCTTTGTCTCCCTTTCCTATCACGCGTATAAAACCTTCTTCGAAGTATAAATTAGAAAATTTTAGGTTCACAAGTTCACTTACCCGCAAGCCACAACTATACAATGTTTCAATGATTGCTCTGTTTCTGTGTCCCTCATTTTTACTCATGTCAATGGCAGAAATGAGTTGATCAATTTCTTCGATGGTTAATATTTCTGGTAATTTTTGGCCAATTCTTGGCATTTCTAGTAATTCAGATGGATCATCCTGAATGACATCTTCGATTAATAAAAAAGTATAAAATTGTTTAATTCCGCTTATGATCCTTGCTTGTGACCGTGCACTTAATCCCAGATCGTACAATTCCGCAATAAACTCTTTGAGTTGGCTATGCGTAACATCAACTGGACTAACATTTAGTGGCTCAGAAAAATCACGAAGTTTCAAGACATCATTCTGATATCCAGCAATCGAGTTTTCGGCCAAGCCTTTTTCGATTTTCAGATACGAAACAAAATCCTTAATATAGCGGTTCCAAATCGTCATGTAATGAAAATATTAATTGTCAACGGGCCAAATCTTAATCTCATAGGCACGCGCGAACCACAAATATATGGCAAGGAAACGTTTTTGGATTATTTTGAGGGACTAAAATCACGATTTAATCTCGAATTGCTTTACTTTCAATCTAATGTAGAAGGGGAACTAATCAACTGTTTGCAGCAATCGACTGCGGACGGCATTATTCTGAATGCTGGAGGGTACACACATACCAGCGTGGCATTGCGTGATTGTGTTGCTGCGATTGCAACCCCGGTAGTTGAGGTGCATATCTCAAACATTGCAGCGAGAGAATCTTTTCGACACGAATCACTTATTGCACCAGTTTGCAAAGGTTCTATCGTTGGTTTTGGAATGAAGAGCTATGAATTGGCGCTTCGTTTTTTCGAAAAGTAAATGACATTATTCCACGTACTGATTAATTTGCATTAAGTATGCTTTCAATTCCTCTGGCTTCAAGGTGCCAATGAGCAATTTTTTCCCATCAGTAAATTCTAATTGTAGACCAATTTTCCCTGAAACATTGTAGGCTAAATCCTTTTTAAATAGTTTTCCTTTAATTCCCCAACCACCATATTCTGCAATGGGACTGTACTCGCGAACATTGCATTTTTTTATCTCGCGCCAACTATATTTTTTTGCTTTAAAGTGAAAAGGGATAAAACGCACAATAATTCCTTCTTTGTCGATAGTTGTTTTCAAGCGACAAAGAAAAAAAAATAAGCCAGTAATGATAAGTGGCATCAATCCAGAGAAAATAATAGTGGCCCTAGTGAAATTATCAGTGCTTACACCTTCCTCATAAAAGAGATGATAAATTAGAGCTGTTAAAGCGCCAATATTGATCACAATCATCAATGCAATCAACAGAGCTTGTCTAAATTTTTGCTCTTCCGTGAAGTTTTGCTCTAGTATCATTTGAATAAGCGTTGGTTAAGATCACTGAATTTTCGAACTCCCTTGATATAGCGTGCCCAAAGAATATTCCCACTGTAAAGCCCTGTTTGATTGGTAAGATGTCCCGCAGACCATTTTTGGATCTCCTTTCTTTGCTTCAGAAGTGTGCTAAGTTTGCCATAGAATGACAAATGGGCTTTAAGTACGGCAGAAATTTGCTTAAATTCTCCTAAAAAGAGAAATCGAACACCCGCCAAACCATCTAAGCTCATCCTCCAAAAAACAGTGGGGAGAAGCCAGCCTTCATGATTTTTAGCAATCATAAATAGACTATTTCTGAAATTGAGAAAGGTTTTTCTTGGCGATTGATAAGGAAGAGTGCCACCACCCACATGATAGACCTTCGAACTTGGACAAACCAAGAATTTCTTACCAATTTTCTTAATTCTCCAACAAAGGTCAATTTCCTCCATGTGCGCGAAAAATGATTCGTCTAATCCACCTGCTTGATGATACAAATCTGCTCTAATCAACAGTGCCGCTCCTGTAGCCCAAAAAATTTCTGTTACATTGTCGTATTGACCTTCATCATGCTCAAATTGATCAACGATGCGTCCTCTACAAAAAGGAAAATAATTTGCGTCAAGGTAACCACCCGATGCACCTGCATGTTCAAATCGATTTTTTTCGTCGAAAGCAAGAATTTTTGGTTGACAACCAGCCACTTCTGGATCTTTCATCACCTCAATAAGTGGGTCTAACCAATTTTCAGTGACTTCAATATCACTATTTAACAAGAGATAGAATTCGGAATCGATTTGTTGAAGTGCTTCATTGTATCCTCCGGCAAATCCTCTGTTTTCAGTCATCGCAATACACTGAATTTCAGGATAATTATTTTCTATAAAAATGAGAGAATCGTCTGTTGAAGCATTGTCAGCAACGATAATTTTTGCTCCAGAAGAATGTTGTATTACCGACGGTAAAAACTTTTCAAGAAAGTGTTTTCCGTTCCAGTTTAAAATTACAATTGCGATTTTTTCCTTCATTCAACCGCAATATTAGCTATTAATATTGACGAAACAAATCATTTGAATTGTCACCATATTGCTTTTGAAGGAATTCATTTTGATTGTCAACATTTCCTGCGCTGGAATTTCTTTTTGACAGCATTTGCGGCCATCCTGGGTTTTTCAATTCACCTATCATATCAGAATGAATCAAGCGGTAGGTATTATTTACCAAATCTGGATTGTAAAACACAAAACGCTTGTTACTGAACTTTCCAATTTGATTGTACTGCCATATTTCGTAAGGATACTCTGAAGGAGAAGTTTCTTTTTGAACCATCGTAGTCGGTGATCCATATTGCAAGTATACACGTCCTCGATCTGTTTCAAATCCTTCTTGGAAATTATTCCCAAATCGTGCTTCTACTAATTTAACTTGTTCTTTGTAGCTCAGCCATTCATCATAAGCACTTACTTTCGCTGTGGTAACCCAAAACGCTTGAATGTGCTTCCGTTGTAAATCTGCATCTTTCGTTTTGATGGTTTTAATGATGTTTTTTATTTCTGAAGCACCTGAAATCGGTATCAAACTTTCTAAGTAATACACAATACTGTCTTCGGGAATAGAAGCCTGAAAATTGGGATCTAAAATGGTGGTTTCCATGCTGAGATTCACCTCTAAATCATTACTACGATCAAATTCATAGGTTTGAATAGCTAATTCTGTCATTTTTTTTGACAACAATGCAAAACTCAAAGTGTACTTGCCTGACTTCACTTTCGTAATGTCAACTTTTCTCACAATGGGAACAATTTCAGCCGTTTGGTGTCGCGTAAAAACAGTTTGCTCCGTTAATTCATTGCCAGCTTCGTCTACAATAAATTGCTTAATTGCAAAGACTGAATCTGCCAATGTTGAAGTATTGTACAACTCAAAATAGACTGGAATATTTTCTAATTCAGTAGGATAGAAGGTAGCCAATCTTGGAATAATACAAACGCCTGATTTTGAAAATGGAGATTCACCATCACAATTGTAAATCAATTCTGCAGTTTCAATGTCAGAAAAAGAGACGCCATCTGCCAATTCTTCAATTGTAATGGGAACAGAAGCCTTGAGTGATTCTGATTTATCGTTGACATCAAAAAGTTCAATATTGAGGGAGTAATTTCCAGGTTGAATAGCAAAGCGCTTCATGTCGTAAAAATCTTCTACAATACTATCTTTCATGAAGGGTGTTGCCAAGCGGTAAGCATCTGAACGAATTATTGAATCTCCTTGACTGATGTTTAAAATTACGCCCACTTCGCCGATTAATCCATTGTCTTTCGGGAGGTAATGAAGTGATGGCCCAACAAATTGAAAATAGACTTCAATGTAATTGCCAGCCTCATGACTATAAAATTGTTTACAATCAAGGTAACTTCTCAGCTTTCCTTTGTTTTGAGCAAAGCTCATTGTAGGAGCAAACTGAACAAAGGCGAAGGCAAATAAAATGTAGCGAAACTGTTTCATCATAGAGTAAAATTACAAAATTCAATAACGCAATTACGAAAAAAAGTTGCTATTTCTTAAAGTGTGAATTTCAGTTGATTAAGTGTAGTGTTCAGCGATTGTTGTTCTTTCATTAAATCAAAATCATATTTTTTTTCAATATTTATTTGGCAATCGTTAACTTTTTGCTACTTTTGCCCCGGAGAATTGGCAGAGTGGTCGATTGCGGCAGTCTTGAAAACTGTTGTACCGCAAGGTACCGTAGGTTCGAATCCTACATTCTCCGCAAGCAAAAAGTCCATTTCAACGAATGTTGGAATGGACTTTTTTCATTCCGAATCCCTGCCAAGCTCGCTTGAGTAGGAGAGACGGAATGAAAAAAGCATATTCGCTACTTCGCGAATATGGACTTTTGCCTTGACGCCCCCCCAAACGGATCAATCATCCTACATCCCTCCGAATCCCTGCCAAGCTCGCTTGAGCAGGAGAGATGGAATGAAAAAAGCATATTCGCTGCTTCGCGAATATGGACTTTTGCCTTGATGCCTCCCCAAAAAAAAGATTTTTCATCCTACATTCACATTGAGCCAGTTACTGCCGAAGTACAAGAAAGGTGACTGAGCCTGTCGAAGTCACTTTTTGTTTTATTTTGACTAAATTTGCTCCAATGAATTATTTTAAACTATTGTTTTGTTTACTTGCCTTTGGATCCTTTGCGCAAGTTGACACTACATCAAAAACGACTTCCAGTCTTAATTTAACAAAGCATTTTAATGAAGCAGCCTATCCTTTTTGGCTTTCATTGCCTGCTGACAGCATTTTACAAAACAATCCTCCCGTGTTGATATTTCTTCATGGAAGAAGTCTTTCGGGAACTACCCTGGAGTTGGTAAGGAAATATGGGGTGATTAAAGAAATTGAGCACGGACGTGCTATTCCTGCTATTGTTATTGCACCTCAAACACCCGCTGGAAAGGGCTGGGATCCTGCCAAAGTGAAAAATGTATTAGACTCTGTGCGCGCTAAGTATAGCACTGATACCAATCGATTGTATGTTGCTGGTATGAGTTTGGGTGGCTACGGAACACTTGGTTTTGCAGGCGCTTACCCTGAATTGGTAACTGCTGCCGTAGCATTGTGCGGAGGTGGAAATGTTAGCGATGGTTGTGATTTAGCAACAGTGCCTTTATGGATTCAACACGGAAACGCAGATACAGCTGTTCCTATCTCTGAATCTGAAAAAATTGTGCGCGCAATTCGAGCATGCAATGGTGGTGAAAATTTAAAATACACAGTGCATCCTGGCGCTAGTCACGGAGCTTTGGAACGCGTTTTTAGAACAGATGAAATGTATGATTGGTTGTTTACCTTCGATAAATCAATCAAAAAGTTAGTGGAGGAGAAAAAATAAACTACTCCGAAAGACTTTTTAGAAACGCAACAAGCGATTGCTGCTCGTGCTTTGACAATCCAAGACTGTCAGCACCTAAAGTTTGATCTGGAAAATCCATTCCTTGTCCCGCACCGCCACCTTTATTGTAGAAATCAACGACTTCTTCCAAGGTGCCAAACACACCATTGTGCATGTAGGGTGCTGTCTGCGCTATCATTCTGAGCGAAGGAGTCTTGAAAGCAAAACGATGTAACTCTAAGTGGGTGTAGTTATAGCGACCCAGATCTGGGTCGATCTCCTTTGGTGCCGATTTCTTAGAAGGAACTCCAATTTTTTCTGATTCCGTTTCCATAAAATAAGGCGCAACTAATCCATTGAAGAGCGGTAAATAATGACAAGTAGCGCACTTTGCTTTTCCTGTAAATAGGTTAAATCCAGCTTTTTCATCAGCGCTTAATAGTTCTGATTCCCCCCTAAAATAACGATCTATTTTGGAGTTAAACGCTCGCAAAGATTGAATGTACACTGAAATTGCGTTGACCAGTGTTGATTCATTGATGTTATCTTTATAGGCGAGGTGGAACAATAAAATATAGTTTTCATTGTGCTTGATTTTTTCAATTACTTGTTGTAGGTCACCACCCATTTCATCAGGATTGTGAATGACACTGATGGCTTGTTTTTCAAGATTTTTTACGCGTGAGTCATAGAAGAATTTTGTTTGCCAGCCAGCATTGATAAGCGTTGGTGTGTTTCTTAAGAGCTCTTTCGTTTCTTCAAAATTGCTGTTTTTCACTTTGCCATCTGTAAAGGCTTTTCCCGGGTCGTGACATGTAGTGCAAGATCGTGTATTATTGAGTGACAATTGGGTGTCATTAAATAACATTTTTCCTAGTGCAATGCGCTCTGGAGAACTAGAATTACTGAAATACGTGTCATTTAAAATATTCGATGAAAAGAGATGATCCGCTTCGTTGTTGACGGGACGAATGTTGGAAGGAAATTCAAATCCTAATTGTGCACGAGTATGATTGATTTTTTCTGAGAGTGGGTGTAAGTACTCGTGGATAAATGTCAAGCGATCAAAGGCATTAAAGTTCAAATTTTGCTCAATAAATTCAATTCCTGCGTTGATCAATTGATTGAATTCCTTGTTTTCTTTTTTTTGAATAGAATTTTTGTAAAGCTGAATGAACTTTTTCAGAGATTGCAGTGCACTAATTGTTTCAGGCAATGCATTCCCACATGCAGGGGTATCGAATCCAGTAATGCCAAGTGCTTCAATACGCATGATTTCAACACGCCAGGCATCCCAAACGAGGGTGTTAAAAAGCTTGAAATCCGACCTCTGTTCCCTTAAATGTCTGTTTTTGATTTGTGTTATACTGCTTTTTAAAAGTTGAATCTCTTTTGCAATTTCGTTTTTTGAATTTTCCGAAGGTTGATAAAGATGATATTCAATCACTTGCAAACCATGAGGATCAATTTGTTCATTCGGATTCAAGGAATCATATTCGTTGACGATGATATTTGGTCCGTTGATCGATTTTGCTAGTTGATTGTTGACATAGCAAAGAAGGTATTCGCACGTTTTAAATGAGTTGCGAAGTTGTAAAAATTTTTTCTTTGTTCCTTCTTCTTGAAATTCCTGAATTTGTCGTTCAAATTGATCTAATTGCTTGATATATTGTTTATTTACGGTAGACGCTTCTTTAAAATGTGGATCAGATGTACGCTTAGCACTTTGGAGTAAAGTAGACAGAAGGACACATAATAAAAGAAATTTTTTTCGCTGTATCATCACATTACAAAAATATTAGCAAAATTTTAATTGAGGTGTTAATCTTTTTTTAAATGATTAACATTAAATTTATGGACAAATACTCCAATTCAAAGTACATTTGTGTTAAATTTAAACATTATGAAAACACTGCTACTTTTTTGTTTTAGTATTCTTCTTTTTAGTTCACAATCACAAACTATATTGAGAGGCCCTTATTTGCAGAGCGTAAATCATGAAAGTATTGTTGTGAAATGGAGAACTGCCTCTCTAACAAATTCGCGTGTATGGTACGGTGCAGATTCCACTAATTTAGTTGCTTTTGCTGAGGAACTTCCATTAACAACGGAGCATGAAGTAAAAATTTCAGGTCTTTTACCTTCTACAAAATACTACTACAAAATAGGCAATACAAACGTAATTTATCCTAGTCTTGCTGCAACTCATAATTTCACAACACATCCAATTCCAGGCACATCTGTACCAACGAGAGTATGGGCGATCGGTGATTTTGGACGCGGAAATCAAGGGCAAATAGATTGTAGAACTAGCTTCGAAAATTATTCTGGTCCAAGAGGAACAGATGTTTGGCTTTGGTTAGGCGACAATGCGTATGATAGTGGCACCGACGAACAATACCAATCTAAGGTGTTTGGTCACGCTGGTTTCAAAGAACTTTTTTCATACATGCCGTTTTATCCATCACCTGGAAATCACGATTATAATTCCGTGTGGTCTGAAAGTACTTTATTAGGAATTCCTTATCAAAACATTGATCTAGAAGATCATGAAGGACCGTATTTCGACATCGTTACAGTTCCTGAGCAGGGAGAATGTGGGGGTGTGGCTTCCAACTTAGAAGTTTTTTACTCTTTTGATTATGGCGATGTTCATTTCTTATCCTTAAATTCTGAAGTGTTCGATTTTACGTTCTCCTATGATGGTATTAATCAGATGAAGGATTGGATTACCCAAGATTTGCAGCAAAATACCCGCAAATTTACCATCGCTTATTTTCACCAGCCGCCTTACACAAAGGGTTCTCATGATTCAGATGATGGGTATGAATTGGCAATGGATGCAATGCGTGAAAAGGTAGTTCCTTTACTTGAGCAATTTGACATGGACCTTGTAGTATGTGGACATAGCCACGTTTTTGAACGAAGTTATTTGATAAAAGGTCATTACGGATCTTCGTCTGATTTCAATCCTGCTACCATGATATTGAATGGTACAAATGGCAATTTTGCCCAAGGAAATGCTTACATCAAAGATAGTACGTACACAACTCCTGAAGGTACAGTATATGTGGTATGTGGAAATTCTGGTAGTTCAGAGTCATCTCCTAGCTTAGATCATCCAGTGATGAGTTTTGGTGCTGGCGGAATGGGCTCTTTTGTAATTGATATAGAGAAAAACAGATTGGATGGTAAATATCTTACCTCTGAAGGTTTAATTGCTGATGAATTTACGATATTGAAAAAAGATATGGTCTTGCTGCCACTACCGAATTTAAATATTTGTATTGGAAGTTCGATTACAGTGGATGGACAAAATTATGTAACAGGTGGATCTACCAATTTACAGTATGAATGGGTGGGGACAGGTCAGTTTGGACCAACAGCTTCTTTTTCACCAACAAATACAACAACGTACACCTTGAAAGTAACGGATGTGATGACAGGTCAGATTGAAACAATTCAATTTACTATCAGCATTTATGGTACTGAATACCCAGCTATTGTTGAACTAATCGATGGAATTATTGGAGTTACCGAAGCGGGTCTGGAGTATCAATGGTTAGTAGATGGTCAAATCATTCCTTTTGCAAATGACCAATATTATTCTCCAACAACCTCGGGTGTGTACACGTGCCAAGTTACCTATCCAAATGGTTGTTCTTATAGTTCCAATGAATATAATTTATTGAATGCAGGTTTAAATGATCTTCATCCTGATCAAGTAATGGTCTATCCAAATCCAGCAGAAAATGTAATCAATATAATTGCTACCAAAGGATTGAAATTGGATCATTTTTCACTCATTGATTTTAATGGTAAATTGGTTGTACAATCTAGCCTGAATGCAAACGGACAAATCGATATTTCTTCTTTGGCTAGTGGATTGTACTTTATAAACGTTTCCACTGCGAAAGGAATCATTCGAGTTAAATTTGTGAAAAACTAAATATGGAATTTATAGCCGAGGAATTAGACGACTATGTTTGTGCAAACACACAAGCTGAACCAACTGTGTTAGCTGAGCTAAATCGAAAAACACACGCAGAAGTTTTATATCCTCGCATGTTGAGTGGGCATTTCCAAGGTAGAGTGTTGAGCATGCTTTCGCACATGATTAAGCCCCGTCGTATTTTAGAAATTGGAACCTACACAGGGTATTCAGCGCTTTGCTTTGCAGAAGGACTTACTGAAGATGGTAAAATTTTTACCATTGATGTGAACGAAGAACTAGAGGAATTAGTGAAGACCTTTGTTGAAAAGGCTGGATTTCAATCTAAAGTGGAATATTTGATTGGAGACGCCACTGCAATCATTCCAACGTTAGAGGAAGAGTGGGACATCGTTTTTATTGATGCCGACAAAAAAAGCTATTGTCAGTATTATGATTTGGTATTCGATAAAGTGAAAAAAGGCGGTTACATCATTGCTGATAATGTGCTTTGGTCAGGAAAAGTATTGCACGATTATGAATCGCTCGATCGAGAGACAAAAGTGATAGTTGATTACAACACAAAAAACCAGGAAGACAAGCGGGTAGAAAATGTATTGCTGCCCATCCGCGATGGCTTGATGATTGCCAGAAAATTATAAGCTTTGCTCGAAATTCTTTACCGTGATGATGATCTAATTGCCATCAATAAACCGCATGGTTTGTTGGTTCATAAATCACCAATTGCAGCTGATGCAAGTGAATTTGCCGTGCAACTTTTGCGAGATCAAATTGGCATGAAAGTGTTTCCAGTGCATCGCTTAGATCGAAAAACAGCTGGCGTTTTACTATTCGCGCTGAATACAGAAACAAATCAACTGCTTCAAAAGGCGTTTATGGAAAGACAGGTCAATAAATCATATCTCGCATTTGTGAGAGGTTATACTGCTGTAGAGGGAGCAATTGACTATGCCCTTACCGATGAAAAAGGCAGAACAAAAGAAGCACTTACTCGCTTCAAAACACTTCAACAGTTTGAATTAGGGCTGCCGTCAGGCAAATTTTCAACAGCAAGGTATTCGCTCGTTGAAGTGAATCCTGAAACAGGTAGAATGCACCAAATTCGTAAGCATTTTGCACATATTTTTCATCCAATTATCGGCGATCGACCACATGGCTGCAACAAGCAAAATAAGTTGTTTTTAGATCATTTTGACATGAATACAATGTTGTTACATGCCGAAAAATTGTCCTTTATACATCCATACTCAGGAGAAATGATTGAAATTTCAGCGAAGATTCAAAGTGAATTTCAACGCATTTTAAATTTATTCGAGCAGCCAATATTATAATTACCATTCTCAGTGCTATTTATTGATAATTTTGACGTAATTTGTGCTAAATGAAACAGTTTTTAATTCTTACCATAGTAGTACTTTTTTTTACATCTTGTAAAGGAGAAAAAGATAAGGTAATCGACCTTAACTCTGTTATTCCGAGTTCTGAAAAGTACAACGACGACGTTAAAATTGATACCCTTTCTAAAGTCGATGACACTTTGAGTTCATTGTTTGATAGGTCTTTAGTTACTGAATTAAATCTTTCCGAAAGCACTTTGCAATGGATCGAATCATCTTTTTTACCTGAACGTTTTGCTAGCAAATCCATTGTCAAATTAGCACTTAAAAGCGAAGTAGATAGCATTTCCTTTTTAATGTGGACATACAAAGATTCACTCAAAACAATGAATGCCTTCTACAATTGGTTGGATTGTTTTGGCCCAAAATGTAAAGCGCTAAAATACCGAGAGAGCATCAATTTCCAAAGAGAAGCAATGTTGCTTTTTGTGAGCGATACAGCAATTGTTTATATTTCCACCCGACAAAAACTAAAACCTGAATCGTGGCAAAAGTACCTTGAGCTTCGCTATGGAATTAAAGAGTGGGACAATGTAGTGGCGCAATCCAGAGGTGGAAAAGCAGTATGGTCTACGTTCGAAAAGAAAAAGTTTTTGCCAATTGAAAAATAATTTATCACGATTATGAAAGAAATGGAAAGAGGATTTATCCTAGTGCGTCACACCAACAAATACTGGGAATGGGCAAATAGAGTGGGTGATTCTGATATTGAATTTACGGAAGAAGATAATCTTGAGCCCAATGTATATTTGATTGAGGAAGATTTTCTTGAAATTGAACCGCTTATTGAGAAACATTTCAAATCCATTTTCGCCCTTGAGCTTGAAATGGTAACAGAAAATGAAAGCGATTGGCCAGAAAAAATCACAATGGAATTATTCAACGAATGGTTTATTCTTGATTGGGGGAGCTCTGTAATTGATTTAATTTAAAGCTTCAAACGTTGTGTCGATCAAATGGGAGTTGAAATAACGAAGATCGTCTGATACTTCTTTTGCAAGCCAGTTTGGTTTTTCAAAATGCTCTTCTTCTGAGCTTAATTCTATTTCTGCGAGTACGAGTCCTTCTAATGGACCATGAAAAACGTCAATTTCCCAGGTGTGACCTTGGAAAGGTACTTCGTAGCGCTCTTTGGAGATAGATTTTTCTGCAAATTGATCAATAAGCTGTTTTGCTTCGAGTACTGGAATCTCGTATTCAAATTCTTCGCGACTAATGCCTTCCGTTGCTCCCTTTATTGTAAGATATCCACTTGTCCCCTTTATTCGCACACGAATCGTCATTTCTTTGCTTTTCGACAAGTACGCTTGTGTAATTTCTTTCGCTTCCATTCCATCTAGGGCTGACCAAATCGCTGCGTTCACCAAAAATTTTCGTTCAATTTCCATGCTATAAAAGTAAAAATAAACATGTAATCCTCCGATAGTAGGGAACTAGCTTTTCTTTTATTAAATTCGCATTGTGAAAATTTACCTCACTTTTGATTATGAGCTTTTCTTCGGGCAACAAACTGGAACCGTGAAAAAATGCATGATTGAACCTACGAATTACTTATTGGAAATTGCGAGGGGTAAAGCACAAATGACTTTTTTTGTGGATGTGGGTTATTTAATTGCCTTGGAAAAGTGGAAAGAGAAATTTCCCCAGCTTTCGGAAGATTTACGAGCAGTGAAGCAACAAATAACGCAAATTCTTGAAGAGAAGCACTCCGTACAACTGCATATTCATCCGCATTGGGAAAATGTTAAGTTTGAAAATGGTGCTTGGAATATCAATGTGGATGGCTGTTATAAATTGTCTGATTTTACCTTGGAGGAAAGCGCTGATATCGTTCGGAAATACAAATACTATCTAGACGAATTACTGGGTTATTCAACGACAGTATTTCGTGCTGGTGGTTGGTGCATTCAGCCCTTTGATCGATTACAAGCTGTTTTTGAAGAATTGAAATTGGAAATCGACAGCAGCGTTATGCCAGGTATGAAATACTTTACGGAGCATTATTCGTACGATTTTTCAGCAGTTCGTAGCAGTGATCCTTATACTTTCAGTAGCGACATTTGTGAGGAAGATGTTCACGGAAAAATGACTGAATATCCGATTGCAACAATGCAGTATTCACCTATTTTTTATTGGTTTTTGTATGGCTGGGGACGTTTAATTCCCTCAAAACATAAAGTGGTAGGTAACGGTACAGCAGTGGCACAACCGGGAAGGAAATGGGAAGTTTTGACACGGAGGACGCTTCATCATGTGAGCGCGGATGGCTATTTTGCTTTAAAATTACCACTTGCTACTCGAAAATTTGCGCGAGAAGGAAAACAGCACTTAGTCATTATCGGTCATCCCAAAAGTTTAACGCAGTTCTCATCGAAAAAGTTGAAGAATTACATAGCGAAATACAGTAGTACTCACCAATTTATAAGTTTGAACAATGCAAATCGTTGAACGAAATAAAATGGATACAGAACGATGGGATGCATTGGTGCGCAAAAATAATGGATCATTTTTTTCCCTTTCCTGCTATTTAGATCAACTTGCAGAGAATTGGTGTGTTTTGGTGGATGAAAACTATCAAAAAGGAATGGCGCTTCCGTATTTGAATCGACTTGGTCAACAAATGATTTACACGCCAGTGTTTTATCGCTACGCTGAGTTATTCAATTTTCAATTGGAAGAAAAGGAATATAAACTACTCGAAAAACGATTTAAGTTCGCAAATTTATTAGTCGATAAGTCAGAAGAGAATTCACGATTTTTATTTCAAACAATTAGCGAAAATTACGAGTTAAATGAGCGTTCCAAGCGGATGATTAAAAAGTTTGATAAATCGACACTGGAAATGAAAACAATCGACGATGTTGATTTACTGTGGGGTTTTGTGAACGAGCACCTTCGTCCCAAAATTGATTCTTTGAATCAAAAATCAATGGGAAATTTATTGAAGTTGTTGCATTCTTTGAAGCAAAATGGTTTGCTAAAGGTGATTGCAGTATTCGAGGGAAATAGCTTGCAAGGTGGTGCTTTTTTTGTTGAAAATGATCAGCATGTATTGTACCTTAAAAGTGCTTTTAGCGAGGAGGCAAAGAAGTCTGGAGCAATGTATAAAATTGTTGGCGATCAAATTAAATGGGCAGTTGACATGCAACGTACATTTGACTTCGGGGGTTCCAGAGCAGAAAATGTTAGGAATTTTAATTTGAATTTTGGGGCAAAAGATGTCTACTACTCGATGATGAATTGGAATAACTTGCCTTTTTGGATGAAAGTCGTCCTAAAATTGAAAGATCGATCATAAGTATTAAGTTTATATTTTTGTAACACATGTTTAAAGTAGCAACTCCACGATGGATAATATTGGTAATTGATTTGTTCATTGCCTTTTTCTCCTTGTTGTTCGCGTACGTCATCCGATTTGATTTAAAAGCAGATAAGTCACTTATTCAAGCTGAATGGGCAATTTTATCGAAATCTATTTTGATTTATTTCGGCGTAAAATTGTGTGTTTTTTACCTTCTTCGCATCCACAAAAGCATCATTCGACATACGTCCACCGCTGATATTCAGCGCATTTTCTTTGCCCTGCTAATTTGTTCTGGCACCTACAGTATTCTTGGTATCGTTCGTCTTCATTATTTCGATGGATTTTACCTTTTCCCAATTTCTGTCCTTTTGATGGAGTTTATAATTAGCTTTTTTTTGATGGTAGTTGCTCGATTTATAGTAAAAGCCATTTACCTGGAAAGTGTTAAATCGCAGACGGAAATTGAAAAAGTACTGATCTACGGAGCAGGTATTTCAGGACAAATTACACAACGAACGATCGAACGAGATGGCCGATTGAATTATAAAATTCTTGGTTTTATTGATGATAACGCCAAACTGTCGAATGCAATTTTGGAAGGTACGAAGGTCTACAATACATCAAAACTAGAACAGTTAATAGATGAGGAACAAATATCACTCGTAATTCTAGCCATTCAATCACCTGATGAAGAAAATCGAAGTCGAATCGTCGATATCTGCCTTAAAAAAGGAGTGAAAATCAGGAAAGTGCCAAGTCCAAAGAGTTGGATCAATGGCGAATTTTCCTCCCGACAAATTGGGAACATCAACATCGATGATCTATTAGGGAGAAAAGTGATTCAGTTGAATGTGGATCGAATTTCAGATCAATTGGACAATAAAGTCATATTTGTTACAGGTGCAGCTGGTTCCATTGGAAGTGGTTTGGTGCGTCAAATTGCAAAATTTCATCCTAAAAAATTAATTTTACTTGATCAGGCTGAAAGTCCAATGTATGAAATCGAACATGAACTTCGCACCGATTTTCCTGAATTGGATTTTGAAGTAGCCATCGGTGATATTCGTTCATTTGATCGCATGCATCGCATGTTTGAGTACTATCAGCCTAATTTTGTTTTTCATGCTGCGGCATACAAACACGTGCCTTTGATGGAAAACAATCCTTCTGAAGCGGTGCTTACCAATGTGAAGGGAACAAAAAATCTCGTTGATCTATCCTTACAATTCAATGTTAAAAAGTTTGTGATGATTTCTACTGATAAGGCAGTAAATCCAACAAATGTGATGGGTGCCTCGAAGCGGATAGCTGAAATTTATGCACAGAAAGCAAATGAGCAAGGTAAGACGCAATTTGTCACCACTCGTTTTGGAAATGTACTAGGATCCAATGGTAGTGTTATTCCCTTGTTTCAGAAGCAAATCGAACAAGGCGGGCCACTAACCGTCACAGATGATCGAGTAACTCGTTTCTTTATGACGATCCCTGAGGCGTGTCAATTGGTACTGGAAGCTGGAATGATGGGTGAAGGTGGAGAAATTTTTGTCTTCGATATGGGTGAGTCCGTCAAAATTATTGATTTAGCGAAGAAGATCATTCAGCTCAATGGTTTGGAATTGGGGAAAGACATCGAGATTAAGATTACAGGCCTGCGTCCAGGAGAAAAGTTGTACGAAGAATTGCTTGCCAACAATGAGAATACCGTGCCTACGCATCATCCTAAAATTTTGAAAGCAATGGTTCGTCAAGAAGAAATTGTTCAACTGACAAGAATTGATGAATTAATTAGCTCATTCGACCAGCAAGATAATACCATAATTGTGCGAAAAATGAAGGAAATTGTACCCGAATTTATCAGCAATAATTCCATTTATGAGCAACTCGATAGCAATGATTAAACCAGCAAAAATCCAAGTTCGATTCTCTGATTTAGATGTGTTGGGACACGTTAACAACAATATCTATTTCAGCTATTTTGAGATGGGTCGAATTCACTATTTCGCTGAGTTATTAGGTGTTGATTGGGATTGGAAAGTGAATACTGCTGTTCTTGCCAAAAATGAAGTAGAGTATATTCGACCAGTACTTTTGGGAGATTCTCCAGAAATTACTGTGTTTTGCGAACACCTTGGCACTAAAAGTTTTACACTTTGTTATGAATTGACCGTTAATGGAATCATTTTTGCAAAAGGGAAATCGGTATTAGTGGCTTATGATGGAATTAGTGGAAAATCAGTTGAAATTCACCCATTCATGAGAGACGGATTAGCAAAGATTTTAAAAAGTTAAGATATGAAATATGCATTTTTAGTAGGATTTTTGGTAGGGGCATTTTTTACCTACGCACAAATCACAGAAGTGAAAAAAGCAAGTTGTGTGCGCTCAGCTAAAGCTGGTGGAAGTCGCTACGGTGAGTGGGAATGTGGTAAAACACCTGGCGTAGTAGATTGCAATGATAAACTTGTTTTCGATGAAGATTCGAAGTTGGTGGTGAGTGGAAATATGGGATTGCCTTTTTCTGGAACCTGCGAAACTTGTCACCAAAATGGACGAATGGAACGAAAAGTTTCTTTCGACAAAGGATTGCAAGTGGGAATTGATACCACGTATTACGAATCTGGCTGCCCACAAGTGATTCAAAATCATTTTCAAGGACAAGAAAACGGTCAGTGGGTCTATTATTTTGACACAACAAATGTAATTGCTTGGGAGCAAAACTATGCCTACGGACAAAAACATGGAAAGCAAGTTTGGTTGACAAGAGATGGTGATACTTCTCGATTTGAGTTATACAATAATGGCCTTTTGAATGGCACAAAACGACTTTTTTATTCTAAATCGCGTATCGAGAAAGAAATTCCCTATGTGAATGGCTTAATGGATGGGGTATTTAAACATTATGCTATTACAGGTGTTTTGCTGGATGAAATCAGTTATAAGCAAGGAAAGCGCAATGGAGAAGCAAAATATTTTTTCGATGATGGAAAGTTATTGCGCACTGAGCATTGGAACATGGATGTGCGTGAAGGTGAATTTAAAACGTTTTACTACCAAGGGTTTGTACAGACCTTAGAAGTGTATAAAAAAGGTGTTCCTGAAGGATGGTGGGAAGAACGCTATCCAGATGATAAAGTGAAACGCAAAGCGCTTTACAAAAAAGGTGTTGTGATTGAAGAATTTAAATACGATGCCAACGGAAACGAAACCGAACATATTGGAGGAACGAAAAGTTCTGGAAAATACGATGAAGAAGGGCCGCAATCCAATGATGGAAAAGGCAAAAAAGGAAAATAGAGGATAGGAAGCTGTTTTAAGTGTTATTTTCAGTTACACCTGAAATCCAAAGACGCACACATCATCAATTTGTTCATGGCTTAATTTCCAATTTTCGAAGTAGGTGTCAAATGCAGTATTTTGCTCTGACATGGATTTTTCTGATACGCTGAGAATTAAATTTCGCATCCCATTCGATTTTAACTTCTTTCCATTGGGGCCACCAAATTGATCGGCATAACCATCAGAAAATAAATAGATCGCATCACCTTTTTGCAACTGAAAATTTAAGGTAGTGAAGTTTTCTATCACATCAAAATAACCAATTGGTTGTTTTTGGGCCTTGTAAATTTCTAGCTCCGTTTTGTCGTGACGTTTGATCCACAAAGGCGAATTTGCGCCAGACCATTTCAATTCTAGGCTTGTGACATCAAGACAACAAAGTGAAATGTCCATTCCATCTCTCATTTTTTCGTCACTCTTCATAAATTCCTCAAGAATCAATTGGCGAGTTTTGTTTAAAATTTCGCCAGGTTCTGTCAGATGAAATTCTCGTACTGATCGATTGAGCGCATTATGACAAACCACAGAAATAAGTGCTCCAGGAACCCCGTGACCAGTACAATCTGCTACCGCCACTAAAATTTTGGAACCAATTTTTTCCATCCAATAAAAATCACCTGCAACGATGTCTTTCGGTTTGTAATAGATGAAGTAATTGGAAAGATATTCGTTCAATTGCTGTTCAGTGGGCAAAATTGCATTCTGAATGCGTTTTGCATATTGAATAGAATCTAAAATCTCTTGATTCTTTTGAGCAATGATTTCCTTCTGATGCATTTCTAACTTTCTTCGCTTATTGATCATCAATGCGAACACTGAAATTAGAATTCCAAAAATAATCATCCCAATAATCCACCAAATTAATCGCTGTCTCGCTTGTTCGTTGATTAGATCATCCTTTTGCTGTAATAATTTCGTTTTTTCCGTCTGCTGATCAAATGAAAATTGCATTTCAGCTTCCGTCTGCTTTACAAGTTGTTCATCATTAGCAATACTATCTGCATAGAGCGACATTAACTTGTAGTACTGCAACGCATCTGCATGGTGAGCTCGAGCTTCAGCAAGCGAATACAAAGATTTGTAGCCCACTCTGCATTGGTTTTTATTGCCAGATTCGAGTGCGATTTTTAATGCTAATTGGTAAAACTTTTCTGCCTCAGCGAAATCCTTTTTATCTTCCTTAAGCACACCTAGATTTGTGATGGAATTCATCAAACCATACTTATCGCCACTTTCTTTATGGATGGCAACTGCTAAACGGAAGTATTTTTCTGCCGTAACATAATCCTTATCTTTTCTAAATATTAACCCTAAATTATTGTACGAACTTCCAATACCATTTTTGTTGCCAGTGATAGAATCGTAGTAAATTGACTTCAGAAAATAAGTGGCTGAAAGTTCATAATTGCTTGAATCCATGTAGATCAACCCAATATTGTTGTACGAACTCGACATGCCATTGGTGTCGTTGTTCAGCTTATTGTATTTAAGGGATTGATTGAAATAATTAAGTGCTTTTTTGAGGTCCTTCTGCGTCCAGTAGACAAGTCCAAGGTTCGTATAAGTAGAAGAAATATTACGGGTATCTTTAATTCTTTTTTGAATCCCCAACGCTTTCAAATAATATTCTATAGCTTCAGCAAACTCACCTTGCAGTTCATGTGAAATACCGATGTAATTATTAGCAATTGCCTGTTTTTCATCATTGCCTTCTTCTTTTGCCAAAAGATAGGCTTCTTGTGCATTTTGTCGCGTAGCAATGTAATTTCCGGTGTCTAAGGCAGCTCGACTTTTCTTAATTAGGATGTCAATTTTTTTATTTTCCTTGGTTTGAGCATAAATGAAATCAACGGAGCACTGAGGTCCAAATAGAACAGCCAACACAAACAAGAGTCGAAATTGGATTCTTTTATATTTCAGATCAAACATAGCCAACAATTTTATAGACCAAATAGCCAAACCATTCCTTGGTGAGTACATTCCAATCGGTTATTGTTCCAATATTAGGAATAATATATTGATCCCAATAGTAAGATCCGCCACTTCCTGAGCGCAAATCCGTCGAAAAAGGGTCGCACTTTACTCCAATTTTAGAGAAGCAGGCTAGACTTCTTCGCATATGAGTTCCAGAAGTTATTAAGAGCTTTTTTTTGAGGTGAGGATAGGACCGATCCAATATTTTTTTTGTTTCAACAGCATTTTCATGTGTGTTTCGAGAACTGCGTTCAGTGATAACATCTGTGGAGGGAATTTTCCAGTGAACTAGAACTTTCTTTAATTGAATAGCTTCATGCAAGCCTCTGTCGCTCACATATCCGTGATCGCCTGTGATCAATATTTTGTCAATTTTTTTTTCGTGGTATAAATTCACTGCTTGCCAAATCCTGTCTGCTTGACGTCGAATGCTAAGGGTTTTAGTAGTAGTGTTGTATTCTGCCATTCCTGTGAGCACAATTCCCACGTCATAATGTTCTACCGCTTTTATATTTTTACCTGGAACTTCCCACATGCGACACAATTCCAGAAAAATAAAGCTATTCGAAAACAGAAGTATCATCCCGAGACTTGTCCATCGAAAAATTTTCTTCCATTTTTCTTTTTTGTAAAATAAAGCCAGCAGTAGAAACACCATAATCCACGTGGCAGGTGAAAAAAGAAATAAAAATATTTTCGACAATACAAAAAACATATTTCAAATATAAAACAATAATTGCGGATTGACTTTTTTCAGCAAATCTAAATCTTTGTGTAGCTTTGCAGCATGGATTGGATAAAGGAAATTTTTGGAGTAGAGCCACGAGAATTGAACCAGTATTTGGCAAAAATGGGAATTAATTTGGTGCTTTGCATCGTCATTTTGATCATTGGAATGTGGCTTTCAAAATTCATCTCGAAGTGGATAAAAAAATTGTTACGAAGAAGTCAAACTGATGAAGGATTGGTGACATTTTTGAGCAGTTTTCTTTCAATGGTGATGAAAGTGATGGTGGTGTTGACTGCTTTCGGACAACTAGGAATTCAAATGACTTCTTTTGTTGCTTTGTTAGGAGCAGCTGGATTAGCGGTAGGTATGGCGTTTAGTGGAACCTTGTCAAACTTTGCTGGGGGAGTGATGATTTTAGCAATAAAGCCATTTAAAGTTGGAGATCAAATTCAAACACAATTAGAAACAGGGGTAGTTCGTGAAATACAAATCTTTAACACGTATTTATATACTTCTGACAATAAAGTAGTTATCATCCCAAATGGATTGATTGCCAACAATAAACTAACCAACTATACCAAAGCTACCAAACGAAGAGTGGATTGGATGGTTACAGTGGATTACAGCAATGATATTCAACTTGTGAAAGAGGTGCTTCTAAAAATTGTCAACGAAGATGAGCGTGTTTTAAGCGAACCTAAACCAATGGCAGCAGTGCATGAACTGAAAAGTGATGGAGTAGCTGTCACCTTGCGCGCTTGGGTCGATACCGAAGATCTTGGAACTGTTCAATTTGATATCAATGAACGTATTTTGATTGAGTTGCCTAAAGAGGGAATTCTATTTCCGGAAAGTAGTCTCAATGTTCAATTAAAGCAGGCTGAAAATGCATAAGCTAAATTCAAATCGATTGATTGAACTTTACGTAGAACACAACTACTACGGAAAAATGACTGGGATGCATTTTGAGATTTTAGCTCCAGGAATCGTAAACTACACCATGCCAATTGGAGCATCTGTTTTGGCAACTCCGTACACAGCGCATGGTGGTGCAATTGCAGGATTGTGTGATGCAACGGTGGGAGTAGGTGCTCTTTCGTTGGTAGTTGAAAACCTCTTAATTGTTTCTACAGTTGAGATGAAAGTAAATTTTTTACTTCCAGCAAGAAAAGATGATGTGTTGACAGCGACTTCCAAAGTGGTGAAAGCAGGAAAAAGAATCATTTTCATGGAGGCAGTTGTTTGTAATCAGAACAATGAGTTAGTAGCAACAGCGAATGCAACTATGAATGCGTATCCAGCGCAAAAGGCAGGATATTAAGCAATTGTTCGTTAAAAATCCATAAGATTGGTTCATTTTGACCTAGACTTTGTAAATTTGTAGCAATGCTTTTGTTTTTAAATGATATTGCGGGTTCTGAAGTGCTAGTTATTCTGGCATTCATTCTAATGTTTTTCGGATCGAAAAGTATTCCCGGTATAGCGAAAACAATGGGATCTACGATTCGTCAAATCAAAGATGCTTCAAGTGAAATTCAAACTGAAATCAAGAAATCGGCAGGTGATTTTAAAGGAGATTTAAATTTAGAAGGTCTAATTCGCGATACCACGAATGAAATTCAACGTCCACTAGATCAATATTCCACTGAACTGAATGATTCTATTAAGCTCGAACCACCTAGAAATCCACACGTTCAATCCCCAAATCAGACTCCAAATCAAGTAGTAGAGTCGACAGAAGAATCCATCGTGCAAAAAGTGGTCGTTCAAGAACCAATTCCATCTGCTCCAACTCCGATTTCCAACTCGGAAAGTGCTGAAAATTAACATACTTTGTTGTTTTCAACAGTTTTTCTATAGGTTATCAACTTAAAAAGCGTATCTTTGCACTCAATTTTAAAATAGTTAGATGACATTTGAGGAACTCGGGCTAAAGAGTGAAGTGCTGAAGTCGTTACAAGACATGGGGTTTACAGCACCTACTCCCATCCAAGAACAAGCCATTCCACACCTTTTAGGTGAAAATAGTGACTTAGTTGGATTAGCTCAAACAGGAACAGGAAAGACCGCAGCGTTCGGACTTCCATTGATTAACAACATTGAGAATCACGCGAAAAGACCACAAGGTCTAGTGATTTGCCCAACTAGGGAGCTTTGCCTCCAAATTACACGAGATCTTACCAACTTTTCAAAGTATTTGAATATCAATGTGGTAGCCGTTTATGGTGGGGCTGACATTCGTCGACAAATTACAGACATCAGACAAGGAGCTTCAATTATTGTTGCTACGCCAGGGCGTTTGATGGATTTGATCAACAGAAAAGCAATTTCTTTGTCTGAAGTAGAGTACGTAGTACTTGATGAGGCTGACGAAATGCTAAACATGGGCTTCAAAGAAGATATTGATGCCATTCTTTCAACAACTCCCGAAACTAAAAACGTGTGGTTGTTTTCTGCAACAATGCCAAAAGAAGTGGCTGAAATTGCGAAGAATTACATGCACAAACCACTAGAGATTTCTATCGGTCATAAAAATCAAAGTAACGAGAACATTGAACACCTTTATTATGTGGTGAAAGAAAGAGATCGTTACGAAGCAGTGAAACGTTTAATCGATTTCAATCCATCAATTTATGGTTTGATTTTCTGTCGTACGCGTCAAGAAACGGCTTCTGTAGCTGAAAAATTAGCAAAAGAGGGATACAATGCAGAACCATTGCACGGAGATTTAACCCAAGCAATGCGTGATCGTGTAATGGATCGTTTTAGAAAAAGAGATTTACAAATTCTTGTAGCAACTGATGTTGCTGCGCGTGGAATTGATATTGATAGCATCACGCACGTAATTAATTACAATTTGCCTGACGATATTGAAAATTATACGCACCGATCTGGAAGAACTGCTCGCGCAGGTAAAACAGGGCAATCGTTAGTTTTGATCAATACGAAAGAGCAATTCAAAATTAAAGCAATCGAACGTCAAATGCGTACTTCTTTTACACTTGGACATGTGCCAAATGCAGAAGAAATATGTGAAATCCAGTTGATGAAATTAATCAACAAAATTGTCAGCATTGAAGTAAAAGAAGACGATATCAAAAAATTCCTACCAAGTATATATGCTGGTTTTGAAACGATGTCGAAAGAAGAAGTGATCAAGCATTTTGTGTATGCAGAATTTTATCGATTCATTGATTATTATTCGCACTCAAGTGATTTAAATGCGAGTGCTGGTAAAGGCGATCGCGAAAGAGGTGAGCGAGGTGATCGTGAAGAGTCTTTTGGTGAACAACGAAGAGAGCGTAGAGAAGACACCAACAAAACAAGATTCTTTGTTAATCTTGGTCGTAAAGATGGTTTGAATCCGGGTGGTTTGTTACGTTTGATTTGTGATGCAACTGGTTTAAAATCTACTTCTGTTGGTCGAATTGATATTATGCAAGCTTTTGCATTTTTCGATGCTGATAACGAGCATGTAGATAATATCTTGAAAACGGTAAATGGAACTTCGTATGAAGGAAACGACGTAAGCATTGAAGTTACCAAAGAAAAAGCGCCTGCAAGAAATGGAGGTGGTGGAGGAAACCGTCGCAGTGGTGGTGACTTTGGAGGAAGCTTCAAAGGTAAATCTGACGGACGTTCAGGTGGCCGCTCTTCTTCTTACGGAAAATCTGGTGGAAGCGACTATGGAAGTAAATCTTCTGGTGGTGGTCAATACGGAAAAGCTGGAGGAAGAGAATACGGTAAATCAGGTGGTGGCGACTTCGGAAAAAGAAGTTCAGATGCTGGTAAAACTGGCGGATTGAGAACTTCAGATAGAAGCGCTGACAGAAGTTCAGATAAAACTGGTGCTAGAAAAACTTTTGGGAAACCTTTCAAAAAATCTTAAGAATTAATACAAATGGAAATTAGAAATATCGCAATTATTGCACACGTTGACCATGGTAAGACAACTTTGGTTGATAAAATGATTGAGGCAGGAATGGTACTGAATGAACGTGATCGCCCAACTGGAGATTTGATCATGGATAGTAATGATCTAGAGCGTGAAAGAGGAATCACAATCGTTTCAAAAAATGTATCTGTTTCATATAAAGGAACAAAAATTAATATCATCGACACTCCTGGTCACGCCGATTTCGGTGGGGAAGTGGAACGTGTTTTGAACATGGCTGATGGTGTTTGTTTATTAGTAGATGCTTTTGAAGGACCAATGCCGCAAACACGTTTTGTGCTTGGTAAGGCTTTGTCAATGGGATTAAAACCGTTATTGGTAATTAATAAGGTTGACAAGGATAACTGTACACCTGATGATGTACATGAAAAAGTATTCGATTTGATGTTCGAATTGGACGCAAACGAAGAACAATTAGAGTTTCCAACGATATACGGTTCTGCGAAAAATGGATGGATGTCAACGGATTGGAAACAACCAAAAACAGACATTACTGAGTTGTTAGACCAAATTTTAGCTTACTTTCCACCAAAAGTAATTGCAGAAGGAAATACTCAAATGTTAGTGACGTCGCTAGATTTCTCTACGTATGTTGGTCGTATTGCTATCGGTCGTTTGAATCGTGGTGTATTACTAGAAAATCAGCAAATAATTTTAGCGAAGCGTGATGGATCGCAAGAAAAGCACCGTGTGAAAGAATTGTTTGTTTTTGACGGTACTGAGCGTCGTAAAGTGGCTTCTGTTGAACCAGGAGATATTTGTGCGGTAACTGGTATTGAAGGATTTGAAATTGGTGATGTTATTTGTGATTTTGAAAATCCAGAGCCATTGGCATCGATCAAAATTGATGAGCCAACGATGAATATGTTGTTCTCCATTAACGATTCACCTTTCTTTGGTAAAGAAGGTAAGAAGGTAACTTCTCGCCATATCCAAGAACGTTTGCAAAAAGAACTAGAGAAAAACTTAGCGATGCGTGTTTCTGATACGGATAAAGCAGACAAATGGATCGTTGCTGGTCGTGGTGTTTTGCATTTATCAGTATTGATTGAAACGATGCGTCGTGAAGGGTATGAATTGCAAGTGGGTCAACCACAAGTAATTTTGAAAGAAATTGATGGTGTTAAATGTGAGCCAGTTGAGGAATTGACGATCGACTTACCTGAAGAGTTTTCTGGAACAGCTGTAGAAGCGGTGACAAAGCGTAAAGGTGAAATGACGAACATGGAACCAAAAGGTGCTCGAATGATCATTCAATTCCAAATTCCTTCTCGTGGAATTATTGGATTGCGTAACTATATGTTGACACAAACTGCTGGTGAAGCAATTATGTCGCACCGTTTCTTGGAGTACCAACCCTACAAAGGTGATATTCCAGGTCGTCAAAATGGTTCTATGATTTCATTGGAACAAGGAACATCAATCCCTTTCTCGCTGAATAACTTACAAGATCGTGGTAAATTCTTCATTAATCCAAATGAAAATATTTACGAAGGTCAAGTAATTGGAGAAAACTCTCGTGCAGGTGATTTGTGTGTGAATGTTACAAAAACCAAAAAAATGTCGAACATGCGTTCTTCGGGTGCTGATGAAAAAGTTCGTTTGGCACCAGCTAAAATCTTTAGCTTAGAAGAATGTTTGGAATACATTCAAGGTGATGAGTACGTTGAAGTAACACCAGAAAGTCTACGAATCCGTAAAATCTTCTTGAAAGAAAACGAGCGTAAAAGATCAGGAAAATAGTCATTGAAACATCCCTAAATAGAATTTGTAACATTTTTTATTTGGGGATGTTAATACTTTGTTGATAAATTTGACGTTGGATGTTTAACATTCGATCGATTTTCGGTTAATTTAGAACTCAAAGTTTTGAACCATGTTTGAAGAGGATGATGATTATATGGAAGGATATCTCAACGAAGATCTAGCATCATTCGAAAGATACCTCACTGGCGAATCAATGGGGTTCCTTGATTCAGATCGCCTTGAAATACTACTCGATCATTTATTGATGAATAGTCAATATCAAAAAGCTGCATTATGTGCAGATTATGCCATTGAACAATTCTCTTTCTATCAAGTTTTTCACTTGAGAAAAGCACAGGCTATTGCTGCAATGGGCCAGTTGCGTGAAGCTTTAAACATTCTTGCAAAAATTGAAAAAATGGATTTGCCATCGGTTGAGTTTTGGCTCACTAAAGCGTCCATATTCAGTCAAATTAAAGACAGTAAGAATGCCATCAAATTTTTTAAAGAAGCCCTAGCAGTTTCAGAACCAGAAGACCGAGATGAAATTTATCTAGATCTTGCTATGGAACACGAAAATCTTCGCGATTACCGTGCTGCCGTGGCTGTTCTTCGAGAAGCAATTAAGTTCAACCCTTTTAACGAAGGGGCCATTTATGAAATAGCATTCTGCTACGATCAACTAGGTGAGTACGACAGTGCAATTCAGTGCTACTCAGATTACATCGATGAAAATCCGTATTCATTCACAGCGTGGTACAACCTCGGAAATGCATATACCAAAATTGAGAAATACGACAAAGCAGTAGTTGCTTACGAGTATTGTGTTGTCATCAACGAAGATTTTGGACCCGTTTTTTTTAACTTGGCAAATACATTACTTGCGCAAGAAAAATACACCGAAGCCATCGAAAATTTTCAGCGATGCATCGAAGTAGATGGTGAAGATTTTATGGCGTTTTGCTATATTGGCGAAGCGTATGAACAGCTCAATGACCTCGATAATGCAACCTTGTATTACCGCAAAAGTTTAGACTTAGCACCAGATAATGCAGACGCTTGGTTGGGCCTTGGAATCGTAGAGGATTTGAGAGGAAATACACGAGAAGCCTTGAGTTTATTGCATAAAGCGGCTGAGCTGGATGCTGAAAACGCAAGTATTTATCACGTTCTTGCTGAGGCTTACGAAAAAGTGGAAGACTATACTTCTGCTATCGAGTATTTTCAGTTGGCATTGGCTTTGGATCCTTCGGATGAAGAATGTTTGGAAGATTATGTGACGCTTTTGTGCGAAAAAGTATCTATCATTGATGCGCTAGAGTTTGTGAACGATTTCATTGCAAACGTTGGAGAGAATAAAATAGCAGAAATTCTGCAAACTAATTTATTGTATTTATCAGGCAATAAGGAATTAGCAGTAGTGATTTTCGCTAACTGTGTGAATGCTGATAAAGAAAATGCAAAAGAGTTGTTTAGAATCAACCCTGCACTAAAAGAAATTGAATCATTTATTAGAATAATTGAATAAGATGAATTTTGACTTACCTTACATTCCCGCACGAAGTGAAAAACCACGTGAAAAAGGGGTGACAATGATGATGGATAAAGGCTTAGGCTTCAGAGAAGTAGAAGACTTTATTGAGGCATCTGGTCATTTAACTGACTTAGTGAAATTTGGCTTCGGAACATCGTATGTTACAAATGACCTTCAACGAAAAATTGACTTGTACAAGGAAGCAGGAATTAAACCCTACCTTGGCGGAACCTTGTTTGAAGCATTTTATGCGAGAGGTAAATTCAATGATTACGTTCGTCTTTTAGATAAATATAAATTAGACGTTGCTGAAATTTCGGATGGTTCAATCATCATCAATCACGATGAGAAATGTGAATTAATTCATCGACTTTCAAAAGAAAAAACGGTCCTTTCTGAAGTTGGTTCAAAAGATGCTGGAATCTTAATTTCTCCTGCTAAATGGATCAAAATGATGCGTACCGAATTGGAAGCTGGCAGTTGGAAAGTAATTGCGGAAGGAAGAGAAGCAGGAAATGTTGGCGTTTTTCGATCAAATGGAACTGCTCACACCATTTTAATTAATAGAATTACAGCGAAAGTTGCTCCTGAAAAAATTCTTTGGGAAGCACCCCAAAAAAATCAACAAGTATGGTTCATTAAATTGTTCGGTGCTGAAGTTAACTTGGGAAATATCGGTCCAAATGAAATGATTCCATTAGAATGTTTGCGCCTTGGATTGCGCGGGGATACTTTCTTCGAATTCATGCCAGAAGATTACGCTAAGCGCTTGAAGCAAGTGAGCGACGAAATGGAAGTCGAAGACGAAGCATAATGAAATTCTATCACGAAAGAGCGTTTACAGGCCATAGTGCAGCTGTCTATTCTCTGTCGTTCGATCAACTTTTTATCTATTCAGCCAGTGCTGACAGATTTGTAACACGTTGGAACATTTCCACAGGTGAACAAGATAAGTTTGCGCTAAAGTTCGATGCTTCCGTCTATGCCATAAAGGTGATCAATCAAGGTGCTCAGTTATTGGCTGGCCTTTCCTCAGGACTTCTCTACATTGTTGATCTTGCCAACAGAACAGTGGCCAAAGAATACAATTTGCAAGCAGGAATATTTTGTTTCGCTGAAAACATTCCTAAAAATCATTTTTATGTGGGGGATGAAAATGGAATTGTGACCGTTTTTGATACTTCAACCTTGGAAAAGGTACTAGCAATTCCCTTAAATTGTGGTAAAATTCGCAGGATGTCTGTGGATACAAGTGGAGCAAGAGTAGCTATCGCTGGTCAAGATGGAAGAATTCGGATAATGGAAACTTCTTTTTACAATGAAATCAATAATTTTTATGCGCACAAAGAAGGTGTGACGTCCATTTTGTTTGATCTAATTGATTCGACGATATTGTACTCAGGAGGAAAAGATGCCATTCTTAGAAAATGGAACGTGAATGACGAAGTTTTAGTGAGTGAAGTAATGGCGCACAATTATGTCATTTATGAATTATTGCAATTCAATGAAAATACCTTGGTTTCTGCATCGCGCGATAAAACAATAAAGGTTTTTTCCATCCCTGATTTGAAATTTCAGCAGCGATTAGATCTAAAGAATAAAGGTCATCGACATTCTGTAAATTCCTTGGTAGCGATTGATGACAGGTCTTTTGCATCAGCAAGTGATGATAAAAAGATTATCATTTGGACGAATTATTCACAGTGAAAGCAATAATCTTGCATTTCTAAAGTTTTTATAAGACATTTGATTCAAATTATTCATCATGAAAATTTCTAAGCACTTATTGCAAGCCGTAACACTGGGAATTACTGTTGCAGCGTTTTCAACCTTTGTTACTTCGTGTTCAAAGGAAGATATGAAGGCGAAAAAAGACAGTGATGGAGATGGAACACCTGACGTCTGCGATCCAGATAACGTAGATTATTGCATAGCATGTGGAATGGGCTAATTAAAATAGTATGAAAATTCAACCGTCCCTATTAAAAGCAATAGCCATTACGATAAGTGTTGGTGCGATTAGCTATGCTTGCCAAAAGACGGATGCAAATTCGGGCAAAGAAAAGCCAAAGCAATCCAACGAGAAGGAGCATAAAGAACCCTGTCCAGCATGCGGAATGGGTTAGTACCACATCAAAAGATTTATTCATCTATTGCTTGTAACCTTAATCAGCAGCTACTGCAAGCAAGTTTGCCTTTATTTAGCTCCGAAAAAGTGGAAGCGATTGAATGGTCGTTTGATACTTTATTCAAGGTGAAATCCATTCCTGATTGGTTTGTGGAATTGCTTCAAACATTCGGAAACGAAGGACGATTGATTGGTCATGGCGTTTTTTTTTCTTTGTTTTCAGGAAAGTGGTCAGAAGAGCAACAGTTTTGGCTAAAGCACTTAAAAAAAGTTTCCTCTAATTTTCAATTCGATCATATTTCTGAACATTTTGGGTTCATGACGGGGGAAGATTTTCACAAAGGAGCACCAATAGCGGTGCCATTTACCAAAGAAACGTTGCGCATCGGAATTGATCGATTACAGCGCATTCAAGATGCTTGCGAATGTCCAGTTGGACTTGAAAATCTTGCTTTTTCATATTCCAAAGAGGAAGTAAAGCAACACGGCGATTTTTTGAACCAATTGCTGGAGCCAGTCAATGGATTTATCATTTTGGATCTACATAATTTGTATTGTCAACTGAAGAATTTCGACCTCAATTTTGAGACTTTAATTGCTTTATATCCCTTGAATCGTGTTCGTGAAATTCATATTTCCGGAGGAAGTTGGGAAACATCAGCTCTTTTTCCTCAAAAGGACATTCGCAGAGATACCCACGACGATGCTGTACCCGAAGAAGTGTTCGAACTATTGCAAAAATCCTTGTCTTTGTGTGATAATCTCAAGTTTGTGGTGCTAGAGCAGCTCGGTACAGCGCTTGTTACTCCTGAAGAACAATTGCGTTTTCAAGACGATTTCGATCGTATGCAAGCGATTGTTGAAGCCTTTAATCAACAAAACACACTGTTTTCAAAGAATGATTTTTCAGCCATTCGTCACGTCTTAAACAACCCAATCCCTAGTTCAGAAGAACTATTCAAGCAGCAAAATGAGCTTTCATCGATTCTTACAAAAGCAAAAAACGTTGACGAAGCAAATCGGTTATTATTTCAATCTTCCCTTGCAGACTCAGCATGGAATAGTGAATCTTGGTCTCCCTACATGCTTGAAACTGCAATGAGAATTGCTCAGAAATGGGAGAAGGGTTGGTGATAGAGTTCGGAACATCGCTCTCGCTCTGTTTCTCACTCTAGTTTTTCAAGAGCGAGAATGAGAACGAGAGTGAAGAAAAAAAACCAGAGATCGGAACATCACTCTCGCTTTGCTTCTCACTCTGATTTTTGTACGCACGACTGGACTCGAACCAGCACACCACTGAAGGCACCAGCCCCTCAAGCTGGCATGTCTACCGTTCCACCACGTGCGCAGTTTTACGCTACAAAGATAGATAAGAATTGTTTTTTTGCACTATTTTCCTTACTTTTCACTAAGATAAATTCTTAATTAGTAAATTGGCACTGTGAACTTCCTGAAAATAACCATAAGTACTACTATCATTTTATTGAGCTTATCTGGCTTCTCTCAGCAGCCCTTAACTACTCTAACATCGAAACTAAAGAATATTCCAAAGGATCAGTTTGTTGTTAAAGTAGAAAGTATTGCCAAAGCAAATACTTCAAAATATGCTGCTTCTGACATCGAATTGTGGAAGTTTTATATTTTAGATTCTCTCCGATTTCGAGATGTATCAGATTCAATTGCCTTCCGTTTTGATGAGAACAAATTGAAAGGTAAATTCTTATGCGAAAGTAGGCTGATGTTTGTGAAAGGAGTTAACTCAATGGATAATAATGCTTTCGAAGAAGCGATTAAGTGCTTTTTTAAGGGGGCTAAAATCGCCAGCAATCTTAAATCGTATAAGCAAAAAGCCGAATTGTATCGCAACATTGGAATCTGTTATATGAAACTCGAAGAAATTGCGAATGCAGAAAAGTATTTGACAGAAGCCTTTAACTTGACAAAAAGTATCAATGACACCCTTGGAATGGCCAACGCCGCTATTAGTTTAGGGAATGCCAAAAAAGATTTAGGAGATTTGAAAGGAGGAGCTAAGTACTATACCATTAGTTTAAATCTTGCTAAATCATTGGGAAATGCGCGACTTATTGCTGGGAACTACAACAACATGGGGAATATTGAACGACGGCTCGACCATCCTCAAAAAGCACTCGAGTACTTTTTTAAAGCCTTGGAAATGAACCGAAAAAGTGGTAATAGAGCATGGGAATCGTTTAACCTCAACAATATTGCGAATACGTATTCAGACATTAAGCAGTACAATAGATCAATCGAATACCATAAATTGTCGAATGAAATTAAAAACGAAATAGGCGATAGCATAAATTTGATTTCCAGTTATTTAGGGATGAGTGAAGTGTATGCAAGCATGAATGATTGGCAAGATGCTTACCAAATGTTGAAATTGCACAATAACTTAAAAGATACATTGCAATTGGCAGAACAAGTTTCATTGTTGCATGAGTTGGAAGCACAGTATGAGTCGGAGAAAAAGCAACTCGAAATTGAACAGTTAACGATTGAAAAGAAATTGGACGAGGAGATCAATAGCAGTCTTCAAAAGGAATCCAATCAAAATAAGAACTTGGCAATATTGTCGATCGTTTCTGGATTAATTGCATTGGGTGGAGTTGGAGTGCTTTTTCGCTCCAATAAAATCAAGAAAAAAAGCAATGAAGAACTCAATCAAAAAAATCATCTCATCGAAAGTTCGCATCAAGCTTTAGAGGAAGCCATGGATGAATTGTCAGAAAAAAACAAGGAGATTATTGATAGTATCAATTACGCCACGCATATTCAGAGAGCCTCTTTGCCCAATATGGAACAACAAAACACAGCATTTTTACAGTTTGATTTATTTTTTGCTCCAAAAGACATCGTAAGTGGGGATTTTTATTTTTCGTATGATCTAAATAGTCGATCGGTATTTGGTGTCGGAGATTCCACCGGACATGGTGTACCTGGAGCGATGGTATCAATTGTAGGTTTAAACTCGATTGAAAAAGTAGTTCGAGAGAAAAGCGGTGCAAGTTCATCTGAATTTGTGGAAGCTATCAATGATTACGTTGTGGAAAGTTTACATCGTGGGAACGAAAATTTAAATGATGGAATGGACATTAGTTTATGTGTCTTCAATCAAAAAACTAAAGAGCTAGAATTCACAGGAGCTAACCACACTGCCTATGTTGTGCGTACAACAAACATAACTCCTATTGATGAGGAAGTTTTTGAGCTTCGAGAAAATAGGGAAGATTTACAATTGTTTGGAATCAAAGGAACTCGCCGCCCCATCGGAAAATCAATTCAGCAAATTCCCTTCGAAAAGAATGTGGTGCAGATGAAACAAAACGATCGAGTTATCCTATTTTCAGATGGCTTTCCTGATCAAATTGGTGGAGGCAATGGTAAAAAAATGAAGAAAGGGGCAGCGCTGGACTTAATCATTCAATCGCATACAATGTCATTAAATGACCAACTTGAATTTCTGAAAAGTCAATTTTATAGCTGGAAAGGTGAGTATGAGCAGGTAGATGATGTCTGTTTAATGATCGTGGAAATTCAATAATGGCGAATAGGACCTCTACCGACTTTGAAACCTATTATCCAGCATCGAAAGAAGAATGGAGAAACTGGTTGACTGAAAATCATATTGAAAAAGATTCCATTTGGGTGGTAATGGTAAAGAAAAGTGCTAATCAAGCTACCATTACTTGGAGTGATGCTGTTGATGAAGCACTCTGTTTTGGCTGGATCGATAGCACTAAAAGAAAACTCGATGAGCAGCGATCGATTCAATATTTTACTAAGCGAAAACCCAAAAGTACTTGGTCCAAAATCAATAAACAAAAAGTTGAAGCGCTTCTCGAACAGGGATTAATGACAGAGGCGGGATTGAAGTGTGTGGAAATAGCTAAGCAAAACGGTTCATGGACAATCCTCGATTCGGTTGAAAATTTAGAGATACCATCAGATCTCGAAAGTGCCTTAGCTACTCAAGAAAACGCGATGGAATTCTTTCTTGGTTTAAGCAAGTCTGTAAGAAAAATGATGCTTCATTGGGTGCAAGCTGCTAAGCGCCCTGAAACAAGGGAGCATCGGATCAAAGAAATTGTGGACAATACTAGTAAGAAGCAAAAACCGAAGCAATTTTAATACTAAATCGAGCAAGCGTTTCAAGATTTTGCAGTGAACAATAATTTCAAGTTTATCCGCTATTTCTTGCTATTGATGGATTCTTTCCTTAATATTGATTTCGATTTAATTTTCAATGATTAATCAACTTGTGATAACTACTACAAAATGCAGGATTACCCTGCTGGAACCTAATTTGTTAGAAAATTTTGTTTTAGATTATTGTGTCATTGAAGTAGAAGATCTCCTCGAAGCAAAAAAAATCAATCAAGAAATTACGAAAGGACAACCGTATGCTGCAATACTTACGTTCGGAAAGATGACTGAAGTCACTAAAGAAGCGAGAGAACAAATTGCTTCATTGCAGCATAAGCAAAATGTTGTGGCAAAAGCAATTTTAGTAAATAATATTGGGCATCGACTTCTTGGTAATTTCTACCTAACAGTCAACAAGCCATTTATAAAAACACGTATTTTTTCGAATCGAGAAATGGCTCTTAAATGGCTTAGAAGCCAACTAAATGAGCACAATAAAGTGAATTCCAACAAAGAACTATCGACGGCGAGTTATTAAATGTCGGTGACTAACTTATGCTTATCGATCAATTTTCTCAAATTAATTAAGGCATAACGCATTCTTCCCAACGCAGTATTTATACTAATATCTTCGCTTTCTGCAATATCTTTAAACGATAAATCTTGGAAGATTCTCATTTTCAAAATATCTCTTTGAGTTGTTGGAAGATGTTCTATTAAGTTCACCATTTGACTTTCCAACTCATCATAGATGATTTGCTGCTCAATATTTTTATCTTGATTCGGGAGAATTGAAAATATATTGAAATCCTCTTTTAGAGAACTTGATTCTGAAATCATTCTCACTTTTGAAACGCGTCTGAAATGGTCAATCACCAAGTTGTGCGCAATACGCATCGACCAAGGTAAAAATTTCCCCTCTTCGTTGTAGTTTCCTAACTTTAAGGTATTGATGATTTTCACGAAAGTTTCCTGAAAAATATCTTCTGCCAAGTCATAATCTTTGACTTTCAATCGAATAAATCGAAACAGTTTATCCTTGTGACGTAATAAAATTACTTCAAATGCCTTTTCATCACCTTTAATGTATAAACTGATCAGATCGCGATCATCCAAACGCTTCAATTCCATAGTACACCGTAGTTTATTGTTAAAAAAATAAAGGGTAACTATGTTTCTATACGCGTTGGGTTTTTAGATATTATACTGCTAATGTAAGTAATATTTTTATTCGTGCAAAAAAAGTTGCCTTTATTTTTATCTTAAATTTGTTGTTAGATATGTCGAAACAGAAATTCATTGAAATAAAAGGGGCCAGAGTTCACAACTTGAAAAATATAGATGTGAAGATTCCGCATGGTAAAATGACAGTAATTACGGGGCTTTCGGGCTCTGGTAAATCATCTTTAGCATTCGACACCTTGTACGCAGAAGGGCAGCGTCGCTACATTGAAAGTTTATCTTCGTACGCCCGACAATTTCTTGGGAAATTAAATAAACCGGAAACGGATTACATAAAAGGTATTTCTCCCGCAATTGCTATTGAGCAAAAGGTTATTTCATCGAATCCTCGATCTACCGTAGGCACAAGTACTGAAATTTACGATTACCTAAAATTGCTTTTTTCGAGAGCTGGACGTACCTATTCACCAATAACTGGTGAGGAAGTAATCAATCACACTACAACAGATGTAGTCAATTTTTTATCCACTTTACAAGAAGGAGAGCGTTTCTACGTGCTTTGTCCCATTGCTGGATTGGAGGAAATTGGTGTAGAACGAAAGCTTAATTTGTTGCTTCAACAAGGATTTCAACGGATCATGGTCGAGAATGAAATCTTGAACATACAAGAAGTGCTCGATAGTAAAGTAAACATCAAGAAAGCTGATTTGGTCATTGATAGAAATGTTATTGAACATTCAGAAGAAAGTAGAATGCGTTATTCCGATTCTGTTTCTTTAGCTTTTACAGAGGGAAAAGGGGAGTGCATCATTGTGCTGGCTACTAATTTGGAACGCCACCCTTTTTCTAATCGCTTTGAGTTGGATGGAATGGAATTCACAGAACCGAGTCCCGTTTTTTTTGCATTTAATAATCCATTTGGAGCATGTAAAAAATGCGAAGGGTATGGCAGTGTGATAGGGATAGCGCCTCAGTTGGTAATTCCAGATCGGAGCTTAAGTGTTTTCGATGATGCTATTGTTGCTTGGAAAGGAGAGGTGATGGGCGAATACAAAAAGCAGTTAGTGATGGCTGCTCGGAAGTTTGATTTTCCAATTCATCGTGCTATCAATGAACTGACGGATGCTGAAGAACGACTTCTCTGGGAGGGTAATCAACATTTTATGGGATTGAATGAGTTTTTTAAGTTTTTGGAATCACAAACCTATAAAATTCAATACCGTGTAATGCTTTCTCGCTATCGAGGTAAAACGGAATGCCCTGATTGCAAAGGTACTCGACTTCGTAAGGACGCCAACTACGTAAAAATTAATCATAAATCGATTACCGACATCGTTTTGATGCCATTGGAAGAAGCGTATGCATTCTTAAGCACCTTGGATTTGAATGACTACGAAAAGACCATTGCTAAACGAGTCTTACCAGAAATCACCAATCGTTTGCAGTTTTTGATGGATGTTGGTTTGGGCTATTTGACATTGAATCGACCTTCCAATACCTTGAGTGGAGGAGAATCGCAACGTATCAATCTAGCGACGTCCCTAGGGAGTAGTTTAGTAGGATCGATGTATATTTTGGACGAACCTTCTATTGGATTGCATCCCAGAGATACCCAGCGACTGATAAAAGTATTGCATGAACTGCGTGATCTTGGCAATACGGTAATTGTGGTGGAACACGAAGAAGAAATGATGAATGCGGCTGACGAAATTTTGGATATTGGTCCATTGGCTGGAATTTTTGGGGGAGAAGTCGTCTTTCAAGGAAACGCAAAAGAATTGCCAAAAGCGAAAAATAGTTTAACAGCGGATTATTTGACTGGAAAACGCATGATTCCTATTCCAACTAAACGAAGAAAATCCAATAATAAAATCATTGTCAATGGTGCGCGTCAGCATAACTTAAAGAATGTTAATGTCGAAATCCCTTTGCAAAGTCTGGTCTGTGTTACAGGCGTGAGTGGTTCCGGGAAATCTACATTAATTCGTGAGATTGTCTATCCAATGGTGCGAAATTTTCTGGGCGAAGCAGGTTTAGAAGCGGGAAATTCTGCGAAAATGAGTGGCGATCTCAAATTGATCAAAGCGGTAGAGTTTGTAGACCAAAATCCAATTGGAAAATCTTCGCGAAGTAATCCAATTACCTACGTAAAGGCATTTGACGACATTCGAGAATTGTTCGCACGGCAACAGATTGCGAAAATTCGCGGTTATAAAGCTGGATTTTTCTCCTACAATGTAGAAGGCGGTCGCTGTGAAATGTGCGACGGAGAAGGAGAAATTACTGTTGGAATGCAATTTATGGCAGATGTTCATTTACCCTGCGAAACGTGTCAAGGAAAGCGCTTCAAATCGGAAACACTAGAAGTTGAGTATCGAGAAAAAAACATTGCTGATATCTTGGAAATGGATATTCAATCGGCACTCGACTTTTTCAAAGCTGGAAAAGATCTGTTGGACAAAAAAATCGTGGAGAAAATTCAGCCTTTGGTAGATGTTGGCTTGGGGTACTTGAAGGTTGGGCAATCATCCAGCACCTTGAGTGGAGGAGAAGCGCAGCGCATCAAATTGGCGTCATTTTTAGCGAAGGGACAAAAAGCAGAAAAAACCTTGTTTATTTTTGATGAGCCGACCACTGGTTTGCACTTTTACGATATTGAAAAACTAATCATCGCGTTCAATTCTTTGATTGATGCAGGACATTCAATTATTGTCATAGAGCACAACATGGAAGTCATCAAATGCGCCGATTGGATTGTGGATATTGGTCCAGAAGCAGGATTAAAAGGCGGGGAAATTGTCTTTACGGGAACCCCAGAAGAGCTTGTGAAATGTCAGAGTAGTTATACGGGGAAGTATTTGAGGTTGTAGGGGAGAGTCAGGACAAAAGAGACAAGAGTCAAGATTGGTTTTCAAGAAAAAATGGAGGAAGTTAGCTAAATTGCTTACGAGTAAGGTTTATGGCTAAAATGGTTAATGTTTCAGATCAAGGCAGCGTTTTTACAATTTTGGAACAAGTTTGCTAAATGGGAAACATGTTGCCCATATAGGCAACGCGTATGTGATTTTGCAAACTTCCGTTCAGATAGAGAAATCAATCGCAATCATCCACTTCCCTCTCACCCTAAAAGCAGGAATGGTCTGCCGCTTTGCCTTATTGGCAGCAATTGAACCTTTAATGTTATTGTTTTTTGCCCAAACGGACAACGGAATCATTCGCTTACCTCGTAAAATACAGATTCTTTTGTGCAATGATTCTTGCAGTAATTCTGCAAACAATGAAGTGAAACCATCAAATTTTAGCGTCGTTTGATATTTTGAAAACAAAGGGTAATATTCGGAATGCTTGCTTTTGTTTTGAATAATGATGGGGGGTAAATCATTTTGGAGCAGTTGTAAATTGATCAATATGCGACCAATTCGACCATTACCATCTACAAAAGGGTGGATCGTTTCAAATTCGGCATGGAAATGCGCTATCTTATTGAGAAAATAATCGTCTGATGTTTTGTAGTTTTCAATGAGCTCTTGCATCAAAGAGTTTACAAATAGCGGATTCGCTCCAAGGTGATTTCCCACCCGAACCCATTCTCTTCCTTCTCTGAAACGCCCTGAAAATTGTTCATCGATATTGGACAATAAGATTTTGTGTAATTCAAGGATTTTCTCAATCGTTAATGAAATTAAAGGTTCTTTTAAAATCGATTCAGTCACCTTTGCTAAATTTGTTGCTTCGTAAATTTCTCGAACAGCTACAATGCGCTTCAACTCGTGACCAGAAATAATATTTTCGGTGTCTTCTAATGTTAAAGTTGAATTTTCAATCGCATTTGAATTATACACCGATTCCGAAAGTTCAGCCAAGGTAATTTCTTTAAGAACCTCTTCATTTACATGAGAAAGTTCCTTGTACAACCTAATTAGTTGACTTAAATATTCTATTGTCGTTGCGTTAATCAAGTGTCTTTCTTTTACTCAAATATAACAACTTATCGTGAAAAGTTGTAGGTTTTTAATGTTTTTCACGATGAGTTTAATTTGTGAGATGCTCAAATGCGCCGATTGGATTGTGGATATTGGTCCAGAAGCAGGATTAAAAGGCGGGGAAATTGTCTTTACGGGAACTCCTGATGACCTGTTAATCTGCAAAGGGAGTTATACGGTGAAGTATTTGAGGCAAAATAAAAGAGTAGGGAATAATTTATTGTGTTAGTGTTTTAGTCACTTGGCATTCTTCTGATAAGGTCATCTTTAGTTAATTCTCCTACTGTATTTATGAAATATTTAAAAGGTAGGCTATTCAATTTTAAAATGTAGATTGAGGTGTATAACTGTTTATTCAGGTCATAAAATTCTTGATGTTTATTTGGATCCAATTGAATGCCCAATTCTGTTTTTAGTCCCCAATACTTTTTTTTCTCTATGGTTTTTATCCATGTGTAATTTTTGGATAATTTAAGGGAATATATTTGAAAAAAAGTTTGTCCTGGTGAACTTTCATATGTCGTCCCTAAATAGAAATTAAAGACCTCATTGATAAGTGTTTTTAAGTAGATTGAGTTGTTGTATTTTTGCTGGGATAAAATATTAACGATGTTATTCGTAAGAAAATCTTCAGAATGTACTTTGGAATTTGAGTGCAAGTAAATTTGATATTCATTTGATTTTTTCCTAAATAGGTCAAAAAGATATTTTTTTTCGAAGGAAACATAATTGACTTGAATTCTTTTGCTCAAAACTAAATTAGCAAGACATTTCACAAACATTTCCTCGATTAGTGATTCCCACATTTCATATTTTGTATCTTCAAAGAAGATTGCTTTGGTGCTTTTCCATTTTCCAAAACAAATAACGCTTGAATGTTCGAAAAATGGATGTTCTTGGTCAATCAAAATAGGAATTTCCTCGATTCTAACAATTTTGTAAAAGAGTTTAAGTATCCTCATAACTTTGGTTGGTCTCTTAAAAATAAATCTCGGGTGCCTGTTTTTGGTTTTCTACCCCAAAATCCAGTCTTTAAGCGCAGCGGTCTTATCGTCTAAACAATCCCCTTCGTTCTTAAAAACTCATCCAATGACTCTATGTCACCATACAAAACCTCACGGGCTTTACTGCCTTGGAAAGCACCAATAATACCCATTCCCTCGAGTTGGTCAACAATTCTTCCAGCTCTATTGTAGCCCAATTTTAGCTTTCGTTGTAACAAACTTGCAGAACCTTGTTGATTGATCACCACAATTCGAGCAGCATCGGCAAACATTGGATCGATTTCGTTCATATCAATATCGCCATTTCCGTCACCACCCTCACCCACGTATTCAGGTAATAAGTAAGCATCTGGATAGGCACGTTGGTTACCGATGAAATCGCAAATTGCTTCCACCTCTGGTGTGTCAACAAAACCACATTGCAAACGTTTTAAATCTGAGCCGGTAGAAATTAACATATCTCCTCGACCAATCAATTGGTTGGCGCCAGAAGCATCTAGGATCGTGCGCGAGTCAATTTGTGAGAGCACCCTAAACGCAATACGTGCAGGGAAATTAGCTTTGATCATCCCTGTAATAACACTTACGGAAGGTCGCTGAGTAGCCACAATTAAGTGAATTCCAATGGCTCTCGCTAGCTGCGCTATTCGTGCAATAGGATGTTCTACTTCTTTACCAGCAGTCATAATTAAATCAGCAAACTCATCGATTAATACAACGATGTAGGGCAAATAGCGGTGACCTTTCTCTGGATTTAACCTTCTTGCAATGAATTTGGTGTTGTATTCTTTGATTGTTCTACAACCAGCTTCTTTCAACAATTCATAGCGATCGTCCATTTCCATGCACAATGAATTTAAAGTAGCAACCACTTTAGATGTATCGGTAATGATAGCTTCTCCTTCTCCAGGTAATTTTGCCAAGAAGTGACGTTCAATTTTATTGAACAAAGTGAGCTCCACTTTCTTTGGGTCGACCAATACAAATTTCACTTGTGCTGGATGTTTTTTGTACAATAAGGAGATCAAAATGGCATTCAATCCAACCGATTTACCTTGTCCTGTTGCACCTGCCACCAATAGGTGAGGCATTTTCGTTAAATCGAAGCAGAAGGTTTCATTGGTGATTGTTTTCCCCATCACAATGGGCAATTCAAAATCAGAATTCTGGAATTTTTCCGAAGCAATCAATGAGCGCATACTCACCATCTCTGGATTTGAATTTGGAACTTCTATACCAATCGTTCCTTTCCCAGGAATTGGGGCAATGATACGAATTCCAAGCGCACTCAAGCTCAATGCGATGTCGTCTTCTAAGTTTTTAATTTTGGAGATTCGAACACCTGGTGCTGGAACGATTTCGTACAAAGTAACTGTTGGTCCAACTGTAGCGGAAATTTTTGCAATGTCGATTTTATAATGAGAAAGGGTTTCAACAATTTTATTTTTATTGTCCTCCAATTCTTGTTTGTTTACTGATACGGTACCGCTGCCATATTCTTTCAATAGGTCGATGGAAGGTAAGGCATAGCTGGATAAATCAAGTTTTGGATCATAATCGCCGTATTCTTTTTGCAGACTGTTTAGCTCTTCTTTATCCATTGTTTTTTCAGCTTCTGCAATCGCAACTTCAAATTCGTCTTCATTTTGTCGATCTTCTTCGTTCAAAAGATCAATTTCTTCTTCTTTGTAGCTAACAATCAATTCACTTTCACTTTCAATGTCATCAGGGGTTGCTGAGCTTGTCGAAGCATCCTCATATTCATTTTCAGCACCGAAGATGATGGAGTCGGCAAGCTCGTCTTTCTTGATGAGATCTTCTTTCAAAGTGTTTGTCACACGCATGTCCTCGAACAAATCTATTTCTTCATCCTCTTCATCCTCGCCTTCAATTTGTTTCTTTGGAGAAAGAAGTTCAATCAATTTACTGAATTTAGCATCGAAAAGTAATTTTGCAAATACGTAAAAAAGCACACCCGTTAAAGCGATGGCACCAATCAATCCAATTGAATTGCGCAACCATTGGTTGGTGTAATAGCCAAAGGATCCACCCAGGTAATTAATATTTTCTGAGAAAAATCCGAAGAACAAGGAGCCCCATAACATCATTACAATTGTTCTGATGTACGTTTTTTTGATAGGAAGTAATGTTACTTTGAAGAGTCGTTTTATCGCGGGAATAAAAAGCAAAAAGGGGATGGCAAAAGCGGCGATGCCGAACAAACTAAAGATGAGAAAGTGGGAGATCCAAGCTCCAAAATTACCAAGTAGATTTTCAATTGGCGTTTCGTGCGTAGCAAATATAAATTCAAAAAATCCTTTGTTGAGTAACTGGTCTTGGTCAACTTTCCATGTAAAAAGGTAGGAGAAACAAGCTAGAAAAATAAAAATAGAGGACAATAATAATGTAGCGCCGAGAACAGTATCTCGCTTTTCTGGATTAATCTTCGCATTTAAACTTTTTAGGTTCAATTTGCTTTTTTCAGAAGTATCTTTGCTTGCCTTTTCTTCGACCGGTGTTTTTACTGATTTTCGCTCAGATTTTTTCTTAACATCGTCAATCGCTTGCTCATGCTTTGGAATGTACTCATTTTCTGCCATACTACGAAATTATCGAAGATATAGCTTATAAAAACGCTTGAAAACTAAAGCTTTTAACAGTAAAATGTTTAGAAATGGGATTGGTAGTTTTTATCCACGAATTGCACGAATTCAACAAATGTTCACGAAGTAGAATTTTTGTGCGAAATCGGCCAATTTGTGTTATTTGTGAATTCCTGCTATTCAGCTTGGGTTTCAGAAAGAATATACTCCATGAATTCATCCATCGTCACTTTTTTAAAGTCGCTTGGAATTCCGAAAAGGTCGCGTTTTGGCTCAGCGAGTTCAATGCTTTTTAAGGTGTATTTGAAAACGCCATCTTCTGTAATAATGTAATAGAGAACGGGTAATCCAGGCAGTTCTTCAAAGGCATTGATGTATTTGGGAGAATAGTTTTTTAGATAAAGAAACTCACGATTCACCTTCATGTCGGGATGAGAAATTAGCAATCGACTTGCTTTGATGTCTGCAATTTTTCGCTTGCCCATTTTTTTCTTGAACGAATATTTCGAAGGCTTTTTTTCTACATCACCAAAATCAGTTTTAATAGCAAAATTTTGTCCAGGTGTTTCAATGAGTAAAAAAGATTTGTTGAGCACTAAATGTTTCAATAACACTTGTTTTCCAAGTTGGTCAGACATATTTTCGATGCGAGTAATGGTGTCGTTACTGTAAACAACCATTTGCTTTGGCGGATACAATTCTCGAAAATTGGTATCATCTATTTCGATCGAATACACTAATTTTCCGATGAAAGGCTCCTGTTTTTTTTGTGAAAATCCAATTATTGGCAAAAGTGCTAGAAGGAAGAATGTACAACGTATCATGCAACAAATTTATTTGTTTTTCTTGAACGACAGAATGAACGGGAGGTTACATCTTGTTTTATTTTCCCTGATACTTGCAGGTCGAATGAAAAGTTAATTTTTCAATTTGTAATTCGCAATCTGTAATTTTCAATTTGAAATCTACAATTTGCAATTTCTTCTCCATTTACCAATAAATACTACCTTTGCATCACTTATGAGTGAAACTAATCAACACATCCAACTTATCATCAATCGTTCCGAAATTACGGCTGGAACGAGAGGCGCTTCACTAGGTCCAGATGCACTTATGGTGGCGGCGCGCAATGCCGATTCAGATTTTTTTGGACGTTTCCAAAGCACTGAAATTACGAACCAGAATCATTTGTTGGATCAAGAAACACCCTACGATTTCGCAAAGCGAATTGGTGGATTACTGAAAGTAACAAAGCACTTGAATGAGGTGGTTAAATTGTCGCTCGACGAAAAGAAATTCCCTTTGGTTTTAGCAGCGGATCATGGTTCTGCCGCAGGGACAATTGCAGGAATTAAGTCTGCATTTCCAAACAAGCGTTTAGGTGTGGTATGGATCGATGCGCATGCTGATATTCATTCACCATTTACCACTCCGTCTGGAAATATGCACGGAATGCCGCTAGCCATCGTATTGAACCAAGATAATTTAGCTTGTCAAAGCAATGCAGTTGATGCCGAAACGAAGCAATTGTGGGAAGAATTGAAAGCAATTGGTGGTGAAGGAAGTAAAATTTTGACCTCTGATTTAGTCTATGTCGCAGTGCGGGATACTGAAAAGCAGGAAGACGCTATTTTAAAGGAATTGAAGATTCGCAATTTCACCGTGGAAGAGGTCAGGACACATGGAGCGAAGCGAATAGTACAAGACGCTCAGAAAATGTTGCAAGAGTGCGATTTAATCTACGTTTCTTTCGATGTGGATTCGATGGATCCAAAACTTACGTCCTACGGTACTGGTACGCCGGTGGAAAATGGACTGACACCAGTCGAAGCAAAAGATTTATTGAACGGTTTTGCTGCCGATAGACGAACTTGCTGTATTGAGTTTGTAGAAGTAAATCCATGTTTAGACAATAACAAAAATAAAATGGCGGAATGTGCTTTTGCTTTGATTGAAGAAGTGGCAGCAGTGCTAAATAATAGAGGAATTCAGTAATGGAAAATAAAATAAAGGACATATTGCTTCAACATTCGGAGCTTTTGTTCGGTGAAAAGATTGACGAAAATTTAATTCAATTTCAGAAAACGAGAAAAGATGTAGATGGTGATCTCACCTTGGTGCTTTTCCCATTCATTAAAGTGTTGAAATCGAATCCACAGGAAATTGGGACTAAAATTGGGCGGTTTTTGCAAGAACATGTAGCAAGTGTTGAAAGTACTGCAGTCGCTGGTGGATTTTTAAATGTCGTGTTGAACGACTCGCATTGGATTTCGAATTTATCGTCTATTTCAACGAATGAAACTTATGGCTATGCGCCAAAAAATAGTAAGTCATTGGTGTTGGTTGAATATGCATCGCCGAACACAAACAAACCTTTGCATTTAGGACATTTACGTAATATTTTTCTCGGTTATTCAGTCTCCGAAATTTTAAAAGCGAATGGTCACGAAGTTGTGAAAACACAAATCATTAACGACCGTGGAATTCATATCTGCAAAAGCATGTTGGCATGGGAGCGATTTTCGCCAGTGAATGAAAAGGGCGAGCGAGAAACGCCTCAAAATACTGGAATTAAAGGCGATAAATTAGTTGGAAAATACTACGTCGCGTTTGATCAACATTTTAATGCCGAAGCGAATGAAATCATAGCAAAATGGGAGCAAAATGATTTTTCTGAACAAGCGGAATTCGTACAAGCGGAATTTTTGAAGTTCACAGCAGCGAAAGAAGGCAAGGAAGAAAAAGCAATTAAAGAGCTAGATGCTAAAATTAAAGATTTGGCAAAAAATCAAACTACTATTTTGCGTGATGCAAAAGAAATGTTGGTGAAATGGGAATCGCGTGATCCGCAAACTTATTTGTTATGGTCGACCATGAATGGCTGGGTCTATGAAGGGTTCGAGAAAACGTATGCTACCATGAAGGTAGATTTTGATAAGTTGTACTATGAATCTGATACCTATTTGTTGGGAAAGGATGTCATCATCGAGGGATTGCAGAAAAAAGTGTTCTACAAAAAAGACGATGGATCTGTTTGGGTTGATTTGACGCAAGATGGATTGGATGAAAAATTAGTCCTTCGTTCAGATGGCACTGCAGTTTACATGACGCAAGATATCGGCACTGCAATTGATCGAAATGGCGATTATCCTTCCATGGCTGGAATGGTGTACACCGTAGGAAATGAGCAAGATTATCACTTTAAGGTGCTGTTTTTAATCTTGAAAAAATTAGGCTATGCTTGGGCAGAAAATTGTTTCCATTTATCGTATGGAATGGTTGATTTACCAAGCGGAAAAATGAAATCGCGTGAAGGTACTGTCGTAGATGCAGATGATTTAATGGCGGAAGTGATTGAAAAAGCAACTGCAATTACAGCGGAACGTGGTCACCTTGAAGGAATGTCAAAAGCCGATATTGAAGCACTTTGCAATAAAATTGGAATGGGTGGCTTAAAATATTACTTATTGAAAGTGGATCCAAAGAAACGAATGTTGTTTGATCCAGCAGATTCTGTGGATTTACAAGGAAATACTGGACCATTTATTCAATATGCGCATGCACGAATTTGTTCTTTGTTAGCGAAATCGCGATTAGCGTCGTTTAATTTCGATCCCGCAGCTGTTAACTTGGTAGCAGAAGAAAAGGAATTGATTAAGGTGTTAATGGAGTATCCAGCAATTGTGAATCAAGCAGCCCTTGAATATTCGCCGGCCTTGATCGCGAATTACACGTACGAGCTAGTGAAACAATTCAATCATTTTTACCAAAGCATTTATATTCTAAATGAAAGCAATGAAGAGTTGAAATTGTTTCGCCTAGCCTTGAGCAAAAATGTGGCGAAAGTGATTGCGTCGGCAATGCGCTTGTTGGGAATTGAAGTGCCAGAGAAAATGTGACCTCGACTTACTTCGACAAGCTCAGCACAAGTCGCTCGGCCACCTTTTTTTATTTACGATTTTAGATTTACGACTTAGGATATTGTAAATTGAATTATTGTTTACTTCGGATTGTTTTGATTGAACTTACAATGATAGACAATATTTCTTCTGCCTCTTTCTTCGTTTTCTCTATCTTAATTAATGGTAGTAACCCGCTTTCTTCAAGTATTTCGAACCAATAAATTGTTTCATCTGCTTCTTCCTCAACGATTTTAAGTTTGTTTATGAAATCAGCGCTTGACTTTGCTCTACATGCAGCTCGATAATTTGCGCCTATAGAAGTCGAACTTCTCACAATTTGCTTTCCAATTGCAAAAGCTGAGGTCTTATTTGGTAAATCATCTAGCAACTTGATGACATCTATCCCTATTTTTTTTGTTCTGAGCTTAATCTGTTCTTTCATTTTGAATTTTGTTTATATTTAAATTTAAGAAAAAGGGACATAAAATCAAAACTTTTTAATGATTCCAATACATCGTAAATCTAAAATCGTACATCGTAAATTATCATTTAATCTTGTTTTGTGTGTTCAGATTTAAATTAATTGTCTATCTTTGCACGTCGAAAGTCGGCTACATTATAATAATTTAAGGGATATTAGTATGTATTTAAGTACAGAAAAAAAAGCAGAAATTTTTGCAAAGCACGGAGGTGCTGCAACAAACACTGGGTCTTCAGAAGCACAAGTTGCTTTATTTTCATACCGTATCAGTCACTTGACTGAGCACTTGAAGAAGAACAGAAAAGATTACGGAACACAGCGTTCTCTTCAGCTATTGGTAGGTAAAAGACGTTCTCTTTTAGATTACCTAAAAGCGAAGGACATCGAAAGATACCGTGCGATTGTTAAAGAATTGGGCTTACGTCGTTAATTCTTTTTGCAGACGCAAAATTTTATGAAATGGGGGCATTCGATTTAGTTCGGCTGTCCTCTTTTTGTTAAAAACGGATGTTAAGATAGTATGATATTTAGAAGTTAGGACTACTTGCTAGCGCATGCTAGTCCTAACTTCTTAAAATCCAAAACTCCTAATATCTAATTAAATTGTAAATAAATAAAGATGAATATAGGAATCACAAAGTCAATTATTACCGGCGGTAAAGAAATTACCGTACAGACTGGTAAATTGGCAAAACAAGCCGACGGTTCTGTTGTAGTAAGAATGGGAGACACCATGTTACTAGCAACAGTTGTAGCTGCCCCGGAAGCAAAAGAAGGAGTAGATTTTTTACCTTTAACGGTAGATTATCGTGAAAAGTATGCCGCTGCAGGACGTTTTCCTGGTGGTTTTTTCAGAAGAGAAGCACGCCCTTCTGAAAGTGAAATTTTAATTATGCGTTTGGTGGATCGTGCATTACGTCCATTATTTCCAGATGATTATCATGCAGAGGTACAGTTGATGATTCAATTGTTATCATATGATGGTGTAAATAATCCGGATGTATTGTGTGGTTTAGCAGCATCTGCAGCAATTGCAGTGTCTAACATTCCATTCAATGGTCCAATGTCAGAAGTTAGAATTGGTCGTGTAAATGGTCAATTAGTTGTGAATCCGACCATGCAAGAAATGGCAGAGTCTGATTTCGATATGATGGTTGCTGGAACAGCAAAAGACATCAACATGTTGGAAGGAGAATTCCAAGAAGTCTCTGAGTTAGAAATGGTAGAAGCTCTTAAATTGGCACATAGTGCTATTATTGAGCAATGCAATTTCCAAGTAGAATTTGGAAAAGAAATAGCTTCTGCACATCCAAAAAGAGAATACAATCACGAAACACATGACGAAGCAGTAAAAGCGAAAGTTTTTGAATTTGCCATGGAAAAATGTAAAGATGTTGCCCGTCAAGGTTTGGCAAATAAGGTTTTACGTACTGAATTGTTCGACGCAATTAAAACAGAATTAAAAGCAACTTTTTCGGAAGAAGAATTGGCTGCTGCTGGTGGATTGATTTCTACTTATTTCTCCCAAGTGAAGAAAAAAGCAGTTCGTTGGGTTATGTTGCATGAGCAAAAGCGTCTTGACGGTCGTAAGTTTGATGAAATTCGTCCTATCTGGGCAGAAGTTGATTACTTACCATGTGTTCACGGTTCAGCTGTGTTTACAAGAGGTGAAACGCAATCATTGACTACCTTAACATTAGGTGGATCGAAAGATGAGCAGTTAATCGACGGAACTACATTCCAAGGAACTGAGAAATTCATGTTGCATTACAACTTCCCTCCATTCTCAACTGGCGAAGCAAAACCATTACGTGGTACTTCAAGAAGAGAAATCGGACACGGAAACTTGGCATTGCGAGCATTGAAACCAGTTTTACCAAACGATTTTCCCTATACTATTCGTTTAGTGTCTGATATTTTAGAATCAAATGGTTCGTCTTCAATGGCAACTGTTTGTGCTGGAACTTTGGCATTGATGGATGGTGGTGTTCAAATTAAAGCACCAGTTTCTGGAATCGCCATGGGATTAGTTGCTGATGACGGTAAATTTGCTGTATTGTCTGATATCTTAGGTGACGAAGATCACTTGGGTGACATGGACTTTAAAGTAACTGGAACTGCAAAAGGAATCACTGCTTGTCAAATGGATATCAAAGTGGATGGTTTACCATACGAAGTGTTGATTCAAGCACTAGAGCAAGCGAGAGCAGGAAGATTACATATTTTGGATAAAATCGTTGAAACAATTGCAACGCCAAATGCGGATATGAAACCACAAACTCCAAGAATTGAAGCATTTAAAGTGCCAAATGAAGTAATTGGTGCGATCATCGGACCTGGAGGAAAAATTATTCAAGGAATTCAGAAAGATACGAAAACAGTTATTTCGATTGAAGAATTGCCAACTGGAGAAGGATGGGTGTCTGTAATGTCAAGCAATGGCGATGATATGAAAGCTGCACTTGATAAATTGAAGTCAATTGCATTCCCACCACAAGTGGATGAAGGTGGAGAGTATGAAGGAAAAGTGAAGTCAGTAAAAGAATTTGGCGTTTTCGTTGAAATTTTACCTGGAACTGACGGATTAATTCACATCTCTGAATTCAACTGGGAGAAAATTGCTAAAATGGAAGATTTCGCTAAAGAAGGTGATGTATTGAAGTTTAAAGTGGTTGGTAAAGATCCAAAAACAAAAAAATGGAAATTGTCACGTAAAGTGTTACTTCCAAAACCAGAAGTAAAACAAGAAGCACCTCAAGGGTAATTCAAAGGTAAATAAATGAAAGGCTGTCAGAAATGATGGCCTTTTTTTTGCCTACCTCACTATATGGAAAAAACCTTCTTTCTTTTCTCCTGGATTGTTTTGATAGTCGTGCCAGAACGTGTAGAAGTAAACTCCATCGGGTAAATTTTGTCCATCAAAGGTGTTTCTGTAGAAATGTTCCTCGTACACAATATTCCCCCAACGATTTGTGATCATTAAATAGTTGTTCGGGTAAATGATTGCTTGGTTTATGTTGAACTAATAGTTTCTTTCATCACCATTAGCATCAATTTCTACATCTAAAGCCTCATTGGTAAATTCACTTTCAGTAACCGTTCCCCAGTGATTTTGACCAAAGGAATTGATAGATAGAAATAAAGAAAAAGCGAAAATTAGTGGCTTCATAGTGAAGATTTTATTAAAACCTACCTACAAGAACGAAAGCTAAACTTGATACGTTAGTAGAAATCAAACTTTAAATGTCAGTGTTGCCAAAGCACCAGTTTGCGTGTGATTATTGACTAAACTAAATTCACCATCTAATTGATCTGCAAGTGATTGAACCAATTCGAGTCCTAAATTTTTCTCTCCACTTTTAACAAGGTTAAATCCAGGTCCATTATCTGAAATTACGATTGAGATCTCGTCATCAAAATGCTGTATGAGAATCTTCACTACTAATTGCTGACCTTCGACTTTAGCATGCTTATATACATTTGTTAGCAATTCATTAACGATCAATCCAGCAGGAACTGACTTCTTGAGTGATAAGTAAATGGTTCCTGAAAATTGGACATCAATTTCTGCTTCCTCACCCAAATTTAATTCAATACTATGCAATAATTCATCTACAAAGTCATTTAAATTGAGTAAACCGATTTGATTTTCAGCATACAATTTATCATGCACCAATGCCATTGAAAAAACACGATTTCTACAATCTTCCAACGCTTCTGCTACTTCCGCTGAATTACTTTTATTTTTTCTAATATTTAATAGACTAGTAACGAGATTTAAGTTGTTTTTAACCCTATGAAACAGCTCGGCCAAGAGAATTTCTTTTTCTTTCGATTTCTTACGAATGCTTTCTTCTAGCGTTATGGAATTCCATGTAATAATGGCTATTATTGCAACCCCACAAAAGAAAGCAAGCAAAATGTTAAATCGTATCACTATTTGTTTTACATCGTCTGATAGTTCAATTGCTTGGTAAAAGTGAGCATAGAAAAGGAGTAAACCAACATTAAGAAAATAGATAATCAGCCAAACAATGAGATGAATGAAGGTCTCTCGACGACCAAAAATGTGAATTACGGATAGTGTAATTGGAAAGAAGTACATCAATGAATAGGAATCTAGTCCCATCAGTAGAACTATCATGGAAAGTAGATAGTTTCCGATTGCGAAAAAAATATAAGCGGAAAAAATGTATCGGCCCTGCCTGTTTGCAAAAAACACTACTAGTGATAAGAAGAAGACAATTACAAAATGGATATTAATTTCGTTAAATCCAATAATGTTAAGAATCGTAAACGCTAGTATAACATTAAAGTCACCAACAAAGTTGAGTAAATCAGTAGTATGAATCGTTTTAATTTCCCAATCTTTTAACAGATGGCGATTCTTTATTTGCATTAGATTAGCAATCATCACATGGTTTGTCCGTTGCAAAAATGCATAAATTAGTTGACCTAATCAAAGGCGAATGAAATTCTTTTTTAGACCATTGTTTCCTAGTGCTTGAAAAACAATTGATTAGAAGAAAAGGGGTGTCTGGATACAATTTTTTTTATTTTCTATCTACGAAAAAATAGCTACCTTTAACGAAAACTAACGAGTATGGCAAGCAAAAGAGACATCAAAAAAGACCTAAACTATATGGTTTTTGACATCTGGGATGAGTGTTTTTTTCTAATGGACATCAATCCTGATAAAACAGGGGCAGCTGAGCAATTAATTGAAGATGCTGCAGATTTTCAAGACAGTATGTTAGAGAAAATCAACACTGCGAAAAATAAAGTAGATTTTCGAGTTATTCGTGATTCAATTGAAAAAGGTGCTGAAGAGTTCGTTAAAAAATTGAATGCGTTAGCGTAATTTTTTTTGAGGATGAAAATAATTTTATCTCCTGCAAAATCAATTAACACTACTTTTTACAATGCTTCGTTCCAAGGAACTTCTCCTTTCTTTCTTAAGGAAGCAAAGTTCCTTGTATCGAAGTTAAAGAAACTTAAGCCAAAGCAGCTATCTCAATTAATGCATATTTCCTCAGATCTCGCTGAGTTGAATACTATACGTTATAAAAATTGGACTGATCCAGTTGCACAATCAGAACATGTTATTCCTTCTATTTTTGCCTTTCAAGGTGAAGTATATCGTGGCTTCGATGCAATATCGTTAACAGAAGAGGATATTTTATTCGCCAACGAAAAAATTCGAATTATTTCTGGATTGTATGGAATTTTGTTGCCATTAACGTGGTTTCAACCGTATCGTTTGGAGATGGGAACAAAATGGTCGCCCAACGAGAAATCGAAGAACTTGTATCAATTTTGGGGCGATAAGTTGACAAAATATTTGAATGCAGAAATGTCCAAAGACGAGGTTTTGATAAATCTAGCTTCTTCGGAATATTCTAAAGCCATTGACTTCAAAAAATTGAAAGCAAAAGTTGTTTCTCCCACGTTTAAGGAGTTTAAAAATGGAGAGTACAAAATTGTTGCAATTTTTGCCAAGCATCAACGAGGTGCTATGGCGCGCTACATTGTGCAAAATAAGATTGCTGATCCCGAGCAATTGAAATTGTATGCTATTGATGGCTACAGCTACAGTGAAAATTTATCAACGGATGCAGAGTGGGTCTTTGTTCGATAACCAATTGTAAATCAAATTAATTACTTCTTCCTTCTGTTCTAAATGTGGATGATGTCCGCAAGCATCTAGTAGCAGTGTGGTGCAATCTCCAGCTGCATTTTCCTTTATCAATTGCAATTGTAGTTCAGTTCCATATTGGTCATTTTTTCCTTGAAGTATCAACGAAGGACCACTAAAACTGCGTATTTCATTGCAAATCGTCCAGTTTTTAAAGTTTTCATTTTTCCATGTGTGTGCCCAAGCGTAGAACAAATCCCTTGTTTTTTCGCCGTGAAAGGAGCTTAATTTAGCCAATTTTCCAGCTTCGAAAGCTACAATTGCGGGTTCAATTCCTGCCACAGTTTCTTGTTCATAGATGACATGCGCAGCCATGGTAATTACTGCTTTTACTCGTTTGGGGAATTTGGAAGCGTATAGTAGAGCAATCGTTCCACCATCTGAATGTCCAACTAGAATAATTTTTAGCTGTGGTGGCAAAAGAATTTCAAGTAACTGAGCTAATTCAATGTAGGCGTAATCATGGAGATAGGATGGGGGACGAATCCCCGAAAGTGCATCAGATTTCCCATGGCCTTGACGCTCGTAAACGATCCCATTCATGCTCATTTTTTTACACAATTCAGCCGGAAATCCACGCCATTGTGGAATAGAACCCAATGCCTCGTGAAGAAAAACGAGAATGCAGTCGTCTGGGGCATTTACCTCACGAATCGACTCATAGTTGAGTGAAATACTATCGATTTGTACTATTGGCATATAAAAAAAAGGGATTCCTAAGAATCCCTTGTGTATTTTTAGTACGATTTATTTTTTAACTCGCTCCACATAAATGCCAGTGCGCGTATCTATTTTGATCACTTCTTCCATGTCGATAAACAACGGTACTTTCACCTCTGCACCAGTAGCTATCGTCGCTGGTTTCATGGAGTTGGTTGCCGTGTCGCCTTTCACACCAGGTTCAGTGTAAGTTACCTCAGAAATAATGTACATTGGAAGTTCAACTACTAATGGTGTTTCCTCTTCTGCATGAAAAAGAATCTGGCAAATCATTCCCTCTTGTAAAAACAATGGTTTTTCAATCATTTTTCCAGGAATATTGATTTGTTCATAGGTTTCGTTGTTCATGAAAACAAAATCCTCCCCTTCTTGATACAAATATTGATATTCTCTATTTTCGATACGAACTGTTTCAATTTTATGACCCGCAGAAAACGTGTGATCTAAGACTTTTTGAGATTCAATACCACGCATTTTAGTACGCACAAAAGCAGGACCTTTCCCCGGTTTTACGTGTTGAAATTCAATGATTTGAAATAATTTCTCGTTGTGCTTTATACACAATCCGTTTCTAATGTCTGCTGTAGTTGCCATAATTGCTTAAAATTCGATGCGAAGTTAGTAAATTAATTAGGAAGTTTTTTCCCCTTTGGAACAAAAATGTAGTCGCCTTCTTCGGCTTGTGCGCCATTTTCAGCAATCAGCTTAAAATCCTTGATTCCAAATTGAGTGTAACCCAGCGATTGAAATAAGGCCAGCATCGCTTTTTGATTTTTTTCAGCGATTTCAATTTGCACAATCGGCTGGTATTTTTCTAAAATGGGCTTCAATTCTTCAAAAACATTCAACTCATAGCCTTCAATATCACATTTGATATAATCTAAACGGTCTAAATTACTTAGGAGTTCACTTCCACGAACGATTTTCACCTCTTGTGTAGCATTGGCTTTTTTCTCCGCTTCATCTTCAGCAATGTGAGGAAGGCCTGTACGAATCATTCCGTTCGATTTTGGAAGTACCATCGTGATTGAACCTTCTTCTTTACCTAAAGCGACATTGTAGCGAATAGAATTTGGAAATTTCTTAAGGAATCGCTCCAAAATAGTATAAAACTGAGGAATTGGCTCAATAGAAATCACTTTACCATTTTTTGCCTTACGCAAGAATGTTTTGGAGAAATACCCAAGATTGGCACCAATATCCACCACTACAAAGTCGGGCTGAATCCATTTTTTTACTGCATAATGGTACTTGAATCGCTTATCATTTTTTAGAAAACCTAAATCATACAGAAAATAAAAAGCACGATGCAAAATACGCAAGTACAGCCATTCTGGAAGCAACTTGTAAAGTAATTGTTTGATTTTTCCCATTGGACTGCGAAGATACTGAACAAATTACGAATTACGATTTACGAATTACGATTTATTGTTGACTGAGCGAAGTCGAAGTCCCAATTCACTTACAATATCTTTACTTCGGTGCGTCGGTTTTCTTGATGTTCTTCCTCTGGACAAGTAACGCCGTTTTTACATTTGTTAAGCAGCCTAGTTTCACCGTATCCTTTAGGAATCATACTGGCTTTTTTAACCCCTTTTGAAATCAAATAATCGACACAACTTTTAGCCCTCGCTTGCGATAATTTCAAGTTGTATGGATCAGATCCACGCGCATCTGTATGGGAGCTTAATTCAATTTTAACATCATTTTTTAAGATGAAATCAGCCAATTTATCCAACGATAATTTACTTTCTGGTCGCAAGGTCGACTTATTTAGATCATAGAAAATATTGTCTAGTTTGAAGATTTCTCCTTTTACGATCGGTGGTAATTTCAATTCTAAATCAATGATTTTGTCATTTTCATTCATACTATTGAAAGCCACGTTATCATCGATATAGCCCTTTTTGGAGCCATGCGCCCAGTAATTTTTATTGCGTTCTACTTTCAATGTCACCAAACCATCTTGATCGGTGTACAACACAGATTCCTTTGATTGCGTATAGTCAGTGATTGTTGTTGTGGCAAATGCAATCACTTTTTGAGTTCCTCTTTCTGTCACTCTCAATCGAATTTGCAGTGTTGTTGGTTTTAGGGGTAATTCACAGAAAATGATGGAATCTCTTTTGATGTCGAATGTGGAGGCAAAGCCATCTTTCACGAGTATAAATTCTTCTTTAGCTGTCCAAACGCGATAATTTTCATTCTTACGAAGCAATTTTGAATACTGTCCAAATTCATTTGAAATCAGTGTGTCGAGCTCACCTGTAGTTTCATTTTTCACAAACACTGGGTGATTTGGAATCGTTTCTCGTTCTGAGTAGGTGGCGTAAACAATACCTTGAAGTTCTATTGTTAACGGAACTCTCTTAAAGGCCATGATGTTGTCCACATTTTTACCTCGATTACTAGAGAAATAACCAAAATTTCCTGTTGAATCTGTCCAAACGGCAAAATCATCATGAGAAGTATTTAATGGATAACCAGCATTTACCGCTTTCGAAGGTTGTTCGATATTGTATTCAAAAATGTCTAACCCTCCCAGGCCAAAATGACCATTTGAACTGAAAAATAAATTGTTCTTCACTAAAAATGGAAACATTTCCTTTCCTACAGTATTTACATGTTCTCCTAGGTTGATTGGATCTCCCCATGTTTTATCACTTTTTAAGCGCGATACATAAATATCTGCATCTCCAAATCCACCTACCCGGTCGGAAACGAAGTAAATTGCCGAATCATTTTCTGCAAAAATTCCGTGACCTGTGTTAAATGTTTTTGCATTGAAAGGAAAGGGGACAGGCTTGGTCCATTTGTTCTCTACCAATTCTGAGATATACAATGACAAACGAACAATGTCTTTTTTGCCTTTAATTTTTTCAATCGTATTTCTAGTAATCAACATTTTTGACCCATCCGCACTAAAACTTATAGGACCATCATGTGCTGGCGAGATAAATTCACTTTTCAATAAAGTTCCCTGCTGAAAAGTAGTATCAGTGGCTGCTTTGGCTTTTTTAATATTCAAGAAATAGCTATCATCCCAACCATAAGATTGTTGGATCGTTCTTGTATTCGTTGATTTTGTAACGAAGTACATGGAAGAATCAAACACCGTTGCTCCGAAATCGCCAAATCCTGTATTAACGCCAGCGTCATATAGTTGGTACCGCAACGAATCCTCAATGATTTCAATCAATTTACTATTGTTTTCTACCAGTTCTTTTAGCCACAGGTTATCAGAGTACATTCCATAGCTATTCAAGGCTAATTGATGTGCTTCTTTGTAGTTTGCTTGGTAACGAAGTGCTTTGATAAGGTTTATACAAACGTCTTCTTTCAGTGTGGTATTTTCCTTCAGCAGTTGATAGTAGCCAATCGCTTCTTGCATCTCAAACAATTGTAGGTTACAATATCCAGCTCTACTCACCCATTCCCAACCTTTATCTTCTTTATCTTTACTTTTCAGATGCTTTGCAGCAAGTTCCTCGTACATTTTTTCACAGCGCGCATATTCCATTTTCTTGAAATGATCGTCTGCCATTTTAGCCTTCAATTGTGCGCTTGAAAATAGTGGTACGGCAAGAAGTGCAATCAGAATTAAACTTTTCATATCAGAAATAACGTGGAGAGGAGTAATATTTTTGTTTCGGTTGAAGGTCATATTGCAAGAACACTTCGTGCGATCCTGATTGATAACGCATCAGTCCATTGATTGGGAAATCATACGTGTAGCCAATGTTTAGATTTTTGAATGCATAGGCAACGTTGGCACCCATCGATTCATTAAAGCGATACATCAAACCAGTTGTGATGCGTTCATACATGAATAAAGACAAGTTAGCGTCAACGGTTATTGGTGCTCCAACCGTGTATTTAATCAACGTAGATGGTTTCAATTTTAAAACACTGTTCAAATCAAATACATATCCTCCAGTAATGAAATAGTGACGAGTATTCAATAATTGCAAGACATTATTGACATCAAATGTTTTCGATTGCAAAAAGCGAGGTACAGAAATTCCAACATAGAATTTTTCGCCATAGTAGTATAAACCAGCACCAATATTTGGCTTCAAGGCAGAAACTACTTCACCAATAAAAGGATCATTTGGATTAGTTACTTGTGCCTGCGTGAAATCGTAGGTCATTCCATCTATACCAACGGAAATTCCAGCTGCTAAACGATGTTTTTTCTTGTTCAGCACGATGTTGGAACTAAAATCAACATAACCAGAAGTTCTTTTTCGATCTCCAATTCTGTCGTTTACAAAATGACCACCTATACCCAAATATTTTTTAAGCAGAGGACTGTGAATACTGAACCATTGCGACGATGGAGCACCATTGAAATCGACCCATTGAAATCGACCAACAGCCACCATAGAGATTGCATCGCGACTTCCTGCATACGCAGGATTGAAATAGAGTGGGTTGTAGGTGTATAAGGACATTTGTTCATCTTGCTGAGCAAAAGAACTAAGTCCAAGATTGACTACAAAAATGAGTGAGAGTAACTTTTTCACGTGCTTTGTTTTAATATTGAACTTCAACATATCCCTTAAATGTGGTATTTTCATCATCATTCAATCGAATGATATAGAAATAAGTTCCGACTGGTACTTTGTCGCTATTGTCGATTGTTGCCCCTCTATTAGCAGATGCATCCCAGTTAATATCGTAAGGTGAGGCATAATACAATAAACTCCCCCAACGATTGTAAATTTCAACTTCGGCTTTTTCGAATCCTTTTAAGCCTTGGATATCCCAATCATCATTCGCTCCATTGCCGTCGGGAGTTACAAGTGTTGGGATGAAAATACAATCGTTGTTGTACTCCACAACAATATTCACAGAATCTTGCGCGATGCAGCCATTGGCATTCGTAGATGTTAAAATGTACCATCCGCTATTTGCAGTACTAGTATTTGTAATCACTAATGGAGAACCAGTACCAGTGTAGTTGTTTGGACCATTCCAACTGTAATTCATTCCACCAGAAGCTGACAACTGTATCGGTGTGCCCGGACAAAGTGTAGTGTCGGGTGTTGCGGCAACAGGGAAAGTACCAGCATCGATGCTTACAATTACACTATCGCCTCCGGCACAATTATACATATTATACCCAGAGACATAATAGATTCCGCTATTTTGCATCGTTGCTGGCGAAATACTTGGATTTTGCAGATTTGAAATATAACCATTTGGCCCCGTCCAACTATAGGTATCTGCCCCAGTAGCTGTTAAGGAAATGGATGCTCCTTCACAAAATGTAGCAGTTCCAGCACCATTATTAGCATCTACAATCGGTGGTGTTGAGATAGCAACAAAAAGTGAATCGGAACTAGAACAGCCGTTGATGTCTTCTGCATTCACAACATAATACCCCTGATTTAGCGTCGTTGAGTTGGGAACAAAAATTGGAGATCCAAATTGAATGAAACCATCTGGACCTGTCCAAACATAAGATTGTGCACCTGTGGCATTAATAGAAAAAGTTGTTCCAAGACAAATTGTTGAATCGCTATCGTCGATGTCTAAAGTCAAGGTAGGAAGTGGAGCAATTGTAATTATTTGACAAGCGGCTTGACCATCGCAACCGGCAACAGTTACAAAAACACAGTACGCTCCAGCATCTATTGAGCTGACATCATTGATCGTTATTGAGGCACTTGTAGAGGAAAATCCATTCGGTCCTGACCAAGTATAGAGGGCAGAAGAGTTGGCATGGTTTGCAGTGATAGTTACCGAACCATTTTGACAAGGAGAATCGTCGTCAATGGAAAGGGTAGGTGCTGCTGGATTGGAAGGATTGGTTACTATAAAAGGACCAAAATCATTTTCACAACCATTTCCATCCATCACATGCAAGGAATAGTCTCCTGCGGGAACATTTGTTAAATCTTGACTTGCTCCAACTGTTGCAGAAGCGCCATTCGTCCATGTGTATATTAAGCTTGGTGCTCCATTGATGAGAACACCTGTCAATGCGCCATTAGAACCATTACAATCTGCATTTTGTGCAGTAGGAGCCACAATAAGCGATGGAAGTGAATTAATCGATACGGCAATGTTGTCTGTCGATGTACATCCCAAAGCTGTTCCTGTAACGGTAAAAGTCCCTGCAGATGAAGGTGTTGTACTCAAGGTTGCGCCAATTGTTCCATCATTCCAACTGTACGTTGTTGCGCCAGTTGCTGTTAAAGTGATTGCTTCACCAGCACAAATTGCAGTAGATGCTCCATTGGTAATAACAACATTAGGAAGTGGATTCATCGTCAATAAAATTTGGTCAGAATTTATACAACCATTAAGGTCTGTTCCTGATACCGTGTATGTTAGTGTTCCAGCAGGTGTAAAGGAAGTTCCATTTGTAACACTGTTATTCCATGAATACGAATTAGCACCCGAGCCACTCAGGCTTGTAGATTGTCCCGCACAAATTGCAAAGTCATTGCCTGCACCCACAGTTGGAAGTGCATTTACGTTCAATGTAACATTTGCTGTACTATCGCAACCAGTTGTTGAAGTGAAAGTTTGCGAGTACAGTCCAGCCGTTGTTCTGGAAATTCCATGAATAATTGTGGATTGTCCAGCACAGATTGAAGTACTTAAATTGGTAGTAATTACAGAATTTTCTGTAGTGATAAAACCTGCTGAAGTACCAACACAACCATTGGCATCAGTTACAGTGACTGTAATTGGATTGTTCGCAGCGGTAGCGCTTGTACTTGGCGTGGAAACTCCAGTTGACCAAGTGTAAGCTGTAAAGGGAGTGCTAGTCGACAAGCTTGCGCTAAATCCTGCACAATATTCGTTTGCGCCCTGCACCACTGGTGTTGGATTGGCGTTCACCGTAATTTGTACATCATCAGTGTCTATACACCCATTAGCATCTGTTCCTGTTACAATATAAGTTTGTGTTGAAGATGGAGTGAAAGAGACGCCATTTGTCACGCCATTGTCCCATGTGTAAGTACTAGCGCCTGAACCAGATAAGCTTGCCGTTTGTCCTGCGCATCTTGAAAAATTAGCACCAGCATTTACCGTTGGCAAGCCATTTACGGTTACCACAACTTGGTCAGTATTGGTACAGCCATTTGCTCCAGTTCCAGTTACGGTATAGGTCAATGTGGAAGAAGGAGTGAAGGCCACGTTATTTGTGACCCCGTTGTTCCAAGAGTACGTTGAAGCACCACTTCCTGCTAGCGTTGCAGTTTGTCCAGTACATCTTGCAATGTCAGCACCAGCACCAACTACTGGAAGTGCATTCACTGTTACAACTACCTGATCTGTATTTATACAACCTGAAGCATTAGTTCCTGTTACAGTATAGGTTAATGTAGATGCAGGTGTAAATGAAACGTTATTTGTGACCCCATTGTTCCAGGAATAGGTGGATGCACCACTACCAGAAAGTAGTGCAGTTTGTCCCGCACATCTAGCAATATCAGCACCCGCACTCACTGTAGGTAGAGGATTCACTGTTACTTGCACGACATCTGTGTTTGTACAACCATTTCCATCTGTACCTGTGACCGTGTAATTTAAGGTTCCTGCTGGAATAAATGATACTCCGTTCGTAACACCATTGTTCCACGTATAAGTTGACGCACCAGTTCCTGAAATTGTTGCTGGTAATCCTGTACATACTGCTTGGTCGGCTCCTGCGCCCACTATTGGTAAAGGATTCACTGTTAGTACAACTTGATCCGTATTTGTACATCCAGCAGCTGATGTGCCAGTAACCGTGTACGTTAATGTTGATCCAGGAATGAAAGAAACGCCATTTGTAACACCATTATTCCAGCTGTATGTAGAAGCTCCAGTTCCAGACAAAGTAGCTGATTGTCCTGCACATCGACTAAAATCTATACCTGCTCCGACAGTTGGAATTGGGTTGACAGTTACCGTTACATCTAATAACTGCTTAAATCCACACAATCCTGTTACTTCACAAAAATAAGTTTGAGTAGTAGAAGGAGAAACATTGACCGATTGCGTGGTGGAACCGTCATGTTGCCATTCGTATGATGTTGCACCTGGAGGGGCAGTTAAAGTAACGCTTTGACCATTGCACAATGGTGCAACGTTGGCTATGTCAGGAAATTGAACTCCAGACTGAGCACTGATCGTGTAACCACAAATATCGCCAGCATAGCCATCAATCATCAAGTAGTAATCATTTCCAACTGTCAAACCATTAGCAGTAATAGTGAATTGCGTGCTACTTTCTTCAAAGTTAGACACCGGCACAAATGAAGCACAATTAGTACCAGAGAAAATTTGCATTTGAATACCTCCTGAAGGGTAATTTCCAACAAAACAATCTGCAACAGTAACTTGTAAAGTTGCTGTGGTAGCGGAAGCAGTAAATTTAATCCAAGAGTTGTTGTTGATGTTAACATCAATCAGAGGAGAACCCGAGCCCCAAGGACCACCTTGTCCAAAAATACCACCTGAGTTAGTTCCGTCCGCAAGATTCACGCCCGCAGCAGTTTCATTATTGGCAAACATGTTTCCCGGACGATCGGCTGTGTAGTTAGAACTTGTCATTCCACTATAGCCATTGATGTCACAAATGTAAAGTGCATTAGCACAGGCATCATTTGTTGCTGTTGTTACACAAAGACCAAAATTCCCACTCGTGGCACCATAGCCAAAATAACGCAGATAAACTGTAGCTCCTGGAGTCAAACCAGTAGCAAAAATAGTTGGAAGCATGTCATTGCCTGCACCCGGATAATTAAAATCATCACTACAAGCAATCTGAGTTAAGCCAGAACCACCCGTCGCGCATGGTCCAGAATACAATGCCATTACCCCATCACTAATTGAGCCACCACCTAAGTTTGGTTCGGGTGTAATTTGAATATTTCCAGTGGAAGGAACAGTAATTGCAAACCAGACATCTCTAGAACTTGCTGAAAAACCTCCTTGCATGGGAGCTGATCCACCAGCACAAGAAGCTGGAGTAGGTGCGCTTAAACTTGCTGTTGCACCTGTGGTAGTGAAAGATAGGTATTGGCAGTCAGAAGTGACTTCTGGTAATTGAATTGCAGAACATGGCTCATCATTAGTAGGTGCTGCTGTTGGTTGTCCAGTGATACAAATTTGAAATGATCCCGTATTATCCACATACCAGTCATATACTCGAACAAAGTAAGTTTGACCAACTGTTAAACCGACTAAACTTGCTGTTTCATCTTCCGTCATAAACGTGTTATCTACACAAGAGATACTCGATAAGCCAGCACATGTTCCAGAAAACACTTGCACTACCAAATCAATATTAGATGTTGGGTGCACCGTCACAGTTTGTACTGCATTTGTTGCGACAAATGAATACCAAACATCGTCATCGGCAGTACCTGCACATCCTGCCATTGATTGAGTAGCTCCCACCGACGTACCATTGGTATTTACACAAGCAAGATTTACACTTAATGAAGTAGCAGTGGTACAATTGTTATTTGCGGGTGCTGGAGGAGGGTTTGTTACACAAATTGTAAAGTTTCCTGTGCCTGATCCTGCAAAATAATGGTATACTCGAATTCTGTAGACTTGACCAATGGTAAGTCCAGTATAATTAATGGTTTCAACTTGTCCCGAAAGTGTATTGTCTTTACAAATTAAAGACGTCAATGCTGCACAAGTTCCAGAAAAAAGCTGAACAACCGGATCCATTCCAGCAATAGGAGTGACATTGATTTGCACAGATGTATTTGTTGCTGTGAATTGGTACCATACATCATCATCTGCTGTTCCAGCGCATCCAGGAATTGATTGAGTAGCGCCGGTGGTAGTACCAGCAATGGGTGCTGCACAATTGGCTGTTACAGTGATAGCTGTTGCTGTGGAACAATCATTTGACTGCGCAAAAAAGCTTGAACTCACTAGAAATCCGCTAGCGAGAAGGAGTAGAAGGAGTTTTTTCATACGATTATTGAATCTTTCTGAAATTGATCGGCGTTAATCCGTATTCTAAATAAAGTGTTTTTATGATTTTTGGCGAAAAAGGATGGTCATTCTCACCACGGTTAATCATAGGATCTACAATAATGATCACCTCACCAACCGATTGCTCAGCTTTTAAGATAAATTTCACCCCAAGTACAGCTTCGAGATGACTTATTTTTTCGAAAAGGGAAATTTCGCTTGCGGCATCTAAATTACCTTCAAAAGAGTATCCATAAGTTTGTGCCTCGGCAACAGAAATAAAGGTCGAGAATAGTAGAAGTAAAAATAATCGTTTCATAGTGTGGGCTAATAGTTTGATTCTTAACAAAAAAGCACACAAATTTAAGACCTTCTAACGTAATTTCCTACAAACAAAAAGTTAAAAAAGTAAATGTACTAACTAAATAGGTTTAGTACTTATGTGTAGTTGATTGGTAGGTTGAATTTCCGATAGAATTGCACTGTTTTTATGCTTTTACTTTTAAAATTGACGCTATTTTTTTTCTGTCAAACTGCTTTTCATACTTAACCAATAGGGCAAAAAAAAGCGAGTAAAAACTCGCTTTTCAATTTTCTTTTTTATTATTATTTCTTTACAAATCGACTCGTGTATTTCGTTCCATTTTCGGATTTAACAACTAGTAGGTAAGTGCCAGTTTTAATCCCTGAGACATCCAATTTGTTGCTAGTGATAGGATACGATTTAACAAGTGCTCCTGTCATTGAAACAATTTCAATTGCGCTAATTTTCACTTCATAAGCATAGTTGATTGTCAAGAAGTTTTCTGTTGGATTTGGATAAATTGAAATCAATTCATTCGTTTCTTCATTAATACCAGCAGTGCTCGTAACAATAATAACTTCATCAGCAGTATTCAAACTCATTCCATTGCTATTTGATGTAGTTAATGAAACCGTATAAGTTCCTGCATCATTGAAAGTAATTTCTGGGTTTTGAGTATTCGCTGTAGTGCCATTGGCAAATGCCCAACCAGTTGCTGGTGTTACTTCCCATTCCCACCCATTTGGACAAATAGTGGATAGATCCGTCATGTTCACCGTTGTACCCTCAGGAACCGTTGTTGCACTTGCGCTTAAATCAGCCACAGGAAGTTCACCAGATCCTTCCACGAATAGCATTGGTGTGTTGATAGCTGGATTACAAATTAGATCCACTTGTCCTGAAGGCCATTTCACTATAATTGAATCAATTTCAGTAGCGGTGCCAATTCCAAAATGAACATTCATGGTTCCCATGTGTCTAAAACCAATACCTGATTGTACATCGCGAATTTGTTTACCCCAAGTACCATAAATCTCAACACGAGCTCCAATACCGTTACTATTGCTTTGAATTCCTTTCAGTTGTAACTTCGTCCAATTGTTATCATTCCCATTGTTATAATATACTGTATTCCCTGATTGTACATCTAAAAAGCCATCATTGTTGAGGTCGCCTACCGCACCAACACTCACGCTTACAGGTGAATCTGTAAATGTGCCATCTCCATTGTTAACCATGACATGTCCATCTGTAAATACATCAGCCCAACCATCATTGTTCATGTCATACGAAACGTACTCAATACTTTGATGATTAAAGCTTTCCCATCCACTTCCCGCTGTTACGTTACTGAACGTTCCATCTCCATTGTTGTGCATCACTTTATGCATTCCATCAGAAGTAGAACTAATACCAATAATTGCATCCATGTATCCGTCGTTATCAAAGTCATTCCATGCTGATGACCATGTTTGCACTGGATCTGCCATGTTAGCAGCAACGGAAACGTTCGTGAATGTTCCATTTCCGTTGTTTCTGTGAAGTTCATTAATTTTTGCAGTGTTTTCACCACCACGACATTTTGCAATGAAAAGATCCTGGTCTCCGTCATTATCATAATCGATGAAGATAGATCCATAATTTCCTCCTTGTGGATGATCGCCCATTCCTCCTTGCATAAAGCTCAAGTTGCCACTTCCATCATTGTGATAGTGTACTGCAGGAGCAACATCGTGGCAAACATAAGCATCTAAATGACCATCGTTATTGAAATCAACAAAATTACTTCGTTGTGAAAATACGTATTGATTACCAGTTATTTGAGTGTATTGAGTGCCATTATTGCTAGATCTCATGAAGGTTACGCCATTTCCGCCACCATACAAAAGGTCTCCATAACCATCTTTATTATAATCAGCTATCGCCATACTCCAAGATGGCAAATTTGTTGCTGCAGAAGTTGCAATATTAACTGGATTAAATCCTCCACCTACTTGTTGATAGTGGATCTGAACATTGGTACTTGAAACAGAAACGATGTCATCCATATTGTCGCCATTCATGTCGGCAACCGCTACCTTGTAATCACCTGTAATTGAAGGGACACCTTGAGGTGTGAAGGTAATTTCATTAGGGTTTGGAATCACTGGCGGGGTCTCAATTACTTCAAATTTGAAACCACTTGCAGACCATTGATTGTCAAATGCAATTTTGTACTCTACTCCAGCTGTAGCTTGAAAAGACACAACAAATAAATAGTTGGTTCCTGAATCATCATCCCCAGTTACACAAGTCAATGCCCCACAAGTACCAGAGTAAATGTGCACAATATTATCCACTCCTGCATTTTCTGTAAAATCAGAGGTCACCGTTACTGTATAGTCCTGTGTTGGTGTATACTTGTACCATTTTCCTGCAGTGGCATTCGCTCCACCAGCGCAGTTTGGTGCTGGTACTTCTGTACCACTAATAGTTGCGGTAGTATAGACTCCAGCATTGATATTTATCGCTGTATTGCAAGTTCCTTGTGAAAACGCTAAACTAGCTCCAAGGGCGCCAAATAGGGAAGTGAATAGTAATTTTTTCATAGTTATTATTTTTTAATCGCAGGTACTGATTGAATTAATAAAATCTTTCAATAATTGAACACCTTCTTCGTGCACTAAAGTGCGACCTAATAAGGGCATCCTATTACTTTCAAGAGTAGAGTTTAAACGAAAATGCATCACTGATTTGTTTACATTTCCGGGGACAATAATTTCAACTAAAGTGGGATTGATTATTTCATCTGGAACCACACAAATACCCATGTTTTGAGAATCGGTAGTTTCAGAAAAAGCAAGACGGAGCGGACGATAAGAACAATGACTATTTTCGCGGTGACAATGTGCGCAATTAATATCAAGGTAAGATCTCAATCGAACTTTTAATGGATATGTTTCATCAGCATAATCAACGGTTGATACGATTGTGCCTGGTAGCGAATTTTCTAAATATCCAACACTTATTAATTTTGCTAATTGATTACTTGTACCATCAGTGTAATCAAAGTCGTGGTTTAAATTTTGTGGCTTTACACCGATTGGAAGCGGATTGCCATTGTCCTTATGGCATGTCAAACATTCGGTTTCAGAAGGTAGACGATAATTAGATGTTTTTGAAACACCATCTTGCAGCCAAGTGATCGGATGATAACTTCCATCCATTTCAAGATATGCTTCAGTTTGAGCATCATTCCATACATATTCGGCGAAAATCCAGCCAGATGATTTGCGAATCATAATTCGAGTTTCCATGATCCGCGTACCGCCTGCAGGTTGAACGTTTTCGTAATAAAAGTTTTTTATTAAGGCAGTGCCAACAGGAAATTCCAACACATTGCCATCTCCATTATAAGTCGCTTTTACTCCCTCGGGCATCCAAATGAAGCGCTTTTTGTGAGCATAATCAGTGAAAAGTCCACTTGCTGGCTCAAAAGGCAAAACTCCTTCTTCCGGCAATTGATCCTTCATCGGTGATTTAAAAAAATGGTAATCAGAAAGTTTTTCGTAAGGAACAGTCGTAAGATCAACTTGCACACCAGTTGGTTCTTCTGGGGGAGTAATTGTTGTGACTACTTTGTCTTTCTTACATGACTGGATGACTAGCAACGAAACTATTGCTAGAGGCAATATCAACGCAAAAATTTGTTTATCAGAAATTAATCTTTTTAGTCTCATAAGTATAGCATCGATGCTAAAGATAGAAAAAAGACGCAAATAGTTTCATTTCGTTGCGTACTATTTTATTAATAGTTGAGAAGTTTAATTTTTGATCAAAAAAAAAGTGAGAATAAATCTCACTTTCATCTTATTTGCATCATCTTAAAGGTGCATAAAATCTTTTTTAGCCAATAGCTCATCTTGACTTTCTCTATAATCGGGATCGTCTACACAGCAATCTACCGGACAAACGGCAGCACATTGTGGCTCGTCATGAAAACCTACACATTCCGTACATTTTTCATGTGCAATGAAATAAACATCCATGTGTACAGGCTCAAAAGCATCATCAGCAAAAATAGTCTCACCATTCAGCGTAGTTATTTGACCTGTTAAACTTGTACCATCAGAATATTTCCATTCAGCACCACCTTCGTAAATTGCGCTATTTGGACATTCGGGCTCACAAGCTCCACAATTAATACATTCATCAGTAATTATTATTGCCATAACAATCTATTTTTCGGGTGCAAATATAAGTAAAATTGAATAGTTTTTTGCCAATGAATTGCATTTTAGTAATATTTGTGAAATACAGAAACTCAAGGTAAATTACTAGATTTGTCATGTGAATAAAGAAAACTTAATTGACGCTTTTTCAGTACTTGGTAAATGCATGGTAGGATTAGCGACGCGCGAAAGCGAGAAATGTACTAATTTATTGACGACTTCCGAGTTTGAAGATTTTCAAGAGCTTATTCTAAAGCAAAAACAGAAAAATGGTTGGTTCACGGAAGAATCTGTTCGACAAGCCATGCTATCACTGGGTAATCAATTAAGCACTGAGCAGCTAAATACTTGGCAATTGCCGTATAGTTTTACTGATAAGCCAAAAAAAGTAGCCATTATCATGGCAGGGAATATTCCTTTGGTTGGCTTTCATGATTTTTTATGTGTTTTGCTTTCTGGCAATTCGGCCGTTTGTAAATTAAGTTCCGATGATCAAAGTTTATTGCCAGCACTTGCCGAGATTTTGATGAAAATAGCTCCTGCTTTTGGAGATAGAATTGTTTTCACGCAAGGGCGACTTGGAGAAATTGAAGCAGTAATTGCAACAGGAAGCGATAATTCGAAATTGTATTTTGAACAGTATTTCGGGAAATACCCTCACATTTTTAGATCCAATCGAACTTCTTTGGCTGTATTATCAGGTAACGAAACGGATGACGACCTGCAGCAACTAGGTTTCGATATTTTTAATTACTTCGGATTGGGTTGTCGCAATGTTTCGCATTTATTGCTGCCAAGAGGTTTTAGTTTGAATCGAATTTTTGAAAACATTACTTCTTTTTCAGAGGCGATCAATCATCATAAATATGCCAATAATTATGATTACAATCGTGCCATTTTTTTAATGAATAGTGTGCCGTTTTTAGATAATAATATTATACTATTGAGAGAAAACACCGAGTTGGTTTCGCCTTTGGCGGTAGTGCATTATCAATTCTATGATGATGTAAAGGAGGTTGAAAATTTCATTGAGCAGCAAGGCGAAAAAATTCAAGCAATTGTTGGTCAAAAGTACATTCCATTTGGAAAAGCCCAGTCTCCTGCACTGTCAGATTACGCTGATAATGTAGATACGATGCAATTTCTTAATTCGCTTTAAATCTTCTCAAGTCAGCACGCTTAAATCGCCATTGGGGGGTAATTATTTCATCCGTCGTTGGGCAATACCATGGAGATAAATCACTAGCTATAGGATTGTTGAGAATTTGCGTTTCTTGTGCTGGCATGTAACTTTGCGCAAGCAGAAAAGCACGTTCATTTGTTTCCTTATTAAAAGCAACATCCATTACAATAACGGCGTGTCCGTATGGATTTCCAGATTGAATGAAAACATCGCCTACTTGAATGTCTTCAAATTTTTCAACTGGAATTAGCTCGTCTTTTAAGGAGCGTGTATTCGCAAACGAAAAAACCTCTCGCATGTACTTTCTAAATTTTTTGTAGGAATAATCGCCATTGGCATAGGAAGAAAAATAATGCGCTTTTCCGTCTCCCACATAGTTAAAATGAATAGCTGAGAATTTCTGTTGAGCAAAAAGGTACTCACCACGCATCCGCATCACTGCATCAGCACATTGTTGCAGATTTAAGGCATCGATATCTTGATCAATAACAGCGCAATATATCCCATTGTTTTGCTTTTCCGTTCCGTCATAATATTTTACAACTTCGTTATGCGATTTTAGTGGAATTGTTCTCAGGTAAAAACCAAAGCTATTGGAATCAAGCACTACACGTTCAAAATTACTTGGTGTAAAGATTCGTTGATGAAGCATGACTTGCAAAGTGTCGAAGAGAATTTCGGACTTGAAATCAATAGGATTACGATGCAATTTGCTGTTCGATTGAGTTGAGCAATTGAGTAAAAACAAGATGGAAATTAGACCAAAATACTTCATAAAAATAGACTTCACAGCTCTAACGTGTTAAATCTTAAAAAATTATTGAAGGTGCTCCTATTTTCAAGAACACGCAACACTATTTAAAATGATTTTAAATAAGCAATTATAGCACTCAATAGGTTGCTCTTTCCAAGTGCTATATTATTTTTGTAGGAAATTAATTTTAGTACAACAATGCAAAGTACGCAAACTGATTATCTACCAATTATCATTCAAATGGTAATTGCGGTAGGCTTTGTAGCGACAACAATCTTTGTTTCGAGCTATTTAGGTCCACGTCGACGTTCTAAAAACAAGGACAGTAGTTTTGAGTGTGGTATCGAAGTGCATGGAAATGCGCGTATTCCTTTTTCTGTAAAATATTTTTTGGTCGCAATTTTATTCGTTTTGTTTGACGTTGAGGTGATTTTTCTATACCCTTGGGCCATCAATTTTAGAGAATTGGGAGCTGAAGGTTTTGCGAAGATGGGAATTTTTATGTTTCTACTTATCGTTGGATTCTTCTATGTTTGGAAGAAGAAAGGCTTGGAGTGGGAGTAATATTTAGAAAGTTTTAACTATGAGTGACTCAAAAATTAAACAAGTAGAAGCGCCCGAAGGTTATGCTGGAGAAGGGTTTTTCGCTACTAAATTGAGTGATGTTGTTGGTATGGCACGATCAAATTCAATGTGGCCTCTGCCTTTTGCAACTTCATGTTGTGGTATTGAATTCATGGCAACAATGGCATCGCATTACGACCTTGCCCGTTTTGGTTCTGAGCGAATGAGTTTTTCGCCTCGTCAAGCAGATATGCTTTTAGTGATGGGAACAATTGCAAAGAAAATGGCACCAATTCTTCGTCAAGTATATGAGCAAATGGCTGAGCCTAAATGGGTTATTGCTGTTGGGGCATGTGCGAGCTCAGGAGGTATTTTTGACACATATTCTGTATTGCAAGGAATTGATAAAGTGATTCCAGTTGATGTTTATGTGCCAGGATGTCCACCACGACCAGAGCAAATTCTAGATGGAATTTTGCGCTTACAAGATATTGTGAAGACTGAATCGGTGAGAAGAAGAAGTTCTCCTGAATACCAACAATTACTTGCTTCATATAATATTGAATAATCATGGCATTATCATCTGAAGAAATTCAACAAAAAATCGCTGCTAAATTTCCTGACAGCACATCTGAATTCATGCAAATTCATGATATTTTAACGCTTACAGTGGATGCTGGAAGTATTGTTGAAATCATTCGCTTTTTGAAGGAAGATCCTACTTTGCGCTTCAATTTTTTAACAGATATTTGCGGTGTGCATTTTCCAGACAATTCAGACGACAAAAAGTTTTCTGTAGTCTATCACATGCATAACTGGCTTGATAATGTGAGAATTCGCGTAAAAGTTTTTTTGACGGACACACCAGTAATTGATTCTATGACTTCATTGTTTATGAGTGCCAATTGGATGGAGCGTGAGACCTATGATTTTTACGGAATCGATTTTAAAGGTCATCCACAATTGAAGCGAATTTTGAACATGGACAGCATGGTATCTTTTCCAATGCGCAAAGAGTTTCCAATGGAAGACGGCGGAAGAACTGATAAAGATGACCGCTTTTTTGGTCGAACAACTGATAATATTTAATCCCGGATAAGATGTCAAATTTGCTATTAACACCGGAAGTTAGATTCGCCGAAATCATCAAAGAGCATAAAAATATTGATGGAAGTGAGTTTTCAATTTTAAATTTAGGTCCAACGCATCCTGCAACGCATGGAATCTTCCAAAACATCCTTTTGATGGATGGTGAGCGCATTGTTGATGGCGAAGGAACTGTAGGTTACATCCACAGAGCATTCGAAAAAATTGCTGAAAATCGACCTTTCTACCAAATTACAACCCTTACTGATAGAATGAACTATTGTTCATCGCCGATCAACAATATGGGGTGGTGGTTAACAGTTGAAAAAGTGTTGGGCGTAGAAGTTCCAAAACGTGCGCAATACATGCGTGTGATCGTGATGGAATTGGCGCGCATTGCAGATCATATCATCTGTAATTCTGTATTGGCAGTTGATACTGGAGCATTAACAGGTTTCTTATACGTTTTTCAATTTCGTGAGAAGATTTATGAAATCTATGAAGAAATTTGTGGAGCTCGTTTAACAACGAACATGGGTCGAATCGGTGGTTTCGAAAGAGATTGGAGCGATGAGGTTTGGAAGAAAATCGAAACCTTTATGGCGGATTTTCCAGCTGTTTGGACAGAGTTCGAAAATTTATTGACGCGTAATCGAATCTTCATGGATCGTACCATCAATGTTGGTGCAATCGATGCTGAAAAAGCGATGAGCTACGGATTTACAGGTCCAAATTTACGTGCTTGTGGTGTCGACTATGACATCCGTGTTGCACAGCCATATAGTTCGTACGAAGATTTTGAATTTGATATCCCAGTTGGAGAATCAGGTGATACTTACGATCGCTTTTGTGTGCGAAATGCGGAAGTGAGAGAAAGTATGAAAATCATTCGTCAAGCAATTGATAAATTACCGGAAGGAAGCTACACAGCAGACGTTCCAGAATACCATTTACCTCCTAAAGAAGATGTCTACAACACAATGGAAGGTTTAATTTATCACTTTAAAATTGTAATGGGAGAAATTCCAGTACCAGTAACAGAAGTGTATTTGCCGGTGGAAGGTGGAAATGGAGAGTTAGGTTTTTACCTTGTAACAGATGGTAGTAGAACACCTTACCGTTTGCATTTCCGTCGTCCATGTTTCATTTATTACCAAGCATTTAATGACATGGTGAAAGGTGAAATGCTGTCAGATGCAATTGTGACGCTGTCAAGTTTAAACGTCATCGCAGGAGAGTTAGACGCATAGTATTGATATAAAAACGAAAAAATAAATGGAGAAGGTCCATTATACACAAGAAATTAATATTACGCCTCAATTGATGGAGCGTATCAATGTGTTAATTTCTCATTATCCAGAGGATAAAAGAAAGTCAGCTTTACTTCCAGTTTTGCACGAAGTGCAAGATGCACATGAAAACTGGTTGAGTATTGAGTTGCAAAACAAGGTTGCTGAAATTATTGGTATCCAGCCCATTGAAGTATATGAGGTCGTTTCCTTTTATTCAATGTACAACCAAAAACCTGTTGGAAAATACATGTTTGAGTTTTGTCATACCTCGCCTTGTTGTCTAAACGGTGTTGAAAATTTGATGGACTACACCTGTGATAAATTGGGTGTTAAAGTCGGTGAAATTACAAAAGACGGAATGTTTTCTGTGAAAGGGGTGGAATGTTTAGGTGCTTGTGGATATGCTCCAATGTTGCAATTGGGGGATTTCTATCATGAACATCTAACGCCGAGTAAAATGGATCAATTGATAGAAGACTGCAAAGCAGGTAAAATTACATTATTGGCTGAGATATGAGCAGAAAGTTACTATTAGAGCATATCAATGTTCCTGGCATTGAAACGTATGAGGTGTATCGCAAACATGGAGGGTATGCCTCTGTGGAAAAGGCCATTAAAAAGTTAACGCCAGATGAAGTAGTTGAAGAAGTAAAAACTTCTGGACTTCGTGGAAGAGGTGGAGCTGGTTTTCCTGCTGGAATGAAATGGAGTTTTATCGACAAGAAATCAGGAAAGCCTCGCCATTTGGTGTGCAATGCAGATGAATCTGAGCCGGGAACCTTCAAAGACCGTTTCTTAATGGAAAAACTTCCGCATTTGTTGATTGAAGGAATGATTACTTCAAGTTATGCGTTAGGAGCAAATTTATCGTACATCTACATCCGTGGAGAGTACATGTGGATCTTTAGAATTCTTGAAAGAGCCATCAACGAAGCGAAAGCTGCTGGTTGGTTGGGCAAAAATATTTTAGGTTCAGGGTACGATTTAGAACTATATGTTCATTGTGGTGCTGGAGCTTACATTTGTGGTGAAGAAACTGCGTTAATTGAATCATTGGAAGGAAAAAGAGGAAATCCTCGTATTAAACCACCATTTCCAGCAATATCTGGACTTTGGGCTAATCCAACCGTAGTAAATAACGTTGAAACGATCGCGGCAGTTCCTTGGATTATCAATAATTCAGGAGCAGAATACGCTACAATCGGCTTGGGTCGTTCAACGGGAACTAAATTAATTTCTGCCTCAGGAAATATCAAGAATCCAGGGGTATATGAAATCGAATTAGGATTATCTGTGGATGAATTCATGAATTCTGACGAGTATTTAGGAGGCATGAGCTCTAACCGACCGTTGAAAGCTTTTGTACCAGGAGGATCTTCGGTGCCAGTTTTACCCGCCAATTTAATATTCAAAACAGCAAATGGTGAAGATCGTTTGATGACTTATGAATCTCTGAGTGATGGCGGTTTCGCCACAGGATCGATGTTAGGATCAGGTGGATTTATCGTGTATGATGATACTGCGTGCATCGTACGAAATACATGGAATTTTTCTCGCTTCTATCACCACGAAAGTTGTGGTCAATGTTCTCCTTGTCGCGAGGGAACTGGTTGGATGGAAAAAGTACTTAACAGAATCGAAAATGGTCTTGGAAGGGAAGAGGATATTGATTTGTTATGGAGTGTGCAAGCGAAAATTGAAGGAAATACAATTTGTCCATTAGGGGATGCTGCGGCTTGGCCAGTTGCTGCTGCAATTCGTCACTTTAGAGAGGAGTTTGAATTTCACATCCGTTTCCCTGAAAAGGTAAAAAGCAGAGATCATTTCGTGTCAGAGCCATTTGATCAAGTTAAACATTTATTAGCTAAAGCGACAGTTTAAGCCGTTGTTTTTAAGAAAATAAGAATTATGAAGGTTACAATAGATGGTCAATCAATTGAAGTAGAAGCAGGAACAACGATTCTGCAAGCTGCTCGTATGATTGGTGGAGAAAGTGTGCCACCGGCAATGTGCTACTATTCTAAGTTAAAAGGTAGTGGCGGAAAATGTCGTTGTTGCTTGGTAGAAGTAGCAAAGGGAAGTGAAGCTGATCCTCGTCCAATGCCAAAATTAGTGGCTTCTTGTGTTACACAAGTAATGGACGGAATGGAAGTAAACAGTAAATCTTCTGAACGTGTAACAGATGCTCGAAAAGCAGTCACCGAATTTTTGCTGATCAATCACCCATTGGATTGTCCAGTGTGTGACCAAGCAGGGGAATGTAGCCTGCAAGATTTGAGCTTCGAACACGGAAAATCTGAAACGCGTTATACTGAAGAAAAAAGAACGTTTGAAGTTGAAGACATTGGTCCAAACATTCAATTACACATGAATCGTTGTATTTTATGTTACCGTTGTGTGCAGGTAGCAGATCAGTTAACAGACGGTCGTTCGCATGGTGTTGTTGACAGAGGAGATCATTCAAATATTTCAACCTGTATCTCAAAAGCAGTTACCAATGAGTTTAGTGGTAATATGATTGATGTTTGTCCGGTTGGTGCCTTAACAGATAAAACGTTCCGTTTCAAATCGCGTGTTTGGTTCAATAAACCTTTTGATGCGCACAGAGATTGTGATAAATGTTCAGGAAAAGTAACATTGTGGAAGTTTGGTAATGACATTCAACGTGTTACTGGAAGAAAAGATGAATACCAAGAAGTAGATGAGTTTATTTGCAATTCTTGTCGCTTTGATCATAAAGAAAATTCTGATTGGGTAATTGAAGGTCCACGCAAATTTGCGAAAGACTCGGTAATTAATCAAAACAATTACACAAAACAATTGCAAACAGTAAAAATCAATACAGAAACTGGGATATTGAAAGGACGTGATGAGGATCGTAAGAAAATCAGTATGCCCGAAATTCCTCTATCGAAAGAAGAGCAAGACAAGTTTCAAAAGGGTAATATTTGATTATGGATACAGCATTAGTAATTGAAAAGAGCATTTTTATTGTAGTCATTTTTGCGATTACAATGATTTTTGCGATGTATGAAACACTTGCAGAACGCAAAATTGCTGCTTGGATGCAAGATCGTATTGGACCGAATAGAGCAGGAAAGGGTGGAATTTTTCAACCACTTGCCGATGGACTTAAATTGTTCGCCAAGGAAGAGGTATTGCCAAATACACCAAATCGATTGTTATTTATCATAGGGCCTGGTATCTCTATGGCAGTGGCATTAATGACAAGTGCTGTAATCCCTTGGGGAGATAGTATCAATGTTTTTGGTCGTGAAGTGGTATTGCAAGCAACCGACATCGATGTCGCTTTGTTGTACATTTTTGGAGTGCTATCCGTTGGTGTGTACGGAATTATGATTGGTGCATGGGCATCGAATAATAAGTATTCCTTGATGAGTGCCGTTCGAGCTTCCTCGCAAATGATTTCTTACGAAGTTGCAATGGGACTTGCCATTATCGCATTAGTAATGATGACAGGTAGTTTGAGTTTGAGAGAAATTGCTGCTCAACAACATGGCATTAACTGGAATATTTGGTACCAACCTGTTGGATTCTTGATCTTTTTAGTGTGTTCATTTGCTGAAACGAACAGAACTCCTTTTGATTTAGCAGAATGTGAGGCTGAGTTAATTGGTGGTTACCACACAGAATATTCTTCTATGAGAATGGGATTCTATCTATTTGCTGAATATGCAAGTATGTTTATCTCGTCTACAATTTTAGCGGTATTGTACTTAGGAGCCTACAATTATCCAGGAATGGATTGGGTAGCAAGTCATTGGGGACAAAACATCGCTTCTTTGATTGGAGTAGGAGTATTGTTCTCTAAAATTTGTTTCTTCATCTTCTTCTACATGTGGGTTCGTTGGACGATTCCAAGATTTAGATATGATCAATTGATGCGCCTTGGATGGAAGATTTTAATTCCTCTGGCATTAGCGAATATTATTATCACTGGAGCAGTCATTTTATGGTGGGACTCGATGTAAAAGTTAACGCTTCGACAATTCGACAAGCTCACTGCATCGCAAGCTCTGTGCAAGAAATAGAAAGTATAAAATTGAATAGTGATAGTAGTTTTAACATCCTAATATCAAAATAGAAAAAAATATGTCAATGCAAACAATGTCTCTTTCGGGACGTAAAAAGGAGGTTTCCAACAAAAAGATGACTTTTTGGGAGAGCTTGTACCTTGTTGCGATTTTTAAAGGAATGATGATTACTTTTCGTCACATTTTCAAGAAAAAAGTAACCATTAGCTATCCTGAAGTGGTGCGTCCACGTGCAGAAATTTGGCGAGGTCAGCATACCTTGATGCGCGATGATGAAGGTCGTGAACGTTGCACAGCGTGCGGCTTGTGCGCACTTTCTTGTCCTGCTGAAGCAATCACCATGAAGGCCGAAGAACGTCAAAAAGGCGAAGAGCATTTGTATAGAGAAGAAAAATACGCATCCATTTATGAAATCAATATGTTACGTTGTATTTTTTGTGGATTGTGTGAAGAAGCTTGTCCGAAGTCAGCAATTTACCTTACAAAATCACACGAATTAGTGCAAGCAGATTACACACGCGAAGGTTTTATCTATGGGAAGGACAAATTAGTAATGCCATTGGATGTAGCAATGCAAAACTCAAAAACAGTTTAGGATGTCGACAGTAATGCTTCTATTTTATATGCTATCTGCAGTTACTTTGGGAACTGCATTCTTAGCAATTTACAGCAAAAACCCAATTCACAGTGCTATCTGGCTCGTTGTTTCATTCTTCTCAATTGCGGGTCACTATTTATTGCTAAATGCGCAGTTCTTGGCATTGGTGCATATCATCGTGTATTCTGGAGCAATTATGATTCTTTTCCTGTTCACTATCATGTTAATGAATTTGAATAGTGATGGTGAAAAGAAAAAACCGATCGTACCCTTGGTACTTGCTGGTGTGCTTTTAGTTGTTGTTGCTGGAATTTTAGTAACGATTTTCATGAATGCACAACCTGAATCATTGCAATATGCAGCAACAGGGAAAGATTTTCAATCCATAAAAGTACTTGGAAAGGTATTGTTGGACAAGGAAGGATTTATGGTGCCGTTTGAGTTTGCCTCGATCTTATTGTTAATCGCGATGATTGGTGCTGTATTATTATCGAAAAAAGAAAATACGTCTAAATAATGGAAAACGTTCTAGAAATAATCGGAATTCAAAACTATATCCTTTTGTCGGCGCTGATGTTCAGTATCGGAATTTTTGGAGTTTTGTACCGAAGAAATGCAATCATCATGTTCATGTCGATTGAAATCATGTTGAATGCTGTAAACCTTTTGTTGGTGGCATTTTCGACCTATCATCAAGATGCGCAGGGACAAGTATTTGTATTCTTTTCGATGGCGGTGGCAGCAGCAGAAGTAGCTGTTGGATTGGCAATTTTGGTATCCATTTTTCGAAATGTGGGCTCCATCGATATCGATGAACTTAAAAATCTTAAAGGTTAATTCGCATGAATCAGACATTGGCTTTAATCCTCATTATAGCTCCCTTAATTGGGTTCTTAATCAACATATTTGTTGGTAAAAAAGTAAACGAAAAATTGTCGGGTTCCATCGGTACCTTAGCAATTCTTATTTCGTTTATTGGAACAATCATTTTATTCCTTGATTTGAATAGCAATCACCAAGCAATGACGGTGAAGTTGTTTGATTGGATAGGTACTGAGCGATTTACTATCGCCTTTTCTTTCCAATTCGATGAGCTTTCTGTGCTTTGGTTGATGTTTGTTACTGGAATCGGGACATTGATTCACATGTATTCGATCAGTTACATGCATGGCGACGAAAATTTTCATAAGTTTTTTGCCTACCTTAATTTGTTCATTTTCTTCATGATTACGCTGGTAACAGGAAGTAATTTGCTGATTATGTTTATCGGATGGGAAGGTGTCGGATTGTGTTCATACCTTTTAATTGGGTTTTGGCATAAAAATCAAGCCTACAACGATGCTGCGAAGAAAGCCTTTATCATGAATAGAATCGGAGACCTTGGCTTGTTGATTGGTATTTTCATCCTTGGCGCATTGTATTCAACGGTCGATTTTGAAGGATTGAAAACAGCGATGGAAGGTGGAGAAGGATCCTATTGGATTTCGATTGCAGCAATTTGTTTATTCATTGGTGCGTGTGGTAAATCGGCTCAAATTCCTTTGTACACGTGGTTGCCAGATGCAATGGCAGGTCCAACACCTGTTTCTGCACTTATTCACGCAGCAACGATGGTAACTGCTGGAATTTTTATGATTACACGCTTGCATTTCTTGTTTGATTTAGCTCCAGAAGTGCAAAATATCATCGCAATTGTCGGTGGAGTTACTTCATTAGTTGCCGCCACAATTGGCTTGTTTCAAAACGACATTAAAAAAGTATTGGCCTATTCAACAGTTTCACAATTAGGTTTGATGTTTTTAGCTTTAGGATTTGGAGCCTACGAAATTGCAGTCTTCCACGTTATCACACATGCATTTTTTAAAGCATGTCTTTTCCTTGGTTCCGGATCTGTTATTCACGCAATGCATGGAGAACAAGATATGCGCAGAATGGGTGGATTGAAAAATGTGATGAAAATTACTTACATTACTTTCTTAATTTCTTCCTTGGCAATTTCGGGTATTCCTCCATTCTCAGGATTCTTCTCCAAAGATGAAATCTTGATGACAGCTTTCCACAACAACACTGCACTTTGGGTAATTGGCTCGTTGGCGTCGATCATGACGGCGTTTTACATGTTTAGATTGTTGTACCTAACGTTTTTCAATAAATTTAGAGGAACGGATGAACAAAAACACCATTTACATGAAAGTCCTGCCTTGATCACATTCCCATTGATTATTTTGGCGATTTTAGCAACAGTCGGTGGATTGATCGCCTTTCCAGGAAAAAGTTGGTTGAATGCCTACTTAGCTCCTTTATTACACGACGGTCCTCAGCATGCACATCATTTAGGAACGACAGAGTACATCTTAATGGCTGTTGCCGTTGTTGGTGGATTGATTGGAATCGTCTTGGCGTATATGAAATTCAAACAAAAGAACACTGTACCTGTTGAAGATGATCAAATGCAAGGTGTTGCGAAGTTGGTCTACAACAAATACTATGTTGATGAAATGTACGATGCAACAATTGTAAAACCTGTGAACGTTCTTTCGAAATTTTTCAGAGATAAAATAGAGGTTTTATTATCGAGCATTGTTTTCGGCTTCGCCTCATTAACTGGCGGACTTGGAACTATAGGTCGTAAGTTGCAAAACGGAAGTATTGGACTTTATCTTTTTGCATTTGTCATTGGAATTTGTACCATTTTGGCATTAATGTTTATCGCAAAATAAATTAGAAATGGACGCAATTTACATTTTAGGGATTTTATTAGTTGGCGCAATGCTAACTTATACTGTGGGAGATAAGTGGGCATCAAAAGTAGCCTTGTTATTTTCGCTTGTTGCATTTGGATTTACAGTATGCTTGGGACATTGTCTTACTGAAGAAAGAAATTTAATTTGGAGCTGGATCGAAAGTCCTTCCATACATTTCGCTTTAAAAATTGATGGTTTAGCAGTAGCAATGTTATTATTGACAACCGCTTTGATTCCTTTGATTATTTATTCCACATTTGGAAAGCAAGTTAAGAACGCGAAGGCATTTTTCGCATTGATTTTGTTGATGGCTTTTGCTATGTCGGGAACCTTCCTTGCTGCAGATGGAATTTTGTACTACATTTTCTGGGAACTTTCCTTAATTCCAATCTACTTCATTGCCTTGTTATGGGGGAATGGAGATTTGGAAGAACGCAAGAAAGCAGTGATTAAATTCTTCATTTATACCTTTGCTGGATCACTTTTCATGTTGGCAGCGTTCATTTACTTGTATTCAAAAGCAGGGAGCTTGTTAATTGCAGATCTTTATGCACTTGATTTAACAGGTGAGGAGCAATGTTGGATTTTTGCAGCATTCTTCTTAGCCTACGCGATTAAGATACCATTGATTCCTTTTCATACATGGCAAGCAAATGTGTATCAAAAAGCGCCAACTGTTGGAACGATGCTATTATCGGGAATCATGCTGAAAATGGGACTCTATAGTGTCATTAGATGGCAATTGCCGATAGCACCAGATGCTTCAAAAGAATGGATGCCATTTTTATTGTATTTGGGAATAGCAGGTGTCATCTATGGTTCAATAGTGGCAATACGTCAAAAGGACTTGAAGAAATTGTTAGCCTATTCCTCACTTGCTCACGTTGGATTGATTGCGGCAGGAGTGTACTCCTTAACATTTGATGGAATTCAAGGTGCAGTTTTACAAATGCTAGCGCATGGTTTGGTAGTAGTTGGATTGTTCTTCGCTGCGGAGGTGATTCACCGTCGTTTTGAAACAAGAAAAATTGATGAAATGGGTGGTATTCGTCAACAAGCGCCAAAATTCACTTCATTGTTTATGATTTTGGTATTGGCATCGGTTGGTTTACCATTGACCTTTAATTTCGTTGGAGAATTTACTGTTCTATACAGTTTATCGCAAATCGACATTATTTATGCCGTATTGGGCGGATTAACGATCATTCTTGGAGCTTACTACATGTTAAAGATGTTCCAGAATGTGATGTTGGGAGAAACAAACGCTAAGCCGTTTGCAGATATTACAATGCACGAAGGTGTTTTGTTAGGGATTATCGCTGGCGCAATTTTCTTCTTTGGACTACACGCAAAATGCATCACGGATTTCATTACGCCGTCAATTCAAAATATTTTAACACACATTAATTAATTCAAATGAATGTATTAATTGCAATAGCTGGTTTAGGGGTTTTAGTCCTTGTTTTGGAAATCATCAATTTACGAAAGGTCATTATTCCGCTTTCGATCTTAGGATTGTTTGGTGTGCTTGGAATGATCTGCTGTCAAATGGGTAAGACGGAAGACACCTTCAATAATATGATCGTTAAGGATTCTTTTGGATCTGCTTTTTCTATTCTTTTGGTGAGTTTAACGATTCTCCTTTTGGGCCTTAGTCATGAGTTTTACCGCAATCACCGCACAAAAATATCCGATTTTGTCTCCATTAAACTGTTCCTTTTATCGGGCTGTATTGCCATGGTTACATTTGGGAATTTCGCGATGTTCTTCCTTGGAATTGAGATCTTGTCGATTGCTTTGTACGTGTTAGCTGCCAGTGAACGTTTGAATCTACGTAGCAATGAAGCGGGAATGAAATATTTCTTGCTGGGAGCTTTTGCTTCGGGCATTTTATTGTTTGGAATTACCTTGATTTATGGGGCTACAGGATCTTTTGATTTGGAAACAATCACTGCAATCGTTCAAAGTGGAGAAGCCGAAGAATGGTTGAACATTGGAGTGGTGATGATTGCCATCGGTATGCTCTTTAAAATTGCTGCAGCACCTTTCCATTTTTGGGCACCTGACGTGTATGAAGGTTCACCTGCCTTAACGACTGCTTTGATGAGCACCCTTGCTAAAGTAACAGCAATTGCTGCTTTCTTTAAAATTTGGTCGGCTTTGTCGTACGATTTACCGCTTGTAACGATTTGCATTATTGTTGGCGTTGCGATGTTGTCTATGACCATTGGAAATATCATGGCATTGAAACAAGCGAACGTAAAAAGAATGTTGGCGTTCTCTGGTATTTCGCATGCTGGATTTATGTTGATGGCTTTCTTGAACACGGAAACAGCTGCCTCAAGCTTATTCTATTACGCTGCGGCGTATGCCACGGCAGGTATTGCAGCATTCGCGGTAATCATTTATGTAGCAAGAGACAAGGGACATGAAGACCTAGCTCTTTTCAATGGATTAGGGAAAACACATCCCTTGTTGGCAGTGATTTTGACATGTGCTTTATTTTCAATGGCTGGTATTCCTGTCTTTGCAGGCTTCTTCGCGAAATTGATGTTATTCAACCAATCGTTTACTGGCGGTTATATTGCGCTTGTGATTGTCGCGGTTGTAAATTCCATCATCAGTGTAGGCTATTATTTCAAGCTAATCATTGCGATGTTCACGAACGAATCAAACGAGGAACGCACAGGCAAGCCGTTCATGATTTATGCAGTGGCTGTGGTGGCTTTGCTCTTGAATCTTGCTTTAGGATTGTACCCGAATATTACGGGGTGCTTGGGCTTGTAAGAATAAGGGAACACTAATTTGATATTTTGGAAAGTCAACCTTAGGGTTGACTTTTTTTATGTCTAACTTTTCCTCCCCCTTAGTCCCCCTCCAAAGGGGGAGACGGAATCCACTTCGGCAAATAACCCTTACTTCGGAGTAAGAAACCATGCCTTCTTTGGAGTGGGTTAGGAGGAGGAACTAACTATCTTTTATATCTAAGTAGAAAACACTCTAGGAGTATTATTCTTTTCCCGCAAAAATCGCCTACCTTTATCCTATGAAACCCTTGAAACATGCATTGGAGACTGAAATTACCTATAAAACTTCTCGAAGTGGAGGTAGTGGAGGTCAGCATGTGAATAAAGTTTCAACAAAGGTGGAGCTTGATTTTGATGTTGTCAATTCAAAAATATTGACTGACGCACAAAGACAAATTATTACCAATAAACTTTCTTCAAGAATTACCCTAGAAGGAATTTTACAGGTTATTTGTCAGACTGAGCGAAGTCAATTTAGGAATAAAATTGCAGCTCTTGCAAAATTTCACGAGTTGATTGATTCTTGTTTTGTGATTCCTAAAAAACGAAAACCTACTAAAATTTCCAAAGCAACTAAAGAGCGACGTTTACTTGCAAAAAAGCGAAATGCAGAAATAAAGAAGTTGAGGAAGGTTGATTTTGAGTAGGTAATTGAAAATTTGTATTTTTAGGACGATAAGGGACAACTTTTGGAATTTTTTTGAGTGCATCAATTAGCTTGTGATTCGCTTGCAATTTGCATTTTAGGACGATCAGCGACAACAATTGCAATCAACAAAAGTAAGAGTTTTTTTAGATAACTGATGTGGATTTCCATAGTAAAAAAAATAGACAATATTACATTGAAAGCCTTGCTGTTACTAGTGAAAACGTGACGTAATATTGCGTCAGCCGACGCAATTTAGCTAATTTGCGCCAGTACCATAAGAATACACCATATCAACGCTGATTTTTTTCCTCTTCCCCCAAATCCAACTTCCGAAACGTCGGAGAAACCACCGCAGTGGTACCCACCGTTAAGATGGTCATAATTCCACCAAAAACGACGGATGGAACAATTCCCATCAACTTTGCTGCTACACCACTTTCAAAGGCGCCTAGCTCATTGGAGGAGCCTACAAACATCGAGTTAACAGATGCCACACGACCTTTCATTTCATCGGGGGTTTTGAGTTGTAGAATCGTTCCGCGAATGACTACCGAAACTCCATCTGCAATGCCGCTTAAGAACAAGGCAAAGAGCGATAGCCAAAATGAGGTCGATAGGCCAAATACGATGATGCTCGCACCGAAAATAAATACGGCAATTAAAAGTGTACGTCCAGCATTCTTAGTGATTGGAATGTAGGCTGTTGTTATCAAAGTCAAAAATGCGCCAACTGCTGGAGCTGCACGCAAGGCACCAAATCCTTCTGAACCAACATGCAGTATGTCTTGCGCAAAAATGGGAAGTAGGGCTACAGCGCCACCAAAAAGTACAGCAATCATGTCCATCAACAAGGCGCCAAAAACTGCCTTCGTTCTAAATACAAATGCAAGTCCTTCCTTTAAACTTTGGAAGATAGGTTCTCCAATTTTTTTGTTTAAGATTGGTTTTTTCTCAATTTGAAGGAGTGCAATAACAGCTACTACAGTGAATCCGAAAACCATACAGAGCGACCAATGAACTCCAATTAGAAAGATAGCGTATCCACCGATTGCTGGACCGCCAACTGAACCAATTTGCCAGAGGGTACTGCTCCAAGTGGCAGCATTTGAATAAGCTGACTTTGGTACAATCAACGAAACAAGGGCAAAAATACTTGGACCGAGAAAGGGGCGGATACAACCACCCAAAAAGACCAATGCATAAATAGAGTAAAGCAATTGGTTTTTACCAATGGAGGCTTGTAGTTGCGGTAGGGTGAGTACAAAGAGCAATAAACTGATGGTGCTAAACGCTAAAATTGCTTTTAGAAGTAGACCTTTTTTCTCAGATTGATCCACAATATGTCCCGCAAAAAGCGCAATTGATAAGGCGGGAATTATTTCCATTAAACCAATGAAACCCAAGGAAAAAGGATCTTTGGTCATGGTGTAAACTTGCCATTCAATGATGACGAACTGCATTGACCAGGCGAATACAAGAAAGAGTCGAACCAGCATAAGCCATCTAAACTCTTTATTTTTTAACGCAAGATAAGGATCGTTTTTTTGCACGTATAAAATTAATGAAATATTAATCGCCATTCAATTTCTAGAAGCGCTGGAGAAAATAATCGTTAAAATACCTTTTTTAGGGTATAGTTTAGATTGATTCTAAATAATAGTTTTGCCCCATCTATTAATTCAGTAATCATTAAAAATATATAGCATGTTAGTTAACTTAAAAAAAACACTTGTAGTAGCATTATTTCTTTTTGGAAATTTTGCACTCGCACAAGTGGGGAGTATTAAAGGCACTGTCCTTACATCAGATGGACAAGCAGCCGAGTTCGTAAAGGTCAGTTTAAATGGAACGTCAAAAGGTGCGGTGGTTGATAAAAATGGGTTCTTTGAAATAAAGAATGTTGATGCTGGAGTTTATACATTAAAAGCAACTTTAGTTGGTTTAGAATCGAAAGAACAACAGGTGCTTGTAAAATCAAATGAAGTGTTAGAAGTTGCAACCATCATACTTTATGAGAATTCAACTACATTAAAGGAAATAGTAGTTTCTTCAAGTAAAAATTACAATCCAGGAAATACGTCTAATTCACTTCGAATTGATGCGCCATTGCTAGAGATACCGCAAAACATTCAAGTAGTCACAGCTGATGTTTTGAAAGATCAACAAGTTATTAGCATGAGTGACGGTTTAACTCGAAATGTAAGTGGCTTGGTACGTAATGAGCATTGGGGCGATATGTACACGAACATCAGTGCACGTGGCTCTCAGATTCAAGCTTTCCGCAATGGCTTTAATGTCGTTAATTCATATTGGGGTCCTCTTACGGAAGACATGAGCTTCGTAGATCGTATCGAATTCGTGAAAGGTCCAGCTGGATTTATGCTTTCGAGTGGCGACCCGAGTGGACTATACAACGTGGTAACAAAGAAGCCAAGTGGTTATAACAAAGGAGAAGTTTCTTTTACTTACGGAAGTTTTAACATGTATCGCACTACAGTGGATTTAGATGGTAAACTTTCAAAAAATGGAAAATTGTTGTATCGATTAAATTTGGCAGCGCAACACAAAAATTCGCATCGTGCTAATGAATACAATGATCGTTACGTAATTGCTCCTGTAATTTCATACCAATTGAATGAGGATACTAAATTAACCTTCGAGTACACTTACCAACGAGCAAACATGAGTAACGTAGGATCTTATTATGTGTTCTCTCCAAATGGATTTGCTTCTCTGCCGGTTGATTTTGCTTCTTTGCCTGCTGGCACACCTGGTACTAAAATCAATGATCATAGTTTTTTCTTAAATCTACACCATAAATTCAACAAAAATTGGGCGTTAACGGCTCAAACGAGTTATTTCTTGTACAATCAAGAAGGTTATTCTATGTGGCCGTCTCACATCGATTCAACAGGAAAAATGATTCGGAATATTGGTCTTTGGGATGCCAAAAGTACGATGGTAATGGGGCAAGTATTTTTGAATGGTAAATTCAAAACAGGCATCATTGAACATCAAGTTTTAGCTGGAATTGATATGTCAAAAAAGAATTACTTGGCAGATTGGAATCAAAGTTGGGATTTAGATTCATTGGGTGCTCTTTTCGATCCTTCGAATCCTCATCTTGGTGCGCCAGTGAATGGATATCCTGTTTTTGATCGTTCAAAATCGATTGAAGAACGAGCGTATGCAGCTGGTTCCTTTCAAAATCAAGAATATGCATCTATTTATTTACAAGATGTTTTATCATTTTTTGACAATAAATTGCGCTTAACAGTTGCTGGTCGATACACCTTCTTATCTCAAGCTTATTATGGCGCAGATAGTGCAAGTCATTTTACGCCGCGGGCTGGTTTGAGTTATTCAATCTCTAAAAACATGGCGGTTTACGCATTGTATGATCAATCATTTATGCCGCAATCAGGCCAATTAGCCAACAACCAAAAAGTACAGCCTTTAACAGGAAATAGTATGGAACTTGGTTTCAAAAAGGATTGGTTTGATGGAAAATGGAACACGACGGCAGCACTATTTTATATCACTAAAAACAATGAGTTAACGGCAGATCCTTTCAGTCCACCTGCTTCTGGTTTAAGTATCGAACTTGGTCAGAAAGCAACAATGGGATTTGAACTAGATGTTCGTGGAACGATAACGAAAGGCTTAACTTTAATAGCTAACTATGCCTACAACGATTCGAAAGTAACACGAGTAGCTGATGGAGTTACTTTTATTGAGGTAGGTGATGTTGTACCTGGATTTGCAAAGCACACAGCAAATACTTGGTTGAATTACAAAATATCTAGTGGTGTACTGAAAGGTCTTGGATTTTCAGCGGGCTTCACATTATTGGCAGATCGTGCTACATTCTGGACAGAGTCGCCTGACCCTAATCAAAACCTTGCTAATTATTACAAATTTGATGCGGGCATTTTCTGGGAAGGTGATAAATTACGTGTTAGCGCAAATGTATTCAATTTAGCGAATAGCTACTTATACAGTGGTTCGTATGCACCATATTGGTCAGCACCTGTATATAGCTGGCAAACAGAAGCACCTAGAAATTTCAGATTGTCTGTCAATTACCGTTTTTAATATGGGCTTAAAAAAATTGATAGGAAAAATTCACTTATGGCTCGGATTAACTTCCGGGCTATTTGTGTTTGTCATTGCGCTAACAGGTTCTATCTACGTCTTTAAAGATGAAATCGAAAATGCCACGCAGGACTATCGTTATGTAGCATACGAAGATAAAGAAGTACTAAGACCTTCAGAAATAGTAAAGATTGCTGAAAAAGCACTTCCCAGTAAAGAAGTTCATGCGGTGATGTATCCCGAAGAAGGGAAAACAGCCAAGGCGATTTTTTACAGTGATACGGATACGTACTATTACTTCGTTTATATCAACCAGTACACTGGAGAGGTACTAAAAGTATCCGATGAGAATACAGGCTTTTTTCGCTTCATTCTCAATGGTCACTTTTATTTATGGCTGCCAGCACACATTGGTCAACCAATTGTAGCTTCTGCGACATTAATTTTTTTAGTGATGGTTCTTTCTGGATTGTTTCTTTGGTGGCCGAGGGCAAAAAATGGTCGAAAACAGCGATTTAAAATAAAATGGGATGCCCGTTGGAGAAGAAAAAATTATGATCTGCACAATGTCTTAGGCTTTTATGTGTTGACCTTGGCACTTGTTTTTGCGATTACTGGTTTGGTATGGGGATTTCAATGGTTTAGCACCTTGTATTACGCTACAATTTCAGGAGGAGAGAAGATGGAAATGTATGAGGAACCACTTTCCAAGAGAAGTCAAGAAATTACAAGTGATTTACCAGCAATTGATCAAATATGGTTAAAAATGAAGGATGAAAGTCCAAAAGGTTCAGCCATTGAAGTACATCCGCCAGCGAAGAACAACTCCAGTATAGCCGTAAATATTAACCCATCACCTTCCACGTATTGGCAAACAGATTATCGCTATTTTAATCAATACTCTTTGAAAGAATTGTCGGTAGCACATATTTGGGGGAGATACAAGGAAACTTCCAATGCTCAAAAGTTAATGCGAATGAATTACGATATTCATGTTGGCTCTGTTTTAGGCTTGCCAGGTAAGATTTTAGCTTTTCTAGCAAGTTTAGTGATCGCTTCATTGCCCATAACAGGTTTCTTAATTTGGTACGGCAGAAAATACAAGTCGAAAAAGCAAGCGCTAATAGTGAACTGAGTTTAATCAAAAAAAACTAGAGGAATAAAGCAAGCGATTGATTTTTAACTAGCTAGAAAAAATGGAATCATTTAGTTTTGATTTCCAATGGGGCAATGCATAGTGGATCCCATACATTAAATCGGTGGTACTTAACACGTTTAAACTTTTGTCGATGAGTTCAAGTTTTTTAACTTGAGTTCTATCGATGTAGCTGGTAGCAAAACTGTTTTTGCTAGCGAACACTAATTCGGTTTTTGAATCAATAAATTCATTTTTCTTCAAAAAAGAAAGGATAGATTGAACTGTACTTTCTTCAGACAAATCTTTCATCGCTGCATCGTAAATACCTACTAGTAAGACCGATGAACTCGAGTCGATTTGATTTTCCAATTGATAAGTTATATCTGAAACTCGATGAATCAAGGTATGATCAAGTACTCTTACATACGGACAAGGTTTTTGCAAGGGGCCGTTGATGACCAAGTGAATATGCGTATTATTGACAAGTTTATGCGTCAGTTCTAATGCTAGATGATCCTTGTAAATCGTTTTAATCGAACTTGTCGATGTTAAAGTGATTGTTCTACTTTTGAAAATAGTTCCATCTTTCGCTTTCAACTCCCAGATTTCATCTTGTTTGGTAATTTCATCAAGAGCGGTGTTGTAGCAAACGGGAATTCTTAAGGCTTCAATTTTAGCAATCATTGCCTGCTGAAATTCCCTAGCACCACCTTTTGGGTATAAATATCTTTTTGAAAAGAGTGGAAATCGTGCGGAGGGATTCTTTCGTAAAAAATGTATTAATTCTTTGATCTTCAAATGGAATAGAAATTTTGCAACATTTTTTAGTGCTATAATACCATTTTTGTGGTCGTAGTTAATTCGAACCTTTCCCTTTAAAAAATAAGGCTGTGGATGTAGTTGAATTAAGTTCAATTTAAAAAAATCTTGCATAAAACCATAAGCAGATTGGTTGTATGACCAAATATGGCAGCCTATTTCTAACGATCCAAAATCACCAACTTGAGTAACTCCCCAAGCACCTCCAACTTGCGATTTTTCATCAACTAATAGCACATTTTTTTGATTTGCTTTTTCAATACAAGCATCAATTACTGAAATAGGTCCAGTACCGATATAAATTTTATCATAGATTACTTCGTTATGTTCTTTTGAATTTTTCAGATTGAACTAGCTATTTGTTTGAAAAAAAATACATACCCAATCCAATAAGAATGGGAATAGAAGCAAGATGACGTAGGGCGGAAAGCCAACCAGTTTCGTTGCAAAAAAGGAAGAAATCAGTGAATGGAATAAGAGATCCAGCTAAAAGAACAATTCCGAATGCTTTAAACTGTTTAAAATAGATTAAAGCAATAAACATCACCCCCAGCACTAATTGACGAATACCCATTGCCCAAGTAATTGAAGTATTCATTCGCTCTAGATCTGTTACATCGTAGAGTAGACCCGAATAATGGGGCGAGAATAAAAGTAAAAGGCCAGAAATAACAAGAAAGAATGCGACCAATATCGAGAGGAGTACTGCGAAATCTTGCTTGCTTTTCATCAACTTTTTTTTGAATTTGCTAAATTAATAGACTTATTGGATTTTCGATGTAATTTTTTGAATACACCAAGATGAAAACAGGGTAAAACGTTCAATAAGTGCAATTAAAGTAGTGGTTTTTTGATTGCTTGAATGTTATAAATTGTTGGACTTTGCGTTAGAAATGAATCCAAAGCTACATTAATATTGAACTGATAGCCAAAGCGAATAATTTGCTCATGTCCATCTTTCAGAATGAGAACTTTCAGACTTCCTTACTCAACAAAATAGACATTTGCAGTTGCTTTTCCTTGTTGAAGCAAATACTCTCATCGGTCAAGAGAAATACTTTTAGTTGTTTCATTAAAGAGTTGATCTATCATTACGATTAAAAATAGAGAATTTTGGCATTAGTAAGGTGTTATTTTCTTTAATATAATAATGATCAAAACCTTGCGTTTTTGCACACATGAAAAAGATTGTGACATTAAGCTGTATTGCAGCTACATCTTTTGTGTTGGCCCAAGAAGAATCGTTTGACACAAAAAATGAAGTGGGTATTAACCTTGCTCCCGTAATTATTCCGTTGTTTACTGGTGAATTTCAAGTGAGTAAATTAGAGTTAAGCTACGTGCGCAATGTTAAAAGTCATTTATCGCTAAGAGCTAAATTGTCCATTTTAAGAGTACCATATGGAGGTGTAACAGATCCAGACCTCTATTCTTATGCCTTCAGGACTGATACAATTTATAGTAATAGTTCAGAAACTGAGACAAAGAGATATTACCAGAAAGAAGTCAATAATTGTAGGCTCTATTTATCTGCTGAGTACCTTCAGCCTCTGGGAAAAGTAGATTTGTATATTGGAGCGGGTTTTGTAAATGGTATAATTAAAAATCATTCGTTTAGGTATCGTTCAACCTTACAAACTGGAACCCCATATGGAACTGCGGTATTCGATGGTGATGACTATTTTTCAAGTTATATGATTGGTCTATCTCCCTACATTGGATTCAAAGTTCCAATTGCAAAAAAAATGTATCTGAATTTTCAAACAGGGATAGAGTTTGATTACCATTTCAGAGATTTACGACCTTATGGTGAAACTGAATATTTGAAAACAAAACGATTTGAGGCTATCGTGTGGCCTGTACTAACAGAATTTGGGTTCTATTATCGATTTTAATTCAATAACTTTTTGACATTAAGCTAAATTATTTCTCTAAAACCAGTAATAATTTTCGGATACACCACGATGAAAACAAGGTGATGCTTAAACCAATCATACAACCCACAAAAACCGATATAAAACGTTCAATAGGGGCAATTAAAGTAGTGGTTTGATGTCCAATAATAATGATGACGACTGTAACAACGGCTGTTCGTGCTACACTCATTAAATTGAAAATTTTACAAAAAACAATGGCTACAAAAATGCCAATACTCGTTTTTACCACTTCTGTTGTGTCAAGAAAAAAGACCATTAATCCAGAGAGCGAACCAATGAAATTCGATTTTACTCGATCGATGGTAATTTGTCGTGCTTCTTTTTCATCAGGAGAAATTACCAGTATAATTGAAAGCATGGCCCAAAATAAGTCGTATTGTGGAAATTGAAGCGATAGGAGGTAACCAATTAGAAAGCCAATGATACAGCGACTGGCATAGATCCAAAATTGTGATTGAAGAGATTTTAAGATAAAATTTTTCATGCCGATGGCTTCGAGTGACTTGCGGAAACGTATAGTTCAAAAAAAATCCCCTCGAAAATTTCGAGAGGATTTGAATTTTTATTTGTGTTCAGCAATCCTATCCGACATGTACTCGCCGGCTTTGAGTTTGCCTACAATTTTTGAGAAACATTCGATCGTATATTTCACATCTTCAAGCGTATGCACCGCTGTTGGAATCAATCGCAAAATAATCATTCCTTTAGGAACAACTGGATATACTACCATTGAACAGAAAACGTTGTAATTTTCACGTAAATCTAAAATCAAGTTCGTAGATTCTGGAATTGAACCATTTAAGTAAACTGGCGTTACCATAGAGTTCGTGTCACCTAGATTAAATCCTGCTTCTATTAGTCCACTTTGCAGTGCGCGAGTAATTTCCCAACATTTTTCTCGCAAAGCGGGTTGTGTGTTGATCAATTCTAAACGCTTCATCGCACCATATACCAATGGCATTGGCAATGCTTTAGCAAAAATTTGAGAACGCATGTTGTAGCGTAAAAATTCTACGATGTCGGCAGTGGCAGCAATAAATCCACCAATAAGTGCAAATGATTTTGCGAAGGTACCGAAATACACATCGATGCCATCTTGACAACCTTGAGCTTCTCCAGTTCCACCACCTGTTGCACCCATGATACCAATTCCATGCGCATCATCAACTAATAAACGGAAGTTGAATTTCTTTTTTAAATCAACAATTTCTTTCAATTTTCCTTGGTCGCCACGCATTCCGAAAACTCCTTCAGTGATCACAAGAATTCCGCCGCCATTTTCATCCGCTAATTTCTCAGCGCGCTCTAATTGCTTTTCTAAATCATCAATTTCGTTGTGTTTGAAAACATATCGTTTCCCCATGTGCAATCGAACACCGTCCAAAATACATGCATGCGATTCAGAATCGTACACGATAACATCTCTTCTGTCAACCAACGCATCAATGCACGAAACCATGGCTTGGTAACCGAAATTACAAAGAATCGAATCTTCTTTCGACACTAGTTTTGCTAGCCCTTTTTCCAATTCCTCATGTAAATCTGAGTTTCCACTCATCATACGTGCTCCCATGGGAAGTGCTAAACCAAATTTAGCAGCTCCGTCTGTGTCAGCTTTACGAACTTCCGGGTGATTGGCAAGACCTAAATAGTTATTTAAACTCCAGTTGAGACGGGGCTTGCCTCTAAAGTTCATGTGCGGACTTACGTCACCTTCTAATTTCGGGAATGTAAAATATCCATGAGATTCTTTTGCATGTTGTCCAAGTGGACCTCTGTTGTTCTTGATTCTTTCGAAAATATCGATTTGAGCCATATTCTTGTTGATTACGATGTAATTTTAATGATGCAAAAGTACAGAAAATAATGAGATTTGTGGAGTGGTGATGGGTGAATTTTCAACAGGTAGTAGTTGAAGGAGATTTACGTTTTTGAATTGGAAGTTATAGTTGTAAAATTTCCACTTTCGATTGGATGTTAGTAGGTGTAAATTTCCACAATTCCACAATTTCAAATATTTGGTACCGTTAAACCCATTAAAATCAATGATATTTAGTAGTTATGTTCTACATCTAATTGACAAATATTTGGTCAAGTTCAAAATCATACTGGTGGTTGAGATGGAGTCTGTATTCGTTTGGAATGAACTCTAACTCAACGATTCCTACTTGAACTAGTTGTTGAATGTGGTTGTGGACAGCATGTTTTGAAAGTCTTAGAATTGACTCTAAATCCTTAGGTCTAACTTTTCCATTTTTTCTCACAACTTCGATAATTGTAAGTCGTGCTGGATGTCCAAGAGCACTTGCGATTTTTGCTTTTTTTAATAATTGAATTGAATAGTGGGCGGTTTTACTTGCTCCCATAGGTGAGTTGATGTAAGGTTGTAAAAAATAATTTACTTGAAGTTAAGGAGAAAATTTTATTCAAGCAAGTATGCTCAGGATAGATTTTTGGAATTCCAAACTTCCAAATTTTCAAAATTCCACAATTTCAAAATTCCACAATTCCAAATGTTTGGTACTGTCAATCCCAGTAAAATCAAGAAAAGTAAATTAATCTCCCCACCAAATGAACATCATTCCTTACAATGCTCTATCCAACAAATAAATAAAACTGGCCACTGCAGCGCAACCTAGTTCCAACTCTCTTTTGTTGACGGCTTCAAAAACATCACTTTCGGCATGATGGAAATCAAAATATCGTTGTGAATCAGGGACAAATCCAAAAAGTGGAATTCCTTCGAAGTGCTTTTTTAATGGACTGATATCAACACCACCGTATCCTGCTTCAAATACATGCAACTCATATGATGAGAAATTTGGAGCTAGCGATTTTAATAGCGATTGATATTTTTCCGAGCCATCGCATTGAAATCCTCTTGGAGCAAATCCACCGCGATCGCTTTCCACCGCTGCTATTTGCTGTTCACCGCGATCTTTCGACCATTTCGCATAATTTTCACCACCTTGATTGCCGTTTTCCTCGTTCATAAAGAGGACCAAACGCAAGGTATGTTTTGGTTTGTACTTCAATTCCTTTAAAATTCGAAGCGCTTCCATGCAATGTGCTATTCCAGCGCCATCATCATGTGCACCTTCGCCAGTATCCCATGAGTCGAGGTGGCCACCAAACGTAATGATTTCGTTGGGGTGTTCAGAACCTGTAATTTCAGCGATTACATTGTGCGAAGGGGCATCAGGAAAATCTCTACAATCCAATTCCATTTTAAGGATCAAAGCTTCTTTCGCTAATAATTTGGATATAAATTCGGCATCTTCCGTTGAAACTGCCGCCGCTGGAATTTTCGCTATACTGTCTTCGTAATGCATTCCCCCTGTGTGCGGGTGTTTGTCGACAGGCATGGCTAAGGAACGGATAATCACTGCTTTTGCGCCCAATTTTGATGCTTCAACAGCACCCATTCCTCGAATTGCATAACAACCTCCGTAGGCTTTGAATGTAATAATCTGTTGTTCATCCATCGGCTGATTGAGAAAAACAATCTTCCCTTCAACTTTCGATTTCTTGGCCTTTTTTAGATCATCAAGGTGTTTAAACTCGATGATTTCACCTTCCATCAATCCATTTGTGCTAATCGATCCACCGAGCGCTAAAATATTCAATTTGTGAAGATTTCCTTTTTTCGATTCAATCCATGCTGATTCTTTTGTGCCACGCTCCCAATGAGGAACCATTATTTCCTGCAAATACACTTTATCAAAACCATAAGATTCTAACTTGGTCTTTCCCCATTGCACTGCCATCGCTGCTTCTGCTGATCCAGATAAACGGGCACCAACGTCCTTACATAAACTACGCAGATCTTCGTATGCTTTTCCTTTAGAAAGTGCTTCATTGTAAATGGAGCGAATAAATGCGGAGTCTGTTTGGGCGGAAAGTCTAAAAAATGGAGCACAAACAAGTAAAAAATACAAAAGTTTCATGCTGACGAAATTAATAAAAGATTATTCAACATCTTTTTATTTTTGGAAGAAATAGAAAATAACAGGTTAATTTTGTTAATTAATAAACAATTAGTTATTCTATTTTTATATTTGCGAATATTTCAAAGTATTTCATGAAAAAACTGTTAATTTTTTTAATTTTTTTAAAATCAGGTTTTGTTACCAATGCTCAGATTGGTGTTCAAGTTGCTTTTAATCGTCCTTTTGCCGAGTTTGGATCGGTCATGAAACCAACCGCATTGGTGGAGATTACCAATGCAGAGTTTTTTGACGAAGGTAAGTTTAGAATAATTTATGGAGGTAATTTTAGTGTTTATACTCCGCGCTTAGATACATTTCGAATCTATGGAACAAGTCTTGACTACGATCAGTTTTTTGTTCACCCTGGAGCCCAGTCCTTTAAGCCATTTGTAACTTTAGATTTATTCTTTGGAGGTGAATTTTCCCCAATTGAGGATGGTGATTGGCACCCCTATATTGGCGCAGATATTTTAGCTGGATTCCATTATCATAATTATGAAGCCCATGTTGAAGGAATTTCCTCAATACATGAAGTTACTTTTGGGACGGCGATCGGATTTAGGTCAAAATTGGGACTCGAATACAATTTTCAAAGAAAAACGGCATTGTTTGCACAGTATACACTTGGCACTCGTTTAAGTATTCAACCACGATTTTGGTCTCCTACCTGGACAGTTGGATTGGGAGTTAGACATAGTTTTTCAAAAGGTAAATATTAAAATATGAAATCAGTTATTATTGTCGCATTATTGTTATTTGTTTCATTTGGATGTAAGAAAGTTCTAAAGGATCCATTGGATTATTATCCAGAAGTTGAAATGGTTGGTGCTGAGGTGCAATCTGATGGGAGTGTATTGGTTCATGGTCGTGTTTTAAGTCCTGGAAAATACAAAGGGTCTGAAATTATTAATGTTGGTTTTTGTATGATGCAAAATGAAGAACCAGCAATGATGGATAATCAAGTAGAGGGATATTTGGATGGAACTGATTTTTATGGGATAATTCCTCAATTTTTGATCGATGAAAATGCAACGCATTATATTAAGGCGTTCGGTACAAATGACTTTGGTTATGACTTAAGCTTGGCAAAAGAATTTGATTCACTTTATCTTGATATTTCTGCTCCATGTGCACCCGCAAACATGTACTATAATTTCTTCGGGACTTCAGGATATTATGATGGAGTTCAAGAAGCAGGGACCGATTATTACATGTGCAGTCATGGAAACAATAGGTTTTATATTACATTCCCAACAGGAATTCATGCTGGAGTTTATCAAGTAAACCCATATCCAGCGTTGCCAAATAAAGTGAAATGCACAGCACAGGCAGCAGGAAATGGATATCCACTAGAAAACGGCGAGTTGGTGTATGTTGAAAAATTATCAAGCACATCCTACAAAGTAACTATTTGTGGCGCTAATGTTCCAGTTGGTCAGTCTTCAACAACTTATACGGGATCATTTTTAATTAATTTATAGAACGATTATTGTTTTATAAAACGATTAATACCTACTAATTTCCCGTCTTTCATCAAATTGATAAAGTAAATTGAACTTTCAATTTTTGAAACATCTGCTTTTCCATTCTCAAAAGCGAGATCTACTTTTTTACCCATCAAATCGATGACTTGGATGTCGTCGTAGCTACTCTCACTAAATGTTGAAATAGTAATGTTGTCTGAACATGGATTAGGGAATATTTGAAAGTCTATGAGTGTTGACTCCTCCAATTCCAATTGATGCGCTGTTTTTGCAATGTGATTGGCAGGTGAGGACCAAGAAGAATCGCTGAAATCGCCACCAATAAAATTTTGATTTGTAGTCATCAAAACAGCATGAACATCTTGCATTACGTAGCCAGCATCCTCAATGTATCCCATTACTGGGTCAAAATAGTAGACATTTTTTGTTTGTGTCGTCATTCCGCCTGCCAAATCCTCCATTTGTCCACCTACTAGAACTTTTGATGTATATGGATTTGAAGAAATATCATACATTTTCATTGGGCTAAGAGTTGGATTAAACTGAGCGAGATCAATAACAGGCTGCACATTATAATTTAAAATTCTAGCGAATAGAACGGTACTTGAATCAGGATGGGCAGCACTTGCAGCATAACCACCAATGTAGGTATTGGCCCCTTGGTATGCAGAACAGAATACGGTATCTGGAATTCCATCAGAAAAAGTATTCCACTCTTCAACTTGAATTGGATTCGAGAACGAGTCGTAAAAGTACTCTTGAAGTAGATTGTTAGTAGACACTGTTTCAACGTAAGGTAAAGAGCTTGAGGAAGGTTGATGGTAAATATACTTTTGCACTACTGCGCTAGTAAATTTACCTCCATACGTTTTATTGTTTGCTAAATTTGAAGAAATTGTAAAGATAGGGCCATTTGTTTCCATTAGCCATTTCCAGGTAGTTTGAGTGATGTATTTTTGATAGACATACCCTTTATTTGAGTTGTCGAGTAGTGCTAAGCAAATTTTACTATTTTTTGCATCAATAGCAGTACCTTCCTCATCTTCGGTGTCTAGAAAATCTACAAATTGCCAATTACCATTTTCAAAAATAGCCAAAGGATAGCTTTGTCCAAGATAGGTGAATTTCCCCGCAACATACACCGAATTTTCTCGAACTGAGATATCATTCACAACCCCATCCAAGCCTCCACCTAAACATGAAAGTTGGTTGTTTTGGTAAAAAGCGACATGATGGCAGGGGACATCTCCAATTTGTGTGAAATCACCTCCTAAATAGATGGTGCCATCACTTCCTTCTGCCAAGGTTTTAACTCGACCATTAACACCTTCTCCAACTTGATCATACGTGATATTACTTGGGTAGGATGGTTGAATAAGTGCTAATTCTTCCAGTTCAAAACCAAAATCCTGCGCCCAATGTACTAAGTCATTGGAATGGATATCTTTCACATAAGCATAGTTTTGACTTTCCGAAATATCACGAGAAATTGCACCATTTCCGCTCATCATCACCAAATAACCCACTGCACAGTGTGTACCAAAGGCATCAATAAAATATGGGGTTCTTTCTTCATGATAAGAATTGATAGGAAATTGTTTCGTGAGCGCATACGCATGTAAGACATCTAACATTTTTAGTCGCTTACTCTTTTGTGTAGGTGAAAGTGTTTTTAATTCCTTGTCTCTCAAAAGTTCCTCAACTGCTAATAAATGATAGGAAATTCGATCTACATCGTTTTGGAATGACAAGTTTTGCTTTGCAGTTGACACATTTACTAACTGCCAATTGTTGTTGACTTCATACAAATGTTTAAAGTTAGCATCTCTTTTCTCAGGACTGAGTTTTGAATGAGCAAAAGTGGCAAGTCCCATCATCAAAAAGAAATTCACTAAATATATATTTTTCATTAGAAGGCAATTGAATGTTATCAAATTTAGAAAAATTAAAGCTGATAACCTATAAACAAAGTAAGAATTTACTGAAGGAGTATTATTATTGATTTATCGGTAAATGATCAAAAAAAGAGGACTAATGGTCTTTTGTCTTGCTAAACAGTAAGATATTAAGACTTCAAGATACAAGACTAGCATTTTTTTATGAATCAGGTCTTTTAGCGCAGCGGTCTTCCAGTCCTTCAGTCCTTCAGCGACTCGCACTGAGCTTGTCGAAGTGAGCGGTCATCCAGTCTTTTAGCGCAGCGGCCTTGCAGTCTTTCGTCTAATTCGCTATCTTTGCGGAAAAACTAGTGTAATGGCTTTAAAATGTGGAATTGTTGGACTTCCGAATGTTGGGAAATCGACTTTGTTTAACTGTCTTTCAAATGCAAAGGCGCAATCAGCGAACTTTCCTTTTTGTACGATTGAACCCAATATTGGAACAATTTCAGTTCCGGACCCACGCTTGGAAAAGTTGGAGTCGATCGTGAAACCGCAAAATGTGGTGCCAACAACGATGGAGATTGTTGATATTGCCGGATTGGTGAAAGGCGCTTCGAAAGGGGAGGGACTTGGCAATCAATTCTTGGCCAATATCCGTGAAACAGATGCAATTATTCACGTGTTACGTTGTTTTGATGATGGAAACATCATTCATGTCGACGGTCGTGTGGATCCAGTGTCTGACAAGGAAATTATTGATATTGAGCTGCAATTGAAAGATCTTGAAACGATCGAAAAGAAGTTGCAATCGATCGGTAGAATGCTAAAATCGGGCGATAAAGATCTAGTGAAGGAAAATGAAGTTGGATTGAAGATCAAGGAGGCTTTGGAGCAAGGTAAATCTGTTCGAGCACTTGATTTTGATGAAAAAGAACTGGAATTTGTGAAAGGGTTTCAATTGATTACGTCAAAACCTGTCATGTACTTGTGTAACGTTGATGAAAATTCGGTGAAATCGGGCAACAAATACGTTGATGCTGTGCGCGATGCTGTCAAAGATGAAAACGCAGAAGTGTTGGTCATTGGTGCAAAAATTGAAGCAGATATTACTGAATTGGAAACGTACGAAGAACGTCAAATGTTCCTGGAAGAACTTGGATTGGAAGAGCCAGGTGTAAATCGTTTAATTCGCTCGGCATACGATCTTCTAAATTTAGAAACGTATTTTACCGCAGGTGTGAAAGAAGTGCGCGCTTGGACAATCACAAAAGGAATGAGAGCTCCTCAGGCCGCAGCAGTGATTCATACCGATTTCGAGAAAGGATTTATTCGCGCTGAGGTAATGAAATACAATGATTTTGTGACGCTCGGCTCTGAAGCAGCTGTGAAAGACGCAGGTAAATTTAAGGTGGAAGGAAAAGAATACGTTGTGGAAGATGGCGATTTAATGCACTTCCGTTTTAACGTTTAAGTGGGTTTACGATACTTTTCTGTACTACTCGATATTCAGTTTCTAATACTGTATTATTTTATTTCTGTAGCAAATTAGCTAAATTACTAACCGTGCAGTAATATTACTTACAAGCTTTGGATGTATTCTTCCAAAAACTCAAAGCCATTCTCCATAATTCCGGTAAAAATCGCTAACTTTGTTGGTATAAACAACAAGCTAAATGTCAACAATCGCAGCAAATAATCCAGCACTAAAATCATGGATCTCAGTTCCCGAAAATTCAGATTTTCCCATTCAGAATTTGCCTTTTGGAATTTTTAAAACAGTACAATTACAAGCACGTGTGGGTGTTCGAATTGGCGATTTTGTCATCGATCTTAAATCGCTGTTTGTACTCGGATATCTAGAGAATTTGCCATTTGAAGCGACTGATTTCGACAATGAGTTTTTGAATGCGCTGATGAAAAAAGGCAAGAATGCAACGCGACTATTGCGCAATCGTATTTCAAAATTAGTAGATGTGGAGCACCTCGACTTGGCAAAAAATCAACACCACGTCGACCAAGTGCTTATTCCTATTGATCAAGTTGAAATGTGCATGCCTGTGCAAATTGGCGATTATACCGATTTTTATTCAAGTCGCGAGCATGCAACGAACGTAGGAACCATGTTTCGTGATCCTGCCAACGCTTTGCTGCCCAATTGGTTATGGATTCCTGTTGGATACCACGGTAGAGCAAGTTCGGTGATTTTGAGTGGACAAAACATTCATCGTCCAAAAGGACAAATAAAACCAGATCCTGCTGCGGATCCAATTTTTGCTCCCTGTAGAAATTTAGATTTCGAGCTAGAAACAGCATTCATCACCTTCGACGGAAAAGCCTTGGGTGATTCCATCTCTACAGAAGAAGCAGAAGATTTCATTTTCGGAATGGTGCTCTTTAATGATTGGTCGGCACGCGATATTCAAACCTGGGAATATGTGCCACTTGGACCATTTTTAGCAAAGAATTTTGCGAGCTCAATTTCTGCTTGGATTGTGACCCTCGACGCACTTGAACCATTCAAAGTTTCGGGACCAGAACAAGATCCTGAAGTGTTGTCCTATCTAGCGTATGCAGGACAAAAATCGTATGATATCAATTTACAAGTAGTCATTCAGCCAGAAAATGCAGTGGAGACGGTCATTTGCAACTCCAATTTCAAACACATGTATTGGAACATGGCGCAGCAATTGGCTCATCACACGGTAAATGGCTGTAACATTCGTTGTGGAGATTTGATGGGTTCAGGAACCATTTCTGGACCAACAGAAGATTCATACGGCTCTATGCTCGAATTGGCATGGAAAGGCACGAAACCATTGAAAATGAAAGATGGCAGCGAACGCAAATTCATTCAGGACTTTGATACCGTAATTATGCGCGGCTATTCGGAGAAGGACGGCGTACGAATAGGTTTTGGAGAGGTGAGCACGAAGGTATTGGCAGCGAAGTAGTAATCCAAGATCTGCAGAAGCGTGTTTGATTGTCTATTTGCCAAACTGCTGTTACCAGTAGCCTTTATTCTGTCGGTTACATTTCGTTTGTAGGTATGTTACGAAGAATTTTGTAGTCAATGTAGAAGGTGCCGAAAGGAATGAAACAGGCAGCAAGAACTTTCCAAGTTGTGTCTTTAAATTTCCATTGTTGTTCAATGCCGATTCTCAAGACATTAAATACAAACAACAAGAATAATGCACCGTGAATTGCTCCAAGATTTTTTGACATGGAAGGATTGTCAAAATAATACTTCAAGGGAACGGCTATAAAAACCAAAATGAGTAATGAAATTCCCTCTAAAAATGCTATCAATCGTAAACGGCCGACAGTTGTTGTAAAGTACTTTTTCATGATTAAAATGTTCTGAAATTAGGTCGGCTTGATAATGGTGAAAATGTCCAAGGAATGGCAATTAAAATGATGATCAGCGTAATAAAGAACCATATTAGCATTGTCTTAAATTTTTCCTTGTCCGTTGGTTTTCGTTTCGCCAATGCAGAGCCGATTGTCAAAACCACAATGGCCGTTAGCATTAAGAAAATGTGTATTACACCATAGAAAGTTAGTTCCAAATTCTGTAAACCAATACTGGGTTCTCTCCAAAAGTATTGTACAACAGGACTTTGTGCGTAGAGTATGATTCCAATCATTAGTTGAATGTGTGCTATGGTTGCAGTCCAATATCTAAAAGCGTTGTCTGTATTGGAAAAAGTTTTGTTATTGAAGTAACCAACAAATGCCCTGTAAATAGAATATAGCAAAAAGCCTACTACAAGCCAACGAATTAACGAGTGAAAGACTAATAAACTTGAATACATTTTATGCTGTTATTGTTTTTTGTTTTCTGAAAATAGTCCAAATTGTCGGTGCTCCCAAGAAGAACCATAAAGCAAGAATTGGGTCGCACACCGCACAGCCTGCCGAAGATGAAGGTTCAAGATAAACAATCGGGTCGCCATACAAATGATGCACAATGTCCCAAGCTGTGTGAAGTAGCCAACCAATGCCTATGAAGTAATAATGTTTCAATCCTTTGAAAGCAACAAAGAGCATGAGAGAACCAAATATAAATTCCCAAATACCTAAACCGCCACTCCAATAAACACCACCTGCACCAGCAATCAAAATTGCGTTAATTTTTTGTCGGTTTGGTTCTTTTACAAACGACATCAGTTTGATAAACACAAGAGCAATAAGTATGGCAGCCAAAGCAACATTGAATGTAAATTCGGGAATAATGTGATGATGAGTTTCCATATTTTTTTACTTTTTTTATTTTGGGAACAAAGATAAAATAAAAACATACTAACCAGTATGTTTTTGAAGAAAAAAATTATTTCAAACTGTCTAAGTAGATGTTAAGTTGATTTAAATAAGGTAGATACGTCTTTTTACTATTCTCTAATTTGCCGAAATTTCGTATGCCCCAATAGCCCGACATTATAAACATTGTTACTTCCTTTGCGTTTACGTCATTGCGAACAAAGCCGTTTTTCTTTCCCGCTTCTATGGTGGCGGTCATTACTTTTGTCCATTGTTTGGTCAGTTCGTTCAAAGCCTTGTTGAAGTCTGCATTCCAAGGTGTCATTTCTTGTGTAAAGTTTGAAGCGGGGCAACCATACTCAACTTTCAAAAATTCATTTTTCATTAAAAGGTGGTCCATTAGCTCGTAAATAGCGACTAACGGATTTTGTTCTTTTTTTAGTGGTTCAATGAAGCTACTTGTAAGTGTCGGTTTTAGGATTTCGTTGATGATGGCAAGTCCCATTTCGTCTTTGGTTTTGAAATGGTAATAAAATGCACCTTTTGTCACTTTTGTCGTGGCTATAATATCGTCAATACTCGTTGTTTGATAACCTTTAATGTAAATCAGTTCAAATGCTTTTTGTAAAATCGTCAGCCGTGTTGCCTCTGCTTTTTTCATAAAAGATACTGTTTGGTATTTTCACAAAGGAACGAAAAATTGTCGGTTTGTTATCGGTAATTCTGCGAATTGTCGTCATGTCGTCCAGTGTCTAATTCTACGCTCGTCAATGTTAACACCAACGCTTTGTAGGGTGCCGGTGCCGTTTTGCAGCTACTCGAAGATGACGATTTAGAAGCACTTCACTGTCAACCAAGCACAAAGCTTCATTTAAGCACTGAAGCGCTACTTTTGGGTAGGTGCAGTTAGCGGTTCGGGCTTTTCTGTCCACGATAACGTGTCGGTCAATGTTTGCTATCATTTTACTGTCGGTTCGTAATAAAGGATTATTGCTCCGTTAGTAAAAATTTTAGTCTTTGTAAGTTTGAGAATACACCTTTCGTTTACATTGTCAAACAATAGCGAACCTTTACCAGCAACTACAGGTTGAATACAAAGTTGATATTCATCAATTAGATTTAAGTTCATAAGTTGCATTATCAAACTCCGACTGCCAACATAAATGTCCTTTCCAGATTGTTGCTTTAATTCTCTAACCAATACTTCCAATGGTTTAGTTGCAAGTTTCGCACTGTTCCAGTCTGTACTTTTCAGCGTATTTGAAAAAACAATTTTTGTAACCCTGTCAATGGAAGCAGCAAAGTCGTCCGCAGTTTTTTCACCTGAGGGATTTTTTATTAATGTCTGCCAATATTGCATTAGTTGGTAAGTCGTCCTACCATAAAGGATTATGTCTGTACTGTCTAAAAGGTCAGCGTAGTGTTGATGGATTTCTCCGTCCGATAATCCCTCAGTATGGTCATAAACTCCGTCAATGGTAATATTTGTTGCTGCAATTACTTTTCTCATATTTTGTTTTTTATTGCAATCTTCTCTTTTTGTTTTTTCTCCGTCAATTTGATGTTTGCACTGTCGTCATAGCCTGACCTCTAACGTTTTGGCGCTTGGCGAAGAAGCGGATTTCGGAGCGCCAAACTGTCTGCCAGCACTGAATTTGATACGAAGCACAAAACTTCATATAAGCACTGAACCCCCACTTGCGTGTAGGTGCTGTTGTGCGATCGCTCTTTCTTCTGTCGTTAAGTTTGTTTTTAATTCTTGTTCATTTTCATTCATTGTTTTAATAAAATCGCTAAAATTATCTGATGTACTTGGAATCGGAATTGTCCAAATTTTGACAAAACCACTATAGCCGTTTAACAGACCAATATTTTTACATTCCGAACTATAATTTTTTGTTGGATAAATAAAACCTCCTATTTTGGCTTGTTTTACATACATATATGAAATAATTTGATTTATATCATTTCTATCTATTGGCTCGGTGAAGTTTTTATATTTAGCATCAATAATAAAGTTTTCTTTCCAAAAGTCTGGATAGCGTTTGTAACTTCTTGAGTCAGCAAACAAATATATTGCACCTGATGAGGTTTTGTTTGTAGGATGTTCAAAACCACAATCCTTTAAAACTTTATTCAAATACTCTTCCCAAAGCCAAGCACCGTCAAACAACAAGCCGTAAACTTTATCCTTTTCTTTACCAAATGTGATTTTCTCGTGTCTTAGGATTTTCAAGCATATTTTTTGTAAAGCCGCATACTCTGTGAAATATGGATGTGAAACAGGCTTTAAATTAGCTGTAATTATTTTTTGACGTGAATTTTTGCTGAATGTTTTATCAGTAACAAAAATGAATTTGCTTACAATGTCTCGGACTTCACTGTCATTTGTCAAAACACCACTACCAAAAGGATGAGTTTTAATTTGTTCAATTGTGTGTCTAACAAGTTGTGTCAGATTGTTATTGTAGCTATGCTCTCTTGTGGTATAGGCAATCTTTCCCATAAACGGGATATTTTTAAGAATGTGTCTTTTTACATCAATAGTTCCTTTAATGTTTGAATCATTATACTCTTCTTTTTTGTATGCTTTATAAACTCCTTGTGAATAAGCTTTCTTTAGATAATAAGGAAAAAGATAAAGCAAAAAGTCCCAAATATTCTCACTGTTTGGAGTTTGGTCAAATTTCAAGAGGTTTATTGAAAACACCTTTTGCAACATATAATGCAAAAAGTAGTCGTTGTTGTCGTCTTTGGTAAATCTTGATGAAATAGTAAGCTGACTTGAATTTCGACCAACAAAGCCCATTAAATTATAGGTCGTTAGATTCTCTTCATCTAATGAAAAAATATGTGCCTTATCAACATCATCACGATATTGACCTAAAGTTTGAGGAAAAACAAGCAAATCAGGATTCTCTTTTTGTAAATCAATGAGATTTCTATTTGCTATGGATGACAAATCACCGATATTGAGAATTTCAATATCGGTCAATTTTTCCCCACAATTATTGTCTCTTTTTCTCATTATGCAGTGAAAGCGTTTTTGAGCAGTTCAATTTTGTCAATGCTATCAGGCATACCTCGAAGATACTCCTTCAAAAGTGGCTCAATTCGTAAATTCCAAATAGTATCATAATCTTGTCTTGCATTGCCGTTTGAGTCAAGAAAATAAGCTGCTCCAATGTGATATGAAGAGTTTAGACCTTCAATCTGTGAAATACATTCATTTAATTTTGCCATTTTACCTTTTGAATCATCCAGTAAATTCATATTCTTGGCACTTTGTTCTGCTGAAATTTCTAACCAAGTAAAACGTCTTCGCATTGCAAAATCAAAACTTTCAACACTGCGGTCAATATCGTTCATTGAGCCAATAATGTAAACATTGTCAGGAACATAAAACACTTCTTTATCATCACTATGCAAATTTGAGTATTGAGTTTTTACCGCACCTTTTTTACCTCTATAACTTGGGTCAATTGAGAAAAATAGTTCGCCAAATATTTTAGATATTTCTCCTCTATTTATTTCATCAATGACAAAAACGAATACAGGTTTTATTTCATTCGTTTTTTGTTGCTTAGTTGATAAATCGTCCTTAAAGCTAATCAAGTTTGAAACGGCAGCAGAAAACTGATTGTGAAAATTATTTATAGTGTCAAAATCTTTTATATCCTCAAAGTTTTCGCATATTTCATCTAATGAGGAATATGTTTCAAGGTTCGTAATATCTCTTTTAGAATTAATTTCCTTTCCTAATAATTGTTCTATGCGATTTTTATACGTTTTGGTTGTAATTTCTTTTAAACCTAAAGTTTGTAGATACTTTACATAATCATCTAATGTAAATTTGTCAATATGGCCAACGGTTACAGCACTAACCCCAATAGCTTTTTTACAAAATTCTTTAAATATTCCGTTTTTTAATTCAAACCCAATATTGCCATTTGCATCGGGTTTTGTTGGACGTAACCCTTCAACAAAATCAGTATAATCATAAGAGGGATGAAATTGAACAAAAGCAAATTGCCCACTACTTTCAAGTTCTTCATCGGTTTGCACACCAATCATCTGTTTAGCAATTTGTTTAGCTAAAAATGTTTTTCCTGTTCCTGGAGCCCCAGTTAAAACAATATTTTTAGCTTCTTCAAGAAGTTGTGAATAGGGTTCGATATTTGCCATTATTTGTCTGTTATGTTCATTTTCGTTCCACTCTATAATTAGTGAATTAAATTTATCAAAAAAAGATTTGACAGTGTCATTTGGTATATTGTTGTCAAAGAGTCCAAGTTCTGTTATTGACTTGTTCATTCCTAAATCTACCCTTTTAGTTGGCTTAAGCCACCATTGATACTCTTCCAAAGCAAATGAGCTAATTTGGTTTTCTTTCCAACGAGCAATAATATTTAGTCCTGTGTCTGCCCAGTTCAAATAGCATTTTACCGTTTTATAATTTCCGTAATTAGGTTGAATGTTTATATAAATTTTTCCATTTTCATATTGGCACCAATCAGTAACGTGGCTTTGAATATTGCCACTTTTATAACCCTGTCCGGTAGAATAAAATTCATTTTTATCAATCAGAGGTTTTAAATATGAATTATAACCACGATTATTTGTGTCACTTTTTATAAGCCATTCAAGATGTGTCACAAAATATTCTAAAAGATGCTTAAATTTTTCGTTCTCGTTCATTTATTCCAAATTGTCATTGTTTGGCGGTCTGTTTTTTTAGAGTGTCGCATAACACATTAATAAACGCAACTACTAGAACCATTTCCCCATCTTTTTCAATACTATCAACCACCTTTCTAATTGAAAATAAAGTATAAATTCAATTGTAAGCACTTGGTCATAAAAAACAGCGAGTTGCGTCTATCCAAATATATCAAATTATTTTCAAAAGAAGATTTGCTGTTGCAATTTCCCCAAACCCGCACAAACTCCTTTCGTTTTCCCTTCATTGCACGCCCAACATTCACTTGTTCAAACATTTTTTATTTTTACGTCTCACCTTACTATTTACGTCTAATTTTGTGTTAGTAAATGAGGGAAGTAAATTATGAACATTGAGATCGACCTAGAAAAAGAACGGAAAGAAATTTTAAATGCTTTCAAAGGTCTCTTGCGTGCGACAAAAAATCGTACAAAAGAAGACACTCAACTTATTCGTAAGGCATTTGACGTGGCCGTTGAAGCGCACAAAGACATGCGCAGAAAATCGGGTGAACCCTACATCTATCATCCTATTGCTGTAGCAAAGATTTGTGCCGAAGAAATGGGCTTGGGAGCAACTTCTATTATTTGTGCCTTATTGCATGATACGGTGGAGGATACGCACATTACTTTGCAAGATGTGGAGGATCTTTTTGGCGCTAAGGTTCGACAAATCATTGATGGTCTGACGAAAATTCCAGAGGTGTTTGATGAAAATGCTTCTATTCAAGCGGAGAATTTCCGTAAGATGATCCTCACTATTTCAGACGATTTACGTGTCGTACTCATCAAGTTAGCAGATCGCTTGCATAACATGCGCACACTGAGTAGCATGCGACCGGATAAACAACTCAAAATTGCTTCGGAAACGAAGTTTTTATATGCTCCTTTGGCTCATCGAATGGGCTTGTATTCGATCAAAAGTGAATTGGAAGATTTAGCCTTGAAATACAGTGAATCGGAAGTGTATCAAGGTATTGAGACAAATCTAAAGTCGACACAAGATGCGAGAAATCGGTTCATTCGTCGTTTTGTACAACCGATAAAAGAAGCACTGCAATATGAAGGGTACGTCTTTGAAATAAAGGCCAGAACGAAATCGATTTCGTCCATTTGGCGAAAAATGAGCACTAAGGAAATTCCTTTCGAAGAAGTGTACGACCTTTTTGCAATTAGAATCATCGTAGATACGCCTGTGGAAATGGAAAAGCCTGATTGTTGGCGTATTTACTCCATCATCACCGATTTTTACCAGCCAAGTCCAGATCGTTTGCGCGATTGGATTTCCACTCCTAGAGCAAATGGTTACGAGTCGCTGCACACAACAGTGATGTCGCCACAAGGAAAATGGGTGGAGGTGCAAATTCGCTCCAAAAGAATGGATGAGATTGCAGAAAAAGGTTTAGCGGCACACTATAAATACAAGGAATCAAATACGGAAGAAAGTAAGTTCGATCGTTGGATTGCGGAGGTTCGCTCTTTATTGGAAAATCCAGATTTAAATGCCATGGATTTCGTGAATGAGTTTAAGTTGAACTTGTTTAACGATGAAATTTATGTGTTCACGCCAAAAGGGCAATTACGTGTTTTGCCTACAGGATCTACTATTCTTGATTTCGCCTACGATATTCACACTGAAATTGGCGATAAATGTATTGGTGCGAAAGTGAACAATCGCTTGGTACCGCTGAGTTACCAATTGCAAAATGGTGATCAGCTGGAGATTATTACTTCGTCGAAACAAAAGCCTAATGAAGAATGGTTGCGCTTTGTTGTCACAGCAAGGGCTAAGCAGAAAATAAAGGCCTCGCTAAATGAGGAAACCAAAACAATTGCGCAAGATGGTAAAGAGATTTTGGATCGCAAATTCAAGCAGCACAACATCCGCTTTACTTCTGAAAATCTGAGCTTTTTAGAGAAGTATTACCGTATGCCTTCAGTAACAGAGCTGTATTTTAGAATTGCCAAAGGAAAGATTGATTTGACCAAGTTGCGTGAAATGAATGTGGAACATGGTGTGCTGAAAACGGAGAAAGTTCCTGTGGCCAACAAAGATCGTCACGAACATGATATTTATCAAAAGGTCACTTCTAAGGATGAAACGATCATTATTGGTGAGGATTTTAAAAACATTCAATACGCACTAGCGCGCTGCTGTAGCCCAATTCCTGGTGATAAGGTCTTTGGCTTTATTACGATTAGTGAAGGCATCAAGATTCACCGCTACAACTGTCCTAACGCAGAGCATTTGATGTCGAAAATGGCATATCGATGTATCAAGGCAAGATGGCAATCTCAAAAATTAGAGGAACGTGTTGCTGCGCTTCGAATTACTGGAATTGATAGTATTGGATTGGTGAATAAATTGACGGAGATTATTTCTACGCAACACAATGTCAACATGAAATCCATCTCATTTGAAACGGAAGATGGAATTTTTGAAGGAAAAATAAAAGTACTAGTCTTTGATACAGAACATCTAGACCAACTGAAACGAAAGTTTGAACAGGTGGATGGGGTGCAACGCGTAATTCGTTGGGACGAGGAAGAAAATAACGAAAGCGAAGAGGATTAAGGGGTCAAGAGATTTGTAGTTCTTGTCGGTAGAATGCCCTCTAACAGCGATTTTTTAGGTCGTAACGTCGGGTTCCATTGAAAGTTGGAAATGAATTGTTCCTTTTTGGGAATCTCGCTCAACGGATAAAAAACACCATCTGGTCGATCAAAATACGTAATTCCAGTAATTTCACTGCTGTCTAAATAGATTCTAAGCTCTCCTGCATATAAGCGATTCATTCCTTTTCGTTTGATGATGGTGGAAGAATCTGTTTTCTCTGTTTCTTCGGGATAAAAAATGGTGGTGGCATTGCCAAGCACATTGGTTTGGTAGACTTCGTTGTCTCTAAAAAAGGCCTTAATTTCCTTGCCGCCAATTTGATTGTAATAGTTGCCTGAGTCTACTTCCATCACAACAGTTGAATTGTTACGAATGTGGATCCAATCTACAATAGAATCATTTAAATAGACGGTCATCGAATCTCCCTTGAGCTCTCCTTTATTGGTCCACACGATGGGCTGCTGGAACATTTCAGCGCTGTTGTTGCTCGAATTAAACATCAAGCTGTCGCATTTTGCTTGCACGGCGGTATTGTAAAAACGGACATTATTGTAGGCTTTGGTGAATGTATGCTTGTCAATAGAATCATTTTGATTGAACAATGTATCCGCAAAAATATGCAGGGTATCTTTGTCTCGAACACTTCTCGCGATAGCATTTCCCGTCAGCAGTGAGCTCTTGTTTTTTTCGTCCAATTCGCCATAATTGCCCAACAATAATGTTTTTTTAACAGTGTCTTCGATCATCACATGACCTTTCGCTATTGATTTTCCGATCAATGGTCGATAGAGTAAAGTGTCGCCAGAAATTTTGTTGTGTTGTTGAACAATTAATGCTTCATTCATTAAACTTCCTTCTTCCGTTTTAATATTGTACCACCCACTTTTGCAGTACATAAAAGTGGAATCTTTAATAATTTTAGTCGCTCCAGCGAAGTAAGTGGTTTGCTTTCCGTAGGAATAGCGAAGCGTGTCGGTGATCATCTGCAAGCCTTCATTCTTGTATTTCACTTTTCCACTGAAATAGAAATCTTTGGAGTCTGGGTTGAAATATCCAACACGACTTGTCAATACTTCTGATGAGGTGATACTTTCAATTTTTCCGCCGTGACGGTAAATACCTTGTCCTTTTTTAGCGTCGTACTCTAAAGTGTCGGTGCTGAGTTTATATTCCAAATCGCGCGCCCGCACATGTCCCCATAATTTAGCGCGCTGCGTCTTACCGTTATAGTAGAGCGAATCACAAAAAAGATTGATATTGTCTTTTAGAATGTGCACATTGCCGTACGCGCGCACTTCATTTGTTTTGTCGAAGTAATGTGCAGAATCACAATACATGGTGTTGCCCTGATAATTGAAATTAACAGATCCAACTAGGCGATGCGCCCCCGTTTTTTCGTTATACCCGAGCTTGTCCGAGCCAGGAAGTAATTCCAAAATACCCTTTTGCGCGTGCAATTGCATGGCACACAAAAAAAATGCGCTTAGAAGAAGCGCAATTTTTGATATTTTGAATGTTGAACTCAACTGTTTATTTTAATAATGTTTGTGTTCTATCAGGACCAACTGAAACTACTGTAATAGGTACTTCCAATTTTTGTTCCAAGTATTCAACGTATTGTTTCAATTCGATAGGAGATTGATCGTAGCTTGATAATTTTGTCAAGTCGCAATTCCATCCTTTCAAATCTTCATACACTGGCGTAATTTCAACGTCGTTGATATCAAACGGAAAATTTTCCACTTTATTTCCATCGATCAGATAGTGTGTACATACTCGTATTGATTCGAAACAGCTTAAAACATCTGCTTTCATCATTGAAAGTTCCGTTACGCCGTTGATCATTATTGCATATTTCAATTGAGGTAGGTCAATCCAGCCACATCTTCTTGGGCGACCAGTAGTAGCACCAAATTCATTTCCTTCTTTGCGAATCAATTCACCTACTTCGTCATCTAATTCAGTAGGGAAGGGGCCACTTCCAACTCGCGTGCAGTAGGCTTTGAAAATGCCAATTACGTTGCCGATTTTTGTAGGTGCTACACCCAATCCAGTACACGTTCCTGCGGTAACTGTATTAGAAGAGGTAACAAATGGGTAGGTTCCAAAATCAATGTCAAGCATTGTTCCCTGCGCACCTTCTGCAAGAATGGATTTACCTTGTTTTAACTTGTCATTAATAAATTGCTCGCTATCAATTGCTTGTAGCTTCTTTATTTCTTCAACACTTGCAAACCAAGGTGTTTCTAATTCTTGTAAATTGTACTGTAAATCTTCATGATGCTTTAAAATTCCGTTGTGTTTTTCTACTAAAGCATCGTATTTTTCTTTGAAATTTGGGGAGAAAATATCACCAACTCGCAATCCATTTCTTCCAGTTTTGTCCATGTACGTTGGACCGATTCCTTTTAATGTAGAACCGATTTTATTTTTCCCTTTTGCCAATTCAGACGCTGCATCAAGCAATTTGTGTGTTGGCAAAATAAGGTGCGCTTTTTTAGAAATCAATAGATTTTTTTGAATGTCGATATTGAATGGAGCTAATTTTTCCAATTCTTTGCAGAAAACAACTGGGTCAATCACTACGCCATTTCCAACGATGTTGAGTACATCATTTCTGAAAATCCCAGAAGGAATCGTGTGCAAAACATGTTTAATCCCCTCAAATTCTAGCGTGTGACCAGCATTTGGGCCGCCTTGAAAACGAGCAATGATATCATATTTTGGAGTTAAGACATCAACAATTTTTCCCTTGCCTTCGTCGCCCCATTGCAGTCCTAGTAATACATCAACTTTCATTTCTTCTAATTAAAGTGGGTTTTTCCTTCTTCCACTGATTTATAAATTGTAAATAGTCGTTCTATTTTCGAGATTTCAAAAAGTTTTAAAACATTTCCAGTCAAGCCTACCAATACTAATTCTCCGCCACCAATTCTGCAACGTGTTAAGGTTCGAATAAAAAAACCGATTCCAGAAGAATTGGTATGTGTTAGCTGACTAATATCGTAGATATAATCAAAGTGCTCATCTAATAATAAATCATTTAAACTGCTTACATCATTGTCTGAAGTAATACTTCCAACCAGTTCGATAACGCGAACAGGTTTTTCTATAATGATATTAAAAGTAAGACTCATCTAGTTTGTTGATTATTTGGCATCTTTTTCAGCGTAGAAGTAGAGCGAATGATGCTGTACTTTTACCCCAAATACATCTTCTATTGTGGCTTTTATTGCCTGAATTCGCGGATCGCAAAACTCAATTACTTCTCCCGTGTTGGTAATAATTACATGGTCGTGTTGCTTAGAACCATGTGATTTTTCGAATTGTGCAATGTTTTTTCCAAACTGATGTTTTCGAACCAAGTTACACGCAAGCAATAATTCAATTGTATTGTACAAAGTAGCACGAGAAACGCGATAGTTTTGATTCTTCATTTTGACATACAATGACTCAATATCAAAATGCCCTTCGTAGTCATAAATTTCTGCTAAAATAGCATAGCGCTCAGGCGTTTTTCGGTGCCCATTTTGTTCCAAATAGGCAGAAAAAATATTCTTTACGGTCGTTTGCAGTTCTTGATTCAACATATTTGAAAAAAGTAAGTGACAAATTTAATGTTTTTTATTCCTTTTGTCGCCTTAAATTCTCACTAATTGCAAGAGTTTTTCAACAAGTTATTACAAGGTGTTTTTTTCGATGAAATCGATCAAGGTGTGAATCACTTTTATGTGAATTTCTTGCGCTCTATCGGCGTATTTAGTATGCGGAGCTCTAATTTCAACATCACATAAACTCGCCATGTGTCCACCATCTTTTCCTGTTAATCCAACAATTTTCATTCCTTTGGCTTTTGCTGCTTCAATGGCGTTGATGACATTCTTTGAGTTTCCGGAAGTACTAATAGCTAATAAAACATCGCCTTCTTGTCCCACGGCTTCCACATAGCGCGAAAAAACAGCATCGAAGCCATAATCGTTACCAACGCAGGATAAGTGACTAGGATCTGAAATAGAAAGTGCCGCCAATGCTTTTCGATCATCGCGATAACGACCACTTAATTCTTCTGCAAAATGCATTGCATCGCACATAGAACCACCGTTGCCACAACTGATTATTTTACCTTTATTTTGAAGACTTGTAACCATTAATTCGCCAGCCGTTTTAATCAGCGAATGATTGGTAGAGTTGTTAAATTTTTGCAAAACTTCTAAAGCCTCAGAAAAATGGTCTGCTATTTGATTCATGGATGCCGATTGATTTTAGTTCAAATTTAAAATAAAATAAAAATATTGAATCAATTTCGACCAAACTTGTTATATTTGAACATCGAGGAAACTCGCTAAACAACGATAAACTATGAAAAAATTAGTACTTGTATTTTCCGTTTTTTTAATGACTACTGCGCTTTATGGACAAGATGAATGTTTTAAGCGTTTAGAAGAAGCCTTCTCTAAAAGAGGTGCTTATGGGGTTGGTGATGACATGCACCGCAATGTAATTGTGAGTTTCTTTGAAAAAGATGGATCAAGCTCTTGTGTGGCTGGAAAAGCACGTGTAGAGAATGGAAAAATTGTTTCCGTTTTGATTCAATATGATGATGATACCTACGAACCTTACGACAAGAAATTTTACAATGATAAAAAACAACAACCTGCAATTATCAACGGAATTACTGAAATGATTTACTCAGTGGACGGTGAAAAGTTTAGAATTGTTTTTATCGAGAAATTGAAGCCAAAGCAAAAAACAGCAAAAGAAGTTGTTTTGCCTGAAGATCTATAAAAGATATTTTTTATGTCTTGAATCCCATCGCTTCATTGCGGTGGGATTTTTTATTTTTGTACCATGAATAATTTCGAAAACAAAACTATTTGGTTAACAGGAGCCTCGTCAGGAATAGGCGAAGAGCTGTGCATTCAGTTGGCTAAGCAAGGTGCTCGCTTGATTCTTTCTTCCAGAAATGTAACTGCCCTTGAAATAGTGAAATCAAGACTAAAGGATCCTGAAAAACATCGTGTTGTGGCGATTGACCTCGAGAAATCAGGAGAAATTGAAGGGATTGTTCAAGCTGTTATGAAGGAAATAAAGACCGTTCATTATCTTTTCAACAACGGCGGACTTAGTCAGCGATCAAAGGCAATTGACACCAGTTTAGCAATCGATCGCAAGATTATGGAAATCAACTACTTTGGAAATATTGCGATGACAAAAGCCATCTTGCCATACATGTTAGCTCAAAAGGAAGGACATATTATTGCAATTTCTAGTATTTCAGGGAAATTTGGTTTCTTTCTTCGTTCAGCATATAGTGCCTCAAAACATGCGCTTCATGGCTTTTATGAAAGTTTGTTGTTGGAAGAAGAAGGCAATGGAATCAATGTCACAATTGTGTGCCCAGGAAAGATCAGTACGAATATTTCAGTGAATGCACTTACTGGAACTGGCGAGAAGCATGGAGCAATGGACAACAATCAAGCAACTGGAATGCCCGTTGAGGAATGCGTTCAACAATTATTGAAAGCCGTTGCCAAAAAGAAGAAAGAAGTACTCATCGGCAACAAAGAAATTAAAGCCGTGACCATAAAACGATTTTTTCCCGCGCTTTTCTGGAGAATCATCAAAAAGCAATCAGCCGTTTAGTGTTCTTACCACAAAAATAGTGGGCGGTGACTCATCAATGCATTGACGTCTTTTTTGACATTTGCAATGATTGTTTCATTCGATGGGTTGCTGAGCACGCGATCCATTAATTCAACAATTTGTTCTATTTCACCGGCTTGAATTCCTCTTGAAGTAATTGCAGGAGTCCCCACACGTATTCCAGAAGTAACAAATGGTGATTCTGTATCAAACGGTACCATATTTTTGTTGACAGTAATATCAGCAGCTACCAACGCATTTTCAGCATCTTTACCGTTTACACCTTTGCTTCGTAAGTCGATCAACATTGAATGATTTTCAGTACCTCCTGACACGATGTTGTATCCTCGTTTCATAAATTCATTCGCCATCAACGCTGCGTTGTCTTTTACCTTGCGCATGTAGACTTTGTAATTATCAGTTAATGCTTCACCAAAAGCTACTGCTTTACCCGCAATTACATGCTCTAATGGTCCACCCTGAATTCCGGGGAACACAGCAGCATCAAGTAAGGCCGCCATTGATTTTGGATTACCATTGTTCCACTTCAATCCAAAAGGATTATCGAAGTTATGACGCATCATAATAATTCCACCTCTTGGTCCACGCAAAGTTTTATGCGTTGTTGATGTAACGATATGACAATGATCCAATGGATCACTTAGAAGTCCTGTTGCAATAAGTCCTGCTGGATGCGAAATATCAGCCAAGATAATAGCGCCTATTTCGTCAGCTACTTTGCGAATGCGGGCGTAATCCCAATCACGTGTGTACGCAGAAGCGCCACAAATAATCATTTTTGGTTTTTCTCTTCGTGCTACTTCTTCTAACATATCGTAGTCTACGCGACCAGTTTCTTTATCGACTCCGTAGAAAAAAGGAGTGTATAATCGTCCAGAAAAATTAACAGGAGAACCGTGAGTAAGGTGACCTCCGTGCGAAAGATCAAACCCTAAAATTTTATCACCAGCATTTAAGCACGCTAAGAACACTGCTGCATTGGCTTGTGCTCCAGAGTGTGGTTGAACATTCGCCCACGTAGCGCCAAACAATTGACATAAACGATCGATGGCTAATTGCTCAACTTGATCCACAATTTCGCAACCACCATAATATCTTTTTCCGGGAAGGCCTTCTGCATATTTGTTCGTTAAAACACTACCCATCGCTTCCATTACTTGGTCGCTCACAAAATTCTCTGAAGCAATTAACTCAATTCCATGTAATTGACGATTTTTCTCTTGCTCGATTAATTCAAATAGTACATTATCGCGTCTCATAGTAGCTTACAGATAGTTTTCGTTATAAATTTTTGTTAATCCCTCGGTTAATGCCGTGTCAGGTTTATAGTTCGTTAATTGTAACAACTTTTCAGAACTTCCAACTCTGCGCTCAACTTCATAATCGTAGCGCTTTTTTGGAGCTTCTAAATAGGTGATGACCGAAGTAGAGCCTGTAATTTCTTTTATTTGTGTCGCCAATTCAGCAATCGTCCATTCTGCCTCATTCGCAATGTTTACAATTTTACTACCTTTTGTCCCCATCAAACGAACACACGCTTCAACGGTGTCATCGATGTAGGTAAAATCTCTTGTTTGACGACCAGATCCAAAAACAGTAATAGGTTCGTTCTTCATCGCTTGCTCAAAAAACAAGGGAACTACCATTCGGTTGTCTTGATTTTTTCCATACACATTAAAGAAACGAAGAGAAACAACGTCCAATCCTTTTTCTTCGTGATGCGATGCTAAATAGATTTCGTTGTATCTTTTAGCCATGGCATAGGAAGTTCGTGGATCCACCAATACTTCTTCGCTTAGGGCATTTTCAAAAGTAGAGTGACCATAAATGCCACTTGTAGAAGCGTACATCACTTTTTTAATGTTATTGATATTGGCAGCCTCAACTACATTTCTTGTACCAATTACTTCCACATCCATCGTTTCCACGGGATTGTCGGCAACGATATCAACACCTAATATGGCTGCGAAGTGAAAAATTAGATCACAATTGGCACTTGCTTCTATTAGTTTTTGTAAGTCGCGGACATCTGCTTTAATGAAGGTGATTTTGGAATACGTGTCTTTATCTAGTTTATTTCCTCGTAACAAGGAATCAAAGACAGTAACTTGGTGGCCGTCTTGAACTAATCTTTTTGCGAGATTACTTCCAATAAAACCGGCTCCACCTGTAATAAGAATTTTCATGTAGTTTACTTAGTTGACAAATATCGAAATTATTTTTTGATTTGTGTTTTACATTCGCTTAATGGAGTGTAATGTATGCGTTAATTGTTGTGTTTCTGAGTTCACGATTCCTTCTCTCGTAAGTTGATCAACTCTTACTCTTCCTGCGGCGTGAATAATAGCGTTTTTCGGACCAATGATCCCAACGTGGGTTATTTTCCCCTCTTTGTTTGAGAAAAAAGCAACATCATCAGCTTCTGCTTGATCAAATGGTACATTCATTCCATAGTCGACCTGTTGAAAAGCGTCTCGCGGTAAATTGATGTCTTGAAATCTAAACACTTGCTGTGTTAAACCAGAGCAGTCGATTCCAAAAGGTGATTTTCCTCCCCACAAATAAGGTGCGTTCAAATAATCATTTGCAATTTGAAATGCAGTACGTTGATCATGTTGATAATCATCTGTATACGTAAATTGATCCATTCCGATATTAAAATTCCCTTCTGCGTGGAAAGGAACAAATGAACCCTTTACGATGATTTGCTTTCCCCAAGGTGTCTTTAAATCGAGGGTTTGAGAAGTTAAATATGTGATGCCATCCAACCAACGATTCAGTTCCTTATCTGTTAAATAATGCACATGCTTATGATCGATATATCCTTCATAATTATCTGAATACGTCTTAATTTTTAACCACGGAAATTGTTCCTCTTCAACGCTCACTACTTCTCCAAATAATAACTGACTTGTCATTTCACTGCGATCGCTTGCTTCGAGTCGAACGGGAGAAATACTGACAATACAATAGGCTTTTTTCATACGATAATCAATCTAAAAATAGCGTAATTTTTATTGCTACGAAGTTACGTAAAATGTGCCAATGGCACCTAAAAATCTGTAAGAACTTGCTTGTTTCTAATTTTTTCGACAATTTCAACTTTTAATTGGTGAAATGCCAATTTGTTTTCAACGATTTATGACAAAGAATTACACAGTTTCGTATCAAGAATTAGGGCATTTTACAGAACTTGATCGCAGTGATCAATTGCTGGTAGAGGCATCGATTGCTATGACAAAAAAAGCGTATGCGCCGTACAGTAAATTTCACGTTGGTGCTGCAGCGCGCTTGAGCAATGGGGAAGTCGTCTTAGGAAACAATCAAGAGAATATTGCCTATCCTTCAGGTTTGTGTGCAGAGCGAGTGGCACTTTTTTATGCCGGAGCGAATTTTCCCGACCTGGCTGTAGAAACGATCTGCATTACCGCTTTTGGAGATTTGATTCCTCTTGAAAATTGGCTAACGCCATGTGGTGGTTGTCGTCAAGTGATGGGGGAGACTGAAATGCGTCAAAATGCTCCGATGAGAGTGATTTTGGTGAGTCAGAACAACAAGGTACTGGTTTTTAATTCAGCATTCGATTTGTTACCTCTTGCATTTAAAAAATGAAAAAGCTGTTCGAAATAGGGAATAAGTGGTGGTTTTGGATGGGTCTGGTTGTTGTCTTGTATGGCAATACCTTGGGGCATGAGTATGTCATCGACGATCAAATTGTTGTCACCAATAATTCCTTGACGAAGGAAGGGATTTCTGCCATTCCAGAAATTTTCAAACACAGTTATTTATTTGGCTATGATGGACGGGAAGATGAGTCCTATCGACCATTGACTCTTGCTACATTCGCCGTCGAACGTTCACTTTTTGACGCAAATCCGGCTAGCTCGCATTTGATTCAAGTGCTTTTATATGGACTACTGATTTTCGTTGTTTTTCAATTTCTAAAACTTTTTCTGAAAGATAAATTGAGCTTAGGGTGGATTTTCATTAGCACTTTACTTTTTGCGATTCATCCAATTCACACGGAAGTTGTTGCCAATGTTAAAAGTCGAGATGAATTGCTGTGCGCACTTTTTCTTTTTTCGTCCTTGTTGTTTTACGTCAAATACTTAGATCGAAAAGCGCTTTCTGAAAACGGAAATCGTTTTTTACTGATTGCTCTTAGTCTTTTCTTTTTGGCTGCTTTATCGAAAGAAACTGCAATTCCGGCAATTGTTCTTTTTCCAGTGATCGCATGGATTTCTAGCGGTAAGAAGCATCTTCTTTCATCAATTTGCCTACTTGCACCCTTGGGTATTTATTTCCTGATTCGCATAACTGTGCTATCGGATGTATTAATTGCTGATAAAATTGATCCAGTCGCAAATTCCCTTGCATTGGCAACTTCAACTTCCGAATTGCTAAGTTCCAATTTCGCCATTTTCGGTAAGTACTTGCAATTAATGTTTTTTCCTTGGCAATTGTCATGGGATTACTCAGTAGCCCAATTACCCATTGTTTCGTTTGGTTCTATTTCCTCAATGCTAGGCTTGATCTCAATGCTTATGATCATTATTTTGGCGGCAATTGGAACGATCAAAAGAAACGTAGCTGGTTTTGGTGCAATGCTATTTCTTTCGACCTTTGTGGCGACATCCAACTTTTTATTCTTGATTAATTGTCCCCTTGGTGAACGATTCATGTTCATTCCTTTGCTGGGATTGATCCTGCTTGTCATTTATTTCCTCCAAAAGTTGAGCTTGAAAGTTGAGCAATCCGCGAATGCAATGAAGTATTTTTCGATCGGAGTGGTGTTGCTTTTTGCTGTGAGAACAATTATTCGAAATCAAGATTGGAAAAACAATCTGCAAATTTATCAATCAGGTGTTGCTATTTGTCCGAAGAGTGTGAAAACGAATTTTAATCTAGGTACCGAATACATTACTCAAAGTAAAGGGCAAACGCTACCACAATTAAAAAGCGATTTTTTAGACAGTGCGATTGTTTATTTAACTAAAGCAGAATTGGCATTTAACGCGTATCCAAATATCTACGAAAACAAGTCCTATGCATTGGCAGAATTGTCAAAAATGGAAAATGCTGATACGCTTAAAAAGAAGGAATACCTGCTTGCTGCTAAAAGTACGATTGATTTCGCTTTGGATTCATTGCAACTGTATAAGGTCAATCTCATTCAAAATCAATACTTCAATATCAATGCCCTGATTCAAATTGAAAAAGACGAAAAACAACGCGAAAATCTTTTTGAAGCACTTTTGCTATTGACTAAAAAAGCAAAAAAAATAGCACAAGATGATTATCATAATGCGTTCTACGCTTTATTAAATCTTCATCGAAAACAAGAATTAATTGAGCACATTGTTAAGCATGGGGCTAATTTTCCTGAATTAATTGGTTTAACTTCTGAGCAAGCACTCAAGTACTTCGATGAAAAAGATTATTCAAGCGCCATTCGCCTCATAAATGTATATATGCAAGTGGTGCCGAAAGACCTTGGAATGAAAACAAATCTAGGTATGATGTATGAATTGTCTGGCGAAAAAGAGATGGCAAAAAAAATCTACCAAGAAGTATTAGCAGTGGAGCCACAGAATGTAAAAGCGCAAACTTTGTTAGGAAATTTGAGGTAATCCACGAACAAAGTATATATTTGCAAAACGGAAAAATTAAATAGAAACAAGCCATGGCTGTAAAATCAACCGTGAAACCAACAAAGACAACGAAAAAAGCACTGTCTGCTGGTTCAACAAAATTTTCAAAAGAAAGGTACATTAAATGGTACAAGGACATGCTTTTGATCCGAAGATTTGAGGAAAAAACAGGTCAACTATACATTCAACAAAAATTTGGTGGATTTTGTCACCTCTACATTGGTCAAGAAGCAATTGTTGTTGGCACTGCAAGCGCTTGTCGCCCAGGTGATAAGCACATGACTGCTTACCGAGATCATGGTCATCCAATTGCATTGGGTACAGATCCTCGCGTGCTAATGGCTGAGTTGTACGGAAGAAGTACAGGTTGTTCGAAAGGAAAAGGTGGGTCTATGCACTTCTTCGACAAAGAGAAAAATTTTATGGGTGGCCACGGTATTGTTGGTGCTCAAATTGGTATGGGTGCAGGTGTTGCTTTTGCTGAGAAATACAATGGTACAGATAATGTCACTTTCGTGTCGATGGGTGATGGAGCAGTGCGTCAAGGAATGTTGCATGAAACCTTCAATATGGCAATGAACTGGAAATTACCAGTGGTTTTCATCATCGAAAATAACAATTATGCCATGGGTACATCCGTTGAACGAACAACCAATGTAACCGAATTAGATAAAATTGGACTTTCGTATGAAATGCCTTCGTTTGCTGTTGATGGAATGAAACCAGAAGCAGTGCATGAAGCAATAGAAGAAGCTGCAACACGTGCTAGAAAAGGTGAAGGACCGACATTGTTGGACATCAGAACATACCGTTACAAAGGACATTCAATGTCAGATCCACAAAAATACCGTTCGAAAGAAGAAGTAGCTGAATGGATGGAAGAAGACCCAATTGAACATTGTTTGAATGTCATTCAAGCGAATAAATGGATGTCGGCCAAGGAAATTGCTGACATGGATGTTTGGGTGAAAAAGGAAGTGGACGAAAGCGTTGAATTCGCTGAAAACTCTCCGTATCCAGAACCAGAAGAATTGTACAAAGACGTTTATGTAGAGGATTATCCTTACATCAGAGAATATTAATAGAAGAAAAAATTAGAAGAAGATGGCTGAAGTAATTTACATGCCTAAACTGAGCGACACCATGACAGAGGGTGTTGTTGCAGAATGGACAAAAAAAGTTGGAGACGCAGTAAAAAATGGTGAAGTATTAGCTGAAATCGAAACAGATAAAGCGACGATGGAATTTGAATCATTTTACGACGGCTTTTTGTTACATATTGGTGTAGCGAAAGGAGCTGCAGCTCCCGTAAATGCTATTTTAGCGATCATCGGTGCAAAAGGAGAAGATATCTCTGCGCTATTGTCAGGTGCTCCTGCTGCCGCTGTTGAAACTCCAAAGAAAGAAGAGGCGGCCCCAGTTCAAGAAACTGTTGCTCCAACTCCTTCACCAGCTCCAATAGCTGCGAAAGTGGATACTTCGACGAGCTCAGCAACCACAAATACAGCTAATTCAAACGGAAGAGTGGTTGCTTCTCCGCTCGCTAAGAAATTGGCTGATGAAAAAGGTATCGATATTCAACTAGTTGCTGGCTCTGGCGATGGTGGACGTGTTGTGAAACGTGATGTTGACCACTATGTGCCATATACTGGTGCAAGTGCAGGAGCTCACACTCCAACATTTGTGAATACTGGAGTAGAATCATTTACAGATGTACCTAATTCTCAAATGCGAAAAGCAATTGCGAAGACCTTGTCTGCTTCTAAATTTTCAGCTCCCCATTTCTACCTTAAAATGGAAGTGGATATGGACAATGCAATCGCTGCAAGAACAGCTATCAATGCCGCTGGAGATGTGAAAATTTCATTTAACGACTTAATAATAAAAGCAGTAGCTTCAGCGTTGCGCAAGCATCCAAAAGTAAATGCTGATTGGATTGGCGAAGCTATTCGATACAATAATCATATTCATATTGGTGTTGCTGTTGCCGTTGAAGAAGGTCTATTAGTGCCAGTGGTGAAATTTGCTGATACGAAAGGAATTGCTCAATTGGGAGCTGAAATTAAGGATTTAGCAGGGAAAGCACGAACGAAGAAAATTAAGCCAGAAGAAATGCAAGGTGGAACTTTTGCGGTTTCAAATCTTGGCATGTATGGCATCGAAGATTTTACATCAATTATCAATCCTCCGAATGGTTGTATTTTATCGGTTGGACAAATAAAACAAACTCCAGTAGTGAAAAACGGTCAAATTGTTCCAGGAAATGTCTTGAAATTAAGTTTGTCGTGTGACCACAGAGTAGTTGATGGCGCAATTGGATCTGAATTCCTTCAAACATTGAAAGGATTCTTGGAGAATCCAGTAGCAATGCTAGTTTAAAAAACTATCCTCTTTTAATTGTCGATGCATTCGCCTGCGCTGTAGGCATGATAGTGATGTCGTTCAGCGTAACGTGTGCTGGTCGCGTGGCTGCGAAATAGATGATCTCTGCAATGTCCTCAGCTTGTAATGGTTCGAATCCATGGTAAACATTTTTGGCAGTTTGCTCGTCTCCTTTAAATCGAACCAAGGAAAATTCAGTGTCTGCAGCTCCTGGAGCAATATTGCTTACTTTGATGCCAAAAGGCAATAAATCAATGCGCATGGCTTTTGAAAGTGCATCCACAGCATGTTTTGAGGCACAATACACATTTCCATCGGCATACACTTCTTTTCCTGCAATACTTGCAATATTGAAAATATGACCTTTGTTTTGTGCTTTCAAAAACGGAATCACTGCTTTCGAAACATATAAAAGTCCTTTTACGTTGGTATCAATCATTCGATTCCAATCATCCGTTAATCCATCCTGAATTGGTCCACGACCAACAGCAAGCCCTGCATTATTAATTAATATGGATAGCTTGTTTTTTACATCTTCAGGCAATGAAGCAACTGCCAAATTAACTTCCTCTTCAAAGCGCACATCAAAATTTAAGGTTTGAATATCAATAGCATAGTTGGATTCCAATTCTTGTTTCAGTTGTGCTAGTCGATCTGCTCTGCGACCTGTAATCACCAGTGAAAAACCATTCTTTGCAAATAGTGCAGCACATGCTTTTCCGAATCCGGAAGTAGCGCCTGTTATGAATATATATTTTGTCATTTTTTAGAAAATTTTGGAATGTTTACGATTATCAAGCCAATCAACAAGATCGAAAGCTGAGCTGGAACTCGGTAGCGAACAATGGCGCCAACCACTGGAGTAATCAGTCCGATTAATAGAAATAGGGAAAACGCGAACAAGGAAAGCGCAATGATAAGTCCTCTTGTTTTTTGATCTACTTTCCTTCGATAGAAAATGCATATCAAAAGAAATGCAAAGACACCCCACAACTCAACAATAGATGGAAATTTCAAAGCGCCACCTCTATCACCTAAAAAAGGCCTGAACATGCTATTTGTTAAGGCTTCTGGAATATTTAAAACCAATTTTAAAGGAGAATTTTCTATTAAAGTAATGGGGATATAACTGTCGCTTGCCGCCTCATGATAAATGATGAACCATTTTTTACCTGTTGGTTCTAAGTGAATATCCACAGGCTCCGTCAAGGTTCCGAAATAGATGATTTTTGCATCGATAGATTTTAGTAATTGGGCAGAATCACCTTCAATTTTTAACGCTTTTTCTTGCTTGGGCTCGAAATAGTATACACATGTGTCACTAACTGCATGCAAGCCGCCTTTTCCAACATTGGTAAAGTCATATTGCTTTCTTGATAAAATGTAAACGGCGCGTTCAATCTTTGTCCAAAAAAGAAGTGAAGCGAGGCCTAGAATTCCAAGAAAAATGAAGGAACTTTTCCACATCGATGATTTACCTAAATACATGTAGGTGAGGTAAAACAGAATTGGTGCGCCCATCATTACCAAAAGGTACGACTTAAATAGCAACATGAGTAAAACACCGAAGAAGATGTACATCAACTTTTTTCGAAGGGAAAAAGTACCGAAAAATCCATGCATCAATAGGCCAATACCGAGAAATGAAAAGGGTTCTTTAAGGGTGGTAGATGACCAGAAGAGAGCAGAAGGGAGAAGGAAGATGACGGCAAAAAACAAAAGTGGCTTCACTGTCGAAAATTGTGAAAATGCTTTGTGAATTTGAACAAAGGCCAATAAACCTATTGCACAAAAAACAAGTAGATGAAAATAAATACTACCGAATGAAATGAAATGTAACAAGCTATGCACACGCATCACATTTTTTGTGTCGTTAATGACCGTTAAATTGCCTGCATTCCAATGGGTGGTCTCCGCTAGGTAGGTAGTATCGAATTTTTGCTCGTACCCAATTCCCGTTAGAATTTTAAAATAATCGCCAGGAGATTGGGCGTAGACATCATGAATGATTTTACTTTCCCTGAAAAAATTACCAGCATCCTCGCTTAGTTTTCCATTTCCGTAATGCGCTGTATAAATGTAAAGAAATAGTAGGCCAGCTAAAACTTTGATCGAAAATGCAATCGGAAGTACCCAATGATTGACACCTTCCAACTGGATTTTTTTTCCAAAACGAAAGGTCAGGAAAAATAGCGTGAAGATGAATAGTGAATAAATGGCCACCTTTATTTTTTTTGGAATGCCAAAAATACCAATTTTATACACATAAAGGCGCAATTTTATTGTCAATAGCGACAATTTGTCAGCAATTTTTTGATTGGCATATAACTTGACAAATGAACATCATCAAAATTGATTAAACTATGAGAACGGGTCAAATAAATGTTCAAACGGAGAATATTTTTCCAATTATTAAGAAATTCCTTTATTCGGATCATGAAATTTTCCTTCGTGAATTAGTTTCTAATGCGGTAGATGCAAGTCAAAAGCTGAAATTCCTTTCTTCCAACGGAGAATATAAAGGTGATCTTGGCGATCTAAAAGTAGAAGTGCTGTTAGATAAAGAGGCTAAAACCTTGACAATTCGCGACAACGGAATTGGTATGACAGCAGATGAGATCGACAAGTACATTAATCAAATTGCATTTTCTGGTGCTGAGGAATTTGTGCAACAATACAAAGGAAAAGAAGGTGTAGAGCAAATCATCGGTCATTTTGGATTAGGATTTTATTCTGCATTCATGGTGGCTGAAAAAGTACAAATTAAAACACTTTCTAGACATGAAGGTTCACAAGCGGTACAATGGGAAAGTAATGGTTCTCCAGAGTATACTATAACTGATATCGAAAAAGATACGCGTGGAACAGACATCGTCTTGTATATTTCTGAAGAGTCGATTGAATTTTTGGAGAAAAATAAAATTGAAGAAATTCTTAATAAGTACTGTAAATTCCTACCTATTCCAGTGCTTTTTGGCACAAAAACAGAATATATCGATTCTCCAGAAGGTGAGTTAGATGAGAATGGGAAATTGAAGCGTATTGCAATTGACGTTGAAAATCAAATTAATAACCCTGCACCAGCGTGGACAAAAGCACCAGCTGATTTGAAGGATGAAGATTACAAATCGTTTTACCGCGAATTGTATCCAATGACCTTTGAAGATCCATTGTTCCACATCCACTTAAACGTTGATTTTCCTTTCAATTTGACAGGAATTTTATATTTCCCTAAGATCAAGGAGAACGTTGAAGTTCAAAAGAATAAGATCAACTTGTATTCAAATCAAGTTTTCATCACGGACAGCGTTGAGAACATCGTTCCAGAGTTTTTGACGCTATTGCATGGTGTTTTAGATTCACCTGATATTCCCTTGAATGTTTCAAGATCGTATCTTCAGGCTGACGGAAACGTAAAGAAAATTTCTTCGCACATCACTAAAAAAGTAGCTGATAAATTAGCGGACATGTTCAAAAAAGACCGTGCAGATTTTGAAGCAAAATGGGAAGATTTGCAAGTGTTTGTGCAATATGGAACTTTGTCGGAAGAGAAATTTGCTGAAAAGGCGAAATCATTTTCTTTGTTGAAAAGTACGGAAGGAAGCTATTTCACACCTGAAGAATACAAAGAAAAAGTAGCACCGTTACAAACTGATAAAGATGGAAAAGTAGTGTTTTTGTACACAAATGATTCGGAGGCGCATTTTTCATTCATCAAAAAGGCGAAAGAACGTGGTTATGATGTATTGAATTTAGATGGACCTTTAGTTCCACATTGGATTGCTAAACTTGAAATGGAAATGGAAAATGTTTCATTTTCGCGCGTAGATGCTGACACTTTGGATAAATTAATTAAGAATGGTGATGAAATTCCTTCTAAATTATCAAAAGAAGAAGAAGAAAGTTTGAAACCATTGTTTGAGTCGGCAGTAGATAAGTCGAAGTTTACGGTTCAAATTGAAAGCATGAGTGAAAATGATGCGGCGATCATCATTACCCAGCCAGAATTTATTCGTAGAATGAAGGAACAGCAAAAATTAGGCGGCGGAGGATTCTTCGGAGCATTTCCCGAGATGAACAATTTGGTTGTCAATGCAAATCACAAAAAAGTAAGTGGTATCCTAGCGAAATCGGAAGAAGAGCAAACGAGTGCTATCAAGCAATTGACTGATTTAGCCATGTTGTCACAAGGACTTTTAAAAGGAAAAGAATTAGATGCTTTTATTGAGCGAAACATTGAATTGATCAATTAATTCTCAAATAAAAAGTAATATTAATAGCAATAGAAATCGCTTCAATTGGTACTTTTGAAGCGATTTTTTATTTTTTAAATACATAGTGAATGTTTAAATGGATTTTGTCAATTGGTGCTTATTTTCTTCTAGGAAGAAGTATTGGTGGGGCAATTGTAGGTTTTGTAATCGGCAGCGGTATTGATAATTATCAACAGATTCTTGCTAAGAATGGCGGAAAGGACAGTAAGTTCTTTTCTTCGGAGGATGTTTTTAATCACTATCAACAACGTTCTGGAGTAAACGATTTCGTGACGATGTTAATGGCACTTTCCGCTGGTGTTATGAAAGCAGATGGAAAGGTCTTGAAAGCAGAATTAGATTTCGTAAAGGCATTTTTTGGTCAACAATTTGGAGCTCAATTCACTGCAGATCACCTACAAACATTAAAGAAATTTATCGACGCCCAAAGTATTCCAATCGATCAAATTTGTAACGACATTCGCATGAGAATGGCACCGGAAGTGCGTGTTCATCTTTTGCATTATCTATTTGGAATTGCAAAAGCAGATGGACATGTTTCTGATGTGGAAATGAATGTGATTCAAAGTATTGCTATGAAATTAGGCATTCACCAAAGCGATTTTGATAGCGTGAAAAGCATGTTTTACAGGGATACAAATTCCGATTATACAGTTCTTGGAGTTCAACCCTCCGCTACAGACGATGAGATCAAAAAAGCGTATCGACAGATGGCCATTAAATTTCACCCAGATAAAGTGGCGCAAATGGGCGAGGAGTTTCAAAAAGGTGCAAAGGAGAAATTTCAAAGTATTCAAGATTCTTACGATGCACTCAAAAAACAAAGAGGATTTAAGTAAACTGCAACTTTCCTATCAAAAACATTGTCGGAATTTTATTCAAATCGTACGCCTTTTCGCGCCAATCTTTCACTGAAAGTGTTGTAATTCGTTGCCCGTAGTTGGTTAAATCAGAGGCAATACATAACATCGTATTGTCCGCTAATTCATTCAAAAGGTCTTCCAAAACATTCATGTTACGGAATGGTGTGTCCATAAAAATATGCGTTACGCCATTTCGTCGTGCATCGCCTTCAAAATCTTTCAATTTGTGTACACGTTCTTTGCGCTCACGAGGTAAATAACCGTGAAAAGTAAATGCTTGACCTGAAAATCCACTACCTATTAAGCCCAGAAGAATAGATGACGGACCAACCATTGGTTGAATTTCAATGCCGTTTTGGTGTGCCAATCCCACCAGTTCAGCACCTGGGTCAGCAATACCCGGACAACCCGCTTCCGAGATGATTCCTACATCAGCACCACCTTTTAAAATGGAAATCAGCGGATACAAGTCGGGCATTTTTGACTTTTTATTTACAATAAAAAATTGCGCCTCATCAATAGGAAACTCGCGATCCATTTTACGTAGCAAACGACGAGCAGATTTCACATCTTCCACAGCAAAATTTCGAAGTGACGTGGCTATTTTGGCAACATCTTGTGGAATAATGTCACTCGTACTTTCTCCGCCAAGCGTGTTTGGAATCAAATATAATTTTCCTTGCATCTTATGTGTATTTTTCTAAAATTGAATTTGTTGTTTTGTCGAGAAGTTCAAAGACTTCTTCAAAATCATTTTGTGTCCCATAATAAGGGTCAGGTACTTCTTGATGTTCTCCAGGATAAATCTCATTCAGGATCAATTTTACCTTTAATTTATCATTTTCTGAGCGTGAAAGTCGATTTACATTTTGTAGATTACTCTTATCCATCACGTAGATGATGTCAAATTTATCAAAATCGTTGACTTCAAATTGTCGAGCGCGTAAAGTGGAAAGATCAACGCCATATTTCTTAGCGGTGGCAATCATTCTCTTATCAGCTTGACTACCAATATGATAGTTGGCAGTTCCCGCAGAGTCAATTTCGAAATCGAGCTGCTTCTGTGCCACTTTCTGCCGCATTAATCCATCCGCAAGGGGCGACCGACAAATGTTTCCTAAGCACACCATTAAAATTTTCATGGACAAAAATAAGCAAAATTGTATCGAATGCTTGCTAACTGAGTTATCGTAAATATTCATTGAAAAGCTTTGAATATTCATTTATGACAAAAATATGCATTTTTCTTCCGTAAAGCACTCAACCATTTCGACTTTCAAACGTTATGTTATAAAGCAACAAACCTAAATTTTTGCAATATGAGACAATTAAAGATTGCTAAGCAGGTAACCAATCGTGAAACAGCTTCACTTGACAAGTATTTGCAAGAGATTGGACGTGTTGATTTGATTACTGCCGAAGAGGAAGTTGAATTGGCTCGACGTATTCGTCAAGGAGATCGTGCAGCGTTGGATCGCTTAACCAGAGCCAACCTTCGATTTGTAGTTTCAGTTTCGAAACAGTATCAAAATCAAGGTTTGGCATTGCCAGATTTAATTAATGAGGGAAATCTTGGGTTAATTCGTGCTGCTGAACGCTTTGATGAAACCCGTGGCTTCAAATTTATCTCCTATGCAGTTTGGTGGATTCGTCAATCAATTTTGCAGGCCTTGGCTGAACAAGCTAGAATTGTGCGTTTGCCATTGAATAAAATTGGAACGATTAATAAAATAAATAAAGCTTATTCTGAGTTAGAGCAGCAATTAGAAAGACCACCATCAGTGGATGAACTTGCAGAATTATTGGAAGTTTCTCCAGAAGATGTACGTCAGTCAATGAATAATTCAGGTCGACATGTATCCATGGATGCGCCTTTAGTGGATGGAGACGATTCTTCTTCAAGTATGTACGACGTGCTGTTGAATGATACAGAACAGCAGCCCGACAAAGGTTTGGTTGTTGATTCCCTAAGAAAAGATATTGAAAGATCACTTTCAACCTTGACACAGCGAGAGAGTGATGTTGTGAAATTGTATTATGGTTTGTGCGGTAGATCAGCACTTACATTAGAAGAAATTGGAGAACGGTTTGATTTAACAAGAGAACGAGTTCGACAAATAAAAGAAAAAGCAATTCGAAGAATGAAGCACACTTCTCGAAGCCGGATGCTGAAAACATACCTAGGTTAAGCGAGAACCCTGAGCTGATTTTATACAGGATCTACATCTGTTGAAATTCGAATCGATTTATGCAAAGGAACGCTGTAAAATTCATTGATGATGGATTGCAGTCGTTCCTTTACTTTTTTATCCGGAGCCTCACGTTCAATTTTTATTAGAATCGTTTTCAAGAATAAGTTATTTATTTTTCGAACCACAGGATAATCTGGTCCCAAAACTCTTTCTTTAAAAACTGCTTTCAAACCTGCAGCTAATTGGTTTGCTGCCTCATCTAACACATGCTCGTCGCGATGTTTGAGCGTGAACTGCACCAATTTATAAAATGGGGGATAGAAAAAATTCTTTCGTTCAAGGATTTCATTCTGGTAAAAATCGACAAAATTATGTTCAATCACCTTTTGAATGACCCAATTATCTGGATTTCCTGTTTGAATAACGACTTTTCCACGTTTGAACTTTCTTCCAGCTCGACCGCTCACTTGCGTCATCATTTGAAATGATTTCTCAAACGCTCTAAAATCCACTCTATTCAACATTTGATCAGCATCAAGCACACCTACTAAACTTACATTATCAAAGTCCAATCCTTTGGTAATCATTTGAGTACCTACCAAAATGTGTGTTTTTCGATCTCCAAAGTCGTTGAGGATGGTTTCGTAGGCATTTTTCGAGCGAGTACTGTCAAAATCCAAGCGCTTGATCACTTTATCAGGGAAAAGCAATTGCAATTCATCTTCAATTTTTTCGGTACCAAAACCTAGCATATTCAAGCGATTGCTTCCACACTGTCCGCATGATCCCATCGGGGCAGCAATAAAACCACAGTAGTGACATTTTAGCTGATTAGAGAATTTGTGATACGTTAAACTCACATCGCAGTTAGAACATTTAGGCACCCAATCACAGACTTCACAAGACCAGAGTGGCGTATAACCCCTTCTATTTTGAAATAGAATGATTTGTTCATCTTTTTCCAAAGCAACTTTCATTTCATCGAGTAGCATGGAGGTAAAATGCGAACTCATTTTCTTTTGCTTCCGCTCCAGTTTTACATCAGCAATAAATACTTCAGGCAATGAAATATTTCCAAAACGAATGTTGAGCTCTACCAATCCAAATTTGCCGCTTTTTGCATTGTAGTAGCTTTCAATGGATGGCGTTGCAGAACCTAAAATTACTTTTGCTTTGGTCAAATGGGCGAGTACAATAGCTGCATCGCGTGCGTTGTAGCGAGGAGAGGGGTCAAACTGTTTGAAAGAGCCTTCGTGTTCTTCATCGACGATAATTAATCCCAAATTTTGATAGGGAAGAAAAATCGATGAACGAGCGCCAAGAATAATTCTAAATTTATTGGGATCGTTATTTAAGACGTGGTTCCAAATCTCTACACGTTCATTTTGGTTGAACTTTGAATGGTAGACGCCAATTTGTTCTCCAAAATAGAGTGAAAGTCGCTGAATAAGTTGCGTTGTTAGTGCGATCTCTGGCAATAGAAAAAGTACTTGCTTGCCATTATCGAGTTGCTCTTGAATTAATTGTGCGTAGACTTCCGTTTTACCTGAACCTGTTACGCCATGGAATAGCGTAGTGGTAAATTCTTCCATGGAAGCTCTTAATTCTTGTAGTGCCTCATTTTGCGCTTCAGAAAGAGGTTTGAAACCATTACTTGCAGCGGTCATCTCATCGAAGCGACCGATTTGGTAGCGCTCCATGGTGATGATTCCCTTCTTTTGCAAGGAACTTAAAGTAGAGGTGGAAACTCCAGCATCAATTAAGCGATTTTTTTCCACTGGAATCAGCTTGTTTTCTTGAAATGCTGCTTCGCGCAGTAAAATCATTAAAGCTTCAAACTGCTTGTAACTTGCCTTATTATGCTCAAGTCGAGTAAGCGTATCTTGCAATTCATCATCATTTCTAAAAGCAGGTGCTATTTCAACAAAGAGTTTTGTTTTTGGCGTAAACTTTTGATTCAATTCTTCAATCGAAAGCACAATTCTTCGATCCATCATCGATTTTATGATGGGGTGAATTGTTTTGATGTTCAGAATTTCCGCAACTGTTTTTAGATCGATACTTTCATGAATTTCAAGCGCTTCTATAATTTGACGTTCGCGCTCTGACAATGATGTTCTTTCTTCTTCAAAATCGGGGTGAAGTACAATTACACTTTCACTTGCCAGCTTGAAATTAGAAGGGAGCGCAACATTCATGACATCACCAATGGCAGACATGTAGTACGAGGCAATCCACGACCAAAATTTTAGTTGAGTCGCTGTAACAATTGGCTGCTCATCCAAGATATGCTCTACAAATCGCGTTTGATAATTGGAGGGAACTATTTCATGAATTTTAGTAACGATACCGGTTTGAAGTTTCGATTTTCCAAAAGGAACCACCACTCGAACGCCAATTTGAACATGGTCGTTTAATTCGAAAGGGACACGATACGTAAATTCCTGATGAATAGGAACAGGGAGTATGACGTCAACAAAAAGTGTTAAACGTTCAGACATTTTTAGTTACAGTACCAAGTTTCAGTATTGTCTGCGACGTGATCACTGCAGAATAAGTACGTTCCAGTAATTGGACCTATCGATAATTCTCTCGTTGATTTTTTATCAAGCGAACGAATAAAAGCTAGTCCTGGTCCTAGGTAAAACTTACGAACATACGTAAGTGTTTGTCGCGCTGAGAAAATTCCCAACACACGACCTTCACTAGTGCCAGAGATTTCAAGATTTGTGTACGTTGGTTTACTTTGCGCTAAGGTTGAACTTGGTTCATTCACTGAAATGTAATTTGCTAATTCTTCAGCTCCGCCAGTCAATTGTAAGGTAAGGTTTTCAAATCTACGCTTCGTGATGGAAGGATTGTTTGTTACGCTTGCTTTCACAAGATTGTAAAATGTTTGACCAACAGCAGTGAACGTTTTAGCTTCATTTTCTTCTACTTCCGCTTCTCCTAAGCTCCAAGGCACTGTTTTTAGTGTGGAATCGGCACCAATGTATTCATAATAATTGATGAATAATTTTGCAGCTAGGATGTGTGAATTTCCAGAATTTGAAGCTGTGACTCCTTGATTGATGTACGAACCTGGGTTGTCAGAAAATTTAAATGAGAAGTTTTGAGATGAAATGGGAGAAGTAATCCCACTCACTAACTCCGTTGTTCCATTTACAATGTATTTTCCATTACTAACGTTGATGTTTAATTTGTACGTTGCATTCGGATTTAAATCTGCGGTAGTGATGGTTTGAAAGTAGTACAATTTTTGGGTTGGTGCGAAAAAAACACCGTTGGTATCTTTGTTATCCACCAAGGTATCTCTTAAAATCCATTGACGTGTTTGCGAACCGTTTACCAATTCAGTAACTGTTGCAACAAGATCTGTGAAGTAAGATGAATCTGGAATTTGTGCAAATTCTAAGGCATTACCAGGACCAATAAATGCTCTGTTGATTTTAATGTAGTGGATCGAATCTGATTGATCTAATACGCCATGTACAACAACAGTTTCTTTAAAATCACCAGTTAAATCAACTTCTTCGTTGCACGAAGTAAGTAAAACACTAGTAATTGCAATAAGTCCAAATAAATATTTCATTTCGATGCGTTTCAATTTTCAAAGATAAGATAATATCTTCGATATAAAAGGGTGTTTAATCAACGAAAGTTACAGATTGCTCTATGACTTCCCTAATCTTTAACTTTATTGAGTCCCATGGCACCAATCATCCAATTTGGCAATCGTTTGCCACGTTTTCTGTTCTTTAGGTTGATGTACCAACCAAATTTCTTCATCACAGGTACTTTATGTGTTTCCACAAATTCGATCCATGTGCCATCGGGATCCACAATATAAGAAAAATGTCCACCCGCTTCTCCCATGTCGAAGGTATCAGCACTATCTACCGTAAATGGAAAGCCTTTGGATTCACATTCTTTTTGTAAATCTTTCATTCCTTGAATATCGAAACAAAGGTGAATGAAGCCCCAATCTCCCCAATACCTATTTTCAAATATTTTGCGACAATCTGTTCTATCGATCGCTTGAATTAATTCTATTTCTGTTGGACCTAACAATGCTGAAAAAGGACCTTGACGCTCTGCTCTGTGGGTTAATAGAACACGTCTAAATTGTCCAGTGCCACCTGGCAATTGCGCTAAATCGTCAAATGTGCCAGTTTGGTCGTATTCAATTGTTTCGTATCCCAAAATGTCTTGGTATAGTTTTAACGATGCTTCAATATTACTTACACCGATAATTGTTCCAGCTGGACCGCCACATTTTGAAGGGTGATTTGTATTTTTAAAGAAGCCTCGACCCTCAATAATCTGAAAAACATTATCGTTGGGATCTTTTACATAAAAAGTAGCTTTTCCATTGGGTAGGGTTTGCAATTCACCAATAATGTTTGCGCCATTTGACTTGAAAAAATCGAATGAAGCTTTCACATCACGCGATTTCACTTTACAAATGTACAAGCCATGATCACCTGCTTGAATTTCAAAACTAGCTTTCTCAGTATTTCTACTAGTGTATTGCCAAATTTCAAATCCACCACCACCTTCCATGCTCAGTGCAAGCGTTGCAGTGCGCGCCTGAACTTTGTCGCCAGTATAGATTGTCATCAATGGCGCTTCTGCAGCCTCTTCGAAAACGCGCACATTAACACCGAAAAATTTTCGATACCATTTCCAAATTTCTTGCACGTCAGGAACACCAATTCCCATTTGCTGAATACCACAGATAACTTTTGACATTGTAGATTTTTTTTTGCGAAGATAATGAGAAATCTTTTTGTTTAATTTTTGAATTGTAAAATTGGTTTAGTAAAGTAAAAGTTACTAACTTTACTACCTTAAACCTACAACTCAGAGCAGCAAAGACTTTTTTGCTCACTTTGAATTAATTTTATTTATTAATTTTTTAAAATCAACCGTATGAAAAAACAATTACTCGCAATCGCAACTGTGTTAATCGGATTTACTTCTGCCAATGCACAATGTGTGATCACCACTTCATGTACACCTGATCCTAATTTAGGATTTTGTTCAGTTCCAGATGCAGGAACAGCATTGCCTGTTGCTACTCAAGGTTCAGCTTATTCTACTGTTATTCAAGTTTCTGTTGGAACTTCTGCTGGTGGAGGATTTGCTACAATTTCTGTTGTAGCAATAGATAATGCAACCTTGCCAGATGGCTTAACATACACAACAAACCCTGCTAACGGAATGATCGCTGGAGGTTCAAGTGGATGTATTGAAATTTCTGGAACACCAACAACTGCGGAAGTAGATGCAGTAGTTTCTTTTGCAGTAACAGCTACAACTAGTCTTGGTGATTTTCCTACTACACTAGATTACACCTTAACAGTTGATGCTTCAACGAATGGTGTGTATGAATTGACTCAAAATGCAATTTCTTTGTATCCAAATCCTGCTGGTGACCAAATTACCATCGCAGTGACTGAGCCTACAACCGTGAATGTAGTAGATGTTGTTGGTGCATCAGTAATGCAAGAAGAAGTTACTTCTTTTAAAGTACTTGATATTTCAACATTAAACAATGGTATTTATTTCGTTGTTGATGCTGCATCTGGAAAAAGCACGAAGTTTGTGAAAAAATAAGATCAGCACTTAAGATTTGAGAAAGGCATCCAACTATTGGATGCTTTTTTTTTTGGAGAGAAAATTTTTGAGCAATCAATCGCAGAAAGTTTCTTCCAATCGGCGAGACTGATGCATTTATAAAAATTATAATTACTTTCATCTTCGTGAACATCGAATACCGAGAACCTAAATCTTTGGATGAATTAGCATCGCTTTTTCAATTGCGTCATAAGGTCTATTCACACGATCCCGAGTTGTGTAAAATGGTGGATCCAACTTCAACCTTCGACATCAATTGGTATGATTTCAATGCCATTCATTTTGGTGCTTTTTGCGAAGGAGTTCCAATTGCCTATATTCGAATGACTACCCCTCATGAAAATCATTTTACAGACTGGGTAAAGGAGATACAAGAGACTCAAAACATTTTGATTGTCAAAAAAGAACATGTTTTTCCCTTCCAAAATTATTACCCAGATACTCGTTGGACTGAAACATTTGTCAAGACGTTGGAAGGAAAAAAAATTGGTGAGGTGGGGAAACTTGCAATAGACCCCTCGTTCAGAAAAGGCGGAGGAATATTAAAAGATCTTTATAGTTCGTTTCTCCATCATTGTATCACTGAGAATGGTTTTGATGCCGGATTTGGCTCCTGTTCTTTGGAATTGGAACGCTATTACAAAAAATTTGGTTTTGTACGCGCTGAAGGATCGTTTCCGTTTGTGTTTGATGACTTGCCACTCGCAGTAATTGTTTGTTTCGACGTGTCAAAGCATTCAATAGTATAATTGAGAGCGCAGTGGAAAACGCACAGAACTACTCAATAATCAATCGAACCATCTGAGACCCCAACTGCGAATCTACCTTAAGAATGTAAATTCCGGATTCAATAATTTGATCAATTTGGTAGCTGCTTTTGTTGGTTTGACTTTCAAAAATCACAGTGCCTTGCAAGTCCGCAAGTTGGATAGCGCTTAGCCCTTGAAGATGAATGATTTCAAAACGCCCATTTGATGGATTTGGAATCACTTGAATGGTTTTTGAATTTGGATGTACCGCAATGACGTTTGAAATTTTGCTTTTCCCATCGGTATCCACCATTTTTAAGCGATAGTAGGAGGTAAGTGGCAAAGGAGCAAGATCTGTAAATTGATAGAATTTTTTACTGTCGCTATTTCCTGCTGCTGGTTCTATGCCAATGGGAAGAAAGTTTTCACCAGTTTCAGACCGTTGAATTTCAAAATGAGCACTATGCTGTTCACTTTGGGTAGACCAATCTAATTGCACGTGATCATCAACAAAAGCACCTGTTAGTTTTTCCAATACAACGGGAAGTGCGATACAATTGTCAATGTCGGCTTGCGTAACGGTTACGCATACAGAACGCCCACAATCTAGACATTTCGTTGGCGTTGTCGGCACCGAAGCGGTAATGGTGTAATCTCCTGGGGTTGTTATTGCTGTTGTTCCGACATTTCCTGCGGAGATTGTTTCAGAGAAACCTCCAGGCCCAGTAACGGTGGCCGAAGCACTTCCTGTAAAGCCAGTACTTGTTGAACAAAAATCTACATCTGCTTCGAAAAATAGATCTGGGGGATCACACACTAAAAAATTAGAACCTACATTTACCTCATTTGGAACAGCAATGGGAGAAAAGTTGGGTCCTCTGAAATAATGACTGCAGGAAGTTGCACCGTAATATGCCCAAGATTGACCTGTATTATTTGTTGCTAATCCATAAAATCCTCTGTTAAATTGATTTGGCAAACTACCACTTAGAAATGAATACCCATTACAACCTGGATTTAGGTCACTAGTGCTCCCACAACTTACAAAGCGATTGGCTGAATATCGCCAACCAATTAATGCCGTTTTTCCAACTGCTGTTACTTTACTCATCCCTACGGATTGGGGAGTTGTTCCTTTGTAATATTGAACATTAATTCCACCTATGCCACCACCAGTACCAGCTTCCCAATCAGCGATACATTCATAAACAGCGAAGTAAGCGTTGTTGTTGGATTGCCAATCGATACATTGTTGGTCGCCACCTTCAGGATTACAGAGGTCAAAGTTTGTAGTAAAATTTGAGCCTGTGAGGTTTTGGTTAGCAAATACAGAATTTTGAGAATTAAATATTTCCACACCGCGTTCCGCCTGATTGACACTACTTTTAACTGTGCTATAAACAATAGAATTAGTGGTAAGTGTAGAAGAGCCAACGCCATCATCGTTTCCATCTAAGCCGTATCCACACATATTTGAAAATGAAATTCCGCAAGGAATCATTTGGTTGCCGGAGGTAAAAACCGGATAATCAATAGCAAGATATCGGCCAGGATTTGTTGCAGTTATGCCTGCAGTACAAGATGCTGTTTGTGCATATCGAATTCTGTATTTAAAGTTGGCAGTAAAATAAGTTCCATTTACCATTATTCCAGAGGCAGCGGTACCAGCACCTGCAGCTGAATAATAATTTCCAGTGGCTGCCGCCGTTCTAAAGACCGTTAAACAAACACGTCCCCATCTTCCTTCAGAGAGCCACAATGTGTTGGTAGAATTATTGGTACACATGTCTGAATTTGTGGAACTTGTGTTCATCTGCATGATTTGCGTCCAAGTGGTTCCACCATTCGATGAGAAATCTAAAAATACCGTATTACCGACACAACTTCCCCAGCCATTGGTTTGTCCGCAGCTAGATTCAGAAGCTGACATCCAAAATTGAATTTTAAAGCCCTGAACAGCAGAAACGTTATAGGTAGGGGAGACAAGTGTTGGATTGCCTTGCCCTCTTAACACGGCATAACTAAGGTTTTGATTTATATTTGCTCTTCCATCAAAGTTTGCACCCAATTTTCCACCCGTACCGCCACCGCCAACTGCTTGGATATTAGCAATATTTCCAATGCAAAACCCATTGGTTGCAGCACAACTTCCCCCACAATTTGGCTGTATGAGTCCAGCTTTGGCGCCATAAGCATCCACTCCTGCAGCAGCTAATGTTCCTGCTGTTGTAGCAGTTGGTCCTGAAGCAAATGCCCAACCAGCTGGAAGTCCAGCCGAAGAAAAAGTGGTAGTTCCTGTAAAATCTTCAGAGGTTCTCAAGCCAGCAGTACTTTCGGCAGCTGTGGGTTGGCCACACGGACTCGTACAAGTTGCATCGTGTGCAATGTCTTGCGGACAGTTCGCAGTTGTTTCGCCTACATCAATTGCTCCATTACCGCATGTGGGGCATTGAGCTATTGCTACATTTGCAACTACGAAAAAAAAAACTATGGAAAATAAGGAACTTTTCATTTAAAATAGCACTTTTTGAGCTTAGTATCAAATGTAAGGAATTTTTTAGGCAATCGTTTGAATTAGTGAAGGTAAATCATATATAAAATTGATAAAGCACAATTTTTTCGATTGAGTTGTTTTTGTGTACTTACCTAAATAGAGTTCAAATCAGTATCATTTGTAGCTCAAAACGGAATGAATTTGAGCTTGAATTAAGAGACTATTGAGCTTGAAAGGGTAAGGACGTTAGGTCGTCGCTTGTATTACCCATGCAAACAAAAAAGCTGAAGCTACATCGGCAAGCTCAGTACAAGTGTGAAGACAAGTGTGAAGACAGTTTTTCTCTCGCTATTCTTTTTAATCCAGGATCATTTTGTATCCGGCATCATAGTTGACCTTTTCATATTTGTATTTTAAACTACCAATGTGAACTACGTGTTTAAAATTATAATCTATCTTTATATTCTATGAAACAAATCGAAGTAGTAGCCGCCATTATCATTCACGACAGTAAAATACTGTGTGTGCGGCGCGGACCTGCCAAATACGATTACATCTCTCACAAATGGGAATTTCCGGGCGGGAAAGTAGAAGAAGGTGAAACGAAAATTGCCACTATCAAGCGCGAGATTCAGGAAGAATTACACATGGACATCTCGGTCGATACTTTTTTCACTACCGTGAATCACACCTACCCCGATTTTCAATTGACAATGCACACTTACCTTTGTTGTTGTCCAACCAACGAACTCACCCTCACCGAACACACAGACTTTAAATGGTTGTCCAAAGACGCATTGAAGGACTTGGATTGGGCTGCGGCTGCTGCGGAGATTGTGGGGAGGATTGTTGCTTAATGACATAATTCAATCCAAAAAAATAACAACTTTAATAAATCAAATGATACATATTGTCGGTTGATCCTGACATACAATGTGTATATGTTTGACGAATGGTAAATGAAAGGATTGTCAAAGAATTTGGTCAGCGAATAAAACAACTCAGGACTGAAAAAAACATAAGCCAAGAAAAACTTTCCTTCGAAACTGGTTTTCATAGAACTTATATTGGAATGATCGAAAGAGGTGAAAGAAACATTTCTCTCAATAACATAGCTGTGTTTGCAAAAGTTTTTGAATTAAACATTTCTGAATTACTAGATTTTTCAGAAAGCAATGATGCTCACACTTATTTAGATTACGAAACTAAAAGAATGTAAAAATGTCAAGACAACATTCTTTTATTATCACCTTGTCAAACAATGTCACCGAAAAAGAAGGTGTAAAGTACCTATTAGAAAATCATACAGGTTTTTTCAAAATAGATTTACCTATTAAAAAAGAACTTCTCGATTTATTCGGAGTCGATCATAAATTTCTTCAATCATTCGATTTAATCTACATTCCGCGTTTAGAAGGACAAGAAGTCAATTCAAATTTCATTGAAACAAACAAGGACGAAATAATTTTTGTCGAACTTAAGACAACAAAAAAATACTTACCATTAAATCCAAAAGGATTCTTTTTTGGAGCAACAAAAAATGAATTTGATTTTGCAGAAAGACTTGGAGATAGATTTAGGTTTTGTTTTGTAAGTATTCATGAAAAAGGGTCATCATATAGTCTACAAACAATAGATGAATTAAATTCAATAATTAAAAATAAAAGAATTCAATTTCAAATAAATTTATAATAATTGATTAAACAATACTGATTTTCTTTCACATTCTAAGATTAATTTTCCTTTTCATTGAAGATAAATATTCTATATTTTCCTTACGAGATTTATCCAATCTGACAATTCCATATTTGGATATTGATTTTTGTAAAAATCACCAACAATTTGTGCTGCCGAAAGCAACCGATTAGATTCAATTAACGATTTGATTTCTTTCAATAACTTCAAGTCATTAATCTTTAACAACTTGCCATCGGCGATATATAACTCTGGCATGTCTTGAAGCGAATTGTTACTTTCTTGAATCTCAAAAATCGCGTTGTTACGTATAAAACTAAGGTAACTATCAAAAGCACACGAGTACATGTTTTTACCAACTTTATTTAGTAATTTATATTCCTCTTTTTGAAAAAGAAGATCATTCAATTCTTCTAATTTAGCCAAATCATTAATATAGAAAATTGAGTCTAAAGAAGGTATAAAATAATTCTTAAGTCCGAGTGAAATTCTACTACGAAGTGCATTTACATAATTCTTTATTGTCTTCGCTGATAGTTTTTTGTTATTCTTCAAATAATTTATAAACTTTTCTTCATTATTGACATTACTAAAAATTCCAGGATAGTTTATGGAACTTTCCTTCTCTTTTGTGAAGAATGTTTCAATTTTTTGAAAAAACTCAATTAAACTGGACCTTTTAAACAGAACTGGTAAATCTCCATTCTTTAACTGTCTTCTATTAAACTCACCAACTTTTACTTCTGATTGAAAAAACGTTCTGGAGTAGAATGAAACACTTTTACCAATATTTAATCTTTCTTTTGCTTTATGATAATTCCAACAAACAAAAACATCATTGATTCCATCATAGCCTAAAAAAATAAAAGGATATGGTGAAGATTTTATTGCTTCAAATTTAGGTTTTATTGGTAATTGAGCTCTTGTCGTTTTGTCTCTATCAGAAAAATATGCACTAGAAATATTTTTCACATAAACATAATACTTTTGATTACTAAACGACATCAAAAATGGTTGGACACCACTAATATATTCAAAGTCAATAGAATGATCCAAAATATCACGTACCAAGGCAAGCAAAATTTCTGGTTTTATTTTTTCAATGTTTTTGTATTCACTCATAAACCAAGACTTTTGAACAATAAACTTTCCTGTATATTTTGCTCTTTCTCTAAAATAGTTGGTATGTTAGTCAAATCGCAATCAAACGTCACATTGGTAATTTGAACTGGAATTGCATTAATATGGATACGAGGTATATCCATAACTTCATAAAAAGACAACGAATCTGAAGCTTGTTGATAATCAAAGAAAATATCACCTAATTTTTCATATTCATTACCAATTGTTTTATATATAATTTCATTTAATCTAAGTTTCACCTTAATGTCACTAATCTTATAAATAATATTATCCCTTAGATCTAAAATGCTTTTACCTGTACCGGTCTCAATCACAAAGATTGAGGCGATTAATAAATCAGAATTCGGATTATTATTTAATTGTTCAATAGAAAATCTATGTATTCTTTTTGATTTTGTTGTTGATTTCACTTCTAGTTTATCTTTACTATCATTAAAATCATATTTATCAGATGGTGAAACATGCCAAGCATTTACTAAATATTCTGGATTTGTTGATTTTTCAATAACTAATAATTCTGCCCAAAGCCCTTGAATAGATTTTAAAGGAGGCTTAGAAATTGTGCTAAATAAATCAATTACTTTTCTTACTTCTCCATAAAGTTCTTTTTCAGTTGGTATAGGTTCGATATGCTGTAATATAATGGAAAATACGTCAGTGAAGTATTGTTGCAAGTCTCTATTGAGAGTTTTTAACAGTACTATTGTATAGATTTCATTAGATTTATTTTCTTTTTCATTTATACTACACTCCTGAGAAAATAAAACAGATATTAACTCTAAGTTAAGATCGATAGATTTGGTCTGATTATCACATTTTACAAAAAATAAGGGATAGCCATCAGTAGAAATACCAATTTTATGATGAGGTAAAAAAGGCACAGATTCTACAGTGATGTAATCATGAGTTTGACTTTCTCTGTGTTGAAGTTCTAAAAAAACTTTATAACCTGAATTTTCCATATTATTCATCATCATCAATATCAAAATTTTCTGGTTCAGATGATATATAACCAGATGCAAAATTGAGCGGATAATATATTGCTATGGTATATATCACCTTATTAACCAGTCTATTAGTTTGATCACATTTTAATTTCACCTTGTGTAATTGGATACAGATTGCGTCTTCAGATTTAATTTCTCTATCTCCAGGATAAACATCTTTTCCCCTTCCATCGGGACCAGAAAAATGTTGTTTAATTTTTAATGTATAAGTATCAAAACTACGTTCACGATAATCGCTGTCAAAAGCCATCTGAATAAAATGAACATTAGTTATTGGATTTGATGCCTCGGTAGACAAATATTGTAAATATCTTATTGTAGCCTGTTTTCGGGCTGTGTCAGCGTAATTACCAAACTTAAATTTGGTTAAAAAGTCAATAGCAACATCAACAGGCAAAACAGATATCTTATGATTTCTATCAGTTGTACCATATTGAGGATTCCATAAAATAAATTCATTACTATCTAAGAATTCATCAACGATAAGTTTGTTTGATTCAATTGAACTTAGTGCATTCATAGCGTGCCATCCTTTCATTTTAGTTTGAACAATGCTATATGGTAGAATATTTTTTCTTGTTGCGTTTAACTTTTCCGCTAGTATTAGTTGACGTTCAACATTTTCAAGATTGTCATTGTTTCGTAGCCAACTCCTCATTTCTTCCTCATGAAGAACATAATCAACATATTCTGTTATTGAATCTGTAGGTAAATAAACTCGACAAGATTTTAAATATTTTTGTTTGTAACCGAAAAATCTGCATCTCTGCTGAATTGTATCTGCATTTGACTTACCTTTTGTATAACGAGGCATATAAGTAATAGCAAGATTTTCTACAGTAAAACCGCGATTAAGCATATCAGCACCTATCAATATATGGGAAGAAGCACTCTCCCAATCAACCTCTCTTTCGGCATCACTATCACTAATTATTAAATATAACTGGGAATCATTAATTGCATCAGCAATAAGAGATTTAATTTCCAAAAAAGATGGTAATTTATCTTCTTGCGAATAAAATTTAGTTGCTTCTTTTTCATAAATTTCTTCAAACTCTCTATCTAAATCAAACCTACCCAAGTCTCCCTCTTCTAAATTTAAGATCGTTGTCCATTTCTCAATCAAGTCTTTTACCCAGCCATGAAATAATCTACTGACATCCTTCTGTCTATCAGCATGAATCATCATCGATAAAAATTTGACCTTATTCCAATGATTTACAATTAATGTAACACTCAAAATATAAATTTGAAGCGCCTCTTTTAATGAATTTGGAACATGAACTAGTGGATTTTGCTTATAATGATACACTTCTTCATCAGGAATTGAAATAACTAAATCAGGAAAATCTTGAAAAAAAGTTTTACCACCTGTATACTTTTTACCTGGGGTTAATACCGTATGACTTTTAGGTGAAAGCAAATCCATTAAACTTATTAATAAGGGGCCTTGCGGTGTTGCAGTATATTGCACATAAGAATGATTAGGGATCGAATTTCTTAAATTTAGAATATTAGAATATGTACTAGATTCTTTATTATCTGTTTCTTCATCCCACTCTTGAGAAGTACTTGCTTTTTTACTGTTAGCATACGAAAATCCATTTAGTGAAGCTTGATCAGCTTCATCATCAATAATTAAGACACCTTGCTTACCTAATTCTTGATGAATGATAGTAGATTTAAAAATTTCAGATAATTCGCCAATATGCTTATAATGTTTTAGAACTGTAATTAAAATTGTTGGTTTAGTAGACAATCTCAATTTATTTCTAATTTCTGTTGTTCTCGATAAAATAGGATTTTCTAATACTTTATATAAATTATTATATGAACTCTCAGTAATCAAATCTTTTGTTAATCGTTTTGTTGTTTGAGATAATAGATTATTTTTTGCTCCTGCCAAGTATATTACAATTCGATACCCATTATCTGCAGCCAAAGCCGTTAAAGCGGTAAATGACATTGTTTTCCCACTTTGCACATAACCAACAGTAAGATGAGTAACATCTTGTTCTACATGCAAATTTGGATCAGTACAATGTGACAATATTTCATTAGTCTCAATAACCAGTGAATCTATTTCATCCTCATCCAAAAAATTTTGAAACCGAGAAATAAGATCATTCATTTTAATCCCCATTTCAGGTTTGAAAAATGCATTTTTAGTTGAAAGTATTTTTATCTCCATGCAATTAGACTTATTATTGTACTATATAATTATTAAATATCGTTCTAAGTTCAGAAGGATAATGCATACTTTTTGATGTTGCAATAAATTCTGCGAGTGCAAATGATTTAAATATTTCGACTATTGGTTCATAATCATTTGCTTTTTTAAATTGTTCAAAACGATTAAAAAATGGATGAGCTAAATTAATTTTACAAATTATACATGGAACTTCTAGTAATTCCTTTTTGACTATTATTTGTTTTACAGAATATAAAGCATCAGATTCATCCTCGTTGATTAAATCAACTTGAAATTTATAAGAGATACTATCATATTCAAAAAAATCTTCAACAGAACCTAAAGAATTTGCATTTGAAATTATCTGTTCATTTTTTTTAATATTGACATGATTAGATGAAAGGTCTTCAACTTTTTTAATTTTATCGGTTATTGGTTCTTTTTCAACTTCCTTTTTGTGAGTTTTAACAATCCTCTCAGCAATTTTTGAATTTTCTTCTTTTGTTTTTACTCTAAAATTATCAGCTTGACTCAATAAATTAAATCCTGGTTCTCTTAATTCATCACGTAATGCGTCTATAAAAGCAATTAAATTTTCTTCATCAGTAAAACCATTTTTATTAAAAGTTACACCAAATCCTTCCAGTTGAAGTTCACCAAAAAGACGCTTATATCTAAAATTACCTGCAGAGCCAAATAAAGAGGAAGGAAAAAAGCGGTCATCATCTCCTCCTACTATTACACGGCCTCTTCTTAATAAAACTAAACCATTTGCATTATTTTGAATTGTCTTTAAAATGGCAATAAAACCGTTAGCTTTATATTTACCTATTTGAAAGTTAATTTCTTTTTTCCATAAGACATCTTGTCCTTTAGGGTCATTAAAATAAGGAACATTTAAAACTTCATAATTTGGCGCTTGAAGATGTTCTCCATTTACAATAATTTCAATTTCTTTATTTCTTAAAAAGATTCGATAAATACTTGACAAATGTCTTCGAACTTTATCCATTTGATTCGGCGAAGGTGAATTATGAGAAAGTTGAGAGAGAATTATCTCCGTATAATGTGCTTTTTTATCTTTAATTGATTCTTTAACTATCAACTCCTCTTTATTTTCAGCAATCACTTTGTGTAAATCAAATTCTGTATATCTTTCAACATTTTCACCTAATGCTTTGGTTCGGACAGACCACTTGTCAGCTAACCAAACTGATGCTGTTTTCATTCCCATTCCAAACTCATTTAGCTTGGTATTATCTAACGGTATATTTGCTGGTTCAAAAGCTCTTTTATAATTATTAAAATCTATTCCAGCAGCATTATCCTTAATTACTATTTGATTAACTTTTTGATCAACTTCAATACTCACAGTAAAAACATACCCATCATTATTTTGTAATAACTCTTGTTTATTATCTAAATACGATTGCACAGAATTATCGACATATTCACTTAATGTAAGAGCAACGGTATTATTTAAAGCCCGAAATGTATTATATACACTCGGCTGTAGCGCAATTGATACTTTGTCTATTTGGTTCATGACTAATTAATTTTTCAGCTATTTTTTTAACTAAATCAACATTCACCGCATTACCAAATGCTTTAAATGCTGCTGGGATAGTTTCTGGATATTTTTTTAATCGTTGCATACCTTGTAGCGAAGCAGCTTCCTCTTTAGTCATATAACGTCCTTTCAAACCTTCATCCTCACTTAACGACTCTCTTGGGAGATTAACCCAAGGAAATATTGGAATTTGTGTAGTTGTTAAAACCAATGCAGGTGAAAATGTTGGTTTTTTCACTCTTATTCCTGAAGGTCTAAATTGAATTATTTTATTAAAAATTGTTGGGTTTTCTTCTGGTCCACAATTCCATTCAAATTTTTGATGACTATTCTCGAAACTTTTAATTTTCGTCAACCAAACATCTAACCATTTCTTATGTTCACTATAGAATTCTCTATTACGTTTAATAAATTGAACCTTCCAAATAGGAAATTTATTATTTTTATTCGTGATAGCATAATTTGGCAAAAAGGAAAGGCATTGTTCTTTTGAATTTCCCTTAACAATCTCACCAAATTTTCCTTTTTTGTCTTTCAATTCATTAACTGATTGAAATGCAGGTGCCAAGTCTTCATAATCGTAATTTGCTCCAAATTCCATCGCCCAGATTGGAAAACTAGGTAATTTACCTCCATGTTTATAAAGTTCATCAAGGAATTCTTGCCAAACAATTAAATGATTTCGCGTATCATTTCGCAAATGCATAAAATCTGTAGCTGATTCGTCTACAATTGCTTTGATATCGCACTCTTGATGATTTGGTTCAGGAAATTCAAAATCCTCAAGTGGGCAAATTGAAATTTCACTTTTTAATATACCTACTATATAAATACGAAATCGATGCTGAGGAATTCCAAATTGATGTGGTGATAAAATAGTTTCTTTAACATCATACAAATTAGAAAGTTTCTCCTCAATCACTTTCCAAGTGTTGCCATTATCATGATTTTTTAAATTTTGAACATTTTCAAGTATTACTAATTTAGGTTTGTGATGTTCTAAAATCTCCATAATGTTATCAAACAAATTACCTCGATCTTCAGTAAATCCTAATCTTTTTCCTGCTTGAGAAAAAGGTTGACAGGGAAATCCGCCACATAAAATATCGTGCGACGGAATTGTTTCAACTGGAATTTTTGTAATATCCCCATAAATAGGTGTATCCGGAAAATTTTCAGAATATAATTTTTGTAACTCAGGACTTAATTCACTTGCAAATACACATTCATGTCCTAGTTCTTCAAGAGCCAAATGAAAGCCACCAAGACCAGCAAATAGGTCAATAAATTTATATTTCGATTTTTGTTTATTCATTTCTTTTTACTTGATGCAATTATTCTATCGATATAAATTTGTCATTTTCATCACCTATTTCTAATAAAAATTCAAATACTTCATAAACAACAATTCTAATATTGTCAAACTACTAATTGACTTTAAAGATAAGAATTGAACCACGTAATATATTTACATTATCAATCTAGATATTAACAATCTTATCAATACAAAAAAACAGAAGGCTTTCTCCTGCGGTTATTAATTTTATACGTTAGCAGCTTAAAGCCCTTTAAAAATTGGCTTTCTTGTGATCCGGCTGGGAGTAAAGATCCTTTTGATTTGGCTCATGGCAAGCATAAAGTCCTTTTCTGATGAATCAGAAAACAGTCCTTTTTTTATTTCCTCTGCACTGAAGCGCGAGGCTTCGTTTGAGTAAAATAAAAAAAGTCCTGACTGCAATGCAGAAAGGACTTCTTTTGTGATCCGGCTGGGAGTGAAGATCCCAAATGCATCGACGTGCAGTGGATCAAAGCACTTTTCTGCTGACGCAGAAACAGTCACTTTTTCATTTTCATCTCTTTATTGAGCGAGCTCAATTCGGTATGAAAATAAAAAAGCGCCTCCCTTGCAGGAAGCGCTTTGATCAGAGTGATCCGGCTGGGATTCGAACCCAGGACCCATACATTAAAAGTGTATTGCTCTACCAGCTGAGCTACCGAATCATACCCGAACGGGAGTGCAAATATAGCTACTTTATTTATTTTGCCAAACCTACAATTGTTTTTTTTTAATTTTTTTCGTCACGATTTAATAACATTTTGGTTTTCTTGCTGTTACATTAATCGAAAAATTAGTACCAAACAATGGAATTAAGCCATTTTCTTGTTTTCTTTGTCGTATGCGCGCAATTTTTTTAGTGGGATTTATGGGAAGCGGCAAATCCAAGCTGGCAAAGCAATTGGCTACGAAGTTGAATTGCACTGCAATCGATACAGATGAGTTCATCGAAAAGCAAGAGCATTGCACCATTGCTGAACTATTTGAAAAGCATGGTGAACAGCATTTTCGAGACTTAGAGCGCCAATTAATTCAAGAGCTTGATTTTTTACAAAGGATTGTCGTCGCAACAGGTGGTGGATTGCCATGTCACTCAAGCTTAATGGAGGAAATGAATCGTAGAGGTACAACGGTATTTCTAAAATTGAACGCGAAAGAGTTGCATCATCGCTTGAAGGAGCCCAAAAGAAAAATGAAACGTCCTTTGATCGCCAATAAAAGCGAAGAAGAGTTGTTGGATTTTATTACTGATAAATTAGAAGAAAGAGAGCTGTTTTACAATCAAGCAGCGCATGTTTTTCACCCGACAAAAGACGATTTTTCAGATCTTATTCAATGGCTTCTTCTTCATGAAAGAAATTCATAGTGCCACCAGTTTGTTCTTTACGAAGCAAGAAATAATGCACTGTTGAACTAGTAAAAATGACAATAAATCCAATTTTATCGAACAGCGTTACATCACTCTTGAAATAGCCGTAGCTGATGTAAAATACCAGCATTCCGATGTAAAAGAACAAGGTGCCAAGTAGGATAAAAGCAAAATTTCGATTCATCCGAAAGAGCATTAGAACACCCAAGAGAAAAATCGACCAAACCACAATTCCAATTGCCTGTGTGGTCATTAATCGATGAAGAAAATCGTCGCCCATAAATCCTAATTCTTGCCCACGTTTCGCTATAATTGCATCGATATCAATGTCTTTAATTTCAGTAATCAATGATTTCTTTGCTAAGATGAGGTAGGAAAGTAGCGACCAAAAAAGATTGATGCAGCCAAAAAAAAGATTCATAAGAAAGACTACCAAGGTCAAGGGGTCTGGTTGTCGAGCACCTAACACAAGGTTACGGACTCTCCGTGTAATTTTCGGACGCTGCACAATCGCTTTTTCTTCCTTCATTATCTCTCGTTCGAATTTCGATGTCGTACTACAAAGTTACTCTTTCTTCAAAAGATTTGTATATTTGAAATTCAATTATTTTGTATGAAAATTCTAATCACTCTCCTTTTCGCAGTTGTACTTCAAAGCACCTCAGTTGCGCAGCAAATCCATTATCGCTTGTCGATGCCGAAACCGCAAAATCATTACTTTGAGGTAGAAATGGAGCTATCTAATTTTAAAGATAAAGTGCTGAATGTGAAAATGCCAGTGTGGGCTCCTGGGTCCTATTTGGTGAGAGAATTTGCTAAAAATGTAAATGTAGTGACTGCTTTCGATGAAAATAATAAAGCACTGAAAGTTGAAAAACAAGCCAAAAATAATTGGTCGATCGAAAAAGGAAAAGCGAAGAAAGTAGTCGTGAGATACCAAGTGTACGCTTTCGAATTGTCAGTGCGCACCAGTTTTTTAGATTTGACACATGGCTATGTGAGCGGATCAGGGGTTTTTATGTATGTGGACAAGTTCAAAGAGAAAGCAGGGACGTTAACAGTAGACCCATTCGAAAATTTCAAGAAAGTGTCCACCGGAATGCCCTTTGATGGAAAAGTGGGAGCTGCTTGGAATTATCACTTCGACAACTACGATCAATTGGTTGATTGTCCACTCGAAATTGGAAATCAAGAAGAATTTTCTTTCACTGCAGCAGGCGTGAAGCACACTGTGGCAATGTATGGAGAAGGGAATTTTGATGTTGAGCGATTGAAAGTCGACATGGCAGAGATCATTGAGGCGGAAACAAAGGTGTTTGGAGAAAATCCGAACAAAGAGTATACCTTCATTATTCATAACGTTGTTGATGGACAAGGTGGATTGGAGCATTGTAATTCCACGACCTTGAGCGTGAATCGCTGGACGTATTCTGATGAAAGCTACGATGGATTTTTGTCGCTCGTAGCGCATGAGTACTTCCATTTATGGAATGTGAAACGAATTCGACCGTTAGAATTAGGGCCATTCAATTACGATGAAGAAAATTACACAACACTTTTATGGGTGATGGAAGGGTTTACATCGTATTATGATGAATTGATTTTGCGAAGAGTTGGCTTATACGATATGAATAAAATGGCATCGAAGGTGCAAAGTTCTGTCAATTACGTTGAAGGATCCATTGGCTCTCGAGTGCAACCTTTGGCCCATGCGAGTTATGATGCTTGGATTAAAAGTTACCGTCCTAACGAAAATTCTTCAAATACTCAAATGACGTATTATTCGCGCGGTGCAGTGATCGCTTCCATCTTCGACGCTAAAATAATTGCGAAGTACAACGGAGAGAAATGCTTGGATCATTTCATGAAGCACTTGTACGACAAATTCTACAAAAAATTAAATCGTGGATTTACAGAAAATGAATTCAAAACGGAAATCGCAACATTTTTGGGCGAAAACTTAGATGAGTTTTGGGCGAAGTATATTCATGGAACTGAAATTATTCCGTATGCAGAGTACTTTGCAAAAATTGGTGTAACGGTGACCGATAAAAGCTCAGAGGTAGTAAGTTCAGGTTTGTCGTTGACTGAATCGGGAGGAAAAGTGACAGTGCGTGGCATTAGAGCTGGTTCTGCTGCTGAGGATGCTGGCTTGAGCGTGAATGATGAAATTATTGGCTGCAATGGCTACCGTGTTTCACAAGCCTCGTTGGAGGGAACGTTAAATTCCTTGGAAGTAGGTGAACAGGCTGAATTATTGATTTCGCGTGATCAGGTATTGTATGGGATCGAATTTTTTATGAACAGCTACACTCGACCACAATTTTCTTTTACAGTGGATGCATCGAACAAGTTAGCGCAGTACTGGTTGAGAGAAGATTAGACTTCGACAATGATACCGTGGGCTGAGGCTCTCGAAGCCCACACACCTTCCGTGTGCTGAGGCTCTCGAAGCACACCACTAATGCTCTCGAAGCACACTACTTCAACTCCGCAATCGCTGCCTTCGTGCCAATCGCTCGCGTGATGTAATCGACTTCCAACTTAGGAGATCGGGCAGGGGAGTAAGCCCTTCCGTAGAAGATAATTTGGAGGTGTAATTTATTCCACAATGCTTTTGGGAAAACAGCCTTCGCATCTTTTTCCGTTTGCACTACATTCTTGCCATTCGTAATTCCCCATCGAGTTAATAATCGATGAATGTGTGTATCCACAGGAAATGCAGGAACTCCAAACGATTGCGCCATGACCACAGAAGCAGTTTTATGTCCAACCCCTGGTAATTCTTCTAATAATTCCATATTTGCTGGAACTTCGCCCTTGTATTTGTCAATTAAAATATGTGATAAATCAAAAATGGCTTGTGATTTTCTGGGCGATAATCCGCAAGGACGAATAATAGCTCTAATATCTTCTACAGGCAACTTCACCATATCGAAAGGATTGTTGGCACGAGCAAATAGGTGAGGAGTAATTTGGTTGACACGAATGTCGGTGCACTGTGCAGAAAGTAAAACAGCGATGAGTAGGGTATAAGGATCGGTATGATCTAGTGGAACAGGCGTTTCTGGAAACAATCGTTCCAATTCTTCAATGATGTAGTTCGCTTTTTCTTTTTTAGTCATGGTATCAAAAAAAAATCCCGCTTCGGCGGGATTTAAGTATCAATTAATCTTCATCTTCATCAGTGTCCTCTTCACTGTTCCATTCGCCTTCTTCTATATCATCGTCGAAGTCAAACAAACTTGCTGAATTGGGGTCGAAATCATCGTCATCATCATCCGTAAAAAAACGTTTTTCTTTACCGCTCTTTTTAAATGGTGTTAATTTTGTTTTCTTCGATTTATCATCGTCAATTTTTTTCTTATCTTTTTCTACTTTCTTGTTGCGAATTTCTGTTTTAGGAAGCTCGAAAGCACTTGGTTTGAAAGAGGGCTTGTCGTCATCATCACCTGGTTTGCTGGGAAAGTCATTGTTTTCTCTTGGCTTAAAGCCACCATCAGTGCGATTATTTTGACCTTGGTAATTGTTTTCGCGTGGTTTGAAAGTGTTATCTCTTGGAGCGCGATTGTCGGACCGTTGTTCAGCTTCTTTCACTGCTATCTGCCGTCCTTTTAAGGAAAATCCATCTAGCGCGCTAATTGCAGCTCGGGCATCATCATCATTTGCCATTTCAATAAAGGCAAACCCACGAGATTTCCCTGTTTCTTTGTCCATTGCTACAGTCGATTTGTTAACCGTACCGTACTGTTGAAACAATTCTTTTAAGTCGTCATTTGTAACGCCAAAATCGAGTTTTGCAACAAAAATGCTTGCCATAATTTAATTATACTGTGTTTTTTGGTTCGAAAATAGAGCTTTTTTCAGATACTAAGCAAATTATCTTTATTTTTTTTTCATCTTACTTGCTAAATATCATATAAATGAGAAGTCAACACGCCGGTTAAGTTGCTTTCCATTCGCAGTTTTGTTGGAATCAATGGGTTCTTTTTCACCTTTGAAATCGAGCACAATTTTATCTTTACTTAAACCGTTGGCAACGAAAAATTGCACCAAGGCTTCTGCACGTCGTTTTGAAAGATCGAGATTGTAGGCATCGGAACCATCTCCGTCTGTGTGCCCGGTAACTTTTATTCTAAGATCGCTGTGACTGTCGATAATAAGAATCATACTTTTTAGAAAGGCATAATGCTCCGTTCTGATTTCTGCTTTGTCGTAGTCGAAATAAATCGGTTCGAAGACAAAGTTGGATCTGTTGCGCTCTTGAATTTCGGGGGCTGGATATCCTTTCGTGTAATTTTTAGAAAATGATTTAAACCAGCTGTGCGACATCGGAGAGTTTTCTGTGGCACTTAAACTAACATTTTTAATGCGATAGAGTATAATTTTTCCGCTGTTTCTTCGACAGTCGGAGCTGGTGTATGTGCCACTTAAATAGCCTGTGCTGTCATTGTAGGAGAGTGTAGATGAGATGTTGCACCAACTCGTTTTCGTGGTTTGACTTTTCTTTTCAATGACAAATTCAGTAAAGGTGAGTGCATTCGATTTAATACTCCCTTTTATTTTTTTAACTGCAAAAAACTTGGAATTGTATACTTCCGTTCGAGTTCTTCCAGTTATTTCGGCATCTGAAATTGTGAAGTCGGCGTAGATGAGCGTTCCTTTTTCTATAGTAGTGCCATCTTGGATCAACACGCCTTGCCAAGCACCCGAAAAATCGGTTTGAGCAAGTGCAAAAGCATGGCATGCGGTAACAAGAAAAACCGTAAAAAGCAACTTCATATTCATGGTATTCGGATTTTGGCAAAAAATGTTCCGAAAAAATCAAATTATTTTACTGAGGATGATTAAATTTGATAGGTAATATAACATACAATGAAAATTTCTCTAATCGTAACACTTTTCGCATTGTCAATCTTTGGCTGCAAATCAACAAAAAACACTTCTATGACTGATAAAATTAAAGTTCAATCCATCCATGAGTTTAAAGTAAAAGACATCAATGGCAATGATTTCGACTTCTCTACATTAAAAGGAAAGAAAATCATGGTAGTGAACACAGCTTCAAAGTGCGGGTTGACTCCACAGTATGAGCAGTTGCAAGATGTGTATGAAACATATAAAGACAGTAATTTTATCATTATTGGTTTTCCAGCAAACAACTTTATGGGGCAAGAACCAGGTTCAGATGAAGAAATTGAGTCTTTTTGTCAAGTAAATTACGGTGTTTCTTTTCCAATGATGGCAAAGATTTCGGTCAAAGGAAAAGACATGCACGAATTGTATCTATTTCTCACACAGCTAAATCAAAACGGCTTGTCGGAAAACGAAGTGAAATGGAATTTTCAAAAGTACCTGTTGAATGAAGAAGGTTTCTTAGAGAAAGTGATTCCTCCTACGACATTGCCAAATGATGAAGAGGTAGTGAGTTGGATTGAAGGGAAGTAATTCTCCCTAAACCAGCGCAGAAATAGCAAGGTTTTCGTCTTTTCCAAAATCCAGTCCTGTTGTATCTTGTCTAATAGTCCTACGTCCAAAAAAGAGTGTCAAAAAAATGTTGATAACTCGCCATTTTCATGCTTGTAAATCAACAAAAAATCCCTTTGAATTTCGTATTTTTGCGTGTTTAGAAATTAAATAAATCTTCAAGAAAAATATATGAGTGAAGAAGTAAGAAAGGATGATTATTCAGCGGATAATATCCAGGTATTAGAAGGCTTAGAGGCGGTTCGTAAAAGACCAGCCATGTATATTGGTGATGTTGGCGTTAAAGGATTGCACCACTTGGTGTATGAGGTAGTAGACAACTCTATTGATGAGGCTTTAGCTGGACATTGTGATACTATTGATGTTTGGATCAATGAAGACAATTCAATTACAGTAAAAGATAACGGTCGAGGTATTCCTACGGCAATTCACACAAAAGAAAAGCGATCTGCCTTAGAAGTGGTAATGACCGTGCTACACGCAGGTGGTAAATTCGATAAAGATACTTACAAGGTTTCTGGTGGTTTGCACGGTGTAGGTGTATCTTGTGTGAATGCATTATCAATTCACATGCACACTGTCGTGCACAGAGATGGTAAAGTGTATGAACAAGAGTATTCGATTGGTAAGCCCTTGTATCCAGTGCGCGAAATTGGGGTTTCAAAAGAAAATGGAACAATTCAAACATTTAAACCAGATAGCTCAATTTTTGAAGAGACGGTTTACAATTACGATACACTCGCTGCTCGTTTGCGTGAATTAGCGTTTTTGAACAAAGGGATTACCCTAAATCTAACAGATAAAAGAATTGAAGACGATAAGGGCTATTTAACAACTGTTTTTCATTCTGAAGGTGGATTGAAAGAATTTGCGCAGTACTTAGATCGTAATCGTGAAGCATTGATTGCTGATGTAATTTATTTTGAAGGTGAAAGAGATGGAATTCCAGTGGAAGTTTCCATGACATACAATACTTCGTATACGGAAAATATTCAGGCCTACGTAAATAACATTAACACGCATGAAGGTGGTACTCACTTGTCAGGTTTCCGTCGTGGTTTGACGAATACCTTGAAAAAGTACGCTACTGATTCAGGAATATTGGCGAAGGAAAAGATTGAAATTGATGGTGATGACTTCCGTGAAGGATTAACTGCTGTTGTTTCTGTAAAAGTACAAGAGCCACAGTTTGAAGGACAAACAAAAACGAAATTAGGAAACCGTGAGGTGACTGCCCCAGTTTCACAGTCTGTTTCAGAAATGCTTCAAATTTACCTTGAGGAGCATCCAACTGAAGCGCGCTTGATTGTTGAAAAAGTGATTTTAGCAGCTCGTGCTCGTCACGCAGCCCGCAAAGCCCGTGAATTGGTGCAACGTAAAAATGTACTTTCAGGAAGCGGCTTACCAGGAAAATTGGCCGATTGCTCAGAGAAAGATCCTGCTTTATGTGAGATTTACTTTGTCGAGGGTGACTCGGCGGGTGGTACTGCTAAACAAGGTCGCGATCGCCACTTTCAAGCAATCATGCCATTGCGTGGTAAGATTTTGAATGTGGAGAAAGCAATGCAACATAAGATCTTAGAAAATGAAGAGATCAAGAATATGTACACTGCTCTTGGGGTAAGAATCGGAACAGAAGAAGATTCAAAAGCCTTGAACTTAGAGAAATTAAGATATCACAAGATCATCATTATGTGTGATGCCGATGTGGATGGATCTCACATCGAGACTTTAATTTTGACCTTCTTATTCCGTTACATGAAAGAGTTGATCGAAAATGGATATGTATACATCGCAACGCCACCGCTTTACTTAGTGAAGAGAGGGCAGAAGGCAGAGTATGCATGGAACGAAGATCAGCGTGATCGCCTTGTACAAGAATTGAAAGGTGCTGGAAGTGAGTCCTCAGTTGGAATTCAACGATATAAAGGTTTGGGTGAGATGAATGCTGAGCAATTGTGGGATACAACGATGAATCCTGAGTATAGAACATTGCGCCAAGTAACTATCGAAAATGCTGCAGAGTGTGATCAAATTTTCTCCATGTTGATGGGTGATGATGTTCCACCTCGTAGAGAATTCATCGAGAAAAATGCGAAATACGCGAAAATTGATGTTTAAAAATTAATTATCATAAATGTTAAAACGTTCTCAATTTTGGGAACGTTTTTTTTTGCCTTACTTTACAATTCAAAAACTAACAAAAAAAGCCTAATCATCTTGATTAGGCTTTTTTATTAAACGCTGATCTTGGTCATTAAGCAATCTTTAATGTGTCAGGAAAGAAATGTACTTCTCCGGATGTAATATCGTGAATACCACCTGCTATTCCAACTTCGCCACTTTCAATCATTTCTTTAAGGATTGGACTTCTTTCCATGATGGCTCTAACGGTGCGTTTAACATTAATTTCTGCTACATTTTCAACAAAAATGGAGTTGCTTGAGTTGCGATTTTCTTTTGTTGCAGTTTCATCATCCACTGCTGGCCTTAGTTTCGTGAGTAGTGCAGTTAAATTTCCCATTTCAACGTGATCACATGCACCTTTCACTGCGCCACATTTGGTGTGACCCAATACTACAATAATTTTGGATCCAGCCACTTTGCAAGCAAATTCCATGCTTCCTAGGATGTCCTCATTGATGATGTTTCCAGCAATTCTTACGCTAAAAACATCTCCTAAGCCCTGATCAAAGATGAGTTCTGCAGAAGTTCGACTGTCAATACAACTTAAAATGATTGCAAATGGATGCTGTCCATCTGAAGTTTCATTGGCTTGTTGCAAAAGGTTGCGATTTACCTTTAGGTTACTTATAAATCGCTTATTTCCTTCCTTTAGAAGGTTTAGTGCCATAGCTGGAGTAATGGCTGATTGCATTTCTTGTGTGAGTGTTTTCATTCTTTTTTTTGTTTTATTGTTATTTAAAGCTGATAAAAATTTTCTGCTTGATAAGGTTTTGGTATTTCGCTTTCCTTAATAAGTTGTTTAATATTGATTTCAATCGTTCTCGCAATAGTGGTTACTGCGGTATCTGTCGGTTTATTTTCAAAAGGATCTTGCATGTGTGTTGCTGATTTTTCGAGGAGTAAAAATGCTGCTGAAAGCATTAATAAAAGCGGGAGTTCAAATGCGCTCCCAATATCTCTCAGTGAAATTGAAAGTGTAACTACAAAAAGATAGATAATGCCATGAAGAAAAAGTCGATAGGTGACTGGAAACACAGTTGATTTGATTCTTTCGGCTTTCCCCTGTGAATCACAAAGTCGCACCAGAGTCTCATCCAATTGGATTTGTGAAAAGGTATCTAACTGTTTGGTTTCCTTGAACTTCTTAATGTCTTTTCCATGTAATTGAATCAAGGCCAGTGGCTTATTCGAGTGCGTGTTGAGTTCTTCAAGATCTTCTGTTGAAAGGTAATGCTCAATATTTTCAGTAGGGTTTAATCCTCTCAATGATTGTCCCAGGGAATAGCACCAAGCAATTTGACGAAAGGCTATTTTTTTGATTGAAGCTTCATTACCATTTTCCGTTAGTGTTTGTAATTGAATCACAAGGCTACGAGAATCATTAACAATTGCACCCCATACTTTACGTGCTTCCCACCAACGGTCATACGATTGGTTGAGTTTGAATGAAAGAAGAATTGAAATTGCCGTGCCGATAAATGCTGGAATCGTAAGCGGCATTTCAGGAAGTAGGGTATCAAAACGGTCGGTGACAAATAGCACTGTAAGCGATAAGATCAGAACATAAATAAGATCATATTTTACTTTGTTAAGTATGTAATAGACTGGAATTCGTTTGTTCAGTAACATATCTTTTTTTTATCTGAAACAAAGATAGGAATAGTTTTTATAATGATAGTAATACTATCGTTAAAAATTGTAAAAATATTTTTTGTAACTTTGTTACTTTAATAAGTGAAAGTGATAATAAAATGAAGCTACAGTTACAAATTACAATGAATGAAGCACTGTATCTGCGTGATCCAGAAAGTTCTGAATTAGGAAAGAAAATTCTAAAGCAAAGTGTGGAATTAATTTATAAAGTAGGTTTTGAGGCATTTACTTTTAAAAAACTTGCAGAAGAAATTGGTACAACAGAGGCTGGAATCTATCGCTATTTTGAAAATAAGCACAAGTTACTTGTTTATCTCACCTCCTGGTATTGGGGTTGGCTTGAATTTCAAATTAGTTTTCACACAAATAACATTAGTGACGCTTCAATTAAATTAAAAAAAGTAATTCACCTTCTTGCCTCTACCGTCGAAGAGCATGAGGATACAAAGTATATTAATGAAAGTTTATTGCATCAAATTATCATCTCTGAAGGATCAAAAGCGTATTTGACCAAGCAAGTAGGCGAGGACAACAAACAACAGTTTTTCAAGCCTTACAAAGATTTGTGTGCAGTGGTTGGTACCATTATTTTAGAGTGTAAACCTTCGTATAAATATCCTAAATCACTGGCCTCTACAATTATTGAAATGGCTCATTTTCAAAACTTTTTCATGAATAATTTACCTGCACTAACGGATTTTGGAGTTACTAAGCAGGAAGATGAATTAATTGCATTCTTGAACGATTTAGTTTTTGCCAGCCTAGAAAATGCTAAATAGGTAGGTCTATATAAAAAGGAATACAAAAAAATCCCGTCCTGAAATTCAAGACGGGATTTATTATTTTTCTGTATTTTTTATTGTTTTACCAATCTAAACGAATGTTGGAATTCGCTGTTTTTAATATTCAAGAAGTAAATACCTGCATCATAAGTGGTAATTTTCACTGTCGCTTGATCAACTGAACTACCTTCGTGCACAAATCTACCTCTAGCATCCAATAACTCATATGCGAAGTCGCCAGGTAATTGAATCGTAAATTCAGTTGAAGCTGGATTTGGATACAATTTCACTTGCTGAATTAGCTCCTCAATACTATTACACAAGTTAACCGTCACATTAGTTTGTACAGTTGCCTCACATGTTCCATCAGAAACAATACATGAATATTGACTACTTGCTGTTGGTGTAACATTGATAGTTGCTGTAGTTCCAATTTGCGTTGAACCGTCAAACCACTCAAAAGTAGTACCACCAGAGGCAGTGAATGTTGCACTTTGTCCCTCACAGATGGTTTGACTTGCAGATACTCCTGCTGTTAATGCAGTTGACGCATTAATTGTTCTAGTAAACGTTCTATCGCAATTATCTCCAGCTGTTTTTATGTAACAAGTATATGTTCCAGCTGCTAAACCTGTGAAATTAGGCGACGCTTGCCATGTTGTTCCAGTAATAGAGTACAGATAACCACTTCCATCGCCACCTGTTGGACTTGTAAAGTTAATGGCACCATTATTCTCGCCACACGAAGTATTTGTCGGCGTGCAAGTAGCGTTTGGAACTGCGGAAACAGTAATCGGTAAAAATATACCATCTGTTTTACACGATCCATCAGCAAATAAGTACACTGCTCGACTTCCTGCAGAAGGGAATGTAAAAGTTGTTCCTGCTGTGTAATCATCATCGAAAATAGTTGTAAATGGATTGTCTGTCATGTACCAATAATAATTGGTAGTGTTGGTTGATGTTGATCCATTCACAGTAATTTGTCCTCCAGTACAAACTGTTGTACCTGAAACAGTGAAGTCAGCAACTGGATCTGGACCATTGGATGTTAAAACATCTAGCCATAAACTCGACTTGATTGCAACATTTAAGTCAGATACTGGATGCCAAACTCCATTTGCATTGGTTGTTCCACCATAATAGGTGAATACAGTGTTTGCACCTGTAGCAATCGTTCCGTTTCTGTAATCAATATCTACCATCGATAATCCAATGGTGTCTAAAGGTGTACCATAAACAAATTCAAAGGTCACCCAGAAATTTCCTGTGACAGTTGCAGGGTTGGTAAAGTCAAACTCATTATAAAATCCTTCGTTCATATCTGCTATCAAAAGGGTATCCGTCGTAATGGCAGTACCTGGTAGACCTGAAGCATCATTGCAAACACGAATTTTCATTAAGCCTGTTCCAGATTGATCTGCTGCAACTAATATTGGGAAGCGTAAACGTCTTACTTTAGTTGATGCAGGGGCTGTATATTTATCAGCATAGAAAAATGTTTTAGAAGCGTTAGTTCCTTGAAAAGCACCAGTTCCTGGAATTCCACCATAGCCTGGCGTTTGCCATCCATAATAAGCTAAATCTTCCGTAATAGGGTTGTAGTTGCGAAGCGTATCACAAGCAGTGCCCGCAGCAGCAGCAACCACCTGTACGTAACCCGTTTTTACTTCTGAATCATTTCCGAATGCGTTTGTAGCGGTTAATGTAACTGTGTAGGTTCCAACAGTGTTAAAAACAGCACTTGGGTTTTGCACAGTTTGATTGGTAGATCCTCCGCCAAAATTCCAGGTCCAAGAAGTTGGCACGTTGGTAGATAAATCGGTGAAGTTCACAGCAGCCCCAACAGGAATGATGATTGGACTTGATATATCTGCAGTAAACTGAGCAACTGGCGCAGCATTTACAGGGTCACAACCAGGAGAAAGTGTTAGAGAAGAACGAATTCCATTCAAAATCGACGCCATAAAACTAGCTTGATTTGATGTGAACATTACAGTACAGTTACTGTAATCCATGTAGTTTTCGTATTGTGTTTGTGTTGAACTACATGTTGTTTGGTTGCCAGAACAAGAACCACTGTAATTGAAAGATGGTCCAGCAGTATTTGGAGTATCGCCAAATCCATCGTCATTACTACACGTTCCAGAACCTCCCCATGTGTGATCTAAGCCCATGTAGTGACCTACTTCGTGCGTTAAAATATTATCATTATTTACTCCTAAATTGTAGTCGATTACAATTCCATCGATACTAGAAGAAGGCAACATTGTGGTGGTTGGTCGGTAGGCATAACCTGCTGTACCTGAGCTTGCTCCATTGGTGATGTCACAAATCCACACGTTTAAGTAGTTATTTCTATTCCATATTTGAGAACCTCCTGTTGCAGAAGCTTTCATTTTATTTTCTTCGGTGTCGGGATTGTAAAAATCTTCCGTTGTAGAAACACGAATTACACCTAATTCCGCAAGTGGAGTTCCTGTTGGCGTTTTGGTTGCTAAACAAAAATTAATGTTTGCATCAGCCGGAATAAATCCAAAAGCGGTTCTAGCTTGCGAAGCATCTGAGTTCAATAATTGAAAATCTTGTACCAAATCGTTGTAAACACTCATGATGTTTGCATACGAAACGTTTTCTGCCGGATTGTTGGGATTGTGTACTACGTGAAAAATAATCGAAATAGTATTCGGTCCAGTGATTTTTGTAGGTTGATTGGGTTTTATTTTTTGCGCTGCCTCTTGATAATCTTGATTGAACTGATCCCATTGTCCAATACTTTCATAGTATTTCTGAGTTAATTCATGCGATTTACAATTGTGTCCACCAAATCCCTTGTCTTTTTCAACAAGAATAGAATTCGCTGGTGCAGGAACCACCAATTGTTTTATTGTACCTTGTTTTATTTTATTGGCTGGATTTAGATTTTCTCCGTTTTGCTTATTGCTAACTGTTTGAGCAACAGCACCAGAAATAAAGGCAAGGCCAAGTAGTAGTAAGTAAACTTTTTTCATAGAAGCATAGTTTTAGACTTCTAAGATAGGAAAAAAACGAAATAGATTATAATGATTTTAAAGTTGTTATCAGAAAATGGCAAGATTGCTGGTAAAATGGAAGAAGATTTCTTTTTACATTACATAATAAACCATCCACTTTGTTACCATTTTATTTTGATTCATTACCATCATCAACTTTAGGTTCGGATAGTGGTAAACCCAACCTTGAGCAACTGGAAATATTTTACTTGGTTCACCGTAGGCATTCTTTAAATCACTTTCGGTTGATCCTATTTTTATTCCTAGTTGTGTGCTTCCCGTATAATTTTCTGCAGTTACGTGAAACAATTTAATTTTCGAATATTTTTCAACAATCACTTTATAACTATAGATGACAGAGTTATTGAAATTGTAGATTGACAGTGGCTCCCTATTGAGTTTGAAATCAGTCACATTTTCAAAAATGGTAGCATCAATTTCTGAAACATTGTATAAATCAAGGTTTTCAATAGTTTCTCGCTTAAACTTTTGGTTGGGAGTGGGTTTGATTAGTGAAAGGTCCTTATATTCTTTTCCAGCAATTAATTTTTGATTTAGTATGGCGTATTCATGTCCAGCTTTCGCCAGTCGGTTGACAATTTTTGAAGTCATTTTTTTGTCACCACCTTCTTTAATGTACTGAATTAGGGCTAAGACTAAATCTGCATTGTCACGAGTGGGACGATCTTTTTCACGTTTTGCTAGCTCTTTTGCTGTGGCTAGATACCCTTCCGCTTGTATGTATTTACCTAAAATTGATGCAACACAGCCGAGGTTTAAATATGCTATCGAATACTTTTTGTCAAAATTAATTGCAGTTTCGAAACTTTCACTTGCTTTTTCTAATAGCTTGGTAATTTTTTCATCAAAGTCATTTCCACCCTTTGTTCCTGCTCCTCGTGCTTTGCTTTCCAAATCCAATTCAATTGGATAGATAAATTTTAGCTTTTTTTCATTAAACAAAGTGCTGCTTTCAAACATCTGGGAAGCTTGAAGATAGTAAATAAACCCAAGGTTATTATATATTTCACGACTTTCGAATCCCTGTTTAATCAAAAATTCATATCCTTCAATTGCCTCGGTAAAATCTTCTGATAGCACAGCAAAGTTACTTGTTTCAAAAATGTGGATAAATTCCTCAATTAAATGGTCATTTTTCTCCGCAATTTTTATGCGCTCATCTCGCAGAGGGTAGCCCTTCATTTTATCAGGAAGTGAATAACTGGCATAAAGCGTATCCATAACGGAACGAGTAAAACCCAATGTTGAAAAGCCTCCTAGATAACGTATTATTCCAGCGCGTATATCCGCTTGGGTCTCATTCTCCATTAAACGTTTAATAGATTCATCATTTTGTTTTTGAAGTACATTTAATGAGTCCTCAAAAAGTGACGCATATTCATTGTAATCTTTCGACCAAAAGCTATTCATTTCAAAGTGTCCAAGTTCATGTGATAGCACAAAAGCAATTGCATCATTTCTTCTTGGGCCAAATTTTGCACAAATATCAAACGCGCTTGGATCAAGTTTAATTTTGATTGACTCTGGATAATATGCCGCGACTTTTGATTCACTTGCAATTTGAAGCTCAGGTCTTTTTTGCTTCGAAATTCCTTTCCCAGCACACATTTCATTGTAAATACTATCAATTAGTTCTTTATTTTCTTTGCTGATTTGTTGTGAAAACAACATTTGGGAAACAAGAATGATAACAATGGTATAGCAGATCTTTTTCATCGGTGAATTTTTGGTTCTTAAATTTAGATAAATCTATTTTAATTTTTCTGTTTCGTTAATAATTTTTTCAATCAGTTCCTCTACACTATTTGCTGAAATTTCTTTACTTGTTTCAGATATACCTTTCGTTATTGTAAGAAATAAAATGTATTTTCCGTTGTCTACTTTATAGCCACCACTTAATTGGTAAGCATCAGGAAATTCAGAAGCATCGAAAAATACAAAAGGTGCATCAATTTCATTGGACAATAAGTTAAGTGCATTGTCAATTGAAATACTCAAACCTAGATGATCATTGAATTTTTTTGAATCGACAAATAGCGAGCGAATAACAACAGGCTTCACATTGCTCAACGGAATTTCCTTTTTTGTTTCGTCGGTTACGAAGCCAATATCAAAACTTCCTCCTTTAGGGACTAACAGCTGAGGTACTTGGATGCCTCCAATACCTTTTGCATATTCAGGTACTTTTTCGCGGGCATAATTCAGTAATAGATCCACATCAAAAAAGCTATTATCTCTCAATTTCGCTCCCTTCATCGCTTCTAAAATGGAGTAGGTGAGCAAGCCTTGTCCGTAACGTCCAGCTTCATAGCTGACAGCATCTGCGGCCGAGCCGGAAACAACAAACATTCCAGTACGGTCTTTCATCCGATCAAGCGCTTTGACAGCTGAACCATCAATATCACGTTCTTCTTTGAGGTTTTGCACTGCTTTTCCTGATGCGCAAGCATCAATGATCATCACTTGTTTGTTGGCTGGAATTAAATTGAGCCAATCAGTAAATTCAGCTGCAGAAATTGTTTGATTTTTACGAATAACTTCATCGTTGTAGGACTGCGCATTCGACGCCGATGCATCCGTGGTAATGTAGTAGAAATCACCTTGTTCGCCACCCCACGAAATACCATGACCACTCAGGTAAACAACAATTAGGTCGCTCGATTTTGCTTGTGTGCTTATTTCTACAAACGTGTTTTTAATGTTCGTTTTGCTTGGTCGTAGACCAGGAAGTGTGTTTGAGACGGAAGTGTCTGTGGTTAAAGTGTAAATGTGTGTTTTATCCTTCCCGAACAATCCTTCGGCTCCAATTTGCAATGCGGTACTTATCGTTTTGGCGTCCTTCTCTGGATATTTGAGATTAATATCTGGATTTGAGTATTTACCCGTGCCTACCACCACGGCATACAAGTGTGGTTTGTTGCTTGGAATTTTAATTTGTATTTTTTTCTCTTCAGGTCTACTCACTACGAACCCATCTTCCGAAGCAGCTTTAACGGCAATGGTATTCTCGCCATCAACAAGGTTTGGGTGGTCTTTTAAAGTCACCCAAATAGTTTGCGAGACTTCACTCTTGTTAAAGTTTTCGCCACGAGCATCACCCTCAATCTCTTTTCCATTGATAAGCACCATCACCTTCCCGTAGCCACCATCGCGTTGAGTAAGTGTAACCGGAATTTTTCCATCTACCATCTCACCAAAAGAAATTTCTGGTTGCAGCTTCAGTTCATTCATTCCTTGAACATTTTTCAAAGGTTCTCCTTTCATGACCTTTTGCCAAAGTCCTGGTTCCCAATAGCGTTCTTTTAATTGTGCAAATTCAATCACTTCCAAGCCTTTTGTCCAATACATCAGCTCCATTGCATCAGGAGAAGCATCAAATAAACCGCTGGGATGGAGATGTACCCATTTGTTGGGGTTCGCATCGAAAATAAATTGGCGAATGAGTTGCTCGCCAGTTTTAGTGTTCCACATAATGAATGAGCCATCTGCGGAAGTAGTAATAATTAGACTTTCATCTGGACTGAATTTAGCTGATAAAAGGCCTTCGTGATAAAAGATTTTTGAATATTGAAACAAACCTTTTTGATCAGAACTCCAAAGTTGGGCGGTATTATCAATTGTTGTTATAAGGATTTTTGAGTCATCACGACTAAAAATGGCTGACTCTGCCCGCTGCCCATTTAGTTCCAAGGTTTGAATAAGTTCACCTGTTTTTGAATTCAAAATTTGCGAGGAAAGGTGCAATGAAGTTGTCAAAATTGTTGCTCCATCGGATGAGAATACAGCTGATTTATACCAATTTTTGACTCCTGAAAAAGACTTGATCTCTCTGCCCGTATTTACATCCCACAATCGAATTGTACTATCTAATGCTGCAGTTAGAATTTTTGAGTTATCTGGATGAAATATTGCAAACTGAAGGCTCTCTGAATGCCCCACTAATTTATGAATTAATTTACCTCTTTTGGCATCAAATAAACATGCCGTTTTGTCACTTGATGAAGTCAGAATTTTTGTATTGTCTTCATTGAATATTGCTGATTCAACTGGACGATCATGTCCTTTAAGTTTTTTAATTAGCTGTCCATTCTTTAAGTTCCATAGATAAACTCCAGATTTCTCATTGAAAACATGATTTGTTAAAATTTTTGAATCATTCCAAGTCCTTTCGGGACATCTAAAATTATATGAAAAATAGGATGAAAATGAATGCAATTGTGTTCCTGAAGTCAAATCAAAAATGCGAATTGAATCGTCGTATGAACCAGTATAAATTTTTGATTCACTTTCATTGTAGACGGAAAAATAGGTGTCCTGAACCTGATTTTCAAAGGATTTAATAATTTTCCCAGTGTTTACATTCCAGATGAAGGTAGAAGTACCAGAGCTTAGAATATTTGTTTGATCTGAATTGAATACTGCAGATCTTAATTCATTCGTATGACCTCCCATAATTTGGATCATTTTCCCTGTTTTTACATCCCACAGACGAGCTGTTCCATCAAAGGATCCTGTTACAATCTCAGAATCGTCAGAATTGAATTTGGCACTAGTAACAGGTCCTGAATGTCCTGTAAAAGAGTGAATAATTTGCCCTGTCTTCAAGTTCCATAGTCGTGCAGAGTTGTCAAAAGAAGCTGTTAATATACATTGACCATCAGCGCTAAAAGTGGCGTTTTCAATGAAAGATGTATGACCAGTTAAAGTATGAATTATTGTTCCCAGTTTTACATCCCAAATAAGCGCTGAATTGTCATCCTGAATGGATAAAATTTTTGAATTGTCGGGACTAAAAATGCTCGAAACAATTTTGGTGGTACTTTTTAAAATAGTAATGATTCGCCCTATTTTTATGTCCCAAACAAAAGCATTGCTGTCACTTGATGTAGTCAATATTTTACTATTATCATTGCTAAAAATGGCTGATTCTAGTTCTTGGTCGTGAGGAAGCGATTGCTCAAATTGACCAGTTTCAGCATCCCATATTCTAGCTGTTTTATCCTTAGAAGCTGTTAATATTTTCGAACAATGAACGTTAAAAACTGCGGAGTTTACCACTTCAGAATGGCCAATTAAAGTGATAATAAGTTTACCAGTTTTAGCATCCCATAGTTGAGGAGGTTTTTCCCACGAGGTGGTCAATATTTTAGAACCATCTGCGTTGAAGGCGACTGATTTTAAGGCATAAATAGTTTCTTCTAATTGTACAACTTGTTCACCTGTTTTTGCATCCCAGATCCTAGCAGTGTTATCATTTGAACCAGTTAAGATTTTTGAACCATCAGCGTTGAATTCTGCAGAAATGATAGCTTCAGAATGACCGAGTAAGGTGTAGATTAGTTTTCCTGTTTTTGTATCCCATAGTCGAGCTGTATTATCAGTAGAGCCTGTCAAAATCATTTTTCCATCAGAACTAAAAACTGCTGAGATTAAAGATCCAGTATGACCTGTTGGCAGACCCAACTTCACTTCCTGTGCTAGGACATTTCCCAAGCAAGTAATAAATAGTACAAAAATGAATTTTTTCAAGAAGTTGCTTTCTAAAATAGGTGCTTTCATGCGCTATTTAATTTATTGATTCAACTTTTTGTATGATTTGTTCAATCAGTTCTTTGCTTGAATTGGCCTTTAAATCATAAGTGACGATTGATTGACCTTTAATTTTCAATTTCAGAATAAATGTACCATTTGCAACCGTGTAGCCGCCACTTATCTTGTAAGAATCAGGAAATTCTCTTGTATCGAAAAAGACGAGTTTTGCCTTCGCACTTTCATTTGCAATTTCATTCAATCGCTCATCAAGTAAGCTACTCAATTGCATATCGTCATCGTTTTCTATAGTATTAAATAAGTTGGAACGAACAAAAACAGGCTTAATAGCATTCAGTGGAATTTCTTTAGCACTCTCTGCATTCACCCGACCGAAGTCGAAACTTCCACCTTTAGGCATTAGTAATTGTGGTTGCTGAATGCCGCCAATTCCTTTTGCCAGTTCAGGTACAGTTTCCCTCGCATAATTGAAAATCAGATCGGCATCAAAAAATTTCTGATCTCTTAGTTTAGCTCCTTTCATCGCTTGTAAAATAGAGTAGGTGAGTAAACCTTGCCCATAACGACTTGCTTCATAACTAACAGCATCGGCTGCACTTCCAGAAATAACAAACATTCCTGTGCGATCTTTCATTCGATCAATTGCTTTTAAAGAAGAAGCATCAATTTCGCGAGATGCCATCAAGTTTTCTACTGCTTTTCCTGATGAACAGGCATCAATGATCATGACTTGTTTATTGGCTGGAATTTGTTTTATCCATTCTGTCAATTCTGCTGTGCTAATGGTGTAATTTGCTCGAATTGTGGGATCACTGTATGCTTCTGAATTGGCCGATGATGCCTCAGTTGTGATATAATAAAAATCGCCTGCTTCGCCACCAAAAGTAATTCCGTGACCGCTCAAATACAAGGCGAAAATATCAGTAGAAGTAGCTGTTTTAGCTATTTCATTGAACACTCCTTTGATTTTTTCTTTCGTTGGTTTTTCACTATCGTCGGTAGTCAGCGTGTAAATGTGTGTTTTTTCAACTCCAAATAGGTCCTGCGCTCCAATTTGAAATGCTTTACTCATGGAAACAGCATCAATTGGTGGGTATTTTAAGTTGATTTCTGGATTGGAAAATAGACCTGTGCCAATCGAAATTGCATAAAAATGTGGTTTTGCACTTCTCCCTAAATTCAAGGTAATCAATTTTTCTTCTCCTTGTCCAACAATAAAACCATCTTCGGACGACGTTTTTATGACGATTGAATTTAAACTGTCTTGCAGATTGGGGTTGTTTGCAATATCAATAAGTATTGTTTGTTTTTCTTTCGAACTGTCAAAATTACTACCTCGAGCATCTGCTTGAACTTCCTTCCCATTGATGGAAAACGAAATTTTCCCAAAACCACCTTCACGCTTTGTTAGTATTACAGGAATTTTGCCAGTTTTTTCGTCGTATTCACCAAATTCGACCAAAGGATGTAGTTTCAACTCTTGCATATCACGAACAGAACGCAGCGCCTCTCCTTTCATTACTTTACTCCATAATCCGGGTTCCCAATATCGTGCTTTTAACTGGTTGAATTCAATCACTTCCAGTCCTTTGGTCCAATACATCATTTCCATTGCCTCAGGGGAAGCGTCAAAAAGTCCGCTAGGATGAAGGTGTACCCATTTGTTGGGGTCATTATCGAATTGAATTTGTTGAATGATTTGTTCTCCAGTACTGGGGCTCCAGAGCCGTATTGATCCATCGATGGAGGTGCTATAAATTAATTTTTCCTGTTCGTCATAAAGCACTTCACTAACATCGTTGTCGTGATCAAACTGAAAGCGATGAATTAATGTATCCACACCAATTTCCCACAAATCGAAAAAATTCCCTGCCATCGTCAACAAAGAATTTTTTAAGGAAATAGGAATTATTTTAGTAACAAAATTTTCGCTTTCTAGGCTTTTAATCTTTCCTGTTTTGACGTCAATTTGTAGTATTCCATTTTGTCTAGTAGCTGCATAGATGGTAGTTCCACTGACATTAAATGATAGTCCAGAATACAATTTAAAATCAAGTTCTTGTTCCCATATTTTTTGCACTTTCTTTTTTGAAATGTCATAGAGTACAATGGTTGTGTCTGTTGGGGAAATTACGAGCTGAGTGCCAGATTGATTAATTTGAACGCTGAATACATCTGTTTTTTTTAATACTGACCTTAACTTAAAACTTTGATTTTTAGCATTGTAATTATAAATATTAACACATCTTTTCTTTTCGTCTGGGGATATTAAGGTGTTGTTACCAAGGATTGTGAAATCTGAGTATTGACTTGCTACGATTTTAAATTTTTGCTCCTTCAGGTGTGTCGTCAAATCTACAGTGAAGATATTGCCAAGTTCATCAACAATCAACAGAGAGTCTTCAGAAATAGCTTCAATGATACGTGCCGTTTGATTAAATTGAAGGCTATCTTTGAACTTGCCAGATTTATTGTCAAGCAGAAATAGTTTCTTGTTAAATCCACTTACAATAAGTTGGTCTTCATTTGAGATATTCTTTTTTTGGAGGTGCCAATTGGAGTCTGTTCGACCATGAAATTTTTTGATAAGTTTTCCTGAGTTGAGCTCAAATAATTCAATGGTGTTGCCATAACAAACAGCAAAACAATGTACAATTGTTCCATTATTATCCTTAATTTCTTCAAATTCAATACTTCTAACGCCAAATTGAAATGTGATCGTTTTTATGCTTTTTCCTCCTTCATCCCAAAACTGCACCGTTTTATCCATCGATGATGTAGCGAAGTGCTTCTGATCTTTCGAAATTGCAAAATGAGTCACTTCTGCAAGGTGTCCACTCAATTGTCGAAGTAATTTTCCAGAAGAGACTTCCCAGATATCGACTTTATTACCATTGCTTGTACAAATGAATTTTTCATCAGGTGAAAAAAGTTCAAATTGGATGATTTCTGGGGATTTATAGCTTGAAATTAGATCTCCGCTTATGGGGTCACTAACATACGCGCTACCATCTGCTCCAATATTTAAGAGGTATTTTCCACTCGGAGAGAACTTTGACACAAATGAAACCGTGGAACGTGCCGCAATTTTTGAGCGAACACTCAAGTTGCCTAATTCATCGTATTGATAAATAATCGTTGTTGAATCCCATGCGGTTGAAGCTATATAATTGCCAGTTGGGCTGAATTCCGCATAGTTGACTTCATCAGTATGCGACTTTAATTGCGATAGTTTTTTACCTGTGGAAGTTTCCCACAAGCAAATAGTACTATCGGATGAGGTGGTGACAATAAATTTGCCATCGGGGCTAAATTTTGCCGAATTGATATAATAGAAATAGCTTGAATCTTGGTTATAGTGTTGACATGAAAAAAGTGTATTATTCGTCAGACTACTAATTATTAATTCATCGGAATTCAGTAAGGCAATATAGTAGTTGCTGTCTGGCGAAAATTCAATGTATTTGTTGAAATTATATTGATTGGAAGCTTTTTTCAGGCCACCGATTACTTTTCCACTGCTAATTTCCCATAAAAAAACGTGATCATCCGGTGAAGAAGAAAGTAGGTGCTTGCCATCAGCACTAATTTTAGATTCAGTTACATCATAAACATGGCCCTTGGGATAGCGAAGCTTAAGCTCCTGCGAATGCGCAAGGGAACAAAAAAATAGTAGTGAAAATAGTTGAAAGAACTTCATCTAAAACATTATGTTTTCCGCTTCTCTTTCTTTGCTGCGGGGAATAAAATATTATTCAAAATCAAGCGGTATCCCGGCGAATTTGGGTGTAAATTGAGATCGGTATTTGGATCTCCAACGCGGTGTTCATAATCCTCTGGATCGTGCCCACCATAAAAGGTCCAAGTTCCTTCTCCAAGTTCGCCATGGATGTATCGAGCGGTTCCCAAGGCCTTGTTTTCACCTAAAATTAGTACGTTTGATTTAATATAGTCTTTCTTGAAATCAGTTGTTTGTCCCATGAATCCATCAATAATATCAGTGTGGCACTGCGTTAACATTGTTGGCACGACATCCCATTTTGCGGAGAAATCAAACAGGGTAAATTTATCGGTATTTTCAGCTACTCGTTGCGTTCTTCGAAGTTCTGTTCCATCGATATTAGAATATTCGTAGACCATTGGATCTCGCTCTAATTTGAAATTCTCAAATGCCAAAGTGGCATCAAAATTTAGTTTGTTTTGGCAGTTGGGATCAGACGGGTCGCCATCAAACATTTGCTCACAGATATCGGTATTTTGAGCTGCTAAACCTATGTCAAAACTATCTGTTCCGCTGCACATGGTGAATAGAAAACCTCCACCCATCACAAAATTTTTCAAATTGGTGGCAACTGCTAATTTCAGTTGCGACACCTTGCTGAATCCTAATTTTTTGGCATCTTTTTCAGCCTGTTCAACTTGCTCTTGGTACCATTGGTAGGACCTAAAATTTGCGTAAAATTTACCATATTGTCCAGTAAAATCCTCGTGATGCAAGTGTAACCAATCGTATTTTGGAAGCGCGCCCATGATGATCGCCGAATCATAAATTTTGTCGTAAGGAATTTCTGCATATTCCAGTACCATTGTTACTGCATCATCCCAAGGTTGAGTTGTTGGGGGAGTGTACACGGCAATTTTTGGTGCTTTTTCCAGCTGTACAATTTCCATGTTGGTTTCTGGATTGGCAATCTGATTGCGAATTGAATTCACTTGTCCATCCGCTAATATTTCATATTTCACTCCTCGAACGATGAGTTCTTCTTCAAGTGTTCGAAGATGGGGTAACAAAAATGCACCACCACGATAATTCAGCAGCCATTCCAAAACCACTTCATGTTCCAATGCCCAAAAAGCAACACCATAGGCCTTCAAATGTTCGGATTGGCTGTCGTCCATGGGTACCAAAATCTGCGTAGCGGAAGAGTAATTCGTGGAAAAACAGAAAAGAAGAATAAAAATGTGCTTTATCATATGAACTTAATAATTCAGTTTTGCGGTTTTGTTAACAAATATCTATCCAAAGCTTCAAAATGGAGCTTCGTCTTCTTCATCAGAATCATGTGCAAAATCGTTTTTATCGCTCACATCATCCATACTACTTTTCATGCTATATGTTTGCTGAATTTGTTTTTCAACATGTTTTATGGCAATTCCATGTTGACCGTAGTCACCTCCATCTGGATTTTCAAAACGGGCATATTCACCAATAAATTGTAAACGAACCGAATCTAGACTACCATTTCTGTGTTTTGCGATGATGATTTCTCCTACACCTTGATTGGATTCGTTGTTTTCGTTGTGAGTAAAACCATAATATTCAGGTCGATAGATAAATGAAACAATATCTGCATCCTGCTCGATTGCCCCAGATTCACGCAAATCGGACAACATTGGTCGTTTATCTCCGCCACGATTTTCAACGGAACGACTCAACTGAGATAGCGCGATTACTGGAACATTCAATTCTTTTGCAATTTCTTTCAATGAGCGCGAAATTGTAGAGATCTCTTGCTCTCGATTTCCAGCTCCTTTGGCTCCTCCCACCGTCATTAACTGCAAGTAGTCGATCACAATTAGTTGAATGCCGTGTTGTGCTTTAAGTCGGCGACATTTTGCACGAAGGTCGAAAACACTAATTCCTGGAGTATCATCGATGTAAATTGGTGCAGCGGAAAGTTTTTTGATTCGAATGTGGAGATCATTCATCTCATTTTCTGTCAAATTTCCTTTTCGCAATTTTTCTGCTTGAATTCTAGTTTCGCTTGAGATTAGTCGCTTCACAAGTTGAACGGCAGACATTTCAAGGGAAAAAACAGCAACCCCCATGTTGTAATCAACCGCAGTGTTTCTTGCCATAGAAAGAACAAAAGCTGTTTTTCCCATTGCGGGACGTGCTGCAAGAATAATTAAATCAGAACGTTGCCAGCCGGCTGTTATTTGATCTAACTTGTGAAAACCTGATGGCACACCTGATAATCCATCCTTATTTTTTGCTGCTTCTTCAATTTCTCTAATTGCTTCACTAACAATAGAGTTCATATCAGAAGCATTCTTTCCAAGGTTGTTTTCAGAGATTTCAAATAGCGATTTTTCCGCCTCATTCATCGTGTCAAAAACGTCAATGGTCTCATCGTAGGCATTGCGTAAAATATCGTTACTTACTCGAATTAACTCGCGTTTTATTGATTTCTCAGTAATTATTTTAGCATGGTATTCGATATGTGCTGAAGATCCTACTCGTGCCGTTAAATCTGATAAATAAGTTATTCCACCTGCCGCCGCCAATTCTCCTGATTCAGTTAGCTGCTGAATCACTGTCAATAAATCGATTGGTTTAGTGCTTCGGAAAAGGTCTAAAATTGCTCTAAAGATGAATTGGTGTTTAGGATCGTAAAAGCTAGAGTCTTTCAATTTGTCGATGACAGCATTGACAGCATTTGCGCCCAACATCATAGCTCCCAAAACGGCTTGCTCCATGTCCACATTTTGTGGTTGGATGCGCGCTAGTTCATTGATTAATGGGTTGTTACTTTTAATTCGTACTGACTTTTTTCCCGTGTTATCCGCTCCTTGTTCCATTTAACAAATATAGCAAAAGCGACGCTTAATTTTGTTGGCTGATGGGAAAAGATATAAAGAATAAAATTGTTTGTTACTTGTTGAAATCTTTTCTTTTTTTCAAAAGCACTAAATTTGTAGAGTGAAAATTGAAATTCGATCAACTGGTGATGGTTCCAATACCATTTATTTGCCTCATTTAGATGAAACCTATCATTCTACCCATGGAGCTGTCCAAGAGGCAAATCATGTATTTATTGAGCATGGATTGCGATTTTTTCCGAAGTCTGATCTAAGGATTTTTGAGCTTGGATTTGGAACTGGACTGAATGCAATTTTAACCTTCATTGAGGCTGGAGCTTCTGGGAGAACTATTGAATATACTGGAATTGAGGCTTTTCCAATTGATTTAGAAATAGCCCAATTGATGCGCTACGAGCGTTTGATTGGAGAGCAATGGAAAGAAAATTTTGAATTACTGCACACCTTACCATGGAATGAGGTACATGTGATCCATCCCCAATTTTCATTTCGAAAAGTAGTTCAAAAGATGGAAGATTTCATTGTGGAACATAACAAGTTTGATATTTTCTTTTTTGATGCTTTTGGTCCTAGAGTGCAAGGTGAATTGTGGCAACCAGCAATTTTAGAGAAAATGCATGCGATGTTAAAAGTAGGTGGATTTTTAGTAACCTATTGTGCAATGGGACAATTTAAACGCGATTTGAAAGCAATAGGTTTTGAAATTGAAGTCCTGCCTGGACCTCCAGGAAAGCGCGAAATGACCAGAGCGTTTAAATTTTAAGCGAAGGAAATTTTGTAGATGCCATCGCGATCTAGTTCTTCTAAAACTACATCACGGAATGAATTAACCAATAGCGGATCAAATATTGTTTTTACTTTCACGTAGTTTTCTGTAAATCCGAACATCATTCCACCGTCTTCATCTGCTTCAAACAAAACGCTTCTTTTTGTTCCTTTGTTTTCCTCGTAAAATTGTCTTTTTTTCTTGTCAGACAGGATGTGAAGCATTTTACTTCGTTCTTTTCGAATGTTCATCGGAACGGGATCGCCTAGTTTCATCGCAGAGGTATTGGCTCGCTCAGAATAGGTAAAAACATGTAAATAAGAAATGTCAAGTTCCTTAAGGAAATCCATTGTCTCCATAAATTGCTCGTCTGTTTCTCCTGGAAATCCAACAATTACATCAACGCCAATACAGCAATCTTTGCGTAGACTTTTGATGTGCGCCACTCGCTCGGCATACAACTCACGCAGGTATTTTCTTCGCATCTTTTTCAACAAATCGTTTGATCCCGATTGCAAAGGAATGTGAAAGTGAGGCACAAAATGTTTTGATGCTCCAAGGCTGAATGAAATAATTTCATTACTCAGCAAATTGGGCTCAATGGAAGAAATTCGAAAACGATCAATTCCTTCCACTGAATCCAGTTGTTTTATTAATTCGAAAAAGTTTTCATCCGCTCCTTGACCAAAATCTCCAATGTTAACACCCGTCAATACCACTTCCTTGATGTTTGTCTTCGCAATTTTTCTTGCTTCCAGTAAGGTATCTGCAATACTTGCATTTCTACTTTTTCCTCTCGCGAGAGGAATTGTGCAAAACGTACAGAAATAATCACATCCATCTTGAATTTTTAAAAATGAACGCGTGCGATCTCCAAACGAATAGGAGGGGATAAAATCCTTTGTATTCTTTATGTTTTCAAAGGCCACAATTGCTTTTTCAGGTCGAGCCTCTAATTTTTCAATATGTTCTACCAAATTGAATTTTTCATTGGCTCCAAGTACCATATCAACACCCGGAATTTCAGCAATTTCAGTTGGCTTCAATTGTGCAAAACATCCAATCAATACGGTAAACGCATCTGGATTAATTTTCTTTGATTTTTTGACAATCTGTTGACACTTTTTATCTGCATTTTCTGTTACTGAACAAGTATTGATGACAAAAATATCAGGCGTATCGTCAAAATCAACTTTGGCGTAGCCAGCATCTTCAAAAAGTCTTGAAATAGTTGAAGTTTCTGAAAAATTCAGCTTGCAACCCAAGGTGTAAAACGCTACTTTTTTGTACTGATGCATAATGAGGGTGCAAAGATACAACCTTCTAGTGATATTTTCTAGGAGGAATAAGCATAATTAAAATCTTTCTCTAAAAGTAGTTCTGATGCTAAACTTACAGCTTCAAACAAAATAAAGGAGAAATTCTCTTGTCCAATTGAAATGGTTTTTTGTAAATTTTCAAGTGAAATAACTCCCACAATAAATGCTGCAGATTTGTTCGAGTACGACTCTTCAATTTCTTCGAAATAATTTTTAAACAAAGAAAGGTATTTGGTGTCATGTCGCAATAACACTTTTAAAAATGTATCTTCAGTAGCTTGCAGTACCTCATTTTCATTGATTTTTTTGTATTCATAGCGATAATCGTAACTCAAAGCTGAAATATCAGACAGTACTGCAGAGGCAGTAGGGTAGGCTCCAGCACCTTTTCCAACGAAAAATTGTTTGTCAGCAAAACACGTTTTTGTAATAACACCGTTGAAAACATCGTCGACCCCAAACAATTGATTTTCAACCGGAATAAATTTTGGCGCTACAAAGCTCACAATACTTCCATCTTCTGATTTAAATGATTGTGCCACCAATTTAATTTTCAACCCTTTTTCTTTTGCGTAGTTCAATTCCAATTCACCAATTTTGTCGATGCCATAATTGAAAATCTCACTTGGAGAGCTAATAATTCCAAAAGCATGAGCATTGAGAATGCACAATTTGTACTTAGCATCAAATCCTCCTGTATCCAAAATAGGGTTGCTTTCAGCGAAACCTAATTCCTGTGCCTGCTGCAAAGCTTCATCAAAGGAAAGGTTTTCGTTAAAAATTTTCGTGAGAATGTAATTCGTAGAACCATTGACAATACCTTCGATGGATTCGAGCAAATCGTTGTTGTAGTATTCTTCCAAATTTCGAATGATGGGTAAACTGGCGCAAGCAGCGGCTTCATAAAGCAATGGCGCGTTGTGTTTTTCTTGCAGTGCCAACAATTCGCTGAAATTTTCGGCAATCATTTTCTTGTTTGCAGATACTACTGCTTTTCCATTTTTTAAGGCGGTGGATACAATTTCAAACGCTGCATCTGCATCATCGATTAATTCAACGACCACATTTATTTCTGGGTCATTGAGAATATCGTTTTTATCGAAAGTGAAATTTTCTATACTGATTTCTCTTTCTTTTGTCTTGTTTTTTACACAGATCCGCTTTATTTCGGCATTTAATCCTGGTGTTTTTTCGATTACTTCATATAATCCAAATCCCACACATCCAAATCCGAATAGTCCGATTGATAATTTTTTTCTAGCCATTTTTTCTATTTATTAAAGTGTTACTGCAACTTGTTCAAGTGCGATTGAAATTGCTTTGTTTAAGTCATTTATTAGGTCATCTGCGTCTTCGAGTCCAACTGAAATTCGAATTAAACTATCGGTGACACCACTTTGGTATCTTTTTTCTGTTGGGATCGATTTATGGGTCATTTCACAGGGCAAGCAGATTAAACTTTTTACGCCTCCTAAGCTTTCAGCCAACTTGAAAAGCTTCGTAGAAGAAACAATTTTTGTTGCCAATTCTTTGTCGTCTACCTTTAAATCAAAGGTAACTACGCCGCCAAAAAATTGCAATTGATCTTTTGCAATGTGATGATTTACATGTGTTTCCAAGCCAGGATAGTATACATTGTTTACAAAATCCAATTGTTGCAGAAACTTGGCAACTTTCAATGCATTTTCGGAATGCTGGCGAACACGTAGCGACAAAGTTTCGATACCTCGAATCAAAAGAAATGAATCAAATGGAGATAAAATTGCGCCGCTTGCGTTTTGAATAAATTTAATTTTTGCTCCAAGTGCTTCAGAATTTGTAACCACTAATCCCGCAATTAAATCACTGTGACCACCCAAGTATTTTGTGCCAGAATGTACAACGATATCTGCACCAAATTCAATTGGTTTTTGCGCTGCTGGGGACGCAAATGTATTGTCGACGCATAATAGCAGATTATTTTCCTTCGCTATTTTAGAAATTGCTTTAACATCTGAAATTTTAAGTGTGGGATTTGTTGGCGATTCAATCCAAATTAGTTTTGTTTTTGGTGTAATTGCTTTCGCTACATTTTCAGCATTTGTGGTGTCAACATAATGTACTTTGATGCCAAATTTTTCGTAAATGTGTGTAAATAGGCGAAATGCACCGCCATAAATATCATCAACTGCAACGATTTCATCTCCCGAACTTAATAATTTGACCACTGCATCAATGGCTGCTAATCCGCTGGAAAATGCATAGCCATTTTGGCCATTTTCTAATGTAGCGATGAGATTTTCAACTACATTTCTTGTAGGATTGTTGGACCGAGCATAGTCATAGCCCTTGTGAATTCCAGGCGCATCCTGCACAAATGTGGACGTTTGGTAAATTGGTGTACTGATTGATCCCGTTAGTTTATCAACTGGAATACTGTGTAGAATTTTTGTTACTTCTTTCATTTTCAATAATTTAATTCATTAAACAAAAGTTCTTGAAATTAAACTATCTGGAAAGTCGAGGACTTGACGAAAGAACAAAAAAAAATGCTCTTCCGACAAGTCAGAAGAGCATTGGATATCGCGATTTATCGTGTGCTATTTTCTAACTTATCTTCTCCCGCTGTGAAGCTGGGTTGAAGTTACCACCTTTTCGTTTTCACGATAGGTTGGTAAGACGTCATAGGGTCAATTCCCTCGGTCTTTCTGGATAAGAATAATTTTAAAGAACGCTGATGCAAAGATATTTTATTAAAGTTCAATTTTCCTAATTTTTTTTAAAATAAAATGCAATTAACTATTTAAACTATTGTAAAACAGTTGTTTATAAATATTGTTAGAAATGTCTAACAATTTTAAAATTTTAATTAATTTTGACATCAATTAAAGTATCAATATGAACAGCCTAATACGATTTTTTGAAGAGTTAGATCCTGTTGTTGCAGCTCTAATAGCTACCACATTTTGCTGGTTGTTAACTGCTGCTGGAGCATCTTTGGTATTCTTTTTTAAGTCGATGCACCGTGGAGTATTAGATGGAATGCTTGGATTTACAGGTGGTGTTATGGTAGCAGCAAGTTTTTGGTCTTTATTGAATCCAGCGATTGAGATGTCGGAGAAAATGTATCCAAGTATGAAATGGATGCCTGCTGCTGTTGGTTTTTTATTGGGTGCACTATTTCTTTTTGGTCTCGATAAATTAATGCCACATTTGCACATCAATTTCAAAGAAGACGAAAAGGAAGGTGTGAAGACACAATTGCATAAAACGACCCTTTTGGTGCTTGCCATTACCCTTCACAATATTCCGGAAGGATTGGCTGTAGGTGTGCTTTTTGGAGCAGCAGCGACAGGAATGGATGGAGCAACAATCGCAGGAGCAATAGCGCTGGCAATAGGTATTGGAATACAGAATTTTCCGGAAGGATTTGCCGTCGCAATGCCACTGAGAAGAGCAGGTGCTAGCCGATTGAAAAGCTTTTGGTACGGACAATTATCTGCTATCGTAGAACCAATTGCTGGTGTTATTGGGGCAGTAGCTGTTATCTATATGCAGCCAATTTTGCCATTTGCTTTGGCTTTCGCTGCAGGCGCAATGATTTTTGTCGTAGTGGAGGAGGTGATTCCCGAAACCCAACGAGATAAATACACTGATGTAGCAGTGATTGGCTTTATTGGTGGATTTTTAGTGATGATGATATTAGATGTTGCACTAGGTTAATTTTCTTGTTTTACCTCTAATTGCGGCATGTTCTTTGACAAAACTTTTGAAAACTATTATATGAGAACTATTGTACTCCTTTCGTTCATTTTCTTTCAAACAGTTGCCTTCGCACAAGAAGGAGCTGGCATTTTTAAATTTCGCTGGTTCATCGACAAACAATTGACGAATGATGTGATTGTAACAAACGGAAATGCGGGCAATTTTGGTGTCCGAACACTACAAATTCCACAACATTTGTATGACTCTGTTTTAAGCGTGGTAAAGCGAATTGCTGGACAAGAATTGCGAACAGATGCAAAGTATATTTTCCCAGTGAACAGGCGTGGTAAGGAATTAAAAACAAGCAATGGTGCAGAATATGTTGGCAATTTACCGCGAGGTACACGTCGGCAAGCAATGAGAAGCGAATACATTGAAAATTACGTGAAGGTGAAAATTCAAGTGGGTTTAAATAAAACAGTAGGAATCGGAATCGGTGTTGCCAGCTATTCGAGATTAAGACCTTACGTTCGTGTTAAGATGAAATCATATTTGGGCGGAAGAAAAGTCACGTACAGAAAAACAACAAGGAATAGTGATTTTCCTAGTTTGTCAAGTTTTGAAATTGACATGGGGAACACCACAGTTACCAATACCAATTCTATGCCGATTGAACAAGTACTGGATATGGTTTTCAAAGGACTAGATAAATTTGAAAACAAGGTTAAATTATGATATTTTTGAGTCTATTTGCGAATAATCAGCATCTTTGTAAAGAAAAACAGCAAGGTCATGATGTCTAGAATTTATAAAATTGGTAGTGATGAACGAAATGATATCGTTTTAGATCATTCTTCAATTTCAGAATTTCATGCTGAGATTTATTTAGATCCTCAACAAAATTGCTATTACACTGATTTAAATTCTTCTGGTGGCTCAAAAGTAAACGGCAAGAACATTTCGGCGCCTATTTTTTTGAATGCTGGCGACATCTTAATTTTGGGTGAAAGACAAGTGCTAGATTGGGAAGGGATCTTTTTTAATCGTAAAAAAGTTGCTGTTGAACAGAAAAGTGGTCCAAATGCACGGATGAAGAAAGAGCTTGCTTCAACGCCTAAAATAAGTATTCTAGAGGATGGTTTTGTATCAAAAAATAAAGACCTACTGCTAATTTTTGGTGCAATTTTGTTCTTTCTTATTTTACTGAATTTCATCATGTAGTTCTTCATGAACATTTTCAGCATACTTTTTTTCTAAATTTCAAAAAGCGCTTATAAAATTGTCATGAAAAAGGAATAGGTGCTGCATTTCGAGAAGAAATGTATCTTTATCAAGATAAATTACCTACTTATTAAATTTCTTCGACATAGAATTGCGTCGTTAACTCGGCTGAAAATTAGCATTTTCTTGCTTCTTAGTGTCTGTGGAGTGAATTTTATTAGCAGTGCCCAACAACCTGCATATTCACGGTTAGGCGAGGAGCAATTCAAAGGAATTCAAATTTATGATGTAATTCAAGATGATGTACTCAATTATTGGTTTGCTACCAATGAAGGAATTTACCTCTTTAATTATACCACATTCGAGAAAGTTGAATGCCCAAAAGCAAAAAGCAATTCAGCTTTTAATTTTGTCAAAAATTCAAAAGGCATCATCTATTGTCACAATCTCAATAACCAAGTCTTTCAGATAAAAAACAAAAAGTGCAACTTGTTTTACGAATTGCAAGATGATGAAGGAAGTGCTGATATAACACTTGCAGTTGGGGATGATGGTAATCTTTTAGTAACTGGAAAAATGATTATAGTGCTTGATAAAGAGGGAAAAGTAATCAAACGTTTTACAGATTCAAGAGGCTATATTGGTCCACCTTTTCAGTTGAAAAATAAGGAAATACAATATCACTTAAGTAATACTGATTCCATTTTAATTTATTCGAAAGGCGAATTCAGTCTTAAATCTTTAAAATGTGAAGGCACAAAGAAATTGGATGTATTAAAGTTCATTCAACAAGGGGATAAGTGTTTTGCAATTGAGTATCGCACAAAACGAACATTTTCGTATTCGCCTGAAAATTATGAATTGAAAGAATTACCATTTAATAAGGTTTTTAGTAGAAGTGGTTCAATTCGTTTATATGAAACGACCAAAGGCATATGGTTAGCCGGAACATTGCCTGGATTACATTTTTTAGGTAATTCTATTTCTAATTCACCCAAAAATGTCATGTATGAGGATTATTTTATCTCTGACGTTTATGTTGATGCAGAAGGAAATACCTTGTTAAGTACCTTTGATAAAGGAATTTTGGTTATTCCAAATTTAAAAGTTCCAGATGTCATAAATCCATTCCGTGATGACCCTGTTACAACTATCAGTTCTTTTATAAATAACGAACTGATATTAGGGTCTTCAAAAGGAAAATTGTTGTCTTATTCTGGCGATGAATTGATTCAATTGAATTCTCAAGGTCAAAGACCAATTGAGGTGATTGAAGCAAACAGGAAAGGTGATTTGTTGATTTTTGATGATGGTTTTATTCGTGGATTGAATAGAAATAGCGGAAAGATCTCTGATTTACACGATGCTTCGTTAAAAGCCGCTGTTTTTGTTAATGATCATGAGTTTTACCTAGGTACAAATAGAGGTGTGGTACATTTTTATTGGAATGGTGGCAATGAGTTTGAACAAAAGCTATTACCAGGATTAATGAGCAGGGTGCATGTTATGGCATTTAACCCAATTAATAAATACCTGTATGTTTCCACTGCCGACGGTTTCTTTGCTTATTCTGAAGATGGGGAAATTGACGAAATTAAATGGAAGAACGAAGCCATATTCCCCAATTGTCTACACTATTCAAATGGAAAAATATATGCCAGTACAAAGGAAAATGGTGTGCTGATAATTAAATACAAGACCATTATTGATGTTATTAAAACTCTTGTAAATGAAAAAATTGAACCTTTAAAAAAACTGATTATTCACAACAACACCTTAATTGCAAAATCATCGAGCGGATTGTTTCAATTTGATATGAGAGGAAAATTGTTAAAATCAATTCATTCAGTTTTTGGTTTTTCAACTAAACGTGTGATTGATTTCACATTTCATAAGAACGAACTTTGGGTCAGCCATGCAGGAGGAGTTCAACAAATTAATTTAGATTATTTTGATCAATCTGTTAACAAACCAATTGTTCGTATTGATAAAATCTTAGTGAATGGAAAATCGTATGCTCAAAATAGAAAAGTTCAGTTATCCAGTAATCAGCGTAAGATTCAATTTGTATTTTCCTCACCAACACTTCGTAATAGAGAATTGATTCGTTACCATTATCGATTAATGGGGAGTGATACAAATTGGAGTATAGTTGGGTACGAACAAAATCAGGTAACATATAACGCACTGTCTTCTGGACATTATGAATTTCAAGTCAAGGTAGAAAACCAAGGTGCTTTTAGCGAAGTTAAAAGTTATTCATTTACTATATCGGCACCTTTTTATATAAGATGGTGGTTTATTGTCTTAACAATCATCTTGTTTTTGGGATTGGTGTTTAGTATTTATCGACGTCAGTTAGCTATTCAGAATAAAAAGGCACAACAAATAAATGAACTTAACGCTTCAAAGTTAACGGCCATTCAATCACAAATGAATCCTCATTTTATCTTTAATTCATTGAATTCTATTCAAGATTTGGTGTTGAAAGGCGATGTTGAAAACTCTTATTCGTACATCACTACATTTTCCAATTTGGTACGTAGAACTTTGAATTATTCCGAAAAGGATTTTATTGATTTTGAGCAAGAAATTAAATTATTGGAATTGTACCTTTCATTGGAAAAATTGCGATTCAAAAAGGACTTTAATTATTCGATTACTTACGAAAATGTCGATGATATCATGATTCCGCCCTTGCTTGTTCAGCCGTTTATAGAAAATGCCTTGGTGCACGGACTTTTGCATAAAGAGGGGGAAAAGAGATTGAAAATCACGTTTGAACTTAAAGATGTGTTAATCTGCACAGTGGAAGATAATGGTGTAGGAAGGGAAAAATCTAGGGCAATAAAAATGCGACAACGTTCAGAGCATGAGTCTTTTTCGGGTAAAGCAATTCAAAATCGATTTGAAATCTTAAGTTCAGTGTTCAACGGTAGTTTTGGATATCAGTATGAAGATTTGTTTGAACATGGAGAAGGAGTAGGGACGCGTGTTGTTTTGAAAATTCCAGTTAGACACAAGTTTTAGCCATTCATGAATAAAATGATACTCTTCCTAAACAAAATGATAAACTAATTAAAATCAATTCGATATTTGACTTCATGAATAAGCTAAAAGCTATATTGGTTGATGATGAGGAAGGTGCAAGAGATGTACTTTCTAATTTGCTGTTGCGTTTTTGTCCAGAAATAGAGCTTCTTGCTAAATGCAGTAATGTCTTGGAGGCTGTAGATGAAATTAAAAGACTTGATCCAGATGTCGTTTTCTTAGACATTGAAATGCCCAATTATGCGGGATATGAAATCGTTAATTTCTTTGATGAGGTGAAATTTGATATTGTGTTTGTTACGGCGTATGACCAATATGCACTCCGAGCATTCGAAATTGCGGCGATTGATTATTTGTTAAAACCAATCGATATTGAGCGATTAAAGATGGCCGTTTCGCGTGTGCAGATGCAACGCAACAAAAAAGAGCAGATGGACCGTTTAGATTTGCTAAAGAATAGCCTGAAATCCAAAGAATTAAACAATATTGTTGTCGCAGACAAAGGTAACCAACACATAGTATCACTCGATAAATTAATCGCTATTGAAGCGCAAGAATCCTACTGTATTTTGCATACAAGTGATAAGCAATTTATTGCAAGTAAGAACTTAAAGCATTTTGAAACAATCTTAGAATCACTCCCTCGCTTTTTTCGGGTTCACAAATCGTGGATCATCAATAAAGATCACCTTCTCAATTATTCAAAATCAGAACTAAGCATTCAATTAAGTAATGGTTTGGTAACTAAGCTGTCTAAATACAAAAAAGTAGAATTTGAAGAAGCCATTCTTGGTTAAAATTGTCCATTGCTGAACTAATTTGTCTGTTCATGAAGTTCCTATTAAAGTAGAATCCAATTCATGGTAAGTTTGGTTTAATTACTTAAAAAACTACTCATGAAAAGATTACTTCTAATCACATTATTTAATTTGTTGTTTATTGTTGGCTACGGTCAAGTTTTGTCTTGGGGGCGATCAGTTGGAAGCACTGGGGCTGATTATGCCCGCGCCATTTATATTGACGGTGCAGGATCTGTTTACACTGTAGGTTCTTTTAGTGGAACAGTTGATTTTGATCCGGGTGCAGGTGTTTCAAATATGACGGCTACAGGAACTACCGATGCCTATATTCAAAAATTGAATTCTTCAGGAGTTTTTCAATTTGCGAGAAGAATTGGCGGAGCAGGTGACGCAGTTGCTTATGGTCTTGCTGTTGATCCTAATAACATAATTTACATTACTGGTTCATTTAATGGAACAGTTGATGCAGATCCCGGTGCAGGGACTTCTAACTTAACTTCTGCTGGTGGTAACGATGCCTTTTTAGTAAAATTAACTGCAGCTGGAAATTGGGCTTATTCAACTCGTTTTGGTAGTACTGGAGAAGATATAGGCTTATCAGTATGTGCTAACTCAGGTGCATTTGCTGTAACTGGAACATTTACAAATATAGTTGATTTTGATCCGAATGCTGGTGTTACAAATTTAGGAATAGTTGGTGTTACACAAGGGTTTATTACTCGCTTAACAACTAGTGGCGGTTTTACTTTTGCTGCTATAAATGGGGTTTCAGGAAATGGTTCTCAAATGGATGCTTCTGGAAATATATATGCCACCGGTTCAGCTACTGTTAGTATGTTGAATAATGATGCATTTGTAACAAAGATGGGGGCAACCGGAACGATTATTTGGACCAAGTATTTAGGAGGATTAGGCGGTGATAGTGGGTTCGGAATAAATATAGATGCTTCATTTAATGTTTATACCACTGGATATTTCAGCAGTACTGCAGATTTTGATCCAGGAGCTGGTACTGCAAATCTAGTAAGCGGAGGTTCTAACGATATTTTTGTAAGTAAATTAGATGTGAATGGTAACTATCTCTGGTCTGCAGGTTTCTCAGGGATCGGAGATGATCGTGGTTTATCAATAGATACTGATATAGATGGAAATGTTTTCACTACAGGTTATTTTCGAAACACAGTAGATTTTGACCCTGGAGTGGGAACAGTTAATTTAACTTCACTCGGTTCGACTGATGGCTTTGTAAGTAAACTAGACGTAAATGGTCAAATTATTTGGGCACAACCTGTTGGTTCAACAAGTAATGACGGTCTCCTAGGTGTTACAATTGACCCAAATAAAAGTATTCATTTTGCAGGGTACTATACAGGGACTGTAGATATTGATCCAACAGCAACAACTTCCAATCTTGTTTCTGCTGGAGGTGCAGATATTATGGTCGTGAAATGGTCACCTTGTGCAATTCCTACTGCACCTGTTAATACTACAACTTTAACGAATATGACAATTTGCGGATCATCAGGAAGTGCTACATTGACAGGTACTGGAACAGGTACTTTGGGATGGTATTCAGCTGCATCTGGAGGAACTTATTTAGGAGCGGGATCTACTTATACAACTGGAGTAATTAGCTCGGCAACTACTTATTATTTGCAGGATAGTTCATGCGTTGCAGGACCTCGACAAGCAATTGCAGTAAGTTTCAATACAGTGCCTACAGATCAAGTGGTTAGTCCGGCAAATGCAACGATTTGCAGTGGAGGAAGTTCAACAATAACAATTAACAATACGGAAGCAAATGTCTTTTATTCCTTAGTGAATGATGCAACTGATGCCTTGGTTTTGGGTCCAGTTATAGGTTCTGGAAGTTCATTGAATTTCAATCCTTCTGGAATTACTTCCACAACTACCTACCATGTAACGGCTCAAAAACCTAACAGTATTAATAGAACACTTGTTTTCGATGGAGTAAATGATTTGGTAAATCTCGGAAGTGGTAATCGTGGAATAACTTCAACAGTTACGGTATCCTTGAAAATGAAATTAGCCATTACACCAACTGCGAATCAATATGTGATGTCAAAATACAATGGCTCTGCCGGAATAACTATGTACATTGATCCAGCTGGTAAAATTGCCTTCTATGGAAGAGATGGAGGAGTTGTCAGAAGTTCTGGGTTGTCAACAACTATAGTTACAGATAACCAATGGCATGACATTACTGGTGTAGTAAGAAGCACAGGATGGGAAATTTACATTGATGGTGTATTAGAAAACTCAGGTGCTTATGCTCTAGGGACGGGTATCACGAATGCTTCAAATTTCAACATTGGGAATTATACAACTTCATATGCTCCAATTGAAGTGGACAAAGTAACAATTTGGAATACAGCCTTGTCTCCTGCCCAAATATTAACGAATGTTACAACGTGCTTGTCAGGAAGTGAGCCAAATTTAACAGGTTATTTTAAGTTCAATGAAAGTACAGGATTAATTGCCACAGATAATTCACCAACTGCTATAAATGGCGTATTAACAAACATGACGGCGCCTGCATGTTGGAATGTAGGTCCTTTTAATGAATGTACAACAACATGTGATTTCGAACTTTCGCAACTAGCGACAGTAACAGTTGACACAGCTCCTGCTCAACCAACTATTTCTGCTAGTGGAACAACAACATTGTGTTCTGGTGGTTCAGTTACTTTAACTGCTTCTGCGGGTACAACATACCTTTGGTCGACTGGTGCGACTACTCCTTCAATTGTTGTGTCAACAGCTGGAACATATACAGTGCAAGTTGCAAATGCAGCTGGTTGTCAATCAGTGGCAAGTTTAGGCACCACAGTTATTGTTGGAACGCCACCAACACAACCAACGGTATCAGCAGGAGGAGCAACAACTTTCTGCGCAGGTGGATCTGTTACTTTAACGTCTTCAGCCGGAACAACTTATTTATGGTCGACTGGAGCAACAACTGCTTCAATTAGTCCAACAACATCAGGAACATACACAGTTCAAGTTACAAATGCTTCAGGTTGTCAATCTGTTGCGAGTTTAGGCACAACTGTTACGGTAAATACTGCGCCGGCTCAGCCAACAATAACAGCAGGCGGCTCGACAACATTTTGTACAGGGGGTACAGTGAGCTTAACTGCATCAACTGGAACGACTTATTTATGGTCAACTGGTGCAACAAGTCCTTCAATAAGTCCAACAACTTCTGGAACCTATACAGTTCAGGTAACAAATGCTGCTGGTTGTTTATCAGTAGCTAGTGCGGGGACTGCAGTAACAGTTAATGCTTTACCAAGTCAACCAACTATTTCTGCCGGAGGACCAACAACATTCTGTGCAGGAGGTGCTGTAACCTTGACTGCCTCTGCTGGATCATCTTACTTGTGGTCGACTGGAGCAACAACTACTTCTATAAGTCCAACAACTTCTGGAATATACACAGTTCAGGTAACAAATGCTGCTGGTTGTTTATCAACAGCAAGTGCAGGAACAGCGGTAACGGTGAATGCGTTACCAAGTCAACCAACAATTACAGCGGGTGGACCAACAACGTTCTGTGCAGGTGGTTCAGTTACTTTGACATCTTCTGCTGGTACAAGTTATTTTTGGTCAAATGGTGCTACATCAACTGCTACTAGTATAACAACTTCAGGAACATATTCACTTCAAATATCAAATGCTTTTGGATGTATGTCAATTCCTTCAGCAGGAACAATTGTAACAGTAAATGCGTTACCAAGTCAGCCAACTATTACTGCAGGTGGACCAACAACTTTTTGTACAGGAGGATCTGTAACACTTACTTCTTCTGCAGGATCTGGCTATTTATGGTCTGATGGTTCAATGAGTCCGAGTATTAATGTTTCATCTACTTCAACGTATACCGTGCAAGTTACAAATGCAGCAGGTTGTCAATCAGTAGCTTCTGCTTCAATTGTTGTTACTGAGAATACACTTCCAAATGCCCCAATTATTTCACCAAATGCTTCTACTACTTTTTGCGCAGGAGGAACGGTTAACTTAGCTTCATCAGCTGGAATAACTTACCTCTGGTCGACTGGTGCTACTGCTGCCTCAATTGATGTAACAAGTTCTGGAACATTTACAGTTCAAATTACTGGACCTAATGGTTGTCAATCTCCAGCTTCTGCACCAATGACAGTTACTGTGAACCCACTTCCTGTAATTGCTCAAGGTACTCTTGCTAATCCAACTTCATGTACGATTGATAATGGTTCAATTGGAGTTAGTGGCGCTGGTACAGGAACACTTTCTTGGTCAGGAACGTCAAGTGGATCTTTAACGAGTGTCACTTTACCATCAACCATTCCAAGTCTAGGAGATGGATCGTATATCATCACATTTACGGATGCATCAACTTGTGTTTCAAATACCTTGAATGCTTCATTATCTGCACCTTCTGCACCGCCAGCGCCAACAATTACAGCTGGAGGTCCTACGAATTTCTGTGCCGGTGAATCCGTAACATTAACAGCTTCAAGTGGATCTACTTATGTATGGTCAAACGGTGCAACAACTCCTTCAATAACGGTTAGCGCAGCAGATAATTATACAGTAAGTATTACAGATGGGTCTGGTTGTTCTTCACCTTCAAGTGCTGCAACTTCTGTAACAATAAATCCATTGCCTGTAATTGCAACTGGTACACTTGTGAATCCTGCCTCATGTCTTGTGAACGATGGATCAATTGAAATCACTGGTACTGGAACTGGAAATCTTGTGTGGACTGGCACAACGAGTGGATCGTTAACAGGAGTTAGTTTACCTACAACAATTTCTAATGTGGGTGCTGGCTCATACAACTTTACTTTTACTAATGGTCTAGGTTGCGAATCACTTTCGATTAATGCAGTGCTAACTTCGCCAACAACGCCAACAACACCAACAATTTCAGCATCTGGACCTATTACTTTCTGTGAAGGAGGATCAGTAACATTGTCTGCAACATCGGCAACATCCTATGTTTGGTCGAATGGTGAAACAACTCAAGACATTATTGTTGATGCGGATGGTACCTTCACGGTAGTCGTTACAAACGCTGATGGTTGTTCTTCACTTTCAAGCGCTGTGACAACTGTTACTGAAGATGCAATGCCGAATCTTGGAATCACTGCATCCAATAATGTGCTTACTGCCACCCAAATAAGTGCTGGTTACCAATGGATAGATTGTGGAAATGGAAATCAAGAAGTTGTTGGTGCAAATTCTCAAACCTTTACACCAACTGCAAATGGTAGTTATGCTGTAATTGTTACTAATGGAACTTGCTCTGATACTTCCACTTGTTTAGTTGTTTCAACCATTGGGATTGATGAAAACAATGCGATGCAATTGTCTGTGCAACCGAACCCAAGTTTTGACAAGGTAACAGTTGTTTCATCGAGCAAAATTGATGAGGTACTTGTGTATGCAAGTAGCGGTGAGCTTGTAATGATGGAAACAAATTCTATGTTTAACATAGAACATCTTGCTCGTGGAGTATACATCTTAAAAATTAAAACAGAAAATGGAATCGGAATGATTCGATTGATTAAGCAATAAAAATAATCCTAACCACAAAAGAGAGATCCCTGGTTTGACATAGTGAGACTGGGGGTTTTTTGTTTATAGGAAATAATTGTTGATGATTTTTTACCATTGCTTATTTTATTTGAACGTATAGATCAAAATTGGATTGTAAAAAACAAACTATCTTCGTCATTCAATGAATAAGGATTTGTACATTACTTTCTTTTTAAAACAATCTACACGAAATGTATTTTTCAGTGTAGTAGTAATTTGTTTGACCATTTTCAAAAGCTATTCGCAAGATCTATCCTATTACAGAATCGATGATGAAGATGGTCTGCCTTCCAATGAAGTTTATCAAACAATTCAAGATCAGTTTGGATTTATTTGGATTGGATGTGATGCCGGATTGTACCGCTATGATGGATTCAGATTTGTTGAATACGCTACTAAATTTCAAAACAGCCGAAGTATATCAAATTTGAAATTAGCGCAAGATGGAACTATTTGGTGCCAAAATTTCACTGGACAAATTCTAAACGTTCAACAAGATAGTTTACATGTTTTCTATGACGGTTCCAAAGAGAATAGTCAATACCCAGCATTTACAATCGATCCACGAAATAATATTTGGATCAGTTCTGACCATGGTCTAAATGTGTTTTCAAAAAATGGAATATTAATTAAAACGCTTATCAATGACCAACAAAAGTATAAACCAGAGGGATGGTTGACAATTCAAGCAATGGATGATCAAATTGTTGGAGTTGATAAAACGTCGCATTTTTTTACAATTGACTATACATCCTATGCAATTAAAAAATTGAATGCTCCAGCAAACATTGGTTCTCGACATATGTTTTTTCTGAGCGAAGATGAATACATTTTGTTTTCTGAGCAAAACCCTGTTCGAGCATATTGCATAAGTAAAATTAGCAAAGAAGGAATTCAATTACAAAGTTCATTCACGCCAGAGCTTGGTTCTGGGCTTCATTATTTTTATGAGACAATTGGTGGTAATCATTTCATGGGGACCTCCAATGGAATGTTGATAGGTCAGCAAAAAGAAGGAAACTCAAAAATCCAATTTGAACGCTTTTTGGAAGGTATGGAAATATCCGACATTCAACTCGACAAAGAAGGGAATTATTGGGTTTCTACATTACAAGACGGAATTCTCGTTCTTCCAAACTTACAGATTCAGGTATATGAAACTACCAATTCTATCCTCTCCGATAAAAATGTCTATCATATAGCTGCTCAAGGTAAAAATTTGCTTTTAGGTACTTACTCAGGTGAGATATTCAAACGCGAAGAAAGTGGTTCACTCACTTTAGTTCAATCCAATAAAAATTCTAAATTCCGTGCGATACGCAAAATTATCGTTCATAAAGGAATTACTTATATTGCCTGTGGACCATTGAAAGTAGATAAAAATTCGAAATTAAATGAAAATGTGGCACTCAACAATATTCGTGACATGGAGATCATGGACGATCGTTTATTTTTTACAACCCCAGATCGAACAGGATATGTTGATTTGAATGACCCAGAAGCTAAAGTCCATATTTTGCGTAAAAAAGGTGGTAAAAAAGTTGCTTGTAATACCCTTGAAAAACGAGTTTATTTTGCTTGTACAGACGGTTTTTTCTGCTTTGAGAAGGAAAAGTTACAAGAATTGAAATATGCTGGTTCACCACTTTTTGTTTCAGATTTATATTTTGAAGGTAAAGAATTGTGGATTGGCACCATGAATGATGGCTTATTTAAATACACTTCTACGTCAAGTCAACATCATTTCAAGAAAATTAGAAATATTCAAGGTGAAAAAATAAGATCACTTATCGTTCATGATGAGTATGCTTGGATAGCAACAGAATTTGGTTTAAATCGCTATCATCGAAAAGATAGAAGTACTACACTATTCAATCGACATGATGGAATTAATTTTCTTGAAATAAACGATATCACAATCATTGATAAAACCATATTTCTAGCTACCATTCGTGGACTGATTACCTTTCCAACTAATTTAAGAGGAAAAAACACCGTAGCTCCTGAAATAAGATTACACGGGGTGAAAATCGGATCTCACTTCATGCAATCTCCTACAAGTATAATTCTTAAATCACATCAACATGGACTTACAATATACCTCAATTCAACAGCATTTAGAAGTAGAGGTAATTTTCATTTTGAGTACCGTATTTTAAATTATGAAAGTGAATGGAAAAAGTTAAATGCATCCTCTTCTTTTATTGCAATAACTGGACTTCCTGCTGGGAACTATATTTTTGAGGTCGTAGCAGTGAATGAAGATGGAGTTCGAAGTATTCATCCGGCCAGCATAGCAATAAAGGTAATGGCGCCATATTACCTCAGATGGTGGTTTTATCTTTTGGTTGCAATTGTTGGAATGAGCTTAGTGACTGTACTATTCTTGTTAAGAATTCGTTTCATTCAACAGCGCGCACAAGCCAAAAATCATTTAATTCTTTCCCAACTTACAGCGTTAAAAGCGCAAATGAATCCACATTTCATGTATAATACCTTAAGTTCAATTCAAGATTTTATCTGGAAAAATGATACCAAGAATAGTAACTATTATTTAAGTCGATTCAGTTTATTAATGCGTAAAATTTTAGATGCATCAGACAGTACGAAAATTAGTTTAATAGAAGAAATAGAGATATTATCATTGTATTTAGAATTAGAACAATTGCGTTTTGGCGCTACTTTCACTTTTGAATTAATAGTAGAAAAAAATGTCGATGCAGAACACATTAATATACCTGCAATGATGATTCAGCCCTTTGTTGAAAATGCAATTAAACATGGTTTATTGCACAAGCAAAGTGAGAAGAAATTAAGAATTCATTTTAGTTTGTTAGAGGATAAACTGCGTTGTGAGATCGAAGACAATGGAATTGGTAGAGAAAAAGCTGGGGAAATAAAAAAACGTCAAGAAGCCCAACATCGTTCTTTTGCAACAAAGGCAACTCAAAAGCGAATTGAGTTGTTGAGTTTATATGACAATTCACATTATTCAGTTACGATTACAGATCTTTATGATGGAACTTTGGCAATTGGAACTAAGGTCGATTTAATTCTGCCTTTCAGAGTTTCATGAAATCAAATCGACTGTTCATGAATTGAAATCAGTTAAATTCATTGATTACAATTTTATTTGCTCAAAAAAACGCAAATGAAAAAGATTTTTACCCTAACATTTTTGGTGCTCACCTTGACTGTTCATTCCCAAAAACTAAAAGACAAACTGAACGCTGCAGTTGACAAAGCAAGCGGAGCTCCCGCAGCAGTTTCATCAACTACTGGACTAACATCAAATCAGTATGAAATGATTGAACCATTTACTAAGTCACCAAAATTATGGTACTCAGAATTAAAAAATGGAGTTGTAGAATCAACATTTATCTCTGAAACATCAACTGGCTTGGGAGATTTCACAAGAGATGAAGCAGGGAAAGTAGTTTCAGTAAAAGGATACATGACTCCTGATTTTGTTGAGTTTCCAAAATCATACATCGGTTCACGTCGCGACATGCAAGTGTTTTTTATCCAAGATTATTGCTTTCTACTTGCTTTAGATGGCACTGTCATTGCGAAACCAGAGGATGTAGATAAGTTAATCAATTGGGATGGTATTTTTGATAGAATTATCTCATTAAATAAAGAGTCCGCAAAATCTATAACTTTTGAGAAAGCAAAAGAATTAATAAAAAATTATCTAACTGAAGTTCAAAAAGGAGTTGATGCAATTAATACAAAAAAAGCAGAAGAAGCGGAAGCGCTGCGAAAAATTTATTCAATTAAGGATAAAAAAGTAAAATCTGTTACGATAGAAAGTTCGCAGGAATATTTAAGATATTTAGAATACGGAGCATATACAGTTGTAGCAACGTTAGAAGATGGAACAGTTATTAAAGCGGGTCCTGGTGAAAAGGGGTACTTAGATGATTATAATGTTGTTGTAACAGGAATCGAAGGTGGTGAGCCGGGAATGGTGTACAATAAATACAAGCCAACGCCAACTGATAAAGTTACATTAACTGTAACGAGTAAATATCACCCTGGTAAAACTGCTACTAAAGTGTATAAGATGAAATACGAAATCGCTGATATGTCAGGTGGTGAAGGGGAATTCACTTTTGAAAACCGAGTTAGTGGCCCACCCTACAATGGAATTGATACGCGTGTTGAAATAAAACAAGTGAAAAATAGCATTTCAGGTGAAATTTTATTGGAATACCGCATTTTTGATATGGGTGGAACGAAACCGCATTTTGTTTTCAGATGTACTCCTGATACACCTGTTGAAATGGGAGCTCATGGACGTAGAATAACTTCTGAAGCAAAAGGAATTGGCCAAACAGGAGGTGATGGTGGTAAAATCAAAGTTATTGTTGATCCATCAATTACTGTTTCTTACAACTACACTTCAAATGTCAAAGGTGCTAGGGGTCAAGACGGTGAAGCTGGCGAAGGAAGTCCAGGTCGTGATGGTAGTGTTGAAATTGTTAAACAAAAAGTTAGTTTTTAATTTATATTTAAGGGAGGAAATATTCTCCCTTTGCTTTTCTTTGTAATAAATATGCTAACAGCACTGATTATAGATGATGAAGAAAGAGCGCGAAACTCTCTAGCTGCTGCTATTCAATCGTTTTGTCCAGAGGTAAAAATCCTTGCCCAAGCTTCAAATGTACCAGAAGGTGTTGAACTTATCAAGCAACATCAACCGCAACTAGTTTTTCTTGATATAGAAATGCCTGAATACAATGGGTTTGAGCTTCTTAATTTCATTGAAGATATCAACTTCGATATAATTTTTGTTACTGCCTATAGTCAATATGCAATTCGTGCTTTTGAAGTTTCTGCCATGGATTATTTACTGAAACCAGTTGAAGTATCTGCCTTGCAAAATGCTGTAAAAAAAGCAATCGATAAACAATCGATCACTACAATAACAAAGCGTCTTGAGATTTTGAAAGATTCTTTCATCAACGAAGAAATTAAAAAAATTTCCTTGCCAATGGCTGATGGATTACATTTCGTTGAAGTAAATGAGATTGTTTGTTTAGAAGCCGATGGAGCTTATACTACTGTTTGCTTACACAATGGTGCTAGAATTCTAGTCAGTAAAAAATTAAAATTCTTTGAGGATGTTTTGTCCAATCGACCAAATTTTTTTCGTCCTCATCGGTCATTCCTCATCAATCTTAACTTTATTAAAAAGTACACGCGGGCAGAGAGCACAATTTTGATGGATAACCAGTCACAAGTTTCGTTATCTAGAGACCTGAAGGGACAGTTTGAGGCATTATTAAAAGACTATCGCTTATCGATTTAATTAGTTGCTTTGCAATTCATGAAACCATTTCGACGATTCATGAATTGAAACCTTTATTTCAGTTAGGAAATTATCAGATTTGATGAAAATCCTAATTAACATGAAAAAAATAGTACTATCAATTTTCGCTTTTTCAGCTATTTTCACTTTACATTCCCAACTACCCACTTTTAATTGGTCGGCAACGCAAGGTGGAGATCAAAATGATGGAAGTAATTCCATAACAACTGATGATCAAGGTAATGTTTATTCAGTAGGTAATTTCAGTTCTGTAGCAGATTTTGACCCAGGAACGGGCGTTTCTAATTTAACAAGCTTTGGTAATTCAGATGTATTTGTTACCAAACTAGATCCTACTGGAAATCTTCTTTGGGCAAGGCAATTAGGTGGTATAGGAAATGATAATGCTCATTTTATCTCAATAGATCCCAATGGAGATTTAATTATTCTAGGAACCTTTGAAGGAACAGCAGACTTTGATCCTTTATCAACTGTAGTTAGTAAAGTTTCAGCTGGATTGACAGATATTTTTATGACAAAACTAAATTCAGATGGACTTCTAGATTGGGTTTACAGTATTGGTAGTACTGGATTTGAAAATGTCAATGATGGCTTTGTAGATAATAGTGGAAATATCTATATAGTAGGTGACTACACTGCCCTAATGGACTTTGATCCAACTGTAGGATATACTTCTATGTCTGCTCAAATGATTGATGGATTTATATTAAAACTTACGAATGATTGTAATTTTCATTGGGTAAAAAAGATTGGTGGAAATGGGGCTCATACTGCCAATGCTGTAACAGTTGATAGTCAGGGGTCTGTTGTCATTGCTGGGAATTTTGACGCAGCAACTGATTTTGATCCAGGAGCAGGTACAAGCACTTTAACACCTGTTTCCGGTGCCAATGCAATGTATATTACAAAATTATCTTCAACGGGACTTTTTGGTTGGGCGAAATCAATTGGTGCATCAATGGCTGCTATGAATGCCGTTTCTATGGTTACCGATAATGCCAATAACGTTTATTTAGCAGGTTCATTCAGTGGTTCAACTATTGATTTCGATCCTAGTGCTGCAGGTTTTTATCTATCTTCGAACGGGGGTTTAGATGTTTTTATTTTAAAATTGAACACAGCTGGTCTCTTTTCATGGGCTAAGAACATTGGAAGTACTTCTACTGATTCACCTGGTCAAATGATCTTGAGCAATGCGAATCTCTTGATCACTGGTGGAATTATTGGAGCTGTGGATATGGATCCTGGAACAGGGGTTTCAACACTCACTGCTAGCAATGGAGTATATTCAGATGCGTTCCTTCTTTCCTTGTCTGATCAAGGTGATTTTTTGAATGCATTGCGCTTTGGAGGAGATGATACTGACAATGCCAACTCTATGGCCAAAAGTTTGAATGGATTTCTTTACATCTCTGGTTTGCACACTGCCACTAGTGATATGGATCCTGGTACGCCAAACTATCCAATAACAGCGACAGGTTCAGGAGTAGCAAATGCTTTTGTGAGTCAATTTTCAGTGTGTGACATTACCTATGGCACTGATGTCCAAAATGCTTGTTTTTCATTTACATGGATAGATGGACTTACTTATTCGGCATCTAATAGCACCGCAACATTCACACTTACAAATCAAGGTGGATGTGATTCACTAGTTACACTTAATTTAACAATTACTCCTTTACCTGATTTAACGATTACTCAAAATGGAACTACATTGAGTGTTGCAGAAAGTGGTTTACAATACCAATGGATTGATTGTGGAAATGGGGATCAAGCAGTTCCTGGTGCAAACTCACAATCATTTACACCAACTGTAAATGGAAGTTATGCAGTAGAAGTAACAAACGGATCGTGTTCAGAGACCTCAAATTGCACTTCAATTTCTACTATTGGAATAGAAGAAAACAATACTTTTCAATTGTCTGTGCAACCGAATCCAAGTGCTGATAAGATAACAGTTGTTTCATCGAGTGAAATTGATGAGGTACTTGTTTATGCAAGCAGCGGTGAGCTAGTAATGGTGGAAACAAATTCTACGTTCAATATAGAACAGCTTGCTCGTGGAGTGTATATCTTAAAAGTTAAAACAGAAAATGGAATCGGAATGATTCGATTGATTAAGCAATAAAAGTAATCCTAACCATAAAAAAGACCCCTGGTTTCATACATTGAGACTGGGGGTTTTTATTTGCTGGAAAGTGAATGGATTTAGATTTTACTTATTGATGGTAACTGCTTCAATTTGCTCAAGGTGCTTTTCAATTTGGAACTTATTAAAATTGTCCCATCGAGGTGCAGCGGTTGTTTTCTCCCCATAAAGTGCATCAACACATGTGTTGTTGTCCTTGTATCTATCGTGTAATACTGCAAGTATTTTGAAGAAAAAATCATCGAGTAGGGAAATCTTTTCAAATTCATTTTTCAACGCAATTGTTGACTCGTCCGAAGAATTGATTAATTGCAAAAGGTCTAGTACCTCTTTCTTTTCCTCTGTTGATATTTCAGTCTGGAATCCATTTTTTAGTGATTTGAATACTAAATTATTCCAAACAACACTGTCGTGCCCCCAAGTAATATAAGGAACATGCAAGGAATGCTCACAAATCAATACAATTGCATGCAACACATCATTGAGGTAACTTGCAGGGAATTCATCGAAACTTCTAAATTCAAAGCCACTTTGATACATCTTCTCCTTATTGAAATCGAGACCAATATCTGCTAAAAGTTCATAATCGAAAGCCGCTTCAACTTGATCTCGCCACCAGATGTTTTCTTCTTTTTCAAATTTCAGAAGTTTTCTAAATTCTTCCACTTGATAGGTCAAAATTTTCCCCTTCGCCATGGCTTTATTGTAGGTTCCAACACCTGTGTAGCGCGACATTGCATTGCGCATGGAGCCAGAGGCGAATTGCTTGTCGAGTTGGTGTTTTTTGGAAATGGTATCCATAATGTCTGGGCTTCCCAATGTTGCGATAAAAAATGGCTCAAACCATTGCAATAAATAAATCGCGTTGGTATGCATGGCATCGAAATGTGGATAATCAACAATTCGACTATTTTCTGTCAGTGTGGGTAAAGTAATGTGAAAGTGATAGGTTCCATTATTGAACAATACCAAATTCTCTTGGTTAGACACAAACATGTTGAGTCCAATGTTATAACTTTTGAAATCCAAAGGTTCACTTAAAACTTTCGATTCATTCAAAGTATCAATGAACAATTTTTTCGTTGCATTCAATTCATCACACGATTCACCAATGGTTCTATTTTCAAAGTATTTTGTAACAAACTCAATCGAATCGCCATCAAAGCATACAGATCCCATAGGATTATTCTTTTGGGTAATCATACTTTGAATGTTGTAAGGCTGTCCTTCAAGGAAATTTTCAAGAATCGACTTACCCAAGTATTCTGGATTATCTACAATTGGATTTGTGCGCGCTATGGTCTTATGTTGATAGTTGAGGTCTAATTTATCGAGTGAATGACTGTTAATCATTCGACTTACTTTGTATTCTTTATTTTTATCGAAAGCTGCCTCTAAAACACTTGTTAAACTCCCAGAAGTATAGCATTTTCTGTAGTCAATACTGTAACGTTCGTAGCCAATTTTTTCCTGTATAAATGCCCCAGAAACATCAATTGATTCTTGAAATTGTAAGTAGGTTTCGTTTTCTAGACCAATTCCCCAGTAATATTTTTGTTTCGAGTTTTCTTTCATTTATCTTTTAGCTTGTTAAGTAGTTCTATGTTCAATTTCAATCGTGGTAATAGAACACATGCGAAGAGTATCGTTCGTGATTCCACCAATCTTTTCGTGCTTTCGCAAAATAATTGTAGTTTAATTTTCCAGCTTGTGATTGCAAGGGATAAACAACAATACCATTTTCTCGATAGGCCTTTTTTGTAGCAGTTTCAGGCACTACAGGCACTATGTGTCCAGATAGGCCGACAATTTTACGTTTGGCACAAATAATTCCAACTCCACCATTATTATTAACTAGGGTTTGCATTTCATCTAAATCAGTGATCCGTTTCCATCCAAAGCTAGGTCCCCATTTCAACAGCCAATCGTGGATGGCGCTTGAGTATATTGGAACAACTGTTTCATTGAAAATCGGTTCTACATCTTCTCCAGCAAGTACTTTTTCGAGTGCTTCGGGTGTCCACCAAACTGTTGGTAAATAAACTTTTGAAAAATAGCAGTAATCGTATGAATACACATTGCAATAGGTATCTTCAACAGTTCTTTGATAGCGTTGACTTTTTGTGACGTCTAATTTTTCTATTAGTCGAACGAAACTTTCTCGCTTACTTGCGGCATCTGTTTCATCGCGAAAGGGGATCGAAGGATCACTCAATGGATGAAATTTTGCCTCTGCAGTATCAAGTCGAGATGCAGGATCTGGCAATAAACTAGCACTTTTTATTCGCCTGTCAATTTCTGAATTTTCCATGGGAGAACTCGATCTTTTTGTTAAAGTTTCATTTTTCATTTTGGCTTTTTTGTAATTAAAGACCTACTGCCATCATGCTATAAAATTACACTTTTCTGTGGAATGAGATGGTAAATGAACTAAAAACGAGTTCTACTTTTCACCATTAAAACGGAAATTCACCAGTCGATTGTTGATTTACTCTTGCTTTCAAGATACGTATTTGCTATACTAAAATGCTTGTTTCCAAACCATAAACCTCTATTTGCACTCATTGGAGATGGATGTCCAGCCTCTAGCACCAAATGCTTTGTGCGGTCGATGTTCTGACCTTTTTTTCGTGCAGATGCACCCCACAACAAAAATACAACTCCTTCTTTTTCATTAGAAATGAATTGAATAACAGCATCGGTAAATTGCTCCCAGCCTTTTCCTTGGTGACTTTGTGGCGCACCTTCACGCACCGTCAAGATCGAGTTTAACAATAATACACCTTGCTCAGCCCAACGAGAAAGATCGCCATTTTGCGGGAATGGTTTACCCAGGTCGACTTCAATTTCTTTAAAAATATTGATCAAACTTTTCGCAAAGGGAGTAACTGCTGGATTTATTGAAAAGCAAAGTCCATTCGCATGTCCACTTGTTGGGTAAGGGTCTTGACCCAATATCACCACTTTCACTTCATCAGTGGAACAGGCCTCAAAGGCTTTAAAAATTAAAGGAGAAGGAGGGAAGATGTTCCTGCTATTGTCGTTGTATTCTTCTGTTAAAAATGTCACTAATTGCTGAAAATAAGGCTTTTCAAACTCTTTTTGAAGGGCAATTTTCCAGCTATTTTCGAAGATGAAATTCATGCGGTAAAAATAGAGAATAATGAATCATTACGAGTTGATCAGATAACAATAGATGTAGTGATAAAGTAACTTTATAGCATAATTTTATAAGGATTGAAGTTTTTATTTCTAATAAAAGTGGTGCTTTTCAATTTTTCAAACCATTCAGAGTTCACTCAATTTCACCTCATTCTCCTTATTTATCACTAATTTCACCTCCGATATGAAATTTAAAGAATTAAATCTTGAAGATCAGTTGTTGGATGCAATTGACCACATGGGATTCGAAATAGCTACGCCGATTCAGGAACTGGCAATCCCCGTTATTTTGAACAATCAAGATTTGATTGCTTGTGCGCAAACAGGAACGGGAAAAACAGCTGCATTCATTCTTCCGATTTTGAATAAAATGGTTGGAAAGGAAGATAATTCTATTAATACCTTAATCATTGTTCCAACACGTGAGTTGGCCATTCAAATTGAACAGGAAATTCAAGGCTTATCGTACTTTGTTTCTGTTGGTTCAATTGCAATTTATGGGGGAGGAAGCGGAAAAGATTGGGACGAACAAAAATTTGCTTTGGTGGATGGAACGGATATTATTGTTGCCACGCCAGGTAAATTACTTTCGCATATTCAACAAGGGTATGTGAATTTTTCTCATCTGAAGCATTTGGTTTTGGATGAAGCAGATAAGATGCTAGACATGGGCTTCTTGGATGATTTAATGGCTATTTTTTCTAAATTGCCTAAACAGCGTCAAAATTTGATGTTTAGTGCAACAATGCCGACAAAAATTCGACAATTAGCAAAAACCTTGTTGGTAGATCCAGTGGAAATTACTTTATCGATTTCTAAGCCAGCAGCAGGCGTGAATCAAGCCTTGTATTTGGCTCATGACAATCAAAAAGGACCTTTATTAAAACACATTCTCTCTCAACGCAAGGATTATTCTAGCATTATTATTTTCACTTCTTCAAAAATGAAAGTGAATGAAATAGTTCAGGTACTGCGAAAAAGTGGTTTTCCTGCCACAGGTGTTTCTTCTAATTTAACGCAAGAGGAGCGAGAAGAGGTATTGAGAGGGTTTCGATCTAAACGCATTCGAATTATTGTTGCCACAGATGTGATGAGTCGCGGGATCGACATTAAAGATTTGAATTTGGTCATCAATTATGATACGCCAAGAGATGCGGAAGATTACGTCCACAGAATCGGTAGAACAGCTCGTGCCAACACAAAAGGGGAGGCGATTACTTTGGTGAATGAGCGCGACATGCGCAATATTTCGGAAATTGAAACCTTGATCGAAGCAGCAATTCCTCGCATTGAATTACCAGAAGAATTAGGAGCGGCTCCAGAGTGGAGAATTAATGCCAAGCCTAAGAAAGGCAATTTCAAGAAAAATTGGAAAAAATCGAAGCCAGCAGGAAATTGAGGAGGGTTAGTTGAGAATTCATTACAAGATAATACAAACATTTTTAATTGGAAAATGGAACTATGAAAGCTACAATTACATCAATTGAACTAAAAGGGCCTCTAAAGTTTTTTGCGTTATCATCAAATGCACTTTTTATTGTAAAGCAATTGAAGACAACCAATTGCAAAGAATTTAAAAAGCGTGGAATTTGGACAAAACACTATACAATGACGCTTTGGGAAAGTGAAAGTGAGTTGAAGGAATTTGCACAAAGTGGAGCACATTTAAATGCTATGAAAAAAAGCAAACAAATTGCTAAAGAGTTGAGGACAATAACAATTGACGCTGAAAAATTACCAAAGTGGAATGAAGCAAAAGTTCTCTTAGAAAATGCAAAAGTGTTAAGGTTTTAACTATGAAATTATACCTCTTATTCGATTTCAAATTGCATTTCACTCGGTAAAAATACTTTAACAAGTTCAGTCTAACTTTTCTCACCACTTCTAAAAATCGAATTAAACAAAAAAAGGAAGCATTGCTGCTTCCTTTTTTGATAGTAATTTGTGGAGTCGGAGGGGTTCGAACCCTCGTCCAAACAATGAGTTTTTAAGCTTTCTACATGCTTATTTCCTGATTAATTTTCGATTTTGGCACGGACAGCAACACCCAAGACCAAAACTTATCTACTGTTGTCTCATAAAAGCTTAGTAAAGTCACTTTTACCAGCCCAAAAGGATGAACCCTCGATTTTCAGCACTAATGGGCGGAGTGCTGAAGAGAGTACTTGTCCTACCTACTAAGCTTCGGAGGGATTAAGCCAATCGATCTATCGAAGGATTAAGCAGCAAGTGCGTATGACGTATTGTCAATTATTGTTCGTTGCAAGATATTTAAGAGGTTCACAACAACCCTCTGCATGCTGACACTTAACTACCGCTATCGCTGTCAAATCCAATGTCGACCCCAAAGAACTAATACAAAAGTACATAAAAATCAGGCCATTTTCAAGGTACTAGCTGGTTTATGTTCAAATTGTCCTATTTTTGCGTCCTAAATTACTGAAATGAAGCGTTTTTTCCGTAGCCGTTGGTTTCGAATTCCCTACAATATTGGCCTTTATGGTCTAGCAGCTTATGGTGCATTCTTACTCTTAACGTATTTCGCCATGAAGTTCGAGTGGACAAAAGACGGAGGGAAGGTAGATGCTAATAATCGCTACTTTCAGGAAATGCACGACAAGTACAATGAAGGATTTAAAGTAGACAGTGTTTCAATTCAAAAACACCGCTACGAAGTTTTAAATAGAATTGTTTTATTGAATGAATATTTTCCTGTTAATGCACAGCATATTTTAGCCGCATACCAGCAAAGTAAAGACGAACGATTGGCGCTAAAAATGTTAGATGCTGTAGAGTTACGTCTTCAAAATAATCGAGCATATCAAAGAGAAGCAGCGCAATTGCAAAAGAAATTGAAAGTGCGAAAAAAAACCACGGGTTTAAGTGTTTACGAATGGATGAACATCAGTGAGTGGAAGTATTTTAAAGAAGCCGTGGCGAAGGACAAACAATGGATCGATTCAGCGGCAAGAGTTTCAGGCGTTGAAGCACGATTGATTGTAGCTTGTTTGGTTGGAGAGCAAGTGCGACTTTTCAATTCCCGAAGAGAGAAATTTAAGGGCTATGTTGCGCCTCTAAAATCATTGGCCCTAGAAACAAACTTGTCTTACGGTGTAACAGGAATCAAAGAAAATACGGCAATTAATATAGAACGGTATTTGAAAGATTCTAATTCCGTGTTTTATTTAGGAAGAGAATTGTCGCATGTGTTGGATTTCGACTCCGTGGCGGTCTTCAACAATGGCTTGAATGATACGATGAATGTTCGATTGCAACGTTTAGTGCAATTCAAAAATCACTACTATTCCTATTTGTATGCAGCGTTGTTTGTAAAGCAAATTAAAACCCAGTGGGAAAAAGCAGGTTTTGTCATTGACGATCGTCCCGAAATTTTGGCTTCACTATTTAATTTGGGATATAATAAATCCAAACCAAAGAAAAATCCAGGTGTTGGTGGATCTGTTTTTAAAATAAATGATGTAGAATACACTTTTGGTTCGTGTGCTTTTGAATTTTATTATTCAGGAGAAATGGCTGATTTGTTCCCTTATGAGAAAAAAATGTTCGATTGGCAGGACTTAGAGAAGGTGGAAATTAAAAATCAGATAGAATCAACAAGGATTCCAAAAACGCCAATAAAGTCGGATTCCACATCCGCCCTATAAAGTATAAGTTAAACCAAAGTGAATATTTTTTCAAAGGTTTAGGAGTTATCAACAGATTTTTTTTTGTTATTAACACTTTGTCCACAATCCTAATATTTGTTAAAATCTTATTTTACATTTACGTCGATTATTGTGATTTTAATCCAGAAATCACAATTATTCTACTATAAAATTAACTACTTCTGATTATGAAAATTACTTCTAAACTAGTACTATTTCTTTGCCTTTTCGTGTCGATTAATTTGAATGTTCATGCACAGTGCGATTACATTTATGTCTCCACGTTGGGCAATAATGCTAATGATGGTACAGAGGGTTCACCAGTCCAAACGCTATCTCAAGCAATGACAATGATAACAGGTACGCGAACGCACATCCGCATGGCTGGAGGAAACTATACCGAAGCAGGAATTGTTGTTCTTTCAAACAATGTTAGTGTTGATGGTGCTTATCAAGTAGCTGGCCCAGTTTGGACGAAGTCAACTTCACAAGTGACTCAAATTACGTTTTCTGGTGTTGAAACTGTTTCTGGAGTTCGTCATCGAATTGGTTTTAAATCTGATGCAATATCAAATTGGAGTTTAACAGATTTGCGAATAATTACAACAAATGTTACCGGCTTAGATCCATCCAATAGAGGAAGTTCTAATTATGGAATTTGGGTACGTAACTGTACTAATTATACAATAAGTAGATGTGATATCAGTGTTGGAACGGCAAGTGCAGGAGGTAATGGAACAACAGGTGCGGTTGGGGCAACTGGTGGTGCTGGAGCAGTAGGATTTTCTGGAAGTTGTGATGGTAATTATACATGTTGTTTTGGTTCAGAATCGGCGCCTGGTGGAAATGGTGCTGCTGGAGGATTTGGTGCTGCTGGAACTCCTGGAGGTGCCAATAATTCTAGTACTACTGCAAATACTAATCCAGGGGCAACTGGAACATTAAGAAATGGTGGAGGCGGTGGAGCCGGCGGAAAAGGCGGTGGTTTCTCTGGTGGAAATGCTTCAGTTGGTGGTTCTAGTGGAGGTGGTAGCGCATCGTGGGGACCAAATGCTTTATTTGGTGGTCCTGGTGCAAATGCAACAGATCCTGGTGGCGATGGAGGTAATGGAGGTAATGGAAATGTAGGAAATTCAGGCGCAACTGGAGCTGTAGGTCCTGCTGGTAATCATGTAGCTGGATTTTTTGTTCCTGGTGCTCAAGCTGGTACTGGTGCCGATGGTCAAGGTGGTCAAGGTGGAGCCGGAGGCGGTGGAGGCGGAAGTCAAAACTGTGGTGTATGTAACGCTGGACCAGGTAATGGTGGTTCAGGTGGTGGTGGTGGTGGCCAAGGTGGTACTGGAGGTACTGGTAGCTTTGGAGGTGGTTCTGCTTTTGGAATTTATAGATCTGGTAGTAATACGGGTGCAATAATAGCTCAAAATACATATTTAGCTGGACCTGCTGGTGCAGGTGGAACGCCAGGACCTGGAGGCTCTGGAGGTTCTGGAGGAAATGGTGGTCCGAGAAACACCACATGTAATGCAGAGATTGGTGCTGGTGGTGCTGGTGGTGCTGGTGGTGCTGGTGGAACTGGTGGAACTGGTGGAACTGGTGCTGCTGGATTGGCAGGTCAACTTTGTACGGATGGAGTAATTTCTTCTCCAAGTGTTGTTATTGCAACAGTTCCTACGACAACTGCAAGATACTACGGTTGTGCTAACTCAGAAATAACGTTAACGAAAGCAAGTGGTACATGGACATTCCCTGCTGGAATGTCAGTAATCAATGATCTAAACACTGCCTCTTCGAGTTATACAACAGCATCAGCAACGGCAATTACTAGTGCAAATGCAACTGGTTTTTACACCCTTTCAAATGGTGCATCTTCGTACAATAACTTTATTTTAGTAACAAATTCTCGTCCTCTCCCAACATTTGCTGCTTCAATGGCACCTGTGATTTGCGAAGGAGATAATTTCAATATGAACACAACTACACCTGGTGCAAACTATGAATGGGTTATTTTTGATCCACTAGCGAACACAGGAACGCCAATTGCAATTTTCACAACTTCAGTAGCGAGTTGGATGCCACCTGTTTTGGGTGTAAATGCCAACTACCGTGTTCGATTGAGAATTAATGACAATTGTTGTGGTTGGTCTGTACCTGTTTATTTCAACTTTTCAGTAGTTTCTGGATTGGTTGGACCAGTTGGTACTGGCGCTACAATCTGTGAAAATGAAGTAGCTTCTATTTCAGCAACTGGTAGTGGATCTGGAGATTTGAATTGGTATAGTGACCCACTTGGTCAAAACCTTTTACAAACTACTACAGGTGCTACTTCTACTTACATTACATTGCCAATGTCGCAAACAGGTGTTTATTACGTATCTGAAGGAATTAGCGGTTGTCCGAGCGCTCTTACTGCAGTGCAGGTAACGGTGAATCCTGCTCCTTTAAACCCTTCTTCGACAAATGAAACATTTTGTGCTGGTGAAGCAGTGTCGCTTGATGCGACTGGATCAGGAGGAACGCTTCAATGGTTTACAGTACCAAGTGGAGGTGCTGTGGCTGGTACTGGCGCAACATACAATGCTGGAGTTTTAGCGGCAGGACCATATACATTCTACGTAGCAGAAAATAATGGAACGTGCGCTTCTCAGCGAACACCTGTAAGCGCAATAGTAAATACATTACCTGCAGCACCTGTTGCAGCAGCAGCATCTGTTTGTACAGGTTCAACTACATCTCTATCAGCATCTGGAGCAGGAACAATTAGTTGGTATTCTGATGCAGCTTTGACTAATATTGTTGGAGTTGGATCCACATATACAACTCCAGTTATTAGTGTTCCTACAACTTACTATTTAAATCAAACGGATGGAAATGGTTGTGAAAGTACTTCAGCGAATGTACTGGTTACTCCAACTCCTGCTGTAATGCCTTCAATGGCAATCGCAGCCTCATCTAACACAATTTGTACTGGATCAACAGTTAACTTTACATCAACTCAAAGTAACCAAGGAGCAACTCCTGTTTACGATTGGTTTGTAAATGGCGTTTCTCAAGTTACAAATTCAACAACATTCTCTTCATCTGGATTATTGAATGGGGATGTAGTAACAGCAACCTTGGTTTCCAATGCAGCATGTGCATCGCCAAGCGCCGTTTCTTCAAATCCAATTATGATCTCGGTTGTGACAACTGTAACTCCAACAGTTAGTGCGCAAGCAGCAGCTTCAACTATTTGTCAAGGCGAAGGTGCTCTATTCACTGCCGCAATTACAAACGGTGGATCGAATCCAACGTACCAATGGTATTTGAATGGTGCTCCAGTTGGAACGAACAGCAATGTGTACACAAACAGTTCTTTATTAAATGGTGATATCGTAACTGTTGAATTAACATCTTCTGAATCATGTGCATCGGTTGCTACTGTTAGTTCTGGAAATGTCACGATGACAGTTAATCCTTCAGTGCTACCATCAATGGCAATAAGTGCTTCTTCGAACACAATTTGTAACGGAACAGCGGTTAACTTTACTTCAACATCAAGTAACCAAGGAGCAACGCCAATGTACGATTGGTTTGTAAATGGTGTTTCTCAAGCAACCAATGCAACAACGTTTTCTTCATCAAGCTTAACAAATGGCGATGTCGTTTCGGCAACTTTGTTATCTAATGCAGCATGTGCTTCTCCAGCGAATTCAACTTCAAACTCTATTGTTATGACGGTTGGAACAACAGTGACACCAACAGTTACTGCTCAAGCATCAACAACTACTATCTGTCAAGGTGATAATGTTCTTTTCACTGGTGCAATTACAAACGGAGGATCGAATCCAGCATACCAATGGTATTTGAATGGTGTTCCTGTAGGTGCAAATAGCAGTGTGTATACAAACAGTGCTTTAGTGAATGGTGATGCCGTTACACTTGAGTTAACTTCTTCTGAAGTATGTGCAAGTACAGCAACAGTAACATCTGCGCCAATTGCCATGACAGTGAATGCAACAGCTAGTCCTTCGATTTCAATTACTGCAAGTGCTGTTGATATCTGTGCGGGAACACAAGTAGATTTCACAGCCAGCGCTTTGGCAGGCGGAGCAACTCCAACATACGATTGGTTTGTTAATGGAATTTCGCAAGCTACCAATAGCACAACTTTCTCATCTACTACTTTAACAGATGGGGATGCTGTTTCAGCTACACTTGTTTCAAGTTTAAGTTGTGCAAGCCCCACAAATAGCACATCAAATTCAATTACGATCAATGTAAATCCAGTTGTAACTCCAACAGTAGCTGCAAATTCTTCAGCGACTGCTATCTGTGCTGGTGAAACAGTTACTTTCTCAGCATCTGGAACAAATGGAGGAGCAAATCCTTCCTACCAATGGTTCTTAAACGGTGCTCCTGTAGGTGCTAACTCTCAAATTTATGTTAATTCAGCCTTGGTAAATGGAGATCAGATTTCTGTCGACTTTACGTCAAGTGAGGTTTGTGCTACTGTTGCAACGGTAAGCTCTGCTGTGATAACAATGACAACATCTACCACATTAGTGCCATTTGCATTTATATTAGCTAGTGAAACTGATATATGTCCAGCGGAAGCTGTAACGGTAACATCTAATATCGTCAACGGAGGTGCTGCACCAACGTATGATTGGTTCTTGAATGGTGTTTCTACTGGGCAAACAACTTCAACTTACACGTCAAGTACCTTGGCTGACAATGATGTGCTTACATTGATCTTGACATCTAGCTCCGCGTGTGCAACACCTAGTATTGTAAGTTCAAACAGCGTGAACTTTAACATTACAACGGCAACACCTGCAACAGTAGTTTTATCTACATTGTCTCCGATATTATGTGAAGGTCAAGATGTAATTTTTATCGCAACACCAAACAATGCTCCAACGATTCAAGCATACTTGTGGGATCTCAATGGTTCAGTTGTAGGTGGTAGTGGGTCTGTGTACAATGGAATCCAAATGGCAGGTGGGGACCAAGTAACTGTTACGCTTCAATACCTAGACATTTGTGGAAACTTTGCGTCAGTGACTTCAAACACGATTACTATTTCTCCAAATCCAGTAGTGGATGCTGGAGTAGGTGCTGCAATTGCCTTAGGTGATTCTATTCAATTGAATGGTTCTACTTCAATTGCTGGTGGCTACGTTTGGACACCAGGAGCATCTTTAAGTGATCCAAATATCTTAAATCCATACGCTACGCCACTTGAAACAACTACGTACGTGTTAACTTCTATTACAGACATGGGTTGTCAAACAAGTGATACTGTAACGATCATGGTGAGTGATGAAAATGACTTTGATATTGTGAACAGTTTCACACCAAATGCTGATGGAACAAATGATACGTGGGTTATTCACAATTTGGAATTGTATCCAAACTTTACTCTTGCTATCTATAACCGTTGGGGATTATTGCTCTACGAACAAAGTGGCACGTATGTGCCTTGGGATGGAACATACAAAGGAAATGATTTACCATCCGATACCTATTTCTATGTGTTGCAACTTGATTCAACATTAGAACCAATTAATGGAAATGTAACAATTGTAAGATAATTAGCAGATTATGAAAAAGATATTAATATTTGTAGTAAGTACGACAGTTTTCACTGCTTTTGGTCAACAATTGGGAATCAATTCGCAATACATGTTTAACAAGGCAACAATCAACCCAGCGTATGCAGGAAGTGAGGATTATATTCCAATTCATTTCAATTTTAGAAAGCAATGGGCTGGTTTCACTGGTGCACCAACAGCTCAGACCTTGACAACGCATGCCGACATGGGCAAGAATCTAGGTTTTGGAGGAACAATTTACAATGATTTATCTGGACCAACGCGTTTAACGGGGGTTAACTTAATGTTGAACTATCGACTTCGTTTGTCTAAAGATAATCTTCATAGCTTACGTGTAGGAATGGGCGTGACATTAGCACAACACTTTATCGATGTTACCAAGTTAACAACAGATGTGCAAAATGATCCTGCAATGGCCAATGGATTCAATAATCAGTTTGTGCCAGACGTCGATTTGGGGGTTTATTACGCATACGGTAAAAAAGGATTTGCTGGTATTTCTGTGAAAAACGGAATTCAAGTGAAGCGCGACCTTTTTAATGATTTTAGCAACACCTTTGAAAACTGGATGTGTCGTCAATACAACTTATTGGGGGGATATAACTTTCAAGTTGCAAATGATTGGCAAATCAGAACTTCAACGGTGTTAAGAATGATTGAAGCTCGTCCATTTACCTTCGATCTTACGGTCTTGGGCCAGTACAAAGATTATGTGTGGTTTGGAGCTGGATATCGTTTGAAAGATGCCGTTTCTATTATGGCTGGAGGTCAGTACAAAATGGTGAAAATTGGTTATTCGTATGATGTAACGACTTCTAAATTGAGAAATTCAAGTTCAGGTTCGCATGAGATTTTTCTTGAATTGCAAATCAATAGAAAAGGAAAACAAGCGAGTTCAGCGAATTCTCCCTATTTGAAACGTAACCGTATCTACACGCCAGCTTCGAAATAAGAATCTATGTTGAAAAGTAAACTATTCCTTTTTTCTCTTTTGTTGAGTGGATTTGGATTTTCACAAACAATCGAAGAAGGAGATTCTCAATATGAGCGTTTTGAGTACGATGAAGCAGGGCTTATTTTTGAAAAATTAGCGTCTAGCGGAACCTTGGATCAAATCCATCAAGAGAAATTGGCGTATTGTTATTTTGTCACAAATCAGGCAGATAAAGGTCTCAGCTATACCGAAAACTTAATGAAGTCGAACGCTTCAATTGAATTATTGCGCTATAAAGCATTTCATCAACGAGAATTAGGTCAATACCAAGAGGCATTTAGTACAGCTAACGAGTATATCAATAAAGGTGGACAATTGCTGCCCTTGAAGTTTAGAGAAAGTTGCAGTATTTTGTTGAACACACCAGAGCGCATTGAAGGAAGTGTAGAAACGATTTCGTTCAATGATCGAAAAGCCAACGGACTAAATTATACCGGTAAAAATGCTATTTACTATTCAGAATTTGCCTTGGATAGTAACTACCGCGATTTGGGACTTGCTGCAAGTGCTGGATTGAAAGCCGAAGCTTTTTTGATGCGTCCAATTGTGAATGACCAAGAATGGGAAATCATAGATGATTCTATCAAAGATTTGTCGATCAATGGCTTGCAATTTATTCCTTCGCTAGGAAAAGTATTTTTTTCTGCTTCTTTTCCCGCTTCGGGAGATAAACTTTATACTGGTTCTCATATTTATTGGGCAGATGCTGCAAGAGTAGGAGAAAAAATCAACACGATCAATAATTGGGAGTTTGGAGGTTTTTCTGATTCTTCATCGTGTGCGCATGTTACAATGACCACCAACGGAGAAATGATGGTATTTTCGAAAATGGCCGACCAGCGAGAAGATGCAGATCTCTATTTTTCAAAATTTTCTGGAGGAGTATGGTCAAATCCTTCACCAATTCCAGGTTTGAACACACGTTCTGATGAAATGTTTCCGCAAATTGCTGGTGATAGTGTTTTGTATTTCAGTTCAGAGGGTCATATTGGCTATGGGGGCTTAGATGTTTTCTATATTCCGATCACTAATGACTGGAGCTACGACACTATTTTGCGTTTACCATTACCGTTAAATAGTACGTCAGATGATTTCAATTATCAAAAATTAAGCGATACAAGTTCTATTTTTGTATCTAATCGCTCTAAAGGGAAAGGGGATGATGATGTTTGGTTGTACTTAGCACCGCCTAGGCCAATTCCTCCTGTAATTGAGCCGATTGCTGAGGTAAAGGGCTTAAATATTGATTCATTGTTGGATTATTGGAATAAGCAAAAAGTGTATTTTGAATTCAATAAGGGCTTAACACCAGAGCAATTTGCTTTTGTTGAACAATTAAAAGATTTATACAATCAAGGCTATGTATTCGATATTTTAGTAACTGGTTATGCCGATTCAAGAGGTTCGTCACAAGCAAATCAATTAGTTGGAATGAAGCGTGCACAAGCTGTGAAAGCGAATATGGTGAAGCGTGGAATCAACACAGCTTACATGACGTGTAAATCGGAAGGCTCAAGTAAGATTGAGAATCGATGCAAAACACAGTATATCAAATGTACCGAAGAGGAACACAAAGAAAATCGCTTTGTGCGTTTAACGATCACTCAAAAGAAATAAGGATTTAGCGAATTGCTCTTTCATTAAATAAGACATAGCCATAACTGAATTGAAACAGGAGTGGCTTTTCTTGTTTTGGGAAGTAATTAGCCGTGAAGCGAATCGGTCCGATGAAGGAGTTGTAGATCACTGATGCAGACGCCAAAAAAGCATCTCCTTTAAATGGCTGTGAATAAGCAGGAGTTCCATCTGTATTTTTAATCAATTGAGTGAATGGCTGATAGAAATAGCCATCTAAACGAATATCAAAATTTTTCATAACAGTAAACACAATATTTACTCCTGCCCCTAGGTGTTGAGGAGAACGATATTCAGGCAAGAAATACGTTTCTGCATCTGGCGTTGGCGAAAAAGTACTCATCGCTAGTAAGGTAGCTGTGTAGTTAGTGAAAAGTGACTGTGAATTGAACACGCCTTTTGCATGAAGTCCGAGGTGAAATGCTTTCGTGTTGACAATAAACGATTGAAATTCTGCTTTCACATTGATCCAGGCATGATGTTTTGATTGAAAATTCTCTAGCGGTGAGGTAGATCCTGGCGTTGTGCTTTCAATTCCGTTCACATACCTAAATTTTATCTGGAAATAGTGACCACTAGTTGCATATTGTTTGCGATTCAAATTGTTTTGTAAAAACTCCCAACTAGCGCTCCAACCATCAAATTTCGTAAAATCAGTAGTGTCTTGATTCGTGAAATTATCTGTTTGATAGTAATTGTCGCGCAAATTAAAGCCCCTAATATCAATGGTTCCCTTTTGATTATTTCCAATTGGGTGCTTGAATTTTACACCATAGTACATTTCATTCTGAATCAAAAATGAAGGTTTCACTGGTTCGAAAAAAGTAGCAAAACTCCTAAAATAATCCCAACGATTCATAGTGAAATAGGCAGAGGTAGACACCGGAAAAATAGAAGGTAGTTCAAAATTTATTTCCGTTTTTACGGACCCATAAAATTTGCCGAAGTACGATTCAGCATGAAGGGAACTTGCAAAGCGACCGATATTGTTGTACGTTAAACCTATAAATCCAGTGTTTACAGCACGCGACGAAAAATGGCCACCTACTTCCAATCTAAAATCCTTTGCTTTTTTTACATCTAAATCTAAGTTGTAGGTGCTATCCGATTTTAAAGTCAGATTCGGGTACATGAATCCAATTTGTTGTGTGGCGTACAAACGAAAATATCTTCTTTCGAGTTTGGTCTCATTAAAAGTAGGATTTTTCTTTTTATTCGAGCTAATCATCGACTTTCTCGCATAACTGATCTCTCCCCGTTTATTGAAATTGCTTGAAATTGAACTGATGTTAATGGGGACAACTCTGCTTTTAAATTGACTTCTTCGTTCAGCGAGTTCTTCCTTCGTTACTTTTCTACGCACGTGCATCTCAATAGAATCAAGCGATTTCAATGCGGAACGATAACCATCATCAATGGCTTGCTTTACCTTGTCAAAATCAAAGGTGTTGACATCCGTCTTCGGTTCAATTATAATGCCTGCCTCGCAAGGTAAATCAAAGGTTTGGTAGAATACCAACATATTCGTTACTTGACTAATTAAATCGCCTTCAGATGGAGGAGAAGTGGATCCAGAAACATTACTTCCAATGATGTAATCTGGACTGAATTCGTTGTACATCACATCTTTCGGAAAGTTATTGTACAAGCCACCATCAAAAAATAATACGTTGTTAATTTTAATCGGACTTAAATAAAATGGAAATGTCATGGACGCTCGCACCGCTTGATTTAAGTTTCCATCACTAAATACTACACTTTTCTTTGCAGCGATATCAGAACCAACACAACGATAAGGGACAAATAAACTATCGAAATTTTTTCCGTAAGAAGCTCCAGTGGTACCCAAAAACTTCATCATGAAATAATCCAAGTATTCAGATGAACTAAAATTGGTGGGGAGTGATTTTCTAAAGATGCTATCTTTAGCAAAAGCGAAATCAATCAAGCTAGCATTAGGATCTGTTTCTTTGTATAGAAATCGATTCGCAGGACGAACCTCACCAGATGCCATCAGTAGAAATTCAGGACTGGTTACTAATTTCTCCATTTCTTCGGGCGACCAACCCACCGCATACATCGAGCCGACAAGTGCACCTGCAGAAGTACCAGTGATGTAGTCAATCGGAATGCCTCTTTCTTCGAGTGCTTTTATTACACCGATGTGCGCAAAGCCCGTTGCACCACCACCACTAAGCACCAATCCAACTTTGTTTTGAGCGTGAGTTTGAGAAAAAAATAGGACGCTAAAAAAAATAAAATAGCTAAAGATTGCTTTCAAATTCGTTCTTTTGTGTAAAAATAGGATATTAATTCTCCAAAGTTATGAAATCACCCGCAAATAATACAATATTAACGATAACGTTGAAAACCTTCTTTGGGTTGGAAGAGGTAGTGATCGAAGAGCTGAAAGAGTTAGGTTACGAAGAAGGGGTAGTGGCGCTCAATCGCGCTGTGCAGCTAAAAGGAACATGGAAAGATGTTTATTTTTTGAATCTGCATTGTCGTTGTGTTATTACCGTTTTGGTGCAAATTGCTGAATTCGACCTTCGTCAAGAAGAGGATTTGTACAAGCAAGCAATGAAAATTGACTGGGCTTCACTTTTTTCAGTCGACAAAACATTTGCTGTGAAAGGCGCTGTATTCTCTGATTTATTCAAGCATTCGCAATACCCATTCTTATTGGTAAAAGATGCTATTGTCGATGCCTTCAGAAAACAAACTGGCGAACGTCCGAATGTAAATGTGAAAAGTCCGCAAGTACTATTCGACTTATACATCCGAGAAAAGAAAGCAACAATTTCATTAAATACGAGTGGTACACCATTGTTCCAACGTGGGTATCGTGAGAATGCGGGAGAAGCTCCATTGAATGAAGTTGTGGCAGCAGGATTAATTCGCATGAGCGGTTGGGATCGTAAATCAACCTTTGTAGATCCATTCTGTGGTTCTGGAACATTTCTAATTGAAGCGGCATTCTTGGCTACTGGCATTCCTTCTAATATAGAACGTCAACATTACGCATTTAAAAACTTGAAAAATTACAATGCAGAATTGTGGACTGAAATCTACGAAGCATCTCAAAAAAGAATTACAGCCTTACCTTGTAAAATCATTGGTGGCGACATCAACGATGAAATGATATTGAAGACCCGAAGAAATTTGAGAGCCTTGCCTTTTGGTCGTTTTGTAGAAACTAAATCTGGACCATTCGAGCAATTTACGTCTGAAGGTGAAAGTGGAGTGATGATATCCAATCCTCCTTATGGAATCAGAATGGGCGATAATATCGAAGAAATGTACGATGAAATTGGTACATGGATGAAGCACTCAATGAGTGGATACGCATGTTGGATACTTTCTTCAAGCGAAGAAGGTTTGAAAGCATTGGGATTAAAACCTGATAAAAAATTCAAAGTCTACAATGGTGAATTAGAATGTAGCTTCAGAAAATTCTCTGTGTACGATGGCTCGAAGAAGGCGAGTAAGATGGAAGTGGATAATTAAGAATTGAAAGTCTGTCGTTCTAAAATTTAACCGCAAAGAAGCGAAGTTTTCGCAAAGGAAGTGCTTTGTGTCTTTAAGAAAGTAAAGAAGGGGAGCACGATCGATTGCTCATTATCCTTGATTACTTGGGAGGTTGAATCGTTTTTCGAAGAATAAATCTGCATCCTCCTTTGGAGGAGGATTGAGGAGGAGGACATTAGATTTCAAACTCAATTTTTTCACTACTAGGAAAGGTAGATTTTTATTTGCGAGATCTAATTTCCTGGAGTAAAGTAGTTGTATAAAAAAAAGAGCTATGTTTCCACAGCTCTCTTTCAATATGTTTAAAAATATCGATTAACGATTTTCAATCGAAGTATATTTCTTATTTACTTCGCCTGTGTAAATTTGACGAGGACGACCAATTGGCTCCTTGTTTTCACGCATTTCTTTCCATTGTGCAATCCATCCTGGTAAACGACCAATAGCAAACATTACAGTGAACATCTCTACTGGAATACCAAGTGCACGGTAGATAATTCCAGAATAGAAATCTACGTTTGGATATAAATTTCGTGCTTTGAAGTATTCATCCTCCAATGCAACTTTTTCCAATTGTTTTGCAATTTCCAAAATGGGATCACTCACACCAAGCGAGCCTAACACATCGTCAGCGGCTTTCTTAATGATTTTAGCACGTGGATCAAAGTTTTTGTAAACTCTGTGTCCAAAGCCCATCAAACGGAATGGATCGTTTTTGTCTTTTGCTTTTTCAATGAATCTTGCAACATCACCACCATTTGCTTGAATTTCTTCTAGCATTTCAAGTACTGCTTGGTTCGCACCTCCGTGCAATGGACCCCATAGTGCAGATACTCCAGAAGATAACGAAGCAAAAAGTCCAGCATGCGATGATCCAACAATTCTTACTGTTGAAGTAGAACAGTTTTGCTCGTGATCAGCGTGTAAAATGAATAATTTGTCTAGCGCATCAACAATTTTACTGTCAATTTTGTATTTCTCTGTAGGCAATTCAAACATCAAACGCATAAAATTCTCCACATAACCTTGGCTGTTGTCGTAGTAGTTCAAAGGGTAGCCCATTCGTTTGCGGTACGTCCACGTAGCAAGTACAAGAAACTTTCCGTATGTTTTACAAATCGCTTCATACATTTCCTCATCATTGTCAACATTCACAGCCTTTGGATTAAACGCCGTCAATGCACTTGTTAATGCAGAAAGAACACCCATCGGATGAGCAGACTTAGGGAAACCATCGATGATGTTTTTCATCTCTTCGTTCACCAGAGAGTATTTATTAATTCCTTCAGTAAATCGCTGTATTTCTGCTTTAGTTGGAAGATTTCCAAAAATCAATAGGTATGAAACTTCTAAGAAACTTGCTTTTTCAGCCAACTCCTCAATTTCGTAACCACGGTAACGAAGAATTCCTTCTTCACCATCTAAAAATGTAATCGCACTTGAACAAGCCCCTGTGTTCTTGTATCCTTGATCCATTGTAATGTAACCAGAAAGGTCACGTAATTTTGAAATGTCAATTGCTTTTTCGTTTTCTGTTCCTCCAATAACCGGAAATTCATATACTTTTCCGTTCAGTTCTAATTTTGCTATTTCGCTCATGCTTAAGGGATATTGTTGCTATTTTTTATTTTTGTTGACCAAGTTAACAAACTATTTTCAAATTTAAATCAAACTCGACTAAATTATTTAGAAAAGTGTCAAATTGATGATTGAGTTTCAAATAAAAATGCCACGAATACACAAATTAAGAATAATCATTTGCGCATTCGTGGCTTCTAAAAAGATAAATTATAAGTTCTTTTTTGTGTATTCGAACATCATGTTAAAAAGGTGATTGCGCGTATTTCCACCGTAAATTCCGTGGTCTTTGTTAGGATAAACGAACAAATCAAATTGTTTGTTTGCTTTTACCATTGCATTGATCATTTCAAATGAATTTTGTACATGCACATTGTCGTCGCCCGTACCGTGAATTAGGAGGTATTTTCCTTTCAAATCTTTCGCAAAGTTGACGGGAGAGTTTTTTTCGTATCCATCCTTATTTTCCTTCGGAGTGCGCATAAAACGTTCAGTGTAAATATTGTCGTAGTATTTCCAATTGGTAACTGGAGCCACCGCAATCGCCATTTTAAATACATCAGCGCCTTTGGTGATTGCTAGCGAAGCCATGAATCCACCGTAGCTCCAACCCATAATTCCAAAACGATCAGCATCAACGTAGTTCAATTTTTGAAGTTCCTTCGCTGTTTTAATGACGTCTTCAATCTCTAATTTTCCTAACTGTAAATAGGTCGATTTTTTAAATTCAGCACCTTGATACATAGTTCCTCGTGGATCAACAGAACAAACGATGTAGCCATTTTCTGCCAACAATTGCTGATACATATAGTTCATGCCACCCCAATCGTCTGTAACTTCATTGCTACCTGGACCTCCATATACTGTCATGTACACAGGATACTTTTTGTTTGGATCGAAATTTTTAGGTTTAATCATCCAGCCATTCAAGCTATAATCACCAAAATCAAATGTCATGAATTCCTTCGGATTTAACTTTAATGCATCCAATTTGTTTTGCAACTCTTTATTGTCTTCGAGTACTTGAAGCATTTTACCTGAATTATCACATAGTGAATAAACTGTAGGCGTATTTGCCGTAGAGTACGATTTAATAAAATAGTTGTAGCCTGCAGTAAATTGTGCATCGCTATATCCAGAAGGTAAGCTAATCAACGTCTTGCCAGTACCATCAACCTTGATTTTGTAGATGGCTTTTGAAATTGCGCCATTTTCTGCGGACGAATAGTAGAGGAACTCATTCGAGTTGTCGATTCCATACAATTGAATAATGTCGAATTTTCCTTTTGTGATTTGCTCCTTTTTACCATCAAAATAGATTCTGTATATATGGTTATATCCATCTTCCTCACTTGCTCGTAGGAACGACATATCGTCATTTAAGACACTTAGGTTGTCATCGATTTCAACGTACGTTTTAGACGTTTCCGTGTAGATAACCTTGTCTACAATTTTCTTCGCAGCGCAATCGAAGAGGTGATATTTTAATTCGTTTTGGTGACGATTTAGGGTAAGTAACAGTAATTTATTCGATTTTTTAACCCACGTTAATCGAGGAATATACTCGTAGTTTGTTAGCGCAAGTTGTGTCGATTTCGCAGACTTCACATCCAACAAATGGATGGTCACCTTAGAATTGTCTTCTCCTGCTTTTGGATATTTGTAGTCATACACCGTTGGGTACAAAGAATCTTTAAAATAATCAAGGTGATAATCGCGAACATTCTCCTCGTTGAAGCATAGAAAAGCAATCTTTTTACTATCAGGCGACCAGTAGAAACCTTTCGTAATGGCAAATTCTTCTTCGTACACCCAATCCGTTGTGCCGTTAATGATTTTATTCTTTTTCCCTTTTTCGGTCATTTTTCGTACGGTGCCTTTCGCAAGATCTTTAACGAAAATATCGTTCTTGTAAACAAATGCAACCTTTGTTCCATCCGGCGAATAATCAGCAAGTGTTTGTTTTGGGTGATCTTGGTCAAGAGGTGTTAATTTTTTACTAGCAATATCGTACAAGTAATAAAAAGCAGTGTAGCTTCTTCGATAAATAGATTGAATGTTTGTTTTTATCAACAATTTAGATTCGTCTGAATTGAACTCATAGTCCTCCATGCGAATAGCTTTGTCATCGTATTTTAAGGTTGAAGCATCTACGATAATTGTTCCTTGATCTTTAGCATTGGTGATGTCAAACTTTCGAATATTTCCATTTTCATCAACACGTGTGTAATGAATGCCGTCTTTCATGGAATTAAAGCCATCAACAGATTGGTCAACATATTCGTAGTTTTTCCAAATAGCTTCTACTGACAATTGTTGTGCAAATGAAGAAGAGAAAAGGAAGCCACAAAAAGTAATTGCGAAAAGTCGTGTGCTGTTTTTTTGGAGATAATAAATCATAGTCATAGTATGCATCTTTTGAAATAAAAGTAAGCATATTTCACCTGTGGTGTTTAAATAGTTGGTAAAAACATATCCAATGTTAATAATTTGATAATAATTGCTAGTAATTATTGTCTTAAATTTGTACCATAAATTGAAGTATGTCACCCTTGAAGTTCATTTGACTGAAACCATACATCAATCAGAACACCGTATTTAAATGAGATAATGCTTTTGAACCAATATCCTGATTTTCAACTAAGAAGAGGGAATATTTCTATCTGTCAATTGCCATTTTATAATTCTGTATTTTATTCTTCACCCATAAATTAAGTATCTATGAAAAAAGGTCTACTTTCATTAATTACCGTGTTTTTGTCAGCGATGGCATTTGCACAAAATTGTTCAAAACCATTCATCTCTGAGTACGTTGAGGGCTGGTCGAACAACAAAGCAATTGAAATTTACAATCCAACTAATGCAGCAATTGATTTAAGTGAATATTTCTTGCAACGTTATTCAAATGGTTCAACAACAGCATCCGCTCAAGGATCAATTGAAGCAAAAACAGTTCAATTAACTGGAACACTTGCTCCCTATTCCGCATTGGTTTTTGTTGTTGATCAAAGAGATCCACTAGGTACTGGTCAAGATGCTCCAATTTGGGATTCTTTAGAAGTAATAGCAGATTATTTTTTATGTCCGGTTTACGAGGAAAACAATGTAATGTATTTTAATGGTGATGATGCCATGTTATTAGCGAAAGGTTTGGCTACAAATCCAAATGCTCCAACAACAGTAGTCTGTGATGTGTTTGGAAAAATTGGTCAATTGCCAGGAAATTTCACTAATCAAGGAGCGTGGACAACTGTTGCTCCATATACAATGACGGTTACGCCAGGATGGACATTAACAGGTGCTTCAGGAACTATGTTTGATCCAAATAATGCAGCAAATGTTGCTGTTACTGCAGATCATGGTATGATTCGTAAATCTACGATCCAAGTAGGAGATCTTACCCCTGTGAATGATTTTAATCCTTTAGCTGAATGGGATACAATTCCAGCAGTAATTCCAAGAACTGACACACAAGGTAATATTGTATATCAAGTGGATGGTGTTACACCACAATGGTTAGGAAATTGGGAATCTTTAGGATACCACAACTGTAACTGTGCTCCAGCAGCAATTGAAGAAATCACATTAAGTGATGTAACAGTATTTCCAAATCCAACAAATGGATCATTTTTCTTGAAAAATGTTGAAAATGTAGTTGCAGTGAAGATTGTAAATGCATTAGGACAAGAAGTGAAATCGGTGAGAAATAATGCAAGTTCAGTTCTTTCGATTGATTTAGACGGAAAATCTGGCGTTTATTTCGTGAAATTGACCGCGAAAGATGGTCAAACCACAACACGTAAAGTAATCGTTAAATAATACTTTTTAATTAGCTGCCTTTCTGATTAACAGAGAGGCAGTTTTTTTTTGATTTAAAATTAATTTGAACCTTTCCTTTGTACAATGAAATTCAATTTTTCAATTTTAATTGCCTTTATTTCAATTAGCTTCCTTGGGTTTTCTCAAACATCAACAGTTTCGGGTACCATTACAGATGCCACATCCAATGAAACAATGGTGGGAGCATTGGTGCAATTTTCACCTATCTTTAAATCTAAAACCGACCTTGATGGAAATTATTCCATTAAAGATCTTCCGTATGGAACGTATACGGTAGTTATTTCGATGCCGACGTATGATAATGACACCTTGAGTGTAACGATCGCGAAGGAAAATGAAACCTTGGATTTTCAATTAGGAGCAATTGAAGCTTTCAATGAAGTTGAAGTTATTGCAAACATTGCCATAGACCGAAAAACTCCGGTTGCTGTAACCACAATGGACAAGCAAGAAATAATGGAGGAACTAGGTTCTCGCGAGTTGCCTATGGTATTGAATTCTAAGCCGGGAGTGTATGCTACGCAACAAGGTGGTGGTGATGGTGATGCTCGCATTACGATTCGTGGATTTGACCAACGAAATGTAGGTGTAATGATTGATGGTGTTCCTGTAAATGACATGGAGAATGGATGGGTATATTGGTCAAACTGGTTTGGTTTGGATCAAATTACTTCTCAAATACAAGTGCAAAGAGGATTGGGTGCAACGAAATTGGCCATGCCATCTGTCGGGGGAACAATGAACATCATTACTGATAATGCTTTTGGGAAGAAACATATTAAATTTCAACAAGAATATGGATCTGGTAATCTTCTAAGATCTTCTTTTTCATATACTTCTGGCGCATTGAAAAACGGTTGGGCTGTAGTACTTTCTGGTTCATATAAACAAGGTCAAGGTTGGGTTGATGGACTTTCTACACTAGGTGGATTTTATTATTTAAAAGTACAGAAGAAAATTAAACGTCACATTCTTTCTTTAAGTGCGTTTGGTGCACCTCAACAACATGGACAACGTACTTTTAATCAAGCAATTTCTTATTGGGATAGTGATTATGCAGCAAAATTGGGTATTGATACTGTTGGAGCATTTAATAATGGACTTCGCTTTAATCAACATTATGGAATGGAAACGGATGCTGATGGAAATCAAAAGCTAAAAAACGAACGACTTAATTATTTTCATAAACCACAAGTAACTTTGCGTGACTTTTGGCAAGTGAATGAAAAATTGACGTGGACAAATACAGCCTATGTTTCTGTTGGTAGAGGTGGAGGAACGCAAGCACGAAATTCAGGTGGTTTAATTTTTACCGCTGATGGAACGCTAGATTGGGATCAAATGAAATACAATAATCAGAATTTTGTATTTTTTGGAGATACATCTTTAAACATTGACAATACTTATAGTGCAACTGAATTAAAATCATCGCAAGTAATTGGAGCTTCAGTTAACAATCATATCTGGGTGGGAGGTGTCTCTCAAATAGACTTTCAAATTAATAAAAACTGGCGATTTGCTGCTGGTCTAGATTATAGATGGTATAAAGGAACTCACTACACTGAAGTATATGATATTTTAGGAGGAGATTACTACGTAAGTACACAAAATCAAAATTCGACCTCGCCAATGGTGCGACAAGGTGATAAGTTTGGATGGCAACCATACCATAATCATCGCGACGCTTTGATGCAATGGGCAGGTGGATTTGCACAAGTTGAGTACACCAACGACAAGTGGTCGGCATTCGTTAATCTATCCATGGTTGGAAACAGTTATAAGGGAATTGATTATTTTCAAAAGAAAGAGCTACACATCAACGATACGGTATATCTCCTAGGAGGAATGGATGCACCAATTGTAGTAGATGGAAAAACATATTCTCATTCGTCACCTGAATTGCAATGGAATCAAACGGAGCGTTTATGGAGAATGGGGGTAACGGCCAAAGCTGGAGCGAATTACAATATTAATGATCATCATAATGTTTTCATCAATTTAGGCTATTTAGATAGAACACCGTTATTTAGCAATGTAATAGATAATAACACAAACACTCTATTCGAAGAAATTGTTAACGAAAAAATTATCGCAGCTGAAGTTGGCTATGGCTACCGTTCTAAAAAAGTATCAGTAGATTTTAATGCGTACTATACCAACTGGAAAAATAAGCCTTTTCCTTATGGAGTTGCTGTTCCAGATCCAAATGATCCTACCACGTTTATTCGTGCGAATGTTAATGGAATGGATGCATTACACTGGGGTTTAGAAGTTGATGCAGCGTATTATGTGACAAAAAAATTGAAATTTGAAGCGATGATTTCCTATGGCGATTGGACATGGCAATCTGCGGAAACAGTTGATGTTGTTGGCACTAAATTTACTTTCGATGCAAAAGGCGTACATGTCGGCGATGCGGCACAATCTGTATATGCACTATCTGGACGTTGGGAATTTATAAAAAACGGCTATTTGGGAATTAAATACACCTATTTTGATCGTTACTACGCGAATTTTGATCCATTCAGTTTGACAGGCGGTAATAGTGGACGAGAATCTTGGAAAGCCCCAGGCTATGGTTTACTTGGTGTGAACGCTGGATATACCCTAAAATTTAAGAATAAATCTTCTATGTCGTTTAGAGCGATTGTTAACAATGTTCTAAATACTAAATATATTTCAGACGCCAGAAATAATGGTAATGGAAGTGCATTTGATGCAGCATCGGCGACGGTTTTCTTTGGATTGGGAACCACATTTAACGCATCCATTAGTTACGAGTTTTAAAAAGAATAGTATTAAATTTTAAATAAAAGTTATGATTAAAAACCTAATGTTAGTAGCTTGTGTGTTGGTTTCGTCATTGGCGAGCGCACAAGTGAGTATTGCGACAGCAAGAAGTACAAGTATCGGTAGCGTTGTTACTGTAAAAGGTGTGGTTACGAATGGAAGTGAGTTAGGTGGAATCCGCTATTTACAAGATGGAACCGGTGGAATTGCTGCTTATTGGAGCCCTGCAGGTGGTGCAAGTGGTATTGCTCGTTATGACTCAATTACTGTTACAGGTACTTTAACAGAATTCAACGGTTTGTTGGAAATGACTAGTCCTTCGTTGACATTTACTGATCATGGACCTGCCACTGTGACTCCGCAGCCAGTAACTGTTCCTTTAACTGCAATTAACGAAAGTTTGGAGGCACAGTACATTATGATTAACAACGTAACATTTGTTCAATCAGGAAATTTTGCAGCCAATACTACGTATCAAGTAACTGACGGAGTAAACACAATCGATATTCGTGTTACTGGAAGTGCAACAAACATTGATGGAACAGCGATTCCAACTGGAGCTGTTTCTATCAAAGGAGTCGTAGGTCAATTCAATACAGCCTACCAAGTTTTACCTCGTGAAACTGCAGACATTACTGCCTATGTTGCTCCACAAAGAGAAATCAACGTGAAGATAAATGGTGTTACCTACCTATCAGGAAGTAATGTTTTTATAGGTACAGCAGCCTCAACACCGATTGTAATTGAAAATTATGGAATTGGAAATTTAACGATTAGCTCTGCTCCAGTCACGGGTGCACAAGCAGCTGCATATTCAACGAACATTGTTCCAGTAGCTTTGGGTGCAACTTCTAATACAAATTATACTTTATCTTTTATTCCAAGTACAACAGGAACGCAAATAGCTACATTAACAATCAATTCTGATGATGATGATGAAGCAGCATACGTATTGAATTTTGAAGGAGCAGGGACAGACAATTTAGCCACTTCTCCAACTGGAGCGGCTTCCGCACTTACTTTTCCTGATGTGAAAGCATACACAATTGGTGCACAATTTTCACCAGCAAGTGGCGCATCAAAATATTTGGTGCTATGGAGCAATGGCTCGCCAGTAGCTGGCACACCAACAGATGGTATGTCTTACTTGAGAGGTGATGTTATCGGAAATGCTAAAGTTGCTTACATTGGAACGGCTACAAGTTTTGTTCCTAGAGGAATTATTGCAAATCAAACGTATCATTTTGCCGTATATCCATTTAACGGTCAGGGTGGAATTGAAAACTATTACACTACTACGCCTTTAACAGGTTCAGTTACTTCAAGTGGCGCAAATACAGCAGTAATGACAAGTTACTACGCGGGAATTGATCCTCAAAGTCCAACGTTTATTGCTGATTTAACAGCATTGATTAATCCACACACTTTTGTCTCTTACTACAATTATCAGCAAACGATGATGAATTTGTTTGAGGTGAAAGATACCACTGGTGGCCAATCATTTGCAACATGCTTGTATTCTGACTACAAAGCGTTGTTCCCAGATAATTTTACTTGGACAGCAACGGATTTCTCTAGAGAGCACGTTTATTGTCATTCTTGGATGCATGGAGTTGGTGGTGCTGAAGTACTTGACACTCATCCAGCGTATACAGATCAACACAACCTTTGGCCAACAAAAATGATCAACGTGAATGGACTTAGAAGTAACTATCCTTATGGAGAAGTTGTGACAGCAAGCACAACATTTATGGAGACGAAATTCGGAAATGATGCTGCAGGAAATAATGTTTATGAACCCCGTGACGCTGCAAAAGGAAATGGATCTCGCTCAATGATGTACCATGCAGTAACCTATAACGGATTGAACGGTGCAAATTGGGCACTACCAGATGTGATTAGCTTTATTGTTCCTTATGGACAAGATGCATGTGTGATCAAAGCTTGGCATGAAGCCGATCTTCCTGATAACTATGAAATTGCACGTCATGAGTACGCATACAGTGTTCAAGGAAATAGAAATCCATTCATTGATCATCCAGAATGGGCACAATACATCAACTTTAGTAACTTAACAACAACTTCAACTGGAGCTTGTACTACCGGAATGGCAGAGCAAGTTGCTTCAACCGATGTTGCCATTTATCCAGTGCCGGCAACAGACAACTTAACAATTGCTATCAATGGAACAGTTATTTCCTCGTACCAAATTTTAGATGTTACAGGCCGTGTTGTGATAGCAGCAGCGGATATCAATGTGAATGAAACAACATTGAATGTTCAAGATCTTACTTCAGGTACCTACATGGTTCGTTTGTCAACTCCAAAAGGAAACGTTACCAGAACAGTTGTAGTTGAATAAATCAACATGAAAAAATATTTCAATATTCTTGTATTGATGATGGGAGCAGGCCTTATGGCTTGCTCTTCGTCGTCATACACGGTTCAATCGGAGCAAATTGTTGTTCAAAATAACGATGAACAGAATGCGTTATCAGATTTGTTAGCACCTTATGCAGATTCGTTGAATGAAGAAATGAATGAAGTGTTGGCGACAGCAGAAGAGAATTTTGTGATCAGCAGAAATCCATCCGGAACGATGAATAATTGGTTTTCAGACGCCATTTTTGTCAATCAAACACAAACAGTTCGTTTATCAATCCCCGTGATGGCACTTTTCAATAATGGCGGTATTCGCAATATTTTCAGTAAAGGAGAAATCACAAAGGGTGATGTGTTTAAAGTGATGCCGTTCGATAATCAGGTTGTTTGGGTGAAAATGCCAGTTGCTGCTTTGAAAGACATTCATGCTTACATTCTGAATAGTGGCGGCGAAACGGTGTCGAATGCAATTGTAACGAAAGATGGCATTGAAGTGGGAGGAATGACCAAGGAGCATGCGTTTTTTTGGATCATTACATCGGACTATCTCTTGAATGGTGGCGATAAAATGACATTTTTCAAGCAGAAGGAAGAATTTTTTGAAAAAGGGGTATTGTTAAGGGATGTGTTGTTGGAACAAGTGAAAGCACAAGGTGTTTTGCAAAGCAATGACGAAAATAGAATGCAATTCTGATGAAGAGAAGAGATTTTGTTCGTAATTCGATATTGATTTCTGGGGGATTAATTGTCTCAACGAAATCACTAGCCGCAGGAAACTCTAAAAAGAAGAGCAAGAACATCACGATTTTGCATACTAACGATACGCACTCCAATTTAGAGCCATTTCCTGCCAACCACGCCAAATTTCCTAATATGGGAGGTGTTGAAAAGCGATTCAATTTGGTCAAGAAAATTAGAAGTGAAGAAGAGCATGTATTGTTGCTTGATGCGGGCGATATTTTCCAAGGAACACCCTATTTTAATCGCTATGGTGGCATTTTAGAAATGAAAGCGATGTCTATTTTAGGCTATGAAGCTGCCACGATGGGGAATCATGATTTTGATGGAGGAATGGAAGGATTTTTAGCCGCAAAGCAGTTTGCTAATTTTCCATTCTTGTGTGCGAATTACGATTTTTCGGACACCATTTTACACCAACAAACTCAAAAGTCAATGATCATCCAGAAAGGAGATGTGAAAATTGGCATTTTTGGTCTAGGTGTTGAGCTCGAAGGTTTAGTGGCGAAAGAAAATTTTGGTGAAACTCGCTATTTAGATCCAATTAAAGCAGCGAATGAAGAAGCGGAGAAATTGCACAAGGAAAATTGTGATTTGATTATCTGTTTATCACACCTTGGCTATTCCTACGAAAGCGATAAAATATCAGATCTTCAATTGGCACGTTGCACTAGAAACATTCATTTAATTTTAGGAGGTCATACCCACACTTTTCTTGAAAAGCCAACTGAGGAAAAGAATTTAGATGGGAATTCAGTGCTCATTAACCAAGTAGGTTGGGGGGGCGTACAACTGGGAAGAATAGATTTTTCTATTGAAAAGAAACATTTTTCAAAAAAAGATTCAATTATTATTCAGTAATCACTCACTAAATGATTAGTTTCGTCGTTATGTATCAAAAACTAAAATATGCTTAATAAAATTGTTCTACTTGCTTTTGTAAGTTTAAATTTCATCTCGATTGCACAAGAAAATATTGTTGTGGTTGATCGGAAACGCGAAAAGAAAGAATTTAAAATTGTTGACAATACGTATGTCATTAAGTTCAGTCCATTGCAAATTATTCCTGGTGAAATTAATTTTGGCTTGGAGTATGTTGTGAACGATATGTCGAGTTTAGATATCGAAATCGGCCCAACACTTTCAAATCTTGGTGTTACGGTGAATGATTCGCACGTAGACCCTTGGGGAAATACAACTGGAAACACTTCAAGAGCTGGTTTTTTCATGGGACTTGGCTATCGTTTTTATCCGATGGACAATGCTAGAGTGTTGAATAGATTGTATATTTCTCCCGTTTTCAAATACCGCTTATTCAACTATGGAATTATTGATTATTCGAACACACTAGAAGAAGCAAAGGGAAGTGAAAATCAAATGCTTTTTACATTTAATGTTGGACACCAATGGTGGCTTTCTGATCATTTTTCAATCGATTTTTTCGGTGGAATAGGTATTGCTTATGAAGTTCATAATGACAAATACATGGAAACCTTGTATAATCCCGACACCCAAATGTATGATTACCGTTGGGCTGACAACAAGTTCAGTGGTGCTCGTTTTGCAGGTACTGTTGGCTTGAAGTTTGGGATTGGGTATTGAGGAATTGACAATTTACATTTTAAAAAAGAGGGCGAAGCGATTTGCCCTTTTTTTTGTTGATAATTATTTTGTTTGTAGCCATAGGTATTGGTTGATATTTTTAACTTTGCACACATAAATTTAACAAATGAAAGAGATTAAAAATATTACAGTGCTTTTATTCGGCTTACTGGTTTATAATTTATCCTTTGGACAAAAAGTAGTCGAAGATGTCAGTCCTATGCTAGCTCCAAACTATATTTTCCAAAAAGATGATCTATTATCAGATGTGAATGGAAAAAAATTGAGTTGTCAAAAATTTTTTTTAAGTGGCAATCATTTTGCAGGAGTCCTTCATCATGTTGGTTCAAAAGCAGGTAATACTAATTGTTTGTACATTCAAAACTTCAATAACGAACTAATGCCAATTGGAGAAAAGAAAATAATATTTGATTTGAAAGCTAGTGGTTACTCTGAGGAAAGTATTAAGGAGGCCTTTACACCTGAAATTAGTTTGATTTCATCTCCAGATCACAATTTTAGTCTAATCAGTTTTATTGTTCAACCCTTCGAAACTGGATGGGAGAAAGAAAGTAAGGGGGATAATCTTGCTTTTGTTTGCGTATTAGACAGTGCATCGAATGTTGTGGCAGAATACATTTATAAGACAACAATTCCTTCATCTCAATTGCAGATCAAATTATTAAGCCAGGGAAACAATGGAGATGCAATTTTCTCCGCAATGGAGTTGATAGCTGATGGGGTCTATGCAAAGAAGATTGTTGCAACTCAAGATGTTATCTTGAATCATAATGGTCAGGTTTTAACCTTAGACCCAATGAAGGTTCACTTTGGAATGGTTGGAGAATTGAAAGCCTCAATCAATGATAAAGGAAATTTGGTTTATGCGATTTCAAATTCTGAATTGAATGGAAAGCTTGTCTCAATTAGTATGCGCGATGTAGATATGAACAAGGGAGAACTATTAAGTGAATTATCAATTGATGTCCCCCTAGATTATAATTATAAAATTGCTCATGTTTCAAGACTAAAGGATGGTTCAAAACTTGTTGTTTTTGAGTTAGGTCGTGCTTACATGGAATGGGGCTTATTGATTTGTCAATTTGACAATGATGGTGAACTCACTTGGAAAAAGAACCTTTATAAGGTTGAATATGGTGGGTCGTTTTATGATAATAATAATGATCTTTCTTTGCTTGTAAACTGGGATGAAAAGGTTTTTGATGGAGGAAAACTTCCAGGCAATGACCAAGCATGGGGATCGCAAAATGACAAATTCACTCCAGTTATTATCACGATTGGTAAAACTGAAGAGAACTTAGGTATGAAGAAATTAATTATTCCAGGCTTTACGAATATTGAACTTGAGGACATAAGTGAAGGCCCAAAGAATGGAATGTTCTGGTTTGGAGAAAAAAAAGATGCACTTTCTTATAAATTAATGGGTAGTCTTTCTTATAAATTAATTGACCTAAACGCTAAATAATATTATCGTTCGAAAATTGAAGAGGGCAAAGCGATTTGCCCTTTTTTGCTTTATAAAAGTGAAAATGACATACTAAACAATGAAATTATACTACTAAAATGAAATCCCCATCGACCTGAATTTTGTCACTTCATAAAACAATTCCTTTTTTGTTGCCTTGTTGATGTACGAAAGTTTCTCAAAACCATTTTTTTTATTTTTGACTTTCTTTTTTACGATGTTTTGAACTAACTGATGCTCTTTGTCATAAATTTTTAGTTTTCGATCTTTCAATAAATTTAAAATACACCATTCGATGTACCATTTTTCTTGCGTTTTTGAACCAAATCCATCATTCAATGGAATAAATTCGCCAATGAAAATTGCAGTATCTGATGTCGTTACTTGAATTTGCTTTCTAACAAATTGTTTTATTCGGCGGTCATAATCGCTTCTCGTTCCATAGTTGTCGTACACTGCAAATAGGGAAGTAGTGTCGGTATAAATAAAAAGGCTATCCCAATGAAAACAAACAATTTGTCCTGTGGGTTCATAGTTCATTTGTATCTGTTGAGCATTTGACGAAAATGAAATGACAAAAAATGAGAGGTATTGAAAAAAGCGAGTGATTGAATTTTTAGAAAGCATAACATTGCGATGGATATGTTCTTAAAACAAACTCAAGCAAACTTTTGTTACACTTACTATCAGTTTAATTTTCTTTTTTTGATCAGCAGCAGATAAAGCACGCTATTTTTTATAGAATTCAACACCGATTTCAGAAACAACCATTGACAAAGTAGTACATCTCGAAAATATCCTTTATTGTAGGGGTTATTGGGAATTCCGATCTCAACAATGTCGGTTTTAGGATGATAGGTTTTGAAGAGAATGTCCCAAAAAATAAACGTAACGCCGAAGTTTTTATTAAAGTGCTTTGGATCAATTGAATGATGGACGCGATGTGCAGCTGGTGAAACGAGAATCTTTCTTCCAACAAATCCCCAATCCGAGTTACTAGCTGAATGCAACAACATCTGATGCACTTCTGATAAAATTAAGACGATGAAATACGTGGCAATTGGCGCACCAAAAATCACAAAAGGCAAGACGTCAAAAAATCGTTTGATTTCCGCTTCAAGAAAATGGCCACGCTGCCTCGTTAAAATATTGAAATTCGTCGCGGCATGATGAAACGAATGCAATTGCCACAGTGATGTGGATTTATGAAACACAAAATGACTGATGTATCCCTTGAAATCGGAGACAATAAAAATGACCGTAAATTGAAGGCTGGGATTTGAAATTTTGAAATCAACCTGAAAGGAATTTTGAATTTGCCCCACCAAATAATAGCAAACTCCAAATGAAAGTGTAATAGAAAATAAGCTAAAAATATTGATAGATTCTATCAGCCAAGCAATAATATCGATTCTGGTCGACTTTTTAAACGCAAGGATTTTCTTGAGCGAAGAATTATTCCAGCCTTCAAAAGCGAGCTCAAGCATTAACAGTGATGCAGTGGAAATGAACAGTATAAGGAAATGAGTTAAACTAAACCCATTGTTCCACATTTCATGCAGCAGCTTTACAAATTTATCGAATAAAAGTTCCATCCTCGTAATCAAAGATAGAAATAATCAAGCGCGAATCGATTTTTTGAACAGCGAGAGTAGGAGTTGCTGACTACTGAAATGACCACTATATTGTTACACTTCCGCAAATTTAACAGGATCTGGAAGTATAAAATCATACGCTAGTTCTATCTGAAGTTTTTTTGAAGATACCGTTTTTCCGAACTTGGAATTGACCTCAAAAAATTCCTCTTTTTTCGTCTGGTAGTTGATGATTTCTTGTTTTGAGGGGTGCAATGGCGCAACGACATTATAGATTTTAGCATTCGTGTTATTCTCAATCATTCGTTCAACAACGCAACAAATATCTTGGTAATGAACATGATTCACTACTTGACTTAAATCACCATTTGCATATTTGCTAAAAATACGATTAGCACCCATCAATCCTCCAAGTCGCAGAATGTTTGAGTTTGGGAAATTGTTCTGAAATAAATTTTCAATGAACAACATCTGCGGATTCAATTCTTTGTCGTCAAAGGTGCTTTCGTCAATTTCAGCAGTTGATTCTGGATAGATCCCAATAGAGCTCATGAGAATAATTTGTCGATCAAAACCTGAAAGAAAGTGAACTAAATTGTGAAAACGATTGCGTAGTTGCTGATCCGTTATTTTCCGTGAAAAGGGAATACAAATAATAAAACAATCGATCTCTCCTACTTCCGCTTGATTTCTGTCGTTCTGCACAATTAAATCGTCGGAAAAATGAATTTCAACGCTTTCAAAGCCTAGTTCTTGTAGAGTTTCCCGTTTTTCACTTGTGGTATTGGTACAAATGATTTTGTTCTCCGTTGCTAGGTGCTTTGCCAAATGCAAGCCTAGCCAGCCACAGCCGATGATTCCAATTTTTTTCATTTCCTGCAAAGGTAACGTTTCGCCGCCTGGCGCTCGGCCCGACTCTTTAAATAAATTATAGTTCCGAAGTTAAAATTATTTTTCTTTAAATTTTCCGTTCTTTCGAAGTAAGGATAGGAGGGTTGGTGCTAGACGGCTGTTAGCAACAGTTTTTTCTTTTAATTTACTTCCCATTTGTTAAGGTACTTAAACCAATTTCCCCATTTTTGAGTTAGTTTTTCAATAAGATTTTGTCCTCCGATTGCAATTGTATTTTCATGAGATATGTAAATAATCCAATTACAATTTTCGTCAAAATAATATTTCTCTAGGCTCTCAAATTCTACCATTTCGGAAACAGTAATCTTGAAAAACTCCTCCCGTATTGGTTCCCAATTCCATTGATAAATTGAGTGTTCAGCAATCTCTGAAATTAATATTTTTAATTTTTCTAAACCGAAATCTTTGAAAAAATAATTTTGAGGAAAATATACAATTTCTTCATTGATATCATGCACATCAAGCGGAATCCAATGATCAGCAGTAATATTCCACTTTTCTTTAAGTACCGTTTTTAATCGTTTGATATTTTCTGTATCTGTGTTTTGCATTCAATTGTTGCTAACTTATATATATGCGCTACGATTGTTCGCTTGTCTGCACAACGGTTGTTGTATAGGCGAACATTAGTACATCATATTCTTCCAAACTTAATAAATTAAATGGTTCAAAAAATAGCTGACCGTTTAATTGCCTATTTAAAAAAAGGCAAAAAAAACATCAATGATTCCATCGCTGTTTTAGAATTATATTTTTTCATTTTTCTTACAAATGAATCAACGTCAAAACGTTGCATTAGTTTTTATAGGTATGAATGGAAAAGGACCCATTTTCAAATTTCAAGGTATCTTGGTTATGGATGGCCCACGCCCTGAAGGTCCCTTTAACACCATCGCGACTTATTGATTGAATGTTTACTTCCGTTACTGGATTTTGAAAGGAGGATTCATAAAATGTACTGACATTGTCTGTGTACGAAAATTCAACTCCCTTTACATTTCCAAAGCCGTCGTAGGTTTTTCCAGCATAGATTCCAATAGTAATTGGATTGGAATTCGTGAAGTCTCTAACCTTCAGCAGCATTTGAGGAGTTTTAAGAAACAAAATGTTGGTTGGAATTTCTTCCCCCGTAGTCTGAATGGCTCCGGAAAAGGTAAAAGTGAGATCTGTTTTACTTGTTAACTGAACAGGGACGCCGTTAATTTCGTAGCTAATTTGAGATTCTATTACTTCCGTTGTTTTATTTTTCTTGCACCCAAGAACGAAAACAGCGATGAAAAGAATACTAAAAATTCGTTGCATTTTGATGTGTTTTTGTTTTTCTTACTCTTACTCGTTTGGCTTGTCAATATCCGCCCTGTTTTTTATTAGTGGTTTCTTGCCTCCACTTGTTTACTAGTTAATCTAAGTTCCATATGCTATTGATGGTTTCAAAAGGAACTTAACTAATCCATTATATAATGCTCATTTTAAGAGAGTTTACTGCCAAATGTACTAAAAATTTATTAAAATAAAATGGAGATAGATCCCACCTTTTTTTTTTCAACAAGCCCTCACTAATTTTTAACTTATCATAGAGATAACGGTTCCTCACTTTTCAATTTTAAAAAAACATTCAAATTGAAGCAATTTTTCATTTCCTTCTATTTTCTTAAATCGGACAAAACCACGTAAACAGTGAATAGTTTGTATTCACTTGGCACTTGGCATGAAGATCTCATGGAGTAGTTATCGATAAACCAAGAAATCATGAAAAAAAAAGGTCACTAAAAAGAGACCTTTTGATAATTTTTAGGGAGCAAATTACAAGTGAATCACTTCTCCGTATGCTTGAGCAGCTGCTTCCATGATGGCTTCAGACATAGTAGGGTGAGGGTGTACTGTTTTGATTAACTCTTCACCTGTTGTTTCCAACTTACGAATTGCAACAATTTCTGCAATCATTTCGGTAACGTTAGCGCCAATCATGTGAGCACCCAACAATTCACCATATTTTGCATCAAAAATTAATTTCACAAATCCATCTTTTGCGCCAGCAGCACTTGCTTTTCCTGATGCAGAGAAGGGGAATTTACCAATTTTGATATCCAATCCTTGAGCTTTCGCCGCTTTTTCAGTAATACCTACAGAAGCAACTTCAGGGGAGCAATAGGTACATCCTGGGATATTTCCATAATTCAATGGTTCAGGATGATGTCCAGCGATTTTCTCTACACAAATAATTCCCTCTGCAGACGCTACGTGTGCCAATGCTGCTGTTGGAATAACATCGCCAATAGCATAATACCCTGGGATGTTTGTTTGGTAAAAATCGTCTACAATAATACGTCCTTTATCAACGACAATTCCAACATCTTCTAATCCAATGTTTTCAATATTTGCTTGAATTCCAACTGCTGAAAGGACCACATCACATTCAATTTTTTCTTCGCCTTTTGCCGTTTTAACGGTTACTACACAGTTTTTTCCTTTTGTATCAACACTTTCAACAGAAGCTTCCGTCATTATGGTAATTCCGGCTTTCTTGAACGACTTTTCCAATTGCTTAGACACTTCTTCGTCTTCAACAGGAACAATGTTTGGTAAATATTCCACTACCACCACTTCTGTTCCAATTGAGTTGTAGAAATAAGCAAACTCAACACCGATAGCACCTGAACCAACAACAACCATTTTCTTAGGTTGTGTCTTAAGTGTCATTGCTTGACGATAACCGATAATTTTTTCTCCATCTTGCGGCAAATTTGGTAACTCGCGCGAACGAGCACCTGTTGCGATAACGATTCCTTTACTTGCTGTATATTCAGTTGCTGTGCCATCTTCGGCTTTCACGGAAATCTTTTTTCCTGCTTTAATTGTTGCAAATCCTTTAATGACATCAATTTTATTTTTCTTCATCAAGAATTGAATTCCTGCACTCATGCCATTTGCCACCCCGCGAGATCGATCTACCATGGCACCGAAATCAGCAGAATAGTCTTTCACTTCAATTCCGTAATCTTTTGCATGTGTAATATATTCGAAAACATTTGCACTTTTTAATAACGCTTTTGTTGGAATACAACCCCAATTAAGACAAATACCACCCAAGGCATCGCGTTCAACGATTGCTACTTTTAATCCAAGTTGAGACGCACGAATAGCAGTAACATATCCGCCCGGTCCACTACCAATAACTATAATATCGTAATTCATGTTTTTGCAATAAAATTATGGGCGAATTTAGGTAAAAAAGTTGAAAGTGAATTTACATTAATGGTCGTCCTTATCTTAAAAATTGCGTAGTAATATTACTACGGCGTAGCAATTTTGCTAATTTGCTACAGGTCGAATCATTTCAGCAAATCGAATTCCTTTTTGATTTAATGAAATTTGATAGTAATGAGTGAAATACTTTATATTGATTATTCCTGCATCTTTCATCATATCAACATGATTTTTTACTGTTGCTCTTGACATCATCAGGCATTTAGTTAAATCGATATTTCTGCATCCAACTGGTTCATCATACAATTGATTCAAAATTTTCACCCTTGCCGGATGTGAAATCGCTCTACAGTAAAGCGAAAGTGATATTTCATTCTCCATGTAGTAAAGGTCTTTAATTGCCCCCATATTTAATACGTTTTATGTTAAAATCACTTTAAGATAAGAAAAAAGTTCACTCTCGGCAATAGACTTTTCATTTTTTTTTTGAGTTGATTTGCCTGATTTACAGAGAATTTAAACAGAAGTAATTAAGACACAATAATGTGTCGATCGACACAATTTTATAAATTTGTTTAGGAGCGGAGACAACAAAAAAATCCCGCCATTTCTGACGGGATTCCCTATTTTTCATTTGATATTAAACTTCAGTATCAAAAGCAATCTCTGCTTGTTTTTTTCTTGAAAACTTATCTTTTACTCTATCAACTAGATAGTACATCATTGGAACAACAATAATCGTTAGGAACATTGAACTGGTTAAACCACCAATCAATACCCACGCCAATCCATTTTTCCATGCAGCACCAGATCCAGTTGCCAATGCAATAGGTAGCATACCAATTACCATTGCAATTGTTGTCATCAAAATCGGACGCATACGTTCACGTACGGATTCTAATAAGGCTGTGTATGTTGAGTTGCCTTGAGCTTTTAAATGATTGGCAAAATCGACAATCAAAATTGCATTTTTAGCTACTAGTCCCAGAAGCATTAACATTCCAAGCATTGTGAAAACTCCCATGCTTGAGGCAGATAATGTTAGCGCAAGAATGGCACCAATCATTGAAACAAAAATGGAGAACAAAACCACGAATGGGTAAATGAAGTTGTCGTATAAAGCAACCATAATAAGGTAAACCAATATTAAACCAATTAACATTGCTAATCCTAACGCTCCAAATGATTCGTTGGCACGTTTTACTTCACCTCCCCACAGCAAACGTACATTTTTGTCCAAAGGATTTTTCTTAAGGTATTTTTCAACTTCAGTTGCTACATTTCCTGCGGCAGTGCCCTGCACATAGGCACGAATAGTAGTGTTCGAAATTCGATTTTTACGCTCCAACTGTCCATAACCATTATCAACGGTGATGTTAGCAAATTCTGATAATCGAACTTGTTTGCCATCATTCGTCATGAACGTCATGTTTTTGATATCATTGGTATTTTTTCTATCAAATTTATCAACCATTACACGAATACCAAATTCATCACCATTTACATCAAATTGTGAATCATCATTTCCTGATAGCGCATTTTGTAACTGCTGACCAACAGAAGCAACCGGTAAGCCCAATTGTCCCATTTTTTCTCGATCTAAATCAACTCGAATTTCTGGAGCAACGTCTTCTGTTGAAATATTTGGATCTTTTGCGCCTTTGATTACTTTGATAGTTTCCTTCAAACGAATAGCTTCTTTCATCAATAGTTCTTTGTCATCAGATGACAGAAAAATCTCTATCGGTGCTTCTTCTGAATTTACCATTCCCATATTCAGAGCCTTGACTTCAATTCCGGGAAATTTATCGACAATCTTATTTCGAATTTCACTCATGTATTGAATCGTAGGATACGTAAATTGCATTCCTTTTTTCATTTCAACCATGATTTCAGTTCTATTTTCTGAGCCAAATGCTGCAGCTCCCATACCAGATGATGGTCCTCCTACATTTGAGAAAACCACATCCACAACATCTTTTTGGGCTAAAATTAATTGTTCGATTTCGTACGAGGTTTTGTTATTCTCTTCAAAAGTGGTGCTTTTATCGTACTTTAATTTCACCATAAATTTCCCCTCGTCGCCCTGTGCAACAAATTCTTGACCTACAATACCTAGGGTCATTGTGTAAAAACTACCGAAGAAAATCCCTATGATTACCACCGTGGTAATAATTTTATGGCGAAGTGTCCAAGCTACTAATTTCACATACTGATTTGTAAAAATGGTAACTCTTTTTTCAAACCACAACAAAAATGCTTGAAATGGGTTTTTTGGATTCAAGTGGATTTCTTTCGCAAAGCGAGATGCTAACCATGGTGTTAAGGTAAAACAAACGAATAATGACATAAGGGTCGAGACCACCACCACGGCTGAAAATTGTCGTAAAATATCAGAAATTGTACCTTCGATAAACATTACCGGAGAGAAAACAACAACGTCGACTAGGGTGATTGCAAGTGCAGTAAATCCAATTTCTTGCCGTCCTTCTAATGCTGCTATCCGGGGTTTTTTACCCATCTTCAGATGTCGATAAATGTTTTCAAGCACAACGATAGAATCATCCACTAGAATACCAATTACCAATGACATTGCCAACAAAGTCATTAAGTTCAATGTGTAGCCCAACATGTACATTGCAATGAAGGTAGAAATCAACGAAGCTGGAATGGCTATCAATACAATTATTGCATTTCGCAGCGTGTGTAAAAACAATAACATTACTGCTGCAACCAAAAGAACAGCAATCACTAGGTCATGAAGTACAGCGTCCACCGATTCCAAAGTCGGAATTGAAGTGTCAACAGCAATTTTAAATTTAACTCCTTCTGCTTCGTATTTTTTCTCAAGTTCTTTGAACTTCTCTTGAGTTGCTTTTGCCATATCAACAGCATTTGCATCACTTTGTTTCATGATACGCAAACCAACACCATTTTGGCCATTTAATCGGGCAACAGCTACTTGATCTTCTTTGCCATCAATAACTTCCGCAACATCACTCAGTCGCACTGTGGATGTTCCATTGGACGATATGATTAAGTTTTGAAGATCTGTGATTGTTTTAAATTTACCAGCCAAACGAACTGTCATTTGCTCATCTGTATTTTTTATTTTTCCTGTTGGAAATTCAATGTTTGAACTAGCAACAACTTGGTTAATCTGAGAAAGTGATAAACCAAATTGCTTCATTTTCTCCTTATCAACATTTACCCTAAATTCTCTCGATATTCCACCAATTAATTGAATTTCAGCAACACCCGGTGTTTGTTTAATTGAAGGCAATAGCTGATCATCCAACAATTGTTTGAAATCCAAATCATCCATTTTCTCCGCTATAGCAGAAACTTGCAAAACTGGTGCAGCATTTGGCTCAATCTTGGCTACAATTGGTGCTTCTGCACCTTCTGGTAATTGACTTAATCTATTATTAATTTTTCTTTGTGCATCTTCCAACGCTTTATCAATATCAGTTGATGCGCTAAACTCTAGCATCACAACTGAAGCATTATCTAATGAAAAACAGGTCACTTCTTTGATGTTTTCCAATCCGCTGAGCGCATCCTCCAATGGCTTAGAAACTTGACTTTCAACTGTTGCAGGCGAAGCACCCGGATATAAGGTTTGCACCGTTAAGATAGGGGGCGAGAAATCGGGTAAAAGCTCGTAACTCAGCTGGTTGTAGCTGATCAGTCCTCCGCCAATTAAAATCGTAAAAATTACGATAATGAAGGAAGGACGTTTTATGGATAATTCTGTAAGTGTCATCTTGAATGTCTTATTTTGTTTTAACGTTTGAGTTGTTTTGTAGGTTTACTTGACCTTTAACAACAATTTGATCGTTTTTTGAAATCCCTGAAACTACTTCAATGTAATCTCCATCTGATGCGCCCGACGAGAATGATGTTAGCACTGCCTTTCCATTTTTGATAACATACGCTTGCGGATTTTTTGTTGATCCAACCAATGCCTTTCTTGGAATTGACAATGCAGTTTTACTTTCTTTGTTCATCAGTGAAGCTGAGCCATACATTCCTGATCTTAGCTCAGATTTTGCATTGCTAACGAGCACTTGAACTTTAAAATTATGTGACTTATCAGCTTGAACACTAACATTAGAAATTTTTCCTGTAAATTCTTTCGTTCCATAGATATCCGCGCTTACTTTAACTTGTTGTCCTAAAGTGAATTTTAAGATATCGCGCTCAGGAACACTGATAGTTAGTTTTAGAGAAGAAATATCAGTAATCTCTGCTACTTGAGTCCCATATCCTAGAAATGAGCCAAGGTCTACCATTTTTTTAGTGATTACACCAGAGAATGGGGCCGTAATGTTGGTGTTTTTTATTTGTTTTTCAACTTGTTCTTTGGAAATGATTGCTGATCGAAGTCCCAACTTATTTTTCTCAACCTGAACTGCTGGCACTGCGTTGTCATTTACCAATTTTGAATAGCGCTCATCGTCTTTTTGGTAGCCTTCGATCTGCACTAGCGCATTATTTAATTGAAGTTTAAGAAGCTCATCATCTACTTTTGCTAATAACTGACCTTGAGAAACACGTGTTCCTTCTTCAAATGTTAAACGAATCAATTTTCCTTGAGCATCTGAACTGATAATGTTTTGTTTGGCAGCTTCAAAAGTTCCAAGAAAATTAAATGAATTTTCGAAGGTGTGAATTGATGGGGAAGAAGCTTCTACAAAAACTGCAGTGTTAATATCGTGAATATAAATTTTTGCTTCTGCATCTTTTTTATTCGACATTAACTTGGAGACGATTAATGCCAACAAAGCAATTGTAATTACTGAAATGGTGATAACTCTTTTCATTTTTCTATTATTTGATGTTTCCGATTGATTTTAAATATTCTAGTTCTGCAAGTCGCAAATTGATGTAAGCAGATACTAAGTTTGTTTGTGCTTGTTGAAGGCTATTTTCATTTACAATTAGCTCACTTGTTGTTGCAGTGCCTTGTTCAAACTGTGACTTTGTTTGATTGTACACGTTTTGTGCTAAAGTGATTTGTTCCTTCGCAATCTCTAATGAATTTTGTTGAACACTTATTTGCATTTTTAGGTTTTCAGTGCGCATTTCTAATTGCAGTTTAGTGGTCTCCAAATCATTTTCTAGTTGCAATGCTTTTAATTTGTTTGACTTATTTTTGTTGTATTTTTCCATTCCATCAAAAAGTACCCAATCTAATTTTAAACCAATTGCGGCTGAATTAATTCCTGTTCTAAAAGCTGCTGCATTGTCTGTTTCTGGTTGAATATTGTAAGTGTAATTGTAAACTCCATACGCCGTTAAATTTGGTAAGTACGACATCGTTGTTCCTTTTCGTTCTTCTGCATTCATCTTTTGCTGCATTGCCAATAATTCAAGTTCTGGGTGATTGATATTGTTGGGGTCTACTAAAATTGTATTCTCACCAATTGCATCCTCTTGAACGCTAAGTGTCTGATCAACAGGCTTTCCAATTAAAATTTTTAAAAATGACTCCAATTGTTTTTTTGTGGCAGTTAACGTTTCTTTCGTATTGACGAGCGTTAATCTGTTGATTTTTAATTTATCAGCTTCTGTTTGAATACGAAGTCCAGAATTGACCAATAGTTCGGTCTGCTGAATTAATTTATCCATGTTCAATAAATTCTCATCAATGAAATTAAGCTGTTTGTTGATCGCTTGTAAATTAAAAAATGTACTGGCAACTTGATACTTAATGTCTTGCGTAGTCATGCCTTCTTGAATCTTAACAATTTCAGTGTTGATTTTCAAAGCTGCCAATCCGTAATTCACTTGTGGATTATAAATGACTTGTGTCAACTGAGCACTTGTGCTCAAGTTAAATGGAACACCAAATTGTGCGGTAATAAATTGTCCTGGGGGACCTCCAAATGCAGAAGCCGGAATTAATTGACCTGGTAGAATAGCATTGTACTTGTAGTCGCCAGCAATTGATAGTTTAGGTAAACGAGCTGCTAAATATGCGCTTCTATCGTTGTCGTTAATTTGATTGTTAAGGCGCGCATTTCGGATGGTTAGATTGGCCGTATCAGCCATTTTTAGACAGGTCTCTAAATCTAACATTTGAGCATTTCCAATTGCAATCGGAAAGAGGAAACTCAAAGCATAAAAGTACTTCTTCATTGGAGATTATTTGTTTTCATTGTTTATAAAGAGATAATTGATCAGCATTTCGGAAACATATTCTTTGTGCTTTTCCATGTGGGCTAAAAACTGATCTTCGTTGATTTGGTGAATTGACATGATCATACCACGACCTAAAAATGGATAATGGCAATTCGACATAACGAGAAGCGATAGACTTAATAAATCGATTTCACGAATTTTACCATCCGCCTGTGCTTGTTGAAATTCAGCAAAAACACCTGTGGATGAAATTTTTGAAAATTTATCAGAATGTTCTGTTGAATTGTCGTCACATCGTTTTAATTCAGTCAACAAAAATTGAGGTAAATCTGGATGCTTGCACAAGAAGTCGATTTCATGACTAATGAAGATCTTTAATTTCTCTTTTAAATTTAATTGGTCAGACGAGAAAGTTTCTACCATTGTGGAGAAAAAATTGTCAAACTCATCTTTAAAAATAAGATCAAATAATCGCTCTTTTGAACGAAAGTAATAGTTTACCAAGGCTACGTTCACACCCGCTTCTGCGGCAATATCACGCGATGAACAACCAGCAAATCCCTTTTCTAGGAAAATTCTACGTGCTGCCTCTTTAATTTTGACTTCCGTAGAAATATTGGGGTTTTCAATTTTCATAACGGAACAAAATTAAACAAGTAATTTAAACGCTTGTTTAAAACAATTGTTAAAAAATGTAAAAATTCACTAAGACGCTGATTTACAGCGGAAATAAAAAGAGATTAAATAGCTACATTGTGTTCTCTTAAAGCGTCATTTAAAGATGTTTTTAAATCGGTAGAGGCTTTTCGTTGTCCAATAATTAAGGCACAAGGTACTTGAAACTCTCCTGCAGCAAATTGTTTAGAATACGATCCTGGGATCACGACACTTCGCTCTGGAACATAACCTTTCATTTCAACGGGCTCGCTTCCTGTTACATCAATAATTTTTGTAGACATTGTTAGCACTACATTGGCGCCCAATACTGCTTGTTTTCCAACACGAACCCCTTCAACAACAATACAACGAGATCCGATGAATGCATCATCTTCTATAATTACTGGCGCAGCTTGCAAGGGCTCTAGAACACCTCCAATACCAACACCGCCACTTAAATGAACGTTTTTACCTATCTGTGCACATGATCCAACGGTTGCCCAAGTATCTACCATTGTTCCGCTGTCCACATAAGCACCGATATTTATATAGGATGGCATCATGATCACACCAGGCGCTACAAAAGCACCATATCGAGCTATTGCATGTGGAACTACTCGCACTCCTAATTCTTTGTATCCTCTTTTTAACTCCATTTTATCATGAAACTCAAATGGGCCAACTTCTATTGTCTCCATTTTACGAATGGGGAAGTACATGACTACGGCTTTTTTAACCCATTCATTGACTTGCCATGATCCATCCAAAAGTGGCTCAGCAACTCTAAGTTGCCCTTTGTCAATAGCTTCAACTACAGCATTTATGGCATTGATGCTCTTTTCTGTAGTCAACAATGTTCGATCTTCCCAAGTGGCTTCAATAATTTCGCGCATAGAATGTTTTTTTTGCAAAGATAGCTATTTAGACAAAAGACATCAAGACAAAAGACCGCTTCGCTAAAAGACTTAAAGATTAGTTATTTACAGTAATCTAGTCTTTAAGTCTTTTGTCTAACAGCGCAGCGAGTCTTTTGTCTAAATAGCTATCTTTGCAATATGGGTAGAAAATTAGCTATTGATTTTGGTTTAAAACGAACTGGATTGGCAATCACAGATACTTCTAATATCATCGCTTCTCCGCTTGAAACAGTGAACAGTGGAGATTTAATGGCTCGATTAAAAGTGTTAGTGGAACAAAATCAATTGGATACTTTTGTGTTAGGATTACCAAAAAATCTCGACAACACAGATACCGATATCACGCAGAATGTGTATTTTCTGAAAGAGGCCTTGGATAAGCAGTTTCCTTCAGTAGAAACTGTGTTACTCGATGAGCGATTTACTTCCAAAATGGCATTTAGCGCAATGATCGCAGGTGGTCTTTCAAAGAAGCAACGAGCTGATAAAGCAACTATTGATAAAGTGAGCGCTGCAATTCTTCTTCAGAATTATTTGGATGCTAGGTTTTAATAATGCTTCAATTTTGCCTAATTTTGCATAAAAAAAGTCGGAATGATCTTACCAATTGTCGCATATGGCGATCCAGTTTTAAAAAAAGAAGCAGTAGAAATCGATAAGGATTATCAGGATCTAAAGCCATTGCTAGCCAACATGTTTGAAACCATGTACGGTGCGCAAGGCGTTGGTTTGGCTGCACCACAAGTTGGACATTCTATTCGACTTTTTATCGTTGATGGAACTCCATTTGCTGATGATCCTTCGGAAGAAGAATTCGAACCAGATCCTCGTGCTGTTGGTATGCAAGGTTGGAAGCAAGTCTTTATTAATCCTATCATAGAAGAAGAAACAGGTGAGGAATGGGGATTTTCCGAAGGTTGCTTGTCGATTCCGAAAATAAGAGAAGAGGTGTTTAGAAAAGAAAAAATTCGCATCACCTATTATGATGAGAATTGGAATTTTCATGATGAAGTCTTTGAAGGTTATAAAGCAAGAATTATTCAGCACGAATATGATCACGTGGAAGGAGTTTTGTTTACAGACAAACTTTCACCTCTAAAAAAACGCCTGCTTACAAAGAAATTGGTCAATATTTCAAAAGGAATTATCGATGTAGATTATAAAATGCGTTTTCCAACTGTCAAACGAAGATAATGAAGATCATTTACTTTTCCTTGCTACTAACATTGCTGCTAAGTGCTTGTTCAACTCCAGAAGGAGGAGCGAAGGTAGAACTGCAAAATAAAATCACTTCGATGGAAGATTCTTTGCGGAAAAATCCAAGTGCTTTATCAGCCCCCAAATTAGCACTTGCGAATATGTATCTATCATATCAAGAAAAATTTCCTGAGGATGAGCAAGCTCCTGCATACCTTGACAAAGCGCATATGGTGTATTCAGGAATTGGACTGTATGTGAAATCAGCTAAATTGGCAGATCTTATTATTGAGAAGTATCCTAAGTACATTAACCGTGCGATGGTGCTAGAATCACAAGCAACAAATTATGATTATTTGATTGAACCGAGAGATTCCGCAAAAGTGAGATACTATTATAATTTGTTGCTTTCCGAGAATCCTAATTTTGATAAGGATGCGAGAAAACAAATCGTTTATCGATTGAAAAACAATCATTTAACACTTAATGAGTTTATCAAAATTCAAGACGTGCAAGAATAAAAAATCTGTTCGCTGTTAACAATCTGTTAAATAGAATTCTGGGTACAACTATTGCTATAACTTTGGCTGTATAAAACTTAATTATTATGAAAAAGGTATTGTTCTCTTTAGCAGTAATGTTTGTTTCTCTAGTTGCTTTTAACAACGCAACAGCTCAAATCGAAACAGGCGCAAAAATCGAATTTTCGAAAGAAACACATGATTATGGCACAATCAAGTATGGTGCTGATGGGTCTTGTACTTTTGAATTCAAAAACACAGGAAATGAGCCCTTGATTATTTCGAATGCGAAAGGATCTTGTGGATGTACAGTTCCAGAATGGTCGAAAGAGCCAATTGCTCCAGGAGCTAAAGGATCTATTAAAGTTAAATATGATACAAAACGTCCAGGTGCAATTAATAAAAGCGTTACCATTACATCAAACGCGGTAAACGAGCCTACGAAAATTATCCGTATCAAAGGAAATGTATTGCCAGCTCCAGAAGGTGCTTCACCAGTGAACACAACAGGCGCTCCAACAAATAATTAATGCGAATAATTTCGATGATAGCATTGGTAATGACTACCGTCTTTTGCTCAGCGCAAAAGGCGGAGTTCGTTGCGCTAGAATCGACGTATAAGTTTCCAAATACAAACGAAGGAACTGTTCTTAAACACGATTTTTCTTTTGTAAATAACGGAACGGAGCCACTTATATTTACAGGTTATTCAGTGCAATGTACCTGTACAAAAGTAGAAGTTCCAAAACAACCGATCGCTCCAGGTCAGAAAGGTGTTATTAAAGTAACATTCGACACCGAAGGGAGGTCATTTTACCAAGACAGAACAATAGAATTGAATGTTAATACGAAGAAAAAAGTAGAAAAAATTCGATTCAAAGTATATGTAGAACCCAAGTAGTAAACTATAAAATTTAAAAAAATGAAAAAATCAATCTATGCTATCGCAATGTTGTTAGTTTCTGTGACATATTCAAATGCACAAGAAATTAAAGTTGACAAAACTACACATGAGTACGGAACAATCAAAAATGCAGCTGATGGAAATTGCTATTTTGAAATCACAAACACAGGTACAGAGCCTTTAATCATTACAGGTGCTAAAGGATCATGTGGTTGTACAGTTCCTGAATATTCTCAGGATCCAATCGCTCCAGGAAAGTCTACTAAAATGAAAGTTCACTACGATACAATGCGTACAGGTGAATTTAATAAGTCAGTAACTATCACAACAAATGCGATTACTGAACCAACTAAAGTCGTAAACATTCACGGAATTGTTTTGGCTCCAGAAGGAACAACAACACCTGCACCAGGTACTGCTCCAGCGCCAACTCATTAAGATTAAATAATAAGTTTGAAAGTCCTTCCATTGAATTGGAAGGGCTTTTTTTTTGCCAAAAAAATAGGTTGTTGAAAACTTAGACTTCCATTTTTGGACTGTGTTTTGTAATTTTATAGTTCAAATTTTTCCACCGCATGTACATCATTTTTGATACGGAAACTACCGGATTACCACGAGATTGGAATGCCCCAATAACAGACACTTCCAACTGGCCACGTATCGTACAGATTGCTTGGCAATTGCATGGTGAAAATGGTGAATTAATTGAACATAAAGACTTTTTGGTAAAACCTGATGGTTTTGATATTCCTTTTGATGCAGAGCGAATTCATGGAATTTCTACTGATTTGGCTTATCAATATGGTGAACCTCTTGAGGTGGTGCTGAACGATTTTAAACGCGCACTTGGATTAGCAAAATTTGTTGTCGGACATAATGTCGGTTTCGATTTAAAGGTAACTGGTTGTGAATTCGTTCGCCTACAAGATGATATTGAGATTTCCAGTTTACCAGTGCTCGACACTTGTACTGAACAAACGGCGCTTTTATGTAAATTACCTGGCGGTCGTGGTGGGAAATTCAAACTTCCAACGCTTTCTGAATTGCATGAATTTTTATTTCAAGCAAAATTTGATGAAGCACACAATGCAACGGCGGATGTCGAGGCTACAACACGTTGTTTTTTGGAGTTGATTCGTACGGAAGAATTTACAGAAGAGCAATTACAACAGGGTGGAAGCTATATCCAAAATTTTAAAGAATTTCATCCAGCTCCAATCGGTACTTGGGGTATAAAGCATCTCAACCTTAAGGAAGAAAGCACAAAACTTAAACAGCAATCACAAGGCAGTTCAAGCGACCAAAATGCCAATTTAAACGAAGCAAGAAAGCGTTTAGCAGCAGTAAATTTTTCGCACTTACACAATCATACGCAATACTCAGTTCTTCAATCAACCATTGGAGTGAAACCATTAATTCAAAAGGCGGCAAGTTTAAATATGCCAGCGGTAGCGCTTACCGACACTGGAAATATGATGGCGGCATTTCATTTTGAAAAGGCGATAGCTGATTACAATAAATCATTAAAAGCAGAAGCAGAAAAGGCAGCAGAAGAGGGGGTGCCATTTACTAAAAAACCGCTAAAACCAATCATTGGATGTGAATTCAATGTGTGTAGAAATTTAGAAGATAAAACAACCAAAGACAATGGTGCACAAGTAGTTTTGTTAGCGAAAAACAAAAATGGCTATCAAAATTTAATTAAATTATCGTCAATTGCATTCACAAAAGGGTTCTATTACATTCCACGCATCGATAAAAATGCAATTGACCAATACAAAGAAGATCTAATTGTCTTATCAGGAAATTTGAATGGAGAAATTCCTAATTTAATTCTGAATGTTGGTGAAGTGCAAGCAGAGAACTCATTGCTTTGGTGGAAAGAAAAATTTGGAGACGATTTTTACTTGGAAATCATGCGTCACGGACAAGAAAACGAAGATCGTGTGAATGAAACCTTACTTCGATTTTCTAAAAAACATGACGTTAAAATTGTTGCAACGAATAACACCTTTTATTTAGAGCAAGAAGATGCTCCCTCGCACGATGTCCTTCTTTGTATTCGTGATGGTGAGTTAGTGGAGACGCCAAAGGGAAGAGGAAGAGGATTTCGTTATGGACTTGAAAACAATGAATATTATTTCAAGGATCAAAATGAAATGAAGGAATTGTTTCTCGATCTCCCATCAGCTATCGAAAATAGTGATGAAATTGTTGCGAAATGTGAGCAATATGGTCTTGCACGTGACGTGCTCTTACCCGCATTCGATATACCTGAAGAATTTCAAGATGCACTTGATGCGGAAGATGGGGGTAAACGCGGAGAAAATAATTTCTTGAGACATCTATCCTACGTTGGAGCTGCCAAACGTTATGGCGAATTGACAGATGTCATCACTGAGCGCCTCGATTTTGAACTACAAACGATTGCAAATACTGGCTATCCTGGTTATTTCTTAATTGTACAAGATTTTTGTCAAGCAGCCCGGGACATGGGTGTCTCAGTTGGTCCAGGCCGTGGTTCAGCAGCAGGTTCTGCCGTGGCGTATTGCACCGGCATTACCAATGTCGACCCGATTAAATTTGATCTACTATTTGAGCGCTTTCTGAATCCAGAGCGTGTTTCAATGCCAGATATTGATATCGATTTTGATGATGAAGGTAGAGGTCGAGTGATTGATTATGTAATCAAGAAATACGGTGCAAACCAGGTTGCTCAAATTGTGACCTATGGAACGATGGCTGCAAAATCGTCTATTCGCGATGCTGCAAGGGTGTTAAATCTTGAATTGCAGGAAGCAGACAGGATTGCTAAATTAATTCCAAACCTTTCTCTTGAGAAAATTTTTGGTTTGAGTGATATCCAATTGAAGGAGAAACTTGATCGACAAGAAGATTTTGACAAAGCAAAGGAATTAAGAAATTTGGCCTATGGAGAATCAAAGGTTTCGAAAGTGATTCATCAAGCGATAAAAATTGAAGGATCTCTGAGAAATACTGGAATTCACGCATGTGGTGTCATTATTACCCCTGAAGATATTACCAACTTTGTTCCTGTTACAACTGCCAAAAATTCTGACATGTTTTGCACGCAGTATGATAACTCTGTGGCAGAGGCGGCAGGTTTGCTGAAAATGGACTTCCTCGGACTTAAAACGTTGACATTGATAAAAGACAGTGTCAGAATTATTAAAGAGCGACATGGAGTTTTATTAGACCCAGATAATTTTCCAGATGATGATTTAAAAACGTACGAGTTGTTTCAGCGTGGAGAAACAATAGGAATCTTCCAGTATGAATCTCCAGGTATGCAAAAGTATCTTCGAGACTTACAACCCACTGTTTTTGGGGATTTAATTGCCATGAATGCCTTGTATCGTCCTGGTCCGATCGAATATATTCCATCTTTCATTAAACGTAAATTGGGGGAAGAGCCAATCACTTATGATATCGCCGACACTGAAGAATACCTCAAAGAAACGTACGGTATTACTGTCTATCAAGAGCAAGTAATGTTATTGTCTCAAAAATTGGCTGATTTCACTAAGGGACAAGCCGATACATTGCGTAAGGCAATGGGGAAGAAACAGAAAGATGTGTTGGATAAAATGAAACCTAAATTCATCTCTCAAGCTGCAGCAAAAGGACATCCTGAAGATAAATTGGAAAAAATTTGGAAAGATTGGGAAGCATTTGCATCCTATGCATTCAATAAATCTCACTCTACTTGCTACGCTTGGGTTGCTTATCAAACAGCGTATTTGAAAGCTAACTACGGACCTGAATATATGGCTTCTGTACTGTCCAATAACATGAGTGATCTCAAAAATGTGACCTTTTTCATGGAGGAATGTCGCAGAATGGGAATTCAAGTATTACCACCAGATGTAAATGAATCAAATTATCACTTTACAGTAAATAAAGATAATAATATCCGCTTTGGTTTGGGGGCTATTAAAGGGATTGGAAGTGCACCTGTAGATGCAATTATTGCGGAACGTAAAGAAAATGGCAATTTTGTCTCGGCCTTTGATTTTGCAAAACGAATCAACCTTCGTGTTTGTAGTAAAAAAGTGTTTGAATCACTAGTGAAATCAGGTGGATTCGATTCCTTCACAAATACACATCGAGCGCAGTACTTTCATGAAGAAAATGGAAAAATTTTTCTTGAAAAAATCATGGCATACGGCGCTTCCCAGCAAGATGATGAGAATTCTTCGCAAGTAAACCTTTTTGGTGGGGATAGTGGAGCATCTAAAATTTCCGAACCCACTTTTCCGAAAGCTGAAGAATGGACCAATATTCACCAATTAAGACTCGAAAAAGAAGTAATTGGAATCTATATTTCTGGTCACCCCTTGGACGATTATCGGCTTGAAATCGAATCCTTCACCAATGCGAATGTGTCTAGTTTGAAAAATTTAGAACAATTGATGGGCAAAGATTTGAATATGGCTGTGTCAATTTCCTTTGCCGAACATCGCACAGATAAAAATGGAAATCCATTTGGAATTATTACTGTTGAAGATGATGTTGACACGGAGCGAATTTTTCTATTTGGAGAAAAATACTTACAATTTAGAGAGTTCGTGGTTCCGGCTATTTATGTCTTAATTTCTGGAAAAGTAGTGCTTAATAAGCGTTACAACAAAATTGAATTTGATATCTCAAAAATTGAATTACTTAGTGAGGTGCGCGAAAGCAGATCGAAATCTTTTACGATTAGATTAAATCAGAAGCAAATTGAACAAAAAAATATCAGTGAATTTCATAAGTTGATGCTGAACAATGAGGGGAAAGTGCCTTTGAAGTTTACCTTGTTTGATGAATTCGAAAAAATTGAAGTACAACTGAATGCACGAGCGATGAAAGTGAACCCTAGTAACGAATTGTTAAAGCAGTTAGATCGAATGGAGATGAAGTATAAACTGAATTAGGGAATTAAATTTCTCAACTCATTTAATTCTTCCACTTTGTTTAAGTTTCCTACTTGCTGAAAAGATGAAATGAGGTTGGTAATCATTCTTCTTAAAATGTCTGAATTGGAACATGGCTCAAAATACTGACGGGTATGTGGTAAATTCAAACTGTCAAGAAATTCTTTTATTTCCTTTGATCCAAACACAGTTCCTTTTGAAAAAGCATTGACATAAAACAACACGCCGTAGTCTATTTTTTGATCTAAAAATTTAGATGTTCCATTTTCATCCATATAAGCAAGAATGAAATGATTAGGTAGGTTTACACCATAGATTGGAATGTCTAAACTCTGCGCAACAATACTGTACAATAAACACAAACTTAAGGGATTTCCTTTTCGCGATTCAATTACCGTATTCAGAAACGAATTAACAGGTGAATTGTAGTTTTTTGCGTCGCCATGAAAATGATACAAGCCAAAAAATACTCGATTAAAAATGTGAACTATCTCAAAAGAAGTCATAGAATCATTCAATTCTAACCAAACATCTCTGCGCAATTGAAAGATAAACTCTTTAATTTGAACTTCATTGATGCCCGGATACTGGTATTTTGAAATAACAAGTGCTCCAACTAAAAGGTCTTTTTCTGCAGAATTCACCCAATCGCACAATTGTGCTTTGGTTTCATCGAACTGAATTTCATGGATTAAATTTTCAATACGCGACTGAAAAATCAACCCTGACTGTTCATTTTCCCATGAATGTTCAAGAAAAGGGATGATCTCAGTACCAAATGAAAATAATTTATCTTTTACATTTTGATAAATCATTTCATCAGGATCTTCCATCAAGCGAACTAATGCATCTATTTCCTTATCTCTTTTCATCTAGGACAAAAATAGGTTAGAATAAAAACGGTTTATTGCTTTACTAAATTGTTTTTCAATGCTTAAATGTTAATTTCTGCAAATTAAAGTGAAACCTTTTGAAAAATCAGGCGTTACAGATAAAACGGATCAATTATTAACATCTACAGGTTAATGAATGGAAAAAGGAGTTCAATTTGAACTCCTTTTTTTATTTTAACAATTCCTTCAGCCGCTTTAATGATTTTTGATTTTCTGGGAAATAAATAGCATTATTGACTTTCTTTTTCTCACTTTTAGTTAAATGCCATGACAATGAGATTTCATTTTTGTCGCGTTGCAATAAACAGAATGAAACTAAATCCATCTTAAATGGATAGCTTTTCTGGGCAAAGGAAACAAGTTCTTCTTGATTGAAATCCTGCGTAATGAAGAGATTTCCTAGAATATTGCCAAAAGGTCGGGTTAATTTGTCCCCAAACTGAATATCTTCATATTGATCATTCTGCTGAAAATGCTTGGTATCCCTGATTTCCAAAATAATGACCCCACTTGTATTTTTTTTAATCCAATCAGACATTTTGTCTAACATATTCAATGTAGTAGAAATGCCTATATTGTCTCGAATTCCAGCATCCATGAGCAACATTTCAGGCTGAGTAGGCATGGACATCATTGGCATCACCATTGGAAAAGTTGCATTTGCGCGCAATACGGTTGAAAAACAAATGTTGTTGGGATCGTTATTTTTGAAATACGTTTGAAAATCGATGTTTTGAGCAGATCTTTTCGGATACAAATCCTCCGAAACATTCGATAAAAAGTTGAGGTTTTGAGTCGACATTAACAATTTTCTTCCGTCGTTGATAATGGTGGGTGTAAATATCATTATTGGAGTTTCAGCACTTTTCTCCGCTTCAGCATAGTATCCTAAATTATGTCGTAAAATGTTTTCAGTGTTTTTGTGAAATTGCTCTTCCCAGGCATAACCACGGTCTTTTGAGTATTTTTGATTGTTGATTTGGTAGGTCTGCAAGCGACTAAAAATATCGTTAGTAGATGCACTAAAAGACATCTTATTGAGTAAATCTTTTCCTAAGTTATCAAAGTATTTGTAGTCATAGATATTATCAATTTCACCTCTTTTTTTTCGCAATACCAACTCGCGATAATAGGATGCTCCAACCATTCCGCCAGAAGCTCCAGTAATCATTTGAAGCTGCTTGTTTAACTTTCCATTTAATTGAAGGTTGCAGGAGCGAAGGATGTGAAAAGTCCATAACGCATTTCTAGAGCCACCTCCAGAACAATTGACAATGATCATTTTGGGCTTTTTCTCGCCAGTGTTTTTTTTCCAGTTCTCTAAAATTTGAATATAATTTCGATGCGACTCATCTTCATTTCCACTTGCACTTTGAATCAAACTTTCAGGAGAGAATTTAACCAGTTTATCTTGGTCGTAGTTCAAGCCATAGGCATAATTTTTAAAGTGAAACCAGGTAGAATGACTACTAATGTAATTCATGGAAATAAACATGAAAAAGAGGAAAGGATAGGCCCAATTTCCAAACCAGGAAGTGATAAAACTAAACACCATGTGCAAAAGTGTTAGAAGCAAGATCACGCACATAGCAGCCGGAAGTTCCATTACTGGATCGTCTTTGTAAAAACTAATAAAGATGAAGGTGATGATGGTGAGTATTTCAAAAATAGTGGCATTGATTCTATTCTTTGCGTAAATCATTTCAAGCACCTCTTTGTCGATGTGCTTCACGCTTCTACTGGTATATAATTTGAATTTACTTCCTACATAGATGAAGTTTTTGTTGCGACTATATCTTACAAAACGGTACCATTTTTCTTTTTTAACAAAAACAGAAGTAGCAAATTCATCACTTTTGTCCTCATCTGTGTAATGCTTGTTTTTCGAAGTAGGAAAAAAGTAAAACATTGAAAACAAAATGAATGACGTAAATCCTCCAAGAAAAGCAAGGTTGTAAATGATTAACTGACTTGGAGAAGCTAATTCCTCTTCCGCCTGAAATAGTGACATTTTTATCAAGTAGAAAGTAATAAAGAGCAATGGAATAACAGAGTTGTTGACACAAAACATGAAAAATGGTCGATAAACTGTTGCGAGGAATGGATAACGTTGTCCAAATTTGATGTAACTATAGGTGTTATAGGCAGTCGTAAAACCACCAATACTAATTCCTAATAGATAAAACGACCATCCATTAATTTTGCCTAAATATTCAGGAGAGTAAAAAAGATAGGGGAGTCCGAAAGAAAACCCAACGCTTTTATTGACAACTGCAAACATGAACAACCAGAAAAAAACAGAAAGCAGGTTAAATTTGAATTGACTTTTAATCAATTCAAGAGGGTAAAATGAGTTTATTTTTTGAAAAATGGAAGAATGTGCAGTATGTTGATTCATTGGTTTGAAGATACTAATTAATTCTATTTAGATCGCTGTTGATGAAAAATAAAATCCCAAACCATCATTGCCAAAGATTTTCCAACTACTAATTCTTCATTTTCATTTCGGGGGGCTCCTTCTGGAAGGTGAAAATAGTGGATGTTGCTTTTTGAAGCAATAGAGCAAATGAAATTACGCGCTTCTTCAAGGGTAAATCCAGAGGGAGTGAAGGCCGAACTTGGCATTCCCTTAATAGCGTCTAAGTCCAATTCCATGCCTAAGGGCAACTGACCGATGTTTTGTGAGAGTTCCATTAGGTCCATTTTTAGTGATCTTTTCTCGCTTAAATAATCTTCGAAAAACGAGTAAAAGCAATTATTTTCATCCAGAAATTCGAGTAAAAACTCACTATTGTAAGCTTTGTGTAATCCCAGAACATGGTATCTATTGATTAAATTTTCTTCAATGGCATAGGAAAATGAATTGCCACTATGGCGCCCTTCTAGCGCTCTGCAATCACAATGTGGATCGAGATTTATGATGTCTATTTTTTTGCTTGTGGCAAGATGAAGCGCTTTTATTAATGGATAGGCGTTGTTATGCCCTCCACCAATTAAAATCACTTTCTTTTTCGCTTTAAAATAGGGTAGCACAGTTGCTTGAACGATGGCATCTAGTTGAACTACCTGTTCACGCGCTTGTTCAATTGTTGAGAATGAAGTGTTGCATTCAATGGTACCTGCGAAAGCTATGTTTTTACCTGATAGAAATCGGTTTGATTGCATGTTCACAAAACGTTGAAAGAAGGCGTGAAATCCATTTTCAGCACCAGCATTTCCATAGTTTGCTTGCGCTCCAATACTTTCTTTAACACCGAGAATTACGAACTCAACTTCGGGTTCTAGAGGTTTAATTGAAATTTCTTCACCCAATTTCAATTCACCTTCTCGTTTTCTAATTATCGAAGTTAAATCTTTTGGCGTAGCAGGAACAAATCGAAAATTTGAATTCATTATTTATAAGCTAAAGGGGCGATTATTGTTTTAAAATTGTCAGGTGGATTGATTGGTCGCATGGTAGTTTTGTTGACAAATACTAAGGTGGTTGCTGCGCTGCAAATTTTTTGTTCAAGTTCGTTAATAATTTCATAATTAAATAGTAGACGAACACCCTCCAATGAAACAATTTTTGTGGTAATTGTCAAGAGATCATCATATTTCGCGGGTGCATGATACTTAATCGAAAATTCAGAAACAGGTAACATAAATCCTTGTGCTTCCATTTCTTTGTAACTCATTCCTAAAAGGCGCAATGCTTCAACACGACCAACCTCTAAATATTGAGCATAATTTCCATAATAGCAATAACCCATTTGGTCAGTTTCACCATAACGAACTCTTAATTGGGTGGTGGAAATATGGTTGATTTTCATTACAAAAAGCAGTTAAGAATTTAACAATCAAATATAATTGAATTCTTGAGATAATACGATCTATTTTGGATTAAAAATCTTTCACTTAAATAGTGACTTTATTAACAAAACGTGAGATATTTGTGTATCTTAGAAAACTGAAAAAAAAAGCTATTCTAAAGTGAAATTGTAGATTGAATTATGTTAATTTCTTATTTTGAGTACATTAAGTAAATATTGTCTCAGGAAATTATTTATGAGTGTAAAACATTTTAAATAATCAACCCCTTTTGCATTTTTTTTATAACTTTTTTATTAAAACATTTGTGCTATCGAAAAAGTGACCTACTCTACAGAAGGAAAAAATACTTTTTGACTAGGAAATTAAAACCATTATCGACCAAAAGAAATTATTAATATGAATAACCCTACTGAACTTTGGAGTGCTTGTTTATCAATTATTAAGGATAACATTTCCTTACAGGCTTATAAAACCTGGTTTGATCCAATCGTTGCTGTAAAGTTGGAGGAAAACACCTTAACTATTCAAGTTCCTTCCCATTTCTTTTATGAGTGGTTGGAAGAAAATTACATTACTCTTTTGAAGAAAGTTATCAAGAAAGAATTAGGTGCTGATGGGGCTTTGGAATACAGTATTGTCATGGAAAATAATTCAAGTAATTCAACTCCTTACACAGTAAAATTACCTGCATTGAATAATAAGTCGTTGAAAAACAGACCTGTTTCGATGCCGTTGGATATGAATGAAAATCAAATTCGTAATCCATTCATTATACCAGGATTGAAAAAAGTGAATGTGGATTCTAATTTAAACCCACTTTATTCGTTTGAAAACTTTATTGAAGGTGATTGCAATAGATTAGCCCGCGCTTCTGGTTATGCTGTGGCAAATAAGCCTGGTGGAACTGCTTTTAACCCGCTTTTAATTTATGGTGGAGTTGGATTAGGAAAATCACATTTAGCGCATTCTATCGGAATTGAAATCAAAAATCAATTTCCAAATAAAACGGTGTTGTATGTTGCTGCAGAGAAGTTCACGCATCAGTTTATTGATGCAGTGAAAAATCAAACTACAAATGATTTCGTTCATTTTTACCAAATGATTGATGTGTTAATTATTGATGACGTTCAATTCTTTGCTCAGAAGGAAAAAACGCAGGATGTTTTCTTCCATATTTTCAATCATCTACACCAAAATGGTAAGCAAATAATTTTAACGTCTGATAAAGCACCTGTTGAAATTCAGGGAATGGAGCAACGTTTGCTTTCTCGTTTCAAATGGGGACTTTCAGCTGATTTGTCTACACCTGACTTGGAAACTAGAATTGCTATTCTAGAGAAAAAGATGTACGGTAATGGCATTGAATTACCCAAAGATGTTGTAGAATACTTGGCATACTCGATTAATACGAATGTGCGTGAAATGGAGGGCGCTCTGAATACTTTGCTAGCGCAGGCTTCTCTTAACAAAAAAGCAATCACTATCGAGTTGGCGAAACAGATGGTAGATAAGTTTGTGAAAAACACTGCTCGTGAGGTTTCGATCGAATACATTCAAAAAGTGGTGTGTGATTATTTCGACTTGCCGATTGAAATGTTGAAATCAAAAACACGTAAACGTGAAGTGGTACAAGCTCGTCAAATTTCAATGTATTTTTCTAAGAAAATGACAAAGTCTTCTTTAGCAAATATTGGGGCGCATTGTGGAGGAAAAGATCACGCAACAGTTTTACACGCTTGTCGAACAGTTACCAATCTGTCAGAAACGGATAAGCAATTTAAAGTGTATTTGGAAGATTTAGAAAAGAAATTAACAATTCAATAAATTTGAAAGCCATTCCTAATCGAATGGCTTTTTTTATTACCTTTAAACATAAATAAAATAGAACATATTATGGAAGAAATGGCACCAGAAAAATTAACTTTTGTAATCATTACAGCATTTGTAGTGTTATTACTCATCATTAAATCAGTAATAATTGTTCGCGAAGCATCTGCAGTTATTGTAGAGCGCTTGGGGAAATTTAGAAGAGTAGCTGACTCTGGATTTAGCTTAATGATTCCTTTTATCGATCGCAAAGCTGCCACCATTAATCTTCGTGTTCAGCAATTGGATGTTTCTGTAGAGACAAAAACGAAGGATAATGTATTCGTCAATTTACAAGTTTCTGTTCAGTACAAAGTGGCTAAGGAAAAAATGATGGAAGCCTACTATTCGTTAGAGAACCCTAAAAATCAAATATCATCCTATATTTTTGATGATGTGCGTGCTGAAGTTCCTCGACTAGATTTAGATGATGTTTTCGCGAAAAAGGAAGATATTGCACTAGCTGTGCAACGAAACATTCACGAAAGTATGGATGATTACGGTTATCAAATTATGAAAGCGCTAATTACAGATATCGATCCTGACCATAAAGTGAAAGAATCGATGAATAGAATTAATGCTGCAAAACGAGAAAAAGAAGCAGCTGCAGAAGAAGGAGAAGCGAATAAAATCAAAATCATCAAAAATGCTGAAGCTGAAGCTGAAGCAAAGCGACTTTCCGGAGAAGGTGTAGCACGTCAGCGCATGGAAATTGTTCGTGGATTCAAAGAGTCTGTCGAAGATTTCAAACGTTCGTTGGATGCCGTAACCCACGAAGAAATAATGCAATTTGTGTTGATGACTCAATATTTTGATACCATTAAAGATATTGGTGCAAATTCTAAAAACTCATCGATTTTAATGCCGCATTCGCCGGGTGGAATGAAAGATTTTCAAGATCAGATAATCGCGGGAACCTTTATGGGCAATAAATTAAATGACGAATCTAAGTAGTATTTTTTAGGGTGCAGATCTTCAAGTATAGATCTTTAAAGGGAAGATCAGAAGGTACTTACAAAGAAAAAGGATCTAAATTTATTGCATTGGCTGAGCCTTGCTACTCTGAGACTGAAGCAAAAGAACTATTGTTGCGTTGGAAAAAAGAACATGCACAGGCAAGTCACCTTTGTTATGCTTATCGCCTGGGTTTGACAAGCATTAGCACCAGAGCAAATGACGATGGTGAGCCAAATAATTCAGCTGGAATCCCAATTTTAGGACAAATTCAATCCTTTGATTTAAACAATGTGCTCGTGGGCGTAGTTCGCTATTATGGCGGCACAAAATTGGGAGTTGGTGGATTGATAATCGCCTATAAATCGGCTGCAAAAATAGCCTTGGAAGCGGCTGAAATTATTGAAAAGGAAGTGTGCGAGCGCTTTCTTTTGGAATTCAGTTACAACGAAGTGCCACAGGTCATGAATCTGATAAAACAACGAAAACTGGAGTTTTCGAATAGCGACTTTTCGCTAGAATGTAAACTTTGGCTTGATGTGCCTCTCGAAATAAGTACTAATTTTAAGCAGGAGGTCAAAGACATGAATAATATTCAGTTAACTTCGCTCGGAATAAATTAAGATGGAATTACTTAAAAAATTGACAGCAATTCGAGGTGCATCAGGTGATGAAGTACTCGTGCGTGATTTTATTATCGATTACGTGAAAATGAACCAAGAAAATTGGGTATCAAGACCTACATTGTATTTTGGCGAGACTTTTCAAGATTGCTTGATACTTAGTTTTGGAGAACCGCGAACGGCTATTTTTGCGCACATGGATTCCATTGGTTTCACTGTTGGTTATGACAATCATTTGATTCGAATTGGTGGACCGAAAATTATTGATGGAATACAATTAGTTGGCTCCGACAGTTTGGGTGAAATCGAAACAGAACTAATGGTGATTGAAGATGAAGATGGTGGTTTTCAAATGAAATGTGTTTTTGACAGAACCATTGACAGAGGAACTAATTTAACATTCAAACCTAATTTTAGAGAAGCGGAAGAGTATATTCAATCGCCCTACATGGATAATCGACTAGGAATATGGAGCGCTTTAAAAGTTGCCGAAAAATTGGAGCATGGAGCGATTGTTTTTTCAACTTATGAAGAGCACGGTGGAAATTCTGTTGGATTTTGTGCTCAATTTCTGCAACAAAAATACGGTGTTCGTCAGGCATTAATATCAGATATTACGTGGGTAACACACGGAGTGAAACATGGAGGTGGCGTTGCTATTTCGATGAGAGACAGTGGAATTCCTCGGAGAAAATACCTGAATAAAATAATCGCCTTAGCAAACGAATCGGGAATCAGCTATCAGCTAGAAGTTGAATCCGCTGGAGGAAGTGACGGAACAATGTTGCAAAAAAGTGATCTTAATTTTGATTGGTGTTTTATTGGTGCACCAGAAGATCATGTGCATTCGCCCGATGAAAAAGTGTATAAATTCGATATAATGACGATGGTTGAACTTTATCAATATTTAATGAAATGTCTTTAATAATGAATACCTTTTCTTGTCAGCTCTACAAGTATGATGAAGATTTTTTCCTCTTGAAAGGAGAAACACCATCTTATTTTGCCAATAATTTTCACGAGAATGAATTGGATGGTGATTTTGTGTCATGGCTAAATTTTCACGGCATTCTGCCATACCAAGATGAAATTGAGCATTTATGCGATAATTTGGGCATCGATAAATTGACCGTAGAGGATATCTACACCCAAAAGAAAAGATCTAAGTTGGAGGAATATCCGAACTATATTTTCTTCTCAGTACGCTCTGTGCTTCCCAGTTTGTCTGAAGATCAGCTGCTTCAAAAAGAACAAATTAGCTTTGTTTTGGGGAAGGATTACCTTATTTCTTTTCAAGAAAAAAAATCAGACCATTTTACAGAAGTTCGCGACCGAATTCAAAAGAAGAGGGGTAAAATTCGTTTCATGAAGTCAGATTTTTTAATGTTCAGGATGTTAGATGCCATCGTCGATAATTATTTTGAAGTATTGGAAGATATCGCCAGTAAAAATGAAAAACTCGAGCATAAATTGACGAAGCATCCAAATAAAGACAATTTCAAGCAAATAGAATATCAAAAAAGATTATTGATAGAACTTCGAAAGGTTGTGCTGCCGATGCGAGATGTCACACTTCAATTAGAAGTCAACGATCATCCATTACTTGCTGGAACTACCTTGCGCTATTTTGGCGACTTGCAATCAAATTGCGTATCTATATTAGAAGACATTGATTCGCAAAAACTAATTTTAGATGGACTAACTAATTTATATTACGCCGGTCAAAGTCAACGAATGAACGATATTATGAAGGTGTTAACAGTAATCAGCGCCATTTTTATTCCGCTCACATTTATAGTAGGTGTATATGGTATGAATTTCGAAAATATGCCCGAACTAAAAACGAAATATGGGTATTTTGTTGCACTCGCCGTAATGACAACGCTCGCGCTCGGAATGTTTTTTATTTTTTGGAAACGAGGTTGGTTGAAGAGGGAGCTGTAGCATCCTAAATTTTGGACAAAGAAAAAGCCGTTGAATTTTCAACGGCTTTTGTACTTTATAAGACTTAGTTAAACCAACACCTTCGGTGCTGCGCTCAAAATATCTGCTGAAGTTTCAGCTGCATATTTCTCAAAGTTTTTCACGAAGCTATTTGCTAATTTGTTAGCCGTTTCGTCGTAAGCACCTTTATCCGCCCAAGTTTGACGTGGATTTAAGATTTCCGTAGGAACATTTTCACAAGTTGTTGGAATTGAAAGATCGAAAATTGGTAACTTTTCAAAAGTTACATTGTCCAATTTTCCTGTTAAAGCTGCCGTAATCATAGCACGAGTGTACGATAATTTCATTCGGCTTCCAACACCGTACGATCCACCTGTCCAACCAGTATTGATCAACCAAACTTTGATGTTCGGGTTTTTATCTAACTTATCTCCTAATAACTTCGCATATTTTGAAGGGTGGAGCGGTAAAAATGCAGCGCCAAAACAAGCAGAGAATGTTGTTGTAGGTTCTGTAATTCCTACTTCTGTACCAGCTACTTTTGCTGTATATCCCGACATAAAGTAATACATCGCTTGCTCTTTCGTTAACTGAGAAATTGGAGGTATAACTCCAAAAGCATCAGCGGTTAAGAAAAAGATATTTGTGGGAACATTTCCATGAGATGGAACAGCAATGTTATCAATATAATCAATTGGGTAAGAAACACGCGTATTTTCAGTAATTGATTTATCAGTATAATCAACAATAGGAGCTCCTTCTTGGAAGCCGATATTTTCTAAAATTGCTCCAAATTTGATTGCATCATAAATTTGTGGTTCTTTTTCTCTCGATAAATCGATAGTTTTTGCATAACATCCACCTTCAAAGTTAAACACTGAATCATCCGCCCAACCATGCTCGTCGTCGCCAATCAAACGACGATTTTCATCGGATGAAAGTGTTGTTTTTCCAGTTCCTGAAAGACCAAAGAAAATAGCAGTGTCGTTATCTTCATTGCCAATATTTGCTGAACAATGCATAGAAAGTACATTTCTCTCATGGGGCAAAACGTAGTTCAATACAGAGAAAATTCCCTTTTTAATTTCACCAGTATATCCTGTACCACCAATGATGATCATTTTCTTAGTGAAATTTAAAATCGCGAAGTTATGTTGACGTGTTCCATCAATTGCTGGATCTGCCACAAATCCTGGCGCACATACGATATGCCACTCTGGATCAAATTGCTTAAGTTCTGCGTCAGTTGGACGTAAAAACATATTGTAAGCAAACATATTCGACCAAGGAAATTCGGTGACAACACGAATGTTCATTTTGAAGCGTGGGTCTGCGCAGGCATAGGCATCTCGAACATAAACATCTCTTCCATTAAGATATGCCTTCATTCTATTGTAAAGTGCATCAAATTTTTCTTCTGAAAATTTGATGTTTACATCACCCCACCAAACAGAATCTTCTGTATTTGCATCAGCAACAACAAATCGATCTTTAGGAGACCTTCCTGTAAATTCACCTGTTTCAATTGCAAGTGCGCCTGTGTTTGTTAGTACACCTTGACCAAGATGCAAGGTTTCTTCTACTAATTCAGCAGCGCTTAGGTTCCAATACTGAGTTCCAAGGTTTTTTAAACCAATTGAAGTGTTTAAATCAGCATTTTCACCATGTTTACCATATAAACTCATAAATCAATTTTTGTGATATTATTTGTGTTGCAAAGTTAGTGTTTCTACACTTTGAAGTTTCAGAAAAAAGCTAGATTTATCAACGAAAAATTAGTTTTGTTAACAAAATTGAAAATGAATGCTTCATTTTTGCTTAATAATAAGGTGATTTTTGTCCTCCCCCTTAATCCCCCTCCAAAGGGGGAAACGAAACCAAACTTTGAACAAAAAATCGTATTTCTTTGCGCTATCTGCCTTCCCCCTTTGGAGGGGGACTGAGGGGGAGGACACTTTGAATAATTTTCGTTTTCAAGGTGAAGGAATAGCAAAGAAATCATCCTAAAATTTTCTTAATATACGGTGACACAAACAATTCATTGGGATCATGTTGTTTTCGAAGTTCATTGAATTCAGAAAACTCCGGATACACCTGCGAGAAAAATTCTACATCACGGGTATGCATTTTCCCCCAATGTGGACGTCCACCGTGCTCTACAAACATCGCCTCTAAATCAGCAAAATAGCGTGTGTGATCCATGCCTTTATATACGTGACAAGCAATGTAGGCGGAGTTGCGACCATTCGCTGGACTTAACATGATGTTATCCTGTTGTACAAAACGATGCTCAATTGGAAAGCTAATGTTGTAGTTGTTTTTTGCAATTAACTGTTGTAATTCTTTTACAACAGTTTTGTAATTTTCCAAGGGAACATTGTATTCCATTTCCTTGAATTTCACATTGCGAACCGTACTAAACACCTTATGACTTTCCTTCACTTTTCGCTCGTTCGAAATGAACTTAGCAGTGATATTAGAAATCGTTTTTGAACTTTTCGGATACACTTTATTGATTTTACACAACATGCCAAGTGCCCAATTCTCCAAAACAACATCATTGATGAATTCGCCCACCTTCGACGTTTTTGAGCTGGCTTCATCTACTACATTTGAGTACTTTGCCTGAATCCAATTGGTAGGAGGGACCTGATAAAATTCAAAATGGCGATTCTCATTTAAAACTTGCTCTAATTGCTCTAATTTTTCGTCCAACTTCTCCTTGCGAATCTTTAATTCTAAATGAAACGCCTTCTCGCATTTTAATTTTATTTCGGTAAGCACTCCAAACGTACCTAGTGATAATTGCAAGGCACGAAATAGAGTAGGATCCGAATCACTTTTACTAGCAGTATGTTTTTCGCCTTTTCCATTAATGAAGCTAATGACCTCAACTTGTGTGGAAATACTTCCAAAATTGATGCCTGTTCCGTGTGTTCCAGTTGAAATAGCACCTGCAACACTTTGTTTATTGATATCGCCCAAATTTTCTTGCGATAGTCCCAGTTTTTCTAGTTCATCTCCTAAACGATACAGCTTTGTCCCCCCATGCGCCGTTACGAGATTTCCATCCTGATTAATAACACCCTGTAAATTGTCCAAACTCATGGTGAAATCTTCAGTCTCACAGAGCGGAGTGAAGGAATGACCAGAACCTATCAATCTAATTTTCTTCTGTTCTTCATTCGCTTGTTGGATCATTTGCATGATATCACTATCGCTATTGGGCATCAAAACTTCCTTGGGTGACCATGTCACAAACTCCGACCACGTCTTCATAAAAAACATTTATTTTCACCACGATAGGTGGCAATTCTTGAACTTATTTTGTTGTCCTCAATTACAATCAATTCCTCAAAACGCTCGCAAACCTCTCCAGCCTTTGCGTGACGAAACACTACAAGGTCACCTAGCTTTACTTGTCCCTCATTGGCAAGGATTAATGGTGTCTGTACCTCTCCAGCCCCCTCATTTTTTGTCAATTTCAAGCCTTTGGGATACACCACTTGCGGTTGTTTTAGTGGGTCTGTTGCTCCAGATGCAATGTAACCGCCCCCCATAACTGTAATCATTTGAGGATTTGGTTGCCGAACAGCGCGCAATGCAAAATAGGCTGCAGGTTGGTGTGTAAATCCTTCATAATAGTCAAACAAATGAGATTGCAAGAAGCCACTACCGACGGTAATTTCTGTTACTTTTTTTTCTTTTCCAGTTGATTCCATGCTGCCCGTTCCACCGCCGTTTACGAAGTCTAAATGGATGTCAAATTCTTCAAAAACGTTCAAAAACGCTGTTCTTCGCTGCTCAATCGTCTTAAGTGATTTACTTTTCAAAAACCGAATCACAGCAGATTTCAATCCCTGACCAGGAACTTGATCGCCAACACCAGCTATTTGTGCTTCGTAGCCCATTAAGCCTGTCCAAACAATGTGCTTCAGAAGCTTTATTGAGTTTAATAATCGCTTTAAGTCTTCTGGTTTTTTAAGGGGAGAGCGATGCACACCAAAATGGACGAGTGGAAAGCTAGAGCTCAAGTCAATATCCACACACAATTGTGCTGTACTTTGATGGTCCTCTGCAATTTTATTCAGTAATTCAATTTGAGTTGCTGTATCCACCATAAAAACGATGTCCTTTTCCTTTTTAGCTTCAAAGATTTGACGAATCAGACCTTCTTCTAGTGTTGGATAGCCCATCAGAATATTGTCGAAACCTTCTTGCGCCAACCAAAGTGCTTCTTCAGGACTAAAAGTCATCAAACCAAAATAACTTTCTAAATTCTCTTTGATATATTCAAGCACCCAGCGTGAACGAATTGATTTAGTTGCTATACGAACTTTCTTGCCTCTAGCACGCGCATCAATTGTTGTAATATTACTTTTTAGGGCATCCAAGTCGATGAAGGCAAATGGAGCTCTTTCGTTTTTTAGATTTTCAGTTATTTTAATGTAGTCAATCATTACGAGCTAAAACTACTAAAATTTTAAATCAATGCTAACAAGTCTGTAGTAATATTACTGCGCAGTAAGCAATTTAGCTAATTTGCTTCTGAAAGGATTAATTTGACAAAATTGACTCCTCTTTCATTTAAATAAATTCGATAAAAATGTGGCAAGTACTCTACTTCAATAATCCCAGCATCCTTCATCATATCAATATGATTTTTAATTGTCGGTCTTGAAAACGATAAGCATTTTGCGAGATCCATATTCCTACATCCTTCCGGATGTGCAACTAGTTGATCCAATATTTTTACTCGAGCAGGATGTGCTGCAGCCCTGCATAGAAGGGAAATTTTTAATTCCTCTAGCTGATAATCATTGTTTTTTGTTGCACCCATAATTTGTCTTTTCTCTTAAATTTAATAAAAAAGTTGATTTGAAACAATGGCTTTAGAAATTATTTCTAATTGAATGTCAGCTCACAAAAAATTGATTTTGAATGAAAGCTTAGCAGTAATATTACTGCGCAGTTAGCAATTTAGCTAATTTACTTTCCTGTTGCCGAAGCACTGACGCTTACAAAAACAACGGCGGTTTCTTAATGTCAAACTTAGCACTGTTAAAAATGCTCGACGTATTGCGAATACTCAACATAAAACTCTTGTTGAAGCCAATGGGAGTCCAATTGAAAGACATTGCCCAACAGTGCATGTCACGTGAAAGAACTAATCGCGTATTTGTGATGGCAAAACGCTGTAAATCTAGGTTCAGGATGGTTGCGATTTTCCAACGCTTCGTGAAACTAACATCTCCATTGAATACCACGGTTTGTATTTGATTGAAATCTTTATCATCGATGCCGGCTTTTTGTTGATTGGCATCAATTGAATATACATGCGAAAATGAAGCCTTCCAAGGAATCTCGAAATTTATTAGATATTCTGGGTGGAGAGCATAGTAATTGTAATCCGAATTCCAGTTCTGGTTGATGGCATTTTGAGTTGTACTTAATTTTTCTCTACTTTCTTTTGATGTCAATGTGAGCGTTGTAGTAATATTTGTATTAGTGAAGCGACCTGCACGACCATTACTTAAAGCATAAGTTGAAGTAGTTTTACCAGTGGAGTCAATCCAATTATATGGACTTAAAGTAGCATTTGCAACAATATTTAGAAAAGGTAATGGAGCAATTCTTAGGCTAAAATTAAAGTCGGATAAACGCATGGAGTCTTTCATGAAATCATAACTTCCAGTGATAGAAAGAGCATCGATGATTCGTGTTTTTGCAAAACCTGTTACTGTGTCTTTATCTGATTTTCTCTTTAATTCAAAAGTATTGTTGACGCCGAAAGTTAGTAATCCAGAAGTTTTGCCGCTTGTGCTGGAATAGACGCTACGTTCAAATGGCGAATATCCGTATGTTATATTGCTTAGTGTGTTTGTAACAGAATCAATGTTGTTTAACTGAGGGGTATATCGTATACCAACTGATGGTGTCAATAGATGTCGCAAAATGGGTTTTTTCTTCCCTACAAATTTATAGTAAGAATAAACGACGGTGGTGAGCTGTGCATTCATTGATAAATTATGGGCCATTCCTGCCTTTGAAATAGTGTCTGAAATAAATGAATTGCTTACAAGGTCATACGATTTTTCAATTTGCTGAAAATTAATTTTGTTTCCGTAGGAAAGTGAAGGAGTGAATTTTATTTTTCCCTTGAATAGACTCGCAGTAGTTTGAATTGTCATTTGTTGGTTGAATCCGTTCATGAATTGTTGGCCAATGGAATTGAAATCACCTTCAGTTAACAATGAATCTCCGAACGTAGATTGATTTCTACCTTCCATCGAATAGGTGATTCCTAGGCGTGAAAAAATCTGTGAGAATTCACCAGTTCCTTTGATCCACTTTTTGAATGGAAAAAAACGAGAAACATTGACGTTTAATACTGGAGACACCAGTGCAATATTTTTACTCAATGAATTTTGTCGAACCGAAATTTTCATTCCCATCGTTACTGGTTTTCCTGGGAAATTGCGATTAACATTTAAATCTGAATTAAAGGTGTTATTGAAATAGTCAGGATTCAGGGGATCCAAATTGTTTTTGCTTTGGTTGTCGGAAATAAAATTTACGTTCGAAGAGAAATTCCAATAAGGATTTGCTTTTGCATCTTGTCGATGTATCCATGAAACAGAAATTTTATTGTTGACCTCATCTGTCGGAAATCCAAGCCTAAATTGCTGCATACCTACATCTAAATTCCCGGTGTAGCCATAAATTTTCGCATATTGCACGTTGGTGCGTGCTCCCCAGCTTCCCCTTGACAATAAAGAAACATAAGGCGTGATGGCTATCCTATCGTTTACAGGAATGTAATAGCCTAAATTCTGAAATCCAAAACCATATTGAGATATGGGCACCAATTCCGGAAATAAAATACCATGGGTGCGCTCTTTTTGCTGAGGAATAACGGCAAATGGCAATCCTAATGGCGTGGGAACTCCTTTGATATATAAATTCAAAGGACCAGTAACAATTCGCTTATCCGGAATCATAATTGCTTTAGACAGCTGGAAATGATAATGAGGATCAGGTAAATCGCAGGTGGTAAATCGACCTTTTTTGAAATGAATTTCTTCATTTTTATGTCGTTTTGCAGTCTCCATGTACAAATACATTTCATCCTGGCGTACCGCTAATTCTTCAATATATCCCTTTTCAGTCCCAAAGTTATATCGAATACTAGCAGCCGTCATTTCTTCATTTCCATCCTTGAAAACGGGTAATTCTATACGATTACTGTCTTTGTCATACCGATAGGTAGCAAAAACTTCCTTTTTACCTAGATCAATTAAAATATAACCTGCTTTCATGTTGATTTCACCATCATCCACTTGCGCTTCGCCAAATAAGTGCACTTGTTTTTTATCAACATCCATGAAAATGGAGTCCTTAGCACTATAAGATATAGGTCTATCTAAGTCATTGTCATTCACAAAAACAGTGTCGCTTTGAGAGTAATTAACAAAAGAAACAGACATTATTAACAATTGACAGAAGAAAACTCGCAATATGGAACGTTTTTTGGTCAAGAGATAGATGTTAACTTTGTATAGAAACTGTATTATAAAGTACAAAACTATACATTTTAGTTCCTTTATTATGGAAAAATTATGGTCTAATAACAACTTAAAGTTGTTTTTATTGTTTTTGGTTAGCTCGTTGGCACTTAATTCCTTTGGACAGAAAGGTGCTGAAACGGCCACTATCAAAACAGTTGTAATTGATGCAGGTCATGGAGGGAAAGATCCAGGTTGTCATGGTGCATCGGCTCAAGAAAAGCACGTTTGTTTGTCTATTGCTCTAAAACTGGGCGATATGATAAAGAAAAAGTTTCCTGGGGTTAAAGTGGTGTACACGCGCGACAAAGACGTATTTGTAGAGTTGGATGAACGAGCTAACATTGCTAACAAAGCAAAAGCTGATCTATTTATTTGTATCCACGCGAATGCTGCAAGTGCAAGTGCTTTTGGAACAGAAACATACGTGTTAGGATTGCATCGTACTGAATCTCAACAAAAAGTAGCAGAACGGGAAAATGCAACGATTTATTTAGAGGAAGATAAAGGTGCTAAGTACAAAGATTTTGACATGTCGCCAGACGCCATTATCGCCCGTCAATTGCAGTTGTCTGTTTTTTTAGATCAATCCATCAATTTTGCAGATAAATTGCAGAAAGAGTTTAAATCAATTGGAAGGTACGATCGAGGCGTTCGTCAGGCAGGATTTCTAGTCTTGTACAAAACTACTATGCCAAGTGTACTTATTGAAACTGGATTTCTTACCAATGTGGAGGAAGAGAAATTTTTAGGTGATTCAACTGGACAAAAGAAAATGGCTGTATCGATGTTTAATGCTTTTGAAAAGTATAAAAATGAATTGGAAGGAGTGGATTCCAAAACCGGATCTAGCTCCACAGCAACAACAGATACAAATACAAGCAACGGTACTAACAATAATTCGACTCCCGATGTCAACAAAGATAAGGTAGTTTTTAGGGTGCAAATTGAAACGGCAGATAAGAAAATTGCAAGTACCAACGCTCGATTTAAGGGTTTGGAAATATTTGAGTACCAGCAAGATAATTTATTTAAGTACACCGCTGGCGAATTCGTGATGAATTTCAAGGAAGCAAGTGATTTTAAGAACAAAATGCGCGAATCTGGATTTCCTCATGCTTTTGTTGTCGCCTTTCTTAATGGAGAGCGTATTAATTTGGAAAAAGGTATTAAATTAGCACAAAAATAGAAGGCTTTGAAAATCTCAAAAGAATTAAAAACGGGTGTTATTGCAATTGCTGCAATTGTTCTCTTTGTCTTAGGTATTAACTTCCTTAAGGGAAGTAGTTTTTTTGGTGGTGACGATAAGTTCACTGCTTATTTTGCGAATACTGGACAGTTGGCTGCTGCAAGTAATGTGACCTTAAATGGCGCCATCGTCGGAAAAGTAACCAAAGTGGAATATGTTGGTGGAACAAATCCAAACCGTCAAATTAAAGTGTACTTTAATATCAATAACGACGATGTGAAAATCCCAAGAGGGTCTACCGTTGAAATTGGATCACTTGATTTATTCAACAAGGCATTAATTGTTCACTTGAGTTATGATTTGTCGAAAGGAAATTATAAGCCAGGGGAAGAAATTCCAGGGACCTTGGCTGCAGATATGATAGCTCAGGTGAAATCATACGCGGATCCTATCGTGCAACGTGTGCAAGGAATTATGGCTACCGTAGATAAAATGGCTCTTTCCTTGTCTGCATTCTGGGACACAACTGCAACAAGCGAACTTCAAGGCTCTTTAAAGGAAGTGAAAACGGCCATTAAGCGTTTTGGAAGTGTAGCAGAAGAAGTTGATCTTTTAGTGACCGAAGAAAAAATTAAATTAAGTAAAATATTTTCCAACGTGGAAAGTATTACAGCCAACCTTAAGAAAAGTAATGAGCAAGTGGCAGCTGTTGTTGGGAATGTTAAAAAGATTACAGACGATTTAGTGACTGCAGATTTCAAAAGTGTAATTAGTAATGCTTCGGCTACGCTTAAATCGGTGAATGATGTACTAGATAAGGCCAAGAATGGAGAAGGAACCCTTGGGAAATTATTAGGCGACGAAGCGCTGTACAAAGAATTGGTGGAAACAAATCAGGAACTTCAAAATCTTGTGAATGATCTGCAACTCCATCCAGAACGTTATATTCACTTCTCCGTATTCGGTGCAAAAACAAAAGGTGTTCCTATGACAACCAGCGAAGAGAAGAAATTTCGCCAATTAATTGATTCGATTCCATAGAAATTATGATTGCTACTGTTGTATTTGCAGTTTTACTGTTTGCTTCGATGGGCTTTTTTACTTACAATGCCCTTCAAATTAAGAAAAATATTCAACTTGGTCAAGCGATTGATCGGTCTGATAATAAGTCGGAGCGGTGGAGAAACATGTTCTTAGTGGCGCTTGGTCAAAAGAAAATGTTCCAGCGACCTATACCTGCACTTTTACACTTGCTGATTTATTCTTCATTCGTTATTACTCAAATCGAATTAATTGAGATTTTTGTCGATGGATTTGCTGGTACTCACCGTATTTTTCGTCCAAGTTTAGGCGGATTTTACACCTTCATTATCAGTTTTATTGAAATTCTTTCTTTACTGACATTCTTTGCTACGATTGCTTTCCTAGCCCGACGAAACTTATTGAAGTTACCTCGATTTACTATGAAAGAATTGGCGGGTTGGGCAAAACTAGATGCCAATCTAATCTTGTTTTTTGAAATCATCTTGTTGACCTTTATTTTCATGATGAATGGGGCTGATGAGGTTCTTTACACACGAGGAATGTCGCATGCTGAAAATTTAGCGGATGGCTCACTTGGATTTTCTGTTTCAACATTTTTAGGACCTTTATTTTTTGGAGGTTTGTCTGATCATGCATTACACATTGTAGAAAGAGTAGGATGGTGGGGTCACCTTGCAATGGTATTTACCTTCTTGAATTATTTACCATTTTCGAAGCATTTGCACATCATTTTGGCATTCCCAAATACATATTATGCCAATTTGAACAAGAAAGGTCAATTTACTAACATGGAGTCGGTAACGAATGAAGTGAAATTGATGTTAGATCCTAGTGCTGACCCATACGCGGCGCCAGCTTCAGATGCTGCACCACAGCGTTTTGGAGCGAAAGATGTGACCGATTTAACATGGAAAAACTTGTTGGATGCCTACACATGCACAGAGTGTGGTCGTTGTACTTCTTCTTGTCCTGCCAATATTACTGGTAAATTACTATCTCCTCGAAAAATCATGATGGACACACGTGATCGATTGGAGGAAGTAGGTAAAAACATTCGTAAGCACGGAAAAGATTATTCAGATGGTAAAAGTTTGCTGGGCGATTACATTACGGAAGAAGAATTATGGGCTTGTACTTCATGCAACGCATGTGTTCAGGAATGTCCGGTAAACATTGATCCACTTTCGATCATCGTTGACTTACGACGATTCTTAGTGATGGAGGAGTCAAAAGTACCAACTGAATTAACAGGAATGTTGACCAACATCGAAAACAATGGTGCGCCTTGGCAATTTTCGCCGACTGATCGTCTGAACTGGGCTTCAGAGGATTGATACTTATTTAACAACTATAATTTATGAAGGTTTTACTTTTTTCTATTTTACTTTTAAGTAGTTCTGTGCTTTTTTCACAGACAGTGTTTTCTGTTGATAGTAAATATGATGCAGACGTGAAAGTGTTTGTAGCAAGTTCAAAATACGATGCTGATTTAGTTGTGTTTAAATGCACATCAAAGTATGATGCAGGTGATAACGATGGACGATGGTTCTTCGCAAGTAGTAAATATGACGCTAAAAAGAAAATTTTCTTTGTAGATAGTAAGTACGATGCAGACTTGATTATATATTTCTCGGATAGCAAATATGACGCAGAATGGAGAACTAGCTCCAAAAAGCAATTAATGTACTAAGCTTATAAAATTCTCAATAGATATGAGTACTTTGAAAATTCCTACAATGGCTGAAGCTTTCGCGAGCGGTCAGGCGCCTGATATTTTATTTTGGGTTGGTTGTTCAGGTAGTTTTGATGATAGAGCAAAAAAAATTACAAAGGCATTGGTGAAGATTTTGAATGCGTGTGATGTGAATTTTGCTGTGCTTGGAACGGAAGAAAGCTGTACTGGAGATCCTGCAAAACGTGCTGGAAATGAATTTACTTTCCAAATGCAAGCTATGATGAACATTCAAGTGTTGGATGGCTATGAAGTGAAAAAAATCGTCACTGCCTGTCCACATTGCTTTAATACGCTAAAGAATGAATACCCAGAATTAGGTGGGAAATATGAAGTAATTCATCATACTCAATTAATTCAAGACTTGATCAATACAGGAAAGTTGACTTTGAAAGGAGGAGGCGTTTACAAAGGAAAGAAGATTACCTTTCATGATCCATGCTATTTAGGAAGAGCCAATGATGTGTACGAGGCGCCTCGTGAATTAATCGAAAAGTTAGACGCAGAATTGGTGGAGATGAAACGATGTAAAACAACAGGATTATGTTGTGGTGCAGGCGGTGCTCAAATGTTCAAGGAAGCTGAGCATGGCAATAAAGAAATAAACGTGGAACGTACTGAAGATGCTTTGGAAGTGGCCCCGAATGTGATTGCCACTGGTTGCCCGTTTTGTAATACAATGATGACTGATGGCGTTAAACATTTCAATAAAGAAGGTGATATTGAAGTCTTAGACGTTGCCGAATTGATAGCAAATGCAGCCGAATTATAAGAACAGCTTTAGCGCAATGCCAGACTCCTCACGATTGTGGGTGTATGCGGCAGACAGAGTTTTTTCAGCCGAAGAAGAGGCTTGGATCAATGAAAATATTCAGCAATTTTTGTTGGGATGGAACAATCACGGCAAAGAATTGACAGCAGATGGAAAGGTGTTTGAAAATCGTTTCATAGTTTTTACTGTCAACGAAGCAATGGTAAATGCATCAGGTTGTTCGATAGATTCTTCAGTTCGATTTGTAAAAGAAATTGGAACAGCATTAAAAATTAATTTCTTCGATCGTTTGAATTTGTGGGTAAAATCGGAAGATAGTTTCAATCGAGTTCATTTGTCCGATCTAGGTGCGAATGCGGATGCGAACTTATTCAATCCGATGATTGCAAATTTGGGTGAATTCCGCAATGCATGGTTGATTCCAGTGGCTGATAGTATTCTACTTAAACAAATGGCCTAACGTTTAGTATCGATTTGCCTTACGGATATTGATAAGGTTCTTTGTCGACAGTCATTTTTCTCACATTTTCTAGTGCTCTTTTCATGTAGATTTTCCAAAAGGTCTTTGCGAAAAGATAATTTAATGGAGAAAGAAATGGGGAATTAGAGTGCAAAGTATAGGTGTATTCAACATTGATTTTATTTTCCTCTAGCTCTGTCGTTTTCCATTCTCCTGTAAATCGAGTGAAACCCAGCATCCAAGATTGAAAATCACCGACTTCAAATTTCCAATAGTAATTTTCCTCGCGTTCAAGTATACTGTCAACAGAAGCAAATCCACCTTTCTGAGAAATCGACTTTGCGACAAACACCTTTTTTCGAGCTCCCACTTGTCCCCAGTTTTCATCCTCTGTGCAGTGCGTTACTTTGGGCATTACACCATAACCCGTGTGAATTTTAGAAACATCGCACAGCAAGGGTGTTTTAAATGCTCTTTCAAGTGAGCAATAGAAGATTGTATTAATAGCTACTTTAACTTGCACAGGACTAAATTGAACTAAATTAAGAACTAAAAAAAAAAGCGGAATCAAATATTCCGCCTTTAAAACTGTTATTGTTTAATAAGTTTGATGGTGGATACTTCTGTTTGATTACTGATTCTCAGAAAGTAAATTCCATTTGGCTGTTCAGCAATATTAATTGAAATCTCCGCACCATTGAAAATTACATTGTTTTCAATCGTTTGACCAGCGAAATTCAGTAGAACTAACTTTTCATCATCGAAAGTTTGATCCATTTTAATAGTGAAAATTCCATTACTTGGATTGGGAGATACTACTAGATTGTTAAATGCAATTTCATCTAAATTTACCGTTGTAACAGCAGTACAAGACGATGTTTCAATACAAGTGTTTAACTCAATAATTACAGCGTAGTTTCCATTGCTAGTTGGTGTAAATGACTGAGACGTTTCACCAAAAATTGGATCATTCGAATTATCGCAATCTACCCATTGATAAGTTGCACCAGCTTGATCAGCTGTTAATGTAGCTCCATTCACAGAAACAGCATTTGAAATAGTAGTAAATACTGTGCTGATTGTTTGAGGCAATGAAGTGCCACACGAATTACTTGCTGTTACTGTAACATCACCACCGTTTGCACTATTTGTTGCTTCGATGGAATTGCTTGTGCTTGTTCCTGTCCAGTTATTTGGCAATGTCCATGTGTAAGAAGTAGCGCTTGGATCATTTACTACTGAATACGTCTCAGTTTCCAAATCACACAAGAACATGTCTCCAGAAATCGCAGAAGGAATGGCAGGCGTAGTAATAATCGTAGGGCTAAGGACTTGAGGAGTTGAACTACCACAACCATTGTTTGCTGTTACAGTGATATTTCCAGCCATTGCTCCAACAGTGGAAGTAATACTATTCGAAGAGCTAAAACCACTCCATCCGCTTGGTACTGTCCACGTGTAATTGTTGGCAGCAGGATCACTTGCTACAGAAAAAGTTTGAGATGATCCAGGGCATACTTGCGAAGCTCCAATAATAGCAACAGGTTGAGCTGGCACTGAATTTACTGTTACGCTATATGTTTGAACGGCTGAACTACCACAAGCATTATTTGCTGTAACGGTAATTGTACCACTGCTTGCTCCAGTCGTTGCGCTGATGCTATTTGTAGTACTTGAACCACTCCAACCAACGGGTAAGGTCCAAGTGTAACTTGTAGCACTAGGATTGTTGACCACGGAATAATTTTGAGTTACTCCTGGACATAAGGTTGCAATTCCAAAAATGCTAGCTGGCTGCGCAGGTGTTGAGCAAGCCGCAGCGGTAGTTCCACTAATTACAACTGACTTATTTCTGAATGCGGTAGTGTTTGCCACTAGATCCATTCCAAACACTCTAACTCGCAAAGTACTTCCGTCTGGAACTAGAATATTTAATCCTGTGAAATTTGTACCACTTACAGCCCCTAATTGAAAGGAAGTAGCAAAATTATCTAATGAATAATATACAAACCAAGCTGGTGTTGAAGTGGATGCTGAGGCTTGCAAAGAGATGGTAGTGACAGTTAAATTGTTCCCAGCAGTTGGACTAACAGAATATTGATAGTAATCTTGATTGTAAAACGAACTGTTAATATCAAAAGTGGTATAAGAATAACTTATCCAATTGGTGGAGCTCACGCCATTCGCAGTATAGCTCATTGCGCTAATTCCTCCAGGCCGGTAACCAGCACCCGTCGATACAGCACCCGCAGTAATGTTTCCAACAATTGCAGCATTCCCATTTGCTGTTAGCGCATACGTTGCGCTTGCCGCTTGAGAGAAAAGAGTGCTTGTTGAAAAGGTAAACAAAATGGTGCCGAGAACAATAATTTTGAATTGTAGTAATTGATTTTTCATAGCATTAAATTTAGAAGTTTAATAATCAAGATGTTGAAGCAGAAGTAATCGCCTCAATTGAATCTTTTGCCCTATGGTTTATGTAGTAGAAGTAGATTTTACATTACTAATATAGCAAGTAAATTGTAATTGACTTGGAAAAGTTGAATTTTAGGTGAATTAATAGATCTTAGTGCTTAATTTTCACATTGTGGGAAAGATCTACTTTTGTCTATTCACTTCTTCTTCTCTTTTTTGTCGAAGCGAATTCCCGCTGTTAACCTTAAGGTATAGAAGAATTGGCTATAGCTCACATCATTATAGTGAATTGATTTATTATCGAAATCGGTTAAAAGCATTACAAACCATTTTTCGGTATTGTAACCACCATATAACTTGATGTCGTAACGCGGAGCTAATCCAATAAAGGTTTGGTTTTTATTGTTTATTTCGTGAAATTTTGACTGAATTACAGCACCAAAACCAAGCGCTGCAGCAAATTGCCAATTTTTAATTCTGTTGACATACGCATACCCAGGAAGTGCTCCAAAATCAAATGCACTGTAATAGGTAGAAAATGATTTGGTCGAGGATGAATCAGCAATTTCAAGCGGAATGACAGGGGCACCAGTGTTAGTAACTCCAAAGAAATTAAGGGTTCCCTTAACATACCAAGTATGCACAGGGCGTTTGTAATTTCCTTTCAAGCCTTTTACTGTTGAAATTTTAAAATTTTTATCATGGAAATACCATGAGTTAATCGAAAAGCTAGATGTATTAATAGTAGCTAACGTGTCATGAGGTTGCTGACTACTCAACGAATCATTCCATTTATATGCATTTTTTACTGCATAACCTTTCAAATTGCGAAAATCGATATCGAAGTACATTTTCTTGATTGTAAAATCAACCCCTAAATTGAATTGTTGCGATTTTCCATATTTTGATGAAGGAAGCATGTTAAATGCCGAAATTCCTAGCCGAAATCCAAACCACTTGTAGGCTATACCAAAACCAAAGGCAAGTTTGAAGTTATTGCGGTACTGCAGTTTTTTGGTAAGTTCCGAGAACTCGGTCTTAATAGCAAATGGTGAAGTCGAAAATCCAATGTCTGTGTACAATACAATTTTCTCCTTATATGAATTATAGGCAGAAGTATCGGTTTGAGCCCAAGCACTTGTCCCAATCAGTATAAAAAATAACGCGAGCTTACTTTGTAATGCCTTCAAGATTCAATAAGAAAGAAAATTCCTTGGCTTTTTCAATGCGCTCTTGTGTTCGACCAGAACCACCACCATGACCAGCATCCATGTTGCAGTCAAAAATCAATGGATTTGTGTTGGTGCGCAGCTCACGTAATTTTGCTACCCACTTCATTGGTTCCCAATATTGCACTTGTGAATCGTGGTATCCTGTTGTTACATAAAGTGCTGGGTAATCCATTTTTTTAACGTTATCGTATGGGGAATAATTGAGCATGTAATAGTAAAAATCTTCTTCATTCGGATTTCCCCATTCTTCGTATTCCCCAACTGTAAGCGGAATAGTTTCATCCAACATAGTAGTAACGACATCTACAAAAGGAACTTGTGCAACAACACCTTTCCATTGGTACGGTGCAATATTGGTCACTGCTCCCATCAACAAACCTCCGGCACTTCCTCCCATCGCATAAATTTTATTGGGATCACAAAATCCTTTTAATCCAAGGTATTCTGCAGCATTAATGAAATCCGTAAACGTATTTATTTTCTTTTGAAATTTACCATCTTCGTACCATTCCTCACCCATGTAGCGAGATCCGCGAATGTGAGCAATTGCAAAGACAAAACCACGATCCAATAAACTTAAACGATACGCACTAAACGCATCTGGAATGGTGTGTCCGTATGATCCGTAACCATACAAAAGACAAGGCGCATTTTTTAAATCGATCCCTTTTTTATACACCAAAGAAACTGGAATTTTAGTTCCATCGTTTGCAGTTGCCCAAATGCGTTCCGACTCATAATTCTGAGAATTAAACGTTTTGTCTAATAATTCAGTTTGATAATGCACCACTTTTACATCATTTGTTAAATTCAAACAATACACTGTTGCAGGTGTAGTAAATGAATTATAGTGATAGAATAAATTTTCAGTGTTGTATTTCTCATTGTGAAAAAGCCCCGTCATATAGGTTTCTTCAGGAAATTCAATGTAATGATGGTTGTTTGAACTCAAACGAGTAATGCGAATTTTGGTAAGTCCATTGGTACGTTCTTCTGTAACAATAAAGTTTTTAAGCACCAGTAAATTTTCAACTAAAACGGCATTATCGTGTGCAATAAAATCTTTACAATCTGCTACGTTAGTAGGTATGGTGGGTGTAAATAGAATTTTTCTATTCTTCGCATTGTGATTAGAAATCATATAAAAACCGTTTTCATGATGCTCAACATCATATAAATGTCCTTTAGATCGAGCTAAGAACACAATTGGCTTTGCAGCTGGAACATCAGCATCAATCAACTGAACTTCTGAAGTAGTTGAACTGTATGAGTGAATATAGATGTATTTGTCGGTGATGGATTTTGAAATTCCAACTCCAAATTTCTCGTCGTTTTCTTGGTACACGAGTTCATCTTTTTCTTTTGAACCTAAAACGTGACGATACACCTGAAATTCGCGTAAAGTCTGTGGATCTTTCTTTACATAATACACTGTTTTATTGTCATTTGCCCATACAACAGCGCCATCAGTATCAACAATTTTATCTTTCAAGAACTTATCTTTTGAAAAATAGCGGAAGGTAATGGTGTATTTTCTTCGCCCTACAAAATCTTCGCTCAAGGCCACTAATTCGTTGTTGGGTGATGGTGCCCATTCTGCTAAGTCGTAATACGATTTTTTATTGCCACGCACATTTTCATCAAGGAAAAGGATTTCCTTATCACCTTTACGCAGGTAAATTTGTGAGTAATCTTTTGATTCAAGACTTCTTACTTGATATTCATTCCCATTCACTTCATGCCAAGCACCAACTTCATTGGGGTTAATTCGTTTATCGAATTCATCTAAAAGGTTCTCTGTAAGTGAGTTAAATGAGGAGAAATAGTTTTTTGAATAGTCGTTTTCTAGTTGTAGATGATCGAGAACTGGTTTTGAATCGCGCTCATTCATCCAAAAATAATTGTCAGTTCGTGTATGATTGTGAATTTGTAATTCCTTTGGTGTTTTAGGTGCAATTGGTTCTTTCATAGTATTGTTTTGGGCAAAATAACTCAAGGGGAATGCGATGATACTCAGCAGTAAAGTTTTCGTCATGACGCTTATTTTTTTTCAAAAGTACATTTTTAATCGGCATGATGAAATGATATGCGAGTCCAGCGAGCACGATTTTTTCAATTTTAAGTAGTGAAATGAATAGAAGTCAAGATTAAATTGCGTAGGAAATATTTAAAACTCTACAACTTTAAAATTTTAAAATTTTCAATCATCTAATGAGTAGGGGATATTTAAAACTCTACAACTTCAAACAAAAGGAATTTGATAATCATGAAAGTTCAATTGATCTCATTGTGTTTAGATCATTAGTGATAATTCACATGTAAACCGTCACTAATATGCTTTTAATTTCTTTTCTTGTCAACTAAGTTTTTTATCTTTACAGAGTGAAAAAGCTTTATAAATTTCTTCTTAACAAATTACCTCGACCACTTTTAATTCGCTTGAGTTATCCTTTTAAATTAGTAGCACCGTTACTTTACAAAGGAAACAAGGTTGAATGTCCGGTGTGTGATCGACAATTTTCTAAATTTTTATCGTACGGTTCAGATATTGCTCATCGTGAGAATGTATTGTGCCCCTATGATTTAACCTTGGAACGTCATCGCTTGATGTGGTTGTATTTGAAAAATCACAGTTCATTTTTCACTACAAAGGAATTAAATGTCTTGCATATAGCTCCGGAGCAGTGTTTTCATGGAAAATTTAAAAAGCAGGAAAATCTGAATTATCTAACGGGCGATTTAGTTTCTCCGTTGGCTGATTTGCATTTTGATTTACATCAAATACCATTGGAAGATAATCGATTTGAGGTTGTTTTTTGTAATCACGTATTAGAACATGTTGATGATGCTCTGCAATGTATGCGTGAAATGTATCGTGTCATGAAACCTGGAGGTTGGGGAATAATGCAAGTACCACAAGATTTTGCAAGAGAGACTACTTTTGAAGATGCATCGATAGTGACCCCAGAAGATCGCGAGAAACATTATTGGCAAAAAGATCATGTTCGTTTGTTTGGGATGGATTATCCATTGTGGTTAGAAAAAGCTGGATTTAAAGTGGAGATTTTTGACAAAGAAAGTTTCTATTCGCCTGAAGTAATGGAGCGCTACCGCTTGAATCCGCATGAAATTTTGTACATCGTTCACAAATAATAGTTACTCAGCGTGAAAAAATCGACTTTTGATAGTGTACTTTTCACGTTTTTGCTTGCAATCTTAGTGTTAGTAGCTTGTTGTCGGCCAGATGATGCAACTACTATTTTAGGCAATGTTCCTCAGAAAATAGAAAATCCCACCAATGCAGATAAAATTGAGTTAGGTCGGCGACTCTTTTTCGATCAACAACTTTCTAGCGATCAATCTATTTCTTGCGCTTCGTGTCATATCCCAGAATTGGCGTTTACTGACCAAAAAGCGCTCAGCGATGGCGTGAAGGGACGTAAGTCGATGCGAAATGCTCCAAGTTTACTCAACGTTGCTTATCAAAAAACATTGATGTTCGATGGTCATATTACTTCTTTGGAAGAGCAAGCCATTGTCCCTATTCAAGATCATTTTGAGATGGACATGAAAATGGGTGAGGTGGTAAAGCGTTTGCGAAAGAATTTGTATTATCAAAAGGCAGCTCAACGAATTTTTAAAAGAGATTTTGATGCATTTGTGCTGACCAGAAGTTTGGCCGTCTATGAACGATCATTAGTATCATACGATTCTGACTTTGATCGCTATTATTATGGAAAAGTGGATGATGCCATCAATGCTTCCGCGAAAAGAGGATGGAAATTGTTTTCTGAAGTACTATATTGTACCAAATGTCATGTTCCGCCACATTTCACCAATTTTGCAGTGGCAAATAATGGCTATTTTACTGACGGTTCAGCTGATCAAGGTAGATTTCGAATTCATTTAGATTCTTCTGACATTGGTAAGTTTAAGGTGCCAAGTTTGCGCAATGTTGCAATCACCTTTCCGTACATGCATGATGGTAAATTGAAATCGTTTGAAGAGGTACTAAAAAATTACGAAAGCGGAGGGAAGGGAAGCAGAAATCAAAGTGCGCTGATCAATAAATTTACCTTAACATCAAAGGAACGAAATGATTTAATAGCCTTTTTAAATACACTTACTGATTCAAAATTCAAGGAAAAGTAATTGAATATAAACAGCTACTTTTTTTTGACATTACGAAAAAAAGGTGATAAATTAGTAGTTACAAACACCTTAAACAACTACGCAATGGGAACATTTATAGTTTTTAAGCGAAAAAATGGCGATTTTCAATTCGATTTGAAAGCAGGAAATGGCCAAATTATTCTAACAAGTGAAGGCTACACAACAAAGTCTGCTTGTGAAAACGGAATTGAGTCCGTAAAAAGAAATTCTCAAGATGATAATCGTTTTGATCGTAAAGTAAGTGCAAACGGTAAGCCTTATTTTAATTTGACAGCAACAAACGGTCAAATAATTGGCACAAGTGAGTTGTATGAAAGCGAAGCTTCAAGAGAAAAGGGAATTGAATCTGTTAAGAAGAATGTAGAAATTACTGTTTTGGAATATGATCTAGATTAATTTAATTCAATGATAAATTGGAAATTCTCACCGAAAGTTGGGGATTTTTTTTACGTCATTGAACGGTGCAGTAGTTTTAGAAATCGTAAATTTTTCAATTTGATTTATCAATCACTATCGCTTTAAATTTTGTTCTTTCTTGATTTTACCCATTTATAGCTCGATGTTATGATTTTAATTTAGTAGATCTTTCCTAATTTATTAACAATAATATTAATTGATTTTGTGGGGGAGTTCTGCAAAAAAAAAAACACCGCTGAATATCTCCAACGGTGCCTTTGTGTAGTCTTAAAGTCCAGACATCCAATTAATAATAAATCTTACGTTGCACTTTAGCGATATGCTTCGCTAGGCGAATAACTTGTTTTGTATATCCAAACTCATTATCGTACCAAGTGTACAAAACAATGTTCTTTTTATCGTTAGAAACAATCGTTGCATGTGAATCGAATACTGAACAACAAGTGTTTCCGATAATATCAGAAGAAACCAATTCAGGATCGTATGAATAGAAAATTTGGTTCACCAAATCACCATTCAATGAAGCATCTCTCAACACTGCGTTTACTTCTTCAATACTTGTTTCTTTGTTGATCTCTAAACTCAAAATTGCCAATGAACCATTTGGAGTAGGGACACGCACAGCATTAGCTGTTAATTTATCCTTCATCTCTGGAATCACCTTTGTTACCGCACTTCCAGCTCCAGTTGAAGTAATTACCATGTTGATAGCTGCAGAGCGACCGCGACGTGGTTTGTTGTGCATATTGTCCAACAAATTTTGATCGTTTGTGTATGCATGAACCGTCTCAATGTGTCCTTTAACAATGCCAAATTTGTCGTTGATGACTTTAATCACTGGCGAAATTGCATTCGTAGTACACGAAGCAGCTGAGAAAATTGTTTCATTTTCAACATCTAAAGTTCCTTGATTAATACCATACACTACATTCGGAATTTCCTTTCCTGGAGCCGTTAATAATACTTTCGAAACACCTTTTGCTTGCATGTGCAAGTTTAGTTTTTCACGGTTTTCAAATACTCCTGTATTGTCAATCACCAATGCATTTTTGATTCCATATTGTGTGTAATCAATATCTTGTGGATTAGAAGCATCGATCATTCGAACAATTTGACCGTTAATGATAATAGCCTTTTTTTCTAAATCAACTTCCACCGTTCCTTTGAATGCGCCATGTACTGAATCATTGCTAAGCAATGATGCTCTTTTGATAATGTCTTTATCTGAAGCGCCTCTCGTTACGATGGCACGAAGTCTCAATTGTTGCCCTTTTCCAGCTTGTTTGATTAATTCACGCGCAGCCAAACGACCAATTCGACCAAAACCATACAATACTACATCACGTGGTTCAATTTCATTTCCTCCTTCAAAAGCAAATCCAGTTAGCTTTGCATTTAAAAATTCTGCTTTAGAAGCATAATTAGTCTTTTCATTGATCCATTCGCTTGCTAATTTTCCGATGTCAAGTTTTGATGCTTGTAAATCCATTTTTAGCATTTCTGCTGCTAATTCTGAAGTAGTAAAAACATCGATTGGTTTTTGAACAACTTTACGAGCGTACTCGTGTAAATTCAAAATTTCCGAAATTGTGGTGTCAAGTAAATGATTTCTAAACAGCACTAACTCAATACCTTTGTCGTACAATAATTCTCCAACGTGACTTCCTAATTTTACTGCAGCACGTTCTTTTTCTACATGCGATTTAAGTTCCTTTTCGTAACCTACTTCTGCTTCCATTTGATTTTGATATGATGATTAATTAAAAATGTACAAAGCAAAAAAGGCTAACCGATTTCTCAGTTAGCCTTTTTAAAATTATTTTAGCCCAAGTATGCCTTAAGCAATTTGTTTCTCGATGTATGTCGCAATCTTCGAATTGCCTTTTCCTTGATTTGACGAACGCGCTCACGAGTGAGGTTAAACTTCGCGCCGATCTCTTCCAACGTCAATCCATGATTCATTCCAATTCCGAAGAACAAACGAATAATCTCACGTTCTTTATCAGTTAAGGTACTTAATGAACGCTCAATTTCTTTTTGAAGTGATTCTGCCATCAATGCGTGATCAGCTTTCAATGAATCATTGTTCGGCATTACATCCATTAATGTTCCTCCATCTTCAGAAGTAGAAAGTGGGGCATCCATAGAAACATGGCGACCAGACACATTCAAACTTTCTTTGATTTTGTCTTCTGGAACTTCCAATGCTTCTGCTAATTCTTCTGCAGATGGTGCTCTTTCAAACTCTTGCTCTAAACGAGAGAATGCTTTGTTGATTTTGTTCAATGATCCGACTTGGTTCAATGGCAAACGAACAATACGTGCTTGCTCAGCCAAAGCCTGTAGAATCGACTGACGAATCCACCAAACAGCGTAAGAGATAAATTTAAAACCACGCGTTTCATCAAATTTTTGAGCTGCTTTAATCAAACCAAGATTCCCTTCGTTAATTAAATCGGGTAGGGTAAGTCCTTGATTTTGATATTGCTTGGCAACAGAAACTACGAAACGTAAGTTTGCTCTTGTCAATTTCTCCAAAGCTCTTTGATCGCCTTGCTTAATTTTTCGTGCTAATTCAACTTCTTCTTCTGCAGTTATAAGCTCTTCTTTTCCTATGTCTTGAAGATACTTGTCAAGTGATTGACTCTCGCGATTTGTAATCGACTTCGTAATTTTTAACTGTCTCATCCTCTGCTATCCCTCTCTTTGTTTAATTTGAACTTGAATTATCCGACAAAGGTACGACGTTTTTACACTGACTTCCAAATATATTTTGGATAAAATTTAGAACCGCCGCACCATCAATAAGCATGCCTTTTTTATGTATTGCAGTGACCTAAAGGCCAAAACCTACATAATCTTTTTTACCGCTTTCTGTTAAAATTTCTAAAAGCACTCCAGAAGTACTTTTTGAATTCAACTTGCTTGTTAGTTGTTCCACAGAAGTTATTTGTTCATTATTCACTTTTGTGATCACCATTCCTTCGCGCAATCCAACGGCTTTTAGCTTGCCACTTGTTAAGGTAGTAATTTTCACTCCTACCTTTGTGTTTAGTTCTTTCTTCTCTTTTTCTGTCAGCTCTTTAAACGATGCACCTAGCGCAACATTCTTATTTATTTCTTCTTTGGATACTAACGAAGTCTGTCCATCTTTGTTACGTAAAACCAATTCTTTTATTGATTCTGCTCCTTTTTTATTGCGAACTGTCACGCTAACTTTATCGCCAGGACGTCTTTTTCCAATTTCTTCTTGCAATTGAGCAACTGAATTTACTTCCTTACTACCAATTTTTAAAATTACATCGCCATTGTTCAAGCCAGCAGCAGCGGCAGAACCGTCTTCAATCACCGAAGCAACAAAAACACCTTTTAAATCTGCCAGTCCCTCTTTTTCCTTGAGATCTTGCGTAATATCAGATATTTGCACACCCAGGTAACCTCGTTGAACAACTCCGTAGTCAATTAAATCACCCATTACTTTTTGAACTAAATTCACAGGAACAGCAAATGAATAGCCTGAGTAACTACCTGTTTGAGATGCAATAGCCGTATTTATTCCGACCAACTCACCTCGTGTGTTGACTAATGCGCCACCACTGTTTCCGGGATTTACTGCGGCATCCGTCTGAATAAATGATTCAATTGGCACTGCTGATGAGCTTGCTCTGTCGTTCAATAAATTGATATTTCTCGCTTTTGCGGAAACGATACCAGCAGTTACTGTTGATGTTAGGTTAAAAGGATTTCCAACGGCCAATACCCATTCTCCAATTCTTACATCATCGCTGTTACCAATTGAAATGGGAGTGAAGTTTCCTCCTTCGATTTTCAAAACGGCAATATCGGTTGATGGATCGGCTCCAACTACTTTTGCACTATATTTTGAGTTGTCGTTGAGAATAACTTCAATTTCACTTGCATCTTCAATCACGTGATTGTTGGTAACAATGTAGCCCTCAGAAGAAATAATCACTCCAGAACCAGCGCCCTGACCATATTGTTCAAATTCGCGCCCACCTGCTCCTGGACCATAAAAGAACTCTTGGAACATGTCACGTTGAAAGGAAGTTTTTACCAGCTTAGTTGTAACGTGAACGACTGAATTGATAGAACTTTCAGCTGCGGCAGTAAAATTAGGTAGGTTTTCTATACTTCCCATTGATACGGCACGCGCATTGATTCGATTTCCGTCTATTACTTGATCTGATAATGAATAATTTGAAGGGTTAGATGTATTTAGCATTAAAAATGCACCTAAGGGTAAAAGTCCTCCCGCGATGCCTAACCCAATTGATTTTAAGTTGTTCTTCATAGGATTAAATTTGAAATTTTATATTAAACTAATAACGCAAGTTTACAGCAAATTGGTACTGCCGCATGTTAAAGAATGTTAAGCATATTCCGTACATTTGTTAAAGATTTGTGAAAATAAAAAAGTAGAAACAGACTGGCGTTTTTCTTTTTTAAATCGCATAGAGCACATAGAGCAACTCTTCATATTGATTCCCGATGTGCTTATGTGGTAAATTATTTGATACTGTTAAAATGAAAATACAATTTTCGAAATACCAAGGTGCGGGCAATGATTTCGTTATGATCAATAATCTGAACGGTGATTACGATCAACTTTCTATCGAACAAATTCAATCATTATGTGATCGAAAATTTGGAATTGGTGCCGATGGTCTCATAAAAATCAATGCTTCATCTGCTGCTGCATTCGAGGTAGATTATTACAATTCGGATGGTTCTAAAAGTTTTTGCGGAAATGGAGCTCGTTGCTCAGTCGCTTTTGCTGGAACCCTTGGTATTGATATCAATGACACAGATTTTATCGCGATTGATGGTTTGCATACTGCTGAAAGAATTGCTTCGCAGATAAAAATTAAAATGCACGATGTTACTGCAATACAAAAAGTAGAGGGTGCTTTTGTGCTTGATACTGGTTCTCCTCACTACGTTAAATGTGTGGATGATATTGATGATTTTGATATTGTTGACTTCGGTAGAGGAATTCGGTATTCATCCAAATTTAAAGCAGATGGAATTAATGTGAATTTACTAGAACGCCTCGATGAACGGTCAATTCGAGTTGCAACGTATGAACGTGGAGTAGAAGATGAAACGCTTTCGTGCGGAACAGGCGTTACTGCATGTGCGTTGGTTTTTGGTGAGTTGCGTCAAGAACTTGGAGAACAATCGGTAATAGTGCAAACAAAAGGTGGCGATCTTCTTGTTCAATTTGAACGCACTAACGTGGGTAGTTTTTCATCGATCTTTCTCACTGGTCCAGCTAAGTTTGTTTTTCAAGGTACAATTGAAGTTTAAATGACGATTTCAACATTTGATGCAATAGAAGCAAATTTTATTTACTTGTGGATTTGGCATGCGGATAAAATTCCGCCACACATTGGCTGCTCTGTCAATGGAAGTTACTTTAGTTTGAAAGTAAATGGGTTGGATTTGAACTTTCCTGTCGACAAAGCCCTTGGTATAATTAAGTACAAAAGTATTCCAAGTCTTTTGATTCAAACAACAATTATATCCTCAGAAACTGAACTTTCAGATGTGTTTTTAGCCAGTAAAAATGATATAAATTTGGGATTATCCTGTCTTTCTCCGGTGAGAAATGCTGTAGGAGCGCCAGATTCGATGCAGAAAATTAAAGATTTAATAGATTACTTGCACCAAAACGCTGAAATAAAACATATTTTTGGTTTGAATTTAAAGGATTCTTTTGTGGATATTCCTGAATATTCGATAGTAGATATTCAACAACGTCTAGCATATTTGAGTAATGTTAAAGGGTGAAAATGTTTTTTTGAGGGCTGTGGAGCCAGCAGATGCAACTGCGTTGATGCTATGGGAAAATAACCCAGAACATTGGAAAGTATCCGATACTGATTGCCCTTTTTCTTTGCAAGGTATTATGCAATTAATAGAGCAACAGCGCGACTTTAGAGGTACTGGTCAAATGCGTTTATTGATTTGCTTGCAAGGAACGAATGAAGCGATTGGCACCATTGATTTGTACGATGCTGATTTTAAAAATGAAAATGTAAGTGTGGGAATCTTGATAGGTGATAGCGCAAATCGCTCCAAAGGTTTTGCACAAGAGGCTTTGGTCTTGATGATACAGTATTTGAAAGAAATGTTTAATTTTCACAATGTACATTGCTCCATTCATGCCGATAATCATGCAAGTATTCAATTGTTTGAAAAAGCTGGATTTATAAAGGTGGGTGAACGAAAAGAATGGTTCAAGTGGAAACAAGAGCGAGTAGATGAATTTAATTACATGTTATGTTTAAAAAAATAGCAATTATTGGTGCTGCATTAGCGCTTATTGGTGGAATTGTAGCCTTCCCAAAAATCATGTTGTACTTGGATAGTCGCGCGGTAAGCGATAACGCTACTACTGTCGATTTTTACATTAAAAAATCAATTTCTTTGAAAGAGCTGGCCACCGAATTAGTAGAGAAGGGTGTTTTGGAGAATGATAAATCTTTTTTAAAGGTCGGTGAATACAAAGGATTAAACGAAAAAAGTATTGCCTTAGGAAAATATGAAATTGCGCCAGGAACGCAAATACGGAACTTGTTGAATGGCTTTACTTTGAATGCTGCAGGAAATGGTAATGCTGAAGTAGAAGTTAATGTAACGTTTAATAATTGTCGCTTTATGAGTGACTTAGCTTCTAAAATATCAGAGGTTTTGATGGTGGATAGTGTGGAGTTGTTGGCGTATTTAAACAATCCTAATACGCATGATAAGTTTGGTTTTAGTAGCGAGGAATTTCCTGCGATGTTTTTACCAAATACCTATAAAATGTATTACGACACTGACCTAGAGAAATTTACTGCTCGAATGGCACAAGAATTTAAGGCCTTTTGGACGGCAGATCGTATTGCGAAATTGAAGAAGGTAGGATTGAAATCACCTTCTGAATGTTCTACACTTGCTAGTATAATTTATTCTGAACAATCGAAAGTGGCAGAGGAATGGCCTGTCATTGCTGGTTTGTATCTGAACCGCTTAAATCAAGGGATTCGATTGCAATCAGATCCAACATTTAAATTTTGTTGGGGCAAACAATTGGATGGCGTTCAACGTTTATTATTCATTCATCGCGACATTGATTGTCCATACAACACCTACAAATACGATGGTTTGCCTCCTGGACCCATTTGCATGCCGCCAACACAAGTACTCAATGCGGTACTGAATCGGGATAACAACAACTATATTTTCATGATGGCAAAACCAGATTTTTCGGGTCGTCATGATTTTTCAGTGGATTATTCAAGACATCAACAATTAGCTTCCATTTATCAAAAATGGTTGGCAACACTTAATTAATATGTCAGATCGAAGAAAATTTCTAAAAATTGGTTTGGCTGGAACGGCACTTGCAATCGCAAATCCATTTAAAGCTGCTGAACAAATTGGAGCTAAGCAAAAAGGCTCGCGTGTGAATTCACCTGTCGTGATTTCTACGTGGAACCATGGACTAGCGGCAAACGACGAAGCTTGGAAAGTGCTTGAAAATGGAGGTAAAGCCATTGATGCCGTTGAAAAAGGGGTGATGATTACGGAAGTGGATTTAACGAATCGTTCTGTTGGAATTGGTGGAATGCCCGATCGTGATGGTCACGTTACCTTAGATGCTTGTATCATGGATCATGAAAGTCGCTGTGGTTCTGTGGCTTTTTTAGAGGGAATTGTGCATCCAATTTCTGTCGCTAGGGCTGTTATGGAGCGAACACAGCACGTCATGTTGGTTGGTGAAGGCGCGAAAAAATTTGCCTTAGCTCAAGGATTTGACACCTTCAAAACGCCCATTCCTGAAGTGAAAAAGATTTGGAAGGCATGGAGAAAAGAGCACAAAGACGATTATTTTAAGCCTGAAATAAATCATGAGAATCACGATACCATTGGCATGCTTGCGTTGGATGCTCAAGGAAACATTAGTGGTTCTTGTACAACAAGTGGTTGGGCCTACAAAATGCATGGTCGTGTGGGCGATTCTCCCATTATCGGAGCTGGTTTGTTTGTCGACAATGAAATCGGTGGAGCTGTGGCAACGGGATTGGGCGAAGCAATTGTTCGAATAGCTGGAAGTCACACCGTTGTTGAACTAATGCGTCATGGATACACTCCTCAAGCTGCATGTGAAGAAGCTGTTCAACGAATTATCTCGAAACACAAGGATTTAACAAATTTACAATGTGGATTCTTAGCAATCGACAAAAATGGAAATGTAGGAGCCCATTCGGTTTACGCTGGATTTAATTATGCGTTTCGGTCCGCAGATCACGCTAAATTAATGGACGCCTCATTCGATAGAAACTGGTAATTTATGAAGAAACTATTTATAGCAAGTCAACTTATTTTTTCAAGCGTAATGGCACAAGATCAAGTATTAAATTGGACAGTGGAACACGCTGTCACAAAAGAAGTGTTGGATGCTGGAACACATGGTTCTGTGCAAGAAATATTGATCAAAAAAGGAGAGTTGCCAGATCCATTTTACGGGAAAAATGAGGAGAAATTTGGCTGGATTGAAAATCATACCTGGGAATTTGAATCAACGTTTACAGTAGATGATACTTCTTTTCAAAACGACTTCCTCGAATTGATTTTTCCTTTTGTGGATGTGTACGCTGAACTTTATTTGAATGATTCCTTGCTGGGTGTGACTCAAAATGCATTTAGACCCTATCGCTTTGAAGTGAAATCACTTTTAAAACATGGTGAAAACAAAATCAGAGCAAAATTTTATCCTCCAGTGCTTTTCCACAAAGAAATGTACGAAAAAGCGAACTATCATTTACCTGCTCCGAACGATGTGCACGAAATCGCTATTGCACCTTACACGCGTAAACCGCAGTATCAATTTGGCTGGGATTGGTCATTGCGAATGAATACCATTGGCTTCATGAAACCTGTTTCGCTAAATGCTTCTAATGGCATTCGAGTGGTCAATAAAAATGTAGTGACTCGTTCCATCGATGAGCAATTAACTGCCACTATCGACCTAGAATTACACTTGATTGAAAATCAAACGGAAGATTTAATTTGGAAAAGTAAGTTGTTCGGAGAAAGCGTTCTACGTGCTGAAAAAGGGGTGATTCGCAGAAGCGAAACGATTGATAAAGCGCAGTTGTGGTGGCCGAGAGGACATGGTGATCAGCATTTGTACAACGACGAGTGGACAATTTCTACCATTGATGGAAAAGTGATCTATTCTTCAGACGTTCGATTTGGTATCAAGCAATCCAAATTAATCAACGAAAAAGATCAGTGGGGAACGAATTATGAAATTTGGTTCAACAATAAACCAATTTTTTGTAAAGGTGGAGATTACATACCTCAGGATGTCTTTCCAGCGCGCGTGAAAGACGAAGATTTGCGGAAAATGGTGGAACAACTGGCGGCGACGAATTTCAATATGGTGCGTGTTTGGGGTGGAGGTTATTACCCAGACGATGCCTTTTTTGAAGCATGTGATGAATTGGGAATTATGGTGTGGCAAGATTTTATGTTCGCATGTGCGATGTATCCAGGCAATCCAGATTTTCTATTAAATGTGCAAGAAGAAATAGAATATCAAATTCCTAGAATCGCCTCGCATCCTTCCGTTACTATTTTTAATGGAAATAACGAGGTATCTGTAGCGTGGAAATACTGGGGATTCCAAGTGCGATACAATATTTACGGCAAGGATGCGGATGAGGTACAGGCCTCCTACGATCGTTTATTCAAGGAATTGATTCCAACGAAGGTCAATCAGTTTTCAGCCCAACCGTATATCCATACTTCGCCGTTAAGTCATTGGGGCAAAGATGAATTCTACGACAACGGTTCTCAGCATTATTGGGGTGTTTGGCATGGAAAAGATCCGATGGAAGATTTTGCTAAGAAAATTGGACGTTTCAATGCAGAATATGGCTTCCAAAGTTTCCCAGAGTATAGTACATTGTTGAATTTCTCTACGAAAGATCAATGGAGCTTGCAGTCTGATGTAATGAAGCACCACCAAAAGAGCTATGTTGGCAACTTGATGATTGAAAAACATGCTAATTTGCTCTACGGAAAAGCAGAAAATTTCGAGCAATTTATTTACCTCTCTCAATTAACACAGTCGCATGCTGTAAGTATTGCAGTGTCTGGACATCGACTCAATTTTCCTCGTTGTATGGGAACTTTGTACTGGCAAGTAAATGATGTTTGGTCGGCACCAACATGGTCAAGTATTGATTACTATTGGAATTGGAAGGCCTTGAATTACCACGTGAAAAAAGATTACGAAGATGTAGCTATTTTGCGCAAAGAACCAACACCTAATCAATTCGAATACTATTTAATTTCAGATGTGCCTCAAACGTTTACATGTAAGGTGCATTTTGAAATATTCGATTTGAAAGGAAAAAAACTAGCAGAAAATCATTTTAAGAAAGTAATGTCGCAAAATGAAAACATGAAGATTTGTTTAGGCGAATTGGCAGGCAACTATGCGAATCAGAACGTTGTTGTGAAGTTTAAATGGACGACTGCCGAAGGTAAAGAACTAACACGCGATTTTTCTCAATTGCCGATTGCTTATAACAAAGCGGGAAATGATGATTCAAAAATTAGCATTCATTGCCACGATAGTGCACGTAAGGAAATGACTATTAAAGTAGATGTGAAACGGTATGTTCGCAACTTCTGGTTGTTTTCTGAAAAGGCTGGACTTCAATTCGATGACAATTTTGTTGATTTGTTGCCGGGCGATCATTTTTTCAAGATTAAGTACGAAGGTGAAGCACCTAGCCTCGAAAGTTTTGGATTTCAGCATTTGTAGGTTGTAAGTTTAACCGCAAAGGTCACGAAGTTTTACGCAAAGAAACAAAAGAAAGGGGATGAGCTTTGTATTTTTAAGGATGAAGGAAAAATCTCTTGCTGATTCCGCAGATCTAGGCGGAATAGGCGATGCTCTTCTGGATCAGCCAAATCTAAGTGAGAAAAAAATCTTTTGTTTTTATGTGTTGAGAAAAAACTCTGCGTACTTTGCGAAAAACTTGGAGCACTTTGCGGTTAAGTAATTCATGGAACGTTATTTGTTAAAAATCGTAAAGAAAATAATATTTACCTCATAAAATCGTATACTTGTTGTAATGAAATTTACTCGTCATCTTGTTGTATTCATCACTTTTCTTGTTGCGAGTAGCACTTTGAATAAGTCGAATGCACAAGTATTTGTGGATACAACGAAACTTGTTCAGCTTTCTGGAATTGCAGTCAACGAGGAAGATTTACAGCCTGTTTCTTACGCCACAATTTTCGATAGAACGATCAAGCGAGGGATGATTTCCGATTTTCATGGTTTTTTTACTTTAGTTGTGATGCCTGGTGATACACTAGTATTTTCAGGGTATGGTTTCAATACCACCACTTTTATCGTACCAGACACATTGAAAGACAATCGCTATTCGATGATTCACATGATGCAGAAAGATACAGTAGAATTACCTGCTGTAACAGTGTATCCATGGCCATCGAGAGAAGATTTCGCGTACTATTTTGTACACATGGAACCTTACGACGATGCAATGCGCCGTGCGCAACGAGAATTGTCTGGTGAAGCCTTAGCATTCGTTGCTGCTCGCTTAGAGGGCGATGCTTCTTTGTCCTATGGAACTGTCGTTAATCAACGCTATTCAAAATTATACACCAACGGCCAATTGCCAGTCAACAACCTCTTGAACCCTTATTCTTGGGCCAAATTAATCAAGGATTGGAAAGAAGGGAAGTTGAGTAGGCAGTAAAACGATTTCGGAGGTGTAGATGCGGTCATCGAGCGGAGGTGGAGATGCGGTCATCGAACGGAGGTGGAGATGCGGTCATCGAGCGGAGGTGGAGATGCGGTCATCGAGCGGAGCCGAGATGTCTCGCTTCGTCTCGGCAATTCGGCAAGCTCATTGCAACGCTTCGCTCGACGACCAGCTCGACAGCTGAAAATTTAAAATCATTTTTTCGGAGATGCGATTCGTTTCCCCCTTAAGGAGGCGCCGCACTGGGCTTGCGAGCATTGAGCTTGCCGAAATGCTCTAGTCCTCCTCCTCAATCCTCCTCCAAAGGAGGAAGCCGTTTTTTACTTCGGAGCAATAATTCGTTTTGAGTGAAACGATTCTTAACTCCTACATCTAAAATTGTACATCGTAAATCCGAAATCGTAAATCCGAAATCGTAAATCCGAAATCACCCCACCGGATAACAAATAAAATACTTCTCTACTGGGTGTGCCAGCGCTGAAATATTCAAATTATCTGAGGCTTTACTTAAATCAATTACTTCACCATTTTTCATCAGCATATTGATGTTTTGCTTTTTCTGATTGTACGCATTATTGGTCAAAATATCGGTGTACACGTAGTAATTGACTTCGTCTCCCTCGAGATTGTATGCCTTGCGAACCAATTCTTTTTCCAAGTTAATTCTATCTTGACTGTAGGGTTCTGCACTGATTTCAATCTTGAATAAACTTCTGTTCACCAAGCGACTTGAAAGATCCGCTAGAATTTTGTCGGGATGGTCTTTCCACACTTTTAGCGCGCTGAGAATATCGTAGTCGTCTAAACTTGCAAAATGATCCAATACCGCTGGATTATTTTCGAAATCTTTTTCCGTGATTTTGTTGGCTAAGAAAAAATGAAGACTAGGACTCGCAAAAACCGTTTCCCCTCGTTCAACCAATTCTTTTGCTCTTCGCAGGGCGTGAATCAGCATAAATTCTGCTGAAACAACTGTTTTGTGTAAGTACACTTGCCAGTACATCAATCGTCGTGCAACAATGAACTTTTCAACAGAATAAATTCCCTTTTCTTCGAGCACAAGATTTCCGTTGACAACGTCGAGCATTTCAATCAAACGATCACTTCCAATAACTCCTTCGCTTACGCCAGTGTAGAAGCTATCACGATTTAAGTAATCTAAACGGTCCATGTCGAGCTGACTACTTACCAACTGGTGCAAGAATGGTTTTGAATGTTTATTATTGAAGATGAGCAGTGCATGTGCCAGATCATCTCCAAATTCTAGCTGCAAACGTTCGATAAAGTAGGCGGAAATTTTCTCGTGACTAACACGATTTACGATGTCGTATTCTAGTGCGTGAGAGAAAGGTCCGTGACCGATATCATGCAAAAGAATGGCAATTTGAAGTGCTCGTTCTTCTTCGATGGTAATTTCATTGCCTTTTCGGCGAAGTACGTTGATGGCCAATCCCATCAGGTGCATCGCTCCAAGAACGTGATTGAAACGGGTGTGAATAGCTCCTGGATAGACCAAATGACTCATGCCCAACTGCATAATTCTCCTTAATCGTTGAAAATAAGGATGTTCAATTAGGTCGAAAATTAAAGGGTCTGGAATTGAAATAAAACCATAAACTGGGTCGTTTATAATTTTCTTTTTATTATTTCGATTGAGATTCGGTCGCAAATGAATAAATTTAAACTTAATAACAAAATTAACAAAACTCTTCTATGTTAGGAAAAATTCTTTGGGCCGATGATGAGATCGATCTGCTTAAGCCACACATCTTGTTTTTAGAGGCGAAAGGCTATTCTGTCGATGCGGTAAATAATGGTTCAGAGGCGGTGGAACGAAGTCAAGACAACCACTACGATATCATTTTTTTAGATGAAAATATGCCCGGAATCTCAGGATTAGAGGCACTTGCAAGAATAAAAGAATCAAAACCACTGGTTCCCGTTGTGATGATCACGAAAAGTGAGGAAGAGTACATCATGGAGGAAGCAATTGGAAGTAAGATCGCCGATTATCTGATCAAACCTGTTAATCCGAATCAAATTTTATTGAGTATCAAGCGAAATCTTGATCAATCGAAGTTGGTATCGCAAAAAACGACCTCCAACTACCAACAAGAATTTCGACAATTAGGTATGCAATTGAATGATCGCATGGATCCAGAAGAATGGGCAGATTTGTATAAAAAACTAATTTTCTGGGAATTAGAATTAGACAATTCCGATGACAAGAGTATGCGCGAAATTCTTGAAATGCAGAAAAAGGAAGCGAATACAGTTTTTACACGCTTTGTGAAATCGAATTACGAAGACTGGATCAACAATTCAAGTGATGCGCCAATGATGATTCATAAGGTGATTAAGGAACGAATTAATCCGTTCATCGGAAGTGAAAAAACCTTTGTGTTGGTCATCGATAATTTGCGCTTTGACCAATGGAAAGTGTTGGAGCCAGCTTTTTCAAAGTTGTTTACCGTTGAATCAGAAGAAGTAATTTATTCTATTCTTCCCACGGCTACCCATTATGCTCGAAATGCCTTTTTTGCTGGATTATTGCCTAATGAATTGGCGAAACGTTTCCCTACTTTATGGAAAAATGAAGAAGACGAAGGGGGAAAAAATATGCACGAAAAAGACTTTTTAGAAGCAAACTTGAAGCGTCTTGGTAAAAACGTGAAATGGTCGTACAATAAAATCACCAACTTCGATGCAGGTAGAAAATTAGCGGATACGTTCAGTCAACTGAAGGAAAATGATGTGAATTTTATCGTCTACAACTTCGTAGACATGCTTTCGCACGCAAGAACAGAGATGGAGGTAATTCGCGAATTGGCTGAAAATGAGTCTGCGTATCGATCAATTACAGTATCTTGGTTCGAGCATTCGCCATTGAATGATATCGTGAAAAAAATTGCGGAAAGTGGAGCAAAATTGATTATTACTACCGACCATGGAACAGTGCGAGTTACCAATCCTGTTAAAATTGTTGGCGAGCGCAACACCAATAGCAATTTGCGCTACAAAGTGGGAAGAGGATTGAGTTACAATGAAAAAGAGGTCTATTTGGTAAAAAATCCTAATAATGTGCATTTGCCATCAACAAAAATGGGAAATGAGTTTGTTTTTGCTGGAGAAAGTGATTTCTTTGTATATCCAAATAATTACAATCATTTTGTAAATTACTACGGTAATACCTTTCAGCATGGTGGAATTTCCTTGGAAGAAGTCTTGATACCTTACATCGAGATGAAAGCTAAACCCTAAATAATGATTGAAGATTTTTACCCGCAAAAGCCTGAGTTAGTTGACAAAAAGAGACAGAACAATCTCCTGATGACGATTGGTTCCATCGTGCTTTTTGTATTGTTGTTTATGGTGTTTTTTACTGAAGAGCTGAACTTTATCTTAAGCTTGGTGGTGGTGTTGTTGGTGCATGAATTAGGGCATTTTTTGCTAATGAAAAACTACAACTATAAGCACGTCCGAATGCTGTTTGTGCCTTTTATGGGTGCTTTCGTGCAAGGAGAGAAGGAGGAGTATTCTCAAAAGGAAAGTTTATTGGTTTCTGTTGCTGGCCCTTTTCCCGGCATCGTTATCGGCATCATTTTAGTCCTTTTCTCAGCGAGTTACGAAAGTAATTATGTACTTGAGTTTGGTTTGCTTTTCTTCATTTTGAATTTCATCAATCTTTTGCCATTAGATCCTTTGGATGGAGCTTCCATTCTGAAACTGTTATTCAAAATAAATCAAGAAATGTTTAGTCTAGTATTCACCTTTGCTTCGTCGCTGGCGATGATTCTGGTGGGTTGGTTTATCTCAAGTTGGTTGATGATTGGCTTTGGGTTTTTGATGGGGTTCCGTGTCAAATCGATCCAAAGCAATATGCAACTGCGAAAATTACTGCGCGAAGAGAATGTGGAATATCAAACAAGCTATCGAAAATTGAGTAACCGCGATTATTCCATTATCAAAAATATTCTGTTGGACAAAATTCCTAATTTAAGAACGGTTATCGATTCAATAGATGAAAGTGAGGGTGAGCAATTAATGGCGTCACAAGTGAACAACACGCTAGAATCTCCTCTGAAATATGATGCGTCTCTTGCCCTTAAAGTGGCCATTTTACTATATTGGGTAGCGGTACTTGCACTGCCAATTGCGGCATACATTTATTTCGATTTGTTAATTGTATATTATGACTGGTTCAAAATTTAAGATTGGCGATTTAGTTGGATTTTTACACGAAAAGGGGCAGGGTACAATCATTTCACGCACTGGAATGTTCTACCAGGTACTTGATGAAGATGGGTTCGATAAAAAATGTCCTGAACATGAATTGATAGAAATTCACGGAACAGACTTTCCTTTGTCGGCCGCTGCGTATGAAAAAATGCAGTCCGACAAGAAACTAGTCATTAAAAAATCAGTTGATACAGCAGTTCCCAAATCAATTTCTCATAAGCAAAAAAAAGCGCTAGGCATGTGGGAAATTGATATCCACGCCGAAGAATTGAAGGTTGACCTTTACGGAATGACCAATGGTGATATTTTCAATCTTCAAATGAAAACACTTAGGGCATTTAATGAAAAAGCCCGCTTAAAGGAAGTGCGCCGTTTGGTTGTCATTCATGGCGTAGGAGAAGGAATTTTACGCGAAGAAGTGCGACGTTATTTCACTTCTTTCTACGGAACTACTTGTGCCGATGCCGACATCGAAGAATACGGAAAAGGTGCTACCGAGGTGTTTATTCAGTATGAATAACAAGTTGACCCTTTACGCCAATGTTGTGTAGTTTTTCTTGAAGAAAATAATAGCGATTACATTTAACACAAGCCCCATCAAAAGCAAGATGCCAATGTGCAACAAAAACGTTGGATTGGTCACCGATAAATTTCTCCAAAACACATCGAAGAAACTCTGAATACTCCAATAGTTCAAGGAAATAACAGCTGCTTTTTGCATGAGGGCAGGCATGATAAAAATGGGGATCATACTGCCGCCCAGCGCACTCATCACCAAAATAATTAAGGTGGAAAGACCTTGCACTTGCTGTCTCGATTGCGCTATCGATGCTAAAAACAAACCAAAGGCTGAGCATGTAAATGAAGTGGCAACGATTGTCACCATTAATCCTGGGAGTGGAGTGATGATGTCCAAACCAAATGCTACACTGGTAAATACAAACATGACGATCATTTGCATCAGGGAAATGATATTGACACAAATCATTTTGCCATACAACACATTAATTGGGTTTATTGGGGCGTAATACAATCGTTTGAGCGTACCTTCTTGTCGTTCATCAATTAAACCCATTCCAAATCCAACGACTGAGAACAAAAGCATCAAAACAGAAGTTCCAGCCACCGCTTGAATTAGGCCGATATTGGCATCTTGGGTGGGTATTATTAACGGCGTCATTTTGATGTCATTGGGTATTGCAGCTGGAGGCAATGCATGCATGGGATTGGGGTTGTTTGCCATTTCACGTGGTGGATTCGCCATCATTTTTGATGAATCGATCAATTTGAAAGGTAATGTGGACAGCGTAGGAAGCAACGATTGCTGCAAAATAGCTACTTCCATGTCATTTGCTTGATCATACTGTAACTCTAGCGGCAATTTCGTTCCACTGTTCATTGCTTCAGAAAATCCTTGATTGATCACAAGTACAAAACTCTCATTGCCTTTGCGAATAGCAGCTTGCGCTTCTTTTAGCTTGCTGGGAATTAATTCAATTCCTTTGAGTGAATCTAACAATGAAATTGTTTTTTTTGATGCTTCACTATGATCCAAGTCACTGATTAAAAGTGTTATTTTTTCATCATCATCATTCGTCCACATGCCGCCAAATGCAAAAGCAAATAGTGAGATTAAGGCAATTGGAATAGTAAATGTTAGTAGGACTAAACGCTTGTCTTTAAAAAATATGCGAAGGTCTTTTAGGGCAATTTTAATCATATTAGTCTCTTAGTTGTTTACCTGTTAAATCCATGAAAATGGACTCTAGATTTATTTTTTGAATATCGATTTGAGAGATGTCAAGTCCCAAGGCATTGCATTTTGAGATCAACTTTGGAAGGTCTGCTTGTACATTTTCGCTGTAAAATAGGGTGCTATTTTCGTTTTGTTTCGAATCGTTCCAAAAACTATTCAAGGCAGCAAGTTGTGCTTCGTCTCCATTGGTAAATTGAACTTGGATGCTTTCTTTCATTTTTCCTGCACTTTTCAACTCTTGCAATGTTCCTTCAGCGATAATTTTTCCTTCATCGATAATGCCAATTCTGTCGCAAAATCGCTCGGCTTCTTCCATGTAATGGGTAGTGTACACAATCGTCAATCCTTCTTTATGTAACTTTGCCAGTACCTCAAAAATCAGGTTTCTACTTTGTGGATCGATTCCCACGGTAGGTTCATCTAAAAAAACAATTTTTGGTCGGTGCAATAGCGCTGCTGCGATATTAATTCGACGTTTCATTCCTCCTGAATAGGTGGCTATTCGGTCATTTTTTCGGTCGAAAAGTCCAAATAGGTTTAATAATTCATCAATTCTTGTGGTGAGTTCACTACGAGGAACTTGGTATAAACTTCCGAAAAATTGCAAGTTCTCAAAGGCGGTCAATTCTTCATACAACGCTATTTCTTGCGGAACAATTCCAATAATACGCTTCACCGCTGTTGTATCTTTCTTTACATCAAAACCGCCAATAGTTGCAGTTCCTCCATCAGCATGAGTAATGGTGCTTAAAATTGAAATTGTTGTTGATTTCCCAGCACCATTTGGACCTAAAAGTCCATAAAATTCTCCTTCATTAATCGTGAAACTAATTCCTTTGAGCGCTTCTTGATTTTTGTATTTTTTTGAAAGGTTCTTTACTTCAATCATTGATTGACTTGCTTAAAATTTATACTTGTAGTTCTTTAGTCATCTCGACCAAAGGAGTGAATATCGTTGTGATTTTCTTCGATGTTGTCTTTTACTGCTTTGATGGTTTTTGCGAGGAAGATCAAATCTGGAGTTCCATTTCGTTGCAGCCAAGCAATCGCTGTTACGTCGTTATCGTCGATCGCCAATGCCATGTAGTACAACAAATCCATACTGTTGAGTTGCAGCCAACGCAGCGCTTTTTCATTTCCTTCGCAGGCATTCACAAAAGCCATCAATTGCGGATAGCCATTTTTAGTCAACCAGTCTCTGGCTTCCGTTTTGAGTCGGATGGCGTAACTTGCATAGAACAGCTCATCATAGTCGTTGTCTTTCAGCCATCCCAATATTTCTTGATTCCCTTCAATTGCTTTTGCCCACGCTAAGATGATTTTCGGCGGGTAATCAATGTTTTTCATCGGAACGACAGTTGCAGTAGGTTTTTTCGCCGCTGTTTTTTTGAATAGTTTACCAAACATTTTACTTAAAGAATATGTAGGCGATTAAAATGGCAACAATTCCACCAACAACATCACAGAAAATACCTGCAGCCGCTGCATAACGCGTATTCGTAATTTTAACTGAGCCAAAATAAACAGCGAGTACATAAAAAGTTGTTTCGGTACTTCCTTGAAAAGTGGCAGATAAATTACTTACAAACGAATCTGGCCCAAAAATTTTCATGTTGTCAATCATCAATCCACGCGCACCTGAACCAGAGAATGGTTTCATGAACATTACAGGGAGCGCATCAATAAATTCTAGACTTTGCATTCCAACGAAAATACACGCAAATTTTAGTGCATACATTAAATCTGGAAAAGCACCTGAGGTTCTGAATAATGCAACTGCAGCTAACATGGCAATTAAATAGGGAACTATGTTAATTGCAACTTGAAATCCTTCTTTGGCGCCCTCAATAAAGCTTTCAAAAACAGGAACCTTTGTTTTTAAGGCTAAACCAAAGAAAAATGCAATGAATCCAAACATGAAGGTATTTGCAATAATGGAAGAAATTAAATCAACTTTTGTGGGATTCAGAATTAGAAAGGTCAGTAAACCTACAACCATCAGCGTAAGCGTCCCAATGTATGCAAGAACGACCTTGTTAAATAAATTAATTTTTTGCTTTATAGCTACAAAAGTTAGTCCGCCGAGTGTAGCAAAAAAGGTTGTAATTAAAATTGGAAGAAATACCGATGTTGGATTTACGGAACCATTTGCTGTTCTAGCTGCGATGATGGACACTGGAATGATAGTGAGTCCGGAAGCATTTAATACCAAGAACATGATTTGAGCATTCGAAGCTGTTTTAGGATCTGGATTAATGCTCTGCAAATCTTGCATTGCTTTCAATCCGGCTGGTGTTGCTGCATTGTCTAGCCCCAACATATTTGCCGAAAAATTCAACATGATGGAGCCAAAAGCAGGGTGATTTTTAGGAATTTCAGGAAATAATTTTGTGAAAAGTGGAGAAATTGCTCTAGACATAATGTTAATCGCTCCACCATCTTGACCAATTCGCATGAAGCCCATCCACAATGCCAAGGTACCTGTCATAAAAAGTGCAAGCTGAAATCCTGAACTTCCAGCTTCAAATAACCCATTTTTCATGTTTTCAAGCACAGCGACATCTTGCCAAAAAATCAATTTAGAAAAGCCCATAACGATGGAAATAATGAACATTCCCATCCAAATCCGATTCAATACCATGCTACGAATTTCATTTTTTTTATTTGATTTTGCTACTAATTGTTAAAAAAGCTATCAACAATTGATTTTTATTAAGATTTTGACTTGTAGCTATTACCTCGGTAACTATATTTGCATATGAAAATTGAAGACATCATTAAATCAAAATTTACTTCTGAGCATCAGAAAGCGATTGTAAATCTCCGATATACGGCAAATTTCATCAATCATCAGCACAATGTGTTTATGGAGCAATTTGACTTGACGATGCCTCAGTTTAATATTCTTAGAATTTTGAGAGGGGCGAAGGAAGCGTTGAACATCAACACGGTGAAAGAAAGAATGGTCGATAAATCGCCAAATTCTACGCGTTTGATGGATAAATTAATTGAAAAAGGATTGATTGATCGAATTCGTTGCGAAAAGGACCGAAGAGTAGTATATGTAGAAATTGCTGAACGTGGTACAAATCTTCTATCTGAAATCGACAAAGAAATTAAAGAGAAGGACTTTTTTCAGGTAAATATTAGCGATGAAGAAGCGGTTATTTTGTCAACTATTCTCGACAAAATTAGATCGCGATACGAGCATTGATTATCGGTGAGTTCTTACACCTAAATCTTTAATCCCGTTATCGATAGAACCCAACTTTACATTTGTTTTTCTCAAATAGATTGTCAGGATTTTGCGAATTTCAACTTTTGTTTTCATGACAGTTAAATTTAAACTTTCATAAAAGTTAGCCAATAACTATACCACAATTTTGTGCTGTTGAGTAAACGGTGGCATTGGTTGATTTACCGCAACTGTTTGTTAGTTTTTACAAGCGTAGACAAATGCAGGAGGAACGTTTAGTGGCGTCCAACTGATTTTAATTGTCTTGTACAATTTCTTCAAGGTGCTACGTGCCTGCAATGAGTATTGAAACTGAATGTACGTTCCTTCTTGTTTTAGGTTATTTTTCGAAGCAATTAACACTGAATCTCTCAGTTCTTTCGTAAACATTGCTAAAGGCAACGAAGATAACACGATATCTGCTTTCTCGTAACCATGCTCATTGAGGTGTTTAGCAATATTTTCGGCAGTATCATGAATTAAAACAACACGCTTATCATTAATTCTAGCGGCTAATTTTTCAAAAAACAAATCGTTCAATTCGAATACAAACAAGATGGCGTCATCCGCTAATTTGTCAATTAACAAATCGGTAAAAACACCTGTTCCTGGACCTAATTCCACTATGACTTTGTCCTTGGAAAAGTCAATGTTTTTGATCATTTTTTCACCTAAGTATTTAGAACTGGCAGAGATAGCTCCTACCATTTGTTTATCCTTCCAAAATTGTTTTATAAAAACACGTTGTTTCTTTGCCATAATTTATTCTCGTATGAATAATCTTCCATTGTTGATCACAGCTTCCACTTTTCCTTTCAAATTTTCATTTAAAAATGGTGTGAAATGCACCTTTGAAGTGATGATTGATTGCTCAAAAACCCATTCTTTGTTTGGCGAAAATAATGTTAAATCTGCTTTGTTTCCTACTTCGATCGGATTATTTTTTATTCCAGCAATATTTCTCGCATTGTGGGAAAGACATTTTATTACTGGAATTAATTGTGCTTCTTTACACTTCATTACACTTGCAAATGCTGATTGTAACTGAATTGTTCCAAAGTAGGCATGATCAAATTCAACATCTTTTTCTTCTTTGTCGTGCGGACGATGATCTGAAACAATCGTATCAATTGTTCCATCCAAAACGCCATCCCAAAGTGCAATTCGATCTTCTTCTCTTCGAAGTGGGGGCATTACTTTAAAATTACTATCGAAATCGAGTACGGCTGTTTCGTTGTAGACCAAATTCATTACGTTTACATCACAGGTAACGGCCAGTCCTTGTGCTTTTGCTGCGCGTATCAATTCTACGCTTTCTTTGCATGAAATTCCCGTGAAATGAATTTGACTTTCGGTGTATTCTACTAAGCGCAAGTTTCGTTCGATTTGAATAATTTCTGCAATCGATGGATCTGCTTTCAATCCTGTTCGGGTAGAAGCTTCGCCTTCGTTCACCAATCCTGCTCCAGCAAGGGAGTGATCTCTCGCAAAGGCCACAATTTTGCCATTAAAATTCTTAGCGTACAAAAGCGCACGGTACATGATCCCAGAATTTACAGGATGTAAATCGTCCGAAAACAATTTCGCCCCTGCTTGGTGCATGTCGTACATCTCAGCCAATTGTTCGCCCGCTAATTTCTCTGTTATTGCTCCAATTGGTAGGAGTGAAGTAACGTGGTTTTCTGCTTTTCGCAACAAATATTGCACTTCAGTTTTACCATCTACCACAGGACTTGTTGATGGCAGCACTGCTACATGCGTGTATCCGCCAAATGCTGCAGCATTTAACCCACTTTCTACTGTTTCTTTATGTTCGGTCCCTGGATCGCAAAAATCTGCTTTCAAATCCACCCAGCCTTGCGATAAACAAAATCCTTCGCCTTCAATGATAGTTTCAGCTTCGGTGTTAATATTTTCAGCAATGGCTTCAATCGCACCATCGTTCACCATTACGTCAACAATTTTGTTGTTCCATGAGGAAAGTGAATCGATAATGTTGGTTTTCTTTAGTAGTATTTTCATACGTTAATTTATTTCCAAAATTTTAAGACGAGCAGCTCGGCTGTTAAAAATAGTAGTGCCAAGAAAAGACAAAGTCGCCAGTACTCAAAAGGTTTTTTAATATCGATATTCGTCATGCTCTGTCCATTTTCAATTGCTGAGTAAGCAATGTTTTTGAGTCCGGCAGCGCTCAATACTTCTGTAATTTCACTTTTCGATAAGTAAGTAGTTTGCGATTCTTGTCGATTGTAGTTCACGGCAATATTCCCGTATTCTTGATCAGATGTGATGCTATAATTTCCTGCTTTCAACTGTTCAATGGCCTCCATTCCGTTTAATAGAATGAATGTTGTACCATCAAAGTTACTCGTGCGTGGAATGAAATCAACCGTTTTGCTTTTTAAATGCAGGGGACTTTCGTTGGCTTCGTAGTTGAAGACTGGGAATTTAGATTCATCGCCAATGGTGATAAAGAGCGGTAAATTGCGCTGCGAAAGTTCTGCCATTCGCAATAAAACAGCTGGAAAAAGCGATTCTGAAGAAAATGTGCCAAAATCTGCCGAAAGTGATGAGCAGAAGAGGTAATGATTGGCATTTTTTCGTGAGCGAACGAGTAATGGTTCTCCGTTTTGCAATTCAATAATAGAAAAGTAGTTGGCGGCATTTGTTCCTCGAATTCCGTATGCTTTTTTGATCGACATCAAGTTCAAATCTTGCTTTTGCTTATCGAACATTCCCTGAAAAAATAGGTCTTTGTATTGTATTTTTTTTACTTTGAGTCCTTGCGAGTAACTTCCAGAAATACTTGGTAATTCAAGTTTTGACAATAAATTATTATAGGAAGAAGGGTTGATTTTATCGCCAGGGAAGACCGCAATTGAACCGCCATTTTGGATGAAACCATTCAACTGCTCACTGAATCCATTGGTAATTTCATTGAGTCCATTCAACACAATCAGATCAACATTTTTAATGTCGTTTTGCACAAATGAATTCTCCGAAACTGTTTTAACATTGTATAATTTCTCAAGCGAGTAAACGAGTTGCACAGAAGATAGCGCCGCTGGACCATCGATAATTAGCAAGTTTGAGAAATCTTTTACTTCGTAAGAGAAGTAGAAATCATCGTCCCAAAAAAGTTGCTGATCGTTGAGGGTTAAGGTGCCATTTTTAATACCTTTGACAGCATCTGAATAATTGATGATGGTAGTGGCTGAATTATTGGCTTGAATATCGAGGAAATAATCACGTTTGATATCGTTTAAGCGAAACTTCAACTCTACATTACTCAAGTTCTCATCCGACTTGTTGATCACACGCACATTCAGCTCGTTGTTTTCGTTCAATTTATGGATAGGAGAGGAGAACCACACCGAATCGATGAAGAGATTGGCGGTGTTTTGTGGTACCAACTGCACAGGATGGTAAAAATTAACTTCATCTGGGGTTAATTTTTTACCACTGCTAGCCACTTTTTGGAAATCGCTCAGTAGCACATATTGCTGTGCACCAATGGATCGCTGCGATTTATTTTCGTTTTCGATGACTGCACGCTGCCAGTTGATGATTTCCTGCATTTTGCGAGGAATAGCAGTTGGTTCAATTTTATCGATGTATTCTACTGCTTTTGCTTTCGTAAGTAAACGTTTTTCCACACCACTGAGCAAGTTGGTGCAGACTAAAAAAGAAGTTTTAAGATCAGCTTGATCTACAATTTTCTTGGCTGTTTCGCGCGCTTCGGAAATTAATTCTCCTTCTGTTCCTTTCGCAGTCATGGAAAACGAATTATCTATGTAGATAGCGATGACAGGCTGTGCGGACTGACCATTGTTCTTAACAGCAATAATAGGTTGTGCAAAGGCAAGAATAGCAAAAGAGAAGATGAGAATTCGCAGCGTTAATACTAAGTAATGTTTTAATTTCTTGGTGGCTTTGGTTTCCTCGTCGATGAATTGAAGAAATTTAAGATTCGAAAAGTAGAGCGTTTTGTACTTTCGAAAGTTAAATAAATGAATGATAACCGGAATTGCTAAAGCAAGAAATGCCCACAAAAATTCAGGATATACGAATTGCATAGTTCAAATGTAAGAAATTAATGAAACAAAGTGTTAAAAGAATAAATTCAAGATTTCATTTTTTATCCACGAATTACACGAATTTCACAAATTTTCACAATCTGCCATCCCGAAATCAAGCAAAATTGCACTCTTTTAATTTTAGTGGCAATTCGGATAATTTGTGCAATTCGTGGATGATTATTTAGAACTTCTCAAAAGCTCCAATTCCAAAAAGTGCAAAATCGTATTTTACAGGATCTTCTGGATCGAAATTTCTAAGTGTTGCCATTAATTCTTCTAAGGCCTTCCAATCGTCTTGTTGGCGCGATAGTAGACCCAAGGAGCGCGCATTCCTGCTTGTATGCACATCCAATGGCATGAGTAATTCTTTGCTTGAGATGGATTTCCATATTCCAAAGTCGACGTTCTTTTTTGCATCCCGAACCATCCATCGCAGGTACATGTTGAGGCGCTTGCAGGCAGAATTTTTGAGTGGATTAGAAAGGTGTTTTTCAGATCTTTTTTCATGCTCCATCGTTAAGAAATGAGATCGAAAATTAACGATGCGACCTTTCACACCATCGATAGTTGGGTGAGGAGCGAAGCAGGATTCTAAGTTGCTGTTGGTATAGATTTTCTGCAAGGAGCGAAGATAGAATTCTAAGTCGACGGAATTAAATGTTCTATGGACAAAATTCAATTCCTTTGAGTTAAAGCTTTTGATAAATTCAAATGGGTCATTGTCCATGATATCCAATAATTTAACTCCATTATTGATAATCATTTTTCGATTGCCCCACGCGATGGTAGAGACTAAAAACCCAACTATTTCAATGTCTTCTTTTTTTGTAAATCGATGAGGCAATTGAATGGGGTCGCTCTCCAGGAAATCAGCATTTTCATAGTATTTCGCTTTGTAATCGAGAAAGTCTTTGAGTTCTTCGGTGGACATTTGATTAGATGAATTGAGGCTCTAAATTAATGAAATCAGTGGACTAATTTTCGATTATAACTTTACATTTCTGCACTATTGCTTAAAAGATAATCGCCTCATCTAGTGTAATTGTCTCATTTATTAATCAAAAAAAAAGGCTCAACCCGTAAGTTGAACCTCCTTCATTCTAGCTTGGAGAGCTATCGTGGATATTACATTTTAATGAACTTTGCTTGGTATACACCAGAAGCATCTGTTAATTGAAGAAAGTAATTTCCTTTTTCTAATTCTGCTATTGAAATTTCATTGTTTGCCACAGCACCTGATTTCACTACAGCACCAATTGCGTTAACGATTGAAAATTCACCAGCTGTCAAGTTTGAAATTTTGATGATATCAGATGATGGATTTGGATAAACTTCAAAGTTTGAAGCACTCAAATCTGAGATGTTTGCTAGACTTGGTACCAAAACAGCATCAACAACATGTACAACGCCGTTATCTGCTAAAAGATCAGCTAATACTACAGTTGCATTGTTGACCATAACACCACTTGCAAGGTTAATCGTTACTGATTGACCATTCAATGTTACTACTGGTCCGTTTGTAAGCGCTGTTGATACTACTTCTGAGCCAATAACGTGGTACAATAAAATATCTACTAATTGTGGATGAGCAAGAACTCCTGCTAGGTTTGTACCCAAAGCCGTTGCCAAGTTATCAAATGCTGTATTCGTGGGAGCAAATACTGTTAACGACGCAAATGGGTTTGTCAACGCTGGAAGCAAACGTGCCTCAATAACTGCTGCAACTAAACTTGTATGCACTGGAGAACCAATTGCGATGTCAGCTACCGTTTCATTTGGCAATACTACAGCATTCAACACGTGCACTACACCATTCTCAGCTTGTAAATCAGCTGCACTTACTTGCGCTTGATTTATGAATACATTTGCTCCGTCTAGGGTTACTTTTAAAGTATTTGCGGCATTTAGAGGCGTAGCAATTTGACCATTTGATAATGAAGTTGATACAACTTCAGCTCCCAACACGTGATACAATAAAATGTCAGCAAGATTTGGAGCCGCTAACAATTGTCCTGCAGTGAGACCTAATGATGTTAACGCAGCGTTGAACGCATCATTTGTTGGCGCAAAAACTGTCAATTGGGATAGCGGATCGGTTAAAGCAGGCAACAAACGCGCCTCAATTACTGCTGCTACTAAAGTGGAGTGAGCAGGAGAATCAATCGCAATATCAGCAACTGTTTCTACAGGTAAAATCACAGCATCGATCGAGTGCACAACACCATTATCTGCTAGTAGATCAGCAGCGTTTACTTGTGCTTGATTGATGAACACATTTGCACCGTCCAATGTTATTTTTACAGTGTTTGCTGTATTCAAAGGTGTTGCAATTTGTCCATTTGTCAATGACCCTGAAACTACTTCAGCGCCTAACACGTGGTACAATAAAATGTCTGTCAGGTCTGGGTTAGCCAATAATCCAGCAATGTTTGTGCCTAAGGCATTCGCTAGGTCTGTAAAAGCATCATCATCTGGAGCAAATACTGTAAGTGTAGCTGTTGGGCTTTTCAGCGCAACATCCAATCCTTCCTGAATCAATGCAGCTTCCAAGTAGGTGTGGTTTGGACTTGTTGCAATAACATTGTCAAAAACATTTGTTTGAGCAGATAGACCAAACGATAAGAAGATCATCGGCAATGAAATCGACGCTGACCTTAAATTAAGAGAGATAAATTTTCTTTTCATTGTTCTTTGTTTAAATATTTTTGGACAATGTTAAACAAAATTATTTAATGAAGTTTACCTAGGTAAATAAATTAACATAATTTATATCAAATAAAGTGCTGTTAAAACGATTAATAGATGCAATAGATTGGCTACAATCTTTGCTATTGCTCAAGAAAATGATTTTGATAAATAGAATAATTTTTTTTGAAAAAAAAATAGAATGGAGCTAGTACTTGCAGAACTAAAAAGTTCTTTCACTCAGAAATGGTAGCAGTTTCTTTTTAAAACGCATCATCGCTAACCTGAATAGTGGAAGTTTAGTTAAAAAGAGAATTACTCTGCAAGAGAAGTTTTATACACTTCCAAAGCTCTGTTTCTAGCAAACGAATGTTCAACAATAGCTTGTAAGTAACCAGGCTTAAAATCTTTTACCCATTTTCGAATGTAAATGTATTGGGGGTCGAATTTTTTAGTTTGTTCTTCTGGATTAAAGACACGAAAATACGGGGCTGCATCGCAACCGCAACCTGCTGCCCATTGCCAATTACCATTGTTGGATGAAAGTTCATAGTCGAGCAGTTTCTCTGCAAAATAAGCTTCGCCCCACCGCCAGTCAATTAATAAATGTTTAGTAAGAAAGCTTGCAACAATCATTCTCACTCTGTTGTGCATCAAACCTGTTTCATTCAACTCTCTCATGCCAGCATCCACAATCGGATAGCCGGTTTCTCCTTTGCACCACAACTCAAACTCCTTTTCGTTGTTTCGCCACAAAATGTTGTCATATTTTTTTTTGAAGCTGCTTGTTACAACATTTGGGTAGTGAAAAAGGATCATCATGAAAAATTCTCTCCATATCAATTCGTTGAGCCATTGCTCATTTAACTCAATAGCAGTAGCAGTAAGTTTGCGAACACTCACTGTACCGAAACGCAAATGCACACTTAGATTGCTTGTTCCATTAATGGCAGGGAAATTTCGCGTAGTGTCATAGCTGGAAATAATTGCTGGGTCAACCACTTTCGATGGTACTGGGGAATGTGTTGCATCAAATCCAATTTCACTCAGAAGAGGAAATTGAAATGGTTCTGTTTTCATTAGATTGCCTAAAAGATGTTCGCTTTCATACGAATGAACTTCAGTTTCCATGTACTTTTGTTTCCAAATTTTTGAGTAAGGAGTGAAAATGGTGTAAGGCGTTCCATCGCTTTTCATCACTTCATTTTTTTCAAATAGTACTTGGTCTTTAAAAGTGTGCAAGCCAATGTTTTGAGCACTTAAAAAATCAGCAAGCTCTTTATCTCTTTGGATCGCATACGGTTCATAGTCGTGATTGGTGTACACTTCACTCACATTATATGTTGAGCAAATTAATTGAAAGGCATTCATTGGTGTATCGTGAATTACCCGAATTGATGCACCTACTTTGTTTAATTCATCTTCAATATTCAGTAAATTTTGATAGATGAATGAAACTCTAGCGTCATTTTTATCTGCGAGAGCATCTAAAATATGCTTATCAAAAATAAAAATAGGCAGCACGTCATTTCCGCTTTGCAATGCCCTTAGCAGTCCATGGTTATCAAACAATCGGAGGTCTCGTCGAAACCAAAAAACAGAAATTTTATTATTAGTCATCATTAAATTTGCTTAGTATGTACACTATTTTTTAAGTCTAAATTAGTATTTTTCATCGCAAAAAAAAGACCAACATTACTGCTAGTCTTTTCACTTTAGTATCTAAAATACCTTAGTCGATAATGTTGATTTCTTCAATCGCATCGCCTTCACGGATGTCATCAACTACATCAACACCCTCAATTACTTTTCCAAAAACCGTATGATTTCTGTCAAGGTGGGCAGTATTTCTTCTTGAGTGACAAACAAAAAATTGTGATCCACCAGTGTTTCTACCCGCATGTGCCATTGATAAAACGCCTCTGTCGTGGTATTGATTTTCGCCATTTACTTCGCAATCAATCGTGTAGCCAGGGCCACCAGTTCCTGGGTGACCTTTTTGTCCTTCACGTGTATTTGGACATCCTCCTTGAATAACGAAATCTGGAATTACACGGTGCCATTGCAAGCCATTGTAATATCCTTCTTTTGCTAATTTCACAAAATTTTGTACTGTTTTCGGAGCATCCTCAGTATAGAATTCAACTTTCATTTCTCCTTTACTCGTCTTGATTATTGCATGCATGTTCTTTGAATTTCAAATTGTGGAACAAAATTACATACAATAAATTACTTTTTTTTAGCCTTCCAAGGATGATTAACTATTTTTTGCTTTAGCGCCAACAGCACTATCTTTTTTCTTTCTAATTTTGGAAATGCAAAAAATGACGATTAACAGAGCAAAAGGTGGTTTTTTTTCTGATGCACAATTGCGTTTTCTCTACCATCCCGCACAATTCTCAGACCTTATTCAGCTTCCATTTTCAAAAGATAATTTTGCTGCTCAAATTGCTTCCAAAGGAAAGACTTACACTTCAACGCAACGAAAACTACTCCATGCTGCGCTTTCAGATGCGTATGGAACAATTGAAACTACTTCGTTAGTACAACAAAATCTGTCGAATCTAGCACTTGAAAATACATATACTGTTACAACTGGTCATCAACTCAGTATTTTCACTGGACCATTGTACTTTATTTATAAAATTCTTAATGCGATTAAACTTGCTGAGGAACTGAAGAAAAATCATCCTGCCTTTAATTTTGTCCCTGTATATTGGATGGCAAGCGAAGATCATGATTTTGAAGAAATAAAGTCGATTGAATTATTTGGAAAACCAATTGCATGGAACACGGAGCAAAGGGGTCCAGTTGGTCGTTTTCAACTCGAAGGATTTGACGAAGTGAAACAGCACGTACTTTCGTTTTTTAAGGCGGAACAATTAGAGGAATTGACTTCTCTTTTTGCGAAATACACAGGAAAAAATTTAGCCGAAGCGACTTTTCGTTTTGTGAATGAACTTTTTCAAGACTATGGCTTGGTAATTATTGACGGCGATCATCCTGAATTGAAGAAAAGTTTTGCACCTATCATTGAAAAAGAATTGTTCACCAATTTCGCGCAATCTGCTGTAGAAGCAACGAATGAAAAGATCAAAGCTCATGGATTAAAAGAGCAAATTCAGGCACGACCAATCAATCTTTTTTACATCGAAGATGGCAAGCGTGAGCGAATTAATCGAAGTGAAAACGGATTTGCAATTGAAAATGTGGGAACGTATTCCGAGGATGATATTAGATCGCTTTTGAATGCGCATCCAGAACGATTTTCTCCAAATGTGGTGCTTCGACCAGTCTATCAGGAGCTACTATTGCCAAATCTGTGCTACATTGGAGGCACTGGAGAAATTGCCTATTGGCTGCAATTGAAGGAAGTTTTTGATGCCGCTGAAGTAGTGTTTCCGCTTCTTTCTGTCCGTAACTCACTTCTTTTTATCGATGGAATTTCGAAATCGAAAATGGAAAAAGTGGGTTATGAAGTTGTCGATAGTTTTTTACCAGTCGAAGAACTGAAAAAGGATTTTTTGCAAAGGAATTCAAGCGAAGAATTAAATTTCGAATTCGCCCACGAATTAATGGAGCAACTTCGGACACAGATGGTTGAAAAAGTGAAGCAGGTCGATGCTTCCTTGGAACAAATGGTAGAAAGCGAGAGTACAAAGATGAGTAAGCAGATTTCTTTTGTTGAAGAGCGCATCCGAAAATCAATCAAAAGCAAACACGATCAATCTTTACTGGCCATTGAGCAGTTCAAAAACCGTTTATTTCCGGGAAATTCCCTGCAAGAACGTTCCGTTAATCTATTTTCGATGCTGGGGAATCATTCGGTAAAGGATCGAATTCAACATTTCTATGAAGCAATTGATCCTTTTGAAAATGATATCATCATTCTTTCAGAATAAGTCTACATAAGTCATAATAATTAAACAACTTTGCCGTTTTCTTTAGGAATTATATCAATGCGACATTACATTCTTGTACTATTATTTATGCTTTTGCAGTTGCCTTCTTTCGGGCAAACAGTGAAGATATCTGGTCGTTGTGTCGATAAAAAAAACAATCCTATTGAATCGGTAAACATCGTTACCAACAAAGGAATTCCACTTACAACGAGTACCGATAAAGACGGTATCTACGCTTTCGAAGCTGTTGTTGGTGACACGATCATTATCAAGTATTTTGCTGCGGACGAGGTACTCGAAACACGGAAAGTAATTGTAAAAAATCAAGATCTTGTTGTGAAAGATGTTGTTTTAAAAATTGTTGGACAAATAGAAGTAGAGGTGATTTCTGATCGAGAAGATCCATTTGAAATCATTGAATTACCATTGATCGATGTGCAAAATATTCCGATGGGAGGGGTGGAGAAATACCTAACTTTAACCACTGCAGCTGTTTCAAACAATGAGTTAACCACCAATTACAATGTGCGCGGAGGAAGCTACGATGAAAATTTGGTGTACGTCAATGGCTTTAATGTATATCGACCATTTTTAACTCGCTCGGGACAACAAGAAGGAATGAGTTTTATTAATTCAGCATTGGTTAGTTCAATTCAATTTTCTGGAGGTGGCTTCTCTGCAGAATATGGTGATAAATTGAGTTCTGTACTTGATATCACTTATAAAACACCTACAAAAACGAAGGCATCAGCCATGGCATCGTTGTTGGGAGTTGAAGCTCATGTGGAGCAAGCACTTGGCTCTCGATTCAATTATTTGGTAGGAGCACGCTATCGTTCCAATGGATACTTGTTAAATTCTTTACCCACAAAGGGGGCATACAATCCTGTTTTTTGGGATGCACAGCTTTTAATGAACTTCGATTTGACAGAAAAAATGGTTTTTTCAGTACTCGGACACTTTTCTTCCAATAACTATCGATTTGCTCCACAAACGCAAGAAACAGATTTCGGAACTGCCAATGAGGCCTACACATTTAAGATATATTTCGATGGGCAAGAGCAGACTAAATTCCAAACGATGTATGGAGGTGCTTCCTTGAAATGGAAACCGACGAAAAAATTGAATTTAGATTTTTATGCAACGATTTTCAATACGAATGAACGCGAGTACTACGATGTGCAAGGTCAATATTTTATCAATGAATTAGAAACAGACCCATCGAAAGAAGAATATGGCGATTCTATTGATGTTTTGGGGGTGGGTACTTTTTTAAATCACGCGAGAAACAAGTTGAATGCAACGATTCTTAATGTCTACCATAATGGGGTTTTAGAGTTGAAGAATGGCTTCACCAATGACGATTTTACCAAGTTTCAAAACCATGCTATTGGGTGGGGAGTGAACTATCAGCAAGATGATTTTTACGACCTGCTTTCCGAATGGAAAATGATTGATTCAGCAGGCTATAGTCTTCCTCAAGTCCCCACAGATCATCTTACTCTTTTTGAAACAGTGAAAGGTCAACTTTCCTTGAAATCGTTTCGAGTAACTTCGTTTGCACAATGGAATGGAATCTGGTCGAACAAGAAATTTAAAATCCCAGTGTCAAAAACATACAAGCGAAAAGTGGATGGCGTTAAAGAAAAAGTGAGTATTGCAGACACCATTGTAGAGTCGGTTGCCAAGTTTGCAATGAGCGTGGGAGTGAGACAAGGCTATACTTCTTACAATGAAGAGTTGTTTTTTACACCTCGTGTGACCTTGAATTTTTATCCACGTGTTTACATGGTGCAAAATGATCGCATTGTGCGAAGAAACATCAATTTCCATGTCGGAACAGGATTGTATTATCAGCCACCTTTTTACAGAGAGTTTAGAACCTTTGCGGGACAATTAAATCAAAATGTATTGGCTCAAAAATCATTTCACTTTATTGCTGGTTCTGATGTGTATTTCAACATGTGGGAGCGAGAAGTGCCATTTAAATTTACCGCAGAAGTGTATTATAAGTATTTGTGGGATGTAAATCCTTATGAAATTGATAACGTTCGCACTCGCTACTACGCCGAGAATAATGCAACTGCTTATGCGTATGGAATCGATTTGAATGTGCATGGACAATTTGTGCCAGGCATTGAAACTTTTTTCAAAATGGGAATTCTTCAAACGAAGGAAAACCTCAACAATGATCAATACACGGAATACTACAATGCAGCAGGGGAGCGCATCATTTTTGGCTATTCTGAAGATCAAGTGGTGGTTGACACCGCAGTAATTTTACCGGGATTTATACCGCGACCAACCGATCAAATTTTTACGTTCGGAGCCTTAGTGCAAGATCAAATGCCTGGATTTGAGCGTTTAAGTGTGCAAATGGGCTTACATTTTGGAACAGGTTTGCCGTATGGACCACCAGATTTCAATCGCCATAAAGATACCTTACGATTAAAATCGTATTTCCGAGTAGATGTAGGTATGTCATACGATTTTTTACATGAAAACGTCAAAAAGAAAGGATTTTTCTATAAGCACTTCGATGATGCAATGCTTTCTTTCGAAGTATTTAACTTGTTAGGAATCAATAATGTGCTTTCCAAACAATGGGTGCAAGATGTCAGTGGCAAATACTACGCAATTCCTAATTATTTAACGCAACGAAGATTCAACTTGAAGTTGATTTTGAGGATGTAGGATTGATTTCTTTCGAAATGTCCTCCCCCTTAGTCCTCCTCCAAAGGGGGAGACAGATCCAGCTTCGAAGTGAGATTGTTGAAAGTCCGGAGTACGAACCATTTCCCCCTTTGGAGGGGGATTAAGGGGGAGGATACCTTATTTATCAGGGAGGACTCTTCAAACAATAAATAGCATAACTAATCTTCTCACCAACTCTGCCAACATCCTGCATTACATCACCTTCAGATAAAGGCAAAATTTTATACCCGAAATCTTCAAGTGATTGCTGGCGAAAAAAATCGTATTCACCCTTATCTAAGTGAGAGTTTCCATCAATTTCGATAATTAAACCTATTTCATGCGCAAAGAAGTCAACGATATAATTCCCAATAGGACGTTGTCGCTTAAAGGAAATACCAAGTCTTTTTCCCTTTAGTACTTTCCATAAATATTTCTCAGCTCGCGAAACACTTTCATTTCTAAGTTCTCTGCTGAATTCTTTTAATCGTGGGTTGTAGTGGTGGTTTATTTTCATTGTATTGAAGATAGTGAAAAAGAGTAAGATAACAAGACTATTAAATTGCCTTTTCAAAACTGTCCTCACCCTCGGTCCCCCTCCAAAGGGGGAAGCTTTTGACCTCACCTTGAAGTAAGAATTTTGCTTTTTGAACCGTAATCCGTCTCCCTTTTTGGAGGCGCCTTACTGAGTTTGCCGAATTGGGGATTAAGGGGGAGGACACAAATTTCAATCCTTTTATTCCTTTTTTTCCACTTTCAAATTTCACTTTCTACATTATCTTTGTAGAATGGAAAAAATCGAAGTGTACAAACCAGTTAACAAAGTTAGAATTGTTACTGCGGCCTCTTTATTTGATGGTCACGATGCGGCTATCAACATCATGCGACGAATTATTCAAGCTACAGGTTGTGAAGTGATCCACTTGGGACATGACCGATCAGTGGAAGAAGTGGTGAATTGTGCCATACAAGAGGATGTGCAAGCAATTGCAATGACATCGTATCAAGGCGGACACATGGAGTATTTTAAGTACATGTTCGATTTGCTCAAAGAGAAAGGTGCTCCTCATATTAAGATTTTTGGTGGAGGAGGAGGAACGATTCTCCCTTCAGAAATTGCAGAATTGCAAGGCTATGGAATCACACGTATTTATCATCCTGATGACGGTCGATCGCTCGGCTTACAAGGAATGATTAATGATTTAGTGCAGCAATGTGATTTTCCACTTGGAGACAAATTAAAATTCAATCAAATAGATTTAGAAAATAAAGTAGTGCCTTCCATCGCTGCAATGATTTCTGCGGTTGAAAATTTTCCTGAACAAGCGATTACTTTTTTACCGCAAGTGGAAACACTAGCCCAGAAAAACAATGTACCCGTTTTAGGAATTACAGGAACTGGTGGTGCTGGAAAATCATCGCTTGTAGACGAGTTAGTGCGTCGCTTTTTGATCGATTTTGAGACTAAAAATATAGCCGTAGTTTCAGTAGATCCATCGAAAAGAAAAACGGGTGGAGCATTGCTAGGAGATCGAATTCGCATGAATTCCATTGGAAATGATCGGGTGTATATGCGTTCATTGGCCACTCGTCAATCTAATCTTGCCCTTTCTAAACACGTTGCCAATGCGATTAGTATCTTGAAAGCAGCAAATTATGATTTAATTATTTTGGAGACTTCTGGTATTGGTCAATCGGATACAGAAATCATGGATCATTCAGATGTTTCTTTGTATGTGATGACGCCGGAATATGGTGCTGCTACTCAATTGGAAAAAATTGACATGCTCGATTTTGCAGATGTAATTGCACTCAATAAATTTGACAAACGTGGTGCTCTTGATGCGCTTCGTGATGTGCGTAAGCAATATCAGCGAAATCATAATTTATGGAATGATGCGGTAGATTCAATGCCTGTTTTTGGTACTATTGCTTCTCAGTTCAACGACCCAGGTATGAATACTTTGTACAAAGTGATTGTAGATAAAGTAGCTGAGAAAACAAGTGCTGATTTGAAATCTACCTTTGAAATCACTCATGAAATGTCGGAGAAAATTTTTGTAATTCCGCCAGATAGAACACGTTACTTATCTGAAATATCAGAAAATAATCGCTCTTTCGATAAGTGGGTAGATCAACAGGTCGATGTTGCTAATCAGCTTTTTGGTTTGCAAAGTTCAATTGAAACACTGCGAAAATCGACCATTGAGGACAAAGATCGTCTGATCAAAGGTCTACAAGAAACGTACGAAAAAGTAAAACTCGATTTTGATCCAAAAAACATGGATATCATTGAGAAATGGGAAGATAAACGAAAATTATATACCGCACCAGAATTTCAGTTCAAAGTACGTGATAAGATTTTGTCAATACAAACACATTCGGAGTCGCTTTCTCACCTACAAATTCCAAAAGTCGTTACGCCAAAATACAAAGCGTGGGGTGACATTCTTCGTTGGTCATTGCAAGAAAATGTGCCAGGAGAATTTCCTTTTACAGCAGGCTTGTTCCCTTTCAAACGTGAAGGAGAAGATCCTACGAGAATGTTTGCTGGAGAGGGCGGACCAGAGCGCACCAACAAACGTTTTCACTACGTGAGTTTAGGAATGCCGGCAAAACGCCTTTCTACTGCGTTTGATTCGGTAACATTGTATGGAAATGACCCAGATGTGCGACCAGATATTTACGGAAAAATTGGTAACTCAGGTGTTTCGATCTGTTGTTTGGACGATGCGAAGAAATTGTATTCAGGCTTTGACTTATCGCATTCTGCAACGTCTGTTTCTATGACAATTAATGGTCCAGCACCGATGTTGTTAGGATTTTTTATGAATGCTGCCATCGATCAAAACTGTGAAAAGTACATTGTTGCCAATGGCTTGGAAGCTGAAACGGAAGCTAAAATCGCAGCAATTTATAAAAATAAAGGAGTAGAACGTCCAAAATACCAAGGAGAACTGCCAGAAGGAAACGATGGTTTAGGATTGATGCTTTTGGGCGTTACAGGAGATCAGGTATTACCACAGGATGTATATCAAAAAATAAAAACCGAAACCCTAACGCAAGTGAGAGGAACGGTTCAAGCAGATATTTTAAAGGAAGATCAAGCGCAAAACACCTGCATTTTCTCTACAGAATTTGCCTTGAGATTAATGGGAGATGTTCAACAGTACTTCATCGATAAGGGAGTTCGCAATTTCTACTCAGTATCTATTTCAGGTTACCATATTGCAGAAGCTGGAGCGAATCCAATTACACAGTTAGCATTTACCTTGTCAAACGGATTCACCTATGTTGAATACTATTTGAGTAGAGGGATGGACATCAACGATTTTGGTCCTAATTTATCCTTTTTCTTCTCCAATGGAATTGATCCTGAATATGCAGTGATCGGTCGAGTGGCTCGAAGAATTTGGGCAAAAGCGTTGGCGAAAAAATACAGTGCTAATCCACGTGCGCAAATGTTGAAATACCATATCCAAACTTCTGGAAGATCGCTGCATGCGCAAGAAATCGATTTCAACGATATTCGTACAACATTACAGGCCCTTTATGCCATCTACGACAATTGTAATTCTTTACACACGAATGCGTATGATGAGGCAATTACAACGCCAACGGAGGAGTCGGTTCGTAGAGCAATGGCCATTCAGCTGATTATTAATCGTGAGTTAGGTTTAACGAAAAACGAAAATCCATTGCAAGGATCGTTCATCATTGAAGAGTTGACAGATTTAGTGGAAGAAGCAGTATTGACAGAATTTGATCGTATTACAGAGCGCGGAGGAGTGCTAGGTGCCATGGAAACAATGTACCAACGTTCAAAAATTCAAGAAGAAAGTTTGTACTACGAGACCTTGAAACATACAGGTGAATTTCCAATTATTGGAGTTAATACCTTCTTAAGTTCGAAGGGATCTCCAACTGTTTTGCCAAAAGAAGTAATTCGTGCAACGGAAGAAGAAAAGCAATACCAAATCAATATGTTGGAGGCTTTGAAAAGAGGAAATGAAGAAGTGACTGCTCAAGGGATCATTAGAATTCAAGAAGCTGCAATTCAGAATAAAAATATGTTTGAAGAGTTGATGGAAGTGTGTAAACATGCATCGCTCGGACAGATTACTTCAGCATTATTTCAAGTAGGCGGACAGTATAGAAGAAATATGTAGGAGATTGATATTTATTATTATATTGCATGATAATTCTAACCCTATTACTATGAAAAAGTTTGCATTAATTGGCTTGTTTTTAGGACTGGCTGTTGCTGGAATGGCCATTTATCATTTAGCTGTTGTTGAACCTGACAAAGGAATTGCTGATGCTATTTTGTTTGACGATCACCCTGAAACCTGGTATGGATCAGCTGAGCATAGCAACGTGATGGATCGATTGATGCTCGGCACAGACTTCGCAATTTATACACTGTTGGCTGGTGGATTTGCATTTTTGGTCAACTTATTTCCAGCGATTAAAAAGCAAAAATTGGCGTGGCTTGGAGCAATCTTAAGTTTGTTTGCAACATTCGTGGGTATTGCCTTTGGAACACACATGTTTTCTTAATATTTAATAGATCTTGAAATGACAGTAAAATTGTTGAAGCGATGGTTCGTAATCGCTAATTATCTAGGTTTTACTGTCATTTTTTTTTCAATAAATCGAGCTTATTCTCAGATTCTACCCACTCCAATGGTATTTCAAAGCAGTGGAGAGCCTGGTGTTTCAATTGCTGATGAAATTTCAATTGACCCCAGCAATTTAACGGAGCAACTTAAAGATTACCTCACGAAAGAACTCAGTAGTCGATTCGGATGTCGGGTCATTTATTCAAAAGCTGGTCGCCATTTGAATTTTAAACCATTGGTCAACGTTCCGCAAGATCAATACAGCATTAATATCAATGATAAAATAAGCATTTCATTTAGTTCTGAAGCATCGTGTTTTTATGCCATCAATTCTTTGTTTCAGTTAGTTAAAGAGGAGGAGAAGACCTTGAATTTTGAACAATGCTTTGTGATGGATCAACCAAAATTTCAATGGCGCGGAATGCATTTGGATGTAAGTCGACATTTTTTCACTATTGAAGAAGTGAAGCGCTACATCGATTTGATTTCATTCTACAAATTCAATACTTTTCATTGGCATTTAACAGATGATCAAGGCTGGCGAATAGAAATTAAAAAATACCCAAAATTGACGGAGATTGGGGCGTTTAGAGATAGTACTTTGGACAATCATTACAGTACTCGACCTCGCACCTTCACAAAGGAGCGGTATGGTGGATTTTACACACAAGAAGAAATTAAGGAAGTGGTAAAATATGCCGAAAGCCGATTTGTAACAATTGTACCAGAAATTGAAATGCCAGGACATGCACGTGCAGCTTTAGCAGCTTATCCAGAACTTTCTTGCACGGGTGAACAGCATGGCGTTGAAGGATTGTGGGGCGTTTTTGATGATATCTTTTGTTCTCAAGCTTCTACAATTGATTTTTTACAAGATGTATTAACTGAAGTGATTGCCTTGTTTCCATCAAAGTATATTCATATCGGAGGAGATGAAGCGCCAAAAACTCGTTGGAAGGAGTGTGCTAAATGCCAAAAAACAATTAGCGAAAACAACTTGAAGGATGAGCATGAGTTGCAAAGTTGGTTTGTTCGCCAAATGGATGCTTTTTTGACAAAGAATGGTAGATCCTTGATTGGTTGGGATGAGATTTTAGAAGGGGGACTTTCGCCCAATGCGGCGGTGATGTCTTGGAGAGGTTTTGAAGGTGGAATTGAAGCTGCCAAACAAGGACATTATGTAGTGATGAGTCCAGGATCACATTGCTATTTCGATCATTATCAAAGTAAAAACTCAAAGGAACCATTGGCTTTTGGAGGATTTACGCCTTTAAAAAAGGTCTACGAATTTAGTCCAATTACCAAAGAGATGTCCAGTGAGCAGCAGCAATTTGTGCTGGGTGGACAAGCCAATTTGTGGACAGAGTACATTCCCGATTTCAAGCAAGTGGAGTACATGTTATTTCCAAGAGCTATCGCTTTAGCGCAAGCCTTATGGTGCGAAAATAAACCTAGTTATGAGCAGTTTTTAGGAGACCTAAAATCGTATCATTTACCTGAATTGACACGCAAAAAAGTGAATTGGTCGAAAGCGATTTTTTACCCTGAAATGAAATTGAAAAGATCTCAAAAGGGAGTGACAGTTGATTTTTCATCAACTATTGGTGATGTGCATGTAAGTCAAAATGGGAAAAATGCAGCAAATTCTGTCGATCTTGATAGAATTAATCGACACACAGTGTTGCCAAACACTTTTTTTGTAATGGTGGATGAAAATCAAGTTAAAGTAGTTTCAGAGTATACGATTTTTCAGCATCAATCCCTCGGACTTCCTATTGAATTTATTACAAAACCTAACGAACGCTATAATGCGAATGGCGAATTGAATTTAGTAGATGGAATTTTGGGCACATTGCCTTGGAAAGGATCAGATTGGACCGGCTGGAACGAGCAAGAAATTCGATTTATAATTGATTTGGGAGCAAAAAAACAAATTGATAGCTTGGAAATCAATTTTTTAGAAGATATTGGCTCATGGATTCATCTTCCTGCCTCAGTACGTTTTTCAGTTTCAAAAGATCAGAAAAAGTGGAAATATATTGAATCGGCAGACATTGAAACGTATGCTGATAATGTGAAAAAAGGAAAATTTTTATTGTACGGTTCAACGATCAATAAGAAAGGAAGATATTTAAAAGTTTTGATAACCACGTTTGATGTAATTCCCGATGGATTACCAGGAGCGAATCATGTAGCGTGGACCTTTATTGATGAACTAATACTATTTAGTAAGTGATGAAGTTTGAATTATGTGCTGCGTCATTGGAGGCCATCCAAATTGCGAAAGAGTTAAATTTTGATAGAATTGAATTATGTCAAAATTTAGAGCAGGGGGGATTAACGCCCTCCTATGGTATGATTGAATATGCCGAAGCTTTTGGTATTGAAACTCACGTATTAATTCGTCCACGACCTGGAGGTTTTTTCTACAATGAGGATGAAATTGAGATTATCTTACGAGAAGTTAAAAGTTGTGCGCGAATTGGTGTCAAAGGAATTGTGATCGGTGCTTTGTCAGAAACTGGTGAAATTGACAAAAAAGTAGTGGCTGAAATCATCAATAAAGCCAATGGCATGGAAGTCACTTTTCATCGAGCTTTTGATGATTCTATCGATTGGGAACGTTCACTTGAAACCTTGATTGAATTGGGTGTAACGCGTGTTCTTTCTTCTGGAATGTCTTTGAATGTGGATGCTGGCTTCTCCATCTTGCAAAGGATGGTGAAATTTGCGGATAGTCAGATTGAAATAATGCCTGGAGGAGGTGTAAGTGCTGCCAATATCAAAAAAATTTGCGAAATAATTCAACCCGCTGCAGTACATTTTTCAGGAACAGTGAAGTATCAATTAGATGAGGAATCGATGTTTTCTGAAAATATTTTAAAGGTGGATGCTGCACGCGTAAAACGCACTTTGGATGCTGCCAATTTAAGGAAAGTGTAATTTTTTTACTTGGAGTGCGTTGTTGTTTTATGATGCGACACTTCTCCTTTCTTTTTGGAATTCTATTTGGTTTTAGTGCTTTAGCGCAATGCGATGAAATAAATCCATTAAATCAGGAGATTGTTGATCTCGCCTCCGCTAAAATGGGCAAGAAAGTGCTTCGTGGTGAATGTTGGGATTTAGCAAAATATGTATTGGATGAAACAGGGGCTACTTGGGATGGTCTTCTAAATTATGGAAATTGCTTGGAGAAAGGTGCTTGTCTCATGCCGGGTGACATCATACAATTCAAAAATGTGGTAATAAAGTACCAAAAAGGTAACGTTAAGTATACGGAAACAATGTATCACCATACGGCAATAATATTAGAAGTTACTGCTAAGAATGAAGTGGTTTTAATTCACCAAAATACAGGTACAACTGGTCGAAAAGTTGGTACAAGTAGCTTGCATTTTTCGAATATTACCAAAGGTACTTATTGGATTTATCGTCCAGTTTCTAAATAGAAAAAACTATTGAATTTTGAATATTTTTGAAGGTACAAGGCTTTAGTAGTACCAAACTAATTCTTAATCAATTAGTTGTAATTTTCTATTCAAGTTTTGAGGAAGTTAGCTAATTTACTTACTGGTTAGCGATATTACTTACCGGTTAGGGATATTAATTACCAGTTAGGGTTCCAATAACTATTGGGATTGCTAACTACCTCAATTTTCATCAAACTCGATCCAAAACATATTGTATCAAACTTAACATTTCGCTTGAGTAGCCTTTAGAAAATTCCATTTTTGGTCGATTCGCAACACCTAAACAAATTGTTGCACATTGGTGTCCCAATGATCGTCCGATGGCGAAAAGCGCAGAACTTTCCATCTCGAAATTTGTTACTTGATGATGTTTAAAACTGAAATTAGTCAATTGTTCATTGAGCCCCGTTGTTTTTGTTTTTAATCGCAATTCACGCCCTTGCGGACCATAAAACCCACTTGAAGTAACTGTGATTCCTTCATGGGTGCGTGTAGAAATTAATTTGTTGATCAAACCTTCATTTGCAGCAACAAAATAAGGGATAACGGCATTGGGAAGGTCTACCTGACTATTAAATTCATGTAAAATTTCCTGCTCAATTTCGGAACTTTCGATCTCGTAGAAGTGACCAACATTATCCAATCCCAGCGCATGTGTAGAAAGAATGTAAGAATGAACTGGAATATCTGCTTGTAATATTCCACACGTTCCAATTCGAATTAAATTCAATGATTTCGGAGTAGCATTATTACTGCGTTCCACCAAGTTGATATTCACAAGGGCATCCAATTCATTGACAACAATGTCGATATTATCCGTTCCAATACCAGTGGAGATCGCAGAAATGCTTTTTCCATTATAAATTCCAGTGTGACAAACAAATTCCCGATGCTGACTCTTATGCGTAATTGAATCAAAAAAAGTTGAAATCATTTCCACACGATCTTGATCACCAACAAGTAAAATAGTATCAGCAATTTGATCAGGCGAAAGTCCTAAATGATAAACTTGACCTTTATCATTGAGTACCAATTCTGAGGGAGCGTAATGCATTGGGATTAATTTCCTGTGATACTACCGAACACTTTTTGCAAAAGATCTGAAACTCGAGCGACAGGATCTAAACGAATTTTATTTTCTTCTTTCTCAACCATCGTGAATAAGCCTGCAATTGCTCTTTCAGTTACAAATTTATTTAAATCCGGATTCAATTGCTGTCCCCCAGTGATATTCATTGCAGCATTGTATTTTGTGATAATTGGATTCCAGTAATCCGTCAATTTTACTTTTTCTATGGCCGTAGCAACTTTGGGAGCAAATGCTTCCACCAATTGAGCTGTAGTTTTGTCTCTTAGGTATTTTGTTGCAGCACCGTTTCCTCCTTTAAGAACTCCCCAAACATCTTGAAAAGTCATGCTTGTAATTGCATTTTTAAAAATTGGAGCCGCTTCTTTAGTTGCTTCCTCAGCTGCACGGTTCAGTGTCATTTCAAATTTCTCAACTTGGCCGTCAAGTCCCCAATCAAGTGCTTTCTCTCTCACTTTCAATGCATCTTGAGGAAAGGGTAATTTTATTTCTGCATTTTTCCAGAAGCCATCGGTTAATGACGTTAAATTCACTGAATTTGTAATTCCAACTGTTAGTGCTTCTTTCAAGCCACTATTTACTTCTTCATCAGTTAAATTAGATTGAGTACCTCCTGTACCAGGAGAAGTGATAACTTGAGCTACTTGCTCTAATGTATCACAAGAGGTAGTGATCAAAAATGCAGTAACAAAAAGAGGTAGGATGTATCGGTTTTTCATGTGATCAATTTTTTATCAAACTTACTAATAATTGTATAATTGCTTTGAAAAAATAATGCCAAAAAAAAAGGGCTTTCATTTTGAAAGCCCTTTTCCAATTTTATTAGAAAATTAATATGCCACTTGTTCTAAGCGCAATTTAATTACTTTTTCTTTTCGAGCATATTCACCCAACAGAATGAAACCTGGTTTTGCTTGACGAATCCACCAATACCATGAGTCAAAGTTAACTCCGATACGATCGTTTTTCACTGCGCCATTTTCAACGTGAATAACACCTAACATTACATCTGATTTTGTTGAACCTTTTTCTTCTTTTCTATTCCCATCAGTGTAAATAACTGTAAACTTATCAGCATCTTTTTCACGGGATGTAAATGAATAATCGAAGTCGCCCTGTGCTTTAAGAATTAGACCCAATTTAACGATTGAAACCATTCCAGCACCTTGTTCAAGCTGAACTCTCGTTTTTCTTTTTGGTACGATGTCGATTTTTGTTAATTCATTTTTAGCACCCAGCTCAACAACAACCATGTTTGCAATGAGTACTTCTATCGCAGCAACATTTGAATCACCGCCAGTAGCTGAGGCTAAAACACCCAGACCAACACCTGCGGCACTGATTTGCTTTTTGTATTGTTCTCCAATTAAATAAAGGTGTCCGTTAGCTCCACGGATAACATCATGCCAGAAGAAATTGTAAGGGCGTTTGTCTTTTTTGTCCTCTTCATCCATTGTTTCTTTCATGAATTTAGCAATGTCCGTTTTCCAAGAATATTCTGTTTCACCAAGAATTTTGCCATCAAAAGAAACATCTTGAACGTATAAACCTTGGCTTTTGTCTTTGTAGATGTCGTCTCCCGCATCATAGTATTCTCCAATTAAAACAATTTTGTTCATTTGATTGTCAACGAAAGATTTTACGACTGATTTCTTACCTTCGTCTTCGTTACCCATTGGTAATTCAGCGATCAATTTTCCAGTATTTACATCCAAAATCAAAAAAGCAAGATTAGCTTTATTAGTCATCAACGATTTTTTGCGATAAACTGTAGCGGTCACATACTTGTCAGTAACCTCATTGACATCGATGTACTCTACCAACTTTGATTCTTTTGCAGAACTATATGTCCATACTTCTTTCGCTTTATTATCAAAACGTGCAATTTCAAATGCCATTTTCTTATTCTTTGTAAAGCGTTGACGAACAAATCCTTCTCCTTCTACCGGGTACATAGTTGTGTTATCTCCTTCACTTGATGAAGAAGCGATCGTAGCTTGCAAGTCAAACATTGAAATTGCATCTTTAGTTACTAAGCTAGATCCTAATTTCTTTCCATCTAAAGAATAAGTTACAAATTCATAACCTGTCTTTTGGTCATAGAAAAAGAACATCAATGCTTCGCCATTGTAAACCGTTTCCATTAATATGGTAGCTTTTGGACGAACCAACTCGAAAGTATTGATCGTGTTTAGTTCATTGTCAGAAATACGAACTTCGTACGCACTATTTTTCTTGTCAGCTTTTTCCTTGAAGTAAAAAGTGTAATAGCCAGCAATTTCATTTTGCTTTTTGATCGTACCATTTGATCTAGCATTTCTGATTTTCAAAACGTTTGGAATCTCTGCAGTTTGTGCATTTGCAATTCCAGAAGAAATGGTTAGTAACATGGCAATCGCCATTGATTTAATTTTCATGCATTAAAATTTAAGGGTTAAACGATATTTGTTATTATGGTCAAGCAGCATTCTGTAAAGTACTGACACTTGATCAAATTCTCTAATCTTTTGAAATTGAACTTTAAACTGTTCATGATTCATTTCATATGCTGCCTGAAAAGCAGAAAAATAGGTCTTCATTTTTAGATCATTCATTTTAGTACCAAGACAACTCGCTATTTCAAAAGTTTGAAGTGGAGTTAGCTTGCGCAAATACTCTAGAACATCATTGTATTCATTGTCTTTATCTCTATTAGAAAATCCGAGCCAAGCACCCGTCTGCTTTGATTCTTTAGTGTAGGCAAAAATCATGTAACTCATCGCAAATAGTTCATTTACATAGCTTGAATCAATATAAGAAGGTTCAGAATGTAAAATATAGTAGGTCATTTGTGTTAGGTCTTGTTGACGAAAAGCTTCATGGATCATTTCATTTTCAATCCAAAATTTCCAGCTGTTGTTTTTCGAAACGGATAAAGTGTCAACTTTCGTATCAACTTGTCTCAACAATGCAACTTTTCGCTCATCTTCGTAAGGATGTGATTTTAATTCTTCTTCGTAAGGCTTTTTTTCAGCAGTAAATGAACCCATGGATGATCCTTTGTATTTTCCTTTAATTTGATTTGTGTCAATTGAACAGTACTTTAAAAATGGGTTTTTCTGATCCCATTCAACACTTCTTTCATGACCTATATTTTTGAATACATCAAAAGTGTTTATCGGATGATTTAAGTTGAGATTCATTTTTCTATACATTGCAAATCCCAATGAGTCAGCTTCATATTCATGGTCTCTAGAATTCTTTTGATTGGCAACCAATAAAGGAATCATGAGCTCATTAATTCCTGAAACTGTACCATATCTTCTTTGAAGTCTACCTCTCATTTCCTTTTTGATACTATCGTTGTAAAACAATTCTCTACTACCAACAACCGATTTCATTCCGTGATCTAAAAGGTCATGACCCAATTCGTGACAAATTACGTAGATGATTTCCTCCACAGTTTTTAATCGATAGAGTAGGCCAAGATTGAAAAAAATTATATTATCTCCAGTGTTAAAAGCATTTGCAGAAAGATCGCGAACAATATAGATTTGAGCTTTGCTTGAAATCTCGCTGTTTTTCGATTTAATAGCACTTAAAAGGCTATCCACAAAATTAAAGATGGGGCCACTTGCAATAATGTCTCCATTTTTAACCATTTTCTCAATGGTGGTTTTTGAACTATTTAATTCTTTAATGATTGAAATTTTCTCCTTAGGAGCAAGGCTTAATCCTTCTACAAATGATTTTTTTTCTAAGCTAGATGCGTCAAGAAGTGCTTGCAGATCAGGTATTTCTGTTTGCAACTCTGATTCCACAAATCGGTTAACTACTTGCGCCTTTAAATGGAAAGAAAATAATAATAAAAGCGTCAGTATGCTAAATTTCATCATTTATTTAGATTGCACCAAAAATAACACTTAATGTTTAAAAAGTAACATTTAAAAACAAAGAAAAGTGCATTTTTGACATAAAAAAAACCTTCTTGATACATCAAGAAGGTTTCCAATTACTTAGGTGTTCTTATCGTAGAACATTGATAGCTCCTCCGAATTCTTTTTTGTCGTCAGTCAATGGATCTTTAACAATAGCTTTCCACACGTAACCACCTGATTGAACAATTTTTCCATCGTAAGTTCCATCCCAACTTGCTGATGGATCATGTGTTTCCCAGATCAATTCACCCCAACGGTTGTAGATGGTTAAAACGAAATCATAGATATCGATTCCTGAAACAAAGTACTCCCAATTTTGATTGTACTCATCATCATCTGGTGTAAATGTGTTTGGAGCATAAAATAATATTGCGGGAACAACATTTAAAAATTTAGTAATTGTGTCAGTACATCCTAATGCGGTAGTCACTGTTAACGTTATTGGATATTGTCCAACTTCACCGTCAGGGAACATGAAATTTGCATGCTCACCAGTGGCGTCTGATGGGTTAGACCCAGGACTGTACCAATCCCATTGAGCAACATCATACGACGACATATCGTGAACAGAAATTGCTGTTTCGAAGAATGTAGTTGGATTTGCAGAGAATGTGAAATTCGCTGTTGGATTCTGCAATACTTCAACTAGGTTGGTATGAGAATTCGTATAAATACACCCATAAATTGATGTTACTGTCATGTCAACAGAGTAGGTATTAGGATCTTCAAATGTTGTTGAGAAAGACTCTAACCCATTTAAAAGTGCTCCAGTTCCTTCAGAGAATAAGATAGACATAGTTGCAATCTCTGCTCCATTTGCTGAAGTGTTTGAGAAGACAAAATCTCCAGGCATACATGATTCAGTTTTATCAGGTGTCAAAGTTGGAACAATTGGTGTTGGGAAATAAACCAACATACAGCTGTCTTTTGTTGGAGATCCACATTGCTCTGATAAAGTAACACAATAAGTAGTGTTTGTGTTAAGTGGATCAACGGTGATTTGAGCTCCAGTGCCAACTTGAACTCCATTTTCAAACCAAGTATAAATATAAGGTGACGAACCACCCGCTCCTGTTACATCTAATGTTGCTGTTGCTTCTGAACAAATTTGAGTATCAGGAGTTAAAGTAACAATTGAAAGCGGTGCAGGCTCAGCAAGAATTTCAGAATGAGTGATAACACATGAATTAGCATCCATAATTGTAACGGTGTGACTTCCCACCATTAAATCATTTGCACTTGCTAGTGTTGATGTTGAATTATCCCATGAATAGGTGTAAGGAGCAGTTCCTTGCGCTACCGAAATCTCTATCATCCCATCGTTTCCAGAATTACATGTAACATCTGAAGTACTAACTAATGTAGCAACCATTCCTGGTATTTCAGTAATTGTAACATTCACTGTTGAATTACATCCAACACTTGAAGAAATTGCACAAGAATACGTCCCTGCAGATAGACCAGTAGCCGTTTGAGTTGTTTGTGCTGCTGGATCATTCCATAGGTATGATACTGTTCCTAATTGAGGAGTCATTGTAGCTGTTGCAGTACCATCAGCGCCACCTGGACAACTTACTACCGTTGTCGAAGAACTGTACGTTGCAGGAGTATTAGAAACGATCACCGTTGCTGTACCTACACAACCGTTAGCATCCGTCATTTGAACAACATAAGGTCCAGAAGTAACGCCAGTAACAGTTTGTGCTTGTGATCCTAGCGCCGGCCAGTTAAAAGTATAAGGAGCAATCCCAGAAGTAGGTGTTACAGTTACGGTTCCTTGTCCTGAAGAACAAATATCTGGTGTATGAGAAGTTGAGGCAGAAACGTTTGCGGCAGTTACCCATGTAGTATCAGATACAGCACCTAATCCAGCACTACATCCAGAACCTGTAACAGTCAAGAAATATCCCGTAGTTCCCGCTTGCACATTGGTAAGGTTCAAAGCTCCATTATTATAAGGGAATGTTTGTCCTGTTGTACTTTGCCAAACATAATTTGCATTTCCAGAAATAATTGCTTTGTAAGGAATTTGTGCAATTGTGTATGCGGAGGTATTATTAGGAGCAGTAGGTGTATACATTCTACCATCCTGAAATGCAGTCCACTGAGTGTTGTTTCTACCAGGAGTAACATGAGCAACAGTTCCAGCAGCGTTTTCAGTTGCTTGAATTGCTAAACCACCATTCCACGTAGAAATGGGCTTGTTCCCGATGTGGTATTCAATAGTATTTGATGTTTCAAAAAAGATAGCACACATATATGTACATTCTCCTGAGCTAAACATCGGAACGTTTGCGTACAACACATAAAATTCTCGATTTGGCGCAGTACCAATTGTTTTATATACAATTTGCCCACCAACTCCAGGGTTAATATCTTGGTAACAAATACTCGCAGCGTTTCTTGCAGCATTAAGTCCAGTTTGTGGTAATGTTCCCATGCCACCAAGTGACCATGCACAACCCGTGTTTGCATTTGCAGTATTGAAAGAAATTAAACCGTTAGAACCAATTACACAATTAGTGTAGTTTGTACCATAGAAATTGAATCCAAAACCAATTGGAATCACTCCAGACCACATATCATCTGATAAAGACACAGCTGTTGGGTTGTTCAATACAGTACCAGATCCAACTTGGCTAGGGTTACAGTTGTTAATTGTTACACTTTGTCCAGGGCAAACTGTAATGTCAGTACCTAAACAAACAGAAAATTGACCGAAACTGTAAAAACCAGTAAGGATGAATAGGATGGAAGCTTTTAAATTGTTCACTTGTATGATATTTTAAAGTAAAAACGCAATAACTTTAAATAGGTTGCTTTGTAATGTAAAATTAAGGTTAATAAAAGAGCAGTACAAATTAAATTGGTGGTTTTCTCGAATAGTTTTAACAATTGTTTGGTTCATATTTTTTGCGATGTGATTTTTGATAAAGAAAAAAATATAAATTTGTCGCACGAATAACAAATAAATAATTTTTATATGTCAAGTAAATATCAAGCAGCGATTGATGAATTCATGGATCGCGTAAAGTCAAAAAACGGTAGCGAACCTGAATTTTTACAAGCAGTACACGAAGTAGCGGAAGCAGTTATTCCAATCATTGAAGAAACACCAAAGTACAAGGATGCCAAGATTTTGGATCGAATGGTGGAACCAGAAAGAACGATTATTTTTAGAGTTCCTTGGTTAGACGATAAAGGACAAGTTCAAGTTAACCGTGGTTACCGAGTTGAGTTTAATTCTGCGATCGGACCGTACAAAGGTGGATTACGTTTTCACCCATCTGTTAACTTATCGATTTTAAAGTTTTTAGGATTTGAGCAGGTATTCAAAAATTCATTGACAACATTGCCAATGGGTGGTGGAAAAGGTGGGTCAGATTTTGATCCAAAAGGAAAGTCAGATAATGAGGTAATGAAATTTTGTCAATCATTTATGTCTGAGTTAGCTCGTCATATTGGTGCAAACACAGATGTTCCTGCCGGAGATATTGGCGTTGGAGGTCGTGAAATTGGTTACATGTTTGGTCAATATAAACGTTTACGTAACGAGTTCACTGGTGTATTAACTGGTAAAGCAAGAAATTGGGGAGGATCATTGATACGTCCAGAAGCAACTGGTTATGGAACAGTTTACTTCGCAAAGGAGATGTTAGCAACGAAAGGAGATTCTTTCAATGGTAAAATTGTTGCTGTTTCTGGATCAGGAAATGTTGCACAATATGCATGTGAAAAGGCAACTGAATTGGGTGCAAAAGTGGTAACTCTTTCAGATTCTTCTGGTTATATCTATGATGCAGACGGAATCACTGCTGAGAAATTGGCTTACGTGATGGAGATCAAAAATGTTAAAAGAGGTCGTATCGAAGAATACATTGCAAAATATCCAACTGCGAAATTTGTAGCAGGAAAACGTCCATGGGAAGTGAAGGTTGACATCGCTCTTCCTTGTGCTACTCAAAATGAATTGAACGAAGCAGAAGCAAAAGCATTAATTGCAAACAAAGTAATTTGTGTAGCTGAAGGAGCAAATATGCCAACAACGCCTGAAGCTATTACTGAATTTCACAATGCAAGAGTGTTGTTCTCTCCAGGAAAAGCATCTAACGCTGGTGGAGTTGCAACTTCTGGATTGGAAATGTCTCAAAACTCATTGCGTCTTTCGTGGACAGCAGAAGAAGTTGATCAACGTTTACATGGAATCATGGTTTCTATTCACCAAGCATGTGTGAAATACGGACAACGCGAAGATGGAACTATTGATTACGTGAAAGGTGCTAACATTGCTGGATTTGTAAAAGTTGCAGATTCAATGATTGATCAAGGATTGGTTTAATTACTAATTTGTTTACTATTTGAAAGGATTGTTCGAAAGGACAATCCTTTTTTGTTGAAATAAATGGGATGATATTGTAGATACATTTTAGCAAATTAGCAAATTAGCTAAATTGCGTCAGTCGACGCAATATTACGTCAGTCGAAACCCTCATAAATAAAGGATTTTAATTCAATAATTTGATTTTTTTTTGTACTAGATACAATTATCTCTCTCATCCATTAAAGCAATTCATCAATAATTTTATCGGTAGAATAACCTTCGGCCTCTGCTTTATAATTACGCACAATACGGTGACGTAAAATTGGTTTTGCAACAGCTTTCACATCTTCAATGTCGGGTGAGTATTTTCCATTCAAAGCGGCGTGACATTTTGCTCCTACAATTAGATATTGCGATGCGCGTGGTCCAGCGCCCCAAGAAATAAATTCTTTTGTAATTTTTGGGGCAAATTCTGAATTCGCTCTTGTTTTCCCCACCAATTTCACTGCATATTCCAAGACATTGTCTGCCACAGGAATTCGTCTAATTAAATCTTGATATTGAATAATTTGCTCAGCAGTCAGTACTTTGTTCAACGTCGGTTTGTCATCTGAGGTTGTTGCTTTCACAATCGCCAATTCCTCTACATAACTTGGATAATCTACCCAAATATTAAACATGAATCGGTCTAATTGTGCTTCAGGAAGGGGATACGTTCCTTCTTGTTCAATTGGATTTTGCGTTGCCAAGACAAAGAATGGTGCATCTAAAATATACTTCGTTCCTGCAGCTGTTACTGATCGTTCTTGCATGGCTTCAAGAAGTGCTGATTGAGTTTTTGGTGGTGTACGGTTGATTTCATCCGCCAAAATAATATTTGAAAAAAGAGGACCTTTAATGAATTTAAAATTTCTGTTCTCATCCAAAATCTCTGAACCAATAATGTCAGAAGGCATTAAATCTGGTGTGAATTGTACTCTGTTGAAATTCAATCCTAATGTGTCAGAAATTGTATTTACCAATAGCGTTTTCGCCAAGCCAGGAACTCCAACTAATAAACAATGCCCTCTCGAAAAAATGGAAATCAATACTTGATCTACTACTTCGTCCTGTCCAACTATTACTTTGTGAATTTCATTCTTTAACAACTTGTAGTGGTCAACCAATTGGTCGATTGCTTGTACATCAGACATAGTTTAGTTTTTATTTATTTTTTTAGCCAGTTATTTCGGAATTGACAACTTTGGAATGACTCATCAATTTTTATGTATGCGTTTCCTAATTTTCCAGCAGCCCAACTATTTAGTGTTTTTTGCTTTTTTTGATTTTCCGCGGCTAATTTAATCAATGCGTAATCGTCATTCATATTAGCAAGGTGTTGAGGCATTCGTTCCATCAATCGAACAATACGAACTCCTTGTTTTCTCGAAACAATATTTCCATATAAATTTGGGGCAGTGATGTCACCTTTTTCCATGTGCTCTGTCAATAAGAAAATCTGTTGATCAATTTGATTCAAATCTTCCATATCCCACGTTTGTTGTCCGTTGATTGGATTAGTAATAATTCCCTTATTTTGCTTCGTTTCTAAATCATTAGAGTAGCGAAGCACAGCTTCATCCCATGTGATTTGATTTTGTTTCAATAATGCATAACAAGAATCTATGATTTTCGCCGATTGCTCTAACGCCTCATTGGTAAATTCTGCAATGATCAAAATATGTAAACACGTATAATCATCTCCCTTTCGCTCCAATAACTTCATCACGTGGTAGCCGTAAGCCGTTTCAAAAACTTCCGAAATTTCTCCCACTTTCAAGGCATAGGCATTTGCTTCAAATTGAGGAACCATCATCCCCCTTGTTGCTTGTATTTTTCCTCCTTGACTAGCACTTCCAGGATCCATAGAGTGAATTCGCGCCTGCGTTTCAAAAGTACTTTTCCCGTCGATAATGTTTTGTCGAATTTCAGCAAGTTGGTCAAAAGCTCTTTTTTTATCCTCCTTTGTTATTTCAGGATAGTGCACTATTTGCTGAAAACTTAACTGCTGATTGATCAAGGGTAAACTATCTTTCGGGATACTATTGTAGTACGCTGCAACTTCTTTTGGTGTTACGTTGATTGCAGAGGTTAATTTATTCTCCATTTCTTGAGAAAGCATCCTGTTTTTGATCATCAAACGAAATTCGTCTTTAATCTGAGTAACCGTTTTTCCGTAAAATTCCTCCAACTTCTGGCGACTTCCAATTTGTTGCTCTAGGACACGAAGGCGGTTTTCCATTTCTGCTTCCACTTGTTCGTCAGCAATCACAATACTGTCTAAAAGCGCTTGATTTAACAACAGTTCTCCGAACATCAAATCTTCTAAAACAGTACATTCGAAATTCTCATCGACAGTGACTCCACCTTGCATTGCTTGGTATTTTTGAGCCTGAATATCAGAAAGAAGAATAATGTTGTCTCCTACTTGTGCTGCTATTTTGTCGACTACTCCAGGCTGTGCTTGGACCGAAAACAAAACGGCGTTAAAGCAAAAGAAAAGAACTAATTTATGCATAGTTGTTGTTAAATTCATTTAAACGTTTGAACTGAAAAATTATTTCCCAATTGAATACAAAACTTCTTTATTGATGGTAATCGTGTGCTTACCTTCTAATTCTTTCAACCATTGTTGTTCCAAGAATGTTTGGTAATCAGAGGTAGCGGCTCCTTTTGCCTCTGAGAACTCTTTTTCTTTGGGTTGTAAAATTTCTTTCACTTTTATAACATAGATTTTACCATTGTGTACGAATGGTTTCATTACACCTTTGGTTACACTTTGATCTACCAAGAAAGGAGTTGTTTTCACATCATACTTATTTGTTTGTACTTTCAGATTCAATTCACTGTCTTTATTGATGACATCTAGAACGTGCTTTGACGTAATAGTATCATTTTGGATCATTTTGAAAACATTCTGAGCAATTCCTTCCGTCAAACATTCATACACCATTGCGTCTGCACGCGTTCCCCACATGTATTGCGAGCGATTCGCATCAAAATATTCTCTTAAGCCAACTGTGTCTTTCACGGCTTTGTTCCATACTTTATCCGACATGATTTCATACAATAAAATTCCATCATGGTATTCTGTAACCAATGCTTTATATGCGGGGTATTTAGTCATTAATTTAGCTTCTTCGTATCCTAAGATTGTTTCTTTTTGCCACGCCTTAAACTGATTTTTGATTACAATTTCATTGGCATCGCGACGCGCAGATCTGAAGTTTTGCTCTAAATAATCACCAAATTGTTTTTGCGTGAATTTTTGCTTGTCAAGAATGAAAATTGGTTTATCTGTAGTTAACTTCTCATCATTCCATTTTCCCATGTAGTAAGAAGAATCTAGGTTGGCAATGAACCATTTTAACTCTTTTTTTGATTTATCCTTGAATTTGTATTCCTTTTTCAATTTAGCAACAAATGAATCTTGTGTTTTTTTGGAACGCTCATCTTTGTTTACTTTATTTTGTAGGTCTTTCTTTAGTTTTTCAAAAGGTTGAACATCTGTCCATTCTAATCTTTTGATGATATGATATCCGTAATTTGTTCTAATTGGTTTACTGATGTCGCCATCGTTTTTTAATGCAAAAGCAGCATCTTCATACTCAGTGACCATTCTTGTCGTTGTTCCAGAACCAAAAGCAGGTAGCACTCCTCCTTTATTGGCAGTACTTGGATCATCAGAGAAATCGCTTGCTAAACTTTCGAAATTTTCTCCAGCAATTGCTTTCTCATAAATTTCGTCGATTTTTTTCTGTCCATTGTCAATTAGCTCCTGCGTGGCATCTTTCGCAACAGCAATCATAATGTGTGCTGTTTTTATCGTTCCTCTAGCAGCACGCTTCTCAGTAACCTTAACAATATGGTATCCAAATCGAGTTCTGAACGGCTCTGAAATGGAACCGACTGGCGTGTTGTACGCTTTTTCTTCAAATGGGTATACCATTTGGAATGCTGTAAAATAGCCAATATCTCCACCATTATTTACAGCGGATGGATCGTCTGACCCATTTTTTCCTTTCGCTACAGTGGCAAAGTCTTCTCCCTTTTCAATACGCTTTTTTAATCCCATGATACGAGCATAAGCTACCAATGTATCAGCAGGTGAAGCATTCGACTCTAAATTCACCAAGATATGTGAAGCACGAACTTCCGTTTTGGTTCTTTCGTACGCTTCTTTTACTAAAGCCTCATTTTGAGCTGAGTCAATCAAATAGGGAAGGGCCAATTGTTTTCTATAGCCTTCTAATTCTTTTAGCAACTTAGGAATGGTGTCATATTTTAAATCTTCAGCTTCCGTCACCTTCAATTTAAATTTACGGTACAATTCCATATATTCGTCCAACGATGCTTTATCGAATTTGGGGTCGTTATTGTTTTTTAAATAAACTTGTAAAAATTCGGATTTTGTTACCTTATTATTGTCGATTTGTAACAAAACTGGGTCTTGCGCTTGTGCAAAAGTCCCTAAAGAAATCATTAAACCTAAGGCTGTAAATAGTTGCTTTTTCATTGTGTAGAATTCTATAGATTTGATTTATTTAATACTGTAATTTGGTGCTTCGCGGGTGATTGTAACATCATGCGGGTGCGACTCTCTCATTCCTGCTGTGGTAATACGAACGAATTTAGCTCCTTTAAGGTTGGAGATGGCGGCAGCACCACAGTATCCCATCCCAGCTCTTAATCCACCAATAATTTGATACATCACTTCTAGCATTGAACCTTTATAAGGAACACGACCTGAAATTCCTTCTGGAACCAATTTCTTAATGTCATCTTCAGCATCTTGGAAATAGCGATCTTTTGATCCTTTTTGCATAGCTTCCAATGATCCCATTCCCCGGTATGACTTAAATTTTCTTCCTTCAAAAATAATTGTTTCGCCTGGCGACTCTTCCACTCCAGCAAACATCGAACCTACCATTACCATGTCAGCTCCTGCTGCAATTGCCTTTACAATGTCACCCGTATAACGAATTCCACCATCAGCAATCACAGGAACTCCTGTGCCTTCAAGTGCTTTAGCAACATCATTTACGGCCGTTAATTGAGGAACTCCTACACCAGCAATAACACGAGTTGTACAAATTGAGCCTGGTCCGATTCCAACTTTCACACCGTCTGCTCCAGCTTCGACCAAATATTTTGCAGCTTCAGCAGTAGCAATATTTCCAACAATAACATCTAATTGAGGATATTTAGCTTTCACTTCTTTCAATTTCTCAACAACACCTTTGGAGTGACCATGTGCCGTATCTATAACTATGGCATCAACGCCTGCTTCATAAAGAGCCGACACACGTTCCATCGTATCATTTGTAACGCCAACAGCAGCAATTACCCGCAAGCGGCCAAATTGATCTTTGCATGAATTGGGCTGCGTTTTCACTTTTATAATATCGCGATAAGTGATAAGTCCAATCAATTTATTCTCCTTATCAATCACTAATAATTTTTCGATTTTATTCTCCTGTAAAATATCTTCGGCAGTAGAAAGATCTGTGCCATCGCCTGTAGTCACCAAGTTTTTAGAAGTCATTACTTCGGCAATCGGTCGATGTAAGTTTTTTTCAAATCGCAAATCGCGATTAGTAACAATTCCTTTCAAGAATTTATTTTCGTCAACAACAGGGATTCCGCCAATATTGTTTTCTTTCATTAAATGAAGCGCATCTTTTACCACTGCATTTTCAGAAAGGGTAACAGGGTCGAGAATCATTCCACTTTCAGAACGTTTTACTTTTCTTACTTCGTGCGCTTGTTCTGCAATGCTCATGTTTTTGTGAATGACACCAATACCTCCTTGCTGTGCAATTGCAATTGCTAGGCGCGCGTCGGTAACTGTATCCATTGCCGCCGACATAATAGGGGCATTCACTTCTATGTTTCGTGTGACCTTACTTTTTAACTGAACTTCGCGTGGCAAAACTTCTGAATATCCAGGCACTAATAACACATCATCGTATGTAAGTCCTTCTTGAATATTGCTAATGTTTGAAAGTGACATTTTGAACCTATTTTTGGGATAAATTCTTGCAAAGTTAATAATAAAATCAAACTATTCAGCATCGTTACAGGCGTTAACATTTTTTTAGCTTTTGATGTGAAAAACGAGTGGATATGAGTGCTGAAAATTTCAGCTAAATTTTAGCTATTTTTGTCAAAATTTTTGAATAAAATGGAAGCATTAACAGCACGACAAATTGAATTCAATCGCGAAGGTTTTGACGATAAAGAATTGTTGGAGATCTACAAATTGATTCTGAAGCCTCGAATGATTGAAGAAAAGATGTTGATTTTACTTCGTCAGGGAAAGATTACAAAATGGTTTTCTGGGTGGGGACAAGAAGGAGTTTCTGTTGGTTGTGCGTATGCCATGAACGACGAAGAGTATATTCTTCCGATGCATCGAAATTTAGGAGTTTTTACTACCCGTGGAATTTCTTTGGAACAACTTTTTTCGCAGTTTCAAGGAAAATTAGGTGGATTTACCAAAGGAAGGGATCGTTCATTTCACTTCGGAACACAAGATCACAACATCGTAGGTATGATTTCCCATCTTGGTCCACAACTTGGAATTGCAGATGGAATAGCACTTTCCTCTGTTTTGAAAAACGAAGGGAAGTCGACAATTGTATTTACGGGAGATGGTGGTGCTTCAGAAGGTGATTTTCACGAGGCTGTAAATGTCGCTTCAGTGTGGGATTTGCCAGTCATTTTTGCCATAGAAAATAACTGCTGGGGCTTGTCAACGCCTTCCATCGAACAATTTAGATGCAAACAATTTATTGATAAAGGAATCGGTTATGGTATGAAAGCTGTGCAAGTGGATGGAAATAACGTATTGGATGTTATTCGCACAGTACGCAAGATCAATGATGACATTCGAAAAGAACCAAAACCTTATTTATTGGAATTGATGACCTTTCGCATGCGTGGACACGAAGAAGCTTCAGGAACAAAGTACTATCCAGAAGGATTACAAGATCAATGGTCAACTAAAGATCCTGTTGAGAATTATCAATTGTTTTTGAGAGAGCTAGGTGTTTTGACGGAAGCGGAGGAAGCTACTATCAAAATCAATCTCAAGAAAGAAATTCAAGATGCTTTTGATGCAGCGCAAAGTCAACCACTCATTGAAGCAGATTTGCAACGAGAACTAGACGATATTTATGCACCCTTTGTGCAACAAGTGATTGAGGGAAAAGGAGAGAAATCTGAAAAGCGATTCATAGATGCCATACAAGAAGGATTATCACAATCGATGGAAAGATACCCCGATTTGGTGATCATGGGACAAGACATTGCTGAATATGGAGGGGCGTTTAAAGTCACGGAAGGATTTGTAGAAAAATTTGGGAAAGCACGTGTTCGAAACACACCAATTTGTGAATCTGCAATTGTAGGTGCTGGTTTAGGACTTTCCATTGCAGGAATGAAGTCGGTGGTTGAAATGCAATTTGCCGATTTTGCCACTTGTGGCTTCAATCAGATTGTAAATAATTTAGCGAAAATTCATTGGCGTTGGGGGCAAAATGCCGATGTAGTGGTGCGGATGCCAACAGGGGCGAACACAGCAGCTGGACCTTTTCACTCACAAAGTAATGAGGCCTGGTTCTTCCACACTCCGGGACTAAAAATTGTTTATCCATCAAGTGTTTATGATGCGAAAGGATTGTTGAATGCCGCTATTGAAGATCCAAATCCTGTGATGGTGTTTGAACATAAATATTTGTACCGAAGTTTGAAAGAAGAAATTCCAAATGAGTATTACACCGTTGAAATTGGAAAAGCAAGAACGGTAGCTTCTGGTAATGATTTGACGATTGTAACGTACGGCTTAGGGGTGCATTGGGCGATGGAGATGCAACAAGAATTTCCAGACAGCTCATTTGAGATTTTAGATTTAAGAACCTTGTTACCACTCGACAATGAAGCAATTTTTAACGCAGTGAAAAAGACTGGAAAGGTGATTGTGCTGCATGAAGATTGTTTGACAGGTGGAATAGGAGGTGAGTTGGTTGCATTGATCAACGAAAATTGTTTTGAGCAACTGGATGCACCAGTAAAACGTGTTGCATCTTTGGACACACCAGTGCCATTTGCAGTTTCATTGGAGAAGCAATTCTTACCACAAGAACGATTGAAAAAGGTTGTTCAGGAGCTTTTAAACTATTGATAAATAGGAGGTTTCCTAAGGGTTCGAGTGCCTCGCCCTTCGAGTAGCTCAGGGTTCGGTGATCTTGGTGGGGATTCTTGTCGAATTTTTACTGCCGGAGCAAAAAAAATCCCGCTTTCTCAAGCAGGATTTTTTGTTGATAACAGTGAATTGAAGATTAATCCTCAATAACTGAATAACCTGGATATTTTTTCTTGTCGAATACAAACATAGTGTCTTCGCATGTTGGGTTAGCAGTGAACTTCGTAACAGAGTACGTCATTGTTGTGCCATCTTTTGCTTTCATGATTGCTTTTTTCAGCTCGTTTGTTGATTTTGAGATGTAAAGAACAATTGTATGGTAATCTACTTTCGATGGATTTTTAGGATAGAGATCAATAACGTGAACTTCTTCACCATTCAGTTTATCAAATTTAACATATTTGTTTTTGAATCCAGATTCCCAAATGGTCATCAATCTTTTAGGATTGATAGCTTCGTCGTTACTTTCGCTAGCGTCAGTCTGATAAACGGATTTTTCTTCTTTTACAATTGTCCACGTTTTTACACCATTGGAAAGAATCGTATTTTCACCATAAGAAGCGGTGAACTTTTCCCCTTTTACATATCCTTTTCCGGTTTCTGTGGTATTTGTACCGTTGGCCGTATTTTTTACTGTAGCAGAAAATTCGATGTAAAACGACTTGTACCCCTTCATTTTAGTAGAAACCTTATCCAAAATTCCTTGAGATTTCTCGTCTTGTGCGTTTGCAAAGCTTAAAGCAAAAAGTGCTATAATTGTAAAAATGTGTTTCATAATTTTAATTTCGAATGCAAATATCATAAATTATGCCAAAGTGACCATGTTAATTATTTTAAATATTCCACGGTAGATAAGTTTACATATTCAATTTTAACCAATGCCGATTAATCTTCGTTTAACTTGTAACTTCAATATAGCTGCCATCAGCGTGCTGAGATACCATATTTTATGCCTTTTATTAATCAGTTTGAGTTTTAAAGTTAAAACACAAACTTTAGCTGGCTTTACAAATTTTGGAGTTGGTACATTTTATGACATGATGCCCGAAGGTGGGCACTCTAATCAACTTTATTCTTCTAAATTTAATTTCGGACTAGGAATGGAATTAAAGGATGTCTGTTTGGACACTTTAATACGTTTTCAATTTTCTCTTAGCTATCAAAACTATGGTGGAAAATTCGAATTTCGAAATGGAGGTGGTGGTGGTTCAAATTCCATTAAAGGATCTATAGAACTAGGAGTCTTGAATTTTGATATATACCCAATTTGTTTGCGTTTTTTTGAGCAAATAAGATGGAATATTGGATTTTCTGGAAATTTACTTTTACATAAAAATCTAAATGGACAAAAGGAAGTTTGGGACTATGGCTCACAGAGTGACCCGGGATCCCATACAACTACTGATCTGAACGATATTGATGAGTTTAAGCACATTTTCAATTATGGTGTAGTAACAACTTTTGGTTATCAAATTGCAAGCAAGAAAATCAGGATTGAACCCTCATTGTTTTTTTATGTTGGCATTAAGCCTGAATTTACCGAGAGAATTGCAAGTTCCAAATTTTATCGTGGAGGCCTAAAACTTAGCGTAGGTTATTCATTCAAAGACCCGAAATAGGGTGTTGAAATCTATATCATGTCCTCCTTCAAACTCTACGATATCGAAGTTTAATTTTTGATAAAATACTTTGATTTCTTTTTGTTGATCCTCATTGAAATATTCGTCTGAATTTCCAAGAACAAAGCTGTTTTTTGAATTCGAACTTAATTTAAATTCATTTTCAATCTTTAGATCTGGCGGAAAAATAGATGCCCATAGAATCAATCGATCAAATTTGTTTTTATTTTGGAAATGCCATCGAGCAGCTGTTGCGCCTCCTTGCGAGAACCCAAGGATAATTTTCTCCTCGAAATTGTGGGATTCAAATTCCTTCGCAAGGTTTTCTAGGAAATTTAAATTGTCTACAATATCATTTTCTCGATCTTCTTTTGTCATCCAGGAAGCTCCCACGCGACCAGCTGTCCCATTCAAATAAAATCGATGCATTCCTTCAGGAGCTACAATGAAATAGTCGTCCGATACTAAATGAAATTTTCGGATGAAAAATTGTGCTAATTGCCCATAGCCATGAAAAACAAAAAGAAGTTTCGTTGCTTTTTGGATGTCGCCGTGAGTGTAATAGCGAAATGATTTTTCGGACTTTATGTGATGTTCCATTTTTCTTTTTGTAAAATTAATGGACTTACTCTATATTTATCCTATGAAAATAAAATTACTTTTTTGCACGCTATTAATGGCTGCATCTTCTTATTCCCAAAACATTCCAGCCCTAGATGTCTGGATGGATAAATGGCATAAATCTGCTGCTGAAACTCGCTTTGATGATTTTTTCGCTGAAATGGACGATGATTTTATCTACTTGGGTACAGCACCTGGGGAGCGTTGGACCAAAATTCAATTCGCTAATTTCTGTAAGCCCCATTTTGATGCGGGAGAAGCTTGGACATTTGTTTCTAACACTCGCTTTTGGACTTTTTCCGACAATAAAAAAATAGCTTGGTTTGAAGAGGATTTAGATACGTGGATGGGGGGCTGTCGGGGAACTGGGGTAGCAGTAAAGAAAAAAGGAAAGTGGTACTTGAAACAGTATAACTTGACAGTTTTGATTGAGAATGACTTAATTGATGCCTTTATTGAGTTGAGGTATGGAGAGTGAAAATAGAATTCGATTTATTGCTTTTTTTTTTGGTAGTGGTGTAAATTAGCTAATTTACTAACGCGTTAGTAATATTACTAAACATATTGATTATCAGATTTTTAAATTATAAAATCTCTAAATAAACCGAAAATCAATCACTGCATCCACGACAAAAAATGAAACAATAACAGTAATCAGCAATCCCATTGCAAAAACTGCCCACTTTAAATTATCTGAAAATCGGACTTTATCAGCGTAAAAATTTACCATCAACTCAATCAGCCAAGAAAAACAATAAATAATATTGCCGAGAACCAATTCGATTAAGAAAGCAGCTTTTAAGTTCTTGAAAACGTAATCTTTCATTTCAAATTGAGAAACGAGATAGGTAAAGAACACGAACGAAACAATCAAAACTACGTTGAAAACCCATCGTTTTCGTTCCCACCATTTTACAATATCAATAGAAACGAGGGGAGGATCAATCTTAATTTTGGAATCGAGGGGATCTTCCGTCATTAATTTCCTTTCGCGTGATCCGCTAAGAATTGTTGTAAGCCAAGATCAGTCAAAGGGTGCTTCGCTAATGCTTTGATAGCAATCAAAGGTCCCGTCATCACATCTGCACCAATTTCAGCACATTGAATAATATGCATTGGGTGACGCACTGATGCTGCTAAAATCTCAGTATCAAATAAATAATTATCGTAGATAAGTCGAATTTGAGCAATTAAGTCAATTCCATTAGTAGAAACATCATCCAAGCGACCTAAAAATGGAGAAATATAACTTGCCCCTGCTTTCGCTGCTAATAAAGCCTGACCCGCAGAAAAAATCAACGTGCAATTTGTTTTGATACCTTTTCGTGAGAAATATTTTATTGCTTTAATTCCTTCTGAAATCATAGGGATTTTCACCACAATGTTTTTGTGTAATTTGGCTAATGCTTCACCTTCACGCACCATACCTTCAAAATCGGTAGCAATTACTTCAGCGCTAACTGGTCCATCAACGATATTGCAAATTTGAACATAATGATTCAAAATATTCTCAGCTCCAGTAATTCCTTCCTTAGCCATTAGAGAAGGATTTGTGGTCACTCCGTCCAATATGCCTAAATCATTTGCTTCACGAATATCATTCAGATTAGCAGTATCGATGAAAAATTTCATAGCTTACTTTTATTAATTTTAACAAAGGTAAAATACGAAGTGAATTTGCTAGGTGAAAGGAGCCTTGACTTATTAATAATTGTTAACAAAAAGGCAAAAAAAGAGGGGTAAGCTACTCACATCGCACCGCTACAACCTCACACCTTTGCTACATTCCTGTCCTGGAGGATTAAGAGGGAGCTGGTCGTACAAGACTTACCCCAGCTGCAAATTTAATTACATTTCTCAATTAATCTTGCAAAATCACTAATTTTGATATGAATAATTTACAATTGACTCATTATGAATTTCCAAATTGAACAAATTTACACAGGCTGTTTAGCACAAGGCGCTTACTACATTACATCTAACGGTGAAGCAGTTATCATCGATCCATTGAGAGAAATTACACCTTACATTGAGCGCGCAAAACGTGATAATGTAACAATAAAATATATTTTAGAAACGCATTTTCATGCGGATTTTGTATCAGGACACGTGGATTTGGCCAAGGCAACTGGCGCACAAATTGTTTTTGGTCCAAATGCTAACCCTAGCTATCCGGTGCATAGTGCATCTGACGGTGAAATTTTATCGCTAGGAAACATAACAATTAAAGTATTGCACACTCCCGGACATACGATGGAGAGTACTTGTTATTTGTTGATGGATGAAAATGGCAAAGAACATGCCTTGTTTTCGGGTGATACTTTGTTTATTGGAGATGTAGGTCGACCGGACTTAGCACAAAAGGCTGCGACAATGACACAAGAGCAGTTAGCGGCAATTTTATATAAGTCATTACGGGAAAAGGTCATGACTTTACCAGAAGATGTGATCGTTTATCCTGCGCATGGTGCGGGATCAGCTTGTGGAAAGAAAATGTCCAAAGAAACAACATCAACTATTGGGGATCAAAAGGAATCAAACTATGCTTTGAGAGAAAATATGACCGAGCAGGAGTTTGTCGCTGAAGTAACGGATGGTTTATTGCCACCTCCAGGCTATTTTGGAATGAATGTGCTGATGAATAAACAAGGCTACGATTCAATTTCAGATGTGATGGAACGCGGATTAAAACCTTTGTCGCCCACTGAGTTTGAAAACAAAGCCAATGAGGCTGATTTTTTAATACTGGATACGCGAAACGCCCAAATTTTTTCAGAAGGATTTATTCCAAACGCTATCAATATTGGACTTGACGGACAATTTGCACCGTGGGTTGGAGCTATGATTCCTGATGTGAAACAAGATATATTGTTGATTACAGCACAAGGAGAAGAAGAGGAAGCGGTAAAACGCCTCGCTCGAGTTGGGTTTGACAATGTTGCTGGCTATTTGAAAGGTGGCTTTGAAGCGTGGAAAGGAGCTGGAAAAGAAGTTGATCATGTAAAACGCATTTCAGCAGTAGATTTTGCTCAAAATTATTCACCAAGTAGCAAGGTTATTGATGTGCGAAAACCCGGAGAATACGAAGGAAGTCACGTGAAGGGTGCTAAAAGTGTTCCGCTTGATTTTCTTGCGAACGAAATGGAGGCCTTTCCAAAGGATCAACAATTTATCATTCACTGTCAGGGTGGGTACAGAAGTATGATTGCCGCTTCGATATTAAAAGCACGAGGCTTTGATAATTTCTTGGAAGTGGCTGGTGGATTTGGAGCGATTTCTCAGACTGCGGTTCCTACAGTATAATCTATTTAAATAACTGATAGAAATTTTCTTGAACTGGTCTGTTTTCTTCCTCTTCCAATAAAGGTTCACATTCCTTATGCGTTTCGTGCATTTCTTTTGGTAAGGCTTGATACAGAGCTGTTCCTTTTGTTTTCCAAGCAATCATTTCATCTGAAACTTCTTTAACAATTTTTGCAGGATTGCCCACCAATAAACTTCTTCGTGGAATATGCATTTTTTGAGGAACGAGCGATAAAGCTCCGATGATACATTCTTCTTCGATCACAACATCATCCATTATTACGCTATTCATTCCGATCAGGCAATTTTCACCGATTGTTCCGCCGTGAATGATGGCTCCATGACCAATATGAGCTCCTTTTTTCAAGAGGGTAATAGTGCCGGGAAACATGTGGATGGTACAATTTTCTTGAACATTGCAACCGTCTTCGATAATGATTTTACCCCAATCGCCGCGAATAACAGCAGAAGGACCAACATAGACGTTTTCACCAATAATTACATTTCCAATAACGGAAGCTTGAGGGTGAACAAAAGAACTTTTTTTGATAACAGGACGGAATCCGTTGAATTCGTATATCGCCATAAAAACTTACGGAAACTTAAATTTGGGCTTAATTCCCGTGTCATTGATAAGCGATTTACCAACTTCCTTCGCTTTTTTACCTCCAGGAAGCGCTTCTACAGGAGAAACTACGCTAGTCGTATCCACTTTTCCACCTCCATTACCGTCTAAATAGCAATTGTCATCTTTGCCTTTGCGACTGCCAGTAGTTTTAGATTTCAATTTAGTATTTGAATCAGCTGACTTATCCTGTGCCATCACTTGATTAGTGATCGCAGAAGACAAAATAAAAGCAAACAGAAGAACTACGTTTTTCATATTTTTTATTTTAATGGTAATCAGCTCTCTGCAATTAGCGAGCCATTTTATTGACAAATTTATCGATAATAATTTATATTAAAAAAGTTATTTTTACGTTCTCATTTTTGCGACACTTCAATTAATTTTGAATTCAACTAAACGCTATGTCATATTGTGATTTTTGTGCCGATAAGCCTGCCGAGCATCTCCATAAGATCTACCACGATCAAAAATATGGATTTCCGCTGCTTGATGATGATGAATTGTTTGGTCGTTTGATCCTAGAAATCAATCAGGCTGGACTTTCGTGGGATACGATGTTAAAAAAAGAAGAAAATTTCAGAAAGGCATTTGATTCCTTTTCAATTCAAAAAATTGCGAATTATTCCGAAACTAAAATTGAAGAATTATTGAACGATGCTGGAATTATACGCAACAAATTAAAGGTCAACGCCGTCATATATAATGCAAAGCAGATTGTAACGCTTCAGAAAGAGCAAGGGAGTTTTGCAAAATGGCTTGAAACAAATGATCCATTAACTAAAATAGAGTGGGTGAAATTGTTTAAAAAACATTTTAAATTTGTTGGCGGGGAAATTGTAGGTGAGTTTTTGATGAGTATTGGATTATTAAAGGGTGCACATGTTGAAAATTGTCCTATATTTAATGTAATTTTGAGTTATGAACCTAGTTGGAAAAAATATGAAGAGTAAATTATTTTTAGTGCTATTCTTGATGAATGGTCTATTTCTTGGAGCGCAAGTAGGCGTTTCTGCAGGTTTCAGCTTATTGAAGGGATTTGGTGTAAAAATGCCGTATGGAGGAATGCACATCGGTGTTGAGATTCCTCGTGATGATCAAGTTACTTTTTACGGTAGATTCACAACAACGCTGATGAACAAAGATGCAGTTGACGGAACTAATTACACGTATGTAACAGCACGTGACGTGTCAACGAATCCTTACCAATTGCAAGTTTACTATCAAAATAAAATGAATTACAACATCATTGAGGGCGGTACTCGTTATTACATCGGTGAAGGTTATGATTCTGGTTTTGCAGCATACGGTGGAGCAAATTTTAGCTTGGCAATTAGTTCAGTTAAGAGAAAGTACGATGAATACGATGAAGTAAAGTATGAATTACCAAGTACTGAAATTCCAAAAGGAACCATTTTTAGTATTGGTGCTGGTTTAGCTGGTGGAGTAAAATATACTTTTGCAGGAATTGGTTCAATTTATTTTGATGCTGATTTTTCATACTTGCTGCTTTCTCAAGCGAATAATACCACTGCCGCTTCGACAAATTCATACAGCCGACTGTTTTTCCTATTTGGAATTGGATTTAGAAAAGAAATTTATTAAAAAAGACCTTCTTTCTGGAAGTTGGAGTATGTCTTTTTCAATTTCATCAATACTAGAGTAGCGTTTGGATTTGCCTTCTTCCAAACATTCTAAAACCTTATCTCTTTCCATTCTATTTGGAGCTGTCTGAAATTGATGCTTTGCACACATTTTCGCTAAAATTTCAAATAATTCCTTCGGTATTTTTCCGTCTTTTGGTAGGGGATGTGTGAGCTGTAAATTTGTAAAAATACTCGGATTCGCATGCGTTAAAGGTAGATTACCAACCATCATCTTCCAATAAATGATCCCAAGAGAGAAAAAATCCGTTCGTTGGTCAACAAGCGAAAGTTGGTTTAGCAATAATTCTGGTGCAGCATAACCAAGTGGAAACAGTGTTTTACGCGTTGGAAGGTGATGCGTGTTGATCGCCAATCCAAAATCAATCAAGGAAACAACTAATTGTCCATCCTTTCTATCGATTAAAAAATTACTTTCTTTAATATCGCAGTGAACAATACGTTCTTTCGCTAAAAATTTAAAAATAGGTACGATTTCAGTTGTAAATTCCTTGATAAATGTAATTTTTTCTTTCTTGCGCATTTCCTTCGTGAATACATCCAGTGTAGTTCCATTTTTCCATTCAAACAGCAATAAAGCCTCGTTTTCAGAAACTACTTTTTCAACTAAAAGCGGAAGTCCAGGAAAGGAAAAAGTAAATGCTGCTTCTTGCTTCAACTGCTCAACACCAACTTCGCCATGTTTTTCTAGAGCTGCAAATTTCAATACAAATCGCTTTTTGGTGTCGATTTCTTCTACTAGAAATACGTCGGCAAACTTCCGTCTTTTTTGACTTCCGAGTTGCTGTATGATTTTGTATTTATCTTGTAATTGCACGCTCAAATTTAAAAACTTAACTTTGACTTGATGAAAAAATCAATTCTAATTGCAGATAGCGGAGGTACATCAACTGATTGGTGTTTTGTGGCTGAAAATGGCGAACGAAACTATTTCTCAGGAAATTCCTACCACCCAATTCACTGGGGAGAGTCGTTTATGCAAACAGAGCAAGCTTTTTGGAGCGAAAAAAGCAACTTTTTAGCTGACGAAGTTTATTTCTTTGGAGCAGGATGTTTTGCAGAAGAAAAAGCAGTAAGAATGAAAGAGATGCTAGAGCAATTAGGTCATCAAAATGTGCATGTTAAATCAGATTTACACGGTGCTGGATTAGCGCTTTTTGCTGAAAAGAGTGGGGTGTTTGCAATTCTTGGAACAGGTTCTGTTGCCGCTTATTTCGACGATGGGGAAGTAGTAGAATTGAAAGGAGGACTTGGCTATATACTTGGTGATGAAGGAAGTGCGTTTTCGTTTGGTCGCTTACTATTGAAATTGTTGCTTGAAAATCGCTTGTCGACAGAACTGACTCAGGAGATTCACATAGCTATCGGCGATCGTAGTGAAATCATCAGTAAGGTGTATAGTGAAAATGGTCGGAATTTTGTAGCGAATCTTGCACTGCAATTTGGTGCCAGCGAAAGCAAAGAAATTCAATGGATTCATGAACTTAACATCACTACCTTTTTAAATTCGATTGAGTCCTTAAAAAATTTGAAAAAAGGAATTGCCTTTACAGGGTCGTATGCATTCCATCAACGTCATTTAATCAAAGAGATCTTAATTGGAAAACAAGTTCCAATCATCAATGTCATTCAAAAACCTATCGAGCAAATTACCGATTATTTCCTCAAAAGTGCCAAATAGTCAATGAAAGGGTGTTTTTACTCAATGAAAATACTTTTATAGGATAATATTGGTGATTCATCTACGAATTAATTGCATTGGTATAAAATATTTCAAGAGCTATCTTTTTTTAGTCAATTTAGCATCTTTATAATTGAATTCAACCATGGAATTGTATTTTAAAGAAGCTACAGCTCAAACACCAGAAATTAACTTTAACCCAACATCAGGGATAATGGAAATTGCTGGAAGATCAATTCCTGACCAACCAGATGATTTTTGGATTCCAGTGTTAAATTGGTTCGAAGGTTACCTGCTAAATCCTTGTGATACCACAACGGTGAAGATCAATCTAGAATATTTTAACATCACTTCTTCTAAGCGCATATTATTCTTGCTGTATAAGCTAAATGAATTGGTGGATGCTAAAAGAATCGCTAGCGTGGAGTGGTACTTTCGTGAATCGGATGAAGACATGTACGAAGTAGGTCAAGATTACGCTTACATGGTGAAGGTTCCATTTGAATTTAAAGAATATGTAGACGATCACAACATCGCTATTTAACTCATTCTTTCTGTTTTTTTCTTTTATTGATATTTGTTATTGCCGTTTTTTAAATGAAAACGCTATTTTTGTGCTATGCGCCTAGTCAAAGATATTCCGCACGAACGTTACAAAATTCAATTGTTTCATTACAACTCCAAATATATTTTGAAGATTGAGTTGGGACAATATGAACAAACGTTCAAAATTAATGACTTGGAAATTAGTGACATGAACGAAATCGACAACATGCTTACATCGGAATTTTTATCTAATTGTTTGCATCGATTCATCTCCATGCGCACGGATTGGGAAACAGCTTTTACACATAAAAATGTACCAAATGAACAATAATTTTTTACTTGTATCACTTACGGCTCTTGTTTTAACTGCTTGTGGTGGAAAAACAAAGGAGACTTCAGAAGCCTCTACAACCCCTAAAATTGAAGCAGCTAAAATTGGAGAGTTGAAAATTGCCTATTATTTAAGCGATAGTTTAAAAACGCAATTCGACTATTACCGTGTGCAAGATTCATTGGTAACAAAGAAACAGTTGGCATTTCAAAAGGAAATTGAGCGTAAAACGAAAGAACTCCAGTCGTACATCAGTAATCGTGAAAGCGATGCTAAAAGTGGATTGCTTTCTCAGAATGAAATTATGATGGTGCAACAAAAAGCACAGCAGATGGAAGGTGAGTTGATGCGCTATCAGCAAGAACGTGGTGCTTCTTTAGAAAAGGAGACCATGGAGAAATTGACAGATATTCAAAAGAAAATTACTGCATTCGGAAAGGAATTTAGTGAGAAAAATAAAATTGATATCCTTTTGATTCATGCAGAAGGGGGGCAAATCAACTTCATAACTGAGGGAATGAATGTGACGAAAGAATTCATTGAGTTTTTAAATCAACGTCAAAAAGACATCGAAAAAGGTCTGAAATAATGGATTTTAATCCCGAAAAGCTCAAAGAAAACGTTGCAGAATACATTCTGTACATGTATCAAATTGAGGATTTGGTGCGTGCGTATGATTTAAACATCGATTTAATCATGACGAACTTTGTGAATCTGCAGATTGAAGATGAAACAAAGGCTGAGGAATCTAAAGTTTGGTTTACGGAGGTGGTGAAACAGATGATTTTTCAGCGCATTGAAAAAACGGGACATTTACAAGAAATTACCGAATTACTCATCGAGCTTTCATATTTGCACAATATCTTGATGAATGTTTCTCAAGATGAGCGTTACCGTAAACTCTTTGAAATTGCTCTTCCGTTCATCAATGAATTCAAAGAGCGATCTAATGTGAAAGACAAAAACGAAATTGAGGTGTCATTCCATGCTCTTTACATGAAATTGTTGTTGAAATTGCAACGTAAAGAAATCAGTAAGGAGTCTGAAGAAGCGTTTGATGCTATGCGAAATATCTTAGCGTATCTCTCTACTGCCTATGCAAAAATGAAAAGTGGACAGCTAGATTTTCTCAACAATTAAAAATGTGAGGAATCACAAAAACTAAAAAATCTTCCCTGGATTCAAGATGTTTTTTGGATCAAATACTTTTTTAATATCGCGCATTAATTGTAATGTAATTTCTGGAAAGGCGATGTCCATGAACGGTTTCTGAACCAAGCCAATGCCATGTTCGCCAGAAAGCGTGCCGCCTAATTCTACTACTTTCGTAAATATTTCGCGAATAGCAATTGGTAATTCATTTTCCCACTGTTCGTCCGTTAAATCTCCTTTGATGATATTTACATGGAGGTTTCCATCGCCAGCGTGACCATAACAAACAGACTTAAATCCGTACTTACTTCCAACATCCTTCACACATTTCAAAAGGGCAGGAAGCTCGTAGCGAGGTACAACGGTATCTTCCTCTTTGTAGATCGATTGCGACTTTACGGCTTCGCCCACTTTTCTTCGAAGCGACCATAAATTATTTTTTTGTGCTTCGCTTTCTGCAAAAAGAATTTCGTCAGTTTCAAAATGCGCTAGAACACCAACTATTTTTTCGCATTCAAGCATTAATTGGTCAGGATCAAAACCATCTACTTCAATCAGCAGATGAGCAGCATGATTTTCCGCTACTTCAACACTAAAATCTTGCGTGAAATCTTGTGTCCAAACTAAGGCATCACGTTCCATAAATTCCAATCCGCTCGGTGTAATTCCTGCTTGAAAAATGGCCGCTACTGCTTCACAGGCTTTTTCAGCATCAAAAAAAGGGACCAACATCAATAAATTATGCGTTGGATGGGGAATTAGTCGTAATACTATTTTTGTGATGATGGCAAGTGTTCCTTCAGAACCTACTAGCAATTGTGTTAGATTATAGCCCGTAGCATTTTTAATCACATTTGCACCTGTCCAAATAATTTCACCATTCGGCAACACCACTTCCAAATTCAGAACATAATCTTTCGTTACGCCGTATTTAACCGCTTTTGGTCCACCAGAATTTTCTGAAACATTTCCACCGATAAAACAACTTCCTTTGCTTGCTGGGTCGGGCGGATAAAACAATCCTTTTTCTTTCACTGCCATTTGCAATACCTCAGTAATTACCCCCGGCTCAGTGATCACTTGATGATTTTTCTCATCGATATGAAGAATCTTGTTGAATTTCTCCATGGAGAGTAAGACGCCTCCTTTGATGGGCAATGCTCCACCACTCAATCCTGTTCTTGCTCCCGCAGGCGTTACAATAATTTCATTGTCAAAGCAATAGCGCATGATGCTTGAAATTTCATTAGTCGTTTCAGGTTTCAGTACCACTTGCGGGGGAAATGATAAATCTTCCGTTTCATCGTGGGAATACTGTTCCAAAACAGCCGAATCGAAAAGACAACGATCGCCTAAAAGTGACTGAAAATGGTGTATATGCGTTTGAAAAGCTGTTGACATACAACAAATGTATTCATATTCCTTTGTCGATTTATTTCTCACCTGACGACTTTTCAACTTTTTACTGTGATTATTTGATTTGATCGCTTAATTGTAGGTCGCTTTTGCTAACTTTGATAAAAATTGAGTCAATGTCAAAAGAGGTATTTATTGTAGATGGTGTGCGCACTGCGATTGGAAATTTTGGTGGAACGCTTGCTCCAGTTAGAGCGGATGATTTAGCTGCGCACGTGATGAAATCGCTGATGGATAAAAATGCTACACTTGATCCTGGCTTGGTGGAAGACATCATCTTTGGTTGTGCCAATCAGGCTGGAGAAGATAACCGAAATGTGGCGAGAATGGCTGGACTTTTGGCCGGACTTCCACTTTCTATTGGCGGAGAAACAGTAAATCGACTTTGTGCTTCTGGAATGGCAGCAACAATTAATGCAGCTCGCGCAATTAAAAATGGTGCTGGCGATATTTACATTTCTGGTGGAGTAGAGCACATGACAAGAGGTCCTTGGGTAATTTCAAAAACATCTTCAGCTTTTGGTCGCGATGCGCAAATGTTTGATTCTTCCTTCGGATGGCGTTTCATCAATCCTAAAATGGAGGCATTGTATGGCGTTGACGGAATGGGAAATACAGCCGAGAATTTGGCAGAAATGTATTCTATCGAACGAGAAGCACAAGATAAGTTCGCGGCGTGGTCGCAACAAAAAGCTGTAGCAGCGCAATTAGCAGGAAAATTTGATCAAGAAATTGTTGCACTTGAAATCGCACAAAAGAAGGGAGAGCCCATTATTTTCAAGAAAGATGAATTTATTCGTGCGTCTACAACAATAGAAACCTTAGGTAGTTTGCGTCCCGCTTTCAAAAAGGATGGAACTGTTACTGCAGGAAATGCATCTGGGTTGAATGATGGCGCAGCAGCTTTGTTGATTGCATCAGAAGATGCCATTAAAGCAAATAGTCTAAAACCTTTAGCACGCATTGTAAGCGCTGCTGTGGCAGGTGTTGAACCTAGAATCATGGGGATCGGTCCTGTTTATGCCGCTCAGAAAGCACTTGATAGAGCCGGTTTGACATTGGCAGACATGGATATTTTGGAATTAAATGAGGCATTCGCTGCGCAAGTGTTAGCATGTACAAGAAAAATGGGATTGGCCGATAATGATCCTCGCATTAATCCCAATGGTGGGGCTATTGCGCTTGGACATCCACTCGGCATGTCGGGAGCTAGAATTTTACACACTGCAGCATTAGAATTGCAACGAACTGGAAAACGATATGCCTTGGTAGCAATGTGCATTGGTGTTGGACAAGGTTATGCTACCATCATTGAGCGTGCCTAAACCAACGAATTGATCTTTTGATACGTTTAAATACTGATGAATTTGAAAAATACGAAATCGCTTTTACTACTTTTTGGATTGATAAGCCTTGGCTTTAGTTCGTGTAGAAAGGAAAAGACAAGCTGGGAGTCGGATTGGGTGGTGCCCATTTTCAACGACACGCTTTCGCTAGAGAACCTCGAGAATGATAGTACTTTAGTGATCAATAGCTCTACATTGAACTATGAAGTAGATTTAACAAGAACCATTGCAAATTTTGGATTGGCAGATATTATTTCTATCGAAGATACCACCATTATTCAAGATTTCAACCTTTCATCAGGTAGTTTGTCAGTTCCTCCAGGCTACACAATTGTCAATCAAATTGAGGAACATGATTTGAATGTAGATGGCATCGAATTGAAAAAGATTCGGGTTAAAACAGGTCAAATTGTGGTAACGGTGTTTAATCCATTAGTGACAGATGTGAATTTTGATGTCACACTTCCCGGTGTTATTAAGGATGGTGTTGTTTTTAATCAAAATTATTCTGTGCCTGCTCATGTAGGTGGAGTAGATGGCACCGCAACAGCAACTTTAGACATTAGTGGGTATTGGATTGACCTGACAGGTGAATTTGGAAATTCCTACAACAAGTTGCAATCGCAAATGAATGTGCAATCATCACCAACAGGACCAACAGTAACTTTGTCGTCTAGTCAACTAATAAAAATTCAAGCAAAAATTAACGACATTTCAATGGACTACGCTAAGGGTTATTTTGGAAATACCATTTTATCTGACACGCTTAGCACCAACATTGATTTCTTAAATGCTATTGAATCTGGAACCGCAGATTTACCTGGAACCTCATTGCGTTTCGATATTGAAAATGGGATGAAACTCGCAGCAAAAGCGATCTTGACTAAAGTGGAGAACACAAATAATGCTGGAAACGCTGTAGCTTTATCTTCGAGTAATATCAATGCTCCGTTTTACTTGAATGGCGCAACTGGAACTTGGGGAGCAACAGTGAATACAAACACCCAAATTGAATTCAATCCAGGGAATAGTAACTTGGAGAATTACCTTGAAAATTTAGGAAAAACACATACCATTGGCTATCAAATTCAACTCAATCCTTGGGGTAATACCTCAGGCGGATATGATGAAATTTTCCCAGATAGTAGATTGAAAGTTAAACTTCATGCTGAATTACCTTTATCGCTAGGAACAAATGACTTAACTTTAGTTGACACTTTTGAATTAAACATTAATCAGGAAGAGAAAGCTGCGCAGATTGTCAGTGGGAAACTAAGTTTAAATTATACGAATGCATTTCCATTCAGTGGAGATATTGAGTTCGGTTTTTTAGATGAATACGGCGCTGTTTTACACACTGTTGTTGCCAACGAGCAAATTCAATCTTCAGTGTATGGATTACTTGGAACTGATGGACTTTGGCGAATGAAAGACGAGCTAGAAGTTGTTATCAGCGAAACTGTATTAAGCGACTTGGCCTTGATTAAAAATGTACTTGTACGTGTTCGATTGAATTCTCCTAATGTGGGTACTGGAATCAGTGAAGCGGTTGCAATTCCCGGTGGAGCATTTTTAGGATTGAAATTGAAAGCTGGATTTAAATTAAATGTCAATCTATGAAACAGTTATTAATCCTAGTTTCGCTCGTTTCATTTTCAGCTTTCGGTCAATTTTCCATACCTGAGAATTACGACACTATTATTCGAAAGCAAGAGGTCATTCTCAAGGGTTCATTTGATTATGGGGCCACAGCAATTCAAAACGATTTTCAATCTAAATTAATTAGAGGTGGATTTATATCGAACGAAATCAAAGATTTTGCGTGGAATAAACACAAGGGGATTAATAGAGTGGGAGCTGATTTGCATGGCGAAATTGAATACAGAAATTATGCAAGTAATTTATTCGGTAAAGAGCGATATGGTTGGTTGATTCGTGCTGGCGCGTATGCACAAGGTGGAATGATTTATAGTAAAGATGTTTTTGGATTTGCTTTTTACGGGAACGAGCAGTACGTTGGTAGTAACGCCGATTTTACTGGAACTAGAGCGTCGATGATGTCATTTCAGAAAATTGGATTTGGGGTCATTGATAAAAAATCAAAATCAACTATTGCAGTAAATTTTGTGACAGCGAACAGTTCACTTGGCGCTAATATGAGAGATGTGAGCATTTATCAGAATGCAGATGTAGATTCAATGCTTTTCATTTATGATGGTGTAGCGTCTTACAAGAATGGCGGATTTAATCGTCCAGGTTTGGGCTTTGGCATCGATGCTGATTTTAGGGTACCGATCCAAATTATGAAAAACAATGTTTCCTTTTTTCAGTTTTCAATTAAAAACTTAGGTGGTGTGTTTATTCCTTCGTCTACGGTGTATGAAGCAGACTCTTCCTTGATTTTTAAAGGGTTTACGTTTGATCAACTTATTGGAAATGCGAGTATTATCGATTCGAATTTTTCGATATTAGATACTTTGAATATTCGTTCGGAAGATAAATCTTCATTTCAACTGCTTCCCGTTTTTGTTCAATTTGGCAAAATCATTGACGATTTAAACACGAATAAAGTGCAAGCATTTTATGGTGTGCGACTGTTTCCTACGCTATATTTTATACCACAAATTTATGCTGGTGTAAACTACAAACCTATCAAGCAGTTGAGTGTTGGCGCAAGCGCAGCGTATGGTGGATTTACGAATTTTAGATGTGGTCTGTATCTCGCTGGGAATGTTAAGTCGATGAGTGTTGGACTTTCAACAGAGAATTTGATTGGATTGTTTAGCAAAAATGGTTTTGGTAAATCCGCTGCATTGCGTTTAAGTTGGAGAATATGAAAAATTTAATGCTTATTTCATTAGTAGTACTGAACGGAATCACTTTGTTTGGTCAAGGGAAATTCTTTAAAATCTACGATGATAATGCCTACGATTACGGGCAAGGAATTATTCAATTGAAAGATAGCTCTTACATGGTAACTGGTTCTTCTAGTTCATTCATGGATGCGCCATCGCAAGCTTTTTTAATGAAGATCGACAAAAATGGAAATCATATCTGGGCGAAAGATTATGGCTATGAAGAGGGTGACGGTGGAAAGAGAGTACTTTCAGCTTTCAATGATTCTATCTTTTTCATTATTGGCTACACACAATCGTCAACAGGAAACGGATTCGATATTTTATTCGTGAAGACAGATTCCAATGGTGTGCAACTTGAAAAGAAAGTAATTGCCTTGGATAATTGGGAGCGAATCAATGACGCCAAAATTATGGGCGATTCAATGCTTTACTTGGTGGGTGAAACCACAAATACAGCGAACTTAAACTCTAATTTTCTTTTGGTGAAAATGGATGTGAATGGTGACACTTTGTGGACAAAGAATTGGGGAACAAGTGGTGATGATTATTTGAAGGCAATTGAGCCCCTGGACAATAATTCCTTCCTTTCGGTAGGGGCTGTGTACAATGCTGATTCTTCGATGACGAAATGCTACGTGACTAAATTTGATTTTAATGGGGTAGTAGCTTGGGAAAAGCAATACGGCGCAAATGGAAAGTACTGGTTGAACGATTTCTATATTTACCAAAATCATATTTTTGCTTCTGGTGGAAATTGGAATGAAACCTACCAGGATAAAGATGAATTTTTCTTGCGCATTAATACCGATGGATCGCCCTATTCTTGGGACTTTGAGTCACCAGAAGAGGGTGAACGCGAAGCCTTGGGAGCAGTTTTATACGGAGATAGCTCAAAATCATACGTGGTGCGTCATTTCAACAACAACTTTTCTGCGGAGAACTCGTACGATTTGAGTTACATGCGCTATGAAAACAACCTGGATTTCGAATGGTCGACTTCTAATATTCCAACAGTAACGCTTGGTTTTCCCTTAGATGATGCATTTGGTGAAATTATTCCAACTTCTGATGGTGGATGGGTTGCAACAGGTACAACTCCTTCCCAAACGAATGGCGGAGCGGCGGTGTATGTGTTGAAAGTGGGTCCAAATGACGATCTGCCAACAATTAATTTAGCGTCCGTGCAAAGTTTAGTGGAAGTAATAAATTTAGAGGATGTTGCTGTTAAATTGTATCCTAATCCTGTGATCACAAGTTTAACAATCGACGGTTTGACCTCCAAAACACTTGTTACAATTAAAGATGTGCAAGGAAAAGAATTGTTTTCCAGCTTCATCAACGATAGCGCAACTATTTCTTTTGTAGAATGGAATTCGGGGATTTATTTGGTGACATTGCAAACTGAGACAGAAGAGCGGTCAACTGTTCGAATTATCAAGAATTAGTTACCACTCAAAAGCAGCTGCACTTAGCCATTGTCCGTTGAGTCGCAAGACTTGCTCTATAACATCGCGTACACAGTTTTTTCCTCCATTGAATGGCGATTGGTAGTCGCAGTTGGATTTAACGTCCACCGCAGCATCTTGTGGACAAGCAGCGAGACCTACTAATTTCAAAAGTGGAATGTCTGGAATATCATCGCCCATGTACAATACTTCTTTGGCGCTAATGCCATGTCGATGGGTGATGTCTTCAAACACCTTAACTTTGTTAGAAGAACTTAAATGTACCTCGGTAATGCCTAATCCAAGCAAACTCGATTTCACAGCTTCTGATTTTCCACCCGTGATAATGAAGATTTTATACCCAAGTTTTGCTGCCAATTGCAATGCGTAACCGTCTTTTGAGTTGAGCGTGCGGACTAAATCGCCACTCGTTAATTGTACTTCTCCTGTGGTCAATACACCGTCAACATCAAAAATGAAAGTGGTGATGTCGTTTAATTTTTCTTTGTAACTAAGCATTTATATAAGTTTCTAAGATACTTTTTGTCATTGTTTGGTAAATTGCTTGAGACATTCCTTCGAGCATGGCTGTTTGTTTCTCGATTGTCTGCAGATCGTGTCGCTTTGCGGGACCAGTTTGCGCATTGAGTGGACCAAGATCCATCGCTTTTTTGATGGTTTCAAAGAGTAGTGGTTGCAGTAACTTGAAATCGACTTCTTGTTCTTCAGCGATTTTCTCTGCTTGATAAAGCAAATGATTCACAAAATTATTGCAAAAAACAGCTGCTAAATGAATACTTTTTCGATCCTTGCTGCTCACAAATTGAACCGAATTTGAGATGGTGCTTGCCAAATCATGTAGTTCCTGAGCGATTTGAAAATTGTTGCCTTCAATTAAAAAAGGGACTTCTTGTAGTGCGACGAATCTATTTTTACTGAACGATTGAAGTGGATAGAAAACACCTAGATTTTCATGTCCCGATTTTAAATCAACAATTTCAACGGTGCCAGAAGTATAGGCTACATTCCAATTGTTCGGTACTTCATTTAGCAAGGATGCAATTGCGTCATCGCTTACACACAACAACACTAAGTCAGGTTCGTAACTGGGAAATTCAGTTTTAGCAATACTTCCAACTATTGAAGCTAATGTTTTGATTTCTAAATTATTTCTTCCATACACCCAGCAAATATTATGACCCGCATTTTTAAGTGCAAGTGCAAGGTGATGGGCGACATTTCCAGCTCCAATAATTCCAATTGATTTCATGATCGTTCAAAGATACCGATTAAATATTTCAAATGAAATAGTACATTTACGGCATGACAGAAATTCAATTTTCATATCTCGTTTGGACATGGGTTGCCATCGGAATTATCACATTTATCGTTTTGTTGCGCATCACGGCGCCGTATGGTCGACATACAAAAACAACTTGGGGACCGCTCATTGATAATAAGTTGGGATGGTTTTTCATGGAATTTTTTGTCTTGGTGGTGATGGGATTTTTCCTGTGGCCAAAATTGGATGTCATCTCCAACACCAGTTGGATCATCATCGGATTATTTGCCTTTCATTACATCAACAGAAGTATTATTTTTCCTTTACGCATCAAGACAAACGGTAAGAAAATGCCAATGGTGATTATGTTTTCCGCTATGGGATTCAATTTAATGAATGGTTTTTCCATGGGCTACTACATGGCGAATTTCGCTGCGTACGATGAAAAATGGTTGACATCCCCCCAATTTATAGTGGGCTTGAGTGTATTTCTTTTGGGAATGTTTATCAATTGGCAATCAGACAATATCCTGATTCACCTTCGAAAACCTGGAGAAACTGGGTACAAAATTCCTACAAAGGGATTATTCAAGTATGTGAGTTGTCCAAATTTAATGGGCGAAATAATAGAGTGGGGAGGTTTTGCGATTTTGATGTGGAGCTTACCGGGTGTTTCGTTCTTTATCTGGACAGTAGCCAATTTGTTGCCACGCGCAATCTCTCACCACAAATGGTACTTGGAGAAATTTGAAGACTATCCAAAGGAACGAAAAGCCGTATTGCCAGGATTGATTTAATCGAGTTTTTTATTCTTATTCAAATCATCAAAACGCTCTATCATCGTGGGATTGTTGCGTGTTAACTTTTTAATCGTCAGCTCTTCAGCTTTGTTGTTCGCTAAACGAAGATTGTTCTCTGACGAGAGCAAGGCTTCTTTGGTTTTTTGCAGATGATCAATTGTTTTGTCAATTTCGTCAATTGCCGTTTTAAACTTTCGACTTGCCAAATCATAATTGCGTGCGAATCCTTCTTTAAAAGCAGAGATTTCATTTTCGAAATTAGTGATATCGACACTTTGATTTTTCATCAGTGCCAGCTCGGCCTTGTACTGCATCGAATTCATCGCTGCATTGCGAAGTAGGGTAATGATAGGGATGAAAAACTGTGGTCGCACCACATACATTTTTGGAAAACGGTAGCCAACATCCACAATTCCAGTATTGTACAATTCGTTATCAGCTTCAAGCAAAGTCACTAATACAGCGTATTCACATTTTTTTTCGATCCGATCTTTGTCTAATTCTTTAAAGAAATCTTCGTTGCGCTTTTTTGTCGCTGTTTCATCATTTTCATTTTTCATTTCGAACATGATGGAGATGATTTCAGTACCGTGTTCGTCATTCTCACGATAAATAAAATCACCTTTACTGCCACTTCTTGCATCGTTATCTTTTTCGAAGTAGGCATTTTGAAAGGCGGTGGCACGTAAACGATTGAATTCAATTTCGCAATGTTGTTCCAAGGTTTCACCAACCATTTTCGTAGAAAGCTTCGACTTCATTTCCCTGACACGCGCAATTTCTTCATCCTTATATTTGATAATCGCCTCTTTGTTCTGCAGTTCAGAAGTGAATTGTTGTTTTAAATTGTGTTCAAGATTTTTACTTTCTAACTCCTTGTTTTTGATTTCGTTTGCTAATTGATCGCGTTCTTTTTCAAGTTTCGTAACGGCTTCGGTTATTGCTAATCTCTTTTCAACATCAAGATTATCAAGCTTTGCTTTCAACGCAATTAGTTCTGCCTCTTTTTGGGAAATTTTATCGTCAGCCTCTTTTTGATTTTTAATCAACTGCTCACGCAATTCTTCTCGACTTTTTGAACTGAGTTCGCTAATCTGTAACTCTTTTTGTGTAATCAAATCCTGAAAAGAAGCTTTTAAATTCGCTTCTGCCAATTGTACTGCAGATTTTTTCTCGTTTTCAGCTTGTCCAATACGTTTTTGCAATTCTTCTTCAAATTGATGGTCGCGCACTTGCTTTAAGATCGAAGCGAAATTTGCTTCATCTATTTTGAAAGCCTTGTTGCAATTGGGACAAATGATATCGTTCATTGAAATGGTTTTTTACTTGGATGTTGGTAATTTATTCGTTGTTGTTGTTGTTTAGTTGTGTCAGATTAGAGCTCAGAATCGATCTTTAATATTGATCATCTTGCTACAAGCGTTAAAAATAATTTATAATCTTGTCAAATCTTCAATTTTCAATTCGATTAATTTTTCCTTGATGTGCTTCATAATTGCTTCAGAAGGCTGTTTCTCACGACAGATGACATCGTATCCTTTCGGAGTGAAGACTGTTTTTTCAAAATAGATAATGGCCCATTTTTCAGCTCTTTCATGATGTAAGATACCCCATTTGCTGGATGCTATAGAAAGAAGTCCTTTGCCTCGCCACTTAAAAGTAGTATTTTCTTCGTTGGTAGGTTTATCAAAGCCCTTGATTGATTTTGTTTTGTTATTCTGAGTATATTCTACAACATCAATCAATCCGATGGTATTGTTTTTCTCAGCCACCTTATAATTGAATGTTGGGTTTATTTTATTGCCTTTTAACCAAAGCGGAAAATTTGTTAAGACAACATGCCATTTCCCCTCAAGTACTTGTAAGTTATTTGTAGACATCTTTAGTGTGCTTATAGAACTAGTCGAAAATACTAAAATAAATGCGATCGAAAATACGAATTTAAACTTCATTGCAGATAGAATGGATGGCATATTGTGTCGGTTTAAATTTTCTCACTCAAAGATAGACTAATATCGATTGTGTTGCTGTGCTTTGTTTACTCAAAACTACTTACGTACAGACTGTTTGTTATTTTGAAAATAGTTCCAACTATGCCAAAACTCTTGATAAGCATAGACTGATTTTAAATTGGTTTTGGTGTCGATCCCTTGTCCATTTAGTGTATAGCGATTGTTGTTTAGATAAATCGTATCGTTTTTTAAGATAGGAGTAGAGCTGTGGAGATTTTCAAATGCAAAAAAACTTTTCATGTCCTTTGAAAGCGCAATGAAAATAGGAGTAGATCCTACTTTGCTATTAATGAGTTCCTTTTTAAGCAATTCATTCCAATCGAAAACTTTGCTATCATGGCCTATTTTCACCCCAATTACCCAGCTTTTGTTTTTCCAGCTTTGCTTATCAGTGCCGGTTAGAGCTCCTGTGCTTGTGCCGTTTTCGTATTTGAACGTAGGGGAGTAGTTGTCATAATTTTTCTCATCCGCTTGCATAATTAAGGACCTTGGATACAATTGTAACCATTTTTTCAGGGTAGTTTGAGATGCGTAAACTTCCTTCAATTGAGCGCCTTTTAATTTCCCTGTAATTGCTTTTCCTGTGCTTTGTTGCCACCAACTTTTAGTCGTTTTGTCTTCTATTAGAGCGTTGTAATGATCCATTCCAACGAGTCTAAACTGTTCAACTTTACCATTCAAGCGTGCATCAAAAACTCTACCTGTTCGACAAACTGTGCAATAGGTGACTAGTATTGCTTGCTTATTTATGGTGTCGTGGACGATGTGGTGGTATCCTAAAAAATTGATGGGGTAGGCTTTTGCAACTCCGTCCTTTACCACGCCAATAACAAGTCGATTCAAGTCAACTTTATTACTCGCTGCATCTGCAAAACTGATCTTTTCAACTTGCTTGAATAGGGCATCTGCAGCCATTTTGAAATTTAATTGATAACAAATGACAGCTAAAAATAGAATTGGAATAGAGAGAGTCCATTTGCGTTTCCATTTTGTTTTTACGATGCTGTAAAAAAGCACAATTACTAAAACAGATCTAAATACCCAGCGCCAAGAGTATAAGAAATAGGCCACAGAAACACTGTTTATTTCTTGACTGCCAGGAAAAGGCATGATGAAATACACGTTGCTACATTCAAAAAGTAACAGGCTAAAAATTGTCAAGAAAAATAGCTTTCTCATTAGTAGTTTGTTTTAGTTCGTATTCCTATCACACAAATCCTAGTTGGCTTGCAATGCTAGAACAGTGCCGTTGACGGTAAAAGTATCAAATTCTTATTAATGTGAGTTTAATCTTGCAGGGATCTCATACTCTTTTTGGGTGATACAAATAAACGGCTGTAGAGTAGCTAGTTTTACCGGCAATTCATTTGATTTTAAATTCGGTGAATTTGGTCCCGTTAAATTTGCATACGCCATTACTGTCTGTTCCAAACCATAATGTCCCATTTTTGTCTTTATAAATTGTATTTACCGCGTTGCTGGTAAGTCCGTCTTTGGTGGTGTAATTAATGAGTGAATTTCCGTCATATTTCCAAATTCCAGCATCAACAGTTCCAACCCAGATATTTCCAGCATTGTCTTCGTTGATCGAATAAACACGCGCCAAAGTGCCTAATCCTGGTTTCCCAGAGGCGCTAAAGTCAGCATTACTAAGTCCTTTTTCTTCTGTGAAATTTGTCAAAGTCTTTCCGTCATATCGAAATAATCCAGCACCATTATTTCCAAACCATAGAATGCTCTTACTGTCTTCAAATAGGGCAAGAACGGCAGGACCAGAGAGTCCTTTTTCTTTCAACCAAGTTAGTGCTTTGCCATCATATTTACATACTCCTTCTGCTTGTGTTCCAAACCAAACATTTCCTTTTTTGTCTTTAAGAATGGTGTAAACGCCATAGCGACTCAGCGAAAAAGGGGCTATCGTTTTTGCGTTTGAACTTGTTGTTTCAAATGGTAAATAGTCGAGGGAAGAATTGCTGTATCTGAAAGCACCAGCGCCAGCGTTGAACCATAGCTCGTTATTTTTTGATTTCCAGTCGGTTTCCGTTCCCTTCGCTAACTTGACATTTTTCGTATGAGTAGTGAATTTTGTGCCGTCAAATTTACTTATTCCGAATGCACCAGATCCAAACCAAATATTCCCAAAATCATCTTCTTGGATGTTTATCACTTGATTTTCTGCAAGTCCGTCCTTCATGGTATAATGCTTGACTGTTTTTCCATTGTAGCAATACACACCGGCAGCATTTGTCCCAAACCAATAATTGCCTTTTTTGTCTTGAAAAATACTTCGTATGTTCTTATCAATGGCAATGTTAGTAGTTGAATCAATCTTGTCAATTTGCTTTGAAATAACTTGATGATTCAATTTGTGAGTTGATTGCTGTGGTTTAATAGCACTGTTGCAGGAGATCAAACAAATGAGCAGAAAAGAGATGCTTGTCAACTGTGTTGAAATTGATTTAATTTTTATCATTTGGATCAGTTTGTCAATTGGTAGGTTTTGCATAAAAGTTCAATCGAAGAATTGCCGATGGATATAGCCCTGAACCACTATTTTTAGCGCTCTATTTGGCCTATCCTTCTTTATTTTCGATGATTTTCCTTGCTTGACCAACCCAATTCGGTGCCTTGTCTATCGTTTGTCTAAGTAGTATGTTGAGCTGTGCAGCATGATGTTGAACATGTCTCATGTTATACAACAGAATTTCAAGCATTGAATAATTTTTATATTCATTGATCCAACGGTCGTTCATTTTTTCTGGTGTAAATTCTCTTATTAGTCGATTTGCTTTTTGTCGACAATGTTCTACATAAGCAAGAATTTCTGCCTTTGTGTAGGTTCTGTTGGGCTTTTTACCGGATGGGTCAAATTCTGAAAAGTCAAAAGGCTGCGGTGGTTCAAAATCATTGGGTGCTGTGGAAAGATAATAGTCCGTCCAAAAGATGCAATGAAAAGAGAGATACCAAAAATCTGTTGCTGTATACCTATGTTCGTCGGGACACATAATAATTGCATTTTCAAGCATGTCAAGACTTGCTCCAAATTGAGTCCAAAGTGCGTCTGTTATTGTTGTTGAATTTTCCATGTTTGTCTTTGCTATTTCTTTATGTTGCTTCGTGAGTGCTTACGGCTGGCACTAGGCAATGTAGCGCTTTCTCTCGAGTCCAATTGTGCAGCATTTTACTTAGTGTGGGTTAGATGTAGAAAATCTTCAACTGTGAACAAACAATCTAGTTTTTATTTTTAGCAAAACTATTAGCTAAAAATTAATAATTGCCTCAGATAATAGTGTAAATCTTTTTAAATCGTTTCTATCACCTTTTTTTTTGAATATAGACGTTAGAGAAGAAATGAATGATTTATAAAACTCATTATTTTTTTCTCTCTTTGTAATTTTTTTTAATGGGATTGCGATTGAATTAATTGAATCTGAATAATAGAATTTATCAAGTTCATAAGAAAATGTACTTGAATTATTCTCTATTGTGCTTAAATAGTGGAAACCATTTCCATAAAAAATTTTACCTTTTTCTTTCAAACATATCATTATCATCTTTTTTCCGCTATGAAATGTTTTATTTATAAACCACATACCATTTATTTTAAACCCGAAATAGTCATTAGGCAAAATTTTAACTTTTAGGTCATCTTTTATGGTCCAAAGGTTTTTTAATTTAGGATCACCCATAGTCAAATTGGAACTAAATGTTTCAAAACGGCCTCTATTTGTTCCATTATTTGTGACAAAATCTTCATAAGAATCGAAGGTGTACACCAAATTATTGCTCTCATTAATAAAGTCAGTTCTATATTGAGGAATTACTAGACGTATTTTTCTATTCCCGGAAAAATTTTGGGCATAAGTTAGTACACTATTAAAAAACATAAGTGTAAGAATAAAGGACTTCATGTGAATTAAATTATATGGTTTAAATTTTCTTGGTACTAACGCCAATTCGTCTAAAAACCCTCCCGATGGCTATCGGGATTCTTCCAAACCAACTGTTTTTTTTGGATAAATATACGTGTTTTGAGCTTGTTTCTGTGTTCGTTTTTTCCTTTTCCATAGAAAAATGACAACAGAAATTGCAAAAACTATGGATAGCCATAATAAACTACAATAAAAGTTATTGTAATCATCTTAAATTGTGTTATTTGTAAGTTCTACTTATTACCACTAACGTTTCGCTGCCTGGCGCTCGGCCCGACTCTTTAAAGTAAACTCAAACTCGAAGATAGATTATTTCTCTTTACAAAAATCGTTTTTCGAAGCGAGATTGGAGGGTTGGCGCTAGACAGCTGTTATGGTCTGTTATTTAATTTATTTCTTTTATAGTTCTGAAAAATCAAGTTCATCAAAATCTTTAATTTGTGACAATTTAAATTGGTTCGTTATACTCACATTTTTCTTAGTTTCTTTAAAAATTTCATCCCCAGTTATTTGATCAGGATCTTCATTTATATTTTCTTTCAATATTTTCTTTTTAGTTATGAAGTTGATACTCGTTTCTCTGTTAACGATTGGACCGCTATTAGAACTTCCATCGTACCCAATTAATATTAAATCTGAATTTTGGTATCTAAAGTTATACCTCCAATAACCATATCTTCCGTGAGAATAAAGTATGAACAAATTACCCTTTTCTATTTGAATATCTAAATCTGGCGGATAATAAACACCTCCATCTTCGTTTTCGGAAGAGAAACAAGTATAATTTTTGACTGCCAATTCATAACCATTTTTGTTGTTGAAGAGAATTATTAATCCGCGACGATTACGATCTAGTTCACCGCGATATTCATCTTTGATTATTTTGGTTTTATCTGTTCCTTTAATGATAAGTACGCAATCTTCCATTCCGTCTTTGTTCAAGTCTCCCAAAACTTTATCAAATATCACATAGCCTTCAGGAATAAAATCAGACGGAGATTTTTTTTGTTCATTTATTGCATTTGGATTTTCAGAAATATCAATTGGAGTATTTGAATTGTTTGTATCAGAGATAGATTTTTGGTTTTTCTCTTGTTCACTACAACTGTAAACTCCAAAAAGTGTAATTCCACATATTATAAGAAAATATTTATTCATAATATACTTTGATAGTTTTCAATGTGTTCTGCAATTGACCATAACTTATTTATATGCGATACAATTATACTAAAAATATCGCTTTGCATACATTTTTCTGTTGGCTAAGCGATACTACTGTTTCGTGCTATTTTTCTACTTCAAACCTACCAATTTCTTTTTGTAGTAAATAGCTGTGTAGTTTGCATTTTAGAATAGTTGATATGTTGTAATTAATCTATTTCTATCAGTTTACTTGTCAAATTTAGGAGCAAGCGCAAATTTTCGAAATCTAAATTTTCTAATAAATAGTGAACATGAACTTTATTTTTTTTGGTTTCTATTGAAAAATAATCTTCCACAAGAGGTTCAAACTCATCTCCTAATTGTTCGATTCGGTTTTCATCTAATCCTGAAGTCTTAAATTTTTGTTTTTCATTTCGACGAAAAAAAATACTGAACATTGATTTTTCTTTCGATGTAAATGTGAACTGTTTGAACTCATTTCTACCCGCAATTTCACCAAACAATTCAAGGAAAATTCGCTTGTTATTTCCTTGAAAGACCTCCTTAGTTGTAATCTGCCATTTGTTTTGATGATGGTCTGTTTTGGAATAGGTGGTTTGTGTATGTTCTTTTGGACTCCAAGGAACTCGATAGACAACTTGCTGTCCAGCTTCGAAACCAAGTTCTTGAAAGATATCTTTGGCAAAAATGCTTTTCTTTTTTTCAATATTGTCAATGAGATCTTCCATAAAGATGAAGATACGGATTTAGAATCAAATTGATTACAAACTTTGACGGCACGTCCAAAAAAAGTGCCTGCTTTGTGCCTTAAAACACTCAGCTCATCTCCTTTTCTTTGCGTCTTTTTATGCTGAGCGAGGTCGAAGTATGTGCTTAAATAAAAAAAGCCAACTCTCTCAAGCTGGCTTTCCATTTATCATTTGACAGAAACTTACTTCCCGTGACATTGTTTGTATTTTTTACCGCTACCGCAAGGACAAGCATCGTTGCGGCCAATTTTTGGATCTACAACAACGGGTTGTTTTTTCTCTTGTGGTGCAGAGTTGCGCATTGCTTCGTCATAGCCTTGGCTTCCTTGGAACTTCGGACTAGGCGTTCTGCTTTCATTGCTGCTTTCGTTGGTTTGTGCCTTTTGGTAGTTGTCTTGCTGCGTAACTTCTTTGTTGGTGGTTTGGATTTGCTCTTCTGTAGCAATGTCCATTTTCATTAACAACTCTGAAGCTTCCGTATTCAAACGAATTAACATGGCCTTAAACAATTCAAACGATTCCAATTTGTAAATTAACAATGGATCTTTTTGCTCGTATTGCGCATTGTGCACTGCTGAACGTAAATCGTCCATTTCGCGCAAATGCTCTTTCCACTCATTGTCAATCATTCCTAAAATCACATTTTTTTCCAAGGATTTAATGATGGATTTTCCTTCCGTAGCAGATGCTTCTTCCAAGCTCACTACGTGTTGCATCATTCGCTTTCCGTCCGACAATGGGAACACCATATTTTGGAATTGGTGACTCAAATTTTCGTGAACATGTTTTACTTGAGGTAAAGATAACTCAATGATTTTGTTGTTTTTACGCGCATATTGCTCAATCATCGATTGATATAGTTTTTCAACTAAAGCACTTTGATCAATTGATTTATATTCGTTCGCATCTACTGGAGAATTCACACCCAACATACGCAAGATATCCAATTCAAATGCTTCGAAATCGTTTTTCGTATGAGAGAAAACGGTTGTTTCACATAAATCGTAGAACATGTTGTCGATGTCTAAATCTAAACGATCACCAAACAATGCATTCTTTCTCTTTTTGTAGATCGCCTTACGTTGTGCATTCATTACGTCATCGTATTCCAACAAACGCTTACGCATCCCGAAATTGTTTTCTTCCACTTTCTTCTGGGCACGCTCAATTGATTTCGATACCATTCCGTGGGTAATCACATCGCCTTCTTTCAATCCCATACGGTCCATTAGTCGAGCAATACGCTCAGAACCAAACTTACGCATCAAATCATCTTCCAAAGAAACAAAAAAGATCGAAGATCCTGGATCTCCTTGTCGACCAGAACGACCACGTAATTGACGGTCAACACGACGAGAATCATGACGCTCAGTACCGATAATTGCTAAACCTCCAGCTTCTTTCACGCCTTCACCCAATTTAATATCCGTTCCACGACCAGCCATATTCGTTGCGATTGTTACGGCACCAGCTTTACCAGCATCAGCAACAATTTCCGCCTCTTTTTGGTGGTATTTTGCATTTAAGACTTGGTGAGGAATGTTTCTCATTTTCAACATTCGACCCAATAATTCAGAGATCTCAACGGTTGTGGTACCAACCAACACTGGTCGACCTTCTTTTACCAATTTATCGATTTCAATAATGACAGCGTTGTATTTTTCACGCGCAGTTTTAAATACTAAATCTTGCTGGTCTTTACGAACAATGTTTCTGTTCGTTGGAATTGCAATTACTTCTAATTTGTAGATATCCCAGAATTCTTTTGCTTCTGTCTCCGCTGTACCAGTCATTCCCGAAAGTTTGTGGTACATTCTGAAGTAGTTTTGTAAAGTAATGGTGGCGTAGGTCTGCGTTGCAGCTTCTACGGTAACATTCTCTTTCGCTTCAATCGCCTGGTGCAAACCGTCGGAGTAACGACGACCTTCCATGATACGACCTGTTTGCTCATCAACAATTTTTACTTTATTGTCCATGATCACATATTCCACTTCTTTTTCGAAGAGGGTATAGGCTTTCAATAATTGAGATACCGAGTGAATTCGTTCTGATTTAATCGAGTACTCACGTACCAAATGATCTTTTTTCGCAAGGAAAGCATCGTTTTCAAGATTTTCCTTTTGCAAACGTGCAATTTCAGAACCGATATCAGGCATTACGAAGAAATCGCGGTCTTCAGCACCAGAAACTAAGTCGATTCCTTTGTTCGTTAATTCAATGGTATTGTTTTTTTCATCGATGACAAAGAAAAGCTCCTTGTCGATTTTCTTCATCTGCTTTCCTTGATCTTGCATGTAGAAATTTTCTATTTTTTGCAAGTGTGCTCTAATTCCAGGTTCAGATAAAAACTTGATGAGTGCTTTGTTTTTTGGCAATCCACGGTGTGCTCTCAATAAGGCAATTCCACCTTCTTCCAACATTTCTTTGGCATTTGCACCATTTTCTGGGGCATTGTTAATGACAACCAATAAACGTTTCGCATCAATCAAACATTGATTTACGTACTGACGTTGTGCATTTACAATAGTTTCAACACGTGGTTTTAATTGGTGAAATTCGTGCTCATCGCCTCGAGGTGTTGGCCCAGAAATAATCAATGGAGTTCTCGCATCATCAATTAAAACTGAATCGACTTCATCGACAATTGCGTAGTGATGTTTGCGTTGTACTAAATCTTCAACAGAACCTGCCATATTGTCGCGCAAGTAATCGAAACCGAATTCATTGTTGGTTCCAAAAGTAATATCTGCCAAGTAAGCTTGTCTTCTTTCTTCAGAATTTGGACGGTGTTTATCTATACAATCTACTTTTAATCCGTGGAATTGATAAAGAGGTCCCATCCATTCAGAGTCACGTTTCGCTAGATAGTCATTCACCGTTACTACGTGAACACCTTTACCAGAAAGTGCATTTAAATACACGGGAAGCGTTGCTACCAAGGTTTTACCCTCACCAGTTTGCATCTCCGCAATATTTCCTTTGTGAAGCACGCCACCACCCATTAACTGAACATCGTAATGCACCATGTTCCAAACTACATCAGCACCTGCGGCAGTCCATTGATTCAACCACACAGCAGTATCACCCTTAATTTCAATACCATCTTTTTTTGCCGCTAAATCGCGATCAAAATCTTGCGCTGTTACCGTTAAGTGACCATTTTGTGCCCAACGACGAGAAGTTTCCTTCACAACAGCGAATGCTTCTGGCATAATTTCCAGTAAAACTTCTTCTGTTTTATCATCGATTGTTTTAGTCAGCGCATCAATTTTCTCAAACAATTCTTCCTTTTGAGTAATAGGTGTGCCAACGTCTTGCGCTTTATTTTTAAGTGCAATCAATTCGTCCTCAAGGTTTTGCACATAGGCCAAAACTCTTGTTTGAAATTCTTTTGTTTTAGCACGCAATTCATCATCACTGAGTGATTGAAATTGGTTGAAGAAAATATTTGCTTTATCAATAATTGGTTGATAGTCTTTTCTGTCTTTTGCGGATTTGTCACCGAAGATTTTCTTTAATAAATCTTGTATCATTGTATTGTCAGTTTTTGCGAAGTTTCAAAATTAATGAAATCAATTGATTGTTGTTGAAGTTCAAAAATTTATTTCACCTGTTTTTGTCACAAACTATTCCACAATCAAGTATTCAGACAAATTGTCAGTCGATGTAACTAAACATAAATTAGCCACGGATGCACAGATATATTTTATATAACTCATTGTATTTAACAACTGTGTCATTCCTTCACCAATTCTCATCTATGTTTTATTTCAAGAGAAAATCCGTGCATCCGTGGTTAAAAAGAAGCTGTAATTAAAGCAATAAGACTTATTAACAATTTATGTTGATTCTAAAATAGATTTCCACTCATTTTTTTCGTCATTTCTGACTAAATTTGCATTATGCAAGAAATGATTTTGATTTTAGACTTTGGCTCGCAATATACACAGTTAATTGCCCGAAGAGTTAGAGAGTTGAATATTTATAGTGAAATTCATCCATGGAATAAATGTCCAGAATTAACAGACAATATTAAAGGTGTAATTCTTTCTGGAAGTCCTTTTTCTACTAGAGACGCGGCATCTCCTAAACCCGATTTAAGTGCTATAAAAGGAAAATTTCCTTTGTTAGGGGTATGTTTCGGCGCTCAATACCTTGCTCAAAATTATGGGGGAGAAGTATTGCCTTCAACTATTCGTGAATACGGTCGTGCAAATCTATCGTTTGTAGACACGAGCAATCAACTAACAAAAAACATGTCGATGGGATCGCAAGTGTGGATGTCGCACGGAGATACCATCAAAACCATTCCTGCCAACTTTTCAAAAATTGCTAGTACGCATGATGTTGAATTTGCAGGTTATCAAATCGACGGAGAGAAAACATACGGAATTCAATTCCATCCAGAAGTCTACCATTCATCGGAAGGATCAATTCTTTTGAAAAATTTTTTGGTAGATATCTGTGGCTGTTCTCAAGCGTGGACACCTGAATCATTTGTTGAAGAAACTGTAAGCAATTTACAGCAACAACTTGGCAATGATAAAGTCATTCTTGGACTTTCTGGCGGAGTAGATTCTTCCGTAGCAGCAGTATTGTTGCACAAAGCAATAGGTACCAACTTGCATTGCATCTTTGTTGACAACGGATTGCTTAGAAAAGATGAATTTGCTTCTGTACTCGAGTCCTACCAAGGAATGGGCTTGAATGTGAAAGGAGTGGATGCTTCAGAAAAGTTTTATGCAGCATTAAAAGGACTGACCGATCCAGAGTTGAAACGGAAAGCCATTGGAAAGACGTTTATCGATGTTTTTGATGAAGAATCGAAACTCGTAGAAGATGCTAAATGGTTGGGACAAGGAACTATTTATCCAGATGTTATTGAATCAGTTTCTGTCAATGGTGGTCCTTCTCAAACGATCAAATCGCACCACAATGTTGGTGGATTACCCGACTATATGCAGCTAAAAGTCGTTGAGCCCCTTCGATTGTTGTTCAAAGATGAAGTGCGAAGAATTGGTCGTTCCATGGAAATAGATGAAAAGATTCTAGGTCGTCATCCTTTCCCAGGTCCAGGATTAGGAATTCGAATTCTTGGAGAAGTAACGGCTGAAAAAGTACGCATTTTGCAAGATGTTGATGCTATTTTTATTAATGGCTTGAAAGAAGACGGATTGTATGATGATGTTTGGCAAGCGGGCGCCATTTTCCTTCCAATTCAGTCGGTTGGGGTAATGGGAGATGAACGCACGTATGAAAATGCTGTTGCCTTGAGAGCAGTAAGTTCAACGGATGGAATGACAGCAGATTGGTGTCATTTACCGTATGAATTTTTAGCAAAAATCTCAAATAAAATCATCAATCAGGTGAAGGGAATCAATCGCGTAACCTACGATATTAGTTCTAAACCACCTGCAACAATTGAGTGGGAATAGAAGTAAATTACGATTTACGATTTCGGATTTCGGATTTGAAAATCGTAAATGCATTTTGGCATTACTATTGCTAAAACACAACGAACAAAAACAACACGATGAGAATAGTTTTTTTACTAAGTACCTTTTTATTTTTAACGAATGCTTGGTCGCAAATCCAAGGTACAGAAGAAGTAAAGGGTAAAAAGTATTATGTTTACCTCGTTGAAAAAGGCAATACCTTGTCGCAATTGGAGCGTAAATATGGGGTTTCTACCTCGGTGATTGAGAAAGATAATCCAGCGGTAAAAAATGGCTTGCAAATTGGCCAAAAATTATTGCTCGATATTCCTCTAGTTACCTATGTTCATACTGTAAAAAAAGGAGAAACGCTTTATAGAATTTCAAACGACTTCGGTGTTACGGTAGATTTTCTAATTAGCAATAACAAAGCAGCTGAAAATGGTGTGATGATAGGGCAAAAACTTACTATTCCCGGTATACCAAAACACATTGCAGATAATTTATCTGAAATCAATCTAATTGTACCAACAGAAAAGATTCCATCAACTACACAGGAAAGAGATACGTTGAAAATTGATGTTCCAGCGGTTAATAAGCCTGCTTTTTCATTGGAAGACACGGTGATCAATCATCTCGTGATAAAAGATGAGACATTATACAATCTTTCAAAAAGGTACATGGTAACAGTGGCGGAGTTGCAAAAAATCAATAATTTAAAAAGCACAACAATCGCACCTGGTACCACATTGAAAATTCCTATTTCAAAGGAAAATAGAGATAAAATAGATATCCGTGAAATTCCTAGCAAGGTTGAAGATCGAAAGATAGATTCCACATTATTGTTTCCGAAAAAAAGTACGTATAAGATTGCTATCATGTTGCCTTTTAAATTAGATGATGTGAACAGTAATCCATATGCTGGGGTAGCTACTGATTTTTACATGGGAGCAAAATTAGCGCTCGATTCGCTAGAAGAAATTGGTTTAAAAGCCGAAGTGACGGTTTTAGATTGTGGTTCAGATTCATTGTCGATGGTTCGTCTGCTGCAAAATCCAGATTTAAAGCGCTATGATTTAATTTTTGGCTCACTCATGGCATCGCAAAACGAATATGCAGCAATTTGGGCTAAAATAAATAGAATTCGTTTTGTGTCCCCAGTATTTTCAAATACTTCCATTGCAAATTCAAATCAGTTCGTGTATTTGTCTGTAACTTCAGATTTTACATTGATGAATGGTTTAGCAAAACATGTCGCAAGTAAACACAAAGGCGAGCAAATAATTCTTGTTAATTCTGGCTTGGAAAAAGATCAAGTGTGCTACAATGCTTTTCGAGAAGCGTATTTAGCAAGCGGAAGTTCGAAAATTATTGAAGCTAAAATGGACAATTTTACAACATTTGTTCGTCGAGGAATCAATAATATAATTGTTTTTCCATCTGACAGTAAGAAGTTAGTTTCAAAGTTTGATATTGCCCTTACAAAAGTGATGACAAGCTCGACAAGCGTGCAAGTGTATGGCACAAAGGAATGGGTTGATTTTGATGATTTAAATGTCGCACGCGCAAAATACAAGTTCGGCTTCGCAAGTCCAACCAACTTTAGTTATGAAGACGAAAAAACGAAGCAATTGCACCGTCAATTTAGAATGGAATATAAATCTGATATGACAAAATTAGCAGTTCACGGTTTTGATGTCGTTTATTTCTTTGCAAGTAATTTGCTGATGAATGAGCAATCGCATGCTATGTTTATGAATGATTTTGAAATGAAGAAAATCAACACTACAAGTGGATTTGAAAATCAAAAGAGTTACATTTTTCAAATAGAAAGTGGGCTAACTATTTTACAGTAAAATGGATAAAAATTCAATTGCTAATTCATTCAGAGAACTGCAAGATCACATTTGTGTTGCATTAGAAAAGGTGGATGGAAAAGCGCTTTTTCAACAAGATTTGTGGGAAAGAGAAGAAGGTGGAGGAGGTAGAACCCGCACACTAATAGATGGAAACATCATCGAAAAAGGTGGCGTTGCATTTTCAGAAGTACATGGACCAGTAAGTAATGTAATGAAAAAACAATTACAGCTGGACGGTGAAGTGTTTTTTGCCACAGGAGTTTCCATCGTTTTGCATGCAGCATCGCCACATATTCCGATCATCCACATGAACGTTCGGTATTTTGAATTAGACAATGGGAAATCATATTGGTTTGGCGGTGGAATCGATTTAACGCCACATTACATTGATACTTCGTTAGCGGGAGATTTTCATCGAGCATTAAAAGAAGTATGTGACCAATACAATCCAGCTTTCTATCCCAAATTTAAAGTTTGGGCAGATGATTACTTCTTCAATGTGCATCGCAATGAAACAAGAGGAGTTGGAGGTATCTTTTTTGATCATTTAAGCGCTGTAGAAGCAGGAATTTCCAAGGATCAATTACTCGAGTTTTGTATCGCACTTGGTGAACTATTTCCAATTTTGTATAAACATCAAGTCGATGCAGGTAAAGAACTACCTGTAAAGGAAAGTCATTCTGCATGGCAAAGTATCCGCAGAGGTCGATATGTTGAATTCAATTTAGTGCACGATAGAGGAACCAAATTTGGATTACTCTCTGGTGGCAGAACAGAATCAATTTTAATGAGTTTGCCTCCAATGGCGAAGTGGGAGTATGGACAAGTCCTCGAAGATCATTCTCAAGAAAGTGAATCATTACGTTTATTAAAAAAGGATATCGACTGGGTTTCGTTTTAATAGCTTAATAATTTATTAACAAAATAGAAAACTCTTTCTTTTTTTCTTTTTCATTGGCAACCAATGTTTTATATTTACGTTATCGAATTAGTTCGTTAACTGCTAATTAACTATAAAACAACTTCTACAATGAAAAAATTGATACTATCTATTTCAATCGTTTGCTCATTACTTTCTACTACCGTTCTCTATTCCCAAAATTCAGTTGAGGAAATTAATCTTACTCGCTATTTAACGCTCGAAAGTTATTTATTTAAGATTCCCGTTGAAAAAAATGTACTTGTGACTGAGATTATGCCTCAGATTGAGCATAAAAAACAAGAGCTAGCAGTTCATTTTCCGGAAAAGAGTACCATCGAAGGTCCTTACATTTCCCAAGAAGTAAAAGAATCATTGATTCAAAATTGGTTTACTAATTATCCTGGTGAATTTCATAATTACATTTCCTATTTGGAAGAACTTATTCGCAGCTATCATTAAACCTTTTGCAACTACTACTTATGAAAAATAATAAATTTTCACTCCAAATCTTTCTGGTGATTTTTGGAGTAATTTTCACCAATTTTGCTCATTCCCAATGTACAGAATTAACTGCTTTTGGTAGCGGTACGGCATCAACAGTGAACGGTACTAGCGTAACATTAACGACCTGTGCATTTGCAGGGGAATACAGTACAGTTTTTGGAATTGTGGCAGGAACTACTTATACTGCAACAAGCACTTCAGGATGCGTTACGGTGCACAGTGGTACACCTGCTGGACCAGTGGTTTCATTTGGCACAGGTTCCACAACATTTGTAGCGCCAACATCAGGTACGTATTATGTTCACTATTCTGTAAATTGTGGTGGTTGTGGAGATGCTTCAACGTGCTTAACTGGCACAATCACTACTGTATCTGGCAGCGGTGGCGGCGGTGGCGGTGGTGGTGGATGTAACACTAACACTTCAATTTGTACACCAGGTGTTGCAGGACCTTTCACATTTGCGCCAGGCTCGCCAAATCCTTCTTCTTGTTTGAATTTCTGGAATGGACAAGCAGCACCGAATTATGGGTACATCATCTTATACATCACAGGAGCAGGAAATTTAAATATGTTGGTTGACGCAAATACAACTGGATTTTTAGATGTTTCGGTGTTTGATATCACGAGTTCACTTGGAGCTCCATGTCCATCACTTTCTATTGGTACGGAGTTGATTTGTAATTATGCTGATTTCTCAGATGGTTGTGCCGAATTTGGTTCAACTTTTCCAGGTTGTACATCAGAGGTTCCTGCACCAGCAGTGCAAGTGGGTGACGTGTTAATGATTTTAGTGGAGGATTGGTCTAATACACAAACCAATTTTACAATACAATTGAGTGGAACTGCTGGAAGTGCTCAAACAGGACCTCCCAATCCTGCAATCACAGCGGTTGGACCATTTTGCTCAACTGCAGCGGCTGTTCAACTAAACGCGGTGGATATGGGAGGTACTTGGACAGGTCCAGGTGTTTCTTCCTCAGGTTTGTTTAATCCTGCAACTGCAGGGGTTGGAACGCATACCATAAATTACTCTATTGGTTCAGCACCTTGTAATGCAGCATCTAGCACCACTATTGTAGTGAGCAATGCGAATGTTGCAGGTACTGCAAGCTCATCAGTTACAGCAATTTGTGGTTCTGGAAATGTGCCATTAACCTTAACTGGATCTACAGGAAATATTCAATGGCAACAATCTCCCACAAGTGGAGGTACTTATACAAATATTGCCGGAGCAACTTCAGCAACTTATACAGCAACTGGTGTCACAACAAATACATGTTACCGAGCGGTAGTGAGTGGGTGTGGACCAGCTGTCACTTCGAATTTCGTGTGTGTTACTGTCAATCCGTTGCCAACTATTAATGCTGGAGCAGACGTTGCTCGATGTGCTGGACAATCAGCACCATTGAGCGCATCAGGAGGATCAACCTATACCTGGTCACCAGCAACTGGACTAAGTGCAACAAACATTGCAAATCCAACAGCTACGCCAGCGGCAACGCAAACGTATACTGTTTCTGGAACTTCAGTCGCAGGATGTGTCAATACAGATCAAGTTATCGTTACCATCAATCCTTTACCTACAATCAATGCTGGAGCAGATGTAACAAGATGTCCTGGACAATCAGCACCTTTATCGGCTTCTGGTGGATCTACGTACACATGGTCGCCAGCAACAGGCCTAAGTGCAACAAACATTGCAAACCCAACTGCAACACCAGCAGCCACTCAAACCTATACTGTATCTGGAACTTCAGCAGCAGGATGTGTAAATACAGATCAAGTAATTGTTACAATAAGTCCTTTGCCTACTATCAATGCTGGAGCAGATGTTGCTATTTGTATTGGAGCATCAACACCTTTATCTGCTTCTGGTGGATCTACGTATACATGGTCACCAGCAACTGGATTAAGTGCAACGAATATTGCCAATCCAACTGCAACTCCGGCAGCAACTCAAACTTATACAGTTTCAGGTACTTCAGCAGCAGGTTGTGTAAATACAGATCAAGTTGTCGTTACCATCAATCCATTGCCAACAATTAATGCAGGAGCAGATGTCGCTATTTGCCCAACACAGAGCACACCTTTATTAGCAACTGGCGGCGCAACATATACTTGGTCACCAGCAACTGGATTAAGTGCAACGAATATTGCCAATCCAACTGCAACTCCGGCAGCAACTCAAACTTATACAGTTTCAGGTACTTCAGCAGCGGGATGTGTGAATACAGATCAAGTTATCGTTACCATCAATCCATTACCAACCATTAATGCAGGTGCAGATGTGGCTATTTGCCCAACGCAAAGTACGCCATTGTTAGCATCAGGCGGTTCAACATACACATGGTCACCAGCAACAGGCCTAAGTGCAACAAACATTGCAAACCCAACTGCAACACCAGCAGCCACTCAAACCTATACTGTATCTGGAACTTCAGCAGCAGGATGTGTAAATACAGATCAAGTAATTGTTACAATAAGTCCTTTGCCTACTATCAATGCTGGAGCAGATGTTGCTATTTGTATTGGAGCATCAACACCTTTATCTGCTTCTGGTGGATCTACGTATACATGGTCACCAGCAACTGGATTAAGTGCAACGAATATTGCCAATCCAACTGCAACTCCGGCAGCAACTCAAACTTATACAGTTTCAGGTACTTCAGCAGCAGGTTGTGTAAATACAGATCAAGTTGTCGTTACCATCAATCCATTGCCAACAATTAATGCAGGAGCAGATGTCGCTATTTGCCCAACACAGAGCACACCTTTATTAGCAACTGGCGGCGCAACATATACTTGGTCACCAGCAACTGGATTAAGTGCAACGAATATTGCCAATCCAACTGCAACTCCGGCAGCAACTCAAACTTATACAGTTTCAGGTACTTCAGCAGCGGGATGTGTGAATACAGATCAAGTTATCGTTACCATCAATCCATTACCAACCATTAATGCAGGTGCAGATGTGGCTATTTGCCCAACGCAAAGTACGCCATTGTTAGCATCAGGCGGTTCAACATACACATGGTCACCAGCAACAGGCCTAAGTGCAACAAACATTGCAAACCCAACTGCAACACCAGCAGCCACTCAAACCTATACTGTATCTGGAACTTCAGCAGCAGGATGTGTAAATACAGATCAAGTAATTGTTACAATAAGTCCTTTGCCTACTATCAATGCTGGAGCAGATGTTGCTATTTGTATTGGAGCATCAACACCTTTATCTGCTTCTGGTGGATCTACGTATACATGGTCACCAGCAACTGGATTAAGTGCAACGAATATTGCCAATCCAACTGCAACTCCGGCAGCAACTCAAACTTATACAGTTTCAGGTACTTCAGCAGCGGGATGTGTGAATACAGATCAAGTTATCGTTACCATCAATCCATTACCAACCATTAATGCAGGTGCAGATGTGGCTATTTGCCCAACGCAAAGTACGCCATTGTTAGCATCAGGTGGTGCAACATATACGTGGTCACCTGCAACAGGCCTTAGTGCAACAAACATTGCAAATCCAACAGCTACGCCAGCGGCAACGCAAACATATACTGTTACTGGAACTTCGGCAGCAGGCTGTGTCAATACTGATCAAGTAATTGTTACAATCAGTGCCTCTGCACCAATTAATGCTGGAGCAGATGTTGCAATTTGTGTTGGCGCTTCAACGTCGTTGTTAGCATCAGGCGGAGCAACGTATACATGGTCGCCAGCTACAGGATTAAGTGCCACAAGTGGGTCAAGTGTTACTGCAAATCCATCAATTACTACAACTTATACTGTAAATGGGACAACTGCCTCAGGATGTACAGGAAGTGATCAAGTTATTGTAACTGTTAATCCACTACCTGCGATCAATGCTGGAACAGACGTTGCAATATGTATTGGTGCATCAACACCTTTATCTGCATCAGGTGCTTCAACATACACATGGTCGCCAGCAACGGGATTAAGTGCAACGAATATTGCCAATCCAACGGCAACTCCGGCAGCAACTCAAACTTATACAGTTTCAGGTACTTCAGCAGCAGGTTGTGTAAATACAGATCAAGTTATCGTTACCATCAATCCATTACCAACTATTAATGCAGGAGCAGATGTGTCTATTTGCCCAACGCAAAGTACGCCATTGTTAGCATCAGGCGGTGCAACATATACGTGGTCACCTGCAACTGGATTAAGTGCAACAAATATTGCAAATCCAACAGCAACACCAGCAGCCACACAGACGTACACTGTTTCAGGAACTTCGGCAGCAGGTTGCGTGAGCACAGATCAGGTTGTTGTAACAGTAAATGCTGTAGCAGCGATTAATGCTGGAGCAGATGTTGCAATTTGTGTTGGCGCTTCAACGTCGTTGTTAGCATCAGGCGGAGCAACGTATACATGGTCGCCAGCAACTGGACTAAGTGCAACAAATATTGCCAATCCAACAGCAACACCAGCTACAACTCAAACTTATACAGTTTCAGGTACGACTGCCTCAGGATGTGTGGGAACAGATCAAGTTATTGTAACTGTTAATCCTCTACCAATCATCAATGCTGGAACAGACGTTGCAATATGTATTGGTGCATCAACACCTTTATCTGCATCAGGTGCTTCAACATACACATGGTCGCCAGCAACGGGATTAAGTGCAACGAATATTGCCAATCCAACGGCAACTCCGGCAGCAACTCAAACTTATACAGTTTCAGGTACTTCAGCAGCAGGTTGTGTAAATACAGATCAAGTTATCGTTACCATCAATCCATTACCAACTATTAATGCAGGAGCAGATGTGTCTATTTGCCCAACGCAAAGTACGCCATTGTTAGCATCAGGCGGTGCAACATATACGTGGTCACCTGCAACTGGATTAAGTGCAACAAATATTGCAAATCCAACAGCAACACCAGCAGCCACACAGACGTACACTGTTTCAGGAACTTCGGCAGCAGGTTGCGTGAGCACAGATCAGGTTGTTGTAACAGTAAATGCTGTAGCAGCGATTAATGCTGGAGCAGATGTTGCAATTTGTGTTGGCGCTTCAACGTCGTTGTTAGCATCAGGCGGAGCAACGTATACATGGTCGCCAGCTACAGGATTAAGTGCCACAAGTGGGTCAAGTGTTACTGCAAATCCATCAATTACTACAACTTATACTGTAAATGGGACAACTGCCTCAGGATGTACAGGAAGTGATCAAGTTATTGTAACTGTTAATCCACTACCTGCGATCAATGCTGGAACAGACGTTGCAATATGTATTGGTGCATCAACACCTTTATCTGCATCAGGTGCTTCAACATACACATGGTCGCCAGCAACGGGATTAAGTGCAACGAATATTGCCAATCCAACGGCAACTCCGGCAGCAACTCAAACTTATACAGTTTCAGGTACTTCAGCAGCAGGTTGTGTAAATACAGATCAAGTTATCGTTACCATCAATCCATTACCAACTATTAATGCAGGAGCAGATGTGTCTATTTGCCCAACGCAAAGTACGCCATTGTTAGCATCAGGCGGTGCAACATATACGTGGTCACCTGCAACTGGATTAAGTGCAACAAATATTGCAAATCCAACAGCAACACCAGCAGCCACACAGACGTACACTGTTTCAGGAACTTCGGCAGCAGGTTGCGTGAGCACAGATCAGGTTGTTGTAACAGTAAATGCTGTAGCAGCGATTAATGCTGGAGCAGATGTTGCAATTTGTGTTGGCGCTTCAACGTCGTTGTTAGCATCAGGCGGAGCAACGTATACATGGTCGCCAGCAACTGGACTAAGTGCAACAAATATTGCCAATCCAACAGCAACACCAGCTACAACTCAAACTTATACAGTTTCAGGTACGACTGCCTCAGGATGTGTGGGAACAGATCAAGTTATTGTAACTGTTAATCCTCTACCAATCATCAATGCTGGAACAGACGTTGCAATATGTATTGGTGCATCAACACCATTATCTGCATCAGGTGCTTCAACATACACATGGTCACCAGCAACGGGATTAAGTGCAACGAACATTGCTAATCCAACGGCAACACCAGTAGCAACGCAAACATACACGGTTTCAGGCACTTCAGCAGCGGGATGTGTGAATACAGATCAAGTTATCGTTACCATCAATCCTTTACCAGTAATTGACGCTGGACTAGATGTCGCTATTTGCCCAACGCAAAGCACGCCATTGTTAGCATCAGGTGGTGCAACATATACTTGGTCACCAGCAACTGGATTAAGTGCAACAAACATTGCAAATCCAACAGCAACTCCGGCAGCAACGCAAACGTATACAGTTTCAGGTACTTCAGCAGCAGGATGTGTGAGCACAGATCAGGTTGTTGTAACAGTAAATGCTGTAGCAGCGATTAATGCTGGAGCAGATGTTGCAATTTGTGTTGGCGCTTCAACGTCGTTGTTAGCATCAGGCGGAGCAACGTATACATGGTCGCCAGCAACTGGACTAAGTGCAACAAATATTGCCAATCCAACAGCAACACCAGCTACAACTCAAACTTATACAGTTTCAGGTACGACTGCCTCAGGATGTGTGGGAACAGATCAAGTTATCGTTACCATCAATCCTTTACCAGTAATTGACGCTGGACTAGATGTCGCTATTTGCCCAACGCAAAGCACACCGTTATTAGCAACTGGCGGCGCAACATATGCGTGGTCGCCAGCAACGGGACTAAGTGCAACGAACATTGCAAACCCAACTGCAACACCAGCGGCAACGCAAACATACACGGTTTCTGGAACATCAGCGGCTGGATGTGTGAATACAGATCAAGTTATCGTTACCATCAATCCTTTACCAGTAATTGACGCTGGACTAGATGTCGCTATTTGCCCAACGCAAAGCACACCGTTATTAGCAACTGGCGGCGCAACATATGCGTGGTCGCCAGCAACGGGACTAAGTGCAACGAACATTGCAAACCCAACTGCAACACCAGCGGCAACGCAAACATACACGGTTTCTGGAACATCAGCGGCTGGATGTGTGAATACAGATCAAGTTATCGTTACCATCAATCCTTTACCAGTAATTGACGCTGGACTAGATGTCGCTATTTGCCCAACGCAAAGTACGCCATTGTTAGCATCAGGCGGTGCAACATATACGTGGTCACCTGCAACTGGATTAAGTGCAACAAATATTGCAAATCCAACAGCAACACCAGCAGCCACACAGACGTACACTGTTTCAGGAACTTCGGCAGCAGGTTGCGTGAGCACAGATCAGGTTGTTGTAACAGTAAATGCTGTAGCAGCGATTAATGCTGGAGCAGATGTTGCAATTTGTGTTGGCGCTTCAACGTCGTTGTTAGCATCAGGCGGAGCAACGTATACATGGTCGCCAGCAACTGGACTAAGTGCAACAAATATTGCCAATCCAACAGCAACACCAGCTACAACTCAAACTTATACAGTTTCAGGTACGACTGCCTCAGGATGTGTGGGAACAGATCAAGTTATTGTAACTGTTAATCCTCTACCTACGATCAATGCTGGAACAGACGTTGCAATATGTATTGGTGCATCAACACCTTTATCAGCTTCTGGTGGATCTACATACACATGGTCACCAGCAACGGGATTAAGTGCAACGAACATTGCAAACCCAACTGCAACACCAGTGGCAACGCAAACATACACGGTTTCTGGAACATCAGCGGCTGGATGTGTTAGCAGTGATCAGGTTGTTGTAACTGTAAATCCTTTACCAACTATTAATGCAGGTGCAGATGCAGCCATCTGTATAGGGAATTCAACTACATTGGGAGCAACAGGCGGCACAACTTACACATGGTCGCCAGCAACGGGATTAAGTGCAACAAACATTGCTAATCCAACAGCAAATCCAGTTGTGTCAACTACCTATACAGTTAGCGGAACTAGCTTAGGATGTGTAGCATCCGATCAAGTAATTGTTACTGTAAATGGGAACGCCCCAATTAATGCGGGTCTTGATGTAGCGATTTGTCAAGGTGCTTCTTCGATTTTAACTGCTTCAGGAGGAATGACCTACACATGGGATAATGGACTAGGAAATGGCAATGGTGTTTCTATTACTCCATTAAGCTCAACGACTTACAATGTTGTTGGAACAGATGTGAATGGTTGTACTGGAACAGATGCTATCACAGTTACCATCAATAATAATCCAATTGTAAATGCAGGTGTAGATCAAGCATTTTGCCCTGGCTCGCAAGTTACCTTAAATGGAAATGGTGCTTCAACGTATTCTTGGAATTTAGGCGTGAATGATGGTGTTGCATTTACAGTGCCTGCCGTAACAACAACATACACTGTAACAGGTACAAGTGCTCAAGGCTGTATCGGTACAGATGATGTAGTCGTAACAATTAATCCAAACCCAATTGTTAGTGCAGGAATAGATCAAACAGTTTGTCTTGGATCTCAAGTTACATTGATTGGAGGTGGTGCATCCACATATACTTGGAACTATGGAATTACAGATGGTGTCGCATTCACCCCAGCTGTTGGAACATTGACATACACAGCAACAGGAACTTCAATTGATGGATGTATTGGAACTGATGATGTGGTCGTTACTGTTAATCCAAATCCAACAGTGAATGCTGGTGTGGACCAATCAATCTGCGAAGGAACAAGTGTTACATTAAATGGAAGTGGTGCTTCGACTTACACTTGGACAAATGGAGTTTTGAACGGTGTTGCTTTTTCACCAAGTGTGGGAATTATAAATTATACAGTGACTGGAACAGATGCTAATGGGTGTATCAACACAGATGTTGCTACAGTGACTGTAAACGCTAATCCAGTTGTTTCCTTTAATGCAGATGTTGTGCAGGGTTGTACGCCACTTGTTGTAACACTTACGAACACTTCCACAGGAAACCTAAGTGCTTGTTCATGGACTACTTCAAACGGTATGACAGCAAATAGTTGTGGGCCAGTTACAATGACGTTTAATGATGGGGGGTTATTTGATGTTACATTGGTTACCACATCTGCAGATGGTTGTGTTGGCAGTCTTACAATGAACAATTATATCTACACGGAAGACGCTCCAATTGCAGCATTTACCGCAAATCCTCCTAGTGTATCTACGATCTTTCCAGAAATTCAATTCCTAAATAATTCAGTAGGGGCTGTAGACTATTCTTGGACATTTGGTGATGATTCGCCGGCGTCACAGACGGTGAATCCAATTCACATGTTTCCAGATGATGAAGATGGAAGTTATGAGGTAGTTCTAGTTGCAACTTCTTCTTTAGGTTGTGTAGATACTGCCAGCTTTGTGATAACAACTATCGAAGAACTAATCTATTACATTCCTAATACTTTCACTCCGGATGATGATCAATTCAATCCAACATTCCTACCAATTTTCACATCAGGATTTGATCCATTCGATTATGAATTATTGATATTTAATCGTTGGGGAGAAATTGTATTTGAATCTCATGATCATGAAGTAGGATGGGATGGAACGTATGGGGTTGATCATTCAATTCCATGTCAAGAAGGGACTTATACCTATAAAGTAGAATTTAAAAAATCCATCAATGATGCTCGAAAAATTGTGACAGGACATGTGAATTTGTTAAAGTAAAATCGTACTGGTTAAAACAAAAAATGTAGGTGCGAAAATAAATAAAAACGTAGGGGCGAAATATTTTTCGCCCCTACGTTTTTATTTATTTCTGTTTTCTTCGCTTACGTTCCTTCATAATCAAACTCAATTCCCGACTTGTTTGACCTGCAACAGAAGTGTTTTCATCAGCACGACGCAAAAGATAAGGCATGACTTCTTTCACTGGTCCATAAGGAACGTATTTTGCAACATTAAAACCATGGTGCGCTAAATTGTATGAAATATGATCACTCATTCCCAAAAGTTGAGCAAACCAAATTCGATGATCATTTGATTTAATTGAATACTTGGTCATTAATTCTGCCAATAAAAGAGAACTATCTTCATTGTGAGTTCCTGCGCAAAGTTCAATACAATTAATATTGGCCAACAATAATTCTACTGCTTTGTTGAAATCATCATCAGATGATTTTTTATCTTTTTGAATAGGGGAAGGGTATCCCTTTTGAACTGCTCTTGCACGTTCTTTTTCCATATAGGCACCACGCACTAACTTAATTCCCAAATGGATATTTTCTTTCTTCGCAATTTCAATTTGTTGTGCTAAAAAGTCGTAACGATCATGACGATACATTTGAATGGTATTGTAAACAATTGCTCTTTGTTGATTGTATTTTCGCATCATTTTCAGCGCTAATCGATCAATGACATCTTGAATCCAGGATTCTTCTGCATCAATAAAAACTGGTATTCCAGCGTCAAAAGCCGCTTTGCATATACGATCAATTCGTTGTTCTATTTCATGGTACTTTGCTAAATCAACTTCATTAAGATGTGCTTCAGATTCATTTGCTGCTTCCAATATGGCGAATTGTGAAATCCCCGTTACCTTAAAAACAGCAAAGGGAATGTGCTTTCGCTTTGCAGCGAACAGAATCGTGTCAATGATTTCTAATGTTGTTTTTTCAAAATCTTCGTCTGATGTTTTTCCTTCTACAGAATAATCAAGGATGGTTCCTATACCAAATTGACCTAAAGCTTCAGTTGTTGCAGCGCATTCTTCGATGGACTCTCCGCCGCAAAATTGTTTAAAGATGGTTGCCTTAATCATTCCGCTTATTGGTAGACCGATTGAAAAGGATGTCTTTGTGGCCCATTTTCCAAATTTCACCATGCGTGGACTTCCAATCGCTTTAAAAAGAAGATATGCTCTTCTAAGGTCTTTATTACTTTTGCTCTTGAAAGCAACTTCAGTATTTTCAAATGAAATCATACTGTAAAAATAATAGCTTTTATTTTATTGACATTGCTCTGATAGGAATATCTATTTTTGTATATCGAAAAAAACACTACAATTGGAGTCAAAAATACAACATATTGAATTTGGAGATATCACAGTTTCTTCATTTCAAGCGGTTCTCAATCAATATTCTTCTTCAAAAAAGGTAATTATTGTGGATGATAATACACATGATAATTGTTTGGAATTTTTGATCACCAGTTATACCGAATTAGCTGATGCGGAAGTAATTCTTTTGCCTGCAGGAGAAGAAAATAAAGTAATGGAGGTTTGTTTCCAGGTGTGGGAAGCAATGAGCGAGTATGAAATCGGCAGAAAAGATCTTGTAATTAATCTCGGAGGCGGTGTTGTGACAGACATGGGTGGATTTATTGCTTCCACTTTTAAGCGAGGTATTGACTTTATCAATATTCCTACGACCCTTTTGGGAATGGTTGATGCTTCCATTGGTGGAAAAACGGGTATTGACTTAGGTCCTTATAAAAATCAAATCGGAACGTTTGCCCTACCGATAAAGACATTTATTGATCAACGTTTTTTAGCAAGTTTACCAGAGGAAGAGCTGTGGAATGGTTTTTCTGAAATGACAAAGCACGCATTAATTCAAGATGGAGATTTTTGGAATCAATTAAAAACAATCGAGAATTCATCACAATTAATTGACTTGAATATGATTCAACGTGCCGCAGCGATCAAGATGAATGTGGTTGATATTGATCCTTTTGAAAAGGGAGATCGTAAAAAGTTGAATTTTGGTCATACTATTGGACACGCATTGGAAGGATTTTTCTTGGAATACAGCGAACCAATTGCGCACGGACAAGCAGTAGCGGCAGGGATGTTACTTGAAAGTAGATTATCTAATGCAGTTGGCTTACTGACCATTGAGGAATTACAAGAAATTGAATTGGTTTTGAAGAAATTTCCGGTACTTGAATTTCAGTTGCAAGATATCCCCCAAATTATTCGATTAATGCATAACGATAAAAAGAATAGTGAAGGAGTCATAAAGGGAGTTGTTTTGAAATCAATCGGGGAGAGCGAATATGATTTTCGTTACGACGAAGCCTTGCTAACTATGATTTTTGAATCGTATTTCGTGTAATAAAAAAAGAAGCAAAAAAAAACCGAAATTTTCATTTCGGTTTTTTTTTTAAAATTGTTAAACATCTTATTTTACAGCGTCAGCACGATTTTTATATTCTAGTGATTTAGCTTCATTTTTCAAGCTTTTGTAAATCTGAGATAAAATCTTCAAAACCGTTTTATCGTTTGGTTGAATAGAAATGTATTTTTCCAAAGGAACAATTGCTTTCGTGTACAATTCATCTGACTCCTTTAATAATGCATCTTTTTTAGGATCACCATATTCAAGACTGTTAATTGAATAGCGAGTTTCCCCAGCCCAAGTAACTAAATGCGCTCCTAATTGATACAAGGCATCTTCATATTTAGGATCTAGTTCTATTGCACGATTCAAATATTGTTCTGCTTTTGCATTATCTTTCAAATCGATGCAAATTGTTCCAATCGTGTAATACAATTGCTTGTTGGTGGGATCTGCTTCCAATGCAGCTGTCAACGCTTTTTCAGCACCTGCATTATCACCTTCAGATAGACTAGTGTTTACAGACTCAAGAAGCAACTCTTTTTCGTTTGGATAGATTTTACGACCTTCCGCTAAAATTTCTTTCGCTTTTGCTATATTTTTAGCTTTTCTATACGCCTGAGATGCTAGTGCAAACGTGGTGGAAGAATTCGGAAAACTTCCTTTGTAGCCACCCTTTGCAGCTAATGAATATGAATCACCTGCTTTTTCAAACAATTCAGCTTTGTCGTAACAAATTCCAGAATTGAATGCTGAAACGGTATCAACCTGCTTAATTGCATCCGACAATTGATATTGTGTCAAGTACATTTCTCCAGCTTCATTGAACATATTGTTGTTGTACATCATGTCAGTAAACTGTCCAAGCAAGGCTTTCTTCTGGTTTATAGCATCTTTGATATCAATATCAAATTTATCGCTGATGTCGAAGCCTTTTTTGTACGAAGCAATCGCTACTTCCAATGCATCTTCACCACCTTTCATTATGAAAGTAGTGTCCATATCCATTGTCATCATTGGGTACATCAAAAAACTTGAATAAATTTCCCCTTTGTAATACAAAGTTTTAGGACTGTCTTTGGTGTCTTCATGTACTGCAGCAAGATCAATATAACCTTTCGCGGCAATTAGCGCTGCTTTTGCAGCTTCCTTATCACCAGTGGCAACGGCCATAAGATATTTGTTCTTATACTCAACGGCGGCGCTAGTTTCATTACTTTTTTGGGCTACTACCACGAGCGTTGAGCACAGTAATGAAGAAGTTAAAATTAATTTTCTCATTTTTTATTTTCTTTTAAAGATGAACTTTTTTAATTATTCCACATCCGGATTTTCAATTTCCGTGCCATTCTCTTCTGTTCTTTCGATTGGATTGCCTTCTTCGTCAAATTCCTCATCTTCTTCCTCGCTTCTTGGAACTCTTGCAATAGCAGCAATTTCTGAACTTCCTTTCAAATTAATTAAACGAACCCCTTGCGCAGCTCGTCCCATAGTACGAATGGTATCCATGTGCATACGAATTGTAACACCTGCTTTTGTGATAATCATTAAGTCATCTTCGTCTGAAACTACAAGCATACTTAATAAAGGACCTGTTTTTTCAGTGATTGAAATTGTTTTAACTCCTTTTCCACCACGATTTGTCACACGGTAAACTGGTTCTCCATCTTCTGGATCATTCAAGAATGATCTTTTTCCGTAACCTTTTTCTGAAACAACTAAAATGGTTTCTGTTGGATCTTTCACTGTGATCATTCCAACAACTGCATCACTTTCACCTGCTAATGTAACCGCTTTAACTCCTGATGCATTTCTACCCATTGGTCGAACTTTCGTTTCGTTAAATCGAATGGCTTTACCAGCTTTCGTCGCTAATAACATTTCGTTCGTTCCGTCTGTCAATCGTGCTTCAAGCAATTCATCATTTTCACGAATTGTAATTGCGTTGATACCATTGGCGCGTGGACGTGAATATGCATCTAACGATGTTTTCTTAATGATACCATCTTTAGTACACATGATGATAAAGTTATTCTCAGTGTATTCTTTGTCAGTTAAATCCTGCACTTTCACATACGCTTTTACTTTATCGTCTTGCGGAATATTGATCAAGTTTTGAATTGCTCTACCTTTTGATGTTTTATTTCCTTCTGGAATTTCATACACACGCATCCAGAAACAACGACCTTTCTCTGTGAAAATCAACAAATAATTGTGATTTGTTGCCACAAATAAATGCTCTAAGAAGTCTTTATCTCGCGTAGAAGATCCTTTCGAGCCCATTCCACCGCGATTTTGGACTTTGTATTCGTTAAGACTTGTACGTTTTATATATCCAGCATGAGAAATTGTAATTACAACTTCTTCATCAGCAATTAAATCTTCCATTCGCATTTCGCTTGCAGAATATTCAATTACAGAACGACGCTCATCTCCGTATTTTGCACGAACTTCAATCATTTCATCTTTGATGATTTGCATTCTTCTTTCTTCATTTGCTAAAATATCACGTAAATCAGCAATTAAAGTCATTAATTCGTCGTACTCACCACGTAGTTTATCTTGTTCAAGTCCAGTTAATTGACGCAAACGCATGTCAACAATGGCTCGAGTTTGAATTTCAGATAAACTAAATCGAGTTGCTAAAGTTTCTCTTGCTTCGTCAGGACTTTTCGATTTCTTAATAATTTCGATCACTTCATCGATATTATCTGAAGCAATAATTAATCCTTCTAAAATATGTGCTCTTTCTTCTGCTTTTCTTAACTCATATTGCGTTCTACGGATCACCACTTCATGTCTAAATTCAACGAACTTAGAAATCATATCTTTCAAGTTCACCATTCTAGGACGACCGTCAACTAGGCAGATGTTATTGACTGAAAATGAAGTTTGTAGAGATGTAAACTTGTATAACTTGTTTAATACAACATTTGCGATTGCATCTCGTTTAATTTCATAAACGATACGCATTCCATTTCTATCGGATTCATCACGAATGTCGGAAATTCCTTCAATTTTTTTGTCGTTCACTAAATCAGCTGTTTTTTTGATTAACTCTGATTTATTGACTTGGTAAGGAATCTCAGAAACAATGATTTGTTCGCGTCCGTTGTGTTCTTCAATTTCAGCTTTCGCGCGCATTACAACTCGACCTCGACCAGTAATAAGCGCGTCACGAACACCTTCGTATCCGTAGATGATACCACCAGTTGGGAAATCAGGTGCTTTTACAAACTTGATCAATTCCTCAATATCAATTTCTTTGTCATCGATATAAGCAATAATACCGTCACACACTTCTGTTAAGTTGTGAGGAGCCATATTTGTCGCCATACCAACCGCAATACCAGAAGCGCCATTCACCAAAAGATTTGGGATTTTCGTTGGCATCACACTCGGTTCCGTTAAACTATCGTCAAAGTTTGGCGTAAAGTCAACCGTTTCTTTGTCCAAGTCATCCAACATTTCTTCAGCAATCTTTTTCAATCTAGCTTCTGTGTAACGCATTGCTGCAGGACTATCACCATCGACAGATCCAAAGTTACCTTGTCCATCTACTAAAGGATATCTCAACGACCATGGCTGTGCCATTCGCACCATCGTGTCATAAACTGAACTATCACCATGTGGGTGATATTTACCAAGTACTTCACCAACGATTCTTGCCGATTTTTTATGAGCTTTATTAGAAAAGACACCTAAGTCTTGCATTCCGTATAAAACACGTCTGTGTACAGGTTTGAAACCATCCCGTATATCAGGAAGTGCTCTTGATACAATCACCGACATCGAATAGTCGATGTACGCCGATTTCATTTCATCTTCAATATTAATCTGGATTATTCTTTCTCCGTCTGCCATTTTGTCTATTTATTAAATTTTGCACATTATTTGAGTGCATGAAGCAAGAAGCGAATTTAGTAATAAGAAAGCCATGAAAGTGCTTCGCAACATAGATTTTACTAACAAAAACCTGTGGAAAATTGCTTTATTACGTTACTTATTAACAAAATATAGATTTTAAATTTGTAAAAGGCCAATTATGTGCATTTTTAACCTTGTAAAACAATTATAATGGAAGCAAAATTTTCACCACGCGTAAAAGATGTTCTTGAGTTTTCTCGAGAAGAAGCCTTGCGCTTGGAGAGTGGCTACATCGGTGTTGAGCACCTTTTGTTAGGTTTAATTCGTGAAGCGGATGGTACTGCTATCAAGATTTTACTTGAATTCAAGTTGGATTTGAGACAAGTTCGTACAGAAATAGAAGCTACGCTGACCAAGGATATTAATCACTCCCAAAACCTTCCAATGGTAAAACAAGCGGAAAAGGTATTGAAAACTGCTTATCTGGAAGCAAAACTATTTAAAAGCCCAGTTGTAGGCACCGAACATATTTTATTAGCAATGTTGAAGAATGAATCAACTTTCGCAACAAAAACCTTGAATCGTTACGGTGTTATTTATGAAAATGTAAAAGATGAATTAGAAGCAATGATAGAAGAAAACACAAGTCCGAGAGCAGAATTTCCAGGAAGTCAAGACGACGAAACGGAACAATTCTCACCGCAAAGAAACAAGCCAACTGATTCTAAATCAAAAACTCCTGTACTTGATAATTTTGGTCGCGATTTAACCAAAATGGCTGAAGTAGGAAAACTAGATCCAATTGTTGGTCGTGAGAAAGAAATTGAGCGTGTAAGTCAAATCTTATCGCGTCGTAAAAAGAATAACCCAATTTTGATTGGTGAGCCCGGTGTTGGTAAAAGCGCCATTGCTGAAGGTTTAGCACTTCGAATTGTGCAAAGAAAAGTTTCTCGTGTACTATTTGACAAACGAGTAATTTCACTTGATTTAGCTTCGTTGGTTGCAGGTACAAAATACCGTGGACAGTTCGAAGAGCGAATGAAAGCTGTAATGCAGGAAATCGAAAAGAATCCTGATGTCATCTTGTTTATTGATGAGATTCACACAATTATTGGTGCTGGAGGAGCAAGCGGTTCCTTGGATGCTTCCAACATGTTTAAGCCAGCATTAGCAAGAGGTGAAATGCAGGTAATTGGAGCAACAACACTTGATGAATATCGTCAGTATATAGAGAAAGATGGTGCATTAGAGCGTCGTTTCCAAAAGGTTATTATTGAACCTACAACAGTGGAGGAAACGATTCAAATTCTAAATAATATTAAAGAGCGCTACGAAGATCATCACTCCGTAACTTATACAGATGAAGCGATAGCTGCTTGCGTGAAGTTAACAGAACGTTACATTACTGATCGTCACTTACCGGACAAAGCAATTGATGCTCTAGATGAAGTTGGATCTCGTGTTCATATTACAAACATTAATGTTCCGAAGGAGATTATTGAGTTTGAAGCGGAAATAGAGAAGATTGTAGCTGAGAAAAAGAAATTTGTTGCTATTCAAAAATTTGAAGATGCTGCAGCTCTTTTGAAGTCAGAACAAGATTTGAAAGAAAAATTAGAAGTTGCTAAACAGAAATGGGAAGAAGATTCTAATTCAAATAAAGTTGTTGTTACTGAAGAAAATGTTGCAGAAGTGGTTTCCATGATGTCAGGTGTGCCTGTAACGCGTATTTCTCAATCGGAAATGGGCAAATTGGCAACCATGGCAATGGAGCTTCAGGGCAAAGTAATCGGGCAGGAGGAAGCGGTTGCGAAAGTGGTGAAAGCTATACAGCGAAATAGAGCTGGATTGAAAGATCCAAACAAACCAATAGGTTCTTTCTTTTTTCTAGGGCCAACTGGAGTAGGTAAAACGCAGTTAGCGAAGGTGCTTGCTAAATATCTGTTTGATTCTGACGATTCATTGATTCGTATTGATATGTCAGAATACATGGAAAAATTCTCGATTTCGAGATTGGTTGGAGCGCCTCCAGGATATGTTGGGTACGAAGAAGGTGGACAGTTGACAGAAAAAGTGAGAAGAAAGCCGTATTCAATAGTATTGCTAGATGAAATTGAAAAAGCGCATCCAGATGTATTCAATTTACTTTTACAAGTGTTAGATGAAGGTCACATGACAGATGGATTGGGTAGAAAAATCGATTTCAAAAACACTATTCTAATCATGACTTCCAACATCGGAGCTCGTCAATTGGCAGATTTTGGTGGGGGAGTAGGATTTGGAACGAAGGCAAAAGAAGAGTCGCGTGATGAAAATGCTAAGATTGTTGTTCAAAATGCGCTTAGAAAAGCTTTTTCTCCTGAATTTTTGAATCGTATGGACGATATGATCATGTTTAAATCGCTTGATCGTGAAGCAATTCATAAAATTATTGATTTAGAGTTGGAGAAATTATATGGCAGAATCAATAGTCTTGGCTATCAGATCGAAATCAGTGAAAAAGCAAAAGATTTCATCGTTGAAAAAGGGTATGACGAGAAGTTTGGTGCTCGACCATTGAAAAGAGCGATTCAAAAATTCATCGAGGATCCATTGGCCGAAGAAATCATAAAATCGACACTTCAAGAAGGCGACAAAATCATCATCGACTTGAGTAAAGAAACAGAAGAGTTATTTGTTTCCATTGATAAAGGAAAAACAAAGGCGAAGGCAAAAGAATAATTTGCTAATATTATTTTAAAAAGGGGTAGAGTTTCTATCCCTTTTTTTATTTTTGAAAATCACTAATCTAATTTACATGGATATCGTTTCATTAGTAAGTCCTGCTTTCTTCTTTTTAATTATTATTGAGTTAGTTGTCGGCTTCTTTACAAATAGAGAATTGTACCGATTTAATGACTCTATCGCTAATTTATCTTGTGGAATAGGAAGTCAGGTGCTGGGGATGTTTTACACTATTTTAATACTCTGGATTTTTAATTTCATTTTCATTAATTATCATGTTTTTGAAATGGAATTCAACGTCGTTAACAGCATTTTACTGTATGTAATTATTGATTTTATATATTATTGGTTCCATCGTTGGTCGCACGTTGTTAATCTAATGTGGGCTGCGCATGTAGTTCATCATTCCAGCGAAGAATATAATTTATCAGTTGCTTTACGTCAAAGTTGGTTAGAAGCAGCTTTTAATGCCGTATTTACCACTTGGTTAGCATTTTTCTTTAGCCTTGAAATGTTTATGATTGTGTACGGAATTCATTACATCTATGGATTTTGGGTGCATACGAAATTGGTAAATCGACTTCCTAAACCCTTGGAATATATTTTCGCAACGCCTTCACATCATCGAGTTCATCATGGAAGAAATCCGCAATACATCGATAAAAACTATGGTGGGACGTTTATTTTTTGGGACAGACTATTTGGAACATTTGAACCGGAAAATGAACAAGTTGTTTATGGTATAACGACACAATTAAAAACCTTTAATCCGTTTTATGCTAATTGGCATTACTGGAAGGAAATTTCTGCCATTGCTCATAAATCAAAAAGTTTAAAGGATAAAATTTCAACTTTCTTTAAATTTCCAGGGTGGTTTCCGAATTATTTGGGTGGAATTCAGAAGGCGCCAGCTATCGATTGGAATTCAATTGGTGTTTTTGATATTAAAGTATCTAAGTTCACTAATTTTTACGTTTTTTTTCAGTTTCTACTGGTATTAGGATTAACTTCTTATTTCCAATTTGGAACACCATTAATGTTGAATTCTGGTAACGTAGAAAAAATTCTATTTGCCTTGGCACTTGCGACTTTTATAATGCTTTCCTTGTATGTTTTTAGTGTCTTTTTAGAGAACAAGTCGACTCGTTTTTCCTTGGAAATTGTTCGGTTTATGGTGTTTGGAACCTTACTTTATTTTCTTAGGCAGGAGTCATGGGTAGTGATGGCAGCAATCGCGTTATTTGCTATTGTTTTGGTTTCGTTAACATTGCTTCTAGTGCAAGAAAGAAAGCACATTATCGCCACTAAATAGAAAACGACAGTTATTCAATTAATTTGAAAGCTCTTTTTAAAAGAAGTGGAGTAGTTAATGTTGTTAATATTCCCATTAAAACGAGAATTGAAAAGATTTCAGTATTGATAAGTCCTGCTTTGTAAGCAATATTAGCAATCACAAGTTCCATAATTCCTCTGGCATTCAAACCGACGCCTAGTGTAAATGAAACACGTGTTGAAAGTCCTGCTAATTTTCCGCCGATAAATCCGCCAAAGATCTTAGTGAAATAAGAAACAGCTACTACAGCTATCAATAAACCAAAATTGTTAAGTGAAAGAATATTGAATTCTAAGCCAATACCAGCAAAAAAAATAGGTGTAAGGAAGCCCATTGAAATGTTATTGGTTGTTTTCTCAATGATATTAAAATTTTCCTTTCCAATAACAGAACTACTAATTGCTAACGAAGCGAAAAACGCACCAATAATGAAGTGAAGCCCGAGCATTTCTGTGACCATGGAGAACAATAAAATAAACGCGAAAAAAACAGCAAAAAGCGGTTCTCTCCCTTTTAGAAATCTCAGAAGTTTATTTAACGCTTCCTCTAAAATATTTCCTTTTTTTGCAGCCTTTTTAATTCCTATGTACGTAATTGTTAAAATTCCTATGAATAACCCTAACTTTAAAAGGGACATTGAAGCTACATAAACAACTTCACTAGCTGTAATTTCTGTATCTTTTAAATTTAGGAGAACACCTAGAATAGTTAAAGCAAGTACATCGTCAAAAATTGCGATGGATATTATGCGCTTTCCAACTTCTGTATTAATTTTCCCTAGATCCATCAAGATTCGAATACTGACGGGTAAAGCTGTAATGGCTATACATAGACCAACAAAAACAGTTGCCATTATGTCCAAATTGAAAAAATACCCAACACCAATTCCGCTAGATATCGGTATGAAAAAGGCCAAGAATGAAATTATTAAATTCTTTCCACGCATTGACTTTAAAATGTCATCAATGTTAATTTCTAGTCCAGCAATAATTACTAACAAGAACACGCCAAGCTCAGAAATCACTTTAATTTCTTCTGTTCGGTGAATTAAGTTTAGCAAACTTGGACCTAAAATTATACCGGCGATTATTTCACCAATCATAGCGGGTTGTTTGAAACGCTCAAAAACTTCACCTAAAATACGAGCTGCTACTAATAAAATTAGAAGATTTGTAAAGAACGGAAGTTCAATGTGTGGAGCCGCCATAAAGTATTATTTGGTTGTAAAATTAGTACAATTGAAGTCAAATTAGCAAAGACCCTTGTTATCTTATCATAAAGTTTTGAACTATTTTTTGAATTGGATTTGACACAAAAAAGGCGTCGATTTCTCGACGCCTTTTGTAATTGACTATGTTTTGAAAATTACTTAATTAAATTCATTTCTTCAATAAGATTGGTTGCTCCATAGCATTTGTCTACTAACCATAATGTGTAACGAATATCCAATGAAATTGTGCGTTGAATGTTTGGTTCGAAATAAATATCGCCAGACATTGCTTCCCAGTTTCCGTCAAAAGCAGTTCCAATTAAATGCCCTTTTCCATTGATCACAGGTGAACCAGAGTTTCCTCCTGTAATGTCGTTGTTTGATAGGAAGTTAACAACCAATTTTCCTGATTTTTTGTCGATGTATTGACCATAATCTTTTTTTAGGTACAATTCTTTTATACGCGCATCAACCACAAAGTCTGGATTCGATGGATCTTCTTTTTCCATCACACCTTCCAACGTCGTCGTTTCATGGTACAAAACACCGTCCTTAGGAGCGTATGGTAACACTTTTCCATACGTCAAACGCATTGTTGAGTTTGCATTTGGATAGAATTTTTTGTCAGGTTGCATTTCACGAATGGCTTTCACCAACAATCGATTCCCTCTAGTTAACTTTTCAGCATGCGCGTTTAATTCAGGTGTATTGCGCAATTTCATGTATGAATTATCTAGGTCACTGATTAATTTAAACAAACCATCATTTTCTAGCACGGAGTAATCGCCTTTTTCAATAAAAGCATCAAAGCGTGCTTTATCCGTAAATACGGAAAAGTTTTTGATATCAGCGAAAAAGCCTTTAATTCCTTTAGCTATAATTTCTTTTGAAAGCTCACCTAATTGATCTTTTGGCACATCTTGAGCATACATCTCAAAAACAGCTTCTAAGGTTTCTAATTCAATTCTTAAATCGCGTTCAGCAAAGAAAACTTCAGCTTGTGCTATAGCAGCACCGTAGTAACGAGCCGCTAAATTGTCATTTCCAGCTTCTGCTGCATCATTCGCTAGTTTAAAATAATAGGCTAGGAGGTTGATGTCTACTTGTTTAACAAATTCACTTTGGTAGACCTTATTGTAGACTAAGTTATTTGTTGCTTCAAAAGATTTTTGAATATCAGTTAAAATATTGTCGTATTCTGATTTACCCTTTGCGAAGGCTAAAAATTCATTTTCTAAAGCACGTTTCTTGTCCGCTACTTTATTTGCTTTCAACTGAGCTGTTTGTCCAATAAAGTATTTCCAGTAGTTGGCAACTTGAGCATATTTTGAAGAGTAATTCAATCGCACAGCAACGTCTTTGTCCATGTATTTCTTCATGATTTCTAATTTCTTTGCACGAATGTCAACAATTTTAGGTTGCTCCAAAGAAATTGCTTGTTCCACACCGTACGAAGTTAAATAGCGATTAGTGCGACCCGGAAAGCCCATCACCATTGCATAATCATTTGCCTTTACTCCTTTCAGAGAGATGGGTAAAGAATGCTTAGGAGTGAGTGGGATATTTGTAGATGCAAATGCTGCAGGTTTATTGTCAGTACCTGCATAAATTCTAAACATTGAGAAATCCGCAGTATGGCGAGGCCACATCCAATTGTCGGTATCTCCACCAAATTTTCCTGCAGATTGAGGAGCAGTTCCTACCATTCGAATATCGGTATAGGTTTCTTTTACGAATAAATAAAATTCATTTCCATCAAAGAAATCACGAACAAATGCTTCGTATTTTGTGCCTTTTATAGCGTCAGCTTCCAAAATTGCTGCTACTTCACGAATCTTTGCATTGCGTTGCTCAGTGGTCATTTCTGGCTTTAATTCTTTTAAGATGGCAGCTGAAACATCTTCCATTCGCACCATGAAAGTTGCCGTCAAACCTGGTACTGGAATTTCTTGGTCAAATGATTTTGCCCAAAATCCATTGTCTAAATAATTGTTTTCAGGAGTTGAAGCGCCTGCAATAGCATCGTAACCACAGTGGTGATTTGTTAAAATTAATCCCTTTTGAGAAATGATTTCACCAGTGCAAAATCCACCAAAAGAAATAACCGCATCCTTCAACGATGATTTATTGATAGAGTAGATTTGATCTTGCGAAAGTTTCAAACCATTTTTCTTCATGTCTTTGTAATTTCTACCAAGGAGAAAAGGCAGCCACATTCCTTCGTCAGCTTTTGCGAACGAGGAAATAAGGATCGTCAAAGCCATTAAACTAATTTTCATTTGTTTCATTTTGTTTTGTTTTAGAAGCGCTAAAATAACTAGAATTTTACATTATAGAGTTGAACTTCATCATCGAAATAAACCGACTATCTAAAAATTAGCTCATCGACAAAAAGCCAAGTACTATTGCCCGGACTTTCATGCCATGTTGGAGTTATTCCATGGTTCAAAACACTAATTCTAACTTTTTTTATTGGTGCCGTATTTTTTGTTTGTTGTGTGAATTCATATCGAGAAGGTGATTGGTAATTTGAAAAAGCAGGAAAGACACTGATGTCAGTCATTGGACTGAAATTTAATCCATCGTAAGAAATGTCAATTTTTATTTTTGAAGGAAGAAAAATCCACGATTTCATGTCTTGCAAACAACCAATTCCAATTTCTGAAAGCACCTTGCCGTTGTCAAAAGAGACTTCTGCAACTACATCATTTTCCCAATATCCTTGATATTCGCCTGTTCTATAATCTGTTTTTCCTGAAATGCCATCAATTAAAGCGTTCGCTCCAGTGGAAGGGTATTGATTGGCATAGTTCGATTTTAATTCCATGTGCGTAGAAGGATCTAACTTAATAAACTCTCCTCGCACCCAAGCACTTCTAAGCATTGCCTTATCAGAAGGATGATAAACTGTTCGGATATCGATAGATTTAGAATTTGAAAAGCGAAGTGAATCTACGAATTTATACACGCGCTCAATGTCATCCACATATCTAAATTCAATTTCAACCCTTTTCTCATCAAGTAATGGAACTTTGTTTGTTTGCACTACGATGAAATCCGTAAATGTTCTTGTTTCATTTTTAAAGCTAGGAACAGGGACAAACTCATTTACTACAAGGTCTTTGCTACCGATGGCACTGCTGTTCGTAGCAATTTTAGCTGGTTTTGGACCCATTTCAAAAATTAATTCACCACCCATCATCAAATTTTCATAGCTAATCTTATTTCCTTCAAAAGGCATCTCTCCACGATATACTTTTTGGATATAAATGTTTTCTTTTGAATTGTTTCTAGTCTTGATAATCAATCGTTTGCCATTTTCAAGTTGAATGCTTGCTTTATCCATTAATGGTCGTCCGAAATCGAAAAAGGAACTTCCAGGCGCTATTTGGTAAATACCCATGGAGCTTAATACAAACCAAGATGACATTTGACCACAATCTTCATTTCCAGAAAGTCCATCAGGTAAGGTCGTATACATCTCACGCATGATTCTGTCGGTATATTCCTGTGTTTTGTGTGGTGCATTTGTATAATTATAGAGGTATGCCATGTGATGAGAAGGTTCATTACCGTGCGCATACTGACCAATTAAACCCGTAATATCAACTTGCTCACGTCCAGATAAATCAGATTTCGTAGTGAATAATCGGTCTAACCACGCTTCCAAAGAGTCTTTTCCACCCATTAATTCAGTCAACACGTCAACAGCGTGCGGCGCATAAAGTGAATATTGCCAACTATTCGCTTCTGTATAATTGAAATTTACTTCAGCTGGATCAAAAGGTGAGTGCCAAATTCCTCCATTTCGGGCACGCATAAATTTCGAATTTTGGTCAAAAGAATTAATAAAATTCAATGAATTCTTTGTATATTCTTTGGCAATATCTGTTTTACCCATCGCTTTTGCAAGTTCTGCAATGCAAAAGTCATCATAAGCAAATTCTAAGTTTTTCGATACCGATTCATGCTCATCACCAGAACCTATAAATCCATTATTTCGGAAAAAAGTTTTGCCAAATTCGTTCAGTTTTGAAGTGTTTTGAGCAGCAGCTAACGCTAAGTCCGCATCGAAATTGCGCAATCCTTTCACGTAGGCGTCGGCAATGACGGAAACGCTGTGGTATCCAATCATACATTCGGTTTCATTTCCAGCCAGTTCCCACACAGGTAGGTCGCCTGATTGTTGATACTGTCGCAAAAATGTTTGAATAAATTCGCTGGTTCTTCTTTGCTGTGTAATGGTGTACAATGGGTGAGTGGCTCTGTAAGTATCCCACAAGGAAAAAACGGTGTATTGCGGAACATTGTTCTCAATGGTATGAACTGCTTTGTCTAAACCTCTGTAGCGACCATCTGCATCACTAAAAATGTTTGGTTGTAAATAACTATGATACAGTGAAGTGTAGAATTTAGTCAATAGATCTACGTTTTCTGTTTCAAGTTTAATTCTCGACAACTCATTCTCCCAAGCCTGAACAGTTTTCGCTCGTAGCGCATCCATGTTCCAATCCTTTATTTCATCATTAAGATTGTTTTTAGCACCCGCCTCATCAACAGCTGAAATACCGATTTTAATACTAATTTTTTCGGTTGAAGAGGGGAAGGTTAAAAGTAGTTTATGATCGCCTTTTGTCTTGAAAATTCTAGACTTTTCGAAAGGAATATTGGTTTCAAGATGAAAATAGAAATGTTGTTCTTTAGCCCAAGAACTTGAGATCCGAGCGCCAGAAACCGTTTTTTTATCAATTACATTTAATCGATAATCAAGCAAAGCATCACGATGGTCTAAATCAATCAAAATGAATTTCTTTCCTTTTGCATTGGAGAATGTGTACTCATGCATTCCTGCTCTCACACCCGCAACTAGTTTTACTTTAATTTTCTGATTAAGAAGTTCTACCTCGTAAGAGCCAGGACTTGCTTTTTCATTGTCGTGTGTAAACCGGTCACCATAACCCTCTTTCGCATTTTTATAGCCAGGAATGGTTTTAGGAACTCCGTTTTGAGGCACAATCAACAAATCACAGTAGTCAGGAATTCCGGTTCCACTGAGATGTGTGTGGCTAAAGCCATAAATTATTGAATCTGAATAATGATAGCCGGAACAGCCATCCCAGCCTTCATAGCGCGTATCAGGACTTAATTGCATCATTCCAAATGGAGCTGCAGCACCAGGGTAAGTATGTCCATGTGCATCTGTTCCGACAAATGGATCTACAAATAATGTTTTGGAGCTATTCTCGTTGGCAGCAGCAGCTGTTGCTCCGCGATGAAATGATTGCTGACGTGCATCTTGACCTTTTTTTATTTCCTTTACACCTGATTGTCCAAAAGCCAACCCAGTAAAGAGCAATAAAAAGAATGTTATTTTACAATTAATCATATTTCTTTAAACTGATTGTTAAACTCTGTGTAACTCGGAGAAAACCAAACTTGCTCCACCTAAAACTGCCGCATTTTGATCATGCAGTTGAGATTGAATTACATCAATTTTATTTTGATAAATTTTTAAGACATTGGCCTCAAGATGGGATTTAACCTTATCGAAAAAATCACCCGAATGTTGCGCGATACCACCAAATAAAACGTATGCTTTTGGACTTGAAAAACAAGCGAAATCGGCGAGGGCAGAGCCCAAAATGAAAGCTGTGTAATCCACTATTTCACTGGCGAATAAATCTCCTTCGTCCGCTAAATCAAAAACATCTTTTGCTGATGGATGGTCCATTTTCAACAGTGGAGATTTCTCCTTTGCTTCAGAATCGAGTTCTTTGATACTTCTGACAACTCCTGTGGAAGAAGCGTAGGTTTCAAGACATCCAAAGCGTCCGCAACCACACAGTCTGCCATTAGGAATTACTCGGATATGACCATATTCACCAGCAAATCCATCATGACCATAAATTAATTGGCCGTTGGACACCACGCCACTACCAACACCAGTGCCAAGAGTGATTAAAACAAAGTCGTTTAAGTATTTCGCCGCACCAAAAATTCTTTCACCGATAGCGGCAGCATTTGCATCATTTGTAAGAAATATTGGAAGATTGAATCGATCTTTAAATAGTTGAGCTAGTGGCACAATTCCTTTCCATTTAAGATTGGGAGCAAACTCAATTGTACCATGAAAATAATTTCCATTTGGGGCACCAACGCCCACACCTAGGATGTCTGGAAGATGTGTTTGAATTGTTTCATCCTTCCAAATAGTTTCTACCAACTGCTCTGGCTCAGGAAAATTAGCCGTTGTCAGATTATTCGAGTACAGCACTTCACCATCATGACTAACAATGCCGTATTCAACGCCAGTACCTCCAATGTCAATTCCTATACTATATTTTTTTTGTTCCATGTTATTCAGTTTCGGTATTCCACTCTTTATAAAATTGCGCTAAAAAAGTTTCCATAAAATCATGTCGCTTTTGACCGATTTTTCTTGCACTTTCCGTATTTAAACGATCTTTTAAAAGTAGTAATTTTTCATAAAAGTGATTTATCGTATGGCCTTCAGATTTAGCGTAGGTCAGGAAGTCTTCGTGTTGCTCAGGTAAAATATCTGGTTGGTACATCGGCCTGTTTTTATGACCTCCATATGCAAATGCTCGAGCTATTCCCATAGCGCCAATGGCATCTAATCGATCTGCATCTTGCACAATTTTGCCCTCCAAGGAATCCATTTTGTCTTTCACTAATGCTCCTTTAAATGATACGGCATCAATAATGGAGACAACTGCTTCTGTTTTTAAAGGATCGTAGTTGTGTTTGTGCAAAATCTTTCGTGCTACATTTCCACCATCGTTAAAAATTCCACCATTCATTTTGTGATCAGAAATATCGTGTAATAATGATGCTAATTCAATGATTTCAAGATCTCCACCTTCTTTTTCTTGAAGATAGCAAGCCATTTTGTGTACGCGTAGAATATGGAACCAATCGTGACCGCTCGTATCATTTGCGAATTGGCCTTTTATTTCTGCAATAATTGAAGCAATCATATTATTTCTTTTTCAGTAGATCAAAGACTTTTATCTCCCCATTTTTCATAGTGGCATAAAGTTTTTCCTTGTCATTACACATCGAAAAGAAATTTCCATCAGCAAACGGTATCCATTCTACACCATTATCAAAAGAAACGTCAATTCCGTTTGTTCCACAACTATAGTAATATTTTTCCGCCAAAATAACACATGATCGATAGCCACGAGGTTGTTGTTCTGCATTCATCCAAAATTCTCCGCCATCGTCAGTGTAGTATGCACAATTCATGTTTAAGTCAGGATTTGCATAATCTCCACCCACCAAAACACCATTAACTGCATCTTGCATATGAATGGAAAAAGCACCACTTGAGATGGAGGTAAGGTAGGGTAATGAGGTCGACTTCCATGTGTTTCCTCGATCACTCGAAATAAAAAATCGACTTTTTTTACCTCCAGATACAAACAAGAAAGTACTGTCATTTAACACTTGAACATTGGTGCCACTTGCTGCAAAACCAGCTTCATCTTCAAAGCTTTCAACCTTTCCATCGCATGCTTTCCAAGATCGCCCTGCATCAAGTGAGTAAGACAATTTAAAGAAGCCATCAACGGGGTCTCCCATGATGAATCCAATGTTGTGATGGAAGTCCATTCCATCTAAAAAGACCTTGTGCCAAATGTTTCCGCTTGGCAAGATGTATTGCTTGAATTTGTCGAGTGTGAATTGAGCCAAGATACCATAGCTACCACTCTGCATGCCATATAAAGTGTCATTTACCAATGCTAAATCGCGCATTTCTTCGAACTTTTTGTTTTCCATCATATTTATTGATGTCCCAGCTAATAAGTCATATTTATATAGTGTGCCATTTGAATTAGCTATAAACAATGAGTTTCCTCGAACTATTAAACTTCTAGAATATAAATTACCTTCAGCGTACTTCAATACTTCTGCAGTTTCATTTTTTCGTTGGTATTTATTTTGTGCGATTGATATAGATCCGAAAAAGATACTAGTAACCAAAACGACTATTAAATTTTGCATGTTGTTCCTTCTTTAATTCAATAAGATTTTTTGGAATTTCACGTTTCCAACGTTTGTGCGACCAAAGCCAATATGGAGGATTCTCATTGATTTCTTTTTCCAGTAAATGCACATGAGCTTCTGTTATTTCCCCCCACTTCATTTCTTTTGGATTTTCTGTAATCAATTTTAGTTCCATTGTGTAACTTCCTCGCTTTATTTTTTTTAACGAAAAGAATACTACGGCAAAATTGTAATCATGCGCCATCATTTCTGTGCCGAAAAGAACTGGAGTTTGTTGATTAAGAAATTCCATCCAATAGCTTTTTCTAGCATCTCCAGGTGCCTGATCAGACAATGTTAGCACAGCTATTGGTGAACCCTTTTCCTCTGCAAGCGCTTCTTTGAAGTTTCCTGCATGAATGACATTCATTCCAAAACGTTGTCGCTTGGCATTGACTTTGGCGTCCCAAAATTTGTTTGACATGGGCATTCCGATGCCAAAAGCTTGGTGTTTGAAAAGGAAGTTCTGGGAAGAAATAACCCATTCCCAGTTATTAAAGTGTCCACCAACTAACACGACACTTTTTCCTTCGTTAAAAAGTGCATCCATGACTTCAGGATTTAGTACACGCACTCTTTTCTCTAATTGTTTTTTAGAAAGGTGTAAATTGGCTATTCCCTCCACCAAAATATCTGCAAAATGACGATAAAATTGACGTCTAATTGCTTTGATTTTCTTTTCAGATAATTTTGGAAATGAACGTTTTAGATTTTCGGAAATCACTTTCTTGCGATAAGGAAAAACAGAAATTGTTAAGAGATAAAAAAGATCTGAAAAGACATACAAAACGGAAAGAGGCAACATCGATAACGGTCGCACAAACAAATAATATCCTAATTTCGATCCCATTACTTGTATTTTCCTTTCCAGAGTTTATTAATAGTCTCTTCGATTTCTATTTCGCGCGGATTACTTCCAGCTTTAAAAAACGATTTTCCAACAATTTCAGCGGGTAAAAATTCCATATCGACAAAGTTCCCTGGGAAGTCGTGTGCGTATTCATACCCTTTACCATAATTTAGGTCTTTCATCAACTTAGTTGGTGCATTTCGCAAGGGGATTGGAATGGGAAGATCACCACTTTTCTTCACCTCTTCTTGTGCCATGTTGATTGCCATGTAAGCTGCGTTACCCTTGGGTGAACTCGCCAAATAGATGGCACAATTCGATAGAATTATCCGCGACTCTGGCCAGCCAATGACAGCAACTGCTTGAAAGCAATTATTGGCCATCAACAAAGCATTTGGATTAGCAAGCCCAATATCTTCCGAAGCTAAAATCAATAATCTTCGTGCTATAAATTTAGGGTCTTCGCCACCTTCAACCATTCTCGCAAGCCAATAAACCGCCGCATTTGGATCACTTCCGCGAATCGATTTTATGAACGCAGAAATAATATCATAATGTTGCTCACCATCCTTGTCATACAGGGCCAAGCTGCGTTGAGCAACTTCCGAGACTAACTTATCTGTAATTGTAATCGTTGCAGCTGCAACAAAAGTCCCAATAATAATTTCAAAAACATTCAATAATTTTCTAGCATCGCCGCCTGAAATTGCCAATAATGCAGAAGTTTCCGCTAAGACTATTTTTTTTGTAGCCAACTGCTCATCTTCTAGGATAGCTTTCTCGAGTAATTTCGTCAAGTTTTCTTTAGTGTGTTGCTCTAGCGTGTACACTTGACAACGAGAAAGTAGGGCGGAGATCACTTCGAAAGAAGGATTTTCTGTGGTTGCGCCAATTAAGGTGACGACACCTTTTTCTACTGCTCCAAGCAGAGAATCTTGCTGAGATTTCGAGAAGCGGTGAATTTCATCAATAAATAAAATCGTTCCACCTTGATTAAACATCGATGTTTTTTCAGCTTGCTGAATGATGTCTCGAACGTCCTTAACCCCAGAGGAAATCGCTGAAAGAGTATAAAATGGCCGGTCTAAATACTTTGCAATTAAGTGTGCAAGCGTTGTTTTTCCGACTCCTGGAGGTCCCCACAAAATAATTGAAGGCAAGATTCCACTATCGAGTGCTCTTCGAAATGCAGCTCCGGAATGCAATAAGTGCTCCTGCCCGATATAATCATCGAGATCTTTGGGGCGCATTCTTTCAGCAAGAGGGACTGAACCAACATTCATTTTAAGGGCATATAAAAAACAAATTTAACAATAAACGATTTTATTTGGTAGATACTAAACAGTAGTTATCAACGTTAGAAGAATATAAGGCAGGAACAAGCTAATAAACAATTTTGAAATATATTGATAAAGTTGGTCAAGTTTTTGTTTTATCTGTGTAACGAATAGAAACACTATCGTTATTGCAGAAAGCCTGCAAGCTTTAAATAAACTATAAAACCAAAAACCATGGCAGTGAACCCGATGTATCACCAGTCGAGCCAACGAATAGAGGAGGAGTTGGTTTTGGTAAGAGAAGCGCAAAGAGATCCAGCTCAATTTGGACCTTTGTACAGAAAGTACCATGAGCAAATATTTCGTTACATCTATCAACGGATGGATGACCAAGATTTAGCTTTTGATGTAACGTCTCAAGTGTTTTTGAAAGCATTGAATAATATTCATCGCTTCGAATACAGAGGTGTGCCATTTAGCTCTTGGTTGTATCGAATTGCTAAAAGCGAATTGTATCAGTCATTTCGCGATAAGAAAGCGCAACGAACAGTGAATGTTGAGAATGTGCACTTATTTCAGATGATTGACGAAATGGAAGAAGATGACCGAGAAGAGAACAAACAAAAACTGCTTCACTGTTTGAAGTTGGTCAAAGAAAAAGATCTTCAATTAATTGAAATGCGTTTTTTTGAGAAACGTTCATTTAAAGAAATTGGCGACATTTTAGACATTACAGAAAATAACGCGAAAGTAAAAGCTTTTCGAGCAATTGAAAAACTAAAAACTTTATTTAATTCTACGAAAATTAATTATGGAAACACGGAAAATCAATTTGGATCGTAAACCGCTGGACACGGAACAAATTCAATCAAAACAGAATTTTCAACACATTTTATCACAGTATAAGTACAGTCAAATCCCCGTATGGAAGAAACCTCTTTTTTACGGGGTAATTGGCTTGTCGAGTATCGCTTTAGTACTCACTATTGGCGCCATTAACTTCGATAATAAAGAAGCTACAAACGTCGAAATAGTCAGTTCTAAAACCACTCAGCAAAAGCTACCCGCTACTAAAATAGCAGTTGCAGGATTCTCGCCAACTTCAAAAAGTAAGAAGCCAGCGAAAGCACAAAAGGTAAAGGAGATAAAAGTGCGAGAAATGAACTATAGCCTGCCAATGTCACATGCTGACATAGCGCCACCGTCTGCAACTACAGATGCACAAGCTCCGCAAAAGAAGAAATCAAAATTACCAAGTATTGGCGGTTTGCAAGAAGGAGTTATTTCAATTGATAAATTATGCTCAGATCCAACGATTCGTTTTGAGGATGAAAATTTAAAAGTGGTATCGTTTAAACTTCTTTTAACTGGAAATAATGATGGAATTTCATTGAACATTCAGGGCGATAAAATTCCTACAAATGTTTGTGAAGCGTTGAAAAAAGAAGGTAATGGGCAATTGATGTTTATTACCGATATTATTTCTGAAAGTAGTACATCCAAGTACGTTTCACCAGCAATGAATTTTCAGATTATTGCAAGTAATTAAGCCTTGAAATTAAGTTAACAATTGATTTTTCATAAAAAAATAATACCGATTATTTAGTTTTCAAGATATTTGTTGTACTTTTATGTCGTTTTTAAGTATAAGCACTGAAAATCTATTATGAAAAACTTATTATCTATCTTCTTTTTAGTATTTACAACTGTTGTTTTTGGGCAACATACTAACTTTAATACTCAAAAAAACTGGTCATTAAATAAGAAAGAAGTGATCTTCGGAATTGGGGCGTCTCAATTTACTGGGGATTTAGGGGGAAGAGATAGAATTGGTAAAGACTACTCTTTAGTTGATATTGATTTGCCTTCAACTGGAATTAGTGGGATGCTAGGTTATAGATTCCGTTTTCACCCTATGTTTGCAACTTCGACTACGGTAAATTTCATGTGGTTGAGAGGAAATGATGCAATGACGAATGAAATTATTCGTAATAGCAGAAATTTGCATTTCAGATCTTTTTCTTTTGAGATTCAACAAAGAATTGAGTTTATCATTTATGCCAATGAAAAATTTGGTGCTCGCTACAAACTACCAGGACATAAATACTTTAAAGATAAAAACTTTCGTTTGTACGTGTACACAGGTGCAGGTGCATTATACTACAATCCTCAAGCTCAGTATCAAGGAGATTGGGTAAATCTTAAAGGTTTAAATACAGAAGGTCAAGGAATGACTGGTGGTCCAAAAAAATATCTAGGTATTACTGCAACTATTCCTTTTGGAATTGGATTTAGAATGGGCTTAGGTCAAATGTGGAGAATGGGCATTGAAGCCACTTACATTAAAACATTCTCTGACTATATTGATGATGTTGGCGGTGTATATTACGATCCAGCAGCACTTGGGTCACCTGCAGCAGCTTATTTGTCAAACCCAGCTTCCCAAAATGCTACTTGGTTTGCGCCAGGTCAAGTGAGAGGTCAAAAACAAAAAGATGCTTATTACACATTAAATATTGTATTTGCACGAAATTTAACGTATAAAAACAACAGTAAGCAACGTAGAATGTACCAATTCAATAGAGGTCGTTACAAATTCTAATCTGTTGATTGTTTTTTAAAAATACTTAAGACCTCCAAGTGAGGTCTTTTTTTTTATCTCTATTTTTGTACTATGTATAAATTACTGCGAAGCACTTTGTTTTTATTTGATCCTGAAAAGGTTCACTATTTTACAGCTGCACTATTAAAATTTGTATTAAAAATTCCTTCCGGTAAATTTTTCTTCAGAAAATGCTACGCAGTTGATGATTCAAGATTGGAGACAGTTGTGTTCGGAATAAAATTCCCTAACCCAGTGGGCTTAGCAGCAGGATTTGATAAGAATGCTTCTATGTTTCAAGACTTACAACATTGTGGTTTTGGATTTATTGAAGTGGGTACCGTTACGCCTTTGGCTCAAGATGGAAATGATAAGCCTCGTCTATTTAGATTAAAAGAAGATGAAGCCATCCTCAATAGAATGGGATTCAATAATAATGGAGTGGAGGCTATGGTAGCCAATCTGCGTAACAGAAAAACCAATATTATTATTGGAGGAAACATAGGTAAGAATAAAGTGACCCCGAACGAAGATGCTACTTCCGATTACGTGAAATCATTTCAAGCATTGTTTAATTATGTTGATTATTTCGTGGTGAATGTATCGTCTCCAAATACACCCAACTTGCGGGCACTGCAAGAAAAGGAACCACTAAAAGAATTGTTGAGTACCCTGATGATCGAAAATAGAAACAATGTTAAACAAAAACCAATTCTTCTGAAAATTGCACCCGATTTAACCAACGAACAATTGGATGACATCATTGAAATTGTTGCTGAAACGAACATTGATGGCGTGATTGCCACCAATACAACTATTGATCGATCGGGTTTGACAACAGATTCAAAAATTGTTGAAGCGTTAGGTGCTGGCGGGATTTCAGGCAAACCGCTTAGCGAAAGATCAACAGAAGTTATTCGATATCTTTCGGAAAAATCAAATAAAGCATTCCCTATCATTGGGGTTGGTGGAATTCATTCAGCAGAAGAGGCTCTTGAGAAATTGGATGCCGGTGCTTCGCTGGTGCAATTATACACTGGATTCATCTATGAAGGCCCAGGATTGGTAAAGAAAATTAATAATGCTATCTTGAAGCAATATGAAGGAAAACGTTAAAATAATTGAATGTCCACGCGATGCAATGCAAGGACTTCATGACTTCATTCCCACTGAAGTAAAGGCCAATTACATTAATCAATTGATTGAATGCGGCTTCGATAGTATCGACTTTGGTAGTTTTGTGTCACCCAAGGCCATTCCTCAAATGCGGGACACTGCTCAAGTCCTCAGCCACTTAAAGAATGTAGAAAAAACCAAATTGCTAGCTATTATTGCTAATGAGCGCGGAGCAGAGGATGCTGTTCAATTTGACGAAATTAGTTATCTTGGATTTCCATTTTCGGTCTCTGAGCAATTCCAATTGAGAAATACAAACTCTACGATTGCTGATGCTGTCAAGCGGGTTGAAAACATCAAAGCATTAGCGGATAGAGCAGGAAAGAAATTAGTCGTTTATTTATCGATGGGTTTTGGAAATCCTTACGGAGAGCATTGGGATGCGGAAATTGTTTTCAATTGGTCGCAACGGCTTTATTCTGAACTTGGAATTAACATTTTAGCTGTAAGTGACACCATTGGCACTGCAAGTATTGAGGATGTGAATTATTTGTACCAGCATCTAATTCCTTCATTACCAAAAGTAGAATTTGGAGCACACTTACATACCTTACCACACAATGCACGAAACTTGGTGCAAGCGGCTTACGAAAGTGGTTGTAGACGTTTCGATGGTGCAATTAAAGGATTTGGAGGCTGTCCAATGGCGAAAGACGATCTTACTGGCAATATGCCAACTGAATTAATGGTAGAGTGGATGGTAGAAAACAATATTGAAACCGGAATCAACTTGAATGAATTTCAAGCCGCACAGCAATTAGCACTGCAAGTTTTTCCACTTTAACGTTACTTTTTAAGGGAATTAAGTTATTAAAATCATGAAAATAGTTCTAAAATTTTGCCTTTTTTTTGCAACGATATTAGCAATAAGCTCGTGCGGGGATAATGAAGGTGTCAAAGCTAAAGACAAGGAAGTTACATCAAAGGCATCTGATATTACACCCATCGAGACCTTGTTTTCTGATGAGGCTTTTGAAAATCCAAAGATGAAGGACCTGCTGAAGGAGTTGAATTTATGTTCTGAAAAAACGTCAGATACAACTGATTATGACCACCCATCGTGTAGTCCCAAGTTTTTTAAGTTTTTCGCTATGAACAAGCAAATTCCGCTTGAAAATAGTTTCTTGTTGCAAATCAAATCAAAAGTATCAGGATTTCCACTGCGTAGATTATTGGTATTCGTTAGAGAACGTGGGCAATTGGTGAAGGCGAATGGATTTGTGGCAAATTTGATTGGAACACGAAAATCGTCTACAGGTTATGATGATCTTCTGCTGCGCTTCAATGGAAGAGAGGAGGACGAACCCATTTTTTATAATTGTTATTTTTCTTGGAATGGTGCCAAATATGAATTCGCTTCAGTAGAGGTAATTCAAGGCGATAACTGGGGCGGGCCAGTGAAAGAGGCATTTAAAGATTCAATGAAGGTGGAAATTAAAAAAGTGCTTTCGCAACAAAACATGTTCTTTTGATATCGATTAGTAGTATTACTTGATTGCTGGATCATCGATCGAAATTCAAAGTCCTATTGATTATTCTATTTTGAAATAGCACAATTGTTATCACTTTATTGATATATTTATGACATGAAAAAAGCACTCGTATTTCTATTATTTGTCGCTGCGTTTTCGCGGTTAAACGCTCAACAAACCATCAATGGTTCCATACTGCACGATGGAATCACAAGAACTTATATCCTTTATGTTCCAGCGAATTACGACGGATCTTCAGATGTTCCTCTACTTTTTAACTTTCATGGTTATGGAAGTAGTTCAAGTCAACAGATTTTTTACGGCGACTTTCGTCCAATTGCCGATACAGCAGGATTCCTCATTGTTCACCCTCAAGGTACTGTAGATAATACAAGTACAACGCATTTCAATGTAGGATGGGGTGGAAGTGGAACAGATGATGTTGGCTTTACTGAGGCGCTAATTGACTCTATTGCTGCTGACTATGCTATTGATCAAAGTAGAGTTTATTCAACTGGAATGTCGAATGGTGGATTTATGAGTTTCCATTTAGCATGTAATTTAAGTAATCGAATTGCAGCCATTGGTTCTGTTACAGGCTCAATTGTACCATTTACGATGTCGAATTGTGATGCAACACACCCTACACCAGTCTTGCAAATTCACGGCACAGCAGATGGAACTGTACCTTATAATGGTGGTGCAGGTTGGTCAGCTTCAATGTCATCTCTTTTAACGCATTGGTCTAATTACAATAATTGTGATGCTCCAACAACAACAGCAATTTCGAACACCAATACAACAGACGGGAGCACGGTTGAAAAAATAGTGTATAGTAATGGCGATAATTGCACTGAAGTGGTACATTTTAAAATTACAGGAGGAGCTCATACCTGGGCGGGAAGTGCATTTCCGATTTCGGGAACAAATTACGACATCAACGCATCAAAAGAAGTTTGGAATTTTGTTTCTAAGTACAACATTAATGGATTAATTGGTTGCACTGAGTTGGGCTTGAATGAGAATGAAATGAGTGAATTTGAGATATATCCAAATCCTAATAACGGATCTTTTTGGCTTAAAGGCAATTTTGATTCGGCAATAAACTATGAAATTTTCGATTTAATGGGTGTTGAGATTGCCAACGGTAGCGTCTTAGGCTCTGAAATGATAGATGTATCATATTTAAAATCAGCGATATACCTACTTAAAATAGGTAATAGTACCAAACGATTTCAAATTATCAACTAATTAAACCTTTTTGGAGGTTAATTTAGAACTAGTTTTATCAATCCGAAAAATGTTATTTTAATGAAGTTGTTTGCTCTTTCATTGGGATTGTTGCTACTCACATCTTGCATCGACAACAACGAATTCCATGCTGTCAACTATGAATCATTGTTTAATGATGGAAACAGTAAAGTTTGGATGTTGAATAAAGTAATGGTAGGCGACAAAAATTTTGCTCCAAAACTCCCCAATGATAAAGATATTGTAATCTTTTACAATAGCGGAAAATGCTACTTCCAAGCGCTAAAGAAACTAGGAACACAGGCAGGAAAAAAGGGGGAATATTCAGTATATTCTTCGGATAAAAAAATTACCTTGTACTTCCAAAATGAAAAGTGGGATTTCAAAATCGTTAGTATGGAAGAGAATAAAGTGATTCTTGCACCAACAAAAGAATCTGATCTCAGTTACAAATTAGAAATTATTCCGCTACCGGAGCTTAATTTTTAATCACCTTTCGAACGTACACTTTATTATTTGCATACACTTTAACAAGGTAAATGCCTGGCTTTAAAAATTCTGTATTGATGACGTTGGAAGATTCTTTTGTGGCTAACAACTTACCATTGAAATCAAGTAATTCAATGTAATCTACTTGAAAATCTGCTTTTATAGAAATCGAATTCGTAAATGGATTTGGATACATTGCTAATTGAACTTCTTCAGTTTCATTGATTCCTACTGGATCTTCTTTCCAAACATGAAGACTGTCTAAGTACAATTTAAAGCCATTGTTAGTCTTATTCACAAATGCAAAATATACTGTTTGATTATTGTAACCTTCTGCCGACAAGTCAATCGATCTTGCTGTCCAATCAGCATATTCTCCATTAACATTTCCAATAGTATCTGTAAAATCAGCAATTTGGTTAGATGTCGTTGAAACCAATACTAAGTAACCATCAGGGAACGATGGATCGTGTGATTTTGCATTCCAAGTCATGAAGTTCCCAAAACTTCCTAAGGTCATTTGATTAGTAATCAACCAGCGACTTGCAGTTCCAGTTGGAGAAAAGTAAGAAGTTGACGAGGCTGTTAAATTTGTTCCATCTTCTGGATCGGGCTTAGAAATCCATGCATTACTGTATTCTGCAACAGCATCGTCTGGCGTAAAACCATCATTATCGATTAAGGTGAAACTTGCTGGAATTCCCAATTGGAAATCAGTAAATAACACATCTGTTTGAGCAGTAGATTGAGCTATAAATCCCAATATAAATACGAATGAAAAGCATTTTGACATATCACAAATGTAATAATTATTCAGCCAAGGCAACGAGAATGTCTTTGAATTCCTGATAAAAATTGTCAAATTCCACGATTCGATCTTTGAGAAAATTAATAATTTGTGGAAAATCGTCATTGTTGTAAAAATTGAGTTCTGTATTTTCCCATAAAATACGTGAAATAACACGACCATCTTTCGTTGGATAGTGCTCTAGCCATCGTGTTTCCCAAGTCATGCAATTTTCCAACACTTTTTTCAATTCCGTCATCTGTTCATACAAGATTGCTCTAATTCCATCATCTTTCGCCTGGATATCAAAGCAAAGTCGAACAGCATCGTGCTCCAATTCCATGCGCAAAAAAATAGTTTTCACATCCGTCGGGTAATTGACCCAATTCATTTTCCGTCCGTTGGAAGAAGGGATACCTCTCGTTTCTTTTTTAAAAAGATCCCAAAATAGAATATTGCGCTGCTTACGTTCCTCTTTTGAAAGCATCAATTGTACTTTACTGAATAATCCATTTGATTGTAAACAAACGACTTAAGTAATTTGTTTTTAGCATACTTAAAAAGATAGTCTTTGATCAAATTTCCGTTGATAGATCTGGAATAGGAGTGAAGCATGCCATTCTCGTACTCCCAAGTCGCTAACAAATCGGTTTGAATAAATTCATCATTGAGGTGAAAGGCATTTTGTGGTTGGTACTTTTTGTTGACGTACGTAACACTCATTTCAGCATTTTTGATAGCAGCGAGATCAACAGCGTAATGTTCGCAGATAGAAGCGATATTGTCTACCGGCGCATTTTCATCCAGAATAAAATTGATACTTAGGCAGTAGTTTCCTGATTTGTGAATAATAATTTTTGGCTTTTGTATTGTTCCAAAGATACGAGTAGTATCAGAAAACGATTTATTACGCGTTCGAACAATGTCGATGCGATCATTACTATTTAACATAACAATTCGTTGATTTGTCAATTCATTGTAATATTTCTTCACCACAGCCGATTCTAGCGAAGTACTTGCTTTGTAATGAATTTCGGTAGTTGTAGCAGGTTTTGCACTATTGTTTGTGTGGAGGTATTTATAGAGTAAGCCTTGTCGACGAAAGTTAAATTTGAATTCCTCGAGGCTGATCTCAGAATTATCTAAACCCCAAGCTTCAATTTGAATTTGACTGATGGCGAGCAACTTAATGAGTGAATCATTCCACGCTGGAATTTCTTTTATCGGATCCTCAGTGAGTTGTTCGATAAAAAACGGTGATATTAATTGACTATCATAAAGTAAAACGTCTTTCGGTAATTCATATTCTGAATTTGAATTGGTGCTACAAGAAGATAGTGTAAGAAGTACTATTGTAATGCATAAGAATCTCCACATACAGCAAATTTAAGAAATAGAGTTGGATGTAGCGTTCTCGGGTGGAAGTAAATTAGTAATGGTTTGCAAGTTCCTAATAACTATTTAACATAATATTAATTATAAGACAAATAACTTTAATCTATATTCAATGCTTAGCAACCATCAATCTATCTATACCGGATTGTAAAACTTACTTATCGCATCAAACAGCAATGGTTGTTCTCTTGCTAACAAATCTGGACTTTCAAAAAAAAATTCGCTGGCCACAGCAAAAAATTCTGCTTCGTTGGTTTTTCCATAGTCACGAATAATCGAATTTCCCTGGTCAATTAATTTCATGTTGTTGCGAACTACCTGCATCCATAGATCCACATCAACATCAGATAATATAGTGCGCAGTACGCCATCAATTTTACCGTCCTGTTGATCTAAGAGATGCACAAATTCATGAATAGCCACATTTTGCTGATTATCTTGATTGGTAAAACCATCTACAAGTGCTCGTCGAGACAATTTCATTTTTCCCTCCATTGCGCCACTACCAACCAATCCGTTTGCAAATTGATCGGTATTGCCAATTTGAAACTTATCAGGATAAATCTCTACTAAAGTAAGGTTAGCATAATGCCATTTCTGAAATCCAAAAACTGGAATTACGGCTCCAGAAGCTACTAAAATTCGATCTTCGTGCGTGACAACTGTATTCATTCCAACAATTTGTACATTCAATAAAAAGATATGAACTCGCTTTTCAAATTTTGCCTTATCTAAGGTATTCAAGCGATTGTAAAACTGTACTTTTCGCGTTAAAATACTTCGCCATTGATGCGGAAAAGGTCGATTTGGGTCACGACTTAATGTTCCTTTTTTGAGTGTTAACCGCGAATAACCGATCAAAGCGCCGAGACCAATACCTAATCCAAGTGTTATGGAAATTACTGTAGAATTCACTTAAAGTTTTACTCGAAGTGATTAATTTTGTTCCCAATGATCATTCAAGATCGCCACTAGCTTTCTCGACATATTGTTAAAATAGCGTTTTGTGCGATAACCGCTTACCCAATTGATACCACGAATGGCGTTCGTAAGGAAAATTTCATCGGCTGCCAACAAGTGTTGAGGCATAATAGTACTTTCGTACACTTTAATTTTGTTTTGTAAAGCCAAGTTAATGATTTGCATGCGCATGGTTCCAGCAATGCATCCTTCGTCTAAGCCTGGGGTGTATAAAACACCATTACTCACCACAAATAAATTGGAGTTCGAACTTTCTAAAATCCCTCCTCTATCACTAGAAATTAAAAGGTCGTCTAAGTTTCTACCTTGCGCATTAATTGCAGCCATCACATACATGAGGCCATTTTTAGTTTTATAGTTAGAAAGAAAATTCTTCTCCTTTTTCATTTCAGTAAATAAGTCAACTTCCATTCCTTTAGAATTTAACTCGAAACTGTTGCTCTCATAAGGGTATACTTCAATAAAATAGGTAGTTTCGTTTGAATCTGGTCGAAATGAACCACCAATTTCACGATCAATAGAAATCCTGCACTTCCCTCCTTCTGTAATTTCAGATTTTCGGCACAATTCTAAAATTCGATCTTCAAAAAACGAGGTGGTATAGAAATTAGGAGATCTCATCTTAATCGCCTTCGCACCTTCCAGCATTCTAACGATATGATTTTCCAAATTCAATGGCTTCCCATTCAAAATTCGAATGCTTTCAAAAACACCATCACCATACAAATGTGCTCGGTTTCCTGCATAAATTGTAGGGGCATCATTGCTTAAAACTGTTCCGTTATTATTGATATAAAGCATAAGTAGGTACTATAAATTATCGAGAAAGTGTGTTCCTTTTTCAATATTAATAAATAAAATGTAAATAATGCCAAAAATAGCCCCACCAATGTGCGCATCGTGTGCAACTCCCGTCCCTCCTCTTCTGTGCTGAAAATACTCAATAGCAAGATAAACCGGCCCAAAAATATAAGCCGGAATTGGAATTGGTATCATAAAAAGTAACAATTCCATACCCGGATTCCAAATAATACATGCGAAAATAACGGCAGCAACAGCTCCTGAAGCACCAACCGCTTGGTAATTTGGGTTGTCGCGATGTTTGAATAATGGATATGCACCTGCGAAAATTCCTCCCAAAATGTAAATCAATAAGAAATGTATTTCACCCAGTTGCACCCCGTATTGCAGGATTAAGCTATTTTCTAAGGCCGTTCCTAAGAAATAGAGCGACATCATATTGAAAAGTAAATGCGTAAAATCGGCATGAATTAAGACATGACTTATCATTCTATGCCATTCTTTGTGATGCACAATTAAATAAGGCGAAAAAGCAAGTTTTTGACTAATTCGCTGGTCATTAAAGCCGTTGTATGAAATCAGGGAAGTTATTCCAATTAAAATTAATAGTACTGAAACGACCATTTGTAATTATTTTGATATAAATTTAAGCTAAAATAAACTATTAATGCGCTTTCCTACCACGTTATTCTCAGCTCTTTCTATTGCTTTAGTGCTGTACTCTTGTACTAATCAAGGTGATAACAAGCCGAAAGAAAATCTTTTATTTTCTAAGAAAATTAAAAGCGCTTCAAAGCTAAAAATGTGCTTGGAGGGTGAATTAAAAAATCAATTGCAACTTAACGACTCAGTTATTCAATGGTTATCAGATCGTTACAAAAAGAATAACTATAAACTACTGTGGTTTCAAGGTCCAGATTCTAATTTAACACTTTCAGAAAAAGGATCAAAAATAAAAGATTTAGTTGATCGCCCACTGTGGTATGGAATTCCAGAAAACAGAATTGCTTTACAAGCCAAAAACGAGAAACATCCAATCATTGCGGATATTTTGATGACGGCGAAAAGTTCCATTATGCTGCACGACATTCAAAATGGTTTTTTTAAAGATTCGATCTATACAACACCGAAATGCTCGCAACAGTCTGCATATGACAATTTACTAGCGAAAAATGATTTTAAAGAACTCCCTGAATATCTATTTACATGTTCAAGTGCCGATTCGAATTATCAATTTTTAGCGCGAAAAATATATGAATTTTGTTCTTTGTACCCACTAGATCGAACCACTTTTCAAGTAAAATCAATTAAAGAGGATTCTGTTAATTGGAAAAAAAATGCTGCACAAGCTTTGCATTTAAAGGGCTATCTCTCGTCAATCGATACTTCGAATATTCTTTTTGATAAAGCATTAAAAACTTTTCAAATTCAAAATGGCTTAAAACCAGATGGAAAAGTGGGCACGCACACAGCTACGGCATTAAATGAAAGTACGTATGATAAAATTTTGAGAGCTGCATTAACGCTGGATAAAATTAGAACGAAAGTGCAATATCCATCTAAATTTGTACGCATTAATTTACCTGAATACCTTTTGCGCTATGTGATTGATGACACTTTGAGAAGCGTTCATAACGTTGTTATTGGGAAATATTCGAATCAAACCCCACAATTAAAGTCAAAAATCCACACTATTGTTGTATATCCCTACTGGACGGTACCTTTTTCCATTAGTTCAAAAGAAATATTGCCTGCACAGAAAGCGAATAGTGGATACATTAAACGTCACAATTACAAGTTGTTTCGTGGTGATACTGAAATTGATCCTGCAAGTGTAAATTGGAAAAAGATTCCAAATAAAACATTCCCTTACAAAATTGTGCAAGAACCAGGTCCAAAAAACAGTTTAGGCATCGTGAAGTTTGAATTTCACAACAAGTATAGTGTCTATGTTCATGATTCACCCCAAAAGAATTTCTTTAAATCGGATGTACGCTCCTACTCACATGGATGTATGCGTTGTGCCCTGCCCGATTCCTTAGCAAGATTGATGCTTAACAACGATTCAACGCTCAACAAAAGGCGTGGAAATCACCTAATTGGCGACTCCTTGGATAGCTTACTTATTGTTGCGAAAAATTATCCGATTCGTTTGATAGATCCTGTGCCGGTGTACGTGGAATACCAATCAGTAGTAGCAACTGAGGAAGATTTGATTTTTTATTTAGATATTTATCATCGAGATGAAAAATTCTTAAAATCGATGCGAGATATCAATAAATAAGGATGGTTTTGAGTCAATCTCTTATCTTTGTAAATAAAACTAAAATAAATGTCAGTACTTATTTCACCTTCCATGCTTTCATGTGATTTCGCTAACATTCAGCGAGACACCGAAATGATCAATCAATCCAATGCCGATTGGTTTCATATTGACGTAATGGACGGCGTTTTTGTACCCAACATTTCTTTCGGATTTCCAGTGCTCTCTGCTATTAAGAAGCATGCTACAAAGCCAATGGATGTGCATTTAATGATTAAAAACCCAGATCTATATATTCAGGATTTTAAAAATGCTGGAGCAGATATTTTGACGGTTCATTATGAATCATGTACGCATTTGCACCGCACTATTCAATCCATCAAGGAGTCTGGAATGAAGGCGGGGGTAGCTTTAAATCCAAGTACTCCAGTTGATTTTTTGCAAGATGTAATAGCTGATCTTGATTTGGTGCTGATCATGTCGGTGAATCCTGGTTTTGGTGGACAAAAATTCATCAACAATGCACTCTTAAAAGTTGAACAGACAAGAAATTTGATAAATCACTGTGGATCGCACGCATTAATTGAGGTTGATGGTGGTGTAAATCTTGACACAGGTAGAGAATTGGTAGGTGCTGGTGCTGATGTCTTGGTGGCAGGTAGCTTTGTATTTAACTCAGAAAATCCCACCGCCACGATCGCTGCGTTGAAAAATTTATAGTTGGTGTTGTTTTTGCAAGTAACAATTTGTCTTTAAATACGTTTCTGATAGTATGAACATGAAACTGTTTCCTTTTTTTATCGCCTTCATTGCTTCCATTAGCACTGCTTTTGCGCAACAAGAACAATTGTATGAGAATGAGCAGAAATTAGTTGTTCTGCTAGATACGCTGCGAAAAGCTGAAGGTGATGCTGCAAAAAAAATCGCCAACTCAAATTTCAAGATGCTGTTGAAAAGCACCTTAGAACTTGAGGAAGCATACTCCTATCCTTTTTCTGAATTAAAATCTGTTGGCTTTATTAATAGTCCTGATGGTATGGTCCGCATTATCAACTGGAATGTTGAGCAGGCAGACCAAACGCAAGTATACCATTGCTTTATTCTTAACAATACAGACAAAAAGAAAGGTGTTCAATTGGTAGAATTAGTCGATAATTCTTTCATGCTTCCTGAGCAACCCGAAGACATTTTAGCCCAAACTGATTGGTATGGGGCATTGTATTACAAAATAATTCCTGTCAAGAAAGGTTCAAAAACAATTTACACCCTTCTTGGTTGGGATGGTGCAACGGCTGCGAGTAATAAAAAACTGATTGATGCTCTTTATTTTGTCGGTAATCAGGCAAAATTAGGAAGTCCGATTTTTAAGTTGAAAGATAAAACATTGAAACGCGTTTATTTTGAGCATTCAGAAACGGCAACAATGTCCTTAAAATACGATGATCAATACAAACGCATCATTTTCGACCATTTATCGCCAGAAGCACCAGGATTAGAAGGTTTCTATTCTTTTTATGTGCCTGATATGTCGTACGATGCTATGTATTATGATGATGGTAAGTGGGTGCTTAAAGAAGATGTCATTAGCGTTAATCCAGTTGCTGCTGAAAAAACGCACACCATACGAGTGATGAATAAAAAAACGGGACTTCCTGAAGAGAAGGAAGTTAAGCAAGGTTGGATAAATCCGGAAGATTCAAAAGATCCTACTGGTGGATACAAGCACACTGCTATGACACCTGAAGATCAGTTGAATGACGAAAAAAATAAAGATCCGAAAAATGAAATTCCTAATGTTAAAGACAAGCGCGACCCTTCGCAAATGAGCTCTGTGTTGGGAACGAAGAAAAAAAGACGTAAATAGCTGAAAATCAATTTAATTGAGAGTTATTAACGACATTGTTTTGATGGAAAAGGAACATTTTTTTGCTAGAAGTTTAAATATGATTACTTTTGAATAAATCGTTTTACAATGAGTAAAAATATCTATTTGGTTCCTCACGACTTTTCAGTTGTCGGAGAAACAGCTCTCAACTACGCTCTTCACATGGGGAAAAAAGTGAAGTCAGAAATTATTCTCCTTCACCTTTGTGCTTCAAAAGCGGAAATTTTAAAAGCAAATTCACAAATGGATGCTATTATAGCACGCCAAGAATTGCCGTATGGTGTTGAAATAAAAAAACTTGTTCGAGAAGGATCTATTTTTGACGAAATTGGCAAGGTTGCGGAAGATGAAGGAGCGCAATTAGTGATTATGGGCACGCATGGTGCTACTGGACTTCAAAAATTATTTGGGTCCAATGCTATGAAAGTAATTACTAGCGCTGATATTCCTTTCTTGATTGTTCAAAAAGATACTCCGTTAAACGAGATTAAAAATATTATTGTACCTATCGATCTAAGTAAAGAAAGTTTGCAAATTGTCAACGTTGCTGGCGACATGGCAGGAATTTTTGGAGCTTCCGTGCATGTTGTTGGTGAAAAGCAAAGCGATGAAGGTCTCAGTCAGCAAATGAAAAATAGAATATTGATTGTGAAAAATCAATACAGTGAGCGCTCAGTTCCATGTAATGTACAATTGATGGAGAAAAGTGGAGCGTATACTAAAAAGATTATCAATTATACAAAGGAGCAAAAAATTGACATGATTGCGCTTGCTTATCATACTGAAAGTCTTTTACCTCAATTTGATAACTTTGCTCAAGTGTTAATCACCAATGAAACAAAGCTTCCATGTTTAATCATAAATTCCAAACCTGCATCATCTAATGCTTATTTTTAATTCATGATTTTAGGGGAAGAAAATGTACTCGAGGTCCTTCGTATTGCTAGTGTTGGTCTCTATTTAGGTGATGAAGAAGGTAACGACGTGTTGTTGCCAAATCAATATTTAAAAGAAAATTATTCACTTGGCGACAAAATTCCCGTTTTTGTGTACCGAGATTCTGAAGATAGAATTATTTGTACCACAGAAAAGCCACTCATTTATTTGAATCAATTTCGCTACTTAAAAGTAAAAGAAGTTGGTCCTTTTGGTGCTTTCCTTGATTGGGGACTGCGCCTCGGGAAAGATTTGTTTGTTCCGTTTAAAGAGCAGCAGAAAAAAATGGAGGCCGACCGCTATTATTTGGTGACATTGCGTCTTGACGATGCAACGAATCGACTTATGGCTTCTAATAAGATTAATCGTTACCTCGACCTTTGTGAGGATCAAGAATATTTAGGAAAAGAAGTTGAAATTTTAATTGGTGACAGCACTGATCTTGGAATTACTGTGATTGTTGAAGATCGGTTCAGAGGGATCATCTATCACAATGATGTTAATCGAACAATTCAACGCGGACAATTAACAACAGCCTTCGTATCTAATGTTCGGCCTGATGGAAAATTAGACCTACGTTTTGAAGAAACATCCTTACAGCGTTTTGATAGCGCTGAATCTAATCTACTTTCCTTACTGGAAGAGAATAAAGTACTTTATCTTTCAGACAAAAGTGATCCAGACGATATTCGTGACCAATTGAGCATGAGTAAAAAAATGTTTAAGCAATCTATTGGAAAACTGTACAAAGCAAAAAGAATCAATATTTTTGAGGATCGAATTGAATTGATTGAAACAGAATAGATGCAATTCAGTTTAGTTCTTCCATGTTATAATCCCCCACTCGATTGGCACAAAAATGTTGTCCATTCAGTAAAAAGTATTTCGGAAAGAACACAGAGTTCCATTGAACTTGTTATTGTCAACGATGGTGCTTCTTCGGGGGTAAATCCTGATTTTTTTGAATACATCACGGCAAACTTATCAAACACAAAAATCATTCATCACCCAGAAAACAAGGGTAAAGGGAATGCTTTGCGTACAGGTGTCAGCTCAGCTAGTGAAGAAATAATTGTATTTACTGATATCGACTTTCCTTATCGAGAAGATAGCTTTATTGCTCTTTTTGAGGAGTTAAAAAAAGGATCAGATGTGGTATTGGGTCACAGAGGAGCTTCCTATTACAAAAACACGCCACTATCACGTAAAATCATTTCCAAAAGTTTACGATTTTTTCTAAAAACCTTTCTTCGAATTCCAACAGATGATTCTCAGTGCGGTATCAAAGGATTTAATTCGAAAGGGAAAGCGGTGTTTTTAAGTACCACCATCGATCGATTTTTATTTGATTTAGAGTTTATTAAGCTTGCTGCAAGAAAGAAATTGGATATCAAGACAGTGAATGTTGAATTGAAGCCTGGTGTGGTTTTTTCAAAAGTCAACTTATCAATCCTAGCAAAGGAAGGAATCAATTTCTTGAAAATCCTCTTTCGTTAAAAGCTCATTAAATCCTTGAAACGGATTGCTTGGCGGCGGGAAATTTCGATTTTAACACCATCTGTTAACTCAATCATCAAGCCTCCATTGAACCAGTTCTCTATTTTAGCTACCCATCGCAAATTTACAATGAATTTTCTGTTTGCCCTAAAAAAGAACTCTCCATCAAGTCGATCTTCAAAACTATTTAGTGATCTTAAAACCAATGGTTTAAATGTGTCAAAGTAAACCTTTACATAATTACCCTCTGATTCAAACATTCGCACTTTACTCAACTCAATGAAATAGCATTTTTCACCGTCTTTGATAAATACTTGATCATGAATCGTTAATTTACGTTCATTTCTCAGAGGTGTCTCTTTTTCATGCGTTTCGAACTCCTCTTCATTATGCGTCAACTTACTTATTGCGTCACGCAAGCGCTCGGGGTCGATTGGCTTCAAGATATAATCTAAAGCGTTGACCTCAAAAGCTTTAATAGCATACTCGTCATAGGCTGTTACAAAGATAACCTGAGGAATTTCCTCTAATTTCTTAATCATTTCAAAGCCATTCAACCCAGGCATGTTAACATCCAGAAAAATTAAATCGGGTTTTTGCGACTGAATTTTAGCTAGCCCATCTTCCCCATTCACCGCTTCATCGATGACTTCAATTTCGAGAAAATCTTTCAACATATTTTTTAGCTCTTCACGCGCCAAACGTTCATCGTCGATAATGATGGTTTTAAATGTTTTCATGCTACATAAAAAATTAATTGTGCAACAACCTTATTATTCTTTTGTATTAACTCAAACTCCACTTTCTTATTGAATTGCAGATCCAAGCGTCGCTTAATATTTTGCAAGCCAATTCCGGTATCGATATTTTCCGATAACTGTCCAGAATTTTCCACTGAAATATAAATTGCATCGTCTTCTCTTCTGGATTCTATGCGAATGATACCACCATCCATCAGATTAGATATGCCATGTTTAATCGCATTTTCTACCAACATTTGTAAAATAAACGGCGGCACTTCCATTGAGTTGAGAGATTCATCCGTTTTCCATTCTATCATTAAGCGCTCTTCGAAACGAATTTTCTCTAAATCAAGGTAGTTTTTTACCATTTCTAATTCATCGGATAACAGCACTAAGTTCTCCTTGCCCATCACAAGAGATTTTCGCAATAATATCGAAAGTGTTGTAACGGCTTTTTTTGCCGTTTCAGGTTCTAACTCAATCAATGCTTTGATGCTATTTAGGGAATTAAATAGAAAATGTGGATTCAATTGAGAACGAAGATTCTTCAACTCTATTTCGTTTTTACTCGCTTCTAGAGAAATATTGTTGAGTTCTTGCTTTTTCGATTTCTGAAAAAAGTGAAAAGTGAAATAGATTGCATTCCAAAAAATCACCAATATATAAACAGACAAAACATATACAATTTCACTTAAAAATGACATGTCTTGCCAGTCTTTCGGCGTCATATACAAGGATATTGCTGTAGTGGAAACCGAAATTAAAAAGGCACAGATAAGTGATGAAATCAGGATTCTGGGAAGCAATTTAAAAGGTTTTAAATCGAGCCAACCTAATCGCACAAAGGCTAAGCGCATCATGTGAGTCCAAAAAATCATCGCGACAACCAGGGTCAGCGCGTTTAAGAAAGTTTGAACATCCATTTTATCGGGATTGTCTTCGTAGGCAGCCATCACCACTAACGTAGCATAAGCTGACCAACCAAAAATTTGAGCAATCCAATAAACTCTTCCTCCAACTCTCATACAGCAAATGTAATGTTTGTATCTAAAAGCACTTCTTAATATTGATAATCGGAGGAACTAGCCTTTTATCGGAATAATTCTTGTATGAAAGAAATTTCAATATTTGAACTATTTTCGCTTATGCATTTTTTGCGAATCCTCTTTTTTATGCTTCCTTTGCTTAGTAGTGCTCAAAGCTATCAAAGTACTGATGGCCATTTCGGACTTTCTGCTGGACTTGTGCTTAATTTTGGAACACACGTAAATGCCCTAGGTATTAATCTCAATGCGTTTTATACCGACTACTTTTTTCAAGTCAATGCTGGTAATAGCTTCCAGTTCAATATCAATTCCTATGGAAAAAGAAGAAATTTCATTGAAAATAGAACTAGTCTTGGTCTTCAACTTTTAGCTGGAAAACGACAACAAACTCCTGACTTTGAATTGGATGCAAGTCTTCACAATACGTCTTTTAATTATGGTGTCGGATTCAATTACATTTACTATTTTGACAATGCTGGGACATCCCAATTCTCTGGCGCGTGGGCACTTCACATCAAAAAACTTAGTATCATTCACGAAAACGACGTATTTGGAGGGCAACATAAAGATCGTTTCAGAACAGGTCATTTCGTAGCGCAATATCGATTGAATGAGGATGTGAAAATTAGCGCTGGATTAAACATTTGGACCGGTGAAACGAGACATTCCATTTGGCAGCACATTGAAACGGAGAAAATGCCTAGTGGATTTAGGGTTTTAGAAGATTTGTTGTATGGGCGGACTTCTCATGGGGTGTTATACGCAGGAGTTCATTACCGAATTCCATTTTATGGTCAAGTTGCTCAAGCTCGCATCGGAATTGATAGTGAGCATATTCGGCACGCGGTTCAAAATAGACTCATGCATGATTTACTATTCCTCCCCAAGAAAATAGAACGAAATACACCTCATTATCCACGATTGGATGAGGAAGGATGTCCTGTTTTTGAGAAAGAATTGGTCAGAAAAAATCGCTTTTATTTTCAGCTGGGCAGCAATGAATACCTTACGAATTAAACTATTTCGCTCAGATCTTTATCTTTTCGTACCCGCCAAATCACAGCATCCAAAAAGTAATGATGCAGCACAATACCTAAGAATAGCACACTTATTAGGTTTCGAAAGTAATCAAACGAACTTGTGTAAATGGGAAGCGATGCGATACCAGTTCTGAATGCTTCAAAAACTACAGAATATATTAATGAAAGAGCGAAGAATAGCAAGGTTTTTGTTGCTAGCACTTTTGCGAAACCATGATCATTTTTAGAATTCTCGTAGTAGCGTTTATTGAACACATTCACAAAACGCAAATATTGAATGTTGTGCGGAAAAGTAACGGCCATGGCAAAAAGATGTATATTTTCAAGTGGAATAAGGGCAATTCCATTGTACAAAATCAACGACGAGATCAATACTAAGAATTTCTCTTTGTTATAGATTTTGTGAACCACTGTTCGACGAATCACTATCGCGGAAGATAAGACAAATAGGACAATCAAGGCAATTAGCAAGAAATTCAAGACTGGATCCTTTCCTGCTTCTAAAATCCATTTGATGATAATGAAGAAGCCTAAAAATAGAAAACCAACATTTTGAGAAACTTTTTTGAATTGAGGGACAACTTTGAGTGCGAACCCAATAAAAATAAAGAGCAAACCTACCCCACAGCAACTTATTGCAATCTTTTCCCAAAACTCGAGCACATACTGCAACTGTTCGGCTGGTGGATTGAAAGCAATATTGTCTACCCTATTGAACCAAACAGGTGACAACTTCGACAAATAAACGAAAGAAATAAAGGCACCACTGATTAACATGATTTTTTCCCAGCGATCTGATCCATCTTCAGGTTCTCCAAATTTCTTCTTGTAAATGGCCATAAATCCCCAGTTTTGCTTTACAAGATGATAAAAGCCGAGCACATAGGTAGCTCGAATCATGAATCCAAAAACAATATAGCTATTGTAGGATGAAAATTCTCCTTGCGATAATAACACAAAGCCAATTATTGGAAAAAACAGAATAATAATCCACGCCAGGTGAAACCATTTTCGATTCTCGGTCATGAAATGTCGATCAAACAAGGTTCTTGAATACGTGGGAAATAAATGTCGAATATCGAAAAATACCGTAAACAAAAGGAAGGTGATCAAAAAAGAAGCTTCCAATCCGAGTGAAAATGCAAAACGCAAGAGGTAATAAAATCCGATCAATAAAAATCCAGCAAGTGAACTATAAATAAGGTAAAACCGATCGTTTTTTTTGTTTTCGAGTATAGCTTCCATAGAAATTAAGAGTTGACCAATTTAATTATTATTCATGAGTTTCAAATGATGAGCGATCAAATTTGCTAAATAATCTAAAAAAGATTTTAAAACTATTGCTTTTTATAGGCTGTATTCATTAGATTGTTCTAATTTTGTTTCCCGTAGTTACATTATTATATTTCATGTCCAATTCAACAAAGTACGTATTTGTAACCGGGGGTGTTACTTCATCTTTAGGTAAAGGTATAATTTCAGCATCTTTAGCTAAATTGTTGCAAGCTCGAGGTTACTCAACAACTATTCAAAAACTAGATCCCTACATCAATATTGATCCAGGAACACTGAATCCATACGAACATGGCGAGTGTTTTGTGACCGATGATGGCGCTGAAACAGATCTAGATCTTGGCCATTACGAGCGCTTTCTTAATGTTCCTACCTCTCAAGCAAATAATATTACAACAGGTAGAATTTACCAATCTGTTATCGAAAAAGAGCGTCGTGGTGACTACTTAGGAAAAACAGTACAAGTTATTCCTCACATCACAGACGAAATTAAGAATCGAATTCAATTATTAAGTAAAAGTGGACAATATGACATCGTTATCACTGAAATTGGTGGAACTGTTGGAGATATTGAGTCATTACCTTATGTGGAGGCCGTGCGTCAAATGTTATGGGAATATGAAAATGACTGTATAGTTATTCACCTAACACTTGTTCCTTACCTTGCTGCAGCGGGTGAGTTAAAAACAAAACCAACACAGCACTCCGTTAAACAGTTATTAGAGCTTGGTGTTCAGCCAGATATTTTATGTTGTAGAACTGAACATGAATTGGATCTCAATTTGCGTAAAAAAATTGCAAAGTTCTGTAATGTAAGTATTAACGCCGTTATTGAATCGAGAGATGCTCAGTCGATTTATGATGTTCCGTTGCTTATGCAAGTGGAAGAATTGGATAAAGTAGCCTTAGAAAAATTAGGTTTACCAAGTCGACAAACGCCTAATCTAGACAACTGGAAACAGTTCTTAAATCGCTTACATCATCCTGAGAAGGAAGTTACGATTGGCTTGGTAGGGAAATATGTTGAGCTGAAGGATGCTTATAAATCTATTTCAGAGTCATTCATACATGCTGGAGTTGCTAATTCAGCTAAAGTAAATGTGAAATGGATTCATTCTGAACGACTTAGTTCTTCGAACTTAAATGAAGAATTGAAAAATTTAGATGGAATTTTGGTGGCCCCAGGTTTTGGTTCTCGTGGCATCTCTGGAAAAATAGAAGCGGTTCGTTATGCTCGAGAAAACAAAATTCCATTTCTAGGTATTTGCCTCGGAATGCAATGCGCTGTTATTGAATTTGCACGTCACGTCTTAGGGTACGAGGATGCGCATACAACAGAGATTACTCAAGACTGTAAATATCCTGTCATCAGCATGATGGAAGAACAAAAAAACATTTCCAACATGGGCGGAACCATGCGTTTAGGAGCGTACACGTGCGATCTTAAACCTGGGTCAAAAACAGCGAAAGCTTATAATTCAGAAAAAATTAGCGAGCGTCACCGTCACCGTTATGAGTTTAATAACGACTATTTAGAAGCGTTTGAAAAAGCTGGAATGATACCAGTAGGAAAGAATCCTGAAACAGGACTTGTGGAAGTAGTGGAATTAGAAAATCACCCGTGGTTTGTTGGTGCACAGTTTCACCCAGAATATAAAAGTACAGTTGCCAACCCACACCCACTTTTTGTAGGATTTGTTGAGGCTGCATTAAACAATCAAAAGAAAAAATAAGAAATGGATAGAAATTCGATTATTGGACTTGTTATTATTGGATTGATTTTATCAGTCTTCACCATCTACAACCAGCCATCAGCAGAAGATATTGCTAAGCAAAAGAAGGAAATTACTAAGCAGAAGGAGTTAAAAAAAGAAGCTGTTGCAAATGCAGCGATTAGCAAAGCTAAGAAAGAGGTAAGCATAAAGGCTGATTCAACGACTGTAATTGCTGGCGATACAGTAGCAAAAGTAGTTGTGGCTCAAGTTGAAAAAACAGTGACATTAGAAAACTCAAAATTAAAAGCTGTTTTCACAACAAAAGGCGGTCAAGTTGCTTCCGTAGCATTAAAAAATTACCAATCATATACTGACTTTGCAAAATCAGGCTACGATAAAGCAGATGGTAAACTATTAACATTATTCAAAAAAGGAGATGCTGTAAATCAATTAGTAATTCCAGTTGATGGAAAAACGATTCGCACTGCTTTTGAAGATTTTCAATTAGTTGAGCAATCAGCTGATAAGGTGATTTTTGAGTTGAAATTAAACAACGAGCAGTCGATTAAGCAAATTTACACTTTAAACAAAGACGCTTACGACCTTGATTATCAAATTCAACTGAAAGGATTTAACGGTAAAGTGAATGCTAAGAATGTACTTTTTAACTGGGATTTAGCATATAGAAAATCGGAGCGTTTGTTTTCTGAGCAGCGAAAGGTATCTACCGTTTGTTTTAATTACAAGGAATCTGGTTTAGATTATTTAAGTGAAATTACTGACGATTACCAAGATGCTGAAGAATCAGTAGAATGGGTTGCATACAAACAAAGTTATTTCTCTTCTATTTTAAAACCAACTTCTCCAATAGCCAAAGAAGGAACAAAATTCAAAGTCACAAATTACAAGGAAGGCCACAGTAAAAATTGGTCACACCTTAAAGATTACTCTTCGTACATGAATTTGGATTTAAAAGATCTCGAATTCGCAACAGTAAACTTTAGCTGGTACTTTGGTCCAAATGACTACGAAACATTGCGCACGTACGAAAGTGGTTACGACAATATTTTAAATTTTGGATGGGGCCTATTCCGATGGATCAACATCTATGCAGTTCAACCATTATTCAATTTTATTGTAACTAAAGGTGTTGCTGTTGGTTGGGCAATTTTATTGTTGACGTTGTTGTTGAAATTAGTGTTGATGCCTATTCAATGGAAAATGTACGTTTCATCGGCAAAAATGCGGATTTTGAAACCAGAAGTTGAAGCCTTGGGCGTGAAATACCCGAAGAAAGACGACGCAATGAAGAAACAAATGGAAATGATGGCCTTGTATCGAGAATCGGGAGCTAGTCCTTTCGCTGGTTGTTTACCTATGCTCTTACAAATGCCGATTTTGTTGGCCGTATTCCGTTTCTTCCCTGCTTCTTTCGAATTGAGACAACAATCTTTCCTTTGGGCAGAAGATTTATCTTCGTACGATTCAATTGCGAACTTTGGCTTTAATCTATGGCCGTATGGTGACCACGTAAGTTTATTTACATTGTTAATGGCTGGAACTACCATGATTTACACCATCATGAATAGTGGTCAAATGCAACAACCAACGCAACCAGGCATGCCAAACATGAAAGTAATCATGTACATCTTCCCTGTTTTGATGATCTTCTTCTTTAATAATTTCGCTTCTGGATTGAGTTACTATTACTTCATCTCTACATTAATCACCATTCTATTGATGTTCTTAATCAAACAATTTTTTGTTGATGAGCAAAAATTAAAAATGAAGATGGCAGATAAAAAAGCCAACAGTGCTGGAAAGGAAAAGAAAAAATCTAAATTCCAAGAGCGTATCGAGCAAATGCAAAAAGCGCAGCAAGAACAAATGAAAAACAGAAAAAAATAAATAGTTTAAATCCCTTTAGAATTCTAAAGGGATTTTTTTTTAACAAAAACCATTGATGCTTACTCCTTTTCCTTCACCTTTCATCACAAATTGGTTGATCGTTAGGTGAAAAATCACTATTTTAGCACTTAACTATGAAGCGATTTTTCTTGTTTCTTGGCTTTCTCTCCATCGCTTGCTGCTCGCAGGCACATGATTTTTTCTTTAGTTATGCTGAGCTTGAGTACAATGAGATGAATCATCGCATGGAAGCAACACTTTATGCAACGACGCATGATTTAGAAAAGGAGCTTAGAGAAGAATCTGGCTTAGATATCAAATTGTACGGTCACGAGAGCGACACAGCTATTCTGAATCGTTTGGAAAAAAAAGTTAATAGTGGGTTTAAAGTCACTTCTGATGCCCAACAACAGTATTTCTCAATCGACGGAATCGAAATAAAACTGAATGGCACTATCTACTTCTACTTATCCTCTGAAGTAGTTGGCGAGCCATCAAAGCTAAAAGTCCAATTTGACTTCTTGATGAAAACATTTCAGGAACAACAGAATAAATTAGATTTTAAATTCCATGGACGCACAAATTCTTATGTGTTCATGCTTCAAAATAAACAATGTGTCATTGAACTCTCTAAAAATGATGAATAGATTTTCTCTCCTTCCGATTTTTATTTTTGTAACGTCAAGCGCGTTTTGTCAAAGCAAATTTGCACAACTTGATATGGAGCTTCCCACTCCAAATAGCTATCGAACTGCTGGTGGTGCACCTGGATCAGAATATTATCAGCAAAAAGCCGATTACAAGATAAAATTAGAAATTAATGACGAAACGCAGGTTTTAAAAGGGGACGAAACAATTACCTACACCAATAATTCTCCTGATAAGTTAGAATTTTTATGGCTTCAATTAGACCAAAATATCTACGATGAAAATTCAGATACAAAACTAATCGAAGTGGAGAAAATGCAGGACTTTAAGTCGATTGGAGATGTTAAAAAACGTTTCTTTCATTACGATGGAGGCTTCAAAATTGAGAGTATTACGAGTAATTCGGGACAAAAACTAAATTATGCTATTAATAAAACGATGTTGCGTATTGATTTAGAAAAACCTTTAGCTCCGAATACATCAATTTCGTTCAATGTGAAATGGTGGTATAATGTGAATGATAGAATGGCTGTTGGCGGTCGTTCTGGCTACGAATATTTCGAAAAGGACAAGAATTATTTATATACAATTGCTCAATTTTTCCCTCGTATGTGCGTCTACAATGATGTTGAGGGATGGCAAAATAAGCAGTTTTTAGGAAAAGGTGAATTCACCTTGCCATTTGGAGATTACGATGTTTCTATTACCGTTCCTGAAGATCATATTGTTGGAGCGACTGGTGTTTTACAAAATCCAAATTCAGTGTTGACAGCAGAAGAAAAAGCTCGACTTGCACTAGCGAAAACATCCGATAAGCCCATCATCATTGTCACTCAATCGGAAGCGGAAAATAAAGAGAAAAACAAGAAAAAAGGCACGAAAACATGGAATTTCAAAGCTACTAATGTGCGTGATTTTGCATTTGCTAGCTCACGAAAGTTCATTTGGGACGCCATGAATGTGAAAGTAGGTGGAAAAGACATCCTCGCAATGTCTTATTATCCTAAAGAAGGAAATCCATTGTGGGAAAAATATTCCACAAAACTAGTTGCTCACACAGTTAAAACCTATTCAAAATACACGATTGATTATCCTTATCCAGTGGCGATTTCCGTACATTCAAAATGGATTGGTATGGAATACCCGATGATTTGTTTTAATGGCGGCAGACCAGAAGAAGATGGCACGTACTCATTGGAAACAAAATATGGAATGTGGGGCGTAATTATTCACGAAGTTGGACATAATTTCTTCCCAATGATTATCAATTCAGACGAACGTCAATGGTCGTGGATGGATGAAGGACTTAACACCTTTTGTCAGTTTCTAACGGAACAAGAATGGGAACGCAATTACCCATCTCGACGCGGACCGGCCCACATGATTGCAGACTATATGAGAGGTGATAAACGCTATGTTTCGCCAATTATGACCAATTCAGAGTCTATCTTTCAATTTGGAAATAATGCATACGGAAAACCCGCAACCGCTTTGAACATATTGCGCGAAACTGTTATGGGTCGCGAATTGTTTGATTACTCATTCAAAATGTATTGTCAACGCTGGGCGTTTAAACATCCTACCCCTGCTGATTTCTTTAGAACAATGGAAGATGCTTCTGCAGTAGATTTAGATTGGTTCTGGAGAGGCTGGTTTTATGGGAATGATCATGTAGATATTTCAATCGATGAAGTAAATGCTTTTCAGTTAAACACAATGGATCCAGCTATTGAAAAACAACTAGAGAAAGAAATGGCAAATAACGCTGAGAAAGGGATCACAGAAATTAGAAATGCAAGTTCAATCAAGCAAACTTATAACGAAGCGGATGGCGATATTGATGATTTTTACAAAAAACATGACGCTTATTTTGTCGATGAACTTGATAAAGTAGAATATGAAGCTTTCAAAGCTCAATTAAGTAAGGAAGACCTAGACTTGTTAAATTCAGGTAAATACTTTTATGAGATTCAATTTTCCAATATTGGTGGCTTGGTAATGCCAGTGATTTTAGAAATGACGTATATGGATGGAACTACCGAAGTGCTTCGCTACCCTGCTGAATTATGGAGAATGTATGAAGACAAGGTCTCTAAAGTATTGATTTCAGATAAAGAAGTGAAGTCATTTAGATTGGATCCGTTTTTGGAAACAGCAGATACAGACATGAATAACAATCATTTTCCGAAGCAAGAAAGCCCAACACGTTATGAGCTTTTCAAGAAAAAAACGAGTACTGAAAACCCAATGCAGCGTCAACAAAGAATTGATGAAGCGAAATAACAATTGATTTGATGCGATCTTTATGGATCATATTTTTATTGCTTTCTACCTCTTTCTACTCCTTTTCTCAGCAATACGTTGATTGGAAAAATGTAAAGAATAAAGCAGAGAAACATGTTGTTTTTCAGGCTAATAAAAATCAACAATACGGATTTGATGCCTACGAAGAAGGTCGCCCAATAAATTACTACAATGACACCATTGTCAACAAGAATTTCATTTATGCGATTCCAACAAAGTCAGTACTTACAGACCAATCAGACCTTGTAGATGCGAAGCTGCGAAATTTCAAGAATTTAGATACAAAATCAATCCTATTTCAAGTCAATAGCAATGGAGAATTACTTGAAGCGCAGCAAAAAAATGATAGCACCTTTACCCTGAGATTGCCTAGCAAATCAAGTAATTACACTATTTCAGTAAAATATAAGGGTGTGTTAGTCGGACTGCTAAACGTTGAAATACTTCAGCCCTTTACTAAGAAAATAATTTTCGTTTCACTTATTAAAAATTCTATTGACAAAAATGAATCGATTAGCTACCTCAATAAAATTTATCGTCAAGCAGGGATTAATTTCACATTGGAGCGCCGTGTAAGTTATAACGACTCCCTATTTTCTGATTCTCTACTCTTTTCTAATCCGAGCGCAAGTAACGATCGATATACAATGGAAATGCGACAGTTGCGTGACCGTTTTTTTCAATCTACAAACTTCAAAGAACGTGATGCCTATATCGTTTTTATCATTCCTGGTTTTATCGATGAAAGCATCAAGGGCTACATGGTTAAAAATCACGGATTGGCTTTTATCAGCAATCAGCCTGATTCTTCTTTCAACTATACGCTAGCGAAGCAATTGGGATATGGAGTTGGTGCATTGGATGATTTTTGGCTTGATGTTAATACTGATAACGGTTGGTCAGACAATTTAATGGACGGAGAAAGCGGCACCCATTTAATTAAATTTCAATGGCTTGAACTTCAGAGCGATAATTCATTGGTCACTTATTTTGATGGCGATGAAGATGTGAAAACAAACAACGGAATGGTGGCGTATTATTTTTGGGAAGAAAACGAAAATGGTGAAATTGTTTTAGCGAAGAACCATCCCTTTTTTAAAATCCTTCGTCCGTATAAAAAGAACTACTTCTCGTACCACTTGAACTTGCAAGACAGTTTGTTTGAAGTTGTCTACAGCAAAGGACTGTTCTTCGTTTGCAACCTGCACATCTACCTTTTTGGTTTATTCACAGGTATTTGGTTGTTCAGTTTTATTTGGTTACTCATTCGTCGAAAAAGAAAGAAACAACGCTTCCGTCAATTATACAGTAAGGTTGGAATAAGAATCTTGCATTTGCTCTACTTGGGACTTGTCATCTTAATGTATGCGAGTTTAAATCACCTCGTTCAAAACTATGCTGTCCAATCGGGACATATTGCTGATTTTGATAAACAAAAGATTCAAAAGGTAGTAGATAATACATTGTATAATAATAATTTAAAGTACGACGATCAAAATGATTTGAAATCGGAAATCTTAATTAAAAAGGACCATAAATGGTACATGAAGCGACTCAAGAAAGTACTTTATTTCAATGTACAGTTAGACAGTGCTGACGGTTTCGAATACGCACGTTACAAAGGTGATTCAGACAGTTTGTTTTTGCGCGAAAATAATGTTCGAGACCTAGCTGAAAGTCATTACTTCGTGGTGACCTATTACAATTCAAAAAAGCAAATCGAATACCAGAAAGCATACAATCATGCAGGTTTTGAAATTAGTGACAAGATGAATGTCACAGATGCTGCTAAACGAATTCTATTGATGGTAAATGGTTATCGACCGACCTCGCTGGGCAATAATCTAGAGCAAAACTTTCAAGATATTCAAAAAAATGGACTAGAATTCCCTAATTCTTCCAATCTGATTTATAATTTTGATCGATATGACTATTGGCGACCATGGAATGAAATTGATTTATTGTTCCAGAAAAGGTTAAACCCAACGGAGACGTATTACGCAGATGGTCACTTTTCTGTAGAGACCTCCAATCACCGCTCCTTACTTAGCTTCACGCATTTAGCTTCCATCTATCCAAAACGATGTGAAAACCCTAAAAAGCATACTTGCTTTGAAACAAAACGAGCATCCACAGGATTTTTTGGGGATCAATTTGTAAGCACAATAGATTTACTTCCAATGCATTCCAATAAGCGAGGATTCAACTTGCGCTACGAAAATGGCAAAGTGGCAGCGAAAAACTTAATGCAAATGTTCAATGAAATACCTAGTCGTTCCGGCAATGATACTCTCTACATTGTGGCGCATAGCATGGGATACGCATACGCTCTGGGGATGATTGATGAAATGCGCGGAAAAATCAACTTTGGAGGGTTTTACATTATCTCTCCTGAAAATGCCAAACAAGGTCGAATTTACAAACAAGAATGGAAAGAGGTTTGGCAATACGGAAGTAAAAATAATAAGGAAAACCACGAAGAACCTTGTTTGCAAGATGGTATTGCTCCGCAATCTTGTGCAGGTGGCTTATCGGAAAAAGACCGTGCCTATATCCCCTTGCAATTATACAATAGGAAAGGTTTTTATGATTCGCACTTCGTGGGATTTTATACGTGGATTTTTGATATCAAACAAAACGAAAAAGGCGCTATCAGGCAACGTTGATTTAGTTTCAAGTGGTTCTTTAAGACAGGATAATGATTCAATCAGCGGATTGTAAATAAATTGATTATCAAATAACTCGCAAGTTTGCAAAATTGCATACCGGGTGGTAATATTACATTCCGGAATGCAATTTTACAAACTTACCTACCCCAATTGAATCATCATTTCATAGATCGATAGTGATCGTACTTATCCTTGATAAAAGTCACCAATTCCATTTCTGTAGCGGTTTTTAAGAATTCCTCGTTGACATTCAAAAAGTCGATGAAGTCATCAAAATCATCTTCATCAAGGTCAAAGACTTCGTAGGAAATATACAAACGTATTAACTCACGAACTACAGCTCGCTGGTTATCTTTATATTGCTGCTCGGCAATCCACCGCTTATTCTTCTCTGTTTTAGAAAAGGCTTGATACAATGCTGTAATCGGACTCTGCATCACCTCAATTCCTGTCACCATTCTCGTTTCGCGCAAGGCAAGCGACTCTCTTTCTTCCTTAATTTCCTCCAAGGTCTTTAAAGGCTTCACAATCACCTCTCTAAACTCTTCTACCTTACCATCAATGTAGACATTATGCATGGATCTACAGTTGGAATCAGCAGCTACAGTAAAGTTTTTTACAGGATATCCTTTTACTGAAACACTAAGCGAATCACCATTTTGCACGTAAAGAGAAAAAGTACCATTCGGTTGACCAAAAACCCCTCTTCCCGTAGTTCGATTAATAATCATTAAATTGTAAAAACTCTGGGGACGCAAGGTGTCATATACATGGCCTTCAAACAACACTTTGTCACATTGCTGCGCACCCGCAAAATAACTTGCTAAAAGAATTAATAAAACGATTGAAATTCGCATGTGCCAAACTTAACAATAAATGCTCCAAAAATTTATAGGCTTTTTGATAACAAACGTTAAATCGAACTAAATTCATTAGGTTACATTTGTAATTTACATTTGTAAATTATTCGAAATCGTACTGCATTTAAAAAATACTTAATTTTGCACTATGAAAAGAGTTGTTGTTGGGCTTTCTGGCGGAGTAGATTCAAGTGTAGCGGCTTATCTATTGCAAGAAGAAGGATATGAGGTTATTGGGATGTTCATGCGCAATTGGCATGACGAAAGCGTTACAATCTCTGATGATTGTCCGTGGATTGATGATTCTAACGACGCCTTACTGATTGCAAATCAACTTGCAATTCCTTTTCAAGTGATCGATTTGAGTGAGCAATACAAAGATCGAATTGTAGATTACATGTTCTCTGAATACGAAGCTGGAAGAACGCCAAATCCAGATGTTCTTTGCAATCGAGAAATAAAATTTGATGTCTTTTTAAAGGCAGCGCTGGACTTAGGAGCTGATTATGTAGCTACTGGGCATTATTGCCGAAGAAGTGCACACGAAGACGGAACAGTGAGCTTGCTTGCAGGAAAGGATCCATCGAAAGATCAATCGTATTTCTTATGCCAATTAAGTCAAGATCAAATTGCGAAGGCGCTCTTCCCTATTGGAAATCTCTTAAAATCAGAAGTACGTGAAATCGCTAAAGAAATTGGGCTAATAACTGCCGAGAAAAAAGACTCTCAAGGACTTTGTTTCGTTGGAAAAATCAGTTTGCCTATTTTTCTTCAGCAAAAGCTTTCAGTCAAAAAGGGAGATGTCATTGAGATTCCTAATGATATGGCTCAATTTATTGATTACAACACTGTTTCAACATCAATAGAAAATGTAGCTGCCCTAGCAAAACCTTTTCATTATGAAAGTAACGACGGAAAAGTGGTAGCAAAGCATGATGGAGCTCATTTTTACACTATCGGTCAACGCAAAGGCCTGCACATTGGCGGTCGACCAGAACCTTCTTTTGTTATTGGGATCGATACTGTCAATAACCTTGTGTATAGCGGTCAAACTGAAGACCATAATGGATTAAATAAATTCGCTTTAAAAATTGATTTAGATACAATTAGCTATATTAATTTAAATAATAAAATTAAGTTAGGTGAAGTAAAGTCGTATCAATTGAGAATTCGTTATCGACAAGCCCTACAAAGTGGAATTCTCATCCATAATGAAGAAGGAATTTTTGTGTTGTTTGACAAAAAACAGAGGGGAATAACACCAGGGCAATTCGTAGCTTGGTATGATGGCGAAGAATTAATAGGATCTGCCGTTATTCAGCATTAATGTACTGCTGAAAAGTACCATCTTCGTAAAAGAGCACTATTTTTTGAGTTTTTTTGTTAGCAAAATCTTTTGCCACCAATGAACCAATCGTCTTTTCATTTTTCTTATCAGCGCTATGGAGCACGGTCGATTCGTTTTCATTGCTTGTTGAGCCTGTAATCAACCAATGTGCATTAACCCGCGGAAAATGCACCAGAATCTTCTCAAGAAAGTCAAGTCCTGGTTTGTTTCTACCAGAAATAACGTGACTTACACTCGATCGTTGTACGCCAATCTTATCCGCAAATGCCGCAGATGTTAGATTGTGCATTTTTAAGATCATTTGAATTCTTTCTTGAATTAACATTTGTAATTATATTGATTCGAATTAATATTGAAATGATATTTACAAATGTAACTAAATTTATTTACCTGCAATTAGTGAGCACAAAAAAAGGGGCGTAAAACCCCTCTTCTCCCCTAATTAACAAATCCTTAGTTTAGTCCTATGGAATGAAATATTGATTGAGACTGAACATTTTTCATTTGTTCGGCCATTTTAATATTATCTAACATTTGAGCTACCTCAAAAATTGAAAGTTTACTCTTCGTTCCTTGTGTTTTGTGCTGTGCTAGTTTGAACTGCGCTAATTTTAAAGTATTGTTCAACATAATATCTTAGTTTAAATAAATGCTTGTTTTGCACCTATTTACGGCATCAACTAAAATAAGGTTTCAGAAAATTGTAAAAAAATTAATAATGTATATTTATTTATAGTCTAACACTTTCAATATCCTCTATTAAAACTTTAATAATCAATAGCTTAATCGATAATAAAGTAATTTACATTACTAGCTATTTAATCATAAGTGGATATATTAACTGCTCTAAACCGTTGATTTTAATCTCTAATATTTGTTGCAATTGGACACCTATTTTCCCGTCAGGCCACCCCTTCCCTTTCATCCAAACTAAATAAGGCTCAGGAATATGAATCAAAAAATGCCCTTTGTATTTTCCAAAGGGCATTTTTGCATTCGCTAATTTTACTAGTTCTTGTCGTTGTTCTTCTTGATTCATTTCACTGGCGTCTTGGCAATCGTTGCTAACAAATAGTCCCAGAATTTTTGAACAGAAGAAATCTGCACCTTTTCGTCTGGAGAATGGGCACCACGGATATTAGGTCCAAATGAAATCATTTCTACTCCTGGTAAATGTTTTCCAAGAATTCCACATTCTAATCCAGCGTGACAAGCTTTAATCTGAGGTTTTTCATGATACATCTCTTGATAAAGCTTCGCCATTATCGTTAATATCTCTGAATTTGGATCGGGAGACCAACCTGGATAATCACCTGATTGAACTACTTCTGCTCCTATAGCCATGAAAATTGCTTTAATTGTGCTGGCAACATCTTCTTTTGAAGACTCTACGCTACTTCGCTGTAAAGATTGCGTAATGTATTCTCCATTCTTTACAATAACACGCGCGAAACTAGAAGATGCTTCCACCAATCCATAAATGGAAGGACTCATTCTGAAAACACCATTCTGAACTGCATAAATGGAATTAATAATTTTTAAGGTATCGTTTTTAGAGACTGCTAAAGACGCAGTTGAAGTCGGACTCAGCATCATCGCTAAATTAGGCTCCACTACTTTAAATTCTTCAATCAACATTTTTGAGAATGCGCTAAAGTATTGAGCAAGCTTAACATCATCAATTGATTTTACAGCAACAATCGCTTTCGCTTCACGGGGAATAGCATTTCTTAAACTTCCTCCATCAAATTCAACTAGTTGAAAATCAATCTTATCTACTAATGAATTTAAAAATCGATTCAATAACTTATTAGCATTCCCTCTTCCTAAATGAATATCCATTCCAGAGTGACCACCCAATAGTCCTTTTACACTCACTTCATACACTAATGAATTTAACACAATTGCTTCAGAAGAATAGCGATATAAGGTGTTTGTGTCTAGACCACCAGCACATCCGATCGATAATTCATCATCGTCTTCCGTATCTAAATTCAATAGAATTTCTCCTGAAAAATTTGATCCATCCAATTCTTTAGCACCTGTCATCCCAGTTTCTTCATCAATCGTAAACATTGCTTCCAAAGCAGGGTGTGCGATTGTTGTTGACGATAAAAGCGCCATGATTGCAGCAACTCCAATTCCGTTATCTGCTCCCAATGTGGTTCCATTTGCTTTCACCCAGTCTTGTTCTACAAGCATTTCAATGCCTTGCTCGTCAAAATTGAAAACAGTTGCCTCATTTTTTTGATGCACCATATCTAAATGCGATTGAAGAATTAAGGTTTTTCGTCCCTCCATTCCTTCCGTTGCATTTTTTTTGATGATTACGTTTCCAATCGCATCTGTTGATGTTGTCAAATTCAAAGATTTTCCAAAATCAATCATAAATTGAATGACTCTTTCCTCTTTTTTTGAGGGACGAGGCACTGCATTTAAATCAGCAAAATGATTCCACAGTGCTTTCGGTTCTAAATTTCTTACTTCCATATTTTTTTATTTTTCACTAGTATCAGATTTCTTAAAATCCACTACTCGATCAATGTACATTTGTTCCACTTTTGCCCTAGCCCAGGGTGTTTTCCGAAGAAATGTCAAGCTACTTTTAATACTTGGATCGCTTTTAAAACAATTTATTGGTACCAAATAACCCATGTGCTCCCAGCCCAGCTCTTCAACAAGCTCGTTAAGTATTTTCTCTAAGGTTTTACCGTGTAATGGATCCATTTTATTTAATTAATAATGGTGACTTCGATACGCTTCCCAAGCTTCGAAGCACTCAGTCAACAGTTGGCTTCGAGAGCCTCAGTCAACAGTTGGCTGAGGCTCTCGAAGCCAACTACTAAACTAATTTTCTATACTTGATTCGCTTTGGTGCCGAATCGCCCAAACGCTTCTTTCTATTTTCTTCGTATTCAGAATAAGACCCCTCGAACCAGTATACTTGAGAATCTCCTTCGAATGCCAAGATATGCGTACAAATTCTGTCCAAGAACCAACGGTCATGCGAAATGACTACCGCGCAACCTGCAAAGTTTTCGATGCCTTCTTCCAGAGCACGTAAGGTGTTGATATCAATATCATTGGTAGGCTCATCCAGCAATAAAACGTTCGCCTCTGTTTTTAAGGTCATAGCAAGATGCAAACGATTTAACTCACCTCCCGACAAAATACCAACCTTTTTATTTTGATCACCTCCATTGAAGTTGAACTTTGATAAATAAGCTCTTGAGTTGATCTTTTGATTCCCCACTTCAATGAATTCCAAGCCATTACTCACCACATCAAAAACAGTTTTGTCAGGATGAAGGTCTTTATGCGTCTGATCGACGTAACCAATTTTTACAGTTTCACCAACAGTAAATTCGCCTTTATCGGCGGTTAATTCATCCATGATCATTTTGAAAATTGTAGTCTTACCAGCACCATTTGGTCCAATAATTCCCACAATTCCTGCAGGTGGTAATTTGAAATTCAAATCATCATACAATAATTTATCGCCAAACGATTTACCAACATGCACGGCATCTATGACATTGTTCCCCAATCTCGGACCATTTGGAATTGGAATTTCTAATGTCGCTTCTTTATCTCGTTGATCTTCTGCCAGCATTTTATCATAGTTTGCAATACGCGCCTTATTCTTAGCATGTCGTCCCTTCGGATTCATCCGAACCCAATCCAACTCGCGCGCTAACATTTTTTGACGCTTCGACTCGGTTTTTTCCTCTTCTTTTAAGCGATTTCCTTTTTGCTCTAGCCAAGAAGTATAATTGCCTTTCCAAGGAATTCCCTCCCCTCTGTCTAGTTCAAGAATCCAACCTGCCACATTATCCAAGAAATAACGGTCGTGTGTTACAGCGATCACTGTTCCTTTGTATTGCTGAAGATGCTGCTCTAACCAATCAATCGATTCAGCATCAAGGTGATTTGTAGGCTCATCTAAAAGCAAAATATCAGGATTTTTTAGCAAAAGACGACATAAAGCGACACGACGCTTTTCACCTCCGGATAAAGTTGCAATTTTTTGATCATCTGGTGGACAACGTAACGCATCCATTGCACGCTCCAGTTTTGTATCTAATTCCCAAGCATCAAGAGCGTCAATTTTATCTTGAACAGTTGCTTGACGAGCAATTAATTTATCCATTTTATCAGGATCGTTTAGAATTTCCTCGTCCATGAATGAATTATTAATTTCCTCAAATTCTTTTAAGGCATCAACAGTTTCTTGAGCACCTTCCATCACCACTTCTTTTACCGTTTTATTAGGATCTAATTCTGGTTCTTGTGCTAAATAACCAACGGAGTAATTAGGCGAAAAGACCACATCACCCTGAAAAGACTGATCAAGACCAGCAATAATTTTCATTACTGTTGATTTTCCAGAGCCGTTGAGACCGATAATTCCAATTTTTGCCCCGTAATAAAATGAGAGGTAAATGTCTTTTATTATTTGCTTTCCTTGAGGAGTTACTTTGGAAACTCCTACCATAGAGAATATTACTTTCTTATCGTCTGACATAGTTTTTTAATTGAAAATCAAAGATACGCATTTCAATGAAATTGCGACACCATGGCTTTGTTAGGCTATTCTTAACTATTATGAGAAAGCATTTTCAGGAGATAGCTAAGTATCATTATTCCAGCAGTGCTAGAAAATAAAATGACAATTACTTTTGCGCCTTTTTTGAATTTAAAAATCAAATGAAGAACGGTAAAAATAATTGTCAAAATAAAAGGAATCAAGGCAGGAAAAAGCAGAAAACTTTCGCTAAAATCACCCTGAATCAATAATTCAAATGCGCGTTGGCCACCACAACTCGGACAATCAATGCCAGTAGTTTGTTTCCAACTGCATTGCAACATAAATTAAAATCTATTAAACGATCCTCCAGCAGAGCTAAGCACCGATACAGCGAAAACTACGTAAATAATAACAAACACAAGGAAAAGTGCACCTATGATCAAACCGATAATAGAGCATATGTATCCAGCTTTTGCATTTTTGTGAGACAACTCATATAGTGCAGGGTTTGCATCATACAAAGGTTTATCTTTTTTGTAAAGAACCATCCCGATAATTCCACAGACGATACTTGGAATTCCATAAAGAATACAACCTACAATTGAGCAAATTCCCAATACCAATACTGCTGTTGCGTTAGGTAGATTTTTATTACCTCCATTCCCACCTGCGTTTACATGCGGGTCTAATAAGTCATCTGACATATTTATTATTTATTTAAGTGTTTAACATTGAGTCCATACATAATTATAAATGCAATGGGGAAAATACTAAAGAAAAAGCAGTACAAAAGTGCAACTCCTCCAAACTCTTTCGCTGGAATACTGGTAAGTGCTAAGTAGCAACCAGCAATTGGTAGAATCTGTCCAAAAATATAGATAAAGTAACCTACTTTTTTTTGTCGCCACATTATTAGCGCACCGGCTAAACAAACCAAGCTTCCTACTAAAATTGCCACACCCCAAAAACTAAACGCGTTAAAAACTTTTGATACAATCCTCATTGTATTGGAATCTCCTTGCCCAAAAGCACTTGAAAAGCCTTTGACCATATTGGAATAAACGCCCGCCATCATCCAGATAAAAAGTCCTTGAATTACGCCAAGGGCAGTTCCAACAAAAGTTAAAATGCAAAGCACCGATAAAAATGTCGGTCTAGCTGCTGGTTTACCATTCAAAACAATTGTTTCATCAAGTGTGTCAAGTCCTAAGTCTGTATCTAAATCACTCATAATTAATTCATTTTTTTTAGTCTCGTAGCATACAATGCTGTTAATACGATTGGGATTAAAATCCACGCTAAGTAATAACTAGCAAAAATTCCACCTACTCCTCTGAAGAGTATGAATGTGACGGCTAGGCTTGCAACTTGACCAAACACATATATTTTAAATCCTTTCTTTTTGAGATTCCACATAAATAATGCGGCAACTAGACAAAGTAAATTCGCACTAATCTTCCCAATATATCCAACTTTCCCAAAAGAGCTTAAAACACTAATTTCATTTCGTACAGCCTCCCTTAGTTTTAGCGTGGTCTCATCTGCGCCAGAACTTGACAGGAAATCAAAAGTGCTTTGCAACGATTTCAAATGCACATCTAAATTACCGAGGGAATACAATGAAGAAAAGATTTCAATTCCTGCACCGATGAGCGTCAAAATGCAAAGTATGGATAGAAGTGTGCCACGCTTTTGTTCAAGCTTCAACTCTTGCTCAACTTCCTTATAATCTCCGTTATCCATAAGCCAAAATAAGTTAAAATATATGACATTGCAATAGATAACGCTGAAATAGTGTGAACAAAAAAAGAGGGAGCTAAAAAAGCCCCCTCTTCACATCAGTAAAACTGATAATTATTTTGTTAAATGCTTTTTGTTCACTGTGTATAAGATGATGAACAAACCGTTGATGATAACGCTCATTACAACAGCCATCCAAGCAGCAGATTGTGCAGCAGCATTCATAGCGTCTCCGAAAGAAGCACCAAGCTGACCTTCAAAACCTTCAATTGCATTCAATTCTGTCATTGTAGACTCCAAGTATGACTTGATAGTTACTGCACTGATTACTGAACCAACGATTGATAAAACAGCACCAGCTACATACATCATGTAACCTTGTTTTGCCAATCCCCACATTTTGATTGCACCAAATAAACACAATGCACAAGCAAGTAAACTTACGATTTGTACGATCATTGTTCCTTGTGGAGCAAACATTCCTAATGCAGAGCTACCGATAAGTCCAAGAAGTCCTCCGATAATTCCCAATCCTGAACCGATGAATGTTAGGATACATAATACTGATAAAAAAGCTGGACGTTTTCCTGCTCCGTTTCCTGCGTTGTCTAAAGTTTCTGACATAAGTAATAGATTTAAATTGTTAACGGAGCGAAGATATATAATCAAATCTATACGTTTAACATATTTTAAGAAAAATTATTTACTAATTTTCAACAAATTTATGTGTAAAAGCGTTTTATCTTTACAAGAAAATTGACTTATGAAAAAGAATATCACTTACTTATCCCTTGTTTTAGTGGGTTTTTTACTAATTACATCATGTAATAAAAACAAAGGAAATTTTCACCTTGGCGGAACTATTATTGATGATTCTTTTAGTCAAAATCTTATTGGAGCCACAGTAAAGTTGTACCAAACACCCGTTGGATCGAGCAGTCAATTACTGGTAGCAAGCACCACAACAGATGCCAATGGGGAGTATCATTTCACCTTTAAACGTGAAAAAATGGAGAAATATACGCTTGTGGTTAGTAAGAATAATTACTTCGAAAAAACAACTGAGATACCCTTTTCCGACTTTTCATTAGAAGAAGAAGAAGAAATAGTAAATGTGACCACAACAGCGAAATCCTGGGTTAGAATTACGCTATCCAATACAGATCCCCTTCCAGGAGATGTACTCACATACACTAAACAAAACGGAAAAATTAATTGTGATGAATGTTGCCCAACATCAGCAGTAAATTATTACGGAGCTCTCGATACAGTCTTTTATTGCATCAATGATGGAAACACGAATTACTCGTTTTTGTACTCTGCTAGTGGAATTGGTTCGGGAATTAAATCTATTTCAACGACAGCGTTCGACACTGTTGATTTACAATTGTTTTATTAAGCTTCGTCGTCGTTTAATTCCATTCTCAATTGTTGAGTCAACTGGCGATTATAGGTCTCAATTAAATACTTAAGGTAATTATCTGTGCATTTCGCAATGCATTTCGAATAATGTTTGATACGGTGCTCTATATGATCTTGAATAAAACCTTGTAATTTCAAACCATGATCAAGGTTTTTTGCAGCAGCAATAATCACATCTCGGTGATTCAACATTGAAAGTTCGACAGCTTCTTTCCCTTTTTTACCAATGTCCATGCACTCGTAATAAGCATCTTTAATATTAAATGCATCTAAACGAGCAGTATCAATTTCATTTTCCAACCATTTTGGAAATTCAAACTCTACCTCAAACTCCAAGTCATCTTCTTCAGAAAGGCGTGATTCCAAGAAGCGATCAGGGAAACGGAAAGCATCCTGCCAATTTAAATAATCTTGCCAATAGCCAAATCTGCGAACGTTATTCCCTAAATCAATGACTTTGAAACGACTTTTATTTGGAATTTTACGTGAACCACGACCAATCATTTGATGATACAAGGTCAGTGAGCGAGTTGCTCTATTTAAAATAATGGTTTGCACAGTTGGCTCATCGAAGCCTGTGGTCAAAATTCCTACGGACGACAAAATAGCATCTGGTGTGTTTTTAAACCAACTTAACACATCTTTTCGATCTTTATCACTGAACGTAGAATCTAAATGGCGAATCTTATACCCTCTTTTCTTAAACGTTTCTTCAACACGAATAGACGTTTCAATACCTGAATTAAAAATCAAGGTCTTATCTCCTACCGCCACTTCTTCAAACGCAAAAAGTAATTTCTCTTGCATAAAAAGATTTCCATATACCACATCAGAACTATTGACGGTAAAATCGCCATTAGAACCAATTTTTAATCCGTGAAGATTCACATCATACGTATAAGTGTCAGCATCAGAGAGATAACCATTTTCTATTAACGACGAAATGCTTTCTCCGACAATTAATTTATTGTAATTATCATTCAAAGGCAAAGCACGATTACTACTCAGTGGCGTTGCGGTAAATCCAATGATATTACTTGTTTTGTAAAATTGGAAGATCTTCCTAAAACTGTTATAATGAGCTTCATCAACTATCACCAAACCAACGCCCTCAAGAAAATTTTCATTCTCATTTAAGCGATTGTTTAGTGTTTCCACCATAGCAATAAAACATTGATACTCATTCTGATTAGGAATGGTTTTAATTTCGCTACTAATGATTTTATTTTGAACTCCTATTGCAAGCAGTTGTTTGGAAGTTTGAACTGAAAGCTCAATTCTATGTGTGAGAATCAATACTTTTTCACCCGATTCTTCAATGAATTTGCGCGTAATTTCAGAGAATATTACCGTTTTTCCTCCACCAGTTGGCAATTGATACAGTAAGTTAAAATCTTTTCCATTTTCTTTTAGTTCATTGAGAATAACGTGAACGGTTTTATCTTGAAAAGGGTAAAGTTTTTTAGCTTCGTATAAGTCTGTATCTATCATTATCGACAAAAAATGGGAGTACAAAAATACAACTCTTATTTCATTCCCTCGCTACAATTAGTACTTTATTAAAATAAAGATGTAAAATAATACGAAGTGTTTGTTTTTAAAAACTTTTCCACAGCACCACCCAATCGATTAGAAACGATTAAATTTGTTCAATAAAATTTACAATTATGAGTCAAGTAGAGAAAATCAAATGCCTTATTATCGGTTCAGGACCAGCAGGATATACCGCAGCAATTTACGCAGCAAGAGCAGAAATGAAACCAGTGATGTATCAAGGAATGCAGCCAGGTGGACAACTAACAACAACCAATGAAGTAGAAAATTTTCCTGGATATCCTCAAGGAATTAGCGGCCCAGAAATGATGGTGCAACTAGAAGAGCAAGCAAAACGATTTGAAACAGATGTGCGTTTTGGCTTTATCACAAAAGTTGATTTTTCAGGTCCAATACACAAATGCTGGACAGAAGACGGCACTGAACTTCATGCTGAAACGGTCATTATTTCCACTGGGGCTTCAGCAAAATATTTAGGACTAGAGAGCGAACAAAAATACCTACAAATGGGAGGTGGAGTCTCAGCATGTGCTGTTTGCGACGGGTTCTTTTACCGAGGAAAAGAAGTAGTTATCGTTGGTGCTGGAGATTCAGCGTGTGAAGAAGCACATTACTTATCAAAATTATGCACGAAAGTGACAATGTTGGTGCGGAAAGATGATTTCAGAGCTTCTAAAATCATGGCTGAACGTGTCAGAAATACACCAAATATTGAAATCCTTTTCAATACGCAAACTGTTGAAGTACTGGGCGACGAAATTGGTGTTACAGGTGCGCGAGTAATAGATACAGTAACAAAAGAAGAGCATGATATTGATTGCGCTGGATTCTTTGTTGCCATTGGACATGAACCGAACACTGCAATATTTAAAGATTACATCGATTTAGATGAAACAGGATACATAAAATACGCACAACCAGGCACTTCAAAAACAAATGTAAAAGGTGTGTTTGTAGCTGGTGACGCTGCCGATAAAAATTACCGTCAAGCCATTACTGCTGCAGGAACTGGATGCATGGCGGCTTTAGATGCTGAACGCTATTTAGCCTCCCTAGGGCATTAATAGTCTGGTGTATGAGAGTGCGGAAGGAGGAATACGAACGAATCATTGAAAGAAGTCTAACTGCCTTAGGTGTTGATTTACGTGCAGCAAAGGAACAGGAGGGAAAATGGACAGTAAAAATTAAGGACAGCACTGTTTGGATTGACCTTTTTGCCTTTCCAGAAAAACCTGACGTTTTTTACTTTCAAGTAATGTCGCCCATTTTTAAAGCTCCTGAGACGCAACTAACTGAAGTTCAAAATGATTTATTGGAGTTTGCTCACAACATGTACAGCTGCTCGGTGACAAAAAAGGCCGATTGGTTTTATGTACTAGTGCTTCGTGATGCTGAAAATTTAGATCAAGCGGAAGTAGATCGTTACATTGATAGAGTAGCACACTACAGTTCAGATATTTACTCAAAGTTTAAATTTAAATATTCTACAGTAATAGCTTGATAATAAATTAGTTATTTATTTATATTTTCAAGCATTGGTACAAATTTAAAGGTTCCATGTTCTTCAATGGATATGGAACCTTCTTCGTTTTTGACAATACGTTGCATCACTTGTTCGCTACCTTCGCCTACTGGAATAATCATTACTCCTCCCGGCTTTAATTGATCGATAAGCGCTTGGGGGATAGTTGGAGCTCCACACGTTACAATGATCTTATCGAAAGGTGCATTTGTTGGTGAACCAAGATAACCGTCTCCTAAAATGAGTCGTGGCGAAAAGTGTTTTGCTCTATAGTTGATATCCAAGCGTTTCAACACTTCCATTTTTTCCAACTTAGAAAGTCTAGCATTACTATTCACGGCTAATTTTTGCTCTTGAAAAACATCTCTTCGGATTTCTTTGTTGTGGCGAATAAGATTTTCAATAAGTGGTTTAGTTTTCAAATAAAGCTCGCGTTGACGTTCAATGGAGACTACATTCACCCCCATTTCAAACAAAATTAAGGTTTGAAAACCCGAACCTGTGCCAATTTCAAGTACTTTTTCATTGGGTTGAAGATCCAGAAGTTGTGTTTGGAATGCAACCGTAATCGGATGTGAAATTGTTTGTCCAGCCCCTATTTGAAACGCAATATTTGAATAGGCTTGCTCTACAAATGCATTGTCGAGGAAATAGTGTCGTGGAATACTTTCAAATGCATCAAAAATAAATTCATTGGTAATTCGAGTATCTTCTCGAAGCTTTTCAATTAACTGCTTGCGTAATCCTTTGTGTTTGTATGTGTCGACAAATTGCATGTTTCAAAGTTAATCAACAATTCAAATGTAGACGCCACAGAACAGTAATTTAAGGTGCTATAATTACTTTTTCTTGATAGCGCTTGTTGTCTTTTGCTATTTGCAGGATGTATATCCCTGGAGCTAAATCAAAAGTCAATGTACTTACATTTTTCGCGAAAAGAACTTTGGCTCCGGAAAGGTTGAAAACATCAATTTCGTCAACTATTTCACCACTAAAGCTCAAGCTATTTTTACATGGATTTGGATACACAGTTAAAGAGCTGGATAGTTCATCCAATGAAGTAATTTGCTCGTTGAGCACCGCTACACCGTCGAGATCAAAACCTCCAGCGGCAAAATTGGAAGGATAACCGTCATTAATTATTGTTCCTTGACCATCTGTCGATCCCAGATTAGATTGAATACTTCCTACCACATCAATTATTTTTACATGCGTAATGGCATTGAGGTTTAAATTCGGACTTCCAGCCAATTCATTTAGATCAAAGGGCGTTCCCCAGCCTGTTCTATATTTTCCAGCTAAATTGTTTACTAATCGACAATCGGTAAAAGAAAAAGAATTGATTTGAGTACTCGTTTGAATTTCAGTGATCGAGGGGAAACGCGTATAATTAATTCCATCAGAACTAACTTCAACGTGACCTAACTCCAAATAATCATCATCAAATCCATTTTCAAAAATTGCAAAATCATAGCCATTTACATTCATAATTGGGGAGTCAAAGGTTAAGATAGCAACTCCACTATCTCCCAGTGAAACGATAGATGTTACATCTCCTTCCGCCAGCATACCATCATTAGAAGCTCCGTTAGAAGCGAAACCAAGACTTTTGTTACCAATATCTAGATATCCACGTTGAACATCAATGCCTGTAGCCCATCTTGAAACAATCGAAGAATCCTTAAAAATAGCAGTTGAACCAACATTTCCTGGTGCGGGAGCAAAACTTTGAGCATATAAATAATCACTTCCTATAAACTGTGTTAAAACTATAAAAATCAATATTTTAATCATATACCAAAATAGAATTAGGATTTAAGCCCACATGAAAACTTTTTTCATAAACGCCTGCGGATGAATATTGTCGAACGAAGCCCGTATTTGTGAAATTCAAAGCATCCAGGCAAAATATCTTGTTACGATGCTCATCATATTCGATCCCATAAAGTGTTTGCACTTCAGGCGCGGAAAAGAATGGATCTGCCAATAATTGCTCAGTTAAAGGATCGAATAGTCGGATGGTATGTTGCTGAGTAGTATAATTATAATAAGTCACTAAAAAATTGCCTGCCATTTTCGAAATTGATAAGGCATCGAAGGAAAATGACTGAGTGAGATCATCTGTAGTGGTGTTGATTCTGTGCATTCGACTAGGAATAGCGCTGTAATCCCCTCTTGTTACTACGTAAATATCACCAGCGTCATCTTCAATGATACAACCTGGATTCATTCCTACCGCAATTTTTTTTACTTCAGTAAAAGTACTCAAGTTGACCACCGATACAGTAGAATCGTAGTTCGGAAAGTTAAGTCCACCAGAGTTTGAAACATAGAGTTTGTTGTTAGCCACCGCTAAATCTTCTGGATTTGAACCTACTTGAATGCGTGTTGCAATCGTCAGACTTATGGTGTCAATAACATCTACAAACCCATCTTGACAAGCAACAAAGGCTTTCCCATTGTAAAATGCTATTGCTCTTGGCGTTTTGGATTGCGAGCCATTCAGCATTGAAATTTGTTTAATTCTCGATCCTGTTTTCTTATTCAAGACTTCAACGGTGTTTGATCCGGCTAGAATGATATAAATTTTATTGCCATATACTTTCAAATCATTACCAGTATCTCCTAGATTTTCACCATTTTTTGTTGTAAAAAAATCGTTGTAGACATTTTCATCACTTAAGTCTACCCATGACAAAGAGGCATTACTTTGCTGATAGAGACCTTCGCATAGTACTAGCATTCCATTTTTCATTTGGTCAATCGGTTGTGTAACATCTGGCTCTTTACAAGCTGACACAATCAAGAGTATAAAAGCAACACTAATTAAACGCATAAGATAATGAAATTAGGAAATTTCTCCCTGGCATCACATAATTCCTCACGAGTGCATAGGATTGATTGAAAAGGTTTTTACAAGAAAATAGAAGTGAAAGTTTAGATTTCTCCTTAATTTTCCAATAAGCGTGAACCGAAATATCAGTAACAAGAAAGGCATCAACTCGATTTGCCTCCACATTTTCATTCAATGAATAGCGTGTATCATTTGCAAATACGCCAATTCGTAAACTGTACGATTTCAGACTATATGTCAAATCTACATTCCCTGAATGTTTGGGCATGTATGCAATCTGATGATTATAGGTAGGAGAAAATTTGTCAGTTTTGTCTTTGACAGACTGGAAATTATAATTCATTCCCAGTTCCAATTTTTGAACTTTTGCCAATAATACTCCTAAAGTATAATGAAGATCAACACCAAGAATTTCCACCTTTCCAATATTCTGAATCGACCACAAAAAAAGATTCATCGTTGGCACTGCAACAATTTTATCCGATACCTTGTTTGCATAAGCATTAAAACGTAGCAAATGACCAAAGCTTTTTGTTGCTGAGCTATACTCCGCCCCAATTGCCAATTGGTGTGCCTTTTCAGGCAGTAAATCTAAATTTCCAATTTTGTTGTAGTACAGCTCATTAAAACTGGGCATCCGAAAAGAATTGCGATAACTAAAATACCCAGAAATTCTTTTATTCCACAATGGTATTGTTTTAAACTGAACGAATGGATTAAGGTGGATTTGTGATTTCCTTTCAGAATGATTATCGACAATTGCCTGCAAGCTCCCCTGCGTCTCTAAAATCAAATACTTGCCTAAAGTAAGCTGATAAATGAGGGCGGAAAAATAATGAAATCGCTGTGGTGCATTTTCTGAATAGGTATTTGATTGCATTTTTTGAAATTGACCCTCATTGGAAAAATTCAATTTCATTTTTTTCGTTAACGGAAATGAAAAATTTAAACCAACGTCCATTAATTGAAGATTATAATCTGATTTCATAAGCCCTTCTGCATTCAAGTAATTTGAATCAACGTATTGAAGATCAGTATTTTTTAGCAGCACGAATACGTTTCCATTCATCCATTTTTTTAGCTCATAATTGTAGCTCAATTGCAGTTGATCATTTTTCTGCATCAGATCTTGATTTGCAGTTGCAGTGTATAAGACTATTGGTCCAGGCAATTCCTGTGTGATTGACAATTTTTGATAATGCAATTTCAAAGTACTTTCGTTACGAAACCGACACCCAGCACCAATATTAAAATTCAAATCTCTGTAGTGATTATTTTCTCGAACGCCTTCATATTGCTGACTCCCATTCTTAATTGAAAATGGATATTTCCCGCCAAAACTTCGAATTTTTCCTGAAGCCGCTACAAAATACCTATTCTTCGAATCGCCTTTTTTGTAAGCAACGTAACTATCCACTTGACCAAAAGAACCATATTTTTGAGTTGCTCGCAGTGCATGATTTGTACTGGAAAAACTACCCTCAAATGTTTCCATAGAAATTGTACTTCCGAAGCAAAGGGATGACGCTGGTAAAAGTTCACTGCCTGAATAGCTCAAGGAAATTCGCTCTAGATTATCTGTTTGAATAGTTCCTAGGTTCATCTGTCCAGTTTGATCCGGAGGCACCGCCACTCCATTTACAACAAATGCTGTGTGTTGTCCACCAAGACCCCGAATGGAAACGGATTTTAGGCCACCTATTCCACCGTAAGATTTTACTTGAACACCAGAAAACAATTGCAACAACTGACCAATATCTTCCGCTTGAATTTGTTCAATTTTTTTACGTCGCAATTCGGGCACAAAAACGAGACTATCTCGGTTCCACAATAGATTGGCTTTCACCTCCACTTCTTGAATAAGCGTGGTGTCTTGGGAAAGCAAACTAAAATTCACCCCAAGAAAAATCCCCAAGCACCAAACTTTCATCAAGCAACTATTATTTCACAATTTTACGAACGGCTTTACCTCGCTCATTTTCAAGTGTTAGGAAGTAAATTCCCTGTGGTAGTTTTGATAGATCAAATTTTGTAAATTGCATGTGCGCTTCTGACAAAATCACTTTTCCATTTACATCTTTCAGACTTAGATTTCCTTGCTCTCCATTTACACTTACAAAGTCAATAGCTGGATTTGGATACACTTCTACATTCAATTCAATTTCATTAACCCCCATCATTTGGTGGTAGCTTACGTCGTCAATCGCAAAATAGGTTGGTGTATTGATTCCAAACTGGCCCACATCACTCGATTCGAATCGGAATTTCACTACTTGTTTCGGATAGGTAGTCAAGCTAGATAGGTCCACTTTTGTCCATTCATTGACAATGTAATCATCATTATCATCAGCAAAACGATAATCCGCAAGGAAAAATTCCATCGAATCCTTGTTCGAACCATCTTCAAGACTTGAAATAATCCAAACTTTCAAGAAATCTGCTCCAGCTGTTTCATCATCCATTCCCTGGGCATTCAATGGACTTCCAAATTGTTTACCAACAGCATCGCCGTTTAACATTGACAACCTTGAATAGGTTGTGGTATTGATGTAGAAAGAGTCAATTGATTTGTTATTAATTGCATTGATGTAATCTGGCGAATAACCGTCCCAGTAAAAGATACCGTAGGTGTCAGAATTATTACCATTTCCCGTAGAAGATGCGTATTGATTAGTGTAACCAGCGGTTGTAACATCTGTAATATTGGAAAATGCAAAGCCACCATAAGAGCTCCATCCTGCATTGTAGTAATTCCCAAACTCAAGATCATCGAAATTAAAATCACCTGCTCCTGCCGAGCCATTGTCATACGATTCACTTGCTGTAAGTGCGTTTTCAAAATCTACCGTGTAAATTTGAGAGTTGACATTCAATGACATCATTGTCATTGCTAAAACATAAATTTTCTTCATTGTTTTTTAAATAAAAAAATTAAACAAACATGAAGAATCCAGTAATTGAAAAGAAATGCCGAAGCACTTAGTTCCGACTTTTATCTGAAGTCTTCCTTAAAAGTTCATTGGCAAGTCTCCTGGCTTCTGTCTATTCGTTTCGCCTTCCCGCTTTCGCAGTGGCATTTTGAAACGACCTAATCAACAGTTACAGTTGCAGATACAGCTTCGGATTTACACCGAATTCCTTATTAATTCCGTTGCCGGAAACCAAAGAATGTTGCAAAGATAGTGCTTAATACTTATTAATTTGCGTTTTTATCTAATTTCCAAGTGTATTGAACCATCACTGTACGTGGAGATTCAATTTTCAATGGGCGCAACGAGTACGTTCTATTTAACACATTAGATCCAATAATAGCAATTTTATGTGTTTCTGTGATAGCGTAGGAAATTCGAGCATCAAAAATGATATTGCCATGACGATGTGCATTATAATAATCCATATAGCGCAAATCTTGTAGGAAATCATAATCAGTAGTTAACTCTTCAAAATCTTTAATGATGGCGTCCATGTTCACAATTTTACTAAAATATTTTGCGCTAACTCCAACTCCAAGTTTCTTGAAAAGTGTCCACTCCATGTCTGCTTTAACATTATGAAGAAAACGGTATTTCAAAATTTTCTTTGAAGGGTCAAGTGATGTTGTGTTGTATGTAAAATCGCGATTCAATGAATCTGTTGCATATAGATAATCAGGTGTTAAGGTAGTTGGTACGATGTAATTGTAGCCAATCATAAACACTGTTTCAGCATTATCATTCACTTTTGCTTTTCCAGTAAAAGACAAATCAATTCCTAGCACTCTTGATTCGCCCGTATTCAAGAACTTAAATCCTGCTGCTTTACCCATGTCATTAATGCTAGAAAAGCTATGCCAAACTCCAAACATATATTCAATGGTATTTTTATATTCCTGCCAGAATCCCGCCACATCAATGTAGCCCATCAATTTACCGAATTTCAAACCTTGCTTAATACCAATTTCGGCATTCCAACTACTTTCTGGTTTTAAATCAGGATTTGGGAACACACCAAAATTACCTACTCCTGTTTTTATGAAGCGCTCAGTAATTGTTGGAAAACGATAACCTTGTCCGTACGAAGCTCTCAAATAAGTCTCTTGATAGATTTTAATGCTTGCTCCTGCCCTAAAAATTGGTTTTAGCGCAGTAATTGAATCATTCAACTGAAAATATTCTATACGACCTCCCAATGATAAATTCAAGGTTTTATATAATTTACTTTCTAGCTGAGTATAGGCAGAGATGTTTAATAATTGGTTATTTGGAGAACCAGAGCCGATGTATATATTTCCAAAGGAGTTCACGAATGAACTTGTTGCTCCACCAATAAATTCTAGATTTTTTAATTGAGGAAAGGCCTTTAAAAACATGTAATCAGCATAATACGTGGTAGAATTATTGGACTGGTTTGCTGACATGTTATTATCCGTGTGCAAAATGCGACTTCTTAAACTATGCTTTCCTCCAGCTTGTGTGAAAAAGTTTACAAAAGGGTCCACGTTAAAAATAAACTGATCGTTCAAAAAGATAGCTCCTGGATATGCTCTAAATAAGCCTGAAGAATCATTTAACCAAGCCAAAGGCATTGTAGAATGCGAATACATAAAATTTCCATTCACCCCGTAATTCAAGCCCTTGATTTTATTAGAACGGTGACGAATATTAAAATTCAGCCTTCCGCGATAGGAGATTAAGTCTTTCTCCGTAAAATTTGAAATTGTATCTGGCAATTGAGCTGCTACAGTGGAATCCTGCATCGGCATGCCAATGTAGCCATGGTCGTAATTAAGATTTCCGCCAAAAACAAGGTCCCAGTTTTTCACAATTCGTGAATGCAAAAAGGACACTCCGTGAATGCCGGGGTATTTTTCATTCCATTTCATACTCTGATCTTGCGGATTTGAATAAAATCCAGAGTAGACATTTACTTTTGTTAGCGGTTCTTTACGAGGATAGGCTGTTCTAATGTGAACCGAACCAGATAATGCCGAGCTTCCTGATAATACAGAGGCTGCTCCCTTAATAACTTCAATTTGATGAATATTTTCTACTGGTATGAATCCCCATTCTGGTCGACCAGCATCTCCAGAAAGCATGGGCATATCATCTACGATTACCGCCACTTTAGAACCAACGCCAAAAGTAAAGCCGCTACCGCCTCTAATTTGGGGCTCACCATCTAAAATATTCAATCCTGGCGTTTGATCTAACGCTGTTTCAATGCTTCGTGTATTTTTGTTTTCGATCAATTCTGGCTTTATAATCTCCATTGAAACTGTTTGTTCTTCCAACGGTGTATCAAACTTTCCAACCCGTACCTCTACTCCTTCTATTTCTCTGACAAATTCAATTAAAACGATGTCCCTAACAATCGTTTGGTTTTCAAAGACAGTAACTGAAAAAGTATCTGTAATCAATCCAGTAGAACGGCAAATCAATAAGGCTGATCCAACAGGTACTTCAAGCTCATAGTAACCTTCGTCGTCTGTTAGTGCACCAATTGTAATGTCCTTTTTATACATGATGGAGGCTCCAAATAGCACCTCTCCCTTGTCGTTACGAACTTTACCTGAAATTTTTCCTGTTTGAGCGTTAGAAATAAATGCAAATCCAACTAAGAAAAGAAAAAGAAATAGTGACTTCATAAATCAAAATTAACAAAAATGCCTCTTAACGGTACGATAAGAGGCATTTCAATACAAAAAAAAGAAATTATCTAATTACTTTAAATGATTGAGTAGCATTCGCTCCAACAACATTTATGATGTAAACTTGATTGTTTTCCAAAGTAAATGTGTCATTAACAGCTCCCGAGGCAACAAGTCTTCCAGACAAGTCAACAATTGAAATGCTTGCAGTAAATCCTTCAGCGTAAACAAATGAGATTTGATCACCATTCAATTTATAAGAGACAGCTTGGAAAGCTACTTCGTCAATACCGACATTACTTACATTTACTGTAACTGTTGCTCCGTCTGTAGACGTTGGTGTGCCTAAATCTGAAATTTCATACGTAAATGAATCAAATCCTTGGAAACCTCCGTCAGGAATATATGTAATTGTTCCGTCTAAGTTAGCCGCCGCCAATCCATTACTCGGTTGATTTGTTACTACCAATGATGTTAAATCAAATGCTCCTTCTGGATCATTATCATTATCAAGCACTGAAACAATAATATTTGTATTAACAGGTGTAGACACATTATCATCGCTAGAAACAACTGGATTGTTTGAAGCTGCAGGATCTGCCACTGTGATGCTCACCGAAGCGTTGTCACATGTTACAATCACTCCATTATCACAAATAGAATACGTAAAGGCATCTGCTCCAATGTAACCTGCATCTGGCGTGTAAGTAATTACACCTGTTGTTGTATTAACAGATGTTCCTCCGTTTGTTGGAGGAGTAACAATTGTAATAGTTGGGATATTAATACTGTTCTCATAATCTGTATCATTTGCTAACACAGAAATTTGAACTGCATTGTTCATGTATGTTGATACAGCATCATCTTGAGCTAGTACTTGTTGATTGTACACTAATTGTAAATCATCGATAAACACTTCATCATTAATATTTCCTCCACCTGGTGTTTTGTTTGAAGTGAAAGTTATTAAAATAAAAGTGTTAACTGATGCTGGTCCAACATACGACCATGGGATGCTTTTGCGCACCCAATTTCCACCTGTTGGCGAAAAGTTTAAAATTGCTTCAGCTACTTTATGAGGAGCAGAAGCTGCATCAACATTGTAACCATCTTTATAGTCGTAAGTATCATGTAAAGCAGCAGAAACTCGTGCTTCTGAACCACCATTTGCAGCATTGTATTTTACCCAAAATACGATAGAATCTGGCTGATCTGTTAATGCTTCAGAAAAATTTCCGTCAGCAGTAATACTATAATTATAATTAGCTGCATTTGTTGCGGAACTATTTCCCATATTTACGCGACCTAAAGTCATATTTCCATTTGCTACAATACCAAAAGCAGCATCTCTGGACCAAATTCGAGCAGAATATGAGCCAGTAGAACCTGGACGAACACTTGTCGATCTTTCTAATTGCTGAGCAGCAAAGCCAGTAAGACCACCTGAGGCTGTCATAAAACTATTCCAATTGGTAGGTTCTTCTGTATCTGCTCCTAAATTTTGCCATAGTTCAAAATCACTGTTGCCAATTTGTGTTTGTGAAAAAGATAATGAGCTTGTTAATAGTGCAGATAAGATAAGTATTTGTTTTTTCATAATGTTCATTTTAAAGGGCAAAGGTAAGCAAACGAATAATATCTTCAAAAATTTGTCATCAAACTTATTAACGAATCATGTATGGAAAATTAAGTTTTTGTGTCGAACCAACCAAACTTAATCGATTTTCGTCTACGTAGTATGAAGTTGGAAAAAGTCATATTAAAGTCAACAAAAATTACTGAAATCAATGAAGCGATTTCTTTAATTAAGCACTTTGTAGAGCTTAGCTCGAAGCTACTTCCCTATCTAGCTGAGATCAACGAAAAGGAAGAACTTAGCATTCAAGACATCTCTAATCGAGAAAAAATTATTGATGTTTTTAAATCGTACCGTTTTGATACAAAATCGTCCACGGTACTTATGAATTCAACTATTTTAGAACTAATTCAAAATGCCTACGAACAGATAAAGCTAGTAAACAAAGTATCTTCTCGAAAAGCACTTAACTCTTTTTGGTTGGAACACGATCGCTTGATGAAAGATTGGAGTGTTATTGAATCCAACTAATAATTTTCACCACCTTCTACTTAATTTAGTGCAGAATAGTATCTTTGATCTATGCAAGCTGCTTTCGATCCCTTCGTAGAACTTCCTGTCATGGAATATTTTTACACCATTCAAGGTGAAGGAAATTATTCTGGTCGCGCTGCCTATTTTATTCGATTAGCTGGTTGCGATGTTGGGTGTGTATGGTGCGATGTAAAGGAAAGTTGGGATTCGAACATTCATCCACTTCAAAAAATAAAATTTCTTGTCGATGAAGTGAAAAAATCCAAAACTAATTTTGTTGTCATTACTGGTGGAGAGCCCGCAATGTACAATCTGACTGGTATTGTGGATGCTTTACATGCAGAAAACATGGAAATTGCCATTGAAACATCTGGCTGTTACCCACTACGAGGCGCCATCGATTGGTACTGTTTTTCGCCAAAGAAATTCAAGAAACCAGATCCAGAAGCCTATCATTTAGCCAACGAATTAAAAGTTATCATCTCTCATCCCTCCGATTTTGAATGGGCGGAAGAGCATGCTGCAAAGGTTTCTGCCCACTGTTTACTTTACCTTCAACCTGAATGGTCAAAACAGGAACGGTTTTTGTCAAGCATCATCGAGTATGTGAAAAACAACCCAAAATGGTGCGTTTCACTGCAAACCCACAAATTCATGAAAATACCATAGTTATGAAGTTATTCACCATTATTTTCTCAGTATTGTTCTTTAGTGCTTGTGCAACTGCACAAATGAAGTATTCTTCCGTGAACAAAAAAGCCATTAAGTTGTTTGAGCAAGGTAAAATGTTGCCAAGTCAAACCATTGACTATGCCACTAATACACCTAACTACAAGGGCGGACTTGCCTTAATTAAGCAAGCGATTGAAAAAGATCCTGGTTTCTGGGAGGCACAATTGCTGGCTGGTGAGTTCAGTGAAATGCTACGTGATTATCCAAGTGCTATTAAATATTACGAAAACACCATCCGAATTAATCCAGCACACACCTACACTGGATCGACTTATTTTTATTTAGCAAACTTGCAAAATGCTGTGGGAGATTACGTCAATAGCAACAAGAACATTGATATTTTTGTGCGCAACAGAAGTGCGAATCAAGAGTTGGTGAATAAAGCATACGGAATTCAGCAAAGCAATCTATTTGCCATCGAATCGTTGAAAAATCCACGAGAATTTAAACCTACTAATATTGGCCCCGGCATTAACACTAATTTTCATGAGTACTTCCCAACTATTACTGTTGATGGACAAACTATTCTTTTCACACGTAGAATTAAAGATGATCGCTTGGAAGGTACAGTAAAAGAACAAGAAGATTTTTATGTTTCTTTATTGGGTTCAAGTCATACATGGGAAACAGCGGTGCCTATGCCATCCAACATCAATACAATCAACAACGAAGGCGCTCCTACAATATCTGCTGATGGTCGCTCTTTAGTTTTCATTGCTTGTCCAGATGCTTCTGGAGAATTCTATGGAGAAAATAGAACTGGGAAAGGAAGTTGTGACTTGTTTTACACAAAGAAATTAGGCAGTCGATGGTCAGATCCAGTAAACATTCCGGGAAATATAAATTCATTCCATTGGGAAACGCAACCTTCTCTTTCTTCTGATGGAAAAACAATTTATTTCATTCGAGGAATTCGTGGTAAAAATCAAACAGATAATTCAGATATCTATGTAGCGCATTTGTTAGACAATGGAACTTGGTCTACTCCTGAGCGTTTACCAGACAATATCAACACGGGTTACCCTGAAGAATCAGTATTGATTCACCCTGATGGAAAAACATTGTACTTTGCTTCTCGCGGCCACGTTGGTATGGGAGGATCTGATTTATTCATGTCGAGATTAGGAGATGACGGAAAATGGGGCGATCCAACTAACCTCGGTTACCCGATCAATACACGTTATGATGAGAATTCATTGATGGTTTCTCCTGATGGTGAAATTGCATTCTTTGCCTCTGATCGTGAGGGTGGATATGGTGGTTTAGACATCTACTATTTCGACATGCCGGAAGAAATGCGTCCAACAAAAACCTTGTATTTTGAAGGTATTGTTTTCGACATGAACACACGCCTACCTTTGGCAGGAAAATTCCAATTAATTGATTTGAAAACAGGAAAAGAAGTTGTTTTGTCCTATGCTGATAAAGTAACAGGAGAGTTTTTAGTTTCATTGCCAGTAGATCGCGAATACGCTTTGAACGTTGAATATCCTGGATATGCTTTCTACTCCAAAAATTTCAACATGATTGAAAAAGAGAATCAAGAGGCAGTTCACATGGACGTTCCAATGATTCCGTTAACAAGTGATAAACCAATCTTATTAGCCAACGTATTCTTTGACTTAAATCAAGCTACGCTGCGTCCACAATCAGATATCGAATTAAACAAATTGGTGGAATTCCTGAACAAGAATGCAAGCATCAAGATTGAGCTAGGTGGACATACAGATACACGCGGAGATGATAAAGCGAATTTGAAATTATCGAATGATCGTGCCAAAACTGTTTATTCATATTTAATTGCTAAGGGAATAAAAGCAGATCGACTTTCGTACAAAGGTTACGGTGAAACGCAAACAGTTGTTACTGATGTAGAAATTGCTAATTTAGCAACGGATAAAGAAAAAGAAGCAGCACATCAATCCAATCGTCGCACTGAGTATAAAATAATTAAGTAAAAATTGTATTTCCTTCGTCTCATTCGTCCTATCAATTTGTTGATTATCGTTTTGACGATGTATGGAGCAATTTTATACCTTTTTAATGGTTCTTCTGTAAAATTAATTCCGTATTCTGAACTCGATTTTGGCCTTCTCGTTTTTTCCACAGTGCTTATTGCAGCTGCGGGAAACATCATTAACGATTATTTCGACGTGAAAGCAGATAAGGTTAATAAACCAGATCGACTCATCATTACCAAACATATCAAAAGGCGTTGGGCTATTTTTTGGCACTGGACCTTCAATTGCATTGGTTTTTTTATTGGAATTTATCTTTCAATTAAATACCAAAGTCTAAGTTTTGTATTTGTGCAACTGATGAGCATCAATTTACTTTGGTTCTACAGTATGTATTTCAAGCGGAAAATGTTGATTGGAAATGTGATTATATCTTTTCTTTCAGCGATGATTCCAATTCTTGTGGTGATTTTTTACCATTTCAGCATGACGAAAAGCACTGATCGATTAGAAGACTACACTTTTATTTTCATTATGGCTGGATTTGCTTTTGTGCTCAATTTTGCCCGTGAAATTATTAAGGACATTCAAGACATCGAAGGTGATAAACTAATACAAGTCAGAAGTTTACCAATGATTGTTGGAATTAATACTTCACTAGTAATTGCTGGTGTTTTATTGTGTGTACTTCCAGCGTTAATGATCATTATTTGGTTTTTTGGCGCTAGAGAAATCACCATGGTTCACGCAGCAGCATTAGTAGATGTTTTGGCAATCTTGGTACTTATTTTCGCTTCACAACGATTGAAAATTATTGATCAATTAATAAAACTTACGATGTTAATCGGACTTCTTATGTTTTATCAATTGGCTTTTCTATGAAAAAAATAGTACTTGGTTCAGGATCTCCAAGACGTAAAGAATTACTAGCTTCTCTAGGATTTGAATTTACAATTCGCACTAAAGACACGGATGAAAGTTGTCCAGAAGATTTCCCTTTATACGAACGCGCCCTGTACATTGCGGAAAAAAAGGCGGCAGCACTTCTCCCCGATTTAGCTGAAGATGAGATATTACTCTGTGCCGACACAATGGTGCTTTTGAACAGTGAAATGATCAATAAGCCCAGTTCATATGAAGATGCTGTCAATATGCTTTCTAAATTATCTGGTAATGTGCACGAAGTGATTACCAGTGTTGTGATTCAAACAAAATCAGAGAAACTGACTAAAAGTGTACTAACTAAGGTGTATTTTGAATACATTCCCCAGGAAGACATCATTCGCTATGTAAAAGAATTTAATCCTCTCGATAAAGCGGGTTCATATGGAATACAGGAATGGATTGGTCACGCCTACGTGAAGAAAATTGAAGGATCTTTTAATAATGTAATTGGATTGCCGACGGTTGAAGTGAATCAAATACTGCATAAGTTGATGTGAAATTTCTAAAACTTCAAACCATCAAAAAAGCCTTTCAAATTTCTCTGAAAGGCTTTTTTGATTATGTAAATTTCGAATTATCTAATTCTAAAGGTAACTCGACGATTTTTTGCTTGTTTCAAATCATCATCATCTTCGTCTGTAATCTCGTCACTTGTTTCAGTACTTCCATTATTGGTAGAAATCAATCTGCCTTCGGCAATACCTTTATCCTTCAAGTAATTTACAACAGCAGTTACACGTCTTCCAGATAAATCTTCATAGATTGCTTTCTCTACAGCCAGCTCATCTTCAATTTTATCACTGTTTCCAATGATTTCCAACTTTTGGTTTGGATTTGCTTTCAAAATTTCAGCAATCAAATCAAGTGAAGCATTTGCTTCAGAAGTAAACGCTGTTTTTCCGAATGCAAAATACAATTGTTGTAATTCAACTTTCTGCTGATCTGTCATTTTATCGTTCAACTCCACTTTTTTCTGATAGATTGTAGTGCTGTATTCATTTTCATTTTCAGAAAGCATACAGTCGCATTGAGAATTTTCACTGATCAAACTTACCGATACTTCATCGATGTAATAGTAAGCTGCGATAATTTGCGTCACTTTTAAATCTTTGTCCTTTTTGTTTGGTTTGTTTGCTTCTTGCTTCACTTTATCGTCTTTCGTGAAGTTCCCAATGGTAATAAATTTCTCACCACCTTCGGCTTCAAAAACTCCACACACTTTCTCCCAATTGAAGGTTGCATTGAACATTTTTTGATCGTTAAAGTGTTTGATGTTCACTTTATCTTCAATCAATGGAGTTTTAGCATCTGTTGCGAAATCTTTCTTCGTCAACATTGCACCTACATTGTGGATAGCATATTTCGATGCCTCCGCAAGAGAAACATGAAAAGAAACACAGTATTTCATTCCTTTTTTCAAAGGAGTGTCTAGTTTTGCCATTAAATATGAGCGTGGAACTTTGTTTCCATAAGAATAAGCTACAATTCCGGCATAACTTTTACCGTCCTTAGCGTCTTCTTTCCCATATACATTCAGCGGAGTACCAATATCTGGCACTTTTCCTGAAGTAAACAAATCTGCACGAACTCCAGTTGGAGAAGTCCAAGTTGTTGCACTTTCAATAGCACCCAATTTTTTAACTTTTCCGTCGTTGGATTCAAATCCACCATTGGAAAGTAGATTTTCGCTGTCTTGTGCGAAAGAGAACATAGTGGTCAAACTAAAAGCACCAATAGTGCAAACAGATTTCCAATTTTTAAAACCGTATTTCATAATTTTTAACTGTTTTAATAAACGTTTTTACTTTTTCAGGGTCGGTATCCGGATACAATCCGTGTCCCAAATTTACTATATGTCGATTGCTTTTGAAAGAATTAAGCATTTTATTTGTTAATTCTTCTACTTGCAAATGCGATGAATACAAAGCACAAGGGTCTAAATTTCCTTGTATCGTGCGGTTTTCACCAATTATTTTCCGAGCTTCTTCCATGTCATAATTCCAGTCGATTCCAACGGTATTACAATTCATTTTCGCAACTGCACTTATTGAAGTTGCTGCTCCTTTTGAGAAAATTGTGAGTGGAACTTCGTTAAGCTCGTTTGCAATTCTATCAATGTATTTCAATCCAAATTCAGCATATTGCTCCGTTCCTAGGATTCCTGCCCATGAATCAAACAATTGAATCATGTCGGCACCTGCTTTCACTTGTGCTTTTAAATACTGAATTGTCACTTCTGTGATTCTGTTTAGCAAGTCATGTGCCAAAGTTGGATTTGAGTACAAAATTTTTCTAGATTCAGAAAAAGTTTTTGAGCCCTGCCCCTCTACCATGTAGCAAAAGATTGTCCAAGGCGCACCTGCAAATCCAATTACTGGAACACGTCCATCTAACTCCTTTTTAACGATTTTTATTGCTTCAGTTACATATGAAAGTCGATCTTCAACATCAATATCAACATCTAGCAGACTCATTTGATCTGCAGAACGAATTGTTTTTTCAAACCAAGGACCTTTCGCTTCTAGCATCTGGTATTCAAGTCCCATTGCTTCTGGAACCACCAAAATGTCCGAAAAAATGATTGCTGCATCCACATCAAGAAGATCTACCGGTTGAATAGTCACCTCCGCAGCCAAATTTGGCGTTTCCACTAATTCTTTAAATCCAGAAAGTTTTGATCGTACAGCCCGATATTCAGGTAAAATCCTTCCCGCCTGCCGCATTAACCAAACTGGATATCGGTCAATTGCTTCACCTTTTGCAGCACGTAGTATTAAGTCGTTTTTCAAATTATTCACGGCGCAAATTTAATGGAGAAAAAGGAAATATGGCTACGAATTGCAATAAAATTACCATTCAATTGTTTCCTTTCCTTTCAATTGCACTTCATTTTGCTACTATTCGGAGTTTAAAGCTACTAAATGGAGCATGCCACGAGTTTTTTATTGATGTGTCGATGGAATTTTGATAAGTTCATCTACATTTGTTTTATGAAACAATTCCTTTTAATTGCAATTTCTATTTTAGTGTTGACTTCTTGTGGAGAAGCAAACACTGATAACCCAACTATTGTAGATCCTACTGTTGACCTTGACCCAGACCAGTTTCTTCCGATTGAAAAACGAGCAAAGAAGTTTATTCAACGTAGTTTAGGAATTCCAGCATCGGAGAATTTTACTTATAAAATTTACAAAAAAGAGTTGAATGGCGACGGAAAAGAAGATGCCATCATCACTGTGAATCGACTTGAGTTTGCTTTAAAAACTGCCGAGGAAAGTCCAAATCCTGCAAAAATGGCGGAAGTTGGATTCATGGGCAATTATAATTATTTCTTCTACTTCGACGGAAGCAGTCGTCAAATATCAAATGCACATCCAGTTCCATCCACCCCTCAACGCGAATTAGCAATTGATTTTGAACATATTACCTCTGAAAATTATTTTGACTTTATCGTACATCTCCGTATTCGAAACTCTAGTTTTTCAGATTTCTATACTGTCGAAGGATCAACAGCCGTCAGCTTTTTCTACTGGAAACGATTTGATGGTCTTGGTACTACTGATCTTGAGGCGTATCATTTCAATTACACCGAAGGATCGATGAGTACACGCAAGAACATTGTTGTTACGAAAGCAAAAGTAGAACTTCCAGCTGGTACTACTGATTTCTATACTGTAGATCCAATGATTAAAGGAACAAGTGATATCGTGCATACCTTTTTCTTTCACAACACACAAAAGAAATACGTTACTTTAAAATAAAAAATCCCGCCATAAGCGGGATTCATTCAACGAATATAAGTAACAAATTATTTAGATTTCTCTAATTTCTTCGCCATTTTAATTGCATTTTTCACGTTGACTACATTTCCTGTTACTGAAAGTTTAGCAAAGTCAACCATTTCTTCGCTTCCTGGAAGAAGTTGCTGTGTTCCTTTAAACGATTTACCTGATTTCAACATTACTTCAGTAATTTCCTTCATAGATAACTTCGGGAAATATGATTTCAACAACGCTGCAACTCCAGAAACCATTGGTGCCGCCATCGACGTTCCTTGCAATTTTTTGTAAGAACTTTGAGGAACAGAATTGTAGATTTCATGTCCCGGCGCAAAAATGTCCACTCCTTTCACCCCATAGTTTGAAAATGTTGCTGGCAATTCTTCTTTCGCCATTCTTGTAGAAGCTCCAATTGTAAGGAATAACGGCAATTTTGCAGTTTGGAAAGAATACATAGACGTCGGAAAATTTGGTTCTTTGTCGATGTCTTTTCCATCATTTCCAGCTGCATGCACTAACAATACATCTTTTGAATCAGCATATTGAAATGCTTCGTACACTTCTTTTTGGTGCGGAGAATATGCTTTACCGAATGACATGTTGATTACTTTCGCCCCATTATCAACTGCATAACGAATTGCCAATGCGATGTCTTTATCGAACTCATCACCGTTTGGTACAGCTCTTAATGACATTAAACGAACATTTTCAGCAACACCGTCTCCACCCAATCCATTTCCTCTTACTGCGCCAATAATTCCTCCAACATGCGTTCCATGCAATGCATCAGGACCTTCAACATCTGGATTTCCATATTTTTTATCGTTGAAATCATCTGGATTGTCACCGATGATTTCACGATCGATAAAATCAACATTGTAATTGAAGTTCACCATTTGCTCCAATTGATCAATTTGCTCCATGATTTTTTCCTCAGACAATTCGCCTTTCATGATACCAATTGCAATTTGCTTGTACATGTTTAACTCAGGAGTCGTTGGCTTCCATTCGTACAATTCATCCAAGGTATAATCTGTTTTACCTAATTCTTTCGCTACTACCGAAGGCGCATTTTTGATCAACTCAGGTAAAGCTGCCATTTGTGCTAAATACGCACTGTACATTCCTAATTCTGATTCAACTTCCGCCTTCACTTTTTCGTACAAAGCAAACTCATCCTTTTCAGATGATGATATTGTTGATGCATCAACACCATCGTATTTTTTAGCTAGCATTCTCAAGATTCTTGTTTTCTCAAGATTTGCTTCATTCATGTTTTCTCCTTTCGCGTTTCCTAAGAAATTCCAACCATGAACATCATCGATGTATCCATTTTTGTCATCATCGATTCCATTCTTTGCAATTTCTTTCGAATTTGTCCAGATTTTACCTTGTAAATCTTCATGTTCGATATCAATTCCTGAATCGATCACAGCGACAACCACTGTTTCAGATTTCTTTTTCTTTAATTTTTTGTAGGCCTTTTCTGTCTCCATTCCAGGTCCATTACCATTGTACCAGTTTAAAATTTCTGGATCATATTGTGCACTTAAAAAGTTTACAATTCCTATTGAGAAAATCGTCAAACTTAATTTTATCATTCGCTTATTCATACATTGTTATATTTGATGCTACTAAATTAAATAAATATTGTCCGAAAAAGTTTTAAATTTAACCATTGGACAAATATTTACGTCTATGGTAAAATAACAGTACAAATGGTAAAACTACTTCACACTCTTGCTTTTAGTTCTATTTTTTTGCTTCAATGTGAGCAAGTATTAAGTCAAACTACAAAATTTGGCATTAAAGAAAAGCAGTTAGAAAGCGGCTCGCAACCAAGTTGCTTCGCAATTCCGAATACCCCAGATAACCTTGCTTTTTTAGCAAAGGAGAAAATCACTATTAAATATCGTACTGATAAATGGTTGTACATCACAACGAGTATCGACTGGATGGTTGACAACGTATCGAAAGGATTGTTGAGTGATTACTATTTCAAGAACTCCACGCCAACTGCTCTGGACGATTCTGCCCGTGCTACCCATTTTGTTGATCAGGTGCATGCTGGAACAGGAGGACTTGGAGAAGCCTATAAAGGAAAAGGTGTCATCATTGGTTATGTAGATCAAGGAATTGATTTTAATCATCCTGATTTTTTAAATCCAGATGGTTCAACGCGCGTTTTGAGATATTGGGACCATACACTGAATTCTGGTGGACCAGCGTCGCCCTATGGCTATGGGATCGTTTGGGACTCCACAGCGATCAACAACGGCACATGTATCAGTACAGAAACAGGCACTGCTCATGGCTCAACTGTAACTGGAAAAGGATCAGGAAATGGCTCTGCAAATGGAATGAATGCAGGAATGGCACCTGAGTCGAGCATTATTGTGGTGGAATCGAACTTTAATTTACCAAATTGGGACCTAACGATTGCCGATGCCTGTGATTATATTTTTAAGGTCGCCGATTCACTCGGAATGCCAGCGGTTATCAATTTAAGTCTGGGTGATTATTTAGGATCACATGATGGGAATGACCCGGCAACTGAAGCAATGGAAGCAATGTTAGATGAACATGGAGGTCGAATTATTGTTTGTGCAGCTGGAAATTCTGGGAATCAGGGAAAATATCATGTTAGCGGAACTATGACTTCAGCACTTGATACTAGTTTTGTGTGGGTGCTGAACAATCCATCTGGAGCTTTTGGCGCAAACACAATTCTATTGGATATTTGGTCTGATGTGAGTGAAACAAATTATGAGTTTGCCTTCGGGGCAGATCGTCCGGCACCCAACTATGGATTGCGAGGATCGACAGACTTTTGGACTACATCAACTCAACTTGGCGGCGTTATTTACGATACAATTTACAATTCTTTAGGCAATCGCATTGCGACTATTGAGGCCTACCCGGAAGTAGTTGGCAACAACTATCACCTTCAAGCTTTCTTTTCGAATGTTGATTCTACCAGCTACCAATTTCGATTTATGACAAAAGGTGTTGGATCGTATGATGCTTGGTCAGGTGCTTTTCTCGGATTAAATACCATTGTATCGAATATTCCAACTGTGCTTACCTATCCTCCTATTGTGAACTATCAACTACCCGACAGCCTCCAAACAATCGTTTCAGGATGGGCCGCATCGGAGAAAATAATTACTGTAGCGAATGTTAAAACAAGAAAACATCATATTGATAATAATAACAACCTTTATACTTCAAACATTGATCCAGTTGGAAAATTGTCAATAAATTCAAGTAAAGGTCCTAGCAGACACAATGTACTAAAGCCAGACATATCTGCTTCCGGCGATGTTTCTTTAGCCGCAGCTCCATTATGGCTCCTTTCAAATCCCGCCTATAATGGGGTGATTCAACAAGGTGGTTGGCATGCTCGAAATGGTGGAACGTCGATGGCTTCACCTGTAGTAGCTGGAATTGCAGCACTTTACCTAGAAAAATGTCCAATTGCGACCTACGAATCTTTTAAATATGATTTGCTAAATACCGCATTCACAGATGGATTCACTGGAACAATTCCAAATTTCGCTTACGGACATGGAAAAGCAAATGCCTTAGATCTAATGTTGGGTACGCAATTTACTGCTGACATTGTTGGTGATCTCGAAAAATGTGCTGATGATATAACATTGGAAATAATTTCCGACTCCGTAATTACAAACTATCAGTGGAATACTGGCTCAATTTTCAATCCACTAATGGTGGCAAATGGTGGCGATTATTTTGCAACAATTTACAATGAGCGTGGATGTAGATTTTATACGGATACGCACACCGTGGTGCAATTGGAGGTACTTGCTATTTTACCCATAGAATTGAACGGTTCTACTCTTTCCACCGCTTCTGTTTTGCCGAACTATCAATGGACATTGAATGGTGTTGACATTCAAGATTCAATTGCACAACAACTTGGCGTTACCGCACCTTTTGGTACTTACACATGTTATGTGGTGAGCAGCGACAATTGTATTTCAGAAACACCACCGTATCAAATTTCACTTGATTTAGACGAACAAATAGTAGAAATAGTACAATTATTCCCTAATCCTGCTCGTTCAAATGTGGAGATTATTTTTGAACATGCGATTGATAAAATCAGCTTTTATGACAGTCGGGGAAGTCTTATAAAAGTAAATGAGATTGGAACGAAAAAGTATGATGTTTCACAGTTACCAAGTGGGACTTATTTTATACAAATTGTGTCAGATAATCGAAATTTTAACACCAAATTCATTAAATAGAGAACTAAGACGGTATTTTTATTTATTTTTGAGCCAAATTTAACAAGAGAATGGATTTAACAGGTATTATAGCAATTTCGGGAAAACCGGGTTTATTTAAAGTAGTTACACAAGGTAAAAACAACATCATTGTGGAGTCGTTGGTGGACAATAAACGAATTCCAGCTTATGCTACGGATCGTATTTCGGCACTTGATGATATCAGTATTTATACGTATGATGAAGATAAGCCATTACGTGAATTGTTTACTGTTATACACACGAAAGAAGACGGCAAAGCAACACTTTCTCACAAAGATGACCTAAAAAAATTAGAGGCTTATTTGTTAGAAATTCTTCCTAACTATGATAAAGAGCGTGTTTATTCATCAGATATCAAAAAGATTTTTCAGTGGTACAACATGTTGTTAAGCTCCGGAAACCTTAAATTATCTGAGGCTCCTGCAGAAGAAGTAGCTGCAAAACCAGCCACAAAAGCAAAAGCGAAAGCAGAAGACGATGCAGCAGCAGCGCCAAAAGCTGAGAAAAAACCAGCGGCAAAGAAAGTAGCTGCAACTGCAAAACCTAAAGCAGCAGGAGTAGCACCAAAATCAGCAGCAAAACCATCTGGCGGCGCTAAGAAAGTTGCTACTGTAAAAACAGGTGGCGGTCGCGGAAAATAATACTCAAAACTTATACAGTGAAACAGTTGGAAAAATTATTTTTCAGCTGTTTTTTTTTGTCCATTCCATTCTTAATTTTAGCACATGAAAATTGTACGCGCTCCTCGAATATTTCTTTCAGAAGATTATTCTATCACAACTTGGGATTCTTTAAAGCCCTATTACGATCAACTAATTAATACTGAATTTACCAGTAAAGAAATATTTGTTACTTGGTTGAAACAACGCAGTGAGTTAGACGCTGTTGTTGAAGAAGATTGTGCATGGAGATATATTAGAATGACGATCAACACAAAGGATGAAAAATTAACAGAAAACTACTTGTTCTTTGTTAATTCCATTCAGCCTGAAATTGCGCCTTTTGAAAATGAATTGAATACTAAATTAGTGGCTTCTCCATTCTACGATGAATTATCGAAAGAAGAAGCTTTTCATATCTACTTCCGATCTGTAAAAACGGCAATCGATACTTTTTCAGAGAAAAACATTGCGCTAGATGCTGAAATAAGCGAAAAGGCCCAGCAATATGGAGCAATCTCCGCAGCACAAAACATTGAGTACAACGGCGAAACAATGACCATGCAAAAAGCATCTTTGTTTTTAAAGGATCAAGACGAATCAATTCGCAAAGAAGTATTTGAAAAAATGGCAGCGCGAAGAAATGAAGATGTCGACAAGCTGAATGAACTATATTCCGACCTAATTGCAAAGCGAAATGAAGTGGCCATTAATGCAGGATTCGCCAATTATCGTGATTATCGATTTGCTGCCTTAGGAAGATTTGATTACAGCAAAAAAGATTGCTTCGATTTTCATGATTCAGTGAAGCAATTCATTGTTCCAATTGTAAAAGAAATTCAAGAAAAGAGACTGAAACTGTTAGGGAAAGACAAATTTAAACCGTGGGATTTAGAAGTAGATCCGAGCGGAAACAAAGCCCTAGCCCCTTTTGAAAATGGACAGCAGTTGTTGGATGGCACCGTTCGTATGTTTGAGCAATTAGATCCCTATTTTTCTGATTGCATCCAAACAATGAATGAGATGGGTCATTTAGACCTAGAATCGAAAGATGGGAAATCGCCAGGAGGATACAACTACCCTCTTTATGAAATTGGTGTTCCATTTATTTTTATGAACGCCGTTGGGGCGCAGCGCGATTTAGTGACCATGGTGCATGAAGGCGGGCACGCGATTCATTCCTTTTTAACGCGTGATTTGGAGTTGACAGCATTCAAAAACTTTACATCTGAAGTTGCAGAACTAGCTTCTATGGCGATGGAGATGTTGACCATGAAATATTGGGATGATTTTTACGTCAACAAAGAAGATTTAAATAGAGCAAAACGTGAGCAATTAGAAGGGATTTTGAAAATTATGCCTTGGATTGCACAGATTGATGAATTCCAACATTGGGTGTATGAAAACCATCCACATACACATGAAGAGCGCGCTACAAAATGGAAATCACTTTCTACAGAATACGGCACTGGATTGACAGATTGGAGTGGTTACGAAGCTATTGCATTAACAACATGGCAACGACAACTGCATCTTTTTGAATTACCTTTTTATTACATCGAGTATGGAATTGCGCAACTTGGTGCCTTGGGTGTTTGGAGAAACAGTATTCAAAACGAAGCTTCTGCGATTGAAAAATACAAAAATGCACTGCAACTAGGATATACAAAATCAATCCCTGAAATTTATGCAACGGCGGGTGTAAAATTCGATTTTTCAGCCTCTTACCTTAAAGAATTGGCTGCTTTTGTTCAAACAGAGCTAAAAAATATCAATTAAAATTTGGGATACAATATTGATTTTTGAATTTTATATTATCTTTGCACCCTCAACAACGATGGCGAGATAGCTCAGTTGGTTAGAGCGTAGGATTCATAACCCTAAGGTCCCGAGTTCAACTCTCGGTCTCGCTACAAAGAGAGTCAGTTTTGACTCTCTTTTTTTTTACTACGATTTGGCAATATCGTTTTATCCTCTTAACTTATTTTGCAAGCTCATCCATCCACCGCCATTGTGTACCGTTGAGAAACCCTTCGATTTTAAGATACTTTTAGCAGAGGCACTTCTCATTCCGCTAGCGCAACAAGTAATAATTACTTGATCCTTTTTCAATTTGGACAGATTGCTGTTAAGTGCATCAAGCGAAATATTTACAGATCCTTTGACATGTCCTCCCTGAAATTCTCCCTTACTTCGAACATCTAAAATAAGAGCTCCTTGCTGCACTAATTCTGCGTAATTCACCTTTGGACCAAAGCCAAAAAGTTGTTTAAGTGTATTTAACATTGTATTAAAGTGATTGAGATTGATAATAATTTACATCCAGCCAGCTACCGCCATTTTCGCAGTCTACTCCACAGCTTTTCAAGTAGGCTGTTGCTTGTCCACTTCTTCCTCCACTAGCGCAACAAAGAATTATGGGCTGTTTCATGGATTTTATTTCGCTAAGACGTTGTTGTATTTCTTGCAAAGGAATATTGACGCTTCCTTGCACATTTCCTCCACTGAATTCCGCAACCGTGCGCACATCAACAATACTTCCCTTTTTTTCTTTGATAATTTTCTCTACGTTCATTGTTACTTTGTTTTTGATTGTTCTTTTTTAAACATACTAAAGAGCAAACCACCCATCAGCGCACCATAAAGTGTACTGTTGAGCGGTTTTGATGTGATAGCACAAGATCCACTAGCGCAGCCAATAAAATGATAATATGCATACCCTCCTATTGCTCCAACAATAATTCCTGCGAATGTTAATTTATTAGTTTTGATAAAATTCATAGTTAAAACAATTGAATGCAATTTATAGTACTCACTTTTTTTTCTTAGTTGAGAACTTAAATGGCGCGTACATCGGACAATAACTAATACTACTCGTTAGGATTAAAATCCCCCCAAATAGTAAAAGACTGATGGCTGTTGCTCCGGAAATCAGCTGTATAAGATAAAATACTATTAGTACGAGTGTGAGTAAAATTCTAATTACTCGATCGACTGTTCCCATGTTTGCTTTCATTGTGTGATTTACGATAAGGTGTGTAATAATTCTCAACAAAAGTCGAGCATTTCGAAACACCACACAGCTACTTTTGTTACATAAGTGAAATTTTATTTCTACCTAAAGAAATTAACCCTTCTTCTTCCATTTGTTTAAGCAAACGAGATACTACTACCCGAGCAGTGCCTAGCTCATTGGCCAATTGCTCATGAGTGACATGCAAGGTTTTACTTTTTGTCAACTCAGATTTTTTTTTGATAAAATTAAAAAGTCGTTCGTCCAATTTTTTAAAAGCAATCGCATTTACTACTTCTAACAATTCTTCAAATCGCTGGTGGTACAAACGAAAAATATAGTCGAGCCACTCAGGAAATTCTTTGATCAACAAACTAACTTTATCTATTGGAATGAAAAGAATTTCGGTTTCTTCTTCGGCAATAGCTCTCACTTTACTCGTATCGTTGTGCATTCCACCTAAAAATGACATGATGCAACTTTCGCCAGCTTTGATATAGTAAAGCAGCAATTCCCTCCCATCCTCGTCAGTGCGCATGACGCGAATACTGCCATTTGTAACGATTGGTATGGCCTTGATATAGGCATTTTCAGATAAAATTGTTTCCCCTTCCTCAAAGTTCTTTACGAAACCAAAATTGGCCAGTTGTTCCTTTATTAATGGAGAAGACTTGAACTCAACGATGTCATTTAATTCCATACCTCAAACTTACAATTTAATCAGTCTTAGTAACTCTTATTAAACAAATGCAATGCAACAAATCAATACGCAATAAATAAAAACATTTCCTTAGCTTTTCTTACTTAATTCGTTGATGTCTTTTATGAATTCGTTTACTTCCTCTTCACTGGTTGCCCACGATGTAATGATGCGGACTACCGCTCGGTTTTCGTCGATTTTTTTCCAGACATAGAACAAATATTTTTTGCTCAGTTGTTCAATAAGTTCATTTGGAAAGATGGGGAATAATTGATTGGTAGGCGAATTAGTTAAAAAGAGATGTCCATTATTTCGGATAGCAACTGCGATTTTTGTCGCCATTTGATTTGCATGCTTTGCCAATGAAAAATACAGATCATCTTTAAAAAGTTCCAGAAACTGGATGCCCAACAATCTTCCTTTGGCTAACATTGCACCCTTTTGTTTCAAGGAAAACTCAAATTCGTTCCCCAATTCAGGATCATTAAAAATAATTGCTTCGCCAAGTAAGGCACCATTTTTGGTTCCTCCAATGTAAAATAGATCTGTCAATCTTGCTAAGTCGGACAAGCTTAGATCGTTATTTTCTGCCATTAAACTGTGCCCTAAGCGAGCGCCATCTAAATAGAGCAACAATTTTTTTTCTTTACAAAAGATCGATAAACACTCCAACTCATATTTTGTGTAGCAAGTTCCTATTTCTGTAGAATTTGAAATATACACCAAGCGCGGTTTTACAACATGTGGTTTCAATAAATATTGATCTAAAGCGCTTTGCACATCGGATGGTGTTAGCTTTCCATCCTCTTTTTCAACTGTGATTACTTTATGTCCAGTAGACTCGATCGCACCTGTTTCATTCGTGGAAATATGACCGGTTTTGGCACTTATCACTGCTTCATGTACGCGCAATAAAAAAGAAATGGCAATTAAATTGGTCTGCGTTCCACCGGAAAGAAAAAAGATAGCGGCGTTATGATTATTGATCTTTTGACGCAAAATCTCTTTTGCCTCAATAGTGTATTCATCGTCACCATACCCTAATTGAGAACTTAGATTAGTTTCAATTAATTTAGCTAAGATATTGGGATGTGCTCCTACAGAATAGTCGTTTTTAAAATTGTACATTTCTATATTATTTGTATTCGTATCAACTTTTCACGAGAACAATGAGCACTCATCGCATGCTATTGCTAAAATATCCAACTCAATAACTTCCCAAATAGCGGCGCAACCACCATTCCAATCCCAGAATGAGAATGAGAAGGAAAAAGAGGAATTTGTAATCAATTAAACTACGGAAAATGGAATCGGTATAGGTAACAGTGGTAATATCCTTTCTTGTTTCTAGCTCCTTGAACAAGGATTCAAAATCTTTCAATGGAAACAATTTACCTTTTGTGACTTTACTCAACTGATTTAATACAGCGAAATTGGCAGTGTTGTCTAACTTCTCAATGTCGATGTCTTCTACAATGAAAACGCCTGATTTCTTGTACGATTTACCAGCATTTTTTGCAATAGCTGTCCACGAATATTTACCTGATTTCAACGTTCCAGCGTTAACGATATAAGACGTCCCTTGCGCCCCAAATTGGTATTTAAACTGCTTGCTTTTTTCGTCGATCAATGTTAATTCAATTTTTGCTGAATTTACCGCTTCCATCGACTCATTATAGAATGAGGCGTTGATGATCACATCCTCGTTTTTCGTGAAACGCTTTGGTAGCGTGACTCTAAAATTAGAGTTGTTTTGCTTCACCAATAAATATTGGGCAATTTTACTCATCAATTCATTGAAAACAGCATGATCTCTCTTTTGTACAAAGTTCGACATTCGCCATTGCCACAATCCTTCTCCATAGATGAATCCATATTTCACATCATTCTTCTTCGTAAAGAAAATTAATGGCTCTTTCTTTTGAACATTTCCGATGCGCTGATAAGCTAGAATACTGGCATCTTTAGGGGTAAAACTTCCAAACTTCGACTTTAGCGGCGGAAACTTTTGAATGACCGTTTTTAGCTCGTCTGACAATTCAAAAAAGGAGAAACTACCGTTTAAAACAGCTTGATTTTCATCGGTTTGCGATCCTCCAGGAACAGAGAATCCAAGTCCTAGGTCTTTTACTAATCCAGCGCTAGTATTCGGACCGAGCACCATTAACACTGGGATTTTCTTGTCGATGACAAATTGAGTTTGGGCAGCACTAGAATTGTAGCCTGGTTCATGTAAAACAACCAAATCAACATTTTTTACATCCTTATCCCAATCCTTTCCGATATAGGTTTTAACTTCTAAATTTTCATCCTTTTCGAGTTCCTGTTTGATCGCAGAAATATCTGGATGCGGAGCGCCAGCCAAGACCAAGACCTTACTTCGGGAGTCAATTACCTCAATGTAAAACGTACGTTTGTTATTTTCATAATTGTATTCATTGTCGATGGGTTCTATCACCACTTGGTAGCCTTGAACTCCAATCGCATTGGCTTCCAACTCAAAATTTACTTGTTGAAATTCTCTGTTTTCACCTTTAAAATTCACTGTTTGACTTGCGACTGTTTTTCCATCTTTCAAAATAGACACTGCTACTGCTCTTCGACCCAATTTTGAAGCTTGTAAATCAACTTCGACAGGGAATTTATTCTTGTAAAAAACAACTTCATTAACAGAAACATTTTTCACCATTTGATCTCGCTTTGTAACGGTATCTCCTACCATTAAAGAAAAAACAGGGGTGAAATTTATTTTCTCCGCTTCATACGAAGGATTCGCATCTTCATTGAAATTTCCATCTGAGAGAAAAACAATTCCTCCAATATTTCGGTTGTAAAAGTCTTCTTGAATCGTTTTAAATCCTTGTGCGAGGTTCGACTTAGCGTCTTTAAGTGTGAATTTGTCAGCATAGCGAGTTTCTTGACCGGAAAGCAGGTCTACGAACTCAAATTTATCTGCGAAACGTTCTTTAAGTGCTGCTTGATAGGCTGCAATACTTTTTTTAACGTTTGATGAATCTTTGTAATTCAGTAAAGAAGATGAATTATCTAGTAAAGTAATTAGCACAGGTTTTTCTTCCCTAAAATTATTGCTTTGAAGAATCAAGCCTAATAATAGAAATCCGATGAGAAAGAAAGAAAATGCACGAAGTCCACGCAAAATTCGCTGCATCCATTTCGTTTGCTGCGAGAACCACTTATCCTTACTGTAAAACCAAATAGAAATGGCAATGGACAGCGCCAAAATTGGAAAAATCCACCAAAAAGCTATATCGATTGCCATATAATTCTAGACGCTTAAAGCCTTAAAGTTACTCTTTTTTGTTGTTTTCCATCTTATAAGTGATGCCTAAACCTAAAACAGAGAGAAATTGGGTTCTTGGACCAACATTTCCTTCACTATCGCGAATATCGATGTCGTCATCATAAATTAGATTCCATTGAAGCGACGCTGCGAACCAACTATTAATTTTGAAAGAAAATAAAGCTTCTGCATTTACATCAATATTCTGAGGATTATTTAAGTAATTGGAAAACAATTCTAATTTAGCCTTCAAATCGATATTTTTCGCCAAGGTTTTAGTATATTTTGCTTTGATATACGCTCCAAATTCATAGCGAATATTTGCTCCTTTCGTCAGCAAGGTACCGAGACCATCGTAGGTAGCCCCTGTCACACCAAAAGCACCCGCATTTGCTAAGGTTTGATCTTTTACTATGGTGATCTTGCCTGCAAGAGGTGAAGTAAACAAAGAGAATTCTGTATTAGGAATCCAGTCAATTCCTATCGCTAAATTAATGTATCCTGGTGCAAAGAATGTCGAAACTCGCACTGAATCATTTGGATAAGCAAAACCGTCTAACATTTGTGTTTTCAGTCCGCCAATCGCAGAAAAATATACCTTATCCTTGATTTTATAGCCAATATTTGATGAGAAATCAATTCTATCATCGGTTTTTTGTAATCCTTCGTTGTTTCCTTTGCTGATGTATTTCAATCCTCCCAACGCTAACGAAAGGTCGTTTGTCCAACTCCAACTTTCTTTTTTGTAATTGGCATTCGCGCTAATACTTGCTAGTAATGAAATATTGTTTCTCCCTCCAGCGCTCCAATTAACGAATGCTGTTTGCGTAGCATTTAAAGAGTAAATGGCCTTTAATTGCCAATTAGAAGGTTTTTTGAGAGTGTCTTGACCATGCGCCACAATTCCAACGAAGAGACCAAGAGATAGTAATACCAATTTCATGTTCAGTTGCTATTTTTTTTTGCAAAAGTGAGAATAACTTTCACAACAGGAAACAAATGCATCTATTTTTTTAACACCCTGTGGAGATATAGCGCTAAGATTCACTTGCTCAAATTCGAATATTTGACTAATTTTACGATCTAAAAAACTAAAATAAATGTCAAAAGAAGTCTATGTTATATCAGCTGTTCGCACCCCAATGGGAGCATTTATGGGCGGCCTTTCTACCATTTCCGCAACAGCACTTGGTTCAACAGCAATTAAAGGTGCGTTGGAGAAAGGAAATGTTGATCCTGCCTTAATAGATGAAGTTTTTATGGGCAATGTTTTGCAAGCGGGAGTTGGACAAGCACCAGCGCGTCAAGCAGCTCTTGGAGCAGGATTAGGAAATAATGTTCCTTGTACTACTATCAATAAAGTATGTGCTTCTGGAATGAAATCAATCATGTTAGCTTCTCAAACTATTTTAGCGGGTGACAATCACATTGTTGTAGCTGGTGGAATGGAAAACATGTCACAAGCTCCTCACTACCTTGATGGAAGAAATGGGATGAAATTCGGAAATATTTCTATGCTAGACGGTATCACGAAAGATGGGTTATTGGATGTTTACAACAAGGTTCCAATGGGAACTTGTGCTGAAAAAACTGCCCAGAAATATGATATCTCACGCGAGCAACAAGATGAGTTTGCTATTAATTCATACAAAAGAGCTGCTGCTGCGTGGGAAGCTGGCAAATTTAGCGAAGAAGTAGTTGGTGTTGCCGTGCCGCAGCGAAAAGGTGACCCTATTATGGTCGTTGAGGATGAAGAGTACAAAAACGTGTTTTTAGATAAAATCCCTGGTTTACGTCCAGCTTTCGATGCCAACGGAACCATTACTGCAGCAAATGCTTCTACCTTGAATGATGGTGCTTCGGCATTAATTTTAGCTTCAAAAGAAGCAGTAGAAAAATATGGTTTGAAACCTATAGCTAAAATCGTTAGTTACGCTGATGCTGCGCAAGAACCTGAATTTTTCACGACGGCTCCTTCCCTAGCGATTCCAAAAGCACTAGCTAAAGCAGGAATGACAACTGAAAATGTTGATTATTGGGAATTGAACGAAGCATTCGCTGTTGTTGGTTTGGCAAATACAAAAATTTTAGGACTAGATTCTTCTAAAGTTGATGTGAACGGTGGAGCAGTTGCTTTGGGTCACCCACTTGGCAACTCAGGGTCTCGAATTGTTGTTACCTTGATCAATGTATTGAAACAAAACAAGGCTAAAATAGGTGGCGCAGCCATCTGTAATGGTGGTGGCGGTGCTTCAGCCTTGATTATTGAAAATATCTAGAAAAATTGTGTTTAACGAAAAAAGCCAGCTCGCTTGAGTTGGCTTTTTTTTTGGGAAATAGCTAGCTGTTATTCCTATTAAGACTCTATTTTTCATACTCTTAAGCAAATTAGCTAAATTACTAACCGGTTAGTAATATTACTACGCGGTTAGTAATTTAGCTAATTTGCTACATTTTACGCTTTCACCAACAGACTCTCGTACAAATTTTCATACATAGGAAGGATTTTTTCCAAGGCGAAATCTTTAGATCGCTCAACTGCATTCTTTTTAAATTGTGCTAAAATCTCTGGCGTTTCAACCAATTTTAAGGCATTTTTTGCCATATCTTCAATGTCTCCAACATTGGAAAGAAACCCTGTCACGCCATGAATGTTTACTTCTGGAATTCCTCCTGTATTTGATGAAATCACAGGAACACCTACTGCCATTGCCTCCAAAGCTGCCAATCCAAAGCTTTCAGTTTCTGAAGGAAGAATAAAAATATCCGCTAGTTCAAGAACATGCTCTGGATCGCGCACTTTTCCTAGAAAGGTAACATCCTCAATAATATTTAGCTCGCGACATAAGCGCTCAATCAATTGGCGTTCTGGTCCATCGCCAACCAACATTAAATGAGCTGGTATCGATTCACGCACCTTCGCAAAAACTTTCACAACATCATCAATACGCTTGACTTTTCTAAAATTCGAAACGTGACAAAAAATCACTTCATTGGATTCGGCAAAGCGACAGCGAAGTTCATCACAAGGTTGATTTTTTGCAATCGCAGGACTCACAAAATTAGGTATAACATGAATGTCTCGCGTTACATTAAAGTGCTCATACGTTTCATTTTTTAAACTCTCAGAAACCGCCGTAACGGCATCTGATTGATTGATGCAAAATGTAATTACTGGCTCAAAAGATGGATCTCGACCTACCAAAGTGATGTCTGTACCATGTAAAGTTGTGACGAATGGAATTTTAATGCCTTGAGATTCAAGAATCTGTCTCGCCATAAATGCTGCCGAAGCGTGTGGAATGGCATAATGAACATGCAAAAGATCTAAGTTTTCATGCTTGACAACATCCACCATTTTACTTGCTAATTCCGTTTCATACGGCTGATACTCAAATAAGGGATAATCACTTAATGTGACTTCGTGATAAAAAATATTTTGTCTAAAACTGCCCAATCTCACCGGTTGAGAATAGGTAATAAAGTGAATTTGGTGTCCCTTTTGCGCCAATGCTTTACCTAATTCTGTTGCCACAACCCCACTTCCACCAAAGGTTGGGTACAATACGATGCCTATCTTCATTATTTTAAGATACTTTCAAAAATTTAATTCCGTTTAATTTTTCCAGCACAAATTCTGTTATTCCATAACAAAAGTACGTAATTGGAATCGCTACCACTACATCGATGCTATAATGAACATGCTGGATAATCAAACTAAAGCCTAAAACAATCGACATAATCAACAAGATCAATCGTTTACCTGATGCTAAATACATACCAAAAAGCAAGGCAGTGTGACCACTAAAAAATAAATCTCTCACAATTCTACCTGGATATACCATGTTATTCAGAAAGGGATCTTGTAGATAAATCAAGGTTGGCTGTTCTTTTAAAGGTAATAAATACAATGCAACAATCCTGAAAAGACAAATCAATCCATAGGTTAACAAGATCTTTGGTAGGAAATTTTTTATTTGGTAAGAGGTAACACCATAGACAATAATTCCGCCGTAGGTGACAATAAAAATCAGAATCGACAAATCAAAATGGGGTAAAATCTCGTACAAAGGATCATGAAGTTTCCAACCAAATTGGTCCACTCTCAGCTCATGGTAAGGTAAAAAACCGGTGAAAAGGCGAGCTGAAATCAGTAGAAAAAGAAGAGATACCCCAATGAGTTTCCATTCATTTTTGAGGTTCATTTTTTCGATTAATTGCTTCATATATAACACGTTGAATTTCAGTTCGAACATTTAGATCTCTAATCTTCCAGTTCTCAGCACTTGGATTTACCCTGTTGGATAAAAACACATAATTTAATTCGTAAGCAGGATCTAGCCACACCAAGGTTCCAGTAAATCCTGAGTGACCAAAACTTTTTGAGGATGCCAACTCATGACAAGTTCCACCACCACTGGCATTTGGACGATCAAAGCCAACTCCTCTTCTATTACCTGCAAATTGAGCCTTCGTATATTCTTCCACCACTTCTGGCTTGATGTATTCAACACCTCCATAGCTTCCTTTATTCAGAATCATTTGCATCAAAGTAGCTAAATCTGTAGCATTGGAGAAAAGTCCGGCATGACCGCCAACTCCTCCCAACATTGCTGCGCCGGGATCGTGCACAAAACCTTGAACTGTTTGTTTTCTAAACAATTTGTCGTTTTCTGTTGGTGTAATAATCGACTTAGCATGATTTTTTAAGGGATTGTAACCTATGCATTGTAGGCCCATCGGTTGATAAATTTTATCGGTGAGCAATTGATCTAGTGTCTGTCCACTTTGCTTCTCAATAATTTTTTTCATGAAATAATAGCCCAAATCTGAGTACAAATATTTCTTTGCTCCTAAGGTCGATTTTTCTATTTGCTGATAGATGGAATCGGCGTACTCTTTTCGAATCCAAATGTCTTCCGCCACTTGAACAGAGAATATTTCACTTTTATTTTTACTATAAATAGAACTGTTTAACTCATTATTAATCAATGTATTTTTGTAAAATGGAATCCATGCCGGTAATCCTGCTTGATGTGCCATCATTTCGCGAATATTAATTGTTTGGAACTGTGGATTTTTGATATCGTCCAAATAATCTTTCAATTGTTTATCGAGATTTAATTTACCTATTGACTGTAAATACATCATTGCTGTTGTTGTTCCAGCGATTTTTGAAACCGAGGCAATATCGTATAAATCAGTATTCAATACTTTTGTGGTATCCGTCATTGAACGTGTGCCAAAACTTTTTTGATAAATGATGGCTCCTTTGTAAGCGACAACGATTTGACAACCTGGAAAAGCTCCTTTCGTAATAGACGCGTTGACAATGGAATCAATTTCTTTCAATTTTTCTGATGAAATGCCGAAAGATTCAGGACTTGCGAAGTGTAATTTTGAAGAATTCCCAATTTCCCCAACAATTCCAGCGGTATTTTCCTTTATAGCACCTTTTGGAACTGATGAACGAGCAATTGCGCCTACAAATAAATGAAGTGTACCAAAAAGTAAGGCCACTACTACTACTCTTGAAATCAACCACCGTTTCATGTTGTAAATATAAGAATCAACAAATTAATAAACGTCAAAAAACCGTAAACATTCTAACAATTTTTCAGATTTACACTGCAAAAAATCTGCCGTTTTGTCACCCGAACTTTTTGGGTACAAATATTGACGAAAATAAAGCGCAAATTTCTTATTTTTGGAGTCTTCAAATCGTATGAGCGGAATAATTAAATTACTACCCAACAACATTGCAAACCAAATCAAAGCTGGAGAGGTAATTCAACGTCCTGCCTCCGTGGTGAAAGAATTGATGGAAAATGCCATTGATGCTGGTGCTACGCATATTCAGGTATTTGTAAAAGATGCTGGTCGTACGCTTATTCAAATTATTGACAACGGAAAAGGAATGAGCGCTGACGATGCTGCACTTTGCTTCGAACGGCACGCAACCAGTAAAATTGCAAACACAGCTGACTTACAAACATTAACCACAAAAGGATTTCGTGGTGAGGCCTTGGCTTCGATTGGTGCCATTGCGCATGTAACATTGCAAACGCGACAATCCGACTCAGAATTAGGAACAAAGATTGAATTGGAAGGCGGTAAAATCATTTCAAATGAACCTTGTGTTTGTAGCATTGGTACTTCCTTTGAAATAAAAAACTTATTTTACAATGTGCCGGTTCGACGCAATTTCTTAAAATCAGACAGTATAGAATTTACCCATCTGAAAGAGGAATTTGATCGACTTGGCTATGTGCATCATGAAATAAAATTCGAATTAAAACACAACGGAACTTCCATTTATCATTTGGAACCTCAATCATTAAAACAACGAATTGTTGCGATGCTGGGATCTCGAGTTAGCGATAAACTAGTTCCAATTCAGGAGGAATCTGACATCGTTTTACTTAGTGGATTTGTTGGGAAGCCTGATTTCGCAAAGAAATCGAGAGGTGAACAATTTCTTTTTGTCAATGATCGCTTTTTTAAAGATTCTTATTTTCATCATGCCATCACTCGGGCTTTTGAAGGTTTATTACCTCAAAAACATATTCCTTCGTACTTTTTGTATCTAAAAGTGAATCCAGCGAAAATTGATGTCAATGTGCACCCTACCAAGACGGAAATTAAGTTTGAGGAAGATAAATTTATCTACAAAATAATGCTAAGTGCAATAAAACAATCACTTGGCCATTACAATATCATGCCGACACTTGATTTTGAAAGAGAATCATCCTTCGATGTGCCATTAAGCATGCGCAACGAACCTGCTTTTGAACCTGTGATTAAGGTAAATCAGAACTTTAACCCTTTTGATCGAGAAACCAAAGAAAGATCCTTCTCTCAAGCATTGCAATCCAAAGGATTTGGCGCCATGACAACTAATCAAGAAGATTGGAGAAATTTCTACGAAATTAAAACTGAAGACGAGGCCGACAAAACGCTTGACTTCGAAATGGAGGAAGAATTTGTACCTACTGATGTGTTATTGATTGATAAATTCATCTACGCAACAGTAAATGAAGGTATTATTTTGATTGATTATCGTTTGCTGGTTGAGAAAATCACCTACGATTCATTAATGGCGACTTTCGTGTTGAACCCCATTGCAAGTCAACAATTATTATTTCCATTTGAACGCGAAATGAATGCAAAAGATTTGGCCGCTTGGGAGGACAATAAATCGCTCTTGGATCGTTTTGGATTTATCTGGGAAACAAAAAAATCGGGATTAGAAATTACTGGAATTCCATCGATTCTGCAGCAAGAAAACATCAATGATTGTATCGATTCAATTTTAGAAAATGTAGCCTACAAAGAAATCGAAAAAGGAGAAATTGCTCACGAAGTAATTGCTTCACTTTCGAATGCGGCCAGTAAATTTAAAAAAATTACTTCCAAGGAAGAAGCCTTGCAACTCATTACTCAATTCAATAATTTACCAGAGAAGCTTTCTCCTCGCGACAAAGCGCTCTATTCGATCATTTCAACACAAGAAATTAAAGCACGATTTTAAACGCATCAGATGTTAAATAATTTACCACAAGTCACCAAAAACATTTTAATACTCAACGTATTATTCTTCATTGCTACCTTGGTTTTTCAAGAGCGAGGGGTTGACCTTATTCAATTGTTAGGAGCGCACTACGTAAATTCTCCACTGTTTAATCCCTACCAAATCGTTACGTATTTTTTCATGCACGGCAATTTCTTTCATATCCTCATGAACATGTATCTTTTCGTGATACTTGGTTCGTATTTAGAGCGATTATGGGGTGCAAAACGCTTCTTTATTTTCTACATCATTTGTGCAGTTGCCGCTTTTGGTTTGTACAACATCATTGGAGCATACGAGTTATATCATTTAAAACAAATTTTGATTAGTCAAGATTTCCCAATCGATAATATCAACAGTCTTTTAAAAGAGCACAAAGTGATCACCGAACTATACGCAAGCAGTGCCGAGTACGGATTGTATGCTGAAAAAGCAAGTCTCCCAATGGTCGGCGCTTCGGGCGCTATCTTTGGAATTATGACCGCCTTTGCTATCCTATTCCCCAATACAGAATTCCTTCTTTACTTTGCAATTCCTGTGAAAGCTAAGTTCCTTGTTGGATTCTATTTATTGTTCGAAGTAATAATGGCCTTCCAGAATAACTATAACGATCCAGTTGCTCACCTTGCACATATTGGTGGTGCTATTGCTGGAGCAATTATCGTGTTGATTTGGAGAAAAAAAGATCGCGCTAATTTTTGGTAATATGCAGACGGAACGCAATTTTTTCGATGAAATAAAATACCAATTTAATTTTGGTGGCGCTACGATCAAACTCATCATGATCAATGTAGCCATCTTTTTGGTAATTCAGCTTTTATCGATTTTTGGAAACGCAATTGGTGGCGCTGGAGGTGGATTCCTACTTCAACTAATGGATGGTATTTTCACCTTGAAATCAGCAGATTTTTACTGGCAACCTTGGACCTTCATTACCAATATTTTTACGCATTTCACCTTCTTACACCTCTTGTTGAATATGCTGTTCTTGTATTTCTCAGGAAGGGCTTTCGAACAATTGTTTGATCAAAAAAGACTTGTGTACACTTACATTCTTGGTGGAATTTTTGGTGGAATCTTAGAGGTGATTGGACATTTTGTACTTCCCAACTTCCTCGGAACCTCAACTCATATTGTTGGGGCATCTGGCGCTGTAATGGCTATTTTTTCTGCCATTGCTTTTCATCGCCCCTCAATGTTGGTATCATTCTTTGGACTTTTCCAGTTGCGCATCATTTGGTTTGCTATCGCTTTTATATTTATCGATTTTGTGCAAATTGGGATGAACGATGGCACAGCGCATTTTGCACACATTGGTGGAGCAATCTTCGGTATGTGGTCGATAAGTAATTATTCAACAAGTTCTAATATCCTTACTATTATGATGCGATTGATAGATCAAATCCTTAACTTCGTGAAACGACTTTTTTCTTCACAACCGAGGATGAAAGCTTCTAAAGGAGGAGCAACGAGTGCACGTGACTTAAGTGACGAAGAATACAACGAAAGCGTGGTGGAACGCCAAAAAAGAATTGATACGATTCTAGCTAAAATTGCAAAATCAGGCTACGAATCATTGTCGAAAGCTGAAAAAGAATATTTGTTTAAGCAAAGTAAAAAGTGAGCTCATTTTTAAAGAGAATTGTTCGACTTTCTGCCTTCGGAAAGGTGTTGACCATCATTTTATTGATGAGCTTAGCACTCTCTTATGCCGCACCTTTTGTACACCCCAACACCTTTAAATTACTCCCCATCTTTGGCTTGGGCTACCCTATCTTAATCGTTTGTACTCTTATTTTTCTCATTATTTGGATCATTGCCCGATCTAGAATGGCGATTCTTACCCTCGTCGTTTTATTGATAGGTGGTAAATTGCACTTTCGACTTTTAGCACTTGGATCTGAACCTGCAGAAATACCTGCAAAAGAAGAACAATTGCATGTCCTTAGCTACAACGTTTGTCTTTTCGATTTGTACAATGAGACTTCAGGCGCAACAGGAGAAAAAAAAGCAGCAATTTTTAATTTCTTACGCGAACAAGATCCTGATATCGCTTGTTTTCAAGAATTTTACCAACAAGACAAACCAACTACTTTTCCTACCAAAGATTCCATTATAAAAATCTTAAAGGCGACCGACTACCATGAGCGATTCCTATACAGCCCGAGGGGAAGAAGAAATTTTGGCGTGGCACTCTTCTCCAAGTATCCTGTAATTACAAAAGGCGATGTGATGTTCGAAACCACCAATACTAACAATGGCAATTTTTGCATTTATGCCGACATCGTAAAAAATCAAGACACCTTCCGAGTTTACAATGTTCACCTGCAATCTATCCGTTTAAATGCAAGTGATTTCTCTATCGAGCCAGATGAAGAAAAGGTTGAGAAATCTACCGCCCGAAAACTGATAGACAAAATATTAATTGCTTTTCCAGCCCGTGCAGAACAAGCGCGAAAAGTGGCCAATCATATCAAGACCTCCCCTTATCCTACTATTGTTTGTGGCGACTTCAACGATACACCAATGTCATACACTTACAATCAATTTGATCAATTATTGGAAGATTCTTTCCGTGAAACTCGAAAAGGAATTGGTGCCACCTACATTGGAAAAGTACCTGCAGGAAGAATCGATTACATCTTTCATAGCGCCGACCTGCAAGCAAGTGATTTCATGATTCAAAAAGAGGAATTAAGTGATCACCGAGCCATCTCCTGCAAAATTTTTAAGAAATAAAAGTATATTTGTCAAAAGTCGAACATTATGAAGTCATTATTTATCTTTTCCTTGTTAGCCATTTTTTCAATTAGCTCTTGCGGCACTCCTTATGATTCATCGCAAAAAAACACTGGAATTGTTGGTAATTGGACACTCGTAAAAGAAGTTAAAAACAATAAAGTAATTAACTATGATGGCATTCCAACGGCTTCGAAGTATGAGTTCAAGGAAAATGGATATTACGTTTACTACGACAAAATTACCAACGAAAAAATTGCCAAATCGGGTGTTGGAACGATCCAAGACATCGAAAAAGGGCAATTCATGCAAGAGGATGCTGACTTGAAATTGAACCATTATTTAGGAGACTCACTCGTTACGAAGACCTTAATTGTAAAGGAACAAACTGCCACTCATCTTACCTTGTTTGATGAAACAACTAATAAAACAAGTCACTTCAAAAAATAAAAATGTTTCTTGAGATCCATCCGGAAAATATTGACCAACGTGCGATAAAAAAAATCGTTGAAGTTCTTGAAAACGATGGTATCATTATTTTTCCGACCGATTCTGTTTACAGTATGGGTTGCGATTTACATAGCAAAAAAGCACTCAATCGCCTTGCTCAGCTGAAAAATGTGAAACTAAATCACGCCAATTTTTCTATTATTTGTGAAAGTTTGAGCAATCTTTCAAACTTCACAAAACCGATTGATAGAAGCACCTTTAAATTGCTCAACAATTATCTTCCTGGTCCATTTACTTTCATTTTGAACGCTACCAACGAAGTGCAAAAGCGCTTTGATTCAAACCGAAAAGAAATTGGAATTAGAATTCCAAACAATGCCATAGTGCTTGAAATTGTTAAACACTTAGGACATCCGATTGCGACAACCTCTTTGCACAATGCCGATGATGAAATTCAGGAATTCTACTCCGATCCTAGTCAAATTCTAGAAGATTTTGAAAATACTGTCGACATTATCATTGATGGTGGATACGGAAATTTGAATGGCTCTACTGTTGTTGATTGTACCGGGGAAGTGCCAGAAATTATCCGGCAAGGACTAGGAATTATCGACCTATGATTTTAATCATTGATTTTGGCAGCTCAAAAGTTCCTGACATCGAAAATTGTATCGATGAATTTGACGATTTTAAAACCGTTCATTATCTCGACTTCGAAGAAAAATTGTTGGACAACGCAGCTGGAGTGATTTTATCAGGAGCACCAGTTTTAATTACCGAGCAAGACATTGCAGAACAACTTGAAAAAACGCTGTGGCTTAAAAATACAGTGCTTCCCGTATTAGGTATTTGCTTCGGACACCAGATCATGGGTATTCATTTTGGCGCATTTGGCACTCGTATTCGAGAAGACCGTGATTGGCAAGAAATAGAAGTCATCAAAGAATCTCCCCTCTTCGATAAATTGCCTACTGTTTTTGAAATGCTCGAAGATCACTGCGAAACAATTTCCATTCCTACCGATTTCGACCTCATTGCCATCTCCGATGTCTGTATTAACGAAGCTATGCAACACAAAACAAAACCCCTATTTGGCGTTCAATTTCATCCAGAAACCTCTGGCACCTTCGGAAGAACTGTATTTGAGAATTTTTTCAAGATCGTAAACACCAAATAAATAACAAGCTGATTTTTTGGTTTGACTTTGATAGGGAAAATTAAATTGGTAAGTTTACCTAATAGAAGTAAGCCTCACTGTTATGGCGGTTATACAACAACTGTGTGTATATAAATGGATAAATTGTGAGGTATATAAACAAGTTATGTGTAATAACCTAAACCCGTCTTGAGACATGATTATTTCTAGCAGATTTTATTTTTCAGTCTTTTTCATTTCTGTTCTTACTTTGACTTGTTGTCACGATAAGGACAATAAAACAAATAAGAACACTGAAAAAAAATATCTTGGAATTTATGAAGATCAAATTCGAAGAATGGAGAAGTTGATCCCAAATGCTTTATTCGACACAAATCATGTCGCAATTTGGAGAAGTGGCAGTATATATTACTCAGAATATCTAAGCGTTTTGATAATTGAGAAAAAGCAATTAAAGGATAAACAACTACTCTGCTATTATATGTCTTTTGATTCTGATAAACCCTCGAATTATAGAAACTGGAAATACAGTCAGATATATGAAATAACCTTAGAAAACTCACCTTTTAGATTTCCTTTAAAGGATCAAATAAAGATTGAAGACTTAGACACTTTGAGTTATACGCATGGCGAAGGAATTGAGTCGAACAATTATTTCGTTATGGACTTCAAGTCTGATACTATTTATCCAATAAGTAAGAAATATAACTCCAAATACACGAATCAAATTGCGCAATTGTTTAATCAAATTAGTAAAAGAGAAAAAGTGCAAACCTTGGTTTTAACCAAAGACTCTGTTGATTACCAAGACGCTTATAGAATAATTAAAGGTTCCGATGTAGACTATATAATTAAAGAGGATAAAGAAGTTAATTCGCTGCAACGTCGATATGTAGATAAATGAAATACACATAACACCAAATAAACAAAAGCGCCGAAAATACTATATTTGTTAGGCGCCTTTGCCTATTTGGAAAACGTTATGGCAAGGCTTGATGAACTGACAGCAAAACAATTTTATTACTGAAAACAATGATACTTTTCGTATTATAATCAAATAGATACGTATCAAATCGTATCATTTTTCGTAGAACCTCAGATTTTAATCCCCAATTTTTTGTACACAAAACTCATCAACCAAAGCGGACCAATGAGCAAAAACTGAAGATCTTTCAAAAACGATGGCTTTTTTCCTTCAATGTGGTGTCCGTAAAATTGACCAATCCATGCCAGCACAAACAAAATGATGCTCAACAGCCACAGCGGCATACAGCAGTAATACTCAATAAAATAACACTTCGCCAAAACGATGGAGATGAAAAATAACATCCCAATGCCCAATGAAAGTGAAAGTCGCAAATAGTAAATCACTACTAAAATCGAAACGAAATGTGCGGCATTGAATTGCATCATTCCTATTGGAATTTTAATAGAAAATAACAAGCCAACGATGCTAAAAAATATAATCGGAACACAGATCCAGTGAATCAACTTATTTGTGCCGTTTTGGTGACTCTCACCATACTCATCTAACCAATTTTGAACAGATTTCATAAAGCAGTGTTTTTATTACTATTTTTCTTCGAAGGTAAATGTAAAACTATTACTTTTAGAAACCTAAATTCAAATCAAAGATCTTATGCGATATTTTGCTCCACTTACACTACTATTTTTCACCGTTCTAGGTATTGAAATCTTTGCTGAATCACAACATGCACTGTTGGTAGATGGCGGACAAGCGCTAGGGACTTTAGACAATTATTTGCTCACAATTTGGATTACAAAACCACTTCTTATGCCGATCTTATTGGCAATTTTTCTTTTGAATAAGGGAAAACTAAAGTCAAGCGAAAAGCGATACTTTCCAATTGCACTCGTACTTTCACTTTTCGGAGATATTTTCTTGATGTTTGAAAGCAAAGATCTCTTTGTTTTTGGTTTGGGTTCTTTTCTAGTGGGGCACTTACTCTTTGTACTTTCCTTTAGAGATCGCATTCGTGCAGCGAAACCTAGCTCCATGAGAAAGATTTTGACGATTATTCCTTTCTTAGCATTTGTCATTGGATTCTTAGTGTTTCTGCACGGTCATTTTTCAGGAAACGCCGAAAAAGAACCATTTTTCATTCCTGTAAGCGTGTATGCGACAGTGATTGGATTAATGGGAATCACCGCCGCTTTGCGAATCAACGGAACATCAAATCGTGGTTTTATCCTAGTTATGCTGGGCGCTCTTATCTTTATTGCATCTGATTCATGCATCGCGCTAGATCGATTTGTTTTCAGAGTTACAGAAACAGACCTTGGAATGCCGTATGGCTCCATCATCATCATGCTTACCTACGGAATAGCTCAATACTTACTCACAATCGGAACCTTAAAAAGCAACAAATAGGATCAAACATCAATGAATTTACAAGAAGTATTAGAGTTTCGACGCTCAGTGAGAGTGTTCGATACCACCCAAAAATTAGATCATGCGAAGGTGGAGCAGATGCTCCGGATGTCAACTTTAGCGCCGAATAGCTCCAACATGCAATTGTGGGAATTTTACCATGTTACCAGTGCTCCCATTTTAGAGCGATTGATAGAACCTTGTTTGAATCAATCTGCGGTGCGCACTGCTTCTGACTTAGTAGTTTTCGTTACTCGTCGCGACTTACACCGAAAAAGAGCGAAAGCAGTATTGAGCTACGAAGAAGGAAATATTAGAAGAAATAGTCCACCCGAAGCGCAAGAGCGAAGAATTAAAGACCGCTATTTGTACTACGGAAAAGTAATGCCACTACTCTATTCTTCCTTTTTTAGGTTGATTGGATTGTTTCGAAAAGCAATGGTAAATGTCATCGGTTTATTTCGTCCGATTGTGTATGAAGTGTCGGAATCTGACATGAGAGGTGTTCTCCACAAAACTAGTGCATTAGCTGCGCAAACGTTTATGATTGCCATGGCGAATGAAGGTTATGATACCTGTCCACTCGAGGGCATCGATTCTAGAAGAGTAAAGAAAATTTTAGGTCTGCCCTATCATGCTGAAATTACAATGATTGTGGCCTGTGGTGTACGAAAAGGGAATGAAGGTATTTGGGGCGATCGTTATCGTGTGCCCTTCGAGGAAGTGTATCACAAAGTTTAAACGGCGGAAAGGGATGATTTTCGGCACTCCATTTTGTGTCGAATTCGCTATCTTTGACCGCAACAAAAATATACAATGGCAGTTTCTAAGAAAGAATTAGAATTCAATTTCAACGACGATCAAATGCGCTTAAAAATTAGTGCATTAGAACAAGAGTTAGGAAAAATCTACCAAGGTGGTGGCAAAAAACGAATCGATAAATTACACGATGCAGGTAAATTAACTGCGCGTGAACGCATCGATATGTTACTCGACAAAGACAGCGAGCGCTTTGAAATGGGTGCATTAGCAGGTTATGGTATGTACGCCGAACATGGTGGCTGTCCTTCCGGCGGTGTAGTGATCGTTATTGGCTATGTCTCTGGTAAACAATGTATTGTTGTTGCAAATGATGCCACTGTGAAGGCTGGTGCTTGGTTTCCAATTACTGGAAAAAAGAACTTACGAGCGCAAGAATTGGCGATGGAAAATCATTTGCCCATCATCTATTTAGTGGATTCAGCAGGTGTGTATTTGCCTTTGCAAGATGAAATTTTTCCTGACAAAGAACATTTTGGTCGCATCTTTAGAAATAACGCAATAATGAGTTCGAAAGGCATCGTTCAAATTGCTGCGGTGATGGGAAGTTGTGTTGCTGGTGGTGCGTATTTACCGATCATGTCGGATGAATCGCTCATCGTTAACAAAACGGGAACAATTTTCTTAGCGGGTTCCTACCTCGTGAAAGCTGCCATCGGAGAAACAATCGACAATGAAACATTGGGCGGGGCAACTACGCACACGGAAATTTCTGGCGTTTGCGACTACAATGTTGAGAATGATGAGGAATGTCTTGCCACAATTCGCGATTTAGTGGATAAAATTGGAAAATTTGACGAAGCTGGATTTGACCGAAAAGAAGCAAAGGTTCCACTTGTTGACCTTAAATCTGTCTACGGAATTCTACCTGCAGAACGAACAAAAACCTACGATACAAGAGAATTGCTAAAAGCACTTGTCGATAATTCTGAGTTCACTGAATATAAAGCTGATTACGGAAAAACAATCATTTGCGCCTACGCACGCATCGATGGTTGGGCAGTTGGAATTGTCGCAAATCAACGAGAAATTGTAAAAAATGCAAAAGGTGAAATGCAATTTGGTGGTGTAATTTATACTGATTCAGCCGACAAAGCAGCGCGTTTCATCATGAATTGCAATCAAAAAAATATTCCATTGGTATTCCTGCAAGATGTTTCAGGATTTATGGTAGGAAGTAAAAGCGAACATGCTGGAATCATTAAGGATGGCGCTAAAATGGTGAATGCCATGGCGAATTCAGTAGTTCCAAAATTCACTGTTGTAGTAGGCAATTCGTACGGTGCTGGAAATTACGCCATGTGCGGAAAAGCATACGATCCACGCTTAATCGTAGCTTGGCCAACAGCTGAAATTGCCGTAATGAGTGGCGCTTCAGCAGCAAAAACCTTGTTGCAAATTGAAGTGGCTTCGTTGAAAGCAAGAGGCGAGGAAATTACAAAAGAGCGCGAAGAAGAATTATACAACTCCATCAAAAAGAAATACGACGAACAAATATCGCCCTACTACGCTGCAAGTCGTTTGTGGATAGATGCAATCATTGATCCTGCCGATACACGCAAAGTTATTTCTATTGGTATCGATATGGCAAATCATAAAAAAGCAGATCAACGTTACAATGTTGGCGTGCTTCAAACCTAATTTCTATGGCAGTTAATTGGTATATCAAACATTTTAACGAACTAAGTCCAGAAGAACTGCACGATTTAGTGGCATTGCGCATTGAGGTTTTTGTGATGGAGCAAAATTGTACCTACCAAGATTTAGATGGAAAAGACAAGTATGCTCATCAAATATTTGCAGTCGACGAAAACAAAAAAGTACTTGCTACGGCGAGAATTTTACCACAAGGGATTAGTTATGCCGAAGTATCTATCGGTCGTGTGGCATCGAGTGATTCAGTGCGAGGCACTGGTATTGGACAGCAAATGATGGAGAGAGCAATGGCGTTCATTCAACAGCACTACGGCGAAGTTGATGTCCGCATTTCAGCTCAAGAATATTTATTAAATTTTTACGGAAAATTTGGATTTCAATCAACAGGAAAACACTATTTAGAAGATGATCTTCCTCACGTTGAAATGCTTTACAAATCAAACTAATATGAATAAAATTATCCTATTTGGAGCTTCGATAGCTCTGTTAGCAGCGTGTAAAACGACGAAAGATTCTGGAACAACGGCTGTAGATCCAGGAAAATCGAATAAGCAGTCCACCATTGACGTAGCATTTTTGTCAACAACAGTGCGCCCACAAGACGATTTTTTTATTTTTTCTAATGAAAATTGGATCAAAGAAAATCCAGTTCCGCCAAGTGAATCACGTTGGGGAAGTTTTAACGAACTCGACAAAGCGAACAAGGAAAAAATCACTAGAATTTTAGTGGAAATGGCTGAGAAATCAGGAAAGAAAACGGCTGATGAAACCTTGTTAGGAAATTATTACACTTCCTACCTAGATTTAGAAATGAGAGCAAAAAAAGGTCTTCCTATGCTTCAAGCGGAATTAGTGAGTATCTCAATGTTGAAAGATAAAGCAGCCATCGTAGAAAAAGTAGCCGAGTTACACAAAAAAGGGGTTGGCGTTTTCTTTAGCTTTGGCGTTGGACAAGACCTGAAAGATGTGGAGAAAAACATTACTTATTTTTCGCAAGGTGGAATCGGATTGCCGAATCGCGATTACTATTTCGATGAAAATAAAGAAGAAATTCGCACGCAGTACATTCAATACATACAAAATTTATCAAAGTTAGCTGGCGTATCAGATGATGAATCTTATCCGAAAGCGAAATCGGTCTATGTGATTGAAACTACCCTTGCAAAAGCAATGTTGGCGCCAGCAGAAATGCGCGAACCAGAGAAAACATACAACAAAACATCAAAAGCAGAATTCACTTCTGTAATGAAGAATTTTGCGTTTGACAGCTATTTGAAAGGAACGAATGCATTAAGTTTCGATACGCTTGTGGTTGACAATCCAACGTTTGTAAAAGTGTTTAATGACTTAATTTTAAAAACCGAATTAGCAGATCTTAAAAATTATTTAGCATGGCATACGACGAATTTCTATGCAGGTCATTTAGGTGAAGATTTTGTAGCAACAAAATTCAAATTTTATGGAGCAGTGTTGAGCGGCAAGAAAGAAATGAAGCCGTATTCTGAAAGTGTGATCGATGAGATGACCAACCAAGAATTTGGGGAAGTGCTAGGAAAGGCCTTTGTAGCGAAGTATTTCTCTGAAAACGCAAAAAACAAGGTAAACACAATGGTTGACAATCTGTTAATCGTGTTTAGAGACCGCATCAACAACCTCGATTGGATGTCGGCCGGAACAAAGAAAGAAGCACTTAACAAATTGAATTCCATTGGAAGAAAGTTAGGTTTTCCAAGTAAATGGCAAGATTTCTCTGAATTGGTTTTCACTCCTGATAATTACATGCAAAATGTGTTGAACTCCAACACTCTTTCGCACCAACGCAACATGAAAGATTTGGCTAAAAAAGTTGACAAAGACAAATGGGGAATGCCAGCACACATGGTAAATGCCTACTACCACCCATTGTTGAACGAGATTGCTTTTCCAGCAGGAATTATGCAACCACCTTTCTTCGATGAAAATGCTGAAGATGCTGTAAATTATGGTCGTATTGGTATGGTGATTGGTCACGAATTTACACATGGATTTGATGACATGGGCTCTAAATTTGCAGCGGATGGCTCATTCAAAAACTGGTGGTCGGATGAAGATCGCAAACAATTTGAAGCACGTACCACCACTTTTGGTCAAACATACGAAGCGTTTTGTCCGCTTGATGGTCACTGTGTAAATCCACAGTTAACGATGGGAGAAAATATTGCCGACTTAGGTGGATTGACAATGGCCTATTACGCATATAAGTTAACGGATGATTTCAAATCAGGTGCAAAAGTAGAAGGCTTCACTCCTGCTCAACGCTTCTTCATTGCGTATGCACAATTATGGAAAATCAATTACACCGATGCGGAAATGAAAAACAGAATTGCAAATGACCCGCACTCACCAGGCATGTACCGTGTGAATGGACCATTGATGAATTGCGATGAATTCTTCGAAGCATTTAATGTGAAAGAAGGCGATAAAATGAGAAACCCTGAAAAGAAAGTTGCCCGTATCTGGTAGTAAAAAATAAGCACAATAAAAAAGGACGATTTTTCAATCGTCCTTTTTTGTTTTTAATTCAAATGAATTAATACTTTTCCTTTATTGAACTTGCCAACTTCCAATGCTCTACTGTAATTGAGAATCGCTTCAATGGTTTTAATTTGAGGAGATTGCTTCTTAGTATTCGAAAAGGCGTTCATAGGAATTTCGTCAGTGTAATTTTTATTCATAGGCTTGTTTACTTGTTTTAATTCATAACGCACTTATTACCAAATTAGTATTTTGAGGAGTAAAAAAAAACACCTGTGATCGGTAAATAATTCTAAAAACCGCATAGTTGCTAGCCTATTGTATTTATCTTACAAACCCACTTCAATTGCATAGAAGCATTTAATCTTTATCTTTGCAAAAAAAATCAAAAGCAATGACAGTTAAAGAATCAATGGTGGTTTCGTTGAATTACAAGCTATCCAATCACACAACAGGTGAAAAAATTGAAGAGACAAGCAATGAGAACCCGATGGTTTTTCTTTATGGAGTTGGTGGATTAATCCCCGATTTCGAAATGAATATTGCTGGCAAAAAAGCAGGCGACAAATTTGAGTTTTCAATCGTTGCAGACAGAGCTTATGGTGTAGCGAGCGAAGACAACATCGCGATGATTCCAGTGAGCGTATTTCACGACGAAGAAGGTAAATTCGATACAGAATATTTCAAAGTAGATGCTTCTATTCCAATGTCAGACAGCGAAGGAAATAGAATGATGGGAACGATTAGAGATGTAAATGATGAGTTCATCAAAATGGATTTCAATCACCCACTTTCTGGAATCGATTTACATTTTATCGGTGAAATTTTAGAGATTAGAGAAGCAACTGAAGATGAGCTAGCGCACGGACATGCACATGGTCCAGGTGGTCATCATCATTAATAAATTGAAAATTACAATTTGAATAAATATAAAAATGCAGGGGCGAAAAATCTTTCGCCCCTGCATTTTTTTTATAAAAACCAAAATTTGAAATTTTTACGAACGATCGTCTTCGTGCAATACTTTCGTATAGTGCTTCAATGATCGAAGAACAATTGTGATTCCCAAGCCTACTGCCAAAATAATGTATTGACAATTCGATACTAAAAATTCTTCCGTTGTAAACCAATTTCTCAAGATGTCGACAAAGACAAATCCAATGATTGTTGCTGTAATTCCTGAGTATTCTCTGCGTAGAATCGTTTTCATGGAAAAAGGAATGTTCGTTTTCTCGTAGTTTTTAAAACTTGGAAAGAACGGTGGCACTTTCAATGACCAATTCAAATAGTCATTACCAAATTTTCGCTCTAGAAAACGTTCCTCCGCAAACATGATACGTTCGTAGTAGATCCAAAATAAAAGGCTCACAACGATGAAAAACCAGATGTTAAATGTAAACATCACAATACCTATCCACATAAAGTAATTTCCTAAATATAGGGGGTGACGAACCGTCGAATATATACCTTTTGTGTTCAATGCATCCGCAACTTGTTCCTTCGTATTTCTTCCACTTGTGTGTTTACTGCTCGTTCCAATGGCTACAGAACGAATAATTTGTCCCAACAAGGAAACTAAAGCACTGGCAATTAATCCAAGGTAAAAGTAAGTATCGTTTTTTTGAATACATTCATAATCAGTATAATAAACTACTGGAATTGAAGCTAAAAATAAGATAACTGGAATCTGCCCTCTGTACTTGAAGAGAAAGTTTCCGTTTTTTTCAAAAGAATGAATTAATGCCATTTCTGAATAAATATGTATATTGCGAAAATTACTGCGAAGTTAACATAATTGATTCACCCATGATTGAAAAAGTAAAAATTGAACTGGAATACTTGCTAAAAACATCTCCAAAAGTGTTAGAAAATATGATCAGTACGCCAAGTGGATTAAGCGAATGGTTTGCTGATGATGTTTCAGTTCGTGATGATGTTTACGGCTTCGAATGGGATAATTCGGAAGAAAAAGCAAGAATTCTTACGAAGAGAGTTGGTTCGAAAATGCGCTTTCAATGGCTTGCCGACGAAGAAGATGGTAACGATTATTACTTCGAAATGAAAATTGCAGTAGATGACATGACCAAAATGGTGGTCTTAGCCATCACTGATTTCGCAGAAATAGGTGAAGAAGAAGAAACTTCTCGACTTTGGGAAAGCTCAGTGCATACGCTTCGTGGTGTTATTGGCGCTTAATTGTTGATTTCTTCAATATTTACAAAGTAGTTGCGTTCTATTTTCGGGATTCAGCTTAATTTTGCATCTGATTTCTTAAATTGCTTTGAAACGACTCACAGTTTTTAGTATTCGATCTTTTGCGGGTCCATTTTTTGTGACGCTGGCCATTTCTATGTTCATGCTCATCATGCAATTTTTCTGGAAGTACCTTGATGATTTAATGGGTAAAGGCTTGTCGACATGGGTAATTCTGGAACTCCTGATCTATATTTCTGCAAGTTTGATTCCTTTAGCGCTTCCGCTAGCAATTTTGCTTTCGAGTATTATGACAATGGGGAATTTAGCGGAGAACAATGAATTAACGGCATTAAAAGCAAGTGGTTTATCGCTGTATCGTATCATGCGACCTCTCACCTACGTGGTATTTACAATAGCGCTGTTCACCTTTTACTTCGCCAATTATGTCATTCCAGTAGCTAACCTCAAATGGCATTCATTAATTTATGATATTCAAAATACCAAAATCACTTCCATTCTAACACCAGGCGTTTACAGCAAAGAACTCGATGGCTACGCAATTAAAGTTGATGAAGGAACGCAAGAAGGATTTAAGGGAATTATTATTCACGACCATACCTCTCCTACTACCATAAAAACCATTCGAGCGAAATCAGGACGCATTTTTAAATCAGAAAATGGAAAATACCTCTTCTTTGAATTGAATGTGGGCAACGTCTACGAAGAACTTGCTCCTCAAGCTCCTTCTTTTTTGCCGAATGGCGAATTACACACAACAAAAAACAGTAATCGTCCAGCGCGACAATCGTCTTTTGAGAAAGCAACGTATAAAATTGACTTGTCTGGATTTTCCTTTTCGCGCTCTGAGCAAGATATGTTTCAGGACAAGCATGAAATGCTGAACGTTTTTCAAATTTCTCATGCGGTGGATTCTATTCGTAAAAGCACGAAGAAAATTCAATACAATTTCTTGAAAAGCATGAAAAGCGATCATTCTTTTTTCAACATCCCAAAAAAGATCAAATTCCCGCTTGGAAAAACAGACTACATCGAAAAAGACAATATCTTTTTACCAAAAAGCATTGAATATGCCAAACTATCAAAGATCGATAAGTTGAAAGCCATTGAATTGGCGCAAACCAAAATTCGACGGAAAAATCAAAATTTAGCTGGACAAATTGAATATTTGAAAGGAACACAGCGTGATTTAAATGGCTATTGGGTTGAGTTTCATCGAAAATTTGCCCTCACCTATGCCATTATCGTTCTTTTCTTCGTGGGAGCACCATTAGGCGCCATCGTTCGAAAGGGTGGATTTGGAGCGCCAGTAGTAATTGCCGCCTTGCTATTTATGATCTACTTTGTGATGATCAGCATTGGCGATAATTTGGCTGAAGCTGGCGTAGTTTCTCCTTTTTGGTCGATGTGGTATCCATCCATGGTATTAACGCCGATTGCAATTATCTTGATGCGAGCCGCAGCAAATGATTCAAAAGTATTCGATAAAGATAGTTGGCTAAAATTATTCAAGCGAAAAAAACGTGTTCCACTTGCAAAATAAGTCACTCCATATTCTTTATTTGACGCACAAGCCAATTTTTCCAATTATTGACGGCGGCTGTAAAGCAATGGCGCAGTTTTTAGAGCTCCTGCAACACAACAACTATTCAATCGATCATTTTGCGATTTCGACAGAAAAACATCCCTTCGTTGCAAATCAATACCCACCATCAGTAAAAGTTGACCATCAATTCATTTCAACGAAAGTAAACACTGTTGGTGCGCTCGGTCATCTTGTGACTGGAAAATCTTATCATCTTTCTCGCTTCTATCAAGAAGAGGTCATGGAAACCTTGAGCAATTTAATGACGGAACAGGAATATGATGTTGTGATCCTAGAAAGCTTGTTCTTGGCGACTTACGTTGAGTTCTTGCGAAACAAAACAAAAGCTAAAATAATTGTCCGAGCACACAATGTAGAACATCAAATTTGGACAACGATTGCTGAAAACACGTCGAGCGCGCTTAAAAGATGGTACTTGACAAAAGCTGCCAAAAGTTTGAAAAAAGAAGAAGTTCAACTATTACAAAAAGTAGACGGAATAGCGTGCATCACCCAAAATGACCTAGCGCTTTTCGAGCAATTGCAGTTGCAAAAAAAAATGACCGTCATTCCATTCACCTTGCCAACGCAAGAGCGAAAATCAGATTATAGCCCCAATGATTTCTACCACTTAGGAAGCATGGATTGGCAACCCAATATTGAAACAGTGGATATTTTAGTTCATCGAATCTTTCCACAAGTACGCGCGCAAAAAGCGAGTGCCAAATTGGTGTTGGCAGGTTCTAAAATGAATGTACAAGATTACGCTGGACTTACCAACGTTTCAGCACTTGGATTTTTAGATGAGCTCCCAACATTCTATGCTTCTGTGGGAGTTTTACTGTCGCCCACGCAATCAGGTTCTGGAATTCGCATCAAAATAGCTGAGGCTTTAAGTTTCGGAATTCCTGTGGTGACAACTCCCCAAGGGGCCGAAGGATTGCTTGAAAATTCAGGGACATTTATCGCGAAAAACGACGAAGAATTTATTGCCAAAGCGATTGAATTACAGTCAAATGCATTGCTCCGTCAAGAAATGGGTGAAGCTGCGCAGCAATTTATTCAGCAACATTATTCCAAAGAGTCCGTATCTTTGAAGCTCGATGCGTTCCTTCGATCCGTCTAAACCCAAATTGGCGATAGTGTTATCGCGCTTTCCTTTTCCACTCGAAAAAGGGGATAAATTGCGTGCGTACTATCAAATCAAGGAACTTGCAGAAAGCTACAACATTTTTCTTTTAGCGATTTCTAGGGAAAATGTCACGGAGGAAAGTAAAAAAATGTTAGATGAATTTTGTTGTGAAATTCAGATCTATCCGCAAAATATCTTTTGGGTAGCGTACGGTTTGTTTCGTTCAGTACTGAATGGCCAACCTTTTCAAGTGGGCTATTTTTTCAATCCTCTATCAAAAAGAAAAATCTTACAACTCCTTACTGAAAAACAAGTAGATCATATATTTTGTCAGCAAATTAGAACCACAGAATTGGTAAAAGACTACCACTATTGTCCGAAAACACTGGATTACATGGATGCCCTTTCCAAAGGAATGGAGCGCCGTCTTGAAAAAGAAAAAGGACTTAAAAAAATATTGGTGCGCTCGGAATGGAACCGATTGAAAAAATACGAACGCTCTATCTTCTCTTATTTTGAGTTCAAAACAATTATAAGCAAGCAAGATCGAGAATATGTTTTTCATCCTGAGCGCAATGAAATTCTGATTGTTCCCAACGGAATCGACACACAAAAATTTAGTGCACTTGACCTTCCAAAAACGCACGATTTAGTATTTGTGGGTAATCTCAGTTACGTACCCAACATCGAAGCAGTGCAGATGATTGAAAAAGTGTTGCAACTGCTTCCGAACGTAACGTGCCTAATTGCAGGCGCGGAGGAGTCGCACGCTGTTCGAAAAATTGCCGATAAAAATCCACAAATTGACCTAATCGGCTGGGTCGACGATACTCGAAAAGCCTATTGTAGCGCTAAAATATTTATTGCTCCCATGATGATCAATGTTGGCATGCAAAACAAACTTCTCGAAGCGATGTGCTTGCAAATGCCTTGCATAACAACAACCTTGGCTAATAATGCTATCAATGCTGTAAACAATGAAACAGTGTTGCTTGCCGATGATGCTCAACAGTTCGCTAAACACGTTGCAGATTTACTTCAACATCCTGAAAAAGCACAAAAAATTGGTCACAATGCTAAGATTTTTGTCGATGCGACCTACACTTGGAAACGTTCTTTAAAAAGTTTAGTAGATAATTGGAAAAATTAATCCAATAAGTTCTTTTTTTTATCAAAATTGAATTACATTTACTTTCAAATCACTGAGAATGACTACTGCACGCTCCTCGGTTTACTTAGAAGTTATTGAAACAATTTCTAAGAAATCATACATTTCTGAAGGCAATACCGATGAGTTAGCCAAAGAAATTCTTATTCAAGCCGCACATATCTTAAACATCAATCGTGTGAATGCTTGGTTGATGGATTATGATGGACAAAAATTAAACTGTCTCCTTGCCTACGATCGCACCGTAAATGACTTCTACATTGAAGCCGATTTATTGAGAACTTCGTTTCCCAACTATTTCCACTACATCACAAAAAATGACATTATTATTTCTACTGATGCGCAGCGAGAACCATTCAATAAAGAATTATTGGAACCCTATTTAAAAGTACACAATGTGATGTCGATGATGGAGGTTCCAATTCAATCTGCTGGACATTTCACTGGAATTATTTGTTTCGAGCAGCAAGACTCTATCCGAATTTGGAATTCTGATGAGCAGCATTTCGCCATGGCTCTTGCCCAATTGTTGACGCTTGCCATCGAAATCAAAGAAAAAAATAGTTTTAAAGATCAGTTGGAACACTTACTGAATGAAAAAACGCTCTTGATCAAAGAAATAAACCATCGTGTAAAAAACAATTTATCGATTATCACCGCATTTATTCGCAGTGAATTAAATCAATCCAAAGATGAGTTTCACCGTGATTTATTTCGGAATGTGTTGAGTAAAACCTACTCGCTCGCTTCTTTACAAGAGCTGATGTACCAAGAGCAGAACTACGAAGAAGTGAATTTGAACGATTTCCTTAAGGTCATTGTCAACAACTTAAAAGATTCTTATCCGCACAACTATCACGTAAAAGTCAACTTCTACCCCATTGGTGATTTGTTAATTGATGTGAATAAAGCCATTTCAATCGGACTTATTTGCAATGAATTAATTACCAATGCTTTCAAATATGCCTTCGCTGAAAATCGAGATAATGTGCTCAATGTTCACTTTGAAAAATTTGCAAATGGGAAGTTCGAAATTCAAATTTCCGACAATGGAGCAGGATTTGATGCAAAAACAATCACCAATGGAACCGGCATTGATCTCGTCTACAGTTTAACAGAACAAATCGACGGCACCATCACCATCGCTTCAGACAATAATGGTACCATCGCAAAACTTGTTGCTTAATCGTAGAAACGGAGAAGAAATATCATCTTCAATATTATTCTTATTCGTAATTTTGTGCTCAAACTAGCACTCAATGGATCTCAAATTAAATACAATCGAAGAAGCAATTGCGGAAATCAAACAAGGCAAGGTAATTATTGTTGTGGACGACGAAAATCGTGAAAATGAAGGCGATTTTTTAACCGCAGCAGAAAATGTTACTCCCGAAATGATCAATTTCATGGCCACCCACGGAAGAGGATTGATTTGCGCACCACTAGAAGAAGAACGATGCGACAAATTAGGCCTAGACCTAATGGTAAGAAATAACTCGGCAGCCTATGAAACGGCATTTACTGTTTCAGTGGATTTGAATGGACACGGCTGTACAACTGGAATTTCTGCAAGCGACCGATCTAAAACAGTTCAAGCACTCATTGATCCTAATATTCGTCCTGAAGAATTAGGAAAACCAGGACATATCTTCCCTCTTCGCGCTAAAAAAGGTGGCGTTTTAAGAAGAGCGGGACATACAGAAGCAGCAGTTGATTTTGCACGTCTTGCAGGTCTTGAGCCAGCGGGATTAATTGTTGAAATATTAAACGAAGATGGTTCCATGGCACGTTTGCCACAGTTAATGGAAATTGCAAAAAAATTCGACCTGAAGATTGTATCCATCGAAGATTTAATCAAATACAGAATCAAAAATGAATCCTTGATTCAAAAAATGGTTCACGTTGAAATGCCAACCGTTTGGGGCGATTTCGAATTACATGCCTACCAAGCAACAAATACTGGAATGGATCATTTAGTGATCAAAAAAGGAACGTGGGAACCCAACGAAGCTATTTTGGTACGTGTGCATTCTTCTTGTATGACGGGCGATATTTTTGGTTCATGCCGTTGCGATTGCGGTCCTCAATTGCACAAAGCGATGGAAATGATCGAAAAAGAGGGAAAAGGCGCCATTATTTATTTGAATCAGGAAGGTCGCGGCATTGGCTTAATTAATAAATTACATGCCTATAAATTGCAAGAACAAGGCTACGACACCTTGGAAGCCAACATTAAACTTGGATTTAAAGGCGACGAAAGAGATTACGGCATTGGTGCACAAATTATCCGCGACTTGGGCATTACTCGCATGCGCTTGATGACTAACAATCCAACAAAACGAACTGGTTTAACTGGTTATGGAATTGAAATTGTTGAAAATGTAGCGATCGAAATTGAAGGAAATGAGCATAACGAGTTATATTTGAAGACCAAACGTGACAAAATGGGTCACCTATTGAACTTAAAAAAATAATGATTCTTGCCAAAAATATTGTAAAAGCCTACGGTGAACTTTCCATCTTGAAAGGTATCCATCTAGAAATTCAGGACAAAGAAATAGTATCCATTGTTGGATCTTCTGGTGCTGGAAAGACAACCTTATTGCAAATTTTGGGCACCTTAGACAAGCCAGATGGCGGGCAATTACATTTCGACGGAATCGATCCATTCAGTTTAAGCAACAACGATTTAGCGAAATTTAGAAATCAGAAAATTGGCTTTATTTTCCAGTTTCATCAACTGCTTCCTGAATTTTCAGCCATCGAGAATATTTGTATTCCGGCTATTATTGGAGGCATGAAAATGGCTGATGCCCGTGCGCAGGCAAAAAAACTCTTGGACCGTTTGCAACTTTCTAGCCGTGCCGAGCACAAACCCTCAGAGCTTTCTGGTGGCGAGCAGCAGCGTGTGGCGGTATGTAGAGCACTCATCAATCAACCTTCCGTCATTTTCGCCGATGAACCTTCGGGAAATCTCGACAGCGCCAACTCCAAAGAACTCCACCAGTTATTCTTCGAACTGCGTGAAGAACTAGGACAATCTTTCGTAATCGTTACCCACAACGAAGACCTCGCCAATATGGCCGATAGAAAGTTGGTCATGAAAGATGGCCTCATTGTCTAAGGTCATTTCACAGCAGTACACTCCCCTATTTTATTGCCTTTACATCTACCACTTAACACTACTTCATTTTTTTGCTTACACTTTGGCGGAGCAAAATAATTTGTTAAGTTTACGTAATACAAATAAGTCTCACTTTATGGCGGTTATACAACAACTATGTGTATATAAATGGATAAGTTGTGAGGTATATAAACAAGTTATAGGTAATTATGAAGACACTAAAATTGTTTGACTTTTACACAGAATTTCCATTCGATGAAGAATCATTAAAAAAACAGATTGATTCAGCATGGTTGGGAAAAAATTATGCTCATATCCTAAACGAAGATGTTTCTAAAATTATAAGTAAAGAAACTATTATTGCTGAATATGACAGATTCAAAAATGAAAATTTCTATTTTAAAATTAGTGAAGAGTATAAAAGATTCTTCTTCGAATTAGGAATAAAGGAAGTAGATAGTTTTTTATTTCCAAATCCCTTACATGATCAAACTTTTCTAGAATTTGAACTTTTTTTTGCTGTTGACAACATTGGTAACGATTTCTTGATAATAAATAAAGAAGACTTAGAAAAAATAGCTGACAATTACAGCTATGAATCACTGAAATCATATATTCAAACTATGGGTGTAAGTGTAGAATATATTTTAAGGAAAACGATAGATATGAATAATTACGCCTTTACAGATTATAAGGAAGGATATTTACCTGAATTCAATGATTTAGCTCAATCAAAACTTGAAGAAACAAACCAATATTAAAAATAGATACCTATAACAGAGGCTCATGCTCCATTCCGAGATTATGCTTCGATGAATCGATTTTGTATATTTAAAAATAATTAAACTTCGAGGTTGCGGTTTTTGGGTGAAAGTCCGGAACGGCGCATAGCCTCAAACCGTTATGGATAATGAAGTGCTAAATAGAATAACCTACATATTATTTTTTCTTACCCTGATTGGTTGCGACCAAGCTAAGGAGTCCGTGGCTGTGCACAATATAGATCATCGTGATACAATTTATGTAATGAATATAGGTCAACAGATAGATGACAGTATTCCTGATTCGTTATTTCTATATCGGAACCTCGAGTCTTTAAATTTATGCTGCAATAAATTGTCCTATTTCGATCCCAGGATTGCCGATTTTTCTAAACTAAAGAGCCTCGATTTGTATCATACAAAAATTAGTAGTTTACCCGATGCCTTCTACTCTCTTTCAAACATAGAAGAATTGGATATGACAAGTATGTACGAATTAGATTACCAATCGGTTCTGCCCCAGCTGCATCGGTTTCCAAAGTTGAAACGGTTAAACCTTGGTTGCAACCAAATGAAGGATCCCAAAATCGACTTTTCTCAAATGACAAACTTAGAGGAGTTTGGTTTCATTAGACAAGAAGAGATCGATATTAAACTATTCCTTATAGCTCTATCTGAAGCGAAAAAATTACGGGTGATTCATCTGAGCGTGAATAATATCGAAGCATTACCTCCAGAAATTAAATTGCTAAGTAGCTTGGAAGAACTAAACTTGTATGATAACAAGTTGAACACTTTACCAAAAGAGCTAACCGAACTAAAGCATTTAAAGAAGGTAACTCTGATAGACAACCCGATTAATGAAGAAAAAATAAAAGAGTTAGAGCGCCTAATGCCTAATACAAAGTTTATTTATTAATAATTATACCCATAACATCAACTAAAAGCCACGGGCAAAACAACCACATCCAAGAGGCCCGCGTCTCGTAGTTGAGAACCGTTATGCTCGATCAGCACAACCATAGCACTACCACACTTTTCAAACCCTGTTAATTCTTCCCCTTCAAGTAAATCTCAAACCAACGATCTTGTTCCCACAAGAGGTGCAAGATGTTTTCTTTCGCTACGTAGCCATGACTTTCTTTCGGTAAAATCACCAAACGCGTTGGTTTCCCCATTCCTTTTAGCGCATTGAAATAACGCTCACTTTGCAGGGTGAAAGTCCCCGGATTGTTGTCTGCCTCGCCGTGTACTAATAACAAAGGAAAGTTCATTTTATCGGCTGTCATAAAGGGCGACATTTCATTGTAAATATCTTGTGCCTCCCAGTAATTGCGCTCCTCACTTTGGAACCCAAATGGGGTCAATGTTCTGTTATAAGCACCACTTCGTGCAACGCCACAGGCAAAAAGCTTAGAATGGGTTAAAAGGTTGGCGGTCATAAATGCTCCATAGGAATGACCACCAACTGCCACTTTTGTGCGGTCAATATATCCCATTGCATCAACAGCATCGATTGCAGCTTTTGCATTGTCAACTAATTGCTGAATGAAACTATCATTCGGTTGTGTATCCCCTTCACCTACAATTGGGAAGGCTGCATTGTCTAACACAACATAGCCACGTGTTACCCAATAAATCGGAGAACCATAACTTGGAAAGGTAAACTGGTTGGGGTTGGTTGTTGTTTGACCAGCACTGTTTTTGTCTTTGTATTCTTTCGGATACGCCCACATGATCATAGGTAATTTTTCTTTCTTAGTGCGATCGTAGTCTGCAGGTAAATAAAGTGTTCCCGTCAATTCTAAACCGTCACTTCGCTTGTATTTAATCACTTCCTTGTAGACTTTTTCCAAGGGTGTGAATGGATTTTTGAAGTTGGTAATCTGCACAGGTGTTGCTTTTGCTTTGCTGATCGTGCGGACGAAGTAATTGGGATATTGCGTTGCTGATTCAATACGTACAAGTACTGTTTTTTTCTTCACATCGATAAAAGAAGAAAGTGATTCTACTTTGTCGGTATACGCTGAACGGTACAATTTCACAAGCGCAGCTGTTTTAAGGTTCATTTGGTGAATAAATGGAAATTGTCCCTGCGCGGTAAATCCTTCTCCAAATAGATAAACTGCGTCGCCTTTCAAATCCAATACATCTTCTCCAAATTCATTGCGTGTTGTTTGCATTCTTCCTGGATCGGCATATTTATCATCGTAGTTGCGGTCGAACAGTAGTTTCATCGACGTATTTCCAACAGAAGGATCAAAGAAATACGTTTTACGATTTCGGGTATTCCACCAATAATCCGATGCCACTGCGTGTGTTGCATCTCCCCATTCAATTCCCGAAGCACGTTGTTTTAATTTAATAAGTGAGCTTGCTGCGTTGGTAAATGGTGCTTTCCATGTGAAAACTTCGTCGCGGTAATCAACGATTACTTCAGGATCACCTTTGTCGAGCGCTTGCATGTAGTAAAGCGTTGCCGGTTCATCACTTCGCCAGTTAAAATTGCGTTTACCATCATAAACGGCCATGAATCCTTTCGGCATTACTTCCGTCAGCGGTGTAAAGTTAACTTCAGCAATTTTCTTTGCTTGGACATCGTAAACCACCTCACGATTTGGAAAACGATCGTAGGTGACCATATAAGAGAATGGTCGCTCAATCGTGGTAATCAGGATGTATTTTCCATCTGGAGAAAAACTTTCGCCCATGTACATTCCTTTTGCCATCCACTTTTCGCTTTTACCATCCAGATACACCTTGTGCAATTCAGAAGAAGCCAAGGCTTCAAAATTCTTTTCATCCATCGGATTTTTCAACAAATCTTGGTACGTTCTGTTTTGTGCTTTAGAACCGTCTGAAACACTCACAACTGGACCTGTGGGCAGGGTGTTTTTTGTATTGATCAAGGCTGGTTTGTCAAAAGGAATAGTGCGCACCAACAAGGCTTTACTATCCTTGAACCATGTGATCGGAGCTCCAAGATTTGCGTTTAAAATCAAGGTACTTACTTTTTTACAGTTATTGGTGGCAAGGTCTAGCAACCACAATTCAACGTGACTCGCTGTGGTATGTGTGAACGCAATAAATTGTTCGTTTGGTGACCATGATAGATTTGAGATGCGTGGTTTTTCGGGAAGTCCACTTACTTGTACTTCAACAGTTCCATTTAACTTGCGCGTTTTGATGTTGTTCAGGTACGTTACTGTACTAGAAATATTTGTCACCGGATTGATGCGTAATCCAGCCAGTTTCATTTCTTCCTGATTTAAATCGTCCAAGGTTTTATAGCTGTCTCGGTATAGAAAAACCATGTTTTCCTTTTTTGAATCCATGATGACACTTGGCGCTCGCTCGTAATCAACAAGATCCAAAATTTCCTGTGGAGGTTTTTGGTAATCGAGATTTTCTTGCGCTACGGATGAATAGGAGAATAGCGCGCTACTTAAAATATAAATGAATCTTTTCATGATGCTTCGAAGGTTTGTTTACCCAAAGATAATAGTTGAATGCTTAAGTTGAGTAGTTTGTTGTACTGAGTGAGTGGACAGATCAAATAAAATGCTCTACGAAGCCATTTTCAAGCTATTTTCCAGAGAAAATTCACTCCACATATTTTTCTAAAACGAACACAGCAACAAGCTCAAAACGCGTATATTTATCCAAAAAACAGTTGGTTTGGAAGAATCCCGATAGCCATCGGGAGGGGTTTTAGACAGTGGCCATTATCAACCCCATCCACACCTGAGAACAAGTCAAAATAATTTTGCATTTGATGCGAATTTGGTGTATATTTACACCACAACTTAATTATCATGAGAAGACAAAGTATTTCATTTACAGAACCAAATGACGAATGGTTAAAGAATCAAATTGCTAATAAAGAGTATTCAAGCAAGAGTGAATTAGTGAATGATTTAATTCGTCAAGCAAGAAATCAACATAATCAAATCGATTTAATTCGTTTAAAATTAGATAAAGCTGAAAAATCTGGATTTACCACCGATTCCAAATCAGAAATTTTGAAGCAATCTAAAAATTTGCTTAATGGGTAAATACAAATTAAGCAATGTTGTAAAGGAAGATTTGATCAGAATCCATCATTATGGCGTTAAGAAATTTGGGTTAAAACAAGCCGACAAATACTTTGATGCTTTCTTTGTAAACTTTGAACTTATTGCGAAAAATCCACAATCATTCGAATCTGTAGATTTTATTAAATCCGGATATCGCCGTTGTGTTTGTGGTGTAGATAGTATATTCTACAAAATAAATGGAGATGAAGTTGAAATAATGGCAATTTTTGGAAGACAAGATTTAAATCAATTATTATGAAAAAGAACGCTTGCGGCACAAGAGTCGAAATCGTGTTAACGAAAAACGAATAATTAAAAAACAAAACGATCTTGGACCGCAAATAAAACTAAATTTAAAAATCGGCTCCATCGCCAGGCAGCAAACCATTATTGCCAACCAAAAAAAACAACAGAAAACCAATGAAATTATCAAGCTTCCTATTTTTTAGTATTCTGATTATTTTGACATCTTGCAATGTTCAGACAAAAATTAATGCAGCACCAACTGATAATTCAAAGCAATTCATTGCGCTTGGTGATACTGTTAATAAACTTAGCGACCAATTGTGGTATGTATTTCAGGATAAAAAAAACAACTATTGGTTTGGGAGTAATGGTGAAGGAATCTATCGTTATGACGGCGAAACAATTGTCAATTTCACAAAAAAAGATGGACTTGCAAACGACAGTATACGGCAAATTCAAGAAGACAAGTTTGGAAATATATTTATTTCCACCTTCGGCGGTATCAGCAAGTTTGACGGAGAAACATTTACTACTTTGCAAGCAATTAAAAGGAAAGAATGGAAATTGGAACCCGATGATTTGTGGTTTTATATCTTGGGGAAAAAGACGGAAGGTGCTTATCGCTACGACGGAAAAAATTTGTATCACCTGGAGTTTCCCAAACACTATCGTCACGATGAGATTTATCCAAGAGTTGTCAATTCGTTTTTTAGTCCTTACGAAGTGTACTCCATTTACAAAGACCGAAAAGGTGCAATGTGGTTCGGCACTTCCATTTTCGGAGCCTGTCGTTTTGATGGAGAAACTGTAAAATGGATGTACGAAGACGATTTGACGTATGTGCCCAATGGCGGAACTTTTGGTATTCGTTCTATTTTTGAAGATAAAGAAGGTAGCTTTTGGTTGTGCAATACATGGCACAAGTATATTTTCGATTTTGAAAAGACAGCAAAAAGCGATAGACTGCACTACCAGATCACGAAAGGTATTGGAAACGCACAAGTGTTTGGTGGAGACGAATATGTCTATTTTTCTTACATCATAGAAGACAACGATGGAGCTATTTGGCTGACAACTTGGAGTCAAGGCGTCTATAAATATGACGGTAAAAACATTACGAATTATACAGTTAAAGACGGCACGAAAAACGTTAATCTAATTTCAATGTACAAGGACAATCAAGGCGACTTATGGCTTGGGACACCTGAAAATGGAGTATTTAAATTCAATGGAACTAGCTTTGAAAATCAATTGCAGTAGTTTAAAAAAAAACGACTTTAAAATCGCCTGAAAAATAAGACTATTTTATCCCCTAAATAAAAATATCCCACTAAAGTTGCCTTTAATGGGATATCAAACAATTCGAATTGATAGGAACTAAAAGCTACTATTTAGTACTGCTAGAAACATATTTCTTGTGCGTTTCTTTAAGGTCTGGACAAACTTTTCCAATAGCAACACCCATTTTAGGGTCGAATGGATCTGCTTCCATCACGATGTCTAAAGCACAAAGTGAATAATTAAGGTCTGTCATGTCGATATTAAATCCAAGTGTATCGCCAGCGGCTTCTTTTGCGGCATCAGCAGTTTTCTTAGACATACAATCACAGATTTTTTTTGCAGCAGTATCAAACTTTTTGTCTTCACTACCAGCACAAGAAGCTAGCAATAATGTAGTAGCTGCTGCTAGTGCAAATGTAAATTTTTTCATATTCGTTTTCTTTTTTAAGCGTTGAACAAATGTAAGGAAGCAAATGATCACATCAGCATAAATAAAAACTATTTCTTGAACATTTATGAATGCTCCAATGTTTAAAACAAAAAAGCGATGGAGAAGCCCTAAAGTTTTTAACAATTGTACAAATCAATTTGAAACTCATCTATTAAATAGTAACTTTGTTGGATGAGTGAATTCATTGTTTCTGCACGTAAGTATAGACCGCAAACCTTTGATACGGTTGTGGGACAGAACAACATCACTTCTACCCTCAAAAACGCCATCAAAAACGATCATTTAGCGCAAGCCTTTCTATTTTGTGGTTCGCGTGGTGTGGGTAAAACAACAAGTGCTAGAATTTTAGCAAAAACAATCAACTGTCAAAACAGAACTGAAAATGTAGAAGCGTGTGATCATTGTGATTCATGTATTTCATTCAACACAGGAAATTCGCTGAATGTATATGAACTCGATGCTGCATCGAACAATTCAGTAGATGATATTAGAATGATTGTTGATCAAGTGCGCATTCCTCCGCAGTTAGGTACCCACAAGATCTTTATCATCGACGAGGTACACATGTTGTCGCAGTCTGCATTTAATGCCTTTCTGAAAACACTTGAAGAACCACCGAAGCACGCAATATTTATCTTAGCAACAACAGAAAAACACAAAATCATTCCTACGATTTTATCGCGTTGTCAAATTTTTGATTTCAGTCGTATCAAAGTAAGCGATATTGCAGATCATTTGTCATCCATTGCCACCAAAGAAGGAATTTCTGCTGACGCAGAGGCCTTGTACACGATTGCTTCTAAAGCGGAAGGCGCTTTGCGAGATGCTTTATCGATGTTTGACCAAATTGTGACTTTCGCAGGGAATAATTTAACGCGAGATATCGTTAATCAAAACCTCAATATTCTTGATTACGATTATTATTTCAAGATCGTTGAAGCAGCGCAAAATGAAGACATTTCATCTTCTCTCCTGTTGCTAAACGACATCGTGGACAAAGGATTTGATTTACATCATTTCATCATTGGCTTATCGGAACATTACCGAAATTTACTCGTGTGCAAGGACATGAAGACGCTTTCCTTGTTGGAAGTTGTTGATTCTGTTGCCGACCAATATTCAGATCAATCAAAATCACTCCCTAGCACAACAATTTTGCGCTCACTGATGGTGTTGAATAAAGCTGATTTAGATTTTAAATCTTCCAAAAACCAACGCTTGCTGACAGAATTGGCGCTGATGCAACTTTGTTCTTTAAATCAGGAGCACGAAAAAAAAAATTCCTAACGGATCCCATTGATTTCATTCCTTTTCCTGCACAAAATCTTCGCACTAAAGTTGCCGAAAAACCGAAGGAAAATGCTCCCTCAGTTAAATTAGAGGTTCAAAAATCGATAGAACAGAAAGTTGTTCAGGCACCAACGGGCGTTTCACAAGTGAAGACTATTTCCATTCACAAGCATTCACAGGCTGGACCAGAATTAGATCCTGTCCATGAAAAATTGCCACAAGAGGAATATTCGTATAAACGCGTAAAAATGCTATGGCGCCAATATTCTATTTTTTTACAGCAGAACGGTCAAAGTACTTTCTATTCGATTTTGTACAATACAGAGCCTAGAAAAATTGCTCCTGACAGATATGGAATCGAAGTGCAGTCTGAAATTCAAGCAAATATGATCAAGGATCAGTTGTTGGATATGACGAACCATTTTAGAAAGGAACTTCAAAACTTCTCCTTCTCTTTTGAGCTGGTGATGACGGAAACAAATTCAACTGAAATAAAGTACACGAATGGTCGCGAGAAATTTCAAGCCATGGTCAATAAAAATCCAAATTTGGAAAGTTTTAGACGATTGTTCGATTTAGATATCGAATATTAGAATTTCATTCTAAGTTGAACCGTAATTTCAGACTTCGTATTCCCTTTAATTTCTTCCGCTCCAGAACCAAGTTCCGTGCGATTGCTATAAATAAATACACCGTAGCGTACCCATAAATCAAAGTGACGAGCAAAAGAATAGCGCACCAAGGCGTAGGCTCTGCTTCCAGAGTAGTAGTATGCTGGAATTGAAAACGTATAAAGCGCATTGTTTTCGTAGGAATAAATTCTTGTATCGTAGCTATCCGTTTGAAAAAGCGCATAGCGAAGTGAGATATCCATCGGTAAATTCTTCGGTTTCCATAGTATATCTTGGGTCAAAATCATTCCCTGCTCTGGCTCATTACTTTTTCGCTGCACGGTCACATATTCAATTCTACTTTTAATGGTGAACGCATCTGAAATAGCATACGACACGTTTAAGCGGTAATTGCGTTGCAACACATGTTCAATCGGTGTCACACTAAAATCATCCATATTTCTGGAATTTTTTGGGCGCTGCTGCTCTCTAAAACGCGCGTAGATTTCCAGTACTTTGTTGGGCTTGTACGTTGGCTGAATCAAAATTTCATGTCCATGTGATGGCGCATCCACTTGATATTTCATCCAAGGAAATTTAAACATGTCGAAATAAGCATTCATACTCCAAGCATTGCTAAAGCGAAGTTTCATACCTGCAAACAAACCTTGTTCATTCTGCGTTCTGGTTCCTTCAGCAAAGCCAGCTTCGTAATTGGAGAAATAACCGCGCTGGTAATTTCGATACACCAAGGAAAACGTTGCTTTAGCATCCATTGAAAAAACGACGCCATGTAAATTTGCCCACGCTTTATTATTCGTTAGCATGGCTGCTTCACCGAAAAAATTGAAATTTTTGAACACATAACTATAATCAACGCTCACATTCAACTGCGATTTTTGGCGATATGCAAATAAATTGTAAGGTGATTCTTCTCGATTAATCAACTTATCATAGCCTTGATAGACCGCTGCAGCACCCAATTTCAATCCACGATTGCCGTATTTGAAATTTGCACCTCCTACTACTTCTCTAATTTGATTTTTCTGTGCAATTTCTGAATTTGTGCGATGTAAGCCTGTCAAATAAACACTTGTAGCAAATTCTGGATCGATCAAAGCGGAATCAATTTGAACATTAGCGTCCATTTTTTTCATACTTCCAAACAGCACTAGAGAAAAGTCTTTGTAGCCAACCTCAGTTGCTGCACCGCGCAAAGAACGATTTTCATCGACAGATGTGTACGCTTTTAATGAATTCGCCGTCTTCTTCACAGTGGCAATATCTGCTGTTTTCCCGAAAGCGTAGCCAGTCCAAAAATTAATGCCCTGCCCTATTTGCACCACATAATCTCCCAAGGCGACTGCTCTCAAGTATTTTCCACCTTTAAAAAATCCGTGGATCGAATAGAAATCAAAACCGTTTTTATTCGCTCCCTTGAAAAACTCTTCCCCTGGATCTTTATCGGCTGTAAATCCAAAACTAATATTGGTCTTGTAAGAATAGCGAAATCGTGTGTAGTAATGGTCTGGATTTCCGCGGTAGTATTTATTCGTGTTTTGTAGGATGCTATCCGAAACTCCAGCAGTTTCGTAGGCTGCTTTTGATTCCACAATTCGCTGATAGCGAGCGAATAATTCAAAGGTTCCTTCCTTCACTAAATCTTTAAAATTGATGTGCAGTTGGTCCAATTTATCGTCGACTCGCACAAAAGGCAATACCATTTGAATGATGGCCATGTCCCAATAGTGCAAACTTTGCAACTCATAAATTGAAATTAGATTTCCATACAATTTTCGATGCAAAAAGAGGTCGTTGATTTGGATGTCTGAGAGAATATACAACTCCTGCAAATCATCGTACGTACAGTTATTTAGGTTGATTGGGTTATCGAATCGATTGTTTAACACTTCGATGACGTTCGTTAAATCGATATTTTCAGATTCAAATTGCTCTGAAATAAATTCAATGCGTTGCTGAATGATTTCTGACTTATCTTGCGAGAAAACGGCAAATGATCCAACAAAAAAGTTGACAAAAAGTAGATATTTCAATACGATTTTTATCATTTCTCTTTCATGGAATACGTCAAGGAAAAATGCGGTGAAAAGCCTAAAATCTGGGTATAGGCAGAACCTAAATCCAATTGAATCCATTTCCATTTATATCCAAAGCCAAAAGCGAGATCAACAGGATTGTAGCCAGCTCCAAAACGAAAGTAGAAGTTGTTGATCGGTTGATATTCCACTCCCACTTTAGGTCGCAACTTGTAATCGATGTCCTTTTCAATTTCAAAAGCAAAAAGCACTTTTTTAAGATGGTAAGAAGTTCCTAATCGGAATATTGTTGAAAATCGATCATCTTCGTAAGCCGATAATTTTGCCCTTCCGATGTTCTGCACACTTGCCCCAATTCTCCAATTATCTGTCAAATAGCCAATGACTCCAGCTTCTGCAGTTACGGTATTTTTTCTTCCGTAATAATCGCTTAGCACAATACCTTGGTAGTTAATTTGCACCCCGGCATAGAACTTCTCGGCCAATTTCATGGCGTAGCCCACGCCTATTTTTTGTGAGCGATAAATTCTACTTCCATAAAGCTGTGCTCCCGCAGAAATAACACCTACTTTCAATGGAATGGCAATGGCGATACCTTGAGATTGTAATTCTCGCAGCAAAAAACGATTCTCATAAGAAACACCAGCGGAAAAAGATTTCACCGCAGCAGTTCCCGCTGGATTATGGTGATAACTCCACACATCCTCCATGGTAACGACCGCATTTCCCATTGAAGAAAACCGTGCACCAAACGAATTGTATCCTTGAGCATTAACAAAATGCGTAATCAAAAGGATCAAAATTAAACACAACTGTTTCATTCTCGTAGTTTACTTTTTGGTGATCAATCGCTTAAAGGTAGGATTAATCGATACATCAAAATATTCTTTATCCTGCACAAAAAACCAACTTTCGCCATCATTTGCACTCAATGCTAAAAATGCTTCTGTTGAATCTGACGTTTCTGTGTAATAATTTCCTACTGCTTTCACTTTATATAAAACGTGAATTGATGCACCCTCAGAAACAATGGTTTGGATTGTTGCATCATCGACATAATGATCCTTCTGTGTTTCAGTGAATTTCTCTTTAAAGCTTGAATCTCCTTTTTCAACGTAATAGCGAACAAAATCTGGATGAATCATCGATACATACGCCAATGTTACTCCGTTCCGCTTTGCCTCTAAATAGTTCGTCACGGAACGACTTAAACTTGCTTCTTGTCGAGCATTTAAGCTGCAGCCTGCCATAACAGTAACAACAACCGCAAGCAACACAGTGAAAAATAGGCCATATCCTTTCATAGTTCGTGTTGCTTAAATTCTTCTTCTGTTGCGCTCAAAAATGGAATTGCTAAATCAATCATATCCAAAATTCGCAATTTTTCTGGATACTGTCGCGCATTGATTTCATAACGCAGGAATTTATTACCCAGCATTTTTAGCTCTACAAAATGATCAAGCCCATCAATTCTATAGTAGGATTTATTGTTGCTAAGTTTTCGATAAATAGGGAATTGTAATTCCTTGTCCATAAAGCGAATATACACTATCGCTTGCAAATATCAGCGAGTGAATTGTTAACATTTTATGATTTTCTTCACAGCTTTTCAAAAAGAAGCAACGTTTAGTACATTTTCTTCGTTGTTTGTACAACTAAACCAAACAGTTTGATGCAGCCAATAGACATTTCTTTCAAAAATAGCAAGCAGCCGGTATGTGGAAGTATTCTGATATCAGATCCATTTCTTGACGAAGATTATTTCAGACGCTCTGTGGTGCTTTTATGTAGTCATGAGAATTCAGATGGAAGTTTTGGATTGGTTTTGAACAACTTCGTGAAATTAGATTTACATGAAATTGAGCATTCGTTTCCAGATATTAATGCTCGAATTAGTATTGGTGGTCCGGTCGATACTGAATTCTTGTTTTTCATTCACACCTATGGTGAATTGGTGGAGGAAGCAACATTAATTAAAGGAAATCTCTATTTCGGGGGCAATTACAATGATTTAAGAGAGCAAATTTTAAAGGACGATGATCCCGAAAAAAATGTGCGTTTCTTTTTAGGCTATTCTGGCTGGTCGGCTGGACAGTTAAAAAATGAGTTGAAAGAAAATTCTTGGGTGGTGGCAGATAACATTACCGAGGAGGAAATCTTAGCTACGGACAACAATAATTTTTGGCAATTTTGTTTAACGAAGCAAGGAAAAGTATTTGAAACTATATCAAAGTTTCCTTTGAATCCGAATGATAATTGACTTATTTAATCCCAGCAGCCTTTAAACATTTCTTCACCTTCTTTTCATGCAAAGCACGTTGCTCTGGAGTTTTATTAGCATCTTGAATTCTAAATGCTTGACATTTTTTGTCGATTTCATCAAAACGGTCAGATAAACGATCAAATTCTGCATCAGGAATATTGGTTTTTTGAAAAGCTTTATTGATGGAATCTCCTTTCACAACACAATCGCAAAAGTCCCATTGTGCACCATATTTAGCCTCAATTTTCTTAACAGAAGATTTTAATTCAACAGAATCTACTTTAGCTGGCTTGTCGATTGGAATGACTGATAAAGTGTCAATCACTTCTTTTTCAATTTCTTTTTCCTTCTTCTTTTGACTTCCTCCGCAAGAAGCTAATACAAACAAAGTCAATGTAATAAGTAAGAAGTATCTCATAAAAGCAGCGTTAAGTTGTACAAATATCTTTAGTAAAAATAGAAAGTTTATTCAATTTAACAAAAAAAAAGAGCTCCAAAAAGGAACTCTTTCTCCACAAACTTAAAAATCTTATGCTTGAATGCGGTCTTCTGTAGACGTTGCAATGGCAGATTTATCGAAACGAATTTTACTTCCTTCAGAGTTTACTAAAACCGTAGTTTCGTTTACTTCCAATACTTTTCCGTGAACACCACCGATGGTTACTACTTTGTCTCCTACGGCTAGATTTTTTCTAAATTCTTTTAATTCTTTTTGTTTTTTCATTTGAGGACGGATCATAAAGAAGTAGAATACTACCAAGATCAATCCCAGCATAATTAACTGGTCCATGTGATAATTTATTAGTTTTTGATTTTTCCTTTAATAACAACTACTGTAGTTGAAGGCTCTGTATTTGCAACGATACTCACCGATTTGCTGATTTTATTTCCAGCCACTTTATCTGAATCCACCGTTGCGGTGATTATTCCTTTTTCTCCCGGTTGGATTGGTTCTTCAGGCTTACTTGCGATGGTGCAAGAACAACCAGGTGACACTTGCGCAATCACCAATGGGTATGTACCAGTATTTTCAACTTGAATCTTCGCCACTACTTTTTCACCTTTGACTACCGTTCCAACTTCATAGATTTTCTCTACAAACATGGTGGTTTTTTGTCCCACCTCTACTTCTCCATTCCCGCAAGAACTAATAACAAGAGCAAGAGAAGCAATTAAAAATATTTTTTTCATGTGTAAAAGAATTAATTCATTAGTCCACGACCAATTTTTACAATCTTATTTTCAGCAGTTAATCGGCTAATGGCATTGTCTAGCACACCATTGATGAAAATATTGCTTTTTGGAGTACTATAAAACTTAGAAATTTCAATGTACTCGTTTAGGGTTACTTTCGTTGGAATATTGTTGAAAATCAATAATTCTGTAATCGCCATTTTCATGAGGATAATATCCATTTTAGCAATTCGATCTAACTCCCAATTTTTTGTCAACTCATCAATCAAAGCTTCATTTTCTTTATCCAAGCTGATGGTTTTTCTAAAAAGCTCTAACACAAACTCTTTTTCATCATCCCCTTCTTTATACAATGGAATCAGTCTCAGATGTTTGTCTTCGTTGAGTGATTTTAATGTTTTGATGACCATTTGACACACTAAATCGATATCGTCAATCCAGCTAGCGTACTCTTCTTCGAAGAAGTTTTGTAACAATTCAAAATTTGCAATTTCGTGTCTGAATAATTCAATCATGAAATTTAAATCTTCCTCAAAACCTGTCGCTTCACTGTTCATGTAATGCATGTACGTTTCACTTTCGCAAATTGCGTTGTACATTTTTTTGAACATTTCTTGATGCTCTGCACCTACCCAATTGATTTTGTGTTCTTCTGAAAGTCTCCTAAATTCAGCACTGTTTTCCAAAATTTCAATCACTTGGTTGTTGACCAACTTCATGTTTGGATTCAAATCATTTTCGCTAGGAAGAATTTTCTTTTTATTGCCTTCCGATTTCACTTCAGCAACATTTTTCAATTCCGAAAACGTCAATAATAAATACAGATACAAATCGAAAATACGGTCGAAGGATTTTATCAATTCTTTTTCCGCACCTGGATAGTTATCATTTTTGGACTGGATGTATGAATACAGTTGTTGCAACACCTTAATGCGCAAATGCCTGCGATTCAACAAGCCTACTCCACCTTTCTTTTCTTCTATCTGCATGCTTTTAATTACATCGGTAATTTAACTTTTCCAATTGCCTCAATGCGCTCTTCAGCCATTTTATTAGCAATTTGGTAAGTCGGAATGTTTTCATCTGCTGAACGCTTGATGATATTGTAAATGGTATTATAAATTTCGTCCGCTTTCGCCATTGCCCATTGTGAAGAATTACCAGTTACTTCAGAATAGCAATTAATTACTCCTCCTGCATTCAATGCATAATCAGGCGCATAGATAATTCCTCGCTCCATTACGATCTTACCATGAATTTCTTCATTTTGCAATTGATTATTGGCAGCACCTGCGATAATGGAGCAATTTAAGCGCGCCAATGTTTCATCATTTACCGTTGCACCTAAGGCACAAGGAGCATAGATGTCCATTTTTACATCATAGATGTCGTTCAAACCAACTACTTTAGCGCCGAATTTATCAGCAACTGCTTTCAATGTTGGTTCATGAATATCGGTGATAAAAACTTCAGCCCCTTCTTTTGTAAGCGATTCTACTAGATATCCTCCTACATGTCCAACCCCTTGAACGGCAATTTTCTTTCCTTTCAATGAATCAGAACCATATTGGATTTTTGCAGCAGCTTTCATTCCCACATAAACGCCATGCGCAGTTACGGGAGATGGATCACCACTTTTACCTGCTAAACCAACAACGTGATTTGTTTCCATATTCACGTAGGCCATATCAGATGTGCTAATACCAACATCTTCTGCTGTAATGTATTTTCCACCAAGACTATTTACGAATTTTCCAAAACGACGCATCAAAGCTTCATTCTTCATGGTTCTAGAATCGCCGATGATTACTGCTTTTCCGCCACCAAGGTTTAATCCAGAAATTGAATTTTTATAGGTCATACCTCGCGACAAGCGAAGAACATCATTGAGGGCATCTAATTCGTTAGTGTATTTCCACATCCGTGTACCGCCAAGCGCTGGACCTAAAACAGTGCTGTGCACTGCAATAATTGCTTTTAAACCGGTGGCGTTATCGTTACAGAATAATAATTGTTCATGATTGTATTTGCTCATCTGAGCAATCACTGGATTTTCGTCGAGATTTACATCTTCGATATTTTTTACCTCAAACATATTCAATCTATTTGGTTAGATTCCCTTATTTTTGTATCGTCTTACAAAAGTTTGGCAAAAATAGGTAAATTATTCCAATGAAATCTCTGAAATATCTAAACAAATACTTTTTAAAATACAAATGGCACCTGATTGCAGGTATCGTTTTTACAGTGGTTTCAAATTTCTTTGCTGTGAAAATGCCTGTACTTGTAAAAGATACAATCAATCATTATGTTGAAACGCTCGGCAACTTAACTTTTGAAAATGCCATTTGGCTAGCGATAAAAACTGGTGGAATCTACTTGGCATTGACCATTGCAAAGGGAATTTTTCTCTTTTTGGTTCGTCAATCGATCATTATGATGTCGCGACAAATTGAGTACGATTTAAAGAACGAAATCTTTAATCAATACCTAAAACTGGACTTTTCCTTTTACAAGCGAAATAATACGGGCGATTTGATGAATAGAATATCCGAAGATGTATCGCTCGTGCGCATGTATTTAGGTCCGGGCGTAATGTACACCATCAATCTTGTGGTCTTATTTGTACTCGTAATTGTACAAATGATTGCTATCAATGGCACGCTAACACTTTTTGTACTGATACCCTTACCTTTGATGTCCTTCTTGATCTACAAAGTGTCGAGCAGTATGAGTCGCTTGAGTTCCGAAGTTCAAAAAGAGCAATCAACGCTCTCCACCTTGGCACAAGAAACGTTTTCTGGCATCAGAATCATCAAAGCATATCAGCGAGAAGAGCAAATTCACGACAAGTTCAATTCTTCTGCAGATAACTACAAAAATAAGAGTATGCGATTGATTATGGTGAACTCCTTGTTCATGCCTACAATTTCATTTTTAATTGGATTAAGCACTGTTATTTTGATCTATTTGGGTGGAATCATGACGATCAATGAAACAATTACTGTTGGAGACATTGTAGCCTTCGTCTTCTTTGTAAATATGTTAACATGGCCGTTTGCGAGTGTTGGTTGGGTGACATCGATCATTCAAAGAGCAGCTGCATCGCAAACACGGATCAATCAATTCTTAGAGGCGACACCTGAAATCAAGAATAATAATTTTGATGATTTCACTTTTAAAGGTAAAATTGAGTTTAAGAATGTGAGCTACACCTATCCTAATACGGGAATACAAGCGATTGAAAACCTTTCGTTTGTTGTGGAAAAAGGAAAAACCTTTGCTATTATCGGTCGAACAGGTAGTGGAAAATCCACTATCTTGCATTTGTTAACGAGAAATATCCAGCCTGATAGCGGTCAAATCTTAATTGATGGCATCGACATTTCAATGATAAATTTGGATCAGTTTAGAGCACAAATAGGCATCGTTCCGCAGGAAGTGTTTTTGTTCTCAGACACCATTTCATACAATATCTCTTTTGGATTAGAAAACCGAAATGTCAGCATTGAAGAGCTTCGCGAAGTAGCAAAAAGAGCGCACGTGTTGCATAATATCGAAGACTTTCCTGCACAATTTGACACCTTGTTGGGAGAGCGCGGCGTAAATTTAAGTGGAGGACAGAAACAACGGATCAGCATTGCGCGTGCATTGATTCGTAAACCTAAATTATTACTTCTGGACGATTGTTTATCTGCTGTGGATACCGAAACGGAGGAAATCATTCTGCGCAACCTTGTAGATGAATCCATTGAACGAACAACCTTGATTGTGAGTCACCGAATTTCTTCCCTACGCAATGCCGATAAGATGATTCTTATTGACAAAGGACAAAAAGTGGAGGAAGGCTCTCATGATGAATTGATTGCCTTGAACGGTCAATACGCTGAAATTTATGAGAAACAATTAATCGACGAAGCAGAAGAATCAGAGGAATCTGAAGAAGCAGCTGCTGAGTAAAAATTTTAAGGCATTATTGCGAATAAATTTCTTTTCTAAATTCTTTTCACCATATTTGTGTGCATCTATAATGTTCAGTGAATATGGAAAAAGACAAAAACGAAGTGTACTCAAAGGTTGTCAGAGCGGGGAAACGAACATACTTCTTCGATATTAAATCAACAAAAGGAAACGATTTATACATCACGCTAACGGAAAGCAAACGATCATTTGAAGATGGTCCAGATAATTATCAGAAACACAAAATTTTTCTTTACAAAGAAGATTTTGAAAAATTCAGAGATGGCTTGAATGATGTTTTAGATAAAATTGATGAATTGAAAGATTCGGGAGATTATGTGATGGAAGTGGCAGAAAATAAAGATTATTCGTCCGTTTCTTTCGAAGATCTTTAGTCAACTTAGAAGGAAAATGCAGTTTATCTACATTTTTTAAGAGACAACATCCTTCTTAACAAATATTTACTTCAATAGTTGATAAATTCAGAATGGAATCCCATTTTCTGAATTAATCTTATTGTAACTTTACATTTCAAAAATGTGAAAATGGCAAAAATAATCGCAATAGCGAATCAAAAAGGTGGCGTAGGGAAAACAACAACTGCAATTAATCTTGGCGGATGTTTGGGTGTATTGGAGTATAAGACTTTGATTATTGATGCCGATCCGCAGGCAAATGCAACTTCAGGAGTTGGTTTGCAAGTGCAAGACTCTCATAACATTTATGACTGTTTAATCAATGGTGCAAATCCATTGGATGTCATAGTTTCTACCAGCAATCCTAATTTAGATATTTTACCTTCACACATTGATTTGGTAGGTGCTGAATTAGAAATGATTAACTTACCTAATCGTGAACACATTTTACAAGCAGCGCTCGAAAAGGTACGCGACAATTACGATTTTATATTGATCGATTGTTCACCCTCTCTCGGATTAATTACTGTAAATGCACTTTGTGCTGCTGATTCAGTTATGATTCCAGTACAGTGTGAGTATTTCGCGTTGGAAGGACTTGGTAAATTATTGAATACGATTAAAATCGTGCAAGGTCGTTTGAATAACGATTTAGAAATAGAAGGAATTTTATTGACAATGTATGACACGCGACTTCGCTTGGCAAATCAAGTAGTGGAGGAAGTAAAAATGCATTTTCAAGACCTTGTTTTCGACACAATTATTCACAGAAATACACGTTTAAGCGAAGCGCCAAGTTTTGGAGAAACAATTGTAATGCATGATGCATCGAGTAAAGGTTCAATCAATTATCTTAACTTTGCACGCGAAATTATTCAGAAAAATAATCTCACAAAAATAGGTAACGAAGACAAAAAAATTCAAATTGACAATGAGTTCTGATTCAAACAATTCGGGTAACAATAAAGTGAAAAAGCCAGCATTAGGTCGCGGGATTAGTGTGATTATGGGTAGCTCAAGCAACGAAATAAATAGCGCCAATCCTTCTGCTGCAATCAATTCTATCTCCATGTTGCCAATCGCAAGCATTGAGGTAAATCCTTTTAATCCGCGAACACATTTTGATGAAGAAGCCTTACTTCAATTAAGTCAATCAATAGCTATTCACGGGATCATTCAGCCATTAACGGTTCGCAAATTAGGTCGTGATAAATACCAATTAATCTCAGGTGAGCGTCGATTTAGAGCGTCTCAAAAAGCTGGATTAACAGAAGTTCCTGCCTACATTCGTGTGGCAAAAGACCAAACCATGTTAGAAATGGCATTGGTGGAAAATATTCAGCGTGAAGATTTAAATGCTATGGAAGTGGCTCACTCCTATTCTCGTTTGATTGAAGAATGTGACCTTACGCAAGAAGAACTAAGTCAAAAAGTAGCGAAATCTCGTTCAAGCATCACTAATTTCTTGCGACTGTTAAAATTGCCAATCGAAATTCAAGCAGCTGTTCGCGACGCAATATTATCCATGGGACATGCACGCGCAATAGTATCAGCAGGAGATGAAGCAGTACAACTTGCTGTTTTCAATAAAGTAGTTTTAGAACAATTGTCGGTGCGCGAAACTGAACAATTAATTCGCGAAGGGTTTAATGAAACAGAAGTAAAGACAGCGGTAAGTAGAAATCGAACTGGGGCTGAAATTACAGAACGACAATTTATTTTTAAAGAACATTTTGGTGATAAATTAGCATCTCGTGTTGACATCAAGAAATCGCCTTCTGGAACGGGAAAAATTTCCATCAACTTTAGCTCTGAAGTAGATTTGAACCGAATTATTGAATTGCTAAATCACTAAATGCGTTTTATTTCATTGACAATTTTCTGCCTTTCGAATTTGATTGTTTTTAGTCAACCGAAAGCCGACACCTTGAAAATGAACGACAATGATTCCATTAAGCCAAAGGAACATTCTGTAAAAAAAGCAATGATTTTCTCTGCAGTCGTGCCTGGCGCTGGCCAAATCTACAATCATATAGCGATGCCAAAAGGACAAAAGAAAGCCTTTTGGAAAGTACCATTGATTTATGCTGGACTTGGAACAACTGGCTATTTTCTGATTACCAATCAACAAAAGGTAAAAAGTTTGAAGACTGAATACACGAATCGCTTGGAAGGAAATCCAACAGATCCGCAGTGGGAAATCTATGATGATCAAGGCGTTTTGTCACTTTTCACACAATACCAAAACAATCGCGATTTATCCATTTTAGGAATTGCACTCGTCTACTTATTTCAAGTGGCCGATGCTGGAATTGAAGCACATTTTGTTCGTTTCGATGTTTCGAGAGATTTATCATTGATGGTGCGTCCAAAATTTCAAACAACAACGTTTTCGTATGTTCCCTATAGTGGATTGTCATTTCAATTTGATTTCAAACAAAGGGACACTAAAGTTGTAGCATATAAAAATCAAGTCTTTTTATAATGAAAATTGCATTAATCGGATATGGAAAAATGGGTCAAGCCATTGAGGAAGTTGCTCTTCAGCGAGGACATACCATTGTTGCAAGAGTAAATAGTAACAATCCACTTGCTGCGAATGATCTTTCACTTGCTGATGTTGCGATTGAATTTACGCGACCAGAATTGGCACCTGTTCACATTCGTCATTGTGCTGACATTAAATTACCTGTTGTTGTTGGCACTACCGCGTGGCATGAAGATTTACAAGGTATAAGTGACTATGTGAATACAAATGAAGCAACGCTTTTACACGCCACCAATTTCAGCATTGGCGTCAATATTCTTTTTGCTGTGAATAAAAAACTTGCTCAATTGATGAGCGATCATGCTGAATATGAAGCAAGCATTGAGGAAGTGCATCATATACAAAAACTTGATGCGCCAAGTGGTACAGCAATTACCTTGGCTGAAGGAATTATTGGACAGCACGAGAAATACAATGCTTGGAATTTACATGAAGACGGTAAATCTGCTGCAGAAAATGTAGTTGACATTTCAGCAGTGAGATTACCAGACGTTCCCGGCACACACCATGTTCGTTATCAATCAACTATCGACACAATTACCTTATCTCACGAGGCACACACTCGCAAAGGATTCGCTCTAGGATCTGTCGTTGCTGCCGAATGGATTTATGGAAAAAAAGGAGTTTTCACAATGAATGATGTATTATCTTTGTAGCTATGAGTTTTATCTATTTTTACCTATACATACTAGTACACCCGTACTTAGCGATGTGGAACAAAAGTTTCGAGTTAGCGGGACGTAAATCATGGGAAGCATTAATTCCAGGGTACAACTATTTTGTAGCCTTTCAAGTATTTTGCGATCGCCGATTTTGGTCACTTTTATTGCTTTTTCCCGGTGTTCACCTAGTAATGTTAGCTTCTTTGAATGTTTCTTACATTCGTCGCTTTGGCTACTATTCATTTGCTGACACCTTGCAAGGAATTCTATTTCCATACCTCATTTTCTATAAAATTGCACAAAGTAAAATAGAGATACTGCCAGCAACGAATTGGAGTTTTGCTAAAGATACAGAGATAAGAAAATGGGGAGATCATATTGTCTTATTCCTTTGTTTACCAGTAATTGGACATGCCTTAGCCTTGGGATTGGGAATGTTTTCTCGCGACAAGCCAGGTGCAAAATCACGCGTAAAAGAATGGGGAGATTCTCTTCTTTTCGCTTTGGTAGCAGCTAGCATTGTTCGAACGTATGTTTTTGAACCATTTCAAATTCCAACTGGATCAATGGAAAAAACCTTGCTTGTGGGAGACTTCCTTTTCGTAAATAAGTTAGCCTACGGACCGAAAGTCCCTGTTACACCACTCTCCTATCCATTGGTGCACAACACTGTTCCATGGGTAAATGTTCGTTCGTACACAAGTTTAGAAAAAGGAAGCTATTTTAGACTCCCTGGGTTTTCAAAAGTGAACAGAAATGATGTTGTTGTTTTTAATTATCCATCTGGAGATACTGCTGTGTATGACCCTCGTGTTCCTTTTGGATTAATGGGACATGACTATCATGGAATCGTGATCAATGAAGCAAGACGACTTTTTACCGATCAACTTGAAAGCGAAATCCAAGCAATGAAATATAGAATTACTGACAGTCTCCAGGCAAAAGGAATGGCGATTGACATGGCTCAGATTGAAAATTATTCACGCTTCCAAGTGTTCAATTTGAAAGCACAATCATTTATTGACGATCTTGAAAAGTGGAAAAACAAAGCACGAAAAATGCTTGCCGTGGAGAAAATTGCAATGGATAACTCCACAGGAGAAATCATCAGTCATTTTGGCGTCATTTCTCGTCCAGTTGATAAGCGTGAAAACTATATCAAGCGCTGTGTGGCGGTTCCTGGCGATTTTATTGAGATCAAAAAATCTGTACTATACATTAATGACAAGCCTGCAAAAGTGCATGAATTTCAAAATTTGCGCTATGATGTCACTAATATTATGCTGCCTTCAGAAGAATCAATGCGCGAACGATTTGGTTTAGAGCAAAGTCGGGATGATTACGCTCCTTTTGGCGATGGCTACAAAATGAATTTGACAAAAAGTCAATTATCACAGTTGAAAACAGCCTATCCACAGGCTGCGTTTGTATTAGAGATTGATCCACAATACAGCGATTCTGCAAACTATCAAGTTACAGCGATGCAGCGAATCGAAAACTTAAGCATGTTTCCGAAAGATCTAGATGTCAACAATACGTATACTGATTACTCACGTATTCAGATTCCATCAAAAGGTCAAACCATTTCTATTACAAAGGACAATATAGCTTGGTACCGCAGAATTATTACAGCATATGAAGGTCACCAATTAGCCGAGAAAAAAGATGGCATCTACATCGATGGCAAAAAGGTGAGTAAATACACTTTTGGAATGAATTACTATTGGTTGATGGGAGATAATCGCTACAATTCTGCCGATTCTAGAGTGTGGGGATTTGTGCCAGAAGATCATGTTGTTGGAAAAGCATCGTTGGTGTGGTTCTCAAAAAGCGCAGATCCAAATATTGGAATTCGTTGGGAACGATTGTTTAAATTCATCAAATAATGACCATCTTTCCAACGGCTTATTTTGGGAGTATCTCCTATTTTAAATCGTTGTGCAGGGCTGAATTTCCGCTTATCGAAGCTAAGGAGCATTTTATGAAGCAAACGTGCAGAACGCGTTGTAGCATCCTTGGTGCAAATGGAGAGCAGCAGTTATCGATTCCAGTTTTTCGAAAAAATGGTTCAAAGACAGCTATTGACGAAGTTGAGATCAGCAGTGCTGAGCAATGGCAGAAAATTCACTGGAAATCCATCGAAAGCGCGTATGCATCGGCTCCATTTTTTGAAGATTACGATAGAGAACTTAAAGAGTTGATTTTTCAAGAGGAAACTAATTTACTTCGATTTAATGCGCTAGTAACAGAAAAAGTTTTTGCTTTATTGGATATCTCTTTCACTTGCAACTTCACAGAGAAATTTCAGGGAGCGAACAAAAAAAACAATTTGTGTTCACACGATTTTGAGCTACCAGCACCAATTAAGCCCTATTTTCAAGTGTTTTCTGATCGTGACGAATTTAAACCCAATCTGTCTATTTTGGATGTACTGTTCAATGAAGGTCCAATGGCGCGAAATTGGTTACTCGACAATTAATAGTCTCATAATAGCACAAACAAAATTCATTATTATCTTAGTAGCATGAAAAATTTCCTTTTACTGACTCTATTTGTCTTGAGCATTGCTTCTTGTAAAGTTACAAGTCAAATCCCAAATTTTAAAACTGCGACGATTGGTTGCTATAATGTGGAGAATTTGTTTGACACTATTAATCAAGCAAATAATGATGAAGAATATTTACCTGAAGGTAAAAACAATTGGAATTCAAAAATTTACAAGCAAAAGATTAAAAACACCGCTACAGCATTAAGTGTTTTTCAAAATCCCCTTATCATGGGATTGGTTGAAGTAGAGAACAAAGGTGTTGTTGAAGATTTAGTAAAGAAATATTCATTTGGAAGTACTTCAAAATATGATGTTGTTCATTATGATAGTCCCGACGCTAGAGGTATAGACGTTGCCATGATCTACAATGCTTCTGAATTAAAATTAGCCAACTCAGGCATTCTTCGTTTTGTCAACGAAAACGATGCAAGTAAACCTACACGTGATATTGTATGGGGGAAATTTGTTTTAGGAAAAGATACGATTGTTGCAATGGTAAATCACTGGCCAAGTAGAATTGGTGGTGAAGAAAAATCGGAACCAGGACGAATTGGTGCAGCAAATGCGGCAAGAAAATTTATAGATTCATTGTTAGTGGTTGATAAAAATTATAAGATTGTCTTGATGGGCGATTTAAATGATCATCCAGAAGACAAGGCACCACAAATTATTGATGAAGTTTTAACCCCAATGATCACCAAAAGCTCAGGCGAATTGGGCGGTTCGCACACTTATGATGGCAAATGGGATGTGTTGGATCATATTTTTGTTTCTCCGGGGTTTTTAAACAAAAAATCGAAGACATTAGTAAATTCGAATTCAGGAAAAATTCATTCACCCTCTTTTCTATTGAAATGGGATGAAAAATACAAAGAAATTAAACCACAACGAACAGAAGTAGTGAACAAGGGTGAATACATGTTTGGTTATTCAGATCATTTACCTGTTTCAATTCAGGTAATTGTGAAGGAATAGATCGTTTTAGTTTTTTTAATCATCTTGATCTTATCTGATGAAAATCATTAAGTACTGTTTATTTCTACTATTTTCTTTTATGATTTCAGAAGCAAAATCTCAGTTGGCAAGTAAAACTCCCATCGACTACACACACGCTAAAGTTAGAAGTTTTAATGCGCGAGCCATCCATGCTATTTTAGCCATGGCTGGAATTAGAAAGAAAGTTGAAAAGAAAATAAGTCGAGATTCTCGTCCTAAAACTGCAGCTAAAATTCCTCATTCATTTCAAAAAAAATTCGATGTTGTTCTAGAGACATTTGAAGCCAGAACGATCTATACAATTTCACCCAAAGAAAAAAAATCGGATAAGACGGTGTTGTTTTTCCATGGTGGTGGTTATGTAGAAAATATCTTGAAGTTTCATTGGGATTTCATTGAAGAAATGGTTGAATTAACTGGTGCAACCTTTGTTATTCCAGATTACCCACTTGCACCTCAATTTACGTGTAAAGAAAATTTCGACTACATTTCGAAAATGTATGACCATTTGCTAAACAAAGGAGTTAGCACAGATAATTTATTTTTTATGGGCGATTCTGCTGGTGGCGGTTTAGCCTTATCATTTTCTCAGTTTTTAAAATCACAAGAAAGAAAATTACCAAAGCAGCTCATACTTTTATCGCCTTGGCTAGATGTGAGTTTGACTAATGCCGATAAAATTGAAGTGGTAAAAAAAGATAAAATGCTCAGCATTAATGGCTTAAAAAATGCGGGGAAAGCATATGCTGGAACTATAGACCTTCAAGATTATCGTGTAAGCCCGATCTATGGTGACTTTTCAGGTTTACCAAAAATCTCTATTTTTATTGGCACCTATGACATTCTCGTTTCAGATTGTAAGTTATTGAGGGAACAACTAGGCTCCCAAGAAATTTCGCTCAACTTTTTTGAATATCCAAGAATGTTTCATGATTGGATGCTAGTAAAGTATCTGAAGGAAGCGAAAAGTGCTAGGAAACAAATTGCACTTTTAATGGCAGAATGATATTGAAACTTTTCCTTTTATGTAAATGAGTTATCGTTTTATTTTTGTCTTATTCCTGTCGTTCAATTTCAAAGCGCAAGTCAATAATCTTCCAGTGAAAATTCTTAATTTATCCAATGAAGAATTTTTACTGATTGACTCCATTGCAAATTCATCTACTTTAATTGGACTTGGAGAATCTACCCATGGCACAAGTGAATTCACGGTACTTCGAAAAGAAATTTTCCAGCATTTGGTAGAAAAACATCACTTCAACACTTTTTTTCTAGAAGCCGATTACAACGCTTGTGCTCGTGTGAATAGGTACATTCATGGCAGCAATGATGATGCAAAAGAAGCTTTGTACGAAGTGAAACTTTGGCCTTGGCTGACGCAGGAAATGCTAGATTTAGTGGAATGGATGCGATCATACAATTTTCAAAACGACAATCGACTTTCTTTTGTGGGGTGCGACATGCAACTAATTATAGATGATGCGTTGGAATTGCCTAGATTCTTAGACCAAAATGAGGAATTCAAGGAATTGCGCACCCACCTACCGAACTTAGATTTCGATTCAAAAGACAGTAATTTACTGCAATCCAGAAAGAAAGAATGGTCGCAATTTGCTAATTCATTTTTAGAAAAATTTTCAGCAGAAAACGCCCTTATTGTAAACAGTGTGAGTCAATGGTTTGAATGTGAAGTACTAAAAGTAAAAAATTACAATTTCAGAGATTCCTGCATGGCAACAAACATAGTGGAATATCTTACTGCAAACCCAAGTTCGAAAGGCATTTACTTTGCTCATAATGGGCATGTGGGCAAAATTTACAATGAAGTGAAAAACGAACAATATTCACAAAAGCGCGCTGGACATTATCTTGATCTTGCATTGAAAGAAAAGTACTACACAATTGCACTTGATTTTGTTGAAGGAAATTTTAATGCAATCAATTATGTAGAAGATGAATTTCTAATGCAGGAATTTACCGCAAAGAGATCACGCTTATTCCTTGCCACAAAAGTGATGAAAAGACACAATAGCGCGAAGTTTGTTTCCGCTGACTCACTAACGAAAAACAAAAAGATAAAAGTCCATTTTATTGGTGCTATTTTTGGAAAAAGTAAAGAAGGGTACACAATTGGAAGTTTCCGCTGGATTCCAAAAAGATATTTTGATGCCTACATATTCATCAAGAAAGGAACTGCAACGAAGCTATTGACAATGAAAGCACTAAAAGCGAGTTAAAAACTAAGTCAAAAAACCGATCGTTCTTTGTACAAAAACTTTTTTTGCGGTGACTCAAACGGTCGATAGATGTAGTACACGAAATTATCTTGAATTTGAATTTTTTCTACGAAACGAAAGGACAATTTCATTAAGGTTCCAATTTCACCAGTTTTTGTATCAATTTTTCCGATAAAAGAATAACCTGCTCGATCGTACAATGCATAGATCTGTCCATTTGCTTTATCCTGAATCAACTCAGCCTTCCACCCTGTTTTCTTTGGTTTATAATGATGAAAAATCGGAATACTATCCAACACATCGCCATATTTGTCATAAGAAAACAACAAATCTTTGTAGTAGTCGAATACAAAAAGTGTATCATTTCTATGAAATAACGGCGCGTACAATTCCTTGTAGTAAAGCGACTGGGTAAAATAGTTTGCTCCCACCCAAATTTCTTTGTCAACACCTGTTTCAATCTCTTTACGCTTTGCCCACAACTTCGTGCGAATATCCACCCATTTATATTCAGAGCGATAGAGTTCCATCATTAAATAGTCTTTGATATTGCAAATTTTACGGTACGAAGAATCTAATTGATCGTAAGAAAAATATTCAAATGCTGGGAAATCTGGGTTGAAATTAGAAAAGTACATCTTTGTTTGATTGGTATCAACAATAGGTGCAAGGTATTTAAAGAAGTAATCCTTTTCGATGGTAGCAATGCCAATTTTCTTTTCATTGGTGTAAATAGCATAGACATTGTCCTCGCATACCACATGGGTATTGTGTCGGAAATCTGAAACTAATTCTTTGGCTACACCTGGAATTGTGAAGGTAGAAATGGTTTCATAGCCATTATGCAACACCATTTCACTCCCTTTTTTCAATTGTTTCGGATAGGTAAGCAATAATACATCGCCATTTTCTTGCACTTCGAAATCTGCCACATTTAATTTACGAGAACCAAACACCGTATCAGGAACACCAGGAGCTTTCACAACCACCTCCTTCAAAACTCTATTTAGCGGAATCAAACTAAAATACCATTTCAAGGTATCTTCATTGCTAATTGCGCGTTGAGCAAATTTCGAACCTTCAAACAACGTGTGATTCAAGGAACCATTGATTAATTGCTTATTGGCAACTTTAATAGTGAACTTTCCTCTGGGTGAAGTTCTCTTAAACAGGGATTTACCGTTTATTGTAAGCGTAGCATTTACGTTTGCTATTGGCTCATCATCGGTTTTGTCGCTCACATTAATTTCCACAATTACAGAATCTACCTGTGCAAAATTCACAGTAGCAAGCAAGAGAAAAGAAACAAAGAAAAAGATCCGCAAGACTTTAATTTATTGAAAGATGATGAAGTTTAAAAAATTCCACAAAAAAAATCCCGCCAATTTTGACGGGATGAGTTTTATACTTTTTGACACCAGCCAAATTGATCTTCAATTTTTCCAGTTTTTAAATCATCTAAATAATTCTTTATTTTAGTTGAAAGTGTTCGTCCTTCTACCGGTGGCAATTTTAGCACTTCATCGCGATAACCAATTTCGGCTATTGGGGCAATGGTTGCAGCAGTTCCTGCTCCAAAAGCATCCTGCATAGTACCATTTTTAATCGCTGTAACAACTTCCTCAACAGTTACTTTTCTTTCTTCAACAGGTATACCCCAGCTTTTAGCAATATCAAGAACAGACCTTTTAGTGATGCCGCGAAGTATAGTATCTTGTTCTTCAGTAGGAGAAATCATTACCCCATCAATAACAAATACAATATTCATTGTACCCGATTCTTCAATGTATTTATGAGAAACTCCGTCTGTCCATATCAACTGATGAAAACCTTCCATCTGCCCTTTTTTCGCTGGATACAGTGAAGCACCATAATTTCCTGCGGTTTTTGCTCTTCCAACTCCTCCAACTGAAGCTCTCGTATAAAATTCTTCAATTTTTACACGAACCGGTTCAGAATAATAGGCTCCAACTGGACAAGTAAAAATGATGAATTTATAGGTTTCAGAAGGTTTAATTCCAACAAATTCATCTGTAGCAAACATGAAAGGACGAATGTACAAGGCGAATCCCTCTTTCGCTGGCACCCAATTGGAATCAACTTCCACTAATTTACGCGTTAACTCTACAAACATTTCTTCTGACATTGAAGGCATGCACATGCGATCACATGATTCTTGAAAACGATGTGCATTCATATCTGGACGAAAAATAGCTATATCTCCGTTCTCTGTTTTGTTTGCTTTTAATCCTTCAAAAATCGATTGTCCGTAGTGAATCGCTGACGTGGCTGGATGTAAGCTTAAATTTTCAAAAGGCATAATTTCAGCTTGCTGCCATTCGCCATCTTTATAATCCATCACAAGCATATGGTCTGAAAATGTTCTTCCGAATACGAGGTTATCCCAATCAACTTGGTTGATTTTGGAATGCTCAGTGCGTGTGATTTTAATATTCAATGTATCTTGTAACATAAGAATTGTGTATGGTTGCGAAGATAGTTAGAATTGTTTAGGTAACAAAATACAGGTTATTTTACACCAACAATAATTGTTAATTTTGTATGAATGCGTAAGGCGAAGGAAATACTAAAGCAATATTGGGGATACGAGCAATTTAGGCCGTTGCAAGAAGATATCGTAAACGATGTGATTGCTGGGAATGATGTTTTTGCTATACTTCCAACCGGTGGTGGGAAATCGGTTTGTTTTCAGGTTCCTGGTATTGCACGAGAAGGCATTACGATTGTTATTTCTCCGCTAATTGCATTAATGCAAGATCAAGTAACAACACTTCAAGCACTGGGCTTTCGAGCAAAAGCCTTGGTGAGCGGAATGACCTTTCGTGAAATTGAAATCATCCTAACGAATGCACAATTTGGTGGCGTTGATTTTTTATATGTGTCTCCAGAAAGAATTCAAACGACTTTATTCAAAGAGCGTTTCAAAAATATGAAAGTAGGGCTTTTAGTGGTCGACGAAGCCCATTGTATTTCGGAATGGGGTCATGATTTTCGACCAGCATTTAGAACTATTCATCAATTGCGTGCCCTGCAACCATCTGTACCACTGATCGCATTAACAGCAACAGCAACACAGCAAGTTAAAGAAGATATTATTAGTCAATTAGAATTGAAAAATCCAAAATTGTATTTTGGAACTATCGAACGCATTAATTTAAGTTATGAATCTTATAATGTTGTAAATAAGGGTATTGAAATTCTAAATTTTATTCAATCTCAAGAAGGAAACTGTGGAATCATTTATTGTCAAACACGAAAAAGCGTTAAGGAAATTGGCAAGTATTTGTTTGCTAACAAGATAAAGATTGGAATTTACCATGGCGGAATGAATCAAATGGACCGTTCAAATATGCTAAATCAATGGTTGAAAAATGAAGTTCAAGTAATGATTTCAACGAATGCATTTGGGATGGGAATAGATAAAGCAGATGTCCGATTTGTATTGCACTATGAATTTCCTCCCAGCTTAGAAGCGTATTTGCAAGAAGCAGGCAGAGCAGGTCGCGACGGAAAACCATCGAGGGCATTGACTTTTTGGGAAGAAAAAGACCTTTACGAGCTTGAAAATCGTTTAAAGAATCAATTTCCACCTATTGAGACGATTAAATTGACCTATCGCGCTATTTGCAACTATTTAAAAATTGCCATCGGGTCAGGGAAAGATGAAATGTATCATTTTGATATTCAACACCTTTGTAAGACCTTTAATCTAACGGTATCGGAAACCTATCATTGCCTGCATTTTTTGGAGCTAAATGGAAATCTATCATTCTCAGAAGGCTTCTATTCTCCCACGAAGGTTAAATATGTTTGCTCCAATTTAGAGTTGTATACTTTTCAACTTAAAAACGAAAAATTTATACCAATAACAACCTTTATATCAAGATATTATAATGAATCGTTTAATCAATTTATTGATGTAAATGAATTGGAAATTGCACGCGTGCTTAAAATCACCAAGGAAGCTGTGTTCGCTCAGTTGAAAGAATTAGAAAAATTTGGGATTTTTGATGTCTCATGGCGCTCAGATCTGCCCTACGTAGTATTTTTGCATGAACGTTTACCTGAAGATGGATTTTCTATTTCACCAGCGATTTATAGCAACTTGAAAGAAAATGCAACTAGAAAACTTAACGCAGCAACTTCATACTTGAGAAGTGAAGATTGTCGATCAGTGGAAATTGCAAAGTACTTTAATCAAACAATTGAGGCATGTGGCATTTGCGACAATTGCAGAAAAAATCGTGGAAAAACAGAAAGATTAAAAGATCAACTTCTCAACTTATTGCATTTGCCAAGAACTGAACAAGAACTGCGTGACCTCAGCAATTTAAATATCACAACGATTAAATCACTTTTAAAGGAATTGCTTTTAGAAGAAAAAATTAGTTTCAGCGAAAATTGTTTTCAAGTTTGCTGAACCTACTTTTTTAGAGACTCCTTCATTTCATACACCTCTTTTTGTAAGTTGCGCACTGATTGACTCAAACTATGATCATCCATCCGAACTTCCGGCAATTCTGGGGAAATATAGTTGACAAACTTCCACATTTCAACAATATCATTCACATGCACCAAGTACGGGGCATAAAAAGTATTCGTTGAACATAATTGAAATGATTGATTGGTTTCCAGTAAGTTGTTAACTACTTTAAATACAATTCCGTCTTCTTTCGTTACTACAATGCAGGGGGTACCAGAACGCACCATGTTCCAGTTTTGGATGAATTCAGCTACAACAAAAGACCCTTCTCCAACAGGTGGCATTGAATCTCCTTGAATTGGAAAAGAACGGTATTTTTTATTTTTAGAAAGAAAAGGTAAACTGAAAGTTGGGAGCACTTTTAGATATTCTGGATCGGCGTATCCTGCAACGTAACCCGCACTTGCTTTCAAAGGAATCATCTCAATCATCTCTTCCTCATCTTGATTCACCACAGTAGCTAGCACGCGTAATTTCTGCCCCTTTGTATCCACCTGCACATTTTCTTCGTGCTGGTCCCATTGCTTTTCAGAATATTCGATAAAGTTTTTACGCAGCAAATCGTCCAAGCTTACTTGATAAAAATCACTGATAAGCATCAAGGCTTCTAAATTGGGCTGTGCTACGCCATTTTCATACCCACTATAAGAAGGACGAGTCAATCCTAAATGTTGCGCAACCTCTTCTTGCGACATCTTTTTGCGCTTGCGAAGTAGTTTCAGATTATTTCCAATATTCATTCCCCTTATTTTTATTCAAATATAATCATTCTTAAAAAATAAGCAACAATTTGATGAAAAAATAAACAATTAACGTTGAATACTAATTCCTAAATGTCGTGCATACACAGCTGTGAACTTAGCTCCAAGGAAGATGGTTATCGAGGTGTAAAATACCCATAACATAATCACCATCATAGATCCAGCGATACCTCCATTAGCGGCAAAAAAGAAGTTGGAGAGATAAAACTTAATTAATAATTGACTAAAAAATATCAAAATACTTGTAAAAGTAGCGCCTACAAATGCTAAACGCCAGAGTACCTTCCCGCTATGGAAAAACTTGAAAATTATGGTGAAAAACAGCAAGTTGGTTCCAATTGAAATGGAGCTTGTGAAAAGGGTTGAAAATACCCAATGAAATGCATTATCACTACCAATAATTCGATCGCCTACCGACACGATCAATAGTTGAACAAAGTAAATTAAAATCATTACGATGGAGAACGCAGTAATCAACACCATTGAGACACCTCTAAAAATCAGATATTGTAAAATCGCCTTTTTGCGGGTTGTTTCGCTCAATTTAATTCCCATATATAAATCAATGCTTTCTTTCAGTGATACCATTAATGCACTACTTGCGAATAGCAATACAAGTCCCCCAAAAATATCCATCAATAAACTGCCTTTTTCAAGATTTAAGGATGTTACGAAATTTAAAATCGATTGCACATCTTGCACACCCACCATATTTTCCAACAAATCGGATACAATTTGCTGCATTTTTTCAAGACCTATTATTCGACCATACACAGACAGCGACAAATACAGTATTGGAATAAGTGCAAACAATGCGTAATAACCCAAAGCAGCACCCTGTGAAATTCCTTTTACAGCAAAAAATTCGCGAGCTGTCTCAAGTAATATCTTGAATTTTTCTTTCCAGCTAAGCTTTCTTATTTTTGAATTGAACATAAATTGTCCTTGTATTTTTCATTGAATTAAACTGATACAAAACTACTTTTTCTTTGTTGGACGTTAAAAAATGGTTCTCAAATAAAATTCCATTGAAGATACTCTTTTCAAAAACTACATCCATATGAATTCCATTTCCAACTACCTCTTCCGTAAATTCATCTGGGCGAAAAAGAATCCGCTTCTCTCCTATTTTCACTGAATTCAAAGGACCAAACATTCTTCCTTCTTCTAGTGTTTTGCTGTGATAATATAACTTAAAGGGCGTTCCTTTGTATTTTAGTTTTCCGTTTTTAAGAAAATATACTTTATCCGACAAGCCCAAGACCTCAGCACCATCATGTGACACTAAAATGATCGACACACTGCGAATTTGCACTAAGTCCAATAAATAATTGATCAGCTTGTTGCGCAATAACTGATCGAGGTGCGAAAAAGGTTCATCCAATAAAATTAGTTTTGGTTCTTTCGCCAACATTCGTGCAATGGCCAAGCGTTGTTGCTCACCACCACTTAGAAGTCGAGCTTGTTGAGAACGCAAAGCTGTCAATCCAACCAGCGACAATAATTCTTCGATAAATTTATCGCGAATTTTATCTTTGAGATGAAGAATTTGTAGTCGAATATTTTCTTCCACTGAATGAAATTCATCTAGCTTAAAATCCTGATTAACCAAGCCAATTTCTGAATGTCCTGCAATTAAACGTTGCTTTGTAACTTGCTCCATCTCCAAAAACACATCTCCTTTCTCAGGCATTATTTTACCTGCAATAATCTTGAGCAATGTCGATTTTCCTGCACCACTTCTACCAACAATACTCACAATTTCTCCTTGTTTCACTGAAAAATTAATTTCGGAGAGAATTAAGCGATCGTAGCCATGAGAAACAGATTGAACAGATAGCATTTTTCTTGTTTCTAGCAAAGATACAGTGATTGCTAACGGAAAATTCTTCAGCACTATTCAATGATAAACATCCAAATGTTGATGACGCTTAGATTTTGAAGGAGATGACAGTGACATCATCCGTTTGCTCATTGGTACCTTTCCATCCTTCAAAAAGATATCTTAATGCTTGTTCGTAGGCAATTCCTGAATTACTGTCAATCGATTCTAACATCTCTAAAAAGCGAATTCGGTTGATTTTCTTGGATCGTTCGCCTCCAAACTGGTCTGGAAATCCATCTGAAAAAAGTACAATTCTTTCACCTTCAACTATTGGTCGCTTGTGCTCTTCAAACGTTTTCTCTACATCTTCATAAAACCCAATTGGATATTTACTCGCTTTCACAACTTCAATAACCCCATTATTCAACACAATCATCGGTCGGAAAGCTCCAGCGAAGGTGTAACAATTTTTTGCTTTATCGATTTGAATCAAGGCAATATCCAGGCCATCAGCAATTACGTAGCTAGAGTTATTCTCATTGAGGTAATTGATAAATTCTTTGTCCAGTTTTTTCAATATTTCACTTACTGAATGAACTCCTTTTCGTTTGATAATATTCCGCAGAAGCGTATTCGCAATTAAAGAAAGCATTGCGCCAGGAACACCATGCCCTGTGCAATCAATTGCAGCAATATATTGGTATTTTTTTGTGGTACTATAAAAGTAAATATCGCCACTTACAACGTCTTTTGGACGGTAAAAAATGGATAAATCAGTAAATTCTTCCCGCAACACATCTGGATTTTTCAAAATCGCCTTTTGAAGTCGAGCCGCATAATTGATACTATCTTTCATGTACGTATTTACTTCTTTTAGCGAATTGTTGACATCGGTGATCAATTTTTCTTGAATTACCTTTTGCGTAATATCTTGACCAGTGCCAATCAACTGTCCATCAGAGGCTTTAATCGTATTCCAAAGAATATGCACATCATTCTGATTCACGTCTTGCAAGTGAGTGACATACGTAGGTAAGGTGTTTTCATCCGATTGAATAAAATCGGAAATTCGCTTCTTCACTGCCAATTGGTCGCTAATGTTATTACGTGTAATTTCGAACCAATTTTTGCCGATGGTGGCAGCAGGATTGAGACCTAGAATTTGTTGAAGTGCTGGCGAAACGAAAATAACCTTACCTGAGGGATCTAAAACCAGGTAAATGACAGATGTTTGCGTTAAGACTTCTTGGAAATAATTGAGCATTTTGTATTGTATAAAAAAAATTGGTGACAAAGGCTTGTAAACCTTTAGTTGATTTCATTCAGTAGTTCAACAGAACCAGCAATGCATCGGACGCCAATAATTTTTATAAATTCTCATGGAACAAAGGTAGTAGTTTTTTTGAAATAGGATTTTAAGAGTGAATTAAGCTTTTGTTGTTTTACTGATCAGTTACAAATGAATGAAAACAGGCAGTGAGCCAAAATGCCGAAACTTTAATCTTTTTTCACATCTCCGTGAACGTTTCTAATCGTTCTGAGTAATACTTTTGAGGTTTAACTAAAATGGGTTGGTGCACCGCTTGTTTACAAATTTAAAAAGATGAAAAAATTAATCGGTTGTATGGTATGTTTGTTCCTAGCGAGTGGAGCAATGGCACAACAAAAAGAAACGGTGCACAGTGTAATTGTAGAATGGCGTGATGTAGAATGGTACAAAACACAGCAAGAATTGTGGGGAAAAGACACGGAAAAGAATCGAAAAAATGCTGAGGCATGGATAAACTATTACAGTGCTGTGCGAGCGCTTCGAAACTGTAGTTATGAAAATAAGGACGAGCAAATGAAGTACAGCGCACTCTGCGACAAAATTGCAAAAGATGCATACGCAGCCGTGCCCAATAGTTTTGAAGGAAATTTCATCATGTCGTGGAATACTGGCATAGGAAATGGCAATGAAAAGTACTTGGTGAAAGCCTACGAATTGAAGAAAGACGATCCTCGTGTTTTGTTGGATATGCTAATCAATGCGGAGATCAAACGAGATAAAAAGCTGTTCTCTGATGTGGCAAAGAAGATTTATGAAATCAATCGCATGCCTTCAGGAGCTTTAGCCTGGGCGTATAATGTTCTAACAGAGGTTTCTGAGAATGGAATCGTTTTCTCAGCTGGTGATAATGATACTTACGCTTTGTGGATTGTGCAAGAAGCCATGAATTATCGCAAAGATGTAATGGTGATGAACACTTCGATGATTTTGTTGGATGACTATCGTGCGAAATTGTTTAAGGAAAAGGGACTTACGTCATTCTCAATTCCTGAAAATACTGACTATACACTATTGCTATTTGAACACATTTGTAACAATGAGGCAAAAATTCCTGTACACGTTTCCGTTTCAGCAATCGAGCAATTTAATGACAGCACTTTGAATGACAATCTGTACCTTACTGGCTTGACCTATATTTACAGCACGAAAGATGTGGAGAATATTGCAGTGATTAAACGCAATTTTGAGAAACGCTTTTTGATTGATCATTTGACAAAAAACTTCTCCTACAGCTATGGCGATTTGAATTCACGCATTAAGCACATGTATATTCCAGGATTGATCAAGTTGTATCAACACGCAAAAACTGCAGATGATTTGGAAGGAATTACCTTCTACAATGGTTTGATTGAAGCAATCGGAAAAGAATTGCACATGGAAGAAGACATTCAAAAAGCAATGAACGAGTAAAATGTTCGGACTAAAAAAGGACATAACTACTTTTTCAGACGAGGGTTTGATGCAATTACTTTCTTCGCGAAGGTGCAATGAAGCCTTGACGGAACTTCATGCCAGGTACAGTAAAAAAGTACTTGGCTTTTTCATCCGCATGACGCGAGGCGATGAAGAGAAGTCACAAGATTTGGTGCAGGATGTATTCTTACGTATCTTGGAAAAACACCATTTGTTTGATCCCTCAAAACGATTTTACACCTGGATGTTTACCATTGCCAGCAATATGGTGAAAACTTCTTTTCGAAGTCAACAACATGATGATCTGGAAGAAGGAAGTAAGGTTTTTGAATTACACACAGAATTTTCAGACAATCGCCTCGATAAGGAAGTTTTTCGGAACACACTGAAAGGGGCGGTTGAAAATTTAGAAGAACATCACCGCATAGCTTTTGTCTTGCGATTCATGGAAGAAATGAGTGTGAAAGAAATTGCAGAGATTTTGCAGGTGAATGAAGGTACGGTGAAATCACGCATTTTCTACGCCACCAAAAAGATTACACTAGCACTGAACGAATTTACTCCCGAAAAAGGGGAACAACACTTTAAATTACATTAAGATGGAAACACCATTGAACAAAGAGCAGGAACAACTATTGAAGCTGCAAGAGAAAGGAGCTTTTTCAGCATTAAGTACTGAAGAACAAGTTTTTGTAGAGAAATACAGTTCACAAGAAGCATTTGATCAAGTACATTCTGTTCTCATGGAAAGTAAAACGCTTTATAGCATTCCTGAGCCGAAGCCCTTGGTATTGCCCGTTGCAACTCCGAGTCGTTTGCGCCTGGTGCTAGTTCCATTGAGTTCTGCAGCAGCCGCAGCAATCATCACCTTTTTGCTTTTCCGCAAAGAAACCATTGTTTTTCAAACGCTCGAAAAGCCTGTGTACCTCACTGCAGATACTATCTACTTAAAAGAAAAACAGATCGATACTGTTATTGCATACAGAACCGTTCAAGAACGTGCTGTTCCGGTACAAACTCAATCCAATCCTTCCGTAGAACTGTTTGGCAATCGACCTTCCGATGAGGACTTACCTCCTATCACCAACGTAAACTTGAAAAACAGAGGAGTTTCTATGAAAAATGATAACTTGGTGGGATTGATGGAGGGAGTTTCTTTCTGAAAGTGAGAGCGGAGAATGAGGGTGTTTTATCACAGAGCAAACACAGAATTCACAGATGGATGAACTTGTAGAGTTGTTCATTTATTCTCAATCCCTGCCTTCGATACATTCCGAAAGTATTCGGAATACTCAGTCAGCGATTTAAGTCGCATGTTTAGCGGTGACTGAGTGCCGACGAAGGAGGTGTATCGAAGTCCCGCTAAACAATCTAAAATCTAAAATTAGTTTGCCAGCTCCTTCGGAAACTCCTTGCTTGCTATATAAATTCCTGGAATAGGATTGGCATGAGGCTCATCATCTTTCAAGTATAGACGAATGCTGTACTCGTTATCAACATTATCAATGTAGCATTTTTCCACCATCGAAGCAGAAGCCCCAATATAAACAACGGGAGATTCATCCGTTTTAATCTCCACAAGTTGCATCATCGCTACATCATGTGAAAACTCAGTTCCATCCGGTGCAATACCGCGCAAAGGATAAGTTGCAGACTCTATTTCTACCACAGAAGTCACAGTGCCACTGATTCGCATTTCGTCTTCCCACAAATACTTTCTATTATCTTCGGTTTCTTTTCCCCCGTGATTTAAATCTGCCTCTTTTTGAGAATACAAATCATTAAGAAGGTATACGTGTAAAATGCAAGCCATGATTTTCTTTTTTTTCAAAATTACACATTTCTTTAATTAACCGCAAAGTAAACGAAGATGGATCGCGTTTCCCCCTTTGGAGGGGGATTAAGGGGGAGGATAATTCACAATCTAGCTTTTAATTCGTATCTTCAATATATGCTTACAAATAATCACTACAATACAAATCTCAAACACTTTGCTTCCGAATTACGAACCGAAAGTAGTTCCAGAGCTGAACGTCACCTTTGGAAATCAATTAAAGCAAAAAAGCTTGGTGTAGGATTTAAGAGACAGCGACCTATATTGAATTTCATTGTTGATTTTTTTGCTCAGGAAATTGGGCTAATCATTGAAATCGATGGAAGCTCTCATTTGACGAAAGGAGAATATGATAGATATCGTCAAGAAAAGCTAGAAAAAGCTGGATATTCAATCTTAAGATTTTCAGAAGGAGATGTTTTTCGAAGTACCAGTCAAGTGTTGATGCAAATAGAGCATGCGATTATTAGCTTGACAGGAGAAACACGATAATCCTCCCCCTTAATCCCCCTCCAAAGGGGGAAACGAATCCCATCCACAAATTGCAATTTGCAATTATTAATAAACTACTTTTGCACTTCAAATAAATTCCAACTTGAAAACAATACAATTACATAAAGGAAAAGATATTTCGGCTGCGCGTCGTCACCCTTGGATATTTTCTGGCGCCATCGATATGGTTGATGACGAATTGCAAGATGGTGATTTAGTGCGGGTTGTTAATAACAAAAGTGAGTTTTTGGCCTTGGGTCATTTTCAGCATGCAACCATCGCAGTGCGGGTTTTGAGTTTTGAGGATGTAGCAATTAATCAAGCATTTTTTGATAAGGTAATTTCACGTGCTTTTGAACTACGTAAGTCAATGAATTTACTTCGAAAAGACAACAACATTTTTCGATTGATACACGGAGAAGGCGATTTATTACCTGGTCTAATCATCGATTTTTATGCTGGTGTGTGTGTAGTGCAATGTCACAGTATTGGTATGTTTCAAACGCTTGAATTCATAAAGAATGCATTAATTAATGTGCTTGGCAAGCAACTGCAAGCAATCTATGCAAAATCATCTGATACCTTGCCTGAAAGAGCGGAAGGAAAAGATGGATTTTTGTTTGGAAGCTGCGAAGTACCTCACCTTGCTTTAGAAAATGGTGTAAAACTTAATATCGATTGGATTACCGGACAAAAAACTGGTTTCTTTATCGATCAACGAGAAAATCGTTTCAAGTTAGGACAATATTCTAAGGGGAAAAAAATACTAAATACTTTTTGTTACTCTGGTGGATTCAGCTTATTAGCTATGGACAATGGCGCTAAATTGGTGCATTCACTAGATAGCTCCAAAAAAGCGATTTTACTAACGGATCAAAATGTTGCACTCAATCAATTTGAAAGCAAGCATGAATCGATAGTTGCAGATGCAATGGAATACATGAAGGATTTGAAAGAGGATTACGATATTATTGTCTTGGATCCGCCAGCATTTGCAAAACACCGCGACAAGCGACACAAGGCAATTCAAGGATACAAACGGTTAAATGCACATGCCATCCGTCAAATAAAACCAGGAGGAATCATTTTTACATTTTCTTGCTCACAGGTGGTGGACAAGCAACTCTTCACACATACTATTATCGCCGCAGCAATTGAATCTGGCAGAAATGTCACCATTTTAGAACAGTTGCACCAGCCGTGCGATCATCCAATTAATGCTTTTCATGCAGAAGGCGAATATTTAAAAGGACTTATCATTCAAGTAGATTAATGCTCGACTACAAATACAAAACGATTCTTTCTATTGCGGTGCCATTGATGATTTCTAGTTTCATTCAATCCATCGTGTTGATTACCGATTCTGCTTTTATTAGTCGCTTCGATACGCTTGCTTTTGATGCTGTAGGAAATGGTGGATTGATTTACATAACATTCTATGTTGCTTTGGTTGGACTTGGAGATGGCGCACAAATCCTTATCGCACGACGAATTGGGGAAAATAAAACCGAGAATCTGAATAGTATTTTCACCACTTCGATTTTCAATCATCTTTTGCTAGCCCTCTTATTATTTGTATTCATTCAACTATTTATTCCCGACATGTTGGCTTCCTGGTCTCGCCACCAAGATTTATGCAAGTTACAAGTAGACTTTATTAGCATTAGAAGTTATGGCTTATTTATCTCTGCTATCACGATAGCTATTCAAGCATTTTTCTTCGCCAGAGGAAAAACCTGGGTTGTACTAGTTTCAGCCATTGTCACAGCAACTACGAATATCTTTTTTGCTTCTGGACTCATTTTCGGAAATGCAATTTTTCCAAGAATGGGCTTAGAGGGGGCTGCTATTGCAAATGTGTTAGCGGAATTTAGCGGAATGCTTTGCTTGCTATGTTTTCTTTATCTCTCGAAAGAAAAAAAAATCTATAAGTTGCTGCAAACTTTCAAGTACAATTGGGCTGCCACGATCGATTTATTGAAGGTAGGAAGTCCTTTGATGCTGCAAAGTTTAATTGCCTTAGCTACATGGACTATCTTCTTCACATGGATTGAACAAACTGGAAAATTTGAATTGACGGCTTCTCAAAATGTTCGATCAATTTATTTTCTGGCATTTGTGCCGATTTGGGGTTTTGCCGCCACAACAAAAACATACGTTTCACAATTTATTGGTAAAGAGGATTTCGCATCGATTAAAATAATACAGCGACGTATTCAATTCCTTACACTTTTGTTTCTCTTTATCTTCTTTCATGGTGCCATTTTTTATCCAGAAGCCCTAATTCGAATGGTAAATCCAGCAGAAGAATATGTAATAGCTAGCGCAAATATTTTGTTCTACGTAAGCGGTTCCATTTTTATCTATGGTTTTGGAATGGTTTATTTTCAAACGGTGAGTGGCAGTGGAAACACTCGCTTTACTTTCTATATTGAACTGATCTCGGTGTTTATCTATATTGTATCAGCCTATCTCTTTATTAAGGTATGGAAATCGGATATCAAATGGGTTTGGACAGTGGAATATATTTATTTCATCACTATGGCAGCACTTTCTATCGCTTATTTACATTTTTTCGATTGGAAAAAAAACCGACTATAATAATTGCTAATTTTAGATTCACAAATTCACTTGTATGACAATTCAAGAATTAAAAGATAGAACCATCCTGCCCATTGTTGTTTCTCCGATGTTTATTGTTTCAGGGACCAAACTTGTGATAGAGTGTTGCAAAAATGGAATCATTGGAACCTTCCCTGCGTTAAATGGGAGAACATCTGAAGCTTTTGAGCAAATGTTGATTGAGATTACAACAGAACTTGAAAAATTTGAAAAAGAAACAGGTATCCAACCAGCTCCTTTTGGTGTTAATATCATCGTGAACAAAACAAACCCGCGTGTAATGCCCGATTTACTGCTGTGTGCAAAGTATAAAGTACCATTAATTATTACCTCCCTTGGGGCGGTTAAGGAATTGGTCGATGCAGTGCATGGCTATGGAGGTTTGGTCTTCCATGATATTATCAAGAAACGACACGCAGAAAAAGCTGCTGAAGCTGGAGTAGATGGGTTGATTTGTGTTGCCGCTGGTGCAGGTGGTCATGCCGGAACTGCAAATCCTTTTGCATTAATTGCCGAAATTAAATCATTCTTTAAAGGAGCAGTGTTGTTAGCAGGTAGTTTAGATTCTGGATTCGATGTCTTGGCTGCACAAACAATCGGTGCTGATTTCGCCTACATGGGAACGCGTTTTATTGCGACAAAGGAATGTGCTGCAACAGAAGATTACAAACAAATGATTGTAAAAGTAGGTATCGATGATATTCTATATACGGATGGAGTTTCTGGCGTAAATGCGAATTTTATTAAGCAAAGTATTGAAAAAGCTGGAATTGACCTTGATGAGAAAAAACATGAAGACGTTTCAAATTGGACAGGCGATGGTGCTAAAGCATGGAAAGATATTTGGTCGGCTGGACATGGAGCCACTGCCGTTCACGATGTTCCTAGTGTTCAAGAATTAGTAGATCGACTGAAAACTGAATATAAAGCTGGGCTTACACAAGCGAAAAATCAATTAGAAAAAATAAGCTTTTAAGACATGAAGATTGTTTTCATGGGAACACCTGCTTTTGCAGTGCATATTCTCGATGCTATTATAAAAGACGCTGCAAACGAAGTTCTTTCAGTAATCACTGCTCCTGACAAACCTGCAGGCCGCGGTCAACACTTACATGAAAGTGAAGTGAAAAAATATGCTTTAGCAAACGATCTTCCACTTTTACAACCAAGCAATTTAAAAGACCTCGGTTTTCAAACTGAATTAGCAGCATTAAAAGCCGATCTATTTGTGGTGGTAGCCTTTCGAATGTTACCGGAAGCAGTTTGGGCAATGCCGCCAAAAGGGACTATTAATTTACACGCTTCCCTCCTTCCCAACTATCGAGGAGCAGCACCTATTAATTGGGCGGTCATCAATGGAGAGCAAAAAACGGGGGTAAGTACCTTCTTTATTGAAAAGGAAATTGATACAGGAAAAGTCATAGAACAAGCTACGATTGAAATTGGAGTAAATGATACCGCTGGAGAAGTACATGATAGATTAATGGAATTGGGAGGTGAAGTCACCGTATCTACAATTCATAAAATTGCAAGTGGCGATGTTGCTGGAATCGCTCAAAATGAAATGTTGAATGTAAATTTGAAGTTAGCGCCCAAAATTTTTCGCACAGACTGTAAAATTGATTGGTCGAAATCAGTGCGTGATGTTCACAATCACATTCGAGGCCTTTCACCTTACCCAGCACCGTGGACTCTAATGGTCAATCAGCATGGTGAAGAAAAAGTATTCAAGATTGGTGCAACTGAAATAACAGACATTCCAATCATTAATTCTTTTGAAGTAACTAAAAATGCAGATGGATTGCTCTTTCCAAGTGGTGACTACTATATTTTAGTGAAAAATATTCAGCCAGAAGGAAAAAGAATGATGGATTATAAAGCATTTTTGGCAGGAAATAAGTTAGAAGACTGGAAATTAGTACTCTAAAGTTATGCACGCAGTGCATTAAAATCGCTTAAAAGCCCCTAAAAATGCGGTTTTTAGGCCTTCTTATTAACAAAATGTCCAATTTATCAACATTTTTGCACTTTTTTTTAGCAAATCGCTTGTAGCAGTGGTTTACAAAGGATATATTTGTTTCAATTAATAATAATAACAATCTAAATAACCAGAACTATGAACAAAGCAGAATTGATTGATGCTATCGCAGCTGAGTCAGGATTGACTAAAGCAGATGCTAAAAGAGCTCTTGATGGGTTTGTTGCTGCAACTGCAAATGAATTAAAAAACAAAGATGGTCGTGTTTCTCTAGTAGGATTCGGTTCATTCTCTGTTTCTAATAGAGCAGCTCGTACAGGACGTAATCCTCAAACTGGAAAAGAAATCAAAATCGCAGCTAAAAACGTAGTACGTTTCAAAGCAGGTGCTGAACTTTCTTCTAAAGTAAATTAATCTACTTTCGTTAGATTGACATTAAGGGGGATTTATCCCCCTTTTTTTTTGCTTTATTTTTTATTATACAGTTGCAAAATTGGTAGGAAATATTTAAAACTCTACTCCTTTAAATTGTAGTAAAACTCAAGATAAAAAACAAAAAAGTCTTTTCTACAAGGATTTGATCGTACCAAACATTTAGAATTGTGGAATTGTGGAATTTCACAATTTTGAAATTATTCCCAACTTTACATTTTAATTTTCTTCAATCAATTTGTCAAGTTCACAATGAACGAAAACGAGGTCCTAAAAAAAATGTACGAGTTAATCACTCCAAACAAACGAATATTATTCGACTCAATTGCAGCAGAAAGAACTCGTCATCTCGCAATTGTACTCGAAAATATTTACCAAGATCACAACGCCTCCGCAATAATTCGCTCATGTGATTGCTTTGGAATTCAAGATCTATATACGATCGAAAAAAACAATGAATACATTGTAAATGGAGATATTGCGCTTGGTGCTGGAAGATGGGTAGACCTTCATAATTTTAGTGAGGAGGCAGCACCCGAAGTAAATTGTATCGCTGCACTCCGTGAAAAGGGATATAAAATAGTAGCTACTTCACCACATTCGAATGGCAATACTATTCAAAATATGGATCTAAGTCAACCTATTGCAATGGTTTTTGGCACTGAACGACAAGGACTGTCAGATCAACTAATCAACATGGCTGACGAACTTGTACAAATTCCAATGTTCGGTTTTACAGAAAGTTTAAATGTCTCTGTTGCAGCAGCAATTACTATGAATGTTATTAGAGAAAGATTACAAAATTCTACCATCGACTGGAAACTTAGTGAAGACCAACTAATTCAATTAAAACTCAGTTGGTGCAGAAAGATTTTGAACGGTGGTGAAGCATTGGAAAAGAGAATTAGAAGCGAATTATTTGAAAAAGAATGATATATTTGCACTGAAAGTACACTAAGATTAATACGAAAAATAATTCAACTATGGGAAGAGGTGATAAAAAAACAGCTAAAGGAAAAAGAACTTTAGGTTCATACGGAAATAGCAGAAAAAGAAAAGAAGCTGCAAAAATTGTTGTCGCAGTGAAAGCAAAAAAAGAACCGAAAGCAACTACTGAAGCTGCTGAAAAACCGAAAAAGGTTGCAGCGCCCAAAAAGCCCGCAGCAGAAAAAAAGGCAACTGAAACAAAGAAGCCTGCTGCTAAGAAAGCCCCAGCAAAAAAAACTGAAGAATAATATACATAACCCGACTCTATTTGTCGGGTTTTTTTTTGACCTTTGTAAATAAAATTTTCTGATATGAAACACAATTTCGGAGCAGGTCCTTGCATCTTACCGCAGGAAGTATTTCAACAAGCCTCTCAAGCAGTTCTTGACTTTAATGGATTATCAATTTTAGAAGTTTCTCATCGTCACAAAGATTTTGTAGCTGTAATGGATGAAGCATGCGACCTCGTTAAAAAGGTACTAAATGTTCCCCAAGGCTATTCTGTCGCTTACCTACAAGGTGGTGCAACGCTTGGATTTACCATTGCTGCATTAAACATGATGCGCGACACTAAAAAAGCGGGGTATATCAATACTGGTGTTTGGGCTTCTGGTGCCATTAAAGAAGCAAAAAAAGTAGGAGTTGACGTAAATGTATTCGCTTCTTCTGAAGATCAAAACTTTGCATACATTCCAAAAAAATATACTGTTCCCACCGATGTCGATTATATTCACTTTACATCAAATAATACGATCTACGGAACTCAGTTTAAAGACTTCCCTGCAACAAATCTGCCGCTCGTGTGCGATATGTCTTCCGATATTTTTTCTCAAGAGATAAATGTTGGTGATTTCGATTTAATCTATGCAGGCGCTCAGAAAAATTTAGGTCCAGCTGGAGCTACGCTTTACATCGTGAAAGATGAAATTCTAGGAAAATCAACTTCTCCTTTTATGCCAACGTATTTGGATTTAAAACAACAAGTTGAAAAAGAATCCATGCTGAATACTCCTCCCGTATTTTCTGTTTACGTAGCAATGCTAAATCTTCGCAATTTGTTAGCAAATGGCGGTGTGAAAGCAATGGAAGCAAAAAACATTGCAAAAGCAAATCTCTTGTATTCCGAAATCGATGCTAATCCTTTATTCAAAGGTGCTGTAGCTACTGAAGATCGTTCTAACATGAATGTTACTTTCTTACTAAATGACGAGTCATTGGGTGATGAGTTTGATAAAATGTGGAAAGGCGCTGAAATTGTTGGCTTGCCTGGACACAGATCTGTAGGTGGTTACAGAGCTTCAATGTACAATGCTTTACCCGCTTCTTCAGTTCAAGTTTTAGTGGATGTAATGAAAGAATTTACTCGTTTAAAAGGTTAATTATTTGATATGAAAATATTAGCAAATGATGGTATTTCCGATTTAGGAAAGGAATTATTAGAAAAAGCTGGATTTACTGTGATTACAGAAAAAGTTGCGCAAGATCAATTGGCAACAGCAGTGAATGAGAACAACATTGATATGATTTTGGTGCGCAGTGCAACAACTGTTCGTCAAGATGTCATCGATGCTTGTCCCAATTTGAAATTGATCGGACGTGGTGGTGTTGGAATGGATAATATCGATGTTGCATACGCACGTTCACAAGGAATTTCTGTGATCAATACTCCTGCTTCTTCTTCTCAATCTGTTGCTGAATTGGTAATGGGACATCTTTTTAGCATTTCACGCTTTTTAAATGACTCGTATAAAAATATGGAAACGGGAGATTTTTCCGTTTTGAAGAAGAAATATGCTGCGGGTATTGAGCTACGTGGCAAAACAATTGGAATCGTTGGCTTTGGAAGAATTGGTCAATCGTTGGCTTCTTATGCGCTCGGCGCTGGAATGAATGTGATCGCAATTTCTCATAATGTTGATGAAGTTGAAATAAATGTCCCAATTGGAAATGGCGGTGCTGCATCTGTAAAAATAACACCTGTAGTAGACTTAAATTCGGTAATTGGCGAGTTGGATTTCATCTCTCTTCATGTCCCAAAACAAGCAAATGGTGAAGCTGTTATCGGTGAACAAGAATTTAACAATGCAAAAACTGGACTGCGCATTGTGAATGCTGCACGTGGAGGTGTTATCAATGAGGATGCTCTTTTAGCAGCAATCGCTTCAGGGAAAGTGGCGTATGCCGCATTAGACGTTTTTGATAATGAACCGAACCCACGAAAAGATTTACTTTCACACCCGAAAATTGCTGTAACTCCGCATATTGGAGCAGCGACAAACGAAGCACAAGATCGCATCGGTGAAGAGCTAGCTTCGTTAATCATCGCTCAATTCGCTAAAGTGTAATTTAGACCCGCGAATTTGAGCAATTTGACGAAACGCTAGTTCGGCGAAGCCAATTTACACTACTATTATTTGGTGCGAATTCGTTTAATTTGTGCCATTCGTGGATTAATTTTGCTTACTTTTATTTTCAATGACAAAAATTGCTGCCTTCCGTGCCCTTCGTCCTGTGCGTGATAAAGTGCATCTTATTGCCACACGACCTTATTATTCCTACAAAAAGAATGTACTGAAAGCAAAGCTGGAAGATAATCCTTTTACTTTTTTGCGGATTATTAATCCAGAATTTGAATCGATTGTGAAAACTAAAGCAAATTCTACGGAACGATTTAGATTGGTGCGCGATAAATACGAAGAGTTTATTACTGAAGGATTGCTAATTCAAGAAGAAAGTCCTAGAGTATATGTGTATCGTCAATCAAAAGGTGGTCAGGTATACACCGGATTCATAGCTGGAGCAAGTGTTAAAGAGTATGAAGATGATGCGATAAAAAAACACGAAGCAACAATTACTTCTCGTGAAGAAATGTTTACTAAATACCTTGATATCATTGGCTACAATGCGGAACCAGTGCTCCTATCCTATCCACCGAACAAAAATTTAGCGGATTTACTTGAAAGTTGTACACTGGCGCGTCCAGAATACGAATTTTCTACCACTGATAAAATTAAGCATGAACTTTGGGTGCTCGACAAACAACAAACCAATGACGTAATTGCTGGATTTGAGCCCTTAAATGCAGTATATATTGCAGATGGACATCATCGTTCGGCATCTTCCGTTCGATTGAAAAATAACCGAAGAGCGAACAATGCTCCTCATTTTTTCAATGAAGATTTCTTCTTAGCATTTTTTATTTCCGAGGAAAAAATGACCATTTTAGAATTCAATCGTTTGGTGAAAACCATGAATGGTCACTCAAAGGAAGAGCTCATCAATTTATTGAAAAAATCGTTTGAAATCAAAGCGCTTAGAGAAAGAAAAAAACCTGATAATGAGCATCAATTTACCCTTTTCTTAAAAGATGAATGGTTTGAGTTGAACTGTAAAAAAGCAATTATCGATGATTCACATCCAGTGAAATGCTTAGACAGCGAAATTCTAACGCAATTTGTACTGAACCCCCTACTCGATATAAAAGATCTTAAATCCGATGAACGAATTGAGTTTGTGAGCGGTGTTGAATCACTTGAAAATATCGAAGAAAAAATTCGAAAAGGAAAATATGAAATGGCATTCATCCTCTTTCCAACGACTATTGAACAAGTCAAAAACGTAGCTGATCATCAACTAATTATGCCACCAAAATCAACATGGGTAGAACCTAAATTACGCTCCGGATTGACCATTTACAATATTAATGAATGAGCATCGCTTCCAATATAATTGAACTAAAAAAGCAACTTCCAGAAGGAGTGCAACTCATTGCCGTTTCAAAAACAAAGCCTGTTTCAGACATTCAAGAAGCGTACGATTGTGGACAACGAGATTTTGGTGAAAATAAAGTTCAAGAGTTAAACGAAAAAGCATCACAACTGCCAAAAGACATTCGTTGGCATTTAATTGGTCACCTGCAAAGTAACAAGGTAAAATACATTGTCCCTTTTGTACATTTAATTCATTCAGTTGATAGCTTGGGTTTACTAGAAGAAATCAATAAGCAAGCTGTGAAGAATAATCGAGTGATTGATTGCCTTTTACAATTTCATATTGCCGAAGAAGAAAGTAAATTTGGACTGACAATGGAAGCAGCTTTGGCATTGATCGAACAGTCAAAATCAATGCAAAACATTCGGTTTAGAGGTGTGATGGGGATGGCAACTTTTACGGAAAATCAGCAACAAATTGCAGCAGAATTTAAAAATCTAAAGAAAATATTCACTCAATTACTAAGTGAACAAATGAAGAACAATGCTTCTTTCGACACCATTTCGATGGGAATGAGTGATGATTATCCCCTTGCAATTGAATGTGGAAGCACAATGGTTCGTGTTGGATCTAAATTATTTGGTGGAAGATGAATAAACTAGTCTACCTTCTACTTTTTGGAATTCAATTTTCAGTTTTTTCCCAAGAAAGTTATGAGGATTCTCTCAGATCTGAGCGAGTTAAGCATTTTAGCGAGTTAACAGATAGTTCCAAACACATCTTAAATAAAGAAGAAATTGCGAATTTATTTGCCTTGGATTATTTTCAAATCGACAAAAAAAATGTTGTAACTGCCTTTTTTACAGTAGATAAGGGGAAGAAATTCAAAATGAAAACAAGTACAGCACGTACCCCAATCTATCGAAGATATGGCTATCTTGATTTTGAAATCAATGGAAAAAAAGTTCGATTAACAGCCTTTCAAAATATGGAATTGAAGCGGAAAAAAGAATACAAAAAACATCTTTTCGTGCCATTTAGCGACTTAACTTCCGGTGAAATTACCTATGGAGGCGGTCGCTATATCGATCTTAAAATTCCACAGGGAACCACTATTAAGATTGATTTCAATACAGCTTACAATCCATACTGTGTCTATTCACATCGCTATTCTTGTCCTATCCCCCCCATTGAGAACAAGCTCGATGTGAAAATTGAAGCTGGAGAAAAGACCCCGAAAATGAATCACGAATACTAAGTCCTTGAGCGATAAACAACTTTTGCTGATCTTGGGTTTGGTTACCTTACTAATTTTTCCGTTACCAACCTTATTGCTGCGGCCTTGGATCGAAGGTATTCATTGGCTCGAGCTCCTTGAACTAAACAATCTGCAGTGGAAGCCAGTTCTGTTGGGACTTGCCTACGGCCTTGGATATGCCGTTCTCGCTTCTTTTTTTCTAACAATGCGAATTTTTCAAGAAGTGCCGCTGCGTGTTGAGGAAACAGTAAAAGCATTGAATTTATCCATTTTTGAAGGAATTTTCTTGTCTATTTGTGCTGGATTTGGAGAAGAATTACTTTTTAGAGCAGGACTTCAGCCCTATCTTGGCATTTGGCTAACAAGCTTCATTTTTATTGCTATTCATGGCTACATCAGTATCAAAACACCCAAAAATTCACTCTACGGACTTCTACTTTTTCCATTTATTATTGGTATTTCTTACGGATATGAAATTGGGGGTCTTTGGTTTGCGGTAAGTGCCCATTTTATGTACGATGCAGTACTATTTACAAAAATTAATTTAAGCCCAAAAAGTTAAATTTTTCTTAAGAAATTGTAATATCCATTTTATTTTGTAAAATTTACAAAGAAAAAGCAACCATAAGATGTTTTTTGCATCTTAGTATTAAAACCCAAAACATGAAAAATATTAAATTGATCCTTGCAGCATTTTTGATGACAACTACGTTTGCAGTTTCTGCTCAAGAACAAACTGTTCAACAAAAAGCAACAATTCAAACTGAGCAAATGGCAGTACAATTGTCATTGAGTGAACAACAAAAAACGCAAATTCATGAAATCAATTTAGGCGTTATGCAGAAAAATGATGCTGTTAAACAAGATGCATCAATGACTCCTGAAGTGAAAGTTGAATCGTTAAAACAAAACGATCAAGCAAGAATTGATTTAATCAACCTAGTGTTAACAGATGAGCAAAAAGCAAAATTTGCTGAGTCTAACGCAAAATCAAAAGCACAAATTGAAAGAGGAACTGTTAGACAATTACAAGTACATCCAACAAACATTGCTCCTAAAACGAAGTAATCGTTTATAAAAATATAGAAAGCCTCAATGAAAGTTGGGGCTTTTTTTGTGGGTAATAAGCATTTAAATCTAGTAAGCCCAGTTCTACCGGTAAACTATCCGATCTATTTTGCCTCTTCTAATCAATCCGATTATCTTTTAGTTTATCTCGGTACGTATTAAACACATTCGACTTAGAAATCATCCCTACAAACTTTCCAGATTCATCCACCACTGGCAGTACCCACAAGTTTGTTTCATCAAAAAGCTCCATTACTTTCGACATGGAATCAGTTACGAATACAACGTCTGCGGCATTTTTCATCAACTGCTTAGCATCAATTTCATGATACAATTCAGGCTTAAACATTACTTCACGTAAATCATCTAAATAAAGCAATCCAAGCAAAATTTTTCGATCTGTTACCACTGGAAACACGTTCTCCTTGCACTTAGCAAGTAATTGCACTATTTGTCCAAGTTGCATTTCTGGACCAATCGTGACAACGTCAGACTCTACCATCCGACTCGTTTTTATTGAAACCAATAAATTTTGTTCTCGATCAGATGTAAAGATCTTTCCAATCTCAGCCATCTTTTTCGTGTCGAATGAAAAAGGTTCAAAATAGCGAGAGATTCCGAAAGCAATGGAAGAAACAATCATCAGGGGAATCATCAAGGCATAGCCACCTGTAATTTCCGCAATCAAGAAAATAGCTGTTAGTGGCGCATGGTACAATCCACTTAAAATTCCTGCCATTCCAACAACCGTAAAATTATTAGATGGCAAATTCGCAATATGCAATAATTCCATCATTTTGGAGAAAAAGAAGCCTAAATAGGCCCCAACAAATAATGATGGTGCAAAGTTTCCACCATTACCTCCTCCTCCAATTGTTAATCCCGTAGCTATCGCTTTAACAAAAATCAAGATCCCTACGATAATAGTAACGGTCCATTCGTTCAACGGAAAATCATGAAAATAACTTTGATCTAAAATTTTGTTCGGTTGCTCCTGTGCTAAATCCATGATGCTTTGAAATCCTTCACCAAAAAGCGAAGGAAAGAAAAAGATGAGCACAGCTAGACCAATTCCTCCATACATTATTTTAGACATGGCACTTTTATGAGAGTGTGAAAACCAACTTTCAATTCGCACAAACATTCTAGCATGGTATACAGATACCAACCCGCATAAAATTCCCAAAACAACATAAAAAGGAACGTTGTAGTAGGAAAAATCTTCAATGTTTTTGAAGGACAATAAAATTCGTTCACCAAGTGCGATTTTTGAAATCAATGCACCAGAAGCCGCTGCAATAATTAGAGGTGTGAACGCCGAAATAGTAATATCGATAACCAAAACTTCTAAAGCAAACAACACCCCTGCAATTGGAGCGTTGAATGCAGCACCGATTCCCGCAGCAATACCACAGGCCAATAGCAAAGTGCGCTCACTATAATTTAAGGAGTAGGTTTTCGCGTAATTGGATCCAAATGCAGCTCCAGTGATTACAATGGGTGCTTCCAATCCCGTTGAACCACCTAGACCAACTGTTAAAGAACTTGTTACAATTTGATCATACATCTGGCGCTTCGGCATAAAACTTAGCTTATTCGCAATGGCATAGTGGATTTGACTCAATCCTTTTACTAATCGTCCATTTAAAAATCGCTTGTTTACATACACCGTTAACGCAATACCAATGATTGGTAAAACGAGGTATAAATACTTGAAATTACCCAGTTTATCGTAGGTGGCGGCAAAGAAAATTGCATGAACAAACCATTTCAAAACTACTGCTGCCAAGCCTGCAGATACGCCTACCAAAATTGCCGACATGAAAATAAATTGCTTTCGAGAAAGTTGACTTTGTGCCCACGAAATGGATTGATTTATTCTTCGAAATATCAGCATACACTTCAAAAATAGGTCAAATTTTGCTGAAACAAACAATCAAATAGGGTAAATTCAGCAGAATCTCACTAAAAATTCAACTAAATAGAGCACTTAAAAGCAATAAATAGTTTGAACTTTAGAATATTATCCCTAATTTTGCACCCTTAAATAGACGCCGAACCCTTATCGGTATGTTTCACAATTTTAGGCTGAAGGGAGCTTAAATACAAGAATAAAAAAGCCACATGGCAAAACAAATTGAATCGCAAGGAATTGCGGGTTTTGATTGGGATAACTTAGCATTAGACGGTTATACTCAAATCGAACGTTCTGAGTACTCAGACAAATACGAGAAAACGTTAAATTCAATCAACGAAAAGGAAGTGTTGGAGGGAACTGTTGTTTCGATGAACAAAAAAGAGGTCATCATTAACATCGGTTACAAATCGGAAGGAGTAGTTTCTGCTTCTGAATTCCGTTACAATGCAGAATTGAAAGTTGGTGACAAAGTTGACGTTTACGTTGAATGTCAAGAAGACAAATCAGGACAATTAGTTGTATCACACAGAACTGCACGTATGCACAAAGCATGGATTCACGTGAATGATGTTCTTCGTACTGGAGAAATCATCACTGGATTTGTAAAATGCAGAACTAAAGGTGGATTAATCGTTGATGTTTTTGGTATCGAAGCATTCCTACCAGGATCTCAAATCGATGTTAAACCTATTCGTGATTACGATGTGTACGTTGGTAAAAACATGGAGTTCAAAGTGGTTAAAATTAACCAAGAGTTCCGTAACGTAGTTGTATCTCACAAAGCACTTATTGAGGCTGAGTTAGAAGAACAAAAGAAATTAATCATCTCTGGATTAGACAAAGGTCAAGTTTTAGAAGGTGTAGTTAAAAACATCACTTCATACGGTGTCTTCATTGACTTAGGTGGAGTTGACGGATTAATTCACATCACTGACTTGTCTTGGGGTCGCGTAACGCATCCAGAAGAAATCGTTGAGTTAGATCAAAAATTGAATGTTGTAATTCTTGACTTTGATGATGACAAAAAACGTATTGCTCTTGGATTGAAACAATTACAACCACATCCATGGGATGCTTTAGACACTACATTAAATGTTGGTGACAAAGTAACTGGTAAAGTTGTTGTTATGGCTGATTACGGTGCATTCATCGAAATCGCTGCTGGCGTTGAAGGTTTGATCCACGTTTCAGAAATGAGCTGGTCACAACACTTGCGTTCTGCTCAAGATTTCTTAAATGTTGGAGATTCAGTAGAAGCTGTGATTTTAACGTTGGATCGCGAAGAGCGTAAAATGTCGTTAGGCATTAAACAATTGACGCCAGATCCATGGTCTGAAATCGAAAAGAAATATGCTGCTACAACGAAGCATAGTGCTAAAGTTCGTAACTTCACTAACTTCGGTGTTTTTGTTGAATTAGAAGAAGGAGTTGATGGATTGATCCACATCTCTGACCTTTCTTGGCAGAAAAAAATCAAGCATCCATCTGAATTCTGTAAAGTTGGTGACGAAATGCAAGTTGTTGTATTAGAAATCGATCGTGAAAACAGAAGAATTTCTTTAGGTCACAAACAGTTGGAAGAAAATCCATGGGATGTATTTGAAACAATCTTCGGAGAAGGTTCAGTGCACCAAGGAACGATCATCGACATGAAAGATAAGTCTGGAATTGTTGCTTTACCTTACGGTGTTGAAGGAATTTGTCCTGCAAAACACCTTAAGAAAGAAGATGGATCGAATGCTGCAGTTGAAGAAACGCTTGACTTTAAAGTAATCGAATTCAACAAAGATTCTAAGAAAATCGTTGTTTCTCATACAAGAATGTTTGAAGAAGGTGAAGATAGACCAACAACTGCTGCGAAAGGTGGCAAGAAAGCAACTGGCGGAAACGCTGGCGGTGGTTCATCAACATCTCAACAAGTAAAAGCTATCAACCAACATACTGAAAAATCAACATTAGGAGATTTAGATGCATTGGCTGGATTGAAAGAAAAAATGGATAAAGGAGAATAATCCAATTTCCGTGAAATAGAAAAGGCGACTCAATTATGAGTCGCCTTTTTTTATGTCTCTCGAATTGCTGTAAAAAACCAGTAGTACGTGTATCAGCAAACTGGGGATTTAATCTAATGCTGCAGCGAGCATTTCATCTCCTATCAATCTACGGAATTTGCAAATGCAACCATCTGATCTGCAGTCATGAATCCAACTCTTTCTTTCACTAATTTACCATTAGCATTGATAACAAGCAAGGTTGGGTATGCCTTAATTTTATACAAACGAGCAATTTCTGGTCCGTCAGCATCTTTCTCTATATCAATTTTCAAATTAATGAACTTCTCATTGAAAACTTGAGTTACTTCTTCATCCTTGAAAGAAGTAGCAGCCATCTTTTTACATGGACCACACCACGAGGTATGACAATCAATAAAAATCAATTTACCTTCTTCTTTTGCCAACGCTTTTGCGTCAGACAAAGAAAGTTGTTTGAATTTAATATCGCTAACTGAAGTTGGTGTACTGTTATTTGGGGTGTTACTTCCAAATGTAAAAGCCATTAATCCAATGGCTAAGGCTCCTAAAATGAATGATTTTTTCATATAATTTCTTACTATTTTTCTGTCAAACCCAATCTTGAAAATGAATTTTATGACTAAACTTACTATTTTTTTTTCAAGATAGAAGCAAATTTTATTCCAAATAAATTGATTACGCGACCAAATATACATTTCATCGACCCAACAAGGCAGGAAGAGATTCAACTCTTTTTTGAAGAATGGGAAAACGGCAATGATTTTATGGAAGTCAAATCCTCTGGCTCAACAGGCGAAGCTAAATTGATTCAAATTAAAAAGAAACACATGCTGGTTTCTGCTCAAAAAACCATCGATTTTTTTCAACTCAAAGAAAATGACACCTGCCTCCTATCACTTTCCACCAGTACAATTGGAGGAAAAATGATGCTTGTACGAGCAGTCTTGGCGAAGATGTCCATCCTTGTTTCAAAAGTAGCGTCAGATGCTCTTTTAGAACTGACACAGAAAGTTGATTTTGCAGCACTTGTGCCTCTTCAACTCGATTTTCAATTGAAAGAAGATCCCTCAAAATTGCAGTTCATAAAGCATGTGATTGTAGGTGGAGCTCCAATTGCTACCTCAACCATTTCACTATTGAAGGAAAATCAAATGACTGTTTACCAAACCTTTGGAATGACGGAGACAATTTCTCATGTTGCATTAAAAAAAGTTGGATTTGAACAAGAAGAATTTTACCGTGGACTTGAAAATATTTCGTTCACTTCAGAAAATAAGCAATTAATAATCAACTATCCTGAAATTGAACTTTACAGTTTAAAAACCAACGATTTGGTGAAATTGCATGGCACTCATCAATTTAAATGGTTAGGCAGGGCAGATTTTGTGATTAACTCTGGCGGTTTGAAATTTGTACCTGAAGAATTGGAAGCGAAATTGAGTTCTTTCATTCATGTTCCATTTTTTATTCATGGAATTGCAGATGAAAAATTGGGACAAAAAATTGTACTTTTTGTCGAAGGAGAAAGTAATTGTACACTAGATGACCTCAAACCATTTTTGGAAAAATATGAAGTGCCAAAAGAAATTCGAATCCTGACTAATTTTATCAGAACACAAGGAGGAAAAATTAATAGATTAGCAAGCGCAGCTAGACATTAAGATGGAAATCGATAAATTTTATAAAATTTTAGGTCTTGACGAAGATGCCAGCGAAGAAGAAATTCGACGTCGATACCGATCACTTGCGAAAAAATTACATCCAGATCACAATACTTCACACAACGCTCAAGAGCAGTTCATCCTCATTAATGAAGCCTACGAAGGAATCATCTTTTTAAGAAAACAAGAAAAAGAATACCGTCCTACAAAACGCAAAGAAAAGTCGAAAGAAGAGCGCTTAAAAGATGCCAGAAAACGCTATTACGATCAAATAAGAAAAGAAGAAATTGAAAATCAACGTTTTTTTGATTTGCTAACTTCAGGAAAGCGATGGAGATTTATCAAAATCGTTGCAGTAATAGGGTGCTTGCTCACAGCTATCAATCTTGTCGACTATTTTCTTCCCTATCGCTACGAAAAAGACAAGGTGATTAGTTATGTGTTGAATAGCAAAAGTGAAGCTAAACAACCTACTATTCTAACCCAAAATGGACATAAAATCTATTTAAAGTACATCAGATACACGCTGTATTCATCTTATCCATCAGTATTTATTGAGCGAACAAGAATTCTCAACGAAAAGGTGAATGTAGTTTCGATACAAAAAATTAAGCACGAACGGTTCGAGGTCGGCTTTGGGTTCTATTTTTTTCGTCCCTTCTTCCTATTCATCTTCATGCTTCCATCAGTTGCGGTGTTTTACAGAAAAAAGACAATCTTATTCACCTTACTGTGGTACTTGAGCTACTACTTAACTTCTACTGTAATTGTACTTTACCTACTTGGAGGAAATCACCTTTTGCATATACTAAGTCTGGGATATCTTTAGATTTTAGCGTTTCAAGGCTCGATCCATTTCACGACGATCATCCTTTTCCTTCATATCTTGACGCTTATCGTGCAATTTCTTTCCAATCGCTAAAGCAATGTCCATTTTTGCCCAACCTTTTGACGAGATAAAAATTTTCAAGGGAATCAAGGTGTGACCTTTGGTAGAAAGATGCTTTTGAATTGTTTTTATTTCTTTGGAGTTAAGTAATAATTTTCGGTCGGCTCTCGGTTTATGCTGAAAAAATGAAGCATTGTTGTATTCCGTAATGTGCATGTTACGAATAAAGACTTCGGCCTTATCAACTATGCAATAGGCTTCAATAATACTAGCTTTTGAGGCGCGCACACTTTTAATTTCAGTGCCTGATAATTGAATTCCAGCCGTAAACGTTTCCAGCAAATGATATTCAAACTTTGCTTTTTTGTTTCTAATATTTACTTCGTTGGCTTTCATTACATCAAAATGGAGGACAAAATTACTGAAAAGAATTCAACTGATTTTGGAATTCGTGTTTTATTCAGGGAATTAGCTAATTTACTAACTGGTAAGGTATATCCCTAACTAGGAAGTAAATTAGCTAATTCCCTCAATTTTCGTTGAATATTTTGTCAGCAAATTGTTTTCCACTATCATTCAAAGAAATTGAATAAAAATGTGGCAAATACTCAACAGTAAGAATTCCAGCATCTTTCATCATATCTATATGTTCTTTCATGGTAGGTTTTGTGAAATTCAACCATTTTGCTAAATCTACCGATCTGCATCCTGCGTTTTCATCTCTGAGTTTATGTAGAATTTTGACTCTAGCAGGATGCGAGATGGCCCTTCCCAATCTTGAGATTAATAGTTCTTCATTTTGATAGTTATTCGATTTAATTGCTCCCATTTGCTACTTATTAAAATGTTAATTTGATATTAAGTTAGTGAAAAAGCTCACTTAAAACAATAGGACCATATAAATTTTCATCTCTTTCTTCAATTAAACTTCAATAACAAAATAGTGTTCAAAAAGAAATGTAAATTAGTACAAAATGTAAACGTCATTCAACTATTTTTGAACTGTGAAAATTCCATCAAAGCATCTAGAAAAAGCAGTAGAACAACTCAATTCCTTACCTGGGATTGGAAAAAGAACTGCTTTGCGCATGGCGCTTCAATTACTGAATCGTTCTGAAGATGAAATTCGCGCTTTTTCCGAGTCTATTTTGGAGATGAAAATCAACACTAAAACTTGCTCTTCCTGCGGAAATATTACTGATCAAGCTATCTGCGAAATTTGCTCAGATGAAAGAAGAGATCACGCTCTAATTTGTGTAGTTGAAGATATTCGTGATGTGTTAGCTTTTGAATCGATTCAATCTTACAAAGGAATCTACCACGTTTTGGGAGGGGTTATATCACCCATGGATGGTATCGGTCCATCAGATTTAAATATTCAAACCTTACTTCAAAAGGCAGCAACAGAAAAATGCACTGAGATTATTTTAGCGCTAAGTCCAACCATGGAAGGCGATACAACTAATTTCTACCTCTACAAAAAACTCAATACGTTCAATGTGCTCATTACCGCGCTATCACGAGGTGTTTCTGTCGGTACGGAATTGCAATATGCAGACGAATTAACCTTGAGTCGTTCGATTATAAATAGACAAGTCTACCAATCTGACAAATAATTTATTACATTTGCTCATAAACCAAATTATTTTTACAATATGCTTAAAGAATTTAAAGAATTTATCCTTCGTGGAAATGTAGTTGATTTAGCAGTAGCCGTTATTATTGGTGGTGCTTTTGGAGCAATTATTAATTCACTTGTATCTGATGTGATTACGCCACTATTGTTAAATCCTGCTTTAGCAGCTGCTGGCGCAAAAGACATTGCTGAATTAAAATGGGGTGCGGTAGCTTATGGAAAATTCCTATCCGCAACTATTTCATTCATTATAATTGCTTTTGTTTTGTTCATGATTTTAAAAGGAATGAATAAGGTAATGAAAAAGAAAGAAGAAGCTCCTGCTCCTGCAGCTCCTGCAGCTCCAACACAAGAAGAATTGTTGACAGAAATTCGAGATCTTTTGAAAAAATAATACATGCTTATTGTTACTGGAAAGGTCGTTCGATGAACGGCCTTTTTTTTATCTTAGCAAATGAACAAATACCTGATCATTTTTTTACTGGCAATGACTTCCTGCGAACTTGCTAGTAAGGACAATCAAAATACAAACCCAGCTCTAGAAAGCAAAAACATGGCAGATAACACCATCGAAGACATTCAGAAAATGAATGAAGCACCGATCCTATTTTACAATGTGGAGAATCTTTTCGACACTGAAGATGATCCAAACAATGATGGTGATGATGAATTTCTACCGCATGGCGAAAAGATTTGGGATGCTGAGCGTTACCAAGATAAATTAAATAAAATTGCTGAAGCTATGCTCATGGCAAATGGCGAAACGCCACTTTTTGCTGGCTTTGCAGAAATAGAAAATCATGAAGTATTAGAAGATTTAGCAATGGTGAAAACATTGAAAAATGTCAACTACAAAATTGTGCAATACGATTCTCCGGACAACAGAGGAATTGACGTTGGTTGCATATACGATCCAGCTAAGTTTAAATTGATTACTAGCGAAAAGCTACCCATTTCAATTGCGCAAGAGCCAGAATACAAAATGAGAGATATTTTATATGTGCAAGGACGAGTAGAAGAAAATATTGCGATACACATTTTTGTCAATCATTGGTCATCACGACGTGAAGGTCAGGACGAAACAGCGCATCGAAGAATTGCTTGTGCCCAAGTTTTAAAAGAGAAAATTAATAAAATTCGTCAAAAAGATCCAAGGGCAAACATCATTGTAATGGGAGATTTTAACGACACTCCTCTAGATACAAGTATTAAATCGACACTAGGAGCAAAATCACGACGAGATAATTTGAAGTCGCATGATTTGGTCAACCTCATGTATGAATTAGAAATTGAAGATAGAGGAACTATTAATTTTCGGGGAGATTGGATGACTTTCGATCAAATGATGGTGTCTTTTCCGCTGTACGAAGGCTCTTCTGGACTTAAAATTATTGATCGAAAAGCCACAATTGTGAACAATGCTGCACTTCTATATCATTTTGAAAATGGAGACAGTAAGCCAAATGCAACATTTGGTGGCAATCAGTATTATGGAGGGTATTCTGATCATTTACCCGTGTATATGGTATTAAAACCTGCACGCTAAAAAGCAAAGTCAAAAAGAAAGGCAACCCAATTGAGTTGCCTTCTACATTAATTATCTATTCTGATTTATTCTTCACGAACCCATTCTTGCGTTCTAAAAAATGGTCCGATATAACCTCTTACATTTAATTTTTTTGGATTGTCCTCATTCAGCCACATCTTTACAGTATAGACTTTTCCATTTTCAGGATCAACGATAGTTCCTCCATACCAAGATTCACCATCCCACTTTAAATTACGTACAATTTGTAATCCAACAAGTGGTTTATTTTTGCGATCATCTTCACATTTAGTACATTTCGGATTTTCTTCTCTTCCTTCTCTCGGATACAAAAACGTGATTTTTCCGTACAATTTACTGTCTACTTTATACAACTCTACGATGGACTTTTTCTTTCCTGTATCATCATCGATAGTTGTCCATTTTCCAACACATGTTGCTTTTTGTGCCATACTTGCTACTGAAACAAGGCAAAGCGATAGGGCTATTACTAAATTTTTCATTGATTAGATTTTAATTTCGATTATAAATATACAAAATTTGTTACAATTTCTTTGCCAAATTCCGTCAATATAGATTCTGGATGAAATTGCACTCCGTAAATTGGCAATTTCCGATGTTGAACAGCCATTAAAACCATTTCATCGCTTCGAGCAATCATTTTTAGTGCTGTTGATTCTGAAACATCACATGCCCAACTGTGATACAAGCCAACTGCAAAACGCTGTGGCAAATTAGTAAACAAAGAACCGTCATCGATCAAATCAATTGCTACTGCTACCCCATGCTTAACCTTTTCTTGATTGTAAATCTTTCCTCCAAAAAACTCTACAATTCCTTGCATTCCTAAACAAATACCCCAAATAGTTTTTGTTTGGTGATAGCGTTCAAGCACAGCAAACAAACTTTTTGTTTCAGACGGTAAACCAGGTCCTGGTGATAATACAATTTTGTCAAAATCAGCTAATTCATCTAGTTCAAATGCGCCATCCTCAAACACCTTTACTTCGTCACAATTACTAACTAAATAATGGTAAATATTGTAAGAAAAGGAATCTTTGAAATCAATCAAGGCAATTTTTGACATCAAATTATGTTATTTTTGTGTGACTTGTTAAAAACGTTGGCTAAAATAACCAAAATTAGGCAAGGAAATTTTGTAATCATGAAAAAACAAATTAGCATTTCAGGTGCACCTGCTCCTATCGGACCTTATAGTCAAGCGATTTTGAAAGGCGAAACTTTATTTGTGAGCGGTCAAATTCCGATAGATCCCATGTCTGCACAATTAGTTAATGACTCGATTGAAAGTGCGACAGCTCAGGTACTAAAAAATATTGCAGCTCTTTTGAAAGAAGCCAATTTCTCGAAAGATGACATTGTAAAATGTTCAATCTTTCTTAAAGACATGAATGATTTTGCGAAAATGAATGAAGTCTATGCTTCTTTTTTTCAGGGAATTATTCCACCCGCTAGAGAAACGGTGCAAGTTGTGAAATTACCAATGGATGTGTTGGTTGAAATTTCCTGTATAGCCATTAAAAATTAATTTATGAAAAATCTATTACTACTTCTTTCTATCGTGTTGTTTTCTCTTACTTCTTGTGAGAAACTATTTTACTTTCCTATCAATTTGGAGTCTGAAGTCACGATCCCATCTACAGTTGGTGCATTTTTGCCTTTTTCGCTGACTACCCCTGCTATTACTACCAATGCAGTTTCCACCTTTGAAGCAAACAACACGGCCAAAGAACATGTGAAGTCGATCGTACTAAACAAGTTGATATTAACGATTACCGATCCAAGCAGTGAGGATTTTAGCTTTCTCAACTCCATCAATATATTTATTTCAGCGAATGGCTTAGGCGAGAAAAAAATTGCTTATATCAGCGATATCCCAGCTACCGTAGGAAATGAAATTGAATGCATTTGTGTAGCAGAAGACCTTCAAGAATTCGTAAAAAATGACCAATTTATTTTAAGAGTAGAATCAACAGTTGATGAAACATTAACACAGGACATTAAAATCAATCTTGACACTCGCTTTTTAGTGAAAGCAAAACTTAAAAAATAAGCATTGGCTGCATCATTCAAATACAAACTTTCAGTAATAATCGTCAATTATAACGTCGAATATTTTCTTGAACAATGTCTCAACTCAGTTAAAAAAGCGTTAGAGAAAATTGAAGGCGAAGTGTTTGTAGTAGACAACAACTCTATTGATGGTTCTGTTGATATGGTGCAACGAAAATTTCCAGAATACAACTTAATTGCTAATAAAGAGAATCTTGGATTTTCATCTGCAAATAACCAAGGAATTTTACTATCCAATAGTGAGTATGTCTTACTTTTAAATCCTGATACTGTTGTTGAAGAGGACACATTTATTAAAGTAGTGGAATTCATGGACCAGCATAAAGATGCTGGTGGACTTGGAGTGCACATGGTAGATGGAAAGGGTAATTTTTTACCTGAGTCAAAACGTGGTCTCCCCACTCCTTCAGTGGCTTTTTACAAAATATTTGGACTCTCGGCGCTATTTCCGAAATCGAAGAAATTTGGAAAATATCACCTAGGTTTTCTCGATGAATTTGAAAATCATGAAGTTGATATTTTGAGCGGTGCCTTTATGCTTATGCGCATGGAAACACTGGAAAAAGTTGGTTTACTGGACGAGACCTTTTTCATGTATGGAGAAGACATTGATCTTTCATATCGAATACAAAAAGGGGGTTATAAAAACTATTACTTTTCAGATACCAATATCATCCATTACAAGGGAGAAAGCACGAAAAAAAGCTCAGTAAATTATGTTTTTGTGTTTTATCGCGCGATGGTGATTTTTGCCGAAAAACATTTCTCAAAAAAAAATGCGAGGTCATTTTCGTTTTTGATTAATCTAGCCATTTATTTCAGAGCATCTTTAGCCATTGGAGCACGATTTATAAAAAGAATCACACAACCAATTGTAGATTTTGTTTTCATTGCTGGTGGTCTTCTATGTCTCACCAATTACTGGGACCAGCATTCAATTAAATTTCCTCCCGAAGTGCTTAAAATTGCAATTCCAATATATACCTTCACCTGGTTATTGGCTGTACTTTTTAATGGCGGTTACGACAAACCCATCAAATTCATTCATCACTTAAAAGGAATTGTCTTTGGTACTATTCTCATATTGATTGTTTATGGATTACTGCCAAAAGATTGGCAATTTTCGAGATTGTTTATTTTGCTTGGGGCAACATGGACCTTTTTCTATTACCTTATTTCTCACCTTTTCCTTCATGTAGCATTAGGTGGAAAATTTAGTTTAAAATCAACTACCTCAACGAGGTTTGCTGTAGTAGGTACTGATGATGAATTTCAACGAATAAGTGCAATTCTTAGAGAAACACGTCATAAAGTAGATATCATTGAGCAAGTTGCTATCGATGATGTAAAATCTAGCACTGCCGTGGGTACCATAAATCAACTAGATCAAGTGGTACATATTCACCAAATTGATGAAGTTATTTTTAGTGCAAAGGACATCAGTGCGGGCGCTATTATTGCTTGGATGTGTTCCATTAATTCAGATCATGTCGATTTTAAAATTGCACAGCCAGAATCACTCTTTTTAATCGGTTCAAACTCCATTGAAACTGCGGGCGATTTGTATGTGCTCAATATCAACAATATCTCTAAACGAGATAAAATTCGAGCAAAAAGAACTTTTGATATTTTTATCTCTTTGAGTCTTTTACTTTCATCCCCACTCACTTTGTGGTTTTACAATCAAAAGGGACGGTTTTTGGGAAATTTAATGAAAGTTTTAGTTGGTAAAAACTCACTGGTTGGCTATCATTCCATCATTGAGAAAAAGGTCACGTTACCGAACATACGCAAGGGAATTTTAACCCCGCAAGATGAATATTCTGTTAAAGATGAATCGATGAGCGAAAAACTAAATCTAATATACGCAAGGGATTACTCTATTCGCAAGGACTTCACTATTTTATTGAAGTCGTGGAAAAGTCTAGATCGCTAATTTCTCTCTTGATAAAACCGATTTTTCCCTTATTTTTGTAAAAAATATTCAAATCTACTTGTAAAGTATATGGCACAAATTGAAATCAGACTTCCTAAAATGGGAGAAAGTGTTACCGAAGCAACAATTACTAATTGGTTAAAAAATGTTGGTGACAAAGTTGAAATCGACGAACCTTTAGTGGAAGTTGCTACCGACAAAGTAGACAATGAATTACCTTCTGAAGCAGGAGGAATTTTAGTGCAAAAACTATTTGAAGTAGATCAAGTTGCTCAAGTTGGAGATGTGATTGCAATCATCTCTACCGATGGCACATTAATCTCGGAAGACAAAACTCCTGCTGCGGTAAAAGAAGCGCCATCTGCTGTTGAAGAAATTAGTAAAACAGTTGAATCAGCAATTGAAACAGTTGCGAACTCTATTGACAAAACCGGCACAAACGGCCAGTTTTTCTCTCCATTAGTTCGAAGTATTGCAGAGAAAGAAGGCGTTTCAATGAGCGATCTTGAAAAAATTGCAGGTACAGGGCAAGGTGGTCGAGTGACCAAAATAGATATATTGGATTTCGTTGCAAATAAAGGTGCTCAACCAGTAGCAGTTGCTCCTGCTGCAAAAGCTGTTGAAGCTGCTACAGTCTCTGCTCCTGCTGCAAAGACATCAGAAATTAAAGCTCCAGTTGTTATGCCAAATGCTGGTGACGAAATTATTGAAATGGACAGAATGCGTAAATTGATCGCAGACCACATGGTAATGTCTAAGCATGTTTCGCCACACGTTACTTCGTACGTTGAAGCTGACGTCACTAACATTGTGGAATGGAGAAATAAAGTGAAAAAGGAGTTCTTAAAAAGAGAAAACGAAAACATTACGTTCACACCTATCTTCATTGAAGCAATAGTGAAAGCGATCAAAGATTTCCCAATGATAAATATTTCAGTTAACGGAACTCAAATCATTAAACGTAAGGATATCAATATTGGAATGGCAACGGCACTTCCATCAGGTAATCTAATTGTACCAGTGATCAAAAATGCCGATCGATTGAATTTAACTGGAATCACGAAAGCAGTAAATGAACTTGCAGCGAATGCAAGAAACAATAAATTGAAGCCAGAGGATATTCAAGGTGGCACCTATACAATCACAAATGTTGGATCTTTTGGAAATGTAATGGGAACTCCAATCATCAATCAACCACAAGTTGCGATTATGGCAGTTGGGGCGATTAGAAAAATGCCTTCAGTAATTGAAACTCCAGAAGGTGATTTTATTGGAATTCGTCATAAAATGTTCCTATCTCATGCGTATGACCATCGCGTAGTTGATGGTTCGCTAGGAGGTCAATTTGTTCGAAGAGTAGCCGACTACCTGGAGCAATTTGATCCAAACAGAGAATTGTAATTTTTAACCACACTAAAACCTACCACTATGAAAAAGCAATTTTTAGCAATATTTATTGCCTTGTTTGCAGTTGCTGCTTACGGACAAAAAACTGAGTTCGAAGTACGAGAGATGGTAAAAACTGCCTCTGAACAAGAACTCGTAGTAGAATGCTCGTCACTAATGCAAGAAAACTTCTTGTACTATGCAGAAATTGTGGTAGATAAATTATTGGAGAAAAATCCCACAAGTTGCAATTACAATTATCGTAAAGGTTATTTGCTGTTGTATGGCCAATCGCAACCTGAAAAAGCAATTGCGCATTTGGTGCTTGGAAGCGCCATCATCAGCAAGAATTATGACATGTATAGCTCAAAAGAAAAAGGTGCTCCTGCTGACATCTTTTTTCATCTTGGAAAAGCCTATCATTTGAATGAAGAAGTTGCTAAAGCAAAAGATAATTATCTAAAATTCATTGAAAAAACGAGAAAAAAATCTGAGTTAATTCCAACAGCACAGTTAAATATTGCACAATGTGATATTGCTACTAATTTAATGGCAAATCCTAAAAAAGTTGAAATTAATAACATCGGAGCACGCATCAATTCAATTTATCCTGAATATGCTCCTGCAATCTCTTTAGATGGTTCAGCATTGTATTTTACCAGTCGCAGACAATGGGAAGACAAGTCCACTGATGAATATAGGGACATGCAAAAGTTTCAGCATCCTGAAGACATTTATCTTTCTTTACGTGATAACGAAACAGAAAATTTCGGAAGACCAAAGCGCTTAGAATTTTGTGAAGGAAAAAGTAATGAGGCTTCCATTTCTGTCAGTTCAGATGAACGTAAAATTTACACCTACAACGATCAAGATGGAAATGGCGACATCTATTTTAGCGATTTCAAAAGAAATGTATTTACAGAACAACAGCATTTAGACGATAGCAAAATCAATACTAAATATTGGGAAACCCATGTAACAGTGGCGCCAGATGGACAAAGCATGTATTTTGTTTCAGACCGATTGGGTGGATTTGGGAAACGTGATATTTACAGAGTGATTAAATTACCGTCTGGCGGATGGAGCGATCCAATCAATCTTGGACCAGAAATCAACACAGCTGAAGATGAAGATAGTCCTTTTTTAGCAGTGGATAATAAAACAATGTACTTCGCCTCCAATGGAAAAAGCAGTATGGGCGATTTCGATATTTTTATCTCTGTTCGTGACACTAACAATGTTTGGTCGAATGCAATTAACATGGGATACCCATTTAATTCTACAGGTGATGATATTTTCTATACAACAACAAGTGATGGACTTTTAGGATACTTTACTTCATTCAGAAAAGGAACGTATGGAGAAAAAGACATTTACCAAATCAAAAATGATTATTTAGGTGTTGAAAACGTTGCAGTGCTTAAAGGAAGTATTCGAATGTCAGATGGAACAAGAATTCCAGAAGACACCTACATGACTTTACGTTGCACCGATTGTGCTAACAGCTATGAAATTGCATTGTTCCCAAGAATTCGTGACGGACATTTCTTCAGCAGTCTAGAAAAATGTCATTCGTATGAGTTGAAACTATATGCAGATTCAACAAGTGATTATTATACTGATGTATTCTCAACCCAATGCGACAAAAAGTATGAAGAAGTAGAAAAAAATTACATTTTAGATGTAAACAGAAATACCATTGTTCCAGATGTTCAGTATTCATTGGCTGGAATTGTTGCTGATAGAAAGACCGCTGAATTGTTAGCAAATTCGACGGTAGAATTCATCGATCCAAGTTCTGGAAAAACCATCGAAAAATTAATAAGCAGTGCTGATGGGTCATTTACATCTTCGATATTGCTAAATAAAACCTTTGGTGAAAAAATAAATTTGGAAGTAAAAGTTGCTAAAGAAGAATACATCACACAAACATTTTCTTTCAACATGACACTTGGCAAAGAGTTAAAAATAAACCTAAAGTACTTAATTGAGAAAGATCAAATTGGCACTAACGTAGGTGAACTTGTTGCTATTCAACCTATTTATTTCGATTTAAATAAATCTGACATCCGCCCAGATGCAAAAATTGAATTGGACAAAATCGTGAAAATTATGAACGATAATCCAAACATGAAAATTGAACTAAGTTCTCATACCGATTGTAGAAATACAATTGCCTACAACCTTGCACTTTCAAGTAGAAGAGCAAAATCATCAGCTGCATATATTAAGGCAAGAATTTCAACCCCTACAAGAATTTACGGCAAAGGGTATGGAGAATCCAAATTGGTGAACGATTGTGGATGTGAGGGGAAAGTAGTTTCTAGTTGCTCAGAAGAAGAACATCAAGCAAACAGAAGAACTGAGTTCATGATTGTTAAATAAGGTTGAACTTCATTTTTCGCTAATTTAAAAACAGGTAGATTGTAACCTTTTATGTTGGTGTTGCGTTAAAGATTTTTGGTAATTTTTATCAATACACTATGAACAACAGAAGTTTACTCTCAGCTCTTTTCACTCTAACATTTTTCACTGCTTTGGCGCAGCCTAGCGAAGCGGATGTTAAAGAATTTGCACGAACAAAGTCAGAACCAGAAATAGTACAAGAAGCCTCTCGCATGACACAAGATGGTTTTCTTTACTTTGCAGATATTTTAGTTGACAAACTATTAACCTTCAATAGCACAAGTCCAAACTACAATTATAGGAAAGGATTTTTATTGCTTAATTTAGATGGCGACTACGCAACTGCAATCCCCCATTTTCAAATTGCCGTCAGTGATATTGACCCCAACTACGATATGTACTCTCATAGAGAGAAAAGTGCTCCAACAGATGCTTATTATCACCTTGGTCGTTGTTATCATTTAGATGAAGCACTTGATAAAGCACAAGAAAACTACCGATTATTTTTAGCAAAAACCAAAAATAAGTCGGAATTGATACCAGTTGCAGAACTAAAAATTATTCAATGTGATGTTGCCCGAGGACTTATTGCTTCTCCAGTAAATGTTACACTAACAAATCTTTCCTTCAACTCATCAATGCCAGAGTATTCTCCAGTAGTGTCTTTGGATGGAACTTCTATCTATTTCACGTCGAGAAGAGAATTGGCAAATGATGCTTCCTATCCCTACAAAGATTGGGGAATTAATCAATATCCAGAAGATGTTTACGTGTCGAACCACAACATGAAAGAGGATACCTGGTCAGAGCCTAATTTGTTGAACTTTTGTTTGCCAAAGAGAAATGAAGCTACGATGGCAGTTAGTGTAAACGAACGAAGAATATTGTTGTATGAAGACTCAACTGGCTCTGGTGATGTTTTCTTTACGGATTTCTATTCAGGGAAATTTCAAGAAATTGAGCGGTTTCCAAATGAAAATATCAATTCTAAATTTTGGGAATCACACGCAACCGCTTCACCTGACGGAAAAAAAATGTATATTTCTTCCGATCGTCCAGGTGGATACGGGGGTAGAGACATCTATGTAAGCACACTACTAGCTGACGGAAAATGGTCTGATCTAGTCAACTTGGGACCTAACGTAAACACAAAATGGGATGAAGATGCGCCATTTATTTCAGTAGACAATCGCAATTTGTACTTCGCAAGTAATGGTGAAAAAAGTATGGGAGAATTTGATATTCTTTTAAGCGAATTTCAAGTGGATGGTTCCCTTTCTCCTTCAAAAAATATTGGCTACCCTTTCAATGCAACAAATCAGGATTTATTCTACACCACAACTACAGATGGATTAAGAGGCTATATGGCCACTATCCGCGAAAGTGGAAAAGGTGAAAAAGACATCTATGAAATCAAAAATGATTTTCTTGGTGTGCAACTTTATGCATTATTTAAAGGACTAGTAAGAACTTCCGATGGTTCTCCCCTACCTGAAGATTTTGCTTTAAATTTCACATTAACATGCAATGATTGTGAAAACAACAACACCCCTGTTAGCATTTTCCCCCGACTTTCGGATGGGATCTTCACAACAGGATTGAAAGAATGTAAGACGTATCAGATGAGTTACATTGATGCAAATACTAATAATGTAATGCTTGCTGAAACGTTTACCACAGATTGTACAGTAGCCTACCAAGAAATATTTAGGGAACTAATTTTAGATGTCCCAAGCCGAACGGTAACCTTCCCTCCTGATACCGTTCCAGTGATCGATACAATTGTTGCATCAGCGTACAAAAACATTGAATTCATTCATTATTTCAACTACAATGAAAACAAATTGACCGTTTCAAAAGGTGATTTGAAAAAATTTGTAAAGAGCGTTGAAGATCAATTAAAAGAAGGAAGAGGCAAAATAACAATTAATGTCTATTCTTCTGCTTCACAAGTACCTACGACGACATACGACTCAAATGAAACTTTAACGAAACTTAGAGCTGAAAACATGAAATATGATCTTTCTAACTACTTCAATTCCAAAGCAGAATTTGCAGGAAAAGTAAATGTTACTATTGTAACAGCTATTGTTGACGGTCCTGAATATGTTAAAGACTTCAAAGACAAGAAAAAATACAAACCATATCAGTTTGTTGGTTTAAAAACTGAATAGAAAAATTTCAACATAAAAAGCTCCATATTTGGGGCTTTTTTTTGTCACATTTTGCAATATTTACTATATTTTGACTAAATTCGCTACAAAAAAAAATATGATTTCTAAACTTTTCCTATTACTATTCGCTAGCCTTATAATATTCCAAGTTGGTTATTCTCAAGTTGACGAAGCTTCAATTGATGAATTAATCAAAAATGGTAGCGAGCAAAAATTAGTTTCAGAGAATTCTCGCTACATGCAAGAAGATTATTTTTATTTCGCAAACAAAATTGCTGTCAAATTAATTGAAATCAATGCTACAAGTTGTAATTACAATTACAGAAAAGGATATGGTGCACTCTACTCTGAAGAAAATCCAGTAAAGGCAAAAGCAAATTTTGAAATTGCTATCCAAAACACAAGTGCTTCTTATGATGCCTATTCAAAAAAAGAAAAAACAGCTCCTTATGATGCATTTTATCACTACGCTGTTTGTCTTCACAAATTGGGTGAATACGACAAAGCAATGACTGCGGTAAACACATTCAAAGAAAAATCAAGGAAAGAATCTGAGCTTTTACCAAAAGCTGATATGCTTATCGTACAAATCAACAATGCCAAAGCGAGTGTGGCTAATAATATTACCATCAAAAACGTTACTGAATTAAATTCTGAATATCCTGAGTTTACTTCCAACCTTTCCCTTGATGGTAAAATGTTATTCTTAACTGCTCGACGTCCATGGGAAAATGGTGAATCAGATCCTTACCGCGATCGAAGATTTAATTTTCCAACTGAAGATGGTTACTATGCCATCAACAAGAATGGATCTTTTTCTAATCCAATTCGGATGAAAAACAGTAATCCCAAGTTTAACGAATCACATTTAACAGTTGACGCTAGCGAACGTGAAATGTTTTTCTACTCAGATTCTACAGGAAGTGGAGATATATACTTTGGAAAGGTGGCAAGAGACATAAGCAACCCTACCATAGAAGATGGTGTAACAAGTCTTAACACAGAGTTTTGGGAGACGCACGCAATCGCAACACAAGATCAAAACACAGTATACTTTGTATCTGACCGTCCAGGTGGTTTAGGTGGTCGTGATATTTACCGAGTTGATAAAGATGTGAACGGAGTTTGGTCAGCACCAATCAACCTCGGCGCGCCAATCAACTCTATTTACGATGAAGATGCTCCTTTCCTAAGCTACGATGGAAAAATCATGTATTTTTCAAACAATGGCGACAAAAGTATTGGTGGATTTGATATCTTCTATTCTCGATTAGAATCTGAAAACAAATGGGGTGCTCCAGTCAATATGGGTGCACCTTTGAACTCAACATACGATGATGTTTTCTATAATACTTCTATGGATGGAAAAGCAGCATTTCTTTCATCTAATCGTAGTGGCGGAAAAGGAAATTTAGATATTTATCAAATTGGCAATATTACTCCTTTAACTGAAATCGCTGTGTTTAAAGGAATCATCAAAACTTCAACTGGTGAGCCATTACCAGAAGATGTTAAACTTGATTTTGCTTTAAACTGTCCTGATTGCACGGAAAAGGATAAGAAAATGACATTGATTCCAAATTTACGTGCGGGTGAGTTTTTCACTCCGTTAGAACCATGTCGTTCTTTCCAAGCATCTATGTATAATGTGGGGAATTCTGAGCCCTTCCAACAAGAAACTTTCATCACTGGCTGCGATTTAAGCTACCAAGAAGTTGTTCGTGAGTTTATTTACGATATGGAAAAAAGAATTCTTGTGCCAGTAGAAGTAGAAGTTATTGATACTACTCCTATCGCTGCTACTTTCGAAAATGTTGAGTTTATGCATTACTTCGAGTACAACAAAAACTCAGTAACAGCTAAAGATCAAGCACTGAATGCAAAACTGAAAATAGTTGATGAGCAATTAGCAAAAGGTAGAGAAAAAGTAACCATCAACATTTACTCTTCTGCTTCCACTGTTCCAACAACAAAATATAGTTCAAATGATCAATTAGCTCAATTGAGAGCTGAAAACTTGCAAAAGGAACTTAACAACTACTATAGTACTTCACAATACAAAAACAAAGTAAATGTGAAGATCATCAAAGTAATAGTTGATGGTCCAGCTTACCAAAAAGATGCTCAAAACAAAGGGAAATACAAACCATATCAATTTGTCGGAATCAAAACTGAATAAATTTAAAGTCCCATTTATTGGGACTTTTTTTTGACCTACATTTTTTAAAATTTCAAGATGATATTGCGTTTAGCCTTACTTTCTGAATTACCTCAGATTTGGAACATTATTCAATTTGCGATAGAGCAACGTCGATTAGATGGTAGCACTCAATGGCAAAATGGTTATCCCAATGAAATTGTACTCGCCGAAGACATTCAAAAAAAACAAGGTTATGTACTTGAAAACGAAGGAGAAATCATCGCGTACGCTGCTATTATTTTCGATATTGAGCCAGCATACACTGCTATCGAAGGCAAATGGCTCACCACTGGAGAGTATGTTGTCATTCATCGTGTTGCGACCTCCAAAAAAGTAGTTGGAAAGGGAATTGGAAGACAATTATTTCAGATGATTGAAGATTTAGCGTCACAACATGGAATCTTCAGTATTAAAGTAGATACTAATTTCGATAATGTACCAATGCTCAAAATCCTTGATAAATTGCAATACACCTATTGCGGACAAGTATACTTCAGCGGTTCCCCAAGAAGAGCATTTGAAAAAGTATTGAAGTGATCAAGCACCCATTAATGTGAAATTTCAGATCGTTCTAGGCTAAAACACTTGCATTCAGTGATCTCTAAAATAGCAAGTTCAAAAGGGCTTTTACCTCACTAATTCAATCTTTTTCCTATTTTTGTTATCATGTTGAAAATAGGAGTTATTGGTGCAGGACACCTAGGAAAAATACACATTCGCCAAATCAAAGAATTAGGTGATCAATTCCAATTAATTGGCTTTTTTGACACCGATACAGCAAATGCAGAACGGGTGGCAGAAGAATTTCAAATTCAACAATTCAATACGATTGATGAGCTCTTAAAAGAAGTAGATTGCGTTGACATTGTTACTCCTACTTTTGCACATTTTGAGTGTGCTAAACAAGCCATCAAAGCCGGAAAGCACCTTTTCATCGAAAAACCAATAACAGAAAATTCTGAGGAAGCGAAAATTTTAATGGCCTTGTCGGCGGAAGCCGGAGTAAAAGTTCAAGTAGGACATGTCGAACGATTCAATCCTGCTTTTCAGCAAGCGCTCCCCTATCTTAATACACCCATGTTTATTGAAACACACCGCCTTGCTCAGTTCAATCCTCGCGGTACGGATGTTTCAGTAGTTATGGACTTGATGATTCATGATTTAGACATCATACTGCACGTAGTAAAATCTGAAATTAAATCTATCGCAGCTTCTGGAGTACCTGTAATTAGCGATACTCCTGACATTACCAATGCACGACTAGAATTTATGAACGGCTGCACGGTGAACCTAACAGCTTCACGAATTTCTATGAAAAACATGCGCAAATCCCGCTTTTTTCAAAAGGATGCCTATATCAGCGTTGACTTTCTATCAAAAGAAATGGAGGTAGTTCGCATGGAAGAAGTGGAAGGCGAGCCAGATCCCTTTGACATTGTTATCGATCCAGGAAATGGAAAGACACCACGAAAAATTTATTTCGACAAACCAGAAATCTCAGAAATAAATGCAATTCGCGAAGAGTTAAGAACTTTTGCAGTTTGTATTGAAGAAGACACAGAACCAATTGTCACAATTTCAGATGGTTGCAAAGCCCTGTTGTTAGCGGAACAAATTATTTCAAAAATTAAGTCCCCAATTTAATTTCCAACGACAATAAACAATATTTCGTTACGTTCTTACATCAACTACGTTATGGCAAAATTTTTCTTATACTCCTTCATTGTTGTTGCTTCTCTTTCTAGTTGCGTCAAGAATAACCCTGACCCCTCTTGGCTTGAAGTCACAGCATGGACATTAGAAGCAAATAGCGAACTCAATACTGCCGAAGGACAATTAACACATAATATCTCCGAAGCTTGGGTGTACGTTGATGATGCCATTGTTGGAGTGTTTGAAGTGCCATTCAAAATTCCAATTTTGAAAAGTGGAAATGTAAACATTAAGATCTATCCTGCGGTGAAAAACAATGGCATTGCTTCCACCAAAAAGATGTATCCTTTTTTAGAATTTTTTGAAATCAATACCACCTTAACACAAAATCAAACACTCCTCATCAACCCCACCACAAAGTACAAGTCTAACTGTACCTTCTACATCGAAGATTTCGAAGATGCGCAAGTAAATATGATTGATGACAATGATTATGCAGCAGGCACCTTATATGTTGATAACGACCCTACTATTCTTCAATCGTTTAATGAAGGAGGTTTTGGAAGGGTTGATTTAGATAATTCCATCGATACAAATTGGCTTTCGAGTACTAATTTCAGTGAATTTGAAGGATCAGATTTACCTCGAGGACAAGATGTCTATTTAGAACTTGATTTCTATAACACCAATGAAGTATTAACTGGACTTTTAGCCGTAACAAGTAGTTCATCACTGCAAAATTGGAACGTGCAATTAAATGCACAAAGTGATACCGATGTGAAATGGAAACACATTTACATTGATCTTAAAGAACTCATAGGCGGCTCGTCTTCTTCAGCACTATTTCAGCAAATTTTCCGAGCTAAAATTGATGAAGGAGATACACAGGGACTAATAGTGATTGACAATCTTAAAATAGTACACTTCTAAGAATGAGAAAGTTTCAATTAACTTTTTTACTAGTACTACTCGATTGGATTTTTGCCGCCATGGCATGGGCTACATTTTTCTACCTCAGAAAATTAGTAATTGAAAACGAACCCTTTGTTGCTTCCAAAACCTTTATATTGGGAACCATCTTTATTCCTGCTTTATGGGTATTTATCTATTATTTGCAAGGAACCTATATCAATGTAAAACGCCTTTCGCGATTTAAAATGCTTAGTTTACACGTATCAGCAACATTGATAGGCACTATTTTCATCTTTTTTACTTTTTTACTTGACGATGATATCGTAGGATATCAGCAATATTATCGATCTGTAATTGTACTTTTTGCGACTCATTTCACCTTTGGTTTAGTACCTCGTTTGGTGTTTATTACTGTAATTGTTTCTCGCCTTCACCGAGGTATTAATGGCTTCAAAACCTTGATGGTGGGCGGAAGTGAAAAAGCAGTGACGGTCCTAGAAGAATTGCAACAACTGAATCATAAAGACAATGATTTTATCGGCTTTGTGAATATTAATGGTGTCGATAAGAAACTGGAAGGACAACTCCCCTATTTAGGTCATGCTGACCATTTAGAGCAAATATTAGCGAACAATGTAATCGAAGAAGTTATTATCGCCTTGGACAGCACTGAACATGTGAAACTACAATCGATTTTGACAAAAATAGATGAACGAAATGTAGTCATCAAGATTTTACCGGACACCTATGATATCTTATCTGGATCAGTAAAAACTACCAATATCAAAGGTGCTCTACTGATGGAAATTGCCACGGAGAACATGCCGATTTGGCAACAAACCTTGAAACGATTTTTGGATGTAGCAATATCCCTAATTGCGATCATTATTTTACTACCGCTCTATATCATTCTTGCATTAATTGTAAAAGCATCTTCCACAGGACCGATTTTCTTCACGCAGGAGCGCATCGGGTTAAATGGAAAAACATTTCAAATTATAAAGTATAGAACGATGTTTGTGGGTGCTGAAAAAAATGGCCCACAATTATCTTCGAGTAGCGACCCTCGGATAACACCCATCGGGAAATTTTTACGCAAAACGAGACTGGATGAATTTCCTCAGTTTTATAATGTGTTGGTGGGAGAAATGTCTCTCGTAGGCCCACGACCAGAACGGCAATTTTATATTGACCAAATTGTTGCCATTGAACCGCAGTATTTACATTTGAACAAAGTTCGACCAGGCATCACTAGCTGGGGACAAGTAAAATACGGTTATGCTGAAAATGTAGAGCAAATGCTTCAGAGAATGAAATACGATTTGCTCTACCTTAAAAACAGAACCATTGCCCTTGATTTCAAAATAATGCTCTACACTATTTTGATTATTTTCAAAGGAGCAGGTAAATAATTAATGCTGCTTCGCTTCGTAGCGCACTGCGTGCACTAAATAAACAATCCCAAAGCCAATTGCACCGAAAGCAAAAAGAACAAATAAAGCTCCTACTTCATCGTAACTCATTCCAGCAGGTGAAGTAAGCATCAAAAGATTTATAAGAATCAAAATTCCAACTACAGCCAAACCGATAATTGACAATACTTTCACCGTTTTTGTTTTAATTTTTACCAATGCAAAAACATTTGTTCCTTGCATTAACAACAAATAGAGCAAGGTAATTAAGCCGGCAGTAAACGTTAAATCTGGTGCTTCATTTGAAGCGTATGAGGATGAATAATTATTGTAATCGTAGCTGCTGAATGAGCTCAAGATATAGTCGTATCGAGCAGATTCAACTTCCGCAATGAAATAGACTCCAACGACAATAAAAATGAGACTTAATGCCAAACGGCTAATAAAAAAGGCTTTTCCCATGGTGTAATAGTTTATAAAATTTGTGTAAATATATTACTTAATTTCAAAATTGAACATTTCTCTTTCTCCAACAAAACCTTGTAGTCGATCTCCAATTTGCGCAGGTCCAACTCCTGCTGGAGTTCCAGTAAAAATTAAATCGCCCGTTTTAAGTGTCATAAATTGAGAAACATAGGCAATGACTTTGTCGAAGTTGAAAATCATATCACTACTTGATCCTTCTTGCACAACTACATTGTTTTTTTTCAGATGAAAATCAATGTTATCAAGCGCCAAACTGTCTTTATTGATCCACACTTCACTGATTGGAGCTGAATGCTCAAATGATTTTGCGATTTCCCAAGGCAAGCCTTTTTCCTTGCATTCTTGTTGCAGGTCTCTCGCAGTAAAATCAATCCCTAATGATATTTCGGAATAATATTTATGGGCAAATTGTTCTGAAATATGTTTTCCCATTTTATCAATTTTTACCACCAACTCACATTCATAATGGAGATCCTTAGTGAACGAAGGGAAATAGAAATCTTTATTTTCGCGTAACAAAGCAACATCAGGCTTCATAAAAAAAACGGGACGTGTAGGCAATTCAGCCTTCATCTCTTTTGCATGATCTGCATAATTTCTTCCGATACAAATTATCTTCATTTCTTACTGAATTTATTTTTTAAGTCCTCTAACTTATTGCCCAAATCTTTTTCACTATCATTCTTTTGCGCCGCTTTCAATCGCTCCATTTCTTCCTTCAACACTTTTTTCGTGTACAAAGGGAAATCTGCGTCGAGCATCCAACCATAATACCCTGGTTCGCTTGCGTTTACTTGACTGATAGTTTTACCCTTGTGCTTTCCAAAATTATAGATTGCTTCTCCTTTTTCATTAATTGCTAGGCGTCCAGCGAAATCTAAATTTTTAAAATTTCCATGCTTTGAAAAATCGGACAAGAAATCCACATCCTTCTTTAAATCAGTATAGCGACCTAACTGCGCTAAAAGCACATCCAAGGTTGCTTCCGTATCGTATAAAGCACTGTGTGCATTTTCAAGACTTTTATCGCAATAGAATTGGTAAGCTGCAGACAAGGTGCGTTGTTCCATTTTATGAAAAATGTTTTGTACATCAACAAACTGACGATCTTTTAGATTAAAATCGAATCCATTTCGAATCAATTCTTCAGCCAAAACAGGAATATCAAACTTATTAGAATTATAGCCAGCCAAATCAGCATCGCCAATAAAATCAATTACTTCTTGCGCAATATCCTTAAAACTTGGAGCATCGGCAATATCCTTATCGAAAATACCATGAATTTCACTTACTTCCAAAGGAATTGGAATGAGGGGATTTACGCGCTTGTGAAACTGCTCACGTCTTCCATCCACATGTACTTTTATGATTGCAATTTCAACAATTCTATCACTGTTGATATTAATTCCAGTTGTTTCCAAATCGAAAACAGCAATGGGTCTTTTTAATTCAAGATTCATAGTGTAAAGGTAGTAAAATGGCATAAACATAATAACCAACAAACATTGGTTTATTGATTGCTTAAATTTCGAAACTAATTAGAGCATTCATCTTTTTACAATTCCAAAGTTGCATTTTCGAAATTGCATGTACATGGCTAAGGATTTGTGCAAGAATTGGCTTTCGCTCGTAGATGAAGACAGGATTAATCCTTTCGGGCAATTATGATATGGTCTCTTTTGATTTTCGACAATTGCACACTGGTATTGATGTTTTTGAAATGATCATTAACTAGAGTGATTCTCATAATAATTCCTAAACATCAACATTTAATACCTGCGCAATTTTTTCTAATTTCAATATTGAAATATTCAATTTTCCTCCTTCAACTTTATTTATAAATTCTCTAGAAAGACCAGATTCAAAAGCAAATTGATTTTGTGATAATTCATTTAAAGTTCGAATTTTTCGCATAGGTAGTCCTATAGTAGTGACAAGCTCTGACGTTGCATTGCTCACATCAACATTTCGGAGCAAGAAAAATTCTTAATGTGAAATATATTTCATATATTTAATTGTTAAAGCTCTAAAACTTCAAACCCTACTACAAAGAAAACCAACTACACACCTTGTATTTTCGTCTATGAGATAGAATAAAATACACGCATTCGTTCTTCAGCGTTGAAGAAACTTGCCGAAATCAAGAATTAACTAATTTAGCAGACTAAGAAAGTCTTGGTCTTTAACAATCTTAAGTATAGAAAATATTCCTGTTTTTTTTATTATGCGTGTTTTCATAAGTTGTGTTTCTGTTTTAGTTTGCTTTTTTGGCTTTGCTCAAGATAGATTGTTTTCTTGTGGAAACGATGGTGAGATTATAGAATTCAATAACCAAACGTGTTCTTCAAGAAGTCTTGGACTATATCAAGTATTCGGTGATATTGCAGTTAGCTCTGATGGAACAATATATGGAATCAATGATAGAATTTATCGAATTGATACGATTTCTCAAATTTCTGTTGCAATAAGTCCTGGATTGATTTCAAATATTGGAGGACTAGGATTATTAGCACTAGACAATAACACGTTATTGTATGATAAGAGTGATTCTCTTTTTCTCTATGATTTGACAACTAATATTGAATCGCTTCTTGGTGTTGTTGGATATGGAACTAATGGTGATTTCACCATGTTTGATGGATCTATCTATATGGTTTCTAATAATAATGAATTAATTAAAATTGAACTAAACTCAAGCAACAATGCAATTCAGTCAATTACAAATATTGGAATTCTCGAAACCTATTCATTAAGTGCATTTTCAATATTCACTTCATTCATAAATTGTACATCTAATACAAGAGGTTTGTTTGTAATTGACGAAACTACAATCTATTCTGTCAATGAAACCTCTGCCCTAGTTGAAGAAGTTTGTACTTTGCAAAACCAGCAAATATCATTTGGCACAGCAACTTTATTTGGAGATGATGACAGTTCTTTTTTGGGAAACCTTCCCAATGTTTTCACTCCAAATGGTGATGGTGTAAATGATGAATACAGAATTGATTCCACAGACCATATTTCACTATTTCAAATTGTCAATAGATGGGGTAATATTGTTTACTCTTGGAATTTCGGAACTTTGAATTGGGATGGTCTAGATGTTTCAGAAGGAGCGTATTTTTATCGAATTCAATACGTTAGTTGTGGAGAAGAGTTAACAAAAACAGGGCATATTACTTTACTGAGATAAAGAATATGAAACATGAAAAAAATAATAGTATTTATTTGTCTATTAGGTATAAGTTTTAACTCATTCTCTCAATTGCAATGGAGAAAGGGAGGAAACAGTGTCGCTGGTGGAGCCAACTCATCGATCGGAACTAACAATTCTTGGAATGCACCATTGTATTTTATCACCAACGGAATTACCAGGATGCAAATCAATGACAATAATGGTGCAACCGCTGGCTTCATTGGTGTTGGAACCAATGCTCCAAATTCACCGATGAGTATTGTTGGAGATGAACAACTAAATGCCCAAGGTTGGAAAAGAGCAATTAGCATTACTAATTCAGGTGGTTTGATTTGGGAAAATGGTGGAGGAAATAGCTTCTTTATGGCACATCCTTCAAGTACGCCCAATGGAAACTGGTATGCTGGTGCTCAAAATGGTATTGGTAGTGGTGCAGTTGTAGATTATTCAATGACAGTTTATGCTAACAATAGTTATGGAACTGTTAACCCATTGCAATCCACACAAATATACAAAAACCTTTTGGTCTATGAACCAACTTTTGGTAGAAGATTTGGGGTAAACACTTGGAATCCGCAACTAGCAGCAGAAGTTTATAGCAATAATAATCAATTAAGATTATCATGGGGACCAACAGTTTCAACCAATGGACCATCAGGTGTATTCACAGATTTTTTCACCAATAATTTTGGCAACTTACAGATTATGCCTACTGGACAAAGAGTTGGAATCAACTTAAATGCAAACCCTACTGCAAATCTTGATGTGAATGGAGATGCCAGAATCAGAAATGTACAAGCAGCAGTTCCAAATTCAATAATTGTTGGCGTGAATGCAAACGGAGCTTCAGACGTCAATGTTAGACGACTTGATTTCACGGGTAATGCAAATCAGGTATTGTTAGGAAATGGAACTTGGGGTAATGCTCAACCCATTATTGCTGCTAACAATGGAATTATTTCTAATGGAAATACTTTACAGCTAGGGGCAGCTTGTAACAATTTAGGACAATTGCTTATTACAGCTTTTACAGGGAGTAGAGCGCAATATTTGAATGGGAATTCCTACTGGATGTTTTCAACAGCGAATCAAGCAGGGGGTGTTGGTTTTGGAGCACAACCAGCATCTTCAGGGCTTTGTGGCGTGGGAAATACGGTTGAAATAAGTGCCAATAATCAAAGTGCTTATGGTAATACGAATGCCAGTGGACTTCGATTTACTAAACTAACTTCCGCCTCACCAACTATTGCAAATGGCACCAATGGGGTAAATAACACAAAGATTTTAACGGTTGATGCGAATGGAGATGTTGTTTTGACAAATGGAATTGCTGGTCCACAAGGACCAATTGGATTAACAGGAGCAACTGGACCGCAAGGGCCACAGGGAATTCCTGGTACAAATGCAAATTTACAAGCCAATAATGGCAATTCTGTGAGTGCAACAGGTTTAGTGGTACTTGGTCAAGATTATCAAGAATTAGGTGATCCTGCTCAAATGCTAAATAACAGAGAAATTCCTATGCGGGGAAAAAACATTCTTTACACTGACGAAGGTAGAATTGGTATTGGAGATGAATTCTCAAATCCTCTAAGTAGTCCTTTGGCAAAAGTAGATATCCGACCATCGCTCATTGACCAAAAAGGATTTGTGGTTGCAAACACGCTAAATTTCGCTACTGTTCCAATTTATGAAATGAATTCTATTTACAATGCCACAACTGGTACCTCTGAAATGTATGGTCAGGGAATCTATATGGCTGGAAGTTCAGTAAAAAGATCTACTGGCTTAAAAATCCAAAACACAACGCAAACAGGCTCTGCTTTTGGTATTGAATCAGAAGTAAATGTTAATGGGAATGTGCATAATACAGCTGGGCGATTTGGTGCTCATGGAGTTGGAGATGGTAACACTGCTGTTTCTGGTTCAGCTTCAGGAAGTATGAATGGCAACACTGCTGGTAGCTTTAGAGCTGGAAATCCCACAGGAGTTGGTCTAAATGGATTACTTAATATAGGGGTAAATGCTTGGAGTATATCAGGAACTACCTCTATTGGAATCATGGCTTCAGCAACAGGAGGAACTACAAATAATTATGCTGCTCATTTTACTGGTGATGTTTATGCTAATGGAAATATATTATCCACTTCCGATATTAATTTGAAAGAAAATGTGAGCCAATTGGCAAATGCCGATCAGATCTTAAATGATCTTAATCCAGTTACTTTCGACTATAAACAAAATGGGATCTATCAACGAATGCACATGCCACAAAATCTACAATATGGTTTAATAGCACAAGAAGTAGAAACAATCCTTCCAACTTTGATCAAAGATGGGCATTTTCCTGCTGAATATGATAGTCTTGGAAATGTAGTTGCAGCAGCAATTGAATTTAAAACGATGAATTATGAAGGACTTATTCCTATTTTGGTTAAAGCACATCAGGAGCAAGGCACTCAAATCGATTCACTTCAAACTGCAAATGAAGATTTACAGGAACAAGTAACAGACCTAAACGATCGTTTAACTCAGTTGGAAAACTGTTTAAGTGGAATTCTACCTTTCTTGTGTCAGATGAACCAGTCTGCAATTCAATCTACACCAGAAGAAATGCAAGAGAAAATTGCGCATGAAATTAATGTTACGCTTTCAAATAGAAACAACATTATTCTAAATCAAAACGTGCCAAATCCATTTGCAGAATCAACTGTAATTACCTATTCAATTCCTTCAACTGTAGGAAAAGCACAAATTCACTTCTATGATGGACAAGGAAAACTGATCAATTCTGTTGACATCAACGAGCGTGGAAATGGTTCTTTGAATGTGTTTGCAAATGATTTAAGTACTGGTGTTTATACCTATTCACTAGTAGCTGATGGTCAAATCGTTGCTACAAAAAGAATGGTGAAGCAGTAAAAACTAGTTGAATTTTAATTAAAAAAAATCCCACTTCGAAATTTCGGAGTGGGATTTTTTTTAACTATCCTATAGGCGAGTCACCCATTTCGTTTATTCAAATCAACCTCTGAATAATACCCAGTTTGTTTGCCAGTAGCTATTTTTGTTAAGGTAGTGATTTGTCCTGTATGATACGAAAAATGTTCCATCACATGGGCCAAAATCGAGAACCCACTGACGCTAAACCCTTGAATGACATATATTTGCTGAATGTCTTCTTCACTTAAACTATTGATCGTATTTTTTAAGTTCGACTTCAAATTTTCAAGAAGAAAAATCAACTCCGACTTTTTAATATTCTGTTGCGAAACAAATTCTTGGTCACGATCGCGATTATCCACCTTATCTCCCAATCCAGAAAGTACCCATTGTCGTGCATTTCCGCAAAGATGCAACACCAAATTTCCAATAGAGGGAGTACACTCATTCGGCTGTTTCCATACCATAGAATCATCTATCATGCTTAAACAGCGATAGATACGTGGGTACGACTCCTCAAAAACTCGAAATTCAAATTCGATCGTAATGGCTTCTTTTAAATTCATAGCAAAAAATTTCCTTCACAAATTAAAATAAAATTTTGCAATATCCATAAAATATCTATATTTGCACTCACGAAAAATGGTGGTTGTAGCTCAGCTGGTTAGAGCATCGGTTTGTGGTACCGAGGGTCGTGGGTTCGAACCCCATCTTCCACCCAAAAAAAGGAATCTTTATGGTTCCTTTTTTCTTTTTATTGAAAATCAAGTTGGTATGAGAAATCAAGAAGCAATTGAAAAAAGAAGAACGTTTGGAATTATTGCCCATCCCGATGCTGGTAAGACAACTCTGACCGAAAAATTATTGCTTTTTGGTGGTGCCATTCAAACGGCAGGTGCGGTTAAAAACAATAAAATTAAGAAGACCGCTACCTCCGATTTCATGGAAATTGAAAAACAAAGAGGAATCTCTGTTGCCACTTCCGTAATGGCCTTCGAGTATAAAAATAAGCAAGTAAACATTCTAGACACGCCTGGTCACAAAGACTTTGCTGAAGACACTTACCGCACACTAACAGCAGTGGATAGTGTAATTTTGGTGATTGACTGTGCGAATGGAGTTGAATCTCAAACGGAGAAATTGATGGAGGTTTGTCGCATGCGAAACACTCCTGTGATCATCTTCGTAAATAAAATGGATCGTGAAGGAATTGATGCGTTTACCTTATTAGATGAAATCGAGGAAAAACTTGCTATCAAGGTTCGACCGCTTACTTGGCCAATTGGTATGGGTGATCGTTTTAAAGGGGTGTATAATATTTACAACAAAAACTTAAACCTCTTTTCTGCTAGTAAAACAAAAAAAGCCGATGATGTTTTGTCAATCAAAGATCTCAATGATCCGCAATTGGATGAACTCGTAACACCTGCTTTTGCCAATGAATTGCGAGAGGATCTGGAAATTGTAGAAGGAGTTTACAATCCATTTGACAGAGCTACCTATATTTCAGGAGAAGTTGCTCCTGTGTTTTTTGGATCTGCTGTGAATAATTTTGGAGTGCAAGAGCTTTTGGATACCTTTATAGAAATTTCTCCTTCGCCGATCGGAAGAGAGAGCGACACACGATTTGTAGCCCCGGAAGATCCAAAATTTTCAGGATTTGTATTTAAAATTCATGCGAACTTAGATCCAAAACATCGCGATCGAATTGCCTTTTTGCGCATTGTATCTGGAAAATTTGAGCGAAATAAATTCTATCATCACGTGCGCGCTGACAAAAATTTCAAATTTGCGAATCCAACCTCATTCATGGCGCAAGATAAAAGCGTTATCGAAGAAGCTTATCCTGGCGACGTTGTAGGTTTGTACGATACAGGAAATTTTAAAATTGGGGATACGCTGACTGAGGGAGAAAAAATGATGTATAGAGGGATTCCATCGTTTTCGCCAGAAATTTTTATGGAACTTGAAAACTTAGATCCATTGAAATCGAAACAATTGGACAAAGGAATTCGCCAACTTACTGATGAAGGAGTTGCACAAATGTTCATTCTGCAACCTGGTAATCGAAAAATTGTTGGAACGGTTGGCCAATTACAGTTTGAGGTAATCAATTACCGTTTAATTAACGAATACGGTGCTAATTGTAGATTCGTTATTAAAAATTACTACAAAGCATGTTGGATTACTGCAGAGGATGATATAGATTTAGAGGGATTCATCAAAATAAAGGGCAGCAACGTTGCGAAGGACAAAGATGGCAACCTTGTTTTCATGGCGGAAACTGCTTTTCTATTGCAAATGGCGGAGCAAGATTATCCGAAAATTACCTTCCATAAAACAAGCGAATTTAAGTTGGATTGATGCTTTTAGCAAGTAATTAGATACGTAGTTTAAAAATAGTAAATGATGAAATTGCAAGCGTTTTTTTTTCTGTTAAAAACCCGTAGGAAATATTTAAAACACTACAACTTTCAAACATACTCATTTAATTGAAAATCAATTAAATATAATTTTCCTCCATAGTAAAACCCGTAGGAAATATTTAAAACTTTAAAATTGTAAAGTTTTAAAATTTTCTTTCATCACTGCGATGAATAATCAGAAAACGACTGCTCACTGTAATAATAGTAAATTCGAACTTGAGCTGTATCGTTTAAGAAATCAATTTTACCAACTTCCACGCGGTTGATTTGCAATCCAGTTCGTTTTTCAATATCGGCTTTCATTTCCTCGTAGCGATCTACCACAATTAAATCAATGCGCTCATAATTAATAGTTTTACGGGTCTCATGCTTGATCAACCACAGTTTTTCTAATCCAAAGGTTAATCCTATTAAAGAAAGATTAACAACAACCATTTCTAGAATTGAAACTTGGTCGGAGGCTAAAGAATTGACAACACTTAAACCAATCACCATAAAAAGGTAAGTCATTTCCTTAATCTCAATGGCATCTGTTCGATAGCGAATGATTCCAAAAATGGCAAATAAGCCCAAGCCCATTCCGGTATCAATATCCAATTTTTTCAAGGCAAAACAAAGAAAAAATGTCACCATTCCGATTAAATAGTAGGTAAACAAATAATCTTTTCGCTTTGTAATTGGGTAATAAAGCAGTCGAATTAATATCGTAAGTACCACTAAATTAACAGCCAATCTGATCAACAAGATGTAAACATCTTCATGAAAGAAAGTCATATGAATATTTTCAGCTTTCTTAATCGGTAAAAGTAATGCAAGGAAATTAGGCAGCATGATTATTTATTTTTTTTAAGTGTAATAATTTTTTTTTGAATCGGTTGAATTTCAATTGAGAAGCGCCATACAATTCAGTCATTCCAAGACAATATTTGCTCAAGCGGTATGCACGAATTTGATTCAACTTCATTAATTGATAAAAGGCAGAGTCGCGATGTACATTTTCTTGTTTCAATTCGGCAATCACCAATTTATCCAAAAAATATTCAGTTTCATCCCATTTGAATTTCAAATCGAAGTCGAGTGTTAATCGTTCTTTATCCAACTTATTTACCAAGGTTAATCGGTGAAAGGAATTCCACATCACAGGTTTTAGCTGTGCTGCATTATCCACCAAGTCGTGAATATATTCTGATTGTGTTGCATCAAGAGCCGTCGGAAATCCATCAATTTTAATTCTTTTTTTCAAGGTGCGACCCTTTACTTTTTCCTTGATTTCCAAGAAAAACAACTTCGATTCTACGTAATTGCGCACGCGAACTTTAAATCGATGCCCTCTATTTCTGTGGTGTTCACTAAAAAAAGTGAAGTTTGCATCATCAAAATATAAGCTTTCGTAAAAAGGAGTTCGCGTTCCCTCTACCTCAAGAATTCGATAATTTGCAGAAAGTGCAGGTAGCAATTCAAGTAAGGCTTGAACAGAAAATGCGAATTTGGTATCTACTCTATTCATCAACTTCACATCGTCCATTTCATCAAGAGAAATAGCTTCAAATTCCGTTAAGAGTTGACCAATCGTTTTTTGCATCGCAAATCAAAGTTAACATTTACTTAATATGATGAGAAGAAATTTACAAAAAAGCAGCTATAAAATTGTTTACACAAGAAAATATTCAACTAATTAAGTTCATTTTCAACGCATTGCAGAAAATAGGAAATGTATCTAGCTATGAACTAGATCTTGTAGGTCAGACGACATTGAAATAGTACCTTTTACTGAATCAATATTGAATACTAAATGATCTATGCCGTTGGAGATCAACAGTCGACGTACATTCATTTTTGCATTGTAGCTTGCTATTTGTTGATATACATTCTCTGATAATTTAACTGCTGGAGCTTTGCATTCAACGAGTAACGTAGGTTTTCCATCACCGTCAAAGACTACAACATCGGAACGCTTTTTCAATTGATTGTATTCTAATGCAGCTTCCACTGCAATGAGGCTTGCAGCAATTTTTAGATCATGTAGCAAATAGCTAAGTATGTGCTGACGTACCCATTCCTCAGGTGTGAGCACAATTTTCTTTTTTCGGATGAGGCAAACGACGAACAAATCAGCACCTTTCTGAGAAAGATTCAAGTTTGCTTTCGGAAGATTTAGCGGTACAATTGATGAACTCATCGCATTTTACATTCCAGGGAGCAACAATTCAATGTTTTTGTATTTTAAATCGAAGACTCGTCCTAACACTTCACTTGTCAAGGTTCCTTTGTAGATATAAACGCCACTTCGAAAACCTGGATCATTTTTTATCAATTCTTTACATCCGCCATGATCACCCATTTCCAAAATAATTGGGGAAAAAATATTTGATAAAGCAAACGTTGCCGTTCGTGCTACGCGAGAAGCGATATTGGGAACACAATAATGCACAACTCCGTGTTTTACAAACGTAGGATTGTTATGATTGGTCACTTTCGAAGTTTCAAAACAGCCACCTTGATCAATGCTAACATCAACTACAACGGCACCAGCCTTCATTTCCTCTACCATCTCCTCTGAAACAACACAAGGAGTTCTACCAAGCGGAGCGCGTAAAGCACCAATAACAACATCTGCTCTTCGAATTGCTTTTGCCAGTACTTTTGGCTGAATAACAGAAGTGGCAACTCTCACACCGATATCATTTTGAAGTCGACGCAATCGCGACAATGAATTATCAAATACTTTCACATTGGCTCCCAGTCCAATAGCGGCACGCGTTGCAAATTCGCCAACAGTTCCAGCGCCAATAATCACTACTTCAGTAGGCTGAACTCCAGCAATTCCTCCCAACATCATTCCTTTACCTGCCGAAAATGACGACAGCAACTCACCTGCTACCAAAATGCTTGTGGTACCAGCAATCTCACTCATTGATCGAATAATTGGAAAAACACCTGCTTCGTCGCGAATGTAATCCCATGCCACAGCTGTGACTTTCTTGGTCATTAATTTTTGAAGAATAACTTTTGGTTGAATCGATAATTGAAGCGCCGACACCAAAGTTTGATTGCCCGGCATCATTTCAATTTCTTCCTCTGATGGTGGGGCAATTTTCAAGATGATATCACAACGAAATACTTCTTTTGGATCGTAAGCAATCTGTGCTCCAGCCTCGCTGTATTCGTTGTCTGAGAAATTTGATCCTGCACCTGCACCTTTCTCTACCAAAACGTTGTGACCGTTTGCCACTAATAATGAGATAGTCTCGGGAGCTAATGCAACTCTACGCTCTTGAAACGACGTTTCCTTTGGAATTCCAATATGAAGACTGCCTTTTTTTCGAGCCACTTCAAGCATCTCCTCCATAGGCATTAACCCGCCTTGCTCGATTAATTTCTTAAGAATTTCAGGATCAGTAATCATATCAAAAAGTTAGAGTGCGTGAGTTGTCATCATTTCTACGGATTTTAATCCAAAGGGTTTTATCTGGTAATAAATTTACAATTTTTTGTGGCCATTCAACAAAACAAAATGAATTTCCATCGAGAAGTTCCTCCATGCCACTATCGAAAGCTTCCATTTCATTTTGCAATCGGTATGAATCGAAATGGTAGATTACTCCAAAATTGCTGTCATACTCGTTAATAAGTGAATATGTAGGTGAACCTTTAGGATTTATGACACCCATTTCTACTAACAAAACATTAATGAAGGTAGTTTTACCCGCCCCCATCTCTCCTTCAAAGGCAAGTACCTTATAATCATCTATATGCTTCAAAAATAAACCTACACTTTCTTGTAAGTGTTTTAAACTTGCAATTGTAATTTCCATTATTACTTGATGAAAGATGCAAAATCTTTAGCGAAATAAGTCAAAATAGCATCCGCACCAGCTCTTCGCATGCTAATTAAGGTCTCATGAACAGCTTGCTCATAGTTTAAAATACCATTTTTTGCAGCAAAATGAATCATGGCACATTCCCCACTAACGTTATAGGCTGTGATTGGAATGTTAAAATTATCTTTCAACATCGCAATAATATCTAAATAGCACATGGCCGGTTTCACCATTAACATGTCTGCACCTTCACTAAAATCCAATTCAGCCTCCAGCAATGCCTCTCGTTTATTGGCTGGATTCATTTGGTATGTTTTCTTATCACCTGATTTTGGTGCTGAATTCAACGCATCTCGAAAAGGACCATAAAAAGCACTTGCGTACTTTGCTGTATAAGACATTATTGATACATCTGTAAAACCATGTGCATCTAAATGTTCACGAATAAAGCCCACTCTTCCATCCATCATATCCGATGGCCCAATAATGTCAATGCCAGCATGTGCTTGCGCTAGCGACATTCTAGCTAAAATTGGCAAGGTTTCATCATTTAAAATCTCACCTTTTTCAACCAAACCGTCGTGACCATCAGAGGAATATGGATCGAGCGCTACATCACTCATTAAAATAACCTCAGGAAACCGTTTTTTGATTTCAGAAATTGCTTTCAAATAAAAATTATCAGCAGCATAACTATACGATGCAATGGCATCTTTTAAGTGCTCGTCGACAACTGGAAAAATATCAAACGACTTAATCCCTAAATTAAGACACTGCTCAATTTCAGGTAACAACATATCGACACTCCAACGAAAATTATTCGGCAAGGTGCTTACTTCTTCCTTGATCTTCACGCCATCTTTTAAGAAAATTGGGTATATTAAATTCTCAGGGCCAATTTTTGTTTCTTCAACCAATGCTCTTATGGCTGCTGATTTTCTATTTCTGCGTGGACGAATGTTCATTTCGAGATATGTTTTTCACAAAACTAAGGAGTTCTATGGAACTTTTTATTTTTCTTCTGAATTATTATAGCAAAATGTAATTTTTTCCTATCTTAGCACCGAAAACACTATCTCTATGAAAGGATTATTTTTTAGCTCCATTGGACTACTAACAGTTCTTTTTGTTTCATCTTGTAGTTCCGACGGGCAAGACGGCGAAAAGAAATCGATCGACAAGGAAATTGTAGACAAAGACGCCGCATTAAACACAAATTTTGACGGTAAAATTTTTAGTATACCATCTCCTATTCAAACAGCATTATTGATAAAATTAGTGAATGCTCCGTTTGATGAAACATTGTTAAATCCAACAGAAAATGTAAGTAATTACACAGATGAGCAGAAACAAGCGTTGAACTTGGGAATTTACGGAACTGATTTAGGTTACGCAGCCATTTATGAGCAAAAATCTATCTCAATGAAGTATTTGTCAGTTGTTGAGAAATTGACGGGAGAACTTGGTCTTTCTAAGGCTTTTGACAAAAATTTCATGTCGAACTTCGAAAAACATGCGGATAATCAAGATTCGATGATGGTTGTTGTTTCTGATGCATACAAAAACGCAGATAGATACTTAAAAGCGTCCAATAGAAAAGCAACATCAGCTTTGATCTTGACTGGAGGTTGGGTAGAATCATTATACTACGCTTGTGAATTGAACAAAATGAAATCGAACAAGAAATTAGTCGATAGAATTGGTGAGCAAAAAGAAACCTTGTATACTATTATTGAAATTTTGGAAGAATACAACAAGGAGGGAAGCAACAATGATTTGATTCAAGAGATGAAAGACTTGAAATTGTATTTTGATAAAGTGGGTGTGGATTACATTTTTGTTCAACCAACCACGGATGCAAAAAATAAAACAACAACACTACGTCACAAAATTGTGTATTCAATTGCAACCGACATTTTGAATCAAATTTCAAATAAAGTAGAATCAATTCGCAATAAAATCATAAACTAAGAACTATGAAACTACTAAAATATATCACGTTTTCGTTTTTACTTGCCTCTTCTTCTCAGTTAGTTGCGCAGCAAGACTGTGAAAAGATTGTTTCCATTTGCGAATCGTATTTAAACGGGAAAAACCAAGCACATAAATTTGTTTCTGATGGACAAGTGTACACCGCGTTTTTAGATCGTGAAAAAGCAGAATTCAAAACTACTTTCTATGGCGGTTCTGTTTACCGTATTGCCGCAAGTGCTGGTACTGAAGACGACTTCGTTATCTTTTCGGTAAAAGATCCTGATGGAAATGTATTGTTTACGAACAAAAACTTCAAGAATTCCCCATACTGGGACTTCAAAGTTCCGATGACAATTCCTGTAACGATTGAAACAGAGCTTGATCAAGACAAAAAGGTAACTGGTTGTGCTGTAATGCTTATTGGTTTTAAACAGTAAAAAAAATCCACTAATCCACTCTACTCCTACTACATGAGTGAAAGAATATTAAGGGCTTTAATGCAACTTTTTGCTATCATCGCACATGTGGATGAGGGTGAGAATTTTGATGAAAATCAAACGCTTCGTAGTTCTAAATCTGTTAGAATTATTGAGTCGTTCTTACGCTCTGAAATTAGTGCTCAGTTGGTGGAGCAATACCTCGACCTCTTTACAGATTACTTAAATACCATACATCAAAAGCAATCCAAAAAGGACGGAGAGAAGAAAAGAACCTCTGTTAATTCAGTAAAAGTACTTCGCATCTGTTCTCAAATTAACGAAGAACTAACGCAGCGCCAAAAGATCATTGTACTTATTCGTATCATTGAATTTATTCAGTCCAATGATGTTGTAACAGATCAAGAAAATGAATTTGTAAACACCGTTGCTGATGCCTTTAACATTGACACCGTAGAATACGATTTAATCTCTTATTTTATACTTGGAAAACGAGGCGATATCTCTACTAATGATGCAATTATTCATGTTAGTAATAATAGTGAATTGCAAGATGACAGCAATATCTTTTTAGAAGGACTTAATCACGAAATTAGAATCCTGCATATTAAAAGTGTAAATCTATTATTCTTTAGATATTTTGGAAATGATGAAGTTAGCTTGAATGGACAATTTGTTCCCAATCACCGTACCCACATCTACACGCAAGGTTCGACATTAAAAACAACAAAAAGCAAGTCATTGTATTACAGTGATGTGCTTTCACATTTTCTAAAATCTAGCCATAGCACCAAACTTAATTTTAAACTTGAAAATCTTTCCTATAAATTCAAAACTGGACAGATGGGGCTTCAGCCGATCGACTTAGATGTTGAATCGGGAAATTTAATAGGAATTATGGGAGGTTCCGGTGCTGGAAAATCGACGCTTCTCAACATTCTTAACGGAAACTTAGATCCTTCTCATGGTCGTGTATTAATCAATGGGATTGATTTACATAAGGAACGAAATAAGTTGCAAGGAATTATCGGTTTTGTTTCGCAAGATGACCTATTGATTGATGAACTAACCGTGTATCAAAATTTGTTCTTCAACGCAAAATTATGTTTTGGAACACTTTCAGATAGAGAAATACAACGACGAGTTATTGCAGTGTTGCATTCCATTGGATTGTACGAATCGAAAGATTTAGTGGTTGGAAATCCAATGCAAAAAATTATTTCGGGTGGTCAGCGAAAGCGATTAAACATTGCACTAGAATTAATTCGCGAGCCAGACATTTTATTCGTTGATGAGCCTACATCAGGTTTATCTTCGCGTGATTCTGAAAATATCATGGACCTTTTGAAGGAATTGACGTTCAAAGGGAAATTGATCTTTGTGGTAATCCATCAGCCGAGCTCTGATATCTTCAAGCAATTTGACAAATTGTTAATTATTGATCGAGGCGGTTTCCCTGTTTTTGATGGAAATCCAATTGATGCAGTTGTCTATTTTAAAGGTCATTTTCACCATGGAAACGCTGAAGAACGAGAATGTTCTGTCTGTGGGAATGTAAATCCAGAGTTGATCTTCAATATTTTAGAATCGAAGATTGTCGATGAATATGGAAATCAAACTTCACATCGAAAAACAACTCCAGAAGAATGGTATTCCAAATACAAAGAAACTCTAACAATTGAAGAGCATGATCAGGTGAGCGAATTACCAAGTTCACCTACAAAAGTTGCTGGAATTTTTCGTCAATTCCGGGTATTCTTTACAAGAGATCTTTTAGCAAAACTTTCCAATCGTCAATATATTATTGTTACACTCATTCAAGCACCTCTTCTTGCCTTACTGATGGCATTTGTAGTAAAATACTACGAAGAAGGAAAATCGTACGATTTTAGTGAAAATATTAGCATTCCCCAATATATTTTCATTGCCGTTGTGGTATCACTATTCCTCGGATTAACTGTTGCTGCTGAAGAAATTTTCAAGGACAAGAAGATCTTGAAGCGCGAATCGTTCCTTAATTTATCGAGAGGCTCTTACCTCATTTCCAAAGTATTAATTCTTTTTATCATTTCAGCTCTGCAATCTGCCTTGTTTGTTACGGTTGGAAATTTAATTCTAGAAATTAAGGGGATGTGGCTGGAATATTGGTTGATTTTATTCTCGACTTCCTGTTTAGCCAACGTCATGGGCCTTAATATTTCCAGTGCTTTTGATTCTGCGAAAGTGATCTACATTATCGTTCCAATACTAATTATTCCTCAATTATTATTCAGCGGTGTCATTGTGAAATTTGACAAACTTCACCCTGCCTTTTCTAAACAAGTAGGTGTTCCTTTTATTGGCAATATGATGCCATCTCGTTGGGCATACGAAGCAATAGCCGTTGCACAAGCCATGGACAATAAGTTTAATAAGCAATTTTACGCACTGGAGCTTGAAAAAAATACAGCTGCTTGGAAAAAGGACTACTGGATGGTTGAAATGAAAAATCAACTAGATGTATTGATGAATTCATCTAATAAAAAGGAGGATCGTGTTAAAGCAAAAACTATTTTGATCAATGAAATAGCACTTGAAGAACAAAAATGGGATAATCTCACTTGTGAAAATTGTGCAAAGGAAATTGAAGAGTCTAATCTTGGTAAAAAGAAAATCGACAGAATTAATTTTGATGGCTTTTTAAGTACAATCAACGCTCAGGAAACAAAAAACTATACTGATGCCGTTGATAAAATCGATCAATTAAAAAAGAAACTAGGCACAAAAGAATACCAACAATTGAAAAAGGACTATTCCAATGAAGCGCTAAACGACATGGTTACCAACCGATTAGAAGCAAACAAGCATTGCATAGGCGAGGAAAGCATTTTACGAAAAGATGCGCCAATGTACTACATTGACAAAAACATAGGCTACTTCGACGCACCATTTTACGCATCTTATAAGTTTCTTTATAATCAGAAAATTCCTACTTTTTACGCAAATTTACTAATGATATGGGGCTTTATTACGATGACCTATATTCTTTTATATTTTGATGTTTTAAGAAAAATTCTCGAATTCAACAAAAGCATTTTCTCGAAAAACGGGCAATAAAAAAGGTGCTAAATTTTCATCAGCACCTTTCATGTATTTCTATTAGAATATTCTTACATCAACATTCCACCACATACTTGAATTGTTTGACCAGTGATGTATGCAGACATATCAGATGCTAGGAAAACAGTTAAATTTGCAACATCCTCTGGTGTTCCACCTCTTTTTAGCGGAATTGAATCGCGCCATTCTTGAACAACTTTTTGATCCAAAGCATCCGTCATTTCTGTTTCAATAAATCCTGGAGCAATTGCATTGCATCGGATATTTCGAGAACCTAATTCCTGTGCTATCGACTTAGTAAAACCAATTAAGCCAGCTTTTGACGCAGCATAATTTGATTGTCCAGCGTTGCCGCTTACTCCCACTACCGATGACATATTAATGATCGATCCAGAGCGAGCTTTTAACATAGGGCGTTGTACCGCTTTTGTTAAGTTGAATGCCGACTTTAAATTGGTATTCATTACTTCGTCCCATTGTTGCTCAGACATACGCATTAATAAGGTATCTCTCGTGATACCAGCATTATTTACGAGAACATCGATCGTTCCAAACTCTGCTACCACGTCATCTACCAACTTTTGCGCTTCATCAAATTTCCCAGCATCGGACTTAAATCCTTTCACGATTCCACCATTGGCAGAGAGTTCAGCTTCTAAGGCTCTTGCCTTCTCATCAGATGATAAATAGGTAAATGCGACCTTCGCACCTTGCTTTACACATTCCTCCGCAATTGACTTCCCAATCCCTCGAGAAGCGCCTGTAATTAATACAATTTTATTTTTTAATAGATTCATAGCTTAAAAATAATCGTTCAAAGATAAATATTCTTCGTTTGTCTATTTAATTTTAATTTAAAAAATGTAAAACCATATACTAAACGTTTTATTAGTAGATTTGTTCAGGTTTAGTTGTAAAAGGTAGGTTAGGTACGGCGGATAGGTCAATGACTTGTCCGCCCTTTTTTTTGCTAATTAAAGAAATCCCACGTTAAACCAACTTGTAAAGCACCACCTGGTATGGGATAGTTTACAAGCACTCGTTGAGAATGATCGTTCCACAAATACCCTAAATTTTCGTACCTAACAAAAAATCTAAATTCATCAATTTGTAATCCGGCAAAAAGATGTAAGTTAAATAATCCATTTTGAACTTCTTGTGATTGCAGTTGATACACATCCATAGAAGGATTGAATGCCAGTAATCGAGATGATGAAAAATAATGCAAATCAACTCCTGCCCAAGCCAATAGCTTTTTCGCTTTAAATAATTTACCTTTTGCCATTACTCTCAACTTCGCTTGATTTTGGGGAATAAAATTACCTATGCCATTCGTCAAGGTAAAAGCATACTCAGGCTGGATGAGCAAAAATTTAGGTTCCCAACTTGCTCTCAGTTTGAATTCCTGAATATTAAATGCTTGAACAGGAATGAAATTCCATGCGGTAGAATCAAAAAACAAGTTGCGATCAAAAAATGAGTTTTTTACTGATAATAAAAAATGGATCTTTTCATTGAACTTGAATTTAAGATCATTCCTCAGGGTAGCACGAAACTGTTTCTGTAATGAAGCGTAATTATTGTAGAGCGCATTATTTGCAGAATAATAACGAAGAAAAGGACTCGCCCATTCATTATCAAGTTCAACGTTTAAATTCCAAGCAATACGATTCCATTTCTTCAAAATAGTGGCATTGCCACTCCACCCTTGTCCGGCACCAGTGATATTGATTCGCGCATTTGCTGCCAACTCCCATCCTTTCACATTCAATTTTATAGTTCCTAAAACAGCCAATTCAACAGTATCGCGTTCGCCTTGATTGTAGTATTTCCAGTAAGTTCCCTGTGCTTGAATTGAAGTGTAGATGTTTCTATTTTTAAAAAACAGCCCGGCCTGTTGCATCGTTTGCGACCATTGAAATTTATCATTCGTTGAAATAGTATCAAACTGAATAAAACTATAATAGTTCTGAAGACTGTCCGTTTCAGAGTATTTTCTACTTTGGATGGCGAGACGATGTTCTGTAAGTATACCAAGTGCTGTAAGTGAATCAAAATGGACAATTGAAAAGAAGTTTTTCCAACGCAAATCTGTAGTTCTAAATTTTGATTGCGCATTCAAGCGCTGTACAGGTTGAAAGGACAAATCAAACAAGGATAAATCTGCCGAAGTATCTAAACCATTATTCAAATTAGATTGATTAACGTGATCCTTGAAATCCAATGAAGTAGACCAAATTTTTCCTTGGCGCATCAATAACACATCAATATCATTCATGCGATACACTCCATTTCGAAGTTGGGTATTTCCACGATCGTTTTTAAACTTCAAATTCACCAAAAGCTGCTTTGCGAACACTTGCTGATAATTGAGTTGAGCCAAGGATGTTCCGACAGCACCAAACGTATACGCCAAGCCGATATGAGGAAGTCCAGAAAATGTTGGTTTCAGCCATTGCTCCTTCACTGAGAATCGATTACCGTTCCTATAGGAGTTGAAAAAATCGATAGTTGGCACAAGAGAAGGAAAATCATTCCCCCCTCCCGGAGTAGTTCCAATAAGTCGCTTCAATGAAAAATCAGCGGAGTCAGAGCTTCCACCAGTACGAAAGTTGTAGGTAATAGTATCAGCAGAAAAATGTTCGGGTGTAAGCTGCCCTTTGACGTCAAAAAGACATCCAAAAACAATGCAAAGAACCCAAAAAAACTTCATATTCAAAGATATAAAAAAAGGCTATCCCAACTAAGGAACAGCCTTCAAAGAAGATTATTGTATGAAATTACAATTGATTAATTTTCAATTGCAATCCAGACTTAAGATTAGCCGCTTTGTTTTTGTGGATAATGTTACGTTTAGCAAGTTTATCCAACATAGCAATAACACGAGGCATCATTTCCATTGCCTCTTTCTTGTCTGTTGTTCCACGCAATTTACGCAACGCATTACGCGTTGTTTTATGCTGATATTTATTCAAAACTCTCTTTGTTTCGTTCGTTCTGATTCTCTTAAGTGCTGACTTATGATTCGCCATTTCTGTATTTATTTAAACCGTTAAAAAACTGTAGCCCATAGGAGAGTCGAACTCCTCTTTCCAGGATGAAAACCTGGCGTCCTAACCGATAGACGAATGGGCCAAACTATGAAAGTCTATACCTTCAAAATTCGTAGCCCATAGGAGAGTCGAACTCCTCTTTCCAGGATGAAAACCTGGCGTCCTAACCGATAGACGAATGGGCCATTATGTCAAATTACCCCAAAATTTGGGAGTGCAAATATACACTGAAAAATTATATTCGCAAACTTCAAAAGGAAAAATTATTTACATTATTTCATTTTCATCTGATTGCATCTTGAAACCTAGTCGTTTACCAGTTTGCATTTGCAAGTTATTGGAGATGATTTTTGACTCTTCTACTGTTAAAGTAGAGATCATTTCAAAAGGCGGAATCAACAATTCAAAATCGATTGCAAACACGCACGACAACTGAACTATCAACTTGATTGCATTTTCATCCAACACAGAATTCTCAACATCTCGAAACATTGTCCCCAACTGCCCTTTCCCTTCCACCATAAAATGCCGGTCTTTATTGAAAAAAATTCTGCCAATTAAATAACCTTGATCATACAATCTATTTTGAATCAACGATTGGGCTAAGAAATTGTAGATGTACAGAATTCCGAAATAGCCACGAGATTCATCTTCTTTAAAATAGCTAGTACCCCACAATGGATTATCATCTGGCAAACGAAAAACGTTATTATGCTGATGAAAAATAAGTACATCACTTCCAACATACAAATGCTTTTCGAACGCTCCAATTTCTTTAGAGAAAAGTCGAACCCTCGCATCTTTTACTTGACCTTTTAATGCCTCCAGTTCTTGATCAATAATTTTCTTTAGCAATTCGAAAACCACTGTTGTGTCTTCTGCAATATCTTGTTTCAATGCCGCTTTATTTTTCAAAAGCTCCAAAATTATTTTTCGATTCGGTTCTACTTTGCTCATCTCAATATGCTTTAGCAAAAATCACTCTACGATTTGATGGTTTTCCTGTCACCATGCAAACCCCAGCCTCTTCTTTGGCATCCAAAGGAATACAGCGAATTGTTGCTTTCGTTTCTTCTTTGATTCGTTCTTCTGTTTCAGCTGTTCCATCCCAATGCGCTAGGAAAAATCCTCCGCCATCGATTTGTGCTTTGAAGTCTTCGTAGGAATTAACTTCTTTATAATTAGCTGCTCTAAACGCTTTCGCCTTATTTAGCAAATTAGATTGGATATCATCCAGTAAATCAGCAATGTATTGATCAATACCTTCAAAATCTACTGATTGCTTCTCTTTTGTATCGCGACGAGCAACTTCTGCTTTGCCGTTTTCCATATCTCTTGGTCCGATTGCGATACGCACAGGCACTCCTTTCGCTTCATATTCAGCAAATTTCCATCCTGGACGTTTTTGATCATCGTCATCAAATTTGAATGAAATACCTCTTGCTTTCAACTTCACTGCAAGTTCTTTCATTTTAACAGTAATGTTTTCTAACTCTTCATCCGTTTTAAAAATTGGCACAGCAACAACTTGAATTGGTGCTAAAGCAGGAGGTAAAACCAAGCCTTCGTCATCAGAGTGCGTCATAATTAAGGCGCCCATTAATCGGGTAGAAACCCCCCAAGAAGTTGCCCAAACGTAGTCTAATTTTCCTTCCTTATCTGTAAACTTGACCTCAAATGCTTTTGCAAAATTTTGACCTAAAAAATGTGAAGTTCCAGCTTGTAGTGCTTTTCCATCTTGCATCATCGCTTCAATACACAAAGTGTCGTCTGCCCCAGCAAATCGTTCAGATTCAGATTTACGACCTTTTACTACAGGCATTGCCATGTATTTCTCAGCGAATTCTGCATATACTTCCAACATCAATTCTGTTTCGCTAATTGCTTCGGCTTTTGTTGCATGTGCGGTGTGACCTTCTTGCCACAAAAACTCTGTAGTGCGAAGAAATAAGCGCGTTTTCATTTCCCAACGAACCACATTCGCCCATTGATTGATTAATATTGGTAAATCGCGGTACGATTGAATCCAGTTTTTGTAAGAGTTCCAAATAATTGTTTCCGATGTTGGTCGCACAATGAGTTCCTCTTCCAATTTCGCTTCTGGATCGACAATTAAACCACTTCCATCTTCTGCATTTTTCAATCGATAATGGGTTACTACGGCACATTCTTTTGCAAAGCCATCAACGTGACTTGCCTCTTTGCTCAAATATGACTTGGGTATAAATAGCGGAAAATATGCGTTAGAATGTCCAGTTTCTTTGAATTTTGCATCAAGGATATCTTTCATTTTTTCCCAAATTGCATACCCATAGGGTTTGATAATCATACAGCCACGTACATCTGAGTGTTCTGCTAAATCTGCAAGATATACTAATTCGTTGTACCATTTGGAATAATCAACCGCTCTTGATGTTAAGCCCTTTGCCATTTTGAATCTATAAATAATTGTTAATTGTATTGCAAAACTAACAAATAAAAAGTACTTTTATTCTGTTCTGATACATGATCTATCTAGCTATTAGAACTTAAACTTTTGGGTTATGAAAAATTACAGTTATTTGTTTTCATTGTTCGGACTATCGCTCTTTACATTGACGTCATGTTACTCTTCGAAATTCATGGTAGATGATGATGTGTATGTTGTTAAACCAAATGAAATTCCGGTGGGAGAATCGTTGACGGATGAAACTTCATTTACTAATTTCAAAACAAATAGAAGTAACGGCGTAAGTTCGACCTACAATAACGACTACTATATTATCAATAATAGTTTTAACAACTCCCCTTTCTTTTCTTCCATGTTTGGCTTTTCAAGATGGAATAACTACCGACCCAACAATGTGATTTTCTATTCTAATCAATTTGGTTTTTCATATGATTACTGGGATAGTTACTATGGCTTTTATGATCCTTATTACAGCAATTACAATTCGTACTACGGCTTCTATTCACCATACAATGGATTTGGCTATAATCAAAATGGTTATTACGGTAGTAGCAATCAATGGGGATCAAACAATAATGGGGGATCTGGCACTATAGCACACAACCAACACAATGGTCCAAGAGGCACTATCACGGGTGGTTTTGGCAATTCAAATCGTTTACAAGGCGATAGCAAAGTAAAATCAACAACGGTGAATACACCAACAACCGTATCAACTCCAAATCGAGTAACTTCAAGTGATTATTTGGGTAGATCAACAGCTGAAAAACCAGCTGTTTCACCGCAAAGAAGCTCAACAAGCAACACAGTAGGAAATCGAAGTGACTCAAGTCTTGAACCCACACAAAATAGAACTGTGACAACTGTTAACGGTTCAGTTGGAGGTCGTTCCACTAATTCAAGCGGTTCTGGAATTTCTAATTCTGGAGGTCGCGTAAACACATCAAGTTCAAGTGGCTCTGAGATAAATAATTCTCGATCTTCAGAATCATCTGTCGGTAGTTCTTCAGGTAGTTCTGGTGGTAGATCAACTGGTTCAAGTGGCGGTTCTACTAGTGGTTCAGGAGGAAGAAGGCCATAGCAATGAAATACCATCTTCTTACTTTAACATTTCTTTTTCTAGGCTCATTTTCGTCATTCGGACAAAATGAAACTGATTTATTTCGATACTCACGTTCCACTTTTTTAGGTTCTGCACGCTACGAAGCAATGGGAGGTTCATTTGGCGCTCTAGGTGCTGATGTTAGCTCTTCCCTTGTCAACCCAGCTGGATATGGTAGATTTTCTACCAGTCAAATGGGCTTGAGTATTTTTGGTGGTGCAAGCACGGCGAAATCAACTTTTAACGAATCTACTGTTAAGGCGACACAAGGACTGGGAGGAATTTCCAATTTTGCCATCGTTTTGACCGAAGATCGCACTGCAAACGGAAAGGGAGTTTTATATCGACAGTTGGGCTTTGGTGTAAATCGAGTAGAAAATTACGCCAGTAAAATCCACTATACTGGAAGTCAATACGCTTCCATTTTGGACGTAATGACAAGTCAAGCAAACGGCTTCTATCCTAATGAATTGAATTCTTATTTCCCTTTTAGCACATTTTTAGCTTACGAAAGCTATGCGATTAATTTCGATCCATCAACTAATACCTACTATTCATTATTGAATGATCGTGATGTAATTCATGACCGCACAATTGCAAGTAAAGGTGGGCAAACAGAATTTTTTGCTTCCTATTCGTTAAACTATTTAAACAAGTTGTACTTCGGAACAAATATTGGTTTTCGCTACCAGAACTATCAGGAAGATTTTACACATACAGAAACTCTTACCGACACATCTGGCACTCCCCTTCGTTCTTTTACGTACACAAATGAACTTTCAACAAAAGGTTGGGGGGCTAATATTAAAATAGGCGCTATTTATCTATTTTCTGAAGCTTTTCGAGTTGGCTTAGCGATTCACTCACCTACCTATTCAGAATTGACCGACAATTGGGCAGCCAACATGAGTGCAACGTTTGATGATAGTGTAAAAACGATTGCTGAAACCTTAATTCCAACCGGAACCTACAAGTACAAAATCAGAAATCCATGGCGATTTGTTGGCTCAATGGCCTATGTCTTTGGCACAAGAGGATGTATCAACATCGATGCAGAATTCTTGGATTATCGAATGAGTAAATTCAAATCTACCAAAGATCAAGAATTTGTACCTTATGATTATGCTATAGAAAATGAACAAGCAAAGCAGCAATTTGTTCCGGCAGTCAACTTGAGAATTGGTGGTGAATACATTTTGATGTCTTCGCTCTATTTACGCGCTGGATTTCAATACATAGGCAAAGCATTTAACAAGACAATGCAAGTAGAAAACAGTGCTGATTATGTTTTTTCAGGAGGAATTGGTGTAAAAACACAAAGTTTTCAATGTGACCTAGCTATCAAACATAGAATGGCTTCAAAAAATTATTACGCTTTTAGTGGGAGTGAAACAGTGATCACTCAAAATTCCACATTGGGCGTGCTAAGCCTTGGAGTTTTCTTCTAATTTATATTTGATTGCATCTCCAAGAGAAAAACGCTGCAACTTACTTTCCACCCAAGCAGCAATGTTGAAATATTCAAGAATGGATTGCTCAAATGGATTTTTTAGCACTTCGTCTAACTCGCTTTTCATGTCTTGAAAAATACGCAGCTTATCAATTTGAGAGTCTGCTTTTGAGAGTTTTCTTAAATAATTTAAGCTTAAATTTTCAATTTCTTGTTGGTAGCTGTTTTTACTAAAATAGCGACTTGTCGACTTTAGATTATAAGATAAAAAGTCGAGATTATCTAACTCATAGTGAATGATAAGATTCAAAATTCGAGAAAAACTATCAATATCCTTTCGAACACCTTCGCTGTTATTCAAAATTCGATTGGTGTAAAACAATGCACGCTTAAAATCACCAAAACCAAAGAAAGTAACTGCTTTATTAAAGGTAAATAATGCCACCTGATCTTTGGCTATCTTTTCTTCGTATTCATCCCACGAAGACTCAATGAATGGCACTAATTCAACTGCTTTCTGAAAATCACCTTTCACATTGAAGAGCCAAAGCTCCAAATTATATGAAGTAGCAAAAATACGAATGGTGCTATCAATAGAGTTGAAGCCCTTTTTTCCCTCCATTGTTCGAATATCGACAACAATTTTCTCAGCATTATCAAAATCATGTGCGTCGATGCAGCATTTCAATAAATTAGAAAGCGTCATGAGATAATGTTGCCCCGTATCTGCTTTTATTTTCGGATTATTATCTAAAATTTCTTTTGTTTTAGTGAAAAATATAAAGGCATCGACGTAATTTCTGTTGAAAGCTGAACAAAGTCCCTTGATATAATAACAAATGGATGCTGCTCGAACTGAAAGCGCCGTCTTTTTACCTTTAATTAAATGATGGTCTTCAATTTCCTGTACCAAGATTGCATCTATATCATTTCGGTGAAAGCCTCCATTTTTAGACAGCAATCCGATTCGTGAATACAATACTTGGTATTCAGCCAAATTCCTTAATTTCTCAACTACTAATTTTTCTTCTTCTAAAACCTCATTGAATTTTCGTTCGTATTCTTTAGCATTAAGTAGCTCTTCAAGCAAGCGTTTTTCCCAAGAAATTAACTCATACCAATAATAAAACTTTTCATTTACCTCCACCAACGCCTTTCCTCGCTGCACAAATTTCAAACATTCGCTATACAAAGCCTTATCGTAAAGTATTTCAATGTTTTTCAATTCTTGCTTATGCAAACTGCTAACAGAATCTTCGCTATAAAAAGAGCGCAGTGACTTCAAAATCAAATGGTAAAGGTGATTTTTTTCTGATGACAAATGCTTGATGAAGGTTTCGTTTTTGAACTCCGCTTTTAGCGCATCCTCATCATAGTGATTTCTACTTTCGATGAAATCAAAAATTTTTAGATAGTTCTTGTCTCCTGATTGCAACGATGAATTTAGCTTGAAAAATCTCTTTTCAGACTTAGTCAATGTTGATATCAATTTAAAAAGTTCTGTAGATGGCTTCATATTCTATTTGTACGAAAATACAATCAAATTTCCTTACTTAGCAATTTATGCAATGAATTTACAAATCAAGAATGCCCATTGGATACTCCAACAGGCATTCTAACAAACAACAACAAACTAAAAAACCCCAAGTAGGACTTGCCTATTATCTTAGGATAACCTTCTCCCCTTTCTTCAATGTAGTTGCTGGGGAATCAATATCATTAAACTTTTTTATTTTTTTACTTTTCACCGCTTCTTTCTGAGCAATTTCATTCACCGACATATTTTTTGTCAAGGTGATACTTTTATTTTTCGATTTCGCTTTTTTCGGGTGGATGTACACCAAATCACCATCAACCAAAACATCTTTGGTAGCATCAAAATCGTTGTATTTATGCAATTGAGAAAGCGTTAAACCAAATTCATTGGCAATTCGATAAAAAGTATCACCTTTTTTCGCGACAATGTATTTTACTTTTTTGTTTTCATGCACATACACACTGTGCTTCACATTTACTTCTGCAATTTTACCGCTTGAAGCAATTGAGGGTTGAATTTCATTATTTTGAATTCCCAATTGATCGAGTTCTGCTAATTTCAACTCTTCGATTAATCCAATTAATAACTCTGGATATTTTGGATTTGTAGCGTATCCTGCTTCTTTCAATCCTTTTGCCCACGCTTTGTAATCAGATTGTTCCAATTCAAACAATTTGGAATATCTCTTTTTCTCAGTCAAAAATAAACTATGATCTACAAACGATTCCTCTGCCGAATTATACACTCTGAAACATTCATTCGCTGCATCGTCATCCATGTACATTTTCTCTCCCTCCCAATCGTGACATTTAATCCCAAAGTGATTGTTGCCTTTTTGAGCAAGATTAGAATTGCCATTCCCTGACTCTAAAATTGCCTGAGCCATGGTAATACTTGCTGGAATTTTGAATTGAATCATTTGCTGAACAGCCGTCGATCTCCATTGTTCAACATACTCTTTTTTAGAGAGCTGCTTTTCTCCTCCTGCATGAGCTTGCAAGGTAATCGAAAGGAAAAATAAACCAATTACTTTTTTCATTTTTGTTGTGTTGTTCACCTTGTTACGAGAGTTATTAACAATGGTTACACAAATTGTTGAAAAGTTTGGAGGTAGATTTCACTTACTTTTTTCGATAATTAAATTCTATTCCTAATAATCGTTAAGAATAGCAATCAATCAGGATTAGTGCGTACTTTTAGGGAAGAAAATTCAGTTTAGATGAAAAAAATTATCATCATTGGTGGAGGTTTCGCAGGACTAAATCTTGCAAAACAACTTCGCAACAATCCACATTATCAAATCACAATTGTAGACAGAAACAATTATGTATTTTTTCCGCCTTTACTGTATCAAGTTGCTACTGGATTTCTTGAGCCTTCAAACATAAGTTACCCCTATCGAAAAATGTTGCGTCGCTTTAAAAATGCAAGGTTCAAAATTGGTGAGGTAGAGAAAGTAGTACCAGACAGCAACAAAATTATTTTATCGACAGGAGAATTAGATTACGACATACTTGTTTTTGCCACTGGAACGAAAACAAATTTCTTTGGGATGGAAAATGTTCAAAAAAATGCCATTCCCATGAAAACGGTAAATGATGCATTAGAAATGCGAAACTACCTTTTGAGTCAAATGGAAATTGCATGTACCCTGAGCAAACGTGACGATTTGACAAAAGCATTGAATATTGTTGTAGCTGGTGGCGGACCAACTGGTGTTGAAATTTCAGGTATGTTGGCCGAAATGCGACAATCCATTTTTATTAAAGATTATCCAGAATTGGCCAAAAAGAAGGTTGTAAGTCATATTTATCTCGTGGATGGTGGATCAGAATTATTGGGTCCAATGAGTAAAAAATCACAAGAAGACACTTACAATGCGCTCAGCAAATTGGGTGTGGAAATTATCCTCAATACACGTGTACAAGATTTCATTGATGACACCGTTATTTTAAATGATGGTCGTAAAATACATACAAAAAATCTGATTTGGGCGGCGGGCGTTACAGGTCAACTCTTCGATGGCATCCCAGCGGATAGTTTTGGTCCTGGGAAACGTCTTTTGGTAGATGCTTACAACCAATTAATCAATTTCAACAACATTTATTCAATCGGAGATAGTTGTGTACAATCAAGCGACATTAATTTTCCAAATGGACACCCTCAAGTTGCCCAAGTAGCATTGCAACAAGGAAAAAATTTGGGAAAGAATTTTCTTCGAATGAACAGAAATCAACCATTAATTCCTTTCAACTATAAAGACAAAGGTTCGATGGCAATTATTGGAAGAAACAAAGCTGTAGTTGATATTCCACCTCGCTTTCACTTTAAAGGATTTTTTGCATGGTTTATTTGGGTATTCATACACTTAATGTCGCTTGTACATTACAGAAACAGAGTACTTACTTTCGTTAATTGGGTAATTGCCTATTTTACAAAAGATCAAGCGCTAAGAATGATAATTCGTCCAGCAAAAAAAAGTGAAAAGAATTGAAGTAACCGCATCATCCATTTTGATGCACATCATACTTCCGACTCTCAATGTCCTCAATAGAAAATCCGAAAACAAATATTAAAACCAGACATTTCGTCAGTTAGTTCTTCTCTAAAATCGCTATAAAACTGTCATTTTTTCCGAATTTCTGGTCGTTAATGCTTTGGATAGTGATTTGACTAACAGAGAGAAAATTACGAAAATGGACATTCAAAAATTTACTATTAAGTCGCAGGAAGCAATTCAAAAAGCCCAAGACATCACGCAACAGAATGGTCAACAAGTCATTGAAAATGGACACCTACTTAAGGGTATTTTACTCGTCGATAATGATGTAGTACCATATTTACTTAGAAAATTAGATGTAAATGTGCAACTATTTACCAATTTAGTTGATAGCATCGTAACCTCATATCCAAAAGTGGAAGGTGGAAATCTCTACCTCTCGCCTCAAGCAAATAAAACATTGCTAGATGCAGAAAAAGCATTGAAAAATTTTGGTGATGAGTTTGTTACAATAGAGCTTCTATTCTATTCAATGATTAACGCAACTGATTCCATCGGAAAACTACTGCTCGATTCAAAAATTACTCAAAAAAATCTTATATCAACGATCATGGATCTACGAAATGGTGAAAAAATAAAATCACAAAGTGCTGATAGCAATTATCAATCGCTTGAAAAATTTGCTAAAAATCTAAATTCTCTTGCAGAAAGTGGCAAGCTCGACCCAGTGATTGGAAGAGATGATGAAATTCGCAGAGTGCTTCAAATTCTTACGCGAAGAACTAAAAACAATCCGATACTTATTGGTGAACCTGGTGTTGGAAAAACAGCGATAGCGGAAGGGTTAGCACACAGAATTGTGACAGGTGACGTTCCAGAAAACTTGAAATCAAAAACTGTGTACTCATTAGATATGGGCGCTTTGGTTGCAGGTGCAAAATACAAAGGAGAGTTTGAAGAACGATTGAAGTCAGTAATAAAAGAAGTTATTGCTGCTGAAGGTGAAATTATATTGTTCATAGATGAAATTCACACCTTAGTTGGAGCTGGTGGTGGAGATGGCGCTATGGATGCAGCTAACATTTTGAAACCTGCTTTAGCACGTGGCGAATTAAGAGCAGTTGGAGCAACTACATTGAACGAATATCAAAAATACTTCGAAAAAGACAAAGCCTTAGTTCGTCGATTTCAAACCGTATTAGTAGATGAGCCCAGCACCGAAGATGCTATTTCCATTCTTCGTGGTATAAAAGATAAGTACGAAAATCATCATAAAGTATTGATTAAAGATGCTGCTATTATTGCTGCGGTGGAGCTTTCTCAACGGTACATCACTGATCGTCATTTACCCGACAAAGCGATAGATTTAATTGACGAAGCAGCTTCTAAATTGCGCATGGAGATTAATTCTAAACCTGAAGTTTTAGATGAATTGGAACGCAAAATTATGCAACTAGAGATTGAGCGTGAAGCCATTAAGCGAGAAAACGACGCCAAGAAACTAGGTGCGTTGGAAAAAGAATTGGCAACATTGTCGGAAGAACGTGATGGATTTTTAGCCAGATGGAAATCAGAACGCGATGTTGTGGATGGTGTTCAACAGACAAAAGAAGCCATTGAACAATTGAAATTTGAAGCCGATTTAGCAGAACGCAATGGCGATTATGGAAAAGTTGCTGAAATTCGGTATGGAAAAATTGGTGCGGAAGAAAAAAAGCTAGAAGAATTAAAACAACATTTGTTGACAGTTCAAGCTACTTCAAAAATGATTAAAGAAGAAGTAGATACCGAAGAAATTGCAGAAGTTGTTTCCAAATGGACCGGAATTCCAGTTTCTAAAATGATTGAAAGTGAAGTTACCAAATTGTTGCAGATGGAAGCTGAGCTAGGGAAGAAAGTGGTGGGACAAGAAGATGCAATTGTAGCGCTTTCTGATGCTGTTAGAAGATCTCGTGCTGGCTTGCAAGATGCTAAACGTCCGATTGGCTCATTCATTTTCCTTGGCACAACTGGCGTCGGAAAAACTGAACTTGCCAAAGCATTGGCGGATTATTTATTTAATGACGAAAATGCTATGACCCGTATTGATATGTCGGAATACCAAGAAAAACACTCTGTTTCTCGCCTAGTTGGTGCTCCTCCGGGGTATGTGGGATATGATGAAGGTGGTCAATTGACGGAAGCAGTTCGTCGCAGACCCTACTCGATTGTTTTGCTCGATGAAATTGAAAAAGCACACCCCGATGTGTTTAATATTTTACTGCAAGTGTTGGATGATGGTCGACTCACCGATAATAAAGGAAGAGTTGTGAATTTTAAAAATACCATCATTATTATGACCTCCAATTTAGGATCGCACATTATTCATGAGCGTTTTGACAAAGTAAAACCAAATCAATATGAAGCAATTAGCGAAGGAGTTCGCGACGAAATCATTGAATTATTGAAGCAAACCATCCGACCAGAATTTTTAAATAGAATTGACGAAACGATACTGTTTTTGCCATTGACGAAAGAAAACATTAAGGAAATTGTCCAATTGCATTTAAACAATTTAAAAGCACAGTTACTCCAAAATGAGATTCATTTAGTGGTTACTGACAGAGCCTTTGAACACATTGTTGAATTGGGCTATGATCCGTTTTTTGGTGCACGACCTGTGAAGCGTGTTATTCAGAAAAATGTGTTAAACGCACTTTCAAAAGCAATTCTTGGTGGCACGGTCGATAAATCGCAAAATGTTGTACTCGACAATTTCGACGGTCAATTTGCCTTTAGAAAACCAATAGATGAAAAAGAAGCGGTGATGGGGTGAGATACAAATCCGGTGTGAAAAATTAAAAGCCATAGAAAAAGTGAAAAGGAGACCGAAAGGTTTCCTTTTTTTTTGAAGAGACAGTCATTTTTTATTTACGAAAACTTCGTAAACGGAATAAATCTCGGTACTTTCTTTTGGTATTCTTTGTAGCCTGGATATTTTTCGGCAGAAAGCGATTCAGAGAAATCGGAGCTGCCTTTGAAAAGAATAATTAACAATACACAACCTGCTAAGGACCAATTGATCCACTCGCCTGTGGAAAGCACACTGAAAAGATAGAACACTACCCAAATGGATTGCTCTGATGCGTAGTTCGGATGACGAACAATCGACCATAAACCCGTTCGAACAAAGCCATGTCCGTATTCCTCTAAAGGAATATTGTTGTTGATTCGACTGTGCTTTTCTGTTTGAAAATTGTATTGTTGTTGGTCGGCAATAAACTCAATGACCACAAAAGCAACATAGATAGTTGCAAGAAGGTAATCAGCCCAAAAAAGTGGTGCAGCGCTACTGCTCAATGCGGTGAGAATTGGTAAAGTGAATAGAAAAATCAGTACATTTTGATAGGCTGAAATGAAAAATAAGTTGAACAGCGTCCACACAAATGGCTTATTAAATCCGGGCCGTTTTCTTAGCACTTCCCAGCGGTAATCTTCTTCTCCTGCCCAAAACTTCAAAATATACGCTCCTCTTCGTGCAAAATTGTAGGTTAATCGAGATCCCCAAATGGTAACAAGAATAGCCATTAACACCATGCGCTCATTCATTCCGCCCAAAATAGTCATGTTCCAAACATAGGCAATTGGCACTATGGACCACAATTTATCTACCTGGGAATTGTTTTTCGAGAGTTCGCCCACAACAAAACAATAAATGATAACCCCAAGAACAATGTAAGCCGTCGACCACAAAATATCGATTTGAATCGTATTTAAAGGCGTTCCAAAATAAAAAGACACGACCGGCATTACGATCACGGTGAGAATTAGAAGGAGAATGGTTACTAACATATTGATTTTAGATTTACGATTGTGAATTTACGATCGAGGCCATTGAGTGCCACAAGAATGGAGGCGTATCGAAATGGACGATGCTGTTATTTCAATTTTTCGGCGAATACTTTTCTGAATTTTTCCACTTTTGGTCGAACTACAGATTGGCAATACGCGTTTTGAGGATTGAGTGCAAAGTAGTTTTCGTGGTATTTTTCAGCACGATAAAACGATGAAAGCGGTTCATTTAGCGTTACAATTGGATCTTCCCATACCTTTTCATTAGTCAATTTTTGCTTAAAGTACACTACTCTATCTTTCTGAAAATCATCGTGATAAAAAACAACACTACGGTATTGCGTCCCAATGTCATTCCCTTGTCGATTAAGTTGTGTTGGGTTATGAACGAACCAAAAAACTTCGAGTAGTTCATCAAACGAAACTAATTCATCATCATAGACCACACGTGCTACCTCAGCATGACCTGTCGCTCCAGAACAAATTTGCTCGTAGGTAGGATTTTCTCTCTGTCCACCAGCATAACCAGGATACACCTCTAAAACTCCATTTAAATCTTTATAGCAGGCCTCAATACACCAAAAACAGCCAGCTCCGAATGTTGCTTCTTTTTTCATGCTACTAAATTACAAAATGGAATTAAGTCTGCTGCGCGAAAAGATAAAAGAATCGTTCACTTCGACAATTCGACAATTCGACAAGCTCACTGCATCGCAAGCTCATTGCATCGTATGCTCAGTTCGGCAAGCTCACTGCATAGCTGTGCGAGGCGCTGTTAGACAAAATAGATAGTAGAAAAGTCTTATGGCTTTCTTCTTTGAGTAAAGCAGTCTTTTACCTACTTTTGCACCATGTTCTCAGGTTTTGGTAAAAAGTTTTGGTTGATTAATATTTCGTTTTTCACATTTATGACCAGTTTTAACCTGATTTTACCAGAGTTAAATTCTTACATAAGTGCATTGGGAGGTGAAAATCAGAAAGGATTAATTATCACCATGTTTACCATTTCAGCAGCAATTTCAAGACCTTTTTCAGGGAAACTATCTGATTATATCGGACGAAAAAAAGTAATGGTTGGCGGAATTTTAGTTTGTATTATTGTTTCGCTATTGTACCCACTTTGCTCAACCGTTCTTTTCTTTCTATTCCTTCGATTTTTACATGGATTTAGCGCAGGATTTTATCCAACTGGAGCCACAGCAATGCTTACAGATATTCTACCTTCCACTATGCGAGCGAAAGGAATGGGTGTTTTTGGAACCTTTAGTTCGTTAGGTATCGGTGTTGGACAAACCTTGGGATCATTAATTGCTAGCGGAATGGGCATCAACTTTCTCTTTTATGTCTCTGCATTTCTATCATTTGTTGCCATTGCATTGATTTTCTACATTCAAGAAACATTAGAAAAACCTGCTAAATTCAAGCTTGAATATTTAAAAATTAGTCCAACAGACATTGTCGAAAAAAGTGTAATCAATCCAGCGATCGTTATGCTTCTTACTGCACCAGCTTCGGGAATTATATTTGTACTCGTACCTGAAATCTCTGGATTTTTAGGCATTGAAAACAAGGGTTGGTTTTTTGGATTTTATGTACTTTCTACCATTTTTGTGCGCTTATTTACATCAGGTGTATCCGATACCATTGGGCGGAGACAAACAATGTTGATTGGCATTGGATTTTTGATTACAAGTTTACTAATCATTCCACTTACGAATAGTGTTTTTGGCTTCACATTAGCAGCTGTCCTCTTTGGTATTGCAACAGGTATCATAAGTCCAACTTTATTTGCGTACACCGCTGACCTTTCCCCTCACAACCGAAGAGGTGTTGGTGCTGGAACGCTATTTATTGCACTAGAACTTGGAATAATGATAGGTTCGACAAGTACCTTAATTACCTACAATAACACCCCTAGTTCAATTGCTCTTTGTTTTCTTACTGGGGCTTTTTTAGCAGCCATAGCAGGACTTTATCAAGTGTATCATTTAATATTTTACACATCAGAAACGTAGGGTTTTTCGATTGACGATACTGAATTTTTGATTGCGGATTGCAGCTTTTGGATTAAGATTGGGGGCGAAAAAAGTACTTTTTCACTACGAAATGTAAGATGTAAATAAATGGTGTTAATGCTATTGCAATCAACAATTTAAGAAAATAATTTGTTGGTGCAACTTCGAAAAACTGACTCATTGTAATTGTGCCTGGCACAACAAATCCAATGTATAAGACCACTACTGAATCGATAAGTTGAGAAAAGACCGTACTTCCGGTACTTCGCAGCCAAATGAAACGATTTCCTGTTCGTTTTTTTACCCACTGAAAGATAAGAACATCTAATAATTGTGACAATAAAAAAGCGGCAATACTTCCAATGATGACCATCTTTGCCTGTCCTAACATTTTATTAAATTCAGCATCAGATGCCAAGCTAGATCCTTCTATAACTTTAGCAGGAACTGCCATTGCGAGCGAAATTATCAAAAATGCAACACCAATCATTGCAGCAGTAATCCATGACAAACGTCGAACTGCTTTGGCTCCATAAAACTCATTCAGCAAATCTGTTAGAAGAAAAACAATGGGCCATGGCAAAACACCAACAATAGTTTCAAAAGGTCCGATTTTACTTCCAAAAAGATGAAATTCAAGTGGTATCTGAATTAACTTATTGCTGATTAACTCAGCGGTTACAGCGCATGTGATAAACAAACCTGCCAATACAACAAAAAGCCAATGTTCTCTATTCAGTTGTGGACTCTTCTCCATAATCGAGGCGTTTAAGTTTCACGAAGCGAGGAACATAGTAGCGACTTCCAATAAAATTAGTGATTTGCACACCGCCGTTGGCAGAATGAATGAATTTCAAAACCCCAGGACCAACTTCAATGACCATACCAACGTGTCCTACCTGTGTGGAGCTGACGCTAGACCCTTTGAAGAAAATGAGATCCCCTGCTCTCGCGTCGGCGATTTTTACATTGCGACCGAATTCCGCTAAACCATAACTTGTACGTGTCAAACTAAATCCGAAATTTCCGAAAATGTAATTAATAAATCCAGAGCAATCGAATCCTGAGGGAGTTGTTCCTCCGTAACGATAAGGCGTTCCTAAATATTTTTTGGCGAAATTGATAATTTGATCGACTTGCTCGCTGTTTTTCTTGGGAATAGTATCGACAACAAGTGTTGAATCTTTAACTGGTGGCACCACAATTACAGAATCAGTTTGCCCAAAACCACTTAATGGAATTAGTGAGACAAAAACTATTAAGATTCTGAAAATGATTCTATAAACTTGCATTAGGGTAACAAAATTATAACTATTTTCGACAATTATTCAAAGAAAATAAAGGATGATTGATACCACTAAGTTAACCAAGCTCTATTACGCGATTGGAGAAGTCGCGGCAATGTTCGAGGTCAATGCTTCGTTAATCCGTTTCTGGGAAAAGGAATTCGGTCTTATTCAACCAAAGAAAAACAAGAAGGGAAATCGACTATTCACTCCCAAAGACATCGCAACTTTTAGCAAAATTTATGATTTGGTCAAAGTGAAAGGTTTCACTTTAGATGGCGCAAAAAAGGCTTTGAAATCGAAAAACCCTGTTGAATTAAGCATTGAAAACGTTTCAAATGAAATTATCATTTCAAGATTAGAAGCTATTAAATCGAAATTAATTAAACTGAAAGATTAGTGATTGAATGCCGATTTTCGGCAAAATTTCACAAGAAAATTTAATTATTTCAACTCAAAAAAAATCAGTAGGAAAGTTTTAGAGTTTTAAATATTTCCTACCAGTTTTTGATTCATTTTCAATTCAAAAATCACCTTATCTGCCATTCTAGTCACGAACTTTTACCTTCTTAATAGAGCTTACGGTAACCACTGCAGCATGTTCATGATACATCATACAAACAATGTCATTTTTTCCTTCGCATTCGTCAATGTTATCAGTTTCGTTTGACTTAACTAGTACCAAATCTCCATTTTCAAAATTTACCAACTTCGATTTATTACAAACTAAATAATCCTTTTCATCGATACGCACATACACTCCTGTGCAATCTCGAACCACTTTCGCTTCTACACTTTTTGATACAGCACATGAATTCATCAAGAACGCAAAGCCGCAAAGTAAACATATAACAATCAAATTTTTCATAAAGCATTTTTTACAATTTCATCTACTATTTGAGGGTCGAGTAAAGTCGAAGTATCTCCTAAACTACTGACTTCCCCTTCTGCTACTTTGCGCAAAATTCGGCGCATAATTTTACCAGATCTAGTTTTCGGGAGGCCTGTTACAAACTGAATTTTTTCAGGAATTGCAATTCTACCTATCTCATTAACAACAGCTTCAACTATCTCACCTTTAGCAAAACTTTCGTCTTTTGGTTGTGGTTCACACACTACAAATGCATAAATTGATTGTCCTTTTATTGGATGTGGATAGCCCACCACTGCCGACTCAATGACAATCGGAGCTGTATTTATTGCATTCTCGATTTCAGCAGTGCCAAAACGATGCCCAGACACATTGATTACATCGTCGACCCTTCCGATGATCCGAAACATTCCATTTTCATCGCGTTTTGCACCATCGCCTGTAAAATAATACCCTTTGTACGTATCGAAATAAGTTAATCGGCATCGTTCATGATCTCCATACGTAGTTCTCAGCATCGAAGGCCATGGCGATTTAATGCACAAATACCCCTCGACATTTGGCTCTTCAATTTCTATTCCATCTTGATTTAACAAAACAGGATGCACTCCGGGCAATGGATATCCGGCATAAGTGGGCTTCATTGGTGAAATTGAACCGAGTCCCGAAATCATAATTGAACCTGTTTCAGTTTGCCACCAATTATCTACTAATGGACATTTTTCCTTACCAATATGCAAATGGAACCATTTCCATGCCTCCTCATTAATAGGTTCGCCAACAGAACCTATCACTTTAAGAGAATCAAGTTGATACGAAAATATCGGATCTTCACCAAGTGCCATCAATGAACGAATTGCTGTGGGGGCAGTTAGAAATTGAGTAATGCTGTATTTATCAATGATTTCCCAAAAACGTCCAGCATGCGGATAGGTCGGAATTCCTTCAAACATGACAGTGGTTGTCCCAGATAAAAGCGGTCCATAAACAATGTAAGAGTGACCGGTAATCCAACCGATATCTGCTGTGCACCAAAAAACATCATCTTTCTCTACTTGATATACATTCTGAAAGGAATAAGCAGCCCCAACCATGTATCCTCCGCAGGTATGCACAACCCCTTTTGGCTTCCCTGTTGAACCAGAAGTGTACAAGATAAATAAAAGGTCCTCAGCATCCATTTCTTCAGGCTCAATGAAAGAATCACATCCAGCGATAGCATCATGCCAAAAAACATCTCGACTAGTCTGCATTTTAACCTCCCAATCTAAACAATTGAGAACGATTACCTTTTCAATGGAAGGACATGTTTCTAGCGCTTCATCCACAACGTTTTTCAATCCCATTTCTTTTGCTCCGCGATTCATTCCATCGGAAGTAATGACCATTTTTGCCGCGGCATCATTTATTCGATCTGCTAAAGAATTCGATGAGAATCCAGCGAAAACAACTGAGTGAACAGCCCCAATTCTAGCACAGGCAAGAACAGCAATCATTAATTCTGGCACCATTGGTAAGTAGATGCAAACACGATCCCCTTTCTGAATTCCATTATTTTTTAAGGCGTGAGAAAATTGACAAACCTTCATCAATAATTCTTTATACGATAGTTTTAGTGCTTTGTGCGAATGATCATTCGGTTCCCAAATAAGGGCAAGTTTATGTTCATTCTCGCGCACATGACGATCGAGTGCATTCACCGTAATATTCAACTTACCGTTTTTAAACCATTCCACTTTTGGCTCCAAAAAGTTCCAATTTACTACTTCATCCCAAGGCTTCATCCATTCAAATGAATGAGCTATCTCACTCCAAAATTGATTCGGATGTTCTATACTTTTTTTATATGCTTCTTGGTATTCGTCAAATGACTTAATTGCTAGATCTCTCATCGATAAAAATGTTGCTTTAGTAAATTTACCAATTTCAAGAAAAGAACAGTAATTTAGGCAAAAAAAACATGACAACAGCATTAATAACAGGAGCATCAGGTGGAATTGGCTACGAACTAGCAAAAATTCATGCGGCAAACAAAGGTGATTTAGTTCTTGTAGCAAGAAGTATTGATAAATTAGAAGAGATCAAACGTTCCTTCGAAAAGGAATTTGGAATTAGTGTACTTGTTATGGAAAAAGATCTTTCTAAAGAAAATGCTGCTTTAGAAGTTTTTCAATACACACAAGAACACAACATTCAAATCGATTACCTTATCAACAATGCTGGATTTGGAGATTATGGGCCCTTTTCAGCAGCGAATTGGGACAAACAAAAAATGATGATCGATCTCAATATTATTGCATTAACCCAATTTACTAAATTGTATCTGGATGAAATGATCCAACGAAAAAGTGGTAAAATTTTGAATGTTGCATCGGTAGCCTCCTTTCTACCTGGACCTTTAATGTCGGTCTATTATGCCACGAAAGCCTTCGTTTTACATTTTTCCGAGGCCATTGCCAATGAAGTTAAAGAACATGGAATTACCGTCACAGCATTGTGTCCCGGCCCGACAGAAAGTGGATTTTATGCTGCCGCTTCATTGGAAGACAGTAAATTATTAGATGGAAAGAAAATCCCTACTTCCAAACAGGTGGCTATTTATGGCTACAAAGCAATGTTGCAAGGAAAAGTAGTGGCTATTCATGGTTTTTCGAATAAAGCAATCGCGACATTCATTCGATTTATGCCGAGAGGTATTGTTGTTAAACTCGCTCGTCGTGTTCAAAGTTCGAGGGAATAAACATCGTCCTAAAACAAAAAAGCGCTGAAGATAAACCTCCAGCGCCATCCCTCTACTAAAAATAAACTTATTCTTTTATCAATTTTTTCATGAGAATTTGTGATTTTTCATTGCGAATTATCATCGTGTACATCCCACTTGCTAATTGATTTAAATCAATTGTGGCTGTTCCTATTTCTACACTCACTTTTCGAACTATTTTTCCTTGTAAATCAAGTAATGTGATTTGAATAGATTCGTTTGTTTGAATACTGATAGAAGAATTGAATGGGTTCGGATAAACTGAAACATCTATACTTAATTCGTCAAGTCCAACACACGACTCTGAAACAACCGTAATCACATCTGTATCTATACATCCATTTGCATCTGTACCTGTAACTGTAAAATTAGTTGTACCAACAGATTGTGTGAAAGGCACTCCATTTACAACACCGTTACTCCAGCTGTAGCTTGCTGCACCCGATCCATTCAACGTAACATTGTTTACTTCTTCACATACGGTAAAATCAACTCCTGCATCCACAGTTGGCAATGCATTGACAACTAAATACAAGGTATCTTGATCTTTACAACCGTTTACATCAATACCTTCAACTATATAGGTATTCGCTGCATTGGCTGGAAAGGCGACACTATTAATTACCCCATTGTTCCATGTGTAGGTTACAGCTCCAGAACCGGAAAATGTCACATTTGTATTTTGACAAACCGTCAAATCTGCCCCAGCACTTACCAGAGGTAAAGAATGAACTGTTACTTCAACCTCATCTGTATTTTCGCACGTATTTGCATCTGTTCCTGTTACGGTGTAAGATAAAGTTGAAGTAGGTTCAAAATCAACACCATCTATCACACTATTGTCCCAAGTATAAGTGGTGGCTGTTCCTGTTGCATATAATGCTATTTCATCTCCTGCACATATTGCAAAGTCAGTTCCAGCATCTACCGTTGGTAGGCTATTCACAGTAACTAAGATATCATCTGTATTTTCACAACCATTTGCATCTGTTCCTGCTACTGAATATGTTAATGTTGAAGTAGGTTCAAAATCAACACCATCTATCACACTATTGTCCCAAGTATAAGTAGTGGCTGTTCCCGTTCCAGTTAATGCTGTTTCATCTCCTGCACATATAGCAAAGTCAGTTCCAGCATCTACTGTTGGTAGGCTATTCACAGTAACTAGGATATCATCTGTATTTTCACAACCATTTGCATCCGTTCCTGTTACCGCATAAATCAAAGTTGTGGTAGGTGTAAAAGTAGTTCCGTTTGTTATACTATTATCCCAAGAATAGGAAATCGCTCCGCTACCTTGTAACGTTGCTTCTTCACCTGCACAAAGTGAGAAATCAATACCTGCATCAACAGTTGGTAGGGTATTTACTGTAATATCAATTACGTTTGAGGTATCAACACAATTGTACAAAGAGCTTTCTACAAAAACTTTGTAACTTCCTGCCACACCAACAGTAAGCGTATTTCCATTTTCTCCAATAAGTTCTGATGAAGAATTAAACCATTGAACTGTAGTCGTTGCTGCGCCTGCAATCGATAATTGAGTGTCATCACCTGCACAAATTTCAGTTTGAGTTGCTACCACTTCAGCCATTGCAACTTCGGCACATGTGTTAATTTGATAGACCGAAATTGTGGAGGAAACTTCATTCGCTAATAGAATTAATTCTTCCCCATTTGGCGATTCATCAGCAGAAATATGAATAATTCCTTCAGATCCTAAATCGTCTGTTGCTGCACCCGTTAATGAACGGTTGTTTTTATACCCAACATAAATTGGGTTGGATGGATTTTCAATATTGAATGCCATCACACCACCAATTCTTTCTAAACTAACAAATAGATAGTGCCTTCCATTGATTGTTGTTGTTACAATTCCTTCAGGCTCAGGTCCTTTGTCATCACTTCTATTTTTCAATGAAGGAGTACCCGTTGTGTTAGACGCATTGAAAATTTGACTGTAAACTGGATCTGTCGCAAGCACTTGCTCAATCAAATCTTTTGAATCAAAAACCAAAGTACCTGTTGAAGCATTCCAAACAGAGAAAGAACGACCACCTAACACATGAATTTGGTCAAAATCACCATCGCCATCAGTATCACCTGAATACTGAAGTGCATTCAATCGTCCTAGGTATTTATTATTTTTCAGGATGACTTGATCGGGAAAAGCTGTGGGGTCTAAAACTGTTGCTGAAATTCTTTTTGCGTCAATAACAGTTCCAAATTCACGTGAATCTCCTTCGTTTGCAGTAAAAACATAGCCTTGTCCTCCGATTTGAGAATAAGAAATGGCATCTGGCATGTACATTCCTTTTACAGGAATAGAAGTAATTAAAATTTGTCCATTTTGATCGCTCATATCCATTCCATCATTGTTAGATGAATAGTCTTTTGTTCCTAAAGCATATAAATTCAAAATGGTATTGTTTGTTAAGTCAATAACCAACATTGCATTATTCTCTTGTAAAGTGACATACAATTTAGTGTTATCATCTGAAATTGCTACATATTCTGGTTCTAAATCTTGAGCTACTGAAGCACTAGTTGAAAAAATTCGCACACCTTGTGCAAGTAATGCCGCTGCCTGACCATTAAAACTGGTTAAGGAAATAGTTGTAGTATTCCCATTTGTTAAAGCTGCATAACCAGGAGTTAAGTCAACAATTGTTATTGAACCTTCAGGATCTACTGAGTAATCTAAACTTGGCTCTCCTTCATTTGCAGTAATAACTTTCGTAAAATCTTTGTTGAAAGTAATCATATCAGGCATCGCTCCTGCATCAACTTGATTAATAAAAGCACCATTTTCATCCAGGAAAACAATAAATCCGTTCAATTGCGCATTGGTGTTTTGAATTGCCATTGCTACTACTCCATCGTGAACAGCTACAGAATTGATTGCTCCATAACTAGAAATATCGATGCTATTCAATAAGACTGGTGCACTAGGATTTGCAAAATCAACAATGTCTAATTTTGAATCAATGCTATTCGCAATAAACAATCGATAATTTGATGAATCATATGCAACAATTTCTGCGGATGTAGATCCTGGAACACCATTACTAAAACTAGACAACAATGATAAATTTAATTCATTCGTAGCAGTAGGAGCTACATAATCATTGTCCTTCACATAAATAATTTGGTAATAGTTAGTTGCATTAACAAGAGCATTTGCTATGGGAGTTACTTTTACAATAATAGTTTCTGTTCTCTCAGCAACTACATCATCATTGATGTTTATTTGAAAGTTAGTTACGCCATTAAAGCCCGCTGGAATTGTACTATTTTGTGTATTCGTCCAATCAAAATCCGCACCTTGTGTGGCACTTGAATACCCCACCAATTGCACTTGCAACTCAACTGCACCTGTATTTGCATCAGCGGTTGTAATTGGAATGTTAATCGTTCCAGCGTTTTCTGCTACAATTTGTGAATTATTTGCAGAAGCGATTGAAACACTAGCTTGCTTTTCGCGAATGGTAATCAAATCAAACCGAACAGTTCCACCTGAAGAATACGAGCTTGTTGAGCGTGCAGCAAGATAGTTCCCTGAAACAGGGTCAAACGCTGATACTAATCGGAAACCAGCATTTGGATTATTATCTAAGCCAGAAATTGCAGACAGGTCAACAGATCTAGTATACCAAGTGTCTCCAGTTCCTGTTGCTTGGGGTACAAAAGTAAACGTTTGTGCCGTTGCCCAAACCACAACACCTGCTGTATTGTCTAATGTATATTGAAGTACATAAGTATTATTTGCCGTATTAGATAAACGTTGCATGAACTCAACCACAATATTGCTGAAGCTTGTTGTAGGAACATTGAACTGAATACCTGCTGTTTCAGAATTTGTAGCTGAAGCCGGGTAAGTAGTGGTATTCAATCCTGAGTTGTCTGCACTATTTGGGTCTGCTGAATTACCAGCTGCAAAGGTACTTGTAGTACCACCAATCAATGTTAATGTTCCAGTTCCAGAAGAGGGAAGGAAAGAACCTGTTGATGTTGAGCCATCAGAGGGAACAGAGTTGAAATCCCACTTCGTAATGACTTGGGCAAAGGAGGTGAAAGAGCAAATAAGTAGCCCCAAACAAATAGTAATTTTCATCATAAGAATTTTATTTTCACAAAAGTCTATTAATGCTATTACTTTAAAATTGATCTAAATTTATGCTTTTGGTTAATTTCTATTAGCTCAAGGTTAATTAAATTAATTGAATATTAAATTCAAAGATTCCGCAATATGAAATCCCATTTTAAGTTTTTGCTAGTTGATATATTAAGTACTATTTGAAAATCTCCAAATGCGGGGTCCTTGGCATAAAAATCTGTAGAAATAATTTGTGCTTGCGATTTTAGAGCGGCTTCGTACATTGAATAATCGTTCTTTCTGGCTTCAATTGTTTCCACGTCTGATCGTGTTCTAACGATATATAGTTCTGTTTGCTGTTGAATTTCTTCAGGATTTTCAAACGGGTTGTTTCGTTTCAAAAAAGCCGATGATTCATTTGGCGTGTGATCGTAATTAAACATTACTCCATTGGGCACAACTTTTTGATAGAAATGATCAAAATTTCCATCGATAATAAAAAATACTTTTCCTAGACATTCATTTAAACTTGGCCAACCCTCATTTTTTAAACGATCTTTAATAGATGAATAAGTAGATTGTAAATCATTTGGTGAAACAATTTTCTCTCGTGGAATGACGGAAAGAATTTCATCTTCAAAAGCATTCCATGCCAGTGAATCAAAGTGCAATGCTTTTTTAAAACCCAGAAAATTCAAAAACTTCGAATAATCTCCTGGATTTCTGTCCTTTGGTTCGATATTAATAAACAGTGGGGTGTGCTTCGGATGCTCATCACTCCATTTCTTAATCACTTTTAATCCTTCAATAAATGTATAATAATGTGTTTCAAAATCAATGTCCGCGATATGCAGCATTTTAAACCCAGGTTCATTTAAGGACGGAACTTTAGCGTTTGGTTTCAATCCTTTCACAAATTTGTAGATCTTTCGTTTTTGATATAGCTTTCCTTTTGGATCGTAATAAACATCTAGTTCAAATCCTCTAATTGAATAATTATTTAATTGTTCATCAAATGATAAGTGTCCATAATCGATTCGCTCAGGATTATTTTCCTCCCCTAATTTCTTCTTGTATTTCTGAAGGAATTTTATAAGTTTAGGATTTGGCTTTTTCTTATAGCTATTGTGCGAAGCAAGAATTCGAATATCATTTAATCTGATAGAATCGTGATATTGAGCTTCAAGCAAAAAATTCGTTAGCAAGAATAGTATTGAAAGCAGCAATTTGTAGTGCATGGTGCAAGTAGATTGAAATGACTTTTTGAAGTTAGGAAATAATTTTGAGAGTGGAAAAAAAGTCAATAATCTGCTTACCAAACATAGGAAAGTTTTGAAATTTTAAAGTTGTAGTGTTTTAAATATTTCCTACGCAAAAAAAAATCATGTAATTCTCAATTTCCTCCTTCATCAAGTGAACTAAAGCTAAAAATCAGCATGCCCCGTGCGCACTATTTCTTTCTTTTGCGTGTTGATCTGAAATCCCAATCCAGCAGAGAAAATAAGCTCATCTGCTTTTTGCATACTCACTCCACCTATACCGTTGATAGATGCTTTCATATACGTTAAATCAGCAAAAAAATGAAAGTACTTCCAAACATAGTAGCAAGTCCCAATTTTTAGCGCAAAATTTGGTGCTACGTGATATTTTGTATCGGTAGACGTTTGAAATAATTGAATACCCGGCTGAAATCCAAGGTAGTTGTCCCAATTTTTGATTCCACGATGGTAAAACGCACCTGCATTAATCTTTATTTGTTGTTTGTAAACATCCCAACTACCCACTTTAGCTGCATTTGGAATAAACACAAACGACTCACCTCTTAAACTCACATTTTTATCCAATTGATAAGCGATGAAGCCATTCAAATAAATATTGTTTGCATTTCGGTTCAACATTTTTGCAGGAGAAATCGTCAATGAAGCTTTTAACGTTCCTGGACGGATATAAACTTCTTCTTGCGCACTTACTGTAAATAGTAAAAATAACGCAACACCAAAGAATGAAATTCTTACCATAAGTCGCCAATTTTATAATTGATCCCCACATGAAATAATAGATGTCCTTCCAAACTACCTCCACCATGTTCATGAAAACTCACACTATTTCCCATTTTGTGCGCTTCCAAATGATTTCCAAGGTGAATCATGTATTGACCAACAACAGATAGGTCTAATCGTTGACTCAAGTTGAAATGCACGCCTGTTCCTGCTTGAACAGCTGAACTCCATCTTTCCGCAAAATTTGCGGCATTGCTATTGTCCACAATATTCGTATAATCGAAGCAATGGCCAGCCAATATATAAGGTCGAATACGTAACGCTGGATTCTTCAAATAATAGAACAAGACACTCCAACCGATATGATAATCAGTTCTGCTCGCAAAATCGCCCACATTACCCCTTATGTAGTCGAAAAACCAATCGGAATTAACACGGTCAGCAAATTGAAGACGAAATTGTCCCCCGACTCCCATACCGTTGTTGTTGAAATCGCCGTGATTAAACGTGCTAATTGTTGTACGAACACCAAGGCTAAACATCCCACCTTGATTTCCTTTTATATTCAATTCTTGAGCGCAAGCAAATTGAGTACACAGAAGAAATCCAAAAAATAGTCGCATAGTTTGTTTGTTTAGATACAATTCCAAACGTAAAAAAAATCTATTTCTTATCTTAAAAAATTATTTCTCTCCGAAACGCTCAATCACTTGCTGCGTTACTCCAGTATTAGAGAAACCTCCGTCGTGAAATAAGTTCTGCATAGTTACATAGCGTGTAAGATCAGAAAACAATGAAATACAATAGTCTGCGCAAGCATCTGCATTCGCGTTGCCAAGCGGCGACATCATTTCAGAGAAATTAATGAATTCAGTAAATCCTTTCACACCACTACCTGCAGTCGTCATTGTAGGCGATTGAGAAATCGTGTTAACACGCACTTTTTTCTCGATTCCATAATGGTATCCGAAGCTACGAGCAACTGATTCTAAATAGGCTTTATTGTCTGCCATATCGTTATAATCAGGGAATACACGTTGTGCTGCAATGTAGGTAAGTGCCACAATTGAACCCCAATCATTCATTGCATCCAACTTCATCGCTGTCTGCATCACTCTATGAAATGAAAGTGCTGAAACATCAAGCCCTTTCATTGTGTAATCGTAATTTTCGTTAGTATAGTGATTTCCTTTGCGAACGTTTACGCTCATTCCTATGGAATGTAAAATGAAATCAAGTTTTCCACCTAAAATTTCTTGTGCTTCAGTAATCAACTTTTCAAGATCTTCCATGCTCGTTGCATCAGCTGCAATCACTTTTGCGCCAGTCTTTTTAGAAAGTGCATCAATTTCGCCCATTCTCATTGCAATTGGGGCATTCGTTAACACAAATTGAGCACCTTGTTCATGCGCTTTTTCTGCTACATGCCACGCGATTGATTGACTATTTAAAGCCCCGAAAATAATTCCTCTTTTACCTTTTAATAAGTTGTTTGACATATCAATGAAATTTCGTCAAAGATACTACTTATTTTACTTGTGGTTGATTTTTACTGCCTTTTGATTTCTAATTATTCCAATATTTACGGTATTTTTGGATTGTAAATCGATGAAAATAAATACGCCAAACATACCAAGAACAAGCATTTCCACACTGTTGAAATATTCATTTTCCTCACTCCTTCTTTGCATTTGCCTTGTTTCATGCACTCAAGTGAAGGATTCAAGAAAAAATAAAAAATCGATCAAAATTGTAGATGTCAATCCTTATCCAAAGTGGACAGTGCTAGGAAAAGGTGTTGAATACATGGAGATGATTGCTCCAGAGAAATCATCTATTGGTAATTCTCGTCTCTGCGTTTTGCGTTTAGATCCTGAAGTACTCGATTTCCAGCTTTTTAATGCTACTCGATACAATAGAACACGACTAACAGCAGCAGAATGGGCAGATTCGTTCGACTTAAACATTGTGATCAATGCAGGAATGTACGATATGGAGAATGGTCTTATTCACCGCGGCTACATGAAAAATGGTAAACACCACAATAATCCGAAATTCACGCCGGATTACAATTCCATGATTGCTTTCAATCCAAAAGACAGTTCAGATTCAAAATTCGAAATCTATGATTTAACTTGTGATCAATGGAAAACAGTAAAAACAAAGTATCGTTGCTATGCACAAGGAATGCGTATGATTGATTGCAATGGTGAAGCTATGGAATGGGGTAAAAAACAGCAATCCTGCAGTATGCTGGTGGCTGCCAAAGATGAATATGGTAAGATCTGGCTTATTTTTTCACGATCCCCTTACTCCCACAATAAGATGATTGAATTTATGAAAGGTTTCAAAGAGGATCTGAGAAATGCCATTTACTTAGAAGGTGGCCCTGAAACAAGTTTATACGTAGACTTCAAAGACCATTGCATTGAACGAATTGGAAGCTATGTCTCTGACACGTACCCCACAGATTCAAATCCTGATTTTTGGAAATTACCCAATGTAATTGGCATTAAAATTCAAAAATAATTTATCTCATACCGAAACTATATTTAGATAAACTGTAAATTCGGATTTCAAATACACACAACTATGAAATGGCAGGGAAGAAGAGAAAGTAGCAATGTTGATGACAGAAGAAAAATGTCTGGCGTTGGTAAGGCAGGTGTTGGAGGAGGAATAGTAGGAATTATTATTTTGATTGCAACTTTTTTCCTGAGTGGCGGAGAAGGTGATTCAGGTAAACTTGTTGGCGACATTTTAAAACAAGCTACACAAAGCTCTTCGTCTGGTCAAGCAGTAGCTGACGAACAAGGCGATGACGAGATTGCTAGTTTCATCAAAGTGTGCATGGCCGATAACGAAGACGTTTGGAAAGAGGTTTTTTCTGAAATGGGTGAAACATACATTGAACCGACCTTGGTATTATTCCGTGGTGCAACAACTTCTGGTTGCGGAGATGCTCAATCGAACATTGGACCTTTCTACTGCCCTGCTGATCAAAAAATTTACATTGATTTAAGTTTCTTTGAAGAATTGACGGCAAAATATGGTGCTAAAAAAGGTGACTTTGCAAGTGCGTATGTATTGGCGCATGAAGTTGGACATCACGTTCAAAATTTACTTGGCACATCAACAAAAGTGCATGAATTGCAACAAAATAGTTCAGAAAAGAAATCGAATAAATTATCTGTTGCGCTTGAATTGCAAGCCGACTTTTATGCTGGATTATGGGCTAATCGTATTCAAAAAAACAAAAACGTTATTGAAGAAGGAGATATTGAGGAAGCTTTGAGCACAGCAAACGCCATAGGTGACGACATGCTTCAAAAAAGAGCTGGTATGGAGGTTATGCCCGATGCTTTTACCCATGGAACTGCCGCACAACGCATGAAATGGTTTAAAAGAGGCTTTAGCTCAGGAGATATTAAAAAAGGAACTACCTTCGAAGAAGAAATGTAATCAATATGGAATCATTTAAATTCAGTATGCCCATTCAAATTCGTTGGAACGATTTGGATGCTTTGGGTCACGTAAACAACGCAATTTTCATCACCTATTTCGAGATTGCGCGCGGCTATTTTATGCTCAAAGCCTGTGAGCAGTGGGATTGGAAAAAAGACATGTTTCTTATTGGTAATGTAAATGCGGATTTCCAAAAGGAATTATTATTGACGTCAGAAGACCCCCGTGTGCATGTTCGTACGCAAAAAATGGGAACCAAAAGCTTTGTACTTGAGTATTTGATTACATCCAAAAAGGGAGATGAAATGGTTATTCATTCTTCCGGTACAACAACACAAATTATGTTTGATACGAAAACGAAAAGCACGATTGAAATTCCTTCCTGGGTGCGATCTTCTTTAACGGCGTTCGATAAGTTGTAGTTAATCAACGTATTTAACTGAGAACTTATTGGGTGCCTTGATCATCTTTGAAAGCAAAGATTCCAATTGTTTTTTTGCTTTTTCATCCAATTTCAATCGCTTTGAATAAGCAGTTATTTCCTTGATTGCTTTTCGCTGCAATTTTCTTCTCGCTTCATCATTCCACTCCCCATCTTCATGAAATACAGAAGACTTTGAGGGCGTGATTAGCACATCAAGTATCTTAGGTTTAGAAATCGTTAAGATAGAACTATCACCCTCTTTTTCAATTTTGAAAATACCATTTTTTAAATCAAAGCCAAAACGGAGTTCAGCTCCAATGATCATTGTCAATCTCCGTTTTATATACGATCCTTTAACAGCATCTTTCCATTGAGAATAATTTTTCAATTTATTGATATTACCATTAATTTGCTCATCCATACTTTTGTACTTTTCTATGGTATCAGCAATCACTTCATCGCGAAAACTAACTGTACATAATTCAGTGATTTCCTTGATGGATTCTAACTTTAGCGCTGTGTCTTCAATTTGCCAATCATTGCTTGCAGAAAAATTGCGACAATAACGCACCCCCCAAATTATGGCAACAAGTAATAATGCAAAAATTCCAACGCCAACGATTAAAGTCGACCACTTGGACAGTGACTCATAGCTTTTTCTGAATAACATCTTCGTTGTCGTTAAATTTAATTTCTACACTATTAAATCCTAAATCATGATAAAAATTTCGCACAAATACGGATGCATTCTTCTTTGCATCGTGCAAAATTTGGCTCGACATCATCTCTTTTCTGATACTTTGTTCTCCTAGTTGAAGAATTTTAAGCTTTTCTTCCTGCGTAAAACCCTCTCGCAGTCCGCTGACATCCTCCATTTTTGTACGAATAAAATTTGGATCCATATCAAATGACACAATTTCTGGGAATGGTAAATGAACAGTGATTTTATTTCCTTCCACTTCAATATCATCAGACGAAATCTTCGAGAGGTCTATTCCTGCCTTTACTTTTGCTTTTACGCTAATGAGTATTTTTCGATCTCCAAATTTGTACCAGACTTTATCATCAAGTTGTACAATTTTCCCAAAGACGTATTCTGTTGTAGATAAAGTTCCTGCAGTTTGAATTTGATAGATGTCCACTTTTTCTTCTTCGGAAATTCCCTGAGAGCATGATGCCAGCGTCAAAGCAAATAAACTGATCAAAAAAAGAAACCGCATATGCATGTTGTATAATTTAGTTGCACTAAGGTAGCAATTATAAAATAAATCAGCATCGAAGGCCAATTTACTAAACAGGTAAAACTATTAACAACTATTGAAGAATTATGGATAAATACCTTGCGACAATTGTCAATTTATTCAAACAAATCTTACTACATTTGCAGTAAGATGATATTAAACAACGACAGAGCCTTAAAAGTTGCAGAATTTTTATTACAAGTAAAGGCCGTAAAATTACAACCAAACGACCCTTTTAAATGGGCATCAGGATGGAATTCGCCAATTTATTGCGATAACCGAATTACACTTTCTTATCCAAACATTCGCACATACATTCGACAATGCTACTCAGATGCAATTATTGAGGCATTTGGAAAACCCGATGTAATTGCAGGAATCGCCACCGGTGGTGTTCCTCAAGGTGCGTTAGTAGCTCAAGAATTAGGACTTCCGTTTATCTATGTGCGCAGTGCTGCAAAGGAACATGGCATGGGTAATCAAGTAGAAGGTTATTTCGAAAAAGGACAAAAAGTAGTGCTTATTGAAGATTTAATTTCTACAGGTGGATCTAGCGTTAAGGCAATTGAGGCATTAAAAAATAGTGGATTAGAAGTGAAAGGATTGATTGCCACATTTACCTACGGATTTAAAGAATCTGATGAAAATTTTGCAAAAGTTGTTTGTCCTTATATAACCTTGACAAATTACGACTACTTAATTGAAGAAGCACTTAAAAAATCATACATCAACGAGGCAGATCTAAAATCGTTGAAAGACTGGAAAGAAGCTCCGCAAAACTGGAAAAAATAACTACCAATGAAAATTGAAAGCACCAAAGTAATTGTAAATGCCTCTCCGGAGGTGGTAATGCACTTTTTGTCAGACGCCCGAAACATTGAATATCTATTACCAACAGGTAAAATTTCAGATTTCAAAGCAACTGAGGAAGAATGTTCATTCAAAGTGCAAGGCGGCGTTATCATTTCATTGATTGAAGATGGCAAAACTGAGTTCACAGAACTTTACTTGAAATCAGGGAAAGGTACTCCCTTCCCTTTTAGATTAACAATTGCACTTAAAGACATTGATAAATTGACTGAAGGTCAAATTCTTTTTGATGGTGAAGTGAATATGTTCCTTAAAATGATGGTCGAAAAACCATTAACCGCACTATTCAATTATATGTCAGAAAAATTGAAAGACTATTACGATCAAAATCCAGTTTCCGCTTCAGCTAGACCAGCAGAAGACTGATTTCTTTTAGATCGTATTTTACCGCAACTCCATTTTTCAAGACAATTAAGCGTCCGTCAGCAGCTACGTCTATTATTTCACCTGCGAATTCACCTTGGTCATCTTCATATTGAAGGATTTCCTTGTATCCAAATAGTTCTTGTAAATAGTTTGATTGCAACTCTTCCTGAGAATGAATTTTCTCCGTCAATTCATTAAATGATCCAATAAACTGATATAGCAGTTCTTGTATTGGCTTAAATTCATCCAATTCCTTGCGAATACTAGTTGCTGTAGTGATTTCAAATTGTAGTTGATTGGCATTGATTCCAATTCCAACAACACTTGACCTTACAAGTCCTCCCGCTAGTTGGTTTTCAATTAAGACCCCAGCAATTTTCTTTTTATTGACTAGAACATCATTTGGCCACTTGATTTTCGCAGGAATGCCAATTTTTCTTAAAAAATGTACGATCGAAAGGGCAATCATTTGACTCAATTGAAACTGATTAGCCACTGCCATATTGTCGTGCTCAAAAATCACAGAAAACAACATATTTTCTCCAGCATCAGACACCCATACAGCCGTTCTCTGCCCTCGGCCCTCGGTTTGATGGTCTGCCATTATAACAGTCCCAGGAACTAATTTACCCTCCAAAAGCAGCTTGGCAGCAAAATTGTTGGTAGAATCTACCTCGTCGAGAAGTACTATTTTCTTTCCTATCGAATGAAACATTGGGAATAAAACAAAGATTAAATCAACGAAAATAGATAGATTTGTAGATTATTAAAAACAAAGAATGCGAAAAGTTAAAAGTGTAGATCATTCCAAAAAACTATGCGACTCTATTATAGAGGGAATGCAAGGTAACAAAGCACAAAATATAGTTTTACTTGATTTACGTGAAATATCAAGCGCAGTTTGTGATTACTTTGTCATTTGTACAGGAGAATCAACAGTGCAAGTAGATGGTATTGCATCATCAGTAGCTCGTCAAACAAGAACTGAATTAAAGGAAAAACCTTGGCACATCGAAGGGAAACAAAATAGTGACTGGGTGTTACTCGACTACATCAATGTTGTAGTGCATATTTTTTACAAAGACGCTCGTTCTCATTACGATTTAGAAGACATGTGGGCAGATGCAGTGCGAACTGATATTCCTGACTTAAATTAAAACACAATGGCAAAAAAAGACACTTCGGATAATCAAGGAAAAAATCCGTTCAGTAATAACAAAGATAAAACTCCAAAAAATCCTTTTTCGATTTATTGGATTTACGCCGCAATAGGAATTGCATTAATTGCTTTTCAACTATTTAGCTCTTCAGGATCTAGATTTCCAGTAAGGTATCAAAGCACATTTGACCAATTGGCAATTGATGGCTATGTAAAAGATGTTCGCTTGATCAATAAAATTCGTGTTGATTTCAAATTGACAGAAGAAGGAAAGAAAATCGTTAAAAAATCTAACGATCCGAAATACAAGGCATTGAAAAAAGCAATGACCGCTAATAAATCTGTATTCAAAAATTCTGAACCAGTTTTCGAATTAGCAATTGTTGATGCTGGAAATTTTGAAGAAAAGGTGGAGGCTTTGAATAAAAAAATTACAGATCAAAATGTTCAATTTGCCCAAGAGAATAAAAAACAAATTCCACCAGTTGATTTTGTGTCAGATGAAGAAATTAACTACCTAGGAACGATTTTAAACTTCTTATTACCAATTCTTATCCTTGTTGTTATTTGGATCTTTGTGATGCGCAGAATGACAGGTGGTTCTGGTGGCGGAGGTGGTGGCGGAGGTCAAATCTTCAACATCGGAAAATCCAAGGCGCAAGTCTATGAGAAAGGGAAGTCAACAAACATCACGTTCAAAGATGTTGCTGGTTTACAAGAAGCAAAAGTAGAAATTGTAGAAATTGTAGAATTTCTAAAAAATCCACAACGCTATACTGAAATTGGAGCGAAAATTCCAAAGGGAGCACTTTTGGTAGGACCTCCAGGCACAGGAAAAACCTTATTAGCAAAAGCGGTTGCTGGTGAAGCAAAAGTTCCTTTCTTCTCACTTTCAGGATCAGATTTCGTTGAAATGTTTGTTGGTGTTGGCGCATCTCGTGTACGAGACTTATTCAAACAAGCGAAAGAAAAGGCTCCAGCAATTATCTTCATTGATGAAATTGATGCAATTGGTAGAGCGCGTGGAAGAGGAAATAGCTTCAACACAAATGATGAACGCGAAAACACTTTGAATCAGTTGTTGACAGAAATGGATGGTTTTGGAACCAATTCAGGTGTCATAATTCTTGCAGCAACCAACCGTGCTGATGTATTGGATAGCGCTTTGATGCGTGCAGGTCGTTTCGACCGTCAAATCTATGTTGACATGCCAGACATCAACGAACGAAAAGAAATTTTCATGGTGCATTTGAAGCCATTGAAATTAGCAGAAGGATTGGATATTGATTTTCTAGCGAAACAAACACCAGGTTTTTCAGGAGCTGACATTGCAAACCTTTGTAACGAAGCAGCATTGTTCGCAGCTAGAAAAAACAAAAAGCAAGTTGAAAAACAAGATTTCTTAGATGCTGTTGATCGAATTGTGGGTGGTTTAGAAAAGAAAAACAAGATCATCACCAAACATGAGAAAGAAGTAATTGCTTTCCATGAAGCAGGTCATGCTTCTGTTTCTTGGTTATTAGAACATGCTTCTCCTTTAATTAAAGTCACAATCGTGCCGAGAGGTCAATCACTTGGTGCTGCTTGGTACTTACCAGAAGAACGAAGTATTACCACCACTGAGCAATTGTTAGATGAAATGTGTGCTACTTTAGGTGGACGTGCTGCAGAATTTGTTCAATTTGGAAGAATTAGTACTGGAGCACTGAGCGACTTAGAAAAAGTGACCAAGCAAGCGTATGCAATGGTATCTGTTTATGGTTTGAATGAGAAATTAGGAAATATCTCTTACTATGATTCCCGAGGAAGGGAATCATTCACAAAACCATATTCTGAAGAAACAGCTCGTACAATCGATCAGGAAGTGAGTAAAATTATTGAAATGCAATATCAACGTGCAATTCAATTGTTAACTGATAACAAAGTTAATTTAGAGCGATTGGCAGAACAGTTGTTGATTTCAGAAGTATTATTCAAGGAAGACTTGCAGACCATTTTCGGAAAACGTCCTTGGGCAACAGAAGAAGATATTCCATTAATGGCTGAAACGGTTGAGCAGGCAAATGAAGTACCCAACTTCACTGTTACGGAGGAAGAAACTGCTGCTACAGCTGCTGCGGAGCAAAAAAAAGCTGACGAAGCAGAAAAAGAAGATAACACTGAAGAAACAGCAAAAGAAGACTAAATGAATAATTTAGTGCAAAGAGCCATCACTGGCGGACTTTTTGTGGCAGTAGTTTTAGGAAGTATTTTCCTTGGTATTGAAGCTCAAATGGTGGTGTTTGGAATCTTCATTTTTCTTGGAGCAAAAGAATATTTCAAGTTATTTGAAAATGTGGAGGGAGTCGGTGTAAACCGCTACAAAGGAATATTTTTTGTGATGGCTGCCTACGGAATTTTCATTAGCTGGGTATTTTACATTCTGATAGGCTATGAGGAGTATTTTATTATCGCTATGCCTTTTACCATTTTTTTAGTTGAATTGTGGAACAAAAAAGGAAATCCTGTCATCAGTAGCTCCATCATTCTTTTTGGAATTGTCTATTTAATTGTGCCGTTTTATTGTGCTTTTCAAATCTCTGAAATTCAGGAAAAAAATCAATTTACGCTTCCATTGCTAGCAGCGGTATTTATTCTGGTGTGGACCAATGATACGTTTGCGTATTTAACAGGACGATTTTTTGGGAAGACAAAATTAATTGAGCACATCTCCCCCAACAAAACATGGGAAGGAACCATTGGTGGAATTTTATTTACAGTACTGATTGGTACTTTAATTGGAATTTACGCTTACTCAGATCCTGTTCTTTGGATTGTTGGCTCTTTAATCATAGCATTGAGTGCGATCTATGGTGATCTCTTTGAATCGAAGATAAAACGAAGTCTAAATGTGAAAGATTCAGGCGATATATTACCCGGACATGGAGGAATCCTTGATCGCTTCGATGCCACTTTTTTTGCAATTCCATTTTTCTATGTTTGGTACATGATGTACCTTTATATCACCTAAACTATTACTATGAAAATTCACAGAGAAGGTTACCTCATCATTTTTATCGCTTTCATCCTATTGTCGGCAATTGAGTTTGGCGCTTTTCTTTTATGGAATTTAACAGGTTGGACATGGCTTTTTGCGCTACTAACGATCGGCGTAATTGTAATGTTTTATCTCGTTGTGCAATTTTTCAGAGTTCCAAAACGAGCTTTTACATTCACCGCGAATGATGTGCTTTGTCCTGCAGACGGAAAAATCGTAGTCATTGAAGAAGTTCAAGAAAGTGAATACTTCAACGATAAACGAATTCAGATTTCGATCTTCATGTCGCCCATGAACGTTCATGCCAATTACAATCCAATTTCAGGAATTATTAAATATGTAAAATATCATCCAGGCTTATTCTTAGTAGCTTGGCATCCAAAGAGTAGCACGGAGAATGAAAGAAGCACCTTTGTAACAGAACATAGCTCAGGTAAAGAAATCCTATTCCGTCAAATTGCTGGTGCGGTGGCAAGAAGAATATGTTACTATGTAAATGAAGGTCAAACTGTTACCGCTGGTAGTGAGTTTGGATTCATTAAGTTTGGCTCTAGAATTGATGTTTTTTTACCCTTAGATAGTAAAATAAATGTTAAAATTGGCGATATCGTTAAGGGTCAGGTAACTAAACTTGCAACTTTGGAATGATATTTAGTATCTTTACATAAACAAAAATAAATTATCATGAAAAAAGTAATCTTCGCTATCGCATTAATGACATTCGTTGGTACTGTTGCATCAACTGCTTATGCTGCTGCTAACAATACGTCAATTGAAAAGAAAGACGACAAGAAAAAGAAATCTAAGAAAAAAGGTGCTTGTTGTTCAGCAACTACAGGAACTTCTTCTTGTGCTAAGCCAGGAACTTCTACTGAAGGAGCTAAAGCTTGTTGCCAAGGGAAAAAATAATTTGATTATTCAAATGAGAAAAGCTCTAACGAAAGTTAGGGCTTTTTTTGTGATCAATTTTGAAGATATTTAACTTGTGTAGTAAATTAGCAAAATTGCTACGCAGTAGTAATATTACTACGCTAATTAACAGTCAACGGAAAAGGAGCTAATTACTCCTATCTTAACTCTACTCCCACCGGACAATGATCTGATCCCATGATTTCGTTAAAGATTAAGGCATCTTTCACATTCGGTAAAAACGACTCAGAAACAAGGAAGTAGTCAATACGCCAGCCAACATTTTTTTGTCGTGCTCCTGCTCTGTAACTCCACCAAGAATATTTAATTTCCTCCGGATAAAAATGTCGAAATGTGTCTACCAAACCATTACTAGTGAACGTGTCCATCCCATCAATTTCCTCTTGCATATACCCAGCTGATTTATTGTAATTGGGTTTTGGATTTTTTAAATCAATGGCTTTATGTGCCACATTAAAGTCACCACAAACGATCACTGGTTTCTTAGCTTCCAACTTTTTTAAGTACTTTAAAAAATCTGCATCCCATGTTTGACGGTAGTCCAAGCGTAATAGTTCACTCCCTGAATTTGGAACGTAAACGGTAATCAAATAAAAATTGTCGTACTCCGCGCAAATCACGCGACCTTCTTGGTCATGCGCTGTATTACCCATATCATAACTTACCGAGATTGGTTTTTCTTTGGAAAGAATAGCTGTTCCCGAATACCCTTTTCGATCGGCCTCGTTGGCAAAAACATGATAAGAAGTTAGTAGACTTAGCGTTTCTTTTACCTGTTCAACAGTTGCCTTTGTTTCTTGCAGGCAAATGATATCAGCATCTAATTGCTGCATGTCTTGAATAAATGATTTTTGTGCAATGGCTCTAACGCCATTCACATTAAAAGAAATAATATTCATGAGCGCTTAATGTATAATTTCAATTTTTCCTGTTTGAACAACGTATCGATTTCCATTTCTAACTTTAAAAAAGTACATTCCACTCTTCCATTGCTCAACATTGAATTGATTGGCCCCTATTTGAAGTGCTCCAACAAAAACAATTTGTCCATTCACATCATAGAATTCAACCGATTGATGCTGATCTGAATCTGTTTCTAAATTCAACACCGTACTAACAGGATTAGGATACAAAGACAGCAATTCTAATTTGTTCTCAGCAACTCCTGACAAACAAGAATACTGCATCAATGAATCAAGTGTGTTTTTTGCATTCAGTCGACCACCACTAATAAATTTGGTTGCTAGATTTGCTTTTTGATCAACTCCATTTCTCAATGCTTTCAAAACCATATCAGCACCAGCTTGCGGTGTATCACGAACATATTGCATAAACTCTGGACATGGAATAGAATATGCCAAGCCAACAACGCCTGCAGTTAATGGACAAGCAAAAGAAGTTCCCGTTGTAGTGGTATATGCATTTCCATTGGCTGTTGTTCTAACGTTGATTCCTGGTGCACCTAATAAAATTGTTGTTTGTCCGTAACCACCTGCAGTAGCATCATTGTGATCTGTTCTTCCAACACCCACCATGTAAGGACTAGAACATGCTGTGGGCATATCTCCAGCGGTATCAACATTTAAATTACTGTTAGTTGTTGCTGCAACATTGATTATTCCATAGTAGCCCAAGGTATCATAAAATTCACACCATAGCGGATAAGCAGACGGATCTGCATTATCAATTCCCCACGAGGCGGAAGTTGCAACCACAAATGCACCCTGAGTTCCATTGCTTTCATTCCATAATTGACGCTGCACTAATGGGTATGTTAAGGAAGCAATAACAGCACTTTGTGTCATTTGAGAATAAGTGGAAATCATTACTTTCAAATTCCAATTGGCACCAACAACTCCTAATGTATTATTACCAGACGCTGCGAACATGCCAACACAATTTGTTCCATGAGAAGTAGAAAAATTATTGGATCCGTAGCCTACTGTTGCATTATTACCACTCGCATTCCAACCCATGATATCATCAATATACCCATTCCCATCATCGTCAATTCCATTCGCCTCGATTTCGTATACATTAATCCATCGATTGCTTATCAAATCGTTGTGATTTAAATTGGCACTTTCAATAATACACACCACAATATCATCATTGGTAGCCGATTGCCCACCTGTTGTCATATCCCAGGCTAAATCAGAATCAATATCGGCATCGGCAGTTCCACCGGTTTGACCAGTATTTACGTGATGCCATTGCTGAGACAATTGAGGATCATCTGGCGTTGTTTCACGCATTTCAAGGAAATAATTGTAATCTGCAATGCGAATATTATCATCTTGCTGCAAAAGATTTTGCATGTTTACTGTTGAAATTTTAGTAGGATCAAATGTCAATAACCACAAATTCATTGGTTTTGAAATTAAATGGTCAAGTTTTAAATCGAAGTTGTTTTCGTATTTACGAAGCACAGATTCGAGATTTCCCGCAGGTTGAAGTTGCACTAACAATTCATTTTGGACATATCTAGGATTGTCTTGTGCATGGAGAGATGAGTATCCAATAAGGATAACAAATGCATTCAATAATAGTTTCATAGCATAAAAATGTACACAATAATAATGATTTTTAATGAAAAAAGGAACTCCGAAGAGCTCCTTTTTAAAATATATTAGGGGATGATCATTCCTTTTCCATAGCGTCTTCCGCCGTCTCTTTCACGTCGGTCACAACATCATTTACGACATCAGTAACCTTATCACCAACTTGTTCCACTGTTCCTCCAATTTTTTCAGCGCGGGATTTACATAATGAACATAAATCTGTGATCTTCATTTCTTCACGTGCTTTCTGCAACGTACCTGTGAAAATTTCATCGGTTCGTTTACCATTGATGTAGGAACAAGAATCTGAAAGGTGATACTTCGTGCCTGACTTTGTCCAAAAAACTAAATTAGCCCCATCAGCTTGTAATTCCTCTACTTCATTGATTTGTTTCGTGTATTGTTCCTGCGAAGGCGGATTGAAATCATAACCAGTTATCCCTGCAATGAGCATAGCTACTCCAGCGATACTTCCTAAAATAGCTTTTTGTTTACCGCTTATATTTTTATTGGTTAAAATGAAAATTACCAATGGAAGAAAAGCAATAATTGCGGTGAGCATACCTAATTGTGATTGCATCCAAAACAGAAGACCATTGCTATCTGATGGCGGATCTAAGCGATTTGCTTTCTTCCAAAACCATGAACCAGTCACTACCAGCGCCAAATCAATAGCTATCAATAAAATCATCCAGAAATAACTAACATCTTGTCCCTGTGGGACTTTCAAAAGCATTCTAATAGCGAACACTTGAGCTATGATTCCTCCTAACCAAAACAGGATTGAAAACAACCTAAATTGTTTTGCTTTTCCTTTACTTTCGTCAGAAGCGACGAATACCTTTTCTTCGCGCGATGGTGCAGCGTGATCTCCATCATCGCCCACTCTTGTTACTTTTTTATCAGTTGCCATATTATTTCAATTTACATTATTTACCAAATAGTTTCATTATCCACCCTAAAATTCCACCTGAACTTTGCTTACCTCCTACTAGGCTTCCAGCAATACTTCCTAGATCGAATCCACCACCCGAGGATGAATTTCCTCCACCCAAAACAGAACCTAACACATCGTTAAAATCAACCCCTGCTTTATTAGCAGTCTTTTTTCCAGACAAAGAAGCGATAATATCATTCATATTGATACTTGAATCATTTTTGTCGGCCGTTTTTTTCGCTAAACTACCCAATACTGAAGGTAGAACAGAAGTTGCTATTGTGGTGCCTAAGGAAGCAGGAAGACCTAGCTTATTTGTAAGAGAGCCTACCAAATCATCAGAAATACCACCAAACATCTTATTCCCTGAAAAATCACCTGAAGTAGTACCTTGCTTAAATAATTCTAGTAAATCGGTAAAACTCCCAGAATTTACTTGAGAAGCCATTTGATTTTTAACGACATTGGAAATTTCTTTTTGAATTCCTTTTTGTTGGCTTACAGGAATTTCTGAATTGCTTGCAAAGAACTTTCCCGAATATTCATTCACAAGAGCCTGTAGTTGTTTATCCATTTTTAGGTTTAATAGTTTAGCTAAAAGTAGAAATATTCGAATAAAATAAACAACAAATTCTAGATTCTTTTCAACATCTAAATGCACAAAAAAAAGCGTCCAATAGATTTAGACGCTTTCTAGAATTTAATTCGAACTCCTTATTTAAGATTTTCTAATTTAATCAAGTTCAATGCAGACCCTGCTTTAAACCATTCAATCTGAGAAGCATTGTAGGTATGATTCAATTTGATTTCCTCTTTTGAACCATTGGCATGTACAAGTTCCAAGGTCAATTGTTTACTTGGAGCAAAGACATCTAAATCAATAAAGTTAAATGAATCGTCTTCCTTAATTTTTTCGTAATCAGCTTCATTTGCAAATGTTAATCCTAACATTCCCTGCTTTTTCAAGTTTGTTTCGTGAATACGCGCAAAGGATTTAACGATTACTGCTAAAACACCAAGGTGACGAGGTTCCATGGCAGCGTGCTCACGAGAAGAACCTTCACCGTAATTATGATCTCCAATAACAATGGATGGAATTCCAGCTGCTTTGTAAGCTCTTGCAGTAGCAGGCACTTCACCAAGTTCATTCGTTAGTTGATTTACCACTGCATTTGCCTTACCATTGAAAGCATTTTCTGCACCAATTAATAAGTTGTTAGATATATTATCAAGGTGACCGCGGTAACGCAACCAAGGTCCAGCCATTGAAATATGGTCAGTAGTACATTTTCCTTTTACTTTAATTAGCAATCGAGCACCATTTACATTTTTACCGTCCCAAACTGGGAAATTTTCAAGTAATTGAAGGCGTGATGAATCAGCAGCAACGAGTACTTCAACGCCACTTCCGTCAGCTGCTGGAGCTTGGTATCCATTATCTTCTACTGCGAATCCTTTTTTAGGAAGTTCATCTCCAACTGGAGGTAAGAATTTCACTTGTTCTCCCTTATCATTTGTCAATGTATCCGTTAAAGGATTGAATCCTAAATCACCCGCGATTGCAATTGCTGCAACCATTTCCGGAGATGTCACAAACGCATGTGTATTTGGATTTCCATCCGCTCTTTTCGAGAAATTACGGTTGAAAGAGTGAATAATTGTATTCTTTTCTTGTTTGTCGGCACCTTCACGATCCCATTGACCGATACATGGACCACAAGCATTCGTGAAAATTTTAGTTCCCATTTTTTCAAATGTTGCTAAAATTCCATCACGATCAACAGTATATCGAACTTGTTCAGATCCAGGATTGATTCCAAACTCAGCTTTCGGAGTGATTCCATGTGCAACAGCTTGCTCAACGATAGAAGCAGCGCGTGCCATATCTTCGTAAGATGAATTTGTACATGAACCGATGAGTCCCCACTCTACTTTCATTGGCCATCCATTTTCCTCAGCGTCTCTTCGCATTTTAGAAACTGGTGTTCCACGATCAGGTGTGAAAGGTCCATTAATGTGAGGTTCAAGTTCACTTAAGTTAATTTCAATTACTTCATCAAAATATGCTTCTGGTTGAGCATACACTTCAGGATCACCTGTTAAATGTTCGGCGATTAAATCTGCTGCATCAACAACTTCTTGTCGACCTGTAGCAATTAAATATCTCCTCATGGAATCATCGTATCCAAATGTTGATGTTGTAGCACCAATTTCAGCACCCATGTTGCAAATAGTACCTTTTCCTGTACAAGACAAAGAAATAGCACCATCGCCAAAATATTCAACTATTGCTCCAGTTCCACCTTTTACGGTAAGAATATCAGCAACTTTCAGGATAACATCTTTAGCGGAAGTCCACCCGTTCAATTTACCAGTTAATTTTATACCGATCAACTTTGGAAACTTTAATTCCCAAGCCATTCCTGCCATAACGTCAACAGCATCAGCACCACCCACACCAATAGCTACCATTCCAAGTCCACCAGCATTAACAGTGTGAGAATCCGTTCCAATCATCATTCCACCTGGAAACGCATAATTTTCTAAAACTACTTGGTGAATAATTCCAGCTCCTGGCTTCCAAAAACCAATACCATATTTATTGGAAATGGAAGATAGAAATTGGAACACTTCGTTATTCTGATTCAAAGATTCTTGCAAATCTTTTGTTGCACCAACTTTCGCTTGGATAAGGTGATCGGCATGCACTGTAGACGGAACTGCGACTTTCTTTTTACCCGCTTGCATAAACTGAAGCAAAGCCATTTGAGCTGTTGCATCTTGCATAGCGACGCGGTCTGGAGCAAAATCCACATAGGAATTCCCTCGTTCATGAGCAAGGGTTGCATTACCATCCCAAAGGTGGGCATAAAGAATTTTTTCTGATAAAGTAAGCGGTTTACCAACTACTTTTCTAGCAGCTTCAATACGCTCAGGGAATTTAGCGTACACTTTGCGAATCATGTCCAAGTCGAATACCATAATGTGTTTTTGAGTTATTTTTAAGTGCTGCGAAATTAATCAATTTCACAGAAAATAAAAATAGCTACTCGCTTCTTATTTTGGATCTCCTCGTTTATTTAGAATAATTCTTTATTCAAATCATCTATTTAGTTGCAAATACTCAAGAAAAAAGTGATGAAATACTAAATATTGAAGTTGTGAACTTTATTAAAAAACAACATTCTGTATAAATTTTTACAAAACCACCTTCTTCAAAAGTAATTAACACAAAAATATATAGTTTTTAACAATGAATACTTTCTACCTTAAATATCTCGACTTTTGCACAAATTAATTTTAATATGAGAAACATGAACTTTAAAGATGTTTTCAAAAAATCATTGCTTTTGATGGCAATTGTTTTTTCAGCATCAACCTTAAAGGCACAATTAACTGGGATTAAAACAATTCCTGGTGATTATGCTTCGATTAGCGCTTTTGTAACTGATGCAAATTCAGTTGGAATTGGAGCCGGTGGTGTAGTTGTAAATGTTGCAGCTGGTCACACAGAAACTTCAACTGCTGTAATTGCATTAACAGCAACAGGAACAGCAGCCAATCCAATCGTAATTCAAAAATCAGGTGCTGGTGCTAATCCAATTATTACTTCATACACTGGAGGAGTTGGAACGCCTGGAACTGCGGTTCAAGATGGTGTTTTTGCACTTGTAGGTTCAGATTACGTAACAATTGATGGAGTTGATGTAACAGAAAATGCTGCTAATACAACTAATCCTTCTACCATGGAATATGGTTACGCTATGTTTAAAGCTTCTGCAATAGATGGTTGTCAGTTCAATATTATCAGAAATTGTAATGTATCGCTTAGTAATATTAATAACGGAACTGGATCAGGACCTTCATTTGACGGTTCAAGAGGTATAAATTTAACAAACGCTCTAATCAGTGCCCAAGCTACAACGGTTACAGTTACTGCTGCTTCTGGATCAAACTCAAATAATCAAATCTATTCAAACACTATTTCCAACGTAAATATTGGAATCTCTCTTGCTGGTTTTGCTGCCGCTTCACCATTTACACTTGGTGATACTGGAAACGATGTTGGTGGAGCATCAGCTTTAACAGGAAATACGATTGTAAACTTCGGTGGTGCTGCTTCTGCAACTAATCCTGCTGCTGGTATTCGTACTGTAAATCAATGGTCACCAAACATTTCCTATAATACAATTAACAACAATACTGGTGCTGGTTCAAACCATGTTTCCACGTTGAGAGGTGTTTTAATTGGAGCGGCTACTTCAGCTAACACTACTGTTAATAATAATATTATTACAATGCAATCTGGAGCTGCGACTTCATTGCTTGAAGGTATTTCTAACTCATCTGGAGCTACCGCAGCTTCCAATACAATTAATATCTCAAACAACCTCGTTAGTTTGGCATATTCTACTGCTACTACGGGCAGCGCAACTGGAATAGCAAGTGTGTCAAGTGCTGCAAATGTTAACATAATTGGCAACACGGTTACGAGCGTACTTTCTTTACCCGCAGCTCAAAATGTAATAGCTGGTACTGGTACGCTAATTGGTATTAATGGAGGAAGCCCTTCAACATCTCTTGCAGTCAATAATAATGTGATTCAAAATTTTGCTAGAACTTCAATTGCCGGTGGTACAACACGAGGAATTGTTTTGGGAACCTCACCAACACAAACTGCTTCTGGAAATACAATAGAAAACATAGCATACGTTACACCGAGTTCAACGGGTGGTATCGATGGTATTTATAGCTTGTCAAGCGCAGTAGCAGTAAATATTACTAATAATATCGTTCGTAATTTATCCACACCAACAACGGGTACTATTACGGGAATTCGTGAGAATACAGTTGCAGGTACTAAAACGATTACGGGAAACCAAATTTATGGTTTCGCAACTACCTCTGGTGGTGCAGGTGGTGCTTCGTTTAATGGAATCTTTACCTCAGTTGGTACTGTTACGGTTCAAAACAACACCATTTACAATCTCGTTTCTACAGGAACTACAGGTGGAACTGCAGGAGCAATTTCAGGCATTAGCACAAGTGGTGGCACAACAACTACAATTTCTACAAACAAAATCTATGATTTAGCGTCGAATTCCACGAATCCAACCGTAAACGGAATATTGATTTCAGGTGGAACAACGGTTAATGCAATCAACAACTTGATTGGAGATGTAAGAACTCCGTTTGCCAATGCCGCTAATCCATTGAATGGTATCAATGTGACAGGAAGTACAACAACAAATGTATACTATAACACGATAAGATTAACAGCCTCATCTGCTGGTGCAAATTTCGGTTCATCAGCTATTTCAGCTGCAACTTCAGCGAACCTTTCACTGAACAACAACATCTTTGTAAACAGTTCTTCTGCAAACGGAACTGGTTTGGCTGTGGCTTACCGACGTTCATCTGCAACATTAACTACTTATCAAGGAGCCTCTAACCGTAATGACTTCGTTGCATCAACGATTTATACAGATGGAACAACTCCTATTGCTACATTAGCTGCTTATCAAGCTGCAATGGCGCCAAGAGATGCTAATTCAATTAGTGAAGTACCAAACTTTATTAATACAACAGGATCAAATGCCAATTTCTTGCATATTAACACTGCGTTACCTTCGGGAATTGAAAGTGGGGGTGTAAATATTGCTGGAATTACAACTGACTTTGATAATGAAATCCGTCAAGGAAATGGTGGGTATGGTGGAACAGGAACAGCTCCAGATATGGGTGCTGATGAATTCGAAACTGCTATTGTTAACTGTTCAGCAGCAAACGGAGGAACTATTTCTCCTGCAACTAACACAAATTGTGAAGGAACAACAAGAACAATAACATCTGTAGGAGTTTCAAATGAATTTGGCAACTCTTACCAATGGAAAATTTCTACAACTGCAGGTGGACCATATGTTAATGTTACAGGTGGAACAGGAGCAACAACTGCTTCGTACACTACCGCAGCACTTACACCAGGTACTTACTATTATTTACTAGAAACTACTTGTTCTTTTGGTTCGTTAACTGGATTATCAAATGAATACACATTGGTTGTTAACCCTACACCATTAGTTGCTGTAACACCTTCAAGTGCTACATATTGTAACCCAGGCACAGCTGTTTCTTTGACAGCAAGTGGCGCAACATCTTTTGCTTGGTCACCAGCAACTGGTTTGTCTGCTATTACAGGCGCAACGGTTAATGCTTCTCCATCTGGTACAACAACTTACACTGTTTTAGGTAGTGCTTTAGGTTGCCCAAGTTTGCCAGTTAATGTTACTGTAACGGTTGTTAATGCTCCAATAATTTCTTCTATCACCGCAACTCCGGCAGCGGTTTGTATTGGAGAGGATGCTCAACTGCAAGTAAATGCAACTTTAGCATATAACCAAACTGCTTCAGTTTATTCTTTTGCAGGATCAACTGGAACGTACACTGCAATTACTGGTACTAACTTAACAACTGCTTCTCAAGATGATTCTGGTATTGGAAACCTTGATATTGGATTTACATTCCCGTATAACGGAAATACGTTCACAAAATTTGGCGCACGTACAAATGGATTAATTGAATTGGGGCAAACAACTGTTGCAATTACTGGATTTAGTGCAAATAGCCTAGCAACCACTGCAAATTGTATCGCTCCATTATGGGATGATAACAACATGACAGGTGGTGTTATTACTTATTCAACAACAGGTACTGCTCCAAACAGAGTTTTAACTGTACAATGGACAGGAATGCACGTTGGAAGTATCGGATCTACCACTAGCCCAACAATTGATTGTCAAGCTATTTTACATGAAACTACTGGTGTTATTGAATTAGTTTATGGCTCAACAAGCGCTGCATTGACTGTGGGTGCTTCAATTGGAATTTCAGGAGCAACAGGAAATTACTTAAGTGTAACTCCTTTGGCACCAGCAAGTGCATCAACAGTAAGTTCAACAGTTGAAAACTCAACTATTTCTTCGGAAGTAAATTACCCAACAGGAACTATTTACACATTCACACCTCCAGTAGCACCTGTATTGACATACGCTTGGAGTCCTGCAACTTATTTAAGTTCAACATCAATTGCTAACCCAGTTGCAAGTGCGGTAATTACTGCTGAGACCTATTCTGTACTTGTTTCTGCTCCAAACGGATGTGCTGCAACAGGAAATGTTACTTTGACAACAAACCCACTTCCTACAGCACCAACTGCTACAAATTCAGCACAATGTGGCGCTGCTATTCCAACTGCAAGTGTGGTTTCAACAAGCGGTCTTCCAACTCCATCATTTATTTGGTACGATGCGGCTACAGCAGGAACAGCTTTACAAACAAGTACATCAACAACTTACACTACTGCAATTTCTTCCACTACCACTTTTTATGTGGCTGAATTAAACACAGTAACTGGTTGTGAATCTGCAAGAACTGCTGTTACTGTTACTGTGGCTACCGCAGATGATATTACTGCTTCGGTAGATTTTGCAACAATTTGTATTGGTGCGTCTGTGAACTTAAGTGTAGTAAATGACAACCCTACTCCTTTACAATCATACACTTACACATGGACAAATGCAGACGCTGGAAGTGGTCTAGTATCACAAACTGGATCTAACATTACAATTACACCAACGCAAGCAGGAACATACACTTATGATGTAGCTGGTATTGATGGAGGTTGTAGCGCATTATCTTCTGTATTGGTTACGGTTAATCCATATACTGCAACTGTTACTCCTGTAAATGTTACATGTAATGCAGCAAACAATGGTACGTTTACTTTAGCTACTGAATCATGCGGAACTGCAAGTTCTTACTCTGTTGATGGAGGTGCTTTTGGACCAATTCCAACTAATTTAACTCCAGGAAGTCACACAGTAGTTGTACAAAATACACTTGGTTTCCAAAGTACTTTACAATCAATTTCTATTACTGAACCAGCGGCAATTCAAGCGCCTTTAGGGATTAGCAATGTTGTTATTTGTCAGGGTGTTACTTCAGCTACATTAGTAGTTCCAGTTAGTGCTGCTTTATCAACTACAGCAACATTTGGTCTAGCTGGACAACCAGCTGTGATAGGAACAAGTACTATTCCAACTACAACAACGTTGAATCCTAATGTAATTGCAACAGCAACTTTACCTGCTTTACCTGCAGGAGCAGTTGTAACGAGTGTAAACTATACGATGAACAATTTAACTCCACTAGGAGGAAGTTGGGCTAACGATGTTTACTTTGCATTCAGTGGTGCTTATGCTGCCAACTACCAAAACGGCACTGGTGCTCCAGGATCAACAACACCTTTTAACTTCACACGTGCCTATTCAGGAACATATGCACCTGCTGGTGGAACAGTTTCATTGCATTATTATGATAGATATGATGATAATGCTGGTGTAGAGTGTACCTTCCCTACCGGAACATCAGTTGGTTCATTGGTAATTAACTACACAGTAACTAATGCAACTGCCACCAATTGGTATGATGCAGCTTCTGCTGGCGTATTACAAGGTACAGGAACTCCATTCCAAACTGTTGGAACTGCATTGTTGCCAACAACGAATACTCCAGGAGTTTACACTTTCTTCGCGGAAGGAACGAATGGAACGTGTGTTTCTGCGACAAGAACGCCAGTAACGGTAACTGTAAATGGTACTTCAAGTTCAACTACAAACATTACTGCTTGTGGTTCATATACGTGGACAAATGGAACAACTTACAATTCTTCTGGTTCATTTACTCAAACTTTAGTTAATACTCTAGGGTGTGATTCAATTGCAACATTGAACTTAACAATCAACCCAATTGCTACTGGAACCGATGTTCAAGCGGCATGTGGTTCGTACACATGGATCAATGGAACAACTTATATGGCTTCTAATTCAACTGCAACTCATACGATCGTTGGTGGTGCAGCAAACGGATGTGATTCAATTGTAACGTTAAACTTAACGATCAACCCAATTGCTACCGGAACAGATGTTCAAACAGCTTGTGTTTCATACACATGGATTAATAACGTAACATATACTACATCTAACAACACTGCAACACACACTATTGTTGGTGGAGCAGCAAATGGATGTGACTCAATTGTTACTTTGAACTTGACAATCAACCAACCAACAACTGGTGTTGATGTTCAAACAGCTTGTGTTTCTTATACATGGATTAACAACGTAACGTACACAGCATCTAATAACACTGCAACACACACTATCGTTGGTGGAGCAGCAAACGGTTGTGACTCAATTGTTACTTTGAACTTGACAATCAACCAACCAACAACTGGTGTTGATGTTCAAACAGCTTGTGTTTCTTATACATGGATTAACAACGTAACGTACACCGCATCTAATAATACTGCAACACACACTATCGTTGGTGGAGCAGCAAACGGTTGTGATTCAACAGTTACTTTGAACTTAACAATCAACCAACCAACAACTGGTGTTGATGTTCAAACAGCTTGTGTGTCGTACACATGGATTAACAACGTAACGTACACCGCTTCTAATAGCACTGCAACACACACTATCGTTGGTGGAGCAGCAAATGGATGTGATTCAACAGTTACTTTGAACTTAACGATTAACCAACCAACAACTGGTGTTGATGTTCAAACAGCTTGTGTGTCGTACACATGGATTAACAACGTAACGTACACAACATCTAATAACACTGCAACACACACTATCGTTGGTGGAGCAGCAAATGGATGTGACTCAATTGTTACTTTGAACTTAACAATCAACCAACCAACAACTGGTGTTGATGTTCAAGCAGCTTGTGATTCATACACTTGGATTAACAACGTAACGTACACCGCATCTAACTCAACTGCAACACACACTATCGTTGGTGGAGCAGCAAACGGATGTGACTCAATCGTTACATTAAACTTAACAATCACCGTAACACCAGTAGCTACTGCTACAGATAATGGTGATGCTACGATCACTGCTTCCGCGGGTGCCACTTACGAATGGATTGATTGTGCAACTGGAAACTCAATTTCAGGAGCCAACACTCAAACCTTCTCACCAGCAGTAAACGGATCATATTCGGTAGTAGTATCAAACGGAACATGTGATGACACTTCAAGCTGTGTTGTAATTGATTACATTGGAATCAAAGAATTGACAAATGTTGAAATTCAATTGATGCCGAATCCAACACGTGATTTCGTTACTATCCAAATGAGCATTTCATCTGCTACTTTAGAAGTGAGAGATGCACAAGGAAAAATGATTATCGAAAAAGTAATTAACTCAGGTGAGCAAGTAGATCTTTCTACTGTAAGCACTGGAGTATACTTCTTCACGATTAAAACAACAAACGGTTCAATTATGAAACGAGTTGTAAAAAACTAATCGAGATAAAATAGTTCAAAAGGCGGTATCTGAAAAGATGCCGCCTTTTTTATTTAAATCAATGTAAGTGTTGGATTTAAAGAATAAAACACTATCTTTGCAACCCAAATTTATTTATTAATTAATTCAAGTTTTATGAATTCTTACGAAACTGTTTTCATTTTAACTCCCGTTTTGTCTGATGATCAGGCAAAGGAAGCAGTAAAAAAGTACGAAAGCGATATTACAGCTTTTGGTGCAAAAATTACACAAACTGAGAATTGGGGGATGCGCAAAATGGCGTACCCAATCCAGAAAAAATCTACAGGATTCTACTTTATGGTAGAGTTCCAATCTGAAGGTTCAACTGTTGCTGACATTGAACTAATGTTTAAACGTGATGAGCGTATCTTACGTTTCTTAACAGTGAAAATGGAGAAAGACCATTTGGAGTATTCTGTTAAAAGAAGAGTGAGAATTGGCGAAAAGAAAACAACGTCAATCGAAGCATAATTATTCACAATTAAAAATTTAAAGAAATGTCACAAAATGATATCCGCTATTTGACTCCGATTAACATCGAGATCAAAAAAGAAAAATATTGCCGTTTCAAAAAATCTGGCATCAAATTCATCGACTATAAAGATCCAAATTTCTTATTGAAATTGATCAATGAGCAAGGGAAGATTCTTCCTCGTCGTTTGACTGGTACATCTGCTAAATACCAAAAAAAGGTAAACAAAGCGATCAAACGTGCTCGTCACCTAGCAATTTTGCCTTACGTAGGTGATATGTTAAAATAATTAGTTGTTGAACACGTATAATATTTGAAAAAATGGAAGTTATTCTAAAGAAAAATGTTGATAAACTAGGATACGCAAACGAGATTGTTAGTGTAAAACCAGGTTATGGACGAAACTTTTTGATTCCTCAAGGATATGCAATTCTTGCAACTGCATCTGCTAAAAAGGCACACGAAGAAATTCTTCGTCAAAAAGCACATAAAGAATCAAAATTACTTGCTGAAGCACAAGAAGTTGCTACTAAATTGGAGGCTCAATCTATCACTATCACCACGAAAGCTGGTGAGAATGGAAAAATCTTTGGTTCTGTAAACACTGTTCAGTTAGCTGAAGCGTTGAAAAAAGTAGGATTTGATATCGATCGTAAATCGTTAAAAATTAAAGATGAGCCAATTAGAGAAGTTGGATCATACGAAGCAGAAGCAACCCTTTTCAAAGGAGTTAAACCTGTATTCACATTTGAAGTTGTTGGAGAATAATTTCAATTAACAATCATATTAAATCCCGGTTTCTACTTGAAATCGGGATTTTTTTGTTTCTTACTATTCAATAAGAAAAGGTAAATTTGAGCAATGAAAACATTTGTATTCCTTTCATCCGTTTGTCTCCTACTGCTCGTCAGCTGTAATCACTCAACTGCTGAAAAAGATGACAATGTAAAATCTTCAACTCATCAAGGGAATGTTATTCGCTACGCGAAAAATCTAAAAATTTACGACAACGGTTCAATAGTCAAAATTGAAATTCTGAATAAAAAAAATGATTCCATCATCTTTCGGACAGATTTTCATCGAAAGAAAAAGAATGAAACCCGCAATTCAATCACGCTACCAATAAAAAACTTAGCTGTGTTATCGGCAACCCAAATTGGGATGTTAACGAAACTAAATGCTTACAAAAGCATCAACATCGTTCCAGATAAAAAATACATCTACGATCAGCACTTAGTTCGATTGATCAATGAAAAAAAAATGAAGTCCTACCATTCTGAAACTGGAATTTCATTAGAAGAAATTGTTGCTTCGCAATCCAAATATGTACTTTACGACGATTTTGGAAATGGTTATCCAGGAGAAGAAAAATTGAAAAAACTAAATATTGCATGTATTCCCATTGCTGATTGGCAAGAACAGCACCCTCTTGGAAAAGCGGAATGGATTTTATTATACGGCTATTTAATCGGAAAAGAGAATGAAGCATTTACCCTTTTTCAATCCATCGAGAAGGAATATAAGCAATTAAAAAAAATAGCAGCGAAGCAAAAAAACAAACCTAGTTTGATTAGTGGCAATTTAATTTCTGAAATTTGGTATGCACCAGCAGCCCAAAGTTATAATGCAGCTTTGTTTGCGGATGCAGGTGGAAATTACATCTACTCGAAAACTTCTTCCATGCAGCCAAGTATTGAAAAGTCGATTGAAGAAGTTATCACAGAAAACAAGGAAACTGAATTTTGGTTCAACCCTGGATTTCCAAGTAAGGCAGCAATACTGAAACACGCTTCCAAAACACAGTTCCTCCCAATGCTCCAGAACAATAAGGTCTATTGCTATTCTCCCAACATGAATTTGTTTTGGGAAAAAAGTGCCATTGAACCTCACAAAGTACTGGAAGATTTAATAAGAATATTGCATCCAAATGCGCTTCCTGAAGGAAAATTACATTTTTACCATAAACTCAATTAATGGCTAGAAGGAACTATTATCTATTTGGAGTTTTAATGCTAATGTTACTCGGATTGTCTTGGCTTCATTTAGTTGTTAGTCCAGTAAATAAATTGACCATTGGCGACCAATTTTCAGCAGTATTTCAATTTGATTCGGAAAACTTCAATCACCTAATAGCGCGTGAACTCAGAATCCCTCGATTGGTGATGGCAATTATTGCTGGGGCAGGATTATCGGTAGCAGGTTTGCTAATGCAAAATCTATTTAACAATGCACTAGCTGGACCCAATATTCTTGGAATAAGCACAGGTTCGAGTTTATTCGTTGCTTTCTCCATCATGTCTGGCATTCCATTTTTTAGAAGTGATTTGGGAATTATTTCAAGTGCCTTGCTTGGCGCAATGCTATTCGGCTTGATAATACTTCTCTTTTCACGCTTCACAAAATCACACACTTCTCTTTTATTAATTGGAATAATGATTGGAAGTTTTTCAGGCGCCTTTGTTTCCATCCTTCAATTAATGAGTGACGCCCAAGAACTAAAGATTTTTACGGTTTGGGCACTGGGCTCTTTACAACAAGTTGCATTTGAACAGTTACCCATCATCATTGCAAGTTTTCTTATTGGAATTGCCGCCTGCTTTATGATGATTCGATCGTTAAATGCTATGGTATTGGGTGCACAAAGTGCTGGAGTACTTGGTATCAATTTGAAGACCATTAAAGTATTTATCATCTTAATCACAGCCTTGCTAACCGGACTCATCACAGCATTTTGCGGCCCAATTGCGTTTGTTGGGTTAGCAGTTCCAAACCTGATGAAGATTGTTCTTAAAACCCAAAATAACACACATTTAATTATTGGAAGTCTTTTGGCAGGTGGTACTTTTATGCTGTGTTGTGATATTATTGTTCAACTGTTAGAACCTACTATTCATTTACCAATCAACGCAATCACCTCGTTAATTGGAGCTCCGTTTGTCATTTTCATTATTCTAAAAAAACTGACATGATTCGATTTGAGCAACTAGTTATTGGGTACCAAACGCAACTTTTAAGCATTGATTTCGAAACGCTTGAGGCCGGAAAAGCGTATGCACTCATCGGAGCCAATGGAAGCGGAAAATCTACATTTTTAAAAACAATTGCAGGACAACTATCAACAATTTCGGGAAAGATATCCATTAATGAAGTAGACATTGCACAACTTAAAGCTGGAGAGAAAGCAAAATTGGTAGCTTTTGTTTCTTCTCGATTCCCAGAGCTTGCCAACATTTCAGTACAAGAATATATTGGATTAGGAAGAACACCATACCTCAATGCGCTTGGACGATTAAGCGACAAGGATAGATCAATCGTTCATTCTTCAATTGTGGAGCTCAACATTCAGCACTTATCCAACAAGATGATTTCCGAATTAAGTGATGGAGAAAAACAGTTGTGCGCAATTGCAAGAGCTATTTGTCAGGAAACAAATATTATACTACTTGATGAGCCAAGCAATTTTTTAGACTACAAAAATCGCCAACTTATTCTCGATAAAATAAATCAATTGGCCAAAAATAGATGCATCATTTTCTCTTCACATGATCTAGAAATGGTCAGTGCTCGATTTGATAATTTTCTACTAGTCAAATCCCAAGATCAGCAGCTAATAAAATTGGCTGCAAGTATGAATGCACAAGAATTAGCAAAATTAGCCTTCGACTAAAATCCAAATCAATGAATGCTATCCAGCCCAACTTGCTTTATCAAGAGCGCGATAATTTATTGCCTCAATGAGGTGAGGAACTTTAATTTCCACTGAATTATCTAGATCTGCAATTGTTCTTGCTACCTTTAAAATCCTATCATACGCACGAGCAGAAAGTCCAAGTTTATTCATTGCATTTTTCAAAATTTCGCTTCCTGCTACATCTATTTTGCAGTGATCTGTCATTTCGCCTTTCGACATTTGGGCGTTGCAATGAATTCCTTCTGTCTGCTGATACCTTTTGATTTGAACTCCCCTCGCCTCTTCAACACGCGTGCGGATCTCCTTGGAGCCTTCAGAAGGCACATCGTTAGCTAATTCTTGATAACTTACTGGTGTCACCTCTACGTGTAAATCGATTCTATCCAACAAAGGTCCAGAAATCTTATTGAGATAACGCTGCACAATGCCAGGTCCACAAACACAATCTTTGTCAGGGTGATTATAAAATCCGCAAGGACAAGGATTCATTGCAGCCACAAGCATAAAACCAGCGGGATAATCTACTGAAAATTTTGCACGAGAAATAGTTACACATCGGTCTTCTAGTGGTTGTCGCATAACTTCTAAAACGGTTCTCTTATATTCAGGTAATTCATCTAAAAATAAAACACCATTGTGAGCCAAAGAAATTTCACCTGGTTGCGGATTTCCACCTCCACCGACTAGAGCAACATCTGATATCGTATGGTGCGGCTTGCGGAAAGGTCGTTGCGTGATGAGCCCTCGATCTGATTTCAATCGCCCCGTTACACTGTGAATCTTGGTTGTTTCCAGTGCCTCTTCCAATGTCATCGCTGGTAAAATCGTAGGCAAGCGTTTAGCTAACATCGATTTCCCTGCTCCAGGTGGACCAATTAAAATCAAATTATGCCCACCTGCAGCAGCAATTTCAAACGCTCTTTTGATGTTCAGCTGTCCTTTTACATCTTTGAAATCATCTCCTTGTGGATTGTTCTCGTGCATAAAAACTGCTTCCACATCCAATTCGTAGGGAGTGAGTTCAATTTCATCATTTAAAAAATCGACCACTTGTTTAAGGCTCGCTACGGGATAAACATCTAGACCTTTTACTACAGCTGCTTCTCGTGCGTTCACTTCTGGCAAAATCATTCCTTTGAATCCTTCTTTTTTTGCCTGAATAGCGATCGACAGCACACCTTTAACGGGCTGAAGATGTCCATCTAGCGATAACTCACCAACAATGATAAAATCGCCTAGTCGCTCAATCTTCACTTGCTCACTCACCGCTAAAACACTTAGCGCGATCGGAAGATCAAAAACAGACCCCTCCTTGCGAATATCGGCCGGCGACATATTTATGGTCACTTCCTTCCCTGGAAATTTGAAGTCGTTTTCTGCAAACGCAGCTTTAATTCTTAGGTGACTTTCTTTGACGGCACTATCGGGTAAGCCGACAAGAAAAAAATTGATCCCAATTCCCATGTGTGTCTCAATGGTAATAGTGGTTGCAGAGATTCCAAAAACGGTACTGCTAAAGGTTTTTACTAACATAAAAAAGATAAAATTTGACGTTTATCTACATTAAGTTAGTGAAATAGTTGAATTGGTGCAATAGGTGAAATAAAAAAATTGTGATTATTTAAGTCCATGTTAAAGAGCTCAGTTGTTCAAATGCAAATTAGCTAAATTGCGTCACTCGACGCAATATTACGTCACCTCAATCCCTTTCCACGAGTGACATTCATCAAAAAAAATCAACAAAAATTCCCATCAAGCTTTTCTCCAATTCCTTAAAATTGAAATTGGCAAGCTAGCACTTTGCAAAACCATCAAACAAATGGATTTGTGGCATTACTTGAAAAAAAGATGATTGTGAATATATAAAAACTGCACCTTTTGGTACAAATCTACTTTACACTATAGCTCAAAAACTAATTTGCTACTGAAAATAGGAATTTATTTGGCGACACTAATTGCGTTTTTACTGCATACATGACAATTCCTGCAGTATTTTTCACCCCTAATTTCGACATAATATTTTTTCGATGAGTGTTAACAGTATGATTGCTCAAAAATAATTGTTTTGCAATTTCTGCATTGGTCAATCCTTCAGCAATCAACTTTATGATTTCCGCTTCACGCTCGCTCAAAATTATTGGACCGCAAGTAAATGAATCAATATCAATGTTGTCAACATCAATTTCAGCATTTTGAATTGTTTCAATAATTTTTCCGCAAAAGAAATTTTTCCCAGAGAATGTTTCTTTCACTGCATCTTGAATTTCTTCCAAGTCACAATCCTTTTTCACATAACTCATCACTCCGCTTTTCAAGGCATTGATCAAGGTAGTAGCAGTTTGTTCAGGTGTGATTGCCAAGACTTTGAGTTGACTATTTTTAGTGATAACTTGAGGAATAACATCAATGTCAAATCCAAAAGAAGTGTAGTCAATGACCAATAAATCAACTTTCGACTTTGCGCTAAGCGCCAACAATTCACTATTTGATCGAGCCTCACCAACTATCGTAGTATTTACCATCGAATTAATGATGGTTTTCAAGCCTAATCGAACTAGGTCATTGCTATCCGCTAAAAGTATTTGCACTTATTTAGAATTGTTTTAAACAAAGGTAACAAAAGATTGAAGAGGACAAAAAAAATCCCGACTGAATTTCAATCGGGATTTGATTTTTATCTTGTAAATAAAATTTCTCTGAATTTTGGTAGCGGCCATAATTCATCGTCAATCAATAGTTCTAGTTTGTCTGCATGATACCTAATTTCATCAAATTGAACCTTTACTTTATCACAGTATGCGAATGCTTTTTGCTCTGAATGTTCAATTTTGTTGGCAGCTTTACGCTCCATCAACATGTGATCAGCTGCTGATTTCATTTTATTTAGATGAACAGAAATGCGTTGAATTAATTCAATTTGACCATTGGCTGCTTCCTTTCCAGCTTTTGCTCCAAGGACATCAAAAAGTCCCTGAACATTTTTTATCAAAGTGTTTTGATAAGTAACAACCGCAGGAATAATCATAGATTGAACAACATCACCCATGATTCTTGCTTCGATTTGTAATTTCAAAATATAGTTTTCGAAATCGATTTCTTTACGCGCCTCTAATTCACGAGGAGTTAAAACCCCCATTTCGTTAAACAAGTTGATGATTTTTTTATCTTCCCATACTTTCAAAGCACGAGGAGTATCACGCAAGTTGTTCAATCCACGCTTTTCAGCTTCCACTCTCCATTCCTCACCATATCCGTTGCCTTCGAAACGAATTTTCTTCGATTCTTTGATCAATTTTTGCAATTCTTTTAAAATCGCTTCGTCTTTAGCTTCGCCTTTAGCAATACGAGCATCAATACTTTTCTTGAATTCTTTCAATTGCTTTGCTACAATAGTATTTAAAGCTATCATCGCTGAAGCACAGTTCGCAGACGATCCAACTGCTCTAAATTCAAATTTGTTTCCAGTAAAAGCAAACGGAGATGTCCTGTTTCTATCTGTGTTGTCTAATAAAATTTGAGGAATTTTCCCGATATTCAATTTCAACTCCGTTTTTTCCTCTGGCGTCATTTTCCCTGCCTTCACATTTTTTTCAATATCGTCAAGTAAAGCAGAAAGCTGTGTCCCGATGAATGCAGAGATAATTGCTGGAGGTGCTTCATTAGCTCCCAAACGGTGGTCATTTCCTGCAGAAGCGATACTTGCACGAAGTACATCCGCATAGTCGTGAATTGCCTTAATCGTATTCACAAAGAATGTCAAGAACTGTAAATTGCTTTTTGGATTTTTCCCTGGTGCTAATAAGTTCACACCTGTATTTGTGCTTAATGACCAGTTGTTGTGTTTTCCAGATCCGTTTACACCAGCAAATGGTTTTTCATGCAAAAGAACGCGGTAGTTGTGTTTGCGCGCTACTTTTTCCATAATGTCCATTAACAAAAGATTGTGATCATTCGCTAGGTTACATTCTTCAAAAATGGGTGCACATTCAAACTGATTGGGTGCAACTTCATTGTGACGAGTAGTCACTGGAATCCCAAGGCGAATTGATTCTTGTTCAAAATCACGCATAAAAGCTGTTACACGATCAGGAATCGATCCGAAATAGTGATCTTCTAATTGTTGACCTTTCGCCGATGCTTGACCAAACAATGCTCTACCTGTCATCATTAAATCAGGACGGGCATTGAAAAGTGCTTGATCGACTAAGAAATATTCTTGCTCCCAACCCAAGGTAGCAATTACTTTATTTACATTTTTATCGAAAAATTGACAAACATCTACAGCAGCTTGATCAATTACATTTAGCGCTTTCAACAATGGCATCTTGTAATCCAAAGATTCTCCAGTATATGATATGAAGATGGTAGGCACACAAAGTGTTCTTCCGATCACAAAAGCTGGTGAAGATGGATCCCATGCAGTATATCCTCTTGCTTCAAATGTATTTCTTATTCCACCATTGGGAAAAGAAGAAGCATCTGGTTCTTGTTGAACTAATAATTCTCCATTAAACGATTCAATTGCTTTTCCAGGTCCAACTGGTTTAAAAAAGGCATCATGCTTTTCTGCAGTAGCACCAGTTAATGGCTGAAACCAGTGGGTATAATGTGTTGCACCTTTCGTTAAAGCCCAATCTTTCATCGCTGAAGCTACTTGATCTGCCATTTTACGATCTAGCTGAACACCAGTTTGGATAGATTCCATCATCACTTTAAATGCCTCAGAAGGCAAATACTCACGCATTACATCTACGTGAAATACGTTGTTTCCAAAAAGTTCAGATATTTTTCCGACTACTTCTGGATTCTTTGGAACTCTGTTTAATACATCTTGGTACGCTTGGATTCGATTTTTTGCCATGGAAATTAAATTTTCGACAAAAATACATCAAAATTTGGGGTCAAAGAATAAAAAAGATATAAAATTTTATGAACACCCCCTAAAAAGTAAGGGGTAAAATCAAAATTTGTATAAAAATTATTAATTTTAGAATAAATAGATAAAACTGTAGTACAAAAAAAGGCATCGAATGGTTCGATGCCTATTTAATTTCAGATGAATGTGCCTATTTTGTTGCAGCCCATTGTCTAATTTCAGTTCTAAACCACTCATCAGCAGCCTCAGTCCATTTAAAATTTTCTCGGATATATGCCATCGTATCTTTTTCTACATCAGTGTAAGTGTCGCCATCTCTCACTTCAGCAAAAAGTTTTTCAGCATCAGCCATGGAAATTCTTCCATCACCTCCTCCATCAACTAAAGATTCAGCTAAATCGATGATTGCACCGTCATACTTCTTTCCGTCAATTGTTTTGTAATAGCCCATTTTCTTTTGATTTAGTAAATAAACTCTAAATTAGGAATTAGTTTTCTAAATAAAAGCAAACTTATTTTTTACAGATGGCTAAGAATAAATTAACTCCGAACATTTTTCAATTGAAAAGTACTTCTTTGCAATTTCTAATAGGTCTTTTGCTGTAATCGCGTCAATTACCTTATACGTCTCTTCAATTGAATCTATTTTGTTAAAGAAGAGGTAGTTTTTGCCCAAATCCATCATCAGTCCAGCATTAGAGTCCAATCCTAATGCAATATTTCCCTTTAATTGTTCTTTGGCAATTTTTAGAATGGGAGAAGAAATTGGCTTATCACAAATAAGTTGCAATTCATTGTATACCAACTCTAGTGCCTTTGCAAGATTTTTTTTGTCGGTGGCAAAATAGATCGACCAATAGCCGGCATCCATAAATGAGGCTGTTTCCGCCTCAACACTATATGTTAAGCCATGCTCTTCTCGCAGTATCAAGCCTAATTTTGAATTACTTGAGAAACCGCCAAGGTAGTTCATCAACAATGTCAATCCTCCTCTGTCTTTGTGCTTGTGGTGTGGCGCTATTCCTCCAATTAGTACATGCGTTTGTGAAAAATTTTGCTTTTCCTTGATTTTAAATACTTGATAATGGAATCCAGCTGATTTAACAGCTTGTGCTTTTCCTGCAGCAATGGATGAGAAGTTGGATGCTAACAGTGGCAAGATGTCCTCAAAGTCATTAGGTCCAACATAGGATACTACCATATTATTGGCCACGAAGTAATTTTTCTTGTAACGAATTAATTGCTCTTGTGAAATGTGTTCAATACTTTCTTTTGTCCCTGCAATAGGGTTTCCCAAGGGATGATTCGTGAAAAGTTCCTTTAAAAAGCGCAGTTGAATTTTGTCTGTAGGAAGGTCACTGTACGAATTGATCTCATCAATAATTACTTCCTTTTCCTTCTCAATTTCAGTACTTGGAAACTTCTTGTTTTTAATAATTTGTGCTACTTCTTTAATTCCGACTGCGATGTGCTCATTAGTGATGGAGGTGTACACACAAATCTCTTCATTATCTGTAAAAGCATTAAGTTCACCTCCTAATTCCTCAATTTTCATGGGACTTCTAAAAATTTGACCCAAACGAAATTTTTCAGGAAATTTAAAAAGACAATGTTCCAGTAGGTGAGCTAAGCCCATTTCATTTTCTCCTTCAAACCGCGACCCTGCCATGATGGAGACTCCAAAATGGGCAACATGTGTAGGCATTTTCAAATGCACTACTCTCAATCCGTTTTTTAAGGTATAAAAAGTTGGTTTTGCTTCTTGCATTTTCATGGATTCTTACGACAGATTTTCCAGTTTTCGTCCTCTTTTAGAAAGACAATTCGATCATGAAGTCGAGATGGTCTTCCTTGCCAAAATTCAATTTCCATCGGTTTTATGAGGTACCCTCCCCAATGTGGTGGACGTGGAACTTCAGCTGGATAAAGTTGTGCGAAATACTTGAATTGATCCTCTAATTCTTCACGAGAAGCCACGATTTCACTTTGTGCTGATGCCCAAGCGCCAATTTTACTTGACCAGGGTCGGGTATTGAAATAATCATCGCTCATAGACGCTGGAATTTTTTCAACAACTCCCTTAATTCTTATTTGACGTTCCATTCCAGGCCAAAATAGTAAGGCATGAATTTTTGGATTTGCATCGATGGACTTTCCTTTTGCGCTATTGTAATTCGAGTAAAAAACTGCACCTTCTTCAAGCAATTCTTTTAAATAAACAATCCTGGAATCAGGAAAGCCATTCAAATCAATGGTGGAAATACTCATTGCATTTGGCTCAGATTCATTGTGTTCGATGGCTTCTCGCAACCACTTAGCCACTAGTGAAAATGGTTCAGTTCCAAGGTGATCCTCCAATTTACCTTGATCAAATTGATGATGATCGTTTTTTAAAAGGTCAAAAAAATCTTTCATAGGAAATTAATCCTCCTCAGAAAAGTTATCTTCGATTTCACTTTCAGAATCTATCTCGTCGTCCTCATCTTCGTCGCTACCCGCAGCAGAATACACTTTTCCTACTACTGGTTTCTCAACGATCACTTCTTCGATAGGCGTTCTAGAAATTTCGCGATCTAAATCTTCTTTGGGAGGAAAAATCTCAACAATAGGCGAAGATAAAATGGACGGAATTTCAAAGTCAACCAAATAACCACTCAAACTTTCTTGAATGCGATCAAACGCATCTTTTACAGTATTTGCTGAAACCAAGAAGTTTTGTGTGATTTTCTTTTCTTTTCCGTCTTCTCCCCCTTCTGCTTTGTAATTCATTTTCACTTTGAACCAGGTATCTGAATCATCGTATTGAAAAATGTCATGCAAATCTGTTCTAGCAATGCCAGAAACAATAAATTCTCCTTTAATATATGGACCTAACTCTTCGTAGATTCTCGCTTCTGCGTCAGTAAAGGTCATGGCAGCAACTAAATACGGTTCTGAAACACGCTTTAGTTCTCCACTTTCCATCTGTTTAGTATATTTTACTTTGATTGTAAACCAATTTGTCATTGTCTGGAAAAATAGATAATTAAGACTGCAAATTTAATAAATTAATGCAGAATTTCTCATCTTATCTTGTTTTCTTCATTGCAGAAATGAGTGCTTCATTTGCTGGATTTGCATCTAGATCGTCAATGATTGCGTTGAAATCCTTTTGATTTCTATTTTGTGATAGCTTGAATGCAACTTCAATTTTTGTTGATACAATTCGAACTCCAACAATTTCATTGAGGTAATCACTCAGCATGGCTGCTGGCATTTGATTGATATGAAACTGTTTTACTCTACCTGTTTCGTTTTTAGCAACCAATTCAGTGAGATGATTGAGTAACTCATCATTGGTCAGTTTTGTAGCAATCCCTGAAATGTGCACTGCTTGATAGTTGTAGGTTGGAGCGTTTACATTTTCATACACTGAAGATGATACGTATCCATTTGGACCAGTGAACACTACTAATGCATTTTCATTCTCTGTAAACTGCGATTGTTTGTTTGCTTTTGCTAAATGTGTTTCTAAGACGAAAGAACCGTTGTGTTGATTGACGATGAATGGAAGATGACACGCTTGCAGCTCTGGTTGAGATAAAATGAATGTACCCAGTGAATGAGCGCTTAAGAATTCAAAAATTTCTTCCTGATTGCTTGCTTCGAACGATTTTGGAATGTACATAGAAAAGAAATAGTAAGATGATCAATCTATTGTTTCCATCGTTTGCAGTTGCACTAAATTGGCGTAATTGGCATTCTGATTTAACAATTCAGCATGAGTTCCAGTTTCAATGATTTCACCATGACTCATTACAACAATTTTATCCGCATTTTTGATGGTCGACAGGCGATGTGCAACAACAATGGATGTTCTTCCTTTCATTAAATTTTCGAGCGCATCTTGCACCATTTTTTCTGATTGGGAATCCAACGCAGAAGTTGCTTCATCTAAGATCAAGATGGTTGGGTTTGATAAGATTGCTCTTGCAATGGCGATGCGCTGCTTTTGCCCACCAGACAATTGAATGCCTCGGTCGCCCACAAACGTCTCAATTCCTTCTGGAAAACTTGTAATAAATTCCCATGCGTTTGCTTGTTTTGCAGCTTCGATGATTTCTTCATCACTTGCATCAATGTTACCAAACAAAATATTTTCACGAATTGAACCAGCAATTAGAATGACATCTTGCGGAACTATCGCAATTTTTTGTCGTAAATAATTCAAATCAATTTCGCTTGCCTGAACACCATCGAAAGAAAGAGATCCATTTTTCACATCATAAAACTGTAAAATCAAAGATGTAATTGTTGTTTTTCCGGATCCAGAGGTTCCAACAAGTGCAATCGTTTCATTTGCATTGATTTCTAAATTGATGTTTTTTAGCACCTCCATTTCACTTCGTTGTGGGTAGGAGAAGGTAAGATTTTTAATCGATATTTTTCCTGTAATTGCAGGGTGCAATGTACCAGTATGCAATTCCATCTCATTTTTTTGATGGATAATATTCATCAAATTTTCCGTGGCACCAATTGCCTTCTGCACCGAGGCATACAACTCGGGGAAAGATCCTATGGAAGCCCCCATCATGATGGTAAACATCATAAATTGGAAAAACCCTTCACTATTGAGTTCAGGATTTGAACCTTGGGTCATTAACAATCCTCGCCAAATAATAAAAACGATGGCGCCGAACATACAAAAGATGATAAAAGAAACAAAGACACCTCTCCAAACACCACTTTTTACATTCAAGTCTCGAATTTGCTTCGATTCTTTTTTGTATTTGTTTAGCATGAAAAGTTCATTTGTAAAACTCTTGACATTCGCTATTCCAGTCAATGCTTCTTCCACAATAGAATTCGATTCAGCTGTAAAGTCTTGTGCTTTTTTAGACAATTTACGAATGTAGCGACCAAAAAACACTGCAATGATGGCCATCACAGGAACAGTACCTATCATGATTAAAGCTAATTTCCACGAAATAAACATGAGGAAAACGATACTTCCAACGATGATAACAATTTGCCTAAAAAGCTCAGCGATTGTTGTTTTCAAGGTCTCTTGCACTTGCGCAATGTCAGAAGTGAGTCGACTAGTTAGTTCACCAACTTTGTTTTGATTAAAGAAATCCATTGGCATGTACACCAAGCGATTAAAGGCATCATTTCGAAGGTCACGCAGCGCGTTTTCAGTAACATTCGTGAAAATGATCACCCTGAAAAATGAAAATATCGATTGAAACGCAAACATGATGAATAGTGCGATCACTACCGAATTGATATTGTCTAGCGAAAGTAATTTCAATGAATCACCTGTTGAAACCTCATTTCCAGAAGTTCCAAGCAGTTTCCCAAGTAAGTATGGGAATAGCAGACCCGTAGCAGTAGAAAGCACTAAAAACAACCATCCAATAAGGAAGGTGAATTTGTAAGGTGATAGATAACTGAAAAATTGACCGGCTTTTTTATAGCTCTCTTTCGTCAATTTTACTTTTGATTTTTCTTTTTTTGGTGCTAACATTTCCTCTAATTGAGTACAAATTTAATCTCCTTTTGCTGGAAATCTTAACTTTACAGCATAAAAATCATTCAAAAGAAAAAATTCTTTGTTTTTTTTGTGGAAATGTTTGAAATAATGAAAAAAAACATATCTTTGCATTCCCAATTTTAGACAATTAGAAGTTAAAACGATAATATTATGAGTAAAAGAACGTTTCAACCATCGGTAAGAAAAAGAAGAAACAAACACGGTTTCCGCTCACGCATGGCATCAAAAAACGGTAGACGAGTATTGGCTGCACGTCGCGCTAAAGGAAGAAAAAAATTAACAGTTTCTGACGAGCCATTCCACAAACGTTAATTCGTTTTTTCTAAAACATATTTGGAATCCCGGTTTTTTAAATCGGGATTTTTTTTGTGTCATTTTTTTGAGGAGTGAAAATGTAATCTACAGTTTTAATAGCTATTTCAGAAAGTGATTCTTCAAAGAAATTTCGAATCATTGTGGAAATATCGTCTTAAAGAAAATGCTTACACGGTCGCTTCCACCATTCTACTTTTTCCTTGCAAATCATGGTGTAACTTTACCGAGGAAAAATTTAAACCTTCTAGTAAATCAACTGTTTCTTTCCCAAAGTTTTCATGGATTTCGAAAAATAACATTCCACCGCTTTTAAGATAGATCAATGCTGCCTCTGCAATTTTTCTATAGAATAATAAAGGATCGTTGTCATCCACAAATAATGCCATCGAGGGCTCATACCCTAAAACATTAAAATCCATACTTACTCTCTCTGCATTTGGAATGTAAGGTGGGTTTGACACCCAAGCGTCGAAAGATTTTGGATTAAATTGCAGATAACCTTCTTTTTTCGTTGCATCGAAATGATGCCAAACACATTGAAGATCTGTTTCTATTCCATTTTCTTTCGCTAAATCAAGTGCATCCGCTGAAAAATCCATTGCGTGAATTTCGCTTTGCGACAAAACTGACTTTAAGGCCAAGGCAATACACCCTGAACCAGTACAAAGATCCATTATCGTGTAAGAATGATCATTTGAGTATTGACTCAAAACAAGGTTGACCAATTCTTCGGTTTCAGGACGTGGAATTAATGCGCGTTTATCAATCTTCAATTCTAAATCACAAAATGAAGTTTCTCCAAGTAGGTATTGCAATGGTTCCTCATTTTGCAATCGCTTTACTATCGAACGAAAAAACAATAAATCCGACTCAGAAACTAAACTTGCATCTGCCATCAAATAATCGCTTGCACTCAAGTTCAACCGTTGCATAATTGACTGTTTAGCGATGGAGCGGATTTCACTCTCAGAAAACAAATCAGCTAAGCGACTATTAAAATAGTCTTTTACCGCTCGAATGGAATTGGTTTGTACAAACACTATTTTGGACTTTTTTCCAATGAAATTTTCAAAAGAGATTTAATTTTTGAAATTGGAATTTCAATGCTCGGCATTCCCATTACATAAGGAGCGATTTCATATTGATTGTATTGAAAAACTAAATTCTTTTCAGAGAAATAGAAGTTATTATTCAACTTAAAACCTTCCTCGAACCAATAACCAGCTTCTTCAAAATTGTCCTCCTGCGACATTTCGTTTTGTGCACGAAAATAATCCTCAGCAATCAACTCTAATTTCTTAACATTTTGAAAAACATCTTCCAATTTCAATTCTTTACCAGTGCTTTTACTCACCAAGGTGTGCATACTATTCACTGATCCATGTGCTCCACCCGTGTAACCTTCTTTCCAAACAGTCAATGTAACAAAATCGCGATAAGAAGTATCGATTTCAATGGACTGATTGTACGACCAATCAAACATTTCTGAGTTTTCTTTAAGCGCTTCACTGTATTCTGTTTGAATGTCATTGATGTGCGTCTTAAAGTTCTTTTCTGACAAATTTTCACCGTCTTTTAATTGAACTTGACTCAAGCCCTCATACTTCATTGAACGCAAAATCAATTGGTTTACTTTTCGCTGGTAATCCAAAGCTAGTTCAGAGGTAGATTTATAAAAAGAATACACAAAGAAAAAATTACTCTCTTCCTCATCCTCACTCAATTTTCCCTTTAGATCAATTCCATATTTACCTTTAACAAGCCATGTACTATCTTTTGGAATCGTATCTTCTGCCACTAGCTCATGTGCACCATTTGCTTCACTAGAAGTTGTCTTTGGTCGTTCATCACATGAAGTGATAAGCACTAATGCACAAATAAATAAGTTGAATTTTTTCATACACTAGTTCAATGCAGGACGTTTGTACGATCTATAAATCAAAAACATACCGGTTAATACTAAAGGAACACTCAACCACTGTCCAGTATTCAATAAAGTGCTCTGTTGAATCCAAGTATCGGTATCACTTTGATTTTCCTTGATGAATTCAATTAAAATTCTCGCGCCAAAAATGATAATTAGGAACACTCCGAAAACGAATCCTGGCTGCTTGTATTTTTCACGGTTCCAATAGAAATACAGCAAGATCCAAAAACCAATAAAGTAACAAATTGCCTCGTACAACTGCGCTGGATGACGAGGTGTTGGATCGTACATTTTTGTCACATCATTGTAATAATGCGAAAAACTAAATGCCCAAGGAGCATCTGATGGTTTTCCAACAATTTCGTGATTCATTAAATTTCCTAATCGAATGAAGGTGCCTCCGATTGCTATTGGTGCTGAAATGCGGTCCAAAATCCACAAAAACGATTTCTGAACGACGTACTTCTTATAAAGAAACAATGAAATCAAGATGGCAATGGCAGCTCCGTGACTTGCCAATCCGCCCTCGTACACTTTCAAGATATCGATCGGATGCGAGAAATAACCGCGCTCCAACAAAAAACCAGCAGAATCAAAGGTATCATACCAAGGTCCATAAAACAATACAGCACCAAGTCGAGCCCCAACAATTGTTGGAATCACCATGTACAATACCAGCTTATCTAATTTTTCGTCGGCAATTTCTTCATTACGGAACATTTTTCGAACTACAAAGTAGCCGATAATCATCCCACTCACAAATAAAATACTATACCAGTTCGGGGTCTTCCAACCGTCAATAATCTCAGCGGTTAAATTCCAATGTATTACATTAATCACGTTGTTCTCCTTTCAAATTATCGACTAAAGATAAAGGTTTTTCCTTGTGCGCTTTAAATTTTAAATTCTCAGAGCGACCTTTCTTAAATATTTTATTAGAAGCCTCTTTTCCTTTACGTAGTAATTTTTGCTCTTCCTCAGGTAAATGAATCGTAGTTAAACAATCATCAGAACAACAATTTTCCATTTTTTCTTTGCAACTAGCACACTGGATGAATAGAAGATGGCAGGCATCATTGATACAATTAGTATGATCATCTGCAGGTACTCCACACTGGTGACAAACAGCAATTATATCGTCTGAAATTCGTTCGCCACGACGCTCATCAAACACAAAATTTTTCCCAATGAACTTATTATCTAATCCTTGCTCCTTGCAATCGTTTGCATACTTGATGATTCCACCTTCTAGCTGATGAACATTTTTAAACCCACGGTGCTTGAACCAAGCGGATGCTTTTTCACAGCGAATTCCACCGGTACAATACATGACCACATTTTTATCCTCATTACCCTTTAAATATTCATTTTCAATGAGGGGAAGCGAATCTCTAAATGTATCAACATCGGGCAAGATAGCCGAAGAAAAATGACCAACTTCCCATTCATAATGATTTCTGAAATCGATCAAAATGGTGGAAGGATCATCGGTTAATTTATTAAACTCATCCGCATTGAGATGAATTCCTTTGTTGGTCACATCAAACGTTTGATCATCTAAACCATCTGCCAAAATTTTATTTCGGACTTTGATTTTTAACTTCAAGAATGGAAATTCTGCTTCTGCATCATCGACCGCATAATTCAAACGGATCCCATTTAAAAAGTCAATTTGATCTAAATCGATTCGAAATTGATCTAATTTTTCTACTGGGATGGCAATTTGCGCATTGATGCCTTCGGTGGCTACATAGGTTCTTCCGACGACTTCAAGATTCGACCACATTTGAAAAAGATGGTCTCTAAAAACTTGAGGATTAGGGATTTTAGCATATTGATAAAAAGAAACTGTTACAAAACGATGTCCCTTTTTACGCAATTGATCCACTAATTCCTCCTTACTAAATGTATTCCACAGTTGCATGCTATGTTGATTTTAATAAAGAAAAGACAAAATTATCAAAAAATGCACGATTTCCAATCAACAAGATGATGATTAGAATGATTTAAAATTATATCTTCGTGTAGATGAAATTCCTGTATTGTTTTCTGATTTTAGCCACTTTAACGGCATGTCCTTCAAGGGGTTCACAGAATTCTTCAAAATTGGTGCTTTCAAGTAAAATGGATTTACCACAGCTAGAACAACGTGTGCACGGAAAAATAAAGTTCAAACTATCAAAACTCTTTGAAGGAAATTATTCAAACGGCAACCTCACTGTTCAACCAAAAGGTTTTGAAAAAAGTATTCCTCAACTGGGCATGTACTTTACAGTTGAATCGTTCGATGAAAATTACTGCGCGAAATTGCGCCTCCTACGAGAAGATACGGTTCCAAATTTAGAGTTGATTCATTCCTATTACGTTAATAAACGCTCCTCTACTTTGAATTTCCAAGAAACATCTGTGCGGAAAAATGTATCCAAATCTGTTGGATTTGAAGGCTTTACGCAAGTGGTTGCTGGAAGTACGTATAGCTCAAGCTCCTCACCAAGTAACAGCTATTTCATTTCATCAATTGCAATCGACAAGAAAATTTATGTCTTTCAGATGATTGGACCTCAAAAAAACATGGGGTACTTTTATGATGATTACCTAAAAATTCTAAACTCGATTGAAAAATAATGGCAAGTGATCTAAAATCGCTATTAATTTCTGCACTAAATCAAGGCCTGCCAGGTGAAAGTGCTCATTTACCTATGGCGCCACTCAACAGAAAAATTTCAAGTCTAGCCATTCAAGATGCCGACAACTATAAAGTTTCTGCCGTTGCTGTAATTATCTCTGAGCAGAATAATCAACATCAAGTGATCTTAATTGAGCGACCAACCTACGATGGAGCGCACAGTGGTCAAATAGCTTTTCCCGGAGGAAAAATGGAACCCACAGATGCCAACCATGAATTTACAGCACGAAGAGAATGCTTTGAAGAAATTGGTCTCGCGTTGCAGGATGAACATTACATTGGTCAACTTACAGATGTTTTTATTCCAGTGAGTAGTTTTTTGATGCATCCTCATCTCTATTATGTAAGTGAAGAACTTTCTTTCACCCCAGATATCCGCGAGGTAGCATCAATTCTATCAGTAACATTGGAAACCTTCAATAAAGAAGAGGTTCGAATTACGAAAGATCTCCCGATGCAAAAAGAATACATTCTCAAAAATGTTCCAGGATTCCACATCCAAAACAAATTTATTTGGGGCGCCACAGCACTCGTGCTCAATGAACTCAACGAACTACTAAAGCGAACTAAAATCGCACTCTAGCAACGCCAAAAGCAGCTGAAATACTATTCGAATTATTCATAAAGAACGTCAAAGCATCATAGGAAGAAATTCCAAATTCATACGTTCCATCCTTGAAACTAAAATTAATTCCTACGGGCATATTGTTCTTATAGATTCCTCCACCAAAATACCCCGCACTAATGGCCAACCATTTCACAGGACGAATTTCACCTCCTACTGAAAAAACTGGATTTGCAAAACTTCCTGGATTTTGCCGATTGAATGGCGCTACAAAGTCAACTCCAATTTTGGCAATCTTACCAAAATCAAAGCTTGCACCAATACGAAGATTTGCAGCATTGTTGATAGTGTATTTCTCAACTCCTTCCAATTCAAGGATTCCACCATCTTGCAAAAACTGGTTGACCGCTTGCGTGATATTGTACTCACTCAATCCTGCCAACTGCAGATTAGCTACCAAAGTATCCTTTACTCTATACACATTTCGGTCATAGGTGACTGAACCAATATTATTGGCTGCCACCGCGATTTTTAATCTATTGAAGAGAATAGCACTAAGCGATAAATCGATCCCATAACCACTCCCAACTGACTTTGGTAAGCCTCGACCTTGCTGAGAATACGTCGAAGGATTCAAATTCGCAATGGACCCATAATCGATATTGAAATTTGGAGAAACTGAAGAGTACATTCTTAATCCGTCGTCATCTGAAACCATATCAAACATGGCCATTGACTGAATATAGCGACCGCCTATTCCTCCGTACAACACAAAAAGAGAATCTTTACCGAATAACTTTCTACCGTATCCAACATTGTAAAAACGATTCCATGCCATTCTAATTTCAGTACCATTTGTCATGGCGCTTAAATTCAAAGGCGTTGAAATTGACCCCATGATCACAGCATTTAAGGTGTCATCAGAATACTGTCCATTCGCAATCATACTAGTATCATTACCAAAAACAATAGTCAATGAATCAAAATACTCAGCCAATTTACCGTTGAAAAGGATATCTGTTGTGTTTTCACTCAGCTTTGAATACCATTGATAGTTTTCGTTCACACTGACAGCAATTCCGCCAAATTTTTCATTCTGAAAGGCAAATCCACCCCAGTTGTAATTTGCAAAGATGGCCACTCCTTTATTCAAGTAATCGGTAGCGTATTGCTTTTGTTCGTCCCAATCAGCTGGTTCCTCTTCATTTCCAGCAATTTGAGTTCTCATTGCTTTGTATAATTTTCGCAGGCGCGTTACATCCAGTGAATCTGAATACATTCCAAATCCAAATTCTGTCATCCCGATGGTGAAACGCTTTCCATATTCGTTTTTCCAACCAAGTGCTGACGTATTGATCCCTAGCGTATGATAATCCGTTACAAAGGTAGTGGCAACCCCTTTTCCAACAGCGGTGTACGCAACACCTTGACTTTGAGCTCCTGCGTTCACACAGATCAGCATCATTAATGCACTTGCGATAAAAACTTTCATAAGAGTTTGCAGTAAAATTTAGAATGAAGGTAGAAAATAAAGTTTATAAAATCAAAAAGAGCAACAAATTCTAATGGAACTTGTTGCTCTTTTTACTAAACCATGCTAAAACTATAAAACCTAAAAAAAACTACAACTACTACTATTGTATTTTCTTAGAACAAATGTACGCCATTAAATTTAATCTGCAATAGGTCTAAGCTTAAAAAAATGTTAAAAAATTGAAATCTTAAAAATTCTGTTGACAATCATGTTGAACGTAAATTCATTAAATTTGCCTCATGATTGAAAGAATGGTTGATTTAAAACCCTACAATACCTTTGGAATTTCGGCTAACGCAAGTGAATTCACTCGTTTTAACTCTACCGCCGAACTACGTTCGATACTGAATGTAAACAAGGGAAAGGACTTACTCATATTAGGCGGAGGAAGTAATCTATTGTTGACCAAGGATGTAGATCAATTGGTACTTCGCAATGAGATTAAAGGAATCGAACTCGTTAAAGAGGACACTGAGAATTACTATGTTAAAGCTGGTGCCGGAGAGGTATGGCATGAATTTGTGATGCATTGTGTCGACAATAATTACGGAGGAGTCGAAAACTTAAGCTTTATTCCAGGCAGTGTAGGCGCAAGTCCGATGCAAAATATTGGCGCGTACGGAGTAGAAATCAAAGATGTCTTTCATGAATTAGAAGCAATGCACATTGCAACTGGTGAGTTGCATCATTTTGATGTGGCAAGTTGTGAATTTGGCTACCGAGAAAGTGTCTTTAAACGCAAATTCAAAAATCAATACGTTATTTGTTCAGTCACATTTCGATTGTCAAAAAATCATCGCATCAATTCTACCTACGGTGCCATCAATAGTGAATTGGAAAAACTAGGCATTACAGATCCCACTATTAAAGATATTAGCAATGCTGTGATTGCAATACGCAGTAGTAAATTGCCAAATCCTGCTGAGATTGGAAATGCTGGAAGTTTCTTTAAAAATCCAGTAGTTGAAATGGAAGTGTTGGAAAAAATCATTGTTAGTTATCCTGATGCGCCCTTCTTCCCTACTACAGAGCATCGAAAAGTAAAATTGGCGGCTGGCTGGCTAATTGAAAAAGCGGGTTGGAAAGGTTTTTCAGAAGGAAATTATGGCGTACACAAATTACAAGCGCTCGTACTTGTAAATTATGGCGGCTCCACTGGACAGCAAATTTACGATCTATCTAGTCGAATAATTGCTGATATTGAAGATAAGTTTGGGGTGACATTGGAACGAGAAGTGAATATTTTGTAGGTTTTTTTTTACCACAAGGACACAAATAAAAAGTGATGAACTGTGTGTTTTAAGGCACAAAGTCTCGCTACCCTCATCCCTAGCTCGATAACTGAGATGTAAAATTTGTTTCCTCCTTTGGAGGCGCCGCACTGAGCTTGCTATGCAGAACTGGAAGGATGAACACAGATCTTATCTCCTCATGATCGATAACTGAAAACATCCTTTAGCTGGGTAAAACCCATCCCATTTTAATTGAAACACTAATCAATTCAGTCACTTTTCGAACACCGAATTTTTCAAACATCTTTTGCTTGTGGTTCTCGACGGTATTTTTTGCGATTCCTAGCTCTACGGCAATTTCTTTACTTATTTTTCCACGACTCAGTAAGCTTAACACTTCTAATTCTCTTTTGGAAGGAATTGGGTAGGTAATCACTTCCTTTAAGGTGGCAGTTTCATCATTGCAAAAGTACATTACTGTGCTTCCTGTAGATCGTTCAAGAATATACATACAACAGTCGCTCGGTCGGGAATAATGATGAATTTCTTCAATAACACACAATAGAAGTTGCGGTTTTTGATCAACATAGCGCATTTTTGGATAATGCATCGTTCTCCAAGTATAAATATTTTGGTCATTTTTGAACCTAAAAACTAGGCTTGGCTTGTACTTTTTTCGTTCCTCTTCGCTTTTGCTGGCTAAAAATGAAGCGATAAAAACGATATAGGTCATCATCTTCTTTCTGTCATCGGGGTGAATTAGCTGTTCTAATTCTGCTGGTGTGATCCCAATAAATTGTTCAGTACTGAACGAGGAGCACTGTTTCACCTCTCCTCCACATTTCACTACGGTACCTGTACGAAAGTCACCTATGTACCAAAAACTTGGATTACAGGAATAGTCTTCCACAGCTTGAATTGCATCCTCAAAAAAGGCATCTAATTTTTCAAACTGCGGAAGGCTATTTTCTAAATAAAGTGCATCAAAATCATTGCTGTTGACTATTTCAAGTCCTTTTTTCATAGATAGTGGTTAGGTCATGTTCTATGTAAAAATACAATTATTGATCACACTTCATTGTTTCCTGCAAAAAATATTCAGCTTCAGCGTCTTCTTCAAATGCTCCTCCTAAACTTCCCTGCAATTTAAGGCAATCCACCCTTACGCGATTACCTCTCTTTGCTTCACCAAAACAATTGCATACTTCTGAAATTTTACTCTGCATATCAATTTTCCCGGAAGATGTTGAGGTGGAGGCGCCCGTTTTGCAATTATTTGCTTTTTCTTTGTACTCCATATATTCTTGTGAACCAGACTCCATGGCTGCTTTATGTCGATCTTGGATATCTAAACACGCCTCTTTATCTGTTAAAAAGCCACTCTTATTTGCTTTTTCCCAACATTGGCATACTTCTACAAGTTTTGCATTTAAATTATCCGACGTTGTAGTTGAATTTACCGATTCAATTGGCTCATCTTCTGCCGATAAGTGCTCCAAAGCCATTTCTACATCACTTGATGACGCTTCCTCTGAAAACTTCTCTTTGCCAGTGAGGCTGAGTCGATTTTTTTGCACCACCTCATTCCAACTTTCATCATAATCGTCGTAACTCACCAAGTATCCCTCTTTTTCAATTTTGAGAATTTTACCAGGAAACCATGCCTCTTGATAATGGATGAAAACTTTTTGATTGGCCTTGTATTCTTGTGCAAAGATTTGCAAACAAAGTAACATTGCTGCTACTAATAGGATTTTTTTCATAGGTTCGATTTCTTCAAAAGTAAACCCTATAACCATTACCTACAATAGTGATTTATCACTATTCAATCACCACTCATCTTGTGTATTGTTAAATTCGTTGTCCTCATCCAACATTTTCTGCCAATTGTTACTAGCGAAATCACTTTCCAACAAAATTTCTTTGTACTCATCTAGCGTTAAATCGTAGTGACCAACTTCTTCGCCAGTATATTCTTCAATGTCTGCCAGCAATTGCTTTTCATCGGCACTGCAAAACGAAAGGGCTTGACCTCGGCGATTTCCGCGACCAGTTCTACCACAACGGTGCACATAGTTCTCAGGATTCTCTGGTAAATCATAATTGATAACGTAGTCCATTGTTGGAATATCAATTCCACGACAAGCAACATCAGTTGTAATCAACACATTGTTTTCTCCATTTCTGAAACGATCTAAAATTGCAAAGCGATCTTGTTGTGGAATACCTCCGTGCAAGGCTTCTGCCTTTAATTCAACGCGTTCCATGGCGGCAACAATTCGTTCAACACGCACCTTTGTTCGTGCAAAAACGATGAATTTATTGTCGACGTATTCTTTGAGAATATTTTCAAGGAAGTGGCGTTTATCGTCCATCTCTACAAAAACAACCGCATGGTCGATATTTTTCGCTACAGGATTCTTTGGTGAAATTTGAATTCGAATGGCATCTTTTACAACATCATACGCCAAGCTTTTAATCTTCTTGCTGATAGTCGCCGTAAAGAACAAGGTTTGACGTTTTTTAGGAATATGCTTCAGCACGTCTGTGATGTCTTTGTTGAATCCTAATTCAAGCATCAAATCAGCCTCATCGAGTACCAAGAAATCAATTCCTGAAACGTCAATAGCGCCTTGCGAGATCAAATCAAACATTCGTCCTGGGGTGGTTACCAGGACATCGATTCCATTGTTGAGGGTTCTAATTTGCTGTTCTTGATCAACGCCACCAAAAAGTCCGAATGATTTCACAGAAGTGCGTTTACCGACCTCTCTAAAAACATCTGCAATTTGCTTTGCTAACTCGCGCGTTGGCACCATCACCAAACAGCGAATTCCCTTGTATTTTTTGCTTTTATACTTTTCTAACTTTTCAATGATTGGAATCACAAACGCCGCTGTTTTACCAGTTCCTGTTTGCGCCACGCCCATTACATCCTCACCATCGAGAATGTGAGAAATAGCCTTAAATTGAATGTCGGTAGGTTTGTTAAAACCCATCTCAGCCAACTGTTCTTTAATGAGGGGCGATATTGGATAATCTGAAAATTTCATTTTTAAGCTATTTTATTCAAAGCATAACAATTTCTTTGCGCTCATTCATTCTTTGCGGTTAACTTATTCCAATTGCTCAACCGCAAAGAAGCAGAGGACGCAAAGGTAAAAAGAATCAATTACCTTTAAAAGCCATCTAACTAACTATAAATTGACTACATAAAAAAGGCTGCCAAATCCTGACAGCCTCTTCGCAATATTTATTAATCTTGACCTGGAACCAAGATGCGTCCACAATGTTCACACACCAAAATTTTCTTTTTGGATTGGATATCTAATTGACGTTGTGGTGGAATTTTATTAAAACAACCTCCACACGCATCACGTTGAACTTGAACAACTGATAAACCATTTTTGGAATTTCCTCTCAAACGAGCATAAGCAGATAACAAACGCTCATCGATTTTTTTCTTTTGAGCCTCTGATTTCTTCATCAAATCATCTTCGTCTTTTTGCGTTTCAGCAATAATTTCATCCAACTCAGACTTCTTTGTTTTCAAATCACCAGCACGGAAATCCAAACGTTCTTTTGCTTCAGCTAAAATTTCTTTTTTGCCTTCGATCTTAATCTTTACTTCCTTGCTTTTTTTCTCATGCAATCTAATTTCCAATTCTTGGAATTCAATTTCTTTTGCAATTGATTCAAACTCACGATTATTTCGGACGTTATTTTGCTGTTCTTTGTACTTCGCGATAGCTGCTTCACTATCTTTTGAAGCATTTTTGCGGTCAGTAACCTCAGTTTCTAATTCGTTGATTTCATCTTGGATTTTAGAAATTCTCGTTTCCAAACCTAAAAGTTCATCTTCCAAATCCTGCACTTCTAAAGGTAATTCTCCTCGGATTGTTCTGATTCTATCGATATCAGAATCAATTTGTTGTAAATGATACAAAGCGTCTAATTTGTCCGCTACTGTTACTTCTGTTTTAGATGCAGCACCTGCCATAACTTATAGATAATTTATTGGATTCGTATTTTGCTCCGTTAACCGGACTGCAAAGTTAGCAAATTTTTTCGTAATAATATCTGCCAATAAATTAATCGTAAATTGTTCACTTTCATAATGCCCAATATCGACGATCATGATTTGATTATCAGCATCAAAAAACTCGTGGTATTTGAAATCTGCCGTAATAAAAACATCGGCTCCTGACTGTTTAGCTTTGGAAAGTAAAAAGCTTCCTGAACCACCACAAAATGCCACTTTTTTAATATTTTTATTAAGCAATTTTGTGTAACGAATTGCCCCTGCTGAAAAAGTACTTTTAATGTGTTTTAGAAATTCCATTTCATCCATTTCTATCGCCAATTCACCTACCATTCCACTTCCTTCCGTCTGATTTTCATTCGATAAGGCCACTAAATCGTATGCCACTTCTTCATACGGGTGATTCGCTTTCATTGCAGCAACGACTGCCGAAGTTAGATGACTGCTCACTAAAAATTCCAGTTTCAGTTCTTCTAAACTGCTCAACTCGTTCAATTTCCCTGTCGTTGGATTTGCCTCTCCTATTGGTTTAAAAGTGCCTAATCCGATTGTTGAGAAGCTACATTCTTGATAATTTCCTATGTTCCCTGCTCCAGCCGAAAACAGTGCTTTGCTTAAATCGTCTGCATTTTCAATCGGAACAAAAACACTTAATTTATTCAGCACATTTGCTTTTGGCTGAAGAATTGTTAGATTTTTTAAACCAATGCGTCTTCCAATTTCATAATTCACTCCAAAATAGTAATTGTCGAAATTGGTATGAATTGCGTACAATGCAATGTTATGTTGAATGCATTTGATGACCACACGCTCCACATAATTTTTGCCCGTCAGCGATTTTAAGCCTTTAAAAACAATGGGGTGATGGGCAACAATGACATTGCAATTGTTTGCTATTGCTTCATCAACCGTTGACTCTAAAGAATCTAAACAGACTAAAACTCCTGTGATTTCCATAGTTAGGTCGCCAACAATCAATCCTGAGTTATCATACTCCTCTTGCATTGACCGAGGCGCCAACGATTCCAGGTATTGAACTACGTCTTTTACTTTCTCCATGCAACAAATATAAGCAGTTGACAAAGAAAAAGGAAGCATCGCTGATTCCTTCTCTCCATTAACTGTGTATTCGCTTATAGAATCATATTAAATTGTTCATTTTTTTGTTTTAGGTGGGAAGGGATAATGGTTCTCAACTAGGAGACGCGGGCTTCTTGGTTGTGGTTGTTCAGCCCTTGGCTTTTAGTTGATGTTATACACTATTTATTTTTCCTCAAAAACTCTTCAAGTGCCAATTCTGCAATTTTATAGGTCGCATCCATTGGAGGATTGCAGGTACAATTCGATAAAACTATAGTAAATAGTTCCTGTTCTGGGAAGTAAATACCGCATGATAGAAAGCCAGGAATTCCACCGCTATGCGTGATCATTGGCTGTCCCTGAATAGTGTCCATTCCCCAACCATATCCGTAACCTGTTGATTCTCCCGAAGACAAGGTGTACGGTGTGTGAGCTTTCGATAGGGTTTCTTTCTTTACAAGCTTGTAATTGAACAGTGCCTTGTACCAAAGATTCATATCCGAAACTGTACTAATGATATTTCCGGCGGAATACGGAATACTCATATCGATGTACTGAGCATTCACGGGGCTGATAAACGGATCGTATCCCGGAATTCTGTTGTCAATGATGTCCTTGTTGCTATCGGTGCGAGTATTCTTCATACCAGCTTGATCAAATATTTCTTCCTTCATGAATGAAGAATATGATTTACCAGATGCTTTTTCGATGATAAGTCCGAGCAAGTGGTATCCGGAGTTGCTGTAGCTGAACTGACTTCCTGGCTTAAATTCTAAAGGAAATTCCGCGAATGAATTGACAAGGCTGTCAGGATTATGATACTGGCGCATGAATTTTTCGTCCATGATTTCGGGATTGGTATATGATTTTATCCCAGAGGTATGTGTCAAAAGATGTTCGATGGTTATCTTATAGTTCTTCACAGGAAAATCTGGTAGATATTGCTGTATTGAATCATTCACATCTAGTTTACCCTGCTCAACAAGGATCATGATCCCAGTTGCCGTGAATTGCTTCGTAATAGAGCCAATTCGGAATTTATGTTCAATCTTCACAGGAACGCCTAACTCTAGATTCGCTTTCCCTGTACAATAGGTGTATTCAGGTAATCCACTCACAGACACTAATGCAGCACATCCTGGACCGTTGGTGAATGAAGTATCCAATATAGTATTAGCAACTTTCTTGTACTTCTGTGAAAAGGAAATGCTTGGAATTAGCAGTAAAGCGAATAATAATCTCATGTTGTTTTATAATTGTGTATAACATTTTCGGGCCTGGCGGCGTGCCGAACTTTTTAAAGTAAACCCAAGTTCGAAGTTAAATTATTTTCTTCCATATAAACCGTTTTTTCCCTGTCTGCCGACATACAGGGAAGTAAGAACAGAGGCATTTAGCTAGACCCGTGTTAGCTGACGTTTATTATTTCTAGACAAGCAAGATCGATGTCTTTTAGAAATTCTAGCATTGTATTCAAATACTTGCGAAGTATTTCCTCAATGTTTTTTGTGGTCTGATTATAAGTTCTAATCCAAATGATTTTTGGCGGATGTCCCCATACTAGAGAGAAATCATAGAAATCAGCATCAAACGTTACTATTATATAATCGTTTTCTTTTGCATATTCCCAGATTTGTTTGTCCGAATAGTTTTCAAGGCCTAATTCTCTGACTTGTTTTGACTCAGGTAAAATATCTTGGATATGATTTAGTAGGCGGTGTGAAATATTTTGATCAAACAGCAGTTTCATGACGCTATTCCTAAATGGTCTTCTCGAGATGCAGCAAAAAATAAGCATGCATTAATTTGTTCATTATCTAATTCAGGGAAATCTGAAATGATTTCTTCTCGGGTCATACCGTTTGCTAACCAATGCAAAACATCAGCCACAGAAATACGCGTTCCTTTGATAATTGGCTTGCCAAATCGCTTTTCTGTATTAATCTCTATATATTGCTTGATATTCATAAATACGAAGTTCGTAATTAATTGTGAGTTAAACAAGTGTGGGTTATGTCAGCTAACGTCAGTTCGTCTAAAAACTCATTTTCAGATTACAAACGAACTGTTTTTTTTGGATAAATATACTCGTTTTGAGCTTGTTACTGCGTTTGTTTTAGAAAATTATGTTGTGTAGTTTTCTCTGGAAAATGGTGGTGAATCGCTTTAAATTGGCTTCGTAGAACAAAAAAACATAAGCCAAGTTCTCCTAGGAACTTAACAATCAAAAAATGAAGGGTTTTATGAAAAAATGATTGTGGAAAAGAGGAAGGTTTTTAGGCGGTTTGGCGGCTGGCGCTAAAAAGCGTTGCCGTCCCGCAGGTCGGCTATGATTTTTTAGCGCATGTTATACTTTTATTTTTTGATCCCTAATTATTTGAGGCATAGGAGTAGACATTTCCATTGGTACTAATTTTTTTCTGAATATTGTTTTGTTTCTAAAATGTCTGGCAATCTCATAGGATTTTTCAACAAAATCATTTTCGCCATTTTCTTGCCGATAATAAAAGACCTTTATTGATTTGCAGTTTTCATGCTCAAAAATCTGATTTAATAAGGTTCTATCTGATATTCCGCAAGAATGACCGTAAATGTGCACTTGAAACTCACTCGATTCAACGAACCGAGTTAAATTATAAAAATTTTTTGTTTTTAGATATTCAAATGATTTTATGTGCTTGACTAGACTATTGTAATTCTTTTCGTTTTCAAATTCAAGATATTTTTTATCTAATTCATCACCAAACCCGAATATTGGGTCTCCATGTTTACGAGTTAAATCTCCATGAATATAGTTTACTTCAGTAGGGATTTCATTACTACATGCTTTAATATAATTCTCAAGAACATTTGTGTAATTAAAATTTAAAAAATATAGATTATCAGGAGTTGTATCAAGTACTAATCTTTTTGTTACGATTTCTTTCTTTTTAATTTTTTCAGTAAAACATTTGAGAATAGCAGATTTTTCAGCATTTTTTGACTGATTGTTAGATTCTTGACCAATTAAATAGGTGATTAATTTGTTTTTTAAAAATTCCAATTGAGAATTAACTTTTTCAATTGCGCCTTTTTGGTCTGAGTTCTCATAACCGTGTTTGGTAGCGTTTAAGACTTGAAAAAAAATAATTTCAATATCTACCCAGTTCAACGAACAAGCTGTATCGAAAATCCGTGATAGTAATAATGAATGAAAAACTACTTTATAAGATGAGTCACTTTTATATCCTGAAACTTTATCTAAAATTCCATTTTTTTCAGGAGGTTTAGTTCTTTTGTCAAAACCATATCCTGAATGTTTAAATCCAATTTCAAATAATTCGTCACTATAACTATTCTGTTCTATAAAGGTATGAATCGCATTTCGAAAGTAATCTTCGATAAAATCCTTAAATCTAGATTCCAAGCCATGTGAAATGTCAAATCCATTGCCTATTATTAGTAATCTATTCATATTATGTCATAATAGTATTTTCGGTAAGCATCTGCGGTTAAGTATAACGTTTTGCAGCTTGGCGAAGTGGCGGAAATCGAAGTACAAATGTTCAGTTTTGCACAAAAGTTCAATCGAAGAACTGCCTTTGAATTTAGCACTAAACCCGCCATTTTGCCAAACTGCTGTTATGCGTAGTTTATTTGAATATGTTTTTTAATTTGTCCCAAAATGTGTTTTTAGTCTGTGTGTTTGTCGGCATTGTTTTAACAGTTCCTTGTTGGTTTTCACTTCTTTTATTTTGCTTTTGAAGTTCTGAAAGAAATTGTGGTGTGTCAGCAAGTAACATTTCTCTTGAATATTTCATTTGGTCGTCCATATAGTAAATCAAGGCATTACTATTGTCAATCAAAGCAACCGAAATAAGTCCGATACAAGCACCTGCTGCAAAGTCCGCACCCCAAACAAAAGATATTGCAATGTCTTGGTTTGTTATGTCTGGTTTAATCCAATCTGCTTCGTGGTCGGCTATTACATTATCTGCAAGGTCGACATAAGTTTCAAAATATGTTTGATGTCCGTTAATACTACATTCTAGTCCATCTTGGTCTATTTGTTTTTCAAGTCCACTCAATACTTTGAAGTCATACCCAAGTTTTTGGATAATGTCTTGAATTTGTCCATTTGTCGGTATGTCTGCTTTTTTTAAGAAAGCTGTTTGTGTCATTGACATATTTCGTCTGTTTTTAAATTACACATAACTTATTTAAAACAAAGGTATTTCCGTGCTTATACAACAGAATTTGTTGGCTTTGTATGGTTTTTCCTTTTTTGTTTGCTCTAAAATAATTCAATTTTCTTTGTAGTAAATCAAAAGGTGAAATAATTTTCTGAATGTCGCGATTGCTCACATGTGTATATTTTTCCGTCGTGCGAGTACTGCCATGTCCCAATAATTCCTGGATGAAGCGTAAATCTGTTCCATTTTCTAACAAATGAGTTGCAACAACTAATGGCAGTGAAAAAAAGAAGGAAGCATTGCTGCTTCCTTCTCTCCATTAACTGGTAAATTGTAAGCGGTAGAGTTTATTTCCAACCACCTCCTAGCGCTTTGTAAATGTTGATACGCGCTTGAAATTGTTTATTTTTTGTTTCCACTAAATCAAATTTTGCTTCAACAACATCGCGTTGCGTCAGTAAAATTTCCATGTAATCTGCTCGCGCTGACGCAAACAAATCATTTGAAACTTTAATGGCTCCCGTTAATGAACTAACCTGCTGATTTTTGAAATCGTACGTTTTCTTCAAATTGTCGATATTGCTAATTTGATTAGTCACTTCTACCACTGCATTAAGAATTGTTCGCTCGTAATTAAAAATCGACTGCATTTGCTTTGCATTTGTATTGTAGTAGTTGGCTTTCAGCGCATTTCTATTCAATAATGGCGCTACCATATTGCCTGCAATATTGTACAAAATAGACTGTGGTCGAATAATGTACTTGGGGTTAAAGGCATTTAAGCCCAAACCACCGTCCAAACTAAGTGTTGGATAAAAGCTAGCTTTCGCGACCTTGACATCCAATTTTGCCGCTTTTAAATTCAATTCTGCTTGCTTTACGTCAGTTCTTAAATCAATTAGTTGCGCTGGAATTCCTGAATTAATATCTTCTGGCACCGCAGATTCAAACGTTGCAGCATTTCTCGCTACTGCTTGCGGAAAACGACCGACCAATAAATTGATTCTGTTTTCTACCTCTGTGATTTTCTGTTGAATTTCAAAACGCAAACTTTTTGTGTAATACACCTCCGCTTCAAACTTCAAAACAGCTAATTCAGTAACCCGTGCTGCTAATTTTTCCATTCGCACAATTTTCAAGGCATTGGATTGAATTTCGATATTTTGATCCAAAATTTCCAGTTGCTTGTCAAACGCCAATAAGTCGTAGTAAGAGTTCGCTATTTCGGCGACAATTTGCGTGGTCATGAAATTTCGTCCTTCCACACTTGCTAAATAGCGCTGCTGTGCTGCATATTTTGCATTGCGTAATTTTTTCCAGATATCGACCTCCCAGCTTGCGTATACACCAAGATGAAGATCACCAACCACTTTCGGAATTGCTTTTCCTGGTTCCATTTCAACGGATTCTTCCATTGCTCCATGGGTGGTATATCGTGCAACTTTGTCAGCTCCTCCTCCAATTCTGGCTCCTAAACTTGGAAGGTATTCCCCTTTTCTTGCCATCACCTCATTGTTTCCAATCTGTAGTTCCATGAGTTGAATATTCAACTCCTGATTATTAACCAAGGCAGAATCGATCAAGGCTAGCAACAAAGGATCTTTGAAAAATGATTTCCAACCCATTGCTCCAATCGTGGTCGTATCCGTCGACTGATTCAAATAGCTTTGGGGAATAGTATCAATTTTCTCGTCACGCACGTATGAAGGTGCTTTACATGAAGAGAAAGTGAGTAGCGATAATCCCATTATCGCTACCCAATTTTTATTATTTTTCAACATAGTGTACAAAATCTTCAGTTAATGGACCTTCTTCTTCGTCTTTAATTAATTGTCTTCCAGAAGCTAAACTTCCAAAAATGTAGTACAAACCTGGAACGATAATAACACCAAATAGAGTTCCGAAGAGCATTCCTCCAAGTGCTGAACCACCAATTGTTCTATTACCAAGCGCTCCTGCTCCATGTGCCATCACTAGTGGAATCAGTCCGGCAATAAACGCAAATGATGTCATTAAAATCGGTCTAAATCGCACTTTTGCTCCTTCAATGGCTGCTTCCAGCACTGTTGCACCTTGATTGTGCTTCTGAACGGCAAATTCGACAATCAAAACGGCATTTTTACCGAGGAGCCCCACGAGCATGACCAGTCCCACCTGCGCATAAATATCGTTGGCGAGTCCCATTCCTTTAATCATTAAGAAAGAACCAAATACCCCTGCTGGCAAGGAAAAAATTACTGCCAAAGGAATAATGAAACTCTCGTACTGCGCAGCTAACACGAAGTACACAAATGCTAGTACGATGATGAAAATCACAATCGCTTCGTTTCCTCTACGTACCTCATCATACGAAAGTGCTGCCCAGTCGATGTCATAACCACGAGGTAAGGTTTCCGCGGCAACCTCTTGCACTGCTTTAATGGCCTCACCACTACTAAATCCTGTAGCAGCTCCTCCACGAATGGCAGCCGTATTGTACATGTTAAAGCGATTAATCTCGTTGGCGCCTTGTTTCTTCACAATGCGCATAAATGCAGAGAAAGGAACCATTTCACCTTGATCATTTTTCACCCACAAATTCAACACATCTTTCGGCAATTTTCTAAAATCTGGATCGGCCTGAACGAATACTTTGAAGAATCGTTGATACTTGATAAATCCAAGTTCGTAGGTACTTCCGACAAATATTGACAAAGTATTCATTGCATTTCCTATGGAAACTCCTTTTTGCATCGCCAATTCATTGTCAATTTCGATCTCGTATTGCGGATAATTCGCAGAGAAGAAGGTAAACAAACCTGTTAATTCTTTCCGTTTTTTCAATTTCGTCAAAAACTCGTTGGTAACCGTTTCCAATTGTTTGTAGTCACCTGAATTGGTTTTGTCTAACAATTGAAGTGCAAATCCTCCTGCTGCGCCAAATCCTGGTACTGCTGGTGGATCAAAAAATTCGATCGTGGCACCAGGAATCTTTCTGGCTTTTTTCTCCAGAATTTCGATGACATCGCTAACGGAATTTTTGCGGTCAGACCAAGCTTTTAGGTTAATCAAACAGGTTCCGGCATTCGACCCTCGACCTTCCGTCAATACTTCATATCCAGCAATGGAGGAAACGGATTGCACGCCTTCCACTTCCAAAATTATATCCTTCAATTGTCGAGAAATATCATTGGTGCGCTCCAATGTTGATCCCGGAGGTGTTTGCACAATCGCATACAACATACCTTGATCTTCACCTGGAATAAATCCAGAAGGTAGACTGCTCGACACGAAATAAATTCCGACAACAAAACTTAACCACATTCCTGCAGTAATCAATGGTTTGTGTGCTATTTTTCGCAACAGTGCAACATATACATTTGTTAATTTCTCAAAACCACGATTGAATGAATCAAGCAATCGTGTTAGAATAGTTCGCTTCTTTGGTTTGTCGTGCGTATTTTTTAAAATCATTGCACATAATACAGGAGTTAATGTCAAGGCTACTATTCCAGAAAGAATGATTGAGCTGGCCATTGTGATGGAAAACTGTCTATAAAACACTCCAACAGGACCCGACATAAATGCTACTGGAACAAACACCGCCGTCATTAACAATGTAATGGCAATAACAGCACCGGAGATTTCTCCAAGCACCAATTTTACAGCTTGAAAAGGAGAAACATGTACCTCTTCCATTTTGGCATGCACCGCCTCTACCACCACAATGGCATCATCGACGACAATTCCGATGGCAAGTACCAGGGCGAAAAGCGTAATCATGTTGATGGTGAGTCCAAACAAATGCAAGAAAAAGAAAGCTCCAATGAGGGAAATTGGTACAGCCAGTGTTGGAATTAAGGTGGATCGCCAATCGCCCAAGAAAACAAATACTACTAAAGCAACTAAAATAAATGCATCACGCAGTGTGTGAATTACATTTTCTGTGGAGGCATCTAAGAATTTAGAAACGTCATAACTCACCTCGAAATCCATGCCTGGAGGGAATGATTTTTTCAGTTCTGCCAATTGAGTTTTCACGTTTTTGATGACTTCACTGGCATTGCTCCCGTATGTTTGTTTCAAAACGATGGCCGCCGAAGGAAATTCGTTCAAATTAGAATAGATATCGTAATATTCACTTCCGAGTGAAACCGTGGCAATGTCCTTCAATCGCAAAATTTCTCCTTGCGAATTCGCTCTGATGATCACATCCTCGTACTGCTTCGGTTCATTGTAGCGATCTTTATATGCCAAAACATACTCTAGCGCCTCTGCTCTGCTTCCGTCACCACGACCAATACGACCTGGCTTACCGATGATACTTTGCTCAGAAAGAGATTCCATGACCTCATCTGGAGAAACATTGTAGGCTCTCATTCGCTCGGGATTCAACCAAATTCGCATTGCATACTGACGACTTCCTAATATTTTAGCCTGACCAATTCCTTTGATACGTTGTAGTTCAGGAATCATATTCACACCAGCGTAGTTAAACAAGAATTTCATATTCGCACTGGTATCCTTGCTATATAAATTTACATACATCAACATACTTGGCATGATAGGAGTAATAATCACTCCTTCTCGTTGCACTAGATCTGGAAGTCGATTTCGTACCTGCTCCACTCTATTTGAAATTTGCACAAGTGCCTGATTTGGATCGGTTCCTGGCTCAAATACAATTTGGATATTACACTCTCCCGCACTCGTAGCATCGGAAGTCATGTACCGCATGCCCCAAGCACCATTGATGGCTTGCTCTAATGGAATAAGCACAGATTCAGTCAGTGTTTTAGCACTTGCTCCTGGGTAGGAAGCAGATACCATTACCATGGGTGGCGCAATATCAGGAAACTGCGACGTTGGTAAGGTATAGATGGATAGTACTCCCATAAATACAATGACAATCGACATGATGATCGCCAGTACGGGGCGTTTTATGAATTTTGAAAACATGATCTTTAACTATTAGTTTATTAGTTACTCAACGTAGACATTCAACTTGGGAATCACATCTTTTGGATTTTGAAACGTGAAGGCGATTTTATCTCCATCTTTCACCTTTCTGATACCTTCCAGAACAATTTTGCTATCTTTCTTTAAACCGCCGGCAATAACATATAAATCTGGCATTTCAGCAGCAATTTTCACTTCAACTTGATGTACGATGTTCTTTTTATCGACTATAAAAACATACTTTTTCTCTAAGATCTCGAAAGTTGCCTTTTGAGGGATGATGATCGCATTTTTAAAAGTCGATTCCATCAAAATATTTCCAGTTTCACCGTGACGAAGTAAGCGATTTGGATTTGGGAAGTTTGCTCTAAATGCAATGTTACCTGTTTCGTTGTTGAAATCAGCTTCAATGGTTTCAATAAAGCCACCGTGTTCATACAACTCATTGTTGGCCATCATCAATTGAACACCAATCTTATCACCTGCCAGATGTTTACGTGCATAATCGATGTATTCCGATTCAGGGACATTGAAATACACCCACAGCTTCGAATTATCGGAAAGTGTCGACAACAACTCACCTTCATCCACCAAACTTCCAAGTCGAACATTGAAGCGATCCATAATTCCATCAAATGGCGCTCTAATTTCTGTGAAGCCAAGATGAACCTTTGCCATTTGCATTTGTGCAATTGCTCTATCTAAATTGGCTCTGGCAAGCGCAAGTTCGTTTTTTGAAACAACATTGCTATCCGCTAGCGATTTAGTATTTCGATATTCGATCTGCGCATAGTCTACTTCTGCTTTCGCCTTCATGTACTCCGCCTTGTATAAAAGAGGCATGATTTGAAACATCAATTGACCCTTCTTTACAGTTTGACCTTCATCTACATAAATGTTTTGCAAATACCCTTTTTCCAAGGCACGCAACTCGATGTGTTGAATGGATCGAATTTGACAAACATAATCTTTTAATACTGTGGTGTCCTGCACTAAAGGACTTGTTACGATGTATTTTATATCATCTTCGATCTCATCTTCTTCGGTGTGACTACAAGAGGAAATAACAGACAACAATGCTGCTGAGCTTATCAGCAAAAGAAATTTTTTCATAAAGTAAAATTGATTTAAAACCTATACAGACTGGTGATAAGAGATTATCACATTAAAACAAAACTGTATAATTTGATCAAATTCGGATGAATCTGAACACGATAAAAAGTAAGGTATTACTTCTTAATCCCAAGGGCTGAAATTGCAGCTGTGGTTTTAAATATTCTGTATCAACTACAGGAAAAAAATGAATGAAAGATTCTTTTGAGCTTACAAGTGATACATGATCAAGCACATCTTGTACTTCGTCGTCTTCTTCATTGTCTTCATTTATTTCAAAAAACAAGGTATTTCCTTGGCCAGAATGATGAAAATTTTGAAAAACAAATTCGCTGGTGCTTTGCTCTTGAACATCAGCAATACTGGAAGTTTTGAAAAGTGATAAATGATTCGATTGCGTCTCATTATTTGAAAAACCAATCGTGGACTTTAAAAAAATAAAGCCGAGAATCAATAAATATTTAACGAAGCGAAAATTCATTTCTGTCACAAACGTACTGAGAAAAATCTAGCCCCCTATAAAAACGAATGTTATTTATTTCCTATTTTCTTATCACAACTTCATTAAAAAACCAAAATTGAGTCCGAATGCTCTTCCTTTGTGAATGTATGGCTGCGTTTTCGCGTAGGAGGAATTGAGTTGGATGCGAACTTCAGGCGACAACCAAAAAGAAAAACTCTTCGAAAGCGGAACTGAGAGTCCAGCATTAAAAATCGCACTGACAGCAAAGGCATTGAACCCATTTTTGTTTTTACTTTCTGATGTACTCGAATTTTCAGTGGTGTTGTTTGTTATTTCAACGAATTCTTTACTATTGAGGAATAATTGAGGCGCTACCCCAAGTCCCCCACTGATACGCACCTTGTTTTCATAAAAGGCATTGATTCGAAGAGGCATCATCAAATAGCGGTATTGCGTTTTTCGATTGGTGGTTGTATCATTCATCGTTGTTGTTAATTGCTCCCCATTTACCGCGAGAGAAATTCCACCGTCCCAAAAAAGAAAATTATTGATTTGATTTTGCAAGCCAATACTGTACGAAAATGTGCTCAGGTATTTTTCATTTTCTCTATCACCCAGTGGTTCTCCAAAAAGTCCCTCATTTACTTCAAGGGAGCGAAAACAATACGACCAGTTGGCACCTAGATAAATTGCAGTTGATTTCAAGGATGCCTCTTTCTTTACTTTTTCTTTTTTCTGTTTATCAGCCACATCATTCAAGTCAATTTGACCACTTGAATACAATGATAACACTGAAAAAACGATTGTTAATCCTAGTAATTTCATTTTAATTTCCTCCTTTTTTCTTTACTCCGTATCCTTCTTTCACAAGTAGATCAAAGATTTTTTCTTTGAAATTCCCTTGAATCAATATTTCACCGTCTTTGGCAGATCCTCCTACTCCGCATTTGCTTTTCAACACTTTTGCTAAGTCTTTCAAATCTTCATCAGTGCCGATAAACCCTTCTACCAATGTCACTTCCTTTCCCGCTCGCTGTTTGCGATCAATAGAAACGTATAGGTTTTGTTTTCCATTGGGAAGGGTATCAACATTCTCATCTTCTTCTTCCTCATAAGAGAAATTAGGATTCGTAGAATACACTACATTAACTCGTCCGCTATTTTTTTTTGACATCAGTATTTTTCGATTAATGTTGCTTTTATATCATCTGTTATTACTCCTGTTGGATATTTTTTCAATGCGGTACGAATTCCTTTAGGTGAACGCATATCAAAGAGGTAGAGTTGCCTATCTAGATTTTTCACTTGTTGAACGTGTTCTTTGCTCACTGCTGAATTGCGCATAACAAAACCAATGCAAAGGTTGGAATAATTTGAAATGTAGAAATCAAAATCCTCGGAGGAAGGAATGTACATTAGATAATCAATATATGCTGACACTGGCAAATTGTTGTACCAGGATTTAGATGGAACAATGCATCTCACATTATTATTTACCCCTACATTAAGTTGGTCAATTAAATCGACAAAAAGTGCTGGAGTACTTTGAATAGCATCGCCAACCACACTGGGTTTAAGATCAAAAAACAAGGTCTTTCCACTCCAATTTTGAAATGAAAATTGATCCAATCGTACTAATTTCTCTTGATGGAGTGATGTATAGTGTCCATTTTCCAACTCAGCACTCGTTAAATTTCCAATTGAACCTTCAAGATTAGTTTGCTGATCTAATTGTTCATCGTGAAACAACCATAGCACAGAATCTTTTGAAATGCGAACGTCAAACTCCACGCCTGAACAACCTTCCGTATTTAAAGCAAGTTCTAGTGCTTCCTGTGAATTGTCATGAAAAAGATTTGAAGCAATGGCCATTCCATTGCCTGCATGACCGATTACAGCAATGTTTTCCAAACCAACTTTCTTATGGCAGGCCACAAGTAATAGAACAAATGCTATTTTAGAAAGAATATGCAAGGCCAATGGAACTTTCATAATTAACAAAAAAGATGGAATTATATTTTCCTGTACTCGCAAAATAATCAAATTGCTTTGCTGGACCGATAACTGCCTCAAGTACAAATTTAAAACGTTTTCCATAATCAAAATGAACACCAGAAAGAACATCTATCCAATATGATTTTTGATTCAATAATCGATTGTAATTAAGAAGAAAAAAGTTGGACTTTATCATCGGACCTAGATTAATTTTTTCGTTTTGGATAACATCATATTTCATTCCCACTGCAAATTTTGGAAAAAAGCGTTGTTGAAATATCGTTCTGTTGATTCCAAAATCAAATGCACCTACAAAAGAAAATTGTTGAACTGCTCGTTGGTATTGAAAGCCAGTGAATATATCAAACCGATTCAAGCCCACACGATAGGAAATAGTGTTTTGACCAAATGCTAAGGAACAATGAAGTGCAACGATAATAAGGGTATTTCGGAAGAATTTCACGAAATAAAGGTAATGAAAACCTTAAATTTTAGGACATTTTTTACAATGTACACCTTTCTTTTTATAACTTTTACAGCATTTTTTCTTCTTGCTGTCACAAAGTTCACATGCATTACATGCAAATTTGAGAGGGCTCTCTTGTTCAAAAAGTGCTTGTTTCATCTATTTAGATTAATTCTAAACAAAAATAGAAATAAAATAAATACGATGTAAAAATTAGATTAAAAAATTATTGATTTTTATCCACAATAACTTTCACACTAAAAAAGTGAAACTGTTCATTTAGCGGTTTAAATTGAAACCACAAATTACTATCGCTCTTCATTTTCATGATTAGGAATCCTAGTCCTGCACCACCTTTATCAGAAAACAAATTGTTGTTCAAGACTTCCATGTAAAGTGTTTTTAATTCATCTTTATCTAAGGAGTTGATGCGTTGAAGGTATTTTTCAAAATCATCAATTTCAGAAGAGAGAATTAGATTTCCCATGATAATTTGGTAACGATCCTTGGTATTTAACAAGATCAAGTATGATAATTGCTTGCCATCTTCATCCAATTCACCATGTGCCAAGATATTTTGAAGCCCTTCAATTAAAATTGAAAAAATGCGTTTTACATTTTTCTTTGAAGCACATGTAGAAATTAATAAATTTTCTACTGTATCAGTGATTCCATTGATTAAATCGCGAGAAAAGGCACCAAAATGACTCAATAAGATAGTTGCATCGCTATCATCAGAATGCAATTCCATCTCAGAACGAAATCGTTCGTCGATTTGCGATTGTAAAATGGTAGACTCAGATTCAGTCATAGAAGCAAGTTATAAAAAAATAAATAACTTATCTAATTAAATGAATAAAGCCCGACTTTGGTTTATCATTCACTGGAATAACTTTATACGTATATACACCTTCTGTTAATGGTGCGCCATTCAAATCATCACCCCCCCAATCATTTCCATAGTCGTCAGTGATTAAAACTGTGTTTCCCCATCGATTGTAAATCTCCACGCGCGTATTTGGTTTTAGTCCATTGATTACGAAGAAATCATTCACCCCGTCATTGTCTGCAGTGATCACATTTGGCACTTCAATTTGGTCAAACACTTGAATGATTTGCGTAATTGCATCTATACATCCATTCTGATCCGTAACTTCAAGTGAAATAGTATAGCTTCCTTCCACAGTGAAAATCTGACTTGCATCTTCAGTTGTTGGATATGAAAGCGTATCAATTACCCATTCATAGCTTAGCCCTTGTCCTGTTGAAAGGTTATTAAATGTAACAACATCACCAATATTTGGAGGGTTTGGACTATAGCTAAAGTTAGCAACTGGACCAGCAGGCTCAGTTAGGACAATTGGTCCGTATGCACTTTGACATCCAAAATTATCCGTTACAGTTAATGTATAACTTCCTTCAAACAAATCAACCAAATCGATTGTTGTTAGTGTTGTATTTGTCCAAGCGTAAGTTACTGTAGCATTTCCTTGTGGCACTGCTACTAAACCACTGATTTGACCTGTACTAATGCAAGTTGGTTGCAGCACTACTAATCCTGTTGCATCAATAATAGGACCTCCAACTTCAGTAATTATCAAGGTTTCAACATCGGTGCAACCAGCAGCATCTGTTACTGTTAAAGAGTAATTTCCTGCCGGTACGTTTGACAAGTTGATTGTATTTAGTGCGGCATTTCCGTTCCACTGATACGTGTAGTTTGGCGTTCCTCCCGAAACAGTAATCCCAGTTGTAGAACCATCATTTTGTGCACAATGAGATGAGTTGATTAATAGGTTTGTTACATCGAGAATTGGTCCGTTAACCGTATTCACATCTACACTAACTTGATCTGAACATCCAAATCCATCATTTACTGTTAGTATATAGTTACCTGGTCCAAGATTAGCAATATCAAGTGTATTTTGGCTCGAAGACCAACTAATTAGCGGATTGGTTCCACCTGTAAAAGTAATACCGGCAATTGCACCAGTATTTGATGTACATGCAGAATTTGTAACTACAAGATTTGTTGCATCTATTACGATGTCATTGGCTGGATTGATAACGAAAGGTCCTGCAGTTGCAACGCAACCAAAGGCATCTTCCACAGTAACAGAGTACGAACCAGCACTTAGTCCTGTAGCGGATAGTACACTTCCTCCCCCATTTGTCCATAGTACAGTTAAACCAGTAGCAGGAGTGGTCGTAATTCCTGAAATTGATCCTAAGGTTCCAGTACAAGAAATCCCAGTGACTTGCACTAAGCTTGTGTTAATCGTTGGCCCTGCAATATTGTTGACAACAAATGGTCCAGCTGTGGCTGTACAACCTAAGTTATCAGTTGCGGTTAAGGTGTAACTACCTGCAGCGATATCGAATAAATCTAGCGTAACTTCTGGACTGTTATCCCAAGAATAAGATACTGGAGCGTTTCCTCCGTTGACATCGATACCAACAATTAAACCATCCGCTTGACCACAATGCTCATCCGTAATAATAACATTTGCAGCATCGATTGTGGGTCCAGCATTGTCAATTATCACTATCGGTCCAGCGCTTGCAGTACATCCTATTTGATCTGTGACTGTTAGCGTGTAGGATCCAGCACTCAAGGAATTTGCATCCAATGAACTTCCTCCTCCGTTACTCCAACTTGCATTGATCATATTGCCACTCGCTGTGATTCCAGTAATTGAGCCATTGTCATTCGAACATGTTTCATTGGTAACAACTTGAGCTGTTTGATTGATGGAAGGTCCTGTGATTGTGCCAACAGTGTAAGGTCCAGAAGTTGCTACACATCCATTTCCATCCACGGCACCCAAAGTATAAGTTCCAGCAGCTAGATTAGTTGCATCTAAGCTAGTTTGACCGCCAGGATTCCAAAGTAATTGAACAGCAGTTCCTGTCACCGTGATTCCAGTGATCGATCCTAATGTGCCTAAACAACTAACATCAGTGACAACTACATTTGTATTATCGAATACTGGTCCTCCTTGATTTAACACTACATGTGGACCAGATGTTGCTGAGCAGCCATTTATATCTTGTACTGTTAGCGTGTAATTATTCGCAGAAAGACTAGAAAGACCGATGGTAGTTTGAGCACTATTTGTCCAACTATACGTTAATGTCCCTGTACCGCCAGTCGCAGAAATACCCGAAATTGAGCCATTTCCTTGACCACAAATTTCATGTTGGATATTAATTCCACTCGCATTAAGGCTCGGTCCAGTTTGATCAGCAACTGCAAATGGTCCGGCCGTTGCGCTACAATTATTAACATCTGTTACCGTCAAGGTATAACTTCCTTGATTTAAATTAGAAGCATTCAATGCAGCTCCACCACCATTTGACCAAGAATAATTTAAACCAGTTCCGGTAGCCGTAATTCCAACGATACTTCCATTGTTTAAGCTACACGTTTCATCAGTAACAACTACCGCAGTCGTGTTGACACTAGGTCCGGGTGTAAATCCAACATTAAAAGGCCCAGCACTTGCAGTACAACCGACATTATCTGTGGCTGTAACTGTATAGCTACCTTGTGCAAGTCCTGTAACTGATAGTGCGCTTCCTCCAGAAGGAGACCAACTGTATGTTAAGCCATTTCCTGTTGCTGAAAGTCCAGTAATTGAACCCATAGTCCCGTTACAAATCTGATTGGTGATTGCAACAGCACTTGAATTTATGGAAGGACCAGCCGTTCCACCAATTACATGCGGTCCACTTGTAGCAGTACAACCATTAATATCAGTTGCAACTAAGGTATATGATCCTGTACTTGCGTTCGCTAAAGAAGTAGTTGCGGAACTAGCACCATTCCAAGTAAAACTTAAGGTTCCAGTTCCTCCAGAAGCAGTTAAGCCAGAAATTGCACCAGGCGTTGTACAACCTGCATTTGTGATCGCTGCAACGCCAGAAATAATTGGTGAAGGGTTTACGGTAACAGTAACTGGTACTCTAAAGGTACCTGGACAAACACTTACATAGTATGTTGTTGTAACAGTAGGTACTGGACTTGGTGTATAACTGTTACCAGTTCCAACAATTGGATTTGTAAACGGACCTGTAAACCACTGCAAAGTTCCTGGACTTGTACCAGTAACAGAAGCAGTGAGCGTAATCGGTTGACCTTGACAAACTGTGATATTGTTTGGTACAATATTATAGATAGTAGATGTTTGGGTGATTCCAGCAGCACCATTTGTAGCGCCATTCACATTCATTTCATTTAAATGATTTGAATTTGTAACTCCAGAAGCACCTCCTGTTACACTTAATGGTGCAGTTCCAGACGTTGTTGCGATAAAACCGCCACCGCCACCACCACCAGGACCATTTCCTTCGTGAGCTGTTGCACCAAAATAATACGAAAGGTCTACATTTCCACCAACTCCACCTCTAGCATTAATTGCAAGTGTTGCAGGAAGTGCAGTTGCGTTGCGAATAAAGACACTACCACCTCCACCAGCACCACCGGCACCATCATTTCCTTTCTTCTGAGCAGAAGTCGGCGAAACATTAACGGGTTGATTGGTTGGATTGGTTTTTTGTCCTACAGCTCCATTAGATTCAATCGTTCCATTGCCTGAAATAGTTCCATAACATGTCACCATCACAATTCCTCCTCCATTTCCTCCTGCACCTCCTTGCTGACTATCTTGATCGCCAGCGCCGCCACCTCCGCCCATAAATAGACGAGTAGCATCATAATTCAAGGCATGACCTCCAAGTCCACCATTAATTTTTCGTGCATCACCACTCCAAGCGCCATTATTTGGACCCACAGCAGTTGCATTTTGGTTGGATGTAGAATAGGAATAGCCACCTCTACCACCACCAGGACTTGTTGTTCCAGCGAATCCTGCATTTTCTAAGTTCCATGCTGCGTTATGCAATGTACTTGGAACACCTTTTCCTGAATAGGTACCCACTCCCACATTGGCACCGCCACCACCTCCTGAGTTTTGAATTCCGCCTCCGCCTCCGCCATTTGCAGCAGAACCTCTACCATAAATTGAATATTGAGCACTGTATTCAGTTGTATAACCTCCAATTCCTTCCCCTTTGCGTGCGCCTTGTGCTTGATTATTAGAGCCTAAAAAAGAACTTCCCACACCTGCAGGACTTGATGCCGATGCACTGCCAGTAGAGCCAGTATTGTTTGCTAATCCACCTTGAAAACCATACCCACTTGCGCTAATTGTAGCTGTGTTGTTGATTGTTAAATTTCCGTTCACCTCTATGGCAACCACCCCACCAGTACCAGCAGCGTAGTTCCAAGTGGTGGGTACAATCCCGGAGCTTGCATTAATTGTCAAATCTTGAAATCGTGGAACACGAACAACTTGTATATTCCCGCTTGCTGTGTAACTATTTTGCAATCCACATTGAAGAGTGATTGTTGTTCCTCCAGAAACACTTTTCACCTCAACTTGTTCAAATTTACCTGCGTTATTATAATTCGTTACTTGTCCCCATTTTTCTGCATGATTATACCAATCGAAACTCCATAAATAACCATTTGGCACTGTGTACTCACTTGCCCAAGATGGATCAGACGATGGAGTAGCATCGATATCTATTGTAGCACCTTGCATTTGAATGATCAAAATTAAGTCTCCAGCTTGCAAATTATTAGAAAATGCACCACCAGGCATTGTATTGCTTGTTACCTGAATGGACGTTGCCCCGGCAGTAGCATTGGCCGTCATTTTGGTATACGTATTTACAACCGTATTAGGAGCAGAAACTGTAGTATAGGTATTGTGTTTCCCTCGCTGAGCATGCACAGAAAATTGCATAAAAAGAACAAAGGAAAAAAAGAAGGAAAGAGAAATAAGTTTCATAGTATGTTTTAACAGCAATTAGACGAGTAACTAGCACAAAAAGTTGGCTTTGTGGTCATTTATTTATTAAATCAAAAACAATAGTAGCCACAGCTGGACAAATCTGCGTATTTTTTTCGGTTATCTGAAGAATTTGAAACATGTTTTTTCGATCGGTATGCGGGTATTCTCGGCATGCCAAAGGGCGGATTTCATAGATGCTACATTTATTATCTGTACCTAAGAAAGAACATGGTGCAGTTTTTAAAACGTAATCACTTTCATCATCCATGCGAAGGAATTCATCAATAAATTTTGACTCTTTCATGCGAAGACCTTTTGAAATTCTTTTGATGTCCACATCTCTAAAAATGGGACTCGTTGTTTTACAGCAGTTTCCGCAGGTGAGGCAATCATTTTTCTTAAAAAAATCGTTGTGTCTGCTATGAAAATCATCATCTAACACTTTCGGTTTTTTAGATTTCATTCGCTCCAACTCTTTCTTTATGACTGCTTTTTCTTGCACTGCCCTATCAAGAAGTTCACTATATTTTTCTGGTAATTTCATTAATAAATTTAACTATTTATCTGAAGCTGTTTATATTTATGGCGAATATACGAAATCATGAAAAAATTTGACTTAATTGTTATTGGTGGTGGACCAGCTGGATACGCAGCCGCAATGCGTGGAATCGATTTTGGCAAAAAAGTGTGTCTAATCGAAGCAGAAAAGATTGGTGGCGCTGGCATCTACAACGGTGCATTGTCATCAAAAACCCTGTGGGAAATTGCCAATAAAGTTTCAAATATAAATGATACCATTGTTTCGGAAGGTCGAGCACCTTTTGAAATTTCATGGAATGAAGTGAAGCGAACTCTTGCGGAAGCCATTTTTGAACGCAAATTTCAATATACCTGTCACATTAAACTACTACAAACCGAAACAATGAATAAATTACTTACCTATGAAAGAGGTCTAGGTAGTTTCGTTTCGAAAAATGAAATAAAAATTACGCACGAAGGTGAAGAGAAAATAATTTGGGGAGATAATATCATCATAGCAGCTGGAAGCAGACCTCGACTTGTTGGAAATATTCCTGTGGATGAAAAAATCATTATGACCAGTGATGGAATAGATAATTTGCAGGAATACCCAGAAAGTTTAGTCATAGTTGGAGCTGGTGTTATTGGTTGTGAATACGCAACTATCTTTTCAAATTTTGGAAAAACGAAGGTGTATATAATTGATCGTCAGGATCGGATCCTACCTTTCGAAGATGAGGATATTTCAAAATTAGTTTCTCAAAATTTAGAAGCTAAAGGAGTTACCATTCACCATAAAGCCAACTTGGAACGAATGGAAATCATCGATGGGAAAGTGGAGTATGAATTATCAAATGCTGACGGTTCGAAAGAAATTATTCGCGTTGAAAAGGCACTTTTGTCGATTGGTAGAGTTCCAAATGTTGAAAAATTAAACATCGAAAATGCGGGCGTTGAAATGTCGAAGCGCGGTGTACATATTGGCGACGATGATACGCAGACGAATGTTCCAAACATCTATGCTGTTGGAGATGTTTCGGGAAGAATTGCACTAGTAAACATGGGAGAAATTGAAGGTAGACATGCTGTAGAACGCATCTTCAACTTCAGAAAAGACCGCCTCAATTACGACAATGTATGTACCATTATGTTCTTAAATCCGGAAGTTGGATCTGTAGGTATGAATGAGCAACAATGTGTGGAGAAGAAAATTCCAGTAAAAGTTGTTAAAGTTGATTACTCATTGATCGCGAGAGCCATTGCGATGAGAAAACCACAAGGATTTTTCAAAATTATTGTCACCAATGACGATGAAATGAGAATCTTAGGCATGCGTGCAGTAGGAGAGCATGGGTCTTCTGCTATTCAAGCGGTTGGACTTTTAATAAAATTAAAAATGCCAATTGAAGTGCTTTCAGAATTGATTCATCCCCACCCTTCTATTGTTGAAGGAATTCAGGAATGTGTAAGGATGTTGCTGAATCGTTCGTTGTTTAAATCGTCTGTTTTTAGAGATAAATTACATTGTTATTCGTTGGTAGATGGTGTAAAAACTCCTCTGGAAAGATTGTAATTATTGCATTTATGTATAATAGCAAAAAAGCCGATGAACATCAATTCATCGGCTTTTTTGTTTGGTTTATTTGTACTTAGATAGTTCCAGTAACCACAAGGATTGCATAAATAACCCCTGGTAACCAGAATAATAATGTAAGCAATAAAGAAATCCAAAATCTTGTTGTAATTCCTTCGTAGATTCCTACTGCCAAAGGCGGTAAAAGAATTGCTAGAATAATCAAAACAATCGTTGGTGCACTTGCTCCCATTGATTTATTTGACATCTTTACTGCATTTTTCTTTTTAACGTCAGTTGTTACAACAACAGCATCTTTATCTTCTTTGATAATTGCAGAAGAACTAGTAGGCACTTCATCACTGTCCAAGGCAGCAAAAGTTTGGTCATTGCCATACACCTCTTCAATTGCAGCCACTTTGTTACTCACTCGAATTTCTTGCTGAGAATTAAACTTACGTGCTTTTGCCGAAGAGTTTCTGTAAATGTCAAATTCTACTTCTTCCGTCATAGCAACATCCGCAACTGCACATTTCTTCACTTTTTCGTCAATCGATCCACTTTTTTCTTCATCAAAGGCCATTACTGGCTTCAACTCTTGGCTTCTACTTTCCTCTCGAATAATTTGCGAAGAAACGTACTTCGACTGCTTTTCTTGTTCCACAGAAAGAATATCGTAATTCAACTCTTCCTGCTGCTCCTTGTTTACCTTTTGCTTTTCAGCACGATCCACGTAAACACCGCCAGTATACTTTCTTTTGTGGAAGATTCCGCCACCTACAACCTCGTTGGAAGTGGAGCAAGCTCCGAGAATAAAAGTACCTAACAATACTACGGCCATTAATTTGAACTGCTTCATATTATATTAGATTAAATTGATTACTTATTTATTTACCTTTTAATTCCATTGCCTTCAATGTATTCATCATCAAGGACGCAATTGTCATTGGACCTACACCTCCAGGTACTGGTGTTATGTATGAACATTTAGGGGCTACATTAGCGAAATCGACATCTCCACTTAATCTCCAACCTCTGTCTCTCGTGTTATCTCCTACTCTAGTTGTTCCAACATCCAAAACGATGGCTCCTTCTTTCACCATATCTGCAGTCACAAAACCAGGTTGACCAATTGCTGCAACGATAATATCAGCATTTTGACAAATTTCTTTTAGATTTTTTGTCTTACTATGCGCTAAAGTAACGGTACAATTTCCAGGATTTGTATTTCGACCTAAAAGAATACTCAAAGGCAATCCAACAATATTACTTCTTCCAATCACCACACAACTTTTACCTTCAGTTGAAATTTCATATCTTCTCAAAAGTTCAATAATTCCTGAAGGTGTTGCAGGTAAAAATCCAGGAATTCCTAAAATCATGTATCCTAAATTTACAGGATGGAAACCATCAACATCTTTTTTTGGATCAATTGCTTGTGTTACTTTTAACTCATCGATATGAGGAGGCAAAGGCAGCTGAACGATAAACCCGTCGATGCTTCTATCTTCGTTCAAGGTTTTAATCTTTGCGAGCAGAACTTCTTCGCTTACGGAAGAATCGTACATAATCATTGTACTTTCGAAACCAATTTGATTGCACGCTTTGACTTTTGATTGCACATAGGTCATTGATCCTCCATCACTTCCTACTAAAACAGCGGCTAAATGAGGAATTTTCTTTCCAGATTCTTTACGTAGGAGCACAGCTTCTGCAAGTTCTTGCTTGATTTTTTCAGCTACTTCTCTTCCGTTTAATAATTGCATCTGGATCTTTTTTTACAAAGATATAGTTTGAATTTTGCATTTTTGTACGGAAAAATATTTTTTTTTAGTCGTTTTTGCTAACAATTGTTAATAATGGAAAACATGAAATTGTACTCACTCTTATTTGCGCTAACAATCTTTCTTTCAAGTACATCAAAAGCTGATGCACAATCTTCGATTGAAGGATATGAAATTGGATTTGATGGCTTTTTTGGTGCTTCAAATTTTGGTGGATCATTTGGCATCGGTCCAAAGTTTGGATTTGTAATGAATGAGAATCTCGTAGTAGGACCAAGTTTCCGTTTTCAGCGCAGCTGGTCGTCTCCGGCCTATGCACAACAAGGGTTTTCTTACAACAATTATGGGGGTGGTTTTTTTGTACATGGACGATACAACAACATAGTATTTGGAGGAGTTGAAGCAGAAGTTCTCTACAATCAAAACACATTAATCGATACAAGTGCCGTATTTAAAAAAGCAGTGCCAACTGTATTTATTTGTGCTGGATTTTCACGAGAATTCGCAGAGATCGTTCGCATCAATGCAGGAATTTATTACGATGTGGTAAATAGCGTGAATAGTCCGTATAGAAACTCGTACTTTTTAACCGTCAAAGACGCCGCAACGGGACAAGTTGTAAGACGAATACCATTGATGTATCGCATTTCGTTCTTTTTTCCGTTGGGCAAGAAGAAGAAAAAAGCTGAGGAAGAAGTGGAAAGTGATTGAATCATGTAACATTTCAAACTTCAAGTATTAAATTAATTATTATGGTTAAACTAATTCCATTTCTGTATTTTTTCTTTCTAACCGCTTCTTTTGCTCAAACTTTAGATGGGAAGATTTTATTAGGTGACCATTGGATGCATTTTGAAGTAATTGATTCTACAATAACAATTGAAGAAGATGTATCATACGAAGGATTTGACTTGAAATTTTTTTCACAGCATATGAAGATAGTAAATCCAAATGGAAATAAAATTCAACTCAATTTGTATCGTGATTCTGTTCTCTTTTACCAAGAATTTGATAGCTCAGGATTGTATATCACCTGCGGAGAAATGAAACCTAAGCAAGATTTACTTTATTTTAAAACTGAAAAAATGTTAGGTGAAGATGGAGAGTTTGATTACATAGACACCCTTTTTTATTTTTCCAAACATGGGATTTGGACAAAGGTTCTTTCTCCTGAAATTTCTCAAATATCAAGTTTCTATCAAGGAGAAAAAACAGATGAATATGTAGAAATACATCCTTGGTGTAATGAACTTTCGACAGTTAAAGTTTTGCCAAAAAACTATATTATTGATAGTACAAATTGGAGTATCGATTTTGAATTACCAAATCATAAAAAATTAGAAAATCTATTAGTTGGGCATTGGTACAATCCTGAATGTATTCATTATTACAAACGTAGAGATAATCCATTTTGGGTATACTCAAGAACCAAACCTCAGTTTCCTCCACACGAAGGACCAATTGAATGTGAGTTTTCAAGCACTGGAATGTATGAGGGAAGATTTGGTTTTTCATGTGGTGTAGGGGTAACTAAAGACGACTACAACCCACACCGCAATTGGAAACTAAATAAGCAGAAGCAGCTAGTGCTTGGTGATGGACTTTACAAAATTATCTATGTAGATGAAAATTCATTGTTTTTTCAAGAAATAATATCACCAAATTGAACAGCTATTTTCTATTGCCAAGTTAATCGCAAAGTGCTCCATTAAAAAAACCGCAGGGTGAGGCTCTCGAACCCTGAGGTTTTCGTGGTTCTGTGAAGTGCAACGAAACAGAGATCGCCTAGGAGAAATTTAAAAAGCTGTTCTGCTTACTTTTTTGCCTTGACGCAAAAAAGTAACAAAAAAAGTCAAGCAATCATTAAGCCGTTCGGAAAAATCTGCGTCGAAAACGCCCTCTAAAAAAGAATTGACAAGCACTTTTTTGTGGGCGTATTTTCTCCTTGATTTTTTATCCTCACTTCTCGAATGATTGCCCTTGCAATCGCTACGCTCAGTTTAGATTTTTGCTTCAGAGCACGTTTCCCTAGATTTCTAGTTCGAAGAACAATTTCTAGGCGCAAAGCGCTGCCTTAAAAAAAACCGCAGGGTGAAGCTCTCGAACCCTGCGGTTTTCGTGGTTCAGTGTAACTTTTTCAGCTTCGGCAAAAAGTAAGAGTGAAATCTATCATCGATATATTCTTTACTTTTTTTTCATTACCAAAAAAAAGTAACAAAAAAAGTCTAGAACTTTTCCAAGGCATTGCTGCGCACCACAATAAAAAAGCTAGAAAACCTAACCCTTCGAGAGCCTCAGGGTTCGGTTGACGATTTCTAGTTAGAGAATACTGCACAAAAAAAGCCACTGATTTCTCGGTGGCTTTTCAAAACATTTCTTATTTCTTATTGCTGCGCCTTCACAAATACTCCTTGCTTTGCAACGTCAATTACTTCAATGATAAATTGTAATGATTCGAATGGTTTAACGACCATAGTTTGCGACTGAGGATCATACATTCCTTGTTCGCCATACGCCAATTCCCAAGGTACAAACAAATGATATTTTCCACCTTTTTTCATTTGCGGTAAGCCGAATGACCATCCAGCAACTACTCCACCAAGGTTTAATGCAACAGGTTCCATCTTACCTGTCATCATCTTCATTTCGTAAGAATTCTGCAAGGTATCACCGCTAGATGACATTAAAATATATTCAATTTTCACATCGTCAGTTGCTTTAGGAGAAACTCCAGTACCTGCTTTTAAATCATGAATAACAACTCCATTTTCGAAAACTCGTGCGCCCGCTTTTGCTTTCGCTGATGCCATCATTTTAACGTTTTGTTCTTCGCTTTTTGTTTTAATTCTTTTCTCGATATCAGCAATAAACCCGTCGAAAATCTCTTTCTTCTCTTTATCAGAAATCAACGTATCTACCTTGTTTAATCCATGTTTGAATCCTGCAATTGTTAATTTTAGATCGATTTTCTTCAAGGCATCAACTTCTTTCATTTCACGGTAAAATGTATACGCTGTTAAACGTCCAATACACAATGAACCTTCTTGAAGATAAGTAGTATCAAAATCTTGAGAATTTGGTCCAAACAATTTCTGTAAGGTGCTTTGACATTCAGAAGGTGGCTCTGTATCCGCTAATCCTGCTTCAAATCCTTCCACAACCTTGTCCATGTTCAAGCGTTTCAAATCAGAATTTTGCTGTCCCACGATAGCTTGCGCATTGATCGACCCTAAAACATACGAGAGTTTATCTTTTTCACTTACTAATTTTACTACTTCATCTGCTTTTTTACCGCCACACGACGCTAAAATCATAACAGTTACTACTCCTGCGATCAAATTTCTCATTATACGATATTTAAAAGTTCAACGTCAAATATTAAAGCACTATATGGCTTGATAGGTCCACCCGGATGTGGTGTTGCACCGTACGCCAATTCTTGAGGAATGTACAAACGGTATTTTGCGCCCACTGGCATCAATTGCAATGCTTCTGTCCATCCAGGTATTACTTGGTGCACTCCAAATGTTGCTGCTTGACCTCTTTGCACAGAACTGTCGAAAATAGTTCCATCGATCAAAGTACCATGGTAATGCACTGATACTGTATCTGTAGCAGCTGGTTTTGGACCTTCTCCAGCATTTATTACTTCGTATTGCAGTCCTGATGAAGTATGCTGTACGTTTGAATTTGCTTTATTTTGAATCAAAAATTCTTCACCAGCAATTTTATTCGCAGCAAATTGAGCTTCCGACTCTTCTGCTAAAAACTGTTGAATAATTTGATTAGCTTGCTCTGGAGAAAACTTTGGTGCCTTCCCTGCAAATATATCAGCAATCGCTTCTGCCATTACTGTTGTATCAATTCCATTTAGATTTTGTTCAATCAAACTTCCTGAAATACTCATCCCGATGCAATAGCTCACATCTTTAATATCTTGTCCCATTTAAAATTATTTTGTGCAAAAGTACAGTATTTTTTCTGCTTTTCAGTGTGTTGACTTACACTAGCTTAACATCTTTTGGCGAAATCAGCACTACTTCAAAAGTGATAATGATTTCATCTCGTAACGATTCACTTACGGAGCAATATTTATCTTTTACCAATTTGATTTGTTTCCCTAAGTTGATGGGGTCTATCGCGTCATTTACTTCGAAGATGAGATGCAATTTCTCAAACGGAGATGGTGTTCCTTCTCGCTTGGTTTCTTCGATTCTTACTCTATAATGAGTTAGCTCTTGTTTTTGCTTGCGAAGAATATTGAGCACGTCGATGGAAATGCAACCTGCAAGAGCACCAGCCAATAATTCCATCGGACGTAAACCTTTACTTGTGCCGCCCACATTTGGACCTGCATCCATCAAACAGCTATTTCCGTCGCTATTGGTAATTTCCATTAAAAATGGGGCTCCTACTTTTTTGACTTCTACATACATAAGCGAGGACTATTTAAGTTTAATTTCTATTAATTCAGATACACCACCATCACTATCCGTTACTAAAAAACATGTTACCTCCTCGGAAGTTTGTTGATGGATACAAATCGACTCTACTTTCACTTTTAAAATCGCTCTATTCTTCGATAGCGGTTCACAAGCAATCGTTCCTCCATGAGCAAGATCTTCACACGTTAAAAATCCGACAAAACTACCAGATGTTTCTCCATCAAAATAGGTACTATCTGTTTGTTCTACCGAAGCGGTAAAGATAATGCGTTGATTGATTTCATCTGTTGCAGCCCCAGAAAATCCAGCTTCAAAACCATCGAGCGACGGTAATTTGAAACGGACTGATTTTATTGTCGGAAGATTTTTATCGTCGGAAACATAGTTTAAAAAATCCTCGATCGACATTGAAAAAACACAATTTCTTTTGCGATTGAAAAAATACACTTCTTCCTTCAGCACCGCTGCAGCTTCAATATTCAATTCATCAGAAGAAAGATTTCCTTCCTTCATCAGCAAATGATACAAATTTTCTAAATCGAACTGTTGGATTTTATTAGAATCGTTTACTGAAAAGAAAAAGCCTTTCATTCGCTTTTCTTTCGATCCAGAACCAAAGATAAAAATATGCGAATCGCCATCCATTTCGATTGAAAACATTGCTTCTAAGTCGCGCTTTTTCTTTTTAGGAATGACTCCATTTTCTAAGTCGTCGTAATCGTATAATTGCGCCTTTTGAAAAGTGGTAAAATGCTCATCACACCAAAAAATGTTAGGTGAATTGTCACCAATCAACCAAAAATTTTCTCCTACTTTTTCAATTCCAGATGCCGAAGGAACTTCCGTAAGTGGAAATAGACGTGTGATTTCAAGCATTATTTAAAGCCAAAATGTTTGTCTGCCTCATCAGCAATGTAACCTCCAATTGCTAGTGCAGCCGTGGCAGCTGGTGATGGTGCATTTAGCACGTGGATTGATTTTCCGTGGTATTCAATTCTAAAATCGTCTCGCGTATCGCCATCTTTCGCTAACAATAGTGCCCGTACTCCCGCTCTACCTGGATGAATATCTTCCATGGTGAGGGAAGGCACCATTCGTTGCAAGGTTTTTAGAAATAATTTTTTAGAAAAAGCTCTTCGGTACTCATTGATTCCGAACGACATATTATTGAAGAACAATTTCCAAGTTCCACCATACGTTAATGCATCCCAAGTATCTTTCATTGAAAAATCTGTTTTTCCATAACCTTCTCGCTTGAACGTAAAAACTGCATTGGGACCGCATTCGATTTCTCCGTCCGTCATTCTAGTGAAATGAACGCCTAAAAAGGGGAAATCTGGATTTGGCACTGGGTAAATCAAGTTTTTTACTTTGTGCTTTGCTTCTTCTGTCAATTCGTAATAATCGCCTCTGAAACCAACTACTTTTTCTTTCAGCTTTACTCCGTCTTTTTTCGCTAAACGATCTGCTTGCAATCCAGCACAGAACACCATGTATTCAGCATTGAATGATCCTTTGTTTGTAACAATCTTTGTGCTTACTTCACCGTGCTCAATGGCAATTACTTCGTGACCAAGCACCATTTTGCTTTCGAGTTGCTCTGCCAAGGCCAGTTCCACCATTTTCTCGGTTGCTCCTCTAAAATCGATAATGCCCGTGCAAGGTACCCACAATCCACCAATACTTTTAACAAATGGTTCATGTTCCTTGACCTGCTCCGCTGTAATTTTCTCTAATCCTTCGATTTTATTCTCCAATCCTGTTTGGTAGATTTTCTCCATATTGGGAAGTTCACTTGGATCTGTTGCCACGACTACTTTTCCGCAGATGTCGTGTTTAATGCCGTATTTTTGAGCAAAAGCAACCAATTCATGCCTGCCTTGAATACAATTTCTCGCTTTTAAAGAACCAGGTTTATAGTACAATCCAGAATGAATAACACCAGAATTATGTCCCGTCTGATGATCCGCCAACTTGTCCATTTTCTCTATTAAAAGAATTTTCTTGTCGGGGTATCTTTGTTGAATCTTATAAAAAGTAGCTGCACCTACTATTCCTCCTCCGATGATTGCAATATCGTATGTCATTCTGAAAATTTTGCCGTAAAGTTAACGAATTGAATTCATTTTCTATTTCCATTATCTTTGTGAAAAACAAAAAAGGAATGAAATCTAATACCCCTCAGGAAGATTTGCAGGATATTATTCAATGGGACATCAAAACTTGGTCACAAGCACTCGATTTCTGGGAACAAAATGCTGAAATTCCAAAAGGTACTAATGCCTTAACCATAGGTGAACGAGGTGGTGGAATGACACTTTGGTTGGCAAAAAAAGGAGTACACGTTATTTGTAGCGACTACAATGATTTTCCTGAAAGCACAGCAATATTGCATCAAAAACATGAAGTGGAATCGTTAGTGAGTTACAAAGACAAGGTTGATGTGTGTGATTTAAATGACTTTCCAGCGGAATCATTTGATATTGTGGTATTTAAAAGTGTGATTGGTGCTTTGTCTGAAAAAGAAAAACAAGTGAAAGCACTAGCAGAAATTCACCGTGTTTTAAAAAATGGTGGTATTTTATTGTTTGCAGAAAATTTAGAAGGTAGTACAATTCATCAATGGGTGCGCAAGAAATTTGTGCGTTGGGGAAGCTACTGGAGGTACTTGAATTTCGAGCAAGACCAAGATCTATTTGCAGCATATTCTTCAAAAAAATTCCATCAAGTAGGTTTTCTGTCTGGATTTGGAAGAAGTGAAAAACAACGCAACTTTCTAGCTTCGATTGATAAGGGAATCCAAAAAATAACGCCTTCCCGTTGGAAAACTGTTTTAATTGGCGTACTAAAAAAGTAATGTTTACTGCTATTGATAGCTAGAATTGCTTAATTTTGTGCTAAAATAAATCATGAAAGATATTTTCGAAAGTAGCGTTGTAGCAGAAATTAAGGAGCGAATCAATAATTTGAGCCCTGAAACAAAACCACAATGGGGAAAAATGAATGCTCCAAAAATGTTGGCGCACTGCAATGTTACCTATGATATGGCCTTTGAACCTCATCGTTTCAAAGCAAATGCTTTCAAAAAATTTCTTTTGAAAAAATTCGTAAAACCATACGTAGTAACAGACAAGCCTTACAAGAAAAGCAGTCCCACTTCACCCGATTTTTTAATTAGAACCGACAAAAATTTTGATACTGAAAAACAACGCTTGTTCGATTACCTTGATAAAGTTGCGTCACTCGGAAAAAACCATTTTGAAGGAAAAGAATCTGCTTCTTTCGGAGCACTAAGTGCTGATGAGTGGAATGTTATGTTTTATAAGCATTTGGACTGGCATTTAACACAATTCGGCGCCTAATAATTAACAATGCACGATGTCAGATTTCTGGATTTCACATCGTAAATCGTAAATCGTAAATTTAAAATGAAAGTTATCGCATTCGGAGCTTCTTACAGCAAACAATCCATAAACAAGCAATTTGCCTCGTATGTGGCGCAACAAATTTCAAGTGAGGCCGAGACCTTAGATTTAAATAATTACCAGCTTCCTGTTTACACGATTGATCTAGAGCGCGAAATAGGTCACCCACAGGCTGCCATTGACTTCGTTCACAAATTAGAAGAAGCCGATGTTTTGGTCATTTCTATTGCAGAACATAATGGAAGCTATACAGCGGCCTTCAAGAACTTATTTGATTGGGCATCACGCGTCAAATTAAAATTATTTGAAGATATGCGTGTCGTTTTACTTTCTACTGCTCCAGGTGCACGTGGCGGAATTTCTGCATTGGAAGATGCCTTAGATCGCTTTCCTCGTCATGGTGGTGAAATTGTTGGACATTTTACTTTACCCAACTTTAATGAGAACTTTTCGGAAGAATTGGGCGTTACACACGATGAATTACGTGAGCGTTTGCACGAGTTGGTGAATGCTGCAATGGTTGTTGAATAATAAAATGAAAAGAATCCAACTAATTTGGCTGATGCTTGTTCTCTATAGTTGCCAAAGCAAACTGGATACTAGAAATGAATCCTCTGGAGAGAATAAATTGCAAGACACCTCCATATCAATAAATTATTCAAATCTCAAGATAAGTAGAATTCACGGAAAACCCTGGCAAGAATATGAGAGGTTTGGTTCGGGTGATACTGCTCTAACCTTGTATGCTTATAGAATCTTAAACTCAAAAGATCATTCAGGAATTGATGATTGTCAAAGTCGAGCAAATCTAATTCTATTGAAGGAAAAAGTGCTTTCTATTGCTCCCAAGTTATTCGGAAATAAATTTGACCTTTTACGTTTTGAAAATAAAATTGATAGTCTTAATTCTCGAGCTATAGAAATGGCGTGGGAAGAAATCAAACAAGATCGTAAACTTTATGGTGATTATCCAGCATCAAATTGGGGGCCGTGTGATGTTCTTTATTCTTTGAAAGATTCATTGTAGTTAAAACAAAAAAGGATCGCTCTTTCGAACAATCCTTTATTTATGCGTTGATTTTTTGGAATCTTAACTTCTAAAAAACTTCAATGACTTCGTAAGTGTTTCTTTCAACTGCGTTCTATCAACGATGTAATCGAGGAAGCCGTGCTCTAAGACAAATTCTGATGTTTGGAATCCTTCAGGTAAGTCGCGACCAATGGTTTCTCTTACCACACGCGGACCGGCGAATGCAATTAAGGCCTTCGGTTCTGCAATATTAATATCCCCCAACATTGCGAAAGATGCTGTTACACCGCCCGTTGTAGGATCGGTTAAGTAAGAAATATATGGCAATTTAGCTTCAGATAATTGTCCTAATTTACCCGACACTTTTGCCATCTGCATTAAGGAATAACCGGCCTCCATCATACGTGCACCACCCGATTTCGAAATAATCATAAACGGCGCTTTCAATTTGATCGCTTCGTCGATAGCACGTGCAATTTTCTCTCCCATCACAGAACCCATTGATCCACCAATGAAAGAGAAGTCCATCGCTGCAATCACTAAATTTTCGCCATCACATTTACCAACGGCAGTTCGAATAGCATCAGTAAGTCCGGTAGATTTTTGTGTCGCCACCAAACGATCTTTGTACTTTTTAGTATCTTCAAATTTCAAGGGATCGCCGGATTTTACTTTGGCATTGATCTCTTTGAATTTTCCATCATCGAAAATAATGTCGAAATACCCTTCAGCATCGATACGGTCATGCTGAGAACAACGCTCACATACGAAATTGTTCTTTGCGAAATCTTCTGTTGTGTATAGCGTCTTACAATTCGAACACTTTGTCCACAAACCTTCTGGCGTCTCTTTTTTGTCGGAAGTACTTGTTGTAATTCCTTCTTTATTTCTCTTGAACCAAACCATGTTGTATGTCTTTAAATCTACTTCCTAAAAAAGTAAAATGATAATTAATTAAAGTGTGTTAACGTTATTCAAATCCTCAAACGACTTTGTTAATCGAGTAATGAATGTCAGTTCACCTTCACGAAGCCATTTTCTTGGATCGTAATATTTTTTATTGGGTTTATCGTCTCCCTCTGGATTTCCAATTTGCGTTTTTAGGAATTCTAATTTCGCAACTACGTAATCCCGAACGCCTTCTGTAAATGCAAACTGAAGATCGGTATCAATGTTCATTTTGATAACACCATAACCAATTGCTTCACGAATTTCTTCTACTGTTGAACCAGATCCACCATGAAAAACAAAATCTACTGGATTGGCTCCAGTATTGTATGCTTCCTGAACAAATTCTTGCGAGTTTTTCAAAATTTTTGGCGTCAACTTCACATTCCCCGGTTTGTACACACCATGCACATTTCCGAATGCTGCTGCAATCGTAAACTGATCTGAAATTTTCTTTAATTCCTCGTAAGCATATGCTACTTCTTCGGGCTGCGTGTATAATTTTGAGCTATCAACATCTGAATTGTCTACCCCATCTTCTTCTCCACCAGTAATACCTAATTCAATTTCTAGTGTCATACCGATTGCACTCATGCGTTGCAAGTATTCTTTGCAAATTTCGATGTTTTCATGAATGGGTTCTTCTGACAAATCTATCATGTGTGAGCTGTACAATGACTTCCCTGTTTCTTTGTAGAATTTTTCTCCAGCATCCAATAAACCGTCAATCCAAGGCAATAAATTCTTTGCGCAATGATCAGTATGAAGAATCACTGTTGCACCGTACAATTCAGCCATCTCATGCACATGCTTTGCACCTGAAATTCCACCAGCAATGGCTGCTCTTTCGTTTTCATTCGACAAGCCTTTTCCTGCGAAATAATGCGCACCTCCGTTAGAAAACTGAATAATGACAGGAGAATTTAATTTTGCAGCCGTCTCAATCACCGCATTAACGGTAGATGTTGATGTAACATTGATTGCAGGTAAGGCAAATCCTTTCTCCTTCGCATAATTAAAAATCGCTTGTACTTCTTTACCAGTAGCAACACCTGGCTTAATTGAATGTTTCATCTTCTTCGAAATAAAGGGCAAAATTAATAAAAAAATACGGTTGAAAGGTCATGTTGATGTCCTTAAATTCTCAATTAATTGTATCTTTGATTGATTGGAAATTTTATACTTTCCTCTCAACAAACAACAACTTTTTTTCCATGAGTTATTTAAACGAGCTAAACCCTAGTCAGCTAGAAGCTGTGCAACAAATTGATGGTCCATTGATGATTATTGCGGGTGCTGGCTCCGGAAAAACACGTGTTTTAACGTTTCGAATTGCTCATTTAATTGAAAATGGCATTGACCCATTCAATATTTTGGCCTTAACCTTTACGAACAAAGCAGCGAAGGAAATGACCGAACGAATTGGAAAGATCATTCCTGCAACAGAAGCAAAAAATGTAACAATGGGAACTTTTCACTCGGTTTTTGCTCGCATTTTACGCTTCAATGCCGATCGCTTGGGTTACCCATCAAATTTCACGATTTACGACACACAAGATTCTAAAAGTTTAATAAAAGACATTGTTAAAGAATTGAATCTCGACGATAAACTGTACAAACCAAGCATGGTATTGGGAAGAATTTCGTCTGCAAAAAACAGTTTGGTTTCTTGGGAAGCCTATGCCGAGAACGATGAAATTCAGACGGAAGATCATCAATCGAAAAAACCGAGCATGGCAAAAATCTATGAAACTTATTCAAAGCGCTGTTTTAAGGCTGGAGCAATGGATTTTGATGATTTATTGTACCAGACAAATGTTCTTTTTGATCAATTTCCATCTGTACTTCATTATTACCAACAAAAATTCAAATATATTTTGGTAGATGAGTACCAGGATACCAATTTTGCTCAATACAGTATTGTGAAAAATCTTGCCGAATTGTACGAAAACATCTGTGTAGTAGGCGATGATGCTCAAAGTATTTACTCCTTCCGTGGGGCAAACATTCAGAATATTTTCAATTTCAGAAAAGATTATCCTGATTATAAATTATTTAAACTAGAACAAAATTACCGAAGCACAAAAACAATTGTTGAAGCTGCGAACTCGGTGATTGGAAAAAATATTGATCAAATTCAAAAGAACGTTTGGACGGAAAATGGTGACGGTAATAAAATAAAAGTCATTCGCACGCAGACCGACAATGAAGAAGGAAAAGTAGTTGTGAATCGTATTTTTGATATTAAACATGCCGAGGCAACTTCCTACAACGATTTTGCTATTCTTTATCGCACCAATAAACAATCACGTGCTTTTGAGGAATCGCTTCGAAAAATGAATATTCCCTATAAGATTTTTGGTGGAATTTCATTCTATCAACGGAAAGAAATTAAAGATTTGTTGGGCTATTTTCGCTTAGCAACGAATCAAAATGACGAAGAAGCACTGAAACGTGTGATCAACTACCCTGCGCGTGGTATTGGAAAAACGACCCTCGAAAAAATTATTATCGCATCCACAAATTTTAATGTGAGCATGTGGGAAGTGATTTGTCATCCACATCAATATCAACTAGGATTCAATGGTGGCATGAATACGAAATTGATGGATTTCACCACCATGATTCAAAGTTTCACAGCGCAATTGACGAAATTAAATGCCTTCGATTTAGCGCAAATTATCGCAAAACAATCTGGTATTTTGAAGGACTTGTATGCAGAAAAAGATAAAGGTCCGGAGGAAGTGGAACGCTACCAAAACATTGAACAATTGTTAAGTGGTATCAATGAATTTGTTGTTTCAAAAGAGGAAGACATCGAAAAAACCCTATCGGAATTTATGTTGGATGTTGCTTTGTTGACAGATGCTGACCAAGACAAGGGTGAAGAGAAAAACTACGTTACTTTGATGACCATTCACTCTAGCAAAGGATTAGAATTTCCATTTGTGTTTTTGGTTGGATTGGAAGAGAATTTGTTCCCATCTCAACTTGCCTTGCATTCGCGGCCTGATTTAGAGGAAGAACGTCGACTTTTTTACGTAGCGGTAACCAGAGCGATGAAAAGTTGCACGCTTTCGTGGTCGGCTTCTCGTTTTACCTGGGGACAGATCACTAGCTCCGAAAGAAGTAGATTCATTGATGAAATTAATCCCGAATATTTAGAAGAAGATGCGATTGCTCGTCCTGGCGGTCGCTCGTTGAATGACAAAGCTGGTTTTGGTTCTTTTTCTGGTGGATTGAACAAGAAATTTGCAGATGCTCCGAGCTTACGAAAGCTGAGTGATATTAGTCCATCTAGCGCTGGCACTCCTACAGGCGATTCTTCCTTGAAAGTGGGCTACAACGTGATGCATGAAACCTTTGGAAAGGGAAAAGTGATTCAAATGGATGGACAAGGTGATGATAAAAAGGCAACTATTTTCTTTCCGCAGTTTGGTTCGAAAACAGTGCTATTGCGCTTCGCGAAATTGACCGTCTTGGAAGATTAATTCCATTCCATCAAATGCTGCATGTACCTTGGGTGGCAGGCTAGCGTTAATTTCTTCGTGCGTACCAAATAGATGAGAAATGTGCGTTAAATAAGTCACTTCTGGCTGCACTTTGGCAATAAATTCTAGTGCTTCCGTTAGATTGAAATGTGAAAGATGTTCCGATCGATGCAAGCAATTAACAATCAACACTTTTGTACCTTTTATTTTGATAATTTCTTCATCAGAAATGGTCTTTGCATCCGTAATGTAGGTGAAGTCTTCTAACCTAAATCCGAAAACGGGCATTTTATGGTGCATGACTTCAATCGGAGTAAGCGCTGGACCATCGATCAATTGGAAGGTCTTATTCTCAATGCGATTTAAATGCACAGTTGGAATTCCGGGGTATTTATCTTCTCTAAAAATATAGTGATATTCTCTTCGTAGGGCTTCTTCTACCTTTTCTGAGCAATAGAGTTCCATGTCGCGCTGTTCACGGTAATTGAATGCTCGAACATCGTCCAATCCCGCCAAATGATCTTTATGCTCATGCGTAAAAATTACAGCGCGCAAGGATTGTACTTTTGCTTTAAGCATCTGTTGTCTAAAATCTGGACCTGCATCAATGACAAAATTTTGCCCATTAGCAGAAATCATGATAGAAGCTCTCAAGCGATTATCTTTTGGATCTTTCGAAGCACACACAGCACAATCACAGGCAATGACTGGCACACCTTGCGAAGTACCAGAACCTAACACTGTTATTTTGAAATTCAAACTCACGATTTTTTAGCGGTAGAAAGCACTGATAGCAGCAAGGAAATCCATGCGCAAATCATAAAAAGACCTCCAATTGGTGTTATTGGACCTAGCAATTTTAATTTCATGTCGAGTACTTCTTGCAGTGACAATAAATAGATCGAACCAGAAAACAAAAGAACACCTGTCAGCAATAAACGATAAAACCATGTTGGTGACTTCACAAATTTATCGTCGTTGAAAGCTACTAAAAGGAGTGCAAGGCCGCCATACATCTGATATTTCACGCCCGTTTCAAAAGAAAGCAGTTTTTCTGGACTCACCAATTTTTCCAAACCGTGCGCTGCAAAAGCGCCCAAAATAATCGAGGTAACGATTAAGCTAATACCAATGATGCTACTATTTTTCTTCATAATTCAAATTTAATGAATGTTCCAACACCGCACTCCACCCTATCCAAGTTCCGTAATCGCCAATGGTTTCGTTGTGCCAAATAAAGGAAAAATCTCCTCCATATTGTTTTACCTCGTTGTAAAGATGGGTGATTTTGTTCTTTGCTTCTTCGATGCTTAAAACACAATATTCTAAGAGCGTTCCATCCATATATGCGAACGGATGAATAGCAAGCGTAGTAATTTTCTCTTGGCTTAGATCAAACCATAAAAACGGTCGTGCGGTACCTGCTCTAAAACCTACATTTTCGGCGTATCCCATGGTGTAATCGTGATGAATTTTGTTTGCAATAAGACTTTGATAGGTTTGAGGAAAACGAAGTCGGAGATAATGTTGTCGTGAATTTTTCACTTCATTTCCAAGTATTGCCTTCAAACGACCAACTTCCATCCCAACAATTGCTGAATTATTACTGGATTTATAACTTGGATGAATTCCCACTTCAGCATCTTTACTCAATAATTGAATCAAGTTCTGTTGCACTTTGTTGGTATGCGCTACATTTCGATCGAACTTAGCAAAATCTCCCAACAACCAAAAAACATTGACCTCAAATCCTCTTTTCGCTATTTCAGCAATAGAAGAAAACGTGTTGTAAGGATCATTGATCTTGCCCGCTTGCACTAATTTTCGCTCTGCAAGTCGCTCCTTGCTGCCTTTTAGCATATCCTTTGCAATGGCCAACAATCTTCGAGTTCCTGTTTTTTGCTGGTAGGCAAAGACATTGTCGATATCGAATGTTGGATTAATTTTTACAGGGTACTGTGTTGGCTTATCGTACGGAAATCCTTTAGAACTAAGTAATTTCAAAATATCTTCTGCCCAGCGATCGCACATTGCTTTTTCGAACCAATTGTATTTTGAGAGAACCGAATTTTTAGCTTTAAATCGATCATGCTTGTCTAAATCGGCTGCATGATACTCCTCCATTCTGCTTAGTAGATAGAAAATCGAAGCGATGGGGTCTACTACTTCATCAAAAACAAGACATTCTTCATTAAAAAACAAGTCTCTATTTGGGGCAAATTGAAAAATTCCAGTTTCAAAGAGCAGTGATGAAGGCACAATTTGAGCAGTTGAATCAAGCGCTCTTTTTGAATAATTGAACTTAAAATCTGTTGAATTACTGAAGGTATCGACGTTTGTTGTGAACTGATAAGTAATTGATCGAATTCCGAAAATAAAATCGAAGCTGTAGATCAATCGTTCAGTAATTTGTTCAACAAATACTATCATTCCTTATAGATTCTCAATGATTTTTTCGCAAATAAATTCAGCCGCTTTTCCATCACCGTAAAACGAAGGATATGAAAAATCAAGCTTAGACATCAGGTTTACAAATGCTGCGAAAATTCTTGCGCCATCGGCATCTGCCAAAATAGCATTTCCGTTTTCTACAATTTCCACCCATTCTGTTTGCGGTCGCAGAATTACACATGGTTTCTCGAAAAAGAAGGCCTCTTTTTGCAATCCACCGCTATCGGTAACAATCAATCGTGCATTTTTTTCTAGCGAAATAATATCTAAAAATCCAGCTGGAGGAATGATTTTAAATTGATCATTGTGCTCAATTTTGGAAAATAATCCCTCACTCAATTGTTCTTTCATCTTCGATTTAGTGCGAGGGTGAATTGGCAACACAATCGTTAAACCACTCGACTCACTAATTTTCAATAAAGCTGTAAAAATTTGCTCCATATTTTCAGCAATATCGGTATTGGCGTCGCGGTGAATTGTTACCAAAACATACTCATTTGATGCAATTCCTAGCTCTTTTAAAATGGTTGACTTTTGATCTGAAACAGACGAAAAATACAAACTATTGTCGTACATAATATCCCCACACTTGTACACATGAGGCGCATCGGCACTTGCTTTTTTTGTTGTTGCTATAGAAAATCCTTCTCGCACCAAATTGTCAATTCCAGAAGGCGTTGGTGAAAACAACATTGTTGACATGTGATCACAGGCAATGCGATTCACTTCTTCCGGCATCGATTTATTGAAACTACGCAATCCAGCTTCCACGTGAATGACTGGAATGTGCAATTTTATCGCAGCCAAGGCCCCAGCAATGGTAGAGTTGGTGTCGCCGTAGACCAGTACCGCGTTTGGTTTTTCTGTCAAATAAATTGTTTCCAATCCTTCTAACATCTTTGCCGTCATGGCGCCATGCGATCCACTGCCTACATGTAAATTATAATGCGGTTGCGGAATTTTCATTTCATCGAAAAACACCTTCGACATATTTTCGTCGTAGTGTTGACCTGTATGCACAATAATTTCCTCCAATTGATCTGAAAAATGATGCTGGATTGCTCTATTGATAGCCGATGACTTGATGATTTGTGGTCGTGCCCCAACGATGGTAACGATTTTCTTCATTGTGCTTTTGTGAATTTAAGACGAAGATACAGAATCTAGTTCGACCATTTTCTTCTCTTTACAAAATTCCTTCATCGGCAAAACTAAAATAGGATTGATCGGTAAAAATGAGGTGGTCGTACACCGTTAGATCGATGTGTTTTCCAAATTCAACCAATTGTTTAGTAAGACGCTTGTCTTGCTCGCTGGGTTTACATTGTCCGCTCGGATGATTGTGCAGCAAGATAATTCCGGTGGAATAATGCTCCAAGGCCATTTTGAAAATCATTTTGCCATCCACCACCGTTCCTGTGGAAGATCCTGTGGAAATTCGTTGGGTTTTAATCACTTCATTTGCTCGATTTAAGAACAGGCAATAAAACTCTTCGTGTTCGAGATCGCTCAGAAATGTCTTGGCATGCAAATAGGCGTCTTTGGAAGAAGTAATCTTCAATTTTTTAGCAGAACCATTGTCTACTTTTCTTCTTCCCAACTCCAAACTTGCCAAAATAGTGATGGCTTTCGCGGGACCTACCCCTTTGAATTTGCATAAATCATTGAGGTTCATTCTCGAAAACTGATACAAATCATTGTCGACCGCTGCCAAGATTTCTTTTGCTAAATCCACGGCTGATTTATCGGTACTCCCCGACCCTAAAAGTATGGCTAACAATTCTGAATCGGACAGGCTGGTTCTGCCTTTAAGTAAAAATTTCTCTCGCGGGCGATCATCCTCCGCCCAACTTTTAATGGTTTGCATGTGTGTTTGTTGTAAAATTTACTTGAAGTTAAGCAGCAACTATTGGAAGAACAAACAATGAAACTATAGGATGTTAAAAATGAATTTTGTATATTATAAAAAAGGAGCTACCTTTCAATGGACGCATTACCTACTCTAGCACAGCTATCATTTTACCTTTCTCGGCAGTGATAAACTCAGCTTTTTGATCTGGCATTTTTACAACCTCATCTTATTGCTGTGCATTCAGATGATGATTTACGGGCATCACTGCGGGTACTTCACGAAAATTTTCTTCTTGCGAGAAAAAGGTGGTGGAAAGAAAAAGAAATAGTAGGAAATAGAAAAGGATTTTTATGGGGAAAGATGGTTAAACAATTTAACAACATTAAAACAAACTCAATTGATCTTCTTTTTTAGGATAAAAAAGTCCAATAATGACAAATGGATTTTTCGATCGTCTGGTGTGCCACTCTCGTGTTGTACCTACGAAAAAGTACAAATCTTTTTCAGTTACGAATTCTTCCTCTAATTTTTGTCTAACTTTTTCTAGCGCCAGACCTTCGTTGCCTTCTGTAGACTTTAAACAATTCCAATATAACTGCCCAATTTCCCAATCTTCAATCATTAGTCTTCTTGTTTTTCCATCAGAATCTTTGAATTTGTAGAAAAACTTAAATGGTAATTTGGGAATAAGTATTTCAGGAGATTTTTCTTCATCGAATAAATCGCCTTGTTCTCTCAATGCTTTCCACTCATTTTTCCACTCTGGATCATCTTTTTCATATTCAAACCCAATAATCTCTGTTGGTTTAAATGTAGCTAATGACTTGTTGATTGGTGCTTTCGATAACTCAATTAATTCATCAAAACTGGTGTAAACTTCTTTTAAGCAAAATTCTTTTCGTTTGTGCCAATTTCCTTTCGTAGCAAGATGTTCAATTACAGTGATATCTTTAAAATCATAATGTTTTGGCGAATGGCTTTCCGGCCTGAAATCGTCCGTTCGTTTATTGAGGTCTAATTGAATGTAGGAATATTTAGTTTGTTGTATTTTCCCATCCTTTTTTAAACCGAACAACGATGATAATGGAACCGGATAAATTCTAATCCAACGACCATCTTCCGTTATTCCAGCAGTACAAACCAATTCATCATAACTTCTCGAAGGAAGCGGATATGTGGTGACGGTAATTAAAACTTTTGTCAGTGGCATAGAGTCGTAGATGTATAGTTGATTGTGGTCTAAATGTGCTTTAATTCATATTTAAAGCCAGGTAGTTGAGTGATTGCCTCAGACAATGGTTTACGATGACATTGACAAATATTCGACTCAAAGCAAGTTAGAGCAATGCGGTGCTTTTCTTTTAGAATGTTTAAAATTTGATTTTGTGTGTTTTGAGTAGATGGCAAGCAAGTGCTTTTATAATCTTCAAACAATAAATCGTAATCCTTTTGGGTAACGAGTGTTTGACGCTTATCTGATTGAATCCCAACTTCTGGAAGGTGGATGTATTCAATACCAATACTTTCACAAAAACGTTTTAAATGACTTTTGCTAAAGCCATATTTCATACTCAAAGCATTTTTACGCACATCAACAAGAACGTGTACATTGTTTTTTATTAACTTATTCAAATAAGCTTCTGGCGATACACCCTCATAACCAATGGTAAAAAGTGTAGTGCTGTTGTCTTCGTTTTTTGCATTTAAGACCTTCTCATACTCTTGTTCGTTTAAAAGACTCTTTGCTTTCAAACTGTTTACTGCCCAAAATGGAAAATTAATATAGGTATGTTTCATTAAGGCGTTTGCCGACATGGCACCATAGGTTCCTATTACCTCTTTTACAATTTTTCGATCACTATCATTTAAGGCATGCAAATAATCAATTTTGTCTTCCCGCTTAAAATGAGTTTCTGTTTCGCTTAACAAACCTTTTTTTACCATAGCACCCAGATCTGCATTGGCAGAGTAAGAGAAGCAACCGTATTTGTACGGAATGAAGTCGTATGCTTTACTCTGTTGCCTCTCACTTACCATAAATAGCAATTTCTGCAAGCGAATTTTATCCAATTCTCCTTTAAAGGCTTGCATTATAGCGAGGATGATTTTGCGACGGTAGAACATAGGGTAAAGGTACGGTTTTTCCTAGATTACTAAAAGTGAAAGAAAAAAACTACTTTGGTACTTTAGCAATAATGAATTAATCTTCTAACAAAGGTCCATATGAATAGCCATAATCCACAGTATTAATTTGTACTCTATCAATACTTTCTACTGTAAGTAAACCTTTTTCAACTGGTCTTCCAAAAATTGCAATATTTGAATAGTTGGCAGTTTTTACCTTATTAAAGTAAGATGGAAATTGTATTCCATCAAAGCCACTTGCATAAGCATGCTTAGATATTTGTCTGCAAATTTCGTAGGAATGGTCTTCTGCTCGAAAAAGATAAAAAATACTTAGGCCTAAGCTTTCAAATTCAGTACCCTCTTCCTCAATATGTGCAGTTAAATCGAGTATTCTTAATGTTTTAGTGGGTCTCAGTTTTGCTACATACAATTCGTCAAGTATTGAAACTCTGCATTCATGAAGGCAGATTTCAATATCAGTTGAAGCATAAAGAACACTAAAATCAGTTGAATCTAATCTTCCTTTACCAGATTTATTTAGATTAGGGCTATCATACTCCCTAATTAGATGAGGCTTCTCGGGCTTTGTTCGTAAGCGATAGAAGGTATCATTTTGAGATATTTCCTTTTGTGGGAATTTTGAAATTATTTCGTCCAATACTTCTTGCGAACTTGAAGATTTCTTCAGGTTTTGCAATGGTTCGATTTCGCCGAAATATGACATTCTTGGTCCATAATAAAAGAAACCAACACCCAAAGCACGCTCAAAGATTTTGATGTCAGATTTAACATATTTAGAGAACTTAACATTGGTCGTTTGGTATTCATTAAATTGAATTATTGGGGCACCGCCATATTCTGAATAATAAAAGGAGCCATGAACAAAATAGTCTTGAGCAATGTTATACAAATCCTCGTTGCTAAGCAATTTTCCTTCAATTGAATTGCAATTTTTGCATTGCAAAGGGTTTTGTAAGCCATATTTTAACGCGGTAAGTTTTATACCTTCAGACTCAAAACAGGTAGTGCAAATTTGTTTATTCATTTAAATCCTAAAAATTTAATTCCTTTTTGAATTATGGAATAAGTGCTTAAAGCAACCTAGACTTACCATTGCCACTAAATCTGCATTGGCAGAATACGAAAAGCAACCGTATTTGTACGGGATAAAATCATAGGCTTTATTTTGTTGCCGTTCACTCACCATAAATAGCAATTTTTGCAAGCGAATTTTATCCAATTCTCCTAGAAAGACTTGCATGAGGGCGAGTTTAATTTTGCGATGGTAAAAAAACTAAATGTTTAAAAATTAATTTTTATATTTTCCAGCGATTATAAATGAATTCTTTCATTGCTTTATTACGAGTTTTAAAGAATTCTGAAAGATTGTCTTTTTCAAGTTTCAAACTAACATTTTCAAGTTCAGGAAAATACTGATTTTCTATCAAGTATTGTATTCTTTGATGAACTGATTTCTTATTTAGTTCAGAATGAATATTTCTTGGAACCATTACAGAAGTACATAAACTATTTACGAATATTTCCTTCAATTTACGATTCATTTTATTAACTTCTGGGTCAACATCATCTAAAGTCATAAATTGATACATTGAATATGAATCTTTTTTTCTCTGAAAGTATAAGGTGTCAAACGATACTTCCTTATGTATTGTTTTATATAACCTTGAAAGAATAAATCTTGATGACATGGGGTCTGTGCTTATGTAATCAATATTCTTAAGGAAATCTATTCTCGTTTGTTTGATTAATTCTGAATAAGTTTTAGTTATTTCAACTATATCTTTGTTGCGTGTTTCAACGACTAGTTTGTTAAGAGTAGTATCAACAGAATTATGTGCTATTGACATGTTTTGAATCATTCGATAAAAGGAAAAACAGTCAATAAAATTTGAGGTAATTTCAATTTTTTTCAATATTAAATCACGATCATCAATTATTTGAACAGGAGAAAGAATTAAAGGAAATGTTAATGATGAAGAAATTCCCCTGAAAGACATTAACGTTAAAACATTTTCATTTCCGTGATCTTGATTTTCAAGTTTTATCAAGTCGATAAATAAATCAGAATAGAAATGAAAATCTGAGTGTACAAAATAAAAATATGTATCCGGATCCTTTTGATCCAATTTTAATAATTGTTTAGAATGATCTTGAACCCAATTACTGAATCTTGAGCCTATTCTATCAAAATCGCTCTTTGTGTTCGCTTCTTGTGCATTATTTGATTGTGCATATTTTGCTCGTAGCCAGGTCTTAAAAAATTCTTCATCAGCATCATAATCAAAAGAATTTAGGAGTGCAATTTTCTCTTTCCAATTTTTATCTAATGATTTTATTTCAATATCATCTTTTACATTTGATAAAAGATAACTTTTTAAAAGTTCCGATTGGGTTAATTTCAGACCACGATCATTCATCGATTCGAAAATGGTATATGCACTATCACTGCTTTGTGCCATTATTTCTATAAATATTACCTTTTCTTGAATCCAATTTATATAAACCGGTAATATTTCTGGACGTGATAAATTTTTAGAGAAGATATCTGCAATGTCAAAGAATCTATCGTGTATATTTTGAGAGGATTCATTAACAATCATGTCTTCACTAATTTTTCTATCGAATAACCCTTTTAAAATTGGTTCTCTCTCAGAAATTTCCATATTAAGCGTTTCATTCTCATATGGTTGTGAGTAAATGTATTCGTCTAGATTTTGTACTTTTTTTGACTCATTTTTGAAAAGATCATCTTGAAGATGTTTTAAATATATCATGAGTAAAGTAAATGACGTTAATCTTTGTTGGCCATCCACAATAATAAATGAAGTTTTGTCGCGATATAAAACGATTGGCCCCATATAATAACTATCATATTCAGGTACATTATTTCGTGTGTCTCCCGTTTCAAAATTTGAGAAAAAACTTCTTTCTAAATCAATTAATAAATCTTCAATATTATTTCTTTCCCATTTGTATTCTCTTTGAAAATATTTTACTTGATACTTTTTTCTTCTAAGTATCTCGTTCATAGTTTTACTTTTGGCTTCAATACCACTTTCCGCTCGAATTGTCATATCAATTTAGTTTTTTTAATATTTGTTTTAGAATAAAATATGAATGTTCATAAAGAGGTAAATTATTTCTATTTGGCTCAATTTCTCCATGGAATAACATACATCGAACTGCATAAAGCACATGTAAAATTGATTTTGCTATTAAAACTTCATTTTTTATGACATTCACCGGGTGTTCGGATTTTAATTGAATAAACTCATTTTTAATTTTTGAATTTGAGATTATTGAAATAGAATTATTAGGATTTATTTTTTCATATGAATCCAAAATAATATTTTGGATTTTCTTTTCCGAAATTCTAATAAACTGATCGTGTTTTTTTAATTCTTCAAGATTATATGATGAGTATTTAAAATGTAATATTGTTTTATTGGTTTTATCTCTAATTATTGCTTCATAGAAACCAACTTGCTTTTCACATTTATAAACATTTCCTTTCTTATCCGTTGTTCTTTCAAAAGTTTTATGATTTTCACAGAAATCAAGTTGAGAAAACGCAAGTCTTTTTTTATTATGAATTATTGTGTGATTTTCTAGAAAATAATTCAATTCAGCAATATGTGATTTAAATTTAATTGCCTCAAATGTTTCTGATTTTAATAAATCAATTATTATAGATCTTGGTTTACTAGCCTCATTTTCCTGAAGTTCTTTAATGATTTTGGTGTCTTTTTTATCTAAAGAAGGAAGTTCTGCAACATACCATGCATTAAATGGAATCCATGTCTTTAAAAAAAACAAATAGTAATCTGGTTCCGATTGTTTTATCCAATGATCAATATTTCCCCTATAATCTACCATCATTTATTAATTATAAAATTTGATTTCATTTTTTTTCATCTCATCAACCTCCCGAATTTAAGTAACCTCCAATCGTGACAGGCGCCCAACTCATATACCATCCTATCTTTCCCTTTATTCGACCTATCAATCCAGCCCTTCATAATCCTTATCAAAAATCGAATTTCGCACTAGAATTCCAGTATAAAGCACAGCTATACATGTAAGGATGTAATTTAAAACAAGAAGTCCTACTGACCAATTCACACATTTACAAATAATCGGCACAAACATCAAACAGAGTAGTGGTATCAATATAGCAAAAATGGAAATTGAAAGAAGTCGTTTCATTTGAGAAATCAATTTTGATTTTTGATTTGAAATAGATGTTACAAGTCGAACTTGAGTATTGAAGCCTCGAATTGGTATTTCATCTAAAAATTTATCTTCAACCAATTGTGTTTCTATTTCAGCTACTTTTTGAATTTGTTCAATTAAATACTTTTCTGAGTCAGTTCTTATAGCCCCAAGAAACCTACTTTTTCTTTTCCTTCCCTCATCGTCTCTAAAGGCGTTTTCGTAGATCAAATCCCTAGTTTTTGTTTCCAACAAAGATTCATTTTCATCTAAAATACGTTGACCAAATCCCATAATTCGCTTATGCAGAATTTCAATTCTAAACATAACGAATACAGCGGTTAATGCAATCATTGCCGCGACGATTTGAGGAATCGTACTAAAAGAGTATAAGAGTGTGTTTTCCATAATCACTCCCCCTCCACAATCCTAATCTCCTCCTCACTCAACCCATACAACTCATAAACCATCCCATCTATCTCCTTATCCATCTTATCAATTTCAGCTTTAAGTTCCAGCGCCTTTTTTTTATTCTCCTCAAACAAATCCATCCATTCAAATTCGTCTTTCTTCGTTAAAGGTGTTCCTTTCACTGCTTTGATGGCTTTGTTCAATTCTTTGATGAAATCGTTGAATGATAAGGAATGCCATGACTCAATCTTTTGGGAAGGAATAATTGAGTATTTATAAATTAATAATTTTGTAAGCTTTTCGATAATCAAATTATAAGATTTATAAGAATCTTGAATTGATATCACATTTGGAGCGAGCTTTTGAAGATCCGCGTTTTTCGGAATTGAAAAATCAGATAGATATTTAGATGAAATCTTGAAATATCCTCCTTGTTTAATTGGACACTTAAGCTTCATTTGATATGATGATAGTTTAGAATTTAATATTCCTAAAATACCAATTAGCTTTTTGGGGTCATGCGGAACAATTGCAAAAACTCGACCGACGCTGAACATAAATTTGTTTTCATCAAGACAATATGTATTATCATTAACAATATATCCTACAATAATTTTTTGTTTATTAAAAACATCAATTAAACCTTTACGAGTGTAACTATGCCATGGTCTATTCATTTCTTCAAAAGTTTTTCGGCTGTCTTTTCTTTGAAGTAATGTATTTTTGTTTTTACTTAAATAGGCGTGAATTTTAGGAAATTTTTCAATTAAAACTTTTTCCTCAATTAACTCAGAGCTTCCATTATTTTCAAAATATGGGTAAATAGATTTTTTAATAGGTCTATTTAAAAAATACTTTTTTGGTTCTTTACCCATAATTACAGGGTAAATTAATTCCTCTTCTAAGTTGTTTTCTTTTATTATCTCATCAGTTACAAAATAAGCTTCATCAAATCCGGTAAAACAACCTGAATTTATTATTGCCAACTTTCCTATATTTATACCACTCGATAATTTGTTAAGCAGTTTAGATTCAGATTTGTTGGAAAATGTCCAACCTTCATCCGACAAATCATTAATTTCCAATGATTTTCGCTCACCATTTTGAAGAGATGTAATTACATTATTCAAATTATCAATTTTAAGATAATTGAATGACAATCTTGATTTATGCATAATTGTAAAAATCCCAGTGTAAGTAATAGCATCCTCAAAAATTGCTAAATCACCAAAATCAATAATCTCTACTATACTTGTTTCTTTTAGGAATTTTCTAAGACCAATTCCATAATCAGAATTAATGAACATTGTTGGGTTAATGAAAGACAATATTCCATTTTGGTTTATAATTGAAAAACCTCGTTCAAAAAACAATAAATATAAATCTACTCTTTGGTGACAAACCTTATAGTTCCGTTTATAATAATCAATAGTATTATAATCCAAATTTTGCACCCTCACATACGGCGGATTCCCAATCACCACATCAAAACCTCCTTTCGCAAATACTTCTGGAAATTCTTTCTCCCACGAAAAAGCTTTATCGCCTGCAACTGCTGGATCATCAATTAAAGAGTTTCCGCATTTGATGTTGTTATTCAAGGAATTCAGTTTTCTGCCTTTCTGAGCCGTGCGCAACCACAAAGAAAGTTTCGCAATTTCAACGGATTCGTCGTTGAGGTCAACACCGTAAATGTTGCGCTCCAAGATGCTGTTTTCAATGTCGCTTAAAATGAGTGAATCGCCCAATAATTTCGCTTGCAATTCATCCACGTACCGGTGTTCGGCAATCAAGAACTCAAGCGCTTGGTTCAAGAATGCACCCGAACCACAAGCAGGATCACAAATCGTTAAATCTAAGAGCCAGTTGCGGTAATCGTTCAGTTTATCAAGTAGGGCTTTTTTTGTTTTAGTTTGTATTTTTTTATCAGTAATGTATTCTTCGTCGAGGAGCTTCATTTCTTCCTTCTTCTCCGTACACAATTTCCCAATTGTATTGTCTATAATGTATTTCGTGATGTATTTAGGTGTGTAGAAAACGCCATCTTTTTTTCTGCGGGTTTTGGTTTTCTCCAAGACATTTCCTTCAATCTCCGATTTTATTTCGTCAATCTCGTTCAAGGAATTCTCGAAAATGTGTCCCAAAATATTCACATCCACATCGCTTTCAAAATTGTAATGACTCATTTTCTGCGTGTAGGAATGGAGCAGGGTGTCGTTAATAGCAATATTATCGAGAATTTCATCGGGCACAAACAAACCGCCGTTATAGGCAAAGATTTCAAATTCGGCAGTGATGGCTTCACCTGTTTTCTTTCCAAAAGCGGGTAGTGTCACTTTCGCTCCTACATTGAGGTCGTTGAAGTACATTTTATAGCGATCAAACAAGGAAACAGAAATGCGCTGCGCAATAATGTTTTCCCACTCTTTGTTGATGCGGAAAATTAAGTTCGTCGGCAACAAGCCGCGGTCCTCTGCAAAGAAAATAAACAGAAAACGATCGAGTAATTTCTGCGTTTTCTTAAACAAGACCAATTTATCAAACTGCGGATTCAATTCCACCATGTTCGCAAACAAAGCCCGTTTGAATTCAGAATAATCTTTGTATAAACTTTTGGTAATGATATTTTCCTTCGAAACAGATTCGTTCAAAATCTGTGTTGGCGTATTGTTTTTAATGCTTTCCCACGCCAAACACGCATACAACAACTCGAATTGTGCTTTGGTCAGGGTAAACAAATTGAATTCTTCTTGCTGTGTGGTATTGTCAATGTAAAAACGCAATTTCTCGAAGTTCGAGGTAATCACATAATTACATCCAGGCTGGTTGTTCTTGTACCCAAATGCTTGAATTTCAATTTTATTTAGGTCGGTTGTTTCCGTTCCTTTTAATTCAATAACACCAATTGCTTTCCCGTCTACTACAATTGCGCCATCCGCTTTCTTGCTGTTGTTTACGTTTTTTTGTTCCGTCAGCAAATTGAAATTTGGTTCTGGATTGATGGTATATCCCAACACTTGTACAAATAGGTCGCGCAGGAATCCTTCTTGGTATTGTTCTTCCTTACTATTGCGAATGTTGCTTTGTTTTTCGGGAGAATGAAAGATACTTTTAAATAAAACCCATTTTTCTTCAATGTGTTTCGCATCAAAGGATTCAATGTGTTTTCGTATGACAGATTGTTGGAACAGCGGCATTGATCTTTCGTAAATAGTATAAAAGCCACTAAAATAATCAATTCTCTTGGCTTTTTAAATTGCAAAAGACACTAGTTATTCACAATAAATGTTCACACGAAAGAAATTTGAAAAGTATCAATACAGCAACTTGGTCAATGTAAACTGCTGTGTATCGTACAGACAAAATTGATTCACAAGTGTCGGCGATCCTACAAGCACACTCACCACTTCTCTTGCCATCATTGTTCCTACAATTCCGGGTACAACTCCTAAAACACCATTTTCTGAACAATTGGGAACGTCCTCGGCGTTTGGTGGCTCAGGAAATAAATCGCGCAAGTTTTTGCTTCCGTGGAAATTGAATGTTGCTAGTTGACCTTGATCTCCCAAAATACTGCCATACACCAAGGGCTTTGAAAGTGCCACACAAGTGTCATTCACCGTGTAACGCGTTAAAAAATTATCGCAGCCATCTACCACAAGATCATATTGACTAATCAGCTCTTTAGCATTAAGATCCGTTAACATCATATCGTGCTTTACCAACTTTACATCAGGATTTTGAGCGCTTAATTTCTCCATCGCAACATCGACCTTCTTCTTAGCAAGATCTTGAGGCGTATACAAAACTTGTCGATGTAAATTAGATGCTTCCACCACATCAAAATCAACAATGCCAATGGTGCCAACTCCCATCGCTGTTAAATACTGAAGCACTGGACAGCCCAATCCACCTGCACCGATCACTAACACTTTCGCATTTTGTAATTTCATTTGACCCAAAAGACCAAAATCATTTAGCTGTATTTGCTTGCTATATCTACTCATTTGAAATTATAAGCGCGTTCCCAATCCTTGTAAACGGGTTCATATCCGCCATCGATGATCATTTTTGTAAATGTTTCAACATCTCTTTCATCGCTGATTTCAAATTGTTCCAGCGATTCAAGCGCTACAGCATAACCTCCGGGATTTGTCTTCGATGCAGCACTCATGCTTGTTGCTCCTAATTTAAATACATGATTTCTAAATTCCTCAGATTCGCGCGTGGAAACAGACAACTCTACATCTTCATTGAATAAACGATAGGCACAAATTAATTGTACCAATTCGCGATCAGTAACTATGACATTGGGTTCTATAATTCCTTCTGCTGGGCGCATTCGTGGAAAGGAAATCGAATATTTTGTTTGCCAATAGCGGCGTTGAAGATAATCTAAATGAGATGCACAAAAGAAAGAATCTACCCGCCAATCTTCAAGTCCAAGCAAAACACCCAATCCTATTTTATGCATTTTACTCTCCCCCAAACGCTCAGGAGTTGCTAATCGGTAGTTGAAATTCGATTTTTTTCCTTTCGGATGATAGACCTTGTAAACATCTTTGTGATACGTTTCTTGATACACCAATACCGCATAGACGCCGGCTTCATGCAACAAAGCATATTCTTCCGTTTCCAATGGTTGAAATTCGATTGAAATATTGGCAAAATGCGGCGCAAGTAATTTCACGGCATTCAAGAAATAATTAAGGTGAACAGTATGATTGGCCTCGCCTGTTACTAATAAAATATGATTGAAGCCCATTGCCTTGATGACTTCTGCTTCCTGCAAAATTTCGGCATCTGACAAGGTTTTTCTAAGCACTTTATTATCGAGACTAAACCCGCAATACGTGCAAATATTGTTGCACTCGTTACTCAAATACATGGGTGAAAATAGCTGAATGGTTTTACCAAATCGCTTTTGTGTAAGTGCTTGACTCATCACGGCCATTTGTTCCAAGTAGGGTTCAGCGGCAGGAGAAATCAAGGCTTTAAAATCTTCTAAATTGCGATGTTTCGATTGTAGGGCAAATTCTACATCTCTTGACGTTTTGTTATAGATAGAAGCTTTTACTTCGTCCCAATTTAATTTTTCAAACAAATTTATAAAACTCATAAACTTAAGTTTTCCTCCCCCTCAATCCCCCTCCAAAGGGGGAAGGTGACGTGCATCCTATCAAGGAAAGTTATTTTAAAGTAAATTCTTAACTATTCAAAAATCCAGTCAATGGACTACTTGCAGAAGCAAAATTACTGATCACTCCTAATCGTGCTTCGTATGCCATGCGCCCAGCTTCCACCGCCAGTTTGAAGGCTCTTGCCATTTCTGTAGGGTTACCTGCGACTGCAATTGCAGTGTTGACAAGTACTGCATCTGCGCCAATTTCCATCGCTTTAGCAGCATCTGAAGGCGCTCCAATTCCTGCGTCTACAATCACTGGCACACGACTTTGTTCGATGATAATTTCCAAAAAATCGATTGTTCTCAAGCCCTTATTCGTACCGATGGGTGCTCCCAAAGGCATTACTGCTGATGTTCCTGCATCTTCTAGTTGCTTGCAAAGAACTGGATCTGCATGAATGTAGGGTAGAATAATAAAACCCATTTTGGCTAACTCTTCTGTTGCTCTCAATGTTTCAATAGCATCTGGCAACAAATACTTTGGATCGGGATGAATTTCTAGTTTCAACCAATTTGTTTCCATCGCTTCTCGTGCCAATTGTGCAGCAAAAATGGCTTCTTTCGCATTGCGTGCACCTGAAGTATTGGGCAATAAATTGATGTGAGAGTGATTGAGATGCGCCAAGAGTGAATCAGTTTCTGTTTCAAAATCGACCCGTTTTAGCGCTACTGTCACTAACTCACTTTGTGAAGCAAGAATAGCTGCTTCCATCTGTGCTGATGAGCCAAATTTCCCTGTTCCAACGAAAAGTCGCGACTGAAAACTCTTATCTCCTATTTTCAACTGTTCCATTTACAATGGTATTTAAAGTTGTAAGTACTAATTTTTTATCTGATGAATTGCTGATCAATCCAGAAAGTGCAATTCCGTATATTCCATTGCTCAAAATTGCTTCTACATCATCCGTTTCGATGCCTCCGATGGCAAAAATGGGAACGCTCGAATTCAATTGATTTAGTATTGACTGGTATCCTTCCAAGCCCAAAATTGGACTTAATGATTGTTTTGTTGTTGTAAACCGAAACGGTCCAAGTCCGATGTAATCACATCCTTCTTCAATTCGTTGTTTCACATCTTCCAAGGTATTCGCTGTTCCTCCAATTATCTTTTCCGATCCAAGCACAGCTCTCGCCTTCTCTATCGATGTATCTTGCAATCCCAGATGAACTCCATCAGCATCCACTTCCTTTGCTATTTCAACAAAATCATTGATAATAAATAGCGCGTTGAATTGAGCACACAAGGCTTTCACTTCTTTCGCGACGGCTAAAATTTCATTTGGATTTTTATAGCGCAATTGAATCCATCGTCCTCCCGCTTCCAAAACTTCTCGGATATTTCGGAGCTGTTCTTCGGCTGTGTTTCCTTGCGATATGTATTGAATTTTATGCAACATGATAAGCCAAATGTTGTTTGTTTGAGGCTAGTGCTCGCTCTGTGTATCTTTTTGCTGCTTCGCACGCGGCATCTAAGGAAAGTCCAAGCGCTAAATTGGATACAATTGCTGCCGACAAAATACAACCTGAGCCATGCTTAGGATAAACCTCATTTGATGCTGGGCTAAACGTCCATTTTTTTCCATTGATTGCGATAAGCATATCCGTTCCCTGCAAATACGCTAGATGTCCGCCTTTTAGCAATACATTCGTCAATAGTGACAAATTTTCTGCAGCAGTTGATGGCTTGTCAGTTTGCCCCAGAAGTTTCGCTTCATCGCTGTTGGGTGTCAAAAGAAGTACTTTTTTTAAGATCGAGTCTAACAATTCTTGTGACCACTCGCTATGAAATTTTTCGCCTGCGGAAGCAGAAAGAATTGGATCCCAAACAATTTTAGCGTCTGGACAATTTTCTTTCAACCAAAGCAGCAATTTCAATAGCACAGGTAAACTTTCAATCAATCCAATCTTAATAGTTGAAATCGAATAATGCGCTAGCAGGGGTTTTAATTGTTCAATAATTTTATCATAGGCAATCCATTCTACAGACAAAAACTGATCTTCGGTTTGAACTGTTATTGCCGTTTGAACTGCAAAACCTAAACAGCGATGTTGCTCAAACGTTTTTACGTCCGCCAAAACACCTGCACCGCCACTTGGGTCAAAACCAGCAATGGAAAGCACAATTGGACGATCATATTTTTTCCAAACACTGCCCAACACGGCGACACCATCAAATCCCATTTGGACAGCTAATGATTCATTCTTAGGCGTAATACCTCCTAAGGCAATCACATCAACATGCGCATTTTTTCTCGAGAGATCAGGGTTTATTGCCTTGTATCCTTCTTTCGAAATACTGTCAAATACAGGTCCCAAAAAGGTATAATCAAATACATCTGAAAGTTCTAAATATTCGTCTGTTGAATGTACTGAAGTTGAAAAAACAGCATCATCCCACTTCATTTCCTCAAGTTGCAAACTGGAAAAGCTATTCCTTAAATCTGCTGGGAAGTGTAAACGTTGTATTCCAAATTCAATGGCTACATCATGGTGCTGGTGTAATGAAGTTCTTTTCAATACATCTGAACTCAACTGATTCAATAGTTGCTTGACTTGCCCTGCCGTCCAATTAGGCTTACGTAAATGAAAAACATCAAAATTTTCCGCCATCAATAAATTGATACGTGCTGCTTCATTCGCAACGGAATCAGGATATGACAGTAGAATTCTCACTTATGAATAGATTTCGCTTCCTTTACTTTTAAACTCTTCAGATTTATCAAACATTCCAGCTGCTGCACTTTCTCTAATTTCCTGTGTAATTTTCATCGAACAGAATTTAGGACCACACATTGAACAGAAATGGGCAATTTTAGCTCCGTCAGCTGGCAAAGTCTCATCGTGGTATTCTCTCGCTGTATCTGGATCTAAAGACAGATTGAATTGATCTTCCCAACGGAATTCGAAACGTGCTTTACTCAATGCATTGTCGCGTAATTGAGCACCGGGATGACCTTTTGCTAAATCAGCTGCATGCGCTGCCAATTTGTAAGTAATTACACCATCTTTTACATCCTTACGATTTGGTAAACCGAGGTGTTCTTTTGGTGTAACGTAACACAACATGGCTGTTCCAAACCAACCAATCATTGCTGCTCCAATTGCAGAAGTAATGTGATCATAGCCTGGTGCAATATCAGTTGTTAGTGGACCTAATGTGTAAAAAGGCGCTTCGTGACATTCAGCCAATTGCTTGTCCATATTTTCTTTAATCATGTGCATTGGAACGTGTCCTGGGCCTTCAATCATTACCTGAACATCGTGTTTCCAAGCAATTTTGGTCAATTCGCCCAAGGTTTCTAACTCACTGAACTGCGCCTCATCATTTGCATCTGCAATTGAACCTGGACGTAAACCATCACCTAACGAAAAGGCAACATCGTAGGCTTTCATGATTTCACAAATCTCTTCAAAATGCGTGTACAAGAAGTTTTCTTTATGATGCGCTAAACACCATTTCGCCATGATAGAACCACCACGAGAAACAATTCCAGTAACACGTTTTGCTGTCATTGGAATATAGCGCAACAATACGCCTGCGTGAATTGTGAAATAAGAAACACCCTGCTCCGCTTGCTCTATTAAGGTATCTTTAAAAATCTCCCACGTTAAATCTTCTGCAACACCATCTACTTTTTCTAGTGCTTGATAAATCGGAACAGTACCAATTGGAACTGGAGAATTACGAATGATCCACTCGCGCGTTTCATGAATATTTTTTCCTGTCGATAAATCCATAATGGTATCAGCACCCCAACGGCATGCCCACACTGCTTTCTCAACTTCTTCTTCGATGCTTGATGTTACCGCAGAGTTTCCAATATTAGCATTAATTTTCACCAAAAAGTTACGTCCAATTATCATTGGTTCGCTTTCTGGATGATTAATATTATTGGGGATAATTGCGCGACCTGCAGCTATCTCGTCACGAACAAATTCTGGCGTAATGTGTGTTTTTGGTGTATTTGCTCCAAAGCTATTGCCAGGATGCTGAAAACAAAGTGCTTGGTATTGCTCTGTTGTTAGATGCTGAATTTCATCAAAGCGCTGATTTTCTCGAATGGCAATGTATTCCATTTCAGGTGTAATAATGCCTTTTTTCGCATAATACAATTGAGAAACATTGGCGCCGGCTTTTGCTTTCAAAGGCTTTGCGATGTGCTCAAATCTTAAGTGATCCAAACTTTCATCATTGCTTCTTTCTTTACCAAAATCAGACGAAATCCCATCTAATTCTTCCACATCGCCACGATCTAAAATCCATTGTTCACGTAATCTTGGCAATCCTTTCCGAACATCAATGGTGATGTTGTCATCAGTGTACGCACCACTTGCGTCATAAACAGTTATTGGTGGATTTTCTTCTAAATTGCCATTCATTAACTTTGTTGGTGAAAGAGAAATTTCTCTCATGGCTACGCTAATGTCATGGATTTTTCCTTTCACATATACTTTTTTCGATCCTGAAATTGCACCTGTTGAGATGCTGGTTTGTTCAGGCATTTTATCTTGCTTCTTCATATCTTGATTTTAATTTTTATCTAATGTTGATTATCCACCTTGTGTTGCTTTAATTAAGAGAATGGCATCATTTTCAACAATTTCTTGACTTCCCCAACTAGATTTTGGGATTACCTGTTGATTGATGGCGGCTGCAATTCCATTCAGTTTATCTCCGAATTGCTGCACGACAATATCCTGCAAGACAGTACCTGCTTCAACAGTTGTTTTAATTTCATTAATTGTGATTTCCATACCATTCAAAAAAATGGCTTTGGGAATATAAGATGACACCAATAAACAGCGTTTATTGCTTGCTTTTCCTTTCGTCAGTATCAACTGCATCAAGTTCAACGGGTATCATCTCAGTCAGCAAATGCTGACACCCCTAAAGCATTGTAAAATTACAACTAAAATTGATACCAACAAAAAAATCCCGCCATTACTGACGGGATTTCTAAAAGGTATTGAGAATGCTTAGTTTTTTACAACTCGCATCATTTTAACGTTTCCATTATAATTAACTTGTACCAAATAAACTCCAGCTGGCTGATTCAATTCCATTGAAATTTCAGACACTTGGGTATATTTAGTAGAGAGAATTGATTTACCATTCAAATCAGTGATTGTTACAGCAACATCAGCAAATGTTTCACCCAATTCGATTGAGAATTGACCATCATTCGGGTTAGGAACAATTTGAATGTTTGCATCAACAATTGATTGCTCAGCAACATCAGCTAAACTTTCACAACAGAAGTAAGAGAATGCACGGTATGTATTTGTTCCGTGAACGATGTTACTAAATCCGTTAGCACTATAAACAGTTGTCATTGGGTTGTCCGTTCCGAAAGAAGGAGTTGCGTTTGCACCAAAGTTCCAAGAAGTTGTTCCAATTCCAGCAGGAAGTGTTTCATCAGTAATTGTGATATTTGGTCCCCAACAAGGATTGTAAGTCATTGTGATAAGTGGTTGAGCAGCTAAGTTAAAGTTAGTACTTAACACTACGTAGCTTGTACCTGAAGCTAATTGAACAGCAGCAGATAGTCCAAATGCACCGTTACCGCCAGAACCTCCAGCGCCACCGTTTCCACCTTTACCACCGTTTCCACCTGCTCCGATTTCACCTGTACATGTTTGACCACCAGTACCACCGTTAGCACCAAGTCCACCAGCTCCACCTGCTCCACCTATACCGCCATTTCCAGCGTTTCCAGCAGAGATATTACAATCTACAAAAGAAGAAGTTGCACCATTTAATCGAGAATACACCCCAAAAGATGATCCACCACCAGTTCCACCAGTTCCAGCAGTACCACCTTGGCCACCGCCGCCGCCGCCGCCGCCGCCATTTCCTGGACCATTGTCACAGAAAGTACAAATTTGACGACCACCGCCGCCACCGCCGCCGCCGCCAGCACCACCAGCACCGTCAGTTCCGTCTAAGCCAGCAGTTCCTGCTTCCCAAAATCCACCTACTTCAGTTCCATCAGCACCCGTTGCACCTGTTAAACCTGTTGCACCGTTTCCACCATTTGAACCAGAAGCTCCTGTAGTACCAGGGTCACCATCAGATCCTCTTGTTCCACCATTAGCAGCTAAAGCACTAGCAGAAGCACCGCCATTACCACCATTACCACCGTTATTTGCAGAACATTCGTCACCTCCAGCTCCACCGCCGCCGCCACCGCCACCATTTCTGGCAGATCCTGCAGTTCCAGCAGATCCTGGATTTTGAGCTCCATTTCCATTAGGACCACCAGCTCCAGCTGCACTTCCGATTGCTCCAGCACCACCAGCACCACCGGCTGCTCCAGCATTTCCACTACTAAAAGTACATGTTCCACCGTCGCATGAACCACCTGAACCAGCTACACCTACAGCACCAGCTGTTCCAGACATACCTGACATACCATCAGTACCGTCACCCGCATTTCCTGCACTAATATGACAACGAACAAATTTGTAAGTTGCGCAATTTGAAAGGTAAACACCATACGTTGTTGTACCTGGAGCGGAAGCATCTTCAGTTGTTATTGTAACATCGTGTACTTCGAAACCTGATTTATCGATTGCTTGAAATGCAACTAAGCGCTCAGCACCTGGAAGTCCTTCTGGACTTGCATTTGTTCTAACGATAAGCGTTGCACCTTGTTTACTTGTTTTTTTCCAAACTTGGTTTTTCATAAAACCACCCTCAACAACAATGTTATTTGCGTTAAGCGTCAATGGAGCTGTAATGTTAAACGTATCAGCTGCCAAACGAATTAACGATCCTGCTGCGGCAGACGAAAATGCTGCTTCAATACTTTTTGGTTGAGCCATGGTTCCAGCGCCAGTTGGAGAACCATTAGAAGTTGCATAAATAATTGTACACTGTGCGTTTACAATATTTAATGAAACTGTTGTTAAACATAATAGTAAGAGTTTTTTCATAAAATAGATTTTATACTAAAAAGTAAAGCTACAATAATTTTCGCAAATCTTAATTAGCTTATGATCATTTAGTGAAAATTTAATGCGAAATGTAAATTTATGAGCATTCCAAGCATAGAAACCCTTTCATGCTAGCGCATGAAGTGTTTTTTGTTTTCAATTAATATTTATCAAGTGTTTTTCTCAAATCATCAGGAACTTTCATTGGTTTAATTGGTGACACATTAGAACCACCAGTATTTCCGATAGGAATTTCACCCAGAAATGATTTAATACCACCGATAAACAAACGCGGAAGTTGACCGATGATCTCCTTTCCGTTTTTTCTTCGAAAAGCAAAACAAAGCATTTTCCAATGTGTTCTCGAATGTTCTACAGGCCAAGCTTGACCAAGAATGTGTGCACGTTCCAAGTGATTCCATGCCGTTAGGAAATCATTTTTAATTTCCGCCTCTTTTGCCAGTTGAAATTCGCTTAACACCTCATTTCGCAAACCGGCAGGTATTCTAAAATGAATTTTCATATTCTTACTTTTTTAAAACTTCATTCGCTGTATTCTAACTGCATTCAAAATTGCCAACAAAGCTACGCCAACATCTGCAAACACAGCTTCCCACATTGTTGCAATTCCTCCTGCACCTAAAGCAAGGACAATCGCCTTTACACTAAAAGCCAAAATGATATTTTGCCAAACTATTTTTTTTGTTTGTTTACCAATGATAATGGCAATTGGAATTTTACTTGGCATATCGTCTTGGATAACTACATCGGCGGTTTCGATTGTTGCATCGCTACCAAGTCCACCCATAGCTATTCCTACATCACTCAAAGCTACTACGGGTGCATCGTTTACACCATCTCCTATAAAAGCAACTGTTTCGTTTTTGGCTTTGATTTCTTTTACTTTATTGACTTTGTCTTCGGGTAGCAAATCGCCAAATGCATTAGATATACCAAGTTTTTGTGCTACAAATTGTACCACAGTACTTTTGTCTCCACTTAGCATTGTAATTTTTATACCAAGTGCATTTAGTTTATCGATGGTAATTTGTGCATCCTCCTTAATCCTATCAGCAATTGTGATATATCCTACAAATATACTGTCAAAAGCAATAGCGATTGTCGTGTAAATTATTGTACTTGGATCAATATCATACGCAATGGAAAATTTATCCATCAACTTGAAATTTCCAACCAATAATTCTTTTCCTTTTATAGTTGCTTTTAAACCATGCCCTGATATTTCTTCAACATTTTCCAATTTGATAGTGCTATCAATTTCACCTACGTATTCATGAATGGCTGTAGCAACAGGATGGGTGCTTTGATTTTCCAAAGCATTGACCATTTGCAAGATTTCATCTCTATTAAAAGTAGAATTTAATTCAACTTCTTGTACTTTAAAAACGCCTTCTGTCATGGTGCCTGTTTTATCCATTACCACATGTTGAATATTGGCGAGGGTATCCAAGAAATTACTGCCTTTGAATAATATGCCGTTTTTACTACCTGCTCCAATTCCTCCAAAATAACCTAAAGGAATACTGATAACTAAGGCACACGGACAAGAAATCACCAAGAAAATTAATGCTCTGTATAACCATTCGCTGAACTCGTAATTTTCTACAAAGAAGTAGGGCAATGCTGTTATAAGAATAGCCATTAGAACGACAATTGGTGTGTAGATTTTTGCAAATTTTCGTATAAATAATTCGGTTGGTGCTTTTTGCGCAGTGGCATTTTGTACCAATTCTAAAATTTTGCTCAATTTACTATCGTTATAAGCTGTGGTAACTTTTACTTGTGTCACAGTATTGAGGTTGATCATTCCTGCTAAAACTGTTTCGCCTTTCGCTTTAGTATCAGGCTTACTTTCTCCCGTAAGTGCTGCAGTATTAAATGAAGCAGAATCAGAAATTAACTCGCCATCCAATCCTAATTTTTCACCAGATTTCAATTGAATAATATCGCCAATATTTACCTTTTCAGCTTTTACCGTTTTGGCTTGATTGTTCTCTAAAACTGTAACCTCGTCCGGGCGTTGATCGAGCAAACTTTTGATATTTGCTTTTGCTCGAGATACAGCCATAGTTTGAAATACTTCGCCCACAGCATAAAAAAGCATTACGGCTACTCCTTCAGGAAATTCACCGATGGAAAAAGCTCCAATGGTTGCAATACTCATTAAAAAAAACTCAGAAAACAATTCTCCTTTACGAATGGCAAGAAGTGCATCTTTGATTACTGGTATTCCTACAGGAACATAAGCTATTGCGTACCATGTGAAACGAATCCAATCATTGAACCAGGAAGTTTTAATATAATTATCAATAACAATTGCAGAAATTAATAAAACAAAACTGATGATAGAAGGGATGAATAAACTGAAGTTTGATTTTTCCGTATCCGAATGATTGTGATCATCATGAACTTCTAAGTGTTTATTTACTTTTTCTTCCAACGAACAACAAGTCATTTCACCTTGTTCGTCGTACGTATGTTTGTGATTTGGGTCTGTGTTTATCATGTTTACGAATTTGGCGGGCAAGAAGCCCCGGCTATTAATTTTTTTTTATTCTTTTTTAATTAACCGAGGTTCCGCCCATAATTTTTAATCAATGTCCGTGACCTCCGCCACCTTCAGACTTCAACAAATGACTCTGTATGTAATAGGCACCTTTCAACACAATTTGTGCGTGTGCTGGAATCGTTTGCAAAACAGTGACTTGAACAAAACCTAATTGGGTCGTTCCAGTTTTAACTTCAATTCTTTGGAAGTGAAATGATTTTCCATGTTCTTCTTCATTTGCAGGTTCTTCTTCATGATCGTGACCATCGTCATGTGAATGTCCTTCGGCGTGATCGTGTCCTTCTTCATGATTATCCTCTTCTTCAGATTCTTCTAAGACGAAAATAAATTCGCGACCATCGGCTTTTACGACTGCATCCACAGGAACCGCTTTTACGGAATGAGTACCAACATTAATCAAAGCATTGACATACATTCCTGGGATGAGGGTTTGTTGTTCATTGGTGATATCCGCATGAACCGCTACCGATTTTGTTTCATTCTCGAATGCTTTTCCGATGCTAAATACCTTTCCTTGAATCTCGGTATTGTCCTGGTTGGTTAAAACGAAATTGATGGTTTGTCCAACTTTTACTTTTTGCAGGTCTTTTTCATAAACCAATAGATCCACATGCATTTTAGAATTATCGACAATACTAAAAAGCACTTGACCTGGCTCTGCATTTGTTCCAATTTTCACATTTACATCCGTGATATATCCGCTGATTGGCGCAGTGATAGCCATTGAGGAAGTGGCGTTTTCAGAACTGCTTAAATTCATTGTATTCATCTGTTTTTTTAATGAATTAAAACGAGCCTTTTCAACCTCATATTCTGATTTGGCTTTTTGCAATACCTTTTTAGAATTTGCATTTCCATCATTCAAGGTTTTTTGTCGCTCATACTCTAGTGTAAGCAATTCTAGATTACTTTTTGAGGTTAAATAGGCCTCTTGAATTTTTGTGAATTCAAGATTTTCAATAATGGCTAAGGTTTGACCTTCCTTTACAAATTGCCCCTCAATGATGCTGATTTTTTTAATAATACCACCAAGTAAAACCGATACATCTGCTTGATTTTGAGGAGGCAGTTTGGTGTATCCATTTGCATTGATTACTTCACTCAAATTCTTCATTGCAAAATCGCCTAACACTATCCCAGAGGCTTTGTATTGAGCTTCATTCAATTCGACTTCTTTTACTGTCGATTCAGCATGTTCTTCTTTCGGTTCTTCCGTACTTTCAGAAGATCCACAAGACACTATGCCAACGAGTAATCCGGAAACAATGATCGCGGAAATTACTTTTCTATTTTTTATTTTTAAAAACATGGTCTTTCAATTATTGATTTAATAAATATTGTAAGTTGATCACTGCCTGGTTGTGATTGTAAATCGAAAGCAAGTAGTTTGAGTTGATCTCTAATACAGTTTGATTTCCTTGTAAGTACTCTATGTATGAAATTTCACCACCTGCATAATTTTTGTTTGCATTATCAGAAATGATTGCTGCATTTTTCAAGGCAGTATTTTCATAGTATGAAATGGTTTCTTTTGCCAACTGCAATTCTTGAAGTTGTTGTTCAAATTGCATATGAAGTTCATTCGACAATTGAGAAGCCTGACTTTCGTGAATTTGAACTGAAGTTTCTGCGGCTCGATTTTTTGCCACATAGGATCCTGCAAAAATTGGGATGGATACACCAAGAGTCACACCTTGGAAACGAGGAGTTCCATCGTAATTGATAATTTGACCGTTCACATCTTGAACACCTGTCAAGGATTGAATAAAGTAACCAACTTTCAAATCAGGGAACATCATTGATTTCTCTACATTTAACCCAGCCATGGCAATTTTTACATTTTCCAAAGCCAATGCCAATGCAGGATTTTGATTCAGCGTCGAGCTATCCGTTACTTGAATACTTGGAATCATCGTATAAGGTTGTTCAGCAATTGTAAAGTCTGTTTCGAGTTTCAACAATGTTCTGATATTCAACTTTTCGTTTCTGATGGCCAGAGCATTTTGCCTTTTCAACTTTTGCAATTCCTGCAATTTGGTTTCAGCCGTGATTTTTTCCAGATTATTCACATCTCCAGTTTCGAAACGCAAGGTTGAAGCCGCAACAAAATCTTGCAAGAGACTATCTTGAACATTCAAGAGATTTTCAAATTCAATTAGATACAGCAAATGATTCCATGATTGTCGGATTTCATAAACCAAACGAACTTTATGGGATTCCAATTGAATTTCACTTCCTTTGATACTGGCATCAATCAATTGTTTTTTTGCAGCAATTTGAAATGGATTTATGCCTTGAGAAATCGAATAATTCTGATCAAATTTCCCAGTATTGTATTGCCCAAGCATCGCCCCCAATTCGGTTTTTGGCAACTCAAATGCGGTTCCTTTCAATTGAGTTTGGAATTGAATATTCAATTCTGCTTGTTGAATCGAGTAATTGTTCTTTAAACCATACTCGATTGCACTTTCCAAATTCAACGTCGGTGCGTTTTGTGCAATCGATGAAGATGAGATTGAAACCAGGAAAAGAGTTGTAATGACTGATAATTTAGCCTTTTTAACTGGTTTAACACCTTTTTCAAAATAGATGTATAAAATGGGTAAAACTATCAATGTTAAGAGTGTAGCGGTAATTAATCCTCCAATTACTACAGTTGCCAGTGGTTTTTGCACTTCAGCACCTGCAGAATTACTTAATGCCATTGGTAAAAATCCTAGCGAAGCAACTGCTGCCGTTAAAAGCACAGGTCTGAGCCTCACTTTTGTACCTTCAAAAACTCTGTCTTCTACTGATGTCATACCTTCAGATTTAAGTTGATTAAAATATCCAATTAGAACAATTCCATTTAAAACCGCCACTCCAAATAGTGCAATAAATCCGACACCTGCAGAAATACTAAATGGCATGTCTCTTAACCATAATGCAAAAACACCCCCAATCGCAGCCAAGGGAATTGCAGTAAAAATCAACAAAGATTGTTTCATGGATTTAAACGTAAAAAATAACAAAATGAAAATCAGCAAGAGTGCAATGGGAACTGCTATCGATAATCTAGCAGTTGCTTCAACCAGATTTTCAAACTGACCTCCATACGTAATGTAATAGCCAGATGGCAATTTCAGTTTTTTATCCAATTTTGTTTGAATTTCCTCCACAACACTTTTCACATCCCTTCCTCGAACATTGAAACCAACAACAATTCTTCGTTTTCCGTCTTCGCGGCTAATTTGCATTGGTCCAGGTTCGTAACTGATATCAGCAACTTGCTCTAAAGGAATTTGGCTTCCCGATGGAAGCGTAATGAACAATGTCTTTAAATTTGAAATATCACTTCTGCTGTCTGAATTCAGGCGCAAAACAAGATCGAACCGCTTTTCACCTTCGTATACAACTCCTGCTTTAGATCCTGCAAAGCCAATTCGAATAACGCTGTTCAGATCACCCACATTTAAACCATACAGTGCAAGTTTATCGAAGTTGTAACGAACAGTAATTTGAGGTAAACCTGCAACACGTTCAGCTTTCGCATCAGCCACACCTTCTATACTATTGATAATATTCAAGGCTTCATCCCCTTTACTTACGAGCATATCCAAATCTTCCCCAAAAATTTTAACCGCTACATCGCTGCGCACTCCAGTCATTAGTTCATTGAAACGCATTTGAATGGGTTGGGAAAATTCTGTCGTAGCACCGGGTATCTCATCCAATGCCTCTTCCATCTTCTCCATCAATTCTTCTTTGGTTTCAGCAGATGTCCATTCGCTTTTATCTTTCAACAAAATAATCATATCTCCAGCCTCCATTGGCATTGGATCCGTTGGAATTTCAGCACTCCCAATTTTAGTGACGATCATTTTAACTTCCGGAAAGCGCTCTTTCAGTATTTTTTCAGCCTTAGTTGTCGATTCAATTTCCTGAGACAATGAACTTCCTGAAGCAATGATCAAATGCGTTGCTATATCTCCTTCATCCAAGGTAGGAATGAATTCACCACCCAATCTGTTAAATACAAGAAGAGCAAATACAAATAACCCTATAGCCGCACCAACCACCAGTCCTTTGACTTTAAGTGATTTCTGAAGAAAAGGTTTGTAAACCCTCAGAGCACCGTTGATTAATTTATCACTAAAATTCTTTTTATGACCTGTTTGTTTCTTCAGTACTAAGGCCGACATCATTGGGACATAGGTCAGAGAAAGTAGAAATGCGCCTAGAATTGCGAACGAAACGGTTTGTGCCATTGGTCCAAACATTTTACCTTCTATTCCAACCAATGCGAGAATCGGTAAGTAAACGATAAGGATGATTATTTCTCCAAATGCGGCGCTACTTCTGATTTTTGAAGAAGCCTGATAAACTTCTTCATTCATTTGCTTAGCAGTAAGCTTTTTCACATCCTTTGACACCTGTAAGCGATGGATAATTGCTTCTACAATGATCACTGCCCCATCTACGATCAACCCAAAGTCGATCGCACCTAAACTCATTAAGTTTCCGGAAACTCCAAAAAGATGCATCATTGAAACAGCGAAGAGCAAAGAGAGTGGAATTACAGATGCTACAACAAGTCCCGCGCGCCAATTTCCTAAAAGCAAAACAAGAATGAAAATGACGATCAATGCACCTTCAATCAAATTCGTTTGAACTGTGCCTATGGCTTTATTCACCAATTTAGTTCGATCCATAAACGCTTCGATTTCGACACCTTCCGGAAGTGATTTTTTGATCTGTTCCATTTTTAGCTTTACGCGCTCAACAACCTCTGCAGAGTTTTCGCCTTTCAGCATCATGGCCATCCCACTCACTTCTTCACCTTTCCCGTCTTTTGTTACAGCGCCAAAACGAATGCTACTACCCATTTGAACCTTCGCAACATCACGGATTAAAACTGGAATTCCATTTTGGTTTTTAACAACGATCTTATTTATGTCGTTTAAGCTACTCACCATTCCAACTCCTCGTATAAAGTAAGCATAGGGTTTTTTATCAATGTAAGCTCCACCTGTATTTTCATTGTTCTTTTTTAACGCTTCAAAAATTTCCGCTATGGTGGTATTCATGCTTTTGAGTTTGTTCGGTTCAACAGCAATTTCATACTGCTTTAAACTCCCACCCAAGGTGTTTACCTCAGCAACTCCTGGAGTTCCCAAAAGTTGGGGGCGAATGATCCAATCCTGAATTGTTCTCAATTCAGTAGCATCGTATTTTTTCTCATAGCCCTTTTTCGGAAAAACGACATACTGGTATATTTCACCTAAACCAGTACTTACTGGTGCTATTTCAGGACTACCAACACCTTCAGGAATAGCATTTTCTGCTTCTTTAAGACGTTCATTTATTTGTGTCCTAGCCCAGTAAATATCTACATCCTCTTCAAAAACCACTGTTACAACACTTAGCCCAAATCGGCTAATAGAACGTAATTCGACAATTTTAGGAATTGGTTTAACTGCCAATTCAATTGGATATGTAATAAATTGTTCCACCTCTTGAGTTGCTAGTGTTGGAGAGGAGGTAATAATTTGAACCTGATTATTCGTAATATCAGGCAAAGCATCAATTGGTAGTTTACTCAATGAATAAGTTCCTACAGCAATTAACGCTACTGTGAATAAACCAATAATGAATTTATTCTTTATACTAAAATGAATGACTTTATCTAACATTTGAAATAAATTAATCACAATAAAATACAGCTTTTTGCAGCATGATAGTTTGATCATGTGCATCAGCCAATTGTTTCAAGTCACTACTTGAAATCTATATGTGATTATGCTATTTTAGGCGGTTGCCAAATAGCTGAATTGAATTCTGATGTGCAGAATTGATACGCTGGAAATGAAGATAAACGTTCATCCGCTGCAATATTATTTTTTTCTAATTCGATTGGAATTACCGTTTTGGAAATAAACAACGAAAGTGATGATGGCAGGTGGTCATGACTGAGTGGACAATGATCCTCTTCATGTTGTGTATCTGTTTCATCGTGTACACCATTGATGTGTTCAATTACAAAATCTTGGAAACTTAATTGATGATGTTCTTCGTTGTGATGGTTGTAATGTTCAATGAATTCAGGTACAAAAGAAAAGGCATGCGCTGTTTCCCCTGGGAAGGCAATTACCAGAATAAGAAACAATGTAATTAATTTTCTAAGTATATTCACTGGCTTAAAATTAAGAAAAATTTTTAACTATAAAGCCATCTTTGAGATTTAATAACATTGAGTAATGATTTTTCTTCTTTAGGGTTGGGTAACCTACCTGTTGGTTTACTTTCATAGTGCAGAGGAAATGGATATTCTTGTTCTAATTCATCAAATTGCCAATAAAAAAATGATAAACTCAACAAGATTCTAACCAAAAATGCTAAAAGTTCTAACTTGTCCCAATTAGTGGAAACACTGATAACAATGGCTTATAGAATGAAAAAAGCCAACCCTATTCGGATTGGCTTTCCTTTTGTGACCTCGTAAGGATTCCAGATCCTATCGTTGTGGGCATGCCAAGCATAGAACCCACCATCCGCTATGCGTCTGTCCGCGTTTTTCATTCCGTTCGCTTACAAAAGCACACTTTTGACTCGACCAAAATGAAAAACCCGATTCATCATAGATGAACCGGGTTCCTTTTGTGACCTCGTAAGGATTCTAACCTTAAACCTCCACAGCCGTAATGTGGTGCTCTATACAGTTGAGCTACGAAGCCAAATCGGGTGCAAAGATACGTACTTTTTTAATCTTTACAAGTTTTTACTATTAAATTATTCAATTTCTGCAGTAATGCCTTTGTCCAATAAGCTCAAACAGAGTGGCGTTAATTTAGCAGTTGTTCCTACCTTCACTTGGCATTTTCCATTGTAATGAATGATCATTGTGCATTGTTCTGCTTGTAATGTATCATGACCGCAAACTTTTATCAATGAATTGATTACATGATCGAAAGTGTTGAAATCATCGTTGTAAACAACCAAATTTTTCTGCTCAGTGATCTGCTCTAATACAGCTGATTCTACTTGCTCTTCTACTTCTACCATCTTATTTTTTATTCGCTTTTAACATCAATAATTTCTATGTCAAATAGTGTTGCTTCTGACTTTAACTGCATTGTTTTTTCTTCGTCCACACCATAAATACGAACCTCCAATGATTCGTCATGCTTGAAATAGGCCTTACGGTGATTAATTCGCATTAACCAATCTGTAAGGTCGCCAGGCAACTTCACTCCATCAAAGTTAAATGAAATCATAGTCTCTTCCAAATTTTTTGACGTTGGTAACATTGTTATTTTTTCAACATCGTCTTTAAAATAATGCACTTGTGGCAAGGCATCTTCGTCATCTACAATAGCTGATTTCACTTTCTTGTCTTGCTCATCATAGTAAAAACTTCCGTGGCCATTGTAGCGATTCAAGACCTCCACTGGGAATTCAGAATAGCTTGCTTTCGATACAATTTGATAGTAGTACTGAGGTTTTTCAATCTTCACTTCTACAGGAATATTTCTATTTTCATTGGTGTTTACTTGAACAGCCGCACTCAGCTCCGTAGTTGCCGCTTTGACACCTTCTTTTGACTCCAAAATGGTAGTTCCTTTTGCTGCTAGCAAGGCCAAAGCATCATTGATCGGAATTCGTTCACCATTAAAATAAGCAGTGATGAAGGCATCCTTGACTCCCTTTTCAATCGCTTCACCTTTTCGTGGGCGAGCTTCTTCCACCGAATGGAAGATCCCAGTAGAGTAGCGAATTTGTCCATTTGGAAGGCGCAGTGACATGTATGGATTCAGATTGAATAGCGTCGCAGAAGACACTGGTTTATTGTAAACACCGATTTGAACTGTGAAGAACAATCCTTTTTTCAATTCGATGGCTTCTGCTTTTGCAGCTCCTGGCGCTTGATTATAGGTATACTCAGGAACTTTTTTCAATTTTGTAGTATCTTCTAAGCCCATTGCAACGGCTGTAATTGCAGCTACTTCAATCATCATTTCATTGGATCCTTTCGCTACACATTCACCACTCGCTTCTAACCTGCGTGCTTCTGCTAAATTGATTCGTTTACCATCACAATAAGCGACTGGGAACGCATCAGCGTAACCTAAATCTTTCACTTTCCCCAATGCTTCCATCACATTACCTGAACTATTAAAGTAACCTGCCATGTAACGGGTGATGCCATTGGTCAATAGTTCTCCTGAAACTGGATTAAACTCTTTGAATTTATTTTGATCGATTGCTTTTGCAAAGGCACCAATTTGCACACGGTACACAAGTCCTTTTGGACTACTAACGTCCACAGGAATTTTGTTGGTCTCGGAATACATGTTGATACCTTCGGCTTTAATGTCCAAACCATTTGCAGGCATTGGAACAAGTGCTGCTGCGATTGCGATCTTGTTGATTGGAGCAATTGCTCTTCGCATCAAATTTATCATTTTCATGGCGTCATCGTTGTTGGTTGGTAGGCTTTGATTGGCAATTAATTGTGCGGATTGCAACTCTTTTTTAGCAGAGCTTAATTCAGCATCGATGGATTTTAACTCTTTTACTTTCGTTTCAATAAGCGCCTGTTGCGTTTGATCTTCAGTTACTTGATCGCTCTCGCCCACTAGTTGCTTAATTTCTGATCGAAGTGCATTTGCTTTTTGCTCTAAGTCACTCACTTTCTTTTCTAGCAATAACGCCTCGTTCGCTTTCGCAACATAGTTGTTGTATTCTTCTGTAGATGCAATTTCGCGCTCTTCATTGAAAGTTAAGCTAACTTTTTTGGCTTCCGTAGGAAGGGTTTCATTGACAACAATTTGAGCAGCTAGTTGCTCATCAACCGCCATCAAAGCCCTCTCCAGAATCGATTTCTTAACGGCAGCGTTAGCACGTTCTTCTTTCAATGCCTCTACTTCTTTTTTATCGGCTGTTTGAATCGATTGATCTAACGCGCTGATGACTTGTGTCAATTCACCAATCTCAATAATGTACTGACGTTTTTTGCGTTCCAAATCTTCTTTAGAATTCAAGCTCTTCGTATCGAATTGATTTGCTAAATCAACCATTTTTTGATCGAATTGAGCATTGTCAGCAATTTCTTTTGCTTTTTCTTGATGCTCTTGTGCTTCTTTCAATAATTGGACACTTTCTGGAGTCCCTTTCGATTCATTCGCTTGTGCTATCAATGCTTGAGATTGCTCATATTCGCTTTTAACTTCCTTAGCAACTAATTTTACTTCAGCTGTATTTTCTGCTTTCGATAGTGAAGCTACTTGTTGATTCAAAATTGTTTCATTCGAAGCAATTTCAGTTTTAAGAAGATTCTCCTCAACTGCTACTTTTTGCTTTTCAACGACAGAAATTTCTTTCTCAATACTTTTTCGCTCGCTATTCGATAATTCTTTACTTGCAAGTTGTTCAACTAACTTTTCTTGTTTTTCGGTAAGCGCAGCTAGTTCAGGGTTCTTTGAATTATTATCACTTGTTTCAACTGCCACTTGCGTCAATTCGCCAATTTCAATACTTGCTTGTCGAAGTTGTTTTTTCACTGTCGCCAATTCTGCTTCCAACCAAGCCAATTGAATTGGTAATTTTTTATCAGAAGGGTTTTCTTTTATTTCAACTTTTGTCTCATCAATTTCCTTATTTAACTCTTGCTCGTACTTCAAAAGCTGCTCTTGCTGGAACTTTAATTCTTGCTCTGTAGTTCCTAAGTTCTCTACGATGGACTTATTTTCACCTAGTAAATTGCTTCGTAAATCGTCAATGAATTTAGTCTCTTGCACAAGATCAGTAGGATTTTCTGGCGTAGCTAGTAATTCACTTCGTTTAGATTCAAGACTTTCGATCGTCTCGTTTTGTGATTTAACCAATTGGGAAAGCGTTTCGCTATCTTGCTTGAGCGCGGCATCCGTCGGATTTTTCTTCAGCGCCTTTTCAACTTTCTTTTGCTCGGTCAACAACTTATTCAATAAATCATTTTCGATTACTAATTGTTTATTAATTCGCTCGAACGATACGTTTTCAGCCTTCAAAGCTTCTATTTTATCGAAATAATCTGGAGCGAGTCGACTAACAAGATCTTTGGAAGTAGTTGTTGAAACTGCCTCCTCTTTAAGCGAAACTATGTTTTTCTCTGCATCCGTTTTTATTTGCTCTACAATTGTTTTTTCTTGGAGAAGGGTTGCATTTTTAGGGTCATTAGTAAGCTCATTTTGAATTTCTTGCACACGTTCATCTGCCTTTTGGATCATTGCTTCTTCCAGTTGAGTCAACAACATTTTTTTGGTATCTTCTGGAAGGGATTCATCATTTTGAATGGCCAATTTATTTTCAGCTATGCCTGGTATTAATTCATTTTCTACACTGGCAACCGTCAATTCCTTGGTGTTTTGTCCATTCTCAACAAGGGCATTATTCGCAGTGATGTCAGCAATTTCCTTTTCGTTGTTTCGAATTTCTTTTTCCAATTGAGCTACAGCAGCATCCAGCAATTTACTTTCAGATTTCAAGGAAGCGTTTGAAAGGTCATTATTAAGTTCTTGTTCAACAGCTAATTGCTTATCCAAAACCTTTTCCAACGCCTCATGCAATAATCGATCTCTTTCTTGTGCTTTTTCAAGTTCAGTTGTACTTTGATTATCTTCCACGACTTGGAGTTGTTGCTCTAACTGTGGATTAATTTCCTTGATTTTGAGATTTACCTCCGCAACAGTAAATGTTTGATTTTCCTGTGCTTTAGTTCTTTCTTGCAGTTCATCCTCGATGCGTTTTTGTTCCTCATCTATCTGCAATTTCAATTCATCTAAAATCTTGATTTCCTTCAGTGTTTTTAGATCATTTGGATTCTCTTTAATATCATCTTGCGCAGTTTGTCGCCTAGCAATAATATTAGCTTGCACATCACCAATCTTTTCTTTGTAGTCTTCCAACTGTTGTTCCGTAGTTTCATTTAAATTCTTCCCAAGCAAAGCGGCTAATTCAGTTGTTCCGCCAACTTGCTCCCACAATTGCTCTTTGTCTTCCTGCGTGATGATGCTTGGATCAACGGTATTTTCATCAGCAAGATATTTTTTATTTTCAATTGCTAACTCTGTAATTATTTTTTCGAGCAACAATTTCTGTTCAAGAGCTGATTGATTATTAGGATTGGCCTTTAACTGCTTTTCTGCTTTAGCAATTTCTACCAAGACTTTTTCCTTCATCGAATTATTTAAATCGATCAGTGCACTCGTTTTATTCTCTCTGGTAAATTGTTCTTTTTTCACAGGGTACGATGCATCAATTTTTAGCATTAAGTCCTGCTTTTTCGTTTCAATTTGTTGCTCTGTAAGTCCTGCAAAAGTTTCTACAGCACTCATTTGATTACGTTCTTCGATTTTAGATTCAACAATGGATCTCAAATTTTCTAAGCGTTCTTTCTCTTCTTTTAATTTTAGATCGTTGGGAGATTTTGCAATTGCTTGATCAATTGTCTTCACTTTTTCATCAATTCCTGTCAGCAATTCGTTATCGAGTTGTTGCATCTTACGGTTCTTTTCCTCCTTGGTCAACGCCGTATTGTTTTGAACTTCCTCTGATGTTTTGTTGTAGTTTTTATTAATCTCGTCGATGATCGATTTAGAATTGTCCGATAAATTTTCATCAAATTCAACTGCAAAATTCAATTGCTCAATTTGTGAAACTACCGTTGTTCTCCAATCTTTCAATTCAGTAATTACTGCTGGATCTTTTGCTGCAGCCAATTGTTCGTCAATTGCTCTCAACAATTTTTCATTCAACAATTTTTCTTGCTGAAATTTTTCATTTTTGGAAAGAGAAGTATTATTGTCGATTTTCTGTTTATCACTTAGGTACGTTTTTTTCAATTCTTCAGCCAGTTGAACTTCATTGATAGGATTCGATTCATTGGAAACAATAGCATTATTGCTTGCAATCAACGCTTCATTTCTAGCAGTTAAATCCGATTTCAAACGCGCTAAATCTTCTTTCACCTTGGCGTCAGTTGCCATGCTAATTTGATTGTCAATAGCCTCGATTGTTTTGTCGTTTAAATTGCGCTCGGCTTGATTACGTTCATTGGCATTGCTTCCACCATTACGTTCTATCTTTTGTCTTTCTTGTTCAAATCCATTTTTCAAACTAGTGAAACGTTGCGCTTCTTCCTTTGCTATTGGCGTCTCAGTGGCAGCAATTGTATTACTTTCTTGAGCTAACACTTTATTTCTTTCAGAAAGATCCAATTTCAATTTCACCAGATCAGCTTTCACCTCATCGCTAGAAACGCTTGCAAGTTGTTTGTCGATGGAAGCAATCGTCTTTTCGTTTAAGTTTCTTTCTGCTTGAATTCTTTCAACTGCTGTAAGCTGCGTATTGCGAAGAATCGTTTGTTTTTCTTGTTCAGCAACATTTTTAAGTATGGAAAAACGTTCTATTTCTTCTTTATCTGTTTGATTTTCATTTGTGACGATTGCAGGATTTTCCTTCGCTAAAATTTTATTTCTTTCGGAAAGATCCAATTTCAATTTTTCTAAGTCAGCCTTCACTTCACTATTGCTTGTATTCAAAAGTTGTTTGTCGATGGAAGCAATCGTCTTTTCGTTTAAGTTCCTTTCAGCTTGATTTCGTTCAGTTACTGTAAGCTGCGTATTGCGAAGAATCGTTTGTTTTTCTTGTTCAGCACCATTTTTAAGTATGGAAAACCGTTCTATTTCTTCTTTATCTGTTTGATTTTCATTTGTGACGATTGCAGGATTTT
>JAZKFZ010000003.1:0-167587 GCA_040386155.1 Bacteroidota bacterium | reverse complement strand
CCTTAGTTAAAATTTTATTTCTTTCAGAAAGATCCAATTTCAATTTCACCAAATCAGCTTTTACTTCTTCGCTAGAAACGCTTGCAAGTTGCTTGTCGATGGAAGCAATTGTTTTTTCGTTTAAGTTCCTTTCTGCTTGATTTCGTTCAGTTACTGTAAGCTGCGCATTGCGAAGAATCGTTTGCTTTTCTTGTTCAGCCCCATTTTTAAGTGTGGAAAAACGTTCTACTTCTACTTTCTTTTTTGCTACTTCATCTGAAGTATTAATGCCCTGATTTCCACCATTGGTTTTGTTTTGGGCGGTATTTTGAGTGTTTTGTGTATTTTTAATTGCGACTAAAACGGCCTGATTTTCATTGATAACGACTCTATCTATAAGCGTAGGATCTTTCTTCTCTAACTCTGCAATTTGCTGATTCACAAAATTATTAAGCGTTTTTGAATTAGTGCTGTTGGCTTTTTGAACACTGATATTGGCAATTTCCCGCGAGACATCTCCCTTACCAATGTTATTACGAGCAATATCAATTAAATCTACTTGTTTTGCCAATTTCGCTTTGTCAGCAACAATTCTCTCCTCTCTTCGGGCTAATTTTTCACGTTCAATGCGAATCATTGCGATTTCTTCTCTTTTCGATGCAATTTGTGCATCAATAGTTGTCAAATCTTTTTTCTTCGCTACCAATCGATCTTGCTCTAAAGCTTCAATTTGTGCATCAATTTCTCTAAGTTCTTTGTCGTATTGTCCAATTTTCGTCGCAACAGATAGTTGCTCATTGTCTAATAGAATAATTTTCTCAATGAGATTTTCTTTTAAGTGAATCGATGGATCTTCCTTGAAAGCGTTTAGCAAACTTTTATTGTCGACTAGTAATTGAACAGCCTCTTCTTTTTTATTCGCAGCGACTAATTGATTGTACTGATCACTTAATTCTTTAAGTTGTGGAATTTTTTTGATTGAAACACCTGTATTCAAAACGTTTTGAATTGAATCTGCAAGTGCAAAAAGCTTCGTCGATTGAGCCTTCAATTCCTCTTGTTTTTTATGCAACAATTCTGCTTCTTTCAGCAATTGATACTTCTCATCGTCTGTTGCTACTTTGCTAGCTTCCGCAACTTTCTTTTTAATAGCTTCATCAATTTGTTCGATAAAATCGGAATTTTGCACTACAATTGCGTTTACATTCTCTTGCATCTGCTTAGCTTCTTCCACGCTACTTTCTTGGTTAATTACATCTGTTTGCAAACGTTCTTTTACTTCCACAAGGGATAAATTACCGAATCCAAGTTGAGCGAGCACCAATTCATTTTGCTTATTTCGCTCCAACTCATCAATATCAAATTCCTCTACATTGATGTTTAAATCGGATCGTGCTTTCAACACCTCAGCCAAGACACCTTGCGGATCTTCGACTTCTTCATTGAACAAATCGACAACTTTCACTACTTCCACACCATTTTCGACCGTGTGAATTATTTTTTGTTTCAGCGGTTTAAATTCTTTTAGGAACGGAATCGAAACCATCGCTCGATATTCTTGCTCACCTCCATCAATTTTTATGATGTACTCGTATTTACCTCCTTTGGGAAAAGTTAATAAATAAACCGCCTTGTCGTTAGAGTTGTATTTCCCGATAGAGTTTCCACTGGCTACATCTCGAATTTCAATATCGACACGTTTATTAGAAGGATTTACTTGCGAAATAAAATTCCCTTTCACCACGGCAAGTTGAATTGGAACTCGTTCCACAATTACTTTATACACAAATAATTTCCCTTCTTGACTTTGCCGAGCCGAGCCGAAATAAGCATTCTTGTTAAGTGAATCCACGACATAAAACATGTCATCATCGGGCGAGGAAATTGCGAAATCCATGTTTTCAGGCGTGGAGTAGGTATTTTCTTCAGCGTCAAATGTACTTTGAAACACATCATAACCACCCATGGAATTATGTCCTTTCGAAGAAAAATAGAGGTGACGTCCATCGGGATGCATATATGGGAAATCTTCATCAAACTTAGTGTTTACCCCACCTGGAATTTTCTGAGGTTCTCCCCAAGTACCAGAAGGAAGTCTTCTGCGAACGTAAATGTCTTTTCCAGTACCTTCAGTTTCACCATAACTTGAATAGTAGATGACTGATGGGTTTTGAGGGAAATGTACTACCGGAGTGTGATTGTACTTTTTATCCAGTTTCGACTGAAATTCTGTCGTAACGAGCATGCTACCGCCAATATTTTGAAGATCGTAGACTCTAAAAAACTTATCTGTTTGAATTTCCTTCTTGTCAACAACAATTAGATCTGAAATGGTCGTCATCAAATTTTTTCCGTTGTTACACATCTGAATTTCGCGATCGGCATCAAACTTTTTTGTGGCCTGCGCTTTTTGTTGATTGTAGGTGGTGTAATTTTTTATCGCTTCGCCGAATTGATAATTGAGGTGGTAGGCCTTTCCCAGAAAATAATATGCTTCTGGAGCAATTGCAGGGTCGGAAACACCATACTTCAAATACTTGATGGCATCTGATTTCTTATTGGAGTTGTACAATAGACATGCACCGTATTTGTAATTATAATTGGTACTTGACGCTTGAAGAGCGAGTAGGCGTAAATACAAAGGCGTAGCTTCCAGATACTGTTCATTGTTGAACAATTTATCTGCTTGTGCTTGCATTTCTGTCTCTGTTTGTCCATAGGAAAACGAGCCCAAGAGCAGCAAAGCAACCAAGATACTATGTCTCAATTTGATCACTTTATATCTAAATCTTCTTTCAGTTTAGGCAACTGAGTGAATAGTACGCCTATTTCTTGAAAAGGTTCATTTTGCCTTCCTCGTGGTTAAGTAGCCTTCTGATGTTTTTACGATGTGCAAAAATAACAAGTGCTCCGAGGACCAAACTGAATATTTTCAATTCCAAATTGTGCGGTTTTAGAAAGCATACACATATTGGAAAACAAAAGGAAGCAATTATTGAACCAAGAGATACATACTTTGATAAAATGAAAACTATCAAGAAGATGAGTAGGCAAATAGTTGCTGAAAGTGGTTCTATTCCAAGTACAATACCGAGGGAAGTTGCGACTCCTTTTCCTCCTTGAAAGTTGGCGAAAAGCGGGAAAATATGCCCAACCACAGCAAAAACTGCTGCACTAATTTGAAAACGATCAAGTTGAGTTTCAGAAATTGTATCGAAAAGAGGAAAGATCAAAACAGGAATTAGAACTGCTAAAACACCTTTGCTCACATCTATTGAAAGTACTGCTATACCCGCTTTTTTGCCGAGTACTCTAAACGTATTTGTAGCACCAGCATTTTTACTTCCATGCTCTCTGATGTCGATTCCATGCCACGTCTTCCCTACCCAAACAGCGGTTGGTATAGAGCCTAAAAGATAAGCAACGACAATTGTAATTAAGTAATATATCATCTTTCGAACAATCCCAAGAAGCGACTCAAATAGATGCGTTGAGAAGTACCTTGGTATTTAAAGTTTTTAGATTTTCTTTTTTCTTCTTTAATAGCTGTGATTTCAGTATTGAATTCAGGATCTCCAGAAATAATATTCATCTCTGCTTCTTTCTTCGCCATTTTGTAATCGAAGTAATAATCCAATCCTGGTGCATTCAAATAAACCCCGTATCGATCTGCCATTCCTTCAGGACCAGTTTGCTGGAAGAAGGTTTGGACAGGAATGTACTTCATTACAGGAGTTCCATACATATTTAATAATACTGCAGAAGGCGATGAAGATATGAGACCCTTTTCTTCTAAGTTTTGATAATCAAAAGACACCAATCGTAAATCCGTTAAAACAAATGCTTGCTCCAATTGCTCAGGGAATTTTTTAATCTCACCTTTAATGGTATAGTCTGATTTGAATTTATCTGCTGTCTCTTGATTTGTCCATTCCACTAATGCCATTTCGAGCGTATTGCTGTTCATCTCCATCATTTTAAGATCAGGAATGGCATTTATTCTATCTGCAGTCTTTTCCATCAATCCTTTATCCACCGGTAAATTAAATCGCGCAGTAACATTCATTGACGTTTCGCCTTTGGTTTGATCATAATTTACAACTCCTACCATGTCAACACTATTTTCTCCCAAATCCAATCCAAGACTAATCACACCCATTCCATTCATGGAACAGCTTTCAGTATGTAAGGCAATGAAATTGCCTTTTTCATTTCTGTTGAGTAATTTTTCTTTAGATGCAATTTGATATTCTTTAGCATTGTAATCGAACTGCAGCAAACCGGAAGATGTCATCGCTACTATATCATTTTGAGAAGTTAATTTAGACAAGAATGTTGGGTACAAACGAATACTGTCTGGAGAATTAGCATTTCGCCACACAATACCTGCAGAAACGGATTCACCTGTTAAACTTTTCATGTCTTTATCGACAGGTATTTGGATGCTTTTTGGATTAATGTATGATTTGAAGCTCAACCAGTTTCTTTCAAATTTCTCGCAATTGTGATCAATTCTCGTTGCTCCATCAAAGAAGATTAACGGATTTGCTGCATTGATGGCAATTTTACCATAGTAATCAAATTCTTTACTTAGTTTGAACCCTTGAACATCAGAAATTTCTCCTTTTGCAATGGTTTGGTAACTAGTATCAACACCAATCGATTTCATTTGAATGACCGTAATAGAACTATCCTTATCGATGTAGCGATATTCACCGAGTCCTTTGTACTTTCTTCTTCCTTGTATGTCAATTGTAGAATTGGTGAATGTATGGTATTTCGTTACAAAATTTGCCACCACTTTCGCATTTAAAAATTGATCCATTGCTGCATTCTTTCGCACAACAACTTTCATACTGTCTGGATAAATTCGAGCATCTGCCACTTCAATAAATTCAACTTTATCGCAGAAAATAGTTTTCTTTTTTAGGTCATACTTAGCCAATGGAGATCTAAATTGAAGGGAATCTTGGTCTGGATGAATAGAGAAGAAATTCGGTCCCACCAAATCTAAATCTTGCTTTATATCAACTTCAGACCCTTTTTCATTGTTAGCTTCTAACTGCAACTCTGAGTTATCCATGAACCAAGAAAACTGGTCCATTTTACAGATGTATTTATTGACCGGGAAATTCAATTGAGATGTTCCCTTATTCGAAAGGAATTTTCCAGCTCTATCTTTAAATGAAATATGTGCTTTGACATTGTCAGCAATAAAAGCCAATGGATCTTCCTCTTTCGATTCAAAGTCGGCATTTTTTAAGTTAAAGGTGGAAGTGTCGGCATCAATGTCCCACCGCTTATAGGTATATTTTGCAGAAACCGTAGTTGCAGTATTAAACAACATAATTCCATTTCCTTCCATTCCTTTTGGAGTTACGATTGCCGATCCTCGCAATTTTGCTTCCTTCGAGAAAAACAATAAATCAGATTTTGGAGTAGATTCCGCCTTTAATTTATTCATTTTCGGCAAATACACTATGTATGCTTCTGGCGATTCCACATCAGGGAACTGCACTGCCCCTTCCGTAGGTCTATTAATGAATGAAGCATAACCCACAGCTGAATCAGGAAGAAAGGTAAGTGCCTTGGAAATGGAGGTAGAATTCACAAAATTAATTTCACCTGCACCCTGCAATCCATTACTACTCAGAACAATTTTGTTTTTGTACTTCGCATCCATTCCATAAAACTCATACCCTTCTGCTGGGGCTTGCGAACTAAATCCAAAAGAATAATCTGCCATGATTTTTAAATCTTCATTTATCTTAGGAAAGATACCCGCAGAATTTAATGAGCCTTTAAAGCGAAGCGCTAGATCATTAAAGTTATCTAAAGAATCGAGTGTGAAAGGCAAAATTGTGTAGAAGAATCGGGAACTATCATACGCTCCACGGTACAATTGCTTGTCGTTATAGTACACTTTCGCTTCTTTCGAAGTTTTTAAAATCGGGAAATTGGAGATTTTGGAGTTTTGTCCACTTCTATTCAACGGATCATCGATAAACAATTCACCCGATATTCCTTTAATATCAGTCACCATGCTGATTGGCTTCGCCCCGTGTGTTTTATCCATCGGATTTACGCGAATCGTTGTTTGATCAGTTTTAAATAAATTAAACTTGTTCTCCTTGTAATTATAGTTGGCAGCCAATGAGTTAATTTCCAGCTTTCCAGAATTGATCCAACCATTGAATTCAAAGTTTCTATTTTCTTTAATCACAACATCGCTTCCTGTTGGAAAAACAGTTGTGTTCTGCAAATTAGAGATAGTAACTAGATCAACTGCCGCCAAATTCATTTCTAAAGTTCCAAAACTCATTTTGCCGAACGATGGCTTCAATCTTCGTTCTTCATTTTGTTGCTTGTATTTCACTTTCAGCGCTTGTAAATTTGGATCGGCTGCAATTTGTTCTTCTGTAAATCCTTTTAATTCCTTTGGTCGGAAATCTGACACAAAAATGATGTTATCATAATCACGTTTCCCCGTTTTAGCATACACAAAATTTTCTGTCTTTTTATTGATGGTTACTGTTTTTGCTTCTGTGTCGTAGCTTATAAAACCATACGTTGACAAATCGAGTAAAATTGGTTTTGCCTGTTCAAGCGATAAGTTCAATGCGGTGGCAGCTTTTCCCTCAGGCAACACGTACTCATCATGTTTGTAGCTGTATTGATGAATTGCAACCAGCGGATGAATTGGGGCAAGCCCTTGCAATTGATCGTATAATCGAGCATCAAAATAACTTTGGGACTCAAACTTAGCAATACGTTGTTCTTGTGATGTACCTGATTCGTAAGTGTAAAGTAAAAAATCTTCCTTAACATTCCAAGTAATCATTGGCAAATACATGTCCAATTTATGATAAGAATCGGAAATTGGCGCTTGACCATTACCTGTTTTCGTTCTTGAGAATTCAACTATTTGCTTTTCTAAATCATATTTAAACAATAAACCTGGATGTGTAATTGAATCGCCAGTATTTAGGTAAATAGCAGTACGAGCATTATTGATAAAGATTCTTTTGGCTGAAATATCAATGATTTGAGCAGAAGCTTTGATGAACGGTTTTTGATTTCTAAAATAAGTAATTGTTGAAGGCTGTTGAACGGTACCTTGTCCTACGAAAGTTGCACCATTCATCGCGAAACCGCCATCGTAATCAACATCTGGCACAATATTTTTGATTTTCAAACGCTTTTCGTAGGATAGAAATTGTGGGTAAATTTTATCGTCTTCTCTATTGGATTTAAAAGCACGATCTGACAAACTTCCCAAAATTGGTTTAGTAAAGTACTTGCTGGTAAGCGAAACTGTATCCGCAGTGAGGTTAGGCGTTTTACATGATACATTATATTTTTTCAAGGTTGCATTCGCCTCATTTTTAGGCAGCCCCACTTTTTCCCAAGTTAAGACACCATTTTCGCCTTCCCATTTTTTTGTTGTCGGGTCGAAGGTTCCTGTTGTGTTACTCACCAAAATACTATCAATGTATTTGCTTTCACGTTTCTCAGGATTTGGGTTTTCGATCCGGCAAATTAAATTTCCATTGTTCAATTTGATAAACGCTTTGTCTGTGAATTCAAATGAATAGGTTCCGCCGGTATAAAACCACTTAAAATTTGATGACTCTGCTATTCGTCGTTCTGAGAAAAAACCAGAAGAAAGATCTAAGAAATCTTCAATTTTCTTGATGTTTCTACTGTCCAGCATTTTATCTACTGAGCTATGCCAAGCCTTGAAACTTTCATCGGATTGCTTTCCATGCACCAAGGAATAAACGGAAAAAACATATTGATAAATTTCTGGATATGGTTTTAATTTTTTGGTAACCATTAAGTTACATGTTGTCACCATTTGAGTGAAATAAGCTTCTGAAATCTCATTGGCTTCTATCAATGCAGCTGGCAGGTCTACATTTGTAAATTGCTTAAAATCGCCTTTTCCATATTCAGCAATTGACTTTTGAAACTCTTTAACAAATTTCTCGCGATTGTTAGAGAACGTCTCTTGTGAAAGAGCAACATTGGAAGCGAAAATGCAACAAATTAGTAGTAAATTTCTCATAATCTATGATTGATTTTTTTAGTTTTTTATCAATTTCATGCAGGCCCAATTTTCCTTTTCCATCAATGAAACAAGGCTTAAACCTACTTCATTTGCATCATGAATAAGTTCATCGGTATCTGTGGTGAAGAAACCACTCAATAAAAGCAATGAATTTTTGTCCATTCGATTGGCGTAACCAGCAAGATGCATTTTTAGCACATTTTTGTTGATGTTAGCAAGAATGAGTCCAAATTTCTCTTGCGGAACTTCATCAATATTTCCCAAAATAGCTTCGATTTTTGTACAACTATTTCGAAGTGCATTTTCTTTGGTGTTCTCCACAGACCAATCTTCAATATCAACTGCTACCACTTTTTGTGCACCCAATTTTTCAGCCACAAAAGCTAGTACACCTGTTCCTGTTCCCATATCGAGCACATTTTCTGGCATACTTTCCAATTCAAAAAGCGACTTTGTCATCATATACGTTGTTTGATGATGACCCGTTCCGAATGACATTTGCGGTTGAATGATGATTGGCATTCCAACAACATCAATTGATGTGTGAAAAGGAGCTAAAATCGTGCAATACTCATCAACAAAAACAGGTTGAAAGTCTGACTCCCACTGTTCATTCCAATTTTGCTTTGGGATAATTGTTGTTACTATTTCCGCTTCAAATCCATCATGCACATCGCCTAACATGGTATTCACCATTGGCGAAGCAAAATCGACGTCACTTTCACTACCGTAAGCTAGCAGTCCTTCGTCTGTTTCCACGAAACTTTCAAAACCATTTTCCGCCAAATCGGCAATAATGATTTCTGTCCAGGGCTTACGAGGACTCACTTTTATGTTTAATTCAATATAATCCATTAAAACGAATTTGCGATTGCTAAAAAAGAACTGGCTTCCAAAGCAGCGCCACCAATAAGTCCACCATCAACATTTGGACAAGAAAATAACTCCTTAGCATTGCTTGTGTTACAACTTCCTCCGTATAAAATCGAAATCTCTTCAGCAATTTTTGCCCCGTATTTCTTTTCCACTAGTGTTCTTATCCCCTTGTGCATTTCTTCTGCTTGCGCTGCACTTGCGGTGCGACCCGTTCCGATGGCCCAAATTGGCTCATAGGCTATGATCACTTTTCTAATCTCAGATTCAGAAATATGAAATAAAGATGCTTCTAGTTGTTCTTTCACAAAGTCCAAATGCTTTCCACTTTCTCGTATTTCAAGCGGTTCACCACAACAAAAAATGAGCTTCACATCGTTTTGAAGGGCGGCATCCACTTTTTCCTTAATGAAGGAATTGCTTTCAGAGAAGTCAATTCTTCGTTCACTGTGACCGATCAGTACATAGTTTAATTTCAAACCAACAACTTGAGCGATCGAAATTTCTCCTGTAAATGCACCTTTTTTCGCTGGATGGAAGTTTTGAATTCCAAGGAATGTTGTTCCTTTCTCGCCACCAAATTGTTGAAGATAGATAGCTGGTGGAAAAACAACTAAATCGCAGGAAAGAGCCCTATTTGCTGCATTGATCTCCTTGAACAGGACATCTGCTTCTGCTGGCAATAAATTCATTTTCCAATTGCCTGCAACAATCTTTCGTCGAGCTATCATAAATACTTCTTTTTTATTGTTTCTACCTTTGGAATTGATCTATTCGTGAATTTATCCGACACTACCCCTTTTTCTAATATCATTAATGTTGGGTTAATTCTTGCAATTACTTTAAGCTCTGTTTCATCATTTGAAAATACTGGCACATGAAAATTATTCATTCTCCTAAATTCATTGATTTCTTTTCTACTCGAAGATGTAATCATTATGAATGGCACTTCCTTTCTTTTGCAAGCGCGGTAAATAGTTTTTATTCGATCTAAATTTTGAATGTCGAATTTATCGACTGATTCCACGACCAGTAAAAACACTTTTCTACCTTCAAATAACAACTTACGAATACTGATTTGACTGAGATTATGCTGCTCCACATATCGTTCGCTTTTGATAGCAAACAACGAATCTGGAAAATCAAGTTTATTGTAATCGACTTCATCAACAGTAAATACCTCCTTTGATCGCAAATGCTCCAAATTGTATTGGTGCACTTTCGATTGTAAAAAGATTTCTTGTATAAACGCTAATTGACGTTCCTCCGGACCAAGATCATCGATTGAAATCGTTGGATCAAATTGATCCGTTATCGATGGAGATTTGGCTGCCAGAATGGTCTTTTGTTTCATCGATTTAAAAATCCACATCTTGTTTTCCCAAATGCGAGAATTGGAATATTCCCTTGATGGAGATCGATAGATCAGTTCTTCTTTCGTTTGCTTGTTGACATATTTAAGGTACGATACAACCTTACCTTCTTTGCCGTCCATCGTTTTCCATTGCAAATTATTTCCAACGGCATACGGTCGAAAATCTTTTATGGAATCAAAGCGCAAAACATAGAGCACGACAAGTAATGACAAAGCGCCAACAATTATTGAAGAACCAAAATAATTTCCGAGAAAATAACCACCATCCCTTTTTATCCAAAGTGCGCAGATAAATAATACCGCAGGAAAATAAGCTAGGAACGACCATTTAAACAGCAGTGCAAAAAGACCAATAAAAACAAGAGCATAAATGCTAAATTTTAAATTAGTTCTAGCTGTAGTTGGTTGATTAAATTTTGTAGAAATAATAATCCAAATGATGAAATACAAAAGAACCAAATCTTTAATAAAACTTTCGAGAGGAGTTAAAGACCTACCCGTAGACCCTTGCATTGCATCACCAAAACAACCACAATCTGACACGCATTGAACACTTTTTTTCTCATCGATGATGAGCAACCCATTGTTTTTGGAAACTGCTTTTATTGTATGATCGTTTTTGTCATTTTGTATTAATTCTTGCGCTTTAGTTGAGGTTAAGGGATATTCATTTCGATCAGTATATTTTCTATTTGCAGAACAATTTGATGTATGATACGTGAGAAAAGTAAAGAACAACATTAGAGGCAATAAAAAAGCCATAATCCACTTAATTCTACCTCCTATAATCAACAACACCCCCAAAACAATCTCTAAAATTGCAAAAACAACAGCTAAAAACAGGGCGCTTCCAATAAATCCTTCTAAGGAAAAACTAGGACTTCCAAATAGCTCTTTTATTCGATAAGCGATGGCTCCATCTTGAAAGTACTCTTTTAATTTGTAAGAAAAACCGATAGGATCATTGATTTTAATAAGCCCAGAAACAATTAAGATAGTACCCACTATAATCTTTGAGACATTGGCCATCATCAAACGACCATGAAGAATAAACAACGCACTTGAACTTATTGCAATAACAATAAAGCCAAGGAAGTTCATCAAGAGAAAATAGTTTGAAAAATAAGGAAGAGAACCAAGTACTACCGAAGAAAGTCCCATTAAATTGAACACAACAAATAGTGCATTTAAAATCAACGAACGACCGCCTACTGAATAATTCCTTCCTGTTTTCATAGAATTATTTGTTAGCTAAATGTATCAATGAAAAAACTGAATAATTCAACATATCGAAGTAATTTGCATCGATACCTTCACTTATTAATGTTTTTCCTTTATTATCTTCTATTTGTTTTACTCTCAAGATTTTAGTCAAAATCAAATCCGTTAAAGAACTTACACGCATATCTCTCCATGCCTCACCGTAATCGTGATTTTTCTTCTTCATTAATTCATAAGCCTTGTGCTCATATTTAGCATACAATTCAATCGCTAACTCTTCGCTAAGATCAATTGTTTCGAGACCGTCTTCACACAATTGGATAATTGCCATGATACAATAATTGACAATTGCGCGAAACTCATCATCAACAGATTCACCTACTCGATTTTCTCCAGTCTCCTGAATTGTTCTAATTCGTTGGGCTTTGATAAAAATTTGATCCGTGAGAGAGCTGGGACGAAGTATTCTCCATGAAGTGCCATAATCTTTCGTTTTATTGATGAAGATTTCACGGCAAACATTCATTACATTTGTGTACTCTAATTCAGTTTGATTCATTTCTAGATAAAGATGCAATATTCAAGGGTTGAAGATAATCATTTTCCAGCAAACAGCTTACTTCGTGTTAAAGAAAAGTTGGTTGACTTAAGTCAACCCAAAATTATGGGAATCATCAACCTAACCGATGACTCATTTCATTCTGAAAGTCGTGTTTTGGATGATAAAAGCCTTATCAATAAGGCACTACAGCAAATTGAAGAAGGTGCTGACTTTATCGATATTGGTGCCCAATCGAGTCGACCTGGCGCACCAAAGGTTGATGAAAAATTAGAAGCGAAAAAAATTGAACAAGCAGTTCTTTTGCTAAAAAAAGAATTTCCAAACACACTTATTTCAATTGACACATATCGTTCAACAGTTGCTAAAATAGCCTTAGACAGCGGAGCAGACTTAATTAACGATATTAGCGGTGGAAATTTGGACAAAGAGCTATTGAAAGTAGTTGGCTCCTATTCAGTTCCATACATCCTCATGCACATGCGAGACACCCCAGAAACGATGCAAAAAAACACCCATTATGAAAATATTTTAATGGAAATGATGGTGTATTTTTCTAAAAAAATTGAAGAAGCGAAAGCATTTGGAATTAAAGATATTATCATCGATCCAGGCTTTGGATTTAGCAAAACACTTGAGCAAAATTTTGAAGTTTTAGATAAATTAAATCACTTTAAAATATTGGAAAAACCAATTATGGTTGGATTTTCACGAAAATCAATGATTTATAACAGACTTCTGTGTAGTCCCGAAAATGCCCTCAATGGTACTACCATTCTGAACACAAAAGCACTACTTTCGGGTGCAAAATTAATTCGTGTGCATGATGTAAAAGAGGCAAAAGAAATTCTTCAATTAATATTCTAACAATCAAAAAGTTGTTGTAAAAAAATAAATTATACCTACCTTTAACTATTGAAAAACTAACTCTATGCTTAAAAGATCACTAATTCTGCTACTTTCAGGATTGTTTTATAGTCATTCATTTTGCCAAACTGTCATTTGGACCGAAGCTTTTCAAAATGCCTGTGTCAGTGATTGTGCAGCAAACGGAAGTAATACCGGAAATGGTGCGTGGACATCTACAGCAACTGGTGCCAATGGCACTGAATCAAACATTTGGTATGTCAGTGGTGCAGAATGTGGAAACAATGCTGCTGCATGTGGATCCGTTTGTGGAGCAACTGACCCTTCCTTGCACATTGGCAGCAATCCTGGCATTTTCGGAGACCAAGGCGCATCCTATTTAGCTGGCGGAGGTGGTTTTTTCGACCCAATTTCAGATGTTCGAATTGAATCACCGACAATTAACCTAACTGGACAATCAACCATCTCCGTTAACTTCAATTACATTGAAAATGGCGATGGCACTAACGATGATGCTACACTTTGGTATTTTGATGGCTCAGCTTGGTCGCAAATTAATGCTCTTGCCAAAACTGCTTTAACGTGCAACCCTCAAGGTACATGGACTGCTTTCACAGCTGCTTTGCCAGTATCGGCCAACAATAACGCTAATGTAAAAATTGGATTTAGATGGGTGAATAATGATGATAACGTTGGAACTGATCCTTCTTTTGCAGTAGATGACATTACCATTACGGTTCCTGCATTACCGTCAGCGCCAGTAGCCAATTTTACTGCTTCACAAACTACAATTTGTGTTGGCGACTGCATCACTTTCACAAACACCTCGACATTTGCAGCTCCAGCGACATTTGCATGGGATTTCGGCAATACACAAATTTCAAATCAACAAAATCCAACTGCAATCTGTTATTCATCACCTGGGACGTTTAACGTAAGTTTGGTCGTAACTGATATCAATGGAAATGATACTGAGATTAAAAATGCTTTTATTACAGTGATTGCTCCAGAAACTGCAGGCGTTAATAACAGTGGAAATGTTTGTAACAATTCAACAATTAACCTAAACACTTTACTCTCGGGGGCAAGTCCAGGTGGTGTGTGGTTAGAAACAACATCTAGTGGACAGTTCAATGCAACAACTGGATTATTTGATGCCAATGGTTTAACGCCAGCAACATATTCCTTCAACTACACGGTTAATTCAACAAACCCTTGTGCCGACCAATTTGCAACGATCTCTGTTCAAGTATTTGACTGTGGCATTTTACCGCTTAACGCAGTGATTTCAGCTTCAAATGGAACTGTTTGTATTGGACAATCATTGTCGTTTACTTCCAATAGTACTGGAAATATAGTTGGTTATCAATGGAGCTTTGGAGGAGGTTCACCTGGAACAGCAATTACACAGGGTCCGCATTTTGTGTCTTTTGCTGCCGCTGGTAATTATAATGTAATCTTGGAAGTAACCGACAATCTTGGAAACACAGATGACACCACAATCACTATTCAAGTTACTCCTTGCAGTAGCCCTATTGCAGCTTTTAATGGCTCCGACGATGATCCATGTTTAGGAGAATGTGTGACATTTAACAACAACTCTACTTCAATTGGGGTTACAACCTACTCGTGGACATTTAACGGAGGAACACCAGCTACATCAACGGCACAAAATCCTGGACCAGTATGCTACAATACAGAAGGAAACTTTACAGCGGTGTTAGTTGTAACTAACCCTTTTGGAAATAGTAGTTTCACACAAAACATAACTGTTAACCCACTTCCAATAGTAACCGCATTTAGTGATCAAACGATTAACTTGTTGCAAAGTGCTACTATTAATGCCACGAGTAACATAGGACAACTCACTTGGGATTGGAATCCGAGTGCTCAAGGAAACATCTTAGATTGTACAGTATCGGATTGTTCAGAGGCAATCGTTACTCCTGTAATTACAACTGATTTTATCGCAACCGCTACTAGCCTTGATGGTTGTCAAAATTCAGATACAGTTACTATCACAATTGATTTACCTGCTGGTGGTTATGCCATCGGTGTTCCAAATGCATTTTCTCCGAATGACGACAATCAAAATGATATTTTATTAGTGGATGGAGTTGGAATTACTGCTTTTCATTTACGAGTATTTAATCGTTATGGTCAAATGGTGTTTGAAAGTGAAGATCAATCGATTGGTTGGGATGGAAATTTCAATCAAAAACCTTTGAATCCGGCAGTTTTTGCTTATACACTAGAATACACGTTGATTGACGGTCAATCAGGAGTTAAAAACGGAAATGTTACTTTACTTAAATAAGCGCCCTGTGAAAAAAAATATATCATATACAATAGCATTTTGCTTATTAGGAGCTATCTCTGCATTTGCACAGCAATACCGACACTTCAGCATGTGGAATGAAAACCTTTCAGCCTTAAATCCAGGTGCTGTTGCTGTAATGGATGCCGATTTAAAAGCAACTACTAGTTTCCGCATGCAATGGATGGGATTAGAAGGTAATCCTTGGAGATCAAATTCTTTTGGTATTGAAGCAAAATTATTCAAGCAAAAAACTACCGCCAATTGTTTAGGCGTTGGATTAAATTTTACGAATGATCAATCTGGGGATTTAGGCATGACAAACAACTTGCTATCCGTTCCTATTAATTACACTATCGCTGCGGAAGATAATCTTTTGTTCTCCATTGGGATTGCACCAGGTTTTTACCAAACATCTTTGCGAAACACCAATTACTCCTTTAACAATCAATGGAACGGAGTAGCTTATGACAATGAGATGGTTAGTGGTGAGTCGTTTGGAACTGAAATGTCGGTGATTAATTTTGATATTGGAGCAGGAATGCACTTCAAGTATATTTTTGATGATGCTTCCAATATCAACATTGGAATTGGTGTTAACCATATTACTGGTCCAAATATGGCTTTTCAAACTATTGACAGTAAGATGTTTAGAGGAATCAACCTTTCAGCGTCTGGAACTAAATACATTCCCAATAGAAGATTAGGTATTTCCCCATCATTGTTAATGCAATTTTTCGGACCGAATCGAAACGTCATTTTTGGTTCTGCTTTTGACATCGAATTATTTGAAGCTTCTAAACGGACAGATTATGTGCAGCGATCTTTCCTTTCATGGGGCATTTACTACAGAGTACAAGATGCCTTAGTTGGAACTGTTGCATTCAAATTTAAGGGATACAAATTAGGCGCTTCATATGATTTCAATGTTTCAGCACTTACTCCTGCCACTAGAGGATTGGGTGGATTTGAATTGTACTTTACGTATGCAATGTCAACCGATCCTAACTCACGAATTCACGATCGTCATTTCCGTTGGAATAGAGGACGAAAAAGAAGATAAAAGCAAGTTGCAAAAATTGAAAGGTTGATGAAAGTCAGCCTTTTTTTATGCCATTTCTTCCTTGTAATCCACCGGTATGAATGAATAAAATACGTTTATTCGTCCAGTTGTGCCGTTCAATTTCTTTAGCAGTTGCATACATCGCTTTGCCTGTATAGACCTGATCTAAAAGAATATCGGTTTCTGCATGAAATTGATCAATGAAGCTCAGTAGTTCATCATCATACTTTCCGTATCCATTAAAATGATAGTCATTGGCAACTTCGAAACGCCCTAAACAATCTTCCATCATTTCTTCATCAATGAATGATTCTTTAGCCAATTGCTTCATTTCATTGGCTGCATCAAAACCTTTCAAAACGGGAACACCAATTACTTTTGTGTTTTCAGGACAGCCTAAAAGTAAGCCTAAGGAAGTAGTTGTCGTTCCTTGTGCTACAAAAACATAATCAAAATGGTCATCAATTTCTTTCCAAATTTCTTGACAGCCAATCATTCCAAGGTAATTGGCACCGCCTTCTGGCACTAGCATAAAATTTGGATACTCGATATGAAGTTCTTTTTGAAACAATTCATCATTTCGAAGGCTGTATTCTTCACGTGAAACAAAAACCAACATCATTCCCAATTCTTCGCATTTTTTTAATGTTTCGTTGGACTTGGAATCTAACTCTTCTCCTCTAACAATACCAATTGATTTTAAACTTTCCTGCTTACAAAGTGCAGCGGTGGCAAGCAAATGATTGGAGTAAGCACCTCCAAAGGTTAAAATTCCATCTGATTTTTGCTGCTGCGCTGCTAACAAATTATATTTCAGTTTTCGCCATTTATTCCCAGAAATTTCAGGGTGAATTAAATCATCTCTTTTGATGAACAATCGATTGCCAGCATTCTGAAGAAAGGATGGAAAAACTTCTTCAAGGATTGAATTTTCAGTTGAGAGCATTGTGCAATTTTAGTAATTTTGTAGCAAATGAATTCATTCGACGATTATAGCAGTCCAAAAAAATTGGAAGTAGAAGATTTTTATCGCTCACCAGAAGGCTATATTATTTTTACAGAGAAGTACCACCTAAAAAGAGGCTATTGCTGCAAAAGTAGTTGTAAACATTGCCCTTACGGTTACGACAAAAAAACTGGAAACTTTAAAAAAGATTAGAGAATTCCATTTTCAGGGTACTTCCCTTTATGCGGACGCAACAAGCTTTTGATAGCTTCAATGTCCTTATCAACGTCACCTGTGGGATCAAAGCGCTGTTTAAACCCACCTGTTTTATTAGAATAATCCATGTAACATACATAAATGGGCACTTGGGCTTTCAAAGCAATATAGTAGAATCCCTTTTTCCAATTGGGATTTTGCTTCCGTGTCCCTTCTGGTGTGAATACAAGATATAGCTGTTTATGCTTTTTGAAGAGTTCAGCTACCTGCTCAGTCATATTATTCTTCCCTTTTCGATCTACAGGAATTGCACCAATTGATTTCAAAAGCCATCCCAAAGGCGGAAAAAAAAGATCCTTTTTTACCAATAATTTACATTGAATTCCATACCATGCAAAAGCCAATCGCCCAATAATAAAATCCCAATTACTTGTATGTGGACCCATCACAATTACGCATTGCTCAACGTCTTTCGGAAAATTGCGCTCTATCTTCCAACCCATCAATCTCAAAATAAATCCTGCAAATTTTCTCATAGCACAAAATTAAATAATTCCTTTACATTTGTTACATGCTTACTATTGGAAAATTATTGAAAGGCCTTTGTATTCTGCTTCTCTGTTTCACCACATGGATGACGATACGAATCGTGGGCTTTGTACTTTCAGATTTCCCCAATGAAAACGTTGAATTTGTGCCAAACAACGCCTATTTTGCAATGAGGGTTGATGGACGAGAATTAGCTGAAACAACTTTATTTACCTTGCTTTTCAATGCAAAAGATGAAGAAGTGATCGATTTGATTAAGGAAAAAAGTAAAAAAATTCAAGGTAAAAAGACCAGTCTTTCTGGTGTAAATCCATTGTCTGATATTGTGCTTTTCAAAGTTGAAGAAAAAGGAATAGATTATACTGGTGTTTTATTGAACTTAATTGATAGCAAAAAATTCTTGCACGAAATTAAAGCGAAGTTCAAACAGAATGTTGGCGTATGCACCAACAAAAATGTAGGTTTAATTCTTTTTAGCACTTCGCAATCGCAACAAAAATTGCAGAAAAAATCCAAAGAGTTCCTAGCTGTAAAGCACGATAAAAACCACTCTATATTTTATAAAAGTAGTTCAAAAAAGCGATTAACAGAACTTCATTTGCACCAAGGAGATCAATCTGACGCCCAAGAAATTTCCTTAAGTTTTGAGCAGGACTCTTCATTTTTCAATGTAAACGGAACCTCTGTTAGTAAGAACGATATAAAAGAATCGACTTCCAAATTTTTCCTAGTTCCACGAGGAATTCACATCAGCAATTATTCTATTCCAGGTCCATGGGCTGATTCTTTACAAAAAATCATCCTAAACACTACTTCGCTAAATTTGCCCAGTATCAAGGCTTTTTCAATGAATTATTTGGGTGTTGATGTCCTAAATCATCCCTCAGGATATGTTCCTTTACCTGACATGGATATTGTACTTGAATTCAATAAACCTCTTTCTATTCAACAGTTTTTAAGTGATTTGGTAGCGAAAAATCAGTTTATTTGTGAAATGACCGACCAAGCAATCACTATTGAAGGAAAAACACTTTATTTCAAGCAATTGGATGATAATATCATCTATATCGGTAGATCTAAAGACCCTAAATATATGCAGAAGAAAAACAATTGTGTTGTGTTGATCAAAGGGAATTTATCGCCATTAAGCAATATTCAAGGGGGTGGACTTATGACCAATTTGCTAGCATTGTCACCTGCTTTTCAAGCTACGAAAGTGTTAGGAGAAAAAACCGAATATATCGACCTCGAAATCACAAAGACATCCAGCAGAAAAGTATCCATTATTGGAAAGATGAAATTTAAGGAGGGCAATTATCCTATCAATGAAGTACTGCGTTTTCTATTGGTCAGTTCGAATTGAGCTCACTAATTTTTGCAGATAATTAACTCCGTCTAACATTCTTGGTCCATACCAACTGCACATTTCCCCATCAATGAGCATGATTTCAGAAAATGGAAATCGTTGTTGAAACAGCTCAAAATGTACTTCCGTAAAAGGGTAAGGTTCAGAACTTAAGAATATGAAATTGGGATCGCCAAACGTCGAGTTCCATTCTGGATAACGATCTTCACGGCAATGATTGATAAAACCGGCAGTCTCGAGCATTGAATTGATAAAGGTCCTCGATCCAACTACAAAATCAGGATCTTTCCAGATAAAATACAAGTAGCTTCTATCTGCGGCATTGGCACCCAGCTTCGAGAGAGCGTTCTCAATTTCTACGGCGAGTTGGTCTGCTTTTGCTTCCTTTCCCGTTAAGGTGCCAACAACTCGGATCATTTCTACTGCATCAGAAGTACTTTCTATATCACTGACATACACTTTTGTGAATTTTTTAAGTGCTTCGATATCGGATTTTGTATTTTCCTCCTTATTGGCAATCACCAAATCAGGCAACAAGTCACGAATTTCATCTAGATGTAACTGCTTTGTCCCTCCGATTCTTTTTTTACTACGATACCAAGCTTCAGGGTGGACACAAAATTTAGTAATTCCAACTACTTCCATTTCAAGACCTAAGTACCACAGCAATTCAGTTTGCGATGGCACTAAAGAGACGATTCGTTGAGGGAAACCTGCCATAAAAGCAATTTAACTCATTGCTGAAATAATGTCGTATCTCGTTACAATATGGAATTTTTGATCTGCTTTCTGAACAATTGCTGCATTATTTTCCTTACTGATCAATTTAGATACTTCTTCTAGTGTAGTTCTTTCTGAAACAATAGGGAAAGGTGCTTTCATAATACTTGAAATTGGCGTATCGAGTTTATCAGGATTATCAACCAAGAAAGCAAATAAAGTACTATCATCGATAGACCCTACAAATTTACCGTCTTTCATTACAGGAATCTGAGAAATATCATACTTTCTGAGACTTGCAATTGCGTGTGAAACCAATTCCTCAGCATAAAGCGTCACCAATGGTTTGTCGGCATGTTTTTGAATTAAATCGCCCGCAGTTTTAATGTTTTCATCTAAGAAACCACGCTCACGCATCCAATCATCGTTAAAAATCTTTCCTACATAACGCGAACCATGATCATGGAACAACACTACAACAACATCTTCAGGCTTCAATTCATCTTTCAACTGAATCAACCCTTTGATAGCTGCTCCTGCTGAGTTACCAACAAAAATACCTTCCTCACGTGCCAAGCGACGCGTGTACACGGCCGCATCTTTATCAGTTACTTTCTCAAAAAGATCGATGGTATCAAAATCTACGTTAGCTGGTAAGATATCTTCGCCAATACCTTCGGTTATATAAGGGTAAATTTCATTTTCATCAAAGATGCCTGTTTCTTTATATTTCTTGAACACAGAACCATAGGTATCAATTCCCCAAATTTTAATGTTCGGATTTTTCTCTTTTAAGTATTTTCCTACACCAGAGATCGTTCCGCCTGTACCGACACCAACTATAAAATGGGTGATTTTCCCTTCTGTCTGCTCCCAAATTTCTGGACCAGTTTGCTCATAATGTGCCTGTCTGTTCGATAAATTATCATATTGATTTACATACCATGAATTAGGAATTTCTTGTGCCAATCGACGAGAAACAGAATAGTAAGAACGTGGATCTGTCGGTTCAACCGCGGTAGGACAAACAACTACTTCAGCACCTACAGCGCGAAGAATATCCATTTTTTCTTTCGATTGCTTGTCGTTTAAAACACAAATCAATTTATATCCTTTGATGATGGCTACCAAAGCAAGTCCCATTCCGGTGTTACCTGAAGTACCTTCAATGATGGTTCCACCGGGTTTTAAAAGTCCAGCTTTTTCAGCATCTTCGACCATTTTCACAGCCATGCGATCTTTTACTGAATTTCCAGGATTGGTTGTTTCCACCTTTGCTAAAATCAATGCATTAACATCCTTTGTCACCTTATTCAATTTCACTAATGGGGTATTTCCAATCGTTTCAAGAATATTATTGTATATTTTCATAGCAAATTTTTATTTTTTGCGAAGATAAGTTTTTACCACGGTTTTAGCTGCTCCGATTTAATATTTATTTGTATCTTTAGACAGTATTAATACTACACAATATGAATCTACATCTACGTTACACCACTTTATTCGTAGGGCTATTGCTGATCACTTCGTGCAGACAAACGCGCAACATGCAAGTAAACATAATGCGTCCCGCAGAAATTACGATCCCTAAAGAAATTAAAAAAATGGCGATTCTTAATCGTTCCATACCTAGCAATCAAGCCGTTATTGAAGGAATTGTTACTGGTGAATTACCAAAACAAGACAAAAAATTATCACAGGAATGCATTAGAGGGTTAAATGATTTATTGCTTACTTCAAATCGCTTTGAAGTGCAACGCATCGATTCTGCATGGAACTCATCTGACCCAACCAGTTTAAGTTTTGGCGCTCCATTACCTTGGGCAAGTATAGATTCCCTTTGTGCACAAATGCAAGTAGATGGATTGCTGGTTTTGGAGTTCTTTGACACCGATTTCAATATTCACAATCCAGCATCAACGGCAACACAGGCGGTAACAAGCGTCCTTAACGGAGGAACTTCATCCATTACTGTAACAGGAACTGCAACTTCTACAAGTGGATTTAGAGTTTATTATTCATCGAAACACCAAATTCCTTATGAAGATACTTATAAATATAAAAAATGGTGGAGAACAACTGCTAACAATGCTTTTGAAGCTGTAGGGAAACTTGTAAAAAGAAGCGAGGCTTTGGTCGATGTAAGCTATGAAACAGGAACTGAATTTGCGCGCAGTATTGTTCCGCTATTCGATTGGGAACCAAGGGTAATGTACAAAGGAAAAAATGATCCAATGCGCAGAGGTGAACGCCAAGCTTTGGCAAAAGATTGGGAGGGTGCGCTTGCAACTTGGCTAAGTTATTATGACCAAGAGCAGAAGTATAAAAAGCGGGCAAAAGCTGCTCACAACATCGCATTGTCATATGAAGTTTTAGGGAAATTGGAAGAAGCGCAGAAATGGGCTGGTACCGCTTATGTTGACGGAGGAAAAAAACCGATGCTTGCTTATACTGAAATTCTTGATGGTCGTGTGCGAGAACAACAATTATTAGAAGAACAACTCAAAACATTTGAATGAAATAATGGAGAAAAAGTACTACCCCATTGAAATTAATGCGCCAATTGGGCACGTTTTTGAAGCTATGTTAGGCTTAGAGGACAAAGTAAGCTATGAAAAATGGACTGCGGCTTTCAATCCCACGTCGACGTATGAAGGAAACTGGGTGAAAGGAGGAAAAATGTACTTTGTTGGTACCGACGAAGAAGGAAATCGTGGCGGTATGATCTCTGAAATTGCTGAATATCGAGTACCTGAATTTGTTTCGATTCGCCATTACGGTATTTTGAAAGGTGATGAAGAAATTACGTCAGGCGAAGATGTTGAAAAATGGGCTGGAGGATTTGAAAACTATCATTTCACTAGTAATAATGGAAGAACAAAAGTTACTGTTGAATTAGATGTTTTGGAAGATTTCACTAGCTACTTCGAAGAAACATATCCAAAGGCCTTACTTATTTTAAAAGCAATGATCGAAGATGAATTCCATTGAACTTTTTAATAATAAAATGGAAGGTGAAGATTATGTGATCTGTCACCAACTTTATCTAGAAATCACAAAAATGCTGGGTACAGATGAAATGAAAATTTGGCACTCCCAACCTGTTTGGTTTATCGCTGGAAATCCAATTACTGGCTATAGCAAAGAGAAAAAAGGTATTCGATTGATGTTTTGGAGTGGTGCAGATTTCGGAATAGATCAATTGGAAGTGCGCGTTGGTAAATTTAAAGACGCTTCCTTCTATTTTAAAAGTGTGGCAGAGATTGACTTCGAAGTTGTTCGTCAGTGTCTAGAAAAATCGAAAACTATCCAATGGGACTACAAAAACATCGTCAAACGAAAAGGACAATTAGAAAAACTTGATTTATGAAAAAAGCGCTCCTTCTCCTACTGTTGATGCACAGTTCAGCGAACCTATTGTCCCAGAACATTTTTGAGTTTCTGGACGGCAATTGGCAAATTGAAGGTACTGGAAATATTGAACATTGGAATGCAATGGGTACAGATAAATTGCAAGGATTGACCTATTCACTCGACAATGGACTCGTAAATGTTTCGGAATATTTGAAAATCGAACGGAAAGGCAAAAAAGCAATACTTACTGCAACAGTTTTGAATCAAAATCAGCATCAAGACGTTCAATTCAAGATGATTTACAACGATTCTGCCTGGATTTTCCAAAACAAAAAACATGATTTTCCTCAACAGGTAATTTATAAAAAAATTGATCAAAACAACATCAGAATTCACCTCCTTGGTAAAGCAAGTAGTATCAGTTATGAAATGCGACGACTCCCCGAAATGCATCACATGAATAACGGAGGAGCTAATCCGAGTTATGACGAAAACTTAGCAAACGAGCTTGGTGCTGACGACTATGGAATGAAGAAATTTTATTTCGTACTGCTTGAATCTGGCCCAAATACAACTACTAATAAAGATTCTATCAGCGAATATTTTGCTGGTCACATGGCCAACATTGAGAAATTAGTTGAAGAAAAGAAAATGATTGTTGCAGGTCCATTTGGAAAAAATGATCATTCTTTCAGAGGTCTTTTCATCTTCAATAATGTTGAAAATATAAAAGAAGTAGAGGAATTATTGAAAGGAGATCCTGCCATTAAAAATAAGGTGTTATCTGCTAAAATTGTCGAATGGTATGGTTCAGCAGCCCTCCCACTTTACCTCAAATACAATGATTTGATATGGAAAGTAAAACCATAGTTTCGATTTTTTTTCTTAGCTTAATTACTTTAATTTATAGCTGCAATACAACAAAAACGATGAGCGAACAAAACAAAGTGGAAACAGCAAGTACCCAAGAACGTGACACAACACCTCGCGTTATTGGACTTGGCGGCATCTTCTTCTTCTCTGAAAACACGGATACTTTGAAAACATGGTATGCTGACAATTTAGGTTTTAAAGTAGATGAATATGGAGCCACTTTCGAAACTAGAAATGCAAATCGTCCGGATGAAGTAAATTATACACAATGGAGTCCATTCAAAGATGGATCTAAGTATTTTGACCCGTCAAAAAAAGATTTCATGATCAATTACCGTGTGCAAAACATTGAAGGGCTCGTTCGACAATTAAAAGCAAATGGTGTTACAATTTGTGATGAAATTGAAAGCTATGATTACGGCAAATTTGTTCACATCATGGATTTGGAAGGCAACAAAATTGAATTGTGGGAACCAATTGATCACGTTTTGACGGAATTCGGCGACAGCACAGGTAAAGTGACGATAAAATAAATATTTGCACTAATCGCTGACTGAGTGACTCGACCTAGGAGAGTTGTATCGAAGGCAGAATTAAATGAATAATAATTGGACTAATCGCTGACTGAGTAACTCGACACAAGGGAGTTGTATCGAAGGCAGAATTAAATGAATAATATTTGCACCAATCGCTGACTGAGTGACTCGACGTAGGAGAGTTGTATCGAAGGCAAGATTAAATGAATAATTAATAATAAACAATTAATAGTAAAGCACATGAGAATTTTAAAACGCATCCTAATCGTCATTGCAATCATTATTGCAATTCCACTCGTTATTGCACTTTTTGTTTCTAAAGAGATGAAAAGCGAACGCTCTATCGTTATCAATAAACCTAAGGCTGAAGTTTTTGAGTACCTTAAATTGGTGCGAAATCAGGACAATTTTGGTGTTTGGCAATTGTCAGATCCAAAAATGAAATCAAGCGACACGGGAGTTGATGGCACCATTGGGTTCAAACATGCCTGGGAAAGTGAAGTATTGGGGAATGGATCGCAAACAATTACAAAAATAGAGGACGGAAATCGCATAGAAACGAAATTAGATTTTGGTTTTGGAGAGCCGCCAATGGCTTATTTCACAACTGAAGCTCAAGGCGAAAATCAAACAAAAGTTGTCTGGGGCATCAATGGAACAACTCCCTATCCTTGGAATTTCTTCTCATTGTTTATGGACATGGGAAAAGATTTTGAACAAGGATTGAAAAATTTGAAGAAAGAACTCGAAAAAAAGTGAGTCGTGGATACTAATTCGAAATGGACTGAAGAACTAGCACAATTAAAAGCTATTCTTGATAAAACCGGTCTTACAAAAGTGGTGAAATGGGGATCTGATGTGTACGCACACAATGGAAAAAATGTGGTGAGCGCTGGCGCATTTAAACAGCACTTTACACTGTGGTTCTACAACGGCGTCTTTTTAAAAGATCCTAAAAATTTGTTAGTTGCTGCTGGCGATAAAACGAAATCTTTGCGACAAATGCGTTTTACCGATAAGCGTCAAATAGATGAAAAAACGATTTTAGCCTATATCGAAGAAGCAGTTGCTAATGAGGAAAAAGGCTTAAAAAATAAACCTGCAAAATTCGTTGCTGTTGAAATTCCTGAGTCTTTGCAGTTAGCGCTCCATCAGAACAAAAATCTAAAAGTTGCCTTTGAAAAATTATCGCCTGGGAAGCAAAAAGAATACAACATATATGTAGCTGAAGCAAAGCAGGAAAAAACAAAACTGGATCGGATTGAGAAAATATCCTCCCAAATTCTTGCAGGAAAAGGACTGAATGATAAGTATAAGAATTGTTAAAGCTCCCATCTCGGCTCCGCTCGATGTCCGTCGAACTGCGGTGCAGTGAGCTTGTCGAGATGCGGTGCAGTGAGCTTGTCGAATTGTCCACTCGGCTGCGGTCGTCGAGCGAAGTCGAGACGCCGCTCAAAGATTATTAATCGAATAAAGATCACCTACTCTATCTTACAGATGCTGCATAAAATCTAAAAAAATGTCAAAAACGAAAACAAAACCAACTTCCGTAAATGTCTTTGATTTCATCAATTCCTTCGTGGAAAATGAACAAAAGAAGCAAGATTCATTTCATTTGATTGAGTTGATGGAAAAATGGTCGGGATACAAAGCATATATGTGGGGACCAAGCATTATTGGCTTTGGCTCCTATCACTACAAATATGCGAGCGGACACGAAGGCGATGCCCCAATGTTGGGATTTTCACCGCGCAAGGCTGCATTTTCCTTGTATGTGTTTACCCCAATAGAAAAGAACATGCATTTACTGGAAAATTTTGGGAATTTCAAAATTTCAAAGGCATGTATTTACATTAAAAAACTGAGCGATATCGATCTTAACATTCTTAAAGAAATGTGCAAGGCTTCCATGGAATACCTGCGAGAGCATCATGAGTGTGGGTGTCGTGAAAAGTAAGATTTTTAGAACTTCGAAAACTCCACTATACCCTTACTTCTTAAAATACTTCGCTGAAATAATCGGAACGAAGAAAATCAAAAGCGTTAGCACCGACAAAAACAAATCAAATCCTTCGCCTTCAATCCACCCGAATTTTTCATGATCGAAATGAACGAGTAAAGAAAAACAAAGCTTCACTCCCAATATTCCAATAACAACAAAAGCTGATTTCTCTAAAAATGGATATTTTTCCATCAGCACGACAAAGTACTTTGCTACGTAACGCATGGCTAAAATCCCAATAAATACACCGATACAAATCAAAAAGATATTCTTGGAATAGGCAACCACAGCAAAGATGTTATCAATGGAGAAAACAATATCCATAAATTCAACAGCAAGCACCGTCGACCAGAAAATGCCTAAATAGCCAACCGTATAGCGATAAAGAAAGCTCTTTTTGGTATCCTCTACTTCTTTTTCAGCGTCTTCTTTTCTAGAGCGTGCAAAATGACTAATGCACATCCACAGCAAGTACAATCCGCCTAGAGGTTTCAACCACCAAATTTCTAGAATATGCTCTACTAGAACCAACGCCACTCCCCGGAAAATATACGCCCCTAAAATTCCATAACGCAGGGCCTGTGATTGTTGCTTTTCGGGCAATCCTTTTACCATCGTCGCCAATACTGCAGCATTATCAAAAGACAAAATCACCTCTAATAAAATGATATTGAGAATTAATAATATTGTTGCTAATGGATTTGCTGTAAAAAGGCCAACGAAATCAAACCACTGTTCTTGCATTCATTTTCTTTTGAAGTGTCAAATATAAGGCTTATTCTGCTTAATAAAAGTTAACATCGAAATAAAAAGGGGAACACGAATTACACAAATTTCACTAATTTCCACGAATTGTCAGCAATGGAATTAGTTTCAATTCGTTGTACTAAATTTATGTGCAATGATGCACAAGATATTAGTGCTAATTGGCTTCGCCGAACTAGCGTTTCGCATAATTTGTGTAATTCGTGGACAAAAAAAAGCATTAACTTCACGAAAAAAATCATTTGAATGGATTTCAAACTCGTTTCTGATTTCAAACCTACCGGTGATCAACCTACTGCAATAAAGCAATTAGTGGATGGCGTAGCGCAGGGGATGCATCATCAAACTTTACTTGGTGTTACGGGAAGTGGAAAAACGTTTACAGCTGCCAATTTGATTGAGCAATTGAATAAACCCACGCTTATTTTATCTCATAATAAGACCCTTGCCGCGCAATTATATGGTGAGTTCAAACAGTTTTTTCCAGAAAATAAGGTAGAATATTTTGTTTCTTATTACGATTACTACCAACCTGAAGCCTACCTTCCTGTTTCGGATACTTACATAGAAAAGGAATTACAAATCAACGATGAAATTGAAAAGTTACGACTTTCAGCTACCTCTTCCCTCCTATCTGGACGAAAAGATGTGATTGTGGTAGCATCCGTTTCTTGTATATATGGTATCGGAAATCCAAATGAGTTCGAAAATAGCATCATGCACGTGAAGCGAAATACAAGTGTATCTCGACCAAAATTCCTTTATCAATTAGTAGAAAATTTATATTCTAGATCCAACGGCACAGAATTTAAACGTGGAATGTTTAGAGTTTTGGGTGATACTGTCGACATTTTTCTTGCCTATGCCGATTACGCACTTCGCATCGAGTTTTGGGGTGATGACATCGAAACTATTTCATCCATCGATCCAGAAACGAGTAGGAAAATTGAAGACTTTGAAGACATCAGTATTTATCCTGCCAACATCTTCGTAACGAATCCCGCAACAACAAAATTGGCGCTAGATCAAATTGGGGAAGACATGGAGCAGCAAGTAGTACAGTTCAAAAATGAAGGCAAACTCATCGAAGCGCAGCGATTAAAGGAACGTGTGGAATATGACATGGAAATGATTCGGGAATTGGGTTATTGCTCGGGTATAGAGAATTACTCGCGTTATTTTGACCAACGAAACTCAGGCGATCGACCGTTTTGCTTGATTGATTATTTCCCTAAAGATTTCCTCATGCTAATTGACGAAAGTCATGTTACAATTCCTCAAGTACGTGCCATGTACGGTGGAGACCGAGCGCGAAAAACAAACTTAGTTGAATACGGTTTTCGCTTACAAGCAGCTATCGATAATCGTCCGCTTAAATTTGAAGAATTCGAAAGTTTATTAAAAGACACCATCTATATTTCTGCTACACCAGCAGATTACGAAATTGAAAAATCGGAAGGAATTGTGGTAGAACAAGTCATTCGCCCAACTGGACTTTTAGATCCTATTATTCATGTTCGACCAAGCCTCAATCAAATTGATGATTTGATCGAAGAAATTCACGTTCGTATCGCAAGAGATGAACGCACAATTGTGACCACCTTGACCAAGAGAATGGCTGAGGAATTACAGAAATACCTGGATAAATTGGGGATTCTTTGTCGCTATATCCACAGCGAAGTGGTCACCATGGAGCGTGTTGAAATTCTTCGGCAACTGCGTCTTGGCGATTTTCACGTCTTGATTGGTGTCAACTTACTTCGTGAAGGATTGGATTTACCTGAAGTATCTCTGGTGGCTATTTTGGATGCCGACAAAGAAGGATTTCTGCGCAATGAACGCTCTTTAGTGCAAACAGTTGGTCGTGCAGCAAGAAACGTAAATGGAACGGTGATTATGTACGCCGATAAAATGACCAATTCAATGCAACGAACGATTGACGAAACTGCTCGCCGACGTGCACTGCAGATCAAGTACAACGAAGAACACGGAATGGTGCCTACCGCTCTTGTGAAATCAAAGGAAAATATTTTGGACCAAACCAAAGTTGCGGATGGCGATTTGGCAACTCGACTGGCAAGAGCCGAGGAAAATGCCTACACTGCGCCACTTGCGGCAGACCCAGTCGTACAATACATGACAAAAGAGCAAGTCCAAAAAGCCATTTCTCACACAAGAAAATTGATGGAAAAAGCCGCAAAAGAGCTTGACTTCGTGGAGGCAGCTCGACTACGTGATGAAATGTATGTGTATGAGGGGAAGTTGAAGTCAAGTTAGTTTACAAATTCATTTTTTAGTGTTACATGCCGAACGCCTTTTATTTTATACTTATTTTTAACCCATGGATTTAAAAACAAAATTAGGTCAATTAAGACTTTTAGCGATTTTAGAAGGGATTTCATACATCTCATTTGCCATCACCATGCCTTTGAAGTATATGTATGAAATGAAAGCTCCAAACAGAATTGTGGGAATGATTCACGGAGGATTATTCATTGCGTATGTTCTTTGGGTGATTTTAAATCATTTCGACAAAAAATGGGGTATGAAAAAGACTGGACTTTTATTGTTAGCGTCCATCATTCCATTCATGACATTCTGGGCGGAAGTAAAATTGTTAAAAGAAGATAATTAATCAATTCAATCGAGAATATGGAGAATATTGACACCCGAAAACATGTAGAAGTTTGCTTTACACCTGGTGAATACGATTACTACAAAGATGAATATGAAATTGTGGTGGTGATTGATGTGTTGCGCGCTACTTCAGCCATCTGTGCAGCATTCGACAATGGCATCAATTCAATAATTCCGGTTCCTACGGTGGAAGAAGCCATGGAATACAAGAAACGAGGCTACTTAGCTGGCGCAGAACGAAAAGGTCAAATTGTGGAAGGTTTCGATTTCGGAAATTCTCCATTCTCCTATATGAACGAAGATTTCAAAGGTAAAGATGTGGTGCTGACTACAACCAACGGAACAAAATCGCTGGATGTTGCTAAAGATGCTAAGATTGTTGTCATTGGCGCTTTCCTAAATCTTACTGCGCTCTCTCAGTGGTTAGCAGTGCAAGATCAAAATGTACTTTGTTTGTGCTCGGGGTGGCAAGATAAATTTAATTTGGAGGACACCATTTGTGCAGGGGCTATTTGCGAGAACCTTATCAACACTGGAAATTTTATTTCTGACGAAGATTCTTCCATCGCGGCAAAATACTTGTATATGTCAGCAAAAAATAATTATTTAGGCTTTTTAAAATCTTCTTCACACAGAAGACGATTAAAAAACTTAAATTTGAATGAAGACATCAAGTATTGTTTGACACCAGATCAAACTACTGTGATTCCGATAATGAAAGATGGGAAATTGGTTAAATTATAAATGGATTTTAGTACTTTCTTTGCCACTTTTGCTGGCAAGTAAGTCTATTGAAAGTAACTCCAAAAAATGGGGCTTCTTTGGCCATAAACGTATCAATCGTGTTGCGGTATTTACACTTCCTCCTGAAATGTTTGGTTTTTACAAAGAACACATCGAGTTTCTAACCGACCACGCTGTAGACCCTGATAAACGTCGATATGCCGTGGAAGGTGAAGCACAATGTCATTACATCGATTTAGATCATTACTACAAAGCTGGCGAAGATACCTTTAACATTATGCCCCGCTATTGGAAGGATGCCGTCACAAAATTTACTGAAGACACTCTACAAACGTATGGTATTGTTCCCTGGCACATCGCAGTCATGAAAAATCGTTTACAACGAGCTTTCGAGACAAAAAATGTTGATTTAATTCTTAAATACTCAGCAGATTTAGGTCATTATGTTGGTGATGCCCATGTTCCGTTGCATACCACAGAAAATTACAATGGAATTGCTACTGGACAAAAAGGAATTCACGGCCTGTGGGAAAGTAGATTGGTGGAAATCAACGCTGAAAACTACGACTATTTTGTAGGAAAAAGTGCCTACCTGAAAAGTATCAATGATTTTGCGTGGGGCGCTGTGATTGGTTCTCACAGAGCGCTAGACAGTGTTTTCCGAATTGAAAAAGAATTGACAGAGGAAATGCCAGCCGACAAAAAGTATAGCTTTGAACAACGTGGAAATGTCACAATTTCAGTGTACAGTTATGAGTTTTCGCAAGAATACCACAAGCGAATGAATGGAATGGTGGAGCGTCGTATGCGCGAAGCAATTATTGGTGTTGGCTCCATCTGGTATACAGCGTGGGTGGATGCAGGACAACCCAATTTACAAGAACTTCAAAATGTACCCCCTTCAGCAGAACTATTGGAGGAAATGAAACAATTGGATGCTGAATTCCATAATGATGAACATAAGGGTCGAATCTGCGACTGATTAAACGCAATCTAATCCACTCATCCTATTTAAATATCATTGATGTAATTTCATCTTTTTGATTCAACATTTACTACTATTTTCAACTAAAATATTTTGCTATGATTGAAATCAGTCATCTTACCAAAGAGTTTGAACTCACAAAAAAACAACGCAAGGAATTGGCAACAACAGACAAAATTGCGGTAGCAGTGAAGGATGTTAGTTTTACCTGTCAACCTGGTCGTGTATTTTCATTATTAGGTCCAAACGGCGCTGGTAAAACTACCACAATGCGGATGCTCTCCACTATTTACAAGCCAACGAGTGGCACCATAAAAATTGGTGGAATTGATGCCGTTGCTCATCCTCAAGAAGCACGTAAAAAAATTGGTTTTTTGACAGGTAGTACAGGATTGTATGCTCGTTTAACTGCCGATGAATTGGTGAACTATTTCGCAGATTTGTATGGCGTTCCCAAGGATGTGCGTGAAGAGCGCAAAGAATATTTGTTCAATTTGCTGAACATGAATGATTTTAGAGGGAAAAGAATCGGGAAGTTAAGCACAGGTATGAAACAAAAAGTTTCCATCTGTCGCACCATGATTCATGACCCTGAAGTGGTGGTTTTTGACGAACCGACCAGTGGTTTGGATGTAATCACCGCTGAAAACATAATTCAATTAATTCGTGATTGCAAAAGTCAGGGGAAAACAGTTATTTTTTCAAGTCACATTATGAGTGAAGTAGATCTTTTGTGCGACGACATTGGAATTATCCACAAAGGGAAACTTCTATTCAATGGAACAATGGATGATTTCAGAACGAACATGGAAGCTCCTAATTTGACAGCCGAATTTATTCGAATAGTACAAAACGCTTAATTCAAGGATCATGATATTTACAATATTTAGAAAAGAACTAAAGGAAACATTGCGTGATCGCAGAACATTAATGATGATGTTGGTCATTCCAATACTTGTTTTTCCAGTGATCTTAAATGTCTTCGTAAAAGTATCTAGTAGTTTCCAAAAGGAAGCCGCAGAGAAAACGTTAAAAATAGGATTGGTGGGAGATCAAAATACCTTTATCGCTAAAGAAATGGAGGCGCTTCCAACTACCTTAGGAAAAAAGAAGATTACTTACTTTGCAAATCATGCAGACCTAGTAAAAGCCTTAAATACTGATTCCATTGAATTAGGGATTGAAGAAAATGCAAAATTTCAAGATCTTATGAATGATAAAAAGACTGCTCAAATAAACGTCTTATTTGACATGTCAGAACTTGGTTTGCAGGATCGTGCGGAGATGTATCTAAATGCAATTTCAGCAAAAGCAAAACAAGCTCGTTTGACAGAAATGAAAATTGAAGCTGAAAAAATTGAGCCTTTACGTCTCGATTATCAAAACATAGCTACCGACAAAGAAATGTTCGGAAAACTTGCAGGAGGAATGTTGCCGTACATCTTCATTGCATTCGGGTTTATAGGCTGTATGTACCCAGCAATTGATCTATTTACAGGTGAAAAAGAACGAGGAACAATCGAAACATTATTGACTACACCCGTTTCTCGTTGGCAAATTCTATTTGGTAAAATGTTGGTAGTAGTACTTTCTGGATTGATCGCAGCGACCTTTGCCCTCATCGGATTATACATTTCAATCGGAACACTAGATACACCAGAAAATGGAGCAATTATGAATATTATTTATAGTATTCTAACGCCACAGTTTATTGTACTACTCTTTGGATTATTAATTCCCTTGACAGTTTTCTTTGCTGGCGTTATGGTACCAATTGCAGTGAACGCAAAAACATTTAAAGAAGCTCAAAGCGTTATTACACCCCTCAATATTATTATGGTATTGCCAGCCATGGTTGGGTTTTTTCCTGGAATTGAATTGAATTGGATTACTGCATGTATTCCAGTAGTGAATGTTGTACTTGCAACCAAAGAATTAATTGCGGGAACCTTGGATATTGGAATGCTCGCACTTAGCTTTATCGTGATGATTTCAATTGCGATTGTTGCCGTCTTTGTTTCCTACAAACGATTCGATCAAGAAACGAATATTGTGAATTAACAGACACATTGCCAGTTTAGAAAGGGAGAAGAAATTCTCCCTTTTTTTATGCAGCGAAGTCGGCTTGGAAGATTTTACCGCTCAAAAGTAGTCTTGAACACAATAAATTTCGGTTGAAATCATATTGCTGAGTGTAATTAACAAAGAATGTGAGAAATGTGTAAGTTTTAAAATTTAATGACAACTGCAAGTCGTTTTAATTGATGTACATTTACCCATGCTGTATTTGAAAATAATCCATCTATGAAATTATACATCAAATACATGGTGAGTAACCGATGTAAGATGTTGGTCAAAGAGGAACTTAAAAATCTCAATCTTCATTTTATACTTGTTGATTTAGGCGAAGTCGAAATCATGGAGGATTTGACTCCTGAAAAGCGTCAAGAATTAAGTGATGCATTGGCTGAATCAGGGTTGGAATTAATGGAAGATAAAAAATCCATCATTATTGAGAAAATCAAAACGGTTATCATCAATATGGTTCATCATTCTGATGAATTATTAAAAGTAAATTTTTCGGATTTCTTAAGCGAAAAATTAAATTACGATTACACGTATCTAGCGAATTTATTTTCAGAAGTTCAAGGCACGACCATTGGGCACTTTTTGATTTCGCACAAAATTGAACGAATTAAAGAACTAATCATTTACGACGAACTTAACATTACTGAAATTGCTTGGAAAATGAATTACAGTTCGGTTGCCCATTTATCCAACCAATTTAAAAAGGAGACGGGTTTAACACCTTCTCACTTCAAACAATTGAAAACAAAACGTAGAATGCCAATTGAAGAAATTGGAGCTTCAAATAAAAATCTAAACGATACCAAATAAGATGATGACTTCAGCTCACGAAACATATTATACAAGAAGCTTAATTGAAGCAAGTCACGATCCTTTGTTTACGATAAATGTTGAAGGTCAGATAACCGATCTAAATGCAGCATCTTGCAAAGCATTAGCCATTTCCAGAGAAGATTTAATTGGAAGTAACTTTTTAGATTACTTTACCGATAAGAATAAAGCGAAAGAAGGCTACGAACAAGTTTTTGAAAAGGGATTTATCGTTAATTATCCTTTAACAATAACAGATCATAAATTTACAGATGTGTTGTTTAACGGCTCTGTTTATAGGGATGAAGACAATAATATTATTGGTGCTGTTGTCGTTTGTAGAGATATCACTGATCAAAATCGAATTGAAAAAGAACTTACTGAGGCAAAAATATTCGCAGAATTAGCTACCCAAATTGCTGAAGATGCAAAGATAAATGCCGATAGTTTATTGATTGTTGCAAAAGATGCCGTGCGCTCTAAACAGCAATTTCTTTCCAATATGAGTCATGAAATTCGCACGCCAATGAACGCTATTATTGGCTTCACTAAAGTGGTTCTCAAAACTAAACTTTCAGACAAGCAAATCGAATACTTAAATGCCATCAAATTAAGTGGTGATGCCTTAATTGTTTTGATCGACGACATCTTAGATTTAGCCAAAGTAGATGCGGGTAAAATGACTTTTGAAAAAGTCCCTTTCAAATTGAGTACTTCTATTGCGGCTATGCTACACCTCTTTGAAACAAAAATTCAAGAGAAAAATTTAAAACTGATTAAATATTTTGATCCAGCAATTAACAACTTCCTAGTTGGTGATCCTGTTCGTTTGCATCAAATCGTATTAAATTTAATTAGCAATGCGGTAAAATTTACGTCAAAAGGAAACATCTCAATTTCTATTAAACTGATTCATGAGGATGAAAATACACAAACTATCTCCTTTACAATTAGTGATACTGGTATAGGCATTCCTGGACCAAAACTTGAAACAATTTTCGAAAACTTCCAGCAGGCATCAAGTGGTACTTCTAGAATATATGGTGGCACTGGCTTAGGATTAGCGATCGTAAAGCAGTTAGTGGAATCACAAAATGGAACAATAGAAGTTACTAGCGAAGTGATGGTCGGTTCGTCTTTTGAATTTATCTTAGGATTTGATAAGGTCGATAAAGACTTTGAAATGGAAGCAGAAACGGCTTTGATAGCCCGCGAAGAACAAGAAATAAAGGTACTCGTTGTAGAAGACATTGCCTTGAATCAATTGTTAATGAAAACCCTATTAGATGATTTTGGTTTTGAACGCGAAATTGCTGCCAATGGAAAATTGGCAATAGAAAAATTAGAACACACCAAATTTGATATCATATTAATGGACTTACAAATGCCAGAAATGAATGGCTTCGAAGCAACTGAGTACATTCGTAATGTGATGAAATTAGATGTCCCAATTGTTGCCTTAACTGCTGATGTTACAACGGTTGATGTCGAAAAATGCAAAGCAGTTGGCATGAATGACTATATATCCAAGCCAGTTGACGAAAATGAATTGTACATGAAAATTGTGAGTATCGTTAAAAAATCAAGATTATCTCCTAAAAAAAATGATTTTACATTGCATGAAATCATTGAAGAAAAAAAGAAATACACCAATCTGAGTTATTTATTAGAGCGAACGAAATCGAACCCTGTACTAATGTCAGAAATGATTTCTTTGTACTTGGAACAAACTCCACCTCTTATTCTAACAATGAAAGATAGCCTACAAAAAAAGGATTGGATTTCATTACATTCCGCAGTACATAAAATGATTCCATCTTTTTCTATCGTAGGAATTGCTCAAAACTATGAGTCCTTGGCTCGCAAGGTACAAGACTATGCCATGGCTCAAGAATTAACCGATGATATTAATGATTTGGTGAAAGAGCTCGAAACTGTCTGTACAAACGCTTGCCATGAATTAATGGATGAACTAGAAAATCTAAAAAAAGCAATATGAATACCTCTCCAATAAATATCTTTTTAGTCGATGACGACGCAGTCTTTTTAAAATCCTTGGAAATTGATTTTTTACACAAGGGCAATTTCAACATCACTACCTTTTCAACAGGTGAAAAATGTATCAAACACTTAGATGAAAATCCCTCGATTATTATCTTGGATTATCACTTAAATGGTGTTGATAAAACCGCAATGCATGGAATGGATACCTTGGATGCAATTAAAGCAATAAATCCAGAGATTGAAGTCATCATGCTTTCTTCACAAGATAAAATTGAAGTGGCAATTGATTGTATGCATCACAAAGCAAGCGATTATATTGTAAAGAGTGAGACCGCTTTTATCCGTCTTCAAAAAACAATCACTACTATTTTTGAGTCAAAGAAAATGCGCCAGCAATTGAACTGGTATATGGACAGAATGTAAAAGGTGATATAGGTGTAACTATGTCCACTTTTTATGTAACACTTAAAAAATCAATCTTCCTCATCTTTGTTGCGAATTAAAAACCAACAATTATGAAAAAATACATTTACTCTATTGTCCTTCTTGCAATTTCTAGTGTGATCTTAAGCTCATGTGGAACATTAAGCATTACTAAGCGTGTTCACAACAAAGGTTACCATGTTTCCTACACAAAACATTATTCAGAATCAAAAAGCAATGATTTAGAAAGATCAATCAATAATGATGTTGCTAAATCTGATGAAGTGCAAGCAACAAATGAAGGTACAATTGCACGAGAAGTATCACCTAAAACAGAAAATTCTATTAGAACAGAAAAAGCTGTTGTTACTTCTGCAGTTGACAAAACCAACAATAATACAGCCTCTATTGCTGCAATCAATGATAAGCATCAATTAACTCAAAAAGAAAAAAACACATCTGCCACAAACTTTACCTCATCTTTGAAGTCAATGAAAGTGATTTTTGGAAACGATGAAAACCGTCCAAAAATTCAAAAAATGACGCAAGCTCGCGAAGGTGGACTAAGTTGGTTATGGATTGTAATTGTTGTAGTTCTTCTTCTTTGGTTACTAGGCTTTTTAGGCGGATTAGGAAATTTAATTCACTTATTACTAATTGTTGTACTCATACTTTTAATCCTTTGGTTGCTTCGTATCATTTAATACGGCGTTCAAAAAAAAGATTTTAAACAACTCAAACCTCCTGTAAAAAGCCAGCAGCACTTAAATGTGTTGACTGGCTTTTTTGGTTCTCCATTTTCCAAACTATTCGCGTTACCAATTATTTGTAATTAATGATTTTATTTCTGTAACACTATGTCTTTTCAATCGCCTAATCTTTGCATCGTGAATTTTTTCACAATTAAATCCATATAAATGAAAAATAAATTACTACTGATATTGGTCACAGCTGTCTCCATGTTCATTTTCCCGAAGACAAACTTCGGACAGACGCCCACTATGGGTACAACAGCTGATTTTGTGCTATTTACTACAAATGGTGCAATTACAAATGTTGGAATCACACACTTAACAGGTCACGTAGGTTCAAACGTAGGTGGAAGCACTGGTTTTGGAAATGTGGATGGTGTTATGCACGATCAGGATCCGGCAAGTGCTCAAGCAACACTTGATTTAAATGCACTCTATTTAGAATTAGATGCGGCAGTCACAACCAACTCACCAGGTGTTTTACTTGGAGCTGGAATGACATTGGTTCCTGGAGTTCACAATATTCCTGGTGCAGCAACCATGAATGGACAACTTAATTTAGATGCCCAAAATGTTGCTGATGCAATTTTCATCATTCAAGTTGAAGGCGCTTTTGGCGTTGGTACAAATGCGAAAGTAAACTTATTGAATGGTGCTTTAGCATGTAATGTATTCTGGAAAGTTGATGGCGCAGTGAGTCTTGCTCCTGGTGTTGTGATGAAAGGTAACATCGTTGCTTTCAATGATTTTATTTCAATGAGTGCTGGCGATTCTTTAGAAGGGCGCGCACTTTCAATTAACGGTGCAATTGGTGTTACAAGTATTGTTGCACGAACGCCACTTGGTTGTTTGGCTCCAATTTTAACTGGACCATCAAATCCTGATTTATTATCTACTGAATGCTTCGTGTTATTTTCTGCAATTGGTCCTGTGACGAATGCTGGTATTACAACCGTTACTGGTGATGTTGGTACAAACAGTGGTTCAACGTTAGGATTCAATCCTTTATTCGTTACTGGAAACATCCATCCTGTGCCTGATGCTGTAACAGCACAAACGGCAACTGACTTTACTACTGTTTACAATAATTTAAATGGATTACCATATGATATCGAATTATTGTATCCTGCGCAATTCGGAAACAACTTGGTTTTGACACCGCATATTTACTTAATGAACAGTGCAGTAACATTTACTGACTCTTTATATTTAAATGCACAAAATAATCCCGATGCCGTATTTGTTATTCAAGTAAACGGTGCATTTGGGACAAGTACTTATTCGAATGTTATCTTAATGAATGGTGCGCAAGCAAAGAATGTCTATTGGGTTATCAATGGCGCACTTTCAATTAATGACTATTCGATATTTAATGGTTCAGTTATCTCACAAGGAGCAATTGATTTATTAACGGGTGTTACCTTATATGGTAGAGCACTTACTGGTGTTGGAGCAGTTAACACATTTGCTATTGATGCAATCATGCCAACAAGTTGTGCGCCATTTACCACGAATGAACCAATGGATACAACAGTTTGTGAAGGTGGTATAGCAACGTTTACTACAACTGCAGATGGTGTTGGTTTAACTTACCAATGGAGATTAGGAAATGTAAATTTAGTTGATGGTGGAAATATTTCTGGTGCAACGACTGCGACATTAACAATCAACCCAGCAACTACTATAGATGCCGCAAATAACTACAATGTTATCATTTCAGGATCATTTGCTCCGGCAGATACTTCTGTGAATGTTTCATTGACAATTGAAACGGCTCCAGTTATTACTGTTCAACCGCTTAACCAAACTATTTGTGAAGGTGATTCTTTATCATTCCAAGTTACTGCAACTGGAAATGGTTTGACATACCAATGGAGATTAGGAAATGTTAACCTCATCGACAATGCAACTATTTCAGGAAGCACCACTTCTCAATTGACAATAGATCCAGCTCAATTAACTGATGCTGCATTAAACTACAACGTAATTGTTTCAAATGCTTGTTTGTTGAATGACACTTCAAATTTTGTATCTCTCACAGTAAATGCTTTACCTCTAGCAGTACCAACGAGTAATTCACCAATTTGTGCTGGAAGTCCAATTAACTTATCTGCTCAAACGGTTGTAGGTGGAATCTATGCTTGGACTGGTCCAGCTGCATTCACGTCAGCTTCTCAAAACCCAAGCATTTCAAGTACTACACTTTCAAATGCTGGTTACTACACACTAATTGTTTCGAATGGCACATGTACTTCTTTAAGCGATTCAGTTGAAGTAATCTTGACAATTTGTCCTTCAGATTTAAGTGTTGTGAAAACAGCATCGAGTATGGAACCGATGATGGGTGAAGAAATTACTTTCACAATTGCCGCTACGAATAATGGTCCATCCGCTGCAACTGGAGTTTCAGTGACTGATCTACTTCAAAATGGTTATTCATTTGTATCATCAACAACTACTCAAGGAACGTATGATCCTGCAACAGGTGTTTGGACAATTGGAAACATGGCGAATGGTGCAATTGAAACAATGACAATCACTGCAATCGTTACACATACTGGTTTCTATGAGAATACAGCAACAATTAGCTCAAGCTCTACAGATAACAATTCATTGAACAACACTTCGATAGTTGAACCAATTCCTTTTGAATTCTTTATACCTGAAGGTTTCTCACCAAATGGTGATGGCGTAAATGATCTTTTTGTAATCCGTGGAATATCACATTTCCCAGAAAACAACATCGTGATTTTTAACCGTTGGGGAAATAAAGTTTTTGAAGCTGCTCCTTACCAAGATACTTGGGATGGAAAATCTTCAACTGGCTTACACATTGGTGGTGAAAACTTACCAGTTGGAACATACTTCTATGTTCTTGAGTTAGGTGATGGCACTGAATTTTACAAAGGAACCATCTATTTAAATAATTAAATCAAATTCAAAAAAAATATTATGAAAAAATATATTCATCTTTTCACTGCCTTGCTGTTCAGCAGCATAGGCATTGAGAGTATCGCTCAACAAGATCCAATGTACACTCATTACATGTACAACACACTTTCAATCAATCCGGCGTATGCAGGAAGCAGAGATGCGCTTACTATATCTGGACTTCACCGTTCACAATGGGTTGATTTCAAAGGTGCACCAATGACACAAACCTTAACGCTTCATTCACCCATTGCAGATAAACATATTGGACTTGGATTGGGTGTTACAAATGATAAAATTGGTCCAATAAACAATACATCAGTGATGGGAAGTTTTGCATACAGAATACAACTAACGAAAAAATCGAAGTTAGCTTTGGGTGTAAGTGGTGGTGTTAGTATACTTCAAGCCAACTTGAGTGATTTGCAATTAGATCAACAGTATGATGTTGCTTTCCAAAACAATCTTGCCAACCGAACAACACCAATTTTTGGAGTTGGGGTGTATTATTCACGCGATCGTTTTTATGCAGGTTTATCTGTTCCTAACCTAGTCCAAAGCGACTACTCTACCATTCAAAGTGGAAATATCGTTACTGGTCAATCTCACCGCCACTTCTTTTTTACAGCAGGAGGAGTTATCAAAATGGGTGAGGATTTAGATTTCAAACCAACAACTTTGGTAAAAGTAACTGATGGTGCTCCATTACAAGCAGATTTAACTACTTCATTCATTATCCGCAAGAAATTATTGCTTGGTGCAATGGTTCGAACTGGTGATGCTATTGGTGCATTGGTTGGATTTAATTTTACTGAGCAATTTCACTTAGGCTACTCATACGATTGGTCTTATGGCTTGAGAACGGCTAAATACAATCAAGGAAGTCACGAAATCGTATTGCGTTACGACTTCATTTTTGGAAGCAAAAATCAAATTCATTCACCGAGATACTTTTAATTAAAACACTTATGAAAAAAATACTAATAGCCTCAATGGTCATACTAGTTGCCGTTTTTACCGCAATTGGCCAGGAGAAATCAAACAAGGAAGAAAGAGCTGATAAGCATTTCTTTACCTACAATTTTGAAAAAGCAATTGATCTATACAGACACACAAAAGACCTGACAGTTTCTGGTCAGCGTAATTTGGCTAATTCATACCAAAACATTGGCGAAAATGAAAAGGCAAGAGCAACCTATGCTAAATTATTAGAAGCAAATGTTGGAGTTGAAGCGGAAGATCATTACGATTATGCAATGCTTTTAAGAAGCAACGCTCAATACATTGAATCAGAAAAGTGGATGGATAAGTTTGTCGCTGCTAGGCCTACTGATTTACGTGCCATGAGTTATGTTAAAAACAATCCAAATGCCAATTCAATTCTTGTTGACAAGAAGGAATATAAATTGAATGAACAGTCAATTAATACGCCAGCTCAAGACTTCGGAACAACTTATTACCAAGACAAGGTAATCTTTGTTTCAAGCAATGCAAAACCAAAAATGATTAAACGCAAGTACAATTACAACGGATTGCCTTATTTGAACATGTACACTGCGGAAATCGAAGATGGTCAATTGGAAAATGCGAAATTCTTTGACAAAAGTTTCAATGCAAAATACCATGATGGTCCAGCTACTTTTAGTAATGGTGGGACAAAAATGGCATTCACTACCAACAATGCGAAAGACAAGACGAAGGATAAAGTAGTTGAATTACAAGTTTTCTTTAGTTCATTCTCAAATGACGAATGGTCAGAACCTGTTCCGTTTATTCATAACAGTCCTGCTTATTCAGTAGGTCAACCTCACTTAAGCGAAGATGGCAACACACTTTATTTTACGAGTGATGCACCAGGTGGATTTGGAGGAAAAGATTTGTATTCATCTACAAAATCAGCAAACAATGAATGGTCAAAACCAATGAATCTTGGTGATGTGATCAATACTGAAGGTGATGAAATGTTCCCTTTCTTTGAGGAAACGGAAAAAGTCTTGTATTTTACTTCATCTGGACATTTCGGATTAGGTGGATTGGATCTATTCTCATCTACTCAAAAAGGAACATCTTGGGGTACAGTAATTAATGCTGGTGCACCCATGAATACAAATTCAGATGATTTTGCTTTGATCAAAAATACGACAGCGAAAAACGGATACATTTCTTCTAACCGTCCAACTGGAAGTGGAAGCGATGATATTTATGCAGTTGACTTCTTAAAGAAGACCCCTGAGACCCCTGTTCAAAAACGTATCGAAGGTATTGTAATGGATTTGAACCAAAAGCCGGTTGAAGGTGCATTCGTTAATTTGATTGCTGAAGATGAGTCATTAATCGCTTCATTCATCGTTAAGAAAGATGGTGCTTACGGTTTTGATGTCGAAAACGACAAAAATTACAAGTTGACTGCAGACAAAGAAACTTTCATTCCTGCACTCGAATTTGCAAGCACAACAGGAAGTGACACTATTGTAAGAGTTAATCTAATTCTATTAGAGGAAACGATTATAGTCGTTAATACAGATCTTGCGCCAATTGCTAAGATGAATAACATTTATTTCGATTATGATAAATCTGAGATTCGTCCAGATGCAGCGAAAGAATTGGATAAAATTGTTGTAATCATGAACAAATATCCAACAATGCATGTGGAAATTGCTTCTCATGCTGACTGTAGAGGTGATGCTAGTTACAACTTAGATCTTTCTGATCGTAGAGCGAAATCGTCTAATGAATATGTTAAAGCACGTATTACTAATCCAGAACGTATTTCTGGAAAAGGATACGGAGAAACACGTTTATTGAATGATTGTCCTTGTAAGGGAGATGAAGTATCTACATGTTCACCTGAGCAACAACAAAAGAACAGAAGAACAGAGTTTATCGTTCTAAAGAAATAAATAAGTACAACTAAACGTAAGGCCATCATTCAATTCGAGTGATGGCTTTTTTGGTTTTATCATTTCTATATGAATCATACAACTATCGGTCAGAATTCTGTAAGACATTAAGCATAAAGTAGGCGCACCTTTGTAGAAGAAAGAAACGAATGCTGTTCAAGGCGAACAAAAGACTTTTCTTCAATTGATAATTCAAATTACAAGAACAACATGAAAAATTTAACACGTACATTGCTTTTCGCCTTAATCTGTGGCACCACGCTAAGCATTACACAAAGCTGTAGCAAATATGAAGATGGAAGCTTTATTAGTTTAAGAAGTCGTACTGATCGTCTTTCAAATCAATGGAAAGTGGAAAACTACAAAGTAAACGATACAGATTACACATCGTTGGTGTCAAGTTACGTAGAAACTTTTTCTAAAAATGGAAGCTACTCTTATTCTTGGACATTGTTAAATGGTGAAGGAACCTGGGCATTTCAAAACAATGACATGGAAGTGAAGTTGACTGGTGGATCTGCTCAAACATCACGTACGCTTTACCTTTTAAAATTAGAAGAAAAAGAATTGTGGTATTACTACATGGATGGTAATGACAAACATGAATACCACATGGTATCTCAATAAATTTTGGATTCGGGATTATAAACTCTAAAATATCGGTTATGACAATTAAAGCTAAACAATACGGAGACATACCCACTCCGAAACGCAACACGGAAAAAATTAGTCCAGATGTTGATTCAGATAAGACTGGTACTGACACAGATGCCGATCATACAAGAACTGAAAAGGGGGAAATTGATAGTGATAATCGATATGATAAACCTGAAAAAGAAGTGGATCCTGATACTACCAGTATTGATACACAAAACTCACCTCCTTCAGATCAATCAAACAATCAAAATAACACAATCATATGAGCAACATCCTATACACCCTAGCAATCATCCTTGTCATTCTTTGGGCAATTGGTTACTTAGGCTATAATGCAGGTGGAATGATCCACATCTTATTAGTTATTGCAATAGTTGCCGTAATACTAAGAATCATACGAGGGGGAAGACTCCTATAACTTTAAACAATTTAAATAAATAATACCATGGAAAAGTCAAACAAAAACACAGGAAAAATCATCGGAGCTTCATTGATTGGAGTAGCAATTGGTGGTGCATTAGGAATTCTTTTCGCTCCAGACAAAGGAAGTGTAACTCGCAAGAAATTATTTTCTAAAGGAGAAGAATTGAAGGACACATTGAAAGAAAAGTACAACGGACTTATGGATGGTCAAAAAGTAAGTGCTGAAAAAACAACCGTTTAATTCTTAAGGATATGAGTAGTTCAAACAACACAGGGAAAATCATCGGTGCAGTATTAGCTGGTGTGGCAATCGGAGGAGTTTTAGGAATTCTTTTCGCGCCAGATAAAGGTTCAGAAACCCGCAAGAAAATTTTGGCCAAGGGAGAAGACTTTAAAGATCTTGTTCAGGATAAAATTACTGGCTTGATGGGTCAAATGAACCAAGAACAAGTGGCTGAAAAAGCACATTCAAATTAATTCAATACCATTGAAAGTAAATTTCAAATTCATCTTTCAATCATTCAAAAATAAAATGGTCAGCTTGAGCAATCAAACTGACCATTCTTAATATAAAAAAATATGCAATCGAACGAACAAACAATTGAGGCTGTAGTGATAAAAATTGAATCGTACGTAAAAACCAATATTGAATTGGTCAAATTACAAGCGGTTGATAAAACAGCGGATATAACTTCGAAGTTGATTTCAAGAACACTATTCATTATCGCATTTTCATTTTTTGCTCTTTTCATCAATATAGGTCTATCCTATTGGTTTGGCGATTTACTCGGGAAAGACTACTACGGATTTGCAATTGTAGCAGGTTTTTATTTGCTTTTAAGCATTCTGTTAATGATTAGCCATCGCTCAATCATCTTCAAAATCAAAAATTATTTCATTAATCAACTACTAAAATAGGCCCATGCAAAAATCAAACCCCTCACTCGATCTTCAGGCTCGAATCCGCCAATTGCAGATTCAGGCAATGGAAGAACGACTTGCCTTAAAAGAGGAAGTCAAAGAAATTATCAACAACATCAATCCTATTAAGCTTATAACTCATGGCTTAAAAGAAATAATTACGTCCGAAGAAATGAAGGAAGGAATTTCAAGTCTATCAATAGGAATGGGTGCCGGCTATGTTGCCAAAAAAATTGTCATTGGTAATTCTGAAAACGCTCTTCAACGGATTGCTGGAAACCTCGTTGGAATGCTTGTTTCAAAAAATGTTGCCATGCATTCCGATCAAATTCGATCTGCGGGAATCTCAATTCTTAAAGGCCTTTTCTCATCAAATAGCAATAAAACAACAAAAGAATGATCTCAAAAACAATCGATAAATATCCCTTCTACGCTAAAATAGCTTTCATTTTTATTGGCCTATTCATTTTAGTTTATACTATTTCCCTTGCTGAAAGTATTCTAATACCAATCGTTTACGCAACCATTTTAGCCATACTATTAAATCCACTCGTCAATTACCTAATACGACATAAATTTCCAAAGATCTTAGCCATTGGTGTTAGTGTGCTTTTCGCATTCGTTGTTCTCGGTTCTATCATCTTTTTATTGATTTCACAAGGATTAAGTTTTACTGAATCATTGCCCGACATCAAGTTGAAATTCAATGAAATGAGTACGCAAACTATGCAATGGATTTCTTCCAAAACCCACATTCACGAATCTAAAATCAACGCATGGATCTTGAACAATCAAGGGAAACAAATAGATAATTTTGCATTTGGTGAAAACTTAAGCATGTTAGGTCAATATGTCGCTACCAGTCTACTACTTCCCGTTTATCTGTGCATGATTCTTTATTACAAACCACTTTTTATTGAGTTTATCCGTCGATTATTTCATGAGCGCTTTCACGTTGCTGTGGAAGAGATTTTGGCAAGTTCTAAGAAAATAATTCAAAGCTACCTCATCGGTTTGTCATTTGAACTTATTATCGTTGCAGCTCTAAACTCAATCGGTTTATTCATTCTAGGAATTGATTATGCCATTCTTTTAGGTGTATTGGGTGCAATTTTGAACTTAATCCCCTATTTAGGTGGGATCATCGGTGTGGCAATATTTATGGCGATTGCTTTGGTAACCAAAACACCCGTTTACACGCTGTATGTTTTAATCATGTATTCGTTTATTCAATTTGTCGATAATAACTTCATCATTCCAAGAGTAGTAGCATCTCGTGTTCAAATTAATGCCTTTGTATCTATCATTGTGGTAATTATTGGCGGTGCCATTTGGGGAATCCCAGGAATGTTTCTTTCTATTCCCATCACGGCCATAATTAAGGTAATATTTGATCATATTGATAGCCTTAAACCGTGGGGATTCTTACTTGGGGATATCGTTCCCACCAAACAAAAAAAGTTTCTTGATCCTGCTTTAAAATTGATAACCCAATTTGGCAGACCAATAAAAAAAGAGTAAAAGCCTTCGAGCAAAATTGACACAATATGCGCGTCAATTTTGCTCGTTTAAGCTCATTCAAAAAGAGCTCACAGACTAATTTCATTTAGTCAATCATATCTCCCTTCATTCTTTTAGCTTTCTTTAGTTCGCAATTATTCTATAAGACACAATTCTCTTGTAGCAGTCAACTGGCACCTACCCTTCACAAGAGATCTCTAATTCTGTTGTTACTAGGCGATTTTATAAGACAAAAAAAATGGGAAAGTCCTAAAACTTCCCCATTCATTTGTTTGAAAAACTATTATTGTTTCACAATAACATTCCCAGCCATGGTAATGTTTCCGTTTCTCGCTAAAGCACGACCATCAAGTGTTGCTCCAGTGTTAAAAGTAATCGATTGCATTGCCATTACATTTCCTTTAAAAATGGTTGTTGTTCCGAATGTCGCAGAACTACCAACTTGCCAGAAAATATTGGAAGCCTTCGCACCACCGCTTAATATCACCTCACGTCCAGATGTTGTTGTAAGAGAAGATGCAATTTGAATAATAAAAACAGCATCTGAATTGCCTTTTGCATCAAAAGTTAAATTTCCTGATGAAAGACTCAAAGATGAAGTTGATTTATACAATCCTGGTGTAAGTGTTAAACCTCCTAAATTACCAGACACTGTTAACATATCAGTTGAAGTTCTTCCTGCGGCATTGTTATAGGCTGCTACTAAGTCTAATTTTGCTTGATTTGCTATTGCATCGTTAATATGTAAGGTACCATTTAAAATACCAGGAGGGAAACCACCGATTGAAGTTCCTGGACTCAAGCCCATATCACCAGTAATATTTGTGGCACCAGTATTTGTAATTGAAGCACCTGCTAAAACTGCCAGATTTGAAAGACCAGCTAATGGCACTGTTGCTTGAATTGTAGTTTGTAATGGAACACCTGTTGAATTAACATCTTCCTTTTTGCAAGCTCCCATTAAAACGACCATTCCGATCGCAATTGGGGTAATTAATTTTAATTTTTTCATTCTTCGTTTTTTATAAAACACGAAATAAGTTTCATGTCAAGACAAATTTCAGCAATTTAATTACCGAAACTATTATAGATTGTGGGTACAAAAATTGCACATTTCACACATCAACAGCTTTATATTAAAAATCATAAAAATCAAAGCAAAAAAAAACACGCTGATCAAAGCGTGCTTAATTTCTATTAATGGTGTTTTTTACCAGGGTGACCTGAACTCTTTTTTGTTTGTCCTGGAGGTCCACCATGTGGATGAGGCTTCTTGTGCTTTACGATAATCACAGGTGCTGATCTTTTTTGAGAAGGCTCGCTTCTAAGCACAAGGCAAGATGACAGATTAATAGTTAAGCCAGCAATGATTGCCAGAAAACCTAATTTTTTAATTTGAAAATTCATAATTGGATTGTCATTAACTTTGTTTTTCTCGACTTTATTTAGCTCGTGAATTCAATCAAATAACGATACAAAGTTGACTAATTTATAAGGTCAATCTGTTATATAATTTTTAGATAAAACTTACAAGATTCCCACCTTTTATTGAATAGCTAATAGATTCTTTAATTAAAAAGAAAAGGGCTATCTCGAATGGAGACAGCCCTTTTCTACAAAAGTTATGAAGTAATATTAAAACTTGTACCCTACTGTCAATTGTACTAATAGATTCTTATAACGTGGTGTTACCGATGAACCATCACCGTTGTTGTTCAGAAAATCAAATGATGTACGACCAGATATAACGAAGTGAGATACCATTACATCAACTCCTGCAACGAATCCCAAAACGTTCTTACGTACGTTATCATTTTCAAATTCTTGCTCCTGCTCAATACTGTTTGATCCAAATGTGTAAACATTCTTTTCATGTAGCAAGAAAGAATATTGCGGTCCAACCACAACTGTTAAAAAATCAGCTGGCTTAATTTGCAATTGTAAAGGCACATCTAAATATGTTGTTGTGCGCTTATTTGAATAAGCAGTTCCAAAAAGAGTTCCACTTGCTTGCATTCCTTTTTGAGAAATCATTAATTCAGGTTGAAAACCGAGTAACTCACTGAAAGGAATTCCTACAAATAAACCTCCTGCAAATCCAAATTTCCCATCTGCCTGAAAATCTTGACCTTGCTTGTCCCATACATTTGAATAATTTGCACCTACTTTTAAGCCAAAAGATACTGATTCACGCGGCGAGTCTTGTGCTTGAACGGACATACCTAAAGTCACGGTTAAAATACTGGCAATGATGAATGATTTTTTCATTTTATTACATTTTTTATTTGTGAATTAATTTTCACTCAACAAAGATACTATAGCTAAACCCCAGAATTATTGCATGATTCTTTCTATATTTTATAGGAATCACTGATTTTATAGAAACCAAAAACGGGAAATGATTTAAGATCATTTCCCGTTAGATTGTTTAAAAAAGGAATTATTTTGTATTCGAAATTGTTAAATCATTTAACGCTTTTCCAAGTTCATCCATGTCATGGTTAAACTCTTTTTTAAACTCGTTCCAATCCTCATTTCCCTCACCTTTGTAAGAATCCATCTTATCCTTTAAATCGCGGTTTCTTTTTTCTAGATCAGCAATTTGTTTTTCATGGTTTGATTTGATTTCTCCTTTTTCAGAAGCAACATAAACTTTCAATTCAGCAATTCTCGCTTCATTGATTGTAATACGCTCTGAAATCTCTGTACGGTATCTTAAAAGATCTTCTACATATTCTTCTTTCGCTTCATCAAGCTCGTTATTTGCTTCATCTGCGTTTTCTTGTGCATCTTCTACTTTTTCAGCAGGAGTGTTACAACTAGTAAGGCCTGATCCTAAAATGATCGTAGCCAATGTCATTACAAAAATTGTTTTTTTCATGGTGTTTATTTATTTGGTTGTGAATTAATTACTTATTATAGTTCAGAGATATGCTTCAAAAGCTCCTCTTTGGTTTTGCCAAGTTTCTGTTGAAGTCGTCCCAAAAGTTCTTCTTGCTTCCCTTCCACTAGCATAACATCATTGTCAGTTAGTTCAGCAAATTGTTGTTTCAACTTGCCTTTTATTTCGTTCCAATCTCCTTTTAATTCTAAGGTGTTTTTCATGTTATGATATTTAATAGTTGTGAATTAATTTCCACATTCAAAGGTGCGGATATTCAATCCCATTAATGTTGTATGCTTATCGTCTAATGTTGTAGATATCACATGTGTCAATCGAAATTCTAAGCACAAAAAAAACCACTGTAATAAACAGTGGTCTTCAAAATGTGATTGTATTTTAATTAGCCATCAACTTTCCTGACTGAAGTATTTGATTGTTCGCTATCACTTTGTAAAAGTAAACACCAGGTTGAATGGTAGTTGTTTCAATTTTTGTTGAAGAGACAAGGATTGCTGTTCGCATGACTTCTTCACCTAAAACGGAATAAAGTATAAATTCACTATTTTCAATTGCCACAACATAGTTCATCTGAACTGTAAGTGAATGCTCAAATGGATTTGGGAAAACAGTTATTGCATCCTCGCCATCGATCATGTCAACACCAGAAGTTCCACAATCAGCATCTGAAATTGCTGTAATTGCTGAAGTATGAAAATCACCCACTGTCGCCAAAACTCTTCCTTCAATGTTAACGCCAGTAGCTAAATTCACTGCTCCACCATTCACGATCATTGTTCCTTTGAAAATTGAATAGTCATTTATTTCAAGCGCTCCATCAATTTTCCAGTAAACGTTTTTCGCTTGTGCTCCATTGATTAAAATAACTTTTGAATACGTGCTCGTACTCATGGCACCTGCATTTGTTTTGATTACAAAAACAGCATCTGCATTGTCTTGAGCGTTCAAATACAAAGTATCTGTGAAAGTTACCGCTCCGTTCATTACATAAGTATGTGGTGTTAAAACTAAGTTGTTTCCAAATTGAGCTGGATACAATAATTCGATATCCGACGAAAGCGTATTTAAATATGTGTAGGCTATCAATAAATCATTTGCACATGCATCTGTTTCTGTATCTGGAATTGGGTGTACCATACCTGTAACCGTCAATGGATCAAAACCTGTTGTTAAACCAACATTTGTTCCTACATCACCAGTTACGGTTGTAACTCCCGAATTTAACATTTCTCCTGAAGCGGTAAATAAAGCAAAACAAGATGTCGTTCCTAATGTTGGTGCCATTGGTCCAGTTAATTCTATACTTCCACAACCAATTGGTTTGTAAGCGAACAATCCATCCAAATAAATCGCACCATTCAATGAAAGTGCTCTACCTTCTAATGTATCTCCTGCATTCATTGTAATTGCTGCTTGGTTTGCAAGGATTGTTCCTCTCATGGTTGTACCCGCAGCCATCGTAACTTCACCTTCAACTTTCCAATACACATTGCACGCTTCAGCGCCATTAATTAGTTTGATTTTTGAATTTGGTCCACAAGCCAACATACCATCAATTTGAATGATAAATTTAGGATTCGTCAAGTTCTGACCATCCAGAATTAATTCCAATTCCAATGAAGCCGCTTCACCAATGTAATGAACACCAGGTGTCAATGTTAATCCATTTCCTAAAAGAGGTGCTGGAAATAAAGTTGCTGTTGCATTATCCAATTGACCGTATAGTATACCCAAATCTGCCATTGCCAATGCAGAAGCACCGTCTTGATCGTGCATTACACCATCCACATTTCCAAATCCTGTGCTGCTTCCAGCATTTGTTCCAACGTGACCTGTAAGATGAGAAAATCCTGTGTTTGTGATTGCTCCGTTTGAAGAAAATAGAACGAAATCTGCTGTCGTTCCCATTGTGATAACTTGTGCCTCAACTTCTTTCGAAGTGAACATACATGTTGCTGACACTAATAATAAAGGTAATAATCGATTCATAATTGTGTTTTAATAAGTGAAAGAGTTTACACTTTTGTCAAAGGTCGACATTGTTTACACCTTGTGACTTACACAATTAAAGATCATTCTTACAGATAAAAAGAAATGCTACTTTTTGAAACCGAAAATATAATTATGTGAGGATCTAAAATGACCTGAAATCCATTAAGGTTTTTTAGATACCAAGTACAGCACCAATACTATTTAGAAATATTGTTGCTCATTAATTGGAGTTAATAGTGTTTGCTGATTCAAAAAAAATAACATCACCAACTTCCGCCGGCACCACCACCACCAAAGCTGCCGCCGCCAAAACCACCGAAGCCACCGCTAGAACCGCCGCTAGAACCGCCGCTAGAACCGCCTCCAAAACCTCCTGCAAAGAAACCTCCTGCCCATGATCTACTGCCATAGCTTCCCATGGTGTAACCACCACCTCCACCACCATTTTTCTTGGCCTGACGGAAGATAAAAAAGAACACAACAAGGAGAATCAATACTGCTATTATCGTCCCAACAGTATCGTCATTTTGCTCAGCATATTGGTCTGAATTGTACTCACCTTTCGCTAACGCCATCACAACATCGACAGCAGCAGTAATTCCCTCAGAAAAATTTCCGTTTTTGAATTTTGGAATCATTTCATTTTCCACAATTTCATAACAGGTGTGATCTGGAATTGCCCCTTCTAAGCCACGACCAACTCCAATAAATGTTTTTCGCTCTCCACTTCCGCCAGTTGGTTTAATAAGAATCACAACACCGTTGTCTTCTTTTTCGTGGCCAACATTCCATTGATCTCCAATTTCTGTAGCATATTCAGACGGTTCGTATCCCCCTAAATCATCTACAACTAAGACAACTATTTGATTGGATGTTGCTTTCGCAAAATTTTCCAACTTCTCTTCAAGTGCTTGTGCTTCACCTTCGCTAATAAAATCAGGAAATTCTTGAGAAAAATTATTGTAAAGCTTCGGTGGATTTTGTGGTTCGGGTATTCCTTTCTGCGCAAAGGAAACAAATCCAAGTAAAAAGCAGATAACAACAATACTATTTCTAAAAAGCTTTATCATACATCGAAAAGTTATTCTTGACCAAAAGTAATGTCGTTATCTAATTCATTTTTATCATCTGACTGATGCGGAAAAAACGCTCGAAGTTGCTCTCCGACTTTTAAAATCCCTTCCACTAAACCTTCAATAAATTGATCTTTTTTGAAATAGGAAATCATTAAATCGCGTTCATCATCCCAAAAATGAGGAGGAATCACAGCATTAATCCCTTTATCGCCAATGATGGCAAATTTCTTGTCGTCCAGCGCCAAATAAATCAAAACTGCATTGCGCTCTGCTGTTTTTGACATCCCTAACTTATGAAAAATTGCAACTGCTCTATCCAAGGCATCGCCTTCGCATAATTCGTCGATATGCACACGAACTTCACCTGAGGTTAATTGCTCAGCGGTGCGAATTGCATTGACAATAGCAGTTTTTTCTACTTCGGTAAAACGATCTTTTGACACAATAAGAGATAAAAAAAGCGGCTTGAATCTCAAGCCGCATTATGAATGTTTACTCGAAACTAACTTTAGGCGCATTTTCAGATCCTGCAGCAGCTTTAAATCCATCTTTCTTAGGGAAAGTTTCTTTATTTAAGAACATACTAGCAAAGAAGCCGCGAATGTGCGTATTGTATCCTTTGATACTTTCGTTATAGTCGTTGCGCGCTTTATTAATTCTATTTTCAGTTCCTTCTAATTGTGCTTGCAGCGCACCGAAGTTTGCAGTTGACTTAATTTCAGGATATGCCTCATACGTTAAGTTAATTGCTGTATTGATTTTCTTTCCTAACATTTCTAACTGCTCTGGATTTTTTGCATCTAAAATTTCTTGGTTGATGCCAGTTAATCCTGCACGTGCATTGGTAACTTGAGTTAAGATATCTTTCTCGTTTTTAGCCGCACCTTTTACAACTTCAACCAATTGTGGAACTAAATCAGCTCTACGTTGGTAAGTAGATTGCACATCCGACCAGCTTTTGTCAACACCTTCTTGAAGGGAAACAGCACCGTTGTAAATGTTACGGTAGGTAAACATAGCGATCAATATCAAAAAGATAATACCACCAATTACTAAATAAGACTTTTTCATGTTGTAAATTAAATTTAGCTTAAATGTATGCTTTTTTCAAAATCGATTTACAGATGTTAACAAATTTTGTGCTTCAAGGAAATCCATCGGAATGATTTCATAAACACCAGGGCAGAAAAATACATTAGAATAAATCATCCATTTGAAACATTGATAAACAAGTAGGGGCGAAACATTTTTCGCCCCTACTTGTTTATCAATTTGCATTATAAATACTAATAATTCTTAATCAAATTAGCTCCAGCAGTTTCACTGTTCCAGTGTTGTTCAGTGATGGGCTTGTCATTTCTAGAATAAGTAGTAGCGTGAAGTGTTTGAGTTCTAACATACACAGATCCTTCACCATTTCTAACCACAATTCTTCTCGTTATGATTGCCTTCATGATGCCATTTTCATCGTTTTGTGTAAAAGATTCTTGCGAAACTCCTTCCGGAAATTCTTCACCTAGTGAATTTTTAATCGACGCTTTTTCTGGTTTCTTAGCTTCAATTTGATCAATTTTAGCACGTGCTGCCAACAATTCTTCTTGTTTATGTTGTTCTTTGTTAACTTGATCTACTTGAATAGACGTATTTAAATCTTTCACTTTCTCGTTTGAAGCATGCTGCTTATCGGTGGATGAACCGCTAAATTCTTCCGCATTTGCTGTGCGAATCTCTATACCAGAACGGGTATCCTGACGCTGTGCATCATCCGACATTGATCTTGTTGCCAAATTATCTTTTGCTAAAATTGTTTTATTTTCAATTCCAGTGATGTTTCCAGCCACTTGATTTTCCCCTTGCACAACAACACCCTTTTGATTAATTGCTTCAGTTTCAATCGAGTTTTTATTTTTAAGGTACTTTAAATTCTCAGACTCGAACTTCTCCTGCTTCCCGATGATGATATTCGATTCATTTCCTTTGACCAATTCAACATTTTCTTGTCGATTTTCATCGCGATTGGTTTCATCTTCACTTAAACTGATAGTGATGCCACCTAAATTTTGATTATTGTCAGATGTTCGCTGCGAAAATGCTTCATCTCTAATTTTTTCAGCATCCGTAAAAATTGTAGAAACTACTGTAATTTTTTCCTTGTTCTCAGGTGCATGTTTCGAATCGAGGATTGCTTTTTCGGAGTAACCAATAGTCACTTGCTCAATTTGATTTTCATTATCAAGCAATGCTTCTGATTTAGCATTTGCTATTGCACTATATGATTCGGCAGAGTAGGCAGCAACTTCTAAAACGATACCTTCGTTTTTCATTTGACGTTCCACCTTTTGATAGTCTGTTTCTGAAAGTTCTCCGACCACCTTTTTAAGCGATTGATCTGTCTGGAGACTTGTATTATTTTCACCTTCGTTTGCAGCAATATGCTCTGCTTGTAAAGCACCTTCGTATGCATGAAGCACATTGTTATTGGCACCGTATACTTCATCTCTCACAGAATAATCCAATTGATTAGTTCCTTCCACTATATCCAATCGATCTTGCTGACGCAATAAATCTGCATTTTTATATTCCTGTGCTGCCCGGTCAATCAATTCATTTTCATTGTCAGCAACACGAAGAGCTTCAACAATCGCTTGACGGCGCTCATCGCCTTCTTTTACATCAGCCATCACCTGACTCGTCACTTTAAAAATTTCGTTGGTATTTTTAACTTGTTTCTCATCAGCAATTTCACCAAGTTCATTTGTTGTAGCATTGGCATTTGTAACCAAGTCTTCTACTTTTTGATCCTTGAAATTCTTTCTTTCAGCTTCTGCTTGCAATAACAAAGCTTGTCCGTCTACGATCGAATTTTCTTCGTACGGAATTCCTAGCGGCTGCAAGTTAACACTCACCACTGCTGGTGGATTTAGAATTGCATCAATTTCCTTCAATCGTTTTGGTGGATATGGATCGGTCGGATTCATCCCCTCTGCACGCTTGTAATATTCTATTGCTTTATCGTAGTCCTTTACATCAAAATTCTCATCTGCTTTTTCAATAATTTTCTGATAGCCTTTCTTGAATTGATTTTCACTACGCAAACCTTCTCTCAACTGACATTCTGCTGCTTGTTTAATAGCGTAAACATCGTCGGAAATAATAACTAACGCAGCCTCATATTTCAATTTAGCAGACAAGTAATCCTCAGAAGCAAAAAGATTATCTGCCTCTTGGATAAGTTTCTTAAAGTTATCGATGCGTTCCTGCTCACTGCGCATTTTATTTGCCAATTCATCAATTTTTGCCTGCATTGCCGTTACTTTAGCTTGCGCAGGTTTGTCGCCTGGCTTCGTATTTAATGCAGATTGATAATTCACCAAAGCTTGATCCCATGTTTCGGCTTTTTCACTTAATCCACCTTTTTGCATGAAATCAGCATAAATGGCTTCTTTCTCAGCACTAGACGCCAATGCAGTTTGTAAAGCAATTATTTCATTGATTCGCTCCTGTGGCTTTGTTTCATCCGTTTTTATCAATTTTGCTTGTTCGAAGGCATTGATAGCTAATTCGTATTTTTTCTCCGCAGATAATTTTTCTGCTTCGATCATCTTTAAATCATAATCGCGCTTTGCCTTTTCTAGGTCAGTAATTTTCTTTAAGAGATCTATTGCTTTCGGTTCGTCTTTTTTGAATGTTAAATAACGTTCAACTAACTCCTTTGATTTGGTATAGTCTTTTTCGTCAAATTTTGATTGAGCAACACTAAAAATCTTTTCAATTTTAGAGTCTTCCTCATTTCCTTTTTCTCGCTCTAACCGTTCCGCCTCTGCTGCTAGATCCGCAGGCTCTTTCTCTTCTGATTTGAGTGCTAAAGCATTATTGAACTCCGTAATCGCAGCAAGATATTGACTATTCGCCATCAATGCTTTCCCTTTGCTTAAAAATTCATTGTATTTTTTATCAAGTTCTGATTGCAAGGCATTGGCCTTTTTCAAAGCCTCCAATTCAGGAATTTTAATTTTTGGTAGCTCTTCAGTAGGCTTCTTCATTCCAGCTTCTTTGTAGGAAGCAATCGCAGCATCGTATTCTTTTGCAAGTTCCTTCTGAGTAGCTTTTTCAATTAAGGCAGCATACTCCTGCTCTAGTTTCAATAGCGATTCATTGGCTTTGATTTTCGTTTCAATTTCAGCTAGTTTAGCTGTCACTTGAGCATCTATTTTGATTCCATTTGCCTGTGTCAACTTATCTTTCGCATCAAGCCATTTCTCTTCACTAGCCAACAACAATCCAGCTGCTTTCAATTCCTGAAATTGCTTGTCTAGTGCATCTTTGTCAGCTAACTTTTGTAGTTCCTTATTAACATTATCTAATTTTGTTTGTACCGCAGGATCTGCTTGCATTGCAATAGCTTCCTCGTATTTCAATTTAGCATCGTTCCACTTTGTTGTTTTCGCAAAGGCATCCCCTTCCAACACCAACTTGTCAAATTTCACTTTTTGAGCTGCCAAATCACCCGCCTCTTTTATTTTTAAAGCAATTTCATCCAAACGAGCCAATGCAGTTGCATTTTCACTGTCAAGTTTAATTACTTCATCATACTTTGCTTTGGAATCATTCCACTTGGAGCCTACGAATAATGTGTTTCCTTCTTCTAAAAACTTCGCGATTTTTTCTTGCTTCGCGATTTCAGCCGCTTGCTCGGCAATTTTTATATCACACAACTTACTGCGTTCATCGGCATACGATGAACCAGTTTCAATTGTTAATGCCAATTGATACGCAGCCTTGGCATCCACCCATTTTGCAGCATCAAAAGCTGCATCACCGGCAGCAAGTGCATCCTCATATTTCTTCTTTTTCTCGCTAGCAGCATTTAATTCGTTTTCCTTTGCAGCAATTGCTGCCAAACGCGCAATTGGATGCGGTTCTTCTGGTTTTAACTTATTGGCAATCGTGTATTTGTCTTTAGCAGCTAAAAACGATTTCTGTGTAAAAAACATATCCGCTTGAGTAATAGCTTCCTTGTATTTTTTATCACTTTCCACCAATTTTGTCAGTACTTCAATTTGTGTCTCAGGATAATCTTCTTGTTTTTTACGAAGTGCCTCTTCGTACTTTAAAATCGCTTGCTCGTATTTTTTTTGGTCTCTTAGCGCATCGGCAGCAGTTATTAAATTAGTGTACTCAGTATCTGCATTTCCGTTGGCAATAGCTTCTTTCTGTTTCGCTAAAATCAGCGCGTCCAATTCCACAATTCGATCATTTGGATGCTTTTCCATTGGCTTATACTGCAAAGAAGCCTCGTATTTAGTACGTGCTTCTTCCCACTTGCTGAGTCCATATAAATTATCCGCTTCTGCAATTAGCGCATTGTATTTTGCATCATCAGCACCATTATTTGCACTAGCTGCGGCTAAAATATTTTCTATTTTAACACGCATCTTATCTCCGTATCCTGCATCATAAGTAGGTACAAGATTTTTTTCATCCCAATAAAACTTAGCTACAGGTTCACTGCTCAAAAATGACAAATCAATACCGGCGTCAATAGGAATCATTTCTCCATCACCTTTTGCAGGTTTAAATTCGCCTGCTGGGGCATCTTCTGGATTCATCTTAGAAAAATCGTACGCAACAATTTTTGGTGCAAATCCAGCCTTGGAAAATTTAACCGTAAATGGTTTTTTTAAATCTACATCAGATTTAAGATCGTAACGACCGTTGGAAGTTGTTGTTGTGGAAGCCAGGGTTGTTCCTTGTATAATTTCAATTTTGATTCCTGTTTCAGGTTTCCCATTAGACTTATTTTTCAAAGTTCCATCAACACGAAAAGCACTTTGTGAATATCCACCAGTGACAACTAGAAAAGTCAGTAAAAACGCATAAAAACACTTCATATCTTTCAATTAAACGATTCTCTGTACAACGAGTTACAGATTTGGTTTAAATTTGAGTTAAATTTTATTTACAAATATGGACAAAAATGTTCATTAAGCGTTAAAATCTATGCTAAATATTCAGCAATTAAGTTATTGGGAACGGAAAACTTTTTTCGAAGAAATAGATTTTTTAATCGTAGGAGCAGGAATTGTTGGTTATAGTACTGCCATTCACCTTCGCAAGAGATATCCTGCTGCAAAAATATTGATCGTGGAACGAGGGTACTTACCCTCCGGAGCGAGTAGTAAAAATGCCGGATTTGCATGCTTTGGTAGTTCTACAGAACTTTTAGACGACTTGAAAAGTATTTCTGAAAATAAAGTTTGGGAAACGGTTGAAAAGAGATGGCAAGGGTTGAATTATTTGAGTGAATTGATTGGAAAAGAAAATATGAATTTTCAGCAATTAGGGTCATGGGATTTAATAAGCAACAACCAAATTGAAAAACAAACACAATGTGGAGAAAAACTCGATTATTTGAATGAAAAAATCAGGCAAATTACTGGAGAGAAGTTTGTTTACTCTGAGGACAATTCAATCAACGAAAAATTTGGCTTTGCAGGACTATGCACGTCATTCTACAATCGCTTGGAAGGACAAATAGACACAGGTAAAATGATCCGTAAATACTACCAACTTGCGATAGAAAACAATATTGATGTACTTTTTGGAATTGAAGTAAAATCATTTGAATGTCAAGCCAATGAGGTGCTGGTGAATTGTGAAATTGGTGAGATAAAAACAAAAAAGATGTTGATTTGCACAAATGGTTTTGCCTCTGAATTGATCGAGGAAGATGTTCAACCAGCCAGAGCGCAAGTTTTGGTAACGAAACCAATTCCAAATCTTAAAGTGAAAGGGACTTTTCATTACGATTGTGGATATTTCTATTTTAGGAATATTGATCAACGCATTTTGTTGGGTGGAGGAAGAAATTTGGATTTCAAGGGAGAAACCAACAGTCAATTGACTACCACTTCAACAATTATGAACGCATTAGAATCGCTACTTCACAACATCATACTACCTAATCAAAAGGTTGAAATTGACTATCGATGGGCAGGCATCATGGGGGTTGGTGCTACAAAAGAACCCATCATCAAAAAAATTGGAGAACACATTGGAATTGGGGTTCGAATGGGTGGAATGGGTGTTGCGATTGGTAGTTTGGTAGGAAAGGAATTGGCTGAAAAATTCTAATTGTTACCTTTTTGATTTTCTGCATTACAGTGAAAATCAAGACTATGAAATCTCCATTCAATCTTGTGCTTTTAGTGGCTCTCCCATTATTTGCACACAGTCGATCAATTGACGACATTTTAACGCAAAAAGAAGTTCAAACCATGCAGTACCGAATACCCTCGGGTTATTTAGAAGCGTTGGTCATCAACATGAATTTTGGAAGTGCAACCATCATTTCGATAATGGATAAAGCTAAAATGAAGGACTCCAAAGTTTTTCAAGTTGACCTCGTTTTCACTGATTTCCCAAAAGGAATTGATTTAATGGAACTCAACAAAGAACGAATTAAAAAAGCACTAGAAGCAAATGGCACATTGGTAAGTGATGAAACAATTAGTTGGAGGCTCATTCGCCAAATGGGTTGTAAATCGGAAGCGGATGCGAAAATAATGTTTCATGGAGTAATTATTCATTATCGTCCTCCGTATGGACCAGAAGAGGCCTTGAGAGAGGATAGCTATTTAAGCACTACCCTGCCGCCAAATGATTCAATCCCTGTAAAAAACGAACATTTCAAACGATTCTCAGATTCAACGGTAGTCGCAGTAATGCGAAGAAATAAAAGCTGGAAAAACTCAACCATTGTTACTGATGTCACTGGAAGCATGTCGCCCTACATAGCGCAAGTTGGACTTTGGTACTTGTACAAATTAAACAAATTAGAAACGACAAATTTTGTCTTGTTTAATGATGGAAACAGCAAAATGGATTCAGAAAAAATTACTGGAAAAACTGGCGGCATCTACATTTCTAGCGCAAAGGAATATAACTTATTTTTAAAAACTTTGAACGCTGCTCGAAGTGGAGGAAGTGGAGGAGATATACAAGAAAATGGTATTGAAGCTATACTGCAAGCACAAAAGGACTTTCCAAAAGCTACAGAAATAATATTTATTGCCGATAATTATGCTCCATTGCGAGATGTATCCTTAACAAAAGAGATAAAGGTTCCTGTTCGGATTGTAGTTTGTGGCACACAATTTTTTGTCAACTTAGAACTATTGAATCTTGCACGCGATACGGGAGGATCTATTCACACTATTGAAAAAGATTTACTTGATCTTGCAAAATTAGCAGAGGGCAAAATTTTTGAATTGAATAAAAAACGCTACATCATCAAAAGTGGAAAGATTGAACTTCTGAAAAGTACTTGATAAAAAATTTGTTAGTTTTGTTGCAAAATTAACAGTTATGATCAAAGACATTACCCTTGCCGACAAACACATTGCTTTAGGAGCGAAAATGGTTCCATTTGCCGGATTCAATATGCCTGTTCAATATGAAGGCGTAAATGCAGAACATGAAACAGTTCGATCTGGAGTTGGTGTTTTTGATGTTTCTCACATGGGTGAGTTTCTGTTAACAGGTGAAGGAGCATTGGATTTGATTCAACGCGTTACAACTAACGATGCATCTACATTAACTATTGGAAAAGCACAATATTCTTGTTTGCCGAATGGAAAAGGTGGAATAGTTGACGATCTTTTAGTTTACAAAATGAAAGAAAATCAATATCTATTGGTAGTAAATGCCTCAAATATTGAAAAAGATTGGAATTGGATTGCTTCGCACAATACAGGTAATGTTGAAATGAAAAATCTTTCAGATGACTATTCTTTACTTGCCATCCAAGGTCCTAAAGCAACAGAAGCATTGCAATCATTAACAACTGTAGATTTATCTGCAATAAAATATTATCATTTCGAAGTTGGTCCATTTGCTGGAATTGAACACGTAATCATTTCTGCTACAGGTTATACTGGAGCTGGAGGATTTGAAATTTATTGTAAAAATTCTGAAGTTGTTCAAATTTGGGACAAGGTATTTGAAGCCGGAGCAGCATTTGGAATAAAGCCAATAGGCTTAGCTGCTCGAGATACCTTACGTTTAGAAATGGGCTTCTGCTTGTACGGCAATGATATCGACGATACTACTTCTCCTTTAGAAGCCGGATTGGGTTGGATTACAAAATTTACGAAAGACTTTGTAGATAGTGATGTATTAAAAGCTCAAAAAGAAGCTGGAGTGCAACGAAAATTAGTCGCATTTGAAATGATCGATAGAGGAATTCCTCGTCACGATTACGAAATTCATGACACACAAGGAAATGTTATTGGAAAAGTAACTTCTGGAACAATGTCGCCATCTATGAAATTGGGAATTGGCTTGGGCTACGTAAGCACTGAATTCTCTTCATTAGATAGTGAAATTTATGTTTCTGTGCGCGACAAAGGATTGAAAGCGAAAGTGGTTAAATTGCCTTTTTATAAAACGAATTGAGAATGCTGAATGTAGAATTAAGAGATCCAATTAAGCTCTTAATTCTACATTCTTAATTCAGCATTTTTACTCTACCACCTTCAACGTAATTTTCGCTTTTTCTTGCTTACCAAAGTCTTCATCTGAAGGATAATTGAGTTCCAATAGTTTGATTTCAAAATTTCCATGAGAAACGCTTGAAGGATGCGGTGATTGCAGTAAACCGAGCGAATCTTCTTCTTGATTTATTGAAAGTACCACATTAGCAAAACCCTCCCAAATACATTGCACATTGGGTGCACAGCGCGATTCCTCCGATTTATCAAATGTTATTTTTAATTGATCACCATTTGACAAAGTGACGAAAACAGATTTTCCATATTTTAAGGAAAACTCTTGATTGCTACTTACCTTTTTTCCACATGAAATGAAGAGGAAAAGAAGTCCGAAAAAAAGTGCGCTACGCATCTTAAAATGTGACAATTAATAGATCCAAAACACCCTTTTGTTCTGCAACACTGGTTGATTTTACTGCCGCTGCGGCAGCGTATCCACTATTTTCCTGGCGTTCAAAATCCAGATCGGAATGCGCAATTGAAGGTACTGGCGCCGACATTACTTGATCCTCAGACATGTCCTCTGCTTCAGCCATCACCATCTCTGCGTCTGCAACTAATGGAGACTCATCCAATGCACCAGAAGCAGCAGAATTTTTACTGATACTACCTTCACTATTTAATTCTGCTACTGGCATTTCTGTGGTTGTTGAATTCTTTTTAGCACCGAATGAATCTTCTTTTGCCATTTGTACTACATCATTTTTAAATGAATTTTGAGTAAAAAATGGTATTGCCAACAAGACTAATACTAACGCCGCTGCCATTTGGACTAATGGTCGTTGAAAGAATGACTTTTCTTGAGGGAAAATTCTCGTCCATAACGAAGTTTTTACAACCCCTGCCTTCATTCCATGAGTTTGCTCAAACAAATCGTCCAAAGATCGCTTCACTTTTGCAGAAGGTTCAAACTCCTCTTCTTTGATCGTTTCAAGTCCTAAGAACATAGAACGCATTTGCTCGTACTCTTCCTCCGTAGAGAAAAGATCCGCCCACTCATTTCGTTCCTGAATCGTGAGATCCTTGAACGATTTGGTGCTTACTAATTTTTCGATATCTGCTTCCATCTTATCTATTGAATACAGGGTTAAACATTTTTAATTCTTCGGAGAGGTATTTTATTGCATAAAACACTCTCGATTTTACTGTTCCTTCATTTATTTGTAGCGCTTCAGCAATTTCTTTCGTAGAAAGTCCTTGCACGTGCCTCAATAAAAATACTTCACGATGCTTTTCATCCAGCTTCACCATCCCTTTTTCGAAGGCTTCTCTAAAAAACACGTCTTGCACCTCCCCCATCACATTCGATGATTCATCAGAAATATGATATTGTGAGTCCAAATTATTTTGAGTACCCTTTCTTACTTCTTGCTTTTTGTACTCATTCTTACACATGTTATTGGCAACGGAGTACACCCACGTTTTAAACGCTCGGGTAACATCAAAGTATTCTGGCTTCTGCACTATTTTTGCAAATAAGTCGTGTACAAAATCCTCCGCTTTTTCTCTGTCTTTCCATAACATTCGCATGAAATAAGCGAGCAATGGTTTTGAATATCGGGCATAAATTTCGTCAAAAGCCTTCCGTTCCCCGTTGGAAATGGAGCGCATCAAATCCTCATCGGACATTGAATTGTATGGCGTTTTAACTATCTTCAATATGTTTTTAGCTTCTTAACTTGTTCTGTTTTATTACTCTGCTTCGCAATTTTATCAATTACTTTATCTAGTTCTTTTACATCTTGTTTCAATAAAGCTCCTGAATTTGCAAGCTGCAATAACATTGGAAGATAATTCGCGGACAACTGCTTTCCTTTGTCTGTTTGCACATCGTTGATTCCGTATTTTTTCAATTCGTTCGACCACAATTCTTTGTTCTTCGTGTAGTTATCAAAATTACCACTCGCAGAATAAGTAAATACCAAACCAGTAACGAATAATTTTGATGCAATTTGAGCTAAATATTCCTTCGGAACAGTTGTTGCGAGGCTCAGATTTGATTGCTCATTCAATTCAGTAAATTGCTTCAAGAAATCTACATCAATGGTAGTTCGTTCTGGGAATTTAAGACCTTTCTTTTTCAACTGCGTTCTAAAGTAATCACTCTGAAGCAGGTCAAGAGAAACAATCGTAACATCTGCTCTCACCTTCTTCTTCAGTTGCTGATACAATGCTCCATAAGTATCATCAAAGCCGTGCGTAATGAGATAACCATTTTGGGGTACTGAGCGAAGAAGATCCTCGGCATAGTTCAAAACATCCTTTGAAATCGTTTTAGCTCCCACCAATTTTTCCAAATAAGAAAGTGCTTTCGAGCCTTCTTGTTTAATAATAAAATAAGCAGCCTTTTGAGTTAAAACTTCGGTACTATTTGCTTGAAGTTTCTCAGCTTTGTTGAGATGTTCAATTAAATCTACATTGTAGTTTCCTGCTAAGTAGGTAAACAAATGATATTCGAATGAATTAGGAGCAGATTTCTCTAATATATCCACAGAAACATCCATTTGTTTTTGATTATACGAAGTAGGTGTTCTCTGTGTGCGAGATTTTTTCGCAGCATCACGTGTTATTGAATAGGTACTGACAGCAGATTCAATTTGCTGGGAGTTGTTTTCAGTGGTTTTAAACTGCTTGTCAGCAGTACTTTCCTTTTTCGATTCTGTTTGAACCGATGGTACTTCCATTAGTTCTTCTTTTGGAGTGGAAACTCCATTTTGAATCACTTGTGCAAAAGAAAAATTTAGTTGGACACTAACAACGAATATGATGAGCTTGTTCATGGCATTATTTTTCCCTCTGTACATGTCAAAAATACAAAGGTTCAATCGAAATTTAAAAATAATTCGGATTTCTTTTCCAACAAACAAATTTTAAAACTTTAATAGTCGGTAAATTTGCACCATGAACTCGATTCAAAAAACAAAATTCACTTCTTATCAGTGGATGGTGATTCTCCTTTTAGCGCTCACACAATTTACGGTAATATTAGATTTCATGGTAATGAATCCACTTGGAGACATTCTTATGAAACAACTATCGATGACCACCACGCAGTTTGGAATCGTGTTTTCTAGCTACGCAATTGCCGCTGGAATTTCAGGCTTTATTTCGGCAAGTTTTGCTGATAAATTTGATCGGAAAAAATTACTTATTTTTTTCTATGTAGGATTTATTATTGGAACCATACTTTGCGGTTTAGCACCTAATTATTGGATGATGGTTTCGGCACGTATTTTTACAGGCATTTTTGGTGGTGTAATTGGTTCTATATCGATGGCAATAATTGCTGATTTATTTGAAAGCAACCAAAGAGGTCGTGTGATGGGTTTTGTGCAAATGGCCTTTGGGATTAGTCAAGTATTGGGGATTCCAATTGGATTGTACATTGCTTCAAGTTATGGATGGCACATGCCGTTCTTCGCAATTGCTGGTTTAGCGCTATTGATTGCATTGGGTCTATTGCTTGCTTTAAAGCCAGTTTCAGCGCATTTAAAACTGCAACAAGGAAATCCTATCAAACACATGCTTGCTACCATTGTAAATAAAGAATATAGAGTTGGATTTCTAGCTACTGCCTTCCTTTCCATTGGTGGGTATTTAATAATGCCTTGGGGAAGTGCGTATGCTGTAAACAATTTAGGCATTGCTGAGCTTGATTTGCCATTGTTGTTTTTTATCTCCGGGATTGCGACTTTGCTTTTGATGCCAATCGTCGGAATTCTAAGCGATAGAATTAATAAATTTTATCTATTTACAGCCGCTTCAATTTGGATGTGTATTGTAGCAATGGTCTATACGCACATGTCGATGGTTTCATTTACTATTGTGGTTGCTGTAAACATTGCGATGATGATTGGTATCACTTCCCGAATGGTGCCATCTTCCGCTTTAACTTCATCGCTACCTATGCCAAAAGACCGAGGAGCATTCATGAGTATTAACGCATCATTGCAACAAATTTCTGGAGGTATAGCGGCAGCAGTTGGTGGCTTGGTAGTTGTTCAAGATACAAAAACAAGTCCACTAGAAAATTTTGGAACACTAGGTTACATGGTGACAATTGCTATTGTCCTATCCATCATTTTAATGAGTCGCGTTTCGAAGATCATTCAAAAGCGACGATAGGCTTTTATTGATTTAGCGAAAGCTTAACGTCAACTCGTCTATTTTTCTGACGATCTGCACTAGTTCTTTCTGGGAAGACCAAAGGTTCTGTGTTTGACATTCCTTTGAATGACAATCGGTTTTTACCAATACCCTCCTTGATTAATTCCTTGTACACGGATTTTGCTCTATTTTTTGAAATCCTAAGATTATTTCCACAGCACACATGTCCACGTATTTGCGCATTAACGTTTGGGTATTCATCAAGAAATGCTACTAGTTTAGCAATCTCGTGTTTACTTACATCCAGCAATTGCGCTGTTCCCTCTTTAAATGAAATATCAAGAACTAAGGCTCTCAATTCAGTTAAACTTTCTTCGAAAGCATTAGATGTAACCGTTTTTGTAACAGCTGGATCGTTTTGAAGATGCTCATTTCCGTCGCTTAATTGTCCTTCAGTTAAACTTGCACCTTCACCGTTCGCAGCAACTTCGACTTTATCTTGGAGGGGTTCCATTTCATAAATAACATCTACCCTTCTCCAATTGAGCACATTTTCAATTTGATAAGGACGTTCTAGAGCATACGCATGCTTTTTAAGAATTGAACTATTTGGAATTTGCATTGAAATAAAATTCAATCGCTGGTTGGACAATGTATCATTGTGTTGATTAGTTCCAGAAGAGTCGGTAAAAGCGTTTATTTCTAATACTTTAACAGCTCCATTTTGAACTGATTCTGCAAATAACTTCAATTGATTTTGGGAGTACTCTGTTGGTTCATTCTGATCGAACAAAAAATAGAATGACTTCACCTTTGTTTGCCCCTGCAGCATTGTCACACAAGCCATTATCACGAAAAAACTCAGAGCTTTCATAACTTAAATTTTGAATTCACTTCCTAGCTATTTACGCATTCAATTTCATTAAGTTACAAAAAAAAAGCGTCCAACAATGTTGAACGCTTCAATTATTAAGCCATTTGTTTTTTACTTGAAGAGCGTCAAATCAATTTTACCATTAAAAGTAATGGATTTCACTTCGCCAGACAAGACTTGTCCACTCACTTGAAGAACCGTTTTTGTGGCATACATTAAGCCATTAAAATCTTTAAATTCTGACATGTCAGTTGTGATTTCAACAGTTTCTCCATCTTGTTTCGTGATAGCGATTGATTTTTCTTTCAAGAAAGTTGCAGTGTTGTAATAATCAAATGATTCATTGTAACCATCATTTACATTCAATACATAGTATTTCTTTCCATTCACTTCCTCTACCCCAAGAATTTCGTAAGTAACACCAGAAGTAGCATAATTCAATTCAGGAAACAAACCAGTTGATTTCTTCTTTGCAGCAATTTCCTCCGCCGAAAGTTCCTTTTTACCGCCTTGCATTGAACTTGAACCACCAGTTGTTCCGTCAAAATATGATTTTTGGAAAACCATTCCTTGCGCTTCCATTTTATCACCCTCCATATTTGGAGCCATCCAAACACGAGTAATGCTTAATGGAAAAGGAGCTTGAGCGATTGTCACTTCCATTTTCTCTTCTTTCGATTTGATTTTTTTGATGACTTTTTTCGCTTTTTTCAAACTTGTAGTTTTCGTCACCGCCAAAATGAACTTCTCTGTCAATTGATCTTTTGTGATGTCAGCTGGAGTTCTTTCCTTTACCTCATCTCCGAAAGCATCTAACTTCTCAATTTTGCCATCCGTGTCGAATTGCTTCAATGAAGTCAAGACCTCATCGTTTCCAACAACAACTATATTACAATTTTTTCCTGTAAAGTATTTTTTAGCGACACGCAATAAATCATCTTTTGTGATGGCATCCAAGCGCTTCAAATACGTTTGGTAATAATCTTTCGCTAAACCAAGTTTATTGATGTTTAATGCAAAACGAGCCACTGTAGAAGCTCTTTCAAGTGAGCGCGCAAAATTACCAGCCATTGCTGCCTTGGTTAAGCTCAACTCATCATCAGTAACTAACTCTGTCGTAATTCTATTTAATTCGAGTAAAATTTGCGTGATTGCTGAATCCGTAACTTCATTTCTGAAATTTCCAGAAGTTGAATTCCAAGAACCAAATTCAGTGATGTTGTTAGTTGAGTAAGCACCATAAGTAAATGCTTTGTCCTCGCGTAAATTTTGCATCAATCGAGTTCCGAAGCCACCGCCCCCGAATACACCATTCAATACTTCAAGCGCCAATTGATCTTCGTCACCTTTTCTAATTTTCATTGGAAAAGAAACATTGATTACAGATTGTACAGCACCTGGTTTGTTAACAAAAATCACTCTATTACCATTATTGAACGTACCGTCAGCTGTGGGTGCTTTGTGTACATCTATTCCATTCCAAGTAGCGAAGTACTTATCCATCATTGCCTTTACTTGCGCCATTGTAATATCACCTACAACAACCAAATAACTACCTTTAGGCGTGAATTTGAATTTGTAAAATTCAGACAGATCTTCATTCGTTATGTTATTTAACGTCACTTCTGTCATAACTGTACCATAAGGGTGATTTGTGAAAATTGCTTTACTTTCAGCATTATTCGCCATTACACCTGCTTCCGATTTTGCACTTAACAACCCAGACTCTTTCTCCTTTTTGATTCTAGCGAATTCACTTGCAGGAAAGTTTGCATTGAGAAGCACGTCTGACATTAATGCTAGTCCTTTATCTAGGTGTTTTGTTAAACACGACAAGGATATTCCGTCAGCATTTGCACTTAGGCTAGCCCCAATGTAATCCACTTCTTTGTCTAACTGATCTTTGCTTCTATTGGTAGTTCCCGACATGATCATCGAGCCCATAAATTCAGATAAACCTGCTTTTTGCCCTTCCATGATGGGGTCTGCACCAGTGTACAATTCAAAAGAAACCTTAGGAAGTTTATGATTTTCTGAAAGAATCACCGTAATTCCATTCGCCGTGGTAAAGGTCTCAGAATCTTTAATGTTAATGGTAGGTGCTTTTCCAGCTTCTGGACGCACCGATCGGTCCAATTGTCCAAACAATACAGATGGAGCAATTAATCCAAGAATTATAATAATTTTTTTCATGCTATTTCTTATTGTTCTTTTGGTAAATAGTGAAGGATTACACGTGCATCCTTAGTCAAGTATTTTTTAGCAACACGAAGAATGTCTTCACGAGTAACTTTCATGTACTTTTCCATTTCGGTATTAATCAAACTTGCTGAACCAAAGTAAACGTGGTTGTTTGCTAAATTTTCTGCAATTCCGGCAATTGAAGCATTGGAAGAAACAAAATCATTTTCCATTTTATTTCTAATCTTTTCAAACTCCTCTTGCGAGACCAATTCAGTTTGAATTAAATTGATTTGTGCATCGAATTCTGCTTGAATTGAATCTAAGGAAACACCTTTCATAGCTATCCCTGCAAAAATTCCAACTCCAGCATCTTCTAATCCATAATTGAAAGAGAATGCAGCTACCGCCATTTGTTTCTTTTCAACCATTGATTTATTGATTCTTGACGAGCTTCCTCCCGATAAGATTTCATTCATCATTGACAAAGCATACGAATCTTCATCAGTTTGAGGTGGAAATTTGTATGCCATAAAAAACGCTGGTAATTGAATGTTATCATACACCACAGATTTTGTTTCCCCTTTCAATACTTCAGTATCTTTCTTTGGGCGAGGGATCTCAATTTTTGTAGCAGCCATTTTCGCTAAAAATTTCTTTGCTTCAGGATCTTTCGAATTTAACATGTCTTTAGCGTCAAATTTCGATTTTGCAATACCATAACGCGTTTGAAATTCATCATCACTTAAATTCTCAAAATCTCTTAGCACGTTGATTGCTTGACCTTTTGGCATACTTCCAAAGTATTTAGCAATCCATTTTTTAGTTTGCTCAATATCTAAGTCGCCAGCGATTGACAAAGTAGCATTAGCAGGAACGTAAAATGTTTTGTAGAAATTTACATAATCTTCTTCTTGTGCTGCATCCAAATGCTCCATGCTTCCAATTGGCACCCAGTTGTAAGGGTGAACAGAGAACATTCTACTGAAAATTTCCGTCATAAAACTTCCGTACGGCTGGTTATCAACACGCTGACGTTTCTCTTCTTTTACAACGCTTCGTTGTGTTTCGATACCAGTATTTTCTACTTTTGCATGCAACATTCGCTCACTTTCCAACCAAAGACCTAACTCCAATTGATTGCTGGGCAATATTTCATAATAGTAAGTTCTATCTTGAGAAGTGTTTGCATTTAAAGCACCACCGTTTTTCTCAACTAGTTCACTGTATTCTCCGCGACCAATATTTGCAGATCCTTCGAACAAAAGGTGTTCAAAAAAGTGAGCAAAACCTGTGCGGTCTGCATTTTCATTTTTCGACCCAACATGGTACAATACAGAAACTGCAACAATTGGAGTAGATGGCTCGTTGTGCAAAATAACATGAATCCCGTTATCGAGGTCATATTCGACAAAGTCAATTTTACGTTGTTGAGCCTGAGTTGTAAAAGTGGACAACAACGCTGCTCCACCCAAAATCAGTTTTTTCATCAATTTAGTTTTTTTATGAAGTACAAAGAAAATAATGATTTGCGAATAAGTAGAGTTTTTTTGATAAATGGTGAAATTTAATTGGGAAATAGCCGTTGAGGCAAGGAATGGTTTTTTTGGTCTAAATTTTGCTAAATTTGATGCAATGAAATTCTTTTTTACCTCAGTTTTTTCTTTGTTCTCCTTATTTTCAATAAGTCAAGTTGTTTTTCCTTTTGAGGATTACAATTATTATTTCAAATCTTTTGAAAATGAAAACTTTCGTCAGCTTGAATTTCAACGCATTAAGGAATATAAATACGGAGATGAATTTGTAGCCTACATTGATACGCGAGGCAATTTAAGAGTCTACGATGGAAAAGAGCGTCAAGACATTTCAAACTTGAATGTGTCGTATAAGATATCTGACCATTTAATGGGCTACGGGTTTGGTCCAACTTTAAACATGTGGGAAAAAGGAAAACTGCAAACACTCACTTACTTCGCACAAAACTATGAAGTTCGAGATAGCCTTATTGTTTTTGAAGATACCCGTTTCAACACGATCAATGTCTATTGGAACAATAAAATTCGTGAAGTTTTCAGAATGACGGGTGATTTGGAAATGCCTACGGTAATTGGCGACAATATCTTCGTGTATAAAGACAACGGCAACAATTACAAAATTTACTACCAAGGAGCATCCACTGAAATTGGCGTATGGAATGGCACTATTGATTTTCAAGTAGGTTGCGATATTATTTGTTTCAATGATCCAACAACTCGAACTTTTGCAGCTTTCGACCATGGTCAATTGGTAGATGTGGAGAATTTCTACATGAACAAGTACCGAGCAGGAAGAGGATTTATTGTTTATGAAGACTTGAATAATAATTTGATCCTTTACAAAAAAGGTGAGAAAACAAACCTAAGTAACTTTGGTGCATCGCAATGGGAAGTTAAAGACGACATGATTTATTGGGTAGAAAATAATTTGGCATACGTGTATCAAAACAATGAAAAAATTCTACTTGCCAATTATATTCCAAAGGATTACCAAATAAAAAACAATACGATTGCATTCAGAAACATTATGGGAGGAGTAAGCACCTTGAATGATGGGAAAGTTGTAGAGTTAACCAATCAGCAGACGAGTGTTTATGAAATCAATGGCAACTCAGTTTTGATCAATCTTTTCAATCGATCTTACCTACTGTACTCAAAAGGAAATAAATACGAATTCTAAAAAGATGCTTCTTGCTCTTTTTGATTAAAATATTCCAACTCATTTCTATCCACCACTTTCACGCTTGGGAAATAGAATTCTAAAATTTGTTGGTAATCATAGCCCAGTTTTGCCATTTTCATTGCGCCTTCTTGACACAATCCAACTCCGTGACCAAATCCTCGCCCTTCTAAAACAACTTCTTCTCCTTCCAAGTGGGAGCTGAAAAATGTAGACTTTAAATTAAACTCCTGACGTAAGTCTCGCAGTGGAATTCCAAAAATTGGATGCGCAAAAAATGCTGCTCGCTCGGTTTGATTAAAATTGTACAACAGTACTCCATACGTGCTATCATCAACTGGGAAATCGTAGTTCTTGACGATAAAATTTGTCCACCGCTCTTTTGGAATGCGCTTCGTCCACTTCGCTTGCTTTGTGTAAATACAAAACGTGTCTTTGAACGATTTTAAGTAATCAACCTTTGAATTCCACACATATTGAGGTTCGCATGTTTGTCCACCGCAGTTGGCGTGAAAATAACTATCGGTCAATTCCTGATGATCGCCAATTACAATAATTTTATTCTTCGTAGCAAGCACCGCTGAATCAATCAATGGTGTAAATCGCTGCATATTGTGGTAGGCCTGACAATGTGTTCTATCACACAAATCAAACCCTTCTGCAGCATGCTTTGACTTATACTTTAACGCATAGGTTCTGCTCATCACTGCCTGCACCTTGTAGTATTCTTTGGATTGTCCACCACCACCTTCTGATTCCACTACGCCTGAAAGATAATTGTTGATATCCACTGTATTTACGATATTTAACTGCGATTTATCAGCAAAAATCTCAAAATCGTCCTTGTACTTTCGCGCTTTTACCACTGGAGATTTAGGTGTTAGCACTAGCGAAGTATTGGATTGATTTTGCACCAAATAAATTTTTGAGAATTGACCGAGTTCAACCGTCCCCTTTTTAAGTAAAATTTTATCTTTTGATACGTAGAAAATATCGACAAATTCATTGGGCAAAATTGCACCAAAATAAGAGGTGTCAGCATAGATTCCGTAACTTCCATCGTTATACGAAAAGGAAATTCGTTTCATGGTATAATCTCGCAATACACCAATTCTCAACTGCTGTGCGAACAGGAAAGTTGATAAAAGGGTAAAAATTATACTATGTATTAGGCGAATCATTGGGTTCTTCTACTGAATCTTAACGAATTAGTTTCAGCAAGTTTCGTGCAACTTTTGAACTAGCATCGCCATTTCCCAACATAGTGGAAAGTTCGGCATAGTCGGACAGTACCTGAGCTCTCTTTGGAGCGTCATCCGCTAATTTATTTAACTCCTCAATAATTCGCTGTGGATTGCATTCGTGTTGAATAAGTTCTGTGACAACTTCGCGATCCATGATTAGATTCACAAGAGAAATATACTTGATTTTAATAAGTTGACGAGCGATCCAATACGAGATCGAAGAACCTTTGTAGCAAACCACTTGTGGAGTTCCAATCAATGCTGTTTCTAGCGTAGCTGTTCCAGATGTCACCATCGCAAATTCTGCAATAGACAATAAATCGTACGTCCTATTTTGAACCAAATAACAGGCATCATTTAAAAATGGAGCGTAAAAATCTGCTTCCATCGCTGGTGCGTGTGCAATTAATATTTTATAGGAAGGAAATTGTCTAGCAGCTTCCAACATGATTGGTAGCTTCACAGCGATTTCTTGCTTGCGACTTCCAGGTAACAAGGTAATCACCTTTGCATTAGCAATTCCAAGTTCACCTTTTATCGCTTCTTTGGACTTCGCTTCGTTTTTATACTTTTGAATCACCTCCATCAAAGGATGTCCCACATAATTCACCTCCATTTGATGTTTCTTGTAGAAATCTTTCTCAAAAGGCAAGATAACATTCATTTGGTCGATTGAACGACGAATTTTCTTCACACGAGATTCTTTCCAAGCCCATACCTGTGGAGATATATAGTACATCACCTTGATATTATGAGACTTTGCCCATTCAGCAATGCGAAGATTAAATCCAGGATAATCTACTAAGACTAAGACATCGGGTTGAAAAGAAAGAATATCTGCTTTACAAAACTTTAGGTTACCCGTAATTGTGCGAAGGTTTTTTATCACCTCCCAAAACCCCATAAAAGCTAACTCACGAATGTGTTTCACCAAAGTTCCACCCACCGCTTTCATTTTATCACCACCCCAAAAACGAAAATCTATCGTACTATCAAACTCGGTTGATATCGCCTTCATTAAATTACTAGCGTGTAAATCTCCTGATGCTTCACCAGCAATGATATAGATTTTAGAAGTTGCCATTAAGCAATGAATAGCACGTATATTACGTAAGGCAAGAAAAGTATAGTTCCCAAAATAACGCCCATTGCCCAGTTCCACTTTTCTCTATTAAGGAAAAGATAAAACCAAATAAGGTTTGAAATTAGGGTAATCGAAATGACTTTTGCGCGCACATTTGAGTTGTGAAGGAATTTGTACCACAATTGCTCAAACATGAAGTTTTGTGCCCACGATAGGATTAAAATGACCAGGGGAATAAGTATAATTGGGACTAAAATTCCAATTAACAATCCATAAAGATGCTGTTTGCTAAAATTTTTAAGGCTCATAAATTCCACGTTTTTAAATTGTTGATCGACTCAAAAGCCGTCATATCAAATTGAGTTGGTACAATGCTCGCATATCCATGCTGCATGGCATAAAGATCACTATCTTCATCATTGTCTTGCATTGCAAAATTACCCGTTAACCAGTAATATGGTTTTCCGAATTGATCCAAACGCTTATCGAATCGATCTTCCCAGAAAGCAAAGGCTTGTTTACATACTTTGATGCCTTTTAAATCGTCAATTTTCACTTTTGGCACATTCACATTTAAACAAACATGCTCAGGAAATGGATTTTCAAACGCTTGAGTGATTATTTTTCTAGCCACATGTTGTGCAACCGAAAAATCGGCATTCGAATCGAAATCTGCAAGTGAGAATCCGATAGAAGGGATATTTTCCATAGCGCCTTCAACTGCGGCCGACATTGTTCCTGAATACAGCACATTTGTAGAAGTGTTCTCACCATGATTAATGCCAGAAATAATCAATTGAGGCGTTTGTTTCAGCACTTCATAAATACCCAATTTCACACAATCTACCGGCGTACCTGAACATGAAAAGGCGCTTACATTTTCATAGCCATGGTATTCATTCAAACGCAAAATACCATTGACGGTAATTGCATGTCCCATTCCCGACTGAGGCTTGTCTGGCGCCACAACCACCACAGTTCCAAATTCCTTTGCGACTTCAATAAGTGAGGCAATTCCTTTGGCAGAAATTCCATCGTCGTTGGTTACTAAAATTAAGGGTTGGGTGTTTGACATCTTGTAGAAAATTGTGAGCAAAGTTAAGGATTATTTACGATGTACGATTTATGATTTACAATGTAAAAAATCGTTGATTGAGTGCCGAAGCAGAAGGTATATCGACGTCACGATTGTGGAATTCAGATTACGAATTTGGTGTTTAACCGCAAAGAGGCCGAGAGCGCAAAGGGGTTTATGGTAGAACAAACCACTGACATGGTAATGCTTCACATTCTTTATTTTGCAAATTATTTCTTAAGTGGTATTCTTCGTGCTCTTTGCCCCTATCCGTTTAACTATTTTTTCAAACGATGATTGGAATTTAACAATTTATAAGAAAAAGGAATCGAATTTAGAATTATTATTGTTTTATCAAACTAAACCGAAAATGAAAAACAAATGGTATTTCCTCCTTCTTTTGCCGCTATTTTCTTGCGGACAGGTAAATGAGTCTAAAAAAGTAAAAAACAATTCAGAACTCACTGCAGGACTCGACACTGCGACTTTTGCGGCAGGTTGTTTTTGGTGTGTGGAAGAGCAATTTCGTCACTTAAATGGCGTGAGCGAAGTTAGCTCCGGCTATATTGGTGGCCAGGTGGCAAACCCAACGTATGAGCAGGTTTGTTCAGGAACAACGGGTCACGCCGAAGCGTGTTCTATTGTATACGATAGTTCACTGATCAGTTTTGATCAACTATTGGCAGCGTTTTTTGTGGCGCATGATCCTACTCAATTGAACAGGCAAGGGAATGACAAAGGAACACAATATCGTTCTGCGATTTTCTATCACAATGAAAAGCAAAAGGAACTTGCGAATTATTACATTCAAAAGTTGAATGATGAAGAGGCCTATCCCACGAAAGTTGTGACGGAAGTAGCAGCGTATTCAACATTTTATCCTGCAGAAAATTATCATCAAGATTATTATGAAAACAATTCCAATGAATCGTATTGTCAATTTGTAATTCAACCTAAATTAGAGAAATTTAAAAAAGTATTTAACGATCAACTTAAAGAAAATCAAACAGCAATGAAAAATCCACATTATTCAAGAACAGCAACGGAACATTTAGAAGTTTCAGACAAGGAATGGAAGACAATTTTATCTGAAGATTTGTACCACGTCGCACGCGAGCAAGGCACCGAAAGAGCATTCACAGGGAAATACTGGGACACTGATGTAAAAGGAGCTTACTTTTGCGCTGTGTGTGGGAATAAATTATTCTTATCAACCTCGAAATTTGAAAGTGGTTGTGGTTGGCCAAGCTTTTTTGAGCCAATTCGCAAAGATGCCATGATTTATAAAGTTGACAAATCGTTTGGAATGCAACGTACGGAAGTAGAATGCGGAAGATGTAATTCACATCTTGGACATATTTTTGATGATGGTCCCGCACCGACGTACAAACGTTATTGCATGAATTCGGTGAGTTTGGAATTTGAGGAGGAGTAATGTTTTTACACTGTTTTATTAGCCTGAGCGGGTCCAAATATTTGGAATTGTGGAATTTTGAAAAACAAGACTTATTACTTCCCAAAGACACATCCCTTTAACACCTCAATTTCCTTTTTCCGCTGAAATGAATGCAAATTAACCCGCAAACATTCATCTTTCTCTGGAACTGTTGGTGAAAAAACAGCTTTTACTGCTAATCCACCAGCTATGCACTTATCTGAAATGGTAATCAAATTCTCACGACTATTGAAGCGTAAAGATTGAATTGGTGATGTTGAGGCTGATAGTAAGTTGAGTGCTTCAAATTGTGAACGAAACAAAGCGATGTTATTTTGCAATTGTGCTTGAAGTTGAGGAAGCTCAGCATAATTAACCATCTGTACAATTCGCTCGTACGATTCTGGAGGTAAGGCGGTAGAATAAATGAAAGAACGCGCAAAATTGATAAGGTACTGTTTCAAATCATCGCTCCCTAGAATAACTGCTCCGTGCGATCCATAGGCCTTACCAAAGGTAATCAATCGTGCAAAGACTTTTTCTCCCAATTCTAACTCATCGACTAAACCTCTTCCCTGCTTACCAAAAACTCCTGCAGAATGTGCTTCATCAACAATCAGATAAGCCGATTTCTGCTTACAGAGCGCTGCAATTTCAGAAAGAGGAGCAAGATCGCCATGCATGGAATACAAGCTTTCTACTGCAACGTAAATGGTGTCTTCGCATTTTTCCAGCTTTTGCTTTAAATCGGCTACATCATTGTGTCGAAATGATAACGATTTGGCAAAAGATAGTCGCAAACCATCGCGAACGCTTGCATGAATGAACTCATCGTACAAAACGGTATCTCCTTTTTGTGGAACAGACGAGAAAAAACCTAGGTTGGCATCATACCCAGAATTAAAGACCAGGGCACTTTCACTTTGAAAAAAGTTAGCCAGAAATCTTTCACACGCTAGTGCTGCATTCGATGATCCAGAGATCAAACGAGAACCTGTACTTCCAAATTGGTTCGACTGAATTTCAGTGGGAACTTTCGCTAAACCCAAATAATCATTCGAATGAAAATCTATCATTCCTTCAAATGACAAAAGGGAACGCAAGGTTCCCTCTTCTTTTCTGTTGTTTAATTTTTGAATCAATCGCTGATCCATTATTTCATTGTAATTTTTCTAGGTTGAAAATCGGTATTGGGAGCTTTCAATCGAGCAGTTTCTAATTCTAATGTGCGTTCTGCTTCCTTTCGTTTGCGTTCAATAATTTTTTCATCAGGAATAGTCACTGGTTTCTCACCATCTGCAAAAGCTTCTTTCGCCACCAATCCAAGAATTTGAAACATTTCCATGTCTTCGTTGTAATCAGGATTTGGAGTTGTCAATAGTTTATCCCCAGCGAAAATAGAACCTGCTCCTGCCATAAAACACATTGCTTGTGCTTCCATAGACATTTTAGTGCGACCAGCGGATAAGCGAACAACAGATTGAGGAAAGGCAATGCGGGTAGTGGCTACCATGCGAATCATTTCCCACTGTTCAACTGGTTTTTGCTGCTCAAGTGGCGTTCCTTCTACTGCCACTAAAGCATTAATTGGAATAGACTCTGGGGGATTTTCCATATTCATGTAGCTCACCAATAAACCCATGCGGTCTTCAATGGCTTCACCCATTCCTATAATTCCTCCTGAACAAACAGAAATTCCAGCTTTACGTGCATTGTCAATCGTATTCAAACGATCTTCGTACTCGCGCGTTGAAATTACATCTCCATAAAAATCTGGTGAAGTATCTAGGTTATGATTATAGGCAAACAAACCTGCATTTTTCAATCGCACTGCTTGTTCTTCGTTCATCATACCAAGCGTACAGCAAACTTCCATATCAAGGTCGTTCACAGCTTGCACCATTTCTATCACGCTATCAAAATCTTTATTGTCGCGCACTTCTCTCCATGCTGCACCCATACATAAGCGCGAAGCACCATTGGATTTAGCATTTTGAGCTTGCTCTTTCACCGACTCAACCGTCATTAATTTGTGCGTTTCGATATCGGTATGATAACGCGCTGCTTGTGGACAATAGCCACAATCTTCTGGACAACCGCCTGATTTAATATTCAACAAAGAAGACATTTGTACTTCTCGTGGATTATGATATTGTCGATGAACAGTCGCTGCTTCAAAAACCAACTCTAACAATGGTTTGTTGTATAACTCGACTAAACTTTCTTTTGTATTGTAGTTTGGATTTACTTTCATTCCTAGCTTTTGTGAAACAAAAATAGGGCTTCTATTTGATTAACACAAGATGATTTTTTGAACAAGTAGCTTGTTTTATGCATTCAATAAGCAGACAGCGTATGCTTTCACTGCTTTTCGTTCACCAAAGGAATCTACTTTTTCGTGGGTGGTGGCTTTAATAGAAATCACATCAACTTCTACTTCTAAGATCGCTGCTATGATAACTTGCATTGCTGGAATGTGAGGATTTAATTTTGGTTGTTCGAGAACAACTGTGGCATCAATGTTCACTACGTGATAACCGCGTTCTTTTATAAGTTTAAAAGTATCAGAAAGCAAGATTTTGGAGTCGATTCCTTTGTATTGAGGATCGGTATCTGAAAAATGAAACCCGATATCTCTGAGATTCAGTGCTCCGAGTAAGGCATCACAAATGGCGTGAAGAAGGACGTCAGCATCGGAATGTCCAACGGCGCCTAAATCAGATTCGATTTTTTTTCCACCGATGAACAGTTCATGCGTATCAGCAAGACGATGCACATCAACACCAAATCCAATTCGTAACTTCATTATTTTGTACCCGTTCCTCCGCCAGTACTATCTGTCTTTGGCGTTGCTTTTTTTCCTGCACCATCTAAATTGAAACGCAATGTAAAACGAAGCGTGTTAGCAAGCGGACTATTTCTTCCGCTAACGGATGCTAGGTAAGAAATATCAATTCCAAACATGTTGTAACGGAATCCAGCTCCAAAATTCAAATACTGACGATTTCCTTTATTTTTATTTTCATAGAAAAAACCCATACGAAGTGCCAACATTTTGTTGTACCAGTATTCAAAACCAGTTGCGATATTAATTTCAGCTAATTCTTCTTTCAATTTAGTACCCTTAACAATTTGATAGCTACCATCTGCATTTTGTACATAATCGCCATCCTCGTCTTGCACTGGAGTTCCTGGTGCATCTCCAAACGATTGAAACAAGCCAGAAATAACTCCTACATCATTTGATTTCCCAGAAATTAAGACATATTCATCATCTTGCAATTCGTAAATGGCGGGAGTTGGCACTAGTAATTTCTGAAGATCGATGGCCCAACAAATCGTGTTAAACTTATTAATTTCTGCATTGAAAGAGTTCCCAATTTTCAAATTCATGGGAATAAAATCGCGAGAAGAAAGTTCAGAATAGGCTACTTTATTGCCAATGTTATTAATGGTGGTAGCAAATGTGTATGTTCCACGAATTTTTCCAATTTTAGCTTCTTCATTCACATGTGAAACAGAGATGTCAGCTGCACCAACAATTCCTGGCTTTGTTAAAACTCCAGCCACAGGCAAACCACCAGTAAGGTTGGAATACGCAAATTTTCCTGTAACACCAAGCGACCATTTATTGGCCAATTTAAAACCATAACCTGCATTCAATTCAAACTCGCTTGGTTTGTTATTTCCAATCACATTTCCACTTGCATCGGTAAACGTAATTTCACCTAAGCTAAAAAAGCGAAGCGCTCCCCCGACAACATGTCGATCACTAATTTTGTAGTAACCTGACAAATAAGAAAGGTGAATATCATTTGTTAATTGTCGTAACCACGGCGTGTACGAAATTGCAATTTCTGATTTCGATTTAGCAAAAATCAAAGCAGAGGTATTCCAATAAATTGAGTTGGCATCTCCACTAAGTGCTGTGCCAGCGTCTCCCATTGCTCCTGCTCTAGAGTCTGGTGTAATCGACATAAATGGCAGTGCAGTTGTGATGGTGTTTAACTGTAAATCATTTTGACTAACAGTTCCTGTTGGCTGCGCAAATGCATTTATCGAAGATAAAACAAACATTCCCACTAGACCTTTTCTAAACATATTCATAATTTTTGACTGCCAAATATACGTATTATCAACTCTTTTATTGTGTCCTATTTCAAAAGAACCAATTTTTCTATTTTTTCTGCGATTTCACCATTGGGCATTTTTGCTGAAATTCGGTAGATATAAACCCCTTTCGCTAATTGATCCCCAAAGTCATCTTTTCCATCCCAATCAATGCCTTCTGATCTAAATCCTTGCGTATTAACCATTCTATTGATCGTCTTTACCAAACGACCAGAAATTGTCATAATTTGCACCTGAGTTTCTAATTGACTACACACCTGATTGTGTTCAAAAAAGAATTTAGTTGCGGTAGTAAAAGGGTTTGGGTAATTTAAAACATGTGCCAATTCCAATTTTTCTTTCGCTTTCACTTCAAAATCGATGGTTTTCTCAGATGAATTATTGTTGACGTCCCACACTTTAAAAGTCAGCGTATGTTTTCCCGCTGTCAATTCACTCATTTGGTAGGTGATTTTCCCAGACTGATATGAATCCATTGCTGCTGCATAATACTCATTCAATACTTTTTGCTGCGCAGTATTATTGTCAACAATCAAAGTAATGTCGTGTCCAATTCCATTTCCAACGGTGTTGATTCCGTTTTCATCAAACAAGTCAGCTATCAAAATTGGTGTCTCGTTAGTAATTCCTTGGTTCACAAATTTATCATCGTTTAAGTACAATTCAATGGTTGGACCTACCACATCATTTACGCCATTCGGATTGATTCCTCCTATTGTAAATAGCGTGTCGTAGCCTGCAGCATCGAAAGTGCCATTATCGGCGTAGTAACTAATTTTTCCATGACCGTAAGAAAGATCAATGTCTTTTGGAACGATGAAGCTGAATGAAAAATAACCATTCTCAACAGTTGCTTTTCCTTTATAAACAATATTTTTCTGAATATCGAACGGTAAAATAGGTGAATCGGAATCTTGCCCCAACGTTTGCTGCATTTTCACTTTATCGAATACTGAAGGCGCTAAAGTTCCATTGAATCCTGAAAGCACATTGCCAGTATGATCTTCAACGTGACCTTTAATTGTTACAAAACTCAAGGCATTTAAGGTATCCATTTCAATTTGAGGACTCAAACCATTGATACTATCAGTAACAACTTTCATTCGAGGATGTGCTATTCGCAATGCAGGGTCACCAATTAATGTAAAGCTACGTTTGTTATCACTTGATCCTGACCCATTTTTGGTCAATCGCATAATTTCTCCAAATTGTTTGGGTAGATTGTCTGAATCTCGCTTAAAGACATTTTCAAAAAAACGACGACCTGTAATGGTATTCACACCAAAATAAACCGCTCTTGAAGTTGTCATTAAGGCAATGGCACCACCCGTTGGATTCAAGGACACCCATTCTCCTGCAGAAACGCGCGAGGGATCATCATACTTTGTAAATTCACATGTTGCAGAAACAAAAACATTCAAATTATTGATATTGGTCCAGCTCAAAATTTGAGGGATCGTAACAATTCGTTCTTCAGACAAACCAACTTCTCCACCGTGACCGATGTAATTGACCAATAAAGCACCACGATTTACTCGATTTGTAATTCCTTCAAAAACAGACGGGTAACGCTGTCCACCAGCAGTTGTTTCTTGTGTATAGGCATCCGTGTACAATTTATCGCAATTCATTTCATAGTTATACATAGATACTGTATCGTATTGCGGCTCTGCATCCTGCACTATGAAATAACCATTCTCCTCATCATCAGTAATTTGAACATAATTTAATCGCCAATCTCCGAAAGTAGAGTTTGAATTGGAACCATCACAGCAATTATTGGTAGTTCCCGTATACAAGTCTGAGCCATTTTTCATGTAATGTTCAATCTTATCAACTTGTTGCTTCGCTTGTGTGTTGTCAGAAATCAATAAACGCCCCACACCAATATCTTGCATATCGGTGCTCATAATACCATCTGAATCACTCAACATACCAAAATAGTCATCTGTCACCATGGCATCTATGTGATTCTCAGAATAAATCATTTGATAAGTTGGTACAAAGTAATTATTGTTTGCAACCCGATTTTTCGGATCGTAGGTACCATCACCAAACAACAATAAGTTCTTAAATGACACTCCAGCCACTGTACCTCTATCATAAAACATTTTCGCCATCATTCGAATTGCTGTTGCATCGACCATTCCAGAAGAAAACTCATTATAGATTTGATCCAAACGAAGCACATGCACTACCAGTCCTTCCTCTCTATGTAAATCAGCCAATCGATTTGCTTGAGAAATAAACTCTGTCGGTGTAACAATCACAAGATCCGCCAGTGGGAGTGCATGAATATTTTGACTTTCAACCGCGCCAACAAAATCTGGAATTTGGAACGTTACTCCATTTGAGACAGCAAATTCACGCAGGGTATCGGTGTGCTGACGAAATGTAAAAGTGGATCCTGATTGAACTCCTAGCACTTTTCTGGGCATTTGCCGATCAGATACCTCCCAAACAAAACCGTTTGATGGAAAAGAACTTACAGTGAAATCGGAAACATTCCCTATTCCAGTGGATGTTAAATTTCTAAACCTGAAATGAGATCCATAAAAAACAAGATTTCTTCTAGCGTTTAATAAGATTCTATCGAGGTAGGTTAAGGTATTCGGATTTGTTCTGGTGATACTCATCTTTAATGCCATCGAAGCAGCAGGAGTGCTCCATGAAAACGTGTTTTCATCACGCGCAAAATCAGCACTCACAGCCGGTAAAACATCGGTAAGTAATAAGGCATTATTCAGATAATAGCGATGTGACGTTCCACTCGATGAAGGAGCGTTGGAAGCAATTGCAATTTTAAAAACAGCTGGGGTACTTGCAACGATATTGGGAACAGAGAAATTAAATGTGCGCTCCAATTCAGTATCAAACAAATCGCCGTACCAGCGCTGACCACCTTTCACTAAAGAAACATAATCTTGTTCATATACATCATAAAAATTGTAATCAGTCACCACATGCGTAACCGGATCGTCAGAATTTGGCAAATCTTGAATTCGTAGCGGAGTTTCATTCGAATTGATATTGATGAAATAACATGAAATGTCCGAATAAATGTTTTGGTCACGGTTAAATGTTGTGGCATTTGCTTGACTCCATTTGTGAGGTCCCCAACCATAAAAAATAATTTGATCCCCCGCATCAAAACTATTGTCAGCATCACCTGTGACGTAAATCGCATTTTTTGCTAAGTCATCTGTACGAGGAATATTATTAATTTCTGGGAGTCTTCCATCTCCATTACCATAAATATTAATGTGATTTGGATTCAATCCAGCTGTATTTATACCAATACTTTCCAGAAAAGCCTTATCAATTTTATAAAACCCATCATTTTTGATTGAAATCTTGTACCAAGTACCGGTACCAGCCCCTAAAACAGATGTTGTGGCAAAATCCTTTTCAGTAAACTGTGGTGCGGGAGCAGCAGTCAAGTTAAAATTGATGCTTGAAATTCGTTTTACAACACCATTTTCTTTGATAAAAGGAAAGAGCTGAACGACCGCAAAATATTCGCGTGCGTTGTCTGTCACTTGAAATTCAACTTCAAGAGTAGAAGAAATTTCTTTTCCAATTTTCTTGAAATAATTTAAATCTTCGTTGGAGGCAGAAGTGGTCTGAAAACTGCCAAGACTTATTGAATAATTTTTCGACTTTAATTTTTGAGTGAAATAATACACTGGCAACCGACTGCTTAATTCAGCATCTTCAAAATTTGGAATCAAATAGTTTTCATCTTCAAAATTAATAGCTCGTGCTTCCTTCCATTTAATTTCCAAGGCAATATTTTGTTGCTGACCAAATAACGATTGACAGCAAAAAAGTAGCAAAAGAAAACTGAATAAACCTTTTTTATCAAATTGAAACATAAAATAATGATTATAACAAATGTTTGTGCAAAAATACTAGTCTAAATTGAATCTCATTGAAATAAAAAAACGCAATTTTGCTACTATTATTATGTTTCTTTTTGTAAAATTGTAACCTTAAATAAAAATTAGCGTTATCTTTGGCTAGATTTCGTCGTTCTATAACCCAAATAAATGAAAGGACTCAAGCGTCTTGTAACGGTACTAACCATAAGCTTCTATGCATTCAACGGTAATGCACAGGATCCAACCTTTACACAGTTTTATGCAAATCCACTCTATTTGAATCCTGCTATGGCTGGTTCACATGGTTGTGCGCGTTTCAATTTAAATTACCGTAACGAGTGGCCAAGTTTGTCTGGTAACTACGTAACTTATTCCGCCTCTTACGATCAATATTTCAAGCAAATATCTGGTGGTTTTGGTGTTTTAGCTACGCATGACATGCAAGGACAGGGCACCATCAATACTTCTATGTTGGGAATTTTATATTCTTATCACCTCAATTTAGGTAGAAAATGGAAGATGATGTTTGGAGCTCGTGCTTCTTGGTATCAAAAATTCTTGGATTGGGATAAATTGACGTTTGGGGATATGATTGACAGAAGAAGAGGGTTTATTTACCAAACGGGAGATGTTCCTCGTGGTGGATCACGTGGTTTCTTTGATGCTTCTTTCGGAACTGTTGTTTTTAATAAAAGTTTCTTTGCTGGCTTTGCTTGGCACCACATGAACAGACCCAATGAATCAATGATTATTGGTAACTCACCACTTCCTTGGCGTTTTACAGGTCACGTTGGTGCTGACATCGAACTTGGAAAAAAATCAAAATATTCAAATGGAACGAGTATTATGCCTAACGTTATTTACCAATACCAAAACGGATTTCAAGAGTTAAGTATTGGTACATACGTAAAATATGGTGTGTTCAATGTAGGAGTTTGGTACCGTAACCGTGATGCGTTTATCGTTTCCGTTGGTGTGAATACTGGTAAATTCAGATTAGGCTACAGTTATGATGTTACAGTGTCGAAATTAAACAATGGTGTTTCAGGTGGTTCACATGAAGTTTCATTAGGAATTAACTTAAGCTGTAAATCGAAACCAATTTCATTTAAAACAATTTCGTGTCCTTCTTTCTAAATTTTTGTAACTTTTAATTTAGGATACGTTAAACAGGTAAATTTGTACTTTGAAAACTATGAATTGTAATATAAGAACTATGAGATTATTCAAATTCTTTTCGATCGTTGTATTTGGTGGAGCATTGCTTGCATCATGTGCGAAAGAAACTTCTTCTTCAACTGGATGGAACTATAACGACCCTAAGACAGGAGGTTTCCAAAAAGTTCCTTTTATCGATCAAGAAACAGGTCCCGGACTTGTCTTTATTGAAGGTGGAACATTTACAATGGGTCGTTCCGAGCAAGATGTTATGGGTGACTGGAACAATCGTCCAGCACGTGTAACAGTTTCATCATTTTACATGGACCAAACTGAGGTTACTAACTTTCAATGGTTAGAATACCTTTATTGGATTAACCGTGCATATAGTGAATCATACCCTGGAGTGTACAAAAGTGCTTTGCCTGACACATTGTGTTGGAGACAACCACTTGCATTCATGGAAAAATATGTTGATTACTATTTACGTCACCCTGCTTACCGTGATTATCCAGTAGTTGGTGTTTCTTGGTTGCAAGCAAGTGATTTCTGTAAATGGCGTTCTGACCGTGTTAATGAGTACATCCTAATTAGAGAGGGAATCTTGGGTTGGAATGTTGATCAACGCGATGAAAGAACATTTAACACGGATTCATACTATTCAGGTCAATACGAAGAAGCAGTGTTACGTAATGTTCAAGATTTAGATCCATCTCACATGGATGGTAAAAAATTAGGTACTCGTATTGTGCGTATGGAAGACGGAATACTTTTACCGCACTACCGCCTACCAACTGAAGCAGAATGGGAATTTGCTGCAACAGGATTGATTGGAAACTTACAAGAAGGTACAGAAAATATCTCTGAAAGAAGAATTTACCCATGGAATGGTCACTGGGTTCGTAACGACGATGAGCAATTCCAAGGAGCAATTCGTGCGAACTTTGTACGTGGAAAAGGAGATTACATGGGTGTTGCTGGAAACTTGAATGATGGCGCAGATGTAACTGCACCAGTTGAATCGTACTGGCCAAATGATTATGGTCTTTACCACATGGCTGGAAATGTATCTGAGTGGGTAATGGATGTTTACCGTCCACTTTCTTCAGAAGATTTCAATGAGTTCAGACCGTTTAGAGGAAATGTTTTCAAAACAAAATTATTGAACAATGAAGGTGTTATTGATATCAAAGCTCAAAATGTAACGTATGATGTACACGGAATGAAAGAGTACGTAAATGAGTTCGAAAGAATTCGTTACCAACGTATCTCTGCTGAGAAACACGATCCAAATGATACAGTAATTCCAGTTGGGTTGTACAAGAATGTTGAATCTAGAAATCCTTCTAAAAGAGGTTATGCACCAGATCCATTCTATGTATCGCACGGAAACGTAAAAGATTCAATTGAAATTTCAATAATTAAAAGAATTAATGAGGTATTAGATCTTGCGATTAAATACAAAAATGACAAGTATGATGTTGAAGCTTCTCAATTGATCCAAGATCAATTATTTGATGACTTATTCGCAAATGAATTGAGAGAAGGACCAGAAGGAGAAGAATACGCCTTCGAAATCATTTCAATGTTGCGTGATGGATTTATGTCTTTTATTATCGACACTCCAGGTAAATTAAAATACCGAAATGTGACAGAAGAAGAAAACATCGGACGTTTGAACTACCGTAAAGATGACTATTCTGACTACGTTGATGGTGATATTGAAAGCTCTATTTTCTACCAAAACGAAAACTTGAAGAATGCAATCAACCAATCACAGCGTGATCCAAACTTGGTAATGTACCAAAACGAACACGAACAATATGGTTTAGATGGGATGCCAGTGAAACCAGAAGGTCTACCTTCTTGGCCAACAACTTTGATCTCTGATAAGTCAAGAGTTTACAAGGGTGGTTCATGGGCAGATCGCGCATACTGGTTAGCTGCAGGAGCTCGAAGATTCCTAGACGAAGATAAGTCTACTGCAATGATTGGCTTCAGATGTTCAATGGACAGAATCGGTAGTCCAACAGGAATGAACTACGGAACTAAGAAAAAGAAATAATCTTTTAAAATATTAATTAAAAAACGCTCTTCAAATGAAGGGCGTTTTTTATTTTTGGCAAATGGAAAATTTGTTTAAGCTCTTCTATCAATCAACAGGTGTTTGTACAGATACCAGAAAAATCAATACTAACTGCTTATTTGTTTGTTTAACAGGTGAGAACTTCAATGGAAATACCTTTGCTGAAGAAGCCTTACAACAGGGAGCAAAATTTGTAATAGTAGATCAAAAAGAATATCAAACGAAAGAAGGGATTCATTTTGTACCCAATGCCCTACTCTATCTTCAGCAATTAGCCAATTATCATCGGAAAAAATTCAATATCCCTGTCATAGGAATTACTGGTAGCAACGGCAAAACAAGTACAAAAGAATTGTTAAATGCTGTTCTTTCAATGAAATACACTGTTTTGGCAACGAAAGGAAACCTCAATAATCATATTGGAGTTCCTTTAACATTGCTTGAAATGAATGAATCTCATGAAATTGCAATTGTAGAAATGGGAGCTAACCGCTTCAAAGATATTGAGGAACTTTGTGAAATTGCTGAACCAAATTATGGGATTATCACCAACATTGGCAAAGCCCATTTGGAAGGCTTTTTGAATTTTGAAGGAGTAAAAACAACAAAGCGTGAATTGTACACCGCTGTTGCGAATGCAAATGGAATATTGGTTTACAATGAAGATGACAAAATTTTAAAAGACATTCTTCCTAAAGGAATTGCGTTAAGCTCTTACGGAACTACAAAAGCAGATTTAGTGGGGACATTAGTGAATTTGAACCCATTTGTTGAACTCTCTTATCAGCATGGGAGCTACACCTCTCCCACTCTTGCAACTCAGATGATTGGAAAATACAATTTTTACAATTTTCTTGCTGCAATTTCATTTGGAATCTTGTTTGATTTAAGCTACGAACAAATTAACGAAGCAATTAGCTCCTATACACCTATAAATAATCGCTCTCAGGTCAAGAAAACAGCTAACAACACCTTAATTCTTGATTGCTACAATGCCAACCCAACGAGCATGAAATCAGCATTGGAAAGTTTTGCAATGATTGATCATCCTCATAAGATTGCAATTATCGGCGACATGTTAGAATTGGGAGAGCAGTCAGATCTAGAGCACAAAGAAATATTGCGACTTGTGAACGAATTTCAACTAAAAACGTTTACCGTTGGACCTTTATTTAAAAATATTTCTGAAGAAGCTACAAGTTTTAGCAATAGAGATCAAGCACTTCAATTCTTAAAGGATCATCCTCTTGTAAATGCACTTATTTTACTCAAAGGATCTAGAGGAATTGGATTAGAAATTTTAGAAAATAATTTATAAAAAAAGCCCTTTGAAAACTCAAAGGGCTTTGAAACATACTAAAAAATAATTATCCGTTGATGATTCCTCTTGAAATGACAATTTTCTGCACTTCTGAAGTACCTTCATAAATCTGTGTAATTTTCGCATCACGCATCAATCGCTCTACATGGTATTCTTTTACGAAACCATATCCACCGTGAATTTGCACTGCTTCAACTGTTTGCTCCATGGCTACTTTAGAAGCGTACAACTTAGCCATTGCACTTGATTGTCCGTAATCTCTTCCAGCATCTTTGTCCATCGCTGCGCGATACACTAATAAACGAGCTGCCTCAATTTCCGTAGCCATATCAGCTAATTTGAATGCGATTGCCTGATGTTTACTAATTTCCTTTCCAAAAGCCTTGCGTTGTTTTGAATAAGCTAAAGCTAGTTCGTATCCTCCACCTGCTATTCCGAGTGCTTGAGCGGCAATACCAATTCGACCTCCAGAAAGTACTTTCATTGCGAATTTGAATCCAAATCCGTCCTCTCCAATTCTATTTTCTTTAGGAACTTTAACATCATTGAAAATCAATGTGTGTGTATCACTTCCACGAATTCCTAATTTATCTTCTTTTGCACCAACGATAAAACCATCCATTCCACGCTCAACAATTAGTGCATTGATGCCTTTATGTCCTGCTTCACGATCTGTCTGAGCAATTACCAAGTAAGTCGAAGCAGATGAACCATTTGTGATCCAATTTTTTGTTCCATTCAATAAATAATGGTCACCCATATCAATTGCCATTGTTTGTTGCGAGGTCGCATCTGAACCAGCTTCTGGCTCCGATAAACAAAAAGCGCCAATTTTTTCACCTTTTGCAAGGGGAACTAAATACTTCATTTTTTGCTCTTCCGTACCATAATGTTCTAGTCCCCAACAAACCAATGAGTTGTTTACAGACATACAAACAGAACAAGACGCATCAACCTTTGAAATTTCTTCCATTGCTAAAACGTAAGAAATCGTATCCATTCCGCTTCCTCCGTATTTAGGGTCAACCATCATCCCCATAAACCCTAATTCAGCCAATTGCTTAATTTCTTCGGTGGGAAATCGCTGTTCTCTATCACGTTCAATCACTTCCTTTTTTAAAACATTTTGTGCAATATCTCTTGCTGCGGCCTGTACTGCTAATTGCTCTTCTGATAATTGAAAATTCATATACGCTGGTTTATTTATATATTTGAGATGTCTACAAAATTAAGTGAATTATTTATAATTACTATGAAAGCATACGAAATATTAGGTTTAATGTCGGGAACATCTTTGGATGGACTTGATATTGCGCATGTGCGCTTCGAAAAGACTAAAGATGATGTGATCAAATTCACCTTGATTAATTCAAAACAATACGACATTCCTAAGGAAATTTTAAATCAATTATTGGAAATAAATACTGTTTCAGCCACATCAATCTATCTGTTAGATACTGAAATCGGAAAGCACTATGCAAATTGCATCAACAATTTTTTACAAGAATTTAAAATTGATAGAAAAGACATCGATGCTATTGCATCGCATGGACAAACAATTTTCCATCAACCAGAGAAAGGCTATACCGTTCAAATTGGTAATGGTGAACAAATTGCAGCAATGACTCAAATTCCGGTGATTAATGACTTTAGGACAAAAGATATCATTTTTGGTGGACAAGGAGCTCCATTAGTTCCAATTGGAGATTTTGACCTATTTTCTGATGTTGCTGAGTCGTTTTTAAATATCGGTGGATTTTGCAATATCAGCTTCAAGACTAATAATGAAATTGTAGCATTTGATATTTGTCCTGGTAATCTTCCGCTCAATAAATTGGCACAAGTAAAAGGCTTAAATTATGATAAAAATGGAGATTTAGCAAAAACTGGGGAGATCAATTTCTATCTTTTAGATCTTTTGAATGATCTTAAATTTTACGAAAAAACAAATCCGAAATCCCTAGGAACAGAATGGCTGGAAGAGCAATTCTACCCCTGTCTTAAATTTGATAAGGAAATAGAAAACAATTTAAGGACGGTTGTTGAGCACATTGCTTACCAAATATACTCTGTCTTAAAAAGTAATGCGATTAGTTCTGTACTAGTAAGCGGTGGCGGAACAAAAAATCAATTTCTTATTGACCGAATTAGACATTATTTCAAAGGAGATGTAATAATCCCGAGCGAAGATATTATTGATTTTAAGGAGGCAATTATTTTTGCTTACTTGGGAGTTCTTTATTTGGAAGGCAAGCCAAATAATGTTCCGTCAGTCACAGGGGCATCAAAAAGTGTTGTTGGGGGAGTATTGCATTTGCCATAGGAGCAAAAAAAAAAGCCTCGCAATGCGAAGCTTTTATTGTGGGAGATACAGGGTTCGAACCTGTGACCCCCTGCTTGTAAGGCAGGTGCTCTAAACCAGCTGAGCTAATCTCCCCTATTTGTTATGAAATCTCGTTCGACTTCCAAATTGAGATTGCAAATATAAGTGTCTTTTTTTGATATGCAATTGTTTTTTTGAAAAAAAACTCAAGAAAACTATAATTAACTTAAAATCAATATCAAAAATTTGCAATCAGCGCACAATGATTTTAGTTTGCATTCATAATTCGGTTTAATTTTGACGAAAAATGTTCTTTATAATTGATACACCAACGAAAAATAGTTTTTTATGATGGTGATTGTGGTTTTTGCAACACCTCCATCCAGTTTGTTCTTGATCATGAATCGAGCAATGAGCTTTATTTTTCCGCATTACAATCTAATTTCACTAAGAGCTTTTTAAATGAGCATCAATATCCATTTCCAGAAACACTAGATTCAATAATTTTCTTCGATGGGGATCTATTCTTTGAGAGATCTACCGCTGTACTCCAAATTTCAAATTATTTAAGGGCTCCGTATTCCTGGTTGAAAGTGCTATTGATTTTCCCGAAATTCATCAGAGATCCATTTTATAATTTCATAGCTAAACGACGACAAAAAATTAAACGCGGAGTTTGTGTTGTACCAACAAAGGAGCAATTACATCGCTTTTTAGATTAAGCATCAATGAAATGGTTAAAATCCTTGAGGGTTTTATCGTTTATTAAAATTACATATTCTGTTGGACGAAAAGAATAATCTATGAGCTTTGCATCTCTCATTTTTCTCAAATGTGAATTCACTGAAGTTTTATGAAGTTTCAATAACTTTGAAAGATCAGTGGGACGGATGACATTTCGATCCATTAATAATTTCGCGATTGATAATCGAGCTGGATGACCCAGTGCATCAGCAATTTTGGCAATTCGAATAAGTTCAGAAGTGTATTGTTCGGTTTTAGTTGCACCCATTTGTTTTCAAGGATAAAAGTTAATAATTACTTTAAGTTAATGAAAAATAGGGCTACAATCAAAAAAGTTGGAAAATTTTAATCTTTTACAATTGTAGAGTTTTAAATATTTCCTACTCGAAACAATCAACAAAAAATCGAAAAACTTAGAATTTTAAAGTTGCAGAGTTTTAAATATTACCTACACGAAACAATCAACAAAAAATTGAAAATTTTAAAATTTGAAAGTTGTAGTGTTTTAAATATTTCCTACCAACCACTCCACAAAATTCCAATGATAAAAATCCCCCAATCGTAATCCAAAGCCTTAAAAAAAATGCTAACTTTGACTCTATATGAAAATATCTGCATCAATTTATAGCGACAAAAAGCGCCCACTTAACGAGGTTATTCAAGACCTTGTTCAACATCAAGTAGAATTGTTGCATGTTGATTGTAATGATGATCTATCAGTTTTCGGTGATATCGCTAACATCCGTCAGTGGTGCACTATTCCTATCGATCTGCATATTATTTCTGATAATCCAGAAAAATTTTTCCCTCTTTTGAGAGGCAATCCAGTAGAATACGTCACTTTTCAATTCGAGAACCTAACTACCCCTCTTGTTATTCCCAATGATATCGCAGGAAAAAAAGGTCTGGCAGTTACTACTTTTACGCCAGTTAGTGTATTCAACAACTATCAGAATTTTGATTTCATTCTGATCATGGCAACTATTCCTGGTCAAAGTGGTGGAGCTTTTGATAAAGTGAATTTTACCAAAATTAGAAATTTCAGAAAGCTATTTCCGAGCAAATCAATCCATGTAGATGGTGGTGTAAATGGAGAAGTTTCCTTCATTTTGCGAAACATGGGGGTAAGCACTTCCGTTTCTGGATCCTATTTATTTAATGCGCCAAGTGTTGGACAAGCATTGTTAAATCTTACATCAAGAGAAATTGAATCTACATTCAAAGTGGAAGATTTCATGATACCAATTGATGAATGTCCAGTTGTTAGAAGCGAGAATTTGAATTTGAAATCGATTCTTGAAACTATTGAAACGGGTAATCTAGGATTTTGTATAATTACTGATGAAGAAAAAAGATTAATTGGACTTGTTTCAAGTGCTGATGTTCGAAAAGCGATGTTAAGAAAGCTCGACAACTTGAATGATATCAGTCCGAATGATATGATGAATGCTAATCCAATTACTATTTCTAGTAGCGCTACAGTAGTCGATCTATTAAAAAAAATAAAACTTTGTGCATTCCCCGTTATGTACCTACCAGTGGTGAAAAACAACTTAGAAGCCGTTGGAATTGTTAACTTTACCAACTTAATCAAAGGGGAACTATGATTCTACATCTAAAAAACACTGTAAATCAATTAGAAGCACAAAAAATCGCTTCTGAGTTAAAAGCATTTCTTATCAAAAAAGACGAAATGCACATCTTAATTACAGGGTCGAATCTTAAGGAAGTACCAGCTCAATTTGAATCTAAGGTTGATCAATCTTGGGCTTTTGCGAATGACATTCAATTGGCTTCAAAATCATACCTGAACAAAAAAAGAGAAGTCAAAATAGGGAGTAATATCATCGGAGGAGATACAAATAATACATTAATCATTGCTGGACCTTGTTCTGTTGAGTCGGAAAGTCAAATTCGTCTTTCTTCAGAATTATTGGTGAAAAATGGAATTTCTATACTTAGAGGTGGTTGCTATAAACCGAGAACTTCACCCTACTCTTTTCAAGGACTAGGCCTAGAAGGATTAAAATTATTAGCGAAAATGCGTGAAGAATTTGGTTTGACGGTCATCACTGAGGTGAGAGACGCAACTCAAATCGACGAAATAATAGAATACACAGATGTAATTCAAGTTGGCGCTAAAGCAATGTACGATCAAGGAATTTTACGCGCTTGTGCAAAAACAACTAAACCTGTTTTAATCAAACGTGGATTTGGAACTACTTTACAAGAGTTTGTGCAATCAGCAGAATTTGTTTTATCAGGTGGTAATGAAAATGTATTGCTTTGCGAAAGAGGAATAAGAACGTTTGAAACTGGAACACGATTTACGCTCGATTTATGCGGTGTTGCTTGGTTGCAAGAATATACAAATCTACCTATTGTACTTGATCCCTCACACGCCATGGGCTATGCTTATGGTGTTCCTGTGTTAGCGAAAGCATGTACAGCAATGGGAATTGACGGACTACTCATCGAGGTTCACCCAACTCCAAAAACAGCCCTTTCTGATGCTTCACAGCAGTTAGATCACGCTCAATTTGAGACTTTACTAGGACAATTAAAACCAATCGCGCAAAGTGTTGGATATTCAATTATATGATTTGCTTAGAACAAAATATTAAAGCATTGTGTGTTCGACATGGAATTGAACATAGTGAATTTCTTGGGGATTTATCTATTGAACATGCACACGAACTAAGTATCTTCGACTTACAAGCAATTTGCGAAGAATACGCAGTTGACATGCACGCACTGCTTTTTAAACCAATGTTTAGAAAAGATGTGTGGAAGCAAAAAGCGGGAAACATAAAATTATTGGTAATGGATGTTGATGGCGTTTTAACTGACGGTGGGATGTACATTAGCGAAAGTGGAGACCAAATAAAAAAATACAACGCCAAAGATGGAATGGCAATTCAATTTCTTCGAAAAAATGGCGTTGAACCTTGTATTATTTCTTCTAGTTTGACAAGTGAAATGGTCAACATAAGAGCAAAAATGTTAGGCATTGTAAAGTGCTATGTAGGAAAAGAAGCAAAAATTGAAATACTGAATCGCTTTTGTGAAGAATTAAAAATCAACTTGGATCAAGTGGCAATGATTGGTGATGATATCAATGATCTTGCAGTGATTCAAAAAATTGGTTTTAGCGCTTGTCCCGCAGATGCCGTCAACCAAGTGAAATCGCACGTTGATGTTATTTTGAGTAAGAATGGTGGACAAGGTTGTGTGCGAGAATTTATTGATTTGTATTTATTGAAAGAGCCCATAAGCTACTAGTAAACATGGAAAAAATTAAAATAGGAATTATAAGAGAGGGCAAAGTTCCACCGGATCATCGAGTTCCTTTAACTCCTAAGCAATGTAAGCAAATTGAGACACTGTACCCAAATGTTGAAATTCAGGTGCAAACAAGTCCAATTAGAGCATTCAAGGATGATCAATATCGCGAAGAAGGAATTAAAGTCGTTGAAAGTCTGACAGAGTGTGATGTAATTTTTGGAGTGAAAGAAGTTCCAATTAAGGATTTAATACCAAATAAGAAATTCTTCTTCTTTTCGCATACTATCAAAAAACAACCTTACAACAAGGAACTTTTAAGAGCCATTTTAAATCTTAAAATTGAATTAGTTGACTATGAGGTAATAAAAGATAAAACCAACAAGCGATTAATTGGTTTTGGAAAATACGCTGGAATTGTGGGTTGCTACAACGGTTTCAGAACGTTTGGTTTGAAGCATAAATTATATGATTTAGTGCCCGCGCATCAATGCAAGGACCGCAAAGAGATGGAGGCTCAATTAGCCAATGTAAAACTTCCTTCCAAATTTAAAGTGGTACTCACTGGTTTTGGTCGCGTTGGTCATGGTGCTGTTGAAGTAATTGATCTTTTACCAATCACCGAGGTAAGCCCTGAAGAATTTCTTTCAAAAACATTTGATTTCCCGGTCTATACGCATCTTGCTGTTGAAGATTACTATGCAAGAAAAGATGGGAAATCGTTCGACAAAGCTGCTTTCTACCAAGATCCAAGTATGTATAAGTCCATCTTTTTCAACTACTTAAAAGAGGCTGACATGTACATCCCTTGCCATTTTTGGAACAATCAAGCACCTAATATTGTAACGGCGGATGACTTAAGAAACCCTTCGTTGAGAACAAGCGTTATTGCTGATATCAGTTGTGATATTGCCGGACCAATTGCTTCTACATTGCGTCCTAGTAAGGTTTCTGATCCAATTTATGGATACAATCCAATCACGGAACAAGAGGATAACTTCATGGATAAGGATGTAATTGCGGTAATGGCAGTTGATAATTTACCATGTGAGCTGCCCTTAGATGCTTCGGAAGATTTTGGAAATGAATTGATCAAATATGTCTTACCTGCGTTATTAAAAAGTGATCCCGAAAACATCATTGGAAGAGGGAGCGAAACCACAAAAGAAGGTAAATTATCAAGTCATTTTTCTTATCTAGAAGATTACATAAATGGTTAACTATGTTGGTAAAAGGAGATAAGAAAGTAATTAGAGGTTGGGTCTTTTATGATTGGGCAAATTCTGTCTACAATTTGGTTATTTCATCCGCTATTTTCCCCATCTTTTACGATAATATTACAACAGAGCACTTTTTAGAAAAAAATGGTCTGGAAGAACTTCCTAAAGGAATGGCTGTAACGGTAGATTTTCTGGGTTGGGAGTTATCCTCTTCCGCCCTACTTTCTTTTGTTCTTTGTGCTTCTTTCATCGTTGTTTCGATATTATCTCCGATGCTTTCTGGAATTGCAGATTACTCTGGTAACAAGCAAAAATTCATGAAAATCTTCAATTATATTGGAGCGGCAGCGTGTGTTTCCCTTTATTTCTTTTCTTCCGTACCGATCGAAGTGGGAATGCTCTTTGTTTTCCTTGGTAGCATTGGATATTGGAATAGTTTAGTATTCTACAATTCCTTTTTACCTGAAATAGCAGAGCCTGAAGATCATGACAAAATCTCTGCTCGAGGCTTTTCAATGGGCTATTTTGGAAGTGTGATTCTTTTAGTATTCTGTTTGGCAATGATCATGTTTGTCGATAAAAGTCTTACAAAATATAGCTTTATTTTGGTTGGAATTTGGTGGATTGGGTTTAGTCAAATCACTTATCGAGTGATCCCCAATAACGTTTACAACAAGCCTAAACAAAAAAATATACTGACGAAAGGATTCAAAGAACTTGGAAAAGTTTTCAAAGAATTCAAGAAAACCAATCGATTAAAAAAGTACTTGATTTCATTTTTCTTTTTCAACACAGGTGTTCAAACTGTAATGTTGATGGCTGTTATCTTTGCTAAAAAAGAAATTGATTGGCCGAAAGATGGAGGAGACTCAGGACTGATTATCGCCATTTTACTGATCCAATTAGTAGGTGCATTAGGTGCATTTCTCATGTCTAGATTGTCTGGTGTGATTGGAAATATTAAAACATTAATCATTTCTGTGGTGATTTGGATTGGCATTTGTTGTGCTGCGATGATTGTACATTCTCCAACTGAATTTTATGTGTTGGCAGCTGTTGTTGGACTTGTAATGGGTGGAGTTCAATCTATCGGTAGATCTACTTACGCTAAATTTTTACCGGAGACACAAGATCACGCAAGCTACTTCTCATTTTATGATGCAACTGAGAAAATTGGAATTGTCATCGGAACATTTACCTTTGGGTTCCTTGAAATTGCACTCGGATCGATTCGCTATTCGGTTGTTGCCATTGCTTTTTTCTTCATCATTGGACTGGTGACACTTTTCTTTGTACCGAAAGAGGAAACCGAAGTTATTTAGGGGCAAAAAGATATTTTTTGTAACTTTATCTTGCAATTAAACTGATAATGAGGACTTTTCTACTACTACTTTCCATTTCATTGTGTCTTCAAACCTTTGGGCAAGGTGATAGTGCTACTTCAAGAACTGGAAGTGTAAATTTACCTGGATCAACTCATGTTTTACTTTTAGGCGTCAGTAAATATGCTAATTTAGAAAGCAGCAAGCAATTGCAGTTCGCACATGAAGATGCAAAGCTTCTACTAAATTATTTCCAATCAACTGGTGTAACAGATATCGAAATTCTTATCAACGAAGAAGCTGCAAAAAAAGAAGTGGTTGGACAAAAAATCCACACCATGATTCAAAATGCGAAAGCCAATGATAAGGTCATCATCTATTTTTCTGGACATGGTGATTACGATACCATTTATAACAAAAGTTACTTGCTTTTGCATGATGTTGAAGCACCAACAAATGTAACTAGATGCCCGACATTTAGTCAAGTGCTCACGGTAAATGAGCTTCAAGAATTGGCTGCTGTTGGTGCCAACCGAAACGTGAAAGTTAAACTCATTTTTGATGCGTGTAAGTCGGGGAAGATACCAGCTAGCGACAACGAAAAATTAGTTTGTATCTCATCATGCAATGCGAACGAGAATGCAATTGAAAAAACCAATTATGGGCATGGACTTTTCACTTATTTCTTGTACAAAGGGTTGAATGAAAATGCCGCGGATGAAAATCAAGATGAAGAAATTAGTGTGTGGGAATTGCAGGCCTACGTGAAGAAAATGGTTTCGATTGAAAGCAATAACAAACAAAATCCTCAATTTCGATTTACGAATGATAACGAGTTGATGGCCCGTTTGATTCCCGGGAATCCTTCATTGCTTGATACGACTCGAGTAACTACTTTTGATGGCACGACTGAACGAAGTGTCTCCTCTTCGAAGAAATCATTCAATCGAAACTGTGATGAATTGATTTCATTATTCAATCAACAATTAAAAGCTGGAAAATTAGTTGAGCACCAACTAGATTCTACGGATCAACAAGCATTTTCAATTTCGAATATTGGTAAAATAGACCTCACTTCAAAACCAACGAATAGCTGTTCTTATGTTGCAAATGAAAATTTCTATTGTATTGCAAATTCGAATGCTATTGAAATTCATTCAAGTTCTTCACAAGTGCAAAAGAAGTTGCTTGGTCATGCAGATAAAATCAATGTAATTACTTTTTCAGAATATGATACCTACCTCTATTCTGGAGCAAATGATCGTAAATTAATTGCGTGGAATCTTGCTTCGAGTGAGATAATTGCACAAAAAAAGATGAGCTCAGCGATTGTGAAAATTTGCCCCTTTGCTGAAAATCAAGTCGTGTTTAATAACGCAAAAGGTCAGTTAGGAATTTGGGATTGTAAAACGAATAAGGTCACCAAGATTAAATCTCAACTTTGGCTATTCAACTCGATGATAGCAGTTAATCATGAAATTGTAGGTGTCGACAAATCTGGAACAATTGTCGCATTTGACCAAGAAAATGAACTCAAATCCCGTACAATTAATCCATTTGGGAAAAAAATTCGTGAAATTGTCTATTTCAAACAATTTAATTATCTGATAGGTCTTACAGATAAAAATCAATTACTCATTTTTGATTATAGTTCTGGTAACCTACTTCAAGAGCTCGAACTTCCGTTTGAAAAAATCACCCATCTTGTGATCGACGAAAAGGAATCGATACTGTTTGCTTCGTCTCCATGGAAAAACAAAACAATTGCGTTAAAAATTGGTAGTTCAGTACTCACGGAGCAAGGGATAATAATCAAATTCGGGGGACGACTTTCTTATCAATCGAAAAAGCAAGAATTAAGCATTTATGAGGAATCTGGGCAACTTAATCAACTCACACTAAAATTCTATCCAAATTTTCCGCTTTCCGCACAAAATCTGTATGCAGAACTTGGAAATTGCGAAATGCCCCTTCAACAACTTAATAGTTACAGAGATCAACTCATTGCGCAATTAAATGGAAATGTGGAAAGTACTATCAGTAAATTAGTAAATGGCGATGCAACTAGAAGTGCTTCCCTTCAAGAAATTGATGAGGCGATTTTACAAGTTAACGTAGCTACAGAATTGAGTCAAGGTGAATATCGAAACGACACTAAATTAGTTATCAATCAACATTTGCTAGAAGTCTACAAAGTTATTTTGGAAGGAGATGCAAAAAATTACGAAGTTGCCAAAACTAAAATAGACAAGCTGATTTCAATGGACGTGAACGGATCTTATGCTTACAATGCAGCTGCGTTGTTACATCAAAAATTTAGTCAATTAAAAAAGGCACGACAGATGATTGTCTTGGCTGAGCAAAAAGCAGGAATGTGGATTGAACCTACTTATAATTATGGTGTAATTCTAAAAGAAGATGGCGATTTGAAAGGGGCAGAAAATAAGTTTGAAAAGGTTACAAAAGCAGCCCCAACGCTAGAAAAAGGAATTAATGCTTATATTGATGTACTTACATTGCAAGATAAGAAAAAAGAAGCAGATGTTTTTTCAAAGAAAGCACAAAAGCAAAACCCCAAAATGGAAATTCAGATTCCGGAAAAACTCAGAAATTACCAGAATAATAACCTACCACAAGGTAAGAAGGCTCCAAAATCAACGAGTTTTCTAGTTGATACCTTGAAAATTGGAAGTTATTTTCAAGGAGGAAAAATTGGTTGTATTGATTATGAAAATGGTCATTTAATTGTTGTTGCTGAAAACGATTTGGAGCCCATGTTTTGGAACGAGGCTGTTGCTAGTTGCGAAAACTTGGTGTCTAGAGACTATTCTGATTGGATGCTGCCAGATTACAAAACATTACGAGCGCTATCAAGCTACAAGAAATCACTCAACATGAACCAGAGTGCTTATTGGTCATCTAACATTTCTACGTACGCTAATGAGGCCGTCTGGATCAATTTTTCTAACGAAGATGATATAGCAAGTGATTACCTTGAAAGAAATTACGGTGTTCGTCCTATTCGCATTGTTGAATTTCCCGCTAGTAAAAAATAATTCAATATCCTTTCAATACAAAATGCTCTTTGGTTTGACCAATTCTACGAGCCACAATACCAACTTGAAAGAAATCCATTGTAACGTGATAATCATCAGAATTCACAATGCTATCAAACGCCAATTTCATTGATGCAGACCAACGAATATCGTCTAATACAAAGATGGTTTCATCATGTGTAAATTCGTTTAATTGATCCAAATACTTGAGCAGGGCATGCCCATCATGATGACCATCAACAAAAACTAAGTCGAAATGAGGACCGCTATATTGTTGAAGAAAATCGGAGAATGTCTCATTGACAGTTTCAATATTTTTCAAATTCAAACGATCAAATTGTTCCCTAGCAAGTTGTTGTGTGTTTTTGCAGGCCTCTACAGTGACAATCTTCGAATTCGAAGCATCAAAGGCCATTGAAAAAGTTCCAATTCCTAAGGAAGTGCCCATTTCCAATACGTTATTAGGCTCAAAATGTGCCATCAAATGATACAAGAGTTTACTTTTTTTTCCACGAGAGGCACTGCGTTTGAAAATAGCATTGACTTTTCTCTTTCGATCAAAATACTTAGATCCCGCACCAAAATCTTCCACTTCAATGACAGATTGATTGCTATTGTACAACGTAAAAAGTTGCTTTCTTGCAATTAAAAAATCCTTGGAAGGCTTCTTTTTGAAACCTTTATCTAAAATTTCGTAAACGAAAGGTGAATGAATACCATGTCGACCCTTGGCATTCCAACGATATTTAATATATTCGAAGAATAAATTCACACGACAAAATAACAAAATTGATTCTACAATGTGGCAAGCTGATCCGAAAGAAATAGAAACACAATGCAATAAAGTTTTTTCAGGGGCACCACAAACCAATTTGGTGAGGGCTTGTAAAATCAATGATGGTATTTTATCATTCTCTGAATCGGAGTTAAAAAAGCTGCAACAAAAATTTGAAAATCAATCAATAAAGCTTGCATTCTTCATACCAGCTTCAGGCTCTGGATCTCGCATGTTTCAGTTTATTCATGAGTATAACAACACAAAAAATGCTGAAATCAATGGCCAAATGGAGCATTTCATTAATTCATTGGAAGAATTTGCATTTTATCGTCAGTTATCCCCTGAGCTGAAGAAACAATTTCAAGAATATAATTTTGAAGTTGATCAACTATGTAAATATTTACTGGAATCAGAAGGATTAGGATATGTTAAGAAGCCAAAGGGGTTAATTCCTTTTCATACTCTTGGTCCATTTATTTTAAATCCATTTCAAGAGCATTTGATTCAAGGTTCCTCATTTTCGTTTCTCCCGCCTTCTTTTCATTTCACCATTCAAAAGGAGTTTGAAAACGAATTTAAAGAAGTATTAAAAAGCACCGAAGAATTACATGGTGATACTTTTGAAGTCCATTTTTCACATCAAAGTTCATCCACTAATTCGATTGCATTTGATGAAAATAGGGAGGTTTTACGTGATAAAAATGATCAAATCGTTACACGTCCCTCTGGTCACGGAGCTTTATTACCCTTACTGAATGAAGTGCAGGAAGAACTTATCTTCATTAAAAATATCGATAATGTTCAACACTATTCACGGAAAGAAATTAATGAGCAAGTTTTAGCTACACTTGGTGGATTAATGAATCAGTTTCGAGAAGAAGCAAAGGAGATTTTCGATGCCCCATCTTTGAGTGAATTGTTCAACTTGAACGAAAAATATCAGATTATCGATAGTGATCAACTCAATACTATCAAAGGAAATGAGGCTATTCGTGCAGTCTTAAATCGACCGATTAGAATTTGTGGAATGGTTCGAAACGAAGGTCAGCCCGGAGGTGGTCCATTTTGGATCGAAAATGAAGGTGTTGTTTCGAAACAAATTATCGAAAAATCGCAAATTAGTCATGATTCGCAACAGCGAAGTATTTTACTTAAAAGCACCCATTTCAACCCAGTTATGATAGCAGCATGTCCTATTTCATTTACGAATGAAAAATTTGATCTAGAGCAATTTAGCGATCCAAACGCCTATTTTGTGGTAAACAAAACAGAATGTGGAAAATCTATTCAGTACATTGAGCGTCCTGGTTTGTGGAATGGTGGAATGGCGAATTGGATTACTTTATTTATTGAAATTCCAAATGAGTCATTTACCCCTGTCAAAACAGTTCTTGATCTATTGGAAGATGCGCATAAAGCTTAATTTTTCCAATAATTCAATTTTAAACCTGTTTCATCCAAACTTGCATAGGTAAAATACTGAATCCAATCGCCCAAATTAACATATTTTGAACCTCCCTCTAATTCGAGATCTAAGGGAAGGTGGCGATGTCCGAACACGAAATAATCGATTTTACGTGTCTTTAAAACATCATTGCAATAAATGTACAGCCATTCGTGCTCCTTTCCTTTGAAAACTTCATCGCTTTTGCCAGTTGCAGCCCTACTCGACTTGGAGAAGTAATTTGCAAGACCAATTCCAAAATTCGGATGCAAGCGTGCAAATAACCATTGACAAATTCTGTTTTCAAAAACTTTCTTAATGAATTTATAGCCTCTGTCGCCAGGGCCAAGACCATCACCATGTCCAATCATCAATTGCTTGCCAAAATGCTCTACAAAGATCGATTCTCGGTGTAATTGAACCCCTAATTCCTTTGGAAGGTAATCAAAAATCCACATGTCGTGATTGCCAGTAAAAATATGAATGGGAATGCCTTGATCCGATAGTTCTGCAATTTTACCTTGTAAGCGAACAAAACCTTTTGGAATTGCATGCTTGTATTCGAACCAAAAATCGAAGATGTCACCCACTAAATAGATTTCTTTCGCGGTAGACTGAATGGAATTTAACCAAGCAACAATTTGCTTCTCACGTTCCACACTTTTCTCGTAGTTGGGCGCCCCAAGATGAAAATCAGAGGCAAAATAAACAAGCTTTCGCTCTGTTTCTTGCATTTAGAAACCGTAAATTTTAGATAATGCTTGTTCCAATTGTTCGCCTCTCAAGTTGGTACTAATAATTTTCCCTTCCGCATCAATCAACATTGTAAAAGGAATTCCACGAACACCGTACAATTGCGCAACTTTACTGCTCCATTGTTGCAGATCGCTAACGTGATTAGGCCATGATAAATTATCAGCTTTAATGGCTGCTAACCAAGCTGCTTTGTCACGATCCAACGATACCGACATCACTGTAAATCCTGCATCTTTATACTTAGCATACGTTTTCACCACATTTGGATTTTCTCTGCGACATGGTCCACACCACGAAGCCCAAAAATCTAACAATACCACCTTCCCACGTAAATCAGACAACTTCATTGTAGTTTTACCATCAACTTTCAATTCTTCAAAATCTGGTGCTTCTTTTCCTGCTCCAAATCTATCAGCAGCTTCCTTTTCCTTTTTCAACTGCAAATAGTTGTTGTATAAATTTTGTACAGAAGGTGATTCGCTGAAAGCCGCATACACTTGTAAAACAATTTGTTCATACGAAGCAAAATCATTTTTAGGATCAATAAATTGAGTTGTTGGAATGAGGGCTGCTGAATTTTTATTCTCGACAACAAATTCCTTCATCAAATTTTGAAAATCCTGATACTCTTTTGTCAATTGCTGATTGATAGCATCTGCTTGCGAAGGATTGGCTTGTGTTTGTAAATTAGCGTTCTCACGTTTGATTGCCCAATCTTGCGCCATGCGAAGAAATTCATTCATTCTGGCACTTTCCTCTGAACCAGTAATGTTTGAAAATTTAGCAATATCTTTTCCGTCACTATAGATTTTGAGAGCCGAGCCATCTCTTAAGATCACATTAACATGCACATTCCCAACGCGAAAAACATAAAAATCTGGATTTGGCAATTCCGTTTCAATCGAAAAATTTCCTTTTTTATCGAGTGGCACTTTCTTAAAATCTTTGTAATTATTTGGACCGTAATATTGTGCAAGCGATACAGAGTCGGTTGTAGCATTAAAAACGCTTCCTGAAATTGACACTTTAATTTGTGAAAATGCACCAAATGCAATAAATAATGAAGCTAAGAGTATTTGTATTTTTTTCATAGTCGAATTTTAATTACCGAGCAGTTCTACCAATTTTTGTTCCAAACTTGGTCCACGCAAACCAGTTCCAATTATTTCACCTTTTTTATCGAGCAACACAGTGTATGGAATTCCATTGAATCCATACAAAGAAATCATTGGACTTTGCCATTGAAGTAAGTCGCTCACATGATTCGGCCAAATTAATCCATCTTGTTTAATTGCAGCTTCCCATGCAACGGGGTCTTTATCCAAAGATACAGAATAAATGGTAAATCCTTTGTTTTTGTATTTATTGTACAAGCGCACTACGTTTGGATTCTCTTGTCTACATGGTCCACACCAAGACGCCCAAAAATCAACTAAAACATATTTTCCTCGTAAAGAAGATAGTTTAATTGCCTTCCCTCGTGGATTTTTCAAATCAATTTCAGGTGCCAATTTCATTCCACCTTTTGAATTTAAATATTCATTGTAAGCACTTTCAATTTGCATCACTTGCGTTTCCATCGTGGAGGCAATTGGTGAGTTGCTGTACTTTTCTTGAAATGCCTGCGACACTAATTTCAATAAATCCATATTTGTTGGATCCCATGTCTCAAATCCATTGACTGGAGAAGCAGACGAAAAAAGAATGATATTGAAAGGACTGCCTGGCTTGCTTTTCATTGCAGCGATCGAAAATGCATCTAACTCTTTACGTAAGACCAACATTTTCTTTGTCATCGCTTCCTGCGTCATGTTGGCTGCTTCTGCGCTTAACGATTGTTGTTTTACAAGAAAATCATTGAACAATAACATGTATTGATTCATTGTTGGCGCCCAATCAGTACCGCTTACATTTGGTTTTGAAGCGAAGGTAGAAAATGAAGAATTGATCTTTAGATTATTTTTAGGCTCCAATGTCAATGGAATTGCCATGTCTTGCGCTTCTCCAAGTCGCAACTGGTAAATGCCCATTCCTGGAATATTTCCTTGTAACTCAAACTTCCCATTCATATCAGTTTTAGCAGATGCAACAGTAATAGTACCTGTTTGACTCATTGCCTCTAATGTAATCGCTGTATTTTCTGCATCAGCAATTGTTCCGGAAATGGAAAAGTTATTTGGCAAGGCCTTTTCAACCTCAGTCGTTTCCGCTGAGTTACAAGCTAAAAGTAGTGTCACTAAAATAAGTGGAAGAAAATATTTCATCATGCGTCTAACTGTTTTCTTAATAAGGCATTTGCAATTTTTGGATCAGCTTTTCCTCCAGAAACACGCATTAGCTGTCCCATGAAAAATCCTGTCAATTGTTTTTCGCCAGTTCTATAACGTTCCACCTCGCTTGGATGTTGCTTCAACACTTCGTTAATAAATGCCAATAAACCATCCTCACTAGAATCTTGTATCAGATTTAATTGCTCTGCAGCTTCCATAGCGCTTAAGTTTTGGTCATTCAGTAAGGCAGGAAATATTTTCTGTGAAGCGCTAGAGTTGGACACTTTTCCTTCATCGATCAAGGTAATTAATCCAGCCAATCGTTCAGTAGAAAGCGGAAAATCTTCAATCTCAACCCCGAATTCATTCAAATACGACTTCACATCACCCATTACCCAATTCGCTGCCGACTTGAAGTTTTGAGTGTGACGAATTAAATCTTCGTAGTACAGGGCCACACCTTTCAAATCGGTCAAATTCGTTGCGTCGTAGGCAGATAAACCAAGTTCATTAGTGTATTTCAAAAACAATTCTCTTGGCAACGCAGGCATTTCTGCGCGTACAGCATTGATTGATTTTTCATCTACAAGAATCGGTTGTAAGTCGGGCTCCGGAAAATAACGATAATCATTTGCTGCCTCTTTTGAGCGCATGGAGATCGTGATTCCTTTCAAGGCATCAAAAGAGCGTGTTTCTTGTGGAATATTTTCGCCTTTTTCAACTGCTTCAATTTGTCGTTCTACTTCAAATTCGATAGCACGTTGCACATTTCGAATCGAGTTCATGTTTTTCACTTCCACCTTTGTTCCAAACTCAGGGGCGCCTTTCAAACGTACCGAAACATTCGCATCGCAACGCAAAGAACCTTCTTCCATGTTGCCATCACAAATATCAAGGTAGCGTACTAATTTCCGAACTTCTGTTAAATAGTTGTACGCCTCTTGAGATGATCGCAAATCTGGTTCAGAAACAATCTCTAACAATGGCGTTCCAGCCCGATTCAAATCGACTAAAGTATCGTATAAATCAACATCGTGAATGCTTTTCCCCGCATCCTCTTCCATGTGAATTCTGGTCAATTGAATCTCTTTTTCTCCCCCCTCTTCTGTTTTGATGAAAATACTTCCACCAGTGCAAATCGGCGTTTTATCTTGTGTAATTTGATATCCTTTCGGTAAATCGGGATAAAAATAATTTTTTCGAGCAAAATATTGATTCTCAGCGATGTCACATCCACACGCCAAGCCTAATTTGATAGCGAATTCGATGGTTTTTTTATTCATCACTGGCAATGTTCCCGGATGTCCAAGTGTGATAACACTCACATTCGTATTGGGCATTGCACCATATTCGTTAATGTCTGAAGAGTAAGCTTTTGATTTTGTGAGCATTTGCGCATGCACTTCCAAACCAATTACTACTTCGTATTTATCTTTAATTTCTGCTGTCATAATTGAGGGTAAAGATAGTTTTTTTAGACATAAAACCGCTACACTAGAAGACAAAAGACTAGTAGAAATTGTCATTTAAAAAGTCAGTCAAATACCCTTTTGCGATTATAATAGTGACTTCGTACTTGCCTATTGGGTCGAAAATGCAATTTATCAACAAGTTCTTTTTGATTTTATGTTGTACTTTTTGAAAAAGGAAAATAATACTTGACTATTTTTATTTAAAATTCAAAGACATGACAGAAGAACAAATAAAAGCAAAGATAAACGACTTACGAAGCACGTTGACAGGTGATTTATTTCAGGATAGCGAAGCACAACAAGCAATTTATGAATTGAAGAAAATGTTAAATCCTGCGATTGAATTACAACCGGAGTTGGATATTGATGATGAGTGTTTAAGCTGCGGATCTTAAAAAAATAGTGGACAAGTAAAAAGGCGGTGATCAACTCATCGCCTTTTCTATTTCATGGACTAGCGTTTTATATTCTACTAATCAATTCTTTCATGATCAAGGTCATTTTTGGCTCTTGACGACTTGCAACGGCAATCACATCATCTAGGCTCGTTTCTTGAATCATTCCAGGCACGCCTAAATCTGTGATAATAGAGATGGCAAAACAAGGAATGTTCATGTGACGCGCAACAATAACTTCGGGAACAGTAGACATTCCAACAGCATCAGCACCAATTACACGGACATATTTATATTCAGCAGGTGTCTCCAATGTTGGTCCAGTTAAACCAGCATAACAACCTACCGCCACGCGAATGTTATTTTCAGCAGCGATGTTTTTTGCTAATTCAATCATTTTTGGATCGTAAGGTACACTCATGTCAGGGAAACGAGGTCCAAGTTCGTCGAAATTTTTACCAATTAATGGATGTGCTGGAAACAAGTTGATGTGATCATTTTGGATCATAATTTCACCCACTTCAAAATCTGGATTAACGCCACCAGAAGCATTTGAAACAAAAAGTCGCTCAATTCCTAACAATTTCATTACACGAACTGGATAGGTAACTTGCTGCATATTGTACCCTTCATAAAAATGAAAACGACCTTGCATTGCAACTACCTGTTTTCCACCTAATTCTCCAAAAATCAGTTTTCCTTTATGACTTTCAACTGTTGAAACAGGAAAATGAGGAATTTGATCGTAAGGAATTTCGTCAATTACATTAATTTCCTTCACCAAACCACCTAATCCAGTTCCTAAAATGATTCCAATTGTTGGTTGTACTTTCGTTTTGGACTGAATAAATGCTACTGATTCTTTAAACTGCGTCAACATATCTTTTTATTATTTGATTAAACTTTTCTTCTTCATCTATTTTTACTGCAATGGTTTGATAATACCACGGATATTTCTCCCTTTGCTCCTTACTCAATAGCTGCTCAAGTCGAACATAATCTTTTTCAGTGGTAACAATAATTGAATTTTCGTCAGCAAAAATATCAAATTTACTGTGAATTTGATCTATCTCTTCAGAAGTAAATAAGTGATGGTCTGCAAATTGTATGCTTTCTACTTGATATTGATCTTTATAAAAATCAATAAGAGGTGTTGGATTAGCAATACCAGTAATTATTAGTACTTTTTTCGCAGCTTCGATTTTTTTACCAAAACAACGCAACTCACCGTATTTTATCGTTGAAAAGAAAACGTTTTCATTCTTAAAATTTAGTCGCTTTTTTATTTCCATTTTTACTTGCGGAGAAAGGTTCGTTGGACATTTAGTAACAATTAAACAATCAGCTCGATTTTTTCCAAATGAAAATTCTCGCAAATTCCCTGCAGGTAGCACGAAGTCACGATCAAAAGGTCTGCTAAAATCAGTCAATAAAATAGAATACCCAGCTCGCACTGCTCGGTGCTGAAAAGCATCATCCAACAAAATCAATTTAGTTTTTTTCTCGTCTTTTAAAATTTGTCTCACCCCTACTGCTCTACTTTCACATACAGCTACTTTTAGGCGATTATCGAATTCCTTAGCGTAAAAAAGCGGCTCATCACCAGCATTCAAAACTTCATCAGAATCATCAATCCATAGAAAACCTTTCGATTGGCGTCTATATCCTCGACTTAAAATTACTGTTTGATACTCATTGCAAAGCATTTCGGCTAAATAAGCGGTGTGGGGTGTTTTTCCAGTTCCTCCCATTGATAGATTTCCGACAAGAATAGATTTTACTGGAATTTCATAGGTCTTAAATACTCCGAAATCATAGCATTTATTACGAACCCAAGTTATTAGTCCGTATAGAAGTGAAAATGGCAACAATAAATACTTCAGAATTGGCATCTATCAAAGATAGGTAAAAAACCGTAGCTTCGATACATCCTCGTTCCTCGGACACTCAGCTACCGTTTTTTTTTAAGCTCAATATTTAGCCCTTTGATACATCCTCGGACAATCACAATAAAAGTGTGTATCAGGTCGATAAGAGTTTGCTGAATGCGACAAAAGGTGGCTGAGTGTCCGAAGAATGAGGACGTATCGAAGCCCCTTTTATTACCTTTTGAAGTTTACCTTTTTTGACAATAATTTTAAATGATTCGTTTGTCCAGATATTAATGTCTCCTTCTTTTTTCTAGACCAACCTTGGATCTGTTTTTCTCTATAAAAAGCATAATCTATTCTATCATATTCCTCTACATAAACCAATTCAATTGGTGGATACTTTTTAGTGTGATTAGCTCCCAATCCACTCCAATGTTCAATCATCCTTCTTTCTAAATCAATTGTGCTTCCAATGTAATACGATTCATTCACACACTTCAAAATATAGGTATATCCTTTCATTCTACTGAAGTTAGTAAATATATTTTTACTATCAAAACCAATAGTAAGGTGGATGAGTGCGATAAAAGGTGGCTGAGTGTCCGAAGAAGGAGGATGTACCGAAGCCACCTTTTATTATCTTTGCTACATGAAAAAAATTCTTCTTTTAGGTTCTGGCGAATTAGGCAAAGAATTCGTGATTTCTTGTCAGCGATATGGTCAATACGTCATTGCCGTTGATAGTTATGCTGGTGCGCCTGCAATGCAAGTTGCGCATGAGTTTGAAGTAATCAATATGTTAGATGGGGAAGCTTTAGATCGAATTGTTGCCAAGCATCAGCCAGACATTATTGTACCTGAGATTGAAGCGATTCGTACTGAACGGTTCTACGACTATGAGCAAAAAGGAATTCAAGTAGTTCCAAGTGCAAAGGCAGCAAATTTCACAATGAATAGAAAGGCGATTAGAGATTTAGCTGCTATTGAAGTTGGTGTGCGCACTGCCCCTTATCGATATGCCACGAGTTTTGAAGAACTGAAAGCAGGTGTTGAGTTTACTGGGATGCCATGTGTTGTAAAACCATTGATGTCGAGTTCTGGTAAAGGCCAATCTGTTATTAAATCGGAAGCAGACATTGAAAATGCGTGGAACTATGCCTTGGAAGGATCTCGCGGTGATTTAATGGAAGTAATTGTGGAGGGATTTATTGATTTTGATTACGAGATTACATTATTGACTGTGACTCAAAAAAATGGTGAAACTTTATTTTGCCCGCCAATTGGCCATCGTCAAGAACGGGGCGACTACCAAGAAAGTTGGCAACCGCAGGTAATGAATCCTGCTCATTTGGCTGAAGCACAAGAAATGGCTCAAAAAGTGACAAAAGCGCTAGGTGGCGCAGGAATTTGGGGTGTTGAGTTTTTCATTACGAAGGAAGGGGCTTGTTTCTCAGAACTATCTCCTCGTCCGCACGACACGGGGATGGTAACATTGGCTGGAACGCAAAACTTTTCAGAGTTTGAATTGCATGCGAGAGCCGTTTTAGGGTTTCCAATTCCAGAAATTAATTTGATTCGCAATGGAGCAAGTGCCGTAGTTTTGGCCACTAGCACGAATGAAAAACCAGTATTTTCAGGACTTGATAAAGCAGCAAGCTACCCACAAAGTGATTTTAGAGTCTTTGGAAAGCCAACAACTCGTCCTTATCGTAGAATGGCTGTTAGTTTAGTGTATGGAAATGAAAGTACGGAGGTCTTGGTTGAAAAAGCAAAAGAAATTGCAGCGGAGATTCAAGTGCAATAGAAAAATAAATGGAACTAAAAAAGGGCAGATTTCGATCCGCCCTTTCGTTTTTTATACTTTACTATTTATATAATTCCTAAAGCCATTTTTGCTCTAATGACACGTTTAGCCGCGGCATCAACTTTTGCTTTAAATACTTTATCTGTTCTATATTTTGTAAGAATATCTTTGTGCGCTTTTGTAGCGTTAATTGGCATCAGAACAATATCACAACCAGCATTGACTGCTTGAACTTCACATTGAGGAACAGCAGTAACACCTCCCATATTCATCGCATCTGTTACAATCAATCCTTTAAAACCAAATTCATTACGAAGTAAACCAGTAACGATGGTCTCTGAAGTAGTAGAGGGAAGTCCTTTCGTGTCGTATTTTGGGTTATTTGTAACAGCAATGTGCGCCACCATAATTGAAAACACACCATTTTTGATTAATGTAGGGTAATTTCCAATTTCTTTCAATTCTCCATCAATCATTTGCAGCGACTTATGCGTATCGCCAGTTACCAAACCATGACCAGGAAAATGTTTTGCTGTGGCAATAATATTATTTTTTTGAGTTTCTTGAATAAATTCATTCGACCAAGGAATAATATTGGCAGGTACAGCACCAAAACTTCTAAAACCGACCGTTTTGTTCGGCGACATATCAACCACAGGAGAAAAATTGTAGTTTATTCCTATTTCGTTCAAATCCTTAGAAATAGTTGCTGCCACTTGTTTCACTTCTTCAATGGATTGCAGTTCATTCGCTTTTTTCACAGGTGTTGAACCTATAATTTTTCTATTTACCAAACTTGGCTCAGCATCAGCACTGTACAAGAATGACAAATTTCCGATAGAATCATTCAAAGCCTCAAACCCTTTAATCCATGAGGAAAACTCATCTTTGGTGCCATTCAACATCAAAACACCGCCAATTATTCTATTTTTGATTAATTCTCGAATTTCTGGTTCTGTTTTCCCAAGGCGACCAACAGCTGGCATAATTAACTGAGCTACAATTGCTGTATCATCTAGGGCAGCAAAAATTTTCTCAACATCATTGTCTAGGTCGACATTATCAGAAAGAAAATCGGCTAGCACAAACTCATGCTTTGGCTCCGCTTTCACGATATTTTCCTTTACTTTTTCAGCATCGGTTTTACTTTTTTCTACTTGCTGTGCACAGCTTGGGAACAAGGAGACACAGATCAATCCTGCGAAAAACAATTTATTCATTTGAGAAAATTAAATTAAAATATCTTGCAAAATTAAGTTCTTTAAAGGAACGCACACCTTGAATTCTAAAGGTTTTTTGCACATTGTTGTTGTCAATAACCATTCCAAATCCCATAATCGGTGAGTTTTTACCTTGATTTATTGCTGCTGGGAGAACCCCGAATCTCAAATCATAAAATTTTAAGGTGTCATTCTCAAGTGCTGAAGAATTATATCCTTTAGAGAAAAAACGCAATTTGTATGCAAGATGATTGGGGTTACCGTTAATTTTTGCAAGGTCATTTTTCTTTTTGTAGGTGACGGTTTGTTTAGCGTCGAAAGCATAAAATAAGGATTTGTAGGCGAAGTAATAATTAGTGTCGTCTTCGGATAAAATCATCCAATAAAAGCTTGTCAACGGCATTGGCGTGACTAAAGTATTTCTCGTTTCCAAGCCCTGCGATTTCAGGTAGGATTCAGATGAAGACAAAATGCTCAACTTAACAACCACACCCCAGACCAAATACAAACTGGAGTAAATAATTCCCGTCCAATTCCACTTTCTTCGTGCTGGACGATCTTTTCGAAGGAACAAGGCCACAAGCAAACAAATCATAAATGGAACGGTGTAAAGCGGATCGATCACGAAAACCGAATTGAAAGAAATTCGTTCTTTGAAAGGCCAAAAAAACTGTGTTCCGTAATTGGTAAAAACATCGAGCATTGGATGAGTAATGATGCCGAAAAACCATAATTGAATCCACAATTTCCGCTCGTACCTTTTTTTATACAGATGAAAGAACAGCCACCCCAACAATGGCCCCATGAGTACTGCAAATAAAATTGAATGAGAAAATCCACGATGAAAAATAGCGGCATCAATGGGATTCAAAATTAAATTCTGAAGGACATCTAAATCGGGAATTGTCCCTGCAACAGCGCCCCATAATGCAGCTTTGTTTCCCATTTTCTTACCTGCAACAGCTTCCGCGACGGCAGCCCCTAAAATTATTTGAGTTAAAGAATCCATCCTCAAAAATAAGAGTATTAATGGCAATTTTGTTGCTATTAATGATAAATTATGGTAGGAAATATTTAAAACACTACAACTTTAAAATTTTAGAATTTTGATTAACAATCCATTGAAAGAGATGAAAATTCAACTAAAAAAATCGGTAGGGAATATTTAAAACACTACAACTCTAAAATTTTAGAATTTTGATTGATAATTCATTAAAAAAAATGAAAATTCAGTTGAAAAAATCGGAAGGGTATATTTAAAACTCTACTCCATTGAATCGCTTTATTATAAGATAATACATAGTCTCAACCACCTTCTTTCACTTTTACAATTAATTTTATCTTTGCAAAAAACAATTTACATGAAAAACGTAGCAGTTATTGGAGCAGGAACAATGGGAAATGGAATTGCCCACGTGTTTGCACAAACAGGATATTCAGTTCACCTTATTGACCTTTCTCAAGCATCTTTGGATAAAGGAATGGCAACGATTACAAAAAATCTAGATCGTCAAGTTGCAAAAGAACTTATTACAGATGCTCAGAAAGCAAGTACTCTATCAAATATCACTACCTTCAGTTCCATCGAAGATGGCGTAAAAAATGTAAGTTTGGTTGTGGAAGCAGCAACTGAAAATGTTGATTTAAAACTAAAAATATTTGCTGATTTAGATAAATTCACCAGTCCAGATACTATCCTTGCTTCCAACACTTCTTCCATCTCGATTACTAAGATTGCTTCTGTTACAAATCGACCGGAGAAAGTAATTGGAATGCATTTCATGAATCCTGTGCCAGTAATGAAATTGGTTGAAATTATTCGCGGCTATTCAACTACTGACGAAGTCACAGAAACAATTATGGAGCTTTCTAAGAAATTAGGAAAAGTTCCTGTGGAAGTTAACGATTATCCAGGATTTGTTGCAAATAGAATTTTAATGCCCATGATCAACGAAGCAATTTGTACTTTATTTGAGGGAGTTGCTGGTGTTGAAGAAATTGATACTGTAATGAAATTAGGAATGGCTCACCCTATGGGACCTCTCCAATTGGCTGATTTTATAGGATTAGATGTTTGTTTAGCCATCCTAGAAGTCCTTCATGACGGATTTGGCAATCCAAAATATGCCCCTTGCCCTTTACTTGTAAATATGGTCACTGCTAGTAAGAAGGGAGTGAAATCTGGGGAAGGATTCTATTCTTGGACGCACGGAACCAAAGACTTAATCGTAGCGAATAACTTTAAGAAAAAATAATTGATCGAGAAGTAGATCTCATAAAAGCGGTTGATTTTTCTTCCGCTTTTTTTTTATTTAAAGAGGCAATTCATCACCTTTCCTTCCGCAGTTGGAATGCTAAAGTGAAGCATTTTTGAAATCGTTACAGGAATGTCTATTTGTTCGTACATATTCTCCAAAATCAATCCTTTTTTAAAGTCTGGACCTAATCCGACGAAGTACATTTGCCGACAACCTTCGCAATTGTCACCATGATTAACAAAACCATCTTTGTGTCCATCTAAATGACGACCATGATCGTTCGTAATAATGAGTGTAGTGTTGTCTTTGTAGATGGAATCATTCTGAATAAAATTCCACAAATCATAGGCAATTTGATCTGTCTTCTTCAAAGCTTTCAAATAAGCAGGCCAATTATTTTGATGTCCCTGCACATCTACTTCCAGCATGTTAATTAGAACTAATTCGGGATGATGCTCTCCCAAAATTCGCTGAGTTTCTCTCCAGTTATTAACATCATTATTGTACCCTTCGCCTTTTCCTTCAACTCCACAATATTGAGAACAAACACATTTATCTTTCCATTTTTTATTTTTTGAGTTCGCCAATATATTTAACTTTCCTTTACTTGCAATGATCCAAGCATGGTTGGCATCCAATTTCTTTTGATCCAAAAAGTATTGAAACATGCCAGGATTTTTGGGCAACTCTTCTCCGTTGTTATTTATTTTTTGATAAACTCCAGTACAAATTGCAGCGTGACCAGCATTCGTGTAAGTTGGGCCATTGTTTCGAAAACGTTTAATTAGCACTCCTTGCGGTGCCAAATCATTTGCCAAATGTGGAATGTACTGGTATGAGGTATCTCCAAATGTTTCTGAATATCTTGGACCATCAATAATTAGAACTATTACATTCTTCGATTTGATGCTGTCAAAATTAACTGAACTTGGTTCACAGTCAATCGATACCTCTTTTTGCTCAAAAGAACTTAAAATACCTGCGAGAGGTATTAGAGCAACAATCAATAATTTATAAAAAAATCTCATTATCAGTCAATTAAGGAAATTTTGGAAATTTGGAAAAATCTCTTTTCCGTTTTTCTAAAAAAGCATCACGGCCTTCCACGGCTTCATCCGTCCCATACAACAAACGAGTTGCTTCTCCTGCATAGACTTGTTGACCTACCAATCCGTCATCAATTAAATTGAATCCAAATTTGGCTAATTTTATCGCTGTGGGACTTTTCGTAAGGATTTCTTGAGCCCAATCGAAGGCGGTTTCTTCCAGCTCATCATGCGGAATTACAGCATTCACCATTCCCATATCAAAGGCTTCTTGGGCAGAGTAGGCTCTTCCTAAAAAGAATATTTCTCTTGCTCGTTTTTGTCCAACTTGTCGTGCTAAATAAGCAGAACCAAAACCACCATCAACACTTGCAACATCAACATCCGTTTGCTTGAAAATAGCATGTTCTTTACTGGCTAACGTTAAATCACACACCACGTGCAAACTATGTCCTCCTCCAACAGCCCAACCGGGCACAACGGCAATCACCACTTTGTTCATGAATCGAATTTCACGTTGAACATCTAAAATATTAAATCGATTAACGCCATCTGTTCCTTTGTAGCCTGTTGTAGATCTAACTTTTTGATCTCCTCCAGAACAAAATGCCCAACCACCATCTTTCGTTGAAGGACCTTCTCCAGAAATCAAAACAACTCCTATTTCTTGACTTTCATGCGAAATTCGAAGCGCATCTAGTAATTCGTCGGTAGTTTTCGGTCGAAAAGCATTACGAACTTCTGGTCGATTGAAAGCAATACGTGCCACACCATCTGCATACTTAAACGTAATATCTTCGTATTCTTTAACGGTGGTCCAATTGATTGTTGACATCTCTAAAATTTGAAGTATAAAATTACGGAAATAGTCTTAATAACCTAAAGGCATGAAGTCTTATTATCTCCAATTAAAGTAGTCCACCGTTAATATTGATGGTCTCACCATTTACATAATCGGCTTCATCGCTAAAAAGATACACTAAAAGATTTGCTACTTTTTCGGCATTACCTAATGATTTAGCAGGTATTTGCTGTTTTAATCGATCGATCATTTGCTCTGGAACCTCCTGAATCATTCCTTTGTCTAAATACCCAGGAGCTATACAATTTACTGTAATTCCATATTTTGCCCAATCAGCTGCTTGCGCACGCGCCATTCCAATTAGTCCAGCCTTAGATGCAGCGTAGGCGATCGTTCCCGCAACAGGCATTTGTCCAACAACCGATGCCATGTGCACAATTCGACCAAAATTACGATCAATCATCGCAGCTGAAACTGCCTTTGAAAGATAAAACGGAACGGAAAGATTCACCTGCAGAACTTCTTCCCAATCATTCGATGCTAATTTATGTGATGAGGCTGAGCGATTGATGCCTGCATTGTTCATCAAATAGGAAATATTTCCAAGATGCTCTTCTACCTCTGAAACAAGTTCACTGCACGACAACTCTGTTGTTAACTCTTTCTGAAAAACATGACAATTTTGAATTCCTAGCTTTGAAATCCATTCCGACAATTCTTCCGCACGATTATTTGCTTGCAAAGCCAAAACAAAACCTTTCTTTGCTAAAATGGGGATAATCGCTTTTCCAATACCACCTGAGGCGCCTGTTAGTAATACAAGTTTGTTCATGATGTAAAGGTAATGAAGAAAAGTGAGAGGGAGATAATACGCTGGTTTTACAGATTATAATCTTTTGCAAGTTTGCAAAATTGGGTCTCGGTATGCAATATTACCAACCGGAGGGTAATTTTGCAAACTTGCATGGGAATTGCAAAACCACTCATGTTTTTTTTTTAATCCGCTTTCTTAAAATCAACTTTTTCATTAACTTAATACTAATATTAACAACAAAACCTTTAGAAGATGGGCGCAATAAAAGCCAATAATTACTTAAATGAAGAACTCACTGTCTCACTTATAGGGCGAGCAATTTCTCATCCAGCAAGAATCAAAGTGCTTCATAAATTACACCAAGAAACATCAGGAGCAAAAAGTATAGATCTCGCAAGATGGTTGAATTTCAATAAGTCTACCATGAAAAACCATCTCGATATGTTAAAAGATGCAGGTTTGTTAGAAATCGAATACCTTCCACATTAATACCTTGTCACTTTAAATGAATCTGGTGTGTTTTTAGCAGAAAATTTACAAACTCTGCAAGTTTGCAAAATTGGGTCTCGGTATGCAATATTACCAACCGGAGGGTAATTTTGCAAACTTGCAAAAAAAATCTCTACCCACCCTTCGGGGTATACATCGTAATCCCCTTTTCTTTATACCCCTCCAACATCAAATCATACATTTTCTTCGCATCAAAAAGCATAACATTTGCTTTTCCCAAAGTAAATTCTTCATAAACCCCATTTTCTTTAAACCAGGGCAATAAACCATCACATTTCCGTTGTTTCGACATTTCAGGGTTGTGAACTTTCACATTTACAAAATGACTTTTTCCGTTTTCATCAATAACGGTTTGTTCAAATTCATCTGGAAAATATACTGGAAATCTAAAATTTTCTACCGCGTCTTCTAATAAATGTAGACTCGTACCTGCATTATCAAGTGTCACGCCTACATACGCAATTTTTCCATTCAAATCTTTTAAACGAGCAAATGGTGAATTGGCTGTGTAAGCTGATTTTTCTCCTAAATGTCCTTCCGTAAGCCAAATAGCATCTGGACCGAAAGCTGAAACTGGTTCAACTGGATTCAAACTACGGTGTACTCCTTTCATCGTTCTAAAAGCCTCAGAAATGGCACCCATTTGAGATTTATCTTTGATGGAATCAAATACTGTTGTTTGTTGAACGTGCGCTAGTTGCAATGATTTATTGGGAGAAGTAGGCATTAGCAAGTTTCCAGATGCTCCAAGTGCTGCAAGTAGGGCATCAATTAGCGTTTGGGGTCCGTTTTCCAAATAACCTATTTTACTCATACTGCAATGAAGTAATAGTGAATCTCCTTCAACAATCCCCATCAATTTCAGATCTTGAATTAATTGTTGGCGAGTTAAAAAATTTCCTTCTGAAGCATCTTTTGATAATTGAGCGTCTACAATGCGCTTTTTATTAGTACGGTATTTATCTAATATAAATTGGGGTGTTAAGCTTCTGAATAGAGCACGGAAATTCATAATGCGAAGTTAGTAATTCATCACTTATTGCGAAACAAACGTGTACGTAATTGTTCCGTCTTGATTTTCTTTCGATGCGTACATGAACCGAGAAAGTTTGGCATATTTGACGGCTTGTTCAATCATACAGCTGTTGGCATTTCGACTTAAATTAGCATCGTAGGTAGCATTTGTAACGGTTCCATTTGCATTGACTTTGATACGTACGGTTACTTTCCCACTTGAGCCATATCCACAGGTGTAACCAGGATTACGAACATACCAAGTATTATTTTGATGTGGATCGCGCAGGTTCCACTCTACCATTACATTTCCAGAATAGGCTTTGTTACCACCTGGTGTAGAACTTGAAGATTCTTTTGGAGTACTTGAACTCGTTTGCTGCTGTTGCTTCTCTCTGTTCGTCATTTCCTGCTTGATCTTTGCTCGCTCTGCCTCTCCACCTGTCTCAGCAAACAACTGTCGCTCGTAATCTTTAACGGATTGCTCCACTTGCGAAGCTGACATTTTATTACTCGACCAATTTTCGGCAGAACGCTCGCGCGTATCATTCATGTTTCGACCAATGCTTCTTACATCTGAAACCCCTCCATCAATTTGTAAATTTTCGGGCGTCAGTTCCAACTCTTCAATCATTTCTACTTGTGCCATGTTGTTTTGTCCAAAAAAGGTCCCAACAGGAAAATAGCTCGTATACGTTTGAAGATTGAGATATACGAACACAAAAACGAACAAGCCAATCGCCCCTGCAATGCCGTAAATGTAGCGATCCACAAATGCTGAAACTTTATTCATCTTTCTTAATTATTCGACGTTCAGGTATATAAAAATAATGAATTTCTGAACTCAAATTCAAGATTAGCAAATCTTTGTCCAAAATTCTTATCTGCTGATAATTCACTGGCACCAATAATTTTCCTGCAATATCATAGATTCCAAATTTAGAACCGCTGGAAACTAAAAGAAGTGAATCTGAAATGTGATCGATAGAAGTAAAGTTGAATGGAACAACGACTTGATTTTTAAGGTTAACAACTCCACTTAAGGTAAGTTTTTCGGCAATTGCTACTCCGTTCTTAAAACTTTGCGCAAATTCATACTCAGGTTTTATGAACTCATTCCCTTTTTTGTCAACAAAGCCCCAAAGTTTGCCTCTCGAAAACGACATACAATCTGCACTCTCCCCTAATTCATGGAATACTGGCAATAAAACCCACTTTCCAAATTCATCAATTACACCAAATTTTCCACTGCTCTTAACAATGGCTTTCCCATTGTTGAAGCTTCCTTTCGATTGATAATTGGGGTACATTTCGAATTTAGGTAGAATAACTTGTTGCCCCTTTTCATTGATATATCCAATCAACTCATCCCGAATCACTAGTGAACGTTTGAATTTTAATTGGCCTATTTCTCCAAATTCTGGAGCTAAAATGATATCCCCCTTACGATTAATCAAACCAACGAACTCATCTTCATTTTCAAAAACAAGTAAAGAATCCGTGAAAAATTCCATTTGCGGGTAGAATGGCGGCACAATGTACGTTCCAAAAGCATCAATGTAGCCTTGACTTCCATTTACTTGAACTTTCGCAAGTTTATTGAAAAAGGTATAGGCTTCTTCATATTTCTCACTGATGCGCAATCCACCATTTCGATCGTAATACCCATATAAACTGTCTTTTTGTCCATAAGCTAGACCTTCAGCAACTGTTCCTAAATCTTCAAAAACACAAGGAAATATTTTTGTTCCAACCTTATCAATCATCCCCATTTTTCCATTCAAAGCTACCACTGCTCTGCCTGCTTCAAAATCAGAAGCATCGTCATACATAAAGTCAATTTTAGGCTTATTTCCTTTGTTGATGTAGCCGTACTTGCCATTTTTGGAAGCATAAGCAACACCATCTTTGAAGAGTCCTATACTTTCGTACATTGGCTCAATGACTACTTTTCCGCTATAATCCATTAATCCGAGCAGGGATCCTTCTTTAAATGGTAAAAGTGCTCGTTTTGAGTATTCAATATCTTCCTGAATATCATTCATATAGGGAAATTCTGGATATTCCTTCATGAACGATTCGTAGCGCACAGGACTGTCATCGATCATATACAACTGATAAATTTTACTCCAAGCATCACCCACATTTCTGTTCTTTGGAAAAGTTTTAATGAAGGCATGCAACGATTTCAGATCATATTGAAGGGCTGAAATTTCGTAAATACGGTCATCCGCTAATTCTACAAAAGGATTTGCTGGACATTTTTTCTGAAATTCAAGGAATGCGCTTAAGGTATTGGACTTGGTAAATTCTTTATATTGGAGAAGGAAAAAAGTGTGCTGTGCCTCATTGAAAAAAGTGCTTTCTGGATATTTATCTAAAAAATGTTGAAAGGCTACACTCGAGTTGAGGGCTTGCGCCTCATTGTAGGCAATAGAATCTCTGCGATGAATAGCAGTAAATAACTCCATAGACCAAGGATGTTTCTCAACAAATTTAGCGTACGCCAATTCTGTATTTTCTTTAATGGCTAATGTAAAAAATGCTGAGCTGACATTTCGCTGTAAATCTACAATTTGGAGGTAATCACATTGATACTTTTTATAGTTCAGCTTTTGTTTCTCGGTAAGAGAACCATACGATTTTTCAGCAAGCAGAATAAAATTATAAGCTGAATCGAGTTGGTGGAAAGGATTGTCTGCGCGGAAATAAATTTGTGCTAAACCAAATGCGGCTGGTACTTTGTTCTTTTTGAATGATTTTTCGAAGAGGGCTTTTGCTTCAAAGTAATTGTAAACATTAAGCGCGTTGAATGCCTTTCCAAGTTTATCTGCTTTAGTGATAAAAGGGAGGGTCAAAAACAGCAGTAAAAATCCTAAAATATGTCTATTTAGCACCTTGTAAAGATAATGTCTAGTTGAAAATATAGAACGCAAATAGGTATCAAAAGTTTCACTATAGCGCAAAAAAAAACCTCGACATTTGCCGAGGTTCATATCGTTTGATACAAATTACTTGTTCATTGTTTTACCGTAACGAGTTTTAAACTTATCGATACGACCTGCAGTATCCACAAATTGTTGGATTCCTGTAAAGAACGGGTGTGATTTGTGAGAGATATCTAATTTGATCAATGGGTACTCATTCCCATCTTCCCATTGGATTGTTTCACTTGTAATTGCACATGACGGGCAAACAAATGAATAATCGTTTGACATGTCCTTAAATACTACTAATCTGTAATCCTCTGGGTGAATTTCTTTTCTCATTTTATAATCTAATTATCGCTTCTTGTTTCAAAATAGGAGGCAAAGTTAAGCAAACATTTTTAATAACAAATCAATTTTTCAATAAAATATTGCTAAAAAGTATTCGTTATCTTTGTCTAGATGAAAACACGATTTATTTTCCAATCCTTTTTGCTTTCACTTGCTGCGGTTCTATTATTGCAAATGAGTTCATGCAAAAAACCTTCTGTACTTTCTAATGGTCATCTTGATTTCTCCAAAGATACAGTAGTTTTTGATACCGTGTTCACCACAATTGGATCTACTACACAACAATTTAAAATCTACAATTCAAGCAATAGAACTATCAAAATTGATGAAATTGAATTAGTTGGTGGAGATGCTTCTCCGTTTAGACTAAATGTCGATGGCTTGTCAGGACTACAATTTCAAGACATTTTAATTGAAGGAAAAGATAGTTTGTTTGCCTTCATTGATGTTACACTGCAGGTAAATGGTGGTGTGTTACCAATGATAATTGAAGACTCGATTCGATTTCGAACCAATGGCGTAGATCAATATGTGAAATTGGCGGTATGGGGACAAGATGCTTATTTTCATTACAAAGATGAAAATGATGATATCGACAATCCTTGGCTGAACGACAAACCTCACGTTATTTATGGCTATGCAGCAGTTGATTCTGCAAAAACATTAACAATACCAGCAGGAACAGATATTTATTTGCACAAAAATGCAATTCTTTATGTTTACAAAGGAACATTGAATATTGAAGGACAAAAAGATAACGAAGTAACCCTTCAAGGTGATCGCTTAGAAAGTTTGTACGACGATGTGGCGGGACAGTACTACGGGATCTATTTCCATCAGGCACGTCCATCAACTATCAATTATGCTATCATTAAAAATGGAACATCGGGCATTCATTTATTTTCAAAAGACAATTCTTTTGCAGCTCAATATACCTTGACAGTTACAAATACGAAAATTAGTAATTGTGCACGCTATGGTATTTTTCAGTATTCAGGAGCACGAGTAAAAGCAGAAAATTGTGTGATTGCGAAGAATGGGAATCATGCCTTGCTCGTTTTGGAAGGTGGAGATTTCAATTTTAATCACTGCGATTTATTGGGTTATGGCGGTGCTACAACTCCAGCCGTTGGAATTAGTAACTACTACAACGATTTTGCCAATCAAACACAAAATATTGGGAGTATCAATGAAGGAATAATTCACAATAGCGTAATTTTTGGGACTTTAGAAGGCGAAATTGCTTTCGATACTATTGCTGATGTGAGCATCAATCTCAACTTCGATATAAAGAATTGTTTGATTCGAAGAACTCCCATCGCGACAGATAATTTTTATCAGACTATTTTTTGGAATAATAATCCGCAATTTATAGATATTACTGAAAATGATTTTTCTTTTCAAGTAGCTTCTATCCTCAATAATAACGGATTCTTTAGTTCAGTGCTAACTGATATCAATGGTGCTCCCAGAAATGATCCTCCGGATATTGGGGCGTATGAGGTGAATTGAGTTTTTTTTGAAGTTTCAGTATTAAGATGTTAAGTTTTTGGAACTTTAAAACTTAATTCGTAATGCGCTAGCTGCACGAGATCATCAAATACTTCTGTACTCCAAGATTAAGTCATAAAGCTAGAAGTTGATCCAATAATTTTTGTGACTTTATCATGATAAAAAGTACGATGTAAGCTAAGCAAAAAAAATCCCGATGTTGCCACCGGGATTCAACTATAAATTTAGTTTTGAATTAAGCAGTCATGCCATCCAAAACATTCATTACATCTTTTACAGCGATTGCAGATTCAGCCAATAACGCTTTCTCAGCATCGTTCAATTGCAATTCAATGATTTTCTCGATACCATTTTTACCAAGTACGACAGGTACTCCTAAATAGATATCTTTCAAACCATATTCACCTTGCAACCAAGCACAAACTGGGAAAATACGTTTTTGATCACGCACTACTGCTTCTACCATTTGAGCAGCAGCTGCACCTGGCGCATACCAAGCAGAAGTTCCTAATAACTGAACGATTTCGCCACCACCAAACTTCGTGCGCTCGATAATTGCGTTTAATTTCTCTTCAGAAATCAACTCAGTAACTGGAATTCCAGAAACTGTCGTGTAACGAGGAAGTGGCACCATTGTGTCTCCATGTCCACCCATCAACACCGCTTGAATATCTTTAGGAGAAACATTCAATTCCATAGCCAAAAACGAACGGTAACGCGCTGTATCCAACACACCTGCCATTCCAAATACTTTAGAAGAGGGAACGTTTGCTGTCAAATATGCACAGTACGTCATAACATCCAAAGGATTTGAAACAATAATAATAACGGCATTTGGTGAGTGTTTTACCACGTTTTCTGTTACCATTTTCACGATTCCAGCGTTTGTCGCGATTAAGTCATCACGAGACATTCCAGGTTTACGTGGTAATCCGGATGTAATCACAACTACATCTGAATTAGCAGTTTTTGAATAATCATTCGTTGAACCGATTGTTCTTGAATCATACAAATTGATAGGAGAAGTTTCCCAAATATCTAGTGCTTTACCTTCCGCAAAACCTTCTTTAATGTCCAACAAAACAATTTCGTTGGCAATTTCTCTCTGAGCTAACACATCCGCACAAGTAGCACCTACATTACCAGCCCCAACTACAGTTACTTTCATTATCGTAAATAAATTAAATTACACATTTAAACGTGTACGAAATTAATATTTTTGTTGGTTCTTCGATTGTTTTTATCTTTAAAATTCCTGAAAAGAAATTATTATTTTATCAACAAAGGCAACCGGCGAAAAAGACCATCGTCAATAAACAGAATCAACAGTGGAAAATAAAGAACAATTAAAAGCGATTATTGAAGGTTGTATTAACAACAACAAACGTTCGCAAGAAGAATTGTTTAAGCTTTACTACGGGAAAATGTTGTCTGTGTGCATGCGCTACACCAACGACCGAGATACAGCACAGGAAATTCTACAAGATGGATTCATTAAGATCTTTGATAAACTGAATGCTTTTGATTACAAAGGCTCATTTGAGGGATGGATTCGACGAATTATTGCAAATACTGCAATTGATTCCATTCGAAAAGCCAAACGCAATCCTTTCTCCACGGACAACGACAATGATTTTAAATTGGGCGCTGAGGATTTAATGGTGGAAAGAGAGGAATTAGAATTGAGTGAGATTAAAGCAGAACTTGCAATGAAAGCAATACAAGACCTTTCACCTGCGTATAGAACTGTTTTTAATATGTATGTAATTGAAGATTATTCGCACAAAGAAATAAGTGAAATATTGGGGATTAGTGAAGGAACCTCCAAGTCAAACCTCGCAAAGGCCCGACAAAACCTTCAAAAAATGTTAAGTACACACTACTCGAAATTGATATAAAATGAACGAGAACAAATTTGATAAATTATTTAAGGACAGCCTTAGCAATCATGAGATGCCTTATGATGCTGCTGCATGGTCTGCCCTTGATAAAAAAATCACAGCAAAAGGCAAAGGTGGCAACTGGAAATGGTTTGCTAGCGGTGCAGCAATTGTTGTGGTAGCAGTTTCTGCTGTCTATTTTTCAAACACAGAAATAGAACCAACTGCGCTTATTGAAAAAGCATCGAATGACGAGCAAGCAATTACTCCCACTTCATCAAACACAATTGATGCTAATGAATCTAGCCTTGCTGAAAACAAAAAATCAGCTTCTAATAGTTTCGAAGCGAAAAATTCTCAGTATTCACAAAATGAACTTACTGGTCCAGTAAGCGGACAAGTGGGACAAGTAACGAACAACAACGAGGTAATTCTTCGTGCTGGGATTCTTTCTCACCTACCTGTTCAAAATCAGGAAATGCACGACGAGCCAGCGAGAAAAATTAATTTCCCAACTGTTGGTGAAATATGTGAAAACGAAGTGATTTCTATCCACAATATCAACGGAGAAGATTTATACCTGATTGCTCCAAATGGTTCAAAATCAACATTGAAATCTCACCAAAACTCGAATTTCAAAGGAACTGATGCTGGAAATTACACCATCGCTAGAATGGAGAACGGAAAAGTAGTAGAATCTACTCAATTTACTGTGAAACAAGCTCCAAAAGTAGACTTGTACTATGATAATGACATCAAGTATACAAATGGCGTGCCTACCACTGGCTTCTCTACCAATGCGAATGGAGAACTTTACCAGTGGAACTTTGGAAAGGTAACGGCAACATCAAATGATCAAACTGCTGTAGCAAACTTCTTCCATAAAGGAATGCACAGTGTTTCTCTCACTGTCACTTCAAACAATGGTTGTAAAAGTACTGAAACGGTAAAAGTGAATATCGAAGAAAACTATAACCTATTAGCTGTCGATGCTTTCAATCCTAATTCTAACATTGAAGCAAATCAAACTTTTATGCCAATTGCATTGATTGAACGAAATATTGGATTTAAATTGATGATCATCGAACCAAACTCTGGAGCAGTGATTTACGAAACATCAGATGTTAGTCAGCCATGGAATGGTGTCGACAAAAGAAATGGACAGATGGCATTACCGGGAAAAACATTCCTATGGAAAGTTAGTCTAGATAAAGCTTTGCCAGGAGAATCAGCTAATTATGCTGGTTCTGTGATTGTGACTTCGAATAGATAATAAATATAACTACTACTACAAAAAAGATAGAGGACTTTCAAATGAGAGTTCTCTTTTTTTTTGATACGATGCTTGATAGCTATTTAGGATAGTGCCAACAAAAATCAGGATACGTCTTCTGAAAATCTAGGATAAGTTTTTCAGTTTCTAGTTGAAAAGATTTTGCTTCCCTTCCAACACCATGCAATGGAATGTGTTTTTCTCGCACTCTCAACTTCAATCCTTCTGTCACAATATTTCTTGTTTCATCAGTGAACAGGGAGTCTGCCAAAACTTCCCACATAAAATCAACTGCTTTTTTGTTTGGATGAATTCCATCGTCTTCATAGTAGTATCTATCGACTAAAACATCCATCATTATCTCGTAGGAAGGGAAATAATGACATCCACTTAATTTACTAAGTTCCTCACACAAAAACTGCAATCTTGCTTTACTACGACTATTTTCTATTAGACCATCTTTCGAGTGTCGCACAGGACTCACCGTAAAAATAAACTCTAATTGGGGATAAGCTGTCTGCAAAAAGGAAATCAACTGAACCCAATCGTCAGTCATTTCAGCTACATCGTACAATCGTTTATTGAAGTTGGAGGAGGGCAGTTTATGGCAATTTGCTACAATTTCACCTGATGAATCTTCGTACCCGAAGGCAGTGCCGAACGTCACAAACAGATACTTTGACCCTTTTAAGTAAGCCAAATCATCCATCCGTTTGTCATCCAATTGATTAAGCAATTCACTTTTATCGAGCGCAAATGTTTTACTCGAAAAATCCAGAGAGAAAAACAAATCTTCCCGCTGAATTACTCTTCCATCATACGCTGGATCATGTAAATCAAAGATATATTTTGAAATAGCTTTAGGATGAAACACAGTTCCATTTTCAGCGCGACGAGAACCAAATCCTGCTTCGCAAAAACGTTCATGCATGTTGTCAGTGAAACAACTTCCAATCATCAAAAATCGGTCATTGTGAGTGATCTTAAATGGAAAATCGAAATTTACTTTCTTTTCATTCATCAATCAATGCTTTTGCAGTTTGAAGTGCCGCATTAGAAATTACTTCCCCACTCATTAATCGAGCAACTTCCTGCACTGTTTCATTGGTACCTAACAATCTCACTTGAGATTGGGTTCGACCATCTCTTTCTGATTTCTCAACTTTAAAATGTTGTTGTGCTTTTGCGGCTACTTGTGGTAAATGAGTGATTGCGATCAACTGTCGACTCTCCCCCATTCTTCGCAATAAATTCCCCATCTTTTGCGCTACCTCACCGGAAACACCGGTATCAATTTCATCAAATAAAACAGTCGGCAATGCTTTTCGATCGGAGATGAGTTTTTGAAGCGCCAACATCACACGTGAAAGTTCACCTCCACTCGCTGCCTTTTCGATGGGAACAGCTTCTACTCCTTTGTTGGCAGAAAATAAAATGGCAATTCCTGTAATTCCAGTAGCAGAAATTTCCTGCTTTTCACTTAATAAAAAACGAAGTTCCGTTCCTTCCAATTTCAATTCATTCAATAAAAGTTGCAGTTCACTTTCGATGGATGGACTTGCTTGTACGCGCAGTATATGGATTTCTGAGGCCTTTTTTTGAACTTCTTTTTCCAATTGTGCCACTTTTAATTGCAAGACTTCAATTTCTTCCTCCAACTGCTGTGTTTGCTGCGTGCTATTTTCAAATTGCGCTTTTAACTCAACTAATTCTTCTTGATTTTTAAGATTATGCTTTCTCAACGCCCGATTGAAACCATCAAGTTTAACTAACAATTGCTCCTTCATGGCTGGATTCAATTCCAAACGCTCCACATAAGATGTTAAATCGCTAGAAAGTTCCTTCAACTCAACCGTTATGGCATTGGTACGCTCAAAAAAACTGTTTAAATTTTCATCAATCGATTTTAGTTTATCCAGTTCGACTTTTCCCTTAGAAAATAATAAGAGTGCGCCAGTATCATCTGTAATTCCAGACTCCAAGGTAGAAAGTGTGCGAATAATTTGCTCAGCATTTTCCGCTTTATTCAATTGTGTTTCTAACTCGGCATAATCAGTAGTAGACAACTGTAAATCTTCCAATTCCTCTAATTGAAATTGAATGTAATCGCCTTGTTTTTGAATTTCAAGCAACTGTAAAGTTTTGGTATTCAAGTCTGCTAATTCCTTTTTATACTGATAGAAAAGAACTTCAAATTGCTGTCTATTGCTCGTCAATCCGCCTAAAATATCCAACATTTCTAGCTGATAATTTTTATCGCGAAGTTCTAATGTATTGTATTGGGAGTGGATATTGACTAGCTGTGATGTCAATTCGCGCAACACGGTTAATTGCACTGGTGAATCATTAATAAAAGCCCGTGATCGACCGCTTGTGCTAATTTCTCTTCGAATAATGGAATCATCTTCGTAATCGAGATCGTTGTCGCTAAAAAAAGTTTCAAGATGGTAATTTGAAAGATGAACGTTTGCTTCAACGATTGCTTTATCGCCTTGACTTCCGATCAAGGAAAAATCGGCACGTTCTCCCAATAAAAGTTCAAGTGCGCCTAAAAGAATGGATTTTCCGGAACCTGTTTCACCTGTGATAACACTAAAGCCAGAATTAAGACGTAATTCAAGTTGGGCAATAAGGGCAAAATTGGTAATTTTAAGCGTAGAAATCATCAATCAAGGATTTCAGCATAGCGTGAAGCGTTCGCAGGATCTATTCGTTTCAGTAAGTTAACTACGTCATTTTTCTCTTTCACCTCTGCATCCGCATACAAACTCTTCAACTCTTCTAGTTTTGATTGCACAAAGTTGATCAGGTTAATAGCATTAGGTCGAGCAGCAACAACTTTATTCAATTTATTTAAGGCTGCATAGATTGCTTTTCTACCCTCGATTTTATTTTCGTACAAGACATCTATTCCTAGTCGGTGATACTCATAAGTACAATCTCTTAACGGCTCAAACAATTGATGAAGAATATTGTCGACCAAGTAAAAACGATTTCTTTTACCAGTCTCATTCGATTTCCATCCTGGACTTGAAGACCCTTGCGCCAATGAAACAATCGATTGCGCTTCATTGAAGTAAGGAGTTCCGCCTTTCAACGAAAAAGTATCGTAATCCATTCCAATGATAAAATAGGCGTAGAAAGCCAAAATTGACGTTAAATTATCTCTGTATTGATTTGGGGCATAAATTAGGACGGCATTTCTTGAATAGTTGAAAACAAGGTCATCGTCTTGAAAATTAAAAACGGTGGTATTGTAAGAAGTATTGAATCCTGGTCGAGAGTACTGCACTTGAATGGAACCTTTGTAGGTACCAGAAGCAGGAATTTCATTAATTTGAAATTGAATATTACAATTGATGCGTTCTTCCACCTTGAACTTATCCTTCGTCCATTGAGTGGTGTTCATCATATCATATACCGTTTGTTTTAATTGATCGAACACTTCCTTTTCTACCGACGTAACCTCCAATTTGGAGTTCGTGATCACGGTAACTTGACAATTCAACTCCTGCGCTGAGGAAGAGAAATGCAATCCAACTAAAAGAATAAGTATAAAGTTCTTCATCAATATTTTTCAATAATGTAACTCACAATATCTGCAGCAACTTCTTGCTTTGATTTTAACTCAAATTTAAACAAATTATTGTGTCGATCAATGATCATAATTTTATTCGTGTCGTGCGCAAAACCTGCTCCTTGATCTTCTAAGGTATTTACCACAATAAAATCTAGATTTTTCTTTTCCAGCTTCCCTTTTGCATGAAGCTCTGCATCATTTGTTTCTAATGCAAAACCAACCAAAATTTGTTTAGATTTTTGCTGACCAGCCCACAAAAGAATGTCGGGATTTTTCACTAAATGAAGGTCGAGATGATCTTCAGATTTTTTTATTTTTTGTTCAGCTGGCGATGATGGTCGATAATCTGCTACTGCCGCAGCGAAAATTCCTGCATCCATTTTACTCCAACAAGCTTGTACTTCTAGCAGCATTTCTTGCGCAGAGTTCACTTTGTGAAGAGTCAAATTTGGATGATTCATTGAAAACTTAACTGGTCCAGACACTAAAGTTACATGCGCGCCTTCCCTGAGGCACTCTTTCGCAATTTCATAGCCCATTTTACCAGTGGAATGATTGCCAATAAAACGCACTGGATCTATAGCCTCGTAAGTTGGTCCAGCAGTAATCAAGACCTTTCTTCCTTTTAATTTCCCTTCTTGCTGACTAAAATGATAGTCTATCGCCTCTGCTATTTCTTCTGGCTCAGCCATTCTTCCTTCACCTACCAAGCCACTTGCTAATTCACCTGTTCCAACTGGAATAATTTGTACCCCATCTTTCACCAATTGCGCTAAGTTACGTTGCGTTGCAGGATGAGCATACATGTCTAAATCCATAGCAGGAGCGACCAAAACTGGACATTTCATGGATAGGTAGCTTGCCAATAATAAATTATCACAAGTTCCAGCTACCATTTTTGAAAGTGAAGTTGCGGTGAGCGGTGCCACCACAAAAAGATCGGCCCAAAGACCATATTCTACGTGATTTGTCCATTCACCTGTTTTTTTATTCCAAAACTCAATCCCAACAGGATGCTGAGAAAGCGTAGAAACAACAAGTGGACTTATAAAATCACAAGAGGCAGGTGTCATAATACATTTGACATCTGCCCCTGATTTTTTAAGAATGCGAATGAGAATTGCTATTTTGTAAGCTGCAATACCTCCTGTTATTCCTAGAAGTATGCGTTTCCCTTGCATATATTATTTTTCTTCTGGTTTACGAACATAAATTTCGTCATCCAATAACTCTTGAATTGCAATAGCAACAGGCTTCGGCAATTTTTCGTAGTGCTTAGAAATTTCGATTTGCTCACGATTCTCGAATACTTCCTCCAAATTGTCTGTAGAAGAAGCAAATTCTTGCAATTTCTGTGTCAATTCTTCTTTCACTTCAGCACTAATTTGATTAGCACGTCTCGACATAATTACGATTGATTCGTAAATATTTCCCGTATTTACTTCCAAATTAATTGTGTCGCGTGTAATTGTTGAACGCTCAGCAGGTGCATTTTTAATACTCATATCTTATCTGTTCTAGTTAAATTTTTCTCAGCTTCCTCTTTCATCCTTTTCACGTGATTCAAGTCTTTAGACTGAGGAAATTGGGTCACAAAGGTATTACAACTTTCGATAGTTTTTTCAAATCTTTCGATTTTTTTCGTATCGATACTATTTATTGCTAAAGAATAGCAATTATTGACGTGAATTAATGCCACTTCTTCTTTGTAAGATGACAAGGGATAATTTTCATTAAATGCCTCAGCAGCTGTTACTGCAGCTCTATAATTTTCCGTTTTAGCATACAATTTCACAGATTCATAGTCTTTCTTCTCCAACTTCAAACGCATTCTATCCATGATATGATTGCATGAATCGATGAGTGGAGAATCTGGGTAGCGATCAACAAATTGCTGAAGATTACTAATTGCCAATTCAGTATCATTTTGATCGAGTGAATATTCAGGAGAACTTTTTACAGAACACAAGGCTGATAGAAACATTGCCTCTTCTGTTTTTGCACTGTATGGATAGCGTTGCGTGAATGCTCCCAAATAATAACCTGCCATTGGATAGTCCTTTGCATGGTAATAAGCACTCCCAATTCTGTAATAGGCTACTTCACCTTCACCAGTTTTTGCCATGCGCTGATAAATCTGTTCATACAAACCCACAGAACGCAGTAATAGATTGGCATTGGATTTCAACTCACCGTTTCTTTTTTTCAAAGGAATCCCTTCCTTATCAATTTTTGGAGTAAGTCCCTTTTCGAACAATTCTCCCGCCATCGTCCACTTGGCATCATAGTCATCACCCTTCAACACTTTGTTGTACTCAGAGCATGAAGTGGTAAGAACTACCAAGATTGCGAATGTAAAAAGAGAAAATTTGTTCATGTACTTTACTGATATTATTATCTAATTCTGAGGCTACGCCCAATTTGTATAGTCGTTGACGGTTTAATTCCATTCAATTGACACAATTTAGAAACCGTTGTACGATTGCGAACAGCAATTTGTGTCAGAGTGTCGCCAGAACGAACTTTGTAATAAACTTTAGTAGGATGCACTGCTGCAGCAACAGCGATTGTCTCTGTTTCAGTGTGAGCATCCATAATGTCTGAAGGTTTAGCTCCCGGACGGAACAATGCTTTGTGCACCAACAAGTTTTCATTTTTGACTTCGAACTCAGAGAAATCAATAATTTCTTCTGGATTGATGGGCGCATCATATAATCGAACTTCGAAGTGCAGGTGTGAACCGTAGGAACGACCTGTATTTCCACCTAAACCAATTGGATCTCCCGCAGCAACTTCAGCATTTGGTTGCAACAACAATTTGCTTAAATGGGCATAAAATGTCTCCAAACCATTGTGGTGGCGGATGATTACCAAGTTTCCAAAACCTCCATTATTGTATTGTGCATATCTAATTTTTCCTCCCCAAACGGCACGCACTGTATCACCTGTTTCAAGATCTAGGTCAATTCCGTTGTGGTATCTACCGCTTCTTGGTCCATAATGAGAGGTAACAGCACCTGGCACCGGTGCATAAAAATTATCGAGACTATCTTCTTGAACGCACATCCACAACGTATCTTTCAACTTCGTCATATCATTATTTCCACCCGAAGGATAGCACGTGGTGTTGCTCCATGGGTGAGAGAAATTGTATGTTTCTTTGTTTGACAACCAATTGTATACTTTTTCATTCAGAACGCCATTAAAACCTTGATCTCTTAAATAGATCCATTTATGGTCTGAGAAAAGTAAAATTTTTCCTTCTGGTGAATCTACTGTATCAATCACCGTTTGCGCTGAGGCAGTGTTGATGAACTGAATCAAAAGAGTCAATACCAATAAGATTTTCTTCATTATTGAATGTTTTTTAGTTCAGGTTAGCGCACTAAACCCTGAGGTTATTTTCCATTTTTGTAAGCGAAAGTACATAAAAAAGCCTATTTTTCCAAAACATCAAGTACCATCAGGTTATAAAACACTGATTCACCCGGTTTCACAAAATCCATATACCCTTTGTTCCCATAAGCATCCTCGGGCGTTACAAGCACATACATTCGGTCTGAAGTTTTAGCATTTATTAACGCCTTTCTCAAGCCGGGAACAATTCCTTGATCGCCCAAAGTAAACTCAAATGGTGTGTTTGAACGAAAGGTATTTGCAAACATCCCGCCAGAAGTGGAACTTGCCATCGTATGAAATACTACAGTTTTCCCTTCATTGAACTTCACTTTTTCTTGCTCATCGGCTTCAATTAGCCAGACTTTAGTTCCATCCACTACCCTGTTCGGAGTAATTTTCTTGATTGCGCGCAACACTAAATAATTATCTGCATTGGCAGGAATGTGAGTTCCTAAACCTTTGTCGCCCCGAGCTAATTTGGCAGGAATTTTAATCTCAACAAAATCCCCAATAGACATTTGTTGTAATGCGTAATCCCATAAATCTGTCTGCATGCGGTAGCCCACAAGAAAAGGGAAAAAATCCTTCTTTAGGAAGTGATTTCCATCGACTACGGTACCATCCTTCAATTTCAATTTAAAATCAATAGCGACAAGATCGCCAGCAACAATTTTATCACCCTTTCCCTTTTCAAACCAATTAATGGTGACGCCATCAAATGTTTTTTCAAGTTTCTTCGATGCAATTACTTTATGCTCTTTATCGAGCGTATTTACTACGGTTTGCTTATTGTTTTTCCGTGACGTTTCTTTCTCTGAAGTTTTTACACCCGAGGTATCACAGGAAAAAACAAGGAAACTTACCACCAATAATTTCCAAATTTTCATCATCTCACATTAATTAAATGGATGTCTACTACTAGAATTGAAAGCGGTGGAATCTTATCGAAATCACCCACTAGTCCTTGTGCCAAGTGACTTGGTATAATCAATTTTGCTTTTTCGCCCACTCGCATGAGTTTCAAGCCTTCATTGATGCCACTTTCTATATCAGATTTATCAATTTTCAACTCTAAATATTCATCACTTTCGGTTTGGTAGACGACTGTTCCATCTAACAGGGCCATTTTCATCTCAACATCGGCTGTTTTAGCAATCGCTGCTTGAATTCCTTCGGTTTCTTTCTCGATAAAGATTCTCAATCCTGAGGGCATCTTTTTCATTTTCCAGTCTTGATGTTGTACCAAAAACAACTTAATATCTATTTCTTCCTGCGCCGCTAAATTTTTACTTAAATCAGTAGAATTTTCCTTCGTCCACTTGATTGGTGCAGGCTTTTTTGGTTCTTCTGTACACCCAAAAAGCAATACAATTAGTACAAATGATAGCAATCTCATCAGTTTGGAAAATAATTAGATAATACTGATTTAAAGCGATCTACAGCTACTTCGAGCGCATCGAAGCAAATGCCGCCGGCTGCGTATTTATGTCCGCCACCTGCGAAATTATCTGCCGAAAGCTGGTTGACTTCATACGCTCCTTTTGATCGAAATGAAATCTTCACTTTTCCTTCTTTTTCTGCAAAAAATGCAGCTACTTGAATTCCTTCAATCGATAAAGCGATGTTCACCAAACCTTCAGTGTCGCCTTTCTGGTAATTAAATCGCTCTAATTCTTCTTCGCTTAAGGAAATAATGGCAACTGGGAAAGAAGGAAGAATTTCCAGTTTTTCACTCAACGCAAAGCCTCTCAATTTTAGGCGCTCAACTGTGTTTGTGTCAAATACTTTTTCATGCACATCAAAATGCACTACACCAGCACGCATCAATTGTGCAATCATTTCATGCGTTTCTGCTTTCATCGATGGAAAACGAAACGATCCTGTATCTGTCATAATACCTAAATACAGTGGAGTTCCAATTTGCTTATCTAACAAGTCTGCGAATCCATTTTCATTAATAAATTTCACAATTAGTTCAGACGTAGAACCAGCGCTGGTATCGGAATACAGAAAGTCGAAAAAATCAAGCGCAGGATGCAAATGGTGATCGATCATTATTTTTTTTGCTTTCGCTTCCAAAAGTACCGCTTGCATTTCATCGCCCACACGAGAAGGTGTATTGTAATCCAAACCGATGAGTAAATCACAATTCGTCAAAGCAGCAACGGCGTGACCTTCATGCTCATCAAAAAACACCACTTCATCGTAATCTTCTACCCAACTGATGTAGGCAGGAGCACGATCAGGATGCACGACTGTTACTTTTTTGTTGATCTTCTTTAAGAAATGATATAGGCCCATTGAACTTCCCACAGAATCACCGTCGGGCGATTTATGCGACGTGATTACAATGGTTTCAGCAGCATCGATCGCCTCGAAAATGGCTTTAAAATCATTCATTCCTTCTATAATTTTTGAAATCGTTTCTGTTACAGCTTACGATAGGATTTTTTTTGTTTCAGCAGTAATTCGTGTTCTCAATTGATCCGAAACCGGCACCAATGGTAAACGCATTGTTTCATCCATGATTCCTCTCACGGCCAAGGCCACTTTCACACCACCTGGATTACCTTCTTCGAAAAACATTTTTGTGATGGGCAATAAATCGTAGTGTTCCTTTCGTGCTGTGGGCAAATCTTCCTTTTGTGAAGCATGCACCATCGCACCAAATTTCTCAGGGAAGGCATTTGCTACTACAGAAATAACACCATCTGCTCCAGCCGCAATTAACGGCATTGTGATAGCATCATCGCCAGATAAAAGTCCGAAGCCTGCTGGTTTCAAACGAATAATCTCCATGATTTGCTCCATACTTCCAGATGCTTCCTTCATGGCAACAATATTGTCGATTTTCGCCAATTCCAGAGTCGTTTCTGGTGCCATGTTTGAACCTGTTCTCCCTGGCACATTGTACAAGATGATAGGCAATTTTGTACATGCCGCAATGTGCTTGTAATGTGCTATGATGCCACTTTGAATTGGTTTATTGTAATACGGTGAAACAGACAAAATGCCATCTACCCCTGCAGGAATTTTCTTAAATGATTCCCCAACTGCGATGGTGTTGTTTCCCCCCACCCCAAAAACGATTTTCAAGCGACCGTTATTTTCGTCGATTACCGTTTGAAGAATCTCCATTTTTTCGTCCCACGAAAGCGTTGGAGACTCACCCGTTGTTCCTTGTACTACCAAAAAATCTGTTCCACCATTGATTTGCAGCTGCACTAATTTTCGCAATGCGGCATGATCGATAGTTCCGTTTTCATTAAAAGGGGTTACTAATGCTACTCCCGAACCAAAAAATATATTTTCCATCTATTACAACTGTGATTTTTTTCTGTACTACAAAATAACTAACTAATCATTTGAATGAACTCATCTTCTGATAAAACTTTTACACCAAGGTCTGTTGCTTTCTTTAACTTAGCGGGTCCCATTCCGTCGCCTGCGAGCAAGTAATTTGTTTTGGATGAAACCGACGAAGCATTTTTTCCTCCGTTGGATTCGATCAACTCTTTTACCTCATCTCTTGAAAATGACGAAAAAACACCCGATACTACAAACGAGAATCCTTCCAATTTAGTGCTTGCACCAATCTTTTCTTCTATTTCAAATTGCAATCCGTATGATTTCAAGCGCTCAATCATCTCGCAATTTGCTGCTTGACTAAAATAGTTTACAATAGATAAAGCGATTTTTTCTCCGATTTCGTCCACTTCAATTAACGCTTCGATATCTGCATTTTTTATCGCTTCAATATTTTTGAAATGCTTGGCTAACTTTTTAGCGCTCACTTCTCCTACGAAACGAATTCCGATGGCAAATAATACACGCTCGAATGGTATATTGACAGAATCTTTTAATCCTTTTAGTAAATTATTGGCCGATTTGTCCGCCATTCGATCTAAGTTCACGATCTGATCGAAGTGTAAAGTATATAAATCTGCTACATTTTGAACAAGGTCTTTTTCGTACAATACATCAACAGTTTCCGCGCCAAGTCCATCTATGTTCATTGCTTTTCGAGAGATAAAATGCTCTATTCGACCTTTCACTTGTGGTGGGCAAGCACTGTCATTGGAGCAAAAATGCTGAACTTCCCCCTCATTTCTTTTCAATTCAGCTCCACATTCTGGACAGTTCTCGATGAATAGTACCTTCTCTGCTAAAGATGCTCGCTTGTCGAGATTTACCCCAACAATCTTCGGAATTATTTCTCCTCCTTTTTCTACATATACAGTGTCGAGAAGATGTAAATCTAGTTTTTCAATTTGATCTGCATTGTGCAAAGAAGCTCGCTTTACAGTAGTTCCACCCAAATATACTGGCTTCAAGTTCGCTACGGGCGTAATTGCACCTGTTCTTCCTACTTGGTAATCTACTGACTCCAAAACAGTCTCTACTCTTTCTGCCTTGAACTTGTAAGCAATGGCCCATCGGGGCGACTTAGCAGTAAAACCCAACTCATTTTGATCGAAATAGGCATCTACTTTTATCACAACCCCATCAATATCGAAGGGTAATTCGTAACGCTTTTTATCCCAGTACTGAATAAAATCCATGATTCCTTCAATCGAATCTGTTGTTTCGATATAGCGATCTTCATGTTTTGGCACTTTGAATCCCCACGTTCCTGCCGCTTGCACAGCCTGAAAATGTCCCTCGAAATTTAGGTCACTTCCATACATTCCGTATAAAAATGAATCCAAACCACGATCCGCCACTACTTTAGAATCTTGTGATTTCAATGTACCTGATGCCGTATTTCGCGGATTAGCATACAAGGCCTCCCCATTTTTTTCGCGTTCTTCGTTTAGTTTTTGAAAGTTTTTCAAGGGTAAAAATAGCTCACCACGAATTTCAAAGTCGGCTGGGTAATCGCCTATTAATCTCAGAGGAATACTACGAATTGTTTTCACATTAGCGGTTACATCTTCTCCTTGCGTTCCATCTCCTCGCGTGACAGCCTGCACCATAATTCCATTTTCATATCGAATACCAATTGCAACGCCATCGTATTTTAGCTCACAGACATAAGTAAGCGGACCTTCCACCAATTTCTTATTTCTATTCTCCCAATCGATGATTTCTTCTTCTGAATACGTATTCGAAAGTGACAGCATAGGAAAACGATGTGGAACAGTATCAAATTTCTTGGTGATATCGCCACCGACCCTTTTTGTTGGACTAAAATCGAAAGAAAATTCAGGGTGATCAGCTTCCAATTTAATGAGCTTTTCGAGCAGCATATCAAATTCATAATCCGAAATGATAGGCTTGCTTTCAACATAGTAATTGTGGTTATGCTGATCAATAATTGCTGACAAACTAACTATTTCTTGCTTGATTTCTTCTTTGCTCATAGCATTGTTTTTCTCTGTTATACAAAGATATTCAAAAAGCTGCGATTGTAGGTTCAAATGGAAGTAATGGATCTTACAAATCAAAAAAAAATGAAGATCATCGAGTGTTCGGCAAAAGAGGATGTATCGAGAAGCCTTCATTTATTTCTTCGAGGCAAGAACTACATGTAACATTTTGACCGTTCAATTTGTTTCTAAAATATGAAGCACTTTATTTCATTACTGCTGTTGTCTGTACTTCAACAAACTGCCATTGGACAAATCAATGCGGATTCAATTCCTTTTACACGAAATACCATTGAAATTCATCCTTCAGATGTAGTACTCAATCATCGGTTACATATTGCGCAATCAATCAAGTATCAATTTTATTTTTCGCGGAATTGGTATATGGAAGGGAGTACAATTGGTACTTTTTTCAAGAATTTAGACGGCAGCAAAAAAAATGAAAGTCAATTTGGCACTTTTATTCCATTTTTAAATGAAACCAAGGCTGTTGTTGGCTACCAAAAATCATTTAACAGCAAAAACAAATCGAATTCTCATTTTTTAATTAGTCATGTAGGTTACCAATTTTATCAACACGGCGTTCCAGTAAAAAACAATATTGGCGGAATTTCTAAATACAATAATCAATGGGATGGTTATTATATTTTGGATACTACTTCAGATAATTATGCAAATGTGGCGACTGGATTTCGTTATCACTCAGTAACTGCAAAGGTTGCTTATCAAATTTCCACATTCAAAAAGAAGAAAAATCATTTTAGCACAATTTCTCATCGTTTTAATTTCGAGTATTCTTATGGTATGCTATCTAAACTAGTTGGAATGAAAACAAATTTAGTAGAAAGTGAAGCGCAACTTTTTGACAATCAATATCAATTTTTAAGAAATGGGTTTCGAATTGGTTATGAGTTTCAACATTCCTTCTCGAAACATTTTTCTATGATCTATGGAATTGATGCATGTAAAAATCAACATAGTGGGTATCGCTCAAAACCAGAATTTTACACACCACGAGGCGGTGAAGGGGATAACTATTTAATGATACGACTTCGAATAGGATTGGTAATTTCCCACTTTTAACCTAAGTTTTGTTTAATTTTTCTTCCCCTTTTTATACCATTTTCCTGCATCGATGTAAAAGAGTGCTTTAACAGAAAATGAATTGAGGTAAGGATTCTCAAAAAGTCCGTTGAAAGTTCTGAAATAATTGAGGTCGAGGGCATTTTTGGATGCATAAATATTGTATTTCCAAACGAATCGAATTTCACTTCCAGGATACACCACCCATCGTAAATCGAAATCAACAGTAAACGCATTGTAGCTTGTGTGGTGATAGCTTTTCCCAACTAGGTCTGCTCCAGTATAATTGGTTCCAATGGTAGTTCCATCATTTGTCAATTCCATAAACGATCGATACGCTACTTCTTGCCAATAATGATTGAAGCGCAATTTCAATCGAAATGTTTTGGTAAAAGAATAATCGAAATCAATGGAATTTGTAACAATCCATCGGTTACGATTGCCAAGAATGATGTTATCAGAATAGATGGGGTCAGTAACACGAACGTAGCCAAAATCATTAAAATAACGTTCAACTGTACTACTGAGCACTGTGAAAATCTTAGGGGAAATACGAATCCTGGGACTCACATTAGCTTCTAGCAAGCCCATTCCCTTTCGATCAAAAACACGATGGTAAACATAAAAATCTAGTGCGAAATTCTTAGCGTAGTTTCCCGAGAAAAAGCCACCAGCTTGAAATGAAGTTGGATATTTTACTGGCACACCCACAACGCGTGATTCGAAGAAATTCATTTCTCCAATCGGATTTGCATCCAATGATAAACCGTAAGTATGAAATTTTTTCGTTGTAGCAATAAATTCACCGTTCACCGACCAAGCTGCAAAATTAAATGGTTTGTATAAGAATTCTACAGTGTTATTGACGATCACATTTCGACGAATATGATGGCGTGTAGCTTCATACCCTGTCCAACGGTATTTCCCATAAAATCCTGCGTAGTTATTGCGTTGTAAATAACCAACTTCCGTGGGATTGTATTGATCATCCGCATCATAATACTGCAAAGTAAACACATGCGCTCCCTGCACCTTGTTAAAGGAGAAACTACTTGATCGCCCTAAAGCAGTTGTTTGATTTTGAGACAGCATAGAAACCTTCGTGTACACATTGAACGAATATTTTCTGTCCCTTGTGAACAGCAAGGTACTGAGATTTGTCACATTCGATACGAGTCCAATTTCTGGGCGGAGCACGTTCGTATTTAGAAAGGAAACATTTGCATTGTTTTTCAAATTCTGCGAGAGCACAAATACATTGTAATTCGAGAAAGGGTGTGCAAGTACTTCTCTCTCTTGTCCTAACGAATCTTTGTATTTAAGGTGCGAGCTATTTTCGATGGCGTTAAAAACACCAATGCCCAATCCTTTTTTTGTTCTCCCTGAAATTTTCAAGGCATTGATCAGTTGAGCTCGATCGGGCACCGACAAAATTTGATTGCTGGTATCTTGACTCACCGAATCGATGGCTTGGTATTTTAAATAAGATTCATCTCCAATTCTTCGAGAGTAGAACAAATCGCCAATACCAAACAAGTCCATCCCTTCCAAAAAAAACGGTCGATTCTCGGGATAGCGAACCTCGAATGGCGAAAGATTGAGCACCAATCGATCGGAAACAGTTTGTCCAAAATCTGGAATCAATGTCGCATCAAGTGTAAATCCTTCACTAAGTCCCAACTTCATATCCATACCAAAACGAGGACGAAATCCCCATTCCTGCTGCTGCTTTTGAGGATTATATGCATCTTCCACATACATAGTGGTGTATGGCGAAAATGACAAACGCAGTGGATTTCCCAAATTTTCAATACCTGTAAGGAAGCCACTTTGCGCAATTTCACCGTACTGCTGAGGATCTACTGGCGACCAATAGGCAGTTTCTCTATTTCTTCGGATGGATCGTGCGAAATTAATCCGCCAATTTTGGATGTTTTCTTTTGAAAATCGAAGTTGTGTTAATGGAATTCTAATTTCAAGACTCCAACCTTCGCTAGTGAGTTTCACCTGACTTCTCCAAACCACATTCCAAGAATAATCTTCACTCGTTTGGTTGATTAGGGCATCTAATTCAGTTCCTGCCGCTGTGACATAAAACCCAAATGCATTCTGTCCAGAGCCATATGGATCAATTGTAACGCCAAAAAAATCTGCATTTCCAAAGTCATCGCGCTCGGAAAGAAAACTCAAAATCGAATCAGGATGAGGATCTTTAAGATTTGCTCCAATATAGATGTAATTATCATCGAACAAGAACTTTACTTCTGAAGGATACGTACTTTGAACACCCGGATTGGGAAAATTAATAACGAAATCTGTTGCTGCGGATGCTTTTTGCCATGCTTCTTCCGTCAACATTCCATCGAGTGTAATCACTGAATCGATTCTACTACCCTGCATTGTTTTTTGCCCAATTGCGGAAAGGCAACTGAACTGAATCAAGGCAAGTACTAGCAAATGGATTTTCACGGTGCAAAAATACTATTTTGCAAGAAAAGTGAAATCGCTTTGTGATGAACGGATTATATTGCTGAAAAAAGTAGAATGAACCTCAATTTGTCAACAACTCTCTAAGCAAAACGAATGTTCTCCCAAGAAAAATTTTAACTTCGTTCTGATGAAAAGGAAAACACTGTTATTTGCATTGCTTTTGCTGAAAATACTTTTGGCTTTTATAGTGTTTCGTTATTTCATGGGAGTTCAATCCTCCTCTCAATTGACTAAAATTCCATTTCTTCTTCTATTTTCTTGTATCGGATATATCATCACTCAACTACTTTCTTACTACATCTCCAAAGAGCAAAATTGGTGGGATTGGGTCTATTACTTGGCACTTTTGAGCATCATGATAACAGTGTCCTTCGCCACTGAAAATACCTATCCATTTTTTAATTGGTTTGTGAAAGTGGGAAGCTTTTTATTGTTCGTGCCCATTGCCATCGATTTATTTTATTTAAGCAAACAACTCAAAAAATGAATGTTCACTTCATAGCCATTGGTGGAAGCGCCATGCATAATTTAGCAATCGCATTATCGAGAAAAGGAGTTCTGGTGACTGGCTCGGATGATGAAATTTTTGAACCTTCACGTACGCGACTAGAAAAGCAAGGGATTCTTCCTGCAACGATTGGATGGTACCCCGAAAAGATCAACACTTCGATCGATGCAGTGATCTTAGGGATGCATGCCCGGGAAGACAATCCAGAATTACTGAAAGCGAAAGAACTAGGCATTCAAGTTTTTTCGTATCCAGAATACTTGTACGAGCAAAGTAAAAATAAATTGCGCGTTGTTATTGGCGGAAGTCACGGAAAAACCACGATTACTTCCATGTTATTGCATGTAGTGAGTGAGTTGGAAATGGATGTCGACTACATGGTAGGCGCCCAATTAGAAGGGTATGATTGCATGGTAAAACTATCGGAATCGGCCAAAATAATGATTTTAGAAGGGGATGAATACTTGAGTTCACCGATCGACAGACGACCAAAGTTTCATTTGTACAAACCAGATGTTGCCATTATTTCAGGAATTGCTTGGGATCATATCAATGTCTTTCCCACGTTTGAAAATTATGTAGAGCAATTTAGTATTTTCTGTGATTTAATTGAAGACAATGGTACTTTGATTTACAATGAGGAAGATCCCGAAGTGAAAAAATTAGGTGAAAAATTTGAATCACGCATTGAGACGACTGCGTATCAAACACCGAATTATGAAACAACTGAAAATGGAACACGCTTGCATTTCGAAGGAAAGGAGTATGAATTGAAAATATTTGGAGCTCACAATTTACAAAACCTCATTGGCGCCATGAGACTTGGAGAGCAAATTGGTATCGATCCGAATACATTTTTTACTGCGGTGCAAACTTTTACTGGAGCAGGAAAACGCTTGCAAAAAGTAGCTGAGAAAAATTCCTTTGTGATGTACAAAGATTTCGCGCATTCACCTTCGAAATTAAAAGCAACAACGAAGGCGGTTAAAGAACAATACAATGACAGAACAGTAGTTGCTTGTATGGAATTACATACTTTTTCGTCACTAAAAAAAGAGTTTTTACCACACTACAAAGATGCTATGGAAAAGGCAGATGTTGCTATCGTTTATTACAGTCCTGAAGTGGTGCAGCATAAAAAACTAGCCCCAATTTCACCAGAATTGGTTTTGGAAGGATTTGGAGGGAATGTGCTGGTGATGAACAAAACTGAAGAAGTCTTGGCATTTATTAGAAATCGTACTTGGAGTGATTCTGTATTGCTGATGATGTCGTCTGGAAATTTTGATGGTATCGACTATGATCAACTCGGACAAGAATTAAGCAATCAATAAATTGAAAGGATGACGTTTTTGGATCGAAAAAAAATATCGCTATGGACATTAGTTCTATTGAGTTTGTGGATCCTTATTTTCAGAGCTACGCAGGTTCATAACAACGAACTTTCGTGGGATGTTTTTGGCTATTACCTTCCATTGGAGGGAACTTTCATTTACGACGATCCACTTCTTACTGATCGAACTTGGGTAGAGGAAATCAACGCCAAACATCATGTCAGTGATACCTTATATCAAATATCAAGTACTCCAGAAAATGAACCGATGTACTTCTTTCTTCTGGGCATGTCATACATGTATGCGATATTCTTTTTTATAGCCCATTTTTTAGCAGGCATGTTGGGTTACGCTCAAGATGGATTGAGCTCCCCCTATCAGTACACGCTTGCCATGGGTATGGTGGTATACACCATTATTGGATTGATTTACTTACGAAAAATTCTACTTCGCTTTTTTACCGATCAATTAACGTCAGTATTGCTACTTATTTGTGTGCTTGGGACAAACTATGCCCATCACATGACCATCAAAAATTTGGAGACAGTAAATATGCTCTTCATGTTTATCACCATCGTGATTTGGAACACCATTCGTTGGTATGAAGATGGAAAACTTAAGAATATGCTTGCGATTGGAGTTTCCATCACGATGATGGCGCTCATAAAACCAAGTGAAGTACTGGTGGTACTAATTCCATTGATTTGGGGTCTATCTTCCTTGAGGGAAATTCCAAAACGATTCCATCAACTTTGGTTGCATAAAAATCAGCTTATACTGAGTCTTGCCGTTTGTTTTTTAATTGCCTCACCACAAGTCTATTATTGGTACGTGAAAACAGGTAGTTTTTTCTATGATTCGTACAAAAATCCTGGTGTGGGATTGGATTTTCTTTCTCCACACATTTATGGAGGAATTTTCAGCTATCGAAAAGGTTGGTTGGTTTACACTCCAATTATGATATTTGCTTTGCTCGGTTTTATTCCCTTGTATAAAAAACGGAAAGACCTGTTCTTCGGAATGCTGATTCCCTTTTTAATCTCCTTGTACATAATTGTCTCCTGGACGGAGTATTGGTATGGTGCAAGTTTTTCGAATCGCCCAGTCATTGTTCAATACCCCATTTTATTAATTTCTTTAGGCTTTTTCTTGCAATGGATTTGGAAACAAAAAAATAGTATTCGCTACTCCTTTTCTGGAATCGTTTTATTACTCGTTTTCTTGAATCTATTTCAGTGGTGGCAGTTTCAAAACTACATTATTGATAGCACACGTATGACAAAGGAATATTACTGGAAAGTATTTCTAAAGACAAGTGTTTCTGCTGAAGATCGAGAATTATTGTTACTGGAACGAAGTTATGATCCAGCGAATTTGAATCAATTGAAGAATGAGAATAAGTACACGAGTACCTCAATTCAAAGGTCAGACTACCTTCCGATCTTAATGGAAAATTATTCTGTGGAAGAATTTATTGAAACGAAGCAAATTCCATTCAATGAACTGACAGACAAAGATCATTGCTACGCTCAATTTACCTTCGATTACGCGGTGAAAAATCCAGAAGGAAAGGAAATTTTTCTCTCATGTATGATGAGTAGAAGCAACGGTGATTATGGACAGTATTACTTCAAATTAACTGGGACGGATACACTCCAGAATCGGGTAGACACCCTGTTTCTAACGCCCGAGATTCGAAGTGAGAAAGATCAATTAAAGTTCTTTATTTGGAATCCAAACAAGCTAGCGTTTAAGATGCAAAACTTCAAGTTGAAGGTGTTGGAACCGAAAAAATAATGGAAAATTGACTAATTTCTGAATATCAATCGGCGAAAAACAACAGACACGAGGATGCTGTAAATGGTAGAAAGAAGCAATAATGCTAGCATCGAAATCACCATTGTTGAACCTGCATTGAAGAAACTTTTGGGTCCCTGCATTAAAGAATCATAGATTTCCTTTCTGGTTTTCACTTCAAATTCTGGATTTGAATCTTTTATTTTTTGAAAACTAATTGGATTCGCCATGTCTTTTTTCAAACCTACTGAGAACTCTGAAATTTTGTGCGCATTAAACGCTGGATCTATTTTTCCGTAGTAAAAATAAAGGAATAAACTAACGACCATCGTGTATGGCAAGCCTGCGCTCATTCCATTCTTGATATCACCAAGAAGATTATTATCGTCTTCTTTGGTGTTTTTCTTATGAAGATACAATCCGATGGCGATCGCTAAAAGCACACACAAAATGTTCATCATCACGAAAGGAGTAATCTGTACAAACGAGTTTCCCATTAGGAAAGGAATCATTCGAACAGCAATCCAAATTGCGGCGAAGATCAGCCCTATTTTTACGGTAATACGCATATAAAATGTATTAACTATTCATTGAAGCTAAAAACTCCTCGTTCGATTTAGTGTTTTCCATGTGCGATTTCAGGAATTCCATGGCTTCTACAGTATTCATATCAGCAATAAACTTACGCATCAACCAAATACGCTGCAATACATCCTTCCCAACCAATAAATCTTCGCGACGTGTTCCAGAAGCTTGAATATCGATTGCAGGATAAATTCTACGGTTAGAAATTTTACGATCCAACTGTAATTCCATGTTACCTGTACCTTTAAATTCTTCAAAGATCACCTCATCCATTTTAGAACCTGTCTCAGTTAAAGCAGTTGCCAAGATCGATAATGATCCTCCGTTTTCAATTTTACGTGCCGAACCGAAGAAACGTTTGGGCTTGTGTAAGGCATTCGCATCCACACCACCTGATAGTACTTTTCCAGATGCTGGAGAAACGGTATTGTACGCACGTGCTAGACGTGTAATTGAATCGAGCAAGATACACACATCATGACCGCATTCTACCATTCTTTTTGCTTTTTCCAAGACCATGTTTGCCACTTTCACGTGACGTTCAGCTGGCTCATCAAATGTTGAAGCGATAACCTCCGCTTTTACACTACGCGCCATATCTGTAACCTCTTCCGGACGTTCATCAATCAACAAAACAATTAAATATGTTTCTGGGTGATTCGCAGCAATTGCATTCGCAACATCCTTCAACAACATCGTTTTACCCGTTTTCGGCTGCGCGACAATCATTCCACGTTGACCTTTTCCAATTGGAGCAAACAAGTCCATGATACGAGTAGAAAGCGTTTCTTGCGCATGTCCAGTTAACTTGAATTTTTCACTTGGGAACAAAGGCGTCAAGTACTGAAAAGGCACACGATCACGAATGTACGATGGGTGACGACCATTGATAGATTCTACTTTTACAAGTGGGAAATATTTTTCTCCTTCACGCGGTGGACGAATGGTCCCGTTGACAGTATCACCAGTCTTTAAACCAAACAACTTAATTTGACTTTGTGAAACATAAACATCATCCGGTGATGGTAAATAGTTATAATCTGATGAACGTAAAAATCCAAAGCCATCTTGAATAACTTCCAAAACACCCTCAGAAGAAACAATTCCAACTAAATCAAAAGCATCATCTTCCTTCTTTTCCTCCTTATGTTGGTGTCGTGGTTGATTTGAGTTTTGATTCTGATTTGGGTTCTGATTAAGGTTAGGGTTAGGGTTCTGATTAGGATTTCGCTCTTTACGAGGAAAACGATCATTTCTATTTTGAGGAGCGTTTCCTTGTTCTTCTGTTTTTGCAACTGGAGCAATTTCTTCTTTCGCTGCTTGGTTGTCGCTAATTACTGCTGCCTCAACAGTTACAACTTTGTCCAATAGTGGAGCATCAGTTACTTCCGCAGTCGCTGGTTTCACGAAGTCTAATAAATTTCTTCCTTTATTTGATTTTGCAGGAGCTTTCTTTTCTTCTGCCACTAATTCAACAGCTGGCGTCGTATTTTTTTCTTCCTCTACTGGAGCAACGGGCTCAGCAAACAATGTGGGTTGATCCACTTCTTGTACATCATCTCCTTTTCTTGGGCGTTTTGTTCTTGGCTTTGCTTCTTCAGCAACTGGTGCTTGTATCTCAGAGTCACCTCCAGCAATAGCTTTTAATAACTCAGCTTTTTTAAGCGTTTCAGCACTGGGAATTCCGATTGATTGAGCAATTGCACGTAAGTCAGCAAGACTTTTGCCTTCTAATTCAGATTTATTCATAAAGAAATTAAATAATTCAAGATGTGAATTTTGATACTAAATTTTGTTTGGAAGAGAAGAAAAACAGAATAGTCTTTCCTAAACGACGATGCAATATTAAACATATTTTTTAAATCAAGCAATTTTCGAGTATATTTTCATTTTTTTTGAAAGTTTGAGGATATTCGACACGTTACCTCTTATTTACCATTTGCAAAAATTTCGAGAATAAGCAATAATTTCTTGCGACTAATTTTCGTGACAATTTATGCAGTTCGTAGAGGAGAGTTATGAAATTTAATCAGGTATTCCTACATAATGAGAAATTTATTGAGACTTTTCGATAGAATTGATATTCAAACCTCTGCGTTCTCTCACTCTTTGCGGTTAAAATAAGGCTTGATTGATAAACCGCAGAGAAGCAGAGAACGCAAAGATTTAAAACTCACATGTCTTAAGTAAATGATCCCCTTCCAAGAGGAGATCTTTTTTAACACGTGGATAAGTTGAGGAAATTCTAAAATTCTTATCTTCACCCCATGAAAGCATACAAAAATATTTTCAGTTTATTCTGGTTCACAGTGGCCTTCTTTCAAATAGGCTTCATCTATTTAATTGAAAGTTTTGTTCCGCAAATGAACAATGCTCCCTTTATCGCTATCCGTTTGGCATTGGTTGCATACCTACTTTTGATTGCTTTCAAGCGTAAAAAATTGTCCTTGTGGATCTTTGCTGCTATGATTTTGGGGGTTGAGGTTGGCGTGAATTTCCCCGACTTCGCATTAGAAATGGAACGTTTCGGCAAAATCTTTCTTCGTTTGATTAAATCGCTTGTTGCTCCATTGATTTTTGCTACGCTCGTGATTGGAATTGCGGGCCATAGTAATTTAAAACAAGTTGGTCGAATTGGATTGAAGAGTATTTTGTATTTCGAAATTGTAACAACCATTGCATTATTTATTGGACTTTTAGCTATCAATGTATCGCAAGCAGGAGTTGGGGTTACAGTAGAAGCAAGAACCCAAGATAAAGAAAAATCGATTGAATTACTTGCTCAAAAAGCAGAACATAAAGATCATTTTGTAGAGATGTTTCCTGAAAATATTGCCAAGTCGATTGCTGAAAACCAGGTGCTTCAAGTTGTTATGTTCTCTGTAATTTTTGCGATTGGTTTAAGTTTAGTGAAGAAAAGTGAAGCAAAACAAACGATGCTCAATTTCTTTGATGGTCTCGCCGAAGTGATGTTTAAGTTCACCGACATTGTAATGTATGTGGCTCCACTTGCCGTTTTTGGTGCGCTTTCGAGTACAGTGGCAAAATCGGGAGTTGACGTCCTCTTTAGTTTAATGAAACTTGTGGGAACACTTTATGTAGCATTGCTTGTCTTTATTTTAGTTGTATTTCTTCCCATTGCCCTTATTGCTAAAATCAATGTTCGACGCTTTATTCAAGCTATTACAGAACCTGTTTCAGTGGCATTTGCTACGGCCAGTAGTGAGGCTGCGCTTCCAAAAGCCTTGGAAAATATGGAGAAATTTGGTGTTCCGAAGAAAATTGTGGCCTTTGTCATCCCAACAGGCTATAGTTTTAATCTCGATGGCACGACCTTATACCTATCACTCGCTACTGTCTTTGTGGCACAAATGTGTGGCATCAACCTATCCATTGGTGAACAAATCTCAATTTGCTTGGTGCTAATGTTAACGAGTAAAGGTGTTGCTGGCGTGCGTGGTGCTTCTTTTGTAATTTTGGCGGGAACCGTTGCTTCTCTTGGACTCGACCCAGAAAAGGCAAGTGTTATATTGGCAGTGGATGCGTTGATGGACATGGGAAGAACCTCTGTAAATGTAATTGGAAACTGTCTTGCATCTGCCGTTATTGCTAGAAGTGAGGGTGAATTAGCGACCACTACAACAGAATTTTGAAAGAAAAAGGGTCCATTATTCCGAATCTAAACGGACTTCGATTTATAGGTGCGATTTCAGTATTGATTTTTCATTTTTTTAGTTTAAGTCGTGAGGTCTTTATTGATTTTCAAGACCAAACGTGGTACAAAATCCTTTATAAAATTGCTTCGAAAGGACATTATGGTGTCAATTTATTCTTTGTGCTCAGCGGTTTTTTGTTGGTTGGGATTTTACTAGATGAAGTAAAAAAACGAGGTGCGATTCAACCATTTCATTTTCTGCTCCGACGAATTTTACGTATTTGGCCACTTTATTTCTTGATTGTATTGTTTGGCTTTCTCCTATTCCCCCTACTTCCACTGGGAATCGAAACAAAACATTCGCTCCTTAATTACTCGCTTTTTCTTTCAAACTTGGATGAAATTTGGTATGGTGTTAATGACCCATTGAATTTTTTAACAGTCACGTGGTCGGTGAGTATCGAAGAGCAATTTTACTTTGCGTTGATTTTGTTGCTATTTCTCCTTCCTTTTTTCCGTCGTGGAAAGTATTTTCCCATCTATTTTCTCATCATTATTGCTAGTTCAATAGTTTTTAGATTCTTGTATTTAAACGACCCTAGAATACTATATTATCACACCTTAAGCAATATCAGCGGACTGGCAGTTGGTGGAATTTTGGCTTGGGGAATTAGAAATCTTCCTTTGGAACAGTTTTTTCAACAATTAAAGCGTGTGTGGATTGTTGTGATGTACCTATGCGGCTTAACACTGATTTTTGCTTCGTCATTTATTTTCAAAGGAGCGATGACATGTCTACAACAAATAGCGATTGATCTATTTTTTGCCTTTGTTATTCTTGAGCAAGTGTATTCGAAGCATTCATTTTGGAAAGCAGACCGACTACCCTACTTTTTCAATTTAGGAAAATACACCTATGGCATTTACATGTTTCATTGTATTTTCATTTACTATTTAAATCATGTTTTTGAATCCTATCCTCCAACTATTCTCAATTTCATTTTATATGGATTTACACTTGTATTGTCAACTTTTGTAAGCTCTTATATCAGCATGCGCTTTTTTGAAAAACCATTTTTGAGTTTGCGACATCAATTCAAGGGATAAATCAGCTTTGCATGCAGGTTTGAAATAATACCAATTTCAACTTTCGCAAAACAAAGAAGTTAGTGTTTTACTGGTGTTGACGATACCAAATATTTAGAATTGTGGAATTTTGAAATTGTGGAATTGTGGAATTGTGGAATTTTCTAAACTAATCTCACAATAAAAAACATAAGTATTTCAGCACAGTAAAACAGGTTCTTTGCGACGCTCCTTTTCATTTCAATCACATTTGCGTACCTTTGCTCTATGCGAATTGATATCCTCACAGTTGTTCCCAATTTATTGGAAAGTCCTTTTTCTCACTCGATAATGAAACGAGCGCAAGAAAAAGGGGTGGCCGAAATTGTAGTACATAACATCCGTGATTATTCTACCGATAAACACAAAAACGTGGACGACTATCAATATGGTGGGGGTGCGGGAATGGTCATGTCGATTGAACCCATTGCAGCACTTATCGAAAAATTGAAGGCAGAAAGATCGTACGATGAAATTATATTTGTAACACCTGACGGGGAAATGCTCGATCAATCGATATGCAATCAACTGGCGTTGAAAGGAAATATTCTGATACTTTGTGGTCATTACAAAGGTGTAGATGAACGGGTTCGTGAGCACTACATTACAAAAGAGATTTCAATAGGTTCGTATGTTTTGTCGGGCGGTGAATTGGCGGCAGCGGTAATTGTAGATGCAGTAGTTCGATTAATTCCAGGGGTTTTGAACGACGAAACCTCAGCACTTACCGATAGCTTTCAAGATGATTTATTGTCGCCACCAGTGTACACTCGACCAGAAGAATTTAATGGCTGGAAAGTACCTGAGGTTTTACTTTCTGGAAATCCAAAGTTGATCGATGCTTGGCGCGAACAAAAAGCATACGAAAGAACAAAATTGCGCAGACCTGATTTATTAGACAAATGAACATTGACCAAACAATAGAAGTATTGAAAAATGGTGGAACAATATTGTATCCAACAGATACCATTTGGGGCTTAGGCTGCGACGCAACAAATGAAGAAGCTTGTCAACAACTATTAGAAATCAAAAATCGACCGACCGAAAAATCGTTCATAGTCTTAGTAGATGGATTTCCAATGTTGGAAAAATACATCCTTGAATTTCACCCTGTTTGTTACGATTTAGTTGATTTTGCGGAAAAACCAATGACAATTATTTATCCTTCTGCGAAAGGTTTTGCACCAAGTGTAATTGCAGCAGATGGAAGTGTTGGGATTCGAATAACAAAAGATCCTAACTGCTTAAAAATGATTCGTGCGTTAAGAAAACCAATTGTTAGCACCTCCGCAAATCTTTCCGGGGAGGATGCGCCAATAAATTTCAAAGAAATAAACCCAGCTATTAAGCAAAACGTAACTGCTATTTTAGAAGAACGAACCAACGAAGAAATGACAAGCCCATCTCAAATTATCAAAATTGATTTGGATGGAAGCGTAAAGTTGATTCGAGGTTAAAATTGAATAATCAATTACTTATTTTCAAATTAACTCCATCAATAATTAAGAAATAAAGTCCCTTAGATTCTCCTTGTAAATTTAGAACTAGCTCATTGCTTTCATAGTTAAATAGTTCATTCTTCAATATTCTCCCATCCCCACTATACAATGCTATATTTTCTATCTCTGAAATACCTATTATTTTAAATAGCCCTTCCTCTAAGGTGTGAATTTTGAAATCATCATTTTCTAGTGAAAGCCCTGCAGTAGTAACTTGCACTTGCTGCACAATTGTATCAGAACCACAGTCATTATTTGCAATCAATTGAACTTGAAAATTACCAACTGCTGAATAAGTATGTATTGGATTTTCATCAGTAGAAAAAGTACCATCTCCAAAATTCCATTCATAACTTGTGCCTCTCCAGCTTTCATTTACAAACTGAAAATCATTGCTATTTTGGATCAAATTAAATTTGGCAATCGCTGTTTCTTCATTGGAACGAAGTGCAAAAAAAGCGAGGCTATCCAATACAGTGAAAGCAGCAGCATTCTGCAAAATTCCTGCTGTAGTTACATCCAATCCTCCTAAATAACTTGCTCCAACTGGCGACTTGCGAAATAGAGAAGTATAAAAGACATTTGCTGCTAAATAACTTCCCTCCACACTTGGATGAGAACCATCTGCTTGATAAAGATTAATTGAAGGATGATTTTCTCGAACATAACGCCAAGCAGAACCTACTGCACTCATAGAAGCCTCTGTCGAATCCATAAATCGAAGGTATGCTTTTCTCAATCTTCCGTTCATTTTGTTAAATGTATTGATAGAATCCCATTGCGCATCGCCATTTTCTCGACCCCAAGTCATAAAATACATCACTTGTGAACAATAACGATTGGTATAAATACTGTCAGCAATTTTAATGGCGTTGGGCAGCGTACTTGAATTAACTTGGGAAGTTGGAAATGAAGGTTCCTGACTTTGGGCTTGAAGTACCACAAAATCCCAAGGTTTGCTTTTGATCTTTGTGAAGGTAAGCGCATCTCCCCATTGATTGGCAAAGGTATATCCTCCATTTGTTTTGGAATCGAATGTAATCTTGTCGCCTAGCGAAGTTGCTAGTTGACTCGTCATTGAGGGCAAATCGTTCACATACGTGTAGCTGTTTCCTATCCAAAGCACCGAAATACTATCTTGTGCGAAATAGAAATGGCTTGAAATAAACAACAAAATAATGGGCAGAAAACTTCTTTTCATGGATTGAACTTCTAAATTTAATAACGTATCAACGACAACAATTTTCTTTAGTTGTCTATCATTTAAATATAAAAATCAAGTGATTTGACTACTAATCGTCATTTGTCTTACTAGAAAATCAATTTCCCGTTAATACATTTCATTCCAAATGCCTTCTTCTTCAATTTCAAATTCGGCATCTTTTTCCCAAATTTCCATTTCACAAGGCTTACAATTGAATTTCAACTTATACTCTAGTTCCCCTTGCTTTAACACCAAAGGTTCTTTCACTTTTTCGCCCATTGTTTCACGTTGATGTATAGGACATTTTCCTAACTCATACTTTACGCAATATTTGGTGGTCATTACTCTAGATTTACCCGGATCCCATTGCAATTCAAAGGCTTTTTCAATTTCCTTAACGCCATGACGCTGGTAAAATTGTCGAGCTAAATTGTTGGAAACATTGAAAGTGAAATCTAAACTTTCAGAAGGATATGGGTGATCTGTCAACATGATTTGAGCCTCTGCTCGAACGTATTCCTTAACACGAGTGAGCATTAATTTTTCTAACACTTCACGTCTCAATTCGTTCACCTTTGAAATAGGTAAAAACCACGCCGCTGAAAAAACAATCTCAATTTCATCTATAATAAAAGGGGTATTGCCTGACTTCGCTAAGTTTTTATGAAGGTTCTCTTCCATCGACTCGCCCGTTTTGGTGGCCTCTTTTGGTATTTCCGCTGCTACTGAAGCACGGTGTCCGTCTTCATCGACAGCAAGTAATTCAAAACCATCTTCAAGTTCAGAAAGCGTAAGCTTCACGCCAATTTTACGAATCGCGGCGTCATCTCGCTCCACTAATTTAGTAAAAGCAGCATCGTAATTTCGATATATTTCTGTTCCAATTGGAAGGTTTCTAAAATTATTTGGAATCACCAAGCCATTAACAATCAAATTGATACGATCTCCATCTGCTTTATCATCTTCATTTACAAAGTACAAACCATCGCCATTGGCTAACAATTCAACATTTTCGATTACATACCCATTCGACCTAATTTCTAGCAATTTACCAATATACTCACCTTGAGATTTTGGTGTTTCCCACGATCCAATCCTTTCTTTTCGCGTATTTACAAAGTAATCGGTGTAGCCGCGATTGAAACTTTTGTCCATTTGTGAATCAAACTTGTAAAAAATACGTCCCGATGATGCTTTTTCGTACTGGTCACTTGAGGCAAGATATTCATCTAATTTCTGACGAAGGTGCGAAACGTTATTCTTCACATACACCAAATCTTTCAGTCGACCTTCAATCTTAAAAGAGGTAATTCCAGCTTCAATTAAATTTGGCAATTGATTACTTAAATCTAAATCTTTGATTGAAAGCAAGTGCGATTCTGTCAACAAGGTGTCACCATTTCCATCAATTAAATTATAGGGCAAGCGACAATTTTGGGCACAAGAACCACGATTAGCGCTTCGTTCGCCGTTCGCAACACTCATGTAACAATTTCCGCTAAATGAAACGCACAGTGCACCTGAAACAAAAAACTCTAGCTCAACAGGTGTTGCTTCATGAATGGCTTTAATTTGAGCAAGATTCAATTCGCGCGCAAGAACCGCTCTTTTCATTCCTGCATCAGCTAAAAACTTCACATGCTCAGGCGTTCTATTATTTGCTTGGGTGCTTGCATGAATAACAATCGGTGGAAGATTCATTTCCATCACTGCCATATCTTGCACAATCAATGCATCAACACCAATATGGTACAGCTCATGAATTAATTTTTCACACTCCTTGATTTCATTATCGTATAGAATGGTATTTACAACTACGAAAACTTTTGCTTTGAATAAATGTGCATACTCCACCAATTCGGCAATGTCTGACAAAGAATTTGTAGCATTGCTACGTGCACCAAAAAGATGCGCCCCAATGTACACCGCATCTGCTCCTGCATTGATGGCAGCCATTCCTTGAAACAGGTTCTTGGCAGGTGCTAATATCTCCACTTTCGTTTTCATACCGCAAAAGTACGACACTAACAATAAATACCGAAATCATTAGCTGATGAAAAGTAAATTTTAAGTTGTGAAGATGATGGTGCAGCTCAATCAAGACACAATTAATTCAAAATAGCTAAATTCGCGGTATGAATCACAATTTTGCGCATGCGCTTACACATCCTGTATTCAAAGTCGCCTCACAAATCGTAACCGAAAACAATTTGCAAGCCTTTGTTATTGGTGGATTTGTGCGTGATTTAATTTTAGATAGACCATCCAAAGACATTGATATCGTTGTTGTAGGTAATGGCCTTGAATTAGCAGAATTGTGCGCTGCAAAATTACGCGTCAAAAAGGTATCCAAATTTAAAACCTTTGGTACTGCTCACTTTCGATACAAAGATTTAGATGTTGAGTTTGTTGGTGCACGTAAAGAATCGTATAATCGTGATTCTAGAAATCCTATCGTTGAAAATGGAACACTTGATGACGACCAAAAACGGCGCGATTTTACAATTAATGCTCTTGCACTAAACCTACATGCAGATCATTTTGGTGAAATAGTAGACCCATTTGGCGGTATTGCTGATCTTGAAAAAGGTATCATCCGCACTCCTCTTGATCCTGATACTACTTTTTCCGACGATCCACTTCGAATGATGCGTGCCATCCGCTTTGCTTCGCAATTAAATTTTAAAATTGAAGGCAAAAGTTTGGAATCAATTTATAAAAATGCGTCACGACTAGAAATCATTTCTACTGAACGAATTATGGATGAAGTGAATAAAATTATTCTTAGTCCAGTTCCATCTCGCGGGTTTCATTTGCTTTCGTCGACGAAGTTATTGCACCAGTTTTTCCCTGAAATGGTGGCTTTGCATGGAACTGAAACCATCGATGGAAAATCACACAAGGACAATTTTTACCACACCTTGGAAGTACTCGACAATGTAGCAGTTAACAGTGATGACCTTTGGTTGCGTTGGGCTGCAATCATGCACGATATCGCAAAGCCACCCACTAAAAGATTCGACCCAGTAGTTGGTTGGACCTTTCATGGTCATGAAGATCTTGGTGCAAAATGGGTGCCTCGCATTTTTAAGCGACTACGGTTACCACTCGACAACAAGATGAAATTTGTTCAGAAGCTCGTTCGCCTTCATTTACGTCCAATTTCTTTGGTAAAAGGCAATGTTTCAGATTCTGCCATTCGTCGATTATTGAGTGAAGCAGAAGATGATATTGATGCGTTGATGACCTTGTGCAATGCTGATATTACCTCTAAAAATGAATTCAAAGTAAAAAAATACAAGAAGAACTTTGAACTTGTGACAGAAAAATTGCGAAATGTAGAGGAAAAAGATAGAATCCGCAATTTTCAACCTCCTGTATCCGGGACGCTGATCATGGAGACCTTTGATTTAACAAATGTATCCCCAAGTGCGATTGGCATCATTAAGGCAAAAATAAAAGATGCTATTTTGGAAGGAGCAATTGCCAATGATGAAGAAGAAGCAAAAGCCTATATGTATGAAATTGCAAAAGAATTAGGGCTTCCCCTCATTCGATAAAAGGTGATAATGTTCCACCAAAAGCACTCTCAATTTATAGGGATTGTAGCGTTTTCTTCGAATTCGATCAATACCTCTCCAATCTGCGAAATGAGCATCAATCACCGCATGATAATTGGATTGATTGATACTTACTAAATCCCCATCATCATTTTTAATGTATAAAACCAAATAATCATCTGTTTGACAATATGGTGAATCAAAAACAGAAAAATTTCCATTTACATATACCTCACTTACAAAATGTGCACATGAATTTTTTGAAGTTACGATGTTTTTGATTGAATATTCTTCTATTGTAATTTTATCTTTTACTGCATTCACTTTCACTACTGACAAACGAATCAAATCAGTACTATTTAAATTTAATCGGGTATTTGTTTCATCTCTGTAATTGACAATTTGCGGATGCGAATGCACATCAATCACTACATCTTTATAAAGATAAATGGTATCGTGCATTGCAGTAACTGCATAACTTTCAGCTGGCTGTGCAATTACAACCTTCAAAAAAGTACAACAAACAATGAAAAATAGAAATCGCATTTTGATAAATTTATACAATTGTGATCATATTATGCTTCTTGCAAGCAAAAAAAATTCCAAAAATTTTAAGAGAAGATCATTACCTTTACCTTATCAATAAAAAAATATGGCAGGTTTAAAATTCCGCGTTTTACTGGATTCAGAAAATAGTAATGAAGTTTTCAGGGATCTATTGATTAATTCCGAAGATAATTTCGAGACGTTCTACAAAGCAATTTTATCGGCATTTAATTTTCAAGGCCTCGAAATGGCAAGCTTTTATGTGTCTAACGATAGTTGGGATAAAGGACATGAAATTAACTTGGAAGACATGACCTATGGAGATGATGAACTTGCTGACACGTCAAGTATCATGAAGGATTCTATTATTCAAGACTTCATTGAGGAACCGGATCAGAAATTTATTCTTGTGTATGATTTTTTACGGATGTGGATTTTTCTTGTAGAGTTAATTGGCTACGAAAAGGTTCCACCAGCGCAACCACAAGTACTTTTAGCAATTGGAATGGCTCCCCCTGAAGATTCAAAACCATTGGAAAATGAAACAGCTTTTCTAGATCTTGGTGGTGACGACGATGATGAAGATGAGGATGAATTTGGCTTCAATGACTTCGACGATGACATTTCTGATGATGATTATTCCAATTTTGACAGCTATTAATCGTACACAATGAGCCAATTAGAAGTAAACAATGATCCAATGGGTGCAGCAATTTTGGATTATGCAAAATCAAAAAAACCTGCGGATATTATAGTATGTGCTGATCTTTGTGAGGACGACATTATTCCTGTAGAAGTACTTTTTCGAACATACGATGAAATGCCAGAACTTGAAAAAATGGCCTTAGATGAATGTGGAAATTCTGTGCTTGATGTTGGTGCTGGAGCTGGAGTACATGCAAAAGTACTGATGGGTAGAGAACATCAAGTTACTGCAATTGATATTTCAAAAGGCGTTAACGACTATTTAGCTACACAGGGAATTGAATGCACTAGAACTGCTTTTTTGGATTTTAAGGGACAAAAATTTGACACCGTACTGATGTTAATGAATGGCATTGGTATTGCAGGAAAATTAGCTGATTTAGAAACGTATCTTTTGCATGCGAAATCGCTCCTTAACGAAGGTGGAAACATCATATTTGATTCGTCAGATGTCAAGTTTTTATACGAAGATGAAGACGGTTCTTATTGGATGGATTTGAATGCTGCTTATTATGGTAACTTTCGTTTTCAAATGCATTATAAGAAAGAAAAAAGTGAGTGGTTCGACTGGTTGTACGTCGACTTCGATTCCATGTATAAAATTGCCAAAAAAGTAGGCCTAAAGGCAAAGCGAATTTACGAAAATGACGATAATTATTTAGCAGTGTTGACCGTAGCATGAAACAACTATTTCTCATAATCTTTTCAGTACAATTTACGTTTTCAATTGCGCAAATTGAAGAATTTCCATTTAAGGAAAGTTCATTGCTGTGGAAGATTGAAGGTGATGGAATAAAAAAAGGCTGCTATCTATTTGGAACGTCTCATCTTATCGAAAAAGAGTATTTCATTTTTCCTGACAAATTAAAAAAGATTGTAGCTAAGTCAGAAAATTTAATGATGGAACTTCCTGGAGTGCCAGATCAAAGGGAAGCAATGAAATATATTCTGCTTCCAGAAGGAACTTTTTCTGACTTTTTCTCGACTGCACAAATGGACTCCATTTATCAATGGGCAGAACTTAATTTGCATTTGAATAAAACCGCATTTGATGCTTCCATGAGCAAAATGAAACCTTTCGTTGTGATACAATTAGCCACTCAAATGCATTTCATGGGAAAAACGGAAAGCTATGAACTATCACTGATTGAGATTGCTAAAAAAAATGAAATTAGTATCAATGGCCTCGAAACTGTAGAACAACAAATGAGTCTTTTTGATGAGCTAACAAAAGAACAACAAGCCGAAATGGTGATGGAAGGAATTAGAAATCCAACTCAATCTGTTGCAATGCTAAAGAAAATGGAAGAAATTTATGCTGCGCAAAACATTGATGGACTTTACACCTACATCAATGAAGAACAAGGTGTGTTGCAAGAAGAACAAGCGCGATTCCTCGATGAAAGAAATAAAAATTGGATTCCAAAAATTAAGGAAACTTGCGAAGGTCGAAGTACTTTCATTGCCGTTGGAGCTGGTCATCTTGGCGGACCCAATGGTGTTATTCGCCTACTTCAAAAAGAAGGTTATACCCTTACGCCTGTGAAATTATGAGAAAATTAATTAGAGTATTTGTCATGATACTATTAATTACTAGTTGTGGCACCTATTCAGAAGACCAAAAATCAGATTTCGATAGAAAGATTGAATCCCACATCAAGAAAAACAAACTCGACCTCAAAAAATCTAACTCGGGCTTGTACTTCAAAATCACGAAAGAAGGCGAAGGACGATTTGTAAAGTTTGGAGACAAAGTTTCATTTACATACAAAGGAACATTTTTAGATGGTAAAGTCTTCGATCATCGCGAAGTACCCGTAGAATTTGATGTAAAAGCCTTAATCAGTGCTTGGCGAGAAATTATGTTGGAACTCAAAAAAGGTGGTGAAGCATATTTGATCAGTCCTCCACAATTAGCCTACGGCGATCATCAATTGGATGACATTCCAGAAAACTCTATTTTGGTGTATGAAATCAAACTCATTGATGTAAAGTAGATTTTTCAGGGCGACTTCGATACACCTCCTTCGTCGGCACTCAGTCGCCGATTAAAAATCAATTAAATTATTATTTCAATCTTAAACGTAGGATTCAATTTTATTCTTTAAATTTGAAACGTCTTAAAAAAGAACAAAAAAACATCAGTTATGAGCGTACTCGTTAATAAAAATTCAAAGGTAATTGTACAAGGTTTTACAGGTAGTGAAGGTACTTTTCACGCCGGACAAATGATCGAATACGGAACAAATGTTGTGGGTGGGGTAACTCCAGGAAAAGGTGGGTCATCTCATTTAGACCGTCCGGTGTTCAACACAGTAGCTGATGCCGTTCAAAAAACAGGAGCAGATGTTTCCATCATATTTGTGCCACCTGCATTTGCTGCAGATGCAATTATGGAAGCTGCAAACGCAGGAATTAAAGTGATTGTTTGTATTACGGAAGGAATTCCTGTGAACGACATGATTCTTGCAAAAGAATATATAAAGGCTTATGATACTCGTTTAATTGGACCAAACTGTCCAGGTGTTATCTCTGCTGATGAAGCAAAAGTGGGTATCATGCCAGGATTTGTATTCAAAAAAGGAAGAATTGGTATCGTTTCAAAATCTGGTACTTTAACATATGAAGCAGCAGACCAAGTTGCGAAAGCAGGTTTGGGAATTTCTACTGCCATCGGAATTGGCGGTGACCCTATCATTGGAACAACAACTCGCGAAGCTGTTGAATTGCTAATGAATGACCCAGACACTGATGGTATTGTTATGATTGGTGAAATCGGTGGAAACTTGGAAGCAAATGCTGCACGTTGGATCAAAGAACATGGTACAAAACCAGTTGTTGGATTTATCGCAGGTGAAACTGCTCCGGCAGGAAGAACAATGGGGCACGCAGGTGCTATCGTTGGTGGACATGATGATACTGCTCAAGCAAAAAAGAGAATTTTACGCGAATGTGGAATTACCGTAGTTGATTCCCCAGCACAAATTGGAAAAACTATGGCTGAAGTAATGGGCATTTTAGCTTAATTATTTTTTTTCATAAAATGTTAAAATGTGATCAATTACTTGGTCACATTTTTTTTTGACTAATATTTAGTTTAATTTTAGATTCGATTAACAATTAAACTTTTTAACTAGTTTCTACTTCTATGAAAAAACATTTACTCATCTGCACAATTTTATTGAGTGCGTTTACATCTTTTGGTCAGTCTCGCCAAAATATTTTAAAGCCAGCATCTCCAGAGGCAACAGAAAAATTGCTTTCAATTGATCGCGAAGGTCTTGAAAACAATTTAACAAAAACACTTTTGTGTTTAGACACAATTCGTTACCCTCAATCTAAAGAGCAAATTTTAGGAACATCCAATTTTTACACATTTTCGATGTGGAATGTAGATGCTGAGGCATTTTCGCAAACCTTCCTGAACGCTGGTGCTGGTTTAAGTGTTCGTGGTGCAGAAATTTTTTGCGTACGTGCTGATCCAGCACAAGTAGGTGCCAATCCAACAGGAATTTCCATTCGTGCTCGCTTGTTTAATGTCACAGCTGGCAATGTACCAACAGGTGCTGCACTAGCTACTGGAAATGTAACCGTGAGTAATTTAATTGGAGGTGCTAATGCTAACTACTATACCGTTAACTTTCCTTCACCAGTAGCTGTAACTGGAAATTATGCGATTGTTTGGGACGTATCTACAACAAATGGTATTGTAGATGTTTACGTTAGTGATCTACTTCCAGGTCAAACATACGACGAAGATTTTACTCGTTACACTTCTTTGTACTATCCAAACTCTGGCGGTGCTTATGTGAGCATTCCAACACTAACAAATGATTTAGTAAACTTCCCAGGTGGTGGAGCAATCCCTCCAGGACCTTATAATTTTGAGCCACTTATCGCTCCACTTGTTCAATACACTATCACTTCAACAGGTGTTGTAGCTCCAGATCCTGCTTGCGTTAATCAAACATTGAGCTTTACAGGTTCTGCTACGCCAGTAAATATCCTTTCGAATCGTTTTTACAACTATGGAGTATTCAAACAATATTTCATGGGTGCAGCAAGTGATTCTACTTATGCGTGGGATTTTGATGATGCTTCACCAATTGCTTGGAATCTTCAATCGACAACTCATGCTTATGCTGCTGCAGGTGCTTACGATCCTACATTTTATGTTTTAGGTGGATTTTGGAACTCTTGTGTTGACTTCACAACGGATGCCACAACGATTAATGCACTTCCTGCAATTAACGCTGGATTAGATGTTTCCATTTGTAATGGTGCAACAACGTCTTTGGGTGCGAGTGGTGGAAATTCATACACATGGTCGCCCGCAACTTCACTAAGTTCAACTACCATCAGCAACCCAATTGCAGCACCTTCCTCTACTCAAACGTACACGGTATCCGGAACATCTGTAGCTGGTTGTGTAAATACAGATCAGGTAGTTGTGACAGTAAATCCACAAGTAGATGCATCGTTTAACTTCGCTACAAATACTTTTTGTGTAGGATCTGCAAATCCAGTTCCATCTGCTATAAATAGTGGAACATATAGTTCTACTGCTGGACTGACGTTCGTAAACACAACAACAGGTGAAATTAATTTAGCTGCTTCAGCAAATGGTCCATACGTAATCACTCACACTACTGGCGGCCTTTGTCCAGATGTTGAAACGCAAACTATTAATATTACCACGGCACCTGATGCGAGTTTTACATTCGCAAATACCGCCTATTGTTTAAACACTGCAAATCCTTTCCCAACTTTTGGTGCAGGTGCAAGTGCAGGTGTGTTTAGTTCAAGTGCAGGAATAAACTTTGTCAATTCTACTACTGGACAAATTAATCTTGCTACAAGTGCTCCGGGACCTTATACTATTACAAACTCAATTGCAGCTAGTGGTGCATGTCCAGCAACAAGTGCAAATTTCATTGTTACCTTGAATGCTCAACCAACGGTGGAAGCTGGAAATAGTCAAGCAGTTTGTACTGGAACACAAGTTACTTTAACGGGTGCAGGTGCAAACTCATTTACATGGAGCAACGGTGTTGTGAATGGAGCTGCCTTCACTCCTGCTGTTGGATCAATATCCTATACTGTAACAGGAACAGACCTTAATGGATGTACCAACACAGACAATGTTGTTGTTACAGTAAATGTATTGCCATCAGTTAGTGCTGGACCTGATGATGCAGTTTGTGCAGGAACCCAAGTAACTTTGAATGGACAAGGTGCTCAAAATTACACATGGACAAATGGTGTTAGTAATGGCACTGCATTTACGCCTAGTGTTGGTTCAATCACATACACAGTTACTGGAACAGACATAAATGGTTGTATAAATACCGACAATGTTATTATTACGACAAATGCTTTACCTACTGTGAATGCTGGTGCAGATGTAACGATTTGTGTACCTCAAAGCACGACTCTTTTTGGAAGTGGTGCTAGCACATATACTTGGAGTCCACCAACAGGACTAGATTTCACTACCGCTGCAAATCCAACTGCTTCGCCTACAATAACAACCACGTACACTGTAACAGGAACAAATACTAACGGCTGTGTTAATTCCGATGAAGTGACGGTAATAGTAGATTGTATTGGTCTTGATGAACTAGGAATCAATATCTCAGTTGCTCCAAATCCAGCGACTGAAACCTTGGTGATTTTGCAAGAAAGCAGTGAAGACCTTCAACTTTCAATTGTATCAGAGGATGGTAAACTTGTTCTTGCTCCTATCAAGTTGAATTCAATTTCTACTACCTTTGATGTGAGTGATTATGCTTCAGGAATTTATTTCCTGCATTTCACCAACAACAATGGTCAAATTGTTAAAAAATTAATTATTCAATAATTATAGGATAAAAAAAATTAATCCCGACTTGTTTTTCAGGTCGGGATTTTTTTGTTCCTTTAAGTCGTGAACATAAAAGAATACATCGCTGCTCCCAGAAGAGATTTTGACATAAAAGTGCTGAGTTCCTATATCATCGAGCATCCAAAAGAAATTCAATTCCTATGCGATCTTTGTTCAGATCAAAACACCTACCCATTTCCAGAATATTCTTCTTGGACCTTAATTCATGTAGCGCAAGCCCTTCCAAATGCAGTTCAACATCATCTTCCAGTAATTATTGACACATTTCTTGCTTCACAAAACCATAGTTCATCACGAAATTTATTGAAAGTGATTACACTATTCCCAAAACAAGTTTATAAAGAAGAAGAGCTAATTAATCGCCTCTTTGACATTCTCATGGCACCAAACAGCAAACCAGCTTTAGTTGTGTATGGTTGCCAGCAATTGCAAAAGTATTTCCACGAATACCCTGAATTTAAGTCAGAAGTTATTTCAATTCTAGAATTATTACTTTCCAAAGAGAAATCACCCGCAATTGCTGTGGCGTTGAGAAATTTGACAAAATCTAAAAGCTAAATTAGCTCCGAAATGCTATCTATTTTCATGAATTTCAATTTTTTGGATAGAAAAAGTAGCTGCTGCAAGTTCGCTAAATGGCGAACATGTTCGCCATTTAG
>JAZKFZ010000002.1:0-264087 GCA_040386155.1 Bacteroidota bacterium | reverse complement strand
TTTTAAACCCGTATCTCGTTCGATTTGGGAGTGCAAAGATATGTGCTTTTTTTATTTCAACAAGCACTTTTTGAAAAAAAATTAAACTTTTTTTTTTCGACTCTTCTAAAGAGTTGAAAAATACTGGTTTATACAATAAAATATTTTTCACAAAAAAGCCCGAATGTGACATTCGGGCCATGAATTGTATTTAAAATTGTCTATGACTAATCAATCCATTTGTCATTTTTCATTTCACCTTTGATAGTAACATCTTTCGTTCGAGAATAATCCTCAACGGCTAACATCATTTGTTCGCGTGTGTCTCGTCGTAAAAGTATTGCTGAACTGCCAGGTGTTTTGATTTCTAAATAAAATCCGTCTCTTAATCGAGAAGGTTTTGTTGCTGGACGTCCCATTGTTATTTTTTAAATTTTCAACTAAGTAAATGAATTTCAACGAATATTTCAAGATTTTATGAAATTTTATGAAAAACATTTACTCACAATTGATTCCAAATCTCCCAAGATTGAAGCGCTTGATGTTTCAACATAGACTCTCCGTTAAGCGTCGTAGCACCATGTTTTTTTGCTTCCTGCAAGAATTTTGTTTCCGAAGGATTATAAATTAGATCAATCACTAAATGGTCTTCGGTCATTGCTTCGTAACAAAGTGGAATCTGCCCTGATTCATTAGGATACATTCCCACAGGCGTAGTATTAATAATCAATTTTATTGCGCCTATCATGATTTTATTCGCCAATTGATAAGAGAATTCATGCTCATTTTTCGGGCTTCGAGACAAAAAAATTACTTCTATTCCTAATTCTCTGAGTGCGTAAGCAACGGCTTTTGCTGCTCCCCCAGTTCCAATAATTAGCGCTTTTTCGTGATGAAAGGTTAAAAAAGGCTTCACAGATTGTCGAAATCCAAACACATCTGAATTATGACCAATAATCTTACCCTGAGAAAATTGTAACACATTGACAGCACCCACCTTTTTCGCCACGTCAGAAAGCTCATTGGTGTACTGAATAATTTCCTCTTTATATGGAATGGTGACATTTAAACCATTAATATTTTGATTTTCAACTAGCTTAGGAAAATCTTTAATGGATACCAATTCAAAATTTAAATACTGTGCATCAATGGTATGTTGATTAAAATAGGACTCAAAAAAAGCCTGCGAAAAGGAATGCTTGAGGGATTGGCCTATGAGTCCGTATGTTTTCATTACTTCTTGGAAAGTAGTGACTTAATACCAGGAATAATCATTGGGAGCAATGAAATTCCAATAATTCCAAAAATCACAATCTCAAAATTCTTTTGAACGAACTCCAAGTTCCCGAAAAAATACCCTAACATGGTTAAACCAATCACCCAAAGAACACCCCCAACAACATTATAGTTAAAAAACTTCGTGAATTTCATTTCTCCAATTCCAGCAACGAAAGGGGCAAATGTTCTTACAATAGGAATAAAACGGGCAATGATAATTGTTTTTGGACCATGTTTCTCATAAAACAAATGCGTCTTATCTATGTATTCTTGCTTTACTATTTGTCGCCCTCTAACTTTATATTGCAAAAACCTCAGGCCAACCTTCTTGCCAAGAAAATAATTAAGTGCATCTCCTGCTATTGCAGCGACAATTAGGAGTATGAGAACAATAAAAAGATTCAACTCTGCTTTTTCACCTGCTTCATTAATCACTCCTGCACAAAATGTACCCGCTGCAAATAACAATGAATCACCCGGTAAAAAAGGCATTATCACTAAGCCTGTTTCAACAAAAATGATTAAAAAGAGAATTCCATATATCCAAATACCGTAGTCTTGAATCATGGTGAAAAGGTGTGCATCCAGGTGCAAGAAAAAATCTAAAAATGATTTGAGAAAATCCACTAGTCTAGTTTTAAGGTGTCATCAATAACTTCTTTCCATGCTTGCAAGCCACCTTCCAGCACATAAAGATATTCGTATCCAAATTCAGTCTCTAAGTAATTGGCAACGGCTTCGGCTCGTTTACCGGATTTACACACCAACAGAACATTTTGATTTCTTGGTATTTCCTCCTTCCTTTCACAGACATCGCCCATTGGGATGTGCTTGCAGCCAATGTTGGAATATCCGTATTCGTAGTCCTCTCGAACATCAACAATAAAGAACGAATCTTTGTTATTGAGTATCTGAACTAATTCGTCCTTGGAAATATATTTCATCAGGCAAAGTTAATAATTCAATGAAAAGGACAAAAAGGAAGTCAACTATTTAACTTTCGATGACTTTGCTTTGACAGAAATATTCATATTAAATGTGGCAACAATTTCTTGATCGCTGTTGAGGCAATTCACCAACACAAACTTATTAATTCGCTCACCTGTTTTTAAACTTTCATCCACAATTGCTGAAATTACAGCTCCTTCAGTGCATTCAAATATAACATCTGATTCTGGCCGCTTTAAAAATTCTCCTTCCACTCCTTTAAACGCAAAGGAAACTTCTGTTTGATACTTTTTAGCGAAATAAAAAGCAAAAATCCCCCCAGCAACGTCTGCACCAACGCAAAGAGCTCCAAAATACATAGATTTTAGATGGTTTTTTGTCCTTCTTCGCAATCTAATTTTAACTCGAACAAGCTCGTCATTCATCTCCGTAATTCGAGGTTTAACATACCCTATAATTGGAATTTTAAACAAGCCCATCAGCCACACCATTCTATTCCACTTTCTTAAATTATTTTCCATAGCCATCTTTTAAATTTTGAATAATCGTTGCCATTGGTGCAATTTCTTTTACAAAATCAATTGAGGGTCCTGCACACCAAACCGTCTTATAAGTAGAACTAAAAGCTGCATTTTGCAAACTTTTCATTCCACGAAGAAAGACGAGCGCCTTCACCCATTTTTTTATTTTTTTATTTCTATTGAGCACACGTTCGAACCAATTTTGGCGAGTTCCAACTTTTTTAACATAAGGTGTATTAATTACCGTGCAGGGAGTTCCTGACAATTTTGTTGTACGAACAATATCCTTCGCCCCATAATCTACACACGCTTGCTTGTACTCATTTGACACTCCAGATTCAGTGCTTGCAATAAAAATACTCCCCATGGAAACGCCAGCGGCTCCTAGCTCGATCATTTGTTTTATTCCTTTTCCATCTCCAATACCACCTGCAGAAATCACAGGGATTTTTACGGCGCTAACAAGCTTTGGAATCAAATCAGTAAACGACATTTCTCCTGCATGACCACCCGCTTCTTTATTCACAGCTATTACAGCATCGGCACCTAGGGATTCAACTTTTAGGGCATACTTCACATCAGTTACATCGCAAAAAACTTTGATTCCATGCTTATGTGCTTCCTTAATCGTCTCCTCTGGGGAGCCCAAAGATGTTATGATAAAGTCAATTTTTTCTTCGCAGCAAATTTGCAAGTGTTCCTTGTATTGAAAATTTGATTTATTGACAATTAAATTAATTCCAAGTGAGCCTTTGGCATTTGCTTTAATGTTTCGAATTCCTTTTCGAAGTTCTTCGCTAGAACGATAATTCAATGAAGGTATCGACCCTGCAATTCCGTTATTCATTGCTTCAATCACCATTTTATCATTTGTGACCAAAAACATAGGGGCCAAAATTACGGGAAACTCAATATTGAGTAAATCACAAAGTGGAGGCTTGGTATTTATTTCCATGTAGCGAAAATACAATTTATTATGTACGCAGAACAACTAGATGAATATTTTTATCGAATTTTCAGAACGAGTTGCAATTTTTCAGTTGTATCTTTGTTCAATGAACATTAAGGCTTGGCTATCAGCATTCAGGTTGAGGACATTACCTCTTTCGCTTTCGGGAATTATTTTGGGTACCGCAATTGCTGCTGCTCAAGGATATTTTCTTCCTATAGTTTTTGGATTAGCATTAACAACAACCGTTTTGTTTCAAATTGTATCAAACTTGGCGAACGATTTAGGAGATTCTCAAAAAGGCACAGATAATGAACATCGTGTTGGACCAAAAAGAACGGTTCAATCTGGCGCTATATCAATGAACCAAATGAAAAATGCTGTGATATTGTTTTCGATTTTAAGTTTAGCTTCAGCAAGCTTGCTAATTTTTTACAGCGCCCAAAATCTTTCGCTACAAAGCATCTATTTCTATTTACTACTTGCGCTATTGTGCGTTGCTGCAGCAATTATGTACACCGTGGGGAAAATGGCATATGGTTACAATGGCTTTGGTGATGCAATGGTATTTGTCTTCTTCGGTTTAGTTTCTGTTCTTGGAGTTTTTACCTTGTACACCAATTATATAGATCCACTAAATTTTTTACCTGGCACTGCAATTGGATTTCTTAGCACTGCAGTTTTGAACCTCAATAATATGCGTGATATTGAAAACGATAGGGCTTCAAAAAAAAACACATTGGTTGTTGTGATAGGGCCAAAAAAAGCAAAAATTTATCATTACTTTTTAATTAGTGGTGCATTTTTCAGTTTAGCAATGTTCTTATTCATCAGCCAAAATCATCTTGCTATGATTGGTTTGCTGCCATTCATTCTTCTCTTTAACCATTTAATAAAAGTGAAAAATATTTCAGAAGCAAAAGAGTTTGATCCCGAACTGAAGAAAGTTGCGCTTTCAACCTTTGCAATTGCTCTGCTTACAAGTGTTGGACTTTTTCTATAAATTGAAAATTAGCATTCAATATCATCCACTGAAATTTATTCGTCCTGCCGGGACAAGTAGAGGTATAATGACCGTTAAGCAGTGCTGGATCGTTAGAATTGAGCGAAATGGTATTCAGGGAATTGGCGAAGTAAGTATTATTGAAGGACTTTCAAAGGAATTTACTGAGGTTGAAGAATTTGAAGCACAGCTCGAGCAATTTTGCAAAAAACTGGAATCTCTAGCTCCCTCGTTTAACACATTAAAATTCGTACTTCCAGAAATTATTCAGTATCCATCTATCCTTCTCGCATTTGAGTCAGCTTTACTAGATCTCGAAAATGGTGGGAAACAATGCTATTATCAAAATAATTTCACCTCAGGTAAATTAGGCATTCCAATCAATGGATTGATATGGATGGGTGATGAAAAATCGATGCAACAGCAAATTGAAGAAAAATTAGCTACAGGTTATTCCACCATCAAGATGAAAATTGGTGCCATTGATTTGGCAACAGAATTACGATTATTAGCTAGTATTCGAAAAAAATACGACCGAAATAAAATCACTTTGCGAGTAGATGCTAACGGGGCATTTGAGTTTGAACAAGCAAAAATAGTACTTGCACAATTGGCCGCGCTTCATATTCATTCGATTGAGCAACCAGTAGCAGCCGGAAATTGGCAACAAATGAAAGAGCTTTGTCAACATACACCAATTCCAATTGCGCTAGATGAGGAACTTATTGGAATTACAGATTACCTAGATAAAATTGCGCTGTTGGAAACTATTGAGCCTCAGTTCATCATTCTAAAACCAAGTTTACATGGTGGAATTTCAGGAGTACGCGAATGGATTTCCTTAGCCGAAGAACGAAACATTAAATGGTGGATGACTTCTGCCTTAGAGTCAAATATTGGGCTTTCAATGATTGCTCAATTGGCAGCAGAATATGCGAACGAGTTGCCGCAGGGATTAGGAACAGGTTCACTCTACTCGAACAATTTTGAAAGTAATCTACAAATAAAAAATGGGCAACTTTTCAGTGTGCCAATTTCATAAAAGTCAATTTTAGTTTTATTTCTTTATTAGTCTAAGTGTTTTGCCCTGACTTTCAGATTGAATTTGTAGAAGGTACGTACCTTGACTAAGCTGCCGCGAATCAAAAGAGAATTTGCTTTCGTTAAGTAATTTCCCAGTGTAGATTTCATGTCCCAGCAAATCAATTAAACGCAGTTCATAGTTTCCATTTTTTGGCAGATCGACTGAAATTTCTTCATCGAAAGGATTCACAAAATGAACATCAGTTAATTCGGTTTCGGTAATTGTCAAGGCAGAAAAATTAATATAGACTGAACTTATCACTTGTTCCAAATACTGTTCATCTCTTATGCTGCAATCGATAATCAGAGACAAATTGTAAACGCCATTTACAGTGTCAAAAGGCATAGGATAACTCGCCCACGTGTGCAAAGCAACATTTCCTGAGGTATCAAATAAAATCCATTCTACATAAGCTGAATCAGAATTATAATAATAAAGGTTTGAAATAATGTTGTTAGGATCAAGCAAATTCATCGCAATACAACTGTCAACTGTTGTAACACCTAAATTTCCAACACTTGGAACCCCTGGATTAGGATTGTTGATAATAATATTACCTAAAGTATCCCCATTGGGCACACAGCTCGTTATAGTGCCACTACAACCTGCAGCATCAGCCACTGTAAATGTGTAACACCCAGAACACATATTGCTATTCATAAATGTTGTAGTACCAAATGAACTGACAATAGTGTAAGGGGCAGTACCGCCAGTTACAAACACATCAATTTGACCATCGCAAGTAACAGAATCACTTGTTGCTACGGCATCTGCATAAAGCGAAAAACTTGAACACGGAGTTGCTGGAGATGCATAGGCTACAGAAAAAGGAATGCTTACAGTACCTTGAATGGAATCATAGTAACTAAAAAAATAATCGCCTACACACAGATCACTTATCATCATTTGATTTGAAGGAATAATTGCTCCCGAAAAAAAAGTCCAAACAATACTACTTGGAGATACATTAAGTGAGTCAAAAAAAGACGAATCAATTTCTGCAAGTCCTAAACAAGAATCAATTGGAGTTACTTGTGCAGGGTTTATATCATAAACTATTACAGGGTAGTAGGAATAATTTTGAGCAGATGAATAAAATGCAGTTAAGAACAGGAATGGCAATGCAAGTAATACTTGTTTCATAAGTAGTGTGTTTTAAAGTAAAACGAAACTTAAAGGAAAAAGTTGCTTTCAAGAATTAATTAAAAATCAATTTGTTAACAAAATCATAAAAATTTGAGATTTAGATTAAGATGGTGTAATTTGCGGCAAAATAATTTGAATGAAGATCAGAATTTTAATAGTTATCGCGTTGATTTTAAGTAGTTTTACTATAAACTTAAAACCTCAAACTGGAACAGCTAGTTACTACGCTTTAAAGTTTAATGGCCGGAAAACATACTCAGGAGAGATCTTGCACAACGATAGTTTAACGGCAGCGCATCGTACTTATCCAATTGGTACACTTGTTAAAGTTACAAACTTGTCCAACGACTCTACAATTATTGTGAGAATTAATGATCGAATGGGCAGTTCTCCTCATATCATTGATCTTACACAAGGTGGTGCGAAACGACTTAATTTCTTAGGAAAAGGAATAGCTAAAGTTAAACTAGAGGTAGTTCAACCTGAAGAAAAAATACAAGTCCCTAACCCAATTTCAGTATCCGATACACTGAATTATTTTCAATACGAAAAGTAATTTCACTAATTTTTGCTTAGTTTTAACCTATGAAAAAAGCATTCTTAATAATCGGTGTGGTATTGACAACAATCGCTTGTCAACCAAAAGTTACAGAAGTTATTACTGATGTAAAAGAAGAAGTGAAAGACACTACACCTAGCGCCGAAGTAACAGCTGGAGGTCAACTGTATACTACAAATTGTGCTAAATGTCACAAATTATTTTCTCCACATGAATTTACCGTGGAAAAATGGCAGAAATATGTTCCACCAATGGCGGATAAAGCAAAGCTAGAACCAAGTGATGGTGACAAAATTTTGCAGTATGTGCTTTGGGCGAAAGAAAACGGGACCAATTAAATTTGAAGTCAATTTTTGCTGATTTAAAGGTAATCGACCTTTCCACTGTATTGGCAGGTCCTTCGGTTGGTACTTTTTTTGCCGAATTAGGGGCGGATGTTCTCAAAATTGAAAATCCAAGTAATCCAGATGTTACTCGATCATGGAAACTTCCATCTGAAGATCATGAGACCAATGTTGGAGCTTATTTCTCAAGTGTCAATTATCAAAAAAAATACCTTTCACTCGATTTAAAATCGGAGCACGACAAAAGCACATTGTTTGATCTCTTGCGCACTGCTGATATCCTAATCTCGAACTTCAAGCATGGCGATGATGAAAAATTTGGAATCACCACAGAAGAATTAACTCGTATCAATCCTGCAATTATTTGGGGACAAATAACTGGTTTCGGATCCGAAAGTGATCGCGTGGCGTATGATTTAATCCTCCAAGCAGAAACAGGCTATATGTCGATGAACGGCACTGCAGAAAGTGGGCCAGTGAAAATGCCTGTAGCACTTATAGATGTTTTGGCAGCACACCAATTAAAAGAAGCATTGCTTGTTGCTTTATTCCAAAGAGAAAAAACAGGAAGGGGCACAAGTATGACTGTTTCACTTTATGACGCAGCTATTTGCAGTCTTGTCAATCAAGCCTCCAATTATTTGATGGAAGATGCAATCCCAAAACGAATCGGAAGTTTGCATCCAAATATCGCTCCATACGGAGAAATTTTTGAGACTAGCGATGGACAATTAATCACCTTTGCCGTTGGCAATGATCGTCATTTCAAAAAACTTTGCTCTCTAATATCACTAGATTCATTGGCGGATGACGCTAGATTTTCGAATAACAGTGACCGAGTGAAAAACAGAGTTTTGCTGAAAGACCTCCTCAGCGAAAAAATAATAACGAAAACAAGTGAAGAAATAGCAAACTTTTGTTTGAGTGAGTTTCTTCCAATGGGAGTAATCAAATCACTTAAGCAAGTATTTGAGATGCAAGACGCAAAAAAACTAATTCGTGAGGAAAATCTTGAAGGAAGAATAACCAAAAGAGTGACCCAAATCGCTTTTCAGCAAAAATAAAAGCCTTCGTGCAACTTTAATTTAAAAGCCTCCGTCCTAGGAACAGACAAAATGGACACGCAAGGCATTTTAATGAGTTGTTAAAATTTCAACACACTTTATTTTTCCTTAAACGATTTATATTGTAATTTTAGGCGTTAATTTAAAAGCTAACTAATACTAACTAAATGATAAAAAGACTGCTACTTGTGATGGTGTTTGGAATTGTCACACAAATCAATGCTCAGGAATACAAAATGTACAAAGAGCTTCCTGAATTAACGATTGATTATAGAACTGAAAATTGCGGAGCTGAACCTAATCTTATTTCAGAATTTCATTTTATTCGTTTAACAAACAAAACTGCTGAAGCGATTACAGTTAGTTTCAAAATTGAGCCATATATCAATGGAAATTGCACTACTTGTCATAATGATGAGTATTACTTCACTTTTGAAATTCCTGCAAACTCTTCCATTACTTCTTATTGTGATCAACTTCAAGAAAAAAATGGAAACTTAGCTTTAGTTAGCAAATATTTGAACAGAGACTTTGGTTCTGACCTTGATAAATTTGAAATTACTAATATTTCAATCCGATAATTTTTATGAAAAAGATATTTATAACACTTTTTGCAGCCACTGGCATTATTGGATTGCAAACAAATGTGAATGCACAATGTACTGTTATTGCTACTGCAAACCCATTGTCAGTTTGTCAAGGTGAAAGCTCTGCATTATCAGCAACAGCAACGATAGGTGGAACTTTTTACGCCTTTAACTTTAATAATAACACATTGCCTCCAGGATGGTCATTTACTGGTGCAGCAAGTTTTGGAACAACGCCTGCATGTGCCGCTCCATCGCTTGACAACACTTCGTTTTATTGGTCTTCCACTGCTGCCTCTACGCCAATTTTGATGACGGATGATTTAGATGTAACAAGTGGTGGAACTATCAATTACGATTTCCGTTTTGCACCTAATTCAGGCTCAGGTTCTTGTGAAACAGCCGATCAATATAATGAAGGTGTTTCATTAGAATACTCTACAGATGCTGGAGCTTCTTGGAGTGTTATCGTTTATCATTGTTCAGTTGCAACAGGTGGACCTTGGGCTTTTGTAGGTGGATATGCGCAAACATTATTAACAATACCTGGAGCAACAACTCCAGGAAATGCAAATGGTTCTTGTGGAATTTACAATAACTGGGCAAACTACGTGATTCCAATTCCTCCCGCAGCCTTAACTACTGCAACTCGATTTAGATGGAGACAACCAAATTCTTCAGGTTCATGTTGTGATAACTGGGGCTTGGATAATATTAATATTGCGGCTCAACCAAGTCTTGAATATGATTGGTCGAATGGATTAAGTGGGACAAACGCCAACTCTCAAACGATCACCAATTTATTAGCTGATACTTGTGTTGTTGTAACAGTTACGGATATAACTTCTGGCGCTGTATGTTACGATACGGTTTGTATTGATGTTACAGCAAGTCCTAATGCTACATTAACTTTTGCAGATCCATTTTGTGCTGGTGAAACTGTTGTTTTAGACGGAAGTAATTCAGACGCCAACTTAACTCAGTTTGATTGGGATTTAAATAACGATGGAACTTTTGAATTAAGTTCAGGTGCCGTTCCTTCTCACACAGAAAACAGTCAGTTTGCAAGTCCTGGTACGTACCCTATTTCCATGAATGCATCAACAGCTGGAGGTTGTGAGATCACTGTGAATGCAATTGTTAATGTGTTTCCCAACCCTGCAATTGACATTTCATTTCAAGATTCAAGTGTTTGTATAAACTCAGATGCCAATTTGAATGCACTGGTAACTTTAAACCTTGGTAGTGGCCAATCTTCAGTAATTACAATGATAGAATGGGATTATGAAAATGATGGAACTACTGATTCTACAAATATCAACAATATCACCTACAATTTTCCTTCTTTGGGAACACTGCCAGTTACAGTTACCGCTACAACTGATCTAGGATGTGTAAATTCAGAAACATTAAATCTTACAATTGTAGATATTCCGCACGGAACTATTGTTGCACCAACAATTTGTGGAAATGAAGCACAAGAATTTTCATTCAATAATACTGCTGGTGGTCCGATTACAACGTACGATTGGGATTTTGGAGACGCTAGCACTGGAACTGATGTTTCTGCAGCTAGCAACCCTACTTATTTGTATCCAGCATTTGGAACTTACACAGCAACATTGATAGCAACAAATGCTGACAATTGTGTTAGTACTTTCCAACAGCAATTCTCAGTTGGTGAATTACCTGCCGGTGCGATCGTAAACGTTGGTAATTGTGAATACGCTTTAGAGATATTTGAATTTGATCAAACAAGCAGTAATCAAATAGCTACTTATGAATGGACATTCCCCAATGGAAGTTTACCAAGTTCAGGAAATGTATCTCCAGCAATTGCTTTTTCTCCTGCAGGGATTGTGACAATCGAGTTAATTCTTACTGGTCAAAATGGTTGTATTGATACCTTGGAGACACCATTTGAAGTATTAGCCGCACCAATTGCAGGCTTTGATGTGTATCCAGTTTGTATTAGTCGCTTTACTATTGATGCAATGACAACGCCAGATGATAATACCGTATTGTTAAATTGGAATTTAGGCGATGGCAACATGGTGTCTAATACAGATACAACTACTTTAAATCATTTATATGGTGGACCAGGTACTTATAACGTAACCTTAATTGCAAGTAATCCAACAACCATGTGTTCTGATACTATTTCACAACAAATTACGGTAAATGACGAACAACTAATGAAAGTTCCAAATGTTGTTGTTCCTTCAAGTTTAGTTGGAAACAACACAGTAGATTTAGACTTAATGAATCCAGGAATCAACAATTGTATTGATTACACGTACACCATATTTAACCGATGGGGGAATACTGTATTCTCAATGCGTAATGACCCAACAAATCCAGATCAAAGCTGTGGAAATTGTTTCAAAGGAAAAACGGACAAAGGCGTGGATTTAACTCCTGGAGTGTACTTCTATACGTTGAAAGGTGACTATAAAGTTGATAAATCAGGATCAATAACGATCACAGACTAAAACTAGAAAAAATAGATTAAAACTTGAAGACCAATTAATTCGCTTTACGTCGTTTTAGTTGGTCTTCAATTGTTTTTACAATTACATTAAAGAGCAATTTCGCTTCTTTCTCTTCAATTTTTCTTCCAAAACGAATTACTTTTTGACCATAATCAAAAGCTAAACGTTCTCCACCCAAAATCCATGGAGAGGCTTCCCAAACATATTGGATAGAGCCGGTTTTTGGCATATCAACTACCATTTTTTTTATATTTTCTAAATAGTATGGAATTGACTTTCCATATCTTCCAATTGATTTTTTATAGTAAAATGCTGCTTCATCAATTTTGATAAGCTCCTTTCCCCACATCAACCAAAGAAACGTACGTGTAACACGATAAGCGAAATATGCCCAAAAAGTCATGAACACCCAAACAGCAATTTTTTCCTGGTTGCCTAATTTAAAAGTAAAGTAGGAAGTCAAAACAGTTACTCCAATTGCTAACCACATTCCAACCCATGCACCCATCACCGACTTTTGCCACGCCTTAATTTCGGGCACAATTACTATTGTGGTGTAGTTCTTTTCATCAACGAAGCTAATTCTGTTTCCAATCCATTTCATCTTGCAAAGATAACAAGATTCATATTCCATAAAAAAATCCCGGACAACTGACCGAGATTTTTACATTATTAATAAATCTTGAAGATTGCAGTATCAAGAAAAATAGCTAAAATCTTGTCCGTCTTTAATTGTTTTAATTGTATTGTAAATTAAACGAATACAGTTTTCTACATCTTCTTTGTGACACATCTCAACTGTAGTATGCATGTAGCGAAGCGGCAAAGAAATTAAAGCACTTGGCACTCCAGCGTCTGAATAAGCAAAGGCATCTGTATCAGTTCCTGTTGCGCGATAAACAGCTGCTCGCTGAAATGGAATCTTATTCTTATCCGCTGTTTTAACTAATAATTTCAAGAGGTTATTTTGCACTGCTGGGCCATACGTAAGCACAGGGCCATTGCCTGATTTTAAATCGCCATTCTCAATTTTATCAATCATCGGAGTATTTGTATCATGACACACATCAGTACAAATTGCAACATTTGGCTTAATTCGTCGAGAAATCATTTCAGCTCCACGCAATCCAATTTCCTCTTGAACAGAATTAACGATGTACAAGCCAAAAGGTAATTTATCTGCATTTTCATGCAACATGCGAGCAACCTCAGCGATCATAAATCCACCCATTCTATTATCGAGCGCGCGACCTACATATTTGTTTTTGTTCAGAATCATAAATTCATCTTCAAAAACAGCCACACATCCGATGTGAATTCCTAATTCAGCAACTTCTTTATCTGAAGAACACCCTACATCTAAGAATATATTTTTCATACTAGGTGCTTCATCTTTGGTGTGGCGTGTATGAATGGCTGGCCATCCAAATACTCCCTTCACAATGCCTTTATCTGTATGAATATTAACTCTTTTTGAAGGTGCAATCATGTGATCTGAACCTCCGTTTCTTTTCAAATAAATAAATCCTTCTTTGGTAATATAATGAACGAACCAAGAAATTTCATCGGCATGTGCCTCAATGACAACTTTGTATGGAGCATCAGGATTGATGACCCCAACAACAGTTCCATAAGCATCTGAAAAATGAGAATGAATGTATGGTTTTAGGTACTCTAGCCACAATTTCTGTCCTTCCAATTCGAATCCAGTTGGACTAGGATTATTGATGTATTTTTCTAGAAATTTTTCTGATTTTCCGGTAATAATTTTCTTCATTTTTAAAATGTTTATCCGTAAAATTAAGCAATAATTTGCTTATCTCATCAGCGTAACATTTCCTTTTATGATAGATTCTTCACCATCTATACAAACTGCCTTTAAGTAATAATCATAGACATCAGGATCCAAATTTTTTCCTCTAAAAGTACCATCCCAACCAATTAATCTGTCATTTGATTCAAATACCAACTCTCCCCAACGATCAAAAACTCTGAAAATCATATCTTGAATCAACACTCCTCGCACATACAAAACATCATTTTCATTGTCTCCATTTGGTGTAAAAGCATTTGGAATAAAGATGAAAGGTTGACCACAAATAAATTCAAAGACTTTGATTTGCACAGTATCTGACTTTGTACAAATACCATCAGAAACACTCAGGGTGTAAATTGTGGTTTGATCTACCTGTGCATCTGTGTTTTGTGATGTCGGTGAAATAAGTCCTGCTGCTGGTGTCCATTGATAAGAATAACCACTTGGTTGACCTAATAATGTTGTTGTGCCACCCTCTGCTATTGTGTACTCCGTAGCACTTGCAATTACGGAACTACTTGGTATGTCACTCACACTGATTAACATTGAGTCTTGCACCACACAACCATTACTAGCAGATGCTGTCACATAAATATATTGAGTGGTAGTGGGAGCAATAATGACAGTTGTTGGATTTGGCGATCCTACGATGATTTCTGGCGGACCCCACACATAAACAAATGAAATAGATGGATTCAAATTAGTCACTGTAATAATTGAAGATTCACCTAAACACAAGGTACTATCTCCATTCAGCACAATATCTGAGCCTATGAATGTGACGACGACACTATCTAAATGAGAACAACCGGGATTTCCAGATATAACATAATACGTGGTATTTTGGCTAGGAGTAATTGTTAATACAGAATCAGCCAAATTCGTATTTAATGTATCTGAAAAATTTGGATCATCTGACCAAATAAAATAGCTTGCTGTACCAAATGAATTAGCCATTAAGTTGATTTCAATAGGAGTACACAACTCGATATCAGGTGAAGTAGCCACTTGAATGGAATCTGTGACTGTAATGGTAACGTGCGCTGTATCCGTCAACAAGCAAATACTATCAGTTACATATAAAAAAACATCATAAATGCCCGGAGTGTCGTAAATAATTGTTGGGTTAAAAATGATAGAAGAAGTATCACCGTTTCCAAAATCCCATAAATAAGAGTCGGAAGCAGTAGAAAAATTATCAAATGTTACAGGAAAAGTGGCACAACCTAAACTTTGATCGGCGACAAAATCGGCTTGAGGAATTAACTCAAAATCGAATTTAAAAACAATATTGTTGCAGTTTGAACTTAAGTTACTATTCGACCAAGCACCTGCTGTGGTTGGAAAATCAGAAAATCCTCCACACCCGCCACAAACTGATTGATAGACAACACCATTTTTATCGAAGCGTGATGTTCCGCCGTCCACATGTTCATCCGCACTTCCTCCACCCATGTATGTTGCGTAGAGTAATCCGCCAAATTCGCGTTCGATGACAAGTAGATAAAAATCAAATCCATCAGGAGCGGTGCTTTGGAATGCGCCAGGAGAAATCGGCATCCCTGAAAGTGCAACAGATTGCAAAATATTTGCCCCCCACCCCGAAATGTAAATATTTCCACAAATATCCACCAAAAAAGCTGCTGGTGATATATTTGGAGCTGCTTGCCCATTTCCAAAAACAGTAGAATTGAGGTTGGTGTTTAGTAACGGATTAAGTTTAATGACAAATTGAGAACTGTTCGGATTTATAAAAGTAGAGTTAACTACGGGGAAAAGTCCCCCCTCTGATTGGCCTAGCACAAATACATTGTCGTTTCGATCAATTTCAACGAAAAAAGCCTGGTCATAATTCGGTGTGCCAAGATAAGTTGCCTGCAAAACAGAAGTTCCTATAGGGTCTAACTTCAATGCAAACCCATCTGTTTTTCCTCCATTGTAGGAAGGTTGGTATCCTCCTGCTGTAAACTGCAAATTATTGGAACTGGTACTTCCCACGACTACAACATTGTAACTTGAATCCACTTTCACAGAGTAACACGCATCGTTATTTGCTCCACCATAATAACTTGACCAAACTAAAGTAGACAGCGAATTATTTAACTTAAACACTACCCCGTCTTGCATTCCAGCATTTGCCGATTGAAACGCATTTGAGATGGGAAAATCAGTTGATCTAGAACAAGAAGCAACAATGCAATTCCCTAGTGGATCTAACATAATTTCTCCTCTAAACTGATCTCCATAGTTATACGTAAGTGAATCATAAGCAGCAACCGAATTGTATGTTCCAGAAGTAACTTTCGTATTTACCCCATCATTTAATGAACCTCCCATGTAGGTCGATGCCAAAAGATTTTGCCCATTAGCACTAATTTTTGCGACATAAATATCTGTGCCTTGATTCGTGAAATAAACACCATTAAAATAGTGATTTGAATTAGCTGAACCTCCAGCATGACTTGCTTGGTACCCGCCAACAATCGGAAAATCAATACTTGATGTTGAACCATACAAGTACAGATTATCATTTGCATCACAAATCATACTTTGCGCTGTTTCTGTTCCTTGCGTAGCATTTCCACCACCCAAAAAAGTAGTCCACAACATAGTTGTTCCGTTGGAATTGTACTTTGAAATAAACGCGTCTGTAATACCGTACGTTGGATTGGTAACCTGCGTAAAACTCGAATTAATATCAAACGCTAAGGGATTGGGTGTTGGATATGCATTCCCATATATCATTCCACCAGAATAGGCTGAACCATCTTGTCCATAGGTGGCCGTCATTCCAAAATTATCAGTCAAGGAACCTGAGTACGTAGCAAAGACCAATACTGGGTCGATCACTAAAATAGCAGCTGGATCGTACGTTCCCAATTGGAATCCGATTTGATTATGTTCAATTTTAAATTGACATTGAACTTCAACAATCTTTCCATTAATAACTTGATACGCATAAGGCTTCTCTTCGATGATTTGTCCTAGTTTTGAATGAATTACTAGCTCACCTTTCTTGTTAATTTCCTGTCGCTGATGTCCGTGATATTCAAATTTTATTATTTGTGGATTTGAACCAGCTTGCACATGAAATTCGTACTTTAATTGCTTTTTATTCTCTATCAATTTTAAGTCAATTCCATCATAAAACTCATGCATGATTGCTTCTTCATAGGAATGAACATTTGATGCCCAATGCTCCGACTTGTTTCCAATAAAATAATTTAGGTAAGCTTCGGAAGGGTGAAATTTCTCAATATTTGTTACCTCATTGGCACCGATAAAATTTTGAAATACCAGCACTGAAGGAATTTCATCATTACCATTGGAACTTTTTGGATTTCGATGTGCTTCTTCCATGGAAGAATAGTCCATCAGCTGAAATATAAATTGCTTTTGTTGAATCCAAAAATTCCCGCCTTCAATCCGAGATTTAAAAAAAACTCCTGCTGGCCATTGTCCTTTGTTCTCAACAAACGCATGTAAGGTTGAATGCTGATGTTCCACTTCTTGCGAAATACCGCTGAACGATTGAATTAGTAGGTAAACAAAAAGGAATTTTTTCAAAATCAACAATTGAATAATGAAACTAAGATACAAAATTTGATCAAAAGGATGCACTTCACTTCACAAATAGTTATCAATCACTTTTGTTTGTGTTTGAAAATACGTTTTGAATGTCCTAAAATAACTAATTTCGTACTCAATGAAAAATCGAATTACGCACTTATTTGGGATTGATTTCCCATTGATTCAAGCTGGTATGATTTGGTGCTCGGGATGGGAACTTGCATCGGCAGTTTCAAATGCTGGTGGACTGGGAATTATTGGATCAGGATCAATGTATCCATCTGTTTTAGAAGAGCATATTATTAAATGTCAACAAGCAACCAATAAACCATTTGCAGTGAATTTGCCGATGTTGTATCCCGACATTGAAAAACACATTGCCACTATTATCAAATACAAAGTACCCATTGTTTTTACCTCTGCTGGAAATCCAAAAACATGGACTGCTCATTTAAAACAACATGGAATCATTGTCGTACATGTGGTTTCAAGTTTGAAATTTGCGCTCAAGGCACAGGAAGCTGGAGTTGACGCCATCGTTGCAGAAGGATTTGAAGCTGGTGGACACAATGGACGAGATGAAACGACTACCTTTTGTTTAATTCCTGCCATTGCCGAAAAACTTAGTATTCCTTTAATTGCTGCCGGAGGAATTGGCACTGGAAAAGGCATGCTTGCAGCTATGAATTTAGGAGCTGACGGAGTACAAATTGGAAGTCGCTTTGTTGCTTCTCTCGAATCAAGCGCTCACGAAAACTTTAAAAAAGTCGTTGTTGATGCAAAAGAAGGAGATACGATGTTAACATTGAAAGAACTAACGCCTGTTCGCCTTGTTAAAAACGATTTTTTTGTGCGTGTAGAAAAAGCTTACGAACAAAATGCCTCTCCTGAGGAATTAACACAACTTTTGGGTAGAGGTCGCGCTAAAAAAGGCATGTTTGAAGGTGATTTAGTGGAGGGAGAACTTGAAATTGGTCAAGTGGCAGGAATCATCGACAAGATTATGCCTGCGAAAGAAATTGTTAGTGAAATTATACAGGAATTCCGCGCTTCACTCGCATTGCAAACAAGCGAAAAATATACATTCTAATGATCAAATTCGAAAAATTTACACTTAAAAATAATTTACGAGTGCTCTTTCACAAAGACCCTACAACACCGATGGTAGTTGTAAATACGTTATTTGATGTAGGAGCACGTGATGAAAGTGAAGAAAAAACTGGATTTGCGCACCTTTTTGAGCACCTTATGTTTGGAGGATCTGTCAATATTCCTGATTTTGATGCTCCTCTTCAAAGAGCGGGTGGCGAAAGTAACGCCTTCACTTCAAACGATATCACCAACTATTACGATGTGCTTCCTGCACAAAATTTGGAAACTGCACTTTGGCTGGAAAGTGACAGAATGTTATCACTCGCTTTTACGCCAAAAAGTTTAGAAGTGCAGCGATCCGTGGTGATTGAAGAGTTTAAACAACGCTACCTCAACCAACCTTATGGAGATGTTTGGCTCGAATTACGTCCATTAGCCTATAAAAAACATCCTTACAAATGGGCAACGATTGGAAAAGAAATCAAACACATCGAAGAAGCAACGATGGAGGATGTGAAAAAATTTTTCAGCGCACATTACAATCCTTCAAATGCAATTCTATGTGTGGCAGGAAACTTTGAATTAGCTGAAATTAAGCCCTTGGTAGAAAAATGGTATGGAGACATTCCTGCTGGTGTTAAAAAAATGAGAGCATTACCTCAAGAAGAACCTCAGCATGAATTTAGAGAAAAAACACTGGAACGAACCGTGCCTGCGAATGCCTTTTACTATGCCTTCAAAATGCCCGCACGTATGCACGATGACTTCTATATTGCAGATCTAATTTCAGATGCATTAGGCCGAGACAAATCATCAAAACTCTATACTTCACTAAAAAAAGAACAACAACTTGCTTCAGAAATTGGCGCCTATGTTACTGCATCTTTTGATCAAGGCCTTCTTATCATTTCTGGCAAATTGAATAATAATGTCACTTTCGAGCAATTTGATACCGCACTTTGGAAGGAATTGTCAAGATTTCAAGCAGAAGAATTAGATCTTGAGGAAATGAATCGATTGATGATTAAATTAAGAACTTCGAAAGAATTTCAGGACCAAGGATTACTAAATCGAGCAATGAATCTATGCTATTTCGAATTGCTTGGAGATGCCAACATCATCAATGAAGAAGCTGGCCACTATCAAAAAATTACACCTTCCAATATCACAAGAGTTGCTAGCGAAATTTTAAACAAAACAAACTGCACGCTGCTCAAAGTTAAAGCTATTAAAAATGATTAATCGACAATTGGTACCAGAAGTTCAGTCCATTCAAACGATTGAATTTCTTTCTTCGAAACGAATGGATCTTGGTCCAAATTGCAAGTTGTTTTGGATGAATGAAGTACCGGATGAAACCGCAAAAGTAGAATTGTACTTCCGTGCAGGTGCTATTCATGCTAGCAAAAAAGGACTTGCTTCAATTATGAATGGCTTCCTCTTATCTGGTACAGCTACAAAATCATCGACACAAATTCAAAATGAGTTGAATAATTTGGGCGCTTTTTATGAATCAAATGCTGGTATCGAGTATTCTGTCATTAGCATATATTCCCTCAAGGAAAACATGAATGCAATTCTGAGGATTTTTCAGGATGCCATCAATAATTCAATTTTTGATGAAAATGAATTGGAAGAACTTATTGCCGACAGAAAACAAAAGTTCAAAGTGAACAATGAAAAAGTGAGTACCAAAGCGCAACGACTTTTTCAAACCAAATTATTTGATGGTACTGCATACGCCGCCATTGTTGAAGAGGAAGATTTTGAGAAAATTACCAGCACAGATTTGAAATCCTTTTATGAAGAAGCTTACATAAATGGACTTTACAAGATTGTTGTTTGCGGTGCTTTTGAGGAAGAAAGTATAGTTGAAATGTCGACCATTTTGAAGGGGTGGGCAAGCAATGAAGCAATTAAATTTGAAGCAAATTTTGCTAATCTGGCAGGAAATTTTCACGACGACAAAAAAAATGCACTTCAAACTGCCATTCGCATCGGGCGGACACTTTTCAATAAAAATCATAACGATTATATTGATTTCCAGATCTTAAATACCATCCTTGGCGATTATTTTGGAAGTCGATTAATGACCAATATTCGTGAAGACAAAGGATACACGTATGGAATTGGAAGCATGGTGATTGAAACAAATGCTAGCGGGTATTTTTTAATCGCCACAGAAGTGGGCAATGAAGTAAAAGACGCTGCTATCGATGAAATAAAGTTTGAAATAGAGCGCTTGAAGAATGAGCTAGTGCCCGAAGAAGAATTAAACTTGGTGAAAAATTACATGCTTGGTCAATTGTTAAAAAGTGTAGACGGCGCCTATGCAATGCTTGATTTAGATGTGAATCTGGATAACTATCAGTTAGATTCATCGTATCTTGATAAAGTAATCGACGGAATTAAAAAATTCACCCCTGCACGATTACAGGAGTTGGCAAAAAAATACCTCGATTGGAACAAATTTACTGTTGTCACAGCTGGATAAACAACCTCAAGAAGCTCAAATCGTCTATACTACAACGTTCATTTTTACGTTTACTAACTATTGAAACATTTTATCCTCATATTAATTTTCACTTTTGCTTCTAATAGCTTGCGTGCTTCGCATGTGATGGGAGGAGAAATTACATGGGAATGTCAGGGTGCTGGTTATGTTTTTCAATTGGTTTTTTATCGTGATTGCAATGGCGCAGAAGTCAATACCGTTTCTGAAAACATTCGCGTATGGAATCACCCAACACTTACGAACATTACCGTCTTTTTTCAAAGTAGAACAGACATTTCTCCGAATTGTACTCCTGTAGCTGGATCACCAGTACCACTAGAGTGTGGAGTGGGAAGTAATAGTGGCAATGGAATTGGAGCCATCGAAAAAGTAGTGTATAAAAGTGCTCCTGTTCTTTTGAATGGAATTCCAGGACCAATGGGATGGATTTTTACGTATGAAAATTTTTCGCGAAGCAACAACATTACCAATCTAAGCACTCCATCCATTTATGGAATTACATTGACAGCAAAAATGTTTAATGCACCTAATTCCATTGCGGATGTGTGCAAAGATAACTCGCCGGTTTTTCTTCAGGAACCTTACTTTGTAAGCTGCGCAGGTGAACCTTTTCGCTACAACATGAATGCTGTTGATCCCGACCTAGATTCTCTTGCAATCTCTTTTTCAGCACCCCTGAATAATTTCCCTACAGGAATTTACAATCCACCAACAAACCCAATTCCAGTGCCTTTTGTTGCGGGGTTCTCGGCTTCAAGTCCCACCCCAAATTCAACACTCGACCCAGGAAATATAACTGCGACTGTAGATCCCCAATCGGGTGAAATTGAATTCACTAGTTTCACCATAGGCAATTACGTAGTTAAAATTCTTGTGAAATCATACCGTAATGGCATACTCATCTCTGAAGTAGAGCGCGAAATGCAATTAGTGATTATGCCTTGCTCTACAGTCAATAATCCTCCCGTAATTACAGCCCCGTTTGCTGGATCGTTCGAAACGACCGTTGACGCTGGAACATTAGTGAACTTCACACTTACAGCAACAGATTTGGAAGTTTTACAAGATGGTACACCTCAAACCAACTTTCTGTCTGCTTCAGGCCCCCTTTTTGGCACCAATTTTACATCAACATCAGGCTGTGATATACAACCATGTGCTACGCTAAATGCAACACCAATTATCAGTGGAACACAGGGAGTTGCTACCAACTTCAGTTGGCAAACAGACTGCGACCATCTCGTTGGAACGAATGGAATCGCCTTAGACACCATTCCGTATCACTTTGTGTTCAGGGTACAAGACGATTTTTGTCAAATACCAAAAGTGAGCTACGCCACGGTAACGATTATTATTGTAAATCCAGGCGTTATTCAGGCAACACAAATTAATTGTATTCAAACAGATATCGCTGGTAATTTGACGATCAATTGGAATGCAGTCAACGATCCTTTTGGAACATTTTTGGGGTATGAAATTCATTCCTTGCAAGGAGGACTATTAGCCACAGAAACGAATATTGCTGTCAATTCCATCACAATTCCTGCAATTAACACTAACAACGATTTTTTCATCTCTGTAATCTCTGGTTGTGATGGAAATACACTCAGAAATAGCGACACCGTAGCAAATATTCACATGAATCTTGTGAATCCTAACAATGGCACAGCTCAACTTACATGGAATCAACCTGCAACTCCACAATTGGTTTCCATGAATAATTACTATCACATTTATCGTGAATATCCAGCGGGAACTTGGACAATGATCGACAGTGTGTCGTATGCCACTCATAACTATTTGGATACGATTGATATTTGTGAGGCTTTTCTGAGTTATCAAGTGGTCTTACCCAATGTACCGTGCGACTTTACTTCCAATATTGTAGGAGACGATTTAGAAGACATGCTTACGCCAAATATACCAATCATATCAAGCGCAACTGTTGACACCCTAACTGGAAATGTGATAATTAGTTGGAATCAAAACCAGCAGCCTGACACCTATGGATATGTCGTCTATACCTTTGATGCGAATGGTTTTATTTTTGAGTTAGATACTGTTTGGGGTATCGGAAATACCAATTACGCTCATACAGTCAATACAGATGCTGGACCACTCTCCTACTCTGTTGCAGCATTCGATTCTTGCTATACACCAGCCTTTCCGCCAACTTTCCAAACCTCTGCAAAAGCAAATGTACATACTACCATTTTTGCAAGTCAAGAACTATCATTGTGTGACCGTCAAGTAGCCCTGAACTGGACCAACTACATTGGATGGAATGATTTATCAACGTATGAAATTATTGGTCACGAAGCTGGATTAAATTGGAGCGTATATGGTGCCACTATTGATACTTTTTTCACTGTTGATGTTGAACTTTTGAAAGATTATTGCTTCTACATTCGAGCAATAAGTGCCAGTGGAGACACCTCCTATTCGAATAAAATTTGTTTGAGTGTAATTGCGCCAGCTGGACCAAGTTTTAACTATTTGCAAGTCGCCTCTGTGGATCTTAAACAAATCGTGATTGAACATCTCATCGACAATTTGGCGGCTGTAGATTTTATCTTGATAGAAAAAGCAGATGCTTCTGGAGCGTTTGTTCCGTTGGTACAATTACCTGTAGTAGGAATGCAAACAACGTACATTGATACTGATGTTGATGTACAAAATGTTTCGTATTCCTATCGTGTTCGTCCAATGGATGATTGCGGAAATTTTGGTCCCAGCTCCAATATTGCCAAAACGATTCTACTTAATCTTCAAAAGGAAGATATTACTTTAAGTTCTTATCTTCAGTGGAATCCTTATGAAAAATTTGATGGTGAAGTTGTGGAGTACACTATTTTTAGAGGAATTGACAGTGTATTTTCCCCAAGTATTTACGCTACATCACCATTTGATCGACTTTCGTTTCAAGACCAACTCACTGATCCTAATTTCAAAGGACGAGTATGTTATTATGTAGAAGCAGTGGAAGGGGGTAATATTTACAATGATCCAAAAATTAGTCGTTCCAACATTGTTTGCAACGTATTTGAACCATTAATCTATATTCCCAATAGTTTTACGCCAGAAGGAATCAACCCTTGTTTTTATCCAGAAGTTTCCCAATTTGATCCAAAAGACTATCGTTTTGTAATTTTTGATCGTTGGGGCCAAGAAATTTTCAATTCTTCTGACCCCAACGAACAATGGTGTGGCAAACTTTCAAACGGAAAATTTGCTGAAACTGCTACCTACATTTACATGCTCACCATTCACGACGCTGCAGGAAATGAAATTGTGAAACGTGGTTTTGTGACCCTTCTACGTTAAGAATTTTCTTAGTAAAGAAATCTAGATCAACTTTGTAATCTCCCATTTTTTGTTTAATTTCATTGTCGAATGAGATTAATTATCACCACTCTTGGACTGCTATTTTTTGCCCAACTTTCGGTTGGTCAAGATATTCATTGGTCACAATTCAATGATAATCCACTTTTTCAGAATCCAGCCAATGCAGGTCATTTTAATGGTGACTACCGATTTGTGGGCAACTTGAGAGATCAATGGAGAGCAGTCACTAAACCATTCACTACCTTTTCACTTTCTGCAGATTCAAAATGGAACAAACAGCCCCAACTTGGTTATGGTCTATTGTTCTTTCATGATGTTTCAGGCGATGGAAAGCTTAGAACGATTGAAGTACAAGGAAATGTTGCTTATCAATTAAAATTGAGTGCAGATTCAACACACAATCTCAGGTTTGGTTTAAATGTGGGAATGAATCATCGGCAAGTAAATTGGAACAACTTCTATTTCGATAATCAATTTAATGGTCAACAATTCGATCCAAATCTACCAACCAACGAACTCTATCAAAATGATCGAAAAACAAATTTTTCCGTAGGGACTGGAATCTCCTATGAGTTTAGAATCAATGAGCGAAAAAAAATAAATGCTGGAGTGGGCTTGCACAACTTAAACCGGCCAAATCAAGGATTCTTTAATACAACAATACGGAGAGATATTCGTTTTTCTGCGTTCGCAAAAGGCATTTATAAATTAGATATTGATTGGGACATTGTACCATCATTGCAATTCAACGTTCAAGGAGTGTATCGCGAATTTGTTGTTGGTACGCAAGCAAAATATTACTTCACAAATACAACGAAGAAATACGTAGCGTTTTATGGTGGATTTTTCTACCGAAATCGAGATGCAATGTTTATTTCTGTTGGAATGGATTACAACAATTGGTTTGCAGGAATTAGTTACGACATCAACTATTCCAAATTAGTACCCGCAAGTTACGCGCGTGGTGGAATGGAATTTGCAGTGCGCTACATATTACATCATTTTAGACCAAGTAAAGCCATTCACAGAGTATGCCCAGATTATATCTGATTATAGCAATAACACTTTTTTGCAACATTGCCTTTGGGCAAAGCAAAATCAATGCTTATATTAAATCTGCTGATGAGAAACATCAAAAGGGTGACTATTACTATGCGGTAGAATTATATCAAAAAGCTTTGGCCATCGACTCCAATTCAGTGGAGCTGCTTTGGAAATATGCCGAATCGTTGAAAGCATTTAAGGATTATCGAAAAGCAGAATATTACTATCAAAAAGTGTATGAGAAAGAGGGAACTAGCATTTACAGTTACTCTTTGCTCAATGTTGGGCTAATGCAAAAGCAAAATGGTAAATATGACGAGGCCATTGAAACGTTTAAAAAGGCAAAGAAAAAATACGCCAAACAGAAAAAGGACTATCCATATATTAAATCTAAAAGAGAGTTAGAATCGTGTCTTTGGGCGAAATCAGCATTAAAAGACACTACGGACTTGAATTTTTTCCGTCTGCCTGCTACCATCAATACCACCGACTCAGAATTTGGACATTCCATTCACAATGGACAATTTATCTTTTCTTCTTTACGATCTGATTCTGTGAATGCAAGCGAAGAAGTATACAGCAAAAATTACCACACCCGACTATACAATTCAGCAATGAAAGAAGGGAAATTTGAAGATGGTAAAAAACTAGATGACCTATTTTATGAAAAGTTAAATACCGGAAACGGTACTTTCTCACTTGATGGAAAGCGATTTTATTTCAGTCTTTGTGAGGAGGAATCGTATAATTATCGTTGTAAAATAATGGTAGCGCGCTATGAAAATGGAAAATGGTCGGGAGCAGATTCACTAGGTGAAATCATCAACGAAGCAGGCAGTAATACCACCATGCCATGCATTGGAGAGTTGGAAGGAAATGAAGTTTTGTTCTTTTCATCCAATCGCGAAGATAGTGAGGGCGGGCTCGACCTATACTATTCCATTATTAAAAATGGAAATCAATTTGGGAAAGTAAAAGCTATCAAAAACATTAATTCAATCGATAATGATATCTCTCCGTGGTGGGATGGGAAGCAGAAAAAACTTTATTTTTCATCGTCGTGGCATGATGGTTTTGGCGGACATGACGTATTTTATTCGCAGTTTTCCACCCAATTTGAGGAGCCAATCAATGTTGGTTTACCAATCAACAGCAGTGCAAATGATCTGTATTACTTCAAAGCATCAGATACTTCCTATGTTTCAAGTAATAGAATGGGGGTTCTTTTTGCAAAAAATCCAACTTGCTGTAGCGATGTTTTTTCGGGAATTCCTCCCATTAAATTAGATCCCCCAACAAAGAAAGAAACACTAGCAGAACTAAACAAACGACTTCCAGTTACGCTGTATTTTCATAATGATTGTCCAGATCCCAAAACGTGGGACACACTTACAAAAGTGAACTACCTCCTGGGTTACAATGACTATCGTGAAATGCTAGAAAAATATCAACAAGAGTATTCATCTGGGCTTTCAACTGAAAAAGCTGAAGAAGCTAAAGAAGATATCGAATCATTTTTTATTGAATATGTAGATCAAGGAGTAAAAGACATGTTCTTATTCCGCGATTTATTGCTAGAGGAACTTCAGAAAGGAGCTCAAATTAAGGTTACAATCAAAGGATTTGCAAGTCCACTGCACAAAACAGATTACAATGTAAATCTCACTAAGCGAAGAATTAGCTCTTTCATCAATTACTTGAAAAGCTATAACAATGGCGTTTTTGTTCCCTATTTTGATGGAAAGGCACTAAACGGCGGAAAATTAGTTTTTCAAGGAGCACCCTTCGGAGAATATACAGCAAATACATTGACGAGTGATAATTTTCATGACCAGAAAAATTCTGTGTATTCGAGAGCAGCTGCTATTGAAAGAAAAGTAGAAATTCAAAGCGTAAGCTATTTGGATGATCGGAAAATATTTCCGCTTCGCTGCGAACAACCAGTGTATGATGCATTCAAGGTTAAAGCGGGAGAAGAAATTGAGGCTACATTTGAAATCGTTAATGAGTCAAAGGAAACCGTTCAACTAAATGATCCAACAACACCTTTTACATTTTTGAAAACAGAAATAGCAGCAAAGCAATTGGCTCCAGGTGAAAAAACACAAATCAAAGTCCACTTCAATACTGAAGGGTTTGCGGGTAAAAACATGAAATTCATTGAGATAGGTATGCAAGGCTATGAGGAAACAATTAAACTAATAGTGACCTCTGAAATAGAATAGTTTTTTTTCTCATCTTTATTTTTATTTTTGTTTCACCAACAAATCAAATGACAGAAACTACAAAGCAAATACCGCAGCCAAAAGGACGTTTAAAATTTATTGACTTAGCAAGATCGATTGCCATTCTGTTAATGTTAGAAGGCCATTTTATTGACCTAACGCTTGATGATTCGTACCGAGATTTGGCTTTACCAGCCTACGCAACGTGGTTGTATATTAGAGGTTTTACAGGTGCAATGTTCTTAAGTGTAACAGGAATTGTCTTTGTCTATTTAATGTTGAACAATATCAACACCTCATTTTGGAGCAACATTCGTGTTAAAAAAGGATTTAAGCGGGTTATTGAGTTGATATTTTGGGGCTATCTCTTGCAATTGTACGCTTTTCACGTGCTACAATGCATTGCCTTTGGTATCTTGATGATTCTCTTGATATTTGGCTTGTATCGAAAAATAAAAGTGATCCCTCTCTGGATTTACTATTTTATAGTAGGATTTGCCCTGTTTTGGTCATATTTATATATTGTGCAGTTACCATTTCTAAGACCATGGCCTGAAAATGCGCCTTATTTCGTTCAGAACATGTTCTACGGTCCTCTTCACCGCGCAGTCTTCCCAATAACACCTTGGATGGGCTTTACAATGTTTGGGGCAGCCATCGGAGCAATATTGTATCAGTACAAAGAGAAAGTAAAGAATTGGACCTTTATGCTACCGTTTATTGCCATCGGAGCATTCTTATTTTTCACCAGTAAACCCATGTTACTCGTGCTTGATTTTCACTATTTTGGAAAGCACCAATTGTACTATCAATTGGATTGGCTCTTTGAACGTCTCGGCATGGTAATGATGGTTTTAGGCGTACTGATGATCTTAGAAAAAGTACTAAAAGATATTCCTCAAACTCTTTTCCTAAAGATGGGGCAAAACACATTGACAGTTTACATTATCCACATGGTGGTGCTCTATGGAAGTATTATTGGGATTGGCGTCAATAAATTTTTCAATAGAAATCTAGATCCATACCAAGCAATAATGGGAGCAGTTATTTTTATTACTTTTCATTTGATTTTGATTAAAAATATCGAAGCAATAAAAAAGAAATTAGAGTTTATCCTGCGGCCAATCAGCAATTTTTGGGCTAAAATATATCGCTTCGACTAAAGACTCTTTTTACCTCCTCCCTTCGTCGGTTGGGTAGGCTTCGTATGACTTGGCGGAACAGGCTCTTTAAAATAGACTTTACGGTATATTTTGCGAGTACCACAATCATCCATTACCGTCAATTTAATAAAGTAAGTTCCTGCAGCTTTGTAGTGATGGGCCACATTCTTCTCATTAGAAGTAAAACCATCACCAAAATCCCAAGTAACTGAAGTTGCGTTGGCGTAATGAGATTTACAATAGGCATAGAATGCGCCAGTTTTTGTGCGCTCGTAATTAACCTCCAAAGTGTTTTTTCTTAACTTATAAGTGTCAATCGAAGCGTTTACAACCTTATAAGCAGACTCCTGCATCAATTTAGCCTCCTCCGGTTTCACAGATTTTGGAATAAATGCATCAGTAGGTTCACTTTTGAATATTGCAGTATAGAATGACGAGGCAATTAAATACGAAGTCACAGGCATAGGATGTTGATTGTCTTCGTGATATAAATTGATTGTTGGATAGTTCTCCCTCACATACTTGTGCACATCCCCTACAGGTACAATTGGAAAATCGTAAATATTTGAAAGGTATTTATACCCATTTGCGATTCGCTCCGACATGTGCAGATAAGTATCAGCTTCTGGAATTAAAGTACTTCCTTCCTTGTAGCCCCACGTCATGTAAAGTAAAATATTCGTACACGGATTATTGGCATAAATTGAATCAACAATTTTATTGAAATAAGGGATAGAAGCTGTATCAATTTGAGAATAATCATACATTAACTCACGACTAAAACCTTGAAGGACAACATAATCCCACTTTTTTGAATTGATTGATTGATAAAGTTCTGGTCGTTCGGAGTGCATTTTGAACGTATGATTACTTTTTGCGTCCATTGTAACTTCGATTTTCATCTTTTTACTGATCGCAATTTGCTCAAACATTTCGGGCATTTTATTCATGTGCGTATAGCTGTTACCAATGAATAAAACATTCATAGGATTCGGGTTTGGATCTGCTTGCGCTTTGGATGAAGTAATGGAAAAAAATCCCAATAAACTTCCAAGCAATCCCCTTTTCAATATACACATAATTCTCACGTCCGCTCTATATCAAATTTTAAACCAAATTAAGCTTTTAGTCGCTCTGCAATCTCTGCCAACTCATTTGTTGACAATTTCAACTTCTCTTGAGAAAAATCCATATCAGCAATTGAGTTAATTGGAATCAAATGAATGTGCGCATGAGGAACTTCCAGTCCAATCACCGTCACACCTATCTTTTTGCATTCAAAATTTTTCTCTATCTTTTTCGCCACTTGTTTAGCAAAAATCATCAATTCTCCCAGCAATTGATCTTCTAGATCAAAGATATTATCTTCTTCGTTCTTCGGAATTACCAGCACATGCCCCCTTCTCAATGGCATTATGTCCAAAAAAGCTAAAAATTGCTCATCTTCAGCAACTTTATAACAGGGAATTTCACCAGCAATAATTTTAGAAAAAATAGTAGCCATTTAAGAACGAGAAATACTTAAAATTTCAAACTTCATTAAGCCATTTGGTGTTTGTACTTCCGCAACTTCACCTACTGCTTTGCCTAATAATCCTTTACCAATTGGAGATTCCACTGAGATTTTTTTCAACTTTAAATCCGCCTCATTTTCTGCTACAACAGTGTAAACCATTTCCATATCGTTGGATAAGTTCTTGATTGTCACTGTTGAAAGGATAAACACTTTAGAAGTATCCATATTGGTAGTATCCATAACACGACCAAAAGAAATGACTGCTTCTAACTTTGAAATTTTCATCTCCAATAAGCCTTGTGCTTCTTTGGCAGCATCGTATTCAGCATTCTCAGATAAATCACCTTTATCTCTGGCTTCGGCAATTTGATTAGAAATAGCAGGTCGTTGTACCATTTTCATGTCATACAACTCATCCTTCAATTTCTTTAATCCTTCTGCAGTATAATAATTTATTTGTGACATACTCTTAAACTTTCATGAACTATAAACAAAAACAAGAGAGCCCACAAATGGACTCTCTTGAATAACAAATATATAAAATATTATTTTACTTCAAATTGATCGTTGCACCAAATGTGTGGATAATACCAAATACACCAGCGAAACGAGCACCGTACTCAATCCCTAAAGCAGACTTGTTTTTTCCAACTAAAGCATCAACTGAAAAACCGGCTGTTGGTCCAATCAATGCATTTGAGCGATTTTCAGCGCTGAACAATCCGTTTTCATAAACAAAACCACCGCGCAAATTAAATGCTACTTTCTCTGCAGTGAAGCCATAATCCAAGCCTAAGCGAAATTGATCTTTCGAGAATGAGTTTGCGGTAAATCCACCAGCAAGTATCAACTTATTGTTTTCATTGAAAATGAAATCATAGGAAGCACCAATTCCTAACATTGAAGGAAGTTCAAAATTTGCTGAACGCTCTTCCAATGTGGCTACATTACCATTAGAAACATAATTAATTTGTTGAGCTAATCCATCCCCTTTGTATCTCATTGTAGGACCAACATTTTTAAGTGCGATTCCAAATTTCAATTGATCTTTCTCTCCAGTTACATAGCGGATACCAGCATCAATTGCAATACCACTCGATCTTAGGTTAGAGATTGATTCAGAAATCACTTTGAAATTAATTCCACCATAAATGTGGGCAGAAAACGTTCTTGCGTAACCAACATTAAAAATATTAGCTCTTGGAGAAAATGTTCCAATGTTACCTTCTGGGTTAGAAACAGTAGTAATAGCAATATCACCATAGTTCAACGATTGAACGCTTACAGCAATCACATCTGCATCACTAACTCTAAAAGCTATACCAGCGCTATTCATTGCAATTCCAGCGTTCCCCATCCAATTACTGTAATTGAATTTAATCTGAATTTTATCAGAAAAAGCCAATCCAGCAATGTTTGCATACTGAGCCTCTAGTCCATTCGTTGAAGAATAACCAGCATCACCAAAACCTGCACTTCGCGCCCAAGGATTGATCAATAAATGCGTTGCACCTGCTGAACCTACACGGTCTTCATTTCCTGCACTCGCACCGAAACTCAAAAGAATGGTTCCGATAAATAATGATTTTTTAATATTCATAATTGAATTTTTCATTGTTCAATTTGTTTTCCTAATTAAATACCGTTAAGATCGACTTGACGCATTCCGCCAAAGAACTTCAATACTACCTCACCTACATCTGGCACTTCGACGTGAATCAAGTAAACTCCACTTGCTATCGGAATGTTTTGATGATTATTCAAATCCCAATCGATCGATGTTACCTCACTATCCTTCTTGTATGTACGAACCAACTTACCATTTGAAGTATAGATTCTAACTGTACATCTTTCTGGAAGGTTAGTAATTTTCACACGCGTATCTAAACGTGTTCTTTCGTACTCAGAGAAAGCATAGTATGGATTTGGCACCACATTGATCATTTTCAACGCATCTGCTAACTGATCTTTACTCGCAGTTACCGTACTAATATCGTCCATTGACCATGAATACATTGGTTTTCCACCATTTTCATTAGTAGCAACATAGTTTTTGTACTCCTTATTGACACGCAATTTTATAGTTACATCACTCGCTAGGAAGTCAGATCCTGGTATTGTAATCGGATATGATATCCAGCTAATTGAACCGTAGAATTCACGTTTCGCTTGTGCCGCATTGGTAGTTTCAATCTCTACCATTTTGTTGTAAGCAAAGTTATCAGAAGGTGTTCCTGATTCTGCCAAGGAAGGAATATACTGAGGGAAATCAAATCCTTGAGAGTAGTTATTCAATGTCTTTTGGTTATAACTAAACACATAGAACGGTTGTACACCACCTAATACTGGATTTCCTTGATTGTCAACAACACGACTTGATGGATTCCAAATCATATCTGTTCCGTTATCGAAACCTAAGAATGAATTTTCACCAATCGCCATGTACAATCTAGCACCTGACTCTAAATCAACAGCATAACCTGGGAACCAACCCATTCCTGTTCCTGTTCCATCAGCAACGCCATCTTTATTAACACTTGGCGACTTTCTAAGCCCTCCTGGCTCAGCGCCACCGATATTTAATGCTGCAGTTCTACCTAGTTCTAATACCGGAACTCTCGTCCATTTACTCTTATCAGAAGTGATCACAATGTTTACACTTGGCAAGAAGGAAATAGAAGCATTGTTCTTCGCAAGACCTGGAGATGCTAATTTATAGTAAGCCAATGGCATAAAGTCAGCTTGATACCCTACTAATCTGTGCGGAGCAATCGTTCCACCCAATAATTTAGCAAACAACTTGTCTGGATCTTGATTCGACTCATCAGGATAGTTACATGGATTGAACCATGCTGGTCCATCAGGCAAACAGTCTGCAGCTGGATCAGGCGCATACTCTCCAGAACGAATCCAGTTTGTTGCGTAAAATGCATCATTGTCTGGTACACCGGCCAACCATTGTTTTGAAGAGTCGGAGAATTCTATGGAAGAACTAATAATGTCCGTTACTCTATTGGCAACGTTTCCAGAAGAATATTGACCATAATTTCGTTGTACAATTTGAACTGAAACACCCCACTGTGGAATAATTTGCTCATTGTCTTTACTTATCGTTCTTTCAGAATTGATTGAATCTATTAATGTACCACCATTTGAAGTGTAATGGTAGATTGTCCACAAAGCAGTGTCAGCGCCATTGGAAGAAGATGGAGAGTAATCTCTGAATTTACATTCAAAATAACCACCTACCAAGTTCAACGGATCCACTACTTTGATAGCAATTGGTCCTTGACCGTAGTCATACTCTGGTTGCTCAACCAATCCTGATGATAAAACAGCATTCATCGTTGCTGGCGTAAATTCTAACGAATTATTACCATTTCCATATCCATCAACACGCGTGATTCTTGGAGAAGAACCATATTCAATGCGTTGCATTGTACCATCAGCTTCAGGCATTGGATTATGAGGAATTGCAGATACCGCTTTAATTGCTGTTCCATCAAAACTTAAACGAGACGAAATGTAAGGCATTTTTTGACCATCCAACAATGTGGGATCATCTGGACTGTATTTCTTAAACTCATTGTGCGCATATGCGACCGCAACAAAATAGTACGTTTGATGATTTACAAGTCTACGTGCACCTGAAGCAAAGGCATCTTCTGTAATTTGGAAAGTGTGTCTAATACCGATGTTTTCACCGTCCACTTTTTCAGTTGGAATAGAGTAACCTAGTGCCTCATCAAATTCGAAATTGATAATTTTACTAATATCATTTTTCAAGTCACATTGAGCAACTAATCTAGCTTTACTGATGTCGGTGATATCTGCAACTGAAACATCATCTCCTTTCAATTGGTAAATTTGATATCCTTCAAAGCGGAAGAAACGATCTACGGTTGGATCTGGAATGTTAATTTCATCTTCTTCCTCGTATGCTTCTTGGTAATTGTTAGAAGATACAGGGTTCTCTATCATCAAAATTAATTCGTTTTCCAATTCTTGGATCGTTAATTTAGGTGCGTCTGGTGGCGACATAATTTTGAAACATGCATCAAACAAAGCTTGCGCTTTCGTATCTGCTCTTTTCATCGCACGAACAGAAGAGAATAAATCTCCATCAGAACCACGACCGTATACAATACCAACAGTAATATTGTTAATGGCACCTGGAGTTAGTGTAAAAGGACCAGCAGATTGTACCATTCGACGGTCACCCGGTGAGTTACCAGCTTGAGATTCATCCCATTCAAAACCTGGAATTGCACCCTCTGTTCCCCAATGCAATGGATCTGAATCACCAGGATACATATAATTAGATGGGATTGTAGTAACACCAGAGCCTGTATAACCATTTCCACCGTAGAACATTTCTGAACCATTAGCCCATTGACCTTTCATAAAATTGTAGGCAGCAGCTGCTGTGGTCGGGTCATTAGTTGGGAATGGAGATGTTGCTGTAAAATAAGTGAACAAACGCATACCATAACGCTCATTATCAATGATGCCATCAGAGTAACCTAAACCAATTCCTTTGTAAACAATACCTTGACCAGCAATAGCATCTATTACAGACGGAGTAACTAAGGTATCACCATTTAAGTATGGACCAACGTTATCAATTCCATCTGGATCTTGGTAAGGACCTTCAAAGAAGTCAAAACCAATAGCTGGTGGATTTTGACCATATCCTATACTTGTAGATGCAGCTTGATCTAAAAGGTCACCATTGTAAGCATACCCTAATCCTCTAGAAACATCACATCCAACGAAGTCATCAGCACTGTTACCAATATCTGGATCACTAAACTGCGCAAAATATGTGTCTTGTAGCGTTTGAGTACCTCGATTAATCATCTCATAGTTAAAGAATGTCATTCTATTTACTTCATCATTTGTAGCGAAAGTAAACGCTTGCGCACGAATCTCCATTCCAATTGGATCTCCATTTAACTCCGTGTGAATGTTTCCTTTATCGTTAAAAACCCACCAGTGCGTTTCATCACCAAAAAGTGTTACACGACGGTCAATACCACATTCGATATCATCACGACCTAAAATGTCGTCATACCATGGGTGATCTCCATCATCTGGATTGTAAGCTTGATCACTATTTCTATCGTAGAAAGGAGCTAACCAGTAATCTTGGAATTTAGAAACATCACCGTGTGCTGGCCATGCATAAATTCTGTTCAAAACATCATTTGATGGCTGTGCAATTTCATCACACCCTTCAGTGGTAATACCAGCTTCACATTCATACCAAATATTGAATTGAACTACCTCTGCTTTTCTAATTGTATAGAATTTATCGTACGCAATACATTCGCTTGGTTCAATATTCGCATCTCCATAATCGCGAACAGCATTAGGACCAACAGGATTAGTAAGATCAATATTACCAGTTCCTGGAATTGTAGTCAAAGGTCCAGCCCAAAACTCATTTCCACTGCGGAATAAAATACCTGCTAATTTCAACTGACCGTTAACGTCAGTACCACCCATCCACAATGAACCAGAGTATATTGCATGTACTCCACCACCTTTAGGTATTTCATACGCTGCGGTATTTGTCTGACGATTTTGGAACATACTTCCACCTTGCTCAACTAAAGCGCTCACATCATTGAATGACATGATCAATTTAGCGGTTGAAGGAGCACAATTTGCTTTTGTTCCTTGCATTGGTTTTTTTGCACTCCAATTTGGCGGTAAGTAAGCCAAAGCAGATGTAGACCACATTGCAGCTACTGCAACTATTGCTATTTGTATTTGCTTTCTCATAATGCTATTTAATTATGAATTAAAAATCGAATTTAACACCCAAACGAATAGTTCTTGGAACTGATACGTTGAAAGGATTTTGAACACTCATTGTATAATAATCACGGAATGCTTGCTCATCAATTTGTGATTGGATAGAAGCTTGGTTTTCCAAGGCAGCTAAATAACCATCATCATCTGAGTTACCTGTTTTTCTGTACACCGACAATTTATTGAATTGGTTGAACAAGTTTGTAACACGAACATACACATTTAAGAATGCAATTTTCTTTTTGTCGCCTTCTTTATCTTTTCCAAATTCAAGATTGAATGTTCTGTCCAACTGCAAGTCTAAACGGTACGACCAAGGTAATCTTGAACCATTTGTTGTACCAGCTAAACCACCTGTTGGATTATTTCCTACTGCTGCATCATAAAATAAATTTACTGCAGAGTAAGGAGAACCAGAATAAACGTTAGAAATAATGTTCAAACCAGTATTTTTCAATACTTCAAAGTCTTTGATCATTGGACCATTGTAATCAGCACCTTCACCATAACGGTAATCGAACGTGATTGCAAATGCGTGACGTTGGTCAAAAGAGTAAGGGAAGATAGCACGCAAGTTAGGTAAACCTGCAGCGATCAAACCAGAAGCTGAAGTTGCATCAGAACCAGTACCATCAGCGAACTGAAGTGTATAGGCAGCAGTCATACGAATGTTACCTGTTTTTCTTAAGTCGTACGCTAAAGTTACACCTTTCACTGTACCGAAGTCACGGTTACCAAACGTTCTGTAAGTAGCAGGATACGCTTCAAAGATACTTACCAACTGTACATTGTTTCGTTGCTCACGGTAGAACGCTGAAATTTTCAATGATGAAGTTCTAGACAATACTTGTTGGAAACCAATTTCGTAATCAACAGTTGTCTCAGGCTTCAGATTAGAGTTATTGATAATTGCTGAGCGTTGTCCCATAAATTGGTACTCGAACGGATCAAAACGAGCTCCAGAAGTAGGACGTTTCGTCAAGATATCATAGTGTGCAAAGAAAGATGCTTCATCCGAAATAGGGAATGAAAATGCGATACGCGGCATTACATTCACTTGTGGTTTATAATCTTCGAATGCAGATGCATTTGGTGTTTCTTGCGTTGGATCAACTAAGAATGGAGCGATACCTGCAGCACCTCTCAATACTGTTGGATCTTCCACTTGAGTTCCTGCAGCATTATACCAGTTAGTTCCTGTACGGAAACCGTTAATAGCATTTGGATTTGTAACATCATTGACATAAACAATATAATCGTCACCTACTGATTCAGGTAACTCAACCCAACTGTATGTTGTTGGATCACTTTCTTTCAACTCACGAACTTCTTTTACTGTTCGTGCATTGTAAATTAAGTAAGGATCTTTCAATACTGGTTGATTTGCATCAAATACATCCACACGTACACCAACGTTAAATACGATATCTTTGAAGGCAAATTTATCCATCAAGTAACCTGCCATATAAACTGGCTGGAATGCACCTACAAAACGTTTGTAGTTACCATTTTCATCAAACTCATTAAAATAGTTATTGATGTCCGTTGTTCCTTTCACTTTTTTACCGGTGTGATCATATCCCCAATAAGAAACGAATGAACTACCATTATTCAATAATTCATCTGGCGCAAACATATCATACTGGAACAAACTTGGATCGTATTGATCAATATCTATGAAGTCTGTACCAGCTGGGTTCAATCCCAATTTTTGACGCAGGTTGTAATCAAAAAATGTCTGATTGTCTCCTTCTTCAGCACCACCATATTCACCTGTTCCTGATGTAAAAGCATAACCAGAGTTTAAACGATCATACGTAATTGCCTGGAAAGCTCCAGAGTCTGATACAGTACCTGAGTTCAAATCCAACTCATCAATGTGGAAGTTTGCTAACTGACGAGCAATTGCCCAAATTCCAATTGGTCCATTACCATTACCATTCGTAGTAGTTCCTGATGTCCAACCACGATCCCAACGTTGTTCATACTCAAATCCTAAGGATAATGAGTGATCACCAATGTTGATTGATCCAGAACCAGTCACACGGAATTGATCTGTTTGTGTTTTACCAAAGTTGTTGTAAGGAGAACCAATATTTGACCAGATTCCGTAAACACTTTGCGGAGAATCTCCATTTCTCAATGCATTTCCTTGTTGAATCTGCAATAAGTTTTCGTAGTTGCCTGTTGGCTGTCCAGCATAGATATCGTAATACTGAGTAGTAATTGCAGCCAATGTTGAATTTGTTTCAGATGGAGTAAATGCTACTTCAACATCTCTAAATCCGTTGTGAATGTATGATTGAGTTTCAACATTAAATTCATAAGAGTTCTCACGTTGCGTAGTAAAAGTACCTACGTGACCGTAATTAAATAAATTATATTGATGTTTTGGGTCATACGAATTATCACGTGTTTGTGAATAATCCACCATGATGTTGTAGAATGCAGATTTAATTTTAGAGCTGCTTCCTTCACGATCGTTGCTGAAACGTTGTGATAAACGTCCAAATACTCTCCAATCTAGCGACTTGTAGGCTCCGAAGTTTTCAAAGTTCATTAATGAACCACCATACGAGTAATTTTTTCCGTAGCCATAATTCAAAGATCCACCAAACGTTAAGTTGACAGAGGGGCCAGTATTCACGTCAATTTTTGCTTGCGCAGAAAAAACGGAAGTACGAGCGTTCATTCTCCATTTCACTTTTTCGAAATCATCTTCAGTTAAAAAGAGTGCATTATAGAATGTTCCATCTCCTGTTGAAGTTGGACGCAATGGATTAGCAATTAGGTCTGCTCTAACATCTTCTTTAATTCTATAGCTTCCTCCAGCAAGTGGACGGCTATCTAGTTGATCAGTGTAATTCGCTGAAATTAAGAAGCCTAAACGTGGTTTTGTTTTTGCTCCTGTTGAATCTTTCTGCATCCAAAGTGGACCAGACAACATCCCCTCAATAAGATTGTAACCATAATTGTCTAATCCAATTACTTTACCATCATAACCTTGTTCGTTTTGTCCTTTCAAATAGAAACCTGATGTCACACCTTCTAATGAACCAAAATATTTTGCTGAAGGACCTCTCGTCGTAACAGAGATAATACCACCTGTTGCATCACCATAATTTGCAGGTAAACCACCAGTAATTACAGACACCTCCTCAATAGCGGATTTCGGTAAGTTGGCAGAACCACGCACTTTAATACCATCAATGTAGAAGTAGGTAGCATCAGAACGAGAACCGCGAATGCTAATTGCACCAGAACCTTCATTTGTGTTTACCCCTCCAACAGTGTTAGCTACCCCAGCGGCATCACGAGTCGGCATTCTCGATATATCTTCACGAGTTACCGTAGCACCAGAAGCACCACCGTCCTTATTAATTAAAGGAACTTTGTAAGCAACAACTACCACTTCTTCGATTTCGTTGACATTTTTCGGTTTAGAAATAGTCAACTTATCAAGGAAAGTAATTTTGTCTGCTGATACAACAACTCCAGTTAACTGTGTTGGTTGATATCCTTCCGCAGAATTTCTTACTTCAACATCATAAACACCTGCACTAACTGCATTGATTTGGAATTCTCCATCAAAATCAGTTTTAGCACCTGCCTTCACATTGCCACTCTGGATAAGTACTACATCACAAAATGGAAGAAGCTCCTTGGAATCTCCATCTGTTACTGTTCCCTTTATGGTTCCCAATCCTGTTTGAGAAAATCCATAAGAGCTTGTAAGTAAAATACTTACTAATAAAAAGTTAAGTTTTCGAAACATAAGTACAGTTTATTATTCAAACTATTTTTTGCACAAAAGCGGGTAAATATAGAAAAAATCACTCTCATTAAACCCAATTGTTAAAAAAATTAAATTAAAATGTGGATTAACTTTCCTTAACAAAGTAATTGCAATATTAAGGAATTAAAAAGGAATAAAACTTCATTTTTTTTTCAATTTATACAAGTCAAAAGGAATTTTCTAAATTTACTTTTTATATAAAAAAGGGTACTGATGCCATTCACTCAACAAAACATACATTTAAATTCCGTTTCAATACATTTACTCCACTATTTGGATTTCGACATTCCAACATTTCTAAGTGAATTAACAGAGGAAGAAAAACATTATTTTTTTTCATTTAAACATGAAAAACGCAAAAAAGAGTTCCTTGCAACACGATTTCTAAGAAATGAATTGTTTGGAAAGGAGACTATTTTATATAATAAAATTGGTGCTCCCTATATGGTGGGTCAAGCTAATATTTCAATTTCTCATGCTAGTAAGGTCTCGGGAATTGCAGTTTCTAATGATTTTCAAGTTGGTTTTGACATAGAGTCTATAAGTGGAAAAGCGTCACGAGTGGCACATAAATTTCTTTCAGACCAGGAGTTAGCAGAATTTGATATCAATAATGAAGCAGAAATGTCGGCGGCGTGGTCTGCTAAAGAAACATTGTATAAATTAGCTGGACGAAAAGAGATTATTTTCAAAACTGACCTTCACATAAAGAAGTTAGATGAAGACAATTGGTGGGGGAGAATTAGTAATCCTGGTGAAGTATTGGAAACTAATTTGAAAATAATTCGTCAAAAGGATATAATAATTACAGTTAACACAGCGAATTGTGAATCAAAATAGTACACTTTTTCAAAAAATTTCGGCTCAAAAAAATGCCATTGCTGTGCTTATTGATCCAGAAAAGCAACAGGATGAAGCAAAATTGATTCAGTTTATCAAAAAGGCATCCATTGCTAAAATTGATTATTTTTTCGTTGGAGGTAGCACTGTAACGCGTCAAGAACTTGAATTTACAATTCAAATTTTAAAAAAGACCACCTCAACACCACTAGTCATTTTTCCAGGGTCATATCAACAAATCTCAGAAAATGCCGACGCCATTCTTTACTTAAGTTTGCTTTCAGGCAGAAATCCTGATTATTTAATCGGACATCACGTACAATCTGCACAAGAATTGTTTTCCATGGATTTGGAAGTGATTTCAACAGCTTATCTATTAATTGATGGAGGAACTAAATCTTCCGTTGCTTATGTTAGTCAAACTACTCCGATTCCTCAAAATCAAAAAACGATTGTTAAGAACACTGCAATGGCGGCTAAAATGCTAGGAAAGCAGCTCATTTATTTGGATGCCGGCAGTGGTGCCTTGAATACGGTTCCATTGGAAATGATCAGAGAAATTCGAGACATTGGACTTCCAATCATCATCGGAGGAGGAATTCGTGCTGCGCAAACAATTAAAGACATGCATGATGCGGGAGCTAATATTGTTGTGATCGGCAATAAATTGGAAGAAGATGACAACTTTTTCCTAGAAATTGTTGGAATGAAGCAAAACACACAAAATTAAGCATCATGTTAAAAAGAATTGCTGGGCTAAGTTTTTCACTGTCATTTGTAATGGCAATTTTTTTATTCACTGATATTGGTGACCAGCTACTATCTAAAAAAATGGTCTTCTACTTATTTATCATTTTTGGAGGACTGGCGTTGGTGTTAAATTTGATTTCATTTCGAAGTGGCAAGCAAGATTCAGGATTCAACTTGTTTTATTGGATCGGCAGTATAGTACTTTTTGGGGGATTCATTTTTAAATTTCAACATTGGCCCTTCAGCAATGTGCTATTGATTGGTGGAATGCTCATCGTTGGACTCTCCTATTTTTTACCTCCGGGAATTCTCGACAACAAAACAAAAGATGAGGACATATTGGATAATTAAGCTCCTTGCCACTATTGCATTTTCGTTTCAAGTCTTTTCACAAGAGCAAGCTTTTGTAATGACTAAAAATAGTGCCCAAGTTGGAATAAAGATTGGTACATTTTCGAAATACAGTAGTAAAGATCAATCACAAATTGAAGCAAAAACCCTATTAAACAAGCACTTAGAGCTCATGAATAGCCCAGTACCAAATTTTGGATTTGACAGCCGAGACGTGTGGCTTAGAACAAAAATAGAATCACACAGTAGTTCAAAACTACAGCTTTTGCTTGCTTTTGGGAATTCTAATTTAGATTTAGTGGAAATTCATTTGTTCGATGAAAATGTGCTTGCTGAAAATTTCAACAGTTGGAAAGGCAATGAAGAACAAACAGATGATGTAACTTTGTTGATTCTATAGCACAGTATTTACATGACAAAAGACTATTTCGGCCTTATTGAAATCTTTGCAGCCCTCTCGTGGCTGTTAGTAATTCTTGCTGTTGCATTTTTTATCAAAAGTATTAATTCAGAAAAACCACATTACCGATATTATATGCGGAATGTCTACTTCAAGTTAACATTAGGATTGGTCTACGGGGTCTACTATTCCATGTTTTACTATGACGGTGGAGATACTGTTTCCTACTTCGACGGAGCAATAAAATTGAATAATTTGCTTTTTGACAATCCTTCCTATTATTTTACAGAAATGTGGAACACCACTTCACCATCTTCTTACCCCTATAGATTTAACGCATCAACTGGCATACCACCAATTTCGATCTATAGAGAAAATGAAGCTTGGTTTATCTGTAAAATATTTTCGTTTTTTTCTTTAATAACATTCAAAAGTTATTGGGGATCCAGTTTTTTAGCTTCTTTTATATTGGCCAATGTTTCATGGAAATTCTATGATTTAGTTGTTAAGTTAAAAAGCCATTCACACGGTTATGCAGCATTTGCAATTTTATTTATTCCTTCCGTTTCATTTTGGTGCGCTACGGTTTCAAAAGACATGATCTCCATAACAGCAACTTTTTATATTATAGTAAGTCTTTTCAAGATCTTTCTTAGAGGCGAAAAAATGTCGCTCTGGAATTGGATTACGTTTTTTATTTCCGTCTATTTAATTGCTCAAATCAGAACAGTGTACTTAATGGCTCTATTTGCGCCAATCTTGTTTGTTTTTACTTCAAAAATAAGACAGCGTCTCACCAGCTACCAGGGCTTTGCAAGCACAATCAACTACCTATTACTTATTGTTTTTTTTACCGGTACTTTCTTTCTCATGTCGACCCAAGGAAATGCTTTCCAGAGTTACATTGATGAAGCAGCAATTATCAATCAAGATTTCACACATAATGAAACGTATGGAAGTAAAAAATATGACCTAGGTATTACAGATTTTTCTGCTTTTGGAATGATTAAAGCCTTTCCTTTTGCCGTCGTTGCAGGAATTTACCGACCCTATATTTGGGAAGCCTTGTCTGTTACATTGATTTTAAATGGAATTGAAAGTATAATCTTGATTTACCTCACATGGCGTTTTTTCAGAACAAAGAAATTTAGGAAAAAAATTAATCAAATTCGAAAAAATGAGTTAATGATGTATCTCTTTTACTATGCTATCTTAATGGCTTTTATGGCTGGATTTACTGGGGTGCTCTTTGGAGTACTCGTGCGATTTAAAGCTGCCGTTTTACCTTTTGTAGCAACGCTCCTAACGTTCGAAATGGGCTTGAATGATGCTCAAGCAGACGAGAATAAACAACCATCTATTAATGAACAATTACCTCCTAATTAACAATTAAATCCCATGGTACATGATACATTTTAAATTGTACATTCTCACCGGTGATGATAGGGTTCATTCTTCAAAATTGTCATCGCTCGATAAAGCTGTTCAAAGAAAATCATGCGAATCATTTGATGAGAAAACGTCATTTTCGACAAACTAATTTTCGCATTTGCTCGCTCATACATCGCTGAAGAAAAGCCAAAAGCTCCTCCAACTACAACTACCATGGTTTTAATCCCCGCATTCATTTTATCTTGGAAGAAGATGGCAAATTCTTCGGAACCGAACTGCTTGCCATTTTCATCCAATAAGATGACATGATCAGATGGTGAAATTTTAGAAAATATGTCCTTCCCTTCCGCCTCTTTAATCTGATCAAAACTTAACTTGGATTGGTTTTTTAGATCCGGAATCTCAATGCGCTCCACTGAAAGGTAATGTTTTAATCGGCCGAGATACTCATTCTCTCCAGCTATGAGGAAGTCTTTTCCCGTTTTACCTATACAGATAAATTTGATTTTCATGATTCAAAGATAGGGATTTGACCACGAATGGCACGAATTAAACGAATTGGGGGGGAGTGATGTCTGAGTTTCTTCTTTGGAGCGAAGCCGAGACGCAGAAACCCTACGATTTTTCAATATTCAAACTCTCAATTTTGTAGTCAGAGCCTTCTTTTTTGAAGTGAATTGTTACCCGATAAGTCTCTCCTTTGTATTCGTAATTTCCAATCGCAAATGTTCCTTCAGCGTTCACTTTCCCTTTAAATATAAATTGAAATTGACCGTCAGGCTTTTTAGAAAAGAAATCTTTGAGCACTTGTTCAGCTTGCATTTTGCTGTACGCACCCTCTTTCCCCAGCACATTCATCATTAATTTATCCTTTCCCGAAGTGGTAATTCCCGATGCATTATTACTTGTAAAAGCCTTCTCTAACGCAGAATACGGAACGTCAACTTGCATTGAAAATGAAAGTAAAATGGCAACTATTGAACTATAAATGAAAGTCATTATCTTAAATTTGTTATCTTTTGTTAACAATTATTGTACCATAGATTAAACGATTTCTATCAACTAAAATCTGCTTTCAAACTTAGGTCTAAACTCTTTATGTGATGCGTTAATGCTCCTACAGAAATGTATTGAACCCCGGTTTCAGCAAATGCGCGAATGGTAGATTCGTTAATTCCACCCGATGCTTCTGTTTCAATTTCGGCAGGAATTAAATGCAATACTTCTCGAATTTTTTCGGGAGTAAAATTGTCCAACATAATACGATTCACTCCTCCAATTGCAAGCACTTGCCTCAATTCATCTTCATTTCGAACTTCAATTTCTATTTTTAATTCCTTTTGGTTTTCCTTCAAATAGCGCTGCGTTCGTTCGATTGCATTCTTGATGCCACCGGCGTAATCGATATGATTGTCTTTCAACATTACCATATCATAGAGGGCAAAGCGATGATTCTCCCCTCCTCCAATCTTCACGGCCCATTTTTCTAATAAACGCACACCTGGAGTTGTTTTTCGAGTGTCGAGCAACTTTGTATTTGTACCTGCAATCAATTCGCAATAATGATGCGTGTTTGTTGCAATCCCACTCATTCGTTGCATGCAATTGAGTACCAAACGCTCTGTTGTTAAAATAGATCTGGAGCTTCCCTCCACTGTAAAAGCGATATCTCCCTTTTTGATTGAATCACCATCCTTCATCAATAAATTCACTTGCAACGTAGGATCAAATCGATGAAAAATTTTTTGCGCTAATTCAACTCCTGCAATAATTCCATCTTCTTTCACCAATAATTTTGCCTTTCCTTGCGCATGCTGAGGCACGCACGCCAATGTAGAGTGATCACCTTCACCTACGTCCTCGCGAAGTGCGTTATCAATAATTTCATCGAGCATCTGGCAAAGATAGTTTTTTGATTGTATTCAACAAAGCTTGTAAATAAAAGCAAAATTCATCTACCAAAATGAACTTAAGTAACTTGCAATTGACAAGATTTTTCTACATTTGTTCTATGTCACATCCTTCAAGGAAAGTCATTCGCGCCGATCAACGTTCCATCATTCCAGATTTTCGGGAACTATACCGCTACAAGGATCTATTTTACACGCTTTCTTGGCGTGATTTCAAGGTGCGCTATGCCCAAACAAGTATTGGACTTCTATGGGCAATTGTGCAACCAGCGCTCACGATTTTAATTTTGTACTTGGTTTTTGGCTTATTTGTTGGCGTAAAAACTGAAGTTCCGCACCTTTTGTATACCGTTTCTGGGATGAGTGTTTGGAGTTATTTTTCTTATGTGTTAACCAATTCCGGAAATTCTATTATCGCCAATCAAGGTATGATAAAGAAAATCTACTTTCCTCGATTGATAATTCCACTATCCAAAGCTTTAATTGGTTTTGTAGATTTTGGAATTACGCTTGTGATTCTTATTATTTTGATGATTTATTATGGCATTGTTCCAAGTGCAAACATTTGGTTGGCTCCCATTTTTCTTTTGATTGGAGTACTCGCTGCTCTTGGTATGGGAATTTGGATGTCAGCGTTAACAGTTCGTTTTCGTGACTTCCAGCATGTTTTGCCATTCATCGTTCAAATTGGATTGTATATCACTCCTGTTGCTTACCCTGCTGAATTTGCAGTGCAACGCTTACCTAGTTGGGCGGCAGGAATCTATTATTTAAACCCAATGGCAGGTGTTATTCAAGGATTTCGTTGGACATTATTTGGTGGAAATCCACCTGATTTATATTCATTGATTTCCTTTGGAATGGTACTCCTTATTTTCATCACTTCATTGCTCTATTTCAGAAAAGTGGAGGATGAAATGGCGGACTTTGTTTAATAAACAATTATTAATTTACAATTTGTAAGTTGCAATTAAAAATATGAGTGAAGTAGCGATTAGTGTAAAAGGTGTTTCCAAAAAATATGTGATTGGAAAGCAGAAAGATGGAAGTCTTCGAGGCACCTTGGCATCGCTATTTTCTAAACGAGCATCTAAAACGGAGCAATTTTTTGCTGTCAACAACGTAAGCTTCGATATTCAGAAAGGAGATGCTGTTGGCATTATTGGTAAAAACGGTGCTGGTAAAAGTACCCTTCTCAAAATTCTTTCGCAGATTACAAAACCTAGTGCTGGAGCAATTGAAATCAATGGGAGAATTGCTTCATTGTTGGAGGTAGGAACCGGATTTCATCCTGAATTAACAGGAAGAGAAAATATTTTTTTGAATGGTACAATCCTAGGAATGACGCGAAAGGAAGTCACTTCAAAATTTGATGAAATTGTTGCTTTTTCAGGAATTGAAAAATTCATAGACACTCCAGTAAAACACTATTCTTCTGGGATGTATGTTCGATTGGCTTTTGCTGTAGCAGCTCATTTAGAGCCTGAAATCCTAATTATCGATGAAGTGTTAGCTGTTGGTGATGCAGAGTTTCAGAAAAAATGCATCGGAAAAATGAAAGATGTTGCCAACGCAGGTAGAACAGTATTGTTTGTAAGTCACAATATTGCTGCCATAAAAGCACTTTGCAACAAAGGTATTTTGATGCATCAAGGTGCTTTGCCATTTAGTGGAGGGATCGATGAAACGATTAATGAATACTATAAAATTTCAACGAATCAATCGAATAAAACTGATTTTAGTAAATTTAATAACGAATTTATTGAAGTACTCTCTTTTCAGCTCACTCCAACTATTGGAACAGTGCTTTCAGTTGAATCAGGAGTGGATTTTGAAATTAGCTTTGTTAATAAAACTCTTAATTCTACCATCGATACGACTTTTGAATTGCGCAACATAGACGATGTTATCATCTTTCACCGCGGCACTTATATAGACGAAGAAAATGGCTCAAAAAAAGGCGTGTATCATGTGAGTGGTAAAATCCCTGCACATTTATTGAATGCCGGAACGTACTATTTAAATATTCTTTTTGGTCAAAATTCCACCTATCTATTGATGCATTGCGAAGAAATCATCAGTTTTGATATTGAAAATTCGATTGAAGACGGAAACTACAAACTATTACCAGGTGTATTAAAGCCTCAACTATTACTAAAAAGTGAATTTATCAACCATGCCTAATTTAGAACCATATATTATTGATTTTCCGAAAATTGGAAACTCTGCCCAAGGCTATATTTCACTTTCAGAAAAGGAATTATTGCCAATTGAAGTCAAACGCATCTATTGGACTTATTTTACGCCAGAGGAGATAAAACGAGGACATCATGCGCATTATCACCTTGAACAAGTACTGTTTGCAGTAGCAGGTACAGTTCAGATAAAAATAGAAACTATAACAGGAAAAATATTTGATTTTAATTTAGATCGTCCCAATATTGGCGTGTATATTCCAAAGTTAAGTTGGCGTACAATGCAGTATTCTCATAATGCAGTTCAAATCTGTCTAGCCAATAAGGAATATGATGAAGCAGATTATATTCGTGATTATGAGGAATTTAAAACCCTTCAGTCATCATGGGATGGAAAGAAATAAGTAAAACAGAATACTGTGAACTATTTACGAGTGCGTTCACGATTTTTCATACTGCGGATTTCAACGAGCTAAATTCCGCTAAAGTGGAACATCTTCACTATCTTTCATTTGCTGCGGAAAACTGCCAATACGGAATCATCCTTGGTGAAAAAGCAAGCAATTTAAACAGCCCTTTTTCTGCGCCTTTTGGAGGACTCATCTACGTAGGAAATTTTTCGCAAGTTGATTTATCCGAGGTAGCTTTGTCTCTCCTTCAATGGGCAACAACAAATAGAACAAGTTTATACATCTCATTTCCTCCTACATTTTACGATGAAAAGTTCATTTCGCTTGCGGTAAATGAGCTTATAAATAATGGATTTAGCATCAAGTACTCGGATCTAAATGCACATTATTTACTCGATTCCGAAACAACTTTCTTCTCTCGATTAGCGCGAAATGCGCGAAAAAACCTTAGTGCTGCATTGAAAAATGATTATTCATTTTCGCGTGCTGAAACAATAGAACAAAAGGAAACTGCGTATGCTATTATCAAAAAAAATAGAGCTGAAAAGGGTTTCCCATTGAAAATGAGCTTCGAAGACTTGCAGAGCACCAATGAATTAATTGCCATCGATTATTTTACGTTGGAAATGAACGAGCACCAATGTGCCGCTGCAATTGTTTTTACTATTTCTTCAACAACTGCCATGGTGGTGTATTGGGGGAATTTAAGTGCATTTGCGGAATTAAGACCTATGAATTTACTTGCAAAGTTGGTCTTTGAGTATTATCAGCAGGTGGGAAAACAATTTCTGGACATAGGACCATCTTCTGAATTTGGTGTCATCAATGAAGGTTTAGCATCGTTTAAAAAATCCATTGGTTGTGAAAGCAGCAATAAATATTCATTAAAATTCGAGTATGTCTAATTTTGTATTTTTTGGCACTGGAGGCTTACTTAGCTCAATCTGTTTGAAGGAATTAATTGAAAATAATTTTTTGCCTCAACAGATTTTTTTACAAGAACAAGGTGCAAGTGTTTACCCCAATTTATGTGAAGTCATTGCAAAATTAAACGGGATCCCCTTCTTGAAAATCCAGAACATCAATGACCCTTCGACGATCTCAACAATTAACGCAATCAATGCAGATTTTGGAGTTGTCGCCAGTTATGGACAAATTTTTAAAGCACCACTTTTAAAACTCTTTCCGATCTTTAATGTGCACATGGGTGTTCTTCCGGAATATCGAGGTGCTTACACGAATTTCTGGAAAATTCTTGCCAATCACAACCGATATGGAGCGACCATTCACCTCATCGACGAAAAAATTGACGGTGGACAAGCTGCCTTAATTGTTGAAGAAGATTTTGAAAATGTTATTTTCGCGAATGATTTCTTTCGTAAAAACTATGAAATGGCCGCAAGAGGTTTAGTGATCGTGCTGAAACAATATGCAGCTGAAGAAATTCAGTATACTCCCATTGATGTTTCCCAAGGCAAGTATTATAAAAAGCATACTGTTGAAGACATGGATTTGAACCCCGAAGAAAATGTGCAATTGCTCCACGCTAAAATAAATCGATTACAGTTCTATGGTCAACCAACTTTAGAGGGATTTTCTATCACAGAAAGCAACTTATTACTGGGTGGCAACGTTGAACTAGAGAAGTTTTCAATTCAAAGGGTATCGGATACTTCCTTCCTACTTCAGAACTCAAGTGGAATACTACTTTTAAAGCACAAAACACTGACAACAGAAAAATGATTCAAAAAGAAGCGAAAAATAGGAGCAATTTCAAAGAAAATAAATTCTTCACAAAATCGGCGAGAAATGCTTTTTTGCATATTTTGAGATTGCAGCAAAAGGAGGGTAAAACCTTGCTAATTCCATCGTATATTGGTATCAACGATTACGAAGGAAGCGGTGTGTTTGATGTAATTCAAATTAGCAGAATTCCCTATCAATTTTATGATCTTAGCAAAAACCTATCTCCAATTTTGAACTCCATTACTCTTGAACCTTCTAAATCTTATTGTTTTTTGCTGATTCATTACTTTGGCTTTCCTGCCGACAATTTTGAAGAAGTAATTAAATTCTGTTCCAACTCCAATACAACATTAGTAGAAGACTGTGCGCATGCACTTCATGGTTTGCACAACGGAAAAAAACTTGGTCTATTTGGCGATTTTGCTTTTCATTCCATTCATAAAATTCTACCAACAGATGATGGAGGAATTTTGGTAGACAATACCCAAAAAATAAATTTTCAAATTCTCCCTGAAAACGAAGGAATTAAGCAAGAAACATTGAGCACATTTGCCTTATCGCAACATAGTGAAATTGCGAAACAGCGCAGGGGAAACTACTTTCAGTACTTATCGGAACTAAAGATAAACGGGTTGCTCGAGTTGATGCAGCCCACGATGCATGATGGAATAGTTCCGTTAAATTTTCCGATTATCGTTCATAATGGATTGCGAGAAAAATTATATTTTGATTTAATTGCGAAGGAAATTACAACTAGTGCCTTGTATTATCGAATGATTCCTCAAATAAATCAAGAGAAATTCCCCTTGTCCTACAATATCAGTTCATCTATTTTAAATTTACCTGTTCACCAAGACACCACTGCCGAACAAATTTCTTTTATTTGTTCAACCATCAATGAACTACTAAAATTGTATGCAGCATGAAAGTTAATTTCTTAGATCTTTTGAAATTAAATAATTCATTTCAACCTGAATTATCGCAAGCTGTGACTAAAAGTATTGACTCTGGTTGGTATATTTTAGGTGCGGAAGTCGAAAAATTTGAAAAGGAATTCGCTGAATTTTGCGGTGTTTCAAATGCCATCGGTGTAGGCAATGGTTTGGATGCACTTACTATTATTTGGGAATGCCTCATCATTCAAGGAAAATTAAAACGTGGCGATGAAGTAATCGTCCCAGCAAATACTTATATCGCCTCAATTCTCTCGATTGTAGATGCAGGATTAATACCTGTTTTTTGCGAACCAGATGCAAGTACTATGAATCTTTCACTGAATAAAGTAAAGAACTGTTATTCACCCAAGATAAAAGCAATTTTACAAGTTCATTTGTACGGACAAGTGAATGATTCTGTTGAATTGAAGTCATTTTGTGATGAACATCAACTGCTTTTAATTGAAGATGGAGCTCAGGCGCATGGCGCAACAAATGAAAAGGGTCAAAAAGTAGGCGCTCTCGGTTATGCAGCTGGATTTAGTTTCTATCCTGGAAAAAATCTAGGTGCGCTTGGTGATGCTGGTGCTGTGACGAGCAATGATCCAGACTTCGCGAAATTAGTAGCAATGTACCGTAACTATGGTTCAGAAATAAAATACAAAAATGAACTGAAAGGCATCAACAGTCGCTTGGATCCGCTACAAGCTGCAGTACTTTCAGTGAAATTGAAACGTTTAAATCACGACAATGCTATCCGTCAAAAAATTGCATTTCGCTATAGCACTGAAATATCCAATTCTTTGATTTCCTTGCCAAATATGCCCGATAATAGCAATGCGCATGTATGGCATGTTTTTGTAGTTCGAGTTCAAAACAGAGCTAAATTTCAGGAGTACTTAAGCAAAAATGAAGTAGGATCATTAATTCATTACCCGATTCCACCTCACAAGCAACAAGCTCTTCAAGAATTTGAAAGTTTGAAGCTCCCTCTCACTGAGCGAATTCATGAAGAAGTAATTAGTTTGCCTATCAGTCCAGTGATGACCAAAGAAGAAGTTGATTTTGTGATTCAAGTTTGTAACGCTTTTGAATAGAATGCCGAAGAAACTTTTTGCCTTTTTAGTTAGACTCTTACAACAATCCAAAAGTTCGGATGCACAACTCGCATTGGCAAAATATGCTGGAATTTTAGCTTCAAAAAATTATTGTGGAACTTTTCGAGATGCCACCATCGAATCTTTCTTGGAAGAATATGGGAAACAACAAAGTTCTATTACTCCTGAACTAAAAGCCAAAGAGAGTAATCAAATAGTACATGTTTTTACAACCATTTACACAACTGGTGGACATACCCGTTTTCTCGAAAACCTGGTGCGATTAGATACTACGTATGTTCATCACTTATTGATAACAGAGCAAGGTAGTACCTCGCCAAGAACACAGTTGTTGGACCTCATTCAGTCAAAAGGTGGAAAGGTTCTTGTCTTGCAGCCGGAAACTTTACCAGAAAAATTAATCGATTTTCAAACCTTTGTAGATGACAATGCAGCAAAAGTAATATTGCATATTCACCCTCATGATTGTCTTCCGAGTGTTGCCTTACAAGCATATAAAAATCTGTTGGATATTCATTTTTTCAATCATGCCGACCATGGTTTTTCATTTGGCTGTGATGTTAGCAACTCCATTATCAATATTCGCAGAGAGGCACAAAAAATCTCTATGCACGAACGAAAACAAGCAAATTCAAGCATCCTTCCGCTACCCATTTTCAAGGAAGTAAAAAGTGATTTGGAGTTTTTAACTACAAAGCTCAAGTATGGAATAAATGAGACTGATATTGTTGCTGTTACAATTGGAAATCCTAATAAATTTTATACTACAGAAAAACATCATTTCTTTCAAACAATGGTCAAAGGCTTGGAAGAAAATCCAAGATTGAAATTATTTGTAGTTGGTGTAGAACCGAAGGATTTTTCGCCAGCGATGGACGCCATTTTGCATCCACGAATCGTCTATTTAGGGATTATTGAAGATCCCTCAGATATTCAATCCATTGCTGATATTGCTATTGATCCAATGCCAATGGGCTCTTACACGGCCTTACTTGAAACCTGCTTTTATGGAGCATCTCCCCTGGTTTGCTATGGTACAATTCCGCTTTTTGATTTGTACAAGGACGCTGCTTTTGGTGGGAAATTGAAATTAGCAGCCAATGAAACTGAGTATCTAAAACAGTTGAAAAATAGATGTGATCATGCATCTCCCGCATCAAAGCAAGAAATCAGTGATGCTATCAACGAAAAACACGCTGGACAAACTTGGTTAGCGCAATTTCATTCTATCATGAACCAAAAGCAAAATGTTCCTGCACTTGAAAGAGTGAAGCCAAATGAACTTGAGCGTTTTAGCGAATTAAACCAAGCAGTAAAAGTCATTAAATACAGTACGCTTTCATTCTTCTATGACAACATTCAATTGTTTAGTCGCAAAGAAGTACTAAAAATTAGTCTACATTTGATCCTGAATAGGTATTCAATAAAGGAAATTTTAGGCATTGTCAAAAAATCTATTCAAGTGAAATGAAGCAGAAACAGGAAAAAGATACGACGCCATTTGTTGTTATTTCATTGTTGAATTGGATGAATTATGACGACACTATTCAGTGCGTTGAATCGATTTTGCTTCTTGATTATCCTAATTTTGAAATAGTACTCTGTGACAATGCATCGCCCAATACTTCATTTGAGCTCTTAAAGCAACGTTTTCCTGATCTCATCATTCACCAGACAAGCGTAAACAATGGTTTTGCCTCCGGACATTGGGCAAACTATCAAATTGCGAAAGAAAGAAAAGCAGATCTATTTTGGATTCTAAACAGTGATTTAGTCCTTAATACACATGCACTGAAGGCGCTAGTTGAGGTAAATCTTCAGCATCCGAACAGTATTCTAGGTTCAGTTTCGCTGGATCCAGAAAATAAAACACTTGTCGATTTTGGTGGCGCTCCATTTACAACAGCCTCACAACAGCAACTGCACTACAATGTTTGGAAAGGAAAAAAATTAGAAGAGTTGCAAAAGCAAAACGGCGCATTTTATGAAGTAGAATCAGTTGAAGGATCATCGATGCTTGTTCAAATGCAAGTGATTGAAAAATATGGATTCATGAAATTAGATTTCTTCATGTATGCAGAGGAAACTGATTTTTGCTACCGAATGCGATCTAAAAATTGTACATCATTGGTAGTGACAAATTCGTTGGTGTATCACAAAAATGAAGGTTCCACGAATAGCTATCCTCGCTTAAAGATTATCACCACGTACTATCGTCGTCGCAACGCATTACGCTTTTCTAATGAACATTTGAACTTAAGTCGTTGGCAAATATTGAGCTATCAAAGTGGTTTTCTTGGCAATTTAAAAGCCTTACTAAAAGGAGCCATTGTGCAGAAAAAAGAACTTAGCTTTTACTTTGCATTGGCATGTTTTCATGCTGCATTTGGAATTAAGGGAAAGAAAATTAAACCAGAAAAACTGTTGTAATGCCCTACTTCTCTATCATATTACCCACATACAACAGAGCACACTTGCTTCCAAAAGCGATTCAAAGTGTGGTGGACCAAACCTTTGGTGATTGGGAGTTAATTATTGTGGATGATGGAAGCTCGGACGACACCAAAGCAGTCGTTGGAAAATTTCAAGATGAGCGCATTCGCTATATTTATCAAGAAAATCAGGAACGTAGTGTAGCACGGAACAATGGGATCCAAAATGCGCAAGGTAACTATATCTGTTTTTTGGACAGTGATGATTACTTTTTACCGAACAAGTTAATGGGTTTCCATGAAGCCATTCAGGTTCATGAACCAACAAATTTATTTTACGATGCCTTGGCATTTAAAACTGCAGGAAAATTAGGGGAATTCCATTTGCCATTGAAAAAGAAAGAGGAAACGCTACACGAATTTCTGCTATTGAATCCTCTTGGCGCCCTGCAATTATGTATTCCTGTTTCTGCGTTGCAGCAAGAACAGTTCAATCCTTCACTTCGCATAGGTGAAGATGCTGAACTTTGGTTAAGATTGGCAAATAGGAATGAGTTTACCGCAGTGCAAAGTAATAATACTGTTGCAGTGGAACATGATGAACGATCGGTGAATTTTCTAAAAAATAATATAGGTTTAGAACAACGGAAGCAACTTTTGCATATCTTCAAAAAGCATGATTACAACCATATTAATGGAACAATTCGAAAGCGGGTGTTGAGTAACTGTTATTTTAGCATCGCTCGATATTTCATGCACAAGAAAAAGTACATTCCATCAATCAAATGGATACTAAAATCTGTTTTCACCGATATAAGAAACAATCAAACAAAACATCGATTATATTGCTTAAGTTCTTTGTTACGTTTCAAAATACCTCAGGAATATAAAATATGAAAAAAATAAAACATCTATTTTTTAAAGGCATCCTATTAATTTGGAAAATTTCCCCGTTTAAAAAATTATTATCAAAATTAATTAAGCGAAATCCTATCCTAAAAGAAAAACTCTACAAGGATTTGCGATTCAAAGGCATAATGCAACTGCAGGTAGGCAACTCCTCTATTCAACTTTTCAACCCAGGATTTACAACAATAGAAAATGAACTTTTTTGGAATGGCCTTGAAAATGGATGGGAAAAAGTATCTATGGATATTTGGAAACAGCTATCTGTAGAAGCAAATTGTATTTTAGACATAGGAGCAAATACTGGAATTTATTCATTAGTAGCGGCATCTATTAACCCAACTGCTGAAGTTTTTGCTTTTGAGCCTGTCCAAAGAACAGCATCCATTTTCAAAAAAAATTTAGAACTGAATCCGGACTTAAAAATACACTTGTTTGAGTTGGCAGTTTCAAATAGTGATGGAACTGCAACTTTTTATGATCTACCAACTAGTTCACAATACAGCGCGTCCCTAAATGAAGAGATGCTTGCTTCTTTTTCGAATAGGATTTCGTATGAAGTACCCATTGTTCAACTAGATAATTTTGAAGTACTCAAGAATAAGAAAATTGACCTCGTCAAATTAGATGTGGAGCTACATGAACCTGAAGCCATTGAAGGAATGATTGAGCTAATAAAAGCAAATGAACCTACATTTCTAATAGAAATTTTAACACCTGAAATAGGCGAAAAAGTTGCAATGCTTTTAAAATCAATTGATTATTGCTGCTTTTCGATTGATGAACAAAACCCTCCCTCATACATTCCAGAAATCACTCAATCAAAGTACTACAATTTGCTATTAATTAAGCGCGAAAAACTACCTTTATTAAATTTGAATACCCCTGCTTAATGCACATGAAAATAGCAATCCTTGATTTTTTAAAGTTCCTTTAGCATGGAGTATCAAACCAAAAAACACTCTATTTCTCGCTTAGAGCTAAGTTTCGAACGCATTACTAAAAGTGAAATTGATGATTTGACGCTTTTATTCAATGAAGCTCGCAATAGAAAAATTAGCCATTCCTTTTTTCAAAAAAAATATAATACTGCCTGGACAGGTAAAGAAAACATCGCCATTGTCATCAAAGATCAAAAAGGTTCAATTATTGGTCATTTGGGGGTGCTCCCCATGTATGTGACAATTAATAATCGTGTGCTACTTGCAGGACAAATCTCAGATGCGGTGTTAGATCCCATTTTACGTGGTAAAAATGTATTTGAGCAACTCATTATTGAAGTAAGCGAACTTGCTCGAAAAGAAGGCCTAGCGTATTTATTCGTAAGTCCAAGTCCCCAAGCAGTAAAAGGTTTTGAATTGGCAAATTGGAAAGAAGTAAACCACTTCCGGACTTATAAAATAAAAGTGAACACCTTTCCCTTAAATAAAATTGCCAATAAATTCTCGCTTTCTTTCGCTTATCGACCATTTATACGCCTCATGTTATCACTTAGCACAAAAAGTGATCATAATTTTAACAATTCCATTTTTGACAGTAAAACAAACAGCGTATCAACAAGTGTAGACTATGTGAAGCATAAAAATTATACTACCAACTATTTGGTTCGTAAAAATGGCTTTACATTTTGGTTTAAAATAGAAGATGGAATTGAAATTGGAAATGTGTCCTATTTTCCACCTGAAAAGCAGAATAGTTTTGAAAAAACAATAGTTCACTTAGCAAAATTATTAGGTTGTCATGAAGTAAAAGTTGTTACTACCCGTAAGACCTTTCTCGATACAACATTTTCAAATTTTCCATTTATTGATGGAAATAAAATTTTTATTAAGACCTTTGATATCGATGAGGAGTTTGACTCAATTGTGTACAATGGAAGTGATTTCAATACTTTTTAATTGAGATGCGCGTATTATTCGTAACCCAAAGTTTAGGGAAAGGAGGTGCTGAGCGTTTGGTACTAGATATTGCCCATGAACTGAAAAACGTTTATAGCAATGTGGTAGTGAAAATTGTACCTCTTGGCGCACTAAATGATTACCTTGAGTTAAGTGCAGGACTTGATATTGAAATTTGTACTTCAAAAATTCAATTATCAATAACAGGTAAATCACAAATAGATATTTCAGACTTTGAGCGAATTGTTGATGAGTTTCAACCAGATATAATTCACTCTCATACCTACATAGCAGAATTAATTAGTCGAGAAAATGTACGACAAGGAATTGCCTATTTTTCGCATGTACACGGAGATTTTCCAGAATTTAACTCCTTAAGTTTAAAAACATTTACAAGCAAAAAAAATATAACACATTACTTTGAGCGAAGAAGGATTTTTAAAAAATATTCAACAGCAAATAATCAATTCATCACCATTAGTACTTCCATCGATCAAAAATTACGTCAACAGCTCAAAAAAAGGTGGGCAACTCGAATACAGCTCATCCCGAACGGGATCAATTTTTCAAAATTTGAAGCGACAGTAAATTTACCTGACCCATCAAAGACGGTCGAATTAATTACAATTGGCAGACTGTTTCCAGTAAAGAATCAACAGTATTTAATTGGAGTAGTTAAACATTTATTGAAAAAATATCCTTCCATCAATTGGCAGCTAAATATTCTGGGGCAAGGTCCAGAACAACAAAATTTGTTGAATTTAATTAAACAACAACAATTAAGCAATCACGTTCATTTAAAGGGCTTGATCGCAAATGTGGAAGAATTTTTAAAGCAAAGCCATTTCTATTTGCACAGCGCCATTTCAGAACCCTTTGGACTTGTAATCGTGGAAGCAATGGCGGCAGCATTGCCAGTAATTAGTTTAGATGCAGGTGGCAACAGAGACATCGTGCATCAAGATATTAATGGATTTATACTTCCGCAGTCCACAAAGCCTGATGAATTTGCTGATAAAATCATTGAATTGACGGAAAATTCTGCACGCTATTCAATGTTCGCTACAGCCGCTGTTCAAAAGGCAAAGGAATTTGACATTGCGTTTTGTGTAGAAAAAATCCATTCGCTTTACAAGGACGAAATGACAGCTAAAAACTGCTGATAATTTTTCGTAGCGTTATAAAATTCTTGCCATGTTGCAAAAGCCAATTCACTTTTTGCTTTCTTGTCTTCCAATGTAAGTGACATGTAGGATTCAATTACATTTGAAATTTCGTCTATTGAAGGAGTACTACCTAACAAAAATCCATTTTCATTGTTCACGATTTCCGAATTTCCACCAACATTTGTTGCGATCACTGGAATCCCAAAACTCATTGCTTCCATGATGGAAACAGGAACGCCTTCTGATGAACTTACGTTGATGAATAGATCTGGTCTGTGCTCCGAATAATAGCTATAAATGTCCTGGTTTTCCTTTCTTCCCATCAATTCGACTTGAATATTGGAAGGTAGCGTATGAATCAAGCTTTCGAGTGCTTTTCTTTCCGAACCATCACCAAAATGCACCCATTTGATTGAAACATTGGCAACTTTCTCCAAAGCTTTAGCAATCAACTCAACTCTTTTTACTGGAATGATGTTCGAACAACTCACAAGTAAGCAATAGTTTCGCTCAAGAACAATAGGAGCAACCGAATTATTTATCCCCAATCTTGACAACACAAACTTATCATCCAAACCAGTTTTCCATACAGCCTTCGCGTAATCGATTCCATCTTGTGAAATAGAAACAATTTTACCAATTTGCTGTGTAATGGTATGTCGAAATGGTAAAAATGCTACTGTACTTTCCTCAAAATAAACGTCCCAGCGATGAATGCGACATAGCGTTTTAATTTTTGGGAAATCTTTCTGCGCCATCGCTAAGCCAAGTGCAACATCATCGCACCAATAACTATAAAAATATTGCTTTAAATCAGCATTATTATTTTGCAATCGTGCAACTGTTGTTTTCACCCTCTTTGCTCGGTAAAGGGAAATAAGCATGGTAAAAAGAATTCCTTTTGTTAAGCGCTTCCCGTAAACGGATTTAATCACGCTGCGTTCTTTCCAAAACAAGGGATTCAACACACTCAACAAGGCCTTGATTTTATCGGCTGCTGAAATGCTTAAGTTGATGCGTTCTACGGAACAGTTTTCGGGTAAAGCGCGACATTCTTTGGATGCCGTATTTTGTGATACGATTATCACTGTATGAAATCCTTTTGCAAGGTAAACAATTTCTGTTTCCAGAAAGGTTTCACCTGTTCCTAAAGGGAAATCTGCGGTAAAAAGTATCAGCTGCTTTTTTTCCATAGGTAAAAGTACAAATGAAATCATTATGAGGCAATCAATGAGGCGAGAATTGGCGCTATTGCCATTTTTCACTATATTTAGCGCAGTGAAAAAAGTCCTCATTCTCGCATACGATTTCCCTCCTTATGTTTCAGTAGGTGGCTTGAGACCCTACAATTGGTACAAGTATTTTAAAGAGTTTGATATTGAACCAATTGTGGTAACGCGTCAATGGGGAAATAAGCACGGAAATCATTTAGACTATATTGAAGAGGGAAGTTCAAAAAATATACTAGTAGAGAAAAGTGAATTTGGGACTATACTTCGGTCGCCCTACCATCCAAACCTTAGTAATCGTTTACTCCTAAAACATGGAGAAAAGAGGTTTAAAATACTAAGAAAATCGATTACTGCTTTTTACGAATTAGGTCAATTTCTATTTCCAATTGGACCTAAATCTGAAATCTATGCAACTGCCAGGTCGTTTCTTAAAGAAAATAAAGTTGATGCAATTATTGCCTCAGGCGATCCATTTATTTTGTTCAGTTATGCGAACCAGTTAAGTAAAGAATTTAATCTTCCTTGGATAGCAGATTACAGAGATCCTTGGTCTCAGAATCAAGAACTTGTGGACTTTCGAGTACTACGGGCCTGGCATTCTTATTTTGAAAAAAGAACCGTCAAGAATGCTCATTTAATCACTACCGTTTCCAGTTTTGTTGCAAAAAAAAATAGCACTGTTATACCAAATAAAGAAGTCTTGATTTTGCCCAATGGATATGAGCCTGAGTTAATTGACGAATTAGCTTCATTACCTCAGAAAAGTGATGAATTTCAAATTGCTTTTGTAGGCACTATCTACGATTGGCATCCGCTTGAAGGTTTTTTAACAGCAGTTCAACAATTTCTGATTTCAAATTACAATGCCAAAATTCGAATCAATTTTTATGGTACCAATGTTCAAAATAAAATTACGGAACTAGTTAATTCAAAATATCCAGCATTAAAAAATCATGTAACTATTACAGCGAAAATGCCTAATAGTGAACTACTAAAGAAATTAGCGGAAAACAATACCATGTTACTTTTTAATTATTACTCTTACATGGGTACTAAAATTTTCGATTATTTAGGAATAAAACGCAAAATAATTTTATGTTTCACTGATGACCCTGAGGCAAATGAATTAAAAAGGAAATTTTATAAAATTGAAGAATTGGAGAGTGAATCAAATCAACTTCAAGCTGAACTAGTTGAAAAAACAAACAGTGGAATTGCCGTTAAAGATCAATTCCACTTAATAGAAGTTTTGCAAGCATTGTATATCGAATTTGAGGAAAAGGGCTTTATTGCTTGTGATTCAATTGGTGTGGAAAACTACTCTCGAAAAATACAAACTCAAAAATTGGCAGAAATGATTAAATCGCTCTAATGTCAAAAATAATTTCCATACTCGATTATTCCATGGGGAATATTACTTCCGTTCAGCGAGCCGTTCAGCGTTGCGGATTTGAATGTAACATCATTCACAATGGAAAAGAAATTCGCGAAGCGGAGCATTTAGTGCTTCCAGGGGTTGGACACTTTGGCAAAGCAATGGATTTTCTCAGAAAAAACGAACTCGATAAGGCCCTGCAAGAAGCTGTGCTTGAAAAAAAAGTGCCTATCACGGGAATTTGCTTAGGCATGCAATTGATGTGCAAAGGAAGTGAGGAAGGAAATACCGAAGGATTAGCATGGTTCGATTGTGAAGTGACGCGCATTCATGTACAAGATTCACTTCGTTATAAAGTACCACATACGGGCTGGAATTTGCTTGAAAAGAATGGTGAACAGGAGCGCTTGAAAGACCTTTCACCAGACGATCGTTTCTATTTTGTTCATGCGTATGAAGTGAAAACGGCTCCAATTGATGAAGTTCTATCCTTTAGTACCTATGAAAGTCGTTTTGTTTCGTCGTTGATTAAAAACAACATTGTAGGATTTCAATTTCATCCAGAGAAAAGTCAAGATTCGGGGTTGAAGTTGTTGTGATTTCAATTTTTGGAATGAATGTAGAGACAAGGCATGCCTTGTCTCTACATTCATTCCAAAAATCATATAATTCCGAAATCTAAAATCGTTCATACGATATCAGCACGCCTTTTTTATTCCCTTGATATACAAACAAACTACCAGCGGCCATTGCCGTCGCATAACCTTGCTTAAAAGCGGCTGTAAGATCTTCGTAGGAACCAGCGCCACCCAGCGCAACGACAGGAATTTGCACGGCTTCACTAATAATTTTAATTAGAGGTAAATCGTATCCACCCATCGTTCCATCTTTTTCAATGGATTGCACAATGAGCTCACCTGCTCCTAATTGCTGCATTTCCTTTGCGAAGTCTACTGGAGATTTTCCTGTGGCTTTTGTCCCTGCGTTACTCCACACCTGCTCTTTGCCCAACCATTTCTTCTTCACATCCATGCAAACAACAATCGTAGATGAACCAAACTCATCCGCTGCCGCTTTCACAAATGAAGGATTCTCGCATGCAATGGAGCAAAGCACTACTTTTTCAGCACCTGCATGTACAATTTTACGAATATCCTCGAGACTACGAATTCCACCACCTACAGCAAAAGGCATTTTCGCTTCCTCTCCTACATCGCGCACAAAGTCCAGTGAAATCAAGCGACCTTGCTTTGTCGCCTCAATGTCTAAAAAAATCAATTCATCTGCTCGAAAATCGTTGAACAAGCGAACGGCGTTGATTGGATCACCAATGTAATTGTACTTTCCAAATTGAACGGATTTGACCAAGCATTCATCTTTCAATAACAAAACTGGAATAACACGTGGTGAAAACATGAACAAATTTACGATTTTTTGATGTACGATGTATGATGTGTTTTTGTTGTAGAAGTATGGCATGCCATACATCTACAACAAAAACACCCAAATCAAAAACTCGCTAACTTCTCTTTCTTAAAAATTCGTCGGTAGGTGTTGTAAATGAAATTCAATTGTCCTTTGCTATTTGGATAATCCCAATACCATTTTGCCGGTCGCTTTAAAATTTCTTCAAATTCATCGATTGAAACACCTAATTTTTTGGCGATGTATTTTTTTTCTTCCGCCACTACTTCCAACTTGTAGGGCAATGGTTTGACTTGTTCAATCGCTGCTTCACGACTAATTTCTTTGGTCAGAATTTGTGAGGACAATGTTGCACGTCGATAATCGATTCCAAATTTTTCAAACAAATAATACGATTGAATAAAACCTGTGTATTTTGATTCGTAATGTTTTCCTCCGTAATATTTCCAAGCTAACTCTTGTTCTAGGGTAATCATTGCTTGCTCCTTCGCGTAATCAATATAATTGAGAAGGTACACCATTTTTGTTCGCTTCACGAGTTTGTAATAGGTCTCCTGAAGAACACCAAATTTTGGAAACTTACGCAATTTCAATTTACCAAATGTTTTCTGAATGTAATTCAAATATCGCATATCCTTTGCATTGTAATGCCACGCCGCTGGTAAAATTCCTTCTGTAGCAAAATTTCCACCGCTGATAATGTACTTTACTCCATGTTGTTCTGCAATCTGATGCAAGGCTCCTAACATTGCAATATCGGTTGGAGTTTCAGCTTCTGGTACTGAAGCCTTAAGAAAAGCGAGTTGTAAATCTTTAAACTCTTTCCAATCCAAAACAAAAGTCTGATATTCAATATCTAACTTTTGAACAATATTGCGAATATTTTGCACTGCTAAGTCAGAATTCCATCCATTGTCAACATGAACACCTAAAATTCTCAAGCCGTTTTGCTTGGCAACTAAAGCAACATAGGAACTATCTATCCCTCCACTAATCCCAATAATACAATCGTATTTTTTACCCTTCCCGTCTCTTTTGATGGCAGTAATCAACTGCTGAAAGGACTCATCTGTTGCTTCTCCTTGGTATTTATGGTGAATTCTTCGCAGTAAAAAATCATTGCAATGACTACAATTACCAGACGAATCAAAAGTAATTTCTGGATCAGAAGTATCCATCACACAGCGATTACATATTTGGTATGTTTGGTTAATTTTCAAGTAGTGACATATTTACTACTAATTTGAAATAGCTTTCAAAAAAGTTATCAAATGTAGTCAAAAGTTAGATGCGCTACCTAGCTTACTTAAAGATTTTTATTGTATTCTTCAAAAGTCTATCATTCATCATCTTTCTGAATGACCACCACTATTTCAGACTTCTTCACCTTCGATTCTAACTGCTTTTTGATTTGAACAATTGTACCATCAAATGGTGCAATAAAGTAATAGTTTTCAATTTGCTTTTCTAAATCAATAATTCTAGATAATGCGACATCCAATTTCAGTTCTTGGTACTTTATCTTTTCTGTAACATTTTCAAATTCAGGCTCTTTAGGCACACGAGCTGCTGCATCAATTTTTCCAAAAAACTGCTCCCATTTTGCACTAGTTTCAGGAAGATTGGTTGCTAAAAATGACAAAAAACTTTTGGAATCATCTAAATATTGCACCTTCTCTGCTGCTATTTTTTTAAAAAGAGCTGTTTCATCAATTTTACAAATGAAATCATTGAATTTAAAGGATGTGCCTTTCTTCCAAGCAATCTCTCCCTTTTTTAAGATTCCTCCAACTGAAAAAATAACATTTTGTCCATTTGTAATTGCTGGAATTTTCTCTTTTTTTAAAGGTTGAATCGGCAACGATTCTTCCTTGTTTGAACTAAAAGAAGTCGAATCTATTTTTTTGGCTTGTGCAAATTCAGTTGAATTTTTGGTTTTATCACTGGCTATGTTCCTTCTGCTCCCCTTCCACTGTCGAAAAACAAAAAACAATCCTAGCACTAGTGCAATTATGAACAAAGCGCGGTATCTTTTCATTTTGCTTGTATAAAACTCTTCAAGGACTCGCGATCGGCTAACAATTTTTTCATTGCTTCTTTGTCGTTGTAAAGCAAAACAATGTATCTAAATCGAACTAAGAACTCTTTGGCTGCTTTGGCATACTTATATGCAAAAACACCTGTGGTTGGCATTAAAAAGACATAAAATATATGTATCACTGCACTAAAATCAACGAACCAATCGAACAGCAAAATGATTCCCAAATAGTTGAGAGGGTACATGACAATACTCAACAGAATAGCAATTGGGGCGTAGTATTCTACATCCTTTACTAATTTCTGCATCAAGAAGTGAGTCGTATAAAACGGAATGAAATTGTGTACTAATCCAAAAAAATACACTGGAAAACTTAATAGAAATAAAAACAATGACAAAATCAATTTTCGCACATTTTTTCCTCTGCCCATTCCTTTCGAAAGCAGCGATGATCGAATAGAAAGGTTGTTGAACTTCATCTGAAAATTACTCACCAACTGATGAATTTCCTTAATCTTTGATGGGTTTTCCTCTTGCGTTTGATGAATTGTTTCGTGCAATTCTTTAAAAATCGATGCCCGCTGTTCAATCGTTAATTCTTCATCATTATCATGTAAAATGGCAAAAAGATCATCGACTAGCAATTCTTGGTCTTTCGATTGTGAAATGACCAACAAATTTTCCAATTTTATTCTGAAATCATTTGTAAGTTTTCGCGCTCCACCAGCATTATTCTCCAAATAATCCGGTAAATAGTGATCAATGGATTCCTTCTCACCAATTTTCACCAATACCGAACTAGTGTACTGATTTCCACGTGAGTAATACAAGCCTACAGGTAAAATTTTCAAATTCTTCACCGTTGGATTTCTTTGCAAAAACTCTAATGCTATGCGCGCAGTGCCAGACTTTAAAGGTCGAAGCGTACGTTCCATAACACTATTTCCCTCTGGAAAAACCACTAATGTTTTGCTTTGCTCTAATATCTTAAAACACTCTTCAAATGAATGTGCATTTTCTACACCTTGGGTTTTTCCATCCACCATTCTATTCACTGGAATCATTCCCAAACTTCGAAGAAACCACATCTTGAGTGGAGTGCTAAAAAAAGTGCCTTTGGTGAGGTAATAAATTTTATTGGGACTAATCACCGACAACAACCATGCATCCATCAAGGTATTGGGATGATTTGCAATGATAATCAAAGGCCCTTCATGCGACAATTGCTTGACATTTTCCACTCGTATTTCCTTGTAATAGAAACGAATGGCATTTGAAATCAAGAATTTAAAGATTTTGTACAACATCTTTTATCGGTAGGATACGAAATTACATATTTTGATAGTACTTTTGAATATGTCTCAACCAATAATTTACCTTAACTCAAACGATGGAACAGGAATTTTGGCATTTGGTGATGGCGCAACTTTCACCAAATCAGGAAAAAAAACCATTGCTGAAGTGCAAGATTTTATCGATGAACACCAAGGGAAATATATTTTTGGTTACCTAAGTTACGATCTCAAAAATGATTTTTATCAACTGAAATCAAGCAACTTTGACGGACTAAAAATAGCCGATACGCATCTCTGGGTTCCTGCAACTGTTGTAAAATTAGATCACGAGAAATTTGAATTTGTACAAGGGGGTAAAACACCTGAAGCATTTGATTTCATTGGTCGTTTGATGGAGGAAGAAGCAGATAAAAATTACCACAGTTTTAATTATCAATTTGAAGCCCGAACGCCAAAGGAAGATTACCTTGCGACAGTTCGGAAAATCAAAGAACACATTCAACGAGGCGACATTTATGAAGTCAATTATTGCCAAGAGTTCTTTACCAAAAACGTTGAATTGAACTTTGAATTGGATACCTATTTCAAACTCAATGAAATTACAAAAGCGCCTTTTAGCTCGTTTTTGCAATTAGGTGATATCACTGCTTTTTGTGGAAGTCCAGAACGATTTTTACAAAGAACAGGAAATAAACTAATCAGTCAACCCATTAAAGGTACAGCGCGGCGTGGAGTTAGCGCTGAAGAAGATGACTATTTGAAGGAACAATTGCTAAAAAACCCAAAAGAATTGGCTGAAAACGTGATGATTGTTGACTTAGTTCGGAACGACCTATCCAAAATAGCCACGAAAGACTCTGTCAAAGTTGATGAATTACAAGGACTTCACACCTTCGAAACTGTTCATCAATTAATCTCCACTGTTTCATGTGAAATCGACGAAAAAACCAATTTTGCATCAATTATCGAAGCAACATTCCCGATGGGTTCGATGACGGGAGTACCAAAATTACGGGCGATGGAGTTGATGGAAGACTACGAAAATTTTAAGCGTGGGTTGTACGCTGGAAGTATTGGCTACATTCAACCAAATGGTGATTTCGATTTCAACGTGGTAATTCGTTCTTTAATTTACAATCGCAAAGAAAAATACATGTCGTGCGCTGTTGGCGGAGCCATCACCATTCAATCGGATCCTGAGGCAGAATATGAAGAATGTCTCACTAAAGTGGGCAAAATTATTAAAGGAATGAATGAATTTCTTTAACAAAAATATCAAATCAGTTTTAGCCAATTTTTCTACTGACAACTTGATTGTTGCATGCAGTGGAGGCGTCGATTCAATGGTCTTACTACATTGCTTGCTTCAATTAAATCAAAAAGTAAAAGTAGCACATGTAAACTACCAATTGCGCGGAGAAGACTCGGAACTAGATGCTCAATTAATCAAGGACTTTTGTTTGAAGCATGCTATTGAATTCCATGAAAAAACAATTAATCTCGGAGTATATCTTGAAAAAAATGGAGGCAATCTTCAACAGGAAGCTCGAAAAATCAGGTATAATTTTTTTCAGGAATTACTGAGTTCTCCTAACGACAAAATTGTGTTGGCTCATCATTTAGATGATCAAATCGAACACTTTTTTTTAAATTTAGGTCGTGGTGCTAACATTAATGGCTTGGGTGGAATGAAAATTTTGGACGGGTATTTATTTCGACCACTTCTTGAAACTTCAAGACAAGAAATTCTCAAGTATGCAAAGGAAAATAATGTGGAGTGGCGAGAAGATGTGTCGAATTCAAAAAACGACTACGCCAGAAATAAATTGCGCAATGTTTTTATTCCTGAAATGCTGCAATATAATGAGAACTTAGTAAGTGACATAGTGCTAGTCATGGAGACCTTTAGAGCTACACAAGAAGAAATTTCTACAAAAGTGGCATCAATTGTTTCGCACATAGAATGTTTCAATGAACTAAGATTCTCAGATTTTGATGAGTTGACGGAAGATGAACGGATCGAACTATTACGGAAATTGAAATTAAAAGGCATTTTCGCAAAGGAGCTAGCAAAACTTCGAACTGCAGAAAATGGGAAGTTTTTGTTTGTGGCAAAGCAACACTTAAAAATTGTTCGAGCGAAGGATTGTTTTAAATTTGTTTCATGAATTTTCCAACTGCATTTGAAAACAGAGTAAAAAACGATTCTTTTTTGGGCAATGATTTGCTCACCGCATTGAATGAGAATCCACCTGTTTCACTGCGCTTAAATTCTTTAAAGCAAATTGACCAAAAGCAACTTTCCGACTTGCAGTTCGACAAGCAAATTGCTTGGTGTGAAAATGCATTTTATTTGAAAGAACGTCCAATTTTCACCCTCGACCCTCTTTTTCATGCGGGGTGTTATTATCCTCAAGAGGCAGGTTCAATGGTGCTCGATAAAATCCTTCGTTCATTGACACTTCCTGACCAACCAATCGTTCTTGATCTGTGTGCCGCTCCAGGAGGGAAAAGCACTCTCATTTCTTCCTTTCTTAACGAAAAAGGACTGCTGGTGAGCAATGAAGTTATTCGCAATCGGGCACAAATTTTGAAAGAAAATCTTACAAAATGGGGTGCCACTAATGTAGTGGTAACTAACAACGACCCTAAAGATTTTGAACGTCTCCCTCATTTTTTTGATGTTGTAGTATGTGATGCTCCTTGCTCAGGCGAAGGAATGTTTCGAAAAGATTTCAATAGTCGCAATGAATGGTCAGAGAGTAATGTGGAGTTATGCGCTGGACGACAAAAGCGCATTGTTTCAGATGTGTGGGAAAGCCTCAAACCTAATGGTTTTTTTATCTACTCAACCTGTACCTTTAATGAGCAGGAAAATGAAAAAAATGTGCAATTCATTTGTGAGCAACTTGGTGCCGATCTAATTAAAATAGAGCTACAACCCACCCTAAAAAAGGGAAGAAATGAATACGGTAATTACTGTCTCCCCAATTTAGTCAACACGGAAGGTTTCTTTATTGCCGTGCTGCAAAAATATGACGATTCAAAGGCAAAAACAAAATTTGAAAACAAAAAAGAATTCAAGCAGGTGGAGGCGAAAACCATGGGAATTAGCGACTTCACGAAGGAACAAAACATACAATTCTTTCAGTGGAATGACTTGATTTTAGCCTTTCCACAGTCCTCATCTCAAGAAATTTTACACCTCATTGCTAAATTGCATATTGTAAAAGCTGGAACCACCATTGGCGATCTCACTCGAAAAGGTGTCAATCCACACCATGAATTAGCGCTAAATCAACATTTGTGTCACTATACACAGCGACTTGAATTAACTAGAGAACAGGCACTAGGTTATTTGCATGGTGATACATTTAGTCTTGATGGAACGCATGGCTTTCAATTAATTACGTTTAAGCAACAACCACTTGGCTGGATCAAACATTTAGGCAATCGCTTCAATAATTTATATCCAAAGGAGTGGCGGATACGGATGAAGATTGATTGAGTTAAAGGCTTCCATCTCGGCTACGCTCGATGTCCGTTTACGAATTGCGGCCACCGAGCGCAGTCTTGCGGTCACCGAGCGCAGTCGAGCGGACACCGAGCGGAGCCGAGCGGACACCGAGCGGACACCGAGCGGAGCCGAGGTGCCGCGGATTTAATGACTCAAAAACGTACACACCACTCTAAAACCTATATCAGGCCTTGGCTCTGTAACTCCTTTGTTTGAATCGGGACCCAAAATTTTGATCTCCTCAAGCAGACTATTCCAGCCACCACCAGCAGTTCCAGCAGATTTTATTGAAATGTCATCATAGACCATCTCAGCAACGTTTCCGGCCATATTGAACAAACCAAAATCGTTTGGTAGGTAGGAATTAACTTTGGCAGTAAAAAATGCACCATCCCATTTATAACCTTCTATTGGCTTAAAGTTGGCTAAATAACAACCTTTGCTATTTCTTGGAAATTCTCCATTCCATGGATACGGACCTACTTTCCCTTCGTATGATGCGGCCATCACCCACTCTTCCCTTGTTGGAATTCGCAAATCATTATAGGGATCTTTTCCTTTAGCAACTAGCATCTTATTTAATTCCTGCGTCAGCCATTTACAGTACATTTCAGCACCTTCTCTACTAATGTTGACAACCGGATAATCGTTGTACGCCTCATGCGAAAAATAATTATTCTCCATTGCCTTATTCGTGTCAACAAAAAGTTTAGTCCATTGACTTTGGTCTGGTTTCGCTTTCAAAAACTCTTCCTTTCGTTCTTGAATTAATAAATCAAAGAGAAATGTTCGATACTCAAGATTCGTCACCTCCATTTTTCCAATTAAATAGGTTTGAACAGATGTTAATTTACCATTGTAATCAAACGAACCGCTCGCAATATGACTATACGTTTTTTTGTCAATTTTTTCAAGCGACTTGATCATTTCACGTTTTTGCTTGTGATTGGCTTGCACCTCCTCGGCAGTTAATCGTGGAAACACATACTCTTCATTGGCAATTACTGGCTGTATAACTGGATACAAACCTGCAGTATCTCTCATGACTTCTTCAATATTTTCCTGCTGGATGATAATCGTGTCGTATATTGAGACCGAATTGTCACGGTGGATAGTTTTCTCAATTGGGAAATCAACATAAACAAACCCTCCGCTGTGGCATACAAAATTAGGCTCAGCTTTTTTCTCTGTCTTCTCATTCTTCTTAGTTGAAGATACTTTTGATTGATATGGTTGTCCTGTAGTTAACACTACTATTGCAACCACCATACTTACTGATACGATCATAATAATCAAGTTTTTAATGTTAAACAATTTTGACATCGACTTGCTAGATGATGAAGTATTGGTGGCAGCAACAGTTTGCTCAAACTGAAGTTTTAAAGCATCAAAAGAATGGAGTGGCTGTTCGTTTCTCGCCGACTCAAATAATTGATTCAACTTGTTTTCTTTATCCATTTATTCCCTCCTTTTTATCTACTTTAGCTTCAAAAGTCACAAGTTCCGTAAGTCGTTCGCGACCTCGTTTTAATCGTTGCTTTACTGCTGATTCAGATGAACTTTGAATCTCCATAATTTCCTTAATGCTAAACCCTGAAATTTCAAAAAGTATTAAACACTCTCGTTGTTCTTCAGGTAAATTTGCTAAAGCTTGATGGAGAAAATAGACATCTGCACGTTCTAGTGTTTGATCCCCAAAATCTGTTGGCTCTATCCAATCACGTGAAAAACGCTGCTCTTTCTTTTTTTGAAGCTGATTACCAATAATTCGAACACTAATTCCAAACAAAAAGGACAAAAATGCTGATTCAGAACGAAGTGAATCGAATTTGTTAAACGCCACCAACAAGGTTTCGTTCATTAAATCGCGATAGTCCATATCTCCAAAAACTCTTGCCCTGCAGAAGCGTTCGAACCTATCATGAATTGGTTCGTAGAGTTTTAGAAAATGTTCTTGTTTCGTTTTTGTCATCTTTTTTGTCGATGTTCTAATGTAAGTTTGATGAAACGAGAAAAAGTTACTTTTAAAAGAAACAAGTTAATACAAAAAAGTTTCAAGCCTCTGAACTTCAAAAAATCAAACACCTCGCATGGAATAGTTGCCACGTCATATTGATTTAAAACATAAAGCATCACTGTAAAGGAAAGATATACAATTTTTCGCGAATTAAGATCTATTTCAAGTTAAATCAATTATACGAATAATGCCATTTTTTTTCTTTTTCGGATGGATTCAACTTAATCCTTATTTTTAACGTGACAATTAAACAAATATGAAGGTAGTGACATTCCATCTAAATTCTGCACAATTGATTTTGTTCATTTTAACCACCGCATTTTTTACATGTTTTGGACAAGAACCCGAACAACTAAAAATTCAATTAGCGAAGTTAGAAAATGGAAAAAAGATTGATCAATATCTAAAGATTGGGACGCTATATGCAGAAAAATACGGCTTAGCAGATTCGCTACTATTGTATGCTGACTATGCACTAACGCTGTCCAACAAAATAAATAATCAACGAGGAATTAACAAATCACTCTTTCACCAAGCAATCGCACTTGAGCAAAAAGGCGATTTTAAAGCTTCACTGGTTATTTTGCACGAAATAATTCCAAGCGTTAAAAAGTTGGATGACAGCATACTTGAAGGTGATGTTTATAATCATTTGGGATTTTGCTATTACGCAACGAATGATAATGAACATGCTGTTGAATTCTTTTTAAAGGCCGTTAAAATTTTCGATCGTGAGAAGTATTACGATGGTTTAGCATTTTCATACTGTAAATTATCTGCATTATTTTCAAGTGAAAATCAAGCTGATGATGCAGTTCTTTATAAGAATAAAGCAAGGAATTTAATCACTAAAATTTCTGATCCGTATACAAAAATGACCCTTTACAATTCGCTTTCAGGATTGTACACACAAATTCAAGTGGATGATCGATCATTGAATTATTTAGATAGCACAATTTATTGTGCAAAGAAAGCGCTCGTTTTAATGAAAGAATTAGGATACTATCCACGAGCAAGTCAGATTTATAATTCCATTTCGGACGCCTATTTTATGAAGGCTGAATACGCTAAATCACTTGAATATTGTAAAGAGTCCTTTAAATACCGATCTTACTTATTACCAGGTGAAATCATCATGAGCTATTTAAAGTACAGTGACTGTTCCAATCTTTTGGGTAATCATACAGATGCACTTATCTATTTGGACTCAGTAAAAATTGAAGTAGATCGAATTAAGGATGTTTACTATGAAATGGCCTACTATGAAAGAGTATATGAGTACAACAAGGTAGTGGGAAATTTTGAAGTGGCATTAGAGGGATTGCAACGCTTGAAGTTTTTGCAAGACAGTGTGTTTGATGTGGAAAAAAGTGCCTCAATAAATGAACTGAATCAAAAGTATCAAAAAGTCGAAAACGAGAAAAAAATAAGTGAATTAAATAAAGAGAATGAATTGGCAGCCTTGAATGTTAAATTCTTGATTGTCGGAATAATTATTACAATTTTAGTGATTGTTATCATTGTTTTCTTTTATCGCCAATCTGTTTTGAAGAATAAATTTAAGTTACTAGAAACTGAACAACGGCTGAATAGAGCTAGGATGAATCCCCATTTCTTTTTTAATGCATTAGCATCTATTCATGCTTTATCTGAAGTCGATACTAAACAAAAAGATGTACCTCGATTGATTGCTAAGTTCTCTAAGATCATGCGACAATCGCTTGAAAGCACATACGATGAATTGGTGTCTATTGAAGAAGAAATTGATTTTATTCAAAATTATATTGAATTACAGAAAACAAGGTATCCATCAAAATTTGATTATGAAATTATTTTCTCGGACAATTTAGCGTTGGACGAACTTAAAATTCCTAGTATGCTACTGCAACCGTTTATTGAAAACACAATTGAGCACGGCTTTAAAAATATAGGACATAAAGGAATGCTTTCAATAGGATTTTATATGGAAAGCACGCAATTAAAAGTAGTTTGTAAAGATAATGGTGAAGGGATAAAATCGACTGATTCAATCAAATCTTATCCTTCCAGAGCGACGCAAATCGTTAGAGAAAGACTCCTTTTACTAAATGAGCAATATAAATCTTCGGCTAGTTTTGAATTAGTGAACCATCAAAATACCGGGGTAGAAATTATTGTTTTTTTACCTTTCTTGAAATAAGTACAGCTCTATTTTACACTAAGCGCAAAGCTTTTAGTACTTTTGAAAAAAAAATCACTTGAAAGTATTAGTTATTGATAACGAAGACAATATCCGAAATGGATTGGTTAATCAACTAAAAAAGTTGAGCCAATTTGTTTCAGAAGTGCATGAGGCTGTTGGCGTCGAATCGGGATTATTGGCTATAAATACGATTCATCCAGACGTTGTTTTTTTAGATGTTGAAATGGATGACGGAACTGGATTTGACTTGATCAAACGACTGGATAAGGTTAATTTTCAACTTATATTTATTACAGCATTTGATAAATATGCAGTAACAGCTTTCAAATTAAGCGCAATTGATTTTCTTTTAAAGCCAATAGATTCAGATGAATTAGTCGTGGCGCTTGAAAAAGTGAGTGAAGCCCTTCAATCAAAAAATATTTCTCAGCAACTGGACGTTCTTAAAAGTTCTTTGTTAGAGATGAAGTCTGCTGACCAGAAAATTGTACTGCAAGACAATAAGTCTATTTATTTCGTCAAAATTGCTGATATATTCAATTGTGAAGCGGAAGGTTCATACACCACTTTTCATTTAATGGATGGTTCCAAAATTTTAGTAAGTAAATCATTGAAAGAATATGAAGCTTTACTAGAAACTCACGGCTTCATTCGCACCCATCACTCGCATTTAGTGAACATCAAAAAAATACTTCGATTCACAAAAGCGGATGGAGGATCCTTGATTCTTGAGAATAATCAAGAAATTCCCGTTTCGCAGCGCAAGAAGGAACAAGTTCTTGAACTTTTATCAAAACTCTAAACAGAAAAAAATCGCTTACAAAGTATCATTCATCACTTATCAATTAGCAAGGGTCACTTACAAATGTGGCCTTTTTTTGTGAGCTCTTCCATGTATACTTGTTCTAAAAATGGGACCTAAATCCATTCTTCAACAAAAAATGAAAAGAGTTATGAAAAAAGTACTAAACACAATTCTTACAATGACAATGTTAGTTGTTGTCATTAATGCCTCAGCTCAGGTGAATAGAGCAAATAGTAAAAAATCTTCGTTGTACAGATCCAATTATCAACGAGTTGCGGCCGCAGGTGATCATACCTTTGAAATTAAAGATGGCACTTTATGGGTCTGTGGAAGAAATCAATGGGGTCAGCTAGGTGATGGTACAACTATGGATCGTTCCACAATGGTTCAAGTAGGTACAGATAATAAATGGGTAAGTGTTACTGGTGGATACGAACATTCCATCGGTCTTAAGTCAGATGGTACAATTTGGGGATGGGGTTTAAATACGCAAGGACAAGTTGGTGATGGCACAACCCTTCAACGCAACAGTCCGGTTCAAATAGGCACGGATAATAAATGGATCAGTGTTGAAGCCGGATACAATCATACGCTTGCATTGAAATCTGATGGTACACTTTGGTCATGGGGAAGTGGCTGGGCCGGTGGCTTGGGTGATGGAACTATGTTAGATAGAACGAGCCCCGTGCAAATTGGAACAGATAACAAATGGGTGAGTATTTCAGGTGGTTATCATAGTATGGGATTAAAATCAGATGGAACACTTTGGACTTGGGGAGCTAACCTTGCAGGGGCTATTGGTGACGGAACAATCATTAATAGAGCTAGCCCAGTTCAAATTGGAACAGATACCAAATGGGTAACTATTTCTGCAGGGAATAATTTTTCTGGTGCAATTAAGTCCGATGGAACACTTTGGGCATGGGGAAATAATTCGTATGCACAAATTGGCGACGGTACCACAATCGATAGACTTTCTCCAATTCAAATTGGAACGGATAATAAATGGACTGTTCTCTCTTTAGGTAGTTTTCATAGCTCAGCTTTAAAGTCTGATGGAACCGCATGGGCATGGGGAAATAATTCGTTTGGTCAACTTGGTATTGGAACATTAGCTACTGCAAATAATCCATCTCAAATAGGCACTGATAACAAATGGGTGTTAATTTCAGCATCTTGTGGAGGACACACTGTAGCCTCGAAAGCCGACGGTAGTTTATGGTCTTTTGGATATAATTACTATGGACAGTTAAATGATGGTACACTCATAAATAATTCATCACCTATTTCAATTAGTACAGATGACAAATGGTTGGATATTTCAAACGGCTATTCACATAGTGTAGGACTTAGAACAAATGGTACTTTATGGGCATGGGGAGCAAATTCATATGGTCAAGTAGGAGATGGAACAACAGTGCAAAAAAATAATCCAACACAAATTGGGACGGACAACCAATGGGTGGGTGTCGAAACTGGCGCATATTTCAGTCTAGGTTTAAAAGCAAATGGGACCTTATGGTCTTGGGGGAATAATCCTGAGGGGCAATTAGGAGATGGTACAGTTGTTTTAAAAACTTCGCCTATTCAAGTTGGAACAGATAATAAGTGGGTTAGCATGAGTGCCGGATTCGATCATAGCTTAGGATTGAAGTCAGATGGAACATTGTGGGCCTGGGGAAGAAATACTTCAGGACAATTAGGTGATGGTACAAATATTCAAAAGACAACGCCTGTTCAAATTGGAACAGACAATAAATGGGTTAGCATAAGTGCGGGAAGCAATTTCAGTTTAGGCTTAAAGTCGGATGGTACATTATGGGCTTGGGGAAATAGTTCCAACGGACAGTTAGGAGATGGTACAACTATAAATAAAAATACACCTATTCAAATTGGTACAGACACGAAATGGTATAGTATATCAGCTGGTCAAAATAGTGTCCTGGCGAAAAAAACGGATGGTACCCTTTGGTCATGGGGTAATAATAGTGTTGGTCAATTGGGAGATGGAACACAAGTAGCTAAATTAATTCCTACGCAAGTTGGAACGGATAACAAATGGTTACTAATTGCAGCGGGTGAAACGCATGGAGTTACAATTAAATCGAATGGGTATATCTGGTCTTTCGGACAAAATTTTGGAGGAGAAGTAGGTAATGGAAATAATAATTTAGTCTTAAGTCCAATACAAATTGGTACAGACAATAATTGGGTTAACATTACTGGTGGAGGAAGTTTTAGTGCTGCAATAAAAGCTGATCGAGAATTATTCTGTGTTACGGGTTCGAATGTGAATGGACAATTAGGAACAGGAAATACAATAAGTCTTAACACATACAATTGTATATGCGCACTTCCTATATCTCCAACAAATACAACTTCAAGTTTGAATTTAACAATTTGCAGTGGAGACAACACTACCTTATCGGCTGCTGGTATAGCAAGCCTAGGTTGGTATTCTGCGTTGACTGGTGGAACATATTTAGGTGGTGGATCAAGTTTTTCTACTCCTGTTTTGACAACCAATACATCTTTTTATGTGCAGGATAGTACTTGTGGATCGAGTGTTCGAACGCAGATTTTGGTGACTGTTAATCCTTTGCCAACTGTTGTTATAAATGCATCAAATACAAGTTTATGTGCTGGTCAATCATTAGTCTTGACAGGCGGAGGTGCAGCAAGTTATACTTGGACAAATGGAGTTGTTGATGGAGTGTCATTCAATCCAACATCAACAGTAAGTTATACAGTAACTGGAACAAATGCAAATGGTTGCATCAATACGGCTTCTACTACTGTAACTGTAAATCCTTTACCCAATGTGAATGCAAATGCATCAAGCACGACTGTTTGTCTGAACGATGGCACTACCCTATTTTTAACAGGTGGAGGTGCTTCAGCGTACACTTGGGATAACGGTGTGACAGACGGAATTGGATTTCTTCCAATAAGCTCAAATACATATACTGTAAGCGGCACCGATGTAAATGGTTGTGAGAACACCTCATCTGTTGCGATTACAGTCAATTCTGTTGATGTAGGTGTAAGTGTCATCAATTTTGGAACATTTACTGCTGATCAATCTGGTGCTAATTATCAGTGGTTTGATTGTTCTGCATTGAACCCAATTGTAAACGAAATAAATCAAAATTTTACACCAACTACTAATGGAGATTATTCAGTGATTGTAACCTTGAATGGATGCAGCGATACTTCCGCTTGTCAGCTTATTGACAATGTAGGCCTTGATGATTTGAATATGAACGGTCTTATGGTTTATCCAAACCCAAACAATGGGACGTTTACGGTGAAATCCACAACAGAAGGAATTTACTTTATCCAAAATGAACTTGGACAAATCTTGGATGAATTAATGTTAACTAGTTTAAATAACAATTCATATACTGTTGACCATCTAGCAGCAGGAGTTTACTTTATCTCTGGAGTGAATCATAACAAATTTTCTAGCCTAAAACTAGTAGTTACCAAGTAACACTATTCCTGAAAAAAAAAGGTGTGAAGTGCTTTGAAATATAAGCGCTTTGCACCTTTTCCTGTTTTAGGGCATTATACACTATATACTACTCGATGCTAATTCTTGATACCTATAATCTTTCGTAAATCAAAGATATTCATGTAAAACGGACTCCATTTACTTTTCAGTGCCTGCATTTCCTCACGCTTCCAAAAGTGAAGGTTGGAAACAGGATAGAGATAGCCAAATTCATACGCCGTGTGACTTTTATGTTTTCGTGCGAGCGATTCAACAGGATAACGGTAATTCTGTTCACGACGATCTACTATTTTTTGCGCATTTTGGCGAATATACCCAGCTTGTGCCATGGAGAAATCTGGACGTCCGAATTCAACATTTTTTCCATTTCTCGAACAAAGGTATTCTAAAGTTGAAGCACGATGCATTGCGCGAAGTCCAGTAATTTCGATGCCATCCAATAGTTCTTCCAATAAATTTTTATGAGAAACAACAGAGAAGTCAAGAGCTCTCATTTTATCCACTTGACTTTTATTTGCAAAATAAAACTTGTCTCCCAATCGAATTCCTGAGTCTCTAACATAGTAAAGAAAATCAATAGGTGCTTTTTTGCTGATGTACTTATAACTCATTGAGGGCCGAGGTTGAAATTCCAAATTGTAAGGCGCTGGAAATTCATCAGTTACTGAGGAAGGGCACAGGTATCTAATCAATTCTTGGTCTTTGATAAAGCTTTGCTGCAAATTAGTAACATCATCGAAAAATTGTTGTACCTCTTTATCTGGAAATAAATCGTGAAGATATTGAGTAGGAAAATTCTCCTGTTCCACTCCATTATTCGTGTGACTCCACGACCAACGAGCAATGCTCCAATCAAACAGCCAATAGCCCCACTCCCAACCTGAACTAAAAGTTAAATGTCCTTCTACATTTAAGGAATCCATCACCTTGATATCTTCTAAGCGAGCATTTAGATAAGGAAGTAATGTCATTGGCACTGAGTTATCAAAAGTGATCCAATAGGCAGATTCTGGATAATACCAGGTTTCGCGTACTTTTTGCTCTTCTACCAATCCCTCATAAATGTGACGCAAATTTTCATTGCGGTAGACAGGTGCCTTTTCTTCCACCGAACTATAAAACATAACGGTGTGCATTAAAATTCCACGACTGGCATCGAGTACTTTTTCTTCCTCCGTCATTTCGTAAACTTTGTGCGATTTCGCTTTGCCTAGCTCCTCCGAAGGCTTTACCACATGTTTTCGTCCCATTAATTTGATGCCGTATTTTTCTGTCAGCTGCTTAGTTACATGCAATTGTAACTCCATTTTCTTCTTCACATTTCCTGAATTAAATTCAGTTTTGGAAAACTCCATACTCCATTGATCCCAATCCACTTGATTGAGCCATGCCATGTTTTTATCGATTTGTTTCTTCTTGTTGCCAGCACCCTTATACAACTGAAATGCTTTTTGCTGAATCATATGTAAGGATAAATCGACTCCTACTTTAATCCCTCTTTGATGTGCATATTCCACAAAAGCCTTTGCATGAGGAATCCATTCTTTCCGATTTACATCTTCTTGCAAGTTAAATTCGAAGTAATTCTGTCCGTTCCGTGCCAACCAATCAATGTATTCTTTCACATCATTCAAAGCATTTGGATAAGTTTCATCCAAGAGTTGCTCTGTCAATTCGAGCGGATGCATGGTGTGTAAGTGGAATCCTCGCTTATTAAAACGGGGTTCGGCTGTCCAATCTATTTTCTTATCCTGAATCCATTGCGTAAAAACAGGAATAACTGTTTCTCGGGGATGAATAAATTTAAAACCAATTTTTTCCTGTAAAAAACCATAAAGGCCACAACTTATCCCCTCAACAGTTGGCGATTTTAGCATCAATAATCTTCGCCCATCTTTGGTTTTAGATTCTAACCAAGAATAATTAGTCAACGGATAACTCTGAATGTTGGAATTAGTATTTTCTGAAGAGCCCTCTCCAAGCAATGTACTGTCTAATTTCAAGAAAAATTCAAGACCTACCCCTACTTCGGGATTGAGTTTCACATCACAATAACAGGCTTGGGATAGTAATTTTTGAAAATCATCTATCGCCAACTTGGAAACCGAATTATTTAAAATAGTCGAATCAAAATCAATAGAAATGACAGTTTGGGAAAAAAGAAAAATGCAGTGAAGGAGGAAAGCAATTAGCAGTTGAAGTCTCATGAGGTAAAGATAAAACAAGCGAATGGGAAATACAACGCTAAATTAATTAGGGAAGAATTAATCTACACATTACGTTCTTTAGCTCATAATACTTAACTTCGTCACAATGTGCGGAATTGCCGGATTTATTGATTACCAAAACTCCTCCAGTATTGATTTACTTGAGAAAATGACAATGTCGTTTCAGCATCGTGGGCCAGATGGGCATGGCGCTGAAGTTTTACATTTGGGAAACGCCACTGTTGGACTTGGTCAGCGACGCTTAGCCATTATTGATCTTAGCGATCATGCCAAACAGCCCATGCAATTCAAAAATTTTTGGATAACATTCAACGGCGAAATCTATAACTACAAAGAAATAAAGGAAGCACTTGTTGCACTCGGACATACATTTTTAACAAATTCAGATACGGAAGTTATCTTGCATGCCTATCAGCAATGGGCAGAAAAATGCCTAGATCATTTCATTGGAATGTTTGCTTTTGTGATTACGGATACAATAAAAAATGAGATTTTCATGGCGAGAGATCGTGCTGGAGTGAAACCCTTGTTCATCTATCATAAAAACGATATACTGCTGTTTGCTTCTGAATTGAAAGCGTTTCATGTACATCCCAATTTTGAGAAAAAAATTAATTTAAGTGCCGTTGCAGCCTATATGCAATTCGGAAATGTGCCAACTCCTCACTGTATTTTTGAAGATTGCTTCAAATTAAAGCCAGGACATTATTTAAAATTCGATCTAGCAACAAAATCTTGCACCACTTTCCAATATTGGTCGGTCTATGATGCATACAACAAGCCAAAACTTGAGCTTTCATTCGATGAAGCGAAACGAGAGACAGAACAACTTTTAGCCAGTGCTTTCAATTATCGAATGGTTGCTGATGTGCCAGTAGGAATTTTCTTGAGTGGCGGGTATGACAGTGTTTCTGTAGCAGCTCTTTTACAAAAAGATCGCTCTGAAAAGTTAAAAACATATACGATTTCAGTTCCAGATATCGGACTCAATGAGGCGCCATTTGCTAAAGAATTGGCGCAGCACATTGGAACGGATCATACTGAAATTGATTGCTCGCAAAAGGAAGCGATGGACTTAATTGAAAAGTTGCCTTTTTACTATGACGAGCCTTTCGGAGATAGTAGTGCAATTCCAACAACACTTGTAAGTTTAATGGCACGAAAGCACGTTACTGTAGCCTTGAGTGCTGATGGTGGAGATGAAGTTTTTGCGGGATACAATCGCTATGATTACTTGATGCGTTTTGGAAACAAACTCAATAAAATTCCTTCTCCACTGCGCAAAACAGCTGCTGGAATGATGAATTTAGTTCCTGCAAATAAGATTCCAGTCCTCAAAAACAAATATAATTTTCACAATCGATATGAAAAATTGAAGGGACTTTTACGTGACCCATCACCAGAAATGATGATGCAAAGTCTTACCTTTCAATTTCCAGAAAACGATTTAAAGAAGCTCATGAAAACGAATTTTCAGCTTCCAATAACATCCTACGAATCAAAAGAATTAAAAAAGGAATTTTATTCTCCTTTGGCTTATATGCAATCCATCGATTACACGACCTATATGCTTGATGACATCTTGCAGAAAGTAGATCGTGCTACCATGTCGGCAAGTTTAGAGGGACGAGAACCATTTATGGATCAACGAATAATTGAATTTGCTGCGCAACTGCCAGATAGTTACAAGTACCATAATGGAATTAAGAAGTATATTTTGAAGGAAATTGTGCATCAATATGTGCCAAAAACAATGTTAGATCGTCCTAAAATGGGGTTTGCCATTCCTATTGCTGAGTGGATGAGCAAAGAATTGCGACCTTTGGTAGAGGAATATCTTTCAGAAGAACGCATTCAACATGAAGGAATTTTAAATTGGGACTTTGTATCTGATTTGAAAACTAAATTTCTGAGCGGTAAAAAAGAATTGGACGTAAAAATTTGGTGCATTTTGATGTTCGAAATGTGGTTTGAAAAATGGATGAAAAAATGAAAAATGTACAATTAACAATGAACAATGATGGGATTTTCGCATTGTTAATTGATTCATTGATAATTGTTAATTAAAATGATACCAGTACTTTATATATCGTATGATGGAATGACGGATCCTTTGGGTCAATCACAAGTTTTGCCCTATTTATTTGGATTAACAAAGCATGGATTTCAATTTCACATTATTAGCTTAGAAAAGCCTGATCGCTTAAGTAAATTTCGTACAACAATCCAGCAGAAATGTGATGAAAATGGTGTGATATGGCATCCCTTAAGTTTTTCAAGTAAAATTCCTGGGTTCTCTTATCGTTTGAACTTAAGCAAACTCAGAAAAAAAGCCTTTGATCTTCAACGTAAGCATAATTTTGAAGTGACTCACTGTCGAAGTTATATTTCTGCCCTTATTGGCCAGGAAATGAAAGAGAAATTCCACACAAAATTTATCTTTGATATGCGTGGATTTTGGGCAGATGAAAGAGTAGATGGAAAACTGTGGAACTTAAAAAATCCTTTGTACAAAAGAACTTATAATTTTTTCAAGCGAAAAGAAAAAGAGTTTTTGAGTGATGCAGACCATATTGTTTCTCTCACCGAAAATGCAAAAGCAGAAATTGAATCGTGGAATGAACCAAAAGAGAAAGCAGCAATAACAGTAATTCCTTGCTGCGTAGATACTGAACTCTTTGCACCTCATCCTACAGCCGAAGTCGCACTAAGAATTGGACTTGGATTTGCACCTGATGACAAAATATTGGGATACGTTGGCTCCATTGGTACATGGTATCAGCTTCCACAAATGCTCGATTTCTTCCAATTTATTGATGCTCAAGATTCCAGATGGAAATTTCTATTTGTAACAGGAGAAGATCCAGAAAAAATTCACGCTGAAGCTCGAAAAAAAGGCATTGGAAGAAAGAACATTTTTGTCACGTCCTGCCTACACCATGAGGTACCAAGTTATATTGAACTATTTGATTTATCAGTATTTTTCATTCGTCCTTCCTATTCCAAAAAAGCCTCTTCACCAACCAAACAAGGTGAAATCATGGCAATGGGAGTTCCAATTGTCTGCAATGCAGGAGTTGGTGATACGGATGCAATTGTAAACAAGTATAAAGCAGGAATTGTGATCGACCACTATGATAACGAGAGTTTTGATTGCCTCGAAAAATTGGAGAAAATCTTCGACAAGAACGAATCAATGAAAGGTGCGAAAGAATATTTTGGTTTAGTAACTGGAATTGAACGCTATTTGTCGATTTACAAGAAAATTATTCATTGAAAACGATCTTTTTCATAGCACCCTACCCTTTCAAAGAAGCACCATCGCAGCGCTTTCGCTTCGAGCAATATTTCCAATTTTTGGAAGAAGAAGGTTTTGTTATCGAAGAACATCCTTTTTACGATTTAAAAACTTGGAAAACACTTTATACTCAAGGAAATTTCGCAAAAAAAGCTGGTGGATTGATCAAAAGTTTTTTCAAGCGATTTACCTTACTTTTTAAAATTCGAAAAGCAGATTACATTTTTATCCATCGTGAAATGGCACATGTAGGTCCGCCAATTTTCGAGTGGATCTTGGCAAAATTACTCCGCCGAAAATACATTTATGACTTTGACGATGCCATTTGGTTACCCAACTATAGCGAAGCCAATAAAAAATTTCATTTCATGAAAGCCTATTGGAAGGTTAAATATTGCATGAAATGGGCACATCAAATTAGCGCAGGAAATCAGTTTTTGGCTGATTTTGCTAAGAAATATAATAAAAATGTGGTGATTATTCCAACCACGATTGATACAGTCAATCACCATAATCTCACTGTTGATCATAAGCATTTACCAGTAACTATTGGCTGGACAGGTACGCATACAACTTTACACTATCTGAACGATCTAATTCCTATCCTTCAAAAACTGGAAAAAGAATTTGAATTTGAGTTTTTGGTCATTAGCAATCATGCTCCACAATTTGAACTTAAATCACTTCGTTTTGTGAAATGGAAATTAGAAACTGAGATTGAAGATCTATCCAAAGTTGAAATTGGACTGATGCCATTAAAAAACGACATTTGGTCGGAAGGAAAATGCGGTTTCAAAGGGCTACAATATTTAGCACTTGGCATGGCAACCATTTTGTCTCCGGTGGGTGTCAACAAATCGATTGTGCTAGATGGTGAAAATGGATTTCTAGCAGAAACTTCAGAAGATTGGGAAGAAAAATTGAGAGCACTGCTAACAAACCCCGAACTTCGCAGTAAAATGGGGACAAAAGGCAAGCAAACAGTTGAAAATCAATATTCTGTAAATGCCAATAAAGCAAAATACTTATCACTTTTTCAATAAATATAATGGCAATAGAACTCATTTTTGCAACGCACAACCAAAACAAGGTAAAAGAAATCCAATCACTAATGCCGGAAGGAATTGTTGTGAAATCTCTTGACGATATTGGTTTCCACGAAGACATTAAGGAAACGGGAAGTACCTTGTCTGAAAATTCTTTGATAAAGGCACAATTCATTTTCGACACTTACGGAAAAAATTGTTTTGCCGACGACTCAGGCTTGGAAGTCGATGTACTTGAGGGCGCTCCAGGTGTGTTCTCAGCACGCTATGCCGGTCCGCAAAAAAATGATCAAGACAACATCAACTTATTGCTAAAAAACCTCATCAACAAAGAAGATAGAAAAGCTCGCTTCGCTACTTGCATTTCCCTCATCATTGACGGTGAAATACATCAATTCACTGGTTTCGTAGAAGGAGCTATCATTGATGACCAAAAAGGAACTAACGGCTTTGGCTACGACCCTATTTTCGTTCCAGAAAACCATAGCAAGACATTTGCAGAACTAAACATGAACGAAAAGAATCAAATGAGTCACCGTGCTAGAGCATTTGCTAAAATGGTGGCGTTTTTAAGGGAGTGAATCAACTTATTGAGTAAACCTGCTAAATCTACGAGAGAAAATATTCACCCAGATTTAACATTCTAAAAAGAAATTTAGTTCTCAGCTTTTTTAGCCTGCAACTACATATTCCTTTCTTCGTACCACAGCGAAATTAAACGCAGTGGGAATAATAACCAAAGCCCAATTTGCCTAATAATCAATTCACTATTAGCTTTCCTTCAATAACAGCACCCTCTTTCTCAAGCACATAAATATATTGAGCTCGAGTCAAATTTAATTTCATTAAATCTATAAAAATGTCTCCTTTTTCCTTAAATTCATTCAATGGATGTGATAATAATCTTCCTTCAAGACTATATATTTTAAGTGAAACATGACCGGAATTCGTCAATTGAATCGTCAATACCTGATCTGTTTGAATAGGATTTGGGTAAATGTGTTGTATCAATGTCGGTTCAATTGTCGAAGTCCCAACACTTGAACCCATAAAATGAAACGTAACCGTATTATTCTGTGAATTAGGAACCGCAAGTGTATCATTCAATGTATTGTAATAAATGTCAGCAGGATTAGACAAGCTTGTAACAACTGCTTGTGGAGATCCAAATGCATTATCAAATTTATAAATGGATTGCTGACTCCAGGCAGAGACAAAATAGTTGCCAGCTGCATCGCGACCAATGCCATCACAATTTCCTAAAGTTGTCGAAGTAACTGTAGACAATGTCGAATCAGCTAGACTAACAGCCTTTATTGCAGCTGATCCACCCCAATTCACAAAGAGCAAACGATTATTAGCACCATCATACCACATCCCATTCGGACTAGAAACTGTATTCGCCACCATTACATTAAATGCTTCAGTTACAGTGTTAATCCGATATATTTTCTTTGCACTGAAATCGGAAACGAATAAGAATTGAGAGCCATCACTTGTTACACCATTTAAGAAGGTAGCTCCTACATTAATGTCATTTACCAATAAACCAGTGGTTAAATCAAAACTTTTTATTTTCCCTCCATCACATACCCAAAGCTTGTTTCCAAGAATTTCCAATCCAGCAGGACCTGTAACATTGGAAGTAAATAAAGTAGGCGTTTGACCTGGGATAACGGACTGAATACTTTTAACTGCACCTCTATTTGAAACCAAATAACGATTATTCGCTGCATCAAATTCAACACTTTCTGGGCCGCTGAAAGATTGTGAAGTAGCATTTAGACAAAAACAATAAACTATAGGTAATAATAAAAGTCGTTTCATAAAGTAATATTTGAGGATAAACTTAAACATAAAACCAATTGATTCGCATGAAGATGACAGAAATTATTGAGCTTTTAAAAATATTTATGGCACAATTATTAAAAAAGTAAAAACAATTATTTCCTAACTCTAGATTTCACTATCGCAAAAATCCTCATCAACAAAGAAGATAGGGACGAAAAGAATCAAATGAGTCACCGTACTAGAGCAATTGCTAAAATGGCAGATTTTGTGACCTTTTGATAAAGTAGTTACTCTTTTTACACGTAAGTAAAATAAAAAAGGAGTTGTAGCACAACTCCTTTCTTGATCTATATTTCTTTTGCGCTAGTTAATGTAGCACTGAAAGTTTCTGTGTTTGAATTTTATCATCTTGCGTGAAAACAACTTGATAAATTCCATTTGCCAAAACAGCAGTACTTATAGCAATAGACATTCCTTTAAATGGTTTTGCATATTTTTTTGTACCAATCACTTTACCTGTATTATCAATAACACTGACATTTAGTGGGGTATCTTTGTGTCCTTGATATACAGCATTTGTGAAATCATTCGTTGGATTTGGGACAAAATTCCCTACAATATCACCCTCACACGGTTTAAAATTAGTTACTGAAATAACATCTGAGTAACTAAAATTCCCATCAAAGTCAGTTTGTTTCAATCGATAATAGGAAATCGGGAAAAATGGATTCTCATCAACAAGTGAGTAATACATAGCTTCTTGAACTGTTCCAGCGCCATCTGCTTCGCCAACTTTATCCCATTTTTTCGCATCATAACTTCTGTAAATTGTAAAATAATCATTGTTAATTTGACTATAAACAATCCAATTCAACAAATTCGTTCTATCCTGATTAATGCCGGAAAAATCACCCAAGGTAATCGGCAAAGTCACTGAACAATCCAAAGAAGCGGCTCCAGTAAAATCGATTTGAGTTTCAGTTGGAGGCTGGCCATTTTGATAAACGTCTACTACCAGCGCATACGTCTGCCCAGCAATAACATTCACAGGAGCAGCCATACCATTGCCATTCCCTTCATCATATAAATCTGTTTGACCGCTAGCTAATCCCGTGTTAATTCCTCCAGCTCCAGCAAAGCTACAACGAATTGGAGCATCTCCAGATGACAATGGACAAGGTGGAATAGTATCTAAAGAAGGTCCATATAATGCAAAATTAATATTATGACCATTATTGCTTGGCACGAATTCAAACGCAAAAACTCCAGAAGTAGCAATCGTAAAGTAGAACCAACTTGTGGCAACCTCTCCGGCCGCACCCCAACACCCACCAGAAGCTTCATTCACATCTTGAACGCCTGCACCACTTCCAGCTGCTGTGTTATAAATTCCATCTGCACACACCCAAACACCACCATTTCCATTACAGTTTGAAACTGAACTAGCATTGGTTATCTGAGGTGCTACAGGCGTTGTTGTACATGTAACTAACGCTTCCCAGCCACTAGCTGTAACAATGTAATCCGCTTGAAATGAAAATGTTAGACATTCTCCTGGATTCTGTGAGGTTACAATATCACCTAACCCTTCGGTACCAGTCCATTGCGCAATTACTGTATTACCAGACAAAACAAATAATTTATCAAAACCAGTTTCCAACAAAAAGGAGGAAAAATTTACACTAACGTATTGCAAAGGATCGCTTGGGCAAATAGTGTATATTGTAGATGTATTATTAGTGTAATTTCCAGCGGGTGCAGGCATGGTTGCTGTTACTGCTGTACCTCCTGGGCCTCCTGGATCATAAAAATTTAAGGAACTTCCACATGTTACAGTTGTAGTAACTCCTGGCAAGACCTGTGAAGCAGTATTAGTATTAGAAAAAGCACAAATTCCAAAGGTACCTGTAGCGCCACCTGTAAGACTATTACCATTCACTCTTATTAAAATTGTGCTACCAGGTGTGCCAGTATATGTTAAGGGAAAAGCTTGCGAAGCGTGTGTTAAATTGACACAGCCATTAGACGCTAATGCTGAGCAAGAACCATCATAAATACTAACAACTGGACTCATAGTACCTGCAATTCCACTAATTGAAACCGTTCCATTTGCAGGCACTACTACCGAATACCATACATCTTGCGGTGTAAAACTACCACAAGGAGGCTCAGGCATCCCTGTAGAAGCAGTAGCACCCACACTCGTCATTGAAACAGTGGGTGTACAACTAAGTCCACTAACAACGGTTAAAGGTGTAGGAATACAAGGTTCATCATTACACACATTTGGTGCACAAAGAATAACATCGTCTGTTAAAGAGACACAACCTACTTGTGAAAAAGTCCATCGTAGCGTAGCACAGGTACCAGCTGGAATTCCCGTTACTGTTGAGGTAGGTGAGTTTATGGATGTAATTGTTGCTGTTCCAGCAACAACCGACCATGTACCTGTCCAACCAACATCAGGAGTATTTCCCGCCATAGTTAAAGTTCCACAAGCAGTTTGATTAGGGCCTGCATTAGGAGCTGTGATCGTAGAGGTGTAAGTAAATCTGATTTGACCAACTCCACCAGCACCACCAGCTCTATCACCACTTCCTCCACCTGCATCTTCTCCTCCACTTCCACCACCTCCAGGAGCTGAACCTGGTAGCCCTGCAGCACTTGTGCTACCCGCAACGTTTCCACCGCCATTCCCAGCACCTCCTCCTGTACCACCAGACACACCACCTCGAGTACCATTGGTACCATTAGTTATAGTTCCACCTGCTGAAATACCATTTGCTCCTGCAGTAGAACTCACTGGAGGAACAATAATTACTCCATTTCCCAACCCTCCAGTTCCACCAGCTGCAGACATTGAAATAACGGGCACAACAGCAGTTACAGAAGTCTGACCGCCATTACCACCAGTGCCAGCAGCAGCACCTCCCGCAGCACCCGCAGCACCAATTGTATAATTTATTACATTCCCGGGAGAAACTGTAAATGTATTTGTTACTGAGGCCCCTCCTCCTCCTCCATTTCCACCTAGATTATTAGTTGAAGATCCTCCGCCGCCGCCGCCGCCGCCCCAAACTGTAATGGTTACCGAGGTAACACCACAAGGTACAGTCCAAGAAGTTCCAGAGTTAAATGTTTCTGTAGTTTGTGCATTTGTTACAATAGGAGTAACCATCACCAATAGAATGACGGATATCTTCCCTAGAAAAAATTTAATGTAGGTCATATTTTTATTCATGCTAAACAAGTAAAAAATTACTTGCTTTGTTAAGTAGTTGACTTAAAGACTACTAATAGCCGAAAAAGTTGCTTCAAAAGTACAGCAATTTAAGTTATTGCCGAAAAAAAATAACAAAAACAAAGTAAAAGACAGTAAGAATACACATAAAACCGGTTTAGTAATGACATTCACTAAATGATTAAAAATCAACATATTTCAAGAAAAAATGAAAAACCCTGTTTTTGAAAATTGAAGAATAGGTAGCAAAAAAATTTAGTTTACTTGAAGAAATTGACGGCGAACATACCCAAAGTATAATACATTTGATACTGCAATTACCACAAAGCTAATTCCAACAACAAAATAGAACCAGAAGGAGAATTGAGTGTAGTAAAGATAGCTAATTACAGCCCCAGCAACAACTAAGCGAATAATTTCCCAGTGCCAAACATTATTACTATTGCTGAGCAAAGCGCCTAAAGTAAAAGTGGTTAAAACAATCAAACCAACAAAAAACCATTGATAAGAAATGTGTAATTGATCAAATGATTGCATGTAGAAAATCATCCCCAGATTTAACAAAATGAATTGCATTAAAACGTAGTAGTTCGTCCATTTCATTTTTGGCTTTACGGATTCAATAACTTCCTTTTTTTCGTATAATTCAGGCACTAATGCTCCTAAATAATCGGGACCTTTAAACAATAATGCAATTTTATCCTTTAAGCTTCTTTCGCGTTTCATACCTTCCCACATTTCTGTGTAAAAATGAACATTTGCCCATGTTGCGTCATTGGATTCGTAGGGGGCAGTAATTCCAAATACAACTTCCTCTTGTTCTTCTTCAAAGGTTCCAAAAATACGATCCCAAATGATAAAAACAGCACCATAATTTTTATCCAAATAGTGCTTGTTTGTTGCATGATGCACACGGTGATGGCTAGGTGTATTAAAAATCAATTCAATCCATTTAGACAGCTTACCAATGAATTTAGTATGTATCCAATATTGAGCCAGCGTGGAAACTGCAACAATTAACACCAACATCATAGGATGCAGTCCAAATAAAACCATTGGAAAAAAGAACCAAAACATTAGCAAATTATGAAACCAACTTTGACGCAGGGCAACTGAGAGGTTAAATTCTTTACTTTGATGATGCACAATATGAGCACCCCACATCACATTCCACTCATGCCCCCAACGATGCGACCAATAAAACAAAAAATCGAAGACAATAAACCCAATAATCGCAACCCAAACATTCGAAAACTCGAATTGGACGAAGGATAAATTTTCGTAGATGTACATATAAAGTCCTAAAATCATAGATTTAAAAACTAACCCAACAGCTTGGTTTCCAATTCCGATATGCAAATTGGTGAGGGAATCAGCTAAATTATATACTTTTTGATTTTTTCTCTTGGACACCCAAAGTTCAAAGGCGATGGTCAAATAAAAGACCGGGATAGCGAATAAAATGTAGTTTGGACTCATTGATTAGTAAATTTTACTCTAAAAATAATGCCTGAAAAGTTGGTATGAAAGCTTTTGATTTTTTTTAGCATTTTTTAGCAAATGGCTTTGCTTACACTTGTTAATAACTTGGGGAAATTATTAATAGATAGCTGAACATGCCTCTTCCGATTTTCGCACATTTGAGTTACTTTTGTGGGGTAACAACATTTACTTAAAATCATACCAATGAGTACAAACAGTTCGAAAATCATATACACACTAACAGACGAAGCACCATTATTGGCAACCTATTCATTTCTACCTGTGGTAAAAGCATTTGCTCAAGTAGCAGATATCAATATGGAAACGAGAGATATTTCTCTTGCAGCAAGAATTTTAGCAGTTTTTCCTGAATTTTTGAACGAAAATCAACGCATTACAAATGATTTAATTGAATTAGGTCAATTGGCTACTTTGCCAGAAGCAAACATCATCAAACTACCTAACATTAGTGCATCAATTCCTCAGTTAAAAGAAGCAATCGCAGAATTACAATCGCACGGTTTTGCTATTCCTAATTATCCTGATGAAGCAACAACTGAGCTAGAAAAAATAAGCAAAGCAAAATACGATAAAATTAAAGGAAGTGCAGTAAATCCAGTACTCCGAGAAGGAAATTCTGATCGTCGTGCTCCACTTTCTGTTAAAAATTATGCGCGCAAGCACCCTCATTCCATGGGAAAATGGTCGGCAACTTCCAAAACGCACGTTGCAACAATGCAAGAAGGTGATTTCTTTCACAATGAAAAATCAATCACAATTGCGAAAGAAGGAACTTTTCGAATTGAATTTACTGCAAATGGAAGCACCACTGTTTTAAAAGCCGATGCTCCATTGAAAGTAGGAGAAATAATCGATTCAACATTCATGAGTAAAGCAAAATTAATTGCTTTCCTAGAGGCACAAGTGGCAGATGCAAAAGCAAATAATGTTTTGTTTTCATTGCACATGAAGGCGACAATGATGAAAGTTTCTGATCCGATCATTTTCGCACATGCAGTTCGCACTTTTTTTAAATCAGTTTTCGAAAACAACCAAGAGTTGCTTGCAGAAATTGGTGTTGATGTGAAAAATGGATTCGGTGATTTATTGGAAAAAATTCAGTCCTTACCGTCTGACAAAAAAGCTGCGATTGAATCACAAATACAAGGATGCTACTCTAATGGTCCTGCGGTTGCCATGGTGAATTCTGAAAAAGGAATTACCAATTTACACGTTCCGAGTGATGTAATCGTGGATGCTTCTATGCCTGCTATGATTCGCAATGCAGGACAGATGTGGGATGCGCAAGGTAAAGCACAAGATACGAAAGCAGTTATTCCAGACAGTAGTTATGCTACGATGTACCAAGTAATGATTGATTATTGTAAGCAAAATGGTGCTTTTGATCCAGTTACAATGGGAACTGTGCCAAACGTTGGATTAATGGCACAAGCTGCTGAAGAATATGGTTCACATGACAAAACATTCGAAATTCCTTCCAATGGAACGGTGAAAATCGTAGATCAAGAAGGTACCGTTTTATTGCAAAATGAGGTGGAAGCTGGCGATGTTTGGAGAATGTGTCAAGTGAAAGATGCTCCAATTCGCGACTGGGTGAAGCTAGCAGTTACTCGAGCTCGTTTATCGAATACACCTGCTATCTTCTGGCTAGATAAAAATCGTGCGCATGATGCTCAATTGATTAAAAAAGTAGAATTGTACTTGAAAGATCACGATACTTCTGGACTTGAAATTCAAATTTTGTCATTAGATGACGCCATGACCTACACGTTGAATAGAATTGTGAAAGGCTTAGATACTATTTCAGTTACTGGAAATGTAATGCGCGACTATTTAACTGACCTCTTCCCTATTTTGGAAGTTGGAACGAGTGCTAAAATGTTATCCATTGTTCCATTAATGAATGGTGGTGGACTGTTTGAAACTGGTGCTGGAGGTTCTGCTCCCAAACATGTAGAGCAATTTTTACAAGAAGGTCACCTTCGTTGGGATTCTTTAGGTGAATTTTTAGCCTTGGCTGCATCTTTCGAGCACTTAAGCATTACAACAGGAAATGCACGAGCAAAAGTCTTAGCGGATTCATTAGACGCTGCAACAGGTCGTTTTTTAGATAATGATAAATCACCTCAGAGAGCTGCAGGCGAACTAGACAATCGTGGAAGTCATTTCTATCTCACGTTGTATTGGGCTGAAGAATTGGCCGATCAAACTGCCGATGCACAATTGAAAGAAGTATTTTCAAAATTAGCGTATGAACTTGCTAAAAACGAAACTCAAATTGTAAATGAATTAAATATGGCGCAAGGTGCAGCTGTTGACATCGGCGGATATTACCATGGAAATGCTGAAAAACTTGAAAAGGCAATGCGTCCAAGTGCTTTATTCAATCAAACATTAGCATTATTGGCTGTAAACGCTTAAACTATTTTACATCAAAATGTAACGGGCTGCATTGTGGCCCGTTTGTATACTGTTTATGAAACTGCTGATCCTCCTTATTTTCACCCTTTTTACTCTTCCTATTTTTGGTCAATTGCCCAAGGACTGGACTGGAGTTTATAGTGGAAAAATGTATATTCTAGCGGAAAATTTCAAACCAGATTCGGTGGATTTGAGAATTACAATTGAAGAAAAAACGCTGGATTCTCTGTGGAAATTTAACATGTACTATAAAAGTGCAAAATATCCAGATGTGGAAAAAGATTACTTAATTGTTTACTCTAAAACAAAAGATCGATTTTATCTTGACGAACAAAATGGAATCATCATTGATGTAACATTTTTAAATAACACCCTTTATGAATTTTACGAAGTTGACAATCAATTTTATGCCGTAACGTTTAAGAAGACCAAGGAAGGGCTAAATTTTGAAATAATTGGCTCTTCCACAAATCCATCCTCTGAAACAAAATCGCAGCCCGATCAAAACAATATTGTTTACAATGTTTTTAGCTTAAAGCCTAGTTTTGTGCAATCAGCAATATTGAAAATAAAACAAAATGTGGAATAAGTTTTTGCTGATATTGTTGATTGCGGTGCTTTTTGCTTGTAAATCGATTGAACCAATTGCTCCAGTAGAACTTGTAAAAGAAGTTCCTGCGCTTATTCAGCAGCAATCCAACATGGCATTACCCATTGAATTAAACTTGGCGCCTTATTTCAAAGACATTGACAATTCGATTGATAAAACAATTCGAGGCAAGGAAGATAAGTGTTCAGGTGTTAGCTATTCATATCGTTTTGAAAGATACCCTATCAATTTTGAAGGAAAGGGAAACTATTTGTTTTATGAAGTAAAAGGAAAATATGCACTCAACATCAATTATTGCCCAGAATGCACCTATCTTTTCAGTGGGAGTGGAAATTGTGTAATTCCAAGAGTTTATGCCAGTTGCGGAGTTAAAGAAGCGATGCGTCGTGCAACAGTGTCCTATACTACCAAAGTAAAACTAAATCCTGATTTTTCGCTAAATGGAACAACTTCACTTCAAAATTTTGAGACTCCAGACAAGTGTGAAGTAACCTTTGTGAACTATGATGCTACCGATAAATTAAGAAAGGAAGTACTCGCAGTACTAAAAGACTTGGAGAAAGAAATTGACAAAAGTATTGAAGAAGTGGATCTAAAATCGACCGTGAATGATGTTTGGAAAATGTTCACTGCACCACAAAGTCTAGGAAATTATGGCTTGCTCTATATACAGCCAAAAGAAATAGCCCTCAGTGAAATTCAATTTGTGAATAAGAAAGCAATTTTCGATCTCAACATTGTTTTTGAACCTCTAATTTCTACTAATAGGATTGATCTTCCAGAAAAACCATTACCTCGATTGAGTGAATATAAAAGAGGCGATGGCTTTGAAATCAATCTCGATATTAAGGCATCTTATGATTCACTGTCAAAAATTTTAAACCGAGAGTTGAGGGGGAAGGAAATCGACATTAAGAAAAACCACATTGTTTTCGATTCGGTTAAAATTGAAAGCGCCGCAGGTGCAAAAATCAATTTAGCGATTAAATTTAGTGGAAGCAAAAAAGGAACATTATACCTGAATGGTACTCCCAACTTCAATGCTGCAAATCAAATAATCTCATTTCCTGATCTCAATTTCGATATAGCAACTAAAAATGCATTGTTAAAATCAGCCAAGTGGATGTTCAATAATAAAATCACAGAAGCCATTCGTCAACAAGCTACATTTGATCTAAAACCACAACTTGAAAAAATAAAAGCAACGATAGCAGGGCAGCTCAATAAAGAAATTTCGCCAGGTTATCTATTGAAAGGTAGCGTTAATACAATTTCAATTAATGCAATTTTCCCTAGTGCAGATCAGTTGTACATTAGAACGTATTCAAAAGGAAAGTTGATCCTCGAATTATAATTCAAAAGCAGTTTAAAAACAAACTAGTTCTGAAGAAAACCCAGCTTTAAACACTAGCTAAGAATTCACCATGTGTTCAGCAACTTTCGGAAATACGCTGTACAATTCAACTTTTATGAAACAAAGAAGTCAGTGTTTTTATTGGTGTTGACGATACCAAATATTTGGAATTGTGGAATTGTGGAATTGTGGAATTGTGGACTTCGGAAACTAAACTCAAAATATAAAATATTACTTTTTTTCGATCATTTTGAAAAAGTGGTCTGATTTTTTCAGAGGTGAATACACGATTGTAAAACTCATGCACTAATTGTTGAATTTTATCGTCGCCAAGAATGTCATAAAACGACTTCATCACAATGAATATTAATAGTTTAAAAAGATTTATTTAACTTTATAGCACAAATGTTAAAGTTACAACTAAGCATATTATTTTCCTTGTTCATCGGATTAATTTTTGCTCAAGGCAAAAAATCCAATGAATCAATTGCCGATTGTGAAGGCGCCATGAATATTTTTAAATCTGGCAGCTATGATCTTCAATTTACAGGAAATCCAGGAAATGCTATGGAATTTCTTGCTTACCCCTCTTTATCCGATTTTAATGACATCAATACAATTTGGGTAAGTTATATTCCAGAGTTTAACGGTACCCTTACATTAGATGCATCAGTATCAATAGATTATGTGCAAATGGTAATTTTTGAGGAAGGTAAAAGTGATATTTGTACTGAAATTTCAAATGGTTCAGCAGAAATGAAGCGTGTTATTAAAGATAAAAACCTTCTGAAAATTGGATTGAATGAAAATGTGGTCGCAGGGTACCTCTATTCTTTGGAATTAAAAGCAGGAAAAAAAATATTGATCGGCTTTTCAACGTCAGACAAAAATAAATCATTTCTGAAGTTAAACTTTAACTTCGCAGTAAATCCCGATGAGTTGACCGCTTCTCAAAAAGCAAAAGAAAAAATCGTTGATCTTCGTTCGGATGAATTTTCACCAACATTTCAAATTACAGTGCGCGACAAGGAGACCAAGCAACCAATCATTGCCACTGTTACCGTAGAAGGAGCAAAAGACATGGTGGGGACTTATACAGGAAGTGATCTCTATTTTAACGTTGTGCGAGGTGGAAAAAGCTCAATTCGTTGTGACGCAGAAGGATACTTTTTTGTTGACCAAGAATATTACATTACTCCAAATGCTGAAGGAGAATTGGCAATTGTCATGGATCCCATTGCAAAAGGGAAAACGATGCAAATTGAAGAAATAGAATTTCAAGCAGGAAGTAGCGAGTTTTTACAAGGTGCTGAGGGGAAATTACGTCGCTTGCGCGATTTTATGGCTTTGAATGCTGGAATTACTATTGAGATTCAGGGCCACGTGCACGCAGGTCCTGGAGACGATGGTTTGGGATCCCAAAAACTATCTGAAGCGAGAGCAAAACGTGTGATGATCTATCTGATCAATCAAGGTATCGACAAAAGCAGAATGACAGCTATCGGCTATGGAGGAAGTAAACCAATTTATCCTGTGGCAAAATTCTCCTATGAAGAACAGGCGAATAGACGCGTTGAAATCTTGGTAAAATAAGTGCAATAAAAATACTGAATGCAGAAGTAAGAACCAGTCTCAACATTCTACATTCTTAATTCTGCATTAGATCGTCATGATATCTTTTTCTTTCAAGTCAACCAATTCGTCTACCTTTTTGATGAACGCATTGGTGAGGTTTTGAACTTTATCTTCAGCATCTTTTGCCATATCTTCAGATAACCCTTCACTTTTAAGATCCTTCACCATATCAAGTGCTTCCTTACGGTTGTTTCGGATACCAACTTTCGCATGTTCTCCTTCCGCTTTCGCTTTCTTTACCAAATCACGACGACGATCTTCTGTTAAAGGCGGCACAGCAATCAAAATCATCTCCCCATTATTCTGCGGATTGAAACCAAGATTTGCATTCATAATCGCCTTAGCAATATCATTCAATAAATTCTTTTCCCAAGGTTGAACTGTGATAGTTCTAGCATCTGCTGTTGCAACATTTGCAACATTTTGCAAAGGTGTAGCTGCCCCATAATAATCCACCATTACTCCCGTCAACATCTGTGGCGTAGCTTTACCTGCGCGCACTTTCAATAGTTCGTGATCTAGGTGATCTAGTGTTTTACTATTTGATGTTGACACTTCATCATAAATCAATTGCAAATCTTCCACCATGGTGTATATATTTTAGTTTCTAACGATTGTTCCTACTTGTTCACCTACCAATAATCTTTTAAGATTCCCTGGTGTGTCCATGTCAAACACAATAATTGGCAAATTATTTTCTTTACAAAGTGTAAAGGCAGTCATGTCCATCACTTTCAAATCTTTTGCGTACACATCATCAAACGAAATGACATCATATTTTGTTGCATTTGGATCTTTCAAGGGATCTGCTGTATAAATTCCATCTACACGAGTTCCTTTCAAAATTACATCTGCACTAATTTCAATAGCTCTTAATGAAGCCGCAGAATCGGTAGTGAAAAATGGATTTCCTGTTCCAGCACCAAAGATAACTACTCGTCCTTTCTCCAAGTGACGAACCGCTCTTCTACGTACATAAGGTTCAGCTATTTCTTTCATTTCGATCGCCGACTGTAATCTAGTTTTTAGACCTACATGTTCCAAAGCAGCCTGCAAAGCCATTGAGTTGATCATGGTAGCCAACATTCCCATGTAATCACCATGCGTTCGATCCATTCCACCTTCTTCCGCTTGCACGCCTCTAAAAATATTACCTCCACCAATTACGATAGCAACTTCAACACCCATTTCAGTAACTTCTTTGATTTGGTGAGCATACTCGTCCAAACGTTCGTTGTCAATTCCAAACTGTTTGTTTCCCATGAGAGATTCGCCGCTCAGTTTAAGTAATATTCTTTTGTATTTCATATTTTGAAAATAACTAGGTAAAGATAAATTAATTCATTTTTATAAACCAATATTCAAAAAAAAAGGCTACCGATAACGATAGCCTTTTCAATATTTAATAAATTAACTCAAAGAGAATCTTTTGAATTCAATAACAGTTAAATCTTTCTCAGCAGTTGCCAAGAATTGCTCAACAGTTAATTTGTTGTCGCGAACAAATGCTTGGCTCAACAAGGTGTTTTCTTGGAAGAATTTATTTAAACGACCCATTGCGATTTTCTCAGCCATGTCAGCTGGTTTACCTTCTTGGATAGCTAATTCTTTTCCAACTTCGATTTCACGCTCAATTGTACGTGCATCAACACCGTCTTTGTTCAAAGCAATTGGAGACATTGCAGCAACTTGCATTGCTACTTGTTTACCAGCGTCTTCAGCTACGTCAGAACCTGAGTTCAAACCTACCAAAGTAGCCAATTGATTTCCTGGGTGATTGTATGCCACTACTTTGTCAGCAGTGATAGTTCCGTAACCAGAAAGATCTAATTTTTCACCGATTACACCAATTTGCTCAGTGATTTTGTCTTCAACACTTAATTTGCCATCGTAAGATAAAGCTTTGAATTCGTCGATTGAGCTTGGACGATTTGCCAAAGCGATATCTACCAACGATTGCACAAACGTTCTAAAACGATCGTTAATTGCTACGAAATCCGTTTCACAATTCAATGTAACGATTACACCAAATGTTCCATCTGCTGCAGCTTGCGACATAATTAAGCCTTCTTTAGCATCATTATCACCACGTTTTGCTGCAATTTTTTGACCTTTTTTACGTAAGATGTCGATTGCCATTTCAAAATCACCATCAGCTTCCACCAATGCGTTTTTACAATCCATCATCCCTGCACCTGTCATGGTGCGCAATTTATTTACTTCACTTGCTGTAATTGCCATTATGAAATCTTTTTAAGATAAATTATTCTTGTGTACCTTCAGTTTCCGTAGCTGGTGCTTCTGCAACTACTTCAGCAACTGTTGTTTCAGCTACTTCTGCAACTTCAACTGTTTTTGCTGCTTTCGCTTTTGTAGCTACTTCAGTTGTTGCCTCAGCATCTTCTTCTTTGTCAGTACCTTTTACTTTGCGATCTTCCAAACCTTCTTTGATTGCGCTACAGATTGCTTCTAAGATTACAGCAATAGATTTTGTTGCATCATCATTAGCAGGGATTGCGAAATCAACCAATTTAGGATTAGAGTTTGTATCAACCATTGCAAACGTTGGGATATTCAAACGACGAGCTTCTGCTAATGCAATGTGTTCTTTCAAAATGTCAACTAAGAAAATAGCTGCTGGTTGACGTGTCATTTCAGCAATAGAACCAAAGTTCTTTTCTAATTTCTCACGTTGACGTGTTTTGAATAATTTCTCACGTTTGTTTAAGGTATCCCAAGTACCGTCTGTTTTCATTTTATCGATCGTGGTCATTTTACGAATCGATTTACGTGTAGTTTGGAAGTTTGTCAACATTCCACCTGTCCAACGCTCTGTTACGAAAGGCATGTTGATTTCAGCAACTTTAGTTGCTACTAAATCTTTAGCTTGTTTTTTTGTTGCAACGAAAAGGATTTTTTTACCCGATTTAGCAATTTGTTTCATTGCTGCGCACGCTTGGTCTAATGAAGCGATTGTCTTATTTAGGTCGATAATGTGGATACCTTTTTTCTCTTCAAAGATGTACGGCGCCATAGCCGGGTTCCATTTTCTTTTCAAGTGTCCGAAATGAACACCTGCTTCCAACAAAGATTCAAAATTTACTTTTGACATTTTTTTATTTTTTTAATTGTTTACGTTCCTCAGTAATTCAACATTCGAAGGGTCCTGAACGAATCTGGAGGGTGCATCGAAGTTTGGATTCTAAACCAACGTCAAAATTTGATAACTAATTGATTAACGTTTCGAGAACTGGAATTTCTTACGAGCTTTCGGTTGTCCTGGTTTTTTACGTTCCACCATTCTTGGATCACGTGTCATTAAACCTTCTGCTTTCAAAAGCGGCTTATTATCAGCTGCTACTTCAACTAAAGCACGAGAGATACCCAAACGGATAGCTTCAGCTTGACCATTGATTCCACCTCCAACAACATTAACTGTTACATCGTATTGACCAGTAGTGCTTGTTAAAGCAAACGGCTGTTCAATTTTAGATTGCAAAACTCCTGTTGGGAACGCTTCTTTGTAGTCTTTTTTGTTTACAGTTACTTTACCTGTTCCCTTAGAAAGGTAAACACGCGCAACTGAAGTTTTTCTTCTACCAAGTGTATTGATCGTTTCCATATCTTAATTGAATGTATTCAAGTCTAAAACTACTGGTTTCTGAGCCTCATGTTTGTGGTCAGTTCCTGTATAGACTTTCAGATTCGTAAATAATCTTCTTCCTAATGTGTTCTTTGGCAACATTCCTTTTACTGCTTTTTCGATCAAACGCTCTGGGTGTTTTTCCAAGAGTTGTTTAGCAGAAGTAAAACGTTGTCCACCCGGATAACCCGTGTAACGAACATATTCTTTGTTTTCCAATTTTGCACCGGAAAACGAAACCTTGTCGGCATTGATAACGATCACGTTATCCCCGCAGTCAGCATGAGGTGTGAAGTTCGGCTTGTGTTTGCCACGAATAATCTTCGCAACTTTAGAAGCCAAGCGACCCACTGTCTGACCTTCTGCATCAACAAGAATCCACTTTTTTTCAGCGGTTTGCGTGTTGCCAGAAACAGTTTTGTAACTTAGTGTATCCACAATTTAATTTTTATAAAATAAGACAATATCCCTAATTTGGGGTTGCAAAGATAGGCTTTTTATTTTTATGAACAAATGATTTTTGGAAAAAAATGCGGATTTTAAAACCATGCTTTTCTCGGTACAATTTTGAACATTCTTCTCAAATTACTCAAAAAGCTATTTTATAAGTAACTCGAGTGTTGAGCGTAAGGAAAATGTATCGAGAAGTGCGTTGAATTATTTATTCTTAAACTGATTAATCGCATTTACAGTAAAATCGCTCAAGACCAATTTGCCGCTCATTCCTGCTCGTTCTATTAATAATTGATCCCAATGCTCTGTACCTTGCCAAAAAATGGATTTCAACATGCGCATTGCTTCAGGATTTGACTTCGCTAATTGCAAAGAAAGTCGCTCTAATTCAACATCCATTTCTTCAATGGAGTCGAATACATGTGTAAACAAACCTCTTTTCTTCGCCCAAACAGCATTGCGCCATTCAGTAGCATTGATCGCTAGTTCGCTCATTGCTGATAAACCTATTTTGCGTTCAACCGCTGGACCAACAACGAATGGACCGATACCCACTGCCAACTCAGACAATTTTACATCGGCAAATTTAGTCGCTAAACAATAATCAACGGCTGAGGCTAAACCTACGCCACCACCAACTGCTTTTCCTTGCACACGACCGATAATAAACTTCGGTGCGGTTCTACATGCATTAATTACGTTGGCGAATCCAGAGAAAAATACTTTTCCAGTTTCAAGATCGTTGATAGAAATTAACTCGTCGAAACTAGCTCCTGCGCAAAAAGCACGATCACCAGCAGAACGAAGAACAATTACTTTCACCTCATCATTTTTACCTAAAGAAGTAATAATTTCGGCTAATTTACCTAATACTTTCCCAGGCAAAGAGTTACTTAATGGATGTGAAAATTCAATGTGTGCAATTCCATTTTCATCAATTTTATAATCGACAGATCCTTGATCAATAGCTGACATACTTTGTGATTAATTAGCTTATTTATTGGTATCTTTATTAAAATTATTGTAGGGCTTGCGTTCACCACTTTGCGAATTTCCTCTAGAATTGTTATTGAAACCACCACGTGGGTTATCGAATTTCTTAACAAATGGCTTTTTGACGAATGGTTTTTCTTCCACTTCTTTTTTAGCAGGACGATTTCCTTTAGGCGAAGCAATTTTTACATCGAGTTTTCGCCCATTAATTTCCAATCCATTCAAGGCATTAATTGCATTGATTGCTTCATCAGCTGTGTCCATTTCCACGTAGCCAAATCCCTTCGATTTTTTGGTGTCTTTGTCATACACAACGTGTGCGTAATGAACAGTACCAAAAGCGGAAAATGTTGCGCTCAAATCTTCCGATTTTATTTCCCAATCTAAATTAGCAATAAAAATATTTACGTACTTTTTTTCAGCTCCTGTGTTTTCTTCACTCATCTAACTCAACTAAATTTATTACCTAATTCTATTTCAAAGTAAAGTTATCAGAACCAATCAAACTTCCTTCACAATACACACGCACTTTGTAATTTCCTTTTACTGCTTTTTCGCCTTTCAAATCATAATAGATGGTTACATCCAATCGCTCATTGTTGTAATTGATATCTTTCATGTCTGAATAAGGAACACTTCCCGATTCCACTTGGATAACATTCGAAGATTTCGTTTGCATTGTTTTTCCATCAGGATTAATTACTTGCAAGTACACATTTTTATTACCAGCTTTCGCGATTGGATTTTCACTGATCGTAAAAGTTGAACGAACTTGCACCACTGAACTTGCTTTTGTTGTTACTTCTGTGGTATTGTTCAATTTCATTTTCAAGCCGACAGAACTAAAACTAAATGCCGCCAATTTTGAACCTTTTCGAACTTGTTCTGCGTTTTCTTCGGCTTCCGTTTTAAACTGGTCTCTCTCTGTTTTAGTACTTTCAAGCTCATTCGTTGTCTGATCTAAATCAGATGTCAATTTAATATTTAATGTATTTAATGAATCAATCTGATAGACGTAACCTTTCATTATAGTGCGCAGTGTTTCATTTTCTTTGCGCATTTTATACAATTCAGACGCTGACCAACGTTTGTTTTGGTTCAAATCATCAACTAATTGTTGAATTCTTGCTTTTTGCATGTTTAAGCTATCCGCTTTTGATTGATCTTTCGCAATTAATTGATCATAGGTTCTTAGCATTTCTTGAAAGTCTTTTTTCAAATCTTTCGACATGTTTCCAACATAGCCTTCCAACATCTGGTTCATGCCCTCCATATCGGACAAAAGCATCGTGTTTTCATTGGCACATTCATTTACTGCCTTTTTTTCTTTCGACAATAACACTGCCATTACAGCTAATCCTGCCAACAAGACAATAATGATTAAAATGAATGGGAGATTTGATTTTTTTGTGGATTGCGTTTCTTCAGTCATACCTAATAATTTACCTATAATATTTTGTACAAATATATATCAATTTGATTTAAAACGAAAAAGAATCTGCCAAATTGCCTTTGCGTAAAAAATTGGCTTTTATTGTGAAAAGTTTTGCAAAGTAACTGGTCGAAGCCAACGATAAATGGATCCCATGCCCACTGCTGTGTATCTGCCATCAGAAGATGCTGGGAAAGGACCACCATGTGTCATCGCAGAAGAAACGGTCACTCCTGTTGGTAAACCGTTCAAAATAATTCGACCTACTTTACTCGACAATAATTGTATGAGCGGATGTTGAAAGTCCATCTGTTCTTCTGTGAAAACGCTTGCCGTTAGCGCCCCCGCTATTTTTTGCAATCCTTTAAACAATTCTTGCTGATTGGCATAATGAATTACGATCGAAAACGGTCCGAACACCTCTTGCTGCAGCGTCTCTTGACTACAAAATTGTTCCATTGTCACCACCAATAAGGTGTTTTTACCTTGATTTTCTCCTTTGATTTCTCCTTCAAAAACCTGTTCGATTTCACTACTCACAGCTTTCTGTCGCAGCGCATTATATTTTTCAGCAATGGAGGAATGTAGCATGGTAGAAGTGCCGAAATCTGCCACTCGATTTCCAAGCGATGTGATAAAACCCTTCGTTTTTGGGCATTCTTCCACAAAAATTAATCCTGGCTGCGTACAAAATTGTCCTGCGGCATTACAAATAGAAGTAGCGATGCTATCTAATTGATCTTCATACTTTGCTATAAAATCTGCTTGAAGAATCATCGGATTCACACTTCCCATTTCAGCAAAAACTGGAATTGGTTCTCTGCGTACTGCTGCTAAATCCATCAGCGCCCTCCCTCCTTCTAAACTTCCAGTAAAACCAACAGCTTTAATCCCTGGATGCGACACCAATTGCTGTCCGACAGAAAAATCTTCCGCCAATAAATGCGAGAAAACACCCTCAGGCATTTGAGTAATCTGAGCTGCTACAAGAATAGCCTCCGCTACCATCGAACTTGTTCCTGCATGAAAAGGATGAGCTTTCACGATCACTGGACAGCCTGCGGCCAAGGCTGAAACAGTGTCGCCACCAGCAGTTGAATATGCAAGAGGGAAGTTGCTAGCTCCAAATACAACAACTGGACCAACACCTTGCATTCTGCGTTGTAACTTGGGTACAATTGCTAGAAAATTATCTTCGTTTGAATTATCAATCGTAGCAAAAAATTCCCCTTCATTTAGTGCCTTAGCAAAAGATTCCAACTGAAAAATAGTACGTTGTAATTCTTGTTCTGCGCGTTCTGCTGTGAGTGCAGATTCAACGCAAAACATTGATTTCAATTCATCGGCACGAGCACGCAATTGCACTGCAATTTCATTCAAGAAATGGGCTCTGCGTTGTGGCGCAAAAAAATTGTAGGTAATAAAAGCATTTGCAGCAAGTTCCACCGAACGATTTACCTCATCTGGCGTTGCTTGAATAAATGCTGTTTGAAACTTCTCTCCACTACTAGGATTAGAAGACTTAAAAGACAGTGTTCCTTCGGCAGATCGCTGAAATCCGATGGAGTTTTGTCCGTGCATGATTAAGCCTCTTCTACAGAAAAAGAGTAGCTTTCCATAATTTGATTCGCTAGTAATTTCTTACAAGCTTCATCCACTTTTTGAGTTGCAACTTCTTTTGAAGCAGCATCAACAAACAAACGAACATGTCTACCAATTCGAACACCATCAATTTCGTTTAGTCCAATATTTTTCATACTGTTTGAAACTGCTTTTCCTTGTGGATCCAACAATGCATCTAGTGGCATTACATCGATTTCTGCTTTAAACTTCATTGATTTTGCTTTTTTTTATTAGTTTATTTTCAATAAATGAAAGAATCAGGTACAAAATTACAATAATTGGAATTGCCCATACACGAATAGACAGAATTAAAATCACACAAACAATTAAAAAGATATAGCGAACTTCGTTTTCTTTCCAGCTAAAATGCTTCACTTTGAGCGAAAATAAAGGTAATTCAGCCAACAGCAAGCAAGACATCAGAACAATCAAAACTGTTAATAAATAGGGATTAAAAAGTAGTGAATAGATGGATTCTTGATTGTGCCATTGCTCAAAATTCATAGCCATTACCAGCGGGAAGAACAAAAAGAAAAAAGTATTTAATGGTGTTGGGAGCCCAATAAAGGAATCATTTTGTCGGGTGTCGAGGTTAAATTTTGCCAATCTAAACATCGACATAAAAGGAATGAATAAGGCGATAAATGGTAAATACTTAATCGATGCATTCATGTCATTATCCACATTGTAAAAAACAGCATTGATCCAGAGCGACAATTCGTAATGTACGTATGAAGTGAAATTTGTTTCTGTGGAAAAGCTATCCATGTAAATGCTTGACACCATCACAACCATCATAATTACCCCAGGAGCCACTCCAAATGTGATCATGTCTGCCAATGAATCGAGTTGCTTTCCTAATTCACCAGCAATACCTAATTTTCGTGCGAGAAATCCATCCAAAAAATCGCACAATAAACCAACAAAAATACACAAAGGGGCAATGTCAATTCTCCCTGAGAGCGCAAGAATTATTGCCACAACACCCGACAACATATTAGTTGCTGTAAGTAAATTGGGAATATTGAATGTTTGCTTGATCAAAATAATGATTTGTAAATGTACTACTTATCTAAAAATGTCATATTTTTACTTACTATTTAATAAAATAAGCAAGACAAAGAACACAATTTTTTAGCAAATATCTTGTTATTGACTTGTAAAATTGTAAAATAAATGCACCACCTAAAAAAACGTACAGCACTAATTGTCCTTGTTTTATTGCAAAGTACATTGCACGCTCAAATCGCCCCAAAATATTCGAACGAATTTCTAAATATTGGTGTAGGAGCTGATGCATTGGGCATGGGAAATGCTTTTTCGGCGCAATCAGCTGGAGTTATGGCTGCGTACTGGAATCCGGCAGGACTTACTAATACAAACAAATGGCTCGATGTAGGACTAATGCATGCTGAGTATTTTGCTGGAATTTCAAAATATGACTACATTGGTGTAGCTCATCAAATTGATAAAAAAAGTGCCTTTGCAGTTTCTGCTATTCGTTTTGCAGTGGATGATATACCAAACACTACTCAACTAATCGACAATAACGGAAATATCAATTACGATAATATCACAACATTTACAGCAGCTGATTATGGTTTTTTGTTTTCCTATGCACGTAAATTAAAAGTGCCAGGACTTAGCTTGGGAGGTAACGTAAAAATTATCTATCGAAAGGTGGGGGATTTTGCAAAATCGTGGGGATTTGGATTGGATGGTGGTGTGCTGTACGAAATGAAAAACGCAAAATTTGGCGCTGTTTTAAGAGATGCAACATCAACATTCAACGCTTGGATTTTTAATTTGGATGATGAAATGAAGGAGGTTTTCCTTGCAACAGGAAATGAAATTCCAGAAAACGGATTAGAACTAACACTTCCTCGTTTGATATTATCTGCGTACAAGAAAATACCTTTTGGAGAAAAAGGAATTTATGGTGCTGGAGAAATTGATTTCGATATCACTACCGACGGAAAACGAAACACCTTAATCAAATCAAATTTTGCGTCGATTGATCCTCATTTCGGAATTGAATTCGGATTTAAAAGTTTTGTTGCCATTCGTGCTGGACTTTCGAATATGCAAAATATTACAAATCTTGATGATTCTAAGTCATTCAACGTGCAACCAAGCATTGGTGTTGGACTTGCCATCAAAGCATTAAAAATTGATTATGCATTTACTGACATCGGTGATGCATCCGTTGCACTCTATTCACACGTCATTTCATTGCGACTAATGTTAAATCCACCCAAAAAAGTAGGACCTTGAAAAGATTTTTACTCTACACACTATTTATTTTCTACAGCTTTCAGGGGATTGCGCAAGCTACCTATGGAAATGAGTGGATTCAGTATAACCAAACATACTACTCATTTAAGATCATTAAAACTGGGATTACTAAAATCAACTATTCAACACTTGATTCGGCAGGAATTCCACTTTCAAGTATTTCGCATCAGAATCTACAAATTTTCGGAAGGGAAAAAGAGCAAGCACTTTTCGTTGAGTTAGGTAGTGACGGAATTTTTAATTCAGGCGATTTCGTGGCGTTTTATGCCGAAAAAAATGATGGATGGCTTGATCAAACATTGTACACAAACCCTACCGATCAAGGAAATCCGAAATTTAGTTTGTACAACGATACCATTCAATATTTTGTAACTTGGAATACTTCTACCAACAACTTACGATTTTCCATTGAAACAGACACTGATTTCAATTCTTACACTCCAGCAACTCACTTGCTTTGTGAAACCTCTCAATTTTATGCATTTGCCTACAACGAAGGAGAGAAAAATTCCGAAACTTCGAGTTCGTTTTACACACCGGGCGAAGGTTGGGGAAATTCTATGGTGAATGGTGCAGCAAATTACACATTGAATTTAAGCGCGGTAACAAGTGGATTGTACAGTGGTGTTGATGCGCCAACTGCCCGATTTGAAACGGTTTCAGTCTCCAATTCAAATGCAAATTTCACTGGAATAGGAAATCACCATTTAAAATTTTCAATTGGTTCCTCCGATTTCCCCTTAATCGATTCTATTTTTATAGGCTACAAAGCGATTCATGTCAGCAAAACATTTCCAACAAGTGAGTTAGCAAATAACAGTACTGGCATGAAATGGCAAATTGTAGGTGATCAAGGCGCCACAACTGATTTCCAAAGTTTAAATTATTGGTCGATTTGGTACCCAAGAATACCAGATTTTGCAAATAACAATCAGCTCACATTCAACTTAAAAAATAATTCAACTGAGACTAAAATTCGATTAGATGTCAGCTCAGTGAACACCACCGATCCTTTTGTTTTTGTCCTAGGATCAACACCCAGAAAAGTTCCTTTTGTTCAAAATGGAGGCATCTTTCAAGCCTTAATTCCGAACGATCCTGTAAATCAAGAACAAAAAGTAGTTTTCCAAGATGCATCTTTATTGAATTCTGTTTACGGATTAACACTGGTGAATGGAACTGGAACCTTCACCAATTTTGCCACTACAATTCCAGACAGTGCTATTTTGATGGTGTATCATCCTTCGTTAGAAAATGGAGTTGTTGCCTACAAAACTTACCGCGAAAGTCCTGAAGGTGGAGCACATGGCGTAATTAAAGCAAATGTAAATGAACTGTATTTGCAATTTGGTGGTGGAATTGAAAAACACATCAACGGAATTCGTCGCTTTGCACATTACATGTACGCTAGTTCTACTGAAAAACCTCAAGCACTCTTTTTAATTGGGAAGGGAATTAGAGAAGCAAACATCAGTGGAATAACTGTTGTTGGACCAGGCACTCGCTTGAATGCTACCAATTTTGCAAAAAGTTTAGTTCCTTCATTTGGTCAACCATCCAGTGATGCCTTTATTACTGCTCGATTAGAAGGTGCTTCAGAATGGATGCCACTTATTCCCACAGGCCGTGTTTCGGTAGAAACCAATCAACAATTACTAAACTATTTAGATAAAGTAGTGCTGTATGATTTAGCGCAAGATCCAAATTCGGTCTACAATTCAGTTGTAAAAGATTGGCAAAAGCAAGTGCTACATTTTGTAGGAGGTAGTGATGCCAATCAACAGCAAATATTCCAGAACTACATGTTGTTTATGGAGAATATCATTGAACAACAAAACTTCGGTGGCAATGTATTCACACTAGCCAAAAACAATGCTGATCCATTAAATCCTTCTGATTTAGATGATGTTATGACAAGGATTTCAAATGGTGTTTCTATCATTAATTATTTCGGTCACGCCGCTGCCACTGAAACAGGATTTGAAATCAATATCGATAATCCAAACCTTTGGAACAACTATGGAAAATATCCAATTGTATTCTCCAACTCTTGTTACAATGGAAACCTTTTCCAGAATTCAGAGTCGAAGTCGGAAGAATTTGTTCGACAGGATGATTATGGCGCCATTGCATTTGTTGGAACCGTTAACTTAGGCTTTGCCAACACCTTGTATTTGTATACGAGAGAATTGTACAATCAAATCTCTTTCGCTCAATATGGCAATACGCTTGCTGAGCAAATGCAAGAAACCATTCGCCAAATGGAAATACTTAGCAACAACCTATTCATGGAAAGTACTGCCGCTCAAATGGTATTGAATGGTGACCCGATGATTCGTCCAAATTGGCATCGAAATCCAGAAATTGAAATTACGGAGCAAAGTGTATCTTTCTTGCCTGAGAGCATCGATTTAACCACTGATTCTATTGAAATCAACATTGAATTAACCAATTTAGGAAAATCCATTACAGATACCTTTTCATTAGAAGTAACTAGGAATTTCCCATCGTCAAACGTTGACTCTGTATACATTTTCGCCATTGAAGGCTTGCACTACAAAAAAACGCATACATTTAAAGTTCCATTGGAAGCAAGTGTAGGCCTTGGAATCAATAATTTTGATGTAAAAGTAGATCTTCCTTCCTTTGTGGGGGAGCAATATGATGAAATCAACAACAATCAAATCACTAAAACATTGTTCATCAACATTGCTGGAATTGAGCCGGTTATTCCTTTCGATTTTGCAGTGGTACCGATCGACAGTGTGACAGTAAAAGCATCTACAATTGACCCAATTGCACCTTTTAATACCTATCGCTTTGAAATGGATACTACTGATTTATACAACAGTCCATTTAAAAAATATGCGCTAGTAAGTGGTTTAGGTGGTGTAAAAGAAGTTCATCCATCACAGTGGTTATCGCAATCCACAAATATGCCTTCGCCTTTAGTGTGTGTTGACAGCATGGTTTATTTCTGGAGAGTGGCCATTGATCAAGACACCAATTGGAGAGAACATTCATTCCAACACATCATTGGAAAAGAAGGCTGGGGACAAGATCATTTCTTCCAATACAAGAAAAACACATTTAATGACCTCGATTATGATCGAGCGCAACGTCAAAAAAACTTTTTACCAGAAAGTCATATTATAACGAATGATGTAAAAGCGAATTTGGTAGTTCCAGATATCTATTACAATGCCTATTTCATTGATGGAACGCAAAAAGAATACAGTATTTGTACTACCATTCCGTCAATACACGTAGCTGTCATTGACCCCTTAACAACCACGCCGTGGGGTACACGATTTGGGACTTCAAATCCAACGCATAATTTTGGAAATGCAAATGATAATGGCGCTTGTAGAAATCGAGTGGAGCGCTATTTTATTTTTAGACAAAATGATCCTGCACAATTAGCCAACTTTACTAACATGGTGCTGAATGAAGTGCCTGATGGACATTACATATTGATTTACACGCCGGTCACAGCACGATATGACATGTGGGACGCGAATGATCCATCTATATATGCAACTTTTGCAGCTTTAGGTTCAGACTCGATTTATGCCGGGCGACCAAATCGACCATTTTCTTTCTTTGTTAGAAAAGGCGACCCAAGCACAGTTAAAGAAGAAGTAGGTCAACTGTTAGGTGAAAACATCACCTTGATTGCGAATATGGATGGAGCCGATTATCAAGGAGGTGAAAGTTCAACATTGATTGGACCAGCAGCAAGTTGGGATGCCATTTTTTGGAAACAAGATGCAATGGAAGTTAACAGTAATGATACTACATTATTGAGAATTGAAGGTTTAAGTTTAGACCTCACACCCGTTTTTGATACAACGATTACCTTTACGAATAACGATAGCTTACTCAACATCAGCACTATTCTAGATCCGTATTTGCATCCGTACATGCGTATGCATGCCTATTACAAAGACTCAATCACCTTCACGCCAGCTCAAATGGATTATTGGCATGTATTGTATCAACCCTTACCTGAAGCTGCCATTGATGGTTCAACCCCCTACTCTTGGATTACCGCTTCTGATACAATTTCGGAAGGTGAAATGGTGAAATTTGCTGTTGATGTTAAAAATATCTTCACAATTCCGATGGATTCAATCCTCATTAATTATTGGGTCACCGATCAAAATCAACAATATCATAGCATTGCCTATCCGCGACAGGATTCCTTATTGGTAAATGAAACATTTAGAGATACCGTGGAGTTTTCAACCACTGGAATGGGTGGAATCAACTCTTTTTGGATGGAAATAAATCCATACGTCAATGGAAGTTTATTTGTCACAGATCAACCAGAGCAAAAGCATTTCAACAATCTTCTACAGATTCCTTTCTTTGTGAAAGAAGACAATTTGAATCCGATTTTAGATGTTACTTTCGATGGAATTCATATTCTCAATAACGACATCGTTTCTCCCGAAAGTGAAATTATCATTACATTAAAAGATGAAAATCCATTCTTGGTGTTGAATAGTGATGCTGATACCTCTTTGTTTGGAATTTATGTCAAAGATCCTGATGGAATTTTAACGCACATTCCTTTTGTAGATGGCGCTGGAAATACTGTGATGCAATGGATTCCGGCTGAATCACAATTCAAGAAATTCAAAATCATCTATCCTGCTATTTTCCAGAAAGAAGGAAAATACACACTTTTAGTGCAAGGATCTGACAAAAGTGGAAATCTTTCTGGCGACATTGAATATCGAATTGAATTCCAAGTTATTCATGCTTCTACGATTACAGAAATGATGAATTATCCGAATCCATTTAGCACGAGTACTCGCTTTGTCTTTACGCTAACTGGAAGTGAAACTCCAGACGATATTTTGATTCAAATTATGACGGTTAGCGGTCGTGTAGTTCGTGAAATTTCTGAAAGTGAACTAGGACCGATTCATATTGGAAGAAACATTACTGAGTTTGCTTGGGATGGTCGAGACCAATTTGGAGATCCGTTAGCAAATGGCGTATACTTGTACCATGTGAAAGCAAAAATCAATGGAGAGGATATTGAACGCCTCAACTCAGGTGCTGATACCCATTTCAAAAAAGGATTTGGTAAAATGTATTTGATGCGCTAATTTGTTGATTGTAAAAACAATTTTTTACTCACTTAATAATCACATTTCCTAGCTGCGCAGCGATTTCTGCTCTTGTTCTATCATACCCCATTTGCTCGGAAATTAGGATAAGTTGGTCTTCGTATGACGTTGAAGGATCTTTCATTTTTCCTTTGATAGTAGCAATAATACTTTCGATCTTTACAATCTTAAAGCGATTGAGCACATGGGTTATCGTCTCGTCTAAATCATCTTTTTCATGCTTGATGACAATTTTGTGTTTCGCAGCCCAGTTTGGACTTAAATCGATATCATCGCTAATTAATTCACTCACTAATTTCACGATTTCTTGATCATGATGATTGGTCAAACTACTCATTTTATAAATCGTTTGATTATCGATTCCGTCTTGTAAAAATTGATGTAAATTGGCAAATTGAGGATTTGAAAAATGCAGTCCATCTACTTTTAACTCATCACAAATTCGCTCCACAACACTAGTTGAAAGCTCATTAAGTTCATTTTCTTCGTTCTTCACAATTAGCTCATAATCGCCATAAATCACCATCATTCGAATGAGTTCTCGTTCTACACTCTCTGTGATTTTTGAAGTTGTATCAATAAAAACTTCGCTTGGTTCTGAAGAAGGAATGTAAATGGGTAATTCCTTAATTTCTGGCTCTTGAAACTGCTTCGACAAACTTACTTTTCGAATTCTCAACAATTCATTTTGAACGATTGCCTCATCGATTTCGAAAATCTGAGCTACTTGCTTCGTGTAAATAACCCGAGTAATTTCATTCGGAATTAAGCCCACTGAATGCGTAATTTCCTTTATCAACTCCGCCTTTTTTAAAGGATCGTTATTAGCATCTGCCAACAAAACACTCGATTTGAAGGAAATAAAATCTTGGGTATGATCTTTTATGTAGCTTTCAAGCTCTGTAAAACTGACCTTTTTTGAGTACGAATCTGGATCGTCGCCATCAGGAAACAAAACAACTTTTACATTCAAGCCCTCTTCAAGAATTAAATCAATTCCACGAAAAGACGCTTTAATACCCGCGGCATCACCATCATAAAGAATCGTAATGTTGTTGGTGTAGCGACTGATGAGCTTAATTTGTCCTTTCGTTAACGATGTCCCCGATGAAGAAACTGCATTTTGAATACCGGCTTGATGCATGCTGATGACATCCGTGTAGCCTTCGCACAAAAAGCAATTATCGTATTTTACGATATCCCCTTTTGCATAGAACAAGCCATAGAGGATTTCACTTTTATTGTAAATGATACTCTCTGGCGAATTGAAATATTTCGCAATTTTTTTATCAGAAGAAAGTGTTCGTCCGCCAAAACCCAAAACGCGACCAGTAACACTTTGAATAGGAAACATTACGCGACCTCTGAAAAAATCGAATTGCCGATCATCCTTTGATTTTACAAGTCCAACTTTCTCGAGGTATTCCAATTTGAATCCTCTTTCGATGGCTCTTTTAGTGAAACTGTCGCTTTTATCGATGCTGTAACCGAGACTAAATTTTTTGATTGTTTCTTTGGTGAAGCCCCGTTCTTCAAAATAGGATAAACCGATGGCTTTACCTTCATCGGAATCATGCATATTTTCGACAAAAAAGTCCTTTGCAAATTCATTGATGATAAACAAGCTATCACGCTCCGTAATTTGCGCTAATTCATCTGCTGTTAGCGGCTTTTCTTCAGGAATCTCAATATTGTAGCGATTCGCCAACCATTTTAATGCTTCAGGATAAGAAAAATGTTCTTTTTCCATCAAAAAAGAAGCAACATTTCCACCTTTACTCGTGGAGAAGCATTTAAAAATTTGTTTACCTGGCGAAACCACAAATGAAGGTGTTCTTTCATCCGTAAATGGACTTAAACCCTTCAAGTTGGAACCTGCTCTTTTTAAAACAACAAAATCCCCTATCACCTCCTCAATGCGAGCAGTTTGCAATATTTCATCGACAATATTTGCAGGAATTAGCGCCATTTAGTCCTTTGAGTGATCTTCTTTAGAAATTACTTTTCCATTTTGATCATAGGTGGTCCAAATACCAACAACAGTGTCATTTCTGTATTCTCCAGTGTAGTGAATTGCACCGTTAGGATGTTTTACAATGGTGTGTCCATTTCTAAGTCCGTGTTCATAAAATGTAATGGAAAGCTCCTCACCCTTTTCAGAGTAGTAGGTCCATTTTCCGTCGCGTTTTGAGGCTTCATCTTGCATCCCACGGAATTTAATTTGCTTCTTTCCAGGGTACCATTCGGTATACACACCATCTTTGATGTCCACTAAATCTTTCTCCAGTACCATTTTCACTTCTGGAGTTTCGGGGGTTTCTGTTGAGCAAGATGACATGATGCCAACGAGGAAAAGAAGTTGTAAGATTTTCATTTATTTTTCGCGTTGAGTTGTATAATTTACCAAGGTGATGAGTGAGCTTTTAGCATCCGAATCAGGGAAATCGTTCAATAATAGAAGTGCTTCATTCGCCAGTTGCATCATCTTTTTATATGCGTAAGAAATACCTCCGTGCTCTATAACTAACTGAATTGCTCTTTTCACTTTTTTTGAATCTTCATTGTGATTCTTTATGATGTTGATGAGTTCGTTACGAACTGTTGCGTCCCCATTATTTAAGACATAAATCAATGGTAATGTCAATTTTCGCTCTCGGATATCATTTCCTGTTGGTTTCCCAATTTTCTCATCGCTACCATAATCAAAAATATCATCCTTAATTTGAAATGCCAAACCTACTAATTCACCGAACTTTCGCATTTTTTCGGACACATCCAATCGATTAACAGAAACTGCACCCACTTGACAACTAACTGCGATCAATGTACCTGTTTTTTGTCGAATTACTTCAAAATAAACCTCTTCAGTGATATCGAGCAAACGAGCTTTCTCTATTTGCAGCAATTCCCCTTCGCTCATGTCACGCACAGCTTTCGCGATGATTTTTAACAAGTCTATATTATCTTTTTCAATCGACAATTGCAAAAGTCTAGATAGCATATAATCACCCACCAAAACGGCTACTTTATTTTTCCAAATAGCGTTAACAGAGAAAAATCCGCGACGTTCATCGGCATCATCAACTACATCATCATGTACGAGCGTAGCTGTGTGAAGTAACTCCACCAAGGCGCCTGCTTCATACGTTTTATCGTTTACTTCACCAAGCATTTTTGCTGTCAAGAAAATAAACATTGGTCGCATCTGCTTCCCTTTTCTTCGAATGATGTATTGTGTAATTTTGTCCAAAAGCGCCACGTTTGACTTCATGCTTTCGAGAAAACGAAGCTCAAATTCAGTCATTTCAAAAGAGATGGGCTGCACTATTTTATCAACAATGGACATTGCAACAAATGTAACTAATTTCTCATTGAAAATTAGAGGTGACTATGGATAAAATGAGCTTGATTTAGTTAAAAAATAACAACAAGTGAAATCTACTATTATGTTAAATGGCGGAGTAATATTACTAACGCGTTAGCAATTTAGCTAATTTGCTTCAAACTTTGAAAATCTTAAAAAAACTTACAAGCAAAAATCGCTGTATCATCCACCAATTCGAGTTCACCTTTCCATTCATTTAGTTTTGAAAAAATCAAACTATTGAGGTCATCCATTTTTAAGCCGTAAAAAGTGTGTAAATTTTTAACCAAGCGCTCAATTCCGTAAAAATCACCATCCTTGTTTTCTAATTCCACTACCCCATCTGTGTACAATAACAAAGTAGTATTTGCTTTTAGCACTTCAGTGCCAATTTCAATAAATGGCAATTCGTCCAACATCCCCAAACCAATGGATCCTTTATGTAGCAATTCAAATTTTCTTCCATTGCTTAAAATTGGGTGATTGTGACCAGCATTAGCATATTTCAATTCTCGTGTGTGTGCATTGTAGTGCGCGATAAAAAACGTAATAAATTTCTCCCCTTTGGCATTTCGCATGACCTTTTTGTTCAACTCTTCAAGTAAAAACTCAAGTTCAAATCGCTGATATTTAAACATGGTACGAATAGTGGCCTGAAAATTTGCCATCAACATAGCTGCACCAATACCTTTTCCAGAAACGTCTGCAATACAAATTATGTATTCATCATCACCTAGCGGAATAAAATCGTAATAATCACCTCCCACTTCATGCCGAGGCGTGTATCGAGCAGAAATATCCATCCTGCGATTGGAAGGTAAGTCCGAAGGAAAAAGTAATTTTTGAAGCTCCGAAGCCACTTCCAGTTCTTTTTTGATGCGCTCTTGAATTAATCCAAGTTTTGTCATTCGTTTATTTTCAATCGCAACACCAATAATGTTGGTGAGTGTTTGCACAAAATTCATTCGATTATCTCTCGAAGGATGATCGCTGTGTGTATCTTTCACCAGCAAGTAGGCGAGTGCTTTCTCTTTTTGATACACAGGAATTACCACATCAAACTCATTCAAAAGTGAAGAATACGAGGATTCAATAAAAGTGATGTCTTTAAAGCGCTTAAGTTCCGATTCTACATCCAATTGAAGTACTTTTAACTTCACTCCCACTTTTAGTAAAACGGACCACTCATCTTCCTTGAAAAAAAGCACAAAACGATCAAAGCCCATTTGTTCTTTTAAAATGAACTCATAGATTTTTATTAGTTGTTCTACTTCTAAATTTTGGTTAATGGCATTAGTGATTTCCAACAAGGAATTCAGTTTGAAGTCGCTTGGCTCCAGATCGGAATTAATATCTTGTTGGAAGATCTTAATCATTTCAGCTTATTGAATAGCTCTGGTAATTGTTTAATCATTGCCATTTCCTTGAATTTATCACGTGCTTCTTCGCACGGACTTCCAAAGTACTTCTTACCACCTTCAAGGTCTTTGCCGATTCCCGATTGTGCATAGACAATCGCTCCTTCTCCAATTGTTACATCACTAGCGCAACCTACTTGTCCCCAGAGAATTACATTATCCATAATGCGCACACAACCAGCTATTCCCACATGCGCTGCAAAAAGGCAATTTTTCCCCACAACAGTATCATGCCCAATCTGTACTTGATTGTCAATCTTGGTTCCATCACCAATAAACGTAATTCCTGATACACCAGCATCTATTGTACATAAGCCACCAATTTCAACATTTTTGCCGATGTACACGCCTCCACAACTGTGCATTCTGTCATACCCTTCTGGCTTTCTTTTGTAGTAGAACGCAAAATGACCAATCACCGTGTTTGGACCGATGATGGCATTATCGTCGATTGTTACATTATCTTGAATACTTGCATTGGAGTAAATAATCACATTCTTCCCAATTTTCACATTCTTCCCAAAAGAAACATTAGGGTAGATTAACGCTGAGGGATCAATATCATTCGCATTATCCAATTGAAACTTCGAGAAATGACGTGTTAATTTATTGTAGTCATCGAAAGGAACTTTTGAAATTATCAAGCCTTTTCCTACTGGACATTCAACTTCCTTGTCAATCAATATCGTTGTTGCCTTACTTTCTAGTGCTTTATCGTAATATTTTGGATGGTCAACAAAAACTAAATCACCTGACTCTACCATGTGAATTTCATTGATACCAGTCACTAAATGATTTTCATCTCCGACAAACTGACAATCAATCAGTGCTGCAATTTGACCTAAAGTATATGGTTGAGGTAATTTCATAGATTGGATTTTAACAAAAATACTCGTAAAACACAAGAGAAAAAGTAAATAAAACTAGACTTTTCAGCCAATGAGTGTTGATAGTTGTTGATGTCTATTGATTTTCTTTCTACATTCGTTCCATGGCAAAAAGTAAGCAAATAAAACTTGCTATTAATACCGTTTGGTTTAGCATTGTAGGGAACACCTTACTGGCAATTATCAAACTGATTTCTGGTGTTTTGGGAAATTCATACGCCTTAGTTGCAGATGCCATTGAATCGATTGGAGATGTGTTTAGTTCTGCAATTGTTCTTTTCGGCTTGAGATATTCAACGAAACCACCTGATGAGAATCATCCGTATGGACATGGTAAAGCCGAGGCATTGGTCACGTTTATAACCGTTGGATTTCTTCTCATTTCGGCAAGTATTATTGCAGTAGAAAGCGTCAAACATATCCTAACTCCTCATCAATCACCCAAATGGTTTACATTAATTGTACTTGGGGGTATTGTTCTTTACAAAGAGTTGAGTTTTCAGTTTGTGCTACGACGAAGTAAAAAAACAAATAGTAGCGCTCTAAAAGCAGATGCCTGGCACCATCGCAGCGATGCCATTACATCTGTAGCAGCAATGATTGGAATTTCTATTTCGCTCTTAATGGGCCCTGGGTGGGAATCCGCAGATGACTGGGCAGCACTTTTTGCAGCAGGATTTATTTGCTTCAATGCCTACCACATTTTCAGACCTGCTTTAGGTGAAATCATGGATGAACACAATTACCTTGAGTTAGTGCATGAAATTAGAGCGAAAGCTATAAAAGTTGAGGGTATTTTAGGGACAGAAAAATGCTACATTCGAAAAACGGGCATGCACTACCTAGTGGATTTACATGCAACAGTTGATGGTTCTTTAAGTGTAAATGAAGGACATGAAATTGCGCATAAACTAAAGGATTACTTAATGCATGAACTACCTCAAATAGCAAACATATTGATTCACGTGGAGCCCACTAATTGTGCAATTGAACATTAGAGGATCTAATTTTGAACCAAACAATACCTTGATTGTATCACTCCAAAAGCGATACAATGAAACAACTTTTACTTTTTAGCTTCTTGGGAATATTTTCCCTAGGATTTGGTCAAACCAAAATGATTTTCCACAAAAGTCACAGTGGAAGCAATTCTAATTTTTTTGCTGGAATAAAGCACAGTAATTCCAACTTTGGAATGGCGCCAACTCGAATGGTGCGAAATTCTAAGCTGGATAGCGTTATTTTGTTAGATGATCACATCGCTGTTATGATTACCAGCGAACAATGCACAGAATTCGACTTTGGCTCCTCTCGACCGCACCCAAATAGTTTATGGTCGGCTGGAAAAGACACAGTTTACAATCACCCACTATTCAACAGAACGAACTCGATTGCTGAAATTCAAAAAACATTGAAAGAAGAGTACTTTTTCACGAATGACATTTCAACAGTGCAGTTAATTGGATTCGAAGAACATGCAAGAAATGAACATGACATTGATGCTCCAGATTTTGATGCCGATGAACGGGAAACGATTATTCGACAAGCAATAAAAGATCGCGAAAATGAACAAGACATAAAAAATAGAAGAAAGAGAGCTACCCCACTTATCAACTGGTTTCTGTTTGGATGGCTTGCCCTTATTCTCAATGATACGTATTAAGTTCTGATTGAATGAAACTTAGAATCGTTGACTGCTTTTTACTTCTTGGAATTCTTTTAATTCCCTTTTCTTTCCACCTACTTTCTTTTCAACCTGAGCTTATTCGCCTACTATTTGTTCCTATAAACAGTAAATTAGCAACAACCTTGGGCTTCCACCCTTTATTTTTCGATCTATCTTCGGACAGCATCCTATTTTACATGCATTTTTTGTTGCTAGTACTTTTGAGTTTTGTAGCGATGGTGCTAATTAAAAACCAGATTTCCGATATAAGGCAGCTAAAAATCAAGCAAATTATTCAACTCGCTGCAGCGTATTACCTCAGTTTAATTCTTTTGAAATATGGCTTTGACAAACTATTCAAAGCTCAATTTCCACTACCAGAGCCCAACTTATTGTTCACACCGCTGGGTAAACTGGATAAAGACATTCTCTTTTGGTCAACCATGGGTAGTTCAAGATCATACTGTATTTTCATGGGTTTGGCTGAAATTATTCCCGCTATTTTATTGCTTTATCGACGTACTAGAGGTATTGGAGCATTGCTATCAGTGATGGTTCTGATTAATGTACTGGCAGTAAATTTTTCCTTTGATATTTCGGTAAAGTTGTACAGCGCTTTTCTTCTATCTCTAGCGCTGTATTTAGCATTTCCGACGCTACAAACCATATTCAAAATATTGATCCAGCAGCAAATTGTGTTGCCTTATGAAGACAAACTGTGGAATTTTAACGCAAAGCCCTTTGTGAAAACTGCAATTATTCTACTCATTTTTGCTGAAGCTTTAATCCCCTATTTAAAAAGTGGAATTTTCAATGATGACATAGCTCCTCGTCATCATCTTGCGGGAGCATACGAGAATGTAGACCAGTCATCAGAGATCAAACGCATCTTTATTCATCGAGATTCCTATTTGATTTTTCAAAATATCAATGATGAGATGTCCGACTACAAAATGAGTATAAATTCCTTAAAAAACACCTTTGAGGTAATTGATTATGAAGAAAATAAATTTGTAATCCCGTTTAATTTCAATAGAAAAACGAATGAGTTACTAATTGAATTACAGAATCATAAAAAATTTAAGTTCGAAAAAATATACACTAGTCATCTACCTCTGATGCAAAAACAGTTTCACTGGATGGTGGATTAAAAGTTTAATAAATCTCTCAAGGCTTTCTCCACCTTCTCGGCATTTGGCAGTAACTCAGCTTCTAAACTTGAATTCAAAGGAATTGCAGGAGTGTCAACTGAACCAACTATTGCAATTGGCGCATCTAGGAATTTGAAATTATCGCGCTGAATTCGTCCCGCCAATGCTAAAGTGAAAGAAGCCTCGATTGACTCTTCTGTAACTAACATTACTTTTCCATGTCGTTGCGTTACCTCATTCATCAGTTCATGATCCAAAGGATTCAAGGTTCTCAAATCAATGATTTCTATTTTTTCAGCAAATTCCTTACATGCCTCAAGCGCCCAATAAACGCCTCTTCCATAGGTAATTATTACTGCTGATTCTCCTTTTTCAATGGCTGAAATAGCAGCACTTTGCACCACTCTACCTTTTCCAAATGGAATAATATAATCTTCGTCTGGCTCAATGGACATTGCTCCTTCTGTTCCTTTTATTTTTGACCAGTACAAACCTTTGTGTTCAAAAATCACTACTGGATTAGGATCATAAAAAGCTGATTTCATTAAACCTTTTAGGTCTGCACCGTTAGATGGATAAGCCACTTTGATGCCTCGAATATTGGTAACCACGGATTCCACACTCGAAGAATGATATGGTCCACCTGAACCATACGCACCAATTGGTACTCGCACGATACAGCTCACCGGCCATTTTCCGTTCGATAAATAGTAAGAGCGTGAAACTTCCGTAAAAAGCTGATTAAGTCCTGGCCAAATATAATCTGCGAACTGCACCTCAACAATGGGTTTCAATCCCACAGCTGACATTCCAACTGTTGATCCGATAATAAAAGCCTCTTGAATTGGCGTATTAAACACGCGATTGTCGCCAAATTGCTGCGCTAAGGTTGCTGCCTCACGAAAAACACCTCCTAATCTACCTCCAACATCTTGTCCGTACAATAATGCTTCGGGATGCTTTTCCATTAATTCTCGCACGGCAAAAAGGGCCGAATCAACCATAACAGTCTTCTTTTTTCCTTTTGGTTCGCGTTCACCTTTTTCTTCCAAGACTGGAGTTGGTGCAAAAATAAAATTAGTTACACTTTCCGTTGAAGGATCCTCAGCATTCAATGCTTTGTCGTAATCTAAATCAATTTGCTTTCTTGTCTCGGCTTCAATATTGATGATGTCAGCTTCTCCAACACCACTATTTCTTAGTAAATCTTTCAATTTCGGATATGGATCTCTTGTTGCAGCTTCTTCCAAATCATCACGATACCACTCTTTACGAACACCAGAAGTGTGATGCCCCAAAAGCGGCACTTTCGCATGAATAATAAATGGTCGACGCTCTGCACGAATAGTATCGAAAACTTCCTGTACGGTAGCATAAGCAATATCAAAGTCAGTTCCGTCAATCGTCCGAACTTCTATACCGTTGAAACCTTTTGCGTATTGTGTAATGTCTTGAGCTCTAGTCTCTGCGGCATTTGCCGAGATATCCCATCCATTGTCTTGCACCAGGAAAACGATAGGAAACTGCTTTAATGCTGCCATTTGAAAAGCTTCGGAAACTTCACCTTCCGTGCACGATGCATCACCCAACGAGCAAACAACCACTGGGTTTTGTCCCTTGTAATCAACCGCTAAACCTTGTTTTTCTTTGTATTGAATTCCCATCGCAATTCCTGTTGTTGGAATAGCTTGCATTCCAGTGGCAGAAGATTGATGAATAATTTTAGGCATTTCTTCACGATTCAAAGATGGATGTGAATAATACGTTCTTCCTCCAGAAAATGGATCATCTTTCTTAGCAAAAACTTGTAACATCAATTCGTAGGGAGTGATTCCGATTCCAAGTAAAATACTGTCATCTCTGTAGTAGGGCGAAACCCAATCTTGCGAATTCAACTGCATTCCAATCGCTAACTGAATAGCTTCATGTCCACGTGAAGTTGCATGCACATATTTCGATGTTACTTCTTTGTTGGTCTCGTATTTTTCTGCCAAAGTTTTAGCAGCACTCATCAAGGTAAAAGCTTGAAGTAAGATCGATTTATCTGTTTTCTTGGTGGAATTTTCCACTTTCGTAACAATTTCACTCATTGAAGGGCAATTTTTGAGTTCCAAAGATACAAAACACCATGGATAAACAAGAAAAAAAGGATTTTCCACAATTGTGAAAAATCCTTTCTCTTACGTTAAAATTTGAAGGTAACGCTCTAAACATTCTTTTTCTACTGTTGCAACATACATTAAAAATGCTTCTTTATCATCCTGTACTTGCACTGCTTCCAATGCTGTATAATAATTCATTCTATTGGAATAATCTCCTTTAATATTTGCTATCACAAAACCTTTTTGAAGCAACAAAAGATTCATGATTAAGCGAGAAGTACGGCCATTTCCATCAATAAAAGGATGAATCGTTACCAAACGTTCATGCATTGCTGCTGCTAATACCACGGGATGCAATTTGTCTTTATTTTCTGCAAACCATTCGAAATATTCCTCCATCTTCTTTGCGACCAAAAATGGTTGCGGAGGCATGTGCTGACTGCCTTTGATCATTACTTGAACCTTGCGGTATTTGCCTGCGTACTCTGGCATAATGCCACGCAAAATCAAATTGTGAATACTAAGTAATTCACGCTCGTTGATTTTTACTTTGCGATGTACTAAATCCTTTACATAAGCAATTGCTTCATTGTGATTAATGGCTTCCAAATGCTCTCGCATTGATTTACCTGCAACAGTGAGACCTTCGTTTATTACTAAATCTGTTTCTTGCAAAGTAAGTGTATTGCCTTCTATTCTATTGCTCTCAAAAGTATATTCTAGTTCAAGCGCTTGACTAATGCGATACGAATCAAAGGAACGAAGATCATCTAGCTTCAGTTTCAAGTTATCAATTTCTTTCAATAACACCGCTAAATCTTTTGATAAAATTGGAAACCCTCGCTTGTATGTGATCAATTCCTCATTCACCAAGGCTAATGCTTCTTTTACTTGAATTTCTGACCCGTACTCTTTTAGAATACGCTCTTTGATCCAATGTTTCATTAATTCTTCTGAGGATAAATTTAATGCGCCAGCCAAAGAATGTAATTGTTCTTTTGTAGGAAAACGATCTCCTTTTTCGAAGCGTGATATCAAAGTTTGGTCAACTCCAATCATTTGAGCTAATTCACGAGCACTTAAACCTTGCGCTAATCGAGCATTTTTGATGATTGTTTTCATATTGACATTTTTTGTATTGACAAATTTAGTCAATTTTTGTAGATTTCAAAATTTATTGAATCTTTTTTCCAAAATTTATTTTTCTTGTTTAGGCAAGCGAAATTCTCTGATGAGAGAAAGCGTAAAAAGAATAAAGTAAATGGCCAAAAAAATCAATAATAAAGCAGGTACTGGCTTTTTAGCTTCACTTGGTGAAAGTTCCTTGAGGCCAATAAATAGAAAGATTGCAGCTACAATTAGCAATCCAATAATTGCTTGAGGCAAAGCAAAGTACTTCCGTTGAATTATAGCTAGTATTAGCAAGATCAATGACAATAAAACCAATGCCGCTCCCGAAAAAATAATCGATTCAATATCAATCCTTGCAAGGTAAAAGCCAACTACTAAACAAAAAAAGTTGAGAAAATAGAAGGTAACGATCAAACTACTTATAGTTTCACTCCGACGTTTTTTGTCAACAGGAAAATCTATTAATTCGTTATCTAAGTCCACTACTTGTTATTTTCAATCACATAAGTCAACACTTTTTCCATCAAATGCACTCGATCTTTTCCACCAACGTTATGTTTGTGCATCGGATAAGGGAAAAAGTCCATTTGAATTCCGAGTTCAACGAATTTTTTTACAAGGGCAAAATTATGCTGCATCACTACCACATCGTCAACAGTACCATGTATCAATAGTAAATCACCTTTTAAATTTCCGGCATGCGTTAACAAAGAAGATTCTTCATATCCCTTTGCGTTTTCTGCAGGTTGATCCATGTACCGCTCTCCGTACATTGCTTCGTAGTACTTCCAATCTGTAACTGGTCCGCCAGCAACACCCACTTTGAAAACATCTGGTTGACGCAACATCAGTGAAGTGGTCATAAATCCTCCAAATGACCAACCATGTACAGCTAATCTGTTTGCATCTACGTAAGGTAGCGATTTCAAATACTCCACCCCTGTCAATTGATCTTCCATTTCCAAGGTTCCTAGCTGACGGTGAATTTGAGTTTCAAAAGCAACACCTCGTTCTCCTGATCCTCTTCCGTCTAATGTGTACACCAAGTAGCCTTGCTCAGCCATCCAATACATCCAAAGATTAGCGCCATCCAACCAAGAATTAGTTACCATCTGTGCATGCGGACCTCCATAAACGTAGACCAAAACAGGGTATTTTTTAGTTGCGTCAAAATTTGATGGTTTAATTAATCGACTGTATAATTTTGAACCATCTTTTCCAGTCAATTCAACAATTTCAGAAGTGCCGATTTCCACCGTATTTAATTTATCAGCACTGTTCAAAAGGAATTTAGCTTTCTTTCCATTTGTTGTGAAAATCTCAGCACGGTAAGCCGTTGTATGATTTGAAAACGCATCAAAAAAGAACTTCCCATCTGTAGAAAAATAAACTTCATGTGTTCCCTCCCCTTTTGAAACCAAGGTTTGCTTAGCTCTCAAATCAACTGAATACACCAATGTGTTCATGGCGTTCTCACCTGTTGCCGTGAAATAAATTAGCCCACCGTTGTTTTTTGCTTCCAAAATATCCTTGATCACAAATTTATTGGCAGTTAATTGCTTTATCAGGTTTCCATTGAAATCATAATAGTACAAGTTATTAAATCCATCCTTTTCTGAAATCCAGATAAAATTATTCGATGCACCGTTAGGGAAAAATGCAGGATGTTCTGGCTCCGTCCATTTATCTGAACTTTCTTCCAACAAGGTTTTCACAAAGGCACCCGATTTCACTTCATACACATTCAACCACATGTGATTTTGTCCACGATTCACCTCAGCAATCACCACATACTTATTATCAGGCGTAAACGTTAAGTTAGTTAAATAGTCATCTTTCGCTCCTTTTGGCGAAATAAACACAGTCTGTTTTGTTTCTAAATGATAAATTCCAACCCTAGGTTTCTCCGATTTCTGTCCAGCCATCGGATATTTTATCGACACCAAGTCTCCTGGGGTTTCGTTGATATTCAATAAAGGATAATCGTGCACTTCAGTTTCATCTTTTTGATAAAATGCCAAATGTTTACCATCTGTGGACCAAAAAAGTCCTTTTCCTATTCCAAACTCATTGCGCGCAATTGACTGACCTGAGACAATATTTTTATCTTCGTTGTCGGTAACAATTAATTTTAATCCTTCGCCGGTGTTGACATAAACATTGTTACCCTTTGTAAAAGCTATGTTGTTTGTTGCTGCATGAAACTCAGCATTTGCCGCTTGCTCATCAAGTCCATGAAGTAGATTTCCTTTTGATGTAACGGTGTTAAATACATAGTAATTTATACCATCATTGATGAAAAATTCATTTTCGTTCTTCCATTGCAAACCAAAAAAACTCGAAAGTTCACTTTCCAAAGCAGCATTTACTTGTGCAAGTGTGAACCATTCAGTATCCTTTGTGCCACCAACAGATGATTTCAAAAGCGTCTGATAGTTTTTCGTAAAATGAGAATAGCAATCGGTGTTAGGAATCCACTGAAATCCATTGATCCGATCAGCACCAAAAGTTCTAAACTGTCCCATGACAGCATCTTTCAATGTCAATTTTTGCTTTTGGGCTATAGAAAACGAACTGGTCAAAACAATTCCAACTACTAATAAAATGATTTTCATATCCTGATTTTTACTTATTAAAAATGTACTTATCGTCTTATCAAACGATTAAAAAATTCCTCCATCGGACGACCGGCATCAAAACAATCAAGCACTAACTTGTCCAAACCTTCCTGAAGAATTACATCAGAAGAATATTCCGAGAAAAAGTACCATTGCTTATTGAATAATAGAGGCTCTTTTTCTGCAGCTTCACGAAATTCCTTTGGAATAATCTTATTCTTCTCTCCTAATATTCTTCCTCCGAAGTATTTTTTGAATTTTGCATCCTTATAAATTTTCTGAAATTCAGCTAAATTCTCCACAATTCCTTCACGTACAAGGTACAAATCTTCTGTCGCGATTTCATAAATTCCACCATAAACTCTGAAATGTTCCGGACCTAATTCGATATACACTCCATTAACAGCTTTACTTTTTCGACCTTCTGGAGCAATAACGGCTGAAACCATCAATTTATAAGGTGTTTTATCTTTTGAAAATCGAATATCGCGGTGAATTCTAAAAATGCAATCTTTTGCTTGCAGATCTTTGAAGGAAGGATGCTTTTTTGAAATCTCTGCAATAGTTAATTGAACAAAATTTTGGAAAGGAACTTTTACAAACTGTTCGTACCGTTTTCTGTTGAGATCGAACCACTCCTTATTATTATTGGCAGCCAATTCCATAAAAAACTTCAAAAATTCTTCCGTAAAATGCAACATGTAAAATTTTGACGATTAAAGGTACGAAAATAGAAATAGTTGGACATTAATCAATAACTTTGAAAAAAAATTGAAAATGCAACAAATTAACCAAGCACACATTGAAGCAGCTATTGACATCGTTGACAATTTTACAGACGATCAATTAGAAGCACATTTTGAAAAATTTTCAGAGAAATATCCTGTTGTATTGAGCTATATTCACTCTGCAGCAGACGAATATGACAATGATGAACTACATGGTTTACTTGCTTATTATTTTTGCTTAATTTCTGAGTGCTTTGAGCAGGGGAAAGTTGTAGTTACAGAAATTACTGAAGACGATATTGAAGGATTTGAAGAAGAATTCTTTGCTATGTTGGATGAGTATTTCGAGTCAGACAATTTTGATTTAGTGGAAGAATACACTGATCAATCTGAATTAATTCAATTTATGTTGATGGAGATTTCTACCCCAGACGAAGATGGTTCGGAAATGGATGATGAAACTGCTACACAATTATTCATTGTTACTACCGCAATGATTACCTTGATTGGCAAGCACATTGCTGAATAAATGAAATCCCCAGCGGAAATTGTTGCACTTATGATGAAGGAAGATTCCTTCAGTCGCTGGCTAGGAATCGAAATCATTGAAACTGGTCTAGGATCTTGCCGACTGCAAGCGAAGGTGAATGAGCAAATGCTAAATGGTCACAATATTCTGCATGGCGGAATTACCTATTCGATTTCCGATTCTGCTCTTGCGTTTGCTTCAAATTCTCGCGGACATAAAGCGGTAAGTATAGAAACTTCTATTTCTCACATCAAAAAATGCCTTCCTAACGACACCCTAACTGCTATTGCAAAGGAAATTAGTAGAGGGAAAAAAATTGGCATTTATGAAATTGAAGTGTTCAATCAACATGCTTTAAAAGTTGCGCATTTTAAAGGAACTGTCTATATTTCAGACGAAATATGGTAGTCAAAGTAGTGTAATAGTACCCTTTTTTATCCCACAATTTTAATTTATTTTTTATATGCGTACATAAAAAAATTATGTACTTTTATACTACCTAATTAATAAAAATGAGTGACCAACCTGGTTTTTTGTACGACTTCATGATACGTTCTTCTTGGTATCGAATTTCAAGAATGTACAATCAAAAAGCATCTGAACACAACATGACAATGTCGTTTGGCTTCATTTTGATGAGTGTCGACAAAGAAGGTACGCCGAGTACTGCTCTTGGACCAAAAATGGGAATGGAGCCTACTTCTTTATCGCGAACATTAAAAACGATGGAAGAACGTGGTTTAATCTATCGAAAAATAGATACGGTCGATAAACGAAAAGTGTTGATTTATCTAACAAAAGAAGGGGTTAAATTCCGAAAAGAAGTGAAAAATTTCATTGTTGGATTTAATGCTAAAATAGCAGACAATGTATCCACTGAAAAATTAAATGCATTTTTTGAAGTCGTTCAAAAAGTGGACATCATAATAGAAGACGAGTTAAAGAAAATTAAATTAAATTAAATCTAAAGATGAACAGACACATTAGAAAAGTCGCAGTATTGGGTTCTGGAGTAATGGGATCTCGTATTGCTTGTCATTTTGCAAACATTGGATGCGAAGTTCTTTTACTCGACATCGTGCCAAGAGAATTAGGCGCAGACGAGCAAAAGAAAGGTTTAACCCTAGAAAGTAAAGCTGTAAGAAACAGAATTGTAAATGGAGCTTTGGATTTTGCATTAAAATCAAACCCTTCACCAATTTACCGAAAATCATTTGCAACAAGAATTGAAACAGGTAATTTCGACGACGATATGTCAAAAATTGCAACTTGCGATTGGATCATAGAAGTGGTGGTTGAGCGTCTTGATATCAAAAAACAAGTGTTTGAAAAAGTAGAACAATTCCGCAAACCTGGCACTTTAATTACTTCTAACACTTCTGGAATTCCAATTCACCTTTTGAACGAAGGAAGAAGTGAAGATTTTAAAGCGCATTTTGCTGGAACACATTTTTTCAATCCACCACGCTATTTACAATTGTTGGAAATCATCCCAACTCCTCAAACAAGTCAAGCAGTTACAGAGTTCTTAATGGATTACGGCTCAAAAATTCTTGGAAAGAAAACGATTTTATGTAAAGATACGCCTGCATTCATTGCCAACCGTGTTGGAGTATTCTCGATGTTAGCCTTGTTGCATGCTGTACGTGATCTAGGATTGACTGTTGAACAAATCGACAAGTTGACAGGCCCCGTTTTAGGCAGACCAAAATCGGCTACTTTCCGAACAAGTGATGTGGTAGGATTAGACACATTAGTGCACGTGGCAAAAGACCTTTTCAACAACCTCCCAAATGATGAAGAGCACAATACTTTTGTCTTGCCAGATTACGTTGCAAAAATGATTGAAAACAATTGGTTAGGATCCAAATCGAATCAAGGTTTTTACAAAAAAGCAAAAGGCGCCGACGGAAAAAGTGAAATTCTAGTCCTAGACTTAAACACGTTGGAATATCGCTCGCAAGAGAAAGTGAAATTTGCTACCCTTGAAATGGCAAAGTCCATTGACGACCTAAAAACACGCACAAAGATGTTGTTCATGGGTCAGGATGACGCTGGAAAGTTCTATCGTAAAATGTTCGCTGGATTACTAGCCTACGTTTCAAACAGAATTCCAGAAATTTCAAACGAAATCTACAAAATTGATGATGCCCTGAAAGCTGGATTCGGTTGGGAACTAGGTCCTTTCGAAACGTGGGATGTTTTGGGACTTGACCAAGGCTTGAAATATGCGGCTGATGAAAATAAAGCTGTTGCTGCTTGGGTTTCAGAAATGAAGGCTGCTGGAATAACTTCTTTTTACAAGTCGGAAGGTGGTAAAAAATATTACTACGATTTAAACTCTAAATCATATCAAGTAATTCCTGGAACAGAAGATTTAGTGATTTTGGATGCACTTCGCGCAGATAATAAAGTTTGGGGCAATGCGGATACCACTTTAGTCAATCTCGGTGATGGAATTTTGAACCTTGAGTTCCACACCAAAATGAATACCATTGGAGGTGGTGTGATTGAAGGCATTAACAAAGCAATTGATTTAGCGGAAGCAGAATACAAAGGGTTAGTAATTTCAAATACTGGTCAAAATTTCTCTGCTGGAGCAAACGTTGGAATGATTTTCATGATGGCCATTGAGCAAGATTTTGATCAACTCAACTTTGCAGTAAAAGCGTTCCAAGATACCATGATGCGCATTCGCTATTCAAACATACCGGTAATTGCAGCACCTCATCAATTAACCTTAGGTGGTGGATGTGAGTTGTGTTTACATGCTGATAAAGTAATTGCACATGCAGAAACATACATCGGATTGGTTGAGTTTGGAGTTGGATTAATCCCTGGTGGTGGTGGATCAAAAGAATTTGCAAAACGACTTTCTGAAGAATTGAAAGATGGTGACATCAAAATTAACCGTATGCGTGAGCGTTTCTTGACTATTGGTCAAGCAAAAGTTGCAACATCTGCCTACGAAGCATTCGATTTAGGATACTTGAGAGAAGGCATCGATGAAGTAGTTGTTAGTAGAGATCATCAGTTGAAAGTTGCAAAGGAAGCAGCACTTGAAATAGCGGAAAAAGGGTACGTTGCTCCAAAACGAGAGAAAACCATTTCGGTGATGGGACAAGAAGGTCTTGGAATTGTATACGTTGGAGCTAACTCCATGTTAAGTGGAAATTATATGTCAGACCATGATCGCGTAATTTCTGAGAAACTTGGATTCGTACTTTGTGGTGGAAATCTGAGCGAGAATACTGTCGTTACTGAACAATATCTTTTGGATCTTGAGCGAAAAGCCTTTTTAGAATTATGTGCTGAACGCAAAACCTTAGAACGCCTTGAAAGTTTAGTGAAAAGTGGTAAAATTTTAAGAAACTAGTTAAACAGACAAAAGACTTCAAGACAAAAGACTTTAAGACTGGATTCCAGTGAAAGTATTGACTCTTGACTCTTTCGGTCTTAAAATCTAATATTATGAAACAAGAAGCATATATCGTAGCAGGATTTCGTTCAGCAGTTGGAAAAGCTGGTCGTGGCGGATTCCGTTTTTATCGTCCAGATGATTTAGCTGCAGACGTAATTAAACATTTAGTAAATAGCGTTCCTCAACTTGATAAGACACGAATTGAAGATGTTATTGTTGGAAATGCGAACCCAGAAGCAGAGCAAGGCTTGAATGTTGGTCGTTTGATTTCATTAATGGCGTTGGATACGGTTAAAGTTCCTGGAATGACAGTGAATCGCTATTGTGCATCAGGATTGGAAACAATTGCGATAGCAACAGCAAAAATACAAGCTGGAATGGCAGACTGTATCATCGCTGGTGGAACAGAATCAATGTCGATGATGGCGATGGGTGGTTGGAGAATTGTTCCAAATGCAAAAGTTGCTAAAAAAAATCCAGATTGGTATTGGGGAATGGGACTAACAGCTGAAGCGGTAGCCAAAGAATACAATGTAAGTCGCGAAGATCAAGATTTCTTTGCTTTTCAATCACACGAAAAAGCCCTACGTGCCATTAAAGAAGGTCGTTTCAAAGACGATATCGTACCGATTGAGGTGTCACGTACTTTTTTAGATGCTAACGAGAAAACACAAATCGAAAGTTTTATTGTAGATACAGATGAAGGTCCACGCGCTAGCTCAGTGGAAGCTCTTGGGTCGTTGAAGCCAGTTTTTGCGAACGGCGGCTGTATTACGGCAGGAAATTCTTCTCAAACCTCTGATGGAGCAGCATTCGTGTTGGTAATGTCTGAAAAAATGGTGAAAGAATTGAACCTTACTCCAATTGCTAAGCTAAAATCCTATGCCGTTGCAGGTGTTGAACCAAGAATTATGGGTATTGGCCCGGTAGATGCTATTCCATTGGCATTGAAACAAGCAGGATTAAGCCAAAATGACATCAATTTATTTGAATTAAATGAGGCTTTTGCTTCGCAATCATTAGCTGTTGTTCGCGAACTAGGCATTAATACGGATCTCGTTAATGTTAACGGTGGTGCGCTTGCATTAGGTCACCCACTTGGTTGCACTGGCGCTAAATTAACCGTTCAAATTATGAATGAATTGAAAAAACGCAATCAAAAATATGGCGTTGTAACCATGTGTGTTGGTACCGGGCAAGGTGCTGCAGGTGTTTTTGAAATGATGTAAGACATTAAGAAACTAGAACATTATTCGCCTTTATTGAAAATAGTCAAGACCGCTTTCAGAAATGAGAGCGGTTTTTTTAATAAATTTCAACCCCTACTTACCAAATAGAAACTTGCCCAGCAGTCACTTTCTAAATAGTAAGTGTCACATAAAGTCAAAACGTCAAACTAAAAATAAAGTAAATTCCTCCGTATCTTTGCAACATGAATCTAGTTCAACAACATATCAATGAAGCGCTTCAACATTTAAAAATTGAAGCATTAAATGACTTGCAAAAGCAAACGGTAGAAAGTCTTTCTGAAAGCAATCAATTAATATTATCAGCCACTGGCTCTGGTAAAACATTGGCATTTCTTTTACCCTTAAGACTTCGTCTACAAGATAATTTAGACAGGATTCAAGCATTGATAATTGTTCCAACCAGAGAATTGGCAATTCAAGTGGAAAATGTGATGCGACAAATGCGTTCCAATTTTAAAATTTTAAATTGCTATGGTGGACACTCTTTTAAAATAGAACAAAAAAGTTTTTCACCTCTTCCAAGTATTTTGATTGGTACTCCGGGGAGAATTTGCGACCACATTGAGCGCAGCAACTTGGACCTTTCAACTGTTGATCAAATCGTTATTGATGAATACGATAAATGTTTAGAGTTTGGCTTTGAAGACCAAATGGGTTATATTTTTGAAAATTGCAGACCAGGATACACGACATTGGTATCAGCTACGCAATTGAAAACTTACCCAGCATATTTGAGTTTTAAGCATCCTAAAATTCACGATTTTTTAGACAATGTAAAAGAGCTCAAACACAATTACTTTAAAATAAATAAAGTTGGTGACGACAATTTTGATGTACTTGCTAATTTAATTTCCTCATTCCAAAATGAACAATCCATCGTATTCTGTAACTTGAGAGAAAGCACTGAAACAATAAAGGAAAATCTATTAGAACGCGATATTTCAGCCGTTTCTTATCATGGTGGATTGGAACAAGATGAGCGTGAAAGAGCACTATTTCAATTCAGAAATGGAAGTTTTATTACCCTTATTTGCACCGATTTAGGCTCGAGGGGACTAGACATTCCTGACATTAGAAATGTTATTCATTTTGAACTTCCTCCAAAAGAAGATGTTTTTATTCACCGCAGCGGAAGAACTGCACGTGTCAATGAAGAAGGAAATGTATTCGTCTTTCTAGATAAAAATCGATCGTTCCCGTTCTCACAAAACTTGCAAGATTTTCAAATACCTACAGATGTTCCATTACCGCAAGCTGCAAAGTGGATTACATTGTATATGAGTGGTGGAAAAAAAGATAAAATCAATAAGATTGACATCGTTGGATTTTTAATTCAAAAAGGAAAACTAGATAAATCAGAAGTCGGACTCATTCACGTTGGCGACCATCTTACCTATGTTGCAGTAGACCGCACTAAAGTTGATGATCTACTTTCCATCATTCAAAATGAAAAAATTAAAGGGCAGAAATTAAAAATCAATATTGCTCGCACCTAATTCATACAACAAACCATACTACTATGACACCTATCGACGCCTATTTTGGAAAATTCAAGGAGGACATGTACCTCATTTCACAAGATATTAATCAAGCGTATTATGAACGAGCCATCACAAAATGTCAAGATTTAATAGTTAAATGGCCAAACCGTGCTGAACCTCACTATGAGTTAGGAAGAATTTCATACAATTTTTGGCGAAATGATCAGGCGGAAATCAACTATAAAAATGCCCTGGAAGCTGATCCAGAATATTTTCCAACCTACACCCAATACTCCCTCATCCTAATCAAAGAAGGACGATTCGAAGAGGCAAGTTACCTGTTAGAAAGAGCCAAATTGTTAAGAAATAAAGAAGATGCCGATATTCATTTCTACTATGGAATGTTGTACCAACATCAAAATGATTTAGATCAAGCAGTTCTTTCCTATAAAAAAGCCATTAATTTCTCCATTAATGAAACACAAATCGAACTGAACTTAAAATTTATTAGAGCGTGTATTGAACTGAGAGGTTGGGAATAGCATCGCCCCAATATATTCACTCACTTGATTTTAGAATAAAAAGTTCTATTTAGAACAAAAAATCGCTTCCATTCGATCTTTCTATAAACTCAGGAGAATCAAACTCTGATATCAGCGTTTTTTTTTGTGCGAAAAAAACATCTATGCACACATAGTAATTTAAAAAATAATTGTACATTAGTGGACTAAAAAAATTATAAATAAGAATGGAAACTATTAAACAACCTATTAAAGGTGGAGAATTCATCATCAAGAAGACTTTACCTTCCGAAATTTTTACACCAGAAGAGTGGACCGAAGAACAAATAATGATCGGTCAAATGTGTGAAGACTTTATTAATCAAGAAATTGCACCACTTGTTGAGCGACTTGACAAGATGGAAGAAGGATTAATGCCTAAATTGATGGAGAAAGCTGGAGAGCTAGGTTTATTAGGTCTTTCAGTTCCAGAATCATTAGGCGGAATGGGTGTTGACTTCAAAACTTCCTTGTTGGCAACTGAAAAACTGGGTACAGGATATTCATTTTCGGTAGCGTATGGAGCACATACAGGAATTGGATCTTTGCCTCTTTTATATTACGGAAATGAAGCACAAAAAGCGAAATATTCTCCAAAATTAGCTTCTGGAGAATGGAAAGCATCGTATTGTTTAACTGAACCAGGAGCCGGTTCAGATGCTAACTCTGGTAAAACAAAAGCAGTGTTATCTGAAGATGGAACACACTACCTTGTGACAGGACAAAAAATGTGGATCACAAATGCAGGTTTTGCTGATTTGTTGACAGTTTTCGCGAAAATTGACGATGATAAAAACTTAACTGCTTTTTTAATTGAAGCGAAATCTGAAGGTGTTTCATTAAATGCTGAAGAGAAAAAAATGGGTATCAAAGGTTCATCTACACGCCAAGTATTTTTCAATAACGTAAAAGTGCCAGTTGAAAACATGCTTTCTGAGCGTCAAAATGGATTTAAGATTGCCTTGAATATTTTGAATATTGGTCGTATCAAATTGGCTGCTGGGGTTATTGGTGGAGCAAAAGGAACGATCAGTGAGTCGATTAAATATGCAAACGAACGCGAGCAATTCGGTCGTGCAATTTCAAAATACGGAGCCATTCGCTACAAAATCGGAGAGCAAGCCATTAGAACATTTGTTGTAGAATCTGCTACTTATCGTGCTGCTCAGAACATTGAAGATGCGATTGAAGCAAATATTGCAGAAGGAATGTCGAAAGAGCAGGCAATGCTAAAAGGAATTGAAGAATATGCTGCAGAATGTGCTGTATTAAAAGTTGCTGGTTCAGAATGTTTGGATTATGTAGTTGATGAGGCTGTTCAAATCTTCGGAGGTATGGGCTATTCTGCTGAGTCATCAGTTGAAAGAGCTTACCGTGATGCACGTATCAATAGAATTTTTGAGGGAACAAACGAAATCAATAGAATGCTTACGGTTGACATGATCTTGCGTCGTGCAATGCGTGGTGAACTTGATTTGATGGGCCCTGCGATGAAAGTTGCTGGTGAATTGATGAGTATTCCAGAAATGGGCGATGCGCCAACAGGAGTTTTAGGAATGGAAAATAAGTATTTGGAAGGGTTCAAAAAATCAATCTTAATGGTAGCTGGAAGTGCTGTTCAAAAATTGATGCAAACACTTGGAAAAGAGCAAGAGGTATTGATGAACATCGCAGATATGTCAATTTACACCTACCAAGCTGAATCGGTTCTTTTGCGTGTTGAAAAACTGATCGCATCAAAAGGAGAAGAAGCTGCAGCCATTCAAATTGCAATCGCTAAAACTTACTTCTACGACATCGCAGACAAAATTGAAAAAGCTGGAAAAGACGCAATTAACACATTTGCTGAAGGTGATGAACAACGCATGATGTTGATGGGACTGAAGCGTTTCTTAAAAACGGAGCCTTTCAATACGAAAGTTGCCCGTCAAGCAATTGCTGAGAAATTAATCAACGACGGTCGTTATACTTTATAATTTTTTATAGTTCGAGAAAGATCCTGATTTCATCCCGATTAATAGCGGGAGAGTCAGGATTTTTTTTCATAAAACAATTATTTACTTCCATGAAGCGTGCCGACCAATTGTCAAAACTTAACAAAACTAATGAATGGGATATCATCATCATTGGTGGCGGAGCAAGTGGTTTAGGTACAGCGCTGGATGCCGCGCTCCGCGGTTACAAAATACTACTTGTAGAAGCGAGTGATTTTGCAAAAGGCACCTCTAGTAGAAGTACAAAATTGGTTCATGGTGGTGTTCGCTATTTAGCTCAAGGAAATATCAAATTGGTAAAAGAAGCACTACGAGAACGTGGACTTTTGGCACAAAATGCCCCTCACCTCTTCAAAAATCAATCGTTCATTATCCCAAATTACAGTCTTTGGAATGGCTTTTTTTATTATTTCGGATTAAGCATCTACGATTTCCTTGCAGGAAAATTGAGCATCGGTAAAACAAAATTTCTATCGGCAAAAAGCACAAGTGAGCACCTGTCGACATTAGATACAACAAAACTAAAATCAGGCGTTTTGTACCACGACGGCCAATTCGACGATGCACGTTTAGCCATCAATTTAGCGCAATCTGCTATTGAAAATGGTGGAACAATTCTCAACTATTGCAAAGTCAACAAATTAACATCTTCTGAAAGGAATCTCATCAATGGAATAGAATTCACAGATCAAATTTCTGGCAAACAATATACTGTAAAAGGAAAAGTAATCATTAATGCAACGGGTGTTTTTACAGATGAAATCATGTCGATGGAAGACAAAAATCATCTAAAAACGGTCGTCGCAAGCCAAGGAATACACCTCGTTTTTGATAAAAGTTTTTTACCGGGCACAAGTGCTTTAATGTTACCCAAAACAAGTGATGGAAGAGTACTTTTTGCAGTGCCATGGCACAATAAAGTGATTGTTGGAACCACAGACGTATTAATTGAAAAAGCGCGAATAGAACCCATAGCGAGTCAGGATGAAATCGATTTCATTTTTGAAAATATTAATCACTACTTTAAAAATCCTCCAACAAAAAATGATGTACTCGCTGTTTTTGCAGGTTTAAGACCACTTGCAGCACCAAAAGACAATCAAAAAAACACTAAAGAAGTTTCGCGCAGTCACAAAATAATCACTTCAAAAGGTGGACTGATAAGCATTGTAGGAGGAAAATGGACAACTTATCGACAGATGGCAGAAGAAATTGTCAATCAAGCAATAAGCCTTGCTTCGCTTCCGCAAAAAAATTGTGTTACCCAAGATTTCAAAATTCATGGCTACCAACAACAGACAATCGATGAAAGTAAAAATCCAATTTACTTCTATGGCTCCGACCAAGCTAAAATCCAGCAACTACAAGATTCAAACAGTGAATTAGGGAAAAAAATTCATCCCAATTACGACTACACATTTGCACAAGTTCTTTGGGCAATGGAAAATGAAATGGCCGAGACAGTTGAAGATATTTTGGCAAGAAGAATTCGATTGCTATTTTTGGATACTCAATCGGCAATAGATTCAGTGGCTCGCGTTGCAGAATTTATGGCGAATCATTTAGGAAAAAATGAAAATTGGGCTAAAGAACAAACAGCTCAATTTCTAAGTACTGCAAAAAATTATTTACTAGTCGACTACACAGCAAACAACCATGAATAAAACCAACTACATTTTAGCGCTCGATCAAGGAACTACTTCATCGCGTGCAATCTTAATCAACCATCAAGGACAAGCAAGTTTTTCTTCACAAAAAGATTTCGAGCAGCATTTTCCACAACCGGGATGGGTAGAACATGATCCGATAGATATTTGGTCATCTCAAATTTCAGTAGCCGCAGAGGTACTCGCAAAAGCTGGAATTAGTGCGCATGAAATTGCAGCAATTGGCATCACCAACCAACGAGAAACAACGCTAGTTTGGGATCGAGAAACATCAGAACCTATCTATAATGCAATCGTGTGGCAAGATCGTAGAACAGCGAATTTTTGCAATGAATTGCGTGATCAAGGACTGTCTGAAAAATTCAAGAACAAAACTGGTTTGGTGCTAGATGCCTACTTTTCTGGGACAAAATTAAAGTGGATTCTTGACAATGTAGAGGGTGCTCGAAAAAAAGCGGAAGAAGGAAAATTGTGCTTCGGTACTGTTGATACTTGGTTAATGTGGAAACTTTCCAACGGGAAAATATTTAAAACAGATGTTTCGAACGCTTCGAGAACATTGATGTTTAACATTCAATCGTTAGAATGGGATGACGAACTACTTTCAATTTTAGGGATTCCGAAATCAATTTTGCCTTCAGTAGAAGAAAGTAGCACTCATTTTGGAACAACGGACGATTCACTTTTTGGATCAAAAATAACCATATCGGGGGTTGCAGGAGATCAGCAAGCGGCATTATTTGGTCAAATGTGCACAGAGCCCGGAATGGTGAAAAACACGTATGGCACTGGTTGCTTTCTTTTGATGAATACTGGCGATAAGGCCGTGATATCAAAAAACAATCTACTCACTACAATTGCTTGGAAAATTAATGGAAAAGTGCAATATGCCTTGGAAGGCTCTGTCTTTGTTGGAGGAGCAGCTGTGCAATGGCTGAGGGATGGTTTGAAAATTATCGACAAAGCTTCTGACATTAACGCACTAGCGGCAAGCGTTGCAGATACCGACGACGTTTATTTTGTGCCTGCACTCACTGGATTAGGCGCACCACATTGGGATCCCTTTGCTAGAGGTGCTATCGTTGGACTAACTCGTGGAACAACCAGCGCACATATCGCCAGAGCAACCTTGGAAGGAATCGCCTATCAAGTATATGATATCGTTAAAGCGATGGAAGCTGACTCTGAAGTAAAAACAATTGAGTTGAGAGTAGATGGTGGAGCTGCTGCTTCTGATCTTTTAATGCAATTTCAAGCTGATATTTTTGGATTTAAAATCAATCGACCACAAAATTTAGAAACTACGGCCGTTGGCGCTGCCTACCTAGCCGGCTTAGCCGTTAATTTCTGGACAAGTATTGACGAAATTCAAACGCAAAGATTAGTAGAACGTGAGTTTTTACCAACGATGACCCAAGAGAAAGTAGACAAATTACTGGAAGGATGGAACAAAGCAGTTGGTCGCACTAAAAACTGGGCTAAATAACGCATTGCCATGAAAGAGCTATTTATTGCAGAACTGATGGGAACATTTTTTCTAATTTTGTTAGGAAATGGAGTTGTATCAAACGTAGTATTAAAAGGAACTAAGGGACATGGAGCAGGCTATTTTGCGATTACAGCAGCATGGTGCTTTGCCGTATTTGTTGGATGTAATGTAGCCATCGGACTTGGCAGTAATGGTGAATTAAACCCTGCCACTGTTGTCGCTGGAATGGTCAATGGCACCTACAGCGGAATGGAAGCATTGGTCTATATCGCAGGAGAATTTTCAGGTGCAATGCTTGGCGCATTGGTTGTTTACATCTTCTACAAAAATCATTTCGATCTATCTTCAGATGCTCCAAGCGATCAAATAGCCTGCTTTTGTAACTCCCCAGCTATCAAAAACACTCCGATTAACTTGTTTGGAGAAGTAGTTGCAACTTTTGTGTTGATGTACGTAGCGATGAGTTTTACGATCCCTAATACAGCAGGAAGTTTTGCGATCATTCCAGTTGCTACGTTAGTGTGGGCAATTGGACTTTCATTAGGAGGAACAACAGGCTACGCCATCAATCCAGCAAGAGATTTGGGGCCTCGAATTGTGCACGCACTTATTCCCATAAAAGGAAAAGGAAATAGTAATTGGTCATATGCCTGGATTCCAGTGGTCGGTCCAATTGCAGGCGCAGTTTCAGCCGCACTTTTGTTCAATTTATTGCATTAAAAAAACCCGCCTATTACTAAACGGGTTTCTTTTTCTAGTGTTGATTTATTATTTTAAATATTTTTCAAAGTAATCTCCAGTACTAACTAGAGTACCATCTATATTCAATTTTTCAACTGAATTAGCAACTAAGAAACGAATGATTACTGAACGCGATTTCTCATCGTTAGAAATCATTGTAATATCAGCAACCCGCGATTTAGCATCATAATTTACTGTGAAGTAATGGGTATAATATTTCGAGTTTTGAGCCACATCTTCTGCAGTTGTTCCTTCGGGTAGTGTGAATTTAAAATTTCCACTTGTTTTACCCGCAGCGATTTCAGTTTTAGAGGGACTAACGGCAACACCTTCCTGCGCCATTGCTACTGAACTAAGTCCTGCAGCTAAAATTAAAGTACAAAATAATGTTTTCATGTTGTGTTGTTTTATAGTGAAACGTAATTCAAGTTTAAAAAGTTGCTTCATGTTTAGAGAACTAATCTACAAATATTTTACCAATTTTGAAAAATGAAAGAAAAACTTTTGTCTTTTGCAGAAAAAAATCGAATAGAAGCAGGTTGCGATGAGGCTGGAAGAGGTTGTTTAGCAGGACCGGTAGTTGCTGCAGCAGTAATTCTACCAAAGAACTTTTTTCATCCATTATTAAATGACTCCAAGCAACTTTCTGAAAAAGCAAGAGCAAGTTTGCGTCCAATAATAGAAAAGGAAGCAATTAGTTTTGCTGTTGCCTTCATTGATGAAAAAAAAATAGACGAGATAAATATTTTAAATGCAAGTATTTTGGGTATGCACGAGGCTGTAAAAAAATTGACGACGGTTCCTGAGCATTTAATAATTGATGGAAATAGATTCAAACCCTACCCTACTATTCCTCATACTTGTTTCATAAAAGGTGATGGAAAATACCTGAGCATTGCAGCTGCATCTGTTTTGGCAAAAACGTACCGCGATGAATACATGGAGAACTTGCACGAAGAATTTCCTCAATACGATTGGTCAAAAAATAAGGGTTATCCTACCAAAGATCATCGTATTGCAATCCTAAATCACGGGGCGACAATTCACCATCGAAAATCGTTTACCTTACTTCCAGCAGACCAACTTTCACTTTTTAAATAAACAAACAGTTCTTTTCACATCACTCTGTTGATTTAAATCTCAAAAAAAAACCAATAGGCATCTTTATCAGCGTACTTTTGTTTACAATTCAGAATATGTTCGGACGATTTTTACTTATTTTTCTAGCCATTATTGCATTAGGATGGACCACGTATGTTGCTTTCGATATTATCGACAAGGACACTGACTATTCTGCAGCGACTGTTTTTGGAAAAGAAGATGGTGAAGTTTTAGTCATTCATCGATTTAAAGAATATGATCCTTTTGTTTTTCCTTTTGAAACAACACTTCAGAACAAATCTTTGCTCGAATCGCTTGATGAACTTCCTACCCATGTGATTTCCTTGTATGTGAGCGCACTAAGAGACAATATTCTTTTTGAATCAACTACTAAATGGACGAAATCATCCGTAAAGAATTTACTGCGAAACACGGAGTTACAACCAATATTTACTGGTATTAATTCATTTACCACCAAAGCTTACAGCGGCACCATCTATAAAAACAAGCTGTACTTAAGTAAGTTGGTGAGCACCACCACTCCAATTGAGCAAAGTTGGACCAAATTTGATATGAAATCTTCATTGACTCACGTTGTTTTTAAAGATAATTCTGTACAAACAACAGATTTGTATCTTAAAAATGGCGGACGAATCGATTATGTTACGAAGAGTGATGAAAATCTTTCAGGAAAACAAGTCAATGACAAAGAATTATTTGTAGAAGCCTTGCCGGTTTCAATCGATACCTATCATTTTTATGAAAAAGAATTTTTAGCCTTTAATGATCTCACTTTCAAAAAAGGACCGATGTACCAGTGGATAGATAGAGGATTTGTGTTTTTGGAAACGAAAGGTAAAAAAGTAATCATCTGCGATTTTAAGGAAAGTCAAAACCCAATTAACTCATTATTTGACTTTAAGAAGCAAGATCCAGACAATCGGCCGTATGGTTTTTTCGACAATGTGCAATTATTTGAAGGATTTCCATCGCGGTCAACGTCTTCATTTTATGTGTACAATATGGATAATTTTGCAGTAATTTCTGAAAGTCAGGAGCTTTGCGAAGAAATTGTGGCTAACTATCGACTGGGCAATACGTTGAGTCAGCATGAAGATCTAATTGCCGAAATATATGGGCAATTGCCATCCATGGTGTCTGAGCGCTACATCGGAAAAGAAACAAAATACACGAAGGCAGTTTACAATAAAAAACTCTTCGAAACAGTATTTCCAAAAATTAGTAAAAATGCTGAGAACATTGCCAAAGAGCAAGAAAGTAGCTATCAATCATACAAACTTGGAGGTAAAATACATGACGTATTTATCGATAAAGGTGAAGGTAATTTTGTAGCAATTACAACAAAAGGCTTCATTCGAGCTTATCGCAACGGGACCAAGCTATGGGAAAAGCACCTTAACGGACAGGCCGTCGGAAAAATCAGCAAAAGCAAATGGAAAGAAATGCCCCATTGGGTGATCACCACTAAAAACGGAATCCATGTGCTTGATGAGGCAGGCAATTACCCACTTGGGTTCCCTATTGTAGCTGCAGACAAACAATTAACAACCTCAAAAATTTACACTTGGAAGGGAAGATCATGGGCACTGGGGTTGAATACCAGCGGAGAAATATTGGTGTACAATCAAGCTGGACAGCGGGATGCACGTATCAAAACTGGACTATCTGCATCTTCAAATGAAATTGAAGTATGGCAAAGTCAAGGAAAAATATTCTACGGTGTTTATGATGCTAGCAACTTTAAAATGTATGAAGCAAATTCGAGAAGTGAATACCGATCGTTTGCACTTCCATCCAATTCTCAAGCCGTTAAAGTATCCAATCAATTATTGTTTTTTGCATGTGTTGACGATCGCGTAATTGCAACGGACCAAAAAGGGAATCAAAACAGCCTGGGTAATGGTTGGAGCGGATTTACTTTAACGAGTTGCCAAGAAAATTCTGTTGATGGAAAGATCTATTTAACACTTTGGAAAGACAATGTTGTAAAGGTGATTGATGAGAAAGGAAATATCATGCAATCTGCCACAACAGAAGCTCTCTCCATCAGTAATGTATACTGCGACCTCAACATTAATCAAAAAACTGTACTTTCTGTTGTAGATGATATTGAGAATAATGTATATTTGTACCAGCTTAATGGTGAACTCATCGGTGAAAAACCACTTGAAGGAAGTCAAATAGCGAAAGTGACTACTACCCGACTAGGTGAATATTTACTTTCAACAATTGTCGATGATTTCATTATTCAGCACACAATTAAATAACTAATACTTACTTATGAAGAAAACGCTTACAAAAATTCTACTTTTTGCCGCAATTTCTGTTTCATTCCTTGGTAATTCTCAAAATTATTTAGGAGTTCACGCTAGTAATTACGCGGGAGTGATGGGAACAGATGTTCAGCCAGCAAGCTTTGTTGATAGTCGATTTGTTGTTGATGTCAACTTATTTAGTTTCAACTTCAACATGTATCAAAACGGTGTAGCTTTTGACACCCGTGATATGCCTAAATGGTGGAAGAAATCATTTACAACAGATACTGCGTGGATGAACCCAGATTCAACTTTTACTGACCGTTATTTACTTCGTCGATACGATGAAAATTCAAAGAAGCCAATCGGTCTTTACAATAACATCCAAATAGATGTGTTGAATTTCATGTTTCACATTAATCCTAAAATTGCAGTTGGTTTTGGTGCAAAAATGCGTTCTGTTACTAACATTGACAATGTTACTCCACAATTAGCAACCTTAGTTGAAAATGGCTTGGATTATTCTAATTTATGGAACAAACAATTAGAAGATCAACATTTAAGTATCAACACCCTTACATGGGCAGAATACGGATTAAAGTACGCACAAGTTGTGAAAGATGATGGTGAACATTTCATGAAAGTGGGTGGAAATCTTAAATACCTTTCTGGTTACGCTGCAGGATTTTTCTATACCGACAATCTAAATTATAAATTAGACAATGCGGACACTTCATTGATTCTGCAAGGTAATTTCGACTATGGATATTCAGATAACGTTGATGAGATTGCTAGTGGAACAACAAATGGAATTCCTAAAGCGGCTTCTAAATTTGGACTAGGACTAGATCTAGGATTCGTTTATGAGTGGAGACCTGATTGGAAAGAGTACAAATATGACATGGATGGGAAAACCAACATCTGGAGACAAGACAAAGAAAAATATAAAATTCGTGCAGGATTCGCCCTACTTGATTTGGGTGGAATGAAGTTCGAAAAAGGTGGTTTGTCTAGAAATTTCTCTGTAAACTCCAATAGCCCTTTTGACCTTAATACTTTTGATGGAGCTGGGTCATTGGCTGAAGTTGATGGCAAAATTGATAGTTTAATTACCAACAATCCAGACTGGACAGCGGGAGAAGATACTTCTTCAACGTTCTTTATGAAAACTCCTACCGCAATTAGCTTACAATTGGATTACCACATTTGGAAATGGTTCTATGTGAACGCAACAGGAATGATTAATGTGATGCCAAAAGGTACTGCAGCAAAAGTGCACATCGCTAACCAATTCACATTAACACCTAGTTTTGATTATGCTTGGTTTGGTTTGCATATTCCAATTTCAATGAATCAATATTCTGGTTTTAAAGCTGGTGTTGGAACACGCCTTGGACCTATGACATTTGGTGTTACTGACTTCAGAACATTGTTTGCTGCTGGAAAAGTTCGTGGTGCTGAATTCTATGCTGGATTAAGAGTTCCAGTTTTATATTCTCACCCATCTGATATTGATGGAGATTTAGTTTCTGATAAATTAGACGAGTGTCTAGTTGTGCCAGGTGTTTGGGATTTTAAAGGATGTCCAGATACTGACCGTGATGGCATCAAAGATCTTGAAGATGACTGTCCGAATGAAGCTGGTTTAGCTGAATTCAAAGGATGTCCAGACAAAGACAAAGATGGTATTCCTGACAAAATTGATGCTTGTCCTGAATTACCTGGTGTTGCTGAATTCAATGGTTGTCCTGACCGTGATAATGATGGTGTAATCGATCCAAAAGATGATTGTCCAGATATCCCAGGATTAGTTGCTTTCAACGGTTGTCCTGACTCAGACGGTGACGGAATCAGAGATGATGAAGATGCTTGTCCTAATGATAAAGGTCCTTTGATGTACAACGGTTGTCCTGACACTGATAATGATGGCGTTCTAGATTACCTAGATGCTTGTCCTACAGTTGCCGGACCGCAAGAAAACAATGGTTGTCCTTGGCCAGATACTGATAACGATGGTCTACTTGACAAAGATGATGAATGTCCAAACTTGGCGGGTCCGTTGAGTAACAAAGGTTGTCCATTCATTGATACTGATAAGGATGGTGTTCTTGATAAAGATGATGATTGTCCAAGTACTCCAGGTCCGGTTGAAAACAAAGGTTGTCCTAAGATTGACAAGGAAGTAGAAGAAATTTTACAAACTGCGTTCGATAACTTAGAGTTTGAAACTGGTAAAGACATCATTAAAGAAGCTTCTAAGCCATCATTACTTGCATTGGCAGGTGTGTTGAAAAAGAAAGCTGATTGGGGTCTGCAGATTGCTGGTCACACGGATAATGTTGGAGACGATCAGAAGAACATGATCTTATCTAAAAAACGTGCTGAGGCTGTTCGTAACTTTATGGTTGCAGAAGGTATTGAAACAGCAAGATTGTATCCATTGTTCTTTGGTGAAACAATGCCAATCGCTACTAACGATACACCAGAAGGTCGTCAGAAAAACAGACGTGTAGAAATGAAGATTATTTTTAAATAAAATTCACTTACAATAGTAAAAAGGTCGTTCGGTTTCGGACGGCCTTTTTTGTTATTTTTGAGCTATGAAATTTTCGAAAATTCAACGGTATATACTGAGCGTCCTGTCGGGAATCTTGATGGTTGTTTCCTTTCCATTTAGTGGAAGCCTTACGCCCTTGGTTTTTATTTCTTGGATACCACTTCTACTTATTGAAAATGAAATTGCGAGCAAAAATTATCGCTCAAGAAAGTTATTGGTTCATTCCTTCATCACATTTATCATCTACAATCTTGGTACTACTTGGTGGGTTTCCAATTCAACACTAGAGGGCTCTTTAATGGCGTTTGGACTCAACACCATCTTCATGGTCATCCTTTTCCAATTGTTCCATTCGGTCAAAAAGTTGCAAGGTGTAAGCGTTGGATATTTATCGTTGGTCTTTTTCTGGGTGGCATTTGAATATTTGCATTACCAATGGGAACTTTCGTGGCCATGGTTGCATTTAGGAAACTATTTTTCCATTCGACCAGAATGGGTGCAATGGTATGAATTTACTGGGGTATATGGTGGTACAATTTGGGTATTAGCATTAAACATTCTTGGTTTACTAATTTTGAAACGAAGATGGATAAACAAAGATTTTGGCAGAAAGAGTGATCAATTAATTGCCATTGGAAGTGCTGTTTTTATACTTCCATTTACCTTGTCGCTTTGGATGTACTTTTCGTATGAGGAAACAATTAATCCTGTAAATGTTGTCATTGTTCAACCCAACATTGATCCCTACAACGAGAAATTCGATAGCTCTACGCGTTCGCAATTAGAAAAGCTAACATCGTATGCCTCTGCAGCGATTGACTCCACTACTGACTTTGTAATCGCACCTGAGACTGCTTTGCCTGAAGCATTTTATGAAGAAGATGTGCAGTCGGTAGGAAGTGTGAATTTCCTCATCCAACAAAAAAAAGAATGGCAACTACCAAATCTCATCATTGGTGCTTCGACGGCAAAATACTTTGAGAAAAAAAATTCAAGAGCTTCTCGAAAAATGGATGGCGGACCTGGCTATATTGAGTATTACAACACATCTATGCTTATCAATTCAGCGAATAAAACTGAATTCATTCATAAATCACTATTGGTTCCAGGGGCAGAGATTATTCCTTTTTCTGAAACATTTCCTTTTTTGGAGACCTTAGCATTGAATAGTGGTGGAACTAGTGGATCATTAGGAATTGAAAAAGAACCACAGGTATTTCAAACGAACGTTGGTAAGATTGCTCCTCTGATTTGTTACGAATCGGTATCGGGAAATTTACTTGCTCAACAAGTTAAAAAGGGTGCTGAAATATGTTTTGTTATCACGAATGATGGCTGGTGGGGAAACACCCCAGGATATAAGCAACATGCAAGCTTTTCACGATTACGGGCAATAGAAACGAGACGCTATGTAGCGCGATCAGCCAATACTGGCATTAGTGGAATCATTAACCAACGTGGAGATGTGATAAGCTCAACACCATATTGGGAACCGGCAGTGATCAAAGGAACCCTTCAACGAAATTCTACCTTGACATTTTATGCAAAACACGGTGATTATTTGGGTAGAGCCTTCGCGCTGATGTCGATAATTCTATTGTTAATCAATGCATATAAACGCATTAAATCCTTGTTTGCTGCTTAATCGTTGATGTTCAGAATACCAAATCGTTCTTTTCTACCATAGATAGCATAGAGCAACAATTGATTGGTTTTGTTATCAACCACAAATGCTTTTGGAATCGATAAGGCTGTAATTTCACTACGATCAAAAAATGTCCTTCTAGTGTACTCACCCGATTGTAAATCCATTTCTACCATCGCCACCACATTTTTCTTTTTGGCAAAACTCGCAGCGACCACATTTTTTGAGGGGGTAAAATTACCCATCTCGTCATAGTTGCGCACATGGTCGTTGAAAATGAAACATAATTTACCATCATTGATAAAGCGAGAATAAGAACTAAATGGGCCACCGTCATTAATTGAAACTTGGTACTTGCTGATCTTCTTCAGCCAATCAAACCCACCGTTTACGCCGACTTTAAAAGCGATAATATCATTGTAATAGTAGTAGTACAAGGTAGTGTATGTGCGCGTTTGAGAATTGTATGATTGCACAGAACGAATGTAATATTGCTCTAATGAACCTACTACGCTTCCGTCTTTTAAAACCTCTGTTTGTCGAACGACATAATCGAACAATTGGGGTTCTCCTTTGCCCTTCTCGGCTCTTCGATCTGCTTTTTCACGTTCACGATCTGTCCAATCTTGGGTAATGAAGTCAGCACCAAACTCTTGAAATCCCTCATTGATGACTTCCTTCTTAGCAAAATTGATGCGCATGTAGAACAAACCTGATACCCCACTACTTTTTGGCGCACCATAAACACCCGTTAAAGTAAAAATCTGATCTCCATTGTCAGACAACTCCATAGCTTCGATTCTGCGATCTGTTAAATCGAGCGTAAATGTTTCTATGCCGTCTTCATTGATTTGTAGTATGTGTGTTGCTTTGTAGTTTTCTTGACTTTTGAAAAGTCCCTTGTCAGGTTCATTATGCTCCACCACAGAAATAAAATAATTTCCATCATTTGCCAAATGATGATCTGAAATAAAACTTAATTCTGAGTTATAAGGTAATTTATAATCACCTTCAGACACAAGGTTGATTATCTTATCATAAATTTTAAAACCGTAACTGTCTTTGTCACCCTTTTTAGCTTCAACTTGCCAAATAACAGCAAAATAGTCCTTGTTTTTTGATTGAATTACTTCAAAAAGACCGCGGTCTTTCATAAAATCAATATCATAAGCGGCAAGATGTTGCGGACTGGCAATTGCTTGCAATTCTTGATCATATTCTTGAATGTAAATATGATTTTGCCCATCTTTTTTATCCGTAAGAAACACGAAGATTCGATCGTTGATTTGCACGATATCATGAAAGGCAGCCATGGTATTGTCGGCAACTTGCATAATTTTTCCAGTGGCGGACAGACTTAGGTTATTGTACCCTGCTAGTTTATATTTTCCAAGCACAGCAGAGCCCGACCATCTTAAGGCATAAAAATCTTTACCGCTCTTAGGAATAATTTGGAGCAAACTAGAGCTAGTTCGCTGAAAATCGCTCCATTCCACGTTTTTTTGTGCCTGAACTGTTTCCAATCCAAGCACAAGAAAAAGTGATATTATTCTAATTTTAAACAAATAATTAATCGTTAATGTTCATGATCCCAAAACGTTCTTTTTTACCAAATTGAGCATACAACAAAAGTGTATTTGTAGCGTAATCAACATTGAAGAATTTTGGTACTGCAATCGCACTTAATTCCGCACGATCAAAAAAGGTTTTTCTTGTAAACTCACCATTATCTAGGTCCATTTCCACAATTGACACTACATTTTTCTTTTTAGTGTAAGCAGCAGAATAAACACCTCCTCCCTCTTTGGCAATGAATTTTCCAGCTTCATCGTAATTTTTGTCATTGTCATTAAAAATGAAGCATAACTTACCGTCGTTAATGAAACGAGAGTATGAACTTAAATATCCTCCATCGTTTGTAGAAACTTGCAATTTATTGATTTTGTTTAACCAATCAAACTCACCATCTGTTCCAACTTTAAATGCGACAATATCATTGTAATAATAGATATGTGTTGTGCTAGTTACTCCTGTTTTTGGATCAGTGATCTTTACCACTTCAACATAGTACTGTTCCATTGAACCGATGATACTTCCATCTTTTAAAATTTCAGTTTGGCGCATCACATAGGAAAACAACTGCGGTTCTCCCTTCCCCTTCGAAGCTTTTTTCTCCGCTTTTTCTTTCGCTCGATCTGACCAATCTTGAGTAATGAAATCTTTTCCGAACTCTTGAAAACCTTCGCTGATCACTTCTGCTTTATCAAAATTCAAGCGAATATGAAATAAACCATTTACGCCTGATTTTTTCTCTTCACCATAGGTTCCAATTAAGGTAAATACACCATTGTTATCAGAATTAATATTCATTGCTTCAATACGTTTTCCTTCCAAATTAATTTCATAATCTTCCATATCTTCAGGAGTGATGTGGTAGATATGTGATGCTTTATAATCTAAATACGATTTAAAAATTTTCTTTTCAGATTCTTTGTATTCTACAACATTAATAAAGTAATCTCCAGTATTTGATAAGTGATGTTGCTGAATTGATGAAAGTTTTGATTCGTATGGAAGTTCATACGCACCAGTTGACACTTCATTCATTTCGTTGTCGAAAATCATAAATCCATAAGCATCCGCACTTTCTTTTTTACCAGGAATAGACCAGATCACACCAAAAAATTGATGATCTCGAGATGTTATAACATCAAAACCTCCTTTGAATTTGCCTTTCTCAAATTTGTAGGATGTAATTTTTGTGGGTGTTCCAATTGGCTGAACATCTTTAGAATACTCCTGCATAAAAATAGTGTTGGAACCATCTTTGATATCTGACAGAAAGACAAATAATTTACCATTGATATTTCTAGCGCCTTGAAAACTACCTTTTGCACCCTCTACTTTCATTTCAATTTTTCCAGTTGCAGAAAGTGCTAAATCTTTATGGCTTGACAGTGTTAGACTTCCAAACATGCCACCGGTGTAGCGTAAGGCATAAAAATCACCACTTTGATCGGCAATAATAGTACTCATTCGACCAGGCTGCTTGGTCATATCTCCCCATTTTACTGAGTTTTGTGCGTTAATTACTCCTGAAGAAAAAATAGCTAATGCTACAATTGTTATTTTTATAAACATTTAATTTTTAATTTATTGATTTATTAATTGAATTCCTGTGTAATTGTGTGGAGTGATAGCTTTCAATTCTGCTTTTAATGCATCCGAGATAAGTAGGGTATCTATAAACTCATGAACGGTAGCTTTTGTTACCGCTTCGTTTTTACGGGTTAGGCCTTTCAACGCTTCGTAGGGCTTGGGGAAACCTTCTCTGCGAAGAATGGTTTGTAGTGCTTCAGCAACCACCGCCCAATTCATTTCCAAATCTAGTAAAAATTTCTCCTCGTTCAAAAGCAATTTATCCAATCCTTGCATGGTGGATTTAAAAGCAATCAAGGTGTGAGCAAATGGCATTCCTACTGTTCTTAAAACGGTAGAATCTGTCAAATCTCTTTGCATTCTCGAAACTGGTAATTTTGCTGCCAAGTGCTCCAATAACGCATTTGCTATTCCAATGTTACCCTCAGAGTTCTCAAAATCAATTGGATTAACTTTGTGTGGCATTGCCGATGAGCCAATTTCTCCTTCTTTCAATTTTTGCTTGAAGTAATCCATCGAAATATACGTCCAGAAATCGCGATTCAAATCTAAAATAATCGTATTGATTCGTTTCATTGCGTCAAACATTGCCGCCAAATTATCGTAATGTTCAATTTGCGTGGTGGTTTGACTTCGATCCAATTTCAATTGACTATTTACGAAGTTATTAGCAAATTTTACCCAATTATTAGTAGGAAAAGCAACATGATGCGCATTGAAGTTACCCGTTGCACCACCAAACTTTGCTGAAATTGGAACGGCTTTTAATTGCTTCAATTGAATTTCCAATCGCTCAGAAAATACTTGAATCTCTTTCCCTAGTTTTGTTGGTGAAGCTGGCTGTCCGTGTGTTCTTGCCAACATTGAAATGTCCTTCCACAAATGCTTTAGCGAATTCAATTTATCAATAATTGTCTGTAAAGTTGGATAATATACGTTTTCTAACGCTTCTTTTATTGACAAGGGAATTGAAGTATTGTTGATGTCTTGTGACGTCAATCCAAAATGCACAAATTCCAAATAGTCGTTCAATCCTAACTTTTCAAAGCGATCTTTTAGAAAGTATTCCACTGCTTTTACATCGTGATTAGTCGTTTTTTCCACATTTTTGATCCACTGAGCATCTTCTAAACTAAAGTTCGAGTATAAAATGCGCAATTCATCGAAACTAGATCGTGGGAAATTTTTCAAAGGCGCAAGATCTTCATTGACAAGGGCAATAAAATATTCCACTTCCACTAATACACGGTAGCGAATTAGTCCATATTCTGAAAAATAATCTCTAAAATCTTCTGTTTTTGATGCATACCTTCCATCGATGGATGAAATGGCAGTAAGGGGAATCAATTCCATATAAAATGTACTGGGTTTTTAAAGGACGTAAAGTTAAGAAATATAGGAACACCGTTGAAATTAAATTAAGTTGATTAATTTTGAATCATGCGATTTTTCAAGAATTTCTTGTTTGGATTGAGGGCCTACTGGAAAGCCTTGCGGTTTATCAAAGAGCACAAATTATATTGGTTTGCACTCATACCAGCTATCTTGATGTTGTTTATGTATTATTTTGGGACAAAAATAACATCCCGTCATTATGTGCTCGACGACAAAAACATGAATAGTATTATTTGGTCGATGGTACGCCTCTATTTTGAAATCATTGTAGGCTTTACACTCATGCATTTCGCAAAATACATCGTTGTTATCTTGCTTTCTCCCCTTTTCTCCTACTTAAGTGTAAAAAGCGAACACATTTTGACAGGAAATAGCTACACGCTTTCAGCAAAACAATACTACAATGACATTATTCGGGGCGTTAGAATTGGCTTTCGGAACCTATTTCTTGGCTACTTGTTTTTTGCCATCCTTTATTTTGCGGCATTTATTGGGTGGGAACAACCAGAGAAATCCCCTATTTTCTTTTTAACATTTGTAGTTTGGTTTTTTTACTACGGCTTTAGTTTTCTCGACTACGTGAACGAGCGCTTGCGCTGGAATGTGGATGAGAGTGTTGATTTTATTCGCAAGCACCGAGGACTCGCCATTTCAATTGGACTGGTTTATTCACTTATGATTTTAGTACCACTCGATCTCACAATCCTCTTTACAGGAAGTTCCTTTACTGATGGAATCATCAAAGGATCAGGAATATATCTTTTGCATCTTTTGCTTTGGATTTGTGCATCATTCGCCCCTATTTTAGCCATCGTAGCAGCAACAATTGCAATGAATGATGTTGTTGATTTGCGCAATAAAAAACTAAAAACCGTTTAGAATAAAAATAGCTTGTATTCTCATTTTTCACCCTCCTCATTTTATTCAAGCACAAAAACTTAGGCTAAAATTTCCATATCAATGAAATTATGCGTTTTTTTGTGTTAAATAACGAATTCTAACACACTATGCTTCACAAAATCTTTTTGCTTTTAGTTATAAGTTTATCGCTGAATACGACTTTTGCTGCAACTACTCCACTCCCAACAGATACAAGTAATATTGTAGATCGAACAAAAGCGTTATTTATTATTGACGAAGGAAGAACTTTGTTTCAAGCGGGACAAGTACGTGCTGCATTATTAAAGTTTCGTGAAGCGGCTGTGCAAGATCCGTATACATTCAAAGCACCACTTTGGATTGCTGAATGTCACTACAGAATGAACAATTACGGTTACGCGCTCCAGTACGCTCGTCAAGCAATAAACCTAGGAAAGGAAGAAACCGACAAGGAAGTGTATCACTTACTAGGTCGCTCTTACCACCGTATGTTGGTCCTGGACTCTGCAATTATTAATTACAACATTGCGCTAGAAAAATTGACAAAACAGCGCGCACAGGATCTATTTATTCAGTTGCACATTGAACAAGCGAAATTTGCACATGAACAAATAGCAAGTGGAAAAACATCAAAAAAAGTGTTGTTAGATGGTGATGTAAATTCAAGTAACAACGATTACAACCCAATTTTGATCAATGGAGGAAAAGAAATGTATTTCTCTTCTCGAAGAAGCGACACTAAGGGAGGTAAAATGAATCCAGACGACCAAGAATACTTTGAGGATGTGTACCGAGCGATTTGGGATGCAGAATTCAATAAGTGGGATTCCATTTCTAACGATTTAGGCAAATTAAACTCAGAAGGATTCGATGCGATTACCTACATGGCGAAAGACGGGAAAACTGGCTTGATGACTGTGAATATGGCGGCGATTGACAAGAAAGGAAATCAATCCAAAAGTTCTGACATCTATGAAATAGAACTTTCTACGAAAGGAACATGGAACACACCAAAAAGAATCAACAATAAGAAATTGAACACATCGTACTTTGAAGGATCTGCAACAATGACAGATGATGGAAACACAATGTATTTTGCTTCAGATCGAAAAGGAGATAAATCATCCATGGATATTTACATGGTGGAAAAAGTAGGAAAAAAATGGGGAACACCAAAAGTACTTCCAATGGGACAAGTAAACTCCTCCAACTATGAAACAACTCCATTTATTTCTGGTGATGGCAAGTTCCTTTTTTACAGTTCTGATGGTTTCAAAGGAATGGGCGGTCTAGATATCTATGTGTGTGAAAATTTAGGTGGTGGACAATGGGGAACGCCTGTAAATCTTGGAATCATGGTGAACACTGTCAACAACGATTCTCATTTCAAATTCTACCCTGAACTAAGTAAAGCAGTGATGGCAAGCTTTGAGGTTATTGGACAAAAAGCGAGTTTGGACATGTACCAAATTGATATGACAGGTTTTGAAATACCTAAAAAATAAAACGAATTGAATTCACTTACGCGAAAACCTTCGGCATTGTCGGAGGTTTTTTCGTTTAACTTTGTACCGTGAAACGCTATTTCTTTGAACTTTCTTACAAAGGCACACGCTATTTCGGATGGCAAAAGCAACCGAAACAAAATACGGTGCAAGAAGAAATTGAAAAAGCGCTGACCAAAGTAAACTCAAACAATTCTGTGGATGTTGTTGGTTGTGGAAGAACGGATGCAGGTGTACATGCAAAGCAGTATTTTTTACATGTCAATTTATCCAAAATTGAAGATCTAGACCAATATAAGTATCGTCTCAACAAAATGTTGCCAGAAGACATAGCAATTCATTCAATTACTGAAGTTGCCGAGGACAAGCATGCTCGTTTTGACGCTAAAAAAAGAACCTATCGCTATTTTATACATCAGCAAAAAGAAGCTTTTCACACAGCGCTCAGTTGGTATTTCCCGCAATTACTGGATTTCGATGCAATGAATGATGCCGCACAAGAGTTGCTGGGAAAACAAGATTTTACCTCGCTTTCTAAATTACATACCGATGTAAAAACGAACATTTGTACTGTATATGACGCAAAATGGGTGAAAATAAACGAGAATTCTGCCTATTTTGAAATTGCTGCAGATCGCTTTCTACGCAATATGGTGCGTGCAACGGTTGGTACTTTGATTGAAGTGGGAATAGGCAAAATTACACGTGCAGACTTCCGTCAAATACTTGATGATAAAGATCGTGGGAAAGCCGCAGTTAGCGTTCCAGCACATGGTCTGTTTTTGTGGGAAATTGAGTATTAATAACTAACCTAGTTAACATGAACGTGAAATTAATTACACTACTACTATTGAGCGGCTCATTATTCTCAAGTTGCTCAAAAGATTGTTCAGATAAAGAAGCAAGATGTCAAGATACCCCATCAAGTGGTGCTTGTCAAGCTTATTTTCAACGCTGGTTTTACAACGAAAATGAGAACAAATGCGAACAAATTGGTTATAGTGGTTGCGAACCAAAAGGATTTGAAACACAACAAGAGTGCGAGGAATGTGAATGTAATTAAACAAGCAAACCTGCTTCTCTCAATTGATTCAAAGGTTTAGAGTACCAAAAAAGTTCAAAATCTTCATCATTGGATTCAAAATCAGCCTTCAATTCTGAAATTGTGGGATTAACTGTGGAAAATATCGAAATAGTTGCAAGCTTCTCGAGCAACCATTCTCCTCGCAATTTATCAAGATTAATCTCTAAGCAATCTCGTTTATCATGAATGATCAATTGCATCATTTCCCAGGTTTCTCCTCTTTTTGATTTTGTAAATATGGAGCTCACTGGCATGGATCCTAACCACAATGGTTTTATGTTTGGTTTCGAAATCGTCATTGGTTCACTAGCAATGCACTGTTCAATATAATTTGGAGCGATCAGGGTCCGTGGGATTTTAAACTCAAACCACTGCTGCAAGGGCACTTCAAAGCCAATGCCGTGCAAAAAATTGAACAACGATTTCTTCAGTCCAAAACTAAATTTTGTGTGGTCGATGCCAGTGCTATCTTTAAATTGAATGTCGTTGTCTGCAAACGTGATGGTTTTGTAATCGGGTTGTAGTCCAAATTCTTCTGGGTGCAAACCAATTGGACTGTGCGCCGTAAGTGCAAACTGGTGCCAAAAACCAGATTGTACAATCCCTGCTTCGAATAGTTGACGCACCATTTCCAAACTATCCACCGTTTCTTGAATTGTTTGGGTTGGGTAGCCATACATTAAATAAGCATGCACCATAATGCCTGCTTCGCTCAAATTTTTCGTGACGCGTGCCACTTGTTCCACCGTTATACCTTTCTGAATAAGTGCTAGCAAACGATCGGATGCCACTTCTAAACCACCAGAAACCGCTATACAACCCGATTTCGCCAACAAAACAGCTAGATCTCGTGTAAAACTTTTTTCAAAGCGAATATTGGTCCACCAAGTAACCGTCAATTTTCTACGAATAATCTCTATTGCCAAAGAGCGCATGAGTGCGGGAGGCGCAGCTTCATCCACGAAGTGAAAACCACGTTCGCCCGTTTGCGCAATAAGTTCCTCCATGCGATCCACAAGAATTTTCGCGACGATTGGCTCGTAAACTTTGATGTAATCCAACGAAACATCGCAAAAAGTACATTTCCCCCAATAGCATCCATGCGCCATCGTCAATTTATTCCATCTGCCATCGCTCCACAAACTGTGCATCGGATTGGCCATTTGGATGACAGAAATATAGTTTTGTAAGTGTAAATCAGAATAATCTGGAGTGCCAACAAACGCTTGCTTGTAATCCACTCGCTCACTTGTATTAGAATAAACGACTACATTATTTTCGAGGTAAAAAGTTCGCTTGAATTCAGCAGACAGGTTTGTGTTTCGGCAGTAATTTACCAGCAATTCTATCGGCAGTTCGCCATCGTCTAAGGTAATAAAATCGAAAAATTCAAATACTCTTGTATCTTCTATGGAGCGCAGTTCGGTATTGGGAAATCCACCTCCCATACAAACTTTAATGGATGGAAAATGTTGTTTTATGTACTTTGCACATCGAAAAGCGCTGTATAAATTACCAGGAAAGGGTACCGAAAAACAGACTAGTTTCGGAGCATTTTCTCGCAACGATTGATCTAGTAATTGAAGGGTAATTGTATCTACAAATGTTGGTTCACTATTCAACTCTTCGTATAAGTCATCAAATGAATTAGCACTTAGTCCAAGTCGCTCTGCATACCGACTAAAACCAAAATTTGGGTCGATGCATTCAGTAATAAAATCAGAAAGATCTTCGAGGTACAAAGTAGCAAGGTGCTTGGCTTTGTCTTGAATGCCCATGTTTCCAAAGGCCCATTCTAAGTCATCCAATTGATTGAAACGAGCTGCTTGTGGCAGAAACACCTCGTTGCAGATTTGTCGCGCAAGAGTATCATTTTTTCCTTGTAGGAAAAGTATGACACTCTCCACAGTTCCAATATAATCTTCTTTTAAGGCAAAAATTCGCTGAGCATTGTCTGTTTGAATTGTTTCATTTTCAAATGCTAAATCAAAAATTGTTCTCAAGCCATTAGAACAAAACATGGCGTTGATGACTTCAATTCCCAAATCGATTTGGTAGGAGGAAATTCCTTTGGTATTCAAAAAACCCTTCAAGTAGGCTGTTGCTGGATACGGTGTATTCAACTGTGTAAATGGCGGGGTTATCAGAACAACTTCCTTCAAAATTCAATTTGCTTTAGTAAAACGATGCACAAAGGAAAAGAAAATCGTCACAAAAAATCACTCAACAATCAAGATGTAATTATTCTTTTTCCCTTTTCCGAGGAGAATGTACTTATCGTTGATTAAATGATCGCTTGAGAAAACGAAATCTTCTCCCACTTTCTCTTTATTTACAGCAATAGCATTTGCTTTCAATTCTCTCCGCGCTTCACCGTTGGAAGCTAAAAATCCTGTTTTGGCAGCGAGTGCATCGATAATTGAAAATCCTGCTTGAAAGTCTTCTTTCGAAACAACGGCTTGCGGAATGCCATCAAAAATGGAGAAAAAATCTTTTTCAGAAAGCAATTTTAAATCATCTGCAGTAGATTTACCAAATAATATTTTCGATGCTGCAATGGCTGTTCTCAAGGCGTCTTCACCATGAACACGTGTTGTAATATCTTCCGCAATTGCTTCTTGCAAAATACGTAAATGTGGCGTTTCATTGTGATCAGCCTCTAATTTTTCGATCTCTTCCTGCGTACGCAAGGTGAAAATTCGAATGTAGTTAACAGCATCTGCATCAGAAGAATTCAACCAAAATTGATAAAACTCATACGGTGAAGTTCGCACTGGATCTAACCAAACACTTCCTCCTTCCGTTTTTCCAAATTTTGTTCCGTCGGCTTTTTTAATCAATGGTGTTGTAACGGCAAATGCTTCATTGCCACTCATTCTTCGAATCAATTCCGTGCCTGTGACGATGTTTCCCCACTGATCTGAACCACCCAGCTGAATGATGCACTTGTGGTGCAAATTTAAATGGTAGAAATCGTAACCTTGCACTAATTGGTAGGAAAATTCAGTAAACGACAAACCGGTTTCCAAACGCTTTTTAACGGAATCCTTCGCCATCATGTAATTCACTGTAATGTGTTTACCAACATCTCTGATAAAATCCAAAAAGCTCATGTTCTTAAACCAATCAAAATTGTTCACCATTTCAGCAGCGTTTGTTCCACTCGAAAAATCTAAAAATTTCTCAAGTTGCTTTTTAACACTTGCCACATTGTGATCTAGGGTGGCAGCATCCAATAAGTTACGTTCTTGTGATTTACCAGATGGATCACCTACCATTCCAGTTGCGCCACCTACCAATGCAAAAGGTTTATGTCCTGCTCGCTGAAAATGTACCAAGGTCATAATTTGAACTAAATGTCCAACATGCAAAGAATCCGCCGTTGGGTCGAAGCCAATATAACCGGCCGACACTTGCTTATTTAGTGCTTCTTCTGTTCCTGGCATCATATCGTGGATCATTCCACGCCACTGCAATTCTGCTATAAAATTCTTTACCACTTTCTATGATTTTATGACATTAGGGTTTTTAGACATCAGGGCTGGATCAAGTCCTAACATAATAAAGTCTAACTATCTTAAGGTCTATCTTGTTAATTCTTTAAATACTTCTTCTAGTGATTTCTCTTCGAGTTTCAATGTCAATACTAACAGCTGATGTTGCTGCGCAAATTGAGCTACATTTTTTCGTAGATCTATTTTATCAGTCGATTCCAGCAACCATCCCTCACCTACTTTTTCAATTTTGCGAACACCATCAATTTTATTCAATTGCGCTTTGGTGATTGTCCCTTCAAACTCCACGTAAACTGTTTGACTGGCTTCACTGTGTTGCAAAGCTTCAGCTGTATTGTCAGCTACAATTTGTCCTTTATTGATGATTAGCACTCGATCGCAAATAGCTTCTACTTCTTGCATAATGTGGGTAGATAACATTACCGTTTTCGACTTTCCAATGCTCCGAATCAATTCACGAATTTCCACCAATTGATTGGGATCAAGTCCAGAAGTTGGCTCATCCAAAATCAACACTTCAGGGTCGTGAATAATGGCTGCTGCCAAACCTACACGTTGACGATATCCTTTCGAAAGTGCCCCCAATTTCTTGTTTTGCTCCACTTCCAATCCTACAGATTTAATCATCTCTGCAACACGTGCTTTGAGGTTTTTGATTTTGTACACTTTTCCTACAAATTCAAGGTATTCCTTCACGTACATGTCAAGGTACAAGGGGTTATGCTCAGGAAGGTAACCAATTTTTTTTCGTGTTTCCAATGAATCTGTATCCACAGGCATTCCACACACTTTCACTTCACCCTCACTGGCATTTACAAAGCCTGTAATGATTTTCATTGTGGTAGATTTTCCAGCGCCATTTGGACCTAAAAATCCAACTATTTCTCCCTTTTTTATTTCAAAAGAAACATCGCGAACAGCAGCTTGATCACCGTAATATTTGAATAGGTTTTTGACCTCGATTGACATATTGAATTCTTTAGAACAACAAAGATAACGTTTTAGAGTCAAGACATCAAGAGTGAATAGTCAAGACTCATTTCTTTTTCAAAACTAACTATTTTGTCTTGAAGCGACTCGCACTGAGCTTGTCGAAGTGAGCGAGTCTTTTGTCTTGAAGCGGAGCGGTCTATTATCTAAAAAGTTATCTTTGTGCTCATGCGAGGTCTTGTGTTAAAATCAACGGGGAAAATATATACAGTGGAACTGGAAAACGGTACTATTGCGCATTGCTTTTTACGTGGAAAAATTCGCATGGAAGGTCTGAAAACAACCAATCCTGTTTCGGTGGGTGATCATGTGATGGTAGACAATGAGGAGGCATCTGACCGCTTTTCTATTACTGAAATTGAAAAACGAACGAACTACATTTTTCGTAAGTCGACCAACTTAAGCAAACAGATGCAAATTTTGGCGTCTAATATTGATCGTTTGTACATTATTGCGACCTTGAAATCGCCTGAAATACAGCTTTCATTCATCGATCGCTTTTTAGTTGCTGCAGAGTCCTTTCGGATTCCCGCAAGCATCATTTTCAATAAAATTGATTTGTTGAACGAGAGCGATTTAGTTCGTTTACAGGAAATTAGCGCGCTTTACGAAAAAATCGGTTATCCATGTTTAAGTATTTCGCTTGAAGAAGATCCTGCGATTGAGGCTTTGCAAAAAGAAATTGATGGCAAACAAGTGATGATTGGAGGTCACAGTGGCGTAGGAAAAACAACCCTCGTCAATACCTTAGATGATAGTTTGGATTTACGTATCGGAGAAATTTCGCAAGCGCATTTACAAGGACAGCACACTACCACGTTTGCGGAAATGCATCGTTTGCGTTCTGGTGGATATATTATCGACACACCTGGTATTCGTGCTTTCGGAATTACTGATTTAGACAGGGATGTTATTTCTCATTATTTTCCAGAGATGCGCGACTTAATAGGACAATGTAAATACCATAATTGCAAGCATTTGAATGAACCAAAATGTGTTGTAAAAGAAGCTGTTGAAAATGGAGCTATTGCAGCATCAAGGTACATGACATATTATCAATTGATGACCGAAGACCAATCCGAGATTCATCGAAAAAACAAATACGACTGATGAGAGCGCTGATTCAACGTGTGAAAAAAGCGTCTGTTGAAATTGAAAACGACACTGAAGATCGAAGTATTGGACAAGGTCTACTTGTATTGATCGGAATTGAACACGAAGACAAGCTTGAAGATGCCGACTATCTCCTCCAAAAAATTACACAATTGCGCATTTTTTCAGATGCAGAAGGTAAAATGAACTTGTCGTTAAAAGACATCCAAGGAAGTATTTTGGTGGTCAGTCAATTTACATTATTTGCTTCAACAAAAAAAGGAAATCGTCCGAGTTTTATCCAATCTGCTGGACCAGAAACGGCCATCCCTCTCTATGAATACTTTTTGAAGCACTTAAATGACTCTTTTGAATTTATTGTGAAATCAGGTATTTTTGGTGCCGATATGCAAGTTTCACTTGTCAATGACGGACCAGTGACAATTCTTATCGACTCGAAAAATAAAGAATGATTTTTTTTGAAAAAGAATGACATTTAACTCCATCCAATTTCTACTATTTCTTCCACTGGTCTTGCTGCTATTTTATGCATTGCCTCGCAAATCAAGGTGGATTTCTCTGTTGGTGATGAGTTATGTTTTTTATGCAGGCTGGAAAGTTGAGTATCTAGCACTTCTGCTCTACTCCACCGCCACTGAATTTTTTATTTCAAATTTCATCTATCGCTCAAAAACCATTCTCAAGAAACGAATTTGGCTTGCGTTCAGTTTAATTTCGAATTTTGGCGTTTTAATTTTATTCAAATACTTCCATTTTCTCATTGGGGGAAGTGCATGGTTCAAGGCGCTTGCCAATGACAATGAGTCGTTCTTGTACCTGCAATTCATTTTCGAATTTGGAATTCCAGTTGGTATTTCTTTTTATACGTTTCAAACGGTCAGTTATGCCATTGATGTTTATCGAGGCAGAACCATTCCCGAACGAAATTTTGCCAAATTTGCGCTTTTCGTCAACTTTTTCCCGCAGTTAGTTGCAGGACCAATTGAGCGATTTGAACACCTTCATCCACAACTTTTTAACGCACCGAATCCTACCTTTGAGATTGTTAAAAAAGCGTTTCGCTTGATGCTATACGGCTTCTTCCTGAAGATGGTCATTGCAGATAATTTTGGTGACATTATCGCTCCGCTTTACCTGCAACCAAAAGATTTTGACCTTTATTCTCGTGTTATCGGTGCCTTGCTGTTCGGATTTCAAATCTATGCCGATTTCTTTGGCTATACACTTATTGCAATTGGTGTAGCGCATTTGTTTGGCGTGAAATTACAAGACAATTTTCGTTCCCCTTACAGTTCCTATTCTTTAAAAGAATTTTGGGATCGATGGCATATTTCACTTTCCACTTGGTTCCGAGATTACATCTACATTCCATTGGGGGGAAATAAAACCTCAAAAGGAAAATGGATCTTTGCTATTATATTGACTTTTGGATTGAGTGGCCTTTGGCATGGAGCAAGCGTCACTTTTATTTACTGGGGTCTTTTCCATGGTATCTATTACCTCATCGAGCAAACATTTTTTCCAATTCCAAAAGGAAAAAAATTATCCTTTTTTGAAAAAACGGTTCGTTGGTCAACTACGTTTACCGCTGTCATGTTTGGATGGATTTTGTTCCGTGCCAATCAATTTTGGGTATTCCAAGAATTTGGAAGTTCACTTGGAGAAAAATCGCTTTTTGATATCAAATATCTTCTTCTACTTATACCAGTTGCACTTTTCTTTGCGAGTGAAGTACTTTTTCGGAAATCAAGAATCGATCGCTATCTCAGCGAAAAATCTTCATTCGTTCGATGGACTTTTTACGCGGTATTTTTCCTCTGTATCTTATTGTTTAATTCGCGAGGCGACATGCAATTTATCTATTTTCAATTCTGATGAAGCCACTAAAATACATAGTCGTAAGATTGCTAGGATTGTTGCTGGTTGCAGCGGTTGCACAAATTATTCATCAGCGATGGGTTTATCCCTCCATTAAAAAAAGCGAAGGTTGGCTGCAGGCAATGGTTGAGAGAAGACTTGAAAAGAAATCCAACTTCCTCTATTTTTCAGCATCTACCAATACTGCTTTTGCACCAGATGACAGCATCACACTTTCCATTTCTGACCTGTTGCAACAGAACATTCAACAAGCAGTTAATGTAATTGACACGAGTGCTATTCACGGAGGAATATTTCTGAAAATTTTACAAAAAATACCTGAAAATCAGTTTCCTAAAACAATAGTGATGGATTTGAATTTGAGAAGTTTTGGTGCCAACTGGATTCACTCAGATTTAGAAAATTCTCTCCAACGCAATTTCGTGTATTGGAATGAACGCCCTTCTCTTCTGAATCATCTTTTTGCGGCAACAAAGTGGTACGATTATAAAAGTCCAAACGAGCATCTTCGGGCGATTGAATATCAGCAAAAATTTGAGCGTTTGCCTTTCAACCATCCAACCATTAAAAAATGGTGCGATTCACTTTTTCAAACAGTAAATTATAGTGAGGATGGGAAAACAATGATTGAGCACTTTGGATTTCATATTCAGTCAGACAATCAACAACTAAAGAATTTTGAGGCCATTGTTGCTTTAGCAAAATCCCACGAAAGCAAGTTAATTTTGGTGCTGTTGCCAGAAAACGTTGAAAAAATGAAACTTTTGGTGGATCAGCAGTTACCAGCACTAATTGAAAAAAATGCAGAATTTTTAACGAATCATTTCAAAAAAATGGGCGTTCTAGTGATTGATCTTCACGCAAAATTACCGAAAGAAAGCTTTTTTGAAGCATTTCCAACAGAACATTACAACGCATTTGGGAGACAAATAGTAGCCACAGCGATTGCCGGAAAACTGCCCAAGAAATAAAGAATTCTTTTTCCTTTAGTAAAAGTGAGTAGCTTTGTAGTGTGAAAAAATGTTCACAAATTTGTTACAACACTTTATTTTCAATTTCAAAATGACCATCCAAGAAGCACAAAATGCCGTTGACAACTGGATCAAAGAACATGGAGTACGCTATTTTAATGAGCTCACAAATACTGCTGTTTTGATGGAAGAAGTTGGAGAAGTGGCTCGCATAATTGCGCGTAGATACGGGGAGCAAAGCGAGAAGGAGAGTGATAAAGGAAAGGATTTAGGGGATGAGCTTGCAGATGTGCTTTTTGTACTAATCTGCCTTGCCAATCAAACTGGAATCAATCTTGAGGAAGCGCTTCAAAAGAATTTTGAAAAGAAAACGATGCGTGACTTTGATCGCCACAAAAACAATGAAAAACTAATCTAATGTCATTAGAAAAATTACGACCAGAATTAGCAGAGCATCTTCGTGTTATTGAAATTAGCGAGCTTAACGAGTTTCAAAATCAGATGATTGACACAATTAAAGGTGGTCAAAACTTATTGATTGAAGCACCAGACGGCAGCGGTAAATCTACCCTGGGGATCTTAAGTGCAATGCAGAAAATTGAGGAGCCAGCTGAAGGATCACCAAGAGCATTAATAATCGTTCCAGATGATGTGCGAGCTCGAGAGTTGTATGCAAAGTTGCAGCTGGTCTGTAAATATTTAGATTTGACAGTTGACATGGCGCATGAAAAAGGAAATATGTTGCAACAACGCAACGACCTTTTTGATGGAACAGAAATCATTATTGGTACTCCGAAACGAGTGTTTGATTTATACATACAAAATGGCTTCAACGTTTCTAAATTGAAACTTTTTGTATTGGATGACACCTTAGAGCTAATGAAAAAAGGTCACAAGTTTAGGATTTCTAGAATTGCTGAAAGTTTGCCAAAATGTCAACATTTGATGTTCTCTGAAACCTTTAACGACAAAAGAATAGAAGAGTACTTGGAGGAATTTATCTTCAGTTATAAAACAATAAAATTCGAGCCTGTAAGTTAATTGATACACAATGCTAAGTATTTGTATTCCAATTTATAATGTAGATGTTCGTTCGCTGGTTGAGGAATTAGCGAAGCAAAGTGCAGTACTTGATTATGTCGTAGAAATTATAGCGATAGATGATTGTTCTACAGCATTTAAAAAGGAAAATAAATCCATCGCCCGCTTCTCAAAGTATATTGAATTGAACGAAAATATTGGTCGAGCACGCATACGAAATGAATTTTTGAAGTACGCTACACATCATCATTTGCTATTTCTCGATTGCGATGTTGTAATTGATAATTCGAATTTTTTAGCCAATTACATAAAGGTACTAGTAGATCATCCCGTGGTGATTTGCGGTGGACATCGCTATTCAAAAGATCGACCAAATTTATCGGAATTATTGCGATGGAAATACGGTACTTACAAAGAAAGTAAGTCGACACAAGAGCGACAAAAAGAGCCAAATAAATCGTTCATGACGAATAATTTTGTGGTGCGAAAAGATATTTTGACGCAATTAAAATTCGACGAGCGACTGAGCAATTATGGTCATGAAGACACCCTTTTTGGTATTCAATTAAAAAAAAACAAGCACTCCATCCTGCATATTGAAAACTCGGTCCTCATTGGTGATCGGGAAAAAAATGAAGTGTTCATCGATAAAACAACACTCAGCGTAAGAAACTTAGTCACCATTTTAGAATTTCCGGAATACACAGAAGATTTAAGAAATGATGTTGCTTTGTTGCGCTTCCATCAACGAATAAAATTTCTTCGTTATCCTTTGTATTTATTGTTTAAGGCTACAAAAAAAATTCAGTTGTTTTACCTCAAAAAAGGAATCGTCTATCTCGCTTTTTTTGATTTCTACAAATTAGGAATTTTAATGGAATGCCTGCAAGAAAATGATAAAATTAGGCGTACAAAGTAAGTAACTTTTTAGCTACAATTTTATCAATAGGAAAGGTGAAATCTTCTTCTTGAATGGAAGTAATTTTTTTCCAACGTTGCTTTTCGCCAGGTATCGTTAGAGGAATTTCATATTTATCTCGAAAACGACCTTCAAATGAGGCACCATTCACTAGAAAATAAAAAGTAAAAAGTTGATCGTTTTCATTGAATTTAGAAAGCTGCACGTGTTCATTGACGTAAAACAACTCTCCGATTTCAAATTCCAATCCAAGTTCTTCATGCAGTTCTCGCTGGAGACAAGAAGTGAGCGATTCTCCGAATTCCAATCCGCCTCCAGGAAATTTAGTAAATGAAAAATCAGCTCGACACTCGTCGGATAGCAATACCTCATTCAAACTGTTGATGATGAGACCATACACTCTGATATTGAAGCGTTTCCCTGTCAAGGAATTCATTTTTCAAGTATCCTTTTTATGTTTGGTCGAAAGTAGAGGCTTGACTTCAACACTTTTCCATCTTCACGGTAGATTGGCTTTCCGTTTTCATCCAACTTACTCATGTTTGAACGTTGAATTTCTTGAAAAACTTCCACAATTTTATCTTGTAAACCATGACGAAGAATTGTTCCGCACAAAATGTATAATTGATCTCCAAGTGCATCTGCAACTTCTACGATGTCATTATTTTTTGCGGCTTCGAGGTACTCTTCATTTTCCTCTTTCATCAAATTAAAGCGCAATTCAATTTCTTGTGGTGTAAACTCAACCGTAGGTTGATAATTGTTTTGAATTCCAAATGAATCATGGAACTTTTCTACTTCTGCAATAATTTCGTCGAATTTCATGCTCCTAAGTTAGACAATTTAGACAAATGTGAAATAGACAAAATACTTGCTTCGCTATTAAACAAAAGACTCGCTCCGCTATTAGACAAAAGACCCGCTTCGCTATTGGACAAAAGACTTCAAGACTTATTCGTTGTCAAGAAATCTAGTCTTTCAGCAAAGCGGGTCTTTTGGTCTTTAAGTCTACTTTTTCACTTTTAACCAAGTCATTTTAGAAGGGTTTACTGTTGCCACAATTCTAAAACCTATGTTTGTTGCAGAACCTTTGTACGCCTTCACACTCTCGTTGCGAACGTCATACCCTGGGTCGCGCCAAGAGCCGCCAATTACTTCAGCTTTGTCACTTAAAATTTCAGCTGCATTTCCATTCATGTTATAGATATCAAAGCCATTCGGCCAATACGATTTACTGGGCGCTAGAATATCATCATGTAATCCACCGGGAGCGGTAAAATAAAAAGTTGGTACAATCTTGTACTCATTGTTCTCATCTCTCGTTATATTTTCGGCATCCAACTGTAAAAAATTACACAGAATCATCCCTTTTGTATTTCTTAAATGAGGCCCACCCCACGCATACGTATTAAGTTCTAAACCACCTCGGGCCGCTTGCAACCATTCAGCCTTCGTAGGTAAACGAAAAACAAGTCCTTGTCCCTCCGGTAAAATTTTGTTGATTTTTGCACTTAGCCATTCACAATATAATGTTGCTCCTTCTTTGGAGATATTAACAACAGGATAGTTTTGATATGCAGGATGACAATGGTAATATTGTTTATACGCCTCCATTAAATTCTTTCCTTGTGACCAATTTGAGGTGTCAATTTGCGCAATTTTCAACTTCTCAATGTCGCCTGAAGCTTTCAATTCTTTTAAGAATAATTGATAATCTAAATTATCTACCTCGGTTTTAAAAATGATGAATGATTGTATCGAAGTAGTTTGAGAATCTAGAGAAATACTTCCTGAGGGAACGAAGGCATAATTCTCATTGAGTGTTTTAATTACTTTTTTGGCTTCTTTCTTATCGATCGAAGCAGTGCTTAACAAGAGCACAGCGGAGCCAGCAAATAGGGTCAGTATTTTGATCATAATGTAGTTTTTAGAGATAACCCCCATCCCATAAATAGTTACATTACGATCTATTCTAAAACCGATAATCTCGCTACATCTTGCCAAAAATCTGGATAACTTTTGTGAACTGCTTCTGCATTTTTAATGGTGATGGGCGCTTCTGAAAATAATCCTGCAATTCCAAAGCACATCGCGATTCGATGATCATGGTGTGAATTAATAACTCCGCCATTTACCTCGTTTTTTCCATCTATCACTAAAGTGTCGTCCACTTTCACTATCTGAACTCCCAATTTTGCGAACTCTTTAATGAGGACTTTTGCACGATCACTTTCCTTGTTTTGCAGTCTATTGGCCCCTTGAATTGTTGTAGTACCTTCGGTAAATGCTGCCAAAGTAACCAATGATGGAAACAAATCTGGACAATCCGTTGCATCAAATGAAAACGCCTTTCGCTTGCTTCCGTCCACCACAATACCATCTAATTCAAAGTTGACCACACAATTAGCCGCAAGCAATGCCGAAAGTAATTTCTTATCAGCTTGAAGACTTGACATGCTTACTCCTTGTACTTTGATCGCTCCACCAAGCGCTGCAGCCACTAGCCAATACGAAGCGGCACTCCAATCTCCTTCCACATAATAATCGGTTTCTAGGTATTTTTGATTGCCTGGAATAATAAACTCTTTTAGATTTTTTGATTCAATGAGAACACCAAATTTCTGAAGTGTTTTCAAAGTCATTTCGATATATGGCTTACTGATTAAGTTTTCTACATTGATGCGGCTTGTTCCTTGTACTAAAGGCAAAGCCATCAACAATCCTGTTATATATTGTGAACTTTGCGTTCCATCGAGCGAAATATCACATGCTTTTAATTCGCCATTCAATTCGAATGGCAGAAAACCATTGTTACTTTTAAAATCAACTCCGAAAGAAGGCAAGACCTCATCAAAAAAAAGCATTGATCGTTTATTCAAAGTCCCTCTGCCACTTATTGAAACTTGTGCTGCATTAAGTGCAAAAGCTGTTGTTAATACACGCAAAGCCAAACCACTTTCTCCAATGTTAAATTTTCCTGAAAATTGAAGCTCTTGCATTCCATAGATTTCCAACGGGTTCTCACTAATCACAATAGCACCCATTTTCTTTGCTAGTCGCAACACATTCAGCACATCTGCACTATTTCCCAAATTATGAATGGTACTTTTCCCGTGGGACAATAGAGCAGCAATCAGGGCTCTTTGCGCATCACTTTTCGAAGGAGGAACTATTACATTCCCTTCAATTTGGCTTCGCTTAATAATAATTTCCATGCTTCAATCGATTGAAGGATCGTTGCTTAGCAAATCATTCATTACGCGCGTTTGGTGCCGAATCGATTCTTGGTGAATGGCATCCATTATTTGGCGCACAAAAATAGGCGATAAATCATAATCTGCCGCTTTTCCCATGCGCTCTGAAATAATTTTAATCCAACGTTCTTGTTGAAACACAGTAATTGCATTTTCCTTTTTGAAACGACCGAGTTCATTGCTCACTTGCATTCGTTTCTTCAATATATCAAAAATAGTATCATCCATTTCTGAGGTTTTATCTCTAAACTGCTCTAATTGTGCCAAGGCAGACAATGACACATTGGAAGATCGAAGTACCAATTTTGAAATCAATAAAGAGAAATCATCGGGCGTAATTTGCTGTTCAGCATCTGAAAGAGCAAAATCAGGTGTTGGATGCACTTCAACCATTAATCCATCCATGTTCAAATCCATTCCTTTTTGAGCAATTTCGAGTAGCAAATTTCTTTTACCACCGATATGAGAGGGATCGCAAAGCATGGGAAGTTCAGGCAATTTTTCACGTAAGGCTAAGGGGATTTCCCAGCTTGGCACATTTCGATATTTAGGGTGTGCATAGACAGAGAATCCTCTGTGAACAGCCACCAAATCATTAATCCCAGCATTTTCTAAACGCTCAAAAGCACCAATCCACAAGTTAAGATCTGGATTCACTGGATTTTTAACCATCACTGGAATCCTAACCCCTCGCAAAGAATCTGCGATTTCTTGCACTGTAAAAGGATTAACAGTTGATCTTGCACCTATCCATAAAACATCTACGCCTGCTTTGAGTGCTTTCTCTACGTGATCTGCATTTGCTACCTCTATGGCTACTGGAAGTCCGGATTCTTCACTTGCTTCCATCAACCAAGGCAAGGCAACCTCACCTAAACCTTCGAATGAACCTGGTCGCGTGCGAGGCTTCCAAATTCCAGCTCTCAAAATACTTACATTTCGTTGTTTCAATTGATTCGCCAACAACAATAATTGTTCTGGAGATTCGGCGCTACATGGACCTGCAATTAAGAATGGTCTTTTTGATTGTTTGATTTGCGATTGAACTTGCATATGGTAAAATTAATGAAATTAGACGTTCTATTTTACAACATGTTTTGGATTCCAATTAATTATCTAAATTAGCAATTACTATGCTTTTACTCAGAAGAATTACTATAACAACGCTTATTTTACTTTTTGTCATCTATGGCGGAATTTGCGGCTATATTTACTTTTTTCAAGTGAATTTGCTTTTTCACCCTGATAAATTAAAGGAATCGACCAAAGTAGACTACGGATTAATAAGTTCAGAACTTTCCATCAAAGTGGATGAGGGAGTTAATTTAAGCGGAATATTATCTTACCCGAACGCCAAAGAATCAAATAAATTAGTGTTTTTCCTTCATGGCAATGCGGGCACTATCAAGGGCCAAGAAGCATCTGCAAAATTTTATACTTCTCAGGGGTTTGATTTCTTCTCGTTCGATTATAGAAGTTTTGGAAAAAGTGATGGAACTCCAAGCAACGAACAACAATTCTTTAGCGATGCAAAAAAAGTCTTTAAAGAAGTAACTTCTAGCTACCATCCTGATTCAATTGTTGTGGTCGGCTATTCGTTAGGAACGTGCACTGCTGCCTGGTTATGTTCGCAAGAAAAAGTCGGGAAGTTAATTTTACAGGCACCTTATTATTCAATTATTGAAGCTGCTCAACGAGAATACCCCTATTTACCTGCTAAGCAATTGCTGAAATTTCCATTTGAAACCAACAATTACTTGAAAAAGGTGAAGTGCCCCATTTTACTTGCCCATGGAGATAAAGATGATGTATTGCCTTTGGAAGGTTCAAAACGCTTAGCTAAATTACTGAACAAACGAAGTGTTTTTATGATCTTAAAAGGTCAAAATCACGATGATTTTGAAGAAAATAATATCTATACAGATGCTGTTAGAAGGTTTATATCGAATTGATTTTTGAGAAAGGTTTCACTTGTATTTTTACCAAATCAGTTATTCATCAAAGTCCATTTCACTAATCGCAACACATCGTTATTGACAACTAGAAAAACGGTGCAATTTCAAAATAACCCACTTTAAATGCACTGTCCAAGCCCTATTTCTTAGATTGTGTAATCATAAAATCCTTTAAGTAAAAAGGCTCGAAATAAGCCACATTTTCGAATTGCTGCTGCTTAAATTTCTCATAAACTAATTGTATTTGTCCTCGAGCGGAAGCAAAAATCGATTCATCAAACTGAAAATTTCTTCCATTCCATTCTTCCAACATTTTTGGAACACCATCTCCAACAGCGACAAATGGTTCAAATTCCTTGTAAGTGTTATCATCTAAAATATCAGCAGAAATTTCTTTCACGACCTGTAAGCCTTTGCTAAAAATCGCGCTATAAACTTCCCTGCGTCGCGCGTCGAACATCGCTAAAATCGTTTCGTTTTCGTGCTTTTCTTTTGCTAAGTATGCAATTGAAGATAGTGAGTCAATACTGATAAGTGGAATATCTAAAGCATAACAAAAACCCTTTGCTGTGGAAACACCAATGCGCAAACCTGTGTATGAACCTGGACCGCTTGCTACTGAAATTGCAGCTAATTGCTTTAAACTTATACCTGCCTCCTTGATAACATCTTCAACAAATACAGTGAGATTTTCACTGTGCGAAAAATCAGCACTTAACACTTCTTTGCAGGCGACAAGTTCACCATCTTTCGAGAGTGCAACCGAACAACTTTTTGTTGACGATTCAAGATGAAGGATGTAAATCATAGTTCCAACTTAAATCCTACACCATGAATGTTTTGAATAGAAATACTCTCGTCATCCTTTAAGTACTTTCTCAGTTTAGTTATAAATACATCGAGGCTTCTCCCGATAAAATAATCGTCTTGTCCCCAAACTGAATTAGTTACAACTTCTCGTGGCGTCACTTGATTTTTGAATTTACACAGCACCTTTAGAATTTGCGCCTCTTTTTTAGTGAGTGTTTTCACAATTCCATCAATACTCAAGGTATAATTCTCCGTGTCGAAAGTGTATTTTCCTATGGGGATGATCACTTCTTCAGGTTTCGTTGTTGTAATATTTACTCTTTTCAATAAGGCGTTTACACGTAAGAAAAGCTCTTCCGTACTAAAAGGTTTTGTCAAATAATCATCACCCCCCACTTTAAATCCTTCGATTTTATCTTCCGTCATCGACTTTGCCGTCAAGAATAATATTGGAATTTCGGTATTCAGAACTCTAATATCTTTGGCGAGTGTTAAACCATCTTTTTTCGGCATCATTACATCAAAAATGCACATATGAAATTCTTCTTCTCCAAAACGTTTCAACCCTTCAACACCATTTGGACAAAGTGTAACATGATACCCCTCCGAACGCAATTGATCTGACACCACAAAGCCTAAACTTGTATCATCCTCGACTAATAAAATTTTGATTTTCATTGTATGCAATTTAATGTAAAGATAAAATCTTTCATCAAAAAAGTGCAAAAAAGAACGGTGGGTCTATAAAAGGCAAAAGTCCTGAACAGGCGTTCAAGACTTTTGCTACACTAATCAACCTAACCTACTACTACAAGACAAAGATATGTACTTATAGCATAGAAAATACAACGAAATTTAAATCAAAAATAGAGGCTCATCAAGGGTTGAGACAAAAAATTTTGAGTGTAAAACATACGTTTTATACTACCAATGATAAAATTTTATCGATGAATAATATTTTCCTAGGTAAATAATTATCAAAAATTCATCGATTTAAAATTTAGGAATCCAAGAATAACATTTTTTTTGCTTATCTTCAGGTAAGATTTTATTACCTTTAAGATATGAGTAGAATACTTGTTGTTGACGACGACGAAGATATCCAAATTCTTCTAAAATTTAACCTTGAAAAAGAGGGTTTTGAAGTGAGTATTGCCAATAATGGTGAGGAAGCTTTAAAATTATTTGAATCTTTTGGGCCAGATTTGGTGCTTTTGGATGTAATGATGCCAGGCATGGATGGGATTGAAGTGTGTGAACAAATTCGTGAAAAATCTGCAGGCAAAAAAACAATCATTTGCTTCCTTACTGCAAGAAATGAAGACTATTCGCAAATTTCTGGACTAGAAGCTGGAGCAGATGACTACGTTGCAAAGCCAATAAAACCAAAGGTGTTAATAAGTCGAATTAAAGCACTACTTAGAAGAAATGAAGCATCGGTTGATATTCCAATAAAGGAAAATGGTTTGACCATCAACAGAGATAAATACTATGTTGAACGGGGAAATGAAAAAATCATTTTACCACGAAAAGAGTTCGAATTATTAGCACTTTTAGCTTCTAAACCGAACCATGTTTTTGAGCGAGATTTTATTCTTGAAAAAGTATGGGGGAATGATATCGTTGTGGGAGATCGAACAATAGATGTGCATGTTCGTAAGATTAGAGAAAAGATTGGAATGGACTATATCAAAACTGTAAAAGGGGTCGGTTATCGTTTCGAACAAATATAAACACTGACTTCATACTGTGTTAACATTCCAATAATATTACTTAATAATCACTTAATACTACAGTAATTTTTTAGTCACTCTTAAGGGCTTACTTTGCATCAAAATAATTCAAGTTATGATGTTTAAAGTGTTTTTCGCCCTATTATCTACAGTATGTATTGCAAGCAGCGTTTTTTCTCAAGGAAAAATTAGTGGCACAGTTACAGATGGCGATTCAAAATCAACTTTCCCTGGTGTAAAAATTACACTTGTTGAGCTTTCAAAAAATGTACTTTCTGACATTGACGGAAACTATACCTTTAACGATATTCCAGAAGGAAAATATTCTGTTCAATTTTCATACAGTACTTACCTAACAAAAACAGAACTCGTTACCGTAGTAGACAAAACTACAACAAACTTAAATGTAACTTTAGAACTAGAGGTTGCAGAAGTAGAAGTAGTAGAAGTGGTGCATACTGTTGACAAAGGGACAGGAACAAGCTTGATTTTATTGCAAAAAAACAATGCAGGTGTTGTTGACGTGATGTCAAGTGAGCAAATGAAAAAGTCGGGTGATTCTAAAGTATCAGATGTTCTTAAAAGAATTAGTGGCGCTAGCGTACAAGATAATAAATTTGTAGTTATTCGTGGATTGAGTGATCGCTACAATTTTGCCCTAATTAATGGAGCTCCTCTCCCTTCTTCTGAAAGCGATAGAAAAGCATTTTCATTTGATATCTTTCCATCCAACATGTTGGACAATATCGTTATCATGAAATCCGCAACACCTAATCTACCTGGAGAATTCGCCGGTGGTGTAATTGACATCAATACAATAACTCCTAAACAAGAAAACTTTCATTCCATTCAGTTAAGCGGCGCTTATAATACAATTACCACCTTCAAAGATTTTATGACTTATGAAGGCGGAAAAGCAGACTTTCTTGGGTTTGGCGCAAGAGAAAGAGCACTACCAGCGGACATACCAGCTTCAAGCGACTTTGCTACTTTAACAAAAGAACAAAAAGGAGCGCTTGCTGGTGCAATGGATTTTAGTTGGAATGGTATTTACCGAAAAGCAATGCCTAACTTAGGATTACAATACACTTTAGGCAAAAACTTTGAATTGAAAAACGACAGCGAATTTGGATTTGCATTTGCCTACAATTACCAAAATAATTTTTCAACTAACCAAGTTATTCGCCGTGAGTTTGAAGAACAAGCTGAAGGAGTAATCTTAAAGTCTGAGTTAAATGACACAGCGTTCACTCAAAGCGTATTGAATAGCGCGATGCTGAATCTTAAGTATTCTTGGAAAGGGAAAAACACTATTTCTTTCAAAAATATGTACTCTGTAAATTCTGATAACCGTGTAAATCTTCGTCATGGTGTTCGTGAATTGGATAATGATCCACACCAATTTGAAAAGTCAACAAATTTCTGGTACACACAGAACAACTTGCTATCGAATCAACTACTTGGTGCACATGATTTGAAAGTTGGAAAATTGAATTGGAATTTAGGATTTAGCGACGTCAGTAGAAATATTCCTAACCTTCGAAGAGTAATCTACCGAAAGTATGCATTGGAAGAAAATGATCCAAATGAACAATATGTGGCTGTTGTGCAAAATAACGGAACAATTCCAACTGCGGCGGGAAACATGTTTTGGTCGACAAGTAAAGAAAAAATTTACAGTGCTAGCTACGATTACTCACTTCCATTTGGCAACGACACCAATAAAGTAGAGTTCAAAGCTGGGGGAATGCATCAGTACAGAACTCGTGATTTTGTTGCACGAAACTTTGGTTTTTCTCAATACAAACCTACTGGAAGTACATTTAACAGCCAATTGCTTTTATTGCCGGAAGATGAAATATTTGCTCCAGAAAACTTAGGATTACTTGATGATGGTCAAGGTGGATTTAAACTGGATGAAGCATCTAGCGTGGATGACAGTTATCAAGCATCTTCTTTATTAAGTGCAGGTTATTTAATGGCAGACGCGAAATTTTTAAGTAAATTCAGAATTATTGGAGGTGCTCGAATTGAAGCATACAATCAAAAGTTTAATTATATAGAAGCGGGCTCAAACATTGCAAGAGCAATCGACACTACGGTTATTGATCTATTACCATCAGTTAACTTGGTGTATTCTCCTGTTAAAAAAATCAATGTACGAGCAAGTTACTATAGAACAATTTCTCGACCTGAATTTAGAGAATTAGCCCCATTCGCATTCTACAATTTTATTCAAGACAATATCTTATCAGGTAATCCAAATTTAAAGCGTGCAACTATTAATAACTACGACTTACGTTTCGAGTACTTCCCAGGAAAGGGGCAAATCATGAGTATCTCTGGATTCTACAAAGATTTCACTAATTCAATTGAACTAGTAAATCGTACTGGAACATCAGGAGCGCCAGAACTCTACTATACCAATGTGTCGAAAGCACAAAACATTGGAATGGAAGTTGAATTTAGAAGCAATTTTGGTTTCATGTCTAAAGATGAAAATTCAATTTTAAATGACTTCGTTTTCTATACCAATCTTTCATTAATCAAATCGAGTGTAAAAACTTCAGATGTAATTGGATCGGGGGGAGACAGACCATTGCAAGGACAATCTCCATTTATTATCAATTCAGGATTGTACTTTACCCACCCAACACAAGATTGGTCGGTAAATCTAAGCTATAACTTTGTTGCTCAACGCATCTACATCGTTGGGAATGTGCAAGAACCAACCGTGTGGGAAAATGGTCGTCATGTTGTGGATTTGCAACTTTCTAAAACATTCAAAAAACGATTCGAAGTAAAATTGAATGTAAAAGATCTATTAGCAAATCGTTTGGTATTATTCCAAGATTTGAATGGAAATAGCAAGTTTGATAACAAGCGCAACAAGAATCCATTTGTAAGTAGCAATCCTTCAAGTGATGATAACTACCTTTCTGGACCAGATAATGTATGGCAAGAAGTTTCTTTCGGTCAAACCATCTCACTTTCATTGAAGTACAACTTCGGAGTAAAAGAACTTACTCCTAAGAAGTAGTAGATTCCACTTTTAATTTGCAATTCATGCAGTGTTAAGGAATCATCAATAGGTTTTAACTTAATAATAAAGTAAGGTTAAAACCTTAATAACTCCCTTCAGATTTGTCTTTAGCAACTTTGTACTGTAAAACAAATTAAAAGGAATTATGAAAAAAATTTACGTTATTTTAGCTGCGCTCGGACTCTTTTCGGCAGCAAATGCACAAGAGGCATTTTGGGACGTTGTTCCCTATAAAGGTGCATTCCCGATTACTGATGGTACACCTGCAACTGATTGGACAAGCGGATGGTCAAACTTTGACGCAGAAAACACAGTTTACCCAGCGACTACATCTACTGTATCTACTGACATTACAACAAATACTACTTGGAGTGGTGTTGTTTTATTGCAGAACAAAGTTTATGTAAAAAACAATGCAATACTTACAATTCAACCTGGAACAATCATTCGTGGCGATTTAGGGACTCAAGCAACATTAATTATAACTAGAGGTGCTAAAATCAATGCAATAGGAACGGCTGCTCAACCAATTGTTTTTACATCTAATTTTGGACCAGGTGCTCGTCAAGAAGGTGACTGGGGTGGATTAGTAATCTTAGGATTAGCTAAAAACAACCAACCAGGTGGTGTAGCTAATATCGAAGGAATAGTAGCGACAACTGACACTCAGCATGGTGGAAATTTTGATACAGACAATTCAGGATCATTGAAATATGTACGTGTTGAATTTGCGGGGATTCCATTAGAACCAAACAAAGAAATCAACGGAATTACATTTGGTTCAGTTGGATCAGGAACAACGATTGATTATGTACAAGTTTCTCATTCTGGTGATGATTCATTCGAATGGTTTGGTGGAACAGTTAATTGTAAACACCTTATTGCTTACCGCGGATTGGATGATGACTTCGATACTGATTTTGGATATAGAGGACGTATTCAATTTGGTTTAATTATTCGCGATAAAGATTTATCTGATGCTCCTGGTGATTCAAATGCATTTGAATCAGATAATGACGCTGCAGGTTCTACAGCTCAACCGAAAACAATGCCTATTTTTTCTAATATTACTATTGTTGGTCCAAAAGGTGACGGTTCAATTGTTCTACCAGTTGGAGAAAAATTTGAAAAGGCTTTCCGTTTAAGAAGGAATACATCTACATCCGTATTGAATTCTTTAGTTACAGGATGGGAAAAAGGTCTTTCTGTTGAAGGTGCTTCGTCTGAAGCAAATGTCAATGGCGATTCATTGGTGTTTATTTCAAACAATCTTTCAAATTTTGCTACTGCCGCTAAATGTGTTACTGCAACGCCAGCGTTTTATGCTACTTTCTTTGGTGCCGATGGTAATGATACAATTACAACTAATCCACAAATCAACTGGGTAAATCTTTTTGCACCACTTGGAACAACACCAGATGCTCGTTTGGCTACAGGTTCAACTGTTGGAACAGGAGCTAACTTTGTTCACCCTAAATTTTATAATCTATCTGCTCCAACAGCAACTGCATCTATCTCCTACTGCCAAGGAACAACTGCTTCAGCTTTAGCAGCTACTGCAGGAGTAGGAAACTCACTATATTGGTACACAACTGCAACTGGTGGTGTTGGATCAATGACTGCTCCAATTCCTTCTACAACTTCAGCGGGAACGTTTAACTTCTGGGTAAGTCAATACAATGCAAATAGTGATGAAAGTCCAAGAACAGCAATTGTTGTTACTGTAAATGCAACTCCTGCTACTCCAACAATTAATGCAAGTGGTGCTACTTCTTTCTGTACTGGTGGCTCTGTTAACTTAACAGCGAGTACTGCTTCAGGAAATGTTTGGTCTACTACGGCAACTACTCAAATGATTACTGTTTCAACAACTGGAAACTACACGGTAACTTACACAGATGGAAATGGTTGTTCAGCAACTTCTGCGTCAACTTCAGTAAACGTAAGTAATGCTCCAATCCCTACAATTAACGCATCTTCTTTAAGTGGTTGTACAGGTGAAGACATTACATTAACTGCTTCAACTGCTGATTCATATACATGGTCTAATGGCGCAACAACTCAATCTATTGTGGTAAATACTGCTGATGTTTATACGGTAACTACAACAAATGCAGATGCATGTGACGGAGTTGGTACTTCTGATCCTGTAACAATTACATTTACACAATCACCAACTGCTGCAGGTTCATTCTCAACAGTAGGAAATGTTGTAACATTCACAAACACATCTACAGACGCTACTACTTATTCTTGGGATTTCGGTGATTTCTCTAATTCTTCTGCTACTGCTCCTTCACATGCATATGCTGCAAATGGTGCATACACTGTAACATTAACTGCTATCAATGGAAACTGTACAGACGAAATAACATTAAACATTCAAATTTCGGTGGGAATTGAAGAATTAGCTGGATTGGTTGAAGTAACACTTTATCCTAACCCAACAAATTCAAATGCAACCATCGCAATTGAAAACGAAAATGTTCAAAATGCAAGTATCATGATTGTTAACCAACTTGGTCAAATAATCACTTCTCAAGAAATTGAATTGACAAATGGAAGCAATTCAATTGAACTTGCAACGAATACGTTTGCAAATGGAATCTATACTGTAATGTTGATTACTGAAACAGGAAGAGTAACACGTAAACTAATCGTTCAAAAATAATAATACAAGATTGGGGCTATCCGGAATGGATAGCCCTTTTTTTTTACCTTCAACATGGAAAATTACAAATCTCACGCAATTTTATTGGTCGACGATGAAGCAGACATCCTAGAATTTCTTTCCTACAACCTAAAAAAAGAAGGCTATAAAGTATTTACAGCAAATAATGGCGAAGAAGCTATCGCACTTGTACAACAAGTAAATCCCTCATTGGTGCTATTAGATGTGATGATGCCAAAAATGGATGGTATCGAAGTATGTCAAATTATCCGAAATGATTTAGCACTAAAACAACCTATAATTTCCTTTTTAACATCCCGTGCAGAAGATTATTCTCAAATTGCGGGCTTTGAAGCTGGGGCAGATGACTACATCACAAAACCAATTCGACCAAGATTACTCATTAGTAAAGTAGAATCTCTCTTACGACGCATCAATATTGCAAGTGCGGATGGCGACGAAAAAGCTTTGATTGTAAGTAATAACCTTAAAATTGATCGTGATAAATTCATTATTGAATTAAAAGATCAAAAAATAATTTTGCCAAAAAAAGAATTTGAGCTGTTGGAATTACTAGCAAGTAGACCAGGAAAAGTGTTCAATAGAGAGCAAATCTTAAATAGCGTGTGGGGAAATGAGACGATTGTTGGCGAACGAACTATTGATGTTCACATCAGAAAATTGCGTGAAAAGCTAGGAGATAATTATATTCGCACTATAAAAGGCGTTGGATATACTTTTCAAGAAGTTTGAGACAAATAAAACCCATCTATATTATTCTTAGCGCAAGCGCAATTATTGCAGCGGTGGTGCTGTTTCTTACACTTTGCGTTCACTTTTTTCTCTTTGCACTCCCTTATTGGTTCCCTCCACTGCTTTCTGCAGTGATGGGATTCATTTCTTTCATCGTTATTTACATTTTCATTCAACGATTTATTCGTAATCGACTCACCGTTTTGTACCGATCGATTCGGAAAGGAAATGTGGACCTCGACAAAACCATTCGAATTAATCTCACCCAAGATGTTATTCAATTAGCAGAAGAAGAAACGGAAAAATGGGCCGAAGAACGCAACAAAGAGATTCTCAAATTGAAGGAACAAGAGGAATTTCGACGTGAGTTTCTAGGCAATTTAGCACACGAACTTAAAACGCCCGTTTTTAGTATTCAGGGTTATATTTTGACCTTGTTGGAGGGTGGTTTGGAAGATGAAAATGTGAATCGCCTATTTTTAGAACGTGCTGAAAAAGCAACAGACCGCATCACTAATATCCTTGAAGATTTAGACCAAATTACGAAGCTTGAAGTGGAAGGTCTTAAACTAGCAGTACGACCAATGGACCTTGTTGAATTAACAAAAGAAGTGTTTCAAGAATTGGAATTGCTCAGCAATGAAAAGAACATTACCCTGAAATTAGAGAAAGATTACAACCCCATTTTCGTAAATGCCGACCGTGTAAAAATTGGACAAGTTTTCACCAACTTAATCAAAAATTCTATCAATTACGGATCGAGCAATGGGTTCACCAAAGTTCGTTTTTTCTCTTTCGATGATATTGTGACGATTGAAGTAGAAGACAACGGTCCAGGGATCGAAGAAAAAGAAATTCCACGATTGTTTGAACGATTTTACCGGGTAGAAAAAAGTAGAAATAGAAATGAAGGCGGTTCCGGTCTTGGCTTAGCGATTGTTCGAAACATCATAGAAGCTCACCAGCAAACAATTTCAGTTCGCAGCACGGTTGGACAAGGAAGTACCTTTTCCTTTAGTTTAGACAAGGCAAAAGGCGGTGGCGAATTGTTCTCGTCGAGAGGTGTTCAGATTAAATAAGTGATTTCATTTGCTGTCGAAGAATATCCTGTCGAAAGTCTACACTTTGTTTCATCATCTCGTAGGAAATATTTAAAACACTAATCTTTTAAAACTTTCCTTCTATTGACGCAAAAATCATTGAACAGAGCAAGTAAAAAATCAATATCTGATAGGAAATATTTAAAACACTAAACTTCTAAAACTTTCCTTCTATTGACTCAAAAATCATTGAACAAAGCAAGCAAATATCAATGCTTAATCGGCACAAAACTTCTTTTCGATAATTCTTCTTTGCTAAATGCGGGAGGATAAATTTGCTCTTCAGGAGTCATCTCTTTGTTTTTTTGTTGGAACAACTTCTTGTACACCGTTTGAAGCGCTGCTAAAGAATATTGTCCGAAAACAGTATGTCCGCCCTCGTAACGCTGCACCTGATACTCTTCATACGTGGTGATGTAACCCGAATATGAGTTCGCATACGGACAAAGAATTACTTGCTTCATGCTTTCACCAGCCTCAGCATACAATTTTTCAATCCCCATTCTCAAGCGATTGCCAGCTGTTGTGGTAATTTCAAAAGGCAAAGCGGCAAGCACCAAATCACCGATCTCTATAATTTGCAAAGGTAAAATTTGAGGCGTCCATGTGTTCTCTGTTAATCCACCTGCGTTGTATTGTCTTTTAATGGCAGCGACCATTGGATCGGCAAAGGAAGGAATGGGAATTTTATTCAAATCAGTATGACCTAACATCTTCTTCTCACCAGTTTCTAAAATGATTTTTTTAGGTCCTTGAGCTTCGTATTTATGTCTAATTTTCTGAGCTTCAACACTTGAACTATCTGCTGCAGATTTCAATTCTCTTTTTCGAATTTTATCAGCCCAATTATTTCCCATTTTCACAACAAAATCAGGCGCCCCCGGACCATCAATGAGCGATCCAGCCAACATAGCCATTCCAATACAGGAAGGACTGGTCCATTTTTGATCTTCGCTCTCAAAATACGTTTTGTCCACTAAGATGGATGAAAAATCAAAATAACGGAGGGTACAATGAATTCCATTGCCATTCACTAAATGCTGATTACTGTCTTCGATGATTTCCTTTGCTTTTTTGAACTGCAAATCGCCATTGTATCTCGCACTTTCCAGATCATCGGGAAACTTTCCTTCGTATGCACCGCGTTGCCATTTGTGTTTTTTATTATAAATATATTTCGGAGTCACATCCCCAGCCGTACCTTGTGCAAAAGCGCCTATGTAATTTGGATTCATCTTTTGAAAAGAGCGCTCTAAATACAAGGCTGCATACCCTTTATTATCTGCGTTAACATCGTGAATATCATTGGAGATACTTGTTGCATGCACCCCAAACCAATTGATAGAACCCAAGGGAAGTGAACCTTCCCCAACAAACTGCAACAAATTCATATCGCGATTAATGGCCTTATGTCGATTCTCAAATGTTTGTTGTTCTACCTCAGGATTTTGGTTGTACGACTCAATAGAACGATTAAATCCTACCTCCCACTCCAATGGAAATGTGCCATTGTTCAATTTCAAATCGCAAGGCACCAACACCTTATTTGCTTCAGCAATAGAGCTGGCTATTTTCTCGGCAAAAAACTCAAACAACTCATCTACGTATCCTGTAATCGAGAAATTATAGGCCGCATGGTGACAAAATCCACCCGGACCGCTATGCGTATGCTGCGCCATTACTAACACATTCTCTTCTGTAAAAGTACTATCATTTAAGATTTCAAGGGCTCTTTTTTTCAATTCCGAAGGTACAAAGCACAATTCAAGGTTTACAATAGCTACTTTATTTGCTTGCGCATCTTCAAGCACATACGTGCGCACGTACAATCGCGTCTCAATACCAGTAGCAAAACTAGATGCAATGCTATAGCCCATCGTTCCACCTCCATGTTTTAGGTTGGTGATATCCAATTTCGACATCCCGACTTTGTAGGAAAGATTCGCTTGAGCGTTGAGTTGGGAAGTCATGGTGAGTAGTACAAGTAAGGTAAAAATTGATTTCATAAAACAAATTAGCAAAGCGCACTAAATGTAACTAGAAAAAATAGTGTGATTATTTAAGATTTGTTAAAAATATTAGGCGACTTGTTAATTTTTTCGATTGCTAAAAATAGACGCCTTGATTTTGAACTTCTTGCAATAAAAAATGTCCGATTTCATTCTTTTTTCTTCAAAACATTTGGAGATAATTTAAAATGTAGTATCTTTGCCCACGCTTTTGAAGAAAGGCGCACACGTTTCTTTAATTTCGCTGTAGCGAAAGTCAGAGATGGCAAAGAAAACGGTTTGGTAGTTCAGTTGGTTAGAATACCTGCCTGTCACGCAGGGGGTCGCGGGTTCGAGTCCCGTCCAGACCGCAAGCCCATATGGCTGTGGGACTAGAAATCCTCAGAGAATGTTAAGTTCTTTGAGGATTTTGTCTTTTATGAGAGTTTCTCTTTTGTTTTAATGTCTCCAAAATGTATAAAGAACTAACAACTACTCAAGTAATTGGAATCACAATATTTATTACTGGTTTAGTTATCAATAATGGGTTCTTTATATATTCCTATTACCGAATTTCTAATCGCCTGAAAAAAAGTGATTACAGGATTTCTAAGTCACCATTTATGCCATTGAGTTTTTACTTCCAATTTCGTAGACTCATTCAGTATACCAATGACATTGAAGAAAAAGAAAGTCATCAAAAAGTATTACTCTTATTAAATTGGTCGATGATAATTTCTATTGCACTAATGATAATCGGATTTCAAATAGCACTTTTAGATTGGTTTTAACACCCTAATCGGAATAAATTCGATTATGTAGCAGCTATTCTACAACAAATAGGTCAAATAACAATTTAATACGTCAGAATTTTCCGTACCAGTTGACCTGCTTTTCCAGCGATAGCAACAAAGTAAACACTTGATTGTAAGTTACTAATGTCTAGTGCCTCACTAAAATTACTTTCCAGCACTTTTTCGCCGAGCATGTTCACAATTTCAATTTTGTAAGAAGATAAATCTTGGTCACTTTGTATTTTCAATAATTTGTCATTCGTCACAAATACCTTAGTGTTTTCAAAATTGATGGTCGACTCATCTATCGATGCAGTAATACAACTTGCTGTGTGATTGTATAAATTACTTGTAGATTGAGTCCCAATCAATGTGATTGTTTTATCAGGACAAATTGCATATATCATTGGGTAGAAATCCACCGAATACGCACTAACAATTTGAGTTAAAGCTGCTCCTTCAGGATTTATTTGTGGATAATTGGTTCCTTGAACCCAATTTCCCTGTGTATATCCACTAATACCATTAAATTCATTAGCGCCGTTGTTAGCATCCAGCTCTATAGCCATCACAAAGACATCGTTTGCACTTGTTCCTGGACCATATTGATTGTATAAATCAGCTAAAGAATGCGTGTTGTGGTAGTTCCAACAAAAGGGACAATGACAAGCAAAAAAATCAATGTAAACCGTTTTTCCAGCATCTAAATATGAATATAAATCTTGCTGATTGCCGTTTATATCTGTTAAAGTGAAATTAGGTGCTGTTGAACCGTTTGCTAATTGAGCAAAATTAGACTTCACAAAGAATAAACTAATACTAACTAAAATTAAAATTTTCTTTTTCATAGCTACGCGTTTTAAAATAGGTTTACTTCAATAGACGAATGAAAAAGTACTTCCTTACAAAATTTATTTTTTTTAGTAATTATCTAATTCTTTTTGAATGCTTTCTCTTTTAGATGCACTCATTTTATATGGTGGATGCTGCTTTACTTTGTTTTTAAATTCCAAAATTGAATCGCGTATTTTTTTCAATTGCTTTTCAAAGCGTTTACAAGGAGGGCAAAAATTTATATGCACAAAATACTTGCATTTCTGTTTGAAATTCAATTGGCCAGCTTCCTTAAGTGAACTTAAGTAGGTGGCTTCTTTACAAGTTATAAAAAATGACATATTAATTTGAATTAAACATTAAACCAATTTTTATCTAAACATTCTCTCATAAGTAATTTTGAGCGGTGAATCATTACCCAGTAATTAGACGAACTTATTTCATTCTCCTTACAAATTTCTTTGGCATCCAATTCATCGATGTATTTAGCAATGAAAATTACCCTCAATTTTTCAGGTATTTTTTTTAAACACAAGGAAAAAATAGCAAAAAATTCAGTTGAATTCATTTTTGCTTCTTGTTCAGGCAACCAGTCATTTGGGGCTTTTTCAATCTTCCAATGCGCCTCATTAAAAGTTTCTTTATTAAAAAAATTGCTATAAAATGAATCTGAAGTTTGAGTCAAATAATCGGTGGAATTCTTTAAAACATCTTTCTTTCTGTAGGAATCAATAATCTTATTGTTTAAGATCGACAGTAACCATGTTTTTTCACTTGCTTCTCCTCTAAAATTTGCAATATGAGTCAAGGCAGACAAAAACGTATCTTGCACGATGTCTTCCGCCAATGCTCTATTAGCAACTTTTAACATCGCCAAGGAGACAAAATAGTCAGCATATTTATCTAGCCAGTTTTTTGGATCTAACACATTCATTTTCATCTGTGCTTGCGAAACGTGATGTTTTCATAGGTTTCGAAGTCTCGTTCTAAATTTTTACATTTTTCATAAACGCTTCGTTTAACAAGCATTTTATAGCACACATTAATTTTTCTACGAAGTAATAATCTCGAAAATAAGGCTTTTATTGCGATAGGCCAACAAATCACGCCGCAAGTTCTAACTAAAATCCTCCCTACGCTTTCACTCTTTGCGGTTAAATTGAGGCTGGATTTGTACACCCCAGAGAAGTATAGAGTGTAGAGGTTTGAACACCCATTCTATCGAAAAGCCTCCGTAGATAGTTTAATTATTTTGAAGTACCTGTTTACAGTAAATAACTCCAACTAACAAGCTCCTTTTTTCTGTTAATGAACTCAATTATCCCGTTCGTGAACTTTTTCACACATTGAATTTCTGCTTCTTTACATTTGATTTTACAAAACTAATTATTATGAAAAAAATCTTACTTTCTACTTTTTTATTGTCTACTTCAATATTGTCAGCCCAACTAGACAGCACGTCTTTTTCGGTGTATCCAGCTTCTACTCCACTTCAAGCACAGTATATTACAGTACCAATTACTTCGAGTCTTCAATTTACGTCCGAATTTACCCTGGAATGTTGGGTGTATGTTCCCAATTCCTCCTCTCAAGAAATTCATTTAATTGAAACTTATTTTGGAAATAATGGTGGTTATGTTTTACGCTTAACACAAGCAAATACTGTCAAGGCTTTTGCGATGGGAGCAAGTCAACCTGTAACATCGGGAACTTCAGTTGTTACCACTGGTGAATGGAATCATGTTGCTGCAACGTATAGCACTGCAACTGGCAATTTGAAAGTGTATCTAAATGGTGTTTTGGATGGTACAACGACCCCTGGTAGCGCAATCTACACCAACACAACTACCTTGAAAATTGGTGCTAGAGGAGACGATAGCGATGTAAATGATGACATTCTAATGGATGAAGTGCGAATTTGGAATGTAGCCCTCACTGAATCTGAAATTGCTTCCAACATGAGTAATTGTTTAACAGGTAATGAAACAGGTCTAGTATTGTATTTTGATTTTGAAAATGAAGGAACAATTGGTGCAGTAACTGATCGTTCTTCATCAAACAATAACGGAACAATTGTCAATAATATAAATCCATTTGAGAACGGTGTCTTCGAATGCTCATCGCTTGCAATTAATGAAAATGAAAATTCAATGAAAATGACTATCTACCCCAATCCTGCTTCAACGGTCTTAGCAATTGAGTCTAAAATGAAAATTGAATCTGTTCACATTTTTGACTTAAACGGAACATTAGTTCAAACAGAAACAAGCAATGAGTTTTCAGTAGCACATCTTGAAGGCGGAATGTACATTGTGAATGTTACCACTAATGAAGGAGTAGCAAGTCAACGATTTGTGAAACACTAAAAAACAATTAATAAATAATAATCAAAAGGAGATCGAAAGTTCTCCTTTTTGCTATTAATGAACAAAACAATACCGTTAATGAATTTGTTCTAAAGAAAATTAGCCCTACTTCTTACATTAGATCAAAATATTAAAACCAACTTATGAAAAGAATTCTACTTTCTGCACTACTTGTATCCTTTGGCATAAATACGTATCAGGCTCAAACTACTGTTGTTGATGTAACCAACCCAACGACAGGAAAAACATGGATGGATCGCAATTTGGGTGCAACTCAGGCTGCAACTAGCAGTACAGATGCTGCAGCATACGGTGATTATTACCAATGGGGTCGTGGTGCTGATGGTCACCAAGTTTCAAGCTCAACAACAATTTTCACCGTAAGTGCAAATTCAACTCCGGGCCATGGCGATTTTATCGTAAATACCGTTTCACCACACAACTGGTTTGAACCATCATCCGATAATTTATGGCAAGGAGTTAATGGCGTTAACAATCCATGTCCTTCAGGATACAGAATACCAACAACTATAGAACTTCAGGAGGAATATGCTTCATGGAGCAGTCCAGACGATGTTGGTGCTTTTAATTCAGTGCTTAAACTTCCACTTGCTGGTGTTCGTCAAGGCTTGGATGGAACAATGAGCGCAGCTGGATCAATTGCATATTATTACTCAAGTGATTTAGGAAGTAGCACCACTACAACCTATTTAGCCTTTCTTTCAGGAGTTGTTGGTATGTACAACTCCAATCGTGCAAATGGAATGAGTTGTCGTTGTATTAAGGATGCATCTGCGGGAATTAATGAAAACTCTTCAAGTTTATTTTCAGTATTTCCCAATCCAGCTTCTGCAATGTTAACTGTAAAATCAAATTTCCAAATTGAAAAAATTGAAGTTTATGACCTAAAAGGAACACTGATGCAAACAGAAACAAGTAACGAATTTTCAATTGAAAATTTAACTAACGGTATGTACTTTGTCACCATTCATTCAAATAATCTACAAGAAACGATTAAAGTGATTAAACAATAATTGAAATCAAATTTCATTTTTTAAAAACCGATTCATTGATGAGTCGGTTTTTTTTGTTGTAAAAATGAACACTTCAACAAATTTTTAATCATGAAAATTAATTAACAAAAAATGAAAATTGTGTGATAAATCAATCTCCAATTCGATTTGACTAATCTATTGTTTGAAAAATATTTTACTTTTGAACTTATTGTTTTAAAGTTCAAAAAAGTACTATTAAAAATTGCATGACAAACAAAACTAAAATACTATCTAAATCGAGAGAGCTTTTTGAGCAATATGGTTACCAAAAAACCACATTAACGGACATCGCAAAATCTGTTGGGAAAGTGAAAACGGCGATTTACTACTATTTTAGTGGAAAGGAAGAAATTTTTGCATCCCTCGTGCAAACAGAGGCAGAAACATTTAACAAAAAATTATTTTCAAAGGTAGAAACAGTGCCCCAGGCAATTCAAAAATTAGAATTGTATGTAGACACTCGTATGCAATTAATGGAGCAACTTTCTGCCCGCTACAGTTTCTTAAAACAAGATTTTTTTGAATTATTACCCATCGTGGAAGCCAATAGAATTGACTCCGACAACAAGGAAATTAATTATGTTGCTTCTATTATCGAAGAAATAAATAAATCGAAAGAAATTCAAATTGACAATTCGCTTTTTGCAGCAAAAATGCTTGTTAACACATTGAAAGGATTGGAAATTCAAATGTATGTAACCAACCAAATTCTGATTCCACTCCATGAAAGAGAACTGTTCAGAACATCTATTTTATACGGTATCATCTCCACTCAATCTTAAACTATGAAAAAACTTATCATTTCCTTCTCCGCTGCACTAATTTCCATGTATGCTTCTGCCCAATTTCAGGTTGGACACATGACGAAAACATTTATTGATCCTGCACATGGTAATCGACCGATTGACACTGAAATTTATTATCCTGCAGTAAGCACCGGAAACAATACTACTGCCGCAGCTGGCGAATATCCTGTGATCGTATTTGGACACGGCTTTGTGATGGCTTGGGATGCTTACACAAATCTTTGGGAAGAATTTGTGCCTAGAGGTTACATCATGGTTTTTCCAAGAACGGAAGGAAATGCATTTTCTACCAACCATCAAAATTTTGGTTGGGATTTACAATTTTTAGTGACAGAGTTACAAAACGAAGGTGCCCTTGCGAGTTCACTTTTGTTTAACAAAGTGGCTCCAGAAACTGCTTTGATGGGCCATTCAATGGGCGGTGGTGCTGCCTTTTTGGCGGCTGATTCGCTGTGTGCAAATGGAAATACCAATTTGAAAACCCTAATTGGCTTGGCGCCAGCAGAATCATCAACCAACGGCGTTTCGTCGATTGCTTCAGCAGCAAATGTTACAGTACCAGCACTCATTTTATCTGGTGTACAAGATGGCGTTACTCCACCCAATGATCATCATATCCCAATGTACAGTGCATTGGCTTCGACTTGTAAAACAATTCTAAATCTTATTGGTGGAGCACATTGTTATTTTGCCAACTCAAATTTTGCCTGTGATTTTGGAGAATCAACAAGTTCGACGGGCATTTCAATTTCAAGAACTCAACAACACGCCATTACCTTCGATTTTGTGAACTTATGGCTCGATTATACCCTGAAAAATAAATGCAATGGCTTTAGCATTTTTCAAGATTCGTTGGCAACTTCCAACAGAATTACGAGCAATCAAGTGTGTAATATCGTCATTCCAACAATCGACCTCACACTTGCACAAACCACTACTACATTGACATCCAACCAAAATGGTGCTGATACATACCAGTGGATCAACTGCGCAAACAATTCAATAATTCCAGGGGCACAAAATCAGAGCTACTCTCCCACTCTGAACGGAAGTTACGCAGTAATAATCACTACAAGCGGTTGCAAGGACACCAGCAATTGTGTAAATTTTACTGGTTCATTGGGATTGACAGACCTAGCCTTTTCTAGTATTCAACTGTTCCCAAATCCAACTACTAATTCTTTTTCAATTCAAATAGCTGACAATCAAAGCTATCATCTTCGCATCACTGACTTGAATGGTAAAGCAATCTTTCAACAAGCATATGTATCAAATGGAACGGTCATCACCACCAATGATCTTGCACCAGGTAGCTATTTCATTACTTTTTCCGGTGAAAAGCAAACAATAACGAAGCGATTGATTAAAGAGTAAGGGTGATCGTTTTGTAGACTGATAACTGCACTTTATTTGTTCTAATGGCGTTTTTTTATTTTGCTACTTAACAATAAATGAATCCCTCTTCAACAAAGAAAATTAAAAGTTGTAATAACAGTATCCCCAAGAAAGTTTTATCTCTCTTGGGGATTTTGACTTCCTACCAATTTTTAATAATTGTTTCCATCGCATTTGCTGATGATTTGCTTCAATCCTTGCAAAAATTTATTTAGAACTAATCTAAATACCTCTTTTATGGTATTGCGAAGGCACTTTTCTATGAGTTACTTTGTGGCACTAAATAAAGAAAAATGATAAATTGGATTCGTTTACTACTAATTTGTGTTGGTTTAAACATTGGAAACTTAATTAATGCTCAAGATACGCTAGATTTAATAGAGCTCAAAGAAATCATAATCGTAGACGTCATTAAACACGACATTATTCGACTTCCTCGCATACAAGAAGCAAATATTTACGCTGGTAAGAAAAATGAAGTGATTTTGCTTTCGAATTCCACGGCTGATCTTTCTACTAACAATTCACGTCAACTGTTCGCTAAAGTACCTGGTGTAATGATCTGGGAAAATGATGGCACTGGAATTCAAACAAGTATTGCTACAAGGGGTTTAAGCCCAAATAGATCATGGGAATTTAATATGCGTCAAAATGGCTTTGACATTAGCTCAGAAGTCTTTGGATATCCAGAGGCGTACTACACACCGCCAACAGAATCAGTAGAACGAATTGAAGTAGTGCGCGGTGCAGCAGCTTTGCAATATGGCCCGCAATTCGGCGGAATGCTTAATTATGTGACCAAAAAATCCTTGGGCAACAAACCTTTTTCAATAGAATCACAGCAAACCCTTGGATCTTTCGGCTTGTTTAATTCTTACAACGCCATCGGTGGTAAATACAAGAAATTAAGCTATTACGCATACTTTCATCATAGAAATGCGCAGGGTTGGAGAGAAAATAGTCGTTTTCAAACGAACACTGGCGCAATTAATTTGACCTATGATATTTCGAAGAAATGGCAATTATCGATGGAGTATACACGTATGAATTATGTAAGTCAACAAGCTGGTGGACTTACTGATTCGCTTTTCAACGCTGATGCCAGTCAATCATTGAGAGAAAGAAATTGGTTCAATGCACCTTGGAACATTGCGTCATTAAAACTAAATTACGCACCTTCTGAAAGCACCTTTTTAAGTGTATCCATTTTTGGGCTATTGGCTGAAAGAAATAGTGTTGGATTTACAAAAGCTGTTACTATTGAGGATACGATCAACACCACTTTAGGCTCCTATAATCCTCGCCAAGTAGATCGCGATTCATATGCAAATTTAGGTGCTGAAGTACGTTTCTTGCATCAGTATAAATTATTAAAAAACAAATCTGCAATATCTTCTGGAATTCGTTTTTATCAAGGTAATACAACACGCAGACAAGCAGGTATTGGAACAACTGGAATGGATTTCGACCTAAGTATTGCTAGTCAAACTGCGGGCTATGATTACAGTAAAGAACTTAATTTATCTACCAAAAATGCTTCAATTTTCATCGAAAACATGTTCATGCTCACTAAAAAACTGAGTGTTACTCCAGCTGTGCGTTTCGAATTTGTACAAGCCAATATTGATGCGCGAATTAGCACTACAGCCCCAAACAATATCGAAGATGAGCGCGTTCGCACAATTCTTCTTTTTGGAATTGGCGCTGAATATGCAACAAGTTTTTCTACAAATGTTTACGCCAATTTTAGCCAAGGATACCGGCCTGTACTTTTTTCTGAATTAACGCCAAGTGCTACTACAGATGTGATTGACCCGAATTTGAAAGACGCATCAGGATATAATTTAGATGCTGGATTCAGAGGGAGCTTGTTCAAACATAACTTAAAATTCGATATTGGTCTGTTTAGACTTCTCTACAATAATCGTATTGGTACAATTACCAAGGATGGGTTCCCATACCGAACAAACATTGGAACTTCCGTGAGTCAGGGAATAGAGAGCTTCATTGAACTAAACGTGTTTGGATTTTCTTCAATAACAAAAAAATGGGGTGCTTTAAATATGTTCGCTTCTTATTCATTCACAGATGCGCGCTATACACGTTGGGACAATCCTGCTCTAATAAATGACCCCGTTAAAGGAATTGTCGATAAGAAAGTAGAATACGCCCCTAATAACGTTTTGCGTGCTGGCATCACTTATAAATTGAAAGGATTTTCTGCCACTTTCCAGTACAGCTTCGTAGATGAAGTATTTACAGATGCCGCAAACTCCATTGAGCCAAATGCAACGTTTACAGCAGGCAAACTAGATGCGTATAGTTTATTGGACTTAAATTTGGCGTATGCACTGAAAGAAAACTATACCTTCAAAGCAGGTGTCAACAATTTAGCTAATACCATGTATGCTACGAGAAGATCTGGCGGTTACCCAGGTCCGGGAATTTTACCAGGTACTGGAAGATCGTTGTATGTAACAGTTGGTGTGAAGTTTTGATTTTGTAGTTTTTTAGAACTCACAATTTAAAAAACTGTCCCTCCTATGGTAACCTTAAAATCTGCCCAATTGCAATCCTGTCGGATTTAAGGTGATTGATTTTTTTGATGGTGGTGACACTTGTATGGTATTTACGAGCAATAACGGAGAGGGTATCCCCCGATTTCACTTTGTACCTGCGCTGAGTAGAGGTTGTTGCCGGTTTTTTTACCACAAGGGAGATGTCTCCACCCGTTTTTAATAGTGTTTCAGCACCAACATTGTTGTAATTCAGTTTAACGATAACAGAATCTGATGCTTCATCAACACAATCTGTCGCATATTTGTAAAACTTTTGATGAATATTTACATAGGAACAATAAGAAGACAAAGGTGTTCCATCACCTTGGTAGCACTGAATCACATTTTCATTAAAATCATTTAACAGTATTGGCGTCATTGAAGGATACTGTGAATGCATGCGCGGAAGTTGACCATTCACAGCTCGTTCTCCACCTCCAGCGGAACCTCTGCTATCCATACAAGCATAACATTGTCCATCCTCGCTCGGACCAACAACTGCAATCCAATAAACGGTTAGTGTCAACGGATCTATTTGGATATACAAGTTCTTTATGTCAGATTGAAAACCTTTACTGCGAATTCGTTCCAAACCTTCATTAATCTTCACATTCATGTAACCACCAAAATTATCCATTCTTCGGCGGTTAAAAGAATGAAGCGCATCATATACATAAGGATTTCCAAGCGCAGTGTAGGAATCACAAATCATTTCATCGTTTTCACCTAGTACGATAGTATCCGCATCGATGAGTTTGAATTCGGGAACAAGAATTGTTGGTTTTGTCTCGGCAATGGCAATCTGAATGGCAGAATCAGGCGCTTCTTGGGCAAAAATACCGAAGCTGTAAACACAAAAAAAACAATATAAAACACTTAATTTCATAGAAAAACCATCGTATAATTCCGCAGCAAAATTACAAAGGAAAATGTGGAATATCAATTAAACGGCTTAAGGTAACAAAAGTTAACAACTTAGCCCTGCATATTTTAAAAAAAAAATAAACGATATTTGCGCTCTATTCATCATTATGTCCGACGAATCAAACATAATATTCAAGCCAAAAAAAAGAGCTTGGCGCCGTTTCTTCAGGATTTCCTATTTTACAATCCTGCATGGACTTGCCCTTTTTGCATTGTTTCTGATTTTAACAGCTCTTGCGGTTCATTTTAAATGGACCAACCAAAAAGGAAATACCGATGTAAACAATCGATATTTTGAGCAGATTGCTAATAAATATGGGCAAAATCAAGATTTGGATAGCGTGGCATTGAATGGACAACAAGATGCATTCTTCCAAAAACTAGGTGTTCTCGCAAAGTACAAACCTGTTGATGCTAGAAAAATATATGCCGCCTACCAGCAAACGAATGATGTTACGATTGCACTTCGAATGTTTGATGCTACGGTGGTATTAATGAAAAAAAACAAAGCTTTCCAAAAGGAGTTGCGTTCAATCAAAACTGTCAGCAAAGGAAAAGATCAATCAGTGTTTGAATGGTCGAATTACACCGTCTGGGACGAATTCTGCAAAGCTGTGCTCAAAGACAAGGCCGCCATCGATTCTGCCTCGCGGGTTACAGGAGTTGAATCTAGGTTGATTGTGATGTGTCTTGTTGGAGAACAAGTACGAATGTTTAACGCTGGTCGTGAGCGATTCAAACAATACGTATATCCATTTAGTCGAGTAATGCTTCCCAACAACAGAGGCTATGGCGTAACAAGTATTTTGGAAAACACTGCACTTAGAATCGAACGCAATCTGAATGATAAAAACAGTCCCTTTTATCCTGGTCCTTATTTTTCCAAGTGCTTAAATTACAACGACACCTTTCCGGAGTTGGTGGTAGATTCAATTGAAGCCCACAAACACAAAACCATTCAGCGATTGATTCAAGGTGGTGATCATTTCTATTCGTACCTGTACACCGGCTTTTTGCTGCGCCAGTATTATGCCCAATGGTCAAAGGCCGGCCACGACATCTCTTATCGTCCAGAAGTATTGGGGACCTTGTTTAATATTGGTTACCAGAAAAGTGTTCCGAAAGCAAATCCTGAAGCAGGAGGATCCACCTTCAATGTAGGAGGCACAAATTACACTTTCGGAGGACTTTGCTTCGAATTCTATTACAGCGGAGAGATGATGCAAGAATTTCCAATTACTCGTAAAACCTTTCTGAATGTAGAGGAACTCGAGAAAAACAATGCTTTGTATCTTGAAAGAGTTGAGAAGCTAATGAAGGGTGATTCGCTGCTAGTGCAGTAAAGTAAAAATAAGACATTTACTTACAATTCTCTAAGTTGCTCTTTGGAATTTAACTCAAATGAAACGGCCGTGATCAACCACCAAGACCGTCTCTTAGACCTTTAGATAATTAAAATTAATTTTTCAAAATTTCCACTGTGTGAATTGCTCCTTCACTATGCACTTTAAGGATGTATATTCCTATTGCTAATTCCTTCAATGAGCAATTTTAAAATCATCTATTTAAAACAATAATGCAGAGAAGTGTTAAATTATTAAAAATTCTTTTTTGCATATTCTAAATATATCATCTATATTTATGCACTTAAAAACACTTATGAACCAACTGCTACTCAGTGGAATAGTATTATTATTATCATCAACTGCTATCGCGCAAAAGGATAATTATTCCAACCCATCCCTAATTGTTGAAAAAAGTATCAATAATGAATCTACTTATTCCAAAAATTCTTGGAACGAAATTAAGGGTACTTATCAATTCCGATTGGGAGACCAAACTATAAAACCTCTTTTTTCAGAAGAAATTTATAATTTGATAATTGCTTCTCGACTTGAGGAAGAAGATGTTCTAATCGTTGTTAATCAAGAGGTAAATTTATTTATCCCTTCAAAAAAAAGCATTAATTCTTCTGAATTTGTTGCTTTAGAAAATGTTAATTATTCTTCAAAATAATCTACTAGTATGAATTTTGGAAAAAAAATGCAAAAATTGATCTCAATTTTTGCTGGTGTACTTTTTTTTAGTACTTACTTAAATGCTCAGGAAAATTGTGGAACAGCTGTTCCTGTTACAGATCTTACTGGTGTAGTTTGTGCAACCTCGACTCCAGGAACTGTAAACGATTTAGCAGCAGGTTCTTGCGACGATGGTGCTATTGACACTTGGTTTTCATTTGTTGCCCAGGCGGGAACTGCAACCATCAATGTGTCAAGTGATATAGCTGGATGGCGTCCTGAATTTTTAGTGGTTGAATCTGACAATAACTTATGTAGTGGAAACTTTTTTGAGTACGATTGTTTTGATTTAAATGGAAATTACCAAACCATTGGGGGAACAGTGACTGGTTTGACTATTGGACAAACTTATTGGATAGTAGTTTCTAGTAATGGAAATCTTACCACTGGTACATTATCTGTTTGTGTTGACAACCAAATAATTATTTCTGGTTGTACTGATAATGACGCTTGTGCTGATGCCCTTGCTGTTACATTAAACGCTTCAGCTGCAGGTGCTGTTTGTTTGACAGATTGTAATACCGGTTCAGATCCTGGAATCGATTTCGTTGGAAGTCCGTGCGAGGATATGGGCGGAGCTACCGTTTGGTATACTTTTACAACAGATGCTGGAGCAGCAACTATGGATATTGACATTACAGGATTAACAAATCCTGAATTTACACTTTGGGCAAACACGTGTAGTCCCTGGACAAATATTGCAGGTAGCTGTACAGAAGGTGCAGGCGGAGTTGCTTCTGCAACTGTTAATGTATCACCAAATACGACTTACATTCTTTCTGTCTCAGATGTGAATGGCGTTGAAGGCACTTTTGACCTATGTATTGATCAGAATCTGGATGCAAGTTTGTGTAATGTAAATGACTTGATGACAGAAACAGCTTCAAGTGATCCTACTACTCCGGTTGGAGGACCATATTCTCCTGGCGAATCAGTGAGCTTTTGCTATACCATTTTACAATATAGAAAGGAAAACTGTAACTGGTTGATGGGAATTGTTCCTACTTTCGGTAACTGTTGGAGTTCAACCTCTTTCAATGGCGTTGGTATGCCACTTATAAGCACGCCTCCTGCAATTGCTGGAAACGAAACTGGATCTTGGCAATGGTATGCGGCAGGGCAAGTAACTTATAACAATATTGTTGGAAGTCTACCTGCAAATTCACCAATGCCTGGTGGATGGTATTTTCAATGTAATTCATGTGGATTGAGCAATGCAGATCCAGATTTAAGCTGGGGAGACGGTGGAGCTGCGGGAGCTCCCGCAAATGATTGTGATATTAATGGTAATGGTTACACATGGACGACGTGTTTCACCTTGATTGCAGGGACATCAACAAATTGTACGAATGGTACGACAGATTGTACCATTCAAATGAAAACATATGCTGATGGAGAAATTGGAGGTTACAACAACACAGGATGTACTGGAGATACTCCTTTAATTACTGCTTCTTCATTCCTTTGTTGTGTTCAGCCAGTTATTACTCCTGTTGCTAATCAATCTTTTTGTTCTGGTGGTACAGCAACAGCAGCGTTAACATCTGACCAAGACCCTGCTGTAACTTATACTTGGACTGTAGTAGCTGGTTCTAACATAACTGGAGCAAGTGCTGGATCTGGGACATCTATTAGTCAAGTTCTAACAAATTCAGGTTCAACTGCACAAACTGTTGTGTATACCATTTCAGGAAGCAATGGATCTTGTGCGGGAACAACAACTTTTACAGTGACAGTTAATCCTACTCCAACAGTAAATGATCCTGCAGACCAAACGCTTTGTGCTAATGCAGCAACTACTGCTGTGACATTTACTGGTAATAGCGGCGCTGCAACCTATAACTGGACAAATTCAAATACTTCCATTGGACTGGCTGCAAGTGGTAGTGGAAACATTGCCTCTTTCACTGCTTTAAATGCTGGAATTACTGCACAAACTGCTACAATTACCGTTACTCCTACCTTAGGATCTTGTCCGGGATCGGCACAGACTTTCACAATTACTGTAAATCCTGTACCAACTGTCAATGATCCTGCTGATCAGGCACTTTGTGCGAACTTAGGCACTACCTTAGTTACATTTAGTGGCAATAGTGGAGCAACAACTTATAACTGGACAAATTCAAATACATCAATTGGACTTGCCGCCAGCGGAAGTGGAAATATCGCTTCATTTACTGCCCTGAATCCAGGGATTACTGCGCAAACTGCAACAATAACTGTAACTCCTACCTTAGGAACTTGTCCAGGTACAGCTCAGACTTTCACAATTACCGTTAATCCTGTTCCAACTGTCAACGATCCTGCTGATCAGATTTTATGTGCTAATCTAAGTACTACTGCTGTAACATTCTCTGGTAACAGTGGGGCGACAACGTATAACTGGACAAATTCAAATACATCAATTGGACTTGCCGCAAGTGGAAGTGGAAATATCGCTTCATTTACCGCTATTAATGCTGGAACAACCGCTCAAGTAGCTACCGTTATTGTTACACCTACTTTAGGTTCATGCCCTGGAACTGCGCAGACTTTCACAATCACTGTCAACCCAGTACCTACTGTTAACGATCCTACTGATCAGATTTTATGTGCTAACCTAGGTACAACTGCTGTGACATTCTCAGGGAATAGCGGATCAACAACGTATAACTGGACAAACTCAAACACATCAATAGGACTTGCAGCAAGTGGAAGTGGAAATATCGCTTCGTTTACTGCAATCAATGCTGGAGCAACTGCACAAGTAGCTACCGTTATTGTTACACCTACTTTAGGTTCATGCTCTGGAACTGCACAGACTTTCACAATTACGGTAAACCCAGTACCTACTGTTAACGATCCTGCTGATCAGATTTTATGTGCTAATTTGGGTACAACTGCTGTAACATTCTCAGGGAATAGCGGATCAACAACGTATAACTGGACAAACTCAAATACATCAATAGGACTTGCAGCAAGTGGAAGTGGAAATATCGCTTCGTTTACTGCAATCAATGCTGGAGCAACTGCACAAGTAGCTACCGTTATTGTTACACCTACTTTAGGTTCATGCTCTGGAACTGCACAGACTTTCACAATTACGGTAAACCCAGTACCTACTGTTAACGATCCTGCTGATCAGATTTTATGTGCTAATTTAAGTACAACTGCTGTGACATTCTCAGGAAATAGCGGATCAACAACTTATAATTGGACAAATTCAAATACTACCATTGGACTTGCAGCAAGCGGAAGTGGAAATATTGCTTCGTTCACTGCACTTAATGCTGGAGCAACGACTCAAACAGCTACCATAGTAGTGACACCTTTACTTGGAACATGTTCAGGATCGACTCAAACTTTTACAATCACTGTGAATCCAGTACCTACTGTAAATGATCCTGCTGATCAGATGTTATGTGCGAATGTAAATACTACTGCTGTAACTTTTACTGGAAATAGTGGGTCGACAACGTATAACTGGACAAACTCAAATACATCAATAGGACTAGCAGCTAGTGGAAGTGGAAATATCGCTTCGTTTACTGCTATCAATGCTGGAATAACTGTTCAAACAGGTACAATAGTAGTTACTCCTGTATTGGGTACTTGTTCAGGGACAAGCCAAACCTTTACAATAACTGTTAATCCTATACCATCATTTACAACTTCGTTTACCAATCCACTTTCATGTGGTGCAAGTGATGGAACGATTACTTTATCTGGTCTAATTCCAAGTACTTCGTATAATTTATCATATTCAGATGATGGTGTTCCTTTCGGACCTTCTTCTATTACGACAACTGCCGGTGGTACATTTGTAATTACAGGTTTAAATGCTGGTGGATATTCTTCCATTATCGTGAATAACGGTTCGTGTAATTCTTTACCTGCTTCAGTGTCTTTATCAGATCCTTTAGCCCCAGTTTTTTCAATCGCAACAATTTCAAATCCAAGTACATGTTTAGGTACTGACGGTGGAATTCATATTGAAGGAACGGGTACTCTATCTCCATCTTCAAATTACGATCTTACATACGTAGACAATGGTGTTGGTGTTGGTCCGATTGCCATCACTACAGATGCAAATGGAGATTTTGACATCACAGGATTGAATGCTGGATCATATACTTCTTTCGTTATAAGTGTAGCTGGCTGTTCAGGATCTCAACCAGGACCTATTGTATTGTCTGATCCAATTGCACCAGTTGCAGTTGCATCTACCTCTACACCTTCAATTTGTGAAGGATCGGATATTATCCTAACTGGTAATAATGTGCTCGGCGCAACCTACAACTGGACAGGACCCAACACATTCAATTCTTTGTTAGAAGATCCAACAATTGTAGGAGCAGTAGTTGCAGCAACTGGCACCTATTCCTATACTATAACGTTAAATAACTGTACTAGTACTCCATCAACTGTAAATGTAACAGTGACGGCTTTACCTGTAATTTCAGGAACCTTGGTTGCATGTGTTGGAACAACATCTCAATTATCTGCAACAACAGCACCAGCAGGTACCCCATGGACATCAAGCAATCCTGCCATTGCAAGTGTTGATGTAAATGGTCTTGTCACAGCACTTACCGCTGGTTCAACGACAATTACATATACCAATTCAGGTGGATGTCAGGATGCAGAATTATTTACTGTTAATACCACTCCAACCGTTAATGATGCCTTTGACCAAATTCTTTGTGGATCAACAATGACTACAGCTGTTGCTTTTACAGGGAATAATGGTGCAACAGTGTATAATTGGACCAATAATGATGCAACAATCGGTCTTGCTGCTTCAGGTTCTGGAAACATTGCAGCATTTAGCGCAATAAATACTGGAATCACCGCTGTAGTCGCAACCATTACAGTGACGCCTACATTGGGAACTTGTATAGGTTCATCGCAATCATTTACAATTACTGTTGATCCAGTACCTACTGTCAACGATCCTTCAGACCAATCATTATGTGCAGGTGCAAGTGTTACAGCAGTGAGCTTTACAGGAAATAGCGGCGCTACCAGCTACGGTTGGACCAATGATAACGCAACAATTGGACTTGCTTCCGGTGGTTCAGGAAACATTGCTTCGTTCTCTGCAATTAATGCTGGTGCGACTGTGCAAACAGCAAATATTGTTGTTACGCCTACGATTGGTGCATGTTTGGGAGCTACTCAAACATTTTCCATAATTGTAAATCCAGTTCCTACAGTTAATGATCCAAGTGATCAATCACTTTGTGGAAATACAGCTACCTCTGCAGTTACCTTTACTGGAAGTAATGTAACAAGCACATATAATTGGACAAACTCAAACACATCAATCGGACTTGCTGCAGCAGGAAGTGGCGACATTGCTTCGTTCTCAGCTTTAAATGCTGGTGCATCAGTTCAAACTGCAACGATTATCGTGACACCAGTTCTTGGAACTTGTACTGGTTTATCTCAAACATTTACAATAACGGTGAACCCAGTTCCAACTGTAAACGACCCTGCAGATCAACCTTTGTGTGCTGGAAGTGCTACTACTGCTGTGAGTTTCTCTGGGAACAGCGGATCAACAGTGTACGATTGGACAAATGATAACAATACCATTGGACTTAGTTCTGTTGGTTCTGGAAACATAGGAAGCTTCACTACCATAAATACAGGAGCAACAAGTCAAGTAGCAACTATTACTGTGATTCCAACGCTTGGATCATGTTCTGGAACATCACAACAATTTGTAATTACAGTTAATCCAGTGCCAACAGTTAATGATCCTTCTGATCAAACACTTTGTGGTAATCTTGCAACAACCGCAATTAATTTCACAGGAAATAGTGGTTTAACAAGCTATAACTGGACTAATTCTACAACTTCAATTGGACTTGCAGCAAGCGGAAGTGGAAACATTGTATCGTTTACAGCTACAAATGCAGGCGCGCTTGCACAAACTGCAACAATTACAGTGACACCAGTCTTAGGAACATGTACTGGTTCAGCACAAACATTCACAATTACAGTTGATGCTGTTCCTACAGTTAATGATCCTGCTGACCAAGTTGTATGTGCTGGAGATCCGACAACTACCGTGGTTTTTGCTGGCAATAGTGCCATGACAACCTACAACTGGCTCAATGACAATACTTCCATAGGTTTAAGTGCAAATGGATCTGTTGACATCAGCTCTTTTACGGCAACAAACACAGGTGGAACAAGCCAACTTGCAACAATTACAGTAACTCCAGAATTGGGTGCTTGTATGGGTACAGCGCAAATGTTCACAATCACGGTTGATCCTACTCCAACATTTACGGTCACAGGAATTGATCCTACAGTTTGTAATGCTTCTGACGGTTCTATTACAATTTCAGGTTTAAATCCATCTGTATCCTATAATCTGACTTATAATGATGACGGTTCAGCAGTTTCATTGACAGTGAGCTCAAATGCAAGTGGTGATATCATATTATCAGGTCAGAATGCAGGTAACTATAACTCATTCACACTTGAATTGGTATCAAGTGGTTGTATTGGCACAAGTGCATCTACAGTCAATTTGATTAATCCTTTAGCACCATCTATCAACCCATTAGCTGATCAAGTGGTGTGTGACACATACAGCCTTCCAACAATTACAGGTACTGATTTAACAGGAACAGAATCGTATTGGACAGGTGCAAATGGCACAGGTACACAAATGAGTGCCGGTGCAGCAATAACAAATTCACAAACGATCTATATCTATGACGCTAGCGGTGCTTGTTTTGATGAAGAATCATTTGATGTGACGGTTAACTTAACGCCTGCGATTACTAATCCTGGTAACCAACTTATTTGTGAAAGCTATGCATTACCAGTGATAAATGGAACGAATATTTCAGCGACTGCTGCCTATTTTAACAATTCACAATTAAATAGTGGAACTGCTATTACTGGACCATTGACTTCGTCACAAACCGTTTATATTTTCGATTCAAACGGAACATGTAGTGATGAGATATCATTCGATGTTACTATAAATCCACTACCAACAGTTAATAGTATTAGTGGCGGGTCTACTTATTGTATGGGTGAATTTATGGCTGATATCGCCGTTGATGTGACTGGAAATCCAAATTTCACAATAGCTTATACCTTGAATGGAAATCCTCAGTCAGTTAGTGGCTCTGCAAGTCCAATTTCGTTAGGAAATGTCGCTGGTGTTTATGTGTTGACTGGTATTCAAGATGTCAATTGTTCAAATACTGCGACAGGTACACAAACCATTATCGTGAATCCAATTCCAGCTGCGCCTTTAGCGGGAGCAGATTCAATCTATTGTTCAGCGTGGGATTTAGTTCCAATGAGCGCTCAAGGAGCAGGCGGTGGAACATATACTTGGTACGATGTAAATGGAACTGTAGTTGGTACTGGTGCTAACCTTACTCCAACGAATACTTTAGGAGTAACTGAATACTATGTTTCAGAAACTATCTCAGGGTGTGAAGGACCTTCAAGTATCGTCACAATTACAATCAACCAATGTGAAATTACAGTACCGACAGCGTTTACTCCTGATGGTGATGGAGTAAACGACAATTGGGAAATTATTGATCTTGATGCAGTTTATCCAAATAATGTTGTGAGCGTATTTAATCGTTGGGGGAACATTGTTTATCAACATGATTCATCCGTTGATGGACCTTATGATGCAAGCCGTTGGGATGGAACTTTCAAAGGTGAATTATTACCGGTTGCTTCCTACTATTTTGTAATTGATTTGAATGATGAAGAGAAAAATTCCAAAACAGGAACAATTTCAATTCTGAAATAATAATAACACTGAAAAAAAAAGACAATGAAAAGAATTGTTATACTAATTGGAATTTCACTGGTGGCAAATTTGTCCTTCAGCCAGCAAATTCCTCAATATAGTCAGTATTTACGAAATCAATTTATGGTGAATCCTGCAGCAGCCGGTGTCTATGATTTTGTAGATATTACCATGAGTGGCCGATGGCAATGGATGGGTGTTGATGATGCTCCAAAAACTGCCTATCTTTCAGTCGCATCGCAGATAAGTAAAACACCAAGAGTTCTATACAATCCTTCTATCAGAACAAGTAGCGGGCCAGTACGAAATCCTGAAATAAAAACAGGAAAATTGAAGCATGCCATCGGCGGACAATTTTTGGTTGATCAATATGGTGCATTCCGAAGAATGAATATTTCAGGAACTTATGCTATTCATGTACCAGTTTCCAAAAACTACAATATTTCATTTGGAACTCGATTGGGCTTATCGAATAATACATTCTTAAGCGATAAAGCGCAAGTTATTAATGTGCTTGATCCAACCTTAGGTTATAATGACCCAACATATGACAACTTTTATGCTTCCAATTCGAGTAAATACATACTTGATATTGGTGCTGGTTTCTATTTCTACTCTAAAAACATGTTTTTAGGAGTTAGTGCAGACCATATTTCAAAAGACTTCGTTGAATTTGGAACAGGAACAGCTAATTTCAATACTCAGATTCACATGAATGCTACGGCAGGAGTGAAATTTCCAATGGGTGAGAATTTAACATTAATGCCAGCTGTGCTTGTAAAGTACATGAATCCATCACCAATTTCAATGGAAGGATCTCTTCAATTAGAATACAAAGAATGGCTGTGGTTAGGTGCTTCATATCGTCACAAAGATGCTGTGGTAGCGATGGTAGGACTAAACATCAATAAAATGTTCAAGTTTGGATATTCATATGACTTTTCGATTTCACGTTTTAATCAATTTTCATCTGGTGGCCATGAGATCGTGTTAGGAATAATGTTAGGAAGATAAGAATAACTGCCAATTTTATTATGAAAAAGACAACTTTAGCGCTGGTAACAGCAACCCTTTTTGGATTACAAGCAAACGCCCAGTTTTGGGACATCAGTGAACCACAAAAACTTTCTGGCACGGTTAACACAAATGCAGAAGAAAACATGCCAGTTTTTTCTAAGGATAGTTCCATCTTATATTTTACAAGAACTCATGATGCCGCTAATACAGGGGGAAGTGATGATCAAGATGTTTGGTTTAGCAAACGTCAACCGGATGGAGAATACACGAAGTGTGAACTCGTAAAAGGTGTAAATAACAAATTCAATAATGCTGTTTTAGGAATCAGTAACGATGGAAAAACACTTTACCTTTTGAATTCATACGAAGGAAAAAAAGATATGAAAAAAGGGTTCGCCAAGTCAGTCCAAAAAGGAAGTGCTTGGGACACTCCTGTAGAAATCATGATACCGGGATTAGATATTGAAGGTGAATTTTATGGATTTCATGTAGCGGAAAATGAAAAGACAATCCTCATTTCGTATAAAGGACCTAATACTGTGGGGGAAGAAGATCTATACGTAAGTACCCACAACGGTTCAGAATGGTCCGCTCCTATTCATATGGGGTCTAAATTGAATTCAACTGGGTTTGAAATTTCTCCTTTTTTATCGCCAAACCAAGACACTTTATTCTTTTCATCTAATGGGCACGGTGGACAAGGTGATGCTGATATTTTTTATTCTGTCAAACAAGGTTCGTGGACCAATTGGTCTACTCCAGTAAATCTTGGATCAAAGATCAATTCGTCTAAATTCGATGCCTATTTTATCTATTCAGAAAGTCATTTGTACTGGTCAAGTAACCGTGAAAATGAATATAGCGACATCTATTTAGCGATGACTAAAACTCCACCTCCAGTATCTATCGCTTGTAAAGGATACAATGTGAGCGTTTTCGGTGGTGCTGATGGCAAGGTTGATGCGACAGTTGAAGGTGGAGTTCCTCCATTTACTTACACATGGTCGAATAGTTCTAAAACGGAAGACATTAGTGGACTAAAAATTGGCAAATATTCGGTAACAGTAACTGATGCTATTGGACAAACTGCTTCTTGTGAAAGCACAATTACAGAACCTGCTCCACCGCAAGATGTGACGATGAAACATTTCTTTGAGTACAATGGCGATAAATTATCAGTGAGTGATGGGAAATTAATGAACTTTGTAAGTAGTGTTGAAGAATTATTGAAAAACGGAAGATCTAATGTTACCATTAGTGTGAATTCTTCAGCGTCAAATGTCCCAACTGCAACTTTTGTTACTAACGAAAAACTTGCACGCTCACGAGCCAACCAAATGGAAAAAGAATTGAATACCTACTTCAAAGGAAAAGGCTTAACTTCTAAAGTGAAAGTAAAGATAGCTTCAGTAAAAGTGCAAGGACCAGCATACGCAAATGATAAAGAAAATACTGCTAAATACCGTGACTATCAGTTCATCGAATTGACAACTAAATAGTGTTAATCATGTAATTAGTAAGGGCTGTCTATGATAGACAGCCCTTCTTGTTTTATAATACATTGTTTTATTTCACTGAAGAAACCATTGAAAGCAAGGATTTTCCCTACCTTTGCACTCTGTAAATTTCAGATAGATGAAAAGAATTGCATTAATTATCCTCATTGTATTGCCCTTCATTGCAAAAGCAGATCCCGAATACAGCACTGTTTTGCGCTATTTGGTAAATCTTCCATCGGCAACAACAGACGAAGAAGCCATAGGTGTTTTGAAAGGTATGAATGTGTCAGATGAAGCTAAGAAAAATGTGTCTGTAGTAGTGGTAACTGAAATGAGACGCTACGAATTGGCGTGGTACATGACGGAAAATGGTTATGTGAAAATGGAAAACATCGGCCAAATGTTTCAAAAACCGTTTGCAGATAACAACACCCCAAACAAAAAACAAGCCTCAAGCAGAACCTATACCGACAGTGAATTAGTAGAGTACGCTAAAAAATTCATTGAAACTGGCACAAAGGTTACTGCGGGTAATGTTCAAAGTATAAAGGCGATGAACTATCCACAGTTGGCTGCGTATGTGAATGGCTTTCTAAGCGATGATCAAACCACTGAATTGAACGTAAATACACTTCGCACCTTGCTCAATAAGCGACCGGTAAGTTTTGAGGAAGTAAAGCAACATGTGCTCAGCACAAATACATTGGTTCCCTTAGATATGTTGCGCACTGCGCGCATTGAAACCTTAGAGTTGACCCAATTTCTTATCGAACATGGTGCCGACATTCACGCAGACGATGTGCTTGTCAACGCAATCAACATGGGAAGTATTGATGTGGTAAAATTCTTGGTTGAAAAAGGTGCCAGCACATGCAGAAATGTAAACACAAAAAATGATCCTCTCGAAAATGCTGAACGTTTTATGAGTAAGGCAAAATCTCCAGAACGAAAAGATAAAATGCAGGAGATGATCAAATACATCAAACCGTTTAGTAAGAAATGTCCTAAATAAGTGATGTCCACTTAAAAAATTAAAATGAAACGAATTAACGAATACAAGAAATTATTCCAAGTTGAAAAAGATATTGATCTTACCACCCTTAAATCAACGTACCGGAAATTAGTGAAACAATGGCATCCTGACAAATATCAAGAAGGAGACCCGTTGCGTGATGAAGCAACAATTATGGGTCAACACGTTGTTGATGGGTACCATTTTCTTGTTAGTATTGCACCAGAAACAAAAGCTGCAAATTTAGCGGAATACAACACAACGATTATGGAGTGTGGTATCGCTGACTTCAAACACAAAGGTCTTCTTTTGGAGATCACGTTTACTGACGGGTCGACTTACGAATATTTTGGTGTGAATGCTGGCTTATTTCAAAAATTAGTCAATTCAGATAAACAGGTTCGTTTCGCTAAACGATTCATTTACACTAGTTTTCTGTACAGAAAATCGAAAAAAGCGACTGAAGAAGTAGTTGCATAAGTAGTAGCGCTTTTCATCGAGATCAACCCTTTTTGACAGGAAATTGCATCACAATTCTTCCATCGTCATCGTGTTGTAAAACACCTTGCAATTGACGAGTAAGTAAGTGAACTAAGGTGGTGCCAAACGATTGATTGGAAGTTGAATTTAAGTAGTTTACACCACCAAAATCTGAATAAATAAGCTGCCACGATGCTTCATTGATTTGCTGAATGGAAAGTGAAATTGCTTCCGATGCATTTTGATTCAAACAATGCTTAAACGAGTTGGTTGTTAGCTCATTAATAATCAATCCAAGTGGAATCATTTGCTCGAAAAGCAAACCATTTTCAACAATTACGGTTTGGGAAACTGTTGATTGCAAGGAGAACCCTTTTGCAATTTGCGCTAGAAGTGATTCGAAGTACAGTTGACTATAATTTTCCAAACTCAAATTTTCTTTCGTGTACAGAATTTCGTGAATCAAGGACATAGCCTCAATGCGTTGCTTAGCATCTTCAATAAATTTGCTCGGATCTATTTCACTAGCATTGGCATTTTGCAATTCCAATAAACCGATGATAATTTGCATGTTGTTTTTTACCCGATGATTGATCTCCCGCAAGAGCATTTCTCGCTCCAATAATGCACTTTGAATCACATTATTCTGCTCATCCAAGAGCACTTTTTGTTTTCGAACTTTTAAGAAGAAATACCCACCAATAGAAATAATACCAACCAATGCTAAAACAATAACGATCAGCAGCAAAGAGTTTCTTTTCGAAAATTGTAATTCCAATTCACTCACTTTAGAAGCGGCGTTGAGTTCTTTTATTTTTGTATCCCGAAGTTCTGTATCGAACTGCAACTCTAGTCGCTTTACATTTTCCTTATTTTTAACCGAAAATAAGCTGTCCTTCAAGTTTTGGTAAGATTTATAATACGCTAAGGATTTTTTTGCTTGATTGGTTCGTTCGTACAATTCACTCAATAATCTATTGTTTTCTTTTATTATTTCAACTTTCGAAATCAATGCTGAAATTTCATTGGATTTAAAAAAAGCAGATTCAGCCATTTGATACTTTCCTTGTGACAAGTATATTTCACCAAAAATAGAATACATCGACGCTTCATCACCCTCAGAGTGAATTGTCCTAAAAATTGAAGCGGCTTTTTCATTATTGTATAAAGCTTTTTCTAATTCTCCCTTTCTCAAATAAACCGCTGCCAAGTTGATTCTTGCACTGCCAATATTTACCTCATCATTCAGTTTTTCAGCATAGTGGAGTGCTTTCAAGCTGTTTTTTTCAGCATCCGAAAATTGCCCTAGATTCTGATACGCCGTGCTTAGGTTCAAATGGGTGAGGCATAGCCCTTTGAAATCTGCCAACTTCCTTTTGAATTCTAATGATTTTTGATAGACTCGAATGGCATTGGTGTAATCTTCCATTGTTCGATAAACAAGTCCCAAATTATTATACGATTGTGCAATGCCTAGCGTATCTTTCTCATTGATTCGAATTTTGAGTGCGCTCAAATAGTTCTCAAGTGCTTTTTCCGCATTTCCTTGAATAAAAAAACATGCTCCTTGATTGTTATAAATATTCCCTACACCTTTCCAATCTTTATTTTTCTTTCGAATAACTAGCGACTTTTGATAATAAAACTGTGCAGAATCTGCTGTACCCTGAAAATCGAATGCCGTGCCCAACATGTTGTAGCTATTCGAAAGCAAGGCTGATTTATTGTATTTCTTTGATAGCGTGATTCCACTCCTGGCATATCGGATTGCCGCGATTGCGTCAGTTTCCGCATATTCCCACGATAAGTCGTTCAGTGCAGTAATCTTTTGATCGATGGATGTTGTTCTAGCGATCACACGTTGTAATGAATCAATTAACTGGCGATCTTGCCCAAAAATGAACAAGGTGTTGCAGCATAAAATGAGTAGAAAATATTTCATCTTAGTTTTCAATTAACGAGTAGCTAGAAAGATCCAAGCGCTTTTTATTTTAAATGTTGAAAAAGCAGCTCTTTATAATTTTTTCCAATCGGAAGAAGTTGATTTTGCACTTTTAACTCTTCAGAATTAAACTGGTGTACATGCTCAATATTCACTACATACGATCGATGCACTTGTATGAATTGTTCGCCCAATTGTTCCAACATTCCATTAATTGTTTCTCGAACAAGGTATTTTTTATCCGTGGTGTACAGTTCCAAATAAACACCATCCGATTTAATGAAAAATAGATCCTTGAATTGAATTTTTACAAAAAAACTGTCTTGTTTCACAAATAAAAAGTCCTTATTACTGCTCTTTTTCACCTCCATTTTTCGCTTTGAAAGATAATTTGAGAGGGCAATTTCAACCGCTGCTCGAATACTATTCTCGTTGATGGGTTTTATCAAGTAAGCGTCTGGTTGCACAGCACTAGCTGCCGAAATACTTTCAGCGTCGGAATAGGAAGAAATAAAGATAATGGGAACTGAAGGACTATTTGCTCGCAGTTGATGACCAAAATCGATCCCTGTTTTTGTACCATTCAAATTAATATCGAGCAAAAACAAATCAGGCTGCAACGAATCATTTAATGCTACCGCTTCTTGAAAACTGATGGCATAATCGCACACATATCCCATTTGTAAAATATACCGTTTAAGGGTTTCACAAATTATGATTTCGTCATCTAGAATTCCAATTTTCAGTTGCATAGCTCGATCAAAGTTAAACGAAAATAGCATAAAAATCAATATTGAATGAGTTGGTATCACAATTTGGAGCATTCGTATCATTTTAAAAAAGCGTGCGAATAATTACAAGAACTTTAACTCATAAATCAAAAACAACACAATGCTACTCTTCAATAAAACAACGTTCACAATTCCATTGCTCGCTTTGAGTTTTCACCTCAGTGCACAAGAAGCTTTTGTATGTATGGGAGGAGAATTGGCCCATGGGAGCAGTGAAATTACATTTTCGATAGGACAGTTGATGAATGAACAAAGTGCTGATGGTATTCAGTTGCATGTTGGTGTTCAATATCCTTTCGAGCAATCAACATTGGCACTTGACTCGAAAGGCGATATCGACCTCAACTATCTTGCTTTCCCAAACCCTACCATGGATCAAGTGTACATCACGATTTCAAATTTTACGGAGGAAGTTCACTATGAATTAAGTGATTTCGCAGGAAAATTAATCTTAAAAGGCACATGGACAAGCGCAACTAATACCATCAATATGGCAGAGTTTGCTTTTGGCATCTACCACTTGAATTTATTTTCAAACACTCATCAACCCACAATAGTACCCATCATCAAAAATTAAATCATGCATAAACTACTATTAACACTAATTGCTGGAGTTTTTACTTCCTTTGTTTTCTCTCAAGCACCGAACTTATTCAATTACCAATCAATTGTCCGCAATCAAAGCGGTGCCTTACTAACAAATCAATCCATTGGTGTCCAGGTGACCCTTTTGCAAGGAAGTATAACTGGAAGTTCTGTTTTTATCGAACGACATTTCCCGACATCAAACAGCAACGGTCTTGTGACATTAATGATCGGTAACGGAGTTGTTTTGGCAGGAGATTTCTCTAACATTGATTGGGCTGCTGGACCTTACTTTGCAAAAATTGAAATTGATCCTAACGGAGGAACAAGTTATACGCTTTCGTCCACCAATCAATTTGTATCAGTTCCGTATGCGCTTTATGCAGCTAGTTCAGGAAACGGACAAGGACCGCAAGGTATTCCAGGTGAAACTGGACCTGCTGGTCCACAAGGAATTCAAGGGTTGACTGGTGCTACAGGGGCAACCGGTCCTCAAGGTCCTGCTGGAGCAAACGGTTTAGACGGAGCGACCGGCGCAACTGGTCCACAAGGTATTCAAGGATTAACGGGACTGACAGGAGCAACTGGTGCTACAGGGGCAACCGGTCCTCAAGGTCCTGCTGGCGCAAACGGTTTAGACGGAGCGACTGGAGCCACAGGTCCACAAGGTATTCAAGGGCTAACTGGGCTGACAGGAGCGACTGGTGCTACCGGTCCACAAGGTATTCAAGGATTAACAGGACTGACAGGTGCAACTGGCGCTACAGGACCTCAAGGAATTCAAGGTTTAACTGGATTAACAGGAGCAACTGGCGCTACAGGACCTCAAGGAATTCAAGGGTTGACTGGTCTAACAGGCGCAACTGGTGCAACAGGACCTCAAGGAATTCAAGGGCCACAGGGGCTTTTACCCAATAGTACACTAACAGGTGCTACCCCTTTTTGGAATGGAACTTCTTGGGAAACTGATAATCGAACCATTTTTAACAATGGCGGATTTGTAGGAATTGGCCCTGGAACATTCACTCCACTATCTCGATTGCATTTAGACAATCCGGTGGAAAACGAGGAAAATATGTTGCAGATTTCTGGAACGACCTCCTACTACGATGCATGGCTGAATCAAATTGTCGTTGATCAATCGACTTTAAAATTTGGTATTAGTGCTGGAGGGCAATCAACTTTGGACAGTGACAATACATTTAGAATCAATGTCAATGGCAATAACCAAGTTCAAATTCAAGACGGATTAATTTCGTTAGGAAGTACTGGTGGTCCTGTTATTGACTTAAGTAATTTCTACAATGAAGTCTATATGTATGCTGGCAACACGATCAGATTAGCAGGAGGAAATGGCACAAGCTTATTAAATGTAGAAGGCGACGTAAAGATTTCCCAAAATGATTCTGAATTCCGATTCTCCAATCCTCATGCAAGAAGGTTAATGGTTGGACCCTACGATTTAAGAACAAATTCTGCTGTCTATCGTGCAATAGTTGATGAAGGATTTGGAGGAGTCAATGCAAACGGAGGGGTTTCATTAAGTGCTTCTGGAGGAACTATTGGACAAGCAGCTGTTTTTGAGGCGCCACTTCATTTACCAGATTCTGCTGTTATTACTGGATTTAATGGCTATGTAATTAAAAATGGTGGCACAGTAGCTTTAAAAGTTGAAGTAATTCGAGTTCCTATTAACTGCTATTCAGGTTGCTTATCCGATATTATTTTTTCCAATACTCGCACCACAAATTTGGCTGCAACTTTTAACATTGCAGATGTTTCTCCACTCTCGGGAACAAATACTGTAGACAATCTAAATTACTCGTACTTTTTGCGCTTTACCGGAGAACAAAACAATCCGAGCCATCGCTTTAATGGAGTAGTAGTGAACTATACCATCAAAAAAGTCAATTAATATACATAATAACCTCTAAATTTAAATACCATGAAAATTACAATTCCTTTCTTTGCTCTTTTGCTTTTATTCACTGCTTGTGAAACTAGTAATCCGCCAAAAACACAAGAAGACTTACTCGGCACTTGGTCGTGCAAAGAAACACATGGCGGAGCTGATGCAAAGTACCTAGATCAATTATTTACCTTTACAAAGGGCAATTTGCAATATACGATGGGCGGTGAATTTATCAATGCTCCTATTGAAATAATCAATCACACCATCGAACTAAAAAATGATGCAAATATCAAATCCATGGTGTATGAATTTGACGGTGAATCGTTGATCCTCAAATCTGAAGGAAGTGGCATGAACCTTACCTTGGTCAACCTAGATGACATGTAAAAAACACCGCAACCAATCACTGTAAAATGAAAAAAAGGCGGCTGATTCTAATGAGTCAGCCGCTATTTTTTTACAATTTTTCTTGTTGTTTAGCGAACAAAAAACAGAATAAATTAAAATCTAAAAATCCAAAAGTAAGTTTGGTTCGTAGGTGATTTAAGGACAAGTGGATTGCATCTTACTTTGGTACAACTCTACGAAAATTAAGCCGTACAACCACTGACCGCAATTAAACCTAAAAAGATAGCGGCTGACTCTGATTGAGTCAGCCGTTTTTTTTTGCGCAAAAGAATATATTGGTACTAAATAGATGAGTTGAAAAGAGGCAATTTTATCATTTAGTAAAAATCCAACACTATGTTTTGTTCGTAAGTGAACTAAAAAACACATGCTCAAGTTTCTTATTTCACTTACAGTTCTTTCTCTTCCATTTCTTTTCACTGCGCAACAAGAAATTCAATGGAAAGCCATCTCTCCTCAACTCTTTGAACAAGCAAAAAAAGAGAATAAAATTATACTTTTGAATTTAGAGGCTAATTGGTGTCACTGGTGCCATGTTATGCACGATTCAACGTATAGTAACCCAAAGGTAATTGCCTATTTGGCAGCCAATTTTATTACGGTGAAAGCCGATCAAGATGCGAATCCCGAATTGGCTGTGCGCTACAAAGATTACGGCTGGCCTGCGACTATTTTCTTGAATGCTGACGGCGAAGATGTTGTGAAACGAAGAGGATACATTGCCCCAGAACGATTCTTGAGCTTGATAAAATCAATTGTGGCCGATCCATCACCAGAAATTACAGACGACAAAAAAACAACTAATAACAATGATTTCGAGAATACTTCTACCTTCATTTCTTCGCTTGAGCAGCAATTTCGATCTTCGTTGGATTATGACAAAGGAGGATTTAATCAAAGTCAGAAATTCATTGAAAATGACACCTACGAATATGCAGTTTTTGGCAGTACTGATCCATTGGTAAAAAAGTGGATTCTAAAAAGCATTGCTGGCGCAAAGCAATTATCAGATCCTGCTTGGGGAGGTATTTATCAGTATTCTACGCACAACGACTGGAAACATCTTCACTACGAAAAATTGTTGTCCATTCAAGCGCGCTATATCCGACTTTTTGTCCTGAACTATTTGTACAACGATGACAACTCTTCTCTTGCTTATGCTGAAAAATGCGTAGACTATATCAATCGTTTTTTACTTTCGGACAATGGCTACTATTTTAATGCTCAGGATGCAGATTTGACTGCCGGTGAACATGCCGATTTCTACTTCAAACTTTCAGATGAAGAGCGATTAAAATTAGGGATTCCCAAAGTTGACCAAAATACCTACACCCACAACAACGCTGAAATAGCGCAATCGCTTTTGGTTTTGTACCAAGCAACGACCAATGAAAAATACCTAGCTTCAGCCAGCAATATTCTCAAGCTTCTTATTTCCAATAGAAAATCAAAGAATGGCTTGTTTCAACATAGCGATAAAGAGAGTACGATAGTGAGTCTCCGCGATAATCTTGCCGTAGCAGATGCCCTCATTCAATACGTAAAATTTTATCCCAATGATGCTGTGTACACGAGTGAATTGGCAAGCTTACTAGCAACAATCAACACTAACTTTCTGCTTCCCAATGGAAGTTTCAAATCCTTTTCAGGGAACAATGGCTTGACTCCTTCACCTATTGTAGGAGAAAACATTCGACTTTCTCGCTTGATGAATTGGTATGGTCAGACCTACGATACACCAGAATATATAGCAATTGCAAAAAATTGCTTTTCGTTTCTATCGCAATCTGGACTCGTTGATGTAAATTATTCAGAACCGGCCATGCTAATGCTCAATCAAGAATTGAAGGCTGGTCCACTAGAACATGTTTTTATGATCAACGGAAATGATGATAAGGAAATGGAATCAAAAATGAAAAGTTTAGCACCATTTTACAGCAATTTCAGGATCGCGGAAAAAATCAATCTTCCAGTAGAAAAACAAGAATACTTTGAATCGTTTGAACAAAATGTGCTGCTCATTTGCACCAATACAGCCTGTTCTGTACCGATGTTCACTAGTTCAGATGTACAACAAGAAATGAAACGTATGTTTCACTTTCAAAAATAAGGTATACTGAGTTGTTAAATGGTTCCTAGTATAAGACCCTTTTCTTTCAATAAAGCACAAAATTTATGCACTTCATCAGTGATGTTTGCCTTCATGTTGATATCCATTTCAAACAACAGCGTTGCCAAAATTTCATAGACAGAATAACTTGTACAATGAATTATCAACTGCTGCAATAAATTAGCGGTGAAGGCATTCATTTCCATGTACTGCACTGTACCATTTTCTTGCCGATAAACGTTGTAGAAATAGGTGCCTTTCAACAGAGAAATATCATTAGTTTTCAATTGATGAATTGGATATTCCAATTGCACAATGCGTTGATACGGATTAAAAACGATTTGATTATCCATGAAATTTCCATCTGGATTGAATAAAACGGTGGCTTGATCCTTCATCGAGTGAACTTCAATTTCGAACCACTCAAATGACAACAAATCAACTAAATACGGTACTTGAAAAATTCTTGCGTATTCTTTATGCTCCACAAACTCAATGAGCCCTTTCGGCATTTTGTACAGTTGTGGTTCTGGATTTCGATGGTTTGAAATAAAATCGTCCACTAATTCATCCCACTGATCTGAAGGAAGAAGCGATTTTGCAATTGGATAGGCATCGGACAGCGCTTCCCAATAAATAGTATGAATTAATCTGCGATAATTGGGCAATCGATCTTTTCGAATTCCAGGAATTTCTCCTTCAAAATTGGAGCGGCAGTATTCTACCAAACTCTCTTGAATTTTGATTGTTTCTGCTGTCAGATTGCCACTTGCAAATGGTTCCATCGTTGCGTTGTTATTTGTTCAAGTTGATTTACTTCGTTGAGGATTTCACTCATTTCAGGAAAATTGAAATCGCGCTCAAGCAATACTGGGACAGGTGAAATTTTGTCTAAAGTCCAATCGAATAATTCATACACATCAGCAATAATTGCTTGTCCATGCGTATCAATAATTAAATCGTCGGCTACTTTTTCATGTCCAGCCATGTGAATGTACGCAACCTTTTCTAGTGGAATGCTTTCGATGAACTGCTTTGCATCGTATTGATGATTGAAAGCATTCACATATACATTGTTGACATCCAATAATAGATTACATCCTGACTCATTGACAATTGCTGAGATAAATTCCGCTTCCGACATTTCTGCCGCTACGGGTGTGTAATAGGAAACATTTTCTAGCGCAATCGGCATTTCTAAAAAATCTTGCACCTCCTTGATGCGCGCAACGATGTGTTTTATAGCATCTTCACGAAACGGAATCGGCAACAAATCAAACAAATGAGCATTATTGGATTGACTGTAACTTAAATGTTCAGAATAAATTTGAATGTTGTGGGATTTTAAAAAATCTTTGATCTCGGCGATAAATTTCCAATTCAACGGGTCTGGACTTCCAATCGAAAGGGATAAACCGTGACAAGTAATCGGATATTTCTCCGACACCATTTTCAAGATATTTCCCCAGTAACCGCCTACTCCAACCCAATTCTCTGGTGCCAACTCAACAAAAGCAGGCTGAAGATCATTTTCAAGTGCCAAAAGATCATCTGTTAAATCACGACGAAAACCAAGTCCAACATTTTTCATAAAAACACTTCAATTAATTAAAAAAAGGGAAGTTGACCGCTAGAACAACTCCCCTTTATACCTAACCTACTACTACTATATGTTGCCAGCGCACATTCGCTAACTAACTTTATTCAATGGTTGAGAGAATTATTTCTCACCACAAGATGCTTCTGCTTTTTTACCTTTCTCACCACATGATGCCTCGGTTTTTTTACCCTTTTCTCCGCAAGATGCTTCAGTTGCTTTTCCTTTTTCTCCACATGATGCTTCAGTAGCTTTTCCTTTCTCACCGCATGATGCTTCAGTAGCTTTTCCTTTCTCACCGCATGATGCTTCAGTAGACTTACCACTTTCACCACATTTTGCTTCGCAAGATTTAGCTTCAGTTGATTTTTTTGACTTTTTTGATTGCTTACCATCTTTCTTTTCTCCGCAAGATGCTTCCGTAGATTTACCACTTTCTCCGCATTTAGCATCGAACCCTTTAAAATCTACTGTTGCTCCAACAAGTCCAGTCAGGCCATTGCTTGAAGTTAATTCTGCTCTAATTGAACCACCAGATCCAATTGAAGTTGCAGAGAACAATTCTGCTGCGTTTGCAGTGTTTGATAAACTTAATCCTGCAAGAACTAATCCGCTTGCTAATAAGTTGAAGTTGCGAGTTGTACTGTTCATTTCCTTTTTCATGACTATTTATTTTTAAATTATTAATTTGATTCTAGGAAACCTACGCTACTTACTTTATTTTGGATTTCCAACAAGTGAAAAAAAATTGAAAAAATTTTTAAACTATTGTATTTCAGCTATTTAATAATGAATAAAATGTGAGATTAATTCATTTGAGTCTGAACGTATAAGAAGGAAAATCAGCTCAAATTTATTTTGAACTAACAAATGAGAACAGTAAAATCTGCAAAAAAAGAATTTGACGAGGAACTAGTCATTGAATGCTAGCATTGAGCCAAAAGTGATTAATTGTGAAGCTTGAACTAAATTAGATGGTACCAATTACATATAGTTGATCCATTGTTGGAGAAACACTTCCTCCTTTAGGTTCAACTGTAACAGCAAAAGCTTCGGCTGAAGCAGTATTTTTCATTTCAAGTATTGATGAAGTCATATCGAAAACGCCCATGTCTTTTGGTTGACCGTCAACAATTGCCCACAATTGATACTGTTTCTCGGCAGGAAGTGACACTAATTCGTTCACTTTCAACATCACTTTTTGGTTGTTTGAATTCCAATACACTGTTGCCATCATATCAGGATGCGCCTCAGTTCCAACCATTTTCACTTTAGAGGTATTTACATCACTCATAAAAGCAATTCGTTCGGCGGCCAGATTCACATTGATTTTCAATGAATCTTGTTGACTGGACATCGCTGCTAATTCAGCGTTTAGATCTGAAGAAGTCATTCTACTATTCAACAAACCGATTCCTAATCCTACTACCAATAGCACAGAAGCTGCAGCAGCATATTTATAAAAATTAGATGGTTGAGGCTTCAATGCAATGATTTTAGCTTCACTTGTTGAGGAGTTAGCAGCGATTTGTTTTTCTGAGCGAACACGTTCCATCACAATGCCCTTCAAAAAAGCGGGGGGATTCACAGCACCTTTAATTGCTAATTGTTCAATAGAATCTTGGTACAGCTTAAGTTCTTCCCCAATTTCTGGATAGATATGAGACATACATTCCACCTCTTGCTTTTCCTGTGGAGAAACAAGTCCAAGAACGTAACGCTCTATGATGCCTGATGCTATGTATTCTTTACTATCCATGATGCTATTAACAAAACAAACAAATCTCTTAATATTTTCAAAGCCGCCCTCGATCGCGTTTTCACTGTTCCCAAAGGAATGTTTAATTCATCGGCCAATTCTTGCTGCGTGTATCCTCTAAAGTATAAGTATTCAATAATTTCTTGCTGTTCAACTGGCAACTTTTGTATCAATTCATTCAAGCCGATTGTATTGATATTATTTTCCTCACTGTTTGACAGCAAATTACTTACGTCATTCGCGCTATTTTGGATTGCACTGCCATTTCTTTTTTTCTGTTGACGGTATTTGTCAATCGCTGAATTGCGCGCTATGTTTAACATCCAGGTAAAAATAGAGCCTTTAGAACTATCGTAGGATTGAATATTTGACCAAATTTTGAGATACGCATCTTGCAAAACATCCTCTGCAACTGCTTGATCATTCACAATTTTTAGGCAAACCCCAAACAAAGCAGACGAGTAATTATCATACAGCACTTCAAAGGCATTTTCATCCCCTTGCTTTACTTTTTGTACGATGCTGTTTATGTCGAGGTTAGTCAAAAGCGTATTTTCTTGTACAAATATATCAAAAGAAATGAACTAGCTCAGTTCTTCAATTACAAAAAATAGATCACAGAAAAAAAAAGCGGCTGTAATTATGGCAGGGAGGTAGGAGAGCATAGACCGTCCGCCTCAGCAGACTGATAAAATCTAAATCGCTCACTTCGAGAGCCATTACCGCTGACTTCGAGAGCCTCAGTCAGCGGTAATAGATTGTAGGCTGAGGCACTCGAAGTCTACTCCCCCATCAACTTTAACTTCTCAGCCATAAGAATAAACTCTGTACGATAGCCATATGGATCAGCGCCTTTTGCGTTTTGTGCACGATCGATGATCGCTTGCAAATTGGCAGCACCAGCATAGTCTGATTCTCGCAAAATGAGACCAAATTCTACCACTGCTTGGATGAAGAGAAAATCTTCTGATGCGGGGCCACTTGTAGCAGGAATTACTTGTTCAATTAATTTACTCACCTCTCCATCAGGTACTTTGTAACGAAATTTCATCGTCGCTAATTCATTGTTGAATTGCTTGTTGGCTTCAAACGATACTTTCGAATATTTTAGATCATCAGCACTTGAACTTTCACTGGATTCACCATTCGCTGGTATGATTTCATAGATTGCTGTAACGGTGTGCCCTGCTCCCAATTCTCCAGCATCAACCGTATCATTGCTAAAATCTTCATTGGCCAACAAGCGATTTTCGTAGCCAATCAAACGATACGCTTTGACATGTGCTGGATTAAATTCAACTTGAATTTTCACATCTTTTGCTATTGTTTGTAAGGTGGCTCCCATTTCTGTCACAAGCACTTTTTTCGCCTCCAAAATATTATCGATGAAAGAGAAATTGCCGTTTCCATTGTTGGCCAACTTTTCCATTTTTGACGATTGAAAATTATCGTGACCAAAACCAAGAACTGTCAAAAATACACCACTTTCACGTTTTTCTTCGATGAGTTTCACAAGTGCGTTGTCGTTGGAAATTCCCACATTAAAATCACCATCCGTGGCAAGAATTACGCGGTTGTTTCCATTCTTATCGAAATGCTTCGCTGCTGTGGCATACGCCAACTCTATTCCCTCCCCTCCTGCGGTACTTCCTCCAGCAGAAAGATGGTTCAAAGCATCTAAAATTTGATCTTTGTTGGCTCCAGAAGTGGGCGGTAACACCAAGCCTGCCGCTCCTGCGTACACACAGATAGAAACGCGATCTTCTTCACGTAACTCACGCACGAGCAATCGAAATCCTTTTTTCAACAACTCTAATTTCTCCGCCGATTCCATGGAACCAGAAACATCTAAAAGGAAAACCAGGTTGTTTTTTGGCAAGTCTTTTTTATCAATCGATTGACCTTTGATGCCAATTTTCATCAGTTTATGTGCTGAATTCCAAGGACAAGCAGTGTATTCCGAATGTATCGAAAACGGATGCTCGCCTGTTGGTTCCGCATAATTGTACGGGAAATAATTTACAAATTCTTCAATGCGCACTGCATTTTTGTTGGGCTTTTCACTTCGACTTAACATTCCTCGCACATCACTATAAGATGCGCCGTCCACATCAATACTAAATGTTGACTGCGGAACTACACTCGGTTGAATGAAACTGTTTTCTACAAATTCGTCGTAGCGGGAACTGTTTTCGTAGTCCATGTCTATACCCCAAGAAATGGTATCCGCTTTATTTGCTTCTCCCAAAACTTCATACGGGATCAGTCGTTTGCTTGGCACGTGATCTGAAATATAAATACCATCTACCACTCCTAAACGGCCCACATTTACTGGTCCACCGTTTAATCCTTGTCCATTTCCAGAAGAGAAAAGTTGTGACATTTGTCCATTACTGAAACCAACACTAGAACCGCTACTTAAAGTGACAGTACTGTTTGAATTCGAACTTGTTATCGTATAGGGAGTGGCGTTGGTTGCACTATAAAACGAATTGAAATTGGTCGTAGCAGGAGAAGTCCAACTGTAAGTAATCGCCCCTGTTAAAGCTAAATTAGCAGACGCAAGTGTTGATGATACTGTGTTAATTGGACTAGGAACCACCACTAGCTCAGCAGCGGGTAAATTAGTCGGTGCTACTTCGACTACAGGATCTTTTTCAATTTCGGTGTTTACTTCCGTTTTTTTAGGTGCAAGTGGTGATTTTGGATTGACCTTTGCGACCTGTTTTTGATTGGGAGTAATATTGGTCATCGTAAGTACCGATCCAATACCAAGCAGTATCAAACCAACGCCTGCGATTCTCCACCAAATGATGGCTCTGCGTTTCTTTTCCTTTTGATCCAAAGCAGCTTCGATAGTGTCCCACATATTTTTTGGAACATCAAAAGCATCCCTATCGTTGTTAAAATTTTCTATTTTCATGCCTCAATTTTTATGTTCATTAATTCACGCAGCAATTTTTTTGCTCTGCTCAATTGAGATTTGCTTGTTGATTCACTGGATTTCAGAATGGAAGCTATTTCGCGATGATCGTACCCTTCGAAATAAAACAGGGTAAAAACCACACGACATCCTTCTGGAATTTCAGCAAGTGAATGATTCAATTGTTGCATCAATTCTTCGACATTTTCAGTAGGATCGTCCTCCAAATAATCTTCCAAATCGAAGTCAAGATCCGAATGGATTTTTTTTCGATTCAAAAAATTAATCGCTCTGTTCACCATAATTCTTTTCAACCAAGCGCCAAAAGTTGCCTTGTACTCAAACTGATCAAGTCGGGTAAAGGCATCAATAAATCCATCTTGTGTAATATCCGCGGCATCCTCTCGATTTCCGACGAGACGAATAACAATATTGTACATCGCTTTGCTGTACAGATCAAAAAGCGCTTTTTGAGCCACACGATTGCCTTTTTTGGATTTTTCAATCAGGTCTTGGTGAATGTCAACTACATCTCTCATTGCATTAAAGACACCGCAAATTTTAAAAGGTTGGAAATTGAGAAAGAAAAGTACAATTTTATTTTTATCACCCAGGAAGAAAAAACATTTCTTTGATAAAATGTGCCTACTCCACCACTCAGCAAAGCCCTAGGATTTCAATCGTATCGCCATTAAAGAAAGTGCTTTCACCTACTTTTTTGTGTTGCAAAACTTGTCCGATTGGACTTGAAATAGAAATACAAAAAATCTGTTCATCGCTAATTTGTACCTTTCCCAGTCCGATAGAAATAAAAAACATACCCTTGCTTGTTGTTACTAAACTTCCCAATTGAACACTTGATTTTACTTCCAAACTGAGCTGAGAAATGGTTTCCTTTTGGCGTGCGAAATCTGCCATTTGTCCAGCTAATTTCTCTTGTTCCAATTGGGTCATTGCACGACCTGTTTCATGCTTATCGCCTGCACTACTCTTGTGATCTGACACTAAATCACTCGTCAGGTCATCAAAGCGTTCCTGAAGAAGTTTAATTTTATCTTCAACAACGGTACAAATGTGTGCTATTAATTGAGCTTTGTTCAATTGGTAATATTTCTTCGAAATTAAGGAATAAATTGCGGGCGGTGATCAAAAAATACCAACAGCCACCACTTTCATTTCTTCAACAATTTGTATTATTGCTCCATGAAAAATTCGACTTCTCTCACTATGCGTTTAATTCACAGATACTTAGGGTTCTTTTTAGCTGGAATCATGGCTGTATATGCCTTAAGCGGCATCGTTTTAATCTTTCGTGATACTGATTTCTTAAAAACGGAGCAAACTTCTACTGAAAAAATTGCACCGAACCTTAGCGATGAAAAACTTGGTGAAGCTTTGCAAATTAGGCGTTTTAAAATTGAAAAAGTAGCAGGCAATATGGTTTATTTTGCAGATGGCGACTACAATAAAGTGACTGGAATTGCTCATCTAAAATCAATGGAGCTACCCTACATTTTAGATAAAATGACGCATTTACACAAGGCAAAAACAAAAGATCCATTGTATTTTTTGAATATCTTTTTCGGTGTTTCGTTGTTGTTTTTTGTCATCTCTGCATTTTGGATGTACATGCCGAAAACATCTATTTTTAAACGCGGAATGTTGTTCACGCTAGCGGGAATTCTATTGACATTTTTACTATTGTTGGTCTAAAATTACCGCTGACTTCGAGAGCTATTACCGCTGACTTCGAGAGCCTCAGTCAGCGGTAATAGCTCTCGAATGTAGGCTGAGGCTCTCGAAGACTACTTACCATAAATTTTCATTTTTTTTGCGATTAATTTTCATAATTGTTTTAAAATCAGTAGTGAATATATTACATTTACGCTACCTATAATTAACGAGCGGTAATATTACTACCTATGAAAGCACACTTCTTCTTTTCAAAAGCAATTGTTTTTTTGCTTTTCACACTATTTATTGGTTACAATTCATACGCTTCGCACGTTGCGGGGGGTGAAATTACCTACGAGTGCATAGGGCCAAATCAGTACCGAATTCAATTGGTTGTTTATCGTGATTGTGCGGGTATTGCTGCTGCAACTTCTGAAGCAATCAATTATCGATCTACTGCCTGTGGTGTTAATGCAAACATGACTGTTTCGCTAATGTCCACTTCGGATATAACTCCTTTGTGTTCAGGCGCTTCCAGTGCATGTGGTGGTGGTGGTGGTCCACTCGGTTTTGAACGTATCGTTTACCAAGGTTTTGTTACCCTTCCTTCTGGATGCACCGATTGGCTTTTCTCCTACGACATGTGCTGTAGAAATGGTTCAATCACCAATCTCGCTGCACCAGCTACACAAGATTTATACATTCAAACAAGACTTAATAATGCAGTTGCACCGTGCAACAATTCGCCAGTTTTTTCTAATAATCCACAACTTTTTGCTTGTGTGGGTCAAGCCATTAATTATCAGCAATTAGGTACAGATCCAGACGGTGATGTTTTGGTCTACTCGCTAGTAAACGCTATGTCCAACCCTGGTACAAATGTTACGTATGCTGGTGGTTTTAGTGGTATAAATCCTTTTACAGTACCCGCTTCCATCAATTCATCAACAGGTGCTATTACCTTTACTCCTGGTGCTGCACAAGTGGCTGTTGTTGCGGTATTGGTGGAAGAATTTAGAGGTGGTATTTTGGTAGGATCTGTCATGCGTGATATTCAATTCAACATTGTGGCATGTACTAATAACATTCCAACACTGGGTGGCATCAATAATGCACCGGGCGTGTTTTCAATTTCTTCATGTGTAGGGGCGCCTTTGTGCTTCACAATCAATTCTACTGATGCTGATGCTGGTCAAAATATTACCTTAACGTACAGCAACAACATTCCTGGAGCGACTTTCAACCAAACAGGTTCAGGAACAAACGTAAACGGCACTTTTTGTTGGACGCCAACTACTGCTGATCTAGGAGCAAATTTCATTATTGTTGATGCAGAAGACAATGCTTGTCCGCTTGTTGGGCAAAATTCCAGAGTGTACACCATCAATATTACTCCAAATCCTAATGCACCTGTCAATGCGGGAGTAAATGTTGCTTTGTGTGAAGGAAGCTCCACAACATTAACAGCAACTGGTCCGCCGAGCATTGTTTCTTATACATGGACACCGACAAACAATCTTGGTACACCCAATACCGCCTCCACGAGTGCTGCACCTACCACTACCACTAACTATACAGTTTTGGCCACTTATTCCGATGGATGTAGCTCAACAGATGTCGTGCAAGTGACAATAAATGCCGACCCTATTGCAGGCGTATTTCCAACTACTGGATCTATTTGCCCTGGCGGCTCGTTTACTTTAACAGGAAGCACAGATCTTTCAGGCATGAACTACCAATGGTTCGATAATTCAATGGCTGTCATTGGAAGTGGTGCGATGCCAGGAACCAGTAATTCTATTGTGGTTACTCCACCAGTTGCCCCTGGAAGTTATACTTACACATTTAGAGTTACCAATCCTTTAACTGGTTGCTTTACAACAGCAACTTCTGTAATTACGGTTGGTGCACCACCGGCCTTGGCACAATGTGTTAATCTCTATGTAACCCCAACAGCTGGGATCTCTGCAGGAACTCAAGCGGCGCCAACAACTTTGTTAGATGCTTTAGCGCGTGGCGCTTGTCAAAATGCAGTCATTAAAATGGCAGCTGGTATATACAATACCAATGTTCCAATCAGCATTCCTAGTTATGTTACCTTAGAAGGTGGCTTCACTGCTGGAACTTGGATAAAATCTAGTACACCAGGACTTACAGTTATTAATAGAACTGTTACTACACCTGAGGGCTTAGCACCTGCCCAACGTTTGGTGGCATTGATAGGAAATACTGTAACAGGATTTAGATTACAAGATCTAACAATTACCACCGCTGCTGGAACAGCAGGAACAGGTATGTCTACCTATGGTATTCATTTAACGAGTTGTTCAAATTATAATATTGTGAGAACACAAGTATTGCCAGGTGCAGCAGGCTCGGGAGCGGCAGGTGCAGCAGGTGCAGCAGGTAATATCGGTAGAGCTGGTGGTAATGGGTCTGCTGGAGATATTGATGATGAAGAAGATGCAGGCGGCGGCGGCGGCGGCGGCGGTGGCGGTGGAACAACTGTAGGAACTGTGGGAGGTAATGCTTCTGGAAATTTTGCAAGCGCAAATAATTGCACTGTAACAGGTGGAATCGGTGGAGCAGCAGGTACTACTGCTGGGGCTGGTGGAAATGGAACAGGAGATACCAATGGTTGTGGTTGTTGCAATGCTGGTACAATTGGTGGAACTGGAGCTACTTCCACTAATTCTAGAAGCGGAGGCGGAGGTGGCGGAGGCGGAAATGGTGGTAGTGAAAATGAAAATGGAGGACCAGGTGGGCCTGGTGGAGGTGTTCTTAGTATCCTAGGTGTTAATAATGGTGGAGGCGCAGGCGGCGGCTGGGGTGATCCTGGTGCTACAGGGGCAAATGGTGCTGCTGGAACTGCTGGTGCTGTTGGTGCTGCAGGTGCTGCAGGTGCTGCAGGAACTGTAAGTGGTGGCTTTTGGGTTCCTGGTGCTATTGCTGGAACGGGTACTGTTGGAAGTGGTGGTCAAGGTGGTCGTGGTGGCGGTGGCGGTGGCGGGCAATACTGTACTTTTTGTGTAGATGGTTCAGGCTCTGGCGGCGGCGGCGGCGGCGGCGGCGGGCAAGGTGGTGCTGGAGGTCTTGGTGGCCTCGGTGGTGGCTCAAGTTATGGAGTAACTTTAGTTACGAATGGCGCTGGAGGAAATATTATTCAGGCAAACGTCCTTGCTGGCGCAGCGGGTGTCGGAGGTGCTGGAGGTGTTGGTGGTGCTGGAGGTGCTGGAGGTGCAAGTGGTCTGGGTAGTACGTATGGTGGTGAAGTTGGTCGCGGTGGAAATGGTGGTGCTGGTGGAAATGGTGGTGCTGGTGGAAATGGTGGTGTTGGTGCGGCAGGACAAAGCATTGCGGTAAACCCTGTGAGTGGAACAGCATTGGCAACCAACAACAGTAACTTCAACCTTGCAGCACAGCCAACAATTACTGTCAATAACATTAACTGTACAAACAATAACATATCCTACACTTCTGCGGCAGCTACAGCATGGGATTTTGATGTGGTCACAAATTTTGCAGCGCCTGCAACGGCAGCTGGTTCAACAACACCGGCACCAACTCAATATTCACAAATTGCTCGATATTCTCTTTCTCAAGGAGTGAATACGTATACTGGTTTTCATAACATTGCGTTTAGTGGTTCAATTGTACCAGATATTCAAACCAATGCACCACAAATTGGGGTAGATACCTTCCGCTTGTGTGTAGGAGATTTTGCATCATTTGCTACAGGTACGCTCGGTACAAGCTATGCTTGGAATTTTAATGGTGCTAGAGCCAACCCCGGAAGTGTTCAAAATGTGCCTAGTGCACAATTTAATACAGCAGGTTTCTTTCCAATTACCTTGAATGTAACAACGGACTGTTGTGGACTTTCACCTACTCGCACCATTTATTTATTGGTATTACCGAATCCTGCAGCAACGATTTCAGCAGGTGTTGGCATTTGTTTAGGCGCTCAAACTACAATAACCTTAACAGGTATTTTAGGTTCTAATACTACGGTATGGTCACCTACAACCAATATTATTTCGAGCACAAATAGTTCGGCAACCGTTGCGCCTACAGCAACAACTACTTACATTGCTTCAATAAGTTCTACATCAGTTATAAGTGGAGTAACTTATTCGGGATGTACAGTGAATAGATCAGCAATAATTACGGTGAATCCAATTCCTGCAATTACCTTAACACCTTCTAATGTTGTTTGTTTGAATGATGGTTCAATTACAGCAAACGTGGCACCAGCAGGACTTTATAACTTTGCCTGGTCGAATGGTGCATCTACTTTAAACGCTGCATCTTCAACAGTAGGTGGTTTGTCGGCATTGTCATACACTGTAACCGTAACTGGAGCTACAAGTGGTTGTTCGAATAGCAATACGGCATTTGTTTTCCCTGGTCTCACAACTCCAAGTCCGTACATTACATCTACAACAACTACATGTAATGGAGTAAATGCAGGAGCATTTACGGTTGCAAATAGTGGTGGTACTGCAAGCTATACTTATGTGTTTTCAATGGGTGGACCCAATGGAACGGGGTCATCAGTAACGAGAACAAATTTGGCTCCAGGAAATTATTGTATTACCGTAACAGATCAATTAGGTTGTGTAGGTACTGTTTGTACAAGTGTACCTGGAGTTCCTGCACCTATCGTAAATGTATCCAACAACGGTACTATATGCGCCTTAGACGATGCTATTTTCACAGTGGAAGGAACTGATGGAGCAACGTTTACCTATAATATTGGTGGTGGAAATACCAACATTTTATTGTCGAGCACACCGCAATCAATCACTATTCCTGCGGCAATTGCAACGCAAACAATGACCTTGGTTTCACTCGTTGGCGCTTGTCCAGCTACCATAAGTGGTTCAAATATTTTGACAGTTGACCCTTGTGGATTAGGCATAGATCTGGACTTCTTTATCGGAAAATGTATCGATAGAACACCAAGTTTTACTTGGTCTACTTTGTCTGAAACCAATAATGACTATTTCACGATTGAAGGAAGTATGGACGGACAATCGTTTGTACCATTAAAATCAGTGATTGGAGCTGGAACATCAACAACACCGCTCAATTACGAAGTAACATTGAATGAAAATCAAAATAGTTACAAGTACTACCGCTTAAAACAAACGGATTACGATGGTACCTACAAAATATCTGAGATCATTTATTTGAATTGTACGAGTGAGCTTGGCGATGGATTGATTGTGTTCCCGAATCCAACGTCAGACTTAATCAACATTCACTTAGATAGCCCATACGAAGGTCCAGTTTCTATTGAAATGGTCGATCTCGCTGGTCGCTTAGTGAAGAAAGATACGTACAGCAAGAAATCCCAAATGGTAATGACACTGTCAGTAGATCATTTTGCAGTAGGCAACTACTTTTTGCGAGTGATTGAAGTTGATTCTGGAAAAACCTACCCAACGGTTAGTTTCTCTGTAATGAAATAAAAGACTAATTAAAAATTGTTAAAGGGTGATTCTTCAGTGAGTCACCCTTTTTTACTCTTAACTGTTTATTAAAGCACACTTGTGCGGAGTTTGCACAAGTAAAGGCACATACTTCGACAATTCGACAAGCTCACTGCATCGAAAGCTCACTGCATCGAAAGCTCAGTAAGAGAATAAAAGATAACTAGCTGTGTGTTTTAAGGAACAATTTATCAATTCTCAAGGCCATTGCACTCTCTTCCTCTCCGCGGTTTATTAATCAAGAGTTAATTTAACCGCAAAGATTTTAATTATTTCTGTCAAAATACTATCCCTAGATTTCATAGGCAGTTACGTATATCTATTCTAGCAAATGATCACTAGGCTTGAAAAGAAGGAAAACTACATGAGTATTCGAGAATGAACTGCAAGCTCGCTTAATAGAAAAAGTTGAAATTATTCTTTCATTACCAAATGAAAAAATCCATGGTCTTCTTTCGGAGTGCCATCACGCAAAGTTCCCTTCACAAAATAAAAATAGACACCTTCTTCAGCAATTTCACCACTATTGTTCTTGCCATCCCAAAGGTAGCTGTCATCAATAATGTGCGATTCACTCATTTTATTTCCCCAGCGATTGTAAATCACAACATCATATTCTCCGTAGGCATTTTCACGAATTCGATACACATCATTTACTCCATCACCATTCGGCGAGAAAACGTTTGGAAAGAGAAGACTATCTGTAACAAAAACGGTAATCCAAGCAGTATCAATACAACCAATTGCATCGGTAACAGTCAAGAAAACTTGCAACTCCCCTATTTCATTAAACAAATAAGAAAATTGATCTGATTGATTATTGAAGTTTTCACTTCCAAAGCTCCAGTTGTTGTTTACTATTCCTCCATTGCCACCAGTTGATTGGTTGTCAATTACGAGCGGTTCTCCCCAATTGAGGAGAATCGGACTTGCATCAAAAGCCGCATTCAAGTTCCCAAATTGAACAGTAAGCGTGTCCAAATAGTAGGTAACCACACAATTGTTATCATCAGTGATGATAACGTAAGGGTAATATTCACCTGCAGAAGCGTAAATGTACTCATCGCCTGTAATTGCACTAAAGCTATTGCCATCACCCGGATACCAAGTAACACTTGAAACATTATCTAAACTTACCACCTCATAAAGGTAATTTGGATCGCATAAGGTACCGGCTGGACCAACATCAAAAACACCAGATGGGCCATCAATTTCCAAGAAATCTGGATATACTACAGTATCCTGGCAACCAAATTCATCAGTAATTGTTAATGAAGCGGTATAGCTGCCCGAAAAAACATACGTATTACTCGGATTTTGAAGTGCAGAGAATTTCCCATCTCCAAAATCCCAAGCCCAACTAACAATTGACCCTATCGACGATGATTCATCCGTAAACGATGAAAAAACGGAAGGACAGGTGAAATTACCAAACTCATCTACATTCGAGCCTGTCAAATCGAATGAGAAATCTGCATTTGGAGCAGAAATAAGCAGTGGAAAAACATAAGAGTCAGTGCAACCGTTTTCATCTGTCACAACTAAGGTAATGGTATCACTGTAGGAAACAAGGGAAGGATTATCAGCGTGTGAAATTTCAAAATTTGCATCTTCATCCGTAGACATCAATTGACCATTCCAATACCATTCACTGGAAACAAAATTGGATGACAGATTTGAACTAGAGAACATAGTATTGTTGCAAATTACTGAATCAGCATTAAACATTGCCACTGGCGACATAAATTCGGCTTGCAGTAAAACCGAATTCATGCAACCAAGGGCATCAGTGACCAGCAATGTAACAGGGTAATCTCCCGTTGAAACTGGGCTAGTGATTGTAGGCTGACCATTTCCTGAACTTGGAGGAAAACCGTTTAATGTCCAAAAATAATTTACAATTGGAATTCCACTAACAATTGTGCTAGCATCTGAAAAAGTAGCAATTAAAGGATCACAGCTTTCCATCTGAATAGGACCAATTTCAGCTTCCGGCAAAGGCATTACATAAAAAGTGTCCGTCACAGTTGCTGGACATCCTGCTGCATTCACCGCATTTACAGTAATGGTATGCAGCCCTACGCTATTAATCAAGCAGGTGTCTGGATTACTAATTTCAAAAGGATTGCTCGAATATCCAAGTATGGAATCACCATCGGCAATATAATGGTAGTTGAAAGCAGGATAAAACGCTTGCGATATAAAATTCCAAGAAAAATACACCGGTTGACCATGACAAACAGAATCTACTGCAAAATCTAAATTCAGCTCAAACAAATTAATGACCGCAACCGTGGCAAGTGTATCGGCACAGCCTGTATTAAAATTCGTGATGATTTGTTGCACTTGAAAATCACCATAACTCGTGTAAGTGTGAGTGAACGATTGATTGTTATTCAACCAGGCATCGTCGTTGTCGTAATACTGAAATGTTCCATCACCAAAACTCCAAAAAACCTCAACACTATCACCCGGTCGACCAAGAATGGAATTTTCATAAATCGTAATGTCAGCCGGTAATGTTGGATTGCACACCACACCACTAGTTCCGATTTGCACTAATGGAGCATTCACAAATAATTCATCTTCCAAGGTTAAGGTATCACGACAGCCTCTGAAGGAAACAATTAGGGTAACATCGACCCAACCAGTATCGGTAATAGGAATATCATCTGGTTCAAAAAATGGAAAAGGCCCCTGACTGCCGATATACCATTCATACAAAACATCATTTGGGTCGTGTGGAATTGAGATAGAACTTAAATTCGTGAAATCTGCATTTTGTCGCGCGCAAATGCTATCTGGATCTACGCTAAACAAAACATTTGGTAAAATACCCACTTGAATCATTTCCAAACTGTCAAAGGTTGTGGTGCAGCCCATCGCAGTGGAAACAGTTAGCGAAACATCGTACTCGCCTTCATTATAGGATTGAGGTGGTGGATTTTGCCCAGAGTAGCTTTGTCCATTGCCAAAATTCCATTGCCAACTATTGATCGGAAATCCAGGAATTGGGGAATACGATTGATTTGAAAAAGTAACATCTAAAACTTCACATCCTTCATTGATATCTACCGAAAAAATGGGAAAGACATTATAGATTGTTATCAAATCTTGAAAATTCTGAAAAGAGGTACAACCGTTATTGTCAGTAGACAATAGAATTACATCAAATGCTTGACTTTGCGGAAACGGAAACTCATCGTACTCGGGCATTGAGTAATTTTGCGGAGGTGGATTTTCACCTGTAAACGTATTTCCATTTCCAAAATTCCACAAAAAAGTACCGTCGAAGGAGTTGGTATTTGTAAATGAAACGGTGGATGGGTTGCATCCAATCGTTAGAGATGGTGTAACTGTTGGAATTTGAGCCTGAACAACTGTGATGTTCATAGAAGCGGCATCTGAACAGCCATTACTCGAGTTCTGACTATTAAGCGTTACGGTATAATTTCCAGGAGTGCTGTAAATAATCGTTGGACTTACACTCGAAGAAGTTTGGCCATTTCCAAAAGTCCACGCGTTTACATTCGTTCCTGGCGACGAAGTATTTGTAAAAGTAACGGCAGATCCAACACAAGCTGTAACAGTACTTGGCGTAAAATCAGCGGTATAATTAAAAATATTCACGTTTTGAGTAGCGGTATTTGAACAGCCCGTAGCTGTATTCGTGACCGTTAATACAATCGGAAAAGTGCCCTCACTTGTATAGGTGGGACTTGATGGATTTTGACTAGTGCTCGTTTGTCCGTTTCCAAAATTCCATAGATAAGTCATTCCACTTGTGGGCTGAACACTTGAAATATTGACAGTTGCAGGTAAAGAGCAAGGCGGATTTGAAACCGAAAAGGAAGGTTGGGGAAGTGGATGAACAGTAATATAACCCGTCTTTACCTCATCTTGAGCTCCAGAGCCATTGTTTGCCGTTAAAATCACAGTGTATGTTCCTGCTGCACTGTATGTATGCGAAGGGTTTTGGATAGTTGCAGAACTTCCGTCTCCAAAATCCCACACCCACGAAATTGATGAGCCTGACGGTGTTGAAAGATCGTTAAACTGAATACTTTGACCTACACAAGCAGTTGTAGGAGTACCCGAAAAATCTACATTGAATTGAGCATAGGTGAATTGACAAGCAATCAAAAAAATGATAAAAACGAAACTTTTATTATTGAAAACTTGCCGCATGCTGATCTTAGAAGAAATTGATAAATCAAAAATGAAAACCACTTTGTCTTAGTACGACGAAAATACGAACAAAAAAGTTGGATGTCGTTATGAAAGGGGGAAATGAACAATGAACAATGAACAATGAACAATGAACAATGAACAATGAACAATGAATAATGAATAATGAATAATGAAGATTTGTTCATTCTAAATCGCCTTTAGATCAAACGTTACTACCATTCACATTTTTTATTGCTTTTGGGTGAAAAGAATAACTACACTTGTTATTAGTAATTGAAGCCTATGATTCGCCTACATGCCGCCTTATTGATTATACTCTTTCTTTCGAGTTGTTCGGAAAAAGTAGAATCAACTAAAATTGTTTCAGAACAAAAGAAAACTACTACAGTTGTTTCACAAGATCCTGTTCAGGCAAACTTGAGTTCCCAAATTGATACAAATACTACTAAAAAAGAACCAAAAAAGCTTCCTACTCCTCCTGCAGCTCCCTACCCACCTTATGATCCTATATTTCCAGAACCAGTGTACCCATTTGACCCTCCTGAACCTGTCTATGCAGATACATGGATCGAACCCATTAAAGATACCAACGAAGTGCTGGTGATTGCTGAAGTAATGCCAGAATTTCCTGGTGGACAAGTTGCAATGAGTAAGTTCATCGCCGATAATTTGCTCTATCCTGAATTAGCAAAGGAAATGCAACTAGAAGGAAAAGTCTATCTTCGTTTTGTAGTTAAAAAAGATGGTACAATTAGTGATGTTACTTGCGCGCGTGGCATACATCCCGTTCTTGATAAAGAAGCCATCCGAGTAGTTAAACTAATGCCCAAATGGAACCCTGCAAAGCAAAATGAGAAAGCTGTTAACTGCCAGATGATAATTCCCATTAAATTCTCTTTGGATTAATTCTTCTCATAAAGAATATTGGTGCTTCATAATTTTGCAGCCGTAAGATACTTCCATGAATGTACACTCATTTTTAATTTTAGTCAGCAAATTCGATCCATTTTAGTGAATATCAATTTGAATGTTTAAATTTTAACATTAGCGTCTTTTTTTATTGAAACAAGTTCAAAAATAATTCGTTTTGCAGCAAATTCAGTCGCATTACTTGTTGAATAACTTTTCACTTTTCAAATCAACCTAAGCAGCAAATCAACTAAAAAAATCTTCTTGCAGAGTCAATAAAACAGTACTTAGCGTTTACTAGTAACGATAAAAACAATCCCTATTTGGTGAATGCAACACTAAACAAATTTGCCAAAATAGGCGATAATTTACAAATCTAACCAGTAATGATTTATTTTGTTAAAAATTATTTTATTATTACATTTGCCTCGCTTAAATCTAAAAAACTTAAAAAAAAATGAAGGGTCTATTCTCTCACTTGGTATTTGTTGCATTTTTTCAGTTGACAACATTTTCAATGCTGGCAAGCTCGGGGCAAAAAACTACTGAGCTAACATCAGCTGTTAATTTTTCAACATCTTATACTAAATCACAACTTTCTGAATTGGTAATTGGAGTTCCTAACTTCAACATGAAACGTTACGAAGAGGTCATTTCTATTATTTCACAAACAGATGGTGTCCTTAAGGTAACTTATTGCGAAAGTCTTCAAGTCTTTTTAATTCAATTTGACAGCAGTAAAATTCATTCTGCTGAAGACCTTTTTACTATTATGGAAAAGTCTTTACATGAATTCCAATTATTCCACAAGGTGGGAAAAAGTATTGATGAATTAAAAGGCTTGTGTTAATCGAAACTACTATGAAAAATTTTAAACAAATATTGTCAATCACAATGATGGGATTGACTTTCGGGCTTTTTGGTCAGACGCCAACAACCATTTGTAGTACAACTGGAAATCAAGTAACTGTTGGCAATTGTGTCAGTGATGCAGATTGGGGTGCTACAAATGGCATTACCACGACACCAACTCCTGACATGTGCGCAATAAGCGGATCACGTGACAAATTTATTTACTTTCAAGCAACGTCTACTTCAACACAAGTCTCTTTTGCAAACACAGGTTCAAGAGATGTTTCTCTTTACATCTATAACCTTGGCGGTACCGCCACATGTCCTGGAGCTACACCTAGTGCTGTTGCATGTTCTAATAGTACGGCTGCTGGTGGAAGTGAGACCGTGGTAGTCTCAACAACAATAAATAACTACTATTTGGTTCAAGTAGTATCGTCGGGAAATAGTTCAACGGGGAATCTTTGTGTTACAAACTACATATTCAACAACGAATGTTCAACTGCCACTTCAATAAGCTCTAACACTACTTGTTCCACAACAACTGGTAACATTACCGGTGCCACTGAGTCACAGGCAGGTTGTTCGGGTACAGCAAACGATGACGTTTGGTACTCTTTCGTTGCTGTATCATCTTCACAAACAATCCAAGTAGTAGGTTCGGCAAGTTTCAATCCTGTATTCCAACTTTTTTCGGGTTCATGTGGTGCATTGACTTCTATTCAATGCGTTAATGCTAATGCAACCAATGGTGGCACAGAGACTCAGGCATTCACAGGCTTGGCTCCTGGAAACACTTATTTTGTGCGTGTATACGATTTCGCTGCAGGTATACCAGCTACCCCAACATTTACAATTTGTGTAACCCACAGTGTAAATGACTTTATAGGAAGCTCAACGGGTTTCAGTATGTCGACCAATACCGGTTGTGCACTTGCAACGTATACATTTAACCAGACTACTGCGAATACAAATAATGCCAGAATTCAACCCTTACCTAAACAAATTACAATTAATTTTCCTTCAGGAACGAATTGTGCCACCGCAACAACTGCAGGTAGTACTTTCAATGGAACAGCAATTCCTTCATTCACTTCTCAGACAGGAAACACTATCACATTTAATGCGCCAGTTACCGTTGGGAAAAATGCAGCCTTTACGATCAATATTGCCAATGTAACAAATGCTCCTTCATTGACTTCTGCGCCTGCGAGTGTCGTTGCCCAAAATGAAGGTGGCGGTTTAAATGTTTGGACTGGGTACAGTGTTACTACCACCCCATGTCCTACCGTACCAACCAACAATGAATGTGCTACACCAATCGTCCTTACACCTTCGGCATCAGGTTCTGGGGTATGTTCATCGATCAATGGAACCTCCTTTGGTGCAACTGCTTCAGGTCAAACTTCTTGCTCAGGAACAGCAGATGATGATGTGTGGTATAGTTTTGTAGCCAACAACACTACTCATCAAGTCATTGTAGATGGTGATGCAAATTTTAACGCAGTTGTTCAAGTATTTTCTGGGACTTGTGCTGGAACACTTACATCAATCTCTTGCCAAAATACCACAGGACTTAATGGTGTTGAAACGGCTAGCTTAACGGGCTTAACTATTGGACAAACTTATATTGTTAGAATCTATCATAGTGCGCCAAGCTATGGAAGTACAGCAACTAATGCATTTACCGTTTGTGTAACAAGCTCGGCTCCTCCATGTACACTTGGTGCAGGAAATATTATCGGTGTAGCGCTTCCATATTCTTCAGGTGCACAAACAAATTGTGGAGCTGGAAATGATATCACTTCTGCTAATAGTTCAGTTTGTGGTTCAGGTTCGTATTACGGAGGAGAAGATAAAGTAATAACTTTCACACCAGGGACTTCTGGAAATGTGTCTATCAATTTAACTTCCACAGGTTCTTGGGTTGGGATGATGTTGTATCAAGGTTGTCCCACAGCTGGAGGAACGTGTGTAGCCTATGCTCAAAGTTCTGCAGGAAATCAATCCATTGGTTGTGCGGCAGTGGTTTCGGGTCAAACCTATTATTTAGTAGTTGACTCATATCCATTACCTAACTGTAATCCATTCTCAGTAACGATTTCAGCCCCAACTGGTGGAATACCAGCTGGTACAACTTGTTCGAATGCTGTGGCAATGACATTGCCATACACCGCAACAGGTCAGTCGACACTTTGTTATGGTAATGATTACACCAATGCAAGTGCTGGATCTTGTGGAACATTGTACGAATCAGGCGAAGATAAAGTATACGCTTTTACGACAACAGGCCCCGATTGTTTAAGTTTGGTTCTATCAAATGCTAGTTCTACCTTTATTGGGTATCAAGTATATTCTGGTTGTCCAGGTGTTATCGGCACCACATGTATTTCGAATGGTGGCGGAGCTACTTCAGGAACATTAACAGGTTCTTTTACTGTAACAAGTGCTGGAACATACTATGTTGTTGTCGATACATGGGCTTCCCCTTCTTATGTGAATTATGATATTCAATTGGTTTCTCTCGGAGGAACTCCAACAAATGACATTTGTTCAGGAGCTACAAGTTTGCCTGTTGGAACATCCGTTTTTGGTGATAACAATTGTACTGGTTCTGAAACTCCTGCTGTGCCTGGAACATGGACGGCTGGTAATGTGAATACTGTTTGGTTTAGTGTTGTTGTGCCTGCTTCAGGACAGGTTTTGGTAAAAACAACCGCTGGAACACTGACAAATACACAAATTGCAGCATATAGTGGCACTTGTGGAGCACTTACGTTTATCAGTGCAAATAATGATATCGGTTCTTGTGGTGGCACAACGAATTCTATGTCTCAATTGACAATAACTGCTACTGCTGGATCAACTATTTATATCCGTGTTGATGGAGAGCAAAATGCTGTCGGTAGTTTTACCATCACTGCAATTGATCCAACAACTTCGGTTTTACCTGGTGTTCAAGGTCAAGATTGTAGTCAGCCAAACCCTGTATGCCAAGGATTGATCTCTGTTTCAAATCCTGGTTATAGCGGAAATGGTAACGTATGTGACATCAACACGGGCTACTGTTTAGCTTCAGGTGAACGAAATGTAGTTTGGTATCGTGTTCCTATCTTAACTGGAGGGACATTAAACTTCAATATTGTACCGAATGACTTTGTGTCTGCAACCGAAAATGAGACAGATTATGATTTCGCTGTTTGGCAAAGTGTTGACGGTTCTGGAAGTGGTAATGCATATAGCTGTGCACAAATTGCTGCTGGTACTGCACCTACTTTAGCATGTAACTATTCATTCCTTGGTGTTACAGGTGTTGGTACTGGTGGAAATGCACCAACAAGTTTGTCTGGTGGAGCAAGTGGTGTATGCCCGCAATGTGGTGGTGGGTACAATCCTTCTGGAACCTATTCTGGAGCATACGAACCAACGATAAATACTACTGCTGGTGATGAATATTTAATCGCCATCAGTAATTTCTCCAATAGTACTTCTGGTTTCAAAATAGAATTCTTGGGAACTGCTGTAATTAATTTTGCAGCTGCAACTGCCACTGCTGAGGTATATTGGACAGGTGGTGATGCAACTGTTCCTACAGAAGTGAACGATGTGGACAACTGGGGAGGATGTACTTCTCCGACTTGTGGTATTGATGCCTTTGTTTCTGCTGTTTCCAATTCACCAATTGTTGCAAGTGGCTCAACACGTTCCGTTCGAGATCTTACGATCCAACCAGGAGCAACGTTGACATTGCAAGCAAATTCAATTCTTGAAGTATGTGGAAATTATGTGAATTACGGAACATTGATCGCTGATCCAACATCAACCGTTATTTTTAGAGGCCCTGCAGCACAATCAGTTTCTGGTAATTTGCTTGGTACAAGTAAGTTTGGAAATGTGACGATCACTAAACCAGCAGCTTCAGGATCGGTAACGTTAATGAATGATATTGAGATTGGAGGTACGCTTACTACCACAGATAATAATAGTATTTTAAATACAAATGGGAAATATGTTTCACTTGGGAGACATTTCACTAATTTCAATGGTAATGCAACCTATGCTAATACAGGTACTACCGGAACTATAGAATTTAATGGTTCTGGTGCACAAAACTACAACCAAGGCTCAAGTCAACTTGACCTAAACTTTGTTATCATAAACAATAGTGCAGGCATTGGTAGTGGAGTAAACTTGTTAAGCAATATGTTTGTGAAAACAATAACAGGAACTTTAACATTAACAAATGGGACTATAAGCACAGGGGCTTTAAGAGTAGAAGTAAACAATACAACTCCAGCATCAGTTTCTACTGGAACTACTAATTCATTTGTAGACGGAAACCTTAGAAGATACCTAACAACTTCTGGTGCATATAACTGGCCGGTCGGAAACGTTGCTAAAGGATATCAAAGAGCATTTACGAATTTCACTTCTTGCTCGATCGGATTCATTGATTCACGTTTTGACAATTGGTCTGTAGCCTTACCTATACAAGGTGGGGCTGAATGTGGTACAGTTTGGAATTTAGTTGCCCAAAACAATGGTGTCTGGACACTAACTGCCAACGCAGGAACAGGTGCTTACAATATGACTTTGTACCCAACAAATGCAACAAATGTTGCTGGTAGCGCTTGGACTATCATCAAAAAAGCTCCACCTCAAACAACAACAGGTTGGTTACTAGATGGTGCTTGTGCCGCATCTACATCTTCTGTAGTAAACAGAAATGGAATGTCTGGATTCTCTATTTTCTCTGTTGCTCAAGCAACGCTTCCTTTACCAGTTGAACTCATCAATTTCGATGGGGAAATGGTAGGTGAAGACAACTTATTATCGTGGTCAACAGTTTCTGAACATAACAATGATTATTTCACCTTAGAGCGCTCAAGAAATGGGTATACTTTTGAAGAAATGGCAATCATTGCAGGTGCTGGAAATAGCTCAACGCTGTTGAACTATTCAGAATTCGACTATGATCCATTTAATGGAATTACCTACTATCGCTTAAAACAAACAGACTATGACGGTCAGTATTCGTACTCTCAAGTTATTGCATTAAATAGAGGGTTGGAAAATATGTTAGTTTCAGACTTATTTCCAAATCCAGCGAATGAATCTGTTAATTTCACTGTGGATTCACCAAGAAACGGTACAGTAGTATCAGAAATGTATGATCTCTCTGGAAGATTAATTCTATCAAATACTTTCCAGGTACATAAAGGAAGCAATAGCTTTAACATCAAACTAGATGGCTTGGCCCATGGTGTTTACACTGTGGTGCTAAAATCAGATTTATTGGAACAATCAGAATTGAAACAATTGATAAAACATTAAATCTGCTGCTACGCAAGAAAAGGCTGGAAGAATTTTCAGCCTTTTTTCGTTGTATTAATTTGATAATCAATAAATTAAGCGTATCAATATTGCTACCGCGTACTAATTTAGCTAATTTGCTACGAGAGATGTCTCCAGCTTTACAATTTAGGAATCCCTGGGTTACGTTCGCCAAATAATGTGCAAATCAATTCTATTCTCGCACCAAATAATTTTAAAGAAGTAATAACACACCTTCCGTTGGTGTTGAAAGATCGTTAAACTGAATGCTATGAACTTCACAGGTAATAGCAGGAGTACCCGAAAAATCTACATTGAATTGAGCATTGGTAAATTGACAAGCAACACTGAACAAAAAGAACAGCAATAAATTTCAATATGTGAACTGCAATATCAGGATCATTGTGATAGTTGATTACATAGCTTAAAAATTGAAATGTCTCTATCCAACGAAAATACAAGCAAAAAAGTTAAATGAAGTAATTAAAGTGTCAAATCACAATAATTTATGAAACCGTATTGTAGAATTTCATTCACTGCAATAAAATTCAAAAAAGAATCAACAAAATTTGGATTGTTATTTCTATTCTTTAATGATTTTTAGAACTTCTGATTTACCATTGTTCAGCACAGACACAAAGTAGATTCCTTTTGTAAGATTTTTAAAATCAATTAATTGCCCATTTGTAAGCTGTCGACGAGCAACATCAACTTCTTGACCTTGCGCATTTTTAACGCCTTGTACTTCTAGCAAGTCACCTTCGATTACAACAAATTCATTCGTGGGATTTGGATAAGCAATAAGTGTGGAACCAATTTCATCCAACGCAGCCGTACTTTCTCCCAATTTCACTGAAGTAGATAAAGTACACGTATTTGCATCTTTCGAATAAACGATATAGACTCCAGCGGCAAGTCCTGTAAATGTAGGATTAGACGTCCAATTGACTTGATTATCTATACTGAATTCATAATTTGGTGTACCTCCACTCATATTCATTGTGAAAGCACCATCTGAAATACCAGGAGTGGGATCCGTTGCATTTACACTAATGTTTGCGTATCCAGGAGTTTGTACTACCACAGTATATATTCCAAAACATCCATTTGTTGAGGTAACATTTACTACATAAGCTCCACCACAAAGTCCGGTAAACTCACCTTGTGCGTTGGAATTGGCTTGAATTTGTGTTTGCACATTTCCAGCTTGATCAGTAACCGTCACAACAAATGGACCTACCCCATTTGATGCAACAAATGCATACGAAATTGTTTCATTGCAAGCTCCAGGGCAGGTAGATGCTACTCCTTGCATAGCTGTTAAATTGATAAAGCAATTCGTATTACTTCCAATAACAATAGTGTACAGTTGGGTACAGTTGTTTCCATCTTGCACATAAATGATATGTACTCCAGCAGCTAAATTATTGAAGGTATTTGAAGTCTGCCATGTTGTTCCGTCCAAACTGTATTGGTACATTCCACTTCCTCCTGTTGCAGTTGCAACAATACTACCATTACTAGATCCTGAAGAAGCATTTGTTGCAGTTGCAGTTAAAGTCAGCGGTGCTGGGGCAGTGATGGTAAGATTATAGGTAGCAGTACACCCACTTGGGTCTGTGACAGTGATGGAATATTGTCCAGCACAAAGATTACCCAAGGTTCCTTGATAAGCACCAACGGTATAAGATGTCGTAGAAATTGTTGCACCATTATGATTCACTGTTACCGTATACAACCCAGGAGCTCCTCCACTCGTGTACATCCAAGCAAGAGAACCTGAACAAGATCCGTAGCATTGATTCGTTTGATTTTGATTCGCTGTGATCACTAAGTTTTGACAAGCAACACTTTCATTCACTACGAAACAATAGATGGCAGTACAACCATTGGCATCTTCAACTTCAAGAATTTGAACACCTGCTGCTAGTCCACTTAGATTATTAGTACTACTTGGCACACCATTGTTGATTGTAAAAGTATAAGGAGCAGTTCCGCCAACAACAGAAACAACTGCAGAACCATTCGATTGACCAGCTGTAGCATTTGTTACTACGACATTTGTGATTTGCAATTGGCTAGGTTGATTTACATATACTTGTGTCGTTGAAACACAGCCATTTGCGCCCGTTAACTGTACATAATAAATACCACTTGACACGTTGGAAAATGTTCCACTTCCAGCAGAATTAGATCCATTTTGACTCTGCATTGTTGAATTTGAATTTAGTAATGAAATAGTAAAAGGAGCACCGATTCCTCCACTTGTGTACACATAATTGATCGTTCCATTATTCATTCCCGCACATGTTACAGCACTTGCCGTTGCATTGATTGCTTGTTGGCAATTTGTTATTTGAGTTAATTGAACTGTTAAAAGCGTAGTACAACCATTCGCATCTAGGGCCCAAATAACATATACTCCAGGAGCTAAGCCACTAAACACATTCGATGCTTGCCAATTTCCTGGAGATCCAATTGAATAGGAATAAGGAGCAGTTCCTCCAGAAACTATAGCAGTTATCGAGCCTGTAGCAGTGCCACTAGCAGAAGGAACAGTAGATGCTGTTAAAAGCAATTGAGCTGTTGAGCCACTCACAACAACGGTGTTGCTATATGAGCAACCAGCAGCATCTGTTACAACGACAATATAAGTTCCTGCAGGTAAGTTGTTAAAAGTTCCTTGTCCAGCATTGGTCGAAAAGGTTTGACTTTGAATCGTTTGAGCATTTGGATTCTGCAACACAACATTCACTGGTCCATACGCATTAGTATACGCAAATGTAATCGCACCCGATGATGTTCCATTGCAACTTGCCGGACTTGGATTACTTGTTAAAACAAGGCCACAAGCTTGTGTTTCTTGAATCACAAAGCAATAAATTGTCTGACATCCATTGACATCCACAACCGTTAAAATATGCACTCCAGCTGCTAGATTGTTAAAACTATTGCTAGATTGAAAAGTAATCCCATCTAAACTATAAGTATAAGGCGCTGTACCTCCCGTCATATTTACAACTGCAGTTCCAGTCGACATTCCAAAAGCTGTCGGTGTGGTATTTACACTCGTCACTTGGGGAGGTGCAGCTCCAGTTACTGTGACAGAATAAGTACCACTGCAGCCATTTGCATCAGTTACTAAAACAGAATAAGTACCTTGACACACTCCTGTAAAAACGCCTTGTGGTCCGTTTACTGTTTGAGTTTGTATGGTTTGTCCGTTGGGATTTTGCAATTGCACTAAGTATGGTGGTGCCATCATCGTACCTGTGAAAACGTAATAAATGGAAGCATTGCAAGCACTAGCACAAGTAGCAATTGTTGGATTTGCAGTAACTACCATCTGGCATTGTCCAGTGTTATTGATCACAAAAATAGTGGATTGAATACACCCATTGTCATCTTGAACATAGCCCGTGTAGCTGCCAGCTGACAAGCCAGAAAAAGAAGAGTTCGCTTGATAATTTGTCCCATTGATACTATAGGTATACGGCGGTGTTCCGCCTTGCGCCACAAGATTTACTGATCCATTGTTTTGTCCAGGGCTTGGATTCACAGTATTTGCATACAAGGTGATAGCAGTTGGTTGAGAAACCATCGCTGTTGCCATAGCAGAACAGCCATTTCCCTGCACGTTGATACTATAATTTCCAGCACATAAATTTGAAAATTGAATTGTTTGCGCTTCAGCAGTATAGGTTGTAGTTCCTAACCATTGACCAGTCGTTGCATTTTGAATTGCCACAACGTATGGCACGCCAGGAGCAGCCATATTTTGATAAATGAATGTAATTGAACCATCACATGCACCAAAACATGATGCTGGGTTACCCATAGCTGTAGCAACAACATTACACTGCGAAAACAAAATGGATGCTTGTATTAAAAACAAGAACGAAAGTAGTAGAGACTTCATATAGTAGTATTTGATAGTTTGACGAACTAAGCCTTGAAAGGTTGCCGTGTCTTAAAAATGGAGCAATGTTTTCAATAAAAATCAGATAATTTGATTTTAAGTAGCTCTTGTATTTTACTCAATTGACTACCAATGTTTTTGAAAGATTGGAATTTTGAATCAACAGAAAAAAGTTGATCAATAGCTAAAACAAGCCGACTTCACTTCTGACTCTCCGGACGGATATTCAATAACATACTGAACACACACTTTCCCAACAATTTCATTGGCCATGCGGTAGTTAATTTCAGAGAAAATTCCTGGATGAATGGTCTTTCCTTGCCCTTGAAAAGCAATAGCTCCTCCAGTCCTATTTGGATTAAAATCACCAAATCCTTGCGTATTTTCATCAATAAAAATGGCTTCATAGCCTTTAAGTACCACTCCACAATTCGCTAATTCAGGCTCAGAAAGATAGCCAAGGTAAAACTCAAAGGTATTCATCGAAACAAATCCACCATCACTGGATTTACCCCAAAGAAACTCAAGTTTTGGAATATCTTTCACTACGAAACTTTGTGTTGAAACAATTTCATCGCTTAGAAAATTCACCATTTTTATTGTTGCAGATTTTGCACCACCCGAAGGGACAATAAAATATTTTCCTTTGCTGTAGTTAATTGTCCCATTTTCACAGATCAATTTACATTTTTTAGGCACTTCAATATCAATAAAATTCAACTCGTTGTTGAAACCTTTGAAGAGACTTTGATTGGAAATTAGGTTTTGTCCAGCACTTAAATATTTTTCAAATTGATTTACTGGTTTTGAAGAAGGAGGGGTTTTATTGTAACTTTCTTTGTACTTTAATCGGATTTCCTCTGTACTCGGATTACGTTCAAACGCTTTTTCATATTGCTTCAATGCTTCTGCATGTTTTCCTTGCTCACTGTATAAATTTCCCAGCGATACATATCCTTTCGCTTGTTCGGGAGCTTTTGTTATGGCCGATTTGAAACGTGTTTCAGCCCCTTTCAAATCGCCAGTTTGTTGCAATATTTTACCAGTATTAATTTGAGTTTCTGTCCAGTTGGGACTCAGTTTCTCCGCTTTTAGTGCCATTTCTTTCGCCAATGAAGTCTCCTTCAAAAGCAAGTATAAATTTGCTGCAACATTGAATACATACGCACCATTTGGATCTAGTAGCTCCACTTCCTTCAATAATTCTTTTGCTTTCAAGAAATCGCTCGTCTTCTTATTCAAAATAATATCATATACGGAAAGCAAATTCAAATTAATTTTCAATTGCTCCGCTGCAAACTCGTCATCTTTACCTATCTCGTAAGCCATTTTTGCATTTCGAATGGCCAACTGAAGATCTTCAGCACTTGGTAATTCCTTTCCATTCACCAATTGATCTAACACCTGATTTACCTTTTGGTTCAATCCAACAATTAAAGTTCCATCAATTTTGTACTTAATGTCTTGAAATTCATCGCACTGCAAGACCGTTTGATATAGCGCAGTGGCCGAAGCGTTTTCTGGCAAAATTTTCACGCGTTGCACCGTATAACTCCCGTCATATTCAATGGTTTTAACTGTATGGTATGCAGGATCAAACACAACCCCAGTAGCGCTTCCTGTGGTATACAACTTGCTTTTTTCAACTTTAAAATTGTTCAAATTAAGAAGTCCAGTTTTCTTTTGTTCTAGTCCTGAGAAAAAGCAAAATTGCTCGGTTGGATCAGCGCTCATTCCCGTAATTCCCCCAACATTGGCAGCTATTTCACCTTGCAACATATTTGTTGTTAAATCCCACATCAAAATTCTCCCATCAATAGTTCCACCAAGCAAGACATTTTTTGTCTTCAAAGCCCGAAGGAAGGTAATTTTCGAGGCTTGTTTCTGATTGAATGCGCTACCTTTTTTTAAGGTTTTCAAATCAAAACTAAGGACTGAGTTGTCCTCGCCGCTTGTAAAAACTAAATCATTTAAAATTTCTAATCCTACAATAGACCCTTTGTGCATTTTATATTCTTTCGATGAATTGTTGACTACATCCCACAAAATGATACTTCCCTTTTGTGTTGCAAGCACAACTAAATTATTGTCTACGTACTTTACGGCAACCACCACAGAAGGAACTTTCAACAATTCTTTCACTTTTGTTCCTCTAACAACATCCCAAATTTCAACCGCACTTTCTGAATTAGCCACTAACAAATTATATTTATTCGGCGAAAAACTCATCGCTTTCACTTCACCTTTGATTTCTTTTAGCCATTTCACGCGTTCCAAATCCATTCCAGTAGTAATAGCAACTCCCTGCAAAGAACTGGTTGCTGTTAAAAAACCATCTGAACTGACGCTCAAGCAATTAATCATTTTGGAATGCAGTCGCTTCGTTGTTGCCAACTCTAAACTAAAGGGCATCTTGTCGATAGAATCCAAATCTTCTTGAAAGAATTTGCCATTAACAGTCTGCTGATAAAAAAGTTGCAATTCACTTTTACACGGTTCACTGTAGGAAGAATTATTTCCTCCAATATCTTTCGTTGATGAAAATGTTTCAAATGATTTTGCGTTGACGACTTTATCTTGCTGTACAATTTTCAACAACTTTGGATTCACCGCAAAGCTTAATTGATTGTTATTGTCAAAAATGGGGGATTGCAGCTTGTTCCGCTCTTTAGAAACTTTTGTCTTCACATACATTTCAAGTTCTGAAAGATCAACAACATTATCACTATTTCCAAATGTTTCATCGATGTCTGCAAGACCAATTAATCCTTGAATTAGATAATAAGTGAAGACGCCATGTCCGCCCCCCCAGTTGATTGACTCCTCAGAAACCTCCGATGCTTTGCAAGACGTAATTGTAGAAACTCGATCATTAATATTAATAATGGCATTGTTTGCAATTCCATTTTTAACGGCTCCTGAGTGACAAGCATCAGCAATTAAAGTAACGTCAATTTGACGTTTATCCGCTGCTGAATTAATTAATTTTCGAAGAGAATTTAGCGCCAAAGCATCACTGAATTCATAACTAGAGATAACAGGAGGATCAACATTATTGAGCAAAAGAAAACCTTCGGCAGGTGCAATCAGCGTATCAATATCGCCATGACCTGCAAAATAAATTAAGACATGATCTCCAGGTTTTGCTTCATTGAGCAAGGTATTTTGAATTTCACGCCCAATAATATCTTTCCCTGTCGCATTTATATTCAAAAAAGTTTTAAGTTTCACATTTCCTTGTGATTTAAGATACTCTTGAAAAAGCAGCGCATCGTCATCTGCGAAATTAAGTTGATGTGATTTTGGAAGATTTCTATAGTCTGAAATACCAATTAAAATGGCATGGGTAACCCCCAGTTTCTGCTCAGTACTATTTTCGCTTTCACCGCCCCGAGAATTCGTTTGAGCGAAAGTTAGTCCACTTACAAGAATGACTAATAGAACCAGTAAACACTTTTTCATGAACAAAAACCTAGTTAAGCAAATATAAACATCGTTCTAGAAACGAATAATGAAGTGAAAGTTAATACTTTTTGCGGAAAAATAATTCTAAGTAAAATTTGTTATTTTTTTGCTAATCAACCCATTCAAGTGCATCAAAGTTTGCTGTAATCAATCATGATGCTTATTTTTGAGTAAAACAAACTAGTTATGGCTTTGCAAAAATCAAGTTCAACAACAATTCAAACTTCATTAAAAGTACTTTTAGCACTACTTTTTTTAGTCTCTGCACTTGCAAAACTTTATCCAAAACCCTATTTCGCACTTACTACTTTTGAAATAAAGCAATTGGTTCCCATAGGATTTTCGGAAAATATGGCTGCCTACTTTTCGCGCGTTTTAATTGGTTGTGAATTTGCGCTAGGATTTCTGCTTTTGCAAAAGAACTTCTTTAAAAAGCTAGTGCTTCCAACCTCATTTTTAATACTTCTTATTTTTTCCTTGCACTTAACCTACGAAATATTCACAAAAGGAAATGCAGGAAATTGTGGTTGTTTTGGTGCACTGCTTCCAATGACCCCACTTCAAGCAGTGATCAAAAACATTATTGCGATGGGGCTTATAGTTTGGCTGTACAGGTTAACTACCGCAAAAGATGCTAAGAATTTCTATTTACTAACTACGGTGACTTTCGCTTCTGTTTTGGCGGTGTTTATGGTTGGAATGAAGACTTCATCGAGCTCAAAAAACAATGCTCCTGTTAAATTTGAAGAGAAAATTATTGAGATTGATTCCATCGTTAAAATTGATGGTGATACTGCAAAATCAGTCAATACAGTTGTTATCAAAAAAGATACCCTCACAGTAAAGGTCGAAAATAAGGGGCCAAAAGCTAAAAAATCTGGTTATGCAAACTATTTTGGTGACATCGATCAGGGCAAAAAAGTGTTGTGTTTCTTTGCCCCTGGATGCGACCATTGTAAAGATGCTGCAAAGGATCTTACACAACTTAAGAAAGAATTAAAATCATTCGACATTCGAATAGTTTTTATGGACGAAGAAGCTGAATTGATTCCTGATTTTTTCAGTTTTGCAGGTGCAAAATACCCGCATCAAGTGCTTGATATTGCTAGTTTTTGGAATGTGCTAGGTACATCAAAAGATACGCCTGGTGTATTCTACCTTTGGAACGGAAACTTAGTAAAGGAGTACAATGGAATCAACGATAAAAAGTTTGTGAAATCTGACTTTAAAAAGATCGTTACGAAAGAATAAGTGTTTTAATCACACTAGAACCTGACTTGTGCTAGCCCTGCTATTCTGATGATGCTAAAGTTACTGGACAAACCTTTTTCCATATCATTCGTTAATTATAAAGATGAAAATAATTTTAGTCATTACATTTTTGCTACTTTACAACCAGATTGCGGCACAGCAATTAGGGTTTGAATACCAAGATAACATTGTAGTAAAAAAGAACGGCGACACACTGAAATTAGCGTGGGCTGGTGGCTTGAGCTATGCACAATTTTCAGAATTTGATTACGATTTTGATGGTGATTTAGATCTTTTTGTCTTCGACAGAAGTAGCGATAATATTTCCGTTTTTACGCAAGAAGTTCAAGGGGCAAACAAATACTACAAATATCAAGTTGATGCTTATAAGAAATTTCCAACGGACGTTATCAATCGTGCTACTTTGGTGGATTACGATAATGATGGCAAAAAAGACATTTTTTGTTACGGAGTTGGCGGAATAAAAGTCTACCGGAATATCGGAAATGCCACAAGTGGTTTGCAATGGACACTTGCCAAAAATTTATTGTATTCTGATTATTGGGGCTCAAGTCTTAACTTATATGTTAGTTCCGCTGATATTCCAGCCATTGTAGATGTCGATTTAGACGGCGATCTCGATATTTTAACCTTTCATATCGGCGGAGAACACATTCAATATCACAAGAATTTCAGCATGGAAAACTTAGGAATTCCAAACTCGCTCAACGATTTTAAATTGATGAATGAATGTTGGGGAAAGGTGCGCGAAGATGTAAACCTTAATCAGCTTTTTTTAAATGATAATACTGGAGCATGTGCATCTGGCAACATTCCAGGAGCAGAGTCACCTACAAATCCTTCTCCAGGCAAACCAACAGAAATGATGCCTAAGCACTCAGGATCAACATTAACTGGGTTAGATTACAACAACGACGGTGTTTTAGATCTTATCCTTGGAGATGTGTCCTATGCTAATATGCACCTTTTGATTAATGGCGGAACCGATGTCAATCAAAATTCTGCCATGATTAGTGATGAGGATAATTTCCCAGCCAATTCTATTCCTATAAATGTTGAAGTTTTTCCAGCAGCTTTTATTCTTGATGTAGATTTTGATGGGATAAAAGACCTTATCGTTGGAACAAATGCTAAAAATGTTTCCCAAAACGAGAATAGTGTCTATTTCTATAAAAACACAGGAACCAACGCATTACCCAACTATGTCTATCAAACAGATCGATTTTTGCAAAGTCTTATGATCGAGCATGGTACTGGTGCAATGCCCGTTTTGGCTGATGTAGACAATGATGGACTAAAAGATTTATTCGTTAGCAATTTCTTCACCCATGAAATGGGTGGATTGAAAAAAAGTGCCATTGCCTATTACAAAAACACCGGCACAAGCACAAACCCAGTGTATACATTTATCGATGAGGACTTTGAGAACTTTTCACAATTAGGATTTGGCTTGCGACTTTCTCCAAGCTTTGGTGATCTCAATAATGACGGAAAAGTAGATCTTATCATTGGAAAAGAAAATGGAAGTCTGAGTTATTTTGAAAATACGAGTTCTCTACCAACTATTTCTTTTGCAGCCCCAGTAGATAATTACACTGATAATTTGGGTAACCCAATTTCAGCAGGGCAATATGCTTCACCGCAACTCTTTGATCTCAACAAAGATGGACTTCTCGACTTAATTGTAGGCAAAAAAACAGGAGAATTAATGTATTATCAAAATATTGGATCGGCTACAGCCCCTTCTTTTGAATTAATGAACGATTCGCTTGGTTATGTTGATGTGGCAACTACAACACCCGATGGCTACGCTGCTCCTCACTTTTTTGATCTTAATGACACCACTTACCTTTTTGTTGGGAACTCAGAAGGAACCATTTATTATTACAACCAAATAGAAGATCACCTTATAGAAGGGTTATCCTTTAATTTAGCTGACGATCATTTTCTTGATATCACTACTGGTGCATATAGTTCGTTTTTTGTAAATGACATCGACCAAGATGGAAAATTGAATCTTTTTGCAGGTCATGATTTAGGTGGCTTATACCATTTCGAAGTAAATCCAGCTATAACGATTGGCTTGCAGGAGAACAACACTTCAATTGAATTCACACTCTACCCTAATCCAAGTACTGGTATTTTCAACATTGAAACTGATTCCATGCAGGAACTTTCACTTACAGTGTTTGATTTGATGGGGAAAACAATTTTGACCATCAATTCGTTTACAAAAATGACCCAAATTGATGTAAGCACTTCTGAAAAAGGTGTTTATCTCCTTCAAATTATTGATGAAAATGGAAATAGCAGCACTAAACGATTGGTGAAAAATTAATTATAGTTGCACTATTGTTTCCATGTAATGATATGAACCAAAGCTAAGGGATGGTGGTTCTGTGAACAATCCAAACATTGTAGAACCACTCCCCGACATGGCAGCATATTCTGCATTTTCTTGGTAAAGTTGAAATTTAATTTGCTCTAAAGTAGGATATTGCTTAAATGCGCCGTTCTCAAAATCATTATGCAATAATTTTTTCCAGTGACTCTTTGGTTGTGTAAGAATTTCTTCCACATTAAATGCTCGCTCTTGAAATTGAATTCCGGCATACGCTTCTTTGGTAGAAATATGAATGCCTGGATTGACAATTTTTAAGTACATCCCTTTCAAATCGATATTAATTTCACCCAAAATTTCTCCTCTTCCACGGGCTAGTTGTGGCTTATTTTTGATGAAAAAAGGACAATCACTTCCCAATATTCCAGCAAAATTTTCCAATTGAGCGCTTGATAATTGTAAATCGAACAATTCGTTGATTCCTTTCAAGACAAAAGCAGCATCGGCCGATCCGCCACCCATTCCTGCTCCCATCGGAATCTGCTTTCGCAAATGCATGTACACTGGAGGAATTGAAAACCGATCTTCTAACAAGCGAAAGGCTTTTACACAAAGATTATCTTCCAAAGCACCACTAACAGCAATTCCACTTGAAACAAATTTCAATTCCTTCGCAGGCAAAATTTCCAAAATATCAAAGAGTGGAATTGGCACCATTGCGGTCTCAATTTCATGAAAACCATCTTCCCGCTTGTGCAGCACATGGAGTCCGAGATTGATTTTTGCATTTGGGTAAAGCAACATGGAACAAAGATAATGATTCAAAACACTTGATAGAACGAAAATCAAGTATGAACTAATTTCCTATCTTTGTAATCCAAATTTTAAGAAAATGGCTACATATCTAGACTTCGAAGAACCAATCAGAGCATTGGAAGAGCAAATCGATAGCACGAAAGAAATCGGCGCGAGTACTGAAATTGATATGACCGATAAAATAAAAGAGCTTGAGTCGAAATTAAAAGACAAGACAAAGGAGATTTTTTCAAGTTTAAGTCCATGGCAACGCGTACAATTGTCTCGACACCCAGATCGACCATACACATTAGCGTATATCAATGCCATTAGTGACAATACATTTCAAGAATTGCACGGCGATAGAAATGTAAAAGATGATAAAGCAATGGTTGGTGGATTCGGTTTGTTGGATGGTAAAACAGTAATGTTTATTGGTCAACAAAAAGGAATCAATACCACAATGCGCCAATACAGAAACTTTGGAATGCCTAATCCTGAGGGATACAGAAAAGCATTGCGTTTGATGAAACTAGCAGAAAAATTTGGCAAGCCAATCGTTACTTTTATTGATACTCCGGGCGCTTTCCCAGGTTTGGAAGCAGAAGAAAGAGGGCAAGGAGAAGCAATTGCAAGAAACATCTATGAAATGATGCGTTTGAAAGTTCCGGTTATATGTATTATCATTGGCGAGGGTGCATCAGGTGGTGCATTAGGAATAGGCGTTGGTGATCGTGTAGTGATGCTAGAAAACACTTGGTATTCAGTAATATCGCCAGAATCGTGTTCTTCAATCCTCTGGCGTTCGTGGGATTTCAAAGAAAAAGCAGCCGATGCTTTGAAATTGACTTCCACCGACATGAAAAAAAACGGTTTGGTGGATGATGTGATTAAGGAACCTTTAACAGGTGCTCACCGAGACCATGAAGCTATTTTCAAAACTGTAAAAAGTTACATTAAAACTACCATTTCTGAATTAGAATCCATCGAGGAAAACAAGCGCATTAATGACCGAATCGAGAAATTCAATAAGATGGGATACTGGGAGTAATTGTTAATAAATATTAACAATAGAACGTACATTCCCGTTTTTGTCTAATTTTGACCTTTTTAGCGTACATCTATGCGTATTAACAAACTATTATTGCTTTCCACCGTGCTAACTTTAGCATCGGTAACACTTTCTTTCTCAGCATTTTCACAGACAAAATCTGTTAAAGGTAAGTTCATAGATCAACGCACTAAACGGCCGATTGAGGAAATGGAGGTGACCATTAAAAACCTTCAAACCAAAAAATCAAGCATTGTTGAAACTAATTCTGAAGGATTCTTCGAATTCAAAAATGTTCCTTTTGGCAAAAGCAAATTAATTATTTCTGATAAAGATTATACGCCACAATCATTTGATTTTGTGCTAGATTCTATCACTCACAAAGAACATTTCACTTTTGATGTTAAAAATCCGTTTACGGCATCGTTGAAAGTGACATGGATGTTCAATTGGGGAGATCGTGGAGAAAAGGAGCATTATTGGTCGCACATTCTTGCAAAAGTAATTTTAGCTATTTACGGAATTTGTTTATTCCTGATCTTCTGCTATAGTGTTTTACAATTCACTTTGGCAATGGGATACCGTAAAAACCGTAAAACAGTTGCTACGCGTGTTGCTCCTCCAATGGATTGGAACAATGCACCAATGGTAACAGTTCAATTGCCGATGTACAATGAAATGTATGTTGCTGATCGTATCATTGAGGCCTGCGCAGAATTTGATTACCCAGCAGATAAGTTGCAAATTCAAGTGTTGGATGATTCAACGGATGAAACAAAAGACATCATTGCAGCGACTGTAGCAAAAATCGCAGCGACTGGGGTGAACATTCAACACGTACACAGAACAGATAGAACTGGTTACAAAGCAGGTGCATTAGATGATGCAATGGACAAAGTTCAAGGCGATTTCATTGCAATTTTCGATGCAGATTTCATCCCTGAAAAGGATTTCCTTCGCAAAACAATTCCATTTTTTGCCAATGAAAAAATTGGTGTTGTTCAAACACGTTGGGGACATTTAAATAAAAAATATTCCTTACTAACTGAATTGCAAGCCTTTGGTTTGGATGGACACTTTGCTATTGAACAAGGAGGAAGAAATGCTGCAGGTCACTTCATAAATTTCAATGGTACAGGTGGTGTGTGGCGTAAAAAAACAATTGAAGACGCAGGAGGATGGGAGCATGACACCCTAACCGAAGATTTAGATTTAAGCTACCGCGCACAATTGAAAGGCTGGAAATTTCAGTACCTTGAAGAAGTTGTTGCTCCAGCAGAATTACCTATTACAATTTCGGCATTAAAAAGTCAGCAACACCGTTGGATGAAAGGTGGTGCAGAAGTGTTTGGCAAAATGTGGAAGAAATTATTATTCGCAAAAGGAGTTAGAATGTCCGACAAAATACACGGTATGTCGCACTTATTCAATTCTTCTGTTTTTGTGTTCATCTTAATGGTTTCCCTTCTCAGTATTGCAGTGCTACATATTAAAGATAGCTTCTCAGATTTGAATAAAATTCTACAATACATGGCGGCATTTATTGTGAGTACAATGTTCTTGATGTTCTATTACTGGAATGCTTACAGAGACAAGGGAGACAATGCTTTCAAAGCCTTTTTTAAATTTATAGGTAAATTTTTCACCTTCCTGATTATGTCTATGGGGCTTTCACTAAGCAATACTGTGGCAGTAATTGAAGGCTACTTAGGAATTAAAAGTTCTTTTGTGAGAACACCTAAATTTAATGTAAATGTGAAAAGTGAATTTAAAGGAAACAAATACGACAAAAAGAGCTTGTCCATCATCAACATTGGCGAGTTTGTCTTATTTATTGTCTTTGGCTTTACTGCAGTCAATAGAGCAATCTATGGAGACTTAGGAATGGTTCCTTTCCATCTAATGCTTTCAATTGGATATGGAATGGTGTTTTTCTTTACCATTCAAGAAATGAGAATGGCGAACAGAGGATAACTTTCGACAAGATTTTTTTAAAGGGTTGGCAGTTATGTTGACCCTTTTTTATTTCCTAGGAGGCACAGGATCATGACCGTGACCTCCCCAGGGATGACAAGAAGCGATTCGTTTTAGTCCAAGCCATGTACCCTTGATCGGGCCATGTACCTGAAGTGCTTCCAGCATGTAGTTGGAGCATGTTGGGGTGTATCTGCACGATTGCGGAGTTAGTGGTGAAATAATCCATTGATAGATTTTTACCAAAACAACTATTGGGAAGGAAAAAATACTTTTCACAAGTTCCATTTGATAAAATTACAAACTTAGCTCGATTTCACTCGATAAAATGGCAAATTTTGTAACGTGACATTACTCTTGCGTTTTTTTGTATATTTAGGCAACCAATCTCCAACACCATGAATTTCCATTTTCTAATTCTTCTCACATTACTTTCTATTTCATTGTCGTGCACTGGCCAAACCAACAAATCATTCGAGGAAGAAAAAATTGAAGTAAAAAAAGGATCCGATCAAAGCGTTTTAATGGATGCTGATCAATTGTTTGGTGATCGCTGGAATTCGCTACCGCAGCCATTATTTTGGAAAGAGATTATGACACTATCTCCAGATTCTTGCCTCGTAAATGTTGCAGCTTCGCGACAAATTCTTGTTCGAATGGCTTGGAAAGATTGGGCGAAACAAACAGAAATTCAAAAAACACTGTTCAAGGACAGTCTCAAAGTTGCCAACGGAATTGCAAGCACAGAAGCAATTTATGTCACTACAGGTAAAAATGATTTTTACAAATTCAAGGATGTTTATCCCCAATTATCCAAAGGCGTTGCAGCATTTGAAAAATATGGGGTAGACCCTTGGTATGCGCAAGCAATTTTATTAATTGAAAGTCCTGGACAATTGAAAAAATCGACAGTTGGAGCGTATGGTGCCTTTCAATTAATGCCAAGTGTGGCTAGAAGTCATGGCTTGAAAGTAGATAAATATATTGACGAGCGTGCAAACTTTGATCGTTGTGCCTACGGTGCCGCCTGCGTTCTTTCAAAAGTGTGCATTCCTGAAGCAAAACGAATTTTAAATGCTAAAAATATTGCTTTTCAAGAAAATGAACTTTGGTTTCGACTATTTGTCTTACATGTGTACCACGCAGGATCTATGAATGTCCGTGCTGTGGTCGACAAAATTAATCCAACAGCTGGAAGTCAAGATTTGATCAAACAAATGTGGCAAAATTCAGCAGCAGGCTTCGGGAATAATTCACAGAACTACACTCAACTTGCTTTGGCATCTCAACTCATTTTGCACGACATCGTGTATTCTCAATGCGATGAAATATTCGAATGTTATCCGAATTAAAAACCCATCTGCGCAATATCGCCTTCTAATTCTTGCATCAAATAAGTTACCACTTGTTTTACAATATTAGCATTGTCATCTTTCGCTTTTAGGTATATTTTAACTCCATTATTGTCTACCTCGATAGAAGCATATTTCACAATATTCAATAGTTTTTGAGCGCCTTCTAATTCGAAATTTTCAAGATTCAAGCCATCCAAGTTGGCAAACAAACAAATGCCCTTCTTTCCGAATGATTCACAACCCTGTGGAACAGAAATCATGGCCCCTTGTTTCGGTAAATAATTAGCGTTTGAATACGCTGAAAGTCCTTTTTCAGTTAAATCAACTTGAGCCATTCCTCTTTGCAAAAAACCTTGAAAAGTTTGAGCGAGCGTTTGTCCTGTTTTTTCCAAGCCTACATGCACGTTAAAATTTGGTGTAAAAGTTCCGTCAGCAGAAGGATCTCCCATCATTACCATACCAAGCTGACCATTAAAAAGTCCGGCCAAACCATCGTCACCAGCAGTTAACAATGCCATTTCCATCGGACCACCAATCTCTTCACTCAACTCATTTAATGCATTTGGAGCGTAGGTATTTAAAAATGACTGCATTTTTTTCATGTCAATATTCAAAGAAACTCCTAAACGAGGTTGACCAGTACCGAGTAATGCTCGGATGGCTGCGCTGTTATCTTCCTTCAAAAACATTGATTTTTTTAAATCAGGCGAGAATAGATTGTTGGTTTGAAAAGTAGCCGATCCATTCTCCAATTTAATAGAACCTGCAACAAATGAATTATTCACTAATTGTTCAAAGGCCTTCAATTTATCCTTAGGTAAGTTTTTCAACTCTGTGTTGGAAGAATTTACAAGATTCGCAATACTCACACCATACACGATATCACCTTTACCCTTCAAAATAGAGTTAACATGACCGCCAGCCTCGTCTTCATACACAGCTTCGAATGCTTTTGCTAAAAGATCATTGCCATCAAATTCATCCGCTTTTGAAACTAAAATGAACAAATTATTTTGAAACCCTATTGCTACATCTCCACTTGACGCCATTTTAATTCCATCTTTCTCCTCTAAATCAAAGCCACGTTGCTTAAGGTTTGCCGCTAAAGAGTCTGCATTTTTCACTTCTGCAAAAACATAACTGCTTGCAGGAATTCCATCTTCAGAAAACGGTCCTTCCAAAGCAAAATAGATCGGTGCATCAACATTAATTTCATTTTTCATCCCATTCAGCTCACCTTGAGCTAACACACCAAAAATTGGAATTTTGGAGTATTCTCCTTTCTCTAAAATTGATTTCAACTGTACTTTTCCGAACAGTGAAACTGCTTCATTCTGACCGATAAAAGACGAAAGATAAGATTCAATAGATTTATTTTCTTTCTTGCCACAAGCAACCAAAAGAACGAATAAAAGCGAAAAGGATAGGATTTTTTTCATACACATAATTTTGTCCAAATTTATATAGAAATTACATGCCACGCATCATTCAAAAAATTATTTTTGTAGATGCATCTAGTGGAACCATATTACAATTGGAGAATGTATTACATTGCAGAAGAAGATGGGCAATCGCCTTTCTTTGAGCGGGAGTATAGTGAGTTGCAATTTAGTAATACTATTTACAATTTTTACATCCATCCACAGTGGGATTATATTGGTTCACCTACACTGTTTCTTAAATTAATTTTTGCCGAATATCAGAAGGGTTACTGTATTATTGAGCTAATTGGAGAATGGAATGATGCCATCGAAAATGACATCATGATTTTGAAAAGAGATATCATTGAGCCGCTTATGGACGAAGGCATCAATAAATTTATTCTCATTGGAGAAAACGTATTGAACTTTCACTATTCAGACGATAGCTATTATGAAGAATGGTTTGACGATGTAGAAGATGGTTGGATTGCCTTAATCAACTTCCACGACCATGTATTGCATGAAATGGAGCGAATTCACCTCGACCAATATTTCGTTATGGGTGGAGAATTGGAAGAAATCGAGTGGAGAACTTACTTGCCCTTTCAGTTTTTCAAAAAAGTGGAAGCACTTGTAAATCGAAGAATCGAATAGATTAACTTACTTTTGAATCATCACTTTTTGAGAATATGGATGATTGCCTGCAAAAATCGTAGCGACATAGATTCCATTTTCAATATCTGAAGGAAGCTTAATCGATGTTTTGTTAACACCTTCAATTGATTTACCAAGGGAAGCATGAAAAACTGATTTTCCGTTAAGATCAAGCAAATTCAAAATCATTTCATCAGTAAGTTCGCTTTCTAGAGACAGTTCCAATTGATGCTTTTCGAAATTGTAACCCACTTCAAACTGATTTGTAGTTTCTTCTTGAAGACTCGCTGTGCTACCAAAAACATGTTGAGACAAATAAATCACGTCTCCAGAGGAGGTATTACTGCTATTTGTTTTATTGGTAGCTAGGTAAAAAGTTACTGGTCCAACATTCGTTGCAGGCGCTGTCCACGTCCACGTCCACTGTGAAATTTGAGACGAAAGGTTACTACTGCTCGTGTGATTTGCATATTTTCTGCCAGCTGAAGTACTTACAGCCGTTCCTCCAGGAGTTTGACCTGTAAAATTGCCAGCCATTGCATTTGTTGCGGTCAAGGCAGTTGCTTGAAAACCTCTTTTAGTCGGATTTGATGTCATAGCAACTACTACATTATAAGTTTCACCTGGAATGTAATCAGTAACTGGGGTAACACCACTTAATAAGGTAAGCGTATTTTCAATAGATCCATCTTGGGTGGCTCCAGAATGACAAGTGGAAGTTGCACAAGATGGCTCACCTGGTGCTCCGGTTCTACCAGCAGGCGCACCACCAGAATTTTTAGTAGCACACTTGTTTTGAATTTTAATTGTACCACTTCCTTGCATGCTTAAAAAAGCCATAGCAAATACTAAAGAAATGAGGGGCAAGTAGATTATTTTCATCGTTCTAATTATTCAGTTTTCCTTGAAAAGACCAACACTCAAATAAATTTATCAGTGAATCTGACAAAGGGGGCAGGTCATCAGGCATTTGTAAAACGCCAGCCTCCCCTCTCATCGAATTAATGATCTTTGTAGCATTAGACGAAATATTTGAATGATTGGTTAGCGTATAACCAGTAGTATTTCCAGAAAAATGACAAGTAGTACAATTGTCTGTGATCAAAGGGAGGATTGTCGTAGCAAAACTAATAGTATCTGTACAATCCGGAATTGAGTTGAAATCTGAAACACGATCTTTCCTACAACTGATGATTGAAAAAGAAGCAAGAAAAATAAAAATAAGATTCAATTTCATATACCTCTGGTAGTATTCTTAAAAAATAGTGGACGAAGAGAATACCACATCATAGCGGGGAAAAAGTGCATTGGAATCACAAAAATAGGGAAGAATCCTTCTACACCTTCAAAATTAACTGCGGTAATCTGCGCTAAAATTACAGGAGGAATTTGAAATTTTAATGGCACTAAAATACTTAAAAATGTTACGGAAGTAAGTAGAAAGTTAAAAATAATCTCACCTCTTTTTGGCATTGCTTTATTAATGAAAAAAGCGCCTATGCTCATCAAAATAGCCGAGACAAAGCAAGCAGCTACAATTGATACATTTCCTAAGGCGAGCGAAAAATCAAATAAGTTCTTGTTAAAAAAACTTGCATATCCTACAGCACCTACCGAGGCAAGAGTAGCTGTAAGAATTCCGAGAAATAAGTAGGTTCTAAACATATAAAGTTATTTTGAAGCAGTCATTGAATAATTAATCTCCATATAGGAAGGAACAACATCGCTTTTCTTCCCAACCTTAAAATCGATCCGGTTCACTTTAAATTTCCCCGTAAAAGTAAAACCAGTGCCTTTCTTAGAAGCTGTAACTGGAATCTTATATTCCTTGGTCACACCCTTCATTTTTAAATTTCCAGTAACATAATAAGTGTTGTCAGACTTTTCCACTTTGGTGGAAACAAATGTTATTTGAGGATACTTTGCAGCATCAAACCATTCAGCTGTCAATGCTTTTTTGTTTTGCATTCCATTTCCAGTGCTAATAGAACTTACTTCGAAAGATAAATCAAATTTACAACTAGCAAGATCACTTTCATCAAATTGAATATCGCCTTTCATCTTTTTAAACGTACCAGAAGGATCTTTGCTTTTAAACGCAATAGAATAGCCTTCTACAACTTTCAATTTATCAAGCGAAGTGCTCAATGTCCAAGCAGAACCAACTAAAAGGATTGCTGCCAACACGGGGTAAAATAACTTTTTCATAATTAACCTTTTTCGAATTTCCTACTAATACAAAAACCTAACCGAAACTGACCTTTCAACCAATTTTCGAAAGTATAAGGAATAAACTGGGTTTCAACAAAGCCTTTTGAATTCGTTAAGTGAATGGTGAATGAGTGTCCAAAAGTGATCCATTCAAAAGCCACACCCAAACTATTATAGTTTTCGGGACGAATTGTACTATTAGAAAACACATGATGGTACTCCAATAAAATTGCAGTGGTGGATGTAATCCCAATTCGAGCTGCACCACCTAGAGAAAACAAAGTATTGGCATCATTATCAGCTACATAATTTCGATGTGTTAGGGTTGGCATTAAAGCCAAGCCAAGTCGATCCTTAAAAAACTTTCGCGCCACATTCACTTGCAAGGCATATGCAAAACGATGCTGCCAATTGGGGAAATGAGCCACTTGAGAAATATCAGAAGATCTTTTCATGTATGAAAACGTAGAAATTCCAGTCGCAGAAAGTGAAATAGGCATTGAGCTGCTTTGATTTAGTATTTTATACTTCACAAATCCATCCATTAAGGACTTATATGGATTTCCTGTTCCCTTATTTCTACCTAAGCCAATCATTAACTTATCAGTAATTCCGTACTCAAGTGCAATTCTAATATCAGCAGAATTATCAAGACCAAACAATGTCTGCCCACCGCCATCAACACCTGCTATATCACCAAATCGATGCTCGATTCTAAACTCCAAAACACCCTTACCTAATGTCTCAACTGAATGGGCATTAATAATTCTTGTGGTGCTAAAAATTCCTTTCTCAGTTTCGTCATCTCCCTCATTTTCAACAAGGGTGGAATCTTCTTGCGCAATGAGTGGAAATGCAAATCCAAACAAAAAGTAGATTAAAAATTGTTTCATAGTGATAAAATTACATCAAATCAAACTAAAATCACCATTTTTAAGCAATTAAAAGTCGCGACAAGTGAAATAGAAGCTGACAATGAAGATCAAAATAAAGTGAAGTTGAATAAAAGCCAAATTAGAAAAGAGTTCTTAGAAAAGCGACAATCATTGCCTCCTGGAGAGCGAGAAAATCGTTCCTTAGCTATTTGCATGCAATTATTTTCCAATTTCGATCTAGCTAAAAAACTGGTTAGTATCTACCTCCCTATTGAAAAATTTCATGAAATTAATACTTACAAAATACTTGAAATGGGCTTAACGCTCGATGTGCGATTTACCATTCCAAAAGTAGAAAACGCTGGCGTTGAACTCAGCCATTACCACTATGATCCAAAAAATCAATTAGAACTTAGTAAATGGGGAATTCCAGAACCTAAAGAGGGCAAAAAAACAAGTATAAAAGATATCGACTTTATCCTCGTGCCACTTGTAGCATTTGACAGCAAAGGATTTAGAGTTGGATATGGCAAAGGATATTACGATCAATTATTAAAAAAATGTGGTGAACACACGACCTTTATTGGCTTAAGTTATTTTGAAGAAAGTGTAGAAATCACGGACAAATTTGTTGGAGACATCCCTCTTCACTACTGTATAACTCCGCAACGAATTATAAAATTTGATTAAAACTAGACGTTGGGAGAAAGATTTCTATCGAATTAGCCAAAAAAATTGTAAATTTCTAGTCTAAACGTTGATCTTGCGACCTATAATTATATCCATTTGGTTACTATGCAGTTCTCTTCTATTCGATTTTGAGAATACTGCCAAACCAGTGTTTGGGGTACGTGTTAGTTTACAGTCTACTGGCGATTTAAAAACGTTTGTATGTTACCTCAATAATGGCAGAGTCTACACACATAAACGAATTGTTTCTCAAGATGAATTTATCAAAATCGTTAGTGGTCATTGGCCCAGCATCTACAATCCAAATCGAATCAATTATTTTGAAGAGCAGAACGTATTTGGTGGTATTGTTGAAGACTCCCTTTCGGGAAAAATATATACGTATTGTCCAGCATTTGATTCTTTATGGAAAATACGATTCTCAACTTTCCCATTTCGCAATTCGGCTGAAAACGGTTGGAGTCATCGACTTCAAAGGCCATCCTTAACGCAAGAAAAATTCATCTATGACAATTATAGAGTTGCACAGATAGATGGCGAATTCTTTTTGGATACCAACTTCTGGAAAATCACCAGAGATGTTGTCGATTCCGGATGGATAATGAACTATAAGTCATTGGATTAGTGTTGATTCCATTTAAATAAAATGATCGTAGAAGTTGTAGTATTAAAAACAATACTAATATCACATCCACGCAGTAATTAAAATCAGTATTGAGAACATTTTGAGTGTCTTAGAGGAAAAGAGCAAAGCCTAGTAAATCAAAACCAATAGAAACTTCAAAAGACTTCCATTTTTCGAGATGTCATTCAAACTACTATCAATGTAACTCCTTACACCATAAAAAAGTAAACAAATAATCCCCACAAGTACCTGCAGGGCTTTATTGTAAGCGGTATATCATTGAGCTTCGTGGTGCATACCGAAGGTAGGTGCTTAGAAGTTCTAGATCCCGTTCGACTAAAGGCTGCATTCATCCCGATATGGCACAAAAAAACCCTGATTACCGAAGTAAACAGGGTTTCTAAAAGTGGCATCGACT
>JAZKFZ010000001.1:236445-708052 GCA_040386155.1 Bacteroidota bacterium | reverse complement strand
CAAGGACCCTCTGATTAACAGTCAGATGCTCTAACCAACTGAGCTAAGGAGGAATTTCTGTTCTGTTGCCAGAATTGAGAGTGCAAATATAAACAAAGAATTAAAAAGGAAAAAAAAATGATCAAAAAAAATCAAGAAAATTTAATTTAATTTTTAAAAATCATCCTCATCCAATGTAAAGTCCTCAATACCACGATCAAACGATTCGTCTTCGTCGTTTTGGTCAATCAAATCAACATGACAAGTTTCTGGATCTTCGCACTTAACAGGACGTAAAACATTTGTTTTTGAAACATTTAATCGGATTTCTGTGCGAATGGTGCCATCTTCTTGGAGGTACGCTTTGGCAAAAGGTGTTCCTTCCAATTCCACCAATGCACCTTTTTTAAGGAAATCTAAAATTCTAAGATTTGCACCTTCTTTTTTCCAGATGGTACAATTGACCCAAGTAGTCTTGGTCTTCGTTTCTCCGGTGCGTTTATCACGCCAGTTTTTGTTATGAGCAACTGGAAAATTGATGGCAATCACCCCTCTTTCCATATTTTTGATGGTTGCATCTTTACCGATATTACCGATAAGTCTCGTTTCAAATACAGTAGCCATTAGTGTTATTTTTTAAGTGAAATTAATGAATATCATTGAATAATACCATATCGATACACTTCTTTGTACTTAATGCTGTTTCCCTCCCAATAACTGCACTACCACTCGTCGTATGCGAATTGTGATTTGGTCTGTCGGTAAATCGTTATCGTCTGAACCAAAAGGATCTTCAATTTCTTCGGCCAACACCTCAATACTTACCAAGACATAAAAGACAAATGTGGCAATAAAAGCAGAAAAGTATCCGAATGCATTTACAAAGGCTAATGGCAAGGTAATTACATAAACAAAGATAAATTTCTTTAAAAAAAGACTATAAGAAAAAGGGATTGGAGTAGATTTAATGCGTTCGCACGCTCCAATACAATCCAACAAATTATTGAGGTTCTTTTCCAAGAGAATTTGATCTGATAAATTAATAGTCCCAATCTTTAGCAGGTGTTGCAATCGCTCATACATCATGCTGATCAATTTTGATGGTACATGATCTATTCCCTCTAGCTGCTCTCGCTCCTCTTTTATCAAGGTGAGATCATCCAGCGACACCCCAGTTCTCAAATGCTCTTTCATCGATAAAGAAAAATTGGGTATCATGCGTGCAAAAAATTCTCTGTCTTTTGGATCATCAAGTAGCACAGCTAATTTAGCTGCAAGATTCCGTGAATCATTAACGACTTCTCCCCATTTTCTTCTTCCTTCCCACCAACGATCGTAGGCAGTATTTGTTCTGAAAACCAACAACAATGAAATAACAAAACCAATAATAGAGTACAAGGAAACTAAATTGCTTAACGCTTCTACGTTGGGGAAGTACTTCACTTTCAACCATGCAATAAACAAGGTAAACACGCCGATATAAATAATTTCCTTCCAAAGAATTCGGAAAGTGTCGCTTTTATGAAGTACGAAAATGAGCTTAGCCCAGCTTTTGGGATTGTATTTAATCACGTTTAGTTCTTAATTATTGAAACAACTTGAAGTTTGCCGCTTCCTTCTAAGGTCAAAAAATACAATCCTCCGTTTAAAAAAGTAAGATCAATTTCAGTACCTGACAACAGTCCGCTTAACATCACTTTTCCTTCTAAATTAGTGACCGTAAAATCAGTAAAGACATTCGTTGCATCGATATTGATAATCCCCTCAGTTGGATTTGGGTATACACTTAACTGATCAACGATTTCTTCTATTTCAACAAAGCATCCGGGTTGACAATGTGTTATCGTTCCTGCAATAGTTCCAGTATTAAAGTCGAAATCTGAGCCAGTATTGTCACAAATATCCAATGTCCCTGTGATAGCTCCAACATTGTACGATTCTTCAGCAATGCAAATCGATCCTGCTCCAGAGAGGTTCCAGCCATTGTAAAAATCTTTTGCTACAGATATTGTTCCATCGTTTATCAAACTTGCAAAGCCTCCTAAGGTATCACCATTGTATAAATCCTTATCGCAAATCAAATCCACATTTGCATCAATTTCAAAGTTTCCAATGTTCCACCAATTGTCAGAGGCAATCATAAATCCTTCAGTTTGAAGATAAAAATCGCCTGAATTTCCAATAGCTGTGCCTTGAATCCATCCCGATGTAGACGTGAACGTTCCAGTGTTTCCAATGGAATCGGCAGCGATGTGACCGGTATTTTCAAATGCACCCGTATTTAAAAAGTTTCCAACGTACAAAACACCGTCATTTTGACTCGTTCCTTCTGTCATCAGACTATCTAAGCCATCCATCAAATCAGTGTTTGAGAGTGTAGCACCTGGACCAACATACATCGCTTCGGTGATAGAAAAATGGTCATTATTTGTTAAAACCCCAGCATTCATAACCGCTATTCGATTCAATTGAGTAAACCCATTGTTGGTAATAAATGAACCTGTGCCATCCACCAAAAGATCTTTCAAGCCCACTTGCTTTAGTTGTCCACTCGCATTCACGGTAATACTTCCACCTGCATTAATTGCCCAATCTACATCTAAGTTGATGGTGTGATTGATTACAATATCACTAGAAGTTGTAGGGAAACAAGTGCAATCCCACACAAGAGGATTGGTCGCATTCCCGTTCATCACTGAGGTAATTGTTTGACTGCTTGATGAAAAAGCAATGAATAGTAGTAAAAAGTTAAAAAATTTCATTTTTGTATATTATTTAGCAAAGATATGGGATAGACTTTGAATAATAAAACTTAAAAAAATTTAAGTGTTAATATTTTAACAACAGTGAGAACTTCCCAATTATATTGATACATTTACATTGTTAAAATTTGAACAACATGGAAATTACACCGGAAATACAGCAACGTTTAGAGCTACTAAATGAGAAGTATGCAGGACTAGGTCAAGACCTTCTATCTTACTTAGATGGTTTATTGTATGCCGACACAGTGCGCTACTGGGATTACATTGCACTGGATACTTTATTGAGTTTGCAAAAACCCCGTACACAAATTGCTGATGAGTATATTTTCATTGTGTATCATCAGATAACGGAGTTGTATTTCAATTTGGCCTTAAAGGAGTTTAAGGAAATAGTGGAACATCCTGCCATTGATGAAGCATTTTTTATTGATCGCGTTGGACGAATCAACCGCTATTTTGATGCGCTGATCACCAGTTTCGATATCATGTCGAAAGGAATGGACCAGAAACAATTTTTACAGTTCCGCATGTCATTACTTCCAGCAAGTGGTTTTCAGTCGGCACAATATCGTTTCATTGAAATGTATAGCACCGATTTCATCAATTTAGTTTCGAAGGAACACCGTGACCAATACACCGCTACATCTCCTATTACAGCAATGTATGAACACATCTATTGGAAGGCGGGCGCTACGGAAATGTCTACCGGTAAAAAGACCTTGACGTTGATTCAGTTTGAAGAAAAATACCAGGACGAATTTATTGCTTTAGCACAAAATTGTGTTTCAAAAAACCTTTGGCAAGTCTATTTAAAATTGCCCGAAATAAGTCGAAACAGTGATAAAGTAAAGGCTGTTCTTCGTCAAAATGACAGCAATGTAAACATCAATTGGCCATTGGCACACTACAAATCTGCTGTGCGCTATTTACAAAAAGATCCAGCAGATATTGCTGCTACAGGTGGCACGAACTGGCAAAAATACCTGCCTCCGAGATTTCAAAAACGAATTTTTTATCCAGGTCTTTGGTCATCCGAAGAAATTGAAAACTGGGGTAAAACGTGGGTGGAAGAAATTTTTGAGGATAAGTAAACAGTAGAGTTTACTGTTTTCTAGTTGGAAATACTCGAGTTTATTAAAGTTTTGATTCTTATTTGTTTACCTTCCTGTGAAAAATATTGGTAGGAAATTTTTAAAACTCTCCAAGCTCAATTCTACTTTTTGAAGACTCAAAACTTGCTCAAAATCTGGTAGGAAATATTTAAAACTTTAAACTTTTAAACTATTTAATTTCAGAGGATTAAGTTATCAATTCGAAAAAAAATCAAGTAGGAAATATTTAAAACTTTCCTACTACATAATTTTTGATAATTCAAAATAAAATTACTGTTTCAGCATTGCTTGAAACCATTTTCCTGAATCTTTCATGATGCGTTGTTGGGTTTTGTAATCAACATATACCAATCCAAATCGTGGTTTGTAGCCTTCACTCCATTCAAAATTATCTGTCAAACTCCACACGAAGTAGGCTTCTACGGGAACGCCCTCTGATTTCGCTTTCAGCACATTTTCTAAATAGCTTCTGAAAAAAGTAATTCGTTCTTCGTCGTGCACTTGACCATCTTCTACCACATCTTTGATGCAAACACCATTCTCTGTAATCATTAAATGTTCAATTTGTTTGTATTCAGCAAATTGTTTTAGAATTTTATAAATGCCTTCGGGATAAATCTCCAAGCCCATTTCATTCATCGGAACATTTCGTTTTGCAGGCTTCACCTGATTTGCCCAAACAAATGGAACGAGAATATTGCGCTTAACCACCACTCTAAAATAGTTTTGCAATCCGATAAAATCAAAGTGAAATTCCAATTTTTCTTTATCGCCGGGAAGAATAAATTTATCGATCCCCTTCAACAAAGCCAGATCATTGACAGGGTATCCCATCCCCAACGATGGCTCAATAAACATTCTGTTCAGCATTGCATCAATGTGTTTTACCGCATTTTCATTCGACTTTTTCCCTTTATATCCTTCCACATACGAACAACTAAAGTTGGTGCCAATTCGCGCTTCGGGTAAGATAGATCGAATGACGCGCCCACTTTCTGCCATCGCCAAACAAGTATGATGCGTTGCCGCCAAAAATTTCTTAATTGATCGTTTACCTGGAGCGTGGTAGCCAGACAAATACCCCAGACCAACAAAAGCTGCTGGTTCATTGAAAATCATCCAATTATTCACCTTTTTTCCATATTCCTTCGCGCACAAACTCGTGTATTCGCTGAACCAATCCACTATTTTTCTGTTCGTCCAACCACCACTATCTTGCAATGCCTGCGGTAAATCCCAATGATAGAGTGTAATCCACGGCTCAATTCCTTGAGAAATGCATTCATCGATCACATTGTGATAAAAATCGATCCCCTTTTGATTAATTTCTCCCGTTCCATTCGGCAAAATGCGCGACCAAGCAATCGAAAAACGAAACACCTTGAAGTTCATTTCTTTTAAATAACGAATGTCTTCTTTGTAGCGATGATAGAAATCTACCGTGGTATCTCCATTTTCATTCTGATAAATGTTTCCTTTTTGATGTGTAAATGTATCCCACACCGAAGGCCCTTTTCCGTCTTCATTCCAAGCCCCCTCAATTTGATAGGCAGAGCATGAAGTGCCCCATAAAAAATCTTCACCAAATGCTGAAAAAAGTTCCTTATCGTCGTGTTGGGCGCACACGGCAAAAGAAAGAAAAAGAAAGAAAAATGAAGTAATTTTCATGATTTGGTATTTTTTTAACGAAGAAAATCATTTTTTGTGAGATTATCACATTCTAATAAAAATTGCGCACGTAAACTAGCAGTGGCGATTATGACACTATGAAAAATCGACTTCTGTATTAAAAAACAATAAAGGATTTTCACTAATCTACTAGAAAACACTATATTTGAAATAGCCCATTGTTTGGCTACTATATTAGACTTCAATACCTACAAAATCTATGAGCGATTTTTTTGTTGACATTCACTGTCACCCCACCATGCGAGCAATGAATACTACTCCACTTGCTGGTCGAAGAAACCATTGGGATGCAACAAAAAATGACTTTACCGATACTTCACTCGGACGTTGGGCGTGGAAGTCGTCTGAAGCAATTTCAAAACACTCACAATCAAATTTCTATAGTTGCATTGAAGGAAATCTTCGTGTTGTTTTTGATTCGCTGTACCCCTTGGAACGAGGGTTTGTGAATTACAAGAAGCTTCCTAGAATGATTGGCAGCGAAAAAACATTTGAGACGATGATGGTGTCTGCCACCGGACTTTCGGTTAAGCAATACCGCTTATTTAAAGCAAACGACGATTATTTTGCGGATTTGCAGGAGCAATATCAATTTTTAAAATCCAACGAAGGGGCATCTCCTTGCGGAAAATTCTCCTATAAATTACCCAACAATTTTAGTGAACTTGAGCAGTCTCTTGCCGAAAATAGTGACACGATCCACGTAATTGTTACCATTGAAGGGGCACATGTTTTTGGAACTGGAAGAAAAGAAACGCAAGAAATTCCAGAAGAAGACTTGATGTTACTCGTACAAAAGAATATTGCTACTGTTAAAAACTGGGAACATCCCCCGTTCTTTATGACCTTTGCACATCATTTTTGGAATCAATTGTGTGGGCATTCCACCACATTGAAAGGTGCGTCTAAAATGGCGTGCGATCAATCAAAGGGACTTTATCAAGGGTTTACCATTTTGGGTAAATTTGTTTTGGAACAACTGCTTTCTCGAGAAAACGGAAAAAGAATATTGATAGATACCCGACATATGAGTGTTGAATCGCGCAAGTATTACATCGATTTTGTGCAGCATCACAATCTAGCGCATCCTGACGATTTAATTCCAATTATTTCGAGTCATTCTGGAATGAATGGCTTTGATCAAATGCAACACTCAGTTCGTCAGAAAGACGATCATGCTAAAATCAAAAGAACAAAGTTTTTCGCCTGGAGTCTCAACATTTCAGGTGAGGAAGCGCGGGCCATTCATCAATCGAAAGGATTGGCTGGCATTATGCTCGATAAAGGTCGCCACAGTGGTTTGAACTTAGTGAAGAAAGTGGAGAAAATCAAAGATCCAGTGGAACGAAAAGAAGCTTTTGTAAAAATGTTATTGGATTGTATTTTTTGCTTCGTAGGCGCTATCAATGAGAAATCAGCCTGGGACATTGTCACTTTAGGAACCGATTTCGATGGTGTGATTGAGCATTTCGATTTTTACGAAAATATGTCAACCCTTCCACAATTAAAATCAGACCTCATCGCTTATCTCAAGAAAACCAATTATCAGCAAGCACTATGGTTTAACTATGAGCCAGAAGAATTGATGTCGAAGTTTTTCACCAAAAACTCCATGGAATTTCTTAAACGAAATTTTAATTAATTTTATCAAAATAACCCCATAAAGAATATATGTCACGCCCAAAAATAACGTTCCCAGAACAAGCTGCTTCATTATCTGAATTAGAACAAATTATCCAAGAAAAGCGAATTAACGACGTGGACTGGAAAAAAGGAAAAGCATTTTGCCTAGTGTATCACCCAGGAGAAGAGTGTTATGAAAAAATCAAAACCATCTACAATTTATACTTTTCAGACAATGCTTTGAATCCCACTGCCACCCCTAGTTTAGCTGAATTAGAAGCAGAAACAGTGAGCATGTGTGCAGATCTGTTTAATGGTGATGAAAACGTAAGAGGAAACATTACTACTGGCGGTACAGAAAGTATTTTGTTAGCAGTGAAAACAGCACGCGATTTCGCAAAAAAGAACAGCCCAAAAATTAGCAAAGGAAATGTGATTGTTCCGGCATCCGTGCATCCTGCTTTTATGAAAGCGTTTCATTATTTTGAGCTAGATTTCATCTCCATTGAAGTGGATAAAAATGGTAGAGCCGATGCGCAAGCAATGAAAAATGCGATCAATGAAAACACGATCATGATGGTTGCTTCGGCTCCTTCGTATCCGCATGGATTGATGGATCCTATCGAAGAAATTGCAGCAATTGCAAAAGAAAACAATATCCTTTGTCATGTAGATGCTTGCGTGGGTGGCTTTATGCTGCCTTTTGTGAAGCGACTTGGGCATACCATTCCAGCATTTGATTTTTCAGTGGAAGGCGTCACTTCTATCTCGGCAGATATTCATAAATACGGTTATTCTTCCAAAGGATCTTCTGTGATTTTATACAAAAATGCTGATCTTCGGAAGTCTCAATTTTCGCTATACACCAAATGGAATGGTGGAATTTATGGTTCGCCAACCATGACAGGAACTCGTCCCGGAGGAAGTATTGCCGGAGCTTGGGCTGCATTAAAAGGAATTGGAATGGATGGCTATTTAGAAATGGCAAAGGTAACGATGGAAGTAACACAAAAAATACGAAATGCTATCAATGACAATCCAAAACTGGAATTAATAGGCGATCCTGAAATTAGTATTTTGGCCTTCCAATCTTCCAAAATTGATGTATTTCGTTTAGCAGATGAGTTGAACAAAAAAGGTTGGCATTTTGAGCGTCAACAGCTTCCTCCGAGTTTACATTTTACAATTAATTATATCCACCGCCTCTCTGTTGATGATTTTATTAAAGACCTCAACGCTTGTGTGGAAGAAGCAAGCAAATTTTCGGTAGGAAGTATGACCACTGGTCTTCAAGTTGGGATAGTAAAAGGCTTAAGTAAGATTTTGCCGTCTGGAACAATTGCTAAATTGCAAAAAAATGGCACCGACAACTTGAAAAAAGAAAACACTGCTGCGATGTACGGAATGATGGGGGCATTAAGTGGCACAGATGATTTAGAGGAAATTGTTCTCGACTTTTTGGACAAAGTGAATTCTGTAAAGTAATTTTTCGTTCTTAAATGATTGATGCAATTCTTCAGGGAGCTGTTCTAGGCTTGGTGCTTGCCACATTTTGTGGACCTATTTTCTTTATGATTATTGATTTAGGTCTTACCTCCTCGATAAAGTCTGTGTTCTACCTTGCTTTAAGCGTTGTACTATGCGATGTGATCTTGGTATTTTCACTCATTTTTCTGGCGATAACACTGAAACCAAGTCCTGCAGTTTTAGAACCAATTTATTACCTTGGTGGTGGACTCTTACTCATTTTTGGAATCAAAAATCTATTTGCAAAACCAACCATTTCTGAAGAAAAAATCGAAGACAAAAATGCACTTCAAAAGATTTTCGTTAAGGGATTTTTTATCAATGCCTTCAATCCAAATGTATTTTTGTTTTGGTTCAGTGCCGTAAGCTTAGCGATGAATACCTTTCATCAACAAAAAGAATTGGTCACCGCACATTTTACCGCAGGATTATTGGTTTCGTTCACCACGGATTTCCTCAAAGGCTTTTTTGCTTTTAAACTCAAGCACCTCATCAAACCCAGCTTCATCAATATCTTAAACAAATTTTCAGGTCTTGTGCTGATTGGTTTTGGGATAAAATTGATCTTTTTTCATTGAAAATGAATTGGCTTACTGATGATGGGCATCTCGATACACCCTCATTCTTCGGGCACTCGATGTCCAACTAAACCTTCAAAACCAATTAAAAAATTATTTTCCCATTTCCATTTCGTCGACCAAATGTCCAGCGCCTGCATACACATCCATCACCCACATCACGTAGCGTATATCGACAACAATATTTCTACAACGTGAAGCATCAAACATGTAATCGCTCATGGTACTTTCCCAAGAACGGTCGAAGTTTAAGCCCATTAAATAGCCATTTTCATCCAATACTGGCGATCCAGAATTTCCTCCTGTGGTATGGTTAGATCCTGTAAAACACACCCACAATTCATCACCCTGTGCATACTTACCATAGTTCTTTTCCTTGTGTAATTCCAGCATACGTGGCAACAATTCGAAATCTGGATTTCCGCTGTTGTATTTAGCCACAATTCCATCCAAAGTAGTATGCTCTGTGTAGCTCAAGCCATCCGTTGGTGAAGAACCTTCTAATTGACCATAAGTAATTCGCAAGGTACTATTGGCATCGGCCCAATGTTTTTCGTCTGGAAACATTTCATATTTTCCTTTCACGTACTCTTTCAATAAATAGGTCATCTCATCAGATCCTGCATAGAAAGCAGGCTTTACTGTCTCATTGAAACGTTTCATCAAGAGTCCATAATACTGATAAAATGGATCTTTTTTCAACTTCTTCACTGAAGATGATTTGAATTTCTTAAGAAATGAAATAAATACCTCTTTGGAATGAAAAACAGAAGTTTCATACACGCTTTCCGTCATTTCGTTCACGTCTATTCCTGCTTCCATTGGCAGCTCCAATTGCTTAAAAAATTCCGCTGTCAACAACTCAAATATTTTACGATCCACGCCATAATCAAAGTTCTTGAAAAATCCTTCAGCACTCTTAATTTGCTTATCAATTTGAGCTGCTAACTGATCATTCTCAGCATACTTTGTATAGTTGGTCACCAAATCATCGATGTTGCGACACAGCTTAAACAATTCAGGACCATAATACAAGTACTCCACGTTCATGGCATACTCAAATTCCCATGCGGCGTTTTTCTTTGCTGCATTGTTCATCAATGCCACCAAGGGCGAGTAATCTTGCTTCCACGCATCTTTTTGCATCGCCCGATTCATGTATTCCAATTCATACGCCTCCTTCACAGCCACCCCATCCAAACGCTTCAATCCGTCGATTTGACCAATCCACTTTTTATACGCATTGGCGATAGAAGCTTGTTTTGCAGAATATTTAATTCGAATTTCATCAGAAGAGCGCATCCCAGCATCAATTACACTCAATGATTTTTCACGCATGGCAATCCTTGCTGGACGTTCCTTCTCCACGATAAATTTCAGGTAAGCTGAAACGACATGTTGCTCCGTTGAACCTGGAAAGCCGTAAACCATTGTAAAATCACCTGGTTTGCGATCCTTGAATGATATTTTCAAAAACTCAATTGGAGAATATGGTACATTGTCTTTCGAATACTCTGCAGGTTTATTGTCTGGACCAGCGTAAATTCTAAATACAGAAAAATCTCCCGTGTGACGCGGCCATACCCAATTGTCTGTGTCGCCACCAAATTTACCAATAGAGTTAGGTGGAGTTCCCACAAAACGCACATCTTTGAATGTTTCTTGCAACATCAAATAGAAATCGTTTCCATAATTAAAGGCTTTCACTTCTGCTGTGTAATGCGTGTTCATTGTCGCATCTTTGATCAATTGCTCAACATTCTTACGAAAAATTTCTTCCGCATTTTCGCCTTCCACTCCAAACATCACTGCTTTTGTAACATCATCAATACGAACAATGCGCATCGCTGTTAATCCCGGATTTGGCAGTTCTTCCCCTAAATTTTTTGCCCAAAATCCGTTTTTCAAATAGTCTTTTTCAAGAGAAGAATGCGATTGAATTTGAGAATAACCACAATGGTGATTCGTTAGAATGAGCCCTTTTGAAGAAACTACTTCGGCAGTACAACCGCCTCCAAATTGTAAAATGGCATCTTTTAAACTTGAGTGGTTGACGCTGTAAATTTGGTCTGCTGTTAACTTCATCCCTTTGGCTTTCATGTCTGACTCAAACGCTTGAATCAATGATGGGATTAACATTCCTTCTTCTGCGAAAGCAACAAGATGTCCTGCAAATAAAAATAAGGTGGAAAATAAGAATTGTTTCATGGTTCTTTAGTTGAAATCCAAAAATAGTTAATTCTTGTGAATGAATTACTTGCGGTGTTGGGTAATTGCCTGAAAAATTTGCAAATTTGTATAATGGAATTACTCAATTTTATTTTTCGTCTAGGGGTTGTTTTTGCCATTTTCGGGTTCTTGTTCGGACTTTTTGAAATTGGTTTAATGATTCTTCAAACTGGAAGAGTGCGCAGCATTTGGGAAAGTTATACTGTCAAATTAGTGAAGTACTTGTTTTTGGTGAGTGTTACTTTTATGTTCTGCATGAACCTCGATGAAGGAAAAATATCTCCCTATCATTTCACAATAGCAAGCTGCACCTTACTTATTTACTTCGTGGGAAAATTACAATCGAAGCAAGAACAGCAAGCATTGTTCGCTCAGTTTGGGAAAAACATTCCGCTGGGAAAAATGGGGAATTTTAGTTTGAAAGCAGAAATTGCTGTTATTTCTATATCCATAGCACTATTTGTCCTTTTTTTGATGTTTCCTTTTCTTGCATCGAACAAGTTTTCCCTTTGGTTTCATGACAGCATTTTGAACATCGAAGACACCCCAGTTTTTGGCTTTATTTTCAAAATTATTGGTTTCTTCTTCGTGGTAAATATGATCATGAAGGTGCTAAATGGCATCACGTTGATTATGTCTGGAAGAGCCTTTGTGAAAGTTCGCAGTGGAATCCATTCGTCGAAAGATGACGATAAATTTGATGATTTTGAGGAGATGAATTGAATAGTTGCCTTCGATACATTTCTCTCCCGATAGCGATCGGGATTGAAACACTCAGTCAACTTACATTTTACATCGGTGACTGAGTGCCGACGCAGGAGGTGTATCGTTGCCTTCGATACATTTCTCCCCCGATAGCGATCGGGATCGAAACACTCAGTCAACTTACATTTAACATCGGTGACTGAGTGCCGACGCAGGAGGTGTATCGTTGCCTTTGATACATTTCTCTCCCGATAGCGATCGGGATTGAAACACTCAGTCAACTTACATTTAACATCGGTGACTGAGTGCCGACGCAAGAGGTGTATCGAAGTCACCGATTTACTGATTATTAAAAACATACCGCTTTGAATAAATTTTTAGTTTTTCTTGGAATTTGCTTTTGCTTGCTTTCGGCAAATGCCCAATTCACGCATGCGGATTCTTTGCGCGGCGGTTATGGTTTTGCTAGAAAGAACTGGGATGCGCTGCACTACGAATTAGAAGTTACTTTCGATATTGGAAACAAACACATTGCTGGCAGCAATCAGATTACCTTTCGATACGACTACACTGCGGATGAATATGGAAAAGACGAAATGCAAATTGACTTGCAAACGCCAATGGTCTTGGACAGTATCATTCATGAAGGAAAAAAAATGGCGATACGAAAGGATGGAAATGCCTATTTCTTTGAGCCCAAAGTATCCTCAGGTATTCAAACGGCAACCATTTATTTCCATGGATCTCCGCATCCTGCAAAATTAGCGCCCTGGGATGGTGGTATTGTGTGGGCAAAAGACGACAATAACAAGGACTGGATTTCCATTGCTTGTCAAGGAATAGGAGCCAGTGTCTGGTACCCCTGCAAAGATTCACAAGTAGATGAGCCAGACAGTGCGCGCATGCATTACACCGTTCCAAAAGAGTTGGCAGCGGTTGGAAATGGTCGCTTTGTTTCAGAAAAAAAAGTGGGTGATGATCAAAAAACATACACCTGGGAAGTGAGCAATCCAATCAATAGCTACAATATTATCCCCTACATTGGCAATTATACACTCGAACAAGAATTTCTTGAAGGTGAACTCGGTTTTCTGGATGTTGAATATTGGGTGTTAAAGCAACATGTGGATATTGCAAAAAACCATTTTACTGAAATTGTACCAAAAACCTTGAACGCTTTTGAATATTGGTTTGGTCCTTACCCCTTTTACGAAGACAAATACAAATTGGTAGAAGCCCCGTTTCTTGGCATGGAACATCAAAGTGCTATTGCCTACGGGAATGGTTTCAAAAATGGGTATTTAGGAACTGATTTAAGCGAGACCGGTGAAGGATTGAAATGGGATTTTATTGTAGTACACGAAAGTGGGCACGAGTGGTTTGGAAATAGCATTACTTCGAAAGATGTAGCTGACATGTGGATCCATGAATCGTTCACGAATTATTCGGAGGTCTTGTTCATGGAATACAATTTCAGTAAAGAAGAAGCGGATCGTTACTGCATTGGCTTGCGAAATAAAATTGAGAACGATATTCCAATCATCGGAGCTTACGGCGTGCAGAACGAGGGAAGTGGCGACATGTACTACAAAGGATCCAACATGCTACACACCATTCGCACGCTGTTGGGAAATGATTCTCTTTTCAGGGAAATGCTGCGTGAAATGAATGAAGAATTTTACCATAAGACGGTGACCACCAAGGAAATCGAAAACTTCATGGCGACAGCATTAAAAATGGAGCTCTCCCCCATTTTCGACCAATACCTACGCTCTAAAAATCCACCAACATTGCAGGTAAAAGCTAAAAAAGGAAAACTAAAATTCCGTTGGATCAAAGTCAACAAGAATTTTGCGATGCCCATTCTCTTTGGCAAAGTGCAGTTTGCTTGTTCTCAGAAATGGAGCAAATGGGTGCCAGAGAAAAGTAAGAAAGACTTGAACCCCAATTTGTATTATTTGGTGAAGTGAGTTTAAATAATAAATACTACTTTTAAAGAACAAGCGAGTAGTTTGTTCGCCAATTTGGTAAAATGGGTAGTAAAAGGGAACAAAATGTTCGCATATAAATACGTTAGGCGCAATTGACAAACATGATTTATACAACACCATTACTATCTCCCGAAATTCTTGACTTAGTTAAGAATGATGATGTGGTATTAATTATGGAGGACAATTTCCCGTGTTGTTTTGTTGCATTCAACTCATTTTTACAAGCGAAAGAGGATTATATAATTCCTGAGGATAGATTTCCTTCTGATTCTGAAATTGTTGATCATTTCACAACACTTTCATGGGATGAGGTTCTCAAGATAACTGGACTGGAAGACATTAAAAGTTTGGATAGAAGTTTAGCTTTTTTTCATACAGAACGTAGAATAGCTGATCGAGATGAATACAACAAATTAAAAACGTTCTTAGAAGAAAATGAAGACAAAATCATTCCTGCTTTTGTTGATGATATATGTCCTATAACATTGGTTAAAATTTTTCTATATTTTTCTCAAATTGGTCAAGATGAAGTTTTTGTTTCGTCTTTTCTAGATGATGAACGCAAGAAATATAAGATTACAGAAATTATAAAAGAAATCAACCTTGTTCCATCTGAACCGCGCATTGAATCACTTGATTTAAATTTAAAAATTGTTCAAGATTTTGATCAACGTTTTTTTTGCATCCATGGAAATCTTCAACAAGTTACTGAAATGGTTAACTCATTACTATTGGAAGGATTTTATGCAGATAAAAACACTCCATTTTGTTGGAGCTGGGATGAGAAAAAAATAATTAATGAGATAAATTGGGATGAATTATAATGCGCCTAACACGGGTTTAGCTACATGCCGACGATCTTTCTTCGAAAAACGATTAATTATGAAAGAAAATAATCTAACTTCGAATTTGGGTTTACTTTAAAAGTTCGGCACGCCGCCAAGCCCGAAACCGTTACCGGCCATATTAGGACGACAGACACGATGAAACATACACTGACAATATTGACACTTTTATTCAGCTACTTTGCTTTTGGACAAAACAACAGAAGCGAACTTGCAAACTCTAAAATTTATGTCAGAGCAACCTACTTTGACAAAAAAAACGAATTTATCGGACTGCAAACAAGAACTGACTTAGCCGACACAATTATTGAGAACGAGAAGTATCTAAAGTTTCAAACATCTGACTTTACCGACTATTCCGACAAACGTGAAACAAAAACCTTTTACGAAACTTTTGCGAATGGCGTTTATTGTTTGCTTGACAATAGCAAAAAAGTAGTTCATAAAATCAACTACCAAATTGACAAAGAACAAACAGCAACAATCTTCGGCAAACAGGCAAATATCTTGCTTGAATTTATTGACACACGAAACAGCTATCCAAGAGACAGTTTAGTTGGGACAAGAAAAACGCCAAGAAAGTATTATCAAAAAGACAATTCAGAAATCTACCTTGTAATTATTCCAGACCTGCAATCGCTTGTTGTTTCAAGTAATGGACAGTTTTATACCAAACAGTTAATGGGAGATAACTACAATGACATTTCAAACGGACTTAAAAACAATTATACGGCCTCGACAAAATTTGACATTCAGAAAGGTGACGAAATCCAATTATTCTATCGCAGGAAATGGTATGATGATACAACCAATGTTGCCGAATATCAAGACAAACAATTCAAGAACTTCAAGTATTTAGGAGACACGACTGTAAGTAACACAAAAACAATGAAGTTCGAAGTTGAGGGTTACAATTATTTAAGTGGCTCATATGACAGTCCTCAAGAACTTTTAGTTACAGTTACAGATAGCGGTTATTATGTAGGTTATCAATTTGTGCCATTTCAAGACTACAAAACAGAATTGAAAATTGTTGAAACAGAAAAAGGTAAGGACCTATTTCTACAAGGCGTTACGTTCGACACCTTTAACGGAAACACTTATCAAAAAATAGTTCAAGCTAAAAGCGACCCATACAGATATTACATTTTGCCATTCTTTCCAATGCCTTTTGTTGAATTTGGAAACGTTCAAGGAATAATTACCTACACAAAAATTAAAGGTGTTGAAAAGGGGAAAAAACGTGAAAGAGAATACATCACAGACAAGAACAACATCAGAGATATAATTAGCAAGACAAAGAACGAAATTGAAGTAATAATCTACTTTGTTGACGAAGCAGAGGTTGAAGTTGAAATTCAAGACTATGAAACTGACAAAGTGGTTGGAAACTTAAAAACAAAAGCAAAAAAAGGATTAAACTCCTTTGTTGTTCGCTCCGACAATTATAAAAAAGACAACCAATATAGTGTTCAAATTAACTACAACAGTAAGGACAATTCAGGTAGTTTTTCAAACAGTGTAACGACAAAATATTGAGAACAGAAATAAATACGGCTGGTAACAGCGGTTTGACAAAAGTGGCGTTTCAGTGCTCCGCAGACCATTTGTGCTTAAAGAACAAAAACAATTATTAACTATGGAAAAATTATTAGATACACTAAACAAGTTCTTTTTTGGGAAATACCTAAAATTAATCTTACTGCTAATTGGAATGGGATTTTGTGTTGCCTACATTAACCCATATCGAAATCCAGAAGCGGAAGTTGTTGGTGTGAATATACGCTATGGTATAACTGCAGTAGGATTAATTTTTTCTGCTGTGTTTATTCATCTAAAAGAAATACGAAATAAATTGGACTAAATCCACAAAATCGAGTAAACAGCTCCGACCACTATCGAGCACACTGAACCACCATTTAGAATTTTCCTCATCCCAAACAGCGCGCAGCTCGCGATCATTAAAAAACAGTATTGAAATTTTTACATCACCCCTATATTCGAAAGCATGAGCTCTAACTGGTGTAACAAAGGAGTTTTCTCATCATTTTCAATCACAAAATCAGCTAAAGGAATTTTTTGTTCATCCGACCATTGTTTTTCGATACGAGCCATCACTTCTCGCTCAGCAACTCCATCACGTTGTTGCACGCGTGCTATGCGTAAGGAAAGTGGCGCAGTGACAAGAATCGTCGCATCTAGGGCTTTGTGTCCGCCAGTTTCAAAAAAAATGGCTGCTTCGTTGAAAACAATTTCGCTTGTTTGCCTATTGGCCCAATCCTCAAAACCTTGTCGCACTTTCGGATGAATGATGCTGTTCACTTTCAATCGATTTTCCTCATTCTCAAAAATCATCTTCGCTAAAAATGGTCTGTTCAATGCACCATCGATATAGACCTCAGCACCAAACAATGCTATTAATTTCTGACGAACCTCGACGTTCGTATTAGCAATATCTTTAGAAAAATCGTCAGAAAAAAAAACGGGATATCCCATTTTTAGTAGGACTCCCGCAATAAAACTTTTACCCGAGCCAATACCGCCCGTTAAACCAATTTTTTTCGTCAAAACTTAAATCTCTTCAACTTCAATCATTTTGAAAGGCAGTTTGATGATCGCTTGATAATCTTGTCCTGCTTCTTCCATGTCTTCATCGTCTTCTTCGAAATACCAGTTTACATTCACTTCTGAATTTCCGTTTAATTTCTCTAATTTCTTGAATAAATCCAAAATACATTTTGAAGAGGAGGTATTGAAATATTCCAATTTAATATCAACCACCGTCTCCGATTTTGGACCAGAAGCATAGGCATCAATCCATTCATTCAATGGACGATAAAATTCAATAGAATTTTCAGGAATTGAACGTCCTCTGATTTCCAATTTTCCTGCCAGTGCATCAAAAATTACGGATGGCGTTTTAGCAGATCCTTCTAATGTTAAATTTTCCATTGTGCTACTTATTAATCTATTTTTACATCAAAGCAGAAAAAACTTTTCTTTTCGTCTACTTTCAAAAATTCAAATTCTAATTTATTTCCCGACTTTCTTGCAATGTCAATCATTCCCAATCCGGCAGTTCCTTTTGTTGAAACTATGTTCGACTCTAAGCTATCTTGGTAGTACTTGCGAAGTTCGTCCTTGTCCATCGTATTGATAATCGTTAAACGTTCGTGCAAGTAATCGGCAATGTCTTTATCGATATAATTTCCTGTTCGAATAGCAAACTGATCATTTTTCTTCGAAATCATTACCAAGGCAGAACGTTTTTCCGCTTCGTCGAAATCTTTGTCGTCTACGTGATGATATAGATTTTGTAAACACTCCACCAACACATTGAATACTTTCTTTCGCATTTTTGGGGATTCCTGCATCGATTCCATTTTGGTTTCCATGATGCTTAGAACAGACGTCAGCAATTCTTCGGTAACAACACCCTTGAAAGACAGAATTACATTCTCTTCTTCCATGGAGCGAAATAGGTTATATACGTTGACTAGTGACATTTAGCTTTCGATTTACAAAATTAAACGAATAAACCAAATTTGCAACTTTTTAAATAAAAATGAATATTTTGATTTTCAATGCATTAATTTTGCAGCATGAAAAATGAATGGTTTGCTGACTGGTTCGATTCCCCTTATTATCATACTTTGTACAAAAGTAGGGATGAGAATGAAGCGCAAATCTTCATTGAAAATTTAAGTGCCAACTTGCAACTACCAGCAGGAAGTCGCGTACTTGATTTAGCTTGCGGAAAGGGCCGACATTCGGTGACGCTTCAACAACTAGGCTACCAAGTGCTCGGCGCTGATCTTTCGCTCAATAGCATTTCATTTGCACGGCAGTTTGAAAATGAACAACTTAAGTTTGTAGTCCACGACATGCGCGAAGTGATTAAAGATCAACAATTCGCTGCAGTTTTCAATCTCTTTACCAGCTTTGGCTATTTTGATTCGTTGAAAGAAAACAAAAAAGTAATGACTGCTGTTGCGGAAATGCTTCAACCAAAAGGTCTTTTCATCATCGATTTCATGAATGTTGACTATGTTGTGGCACAGCTCGTAAAAAAACAAACGAAAGTAGTAGATGGCATTGAATTTAAGATTGAGCGTGCCTTAATCGACGACACTATTGTGAAAGATATTCGCTTTTCTGCGGAAGGCAAGAACTTCAAATTTCAAGAAAAGGTGCAGGCAATTCGCTTGGCAGATTTCGAAGCAATGTTAGAAGAGCACAATTTTAAGATTATTCGTACCTTTGGCGACTTCCAATTGAAGCCATTCGATCTGAAAAACTCAAGTCGTTTAATCATCATTGCACAACTTAATTAATGGAAAGTGTTATTGTTTTTGTAAGTCTAATTGTTTCTGTGATTTTGGGTGGAATTACCGTCACCTATTTGAAGCAAAGCAATAAAACGAACATCATTAAATTGTTACTTGCCTTCTCTGGAGGATTTCTATTGTCCATTGCCTTTACGCACTTCATTCCAGATCTTTATCACGAGCAATCGTCGAGTATTGGCGTTTATATTCTATTGGGCTTCCTCATTCAGCTGATTTTAGAATTTTTCTCTGGCGGTATCGAGCACGGACATGTACATGTGCACAAGGGACAAAATATGCCTTGGGGCTTGTTTATCTCGCTTTCGGCGCATTCTATTTTGGAAGGAATTCCCTTGGGACATCAATTAGCCGGACATGAAATTGTTTCATCGCACAGTCATGGACACGACAATTCGCTCTTACTCGGTATCGTATTGCATCAAATTCCTGTTGCCATTGCCTTGATGACCTTATTGATCAACACCAATATTAGTACCCTTAAAGCGTGGTTGATTCTCATTGCCTTTGCCTTAATGACGCCACTTGGCACTGCATTTGGGTTGTTTTATCATGGTGCCCACGAACTGTTCAATTTCTCGATCATTTTAGCTGTTGTAGTAGGTATGTTCTTACACATTTCTACCACCATCATTTTCGAAACCTCCGAAAATCATAAGTTCAACCTATTAAAGTTAGGGAGTATTGTGGCAGGGGTGGCTTTGGCCTTTTTCGTGAAGTAGAGGGGAAATAATTACCAATTTACAGTTGCTCTCATTTTTTTGACCTAATTTAAGGACATGAAAACAATTATTGTACTCCTCGTCCTTTTCAATGGCCTCGCGTCGTTTGCACAAATCAGAACCTTCATCGAGGCAGATTACACGTCTAAAATCGACTCGATGCGCAAAGAATGGGGGCAAAACAAATCGAATATTTCTCCTAAATATGAATTGCCCATTTTGATTGCGTTGTCGTATTACCCAGAATTGAAGAATGCCCACATTGATTTCAAAGAGCAAAAAATTAAAACCTCCATGAATGCACAACCTACCTTGGGCTCCATTCTTTTTCGAAAAAAAGACAATTGGCATTTTACGGTGCGCATCAACAATCAGGAAAAAGATAGCATGGTGCACGTTTCTCAAGTTCCTTTTAATGCATTGGTGGGCGTTTTTGGTCACGAATTTTATCATTTCATGGACTACAAAACCAAAAAACCAGGCCATTTCCTAGGTTTTCTGTTCAAATACATGAGTAAAAAAGGTAAGAAAAAAGTTGAATACTACACTGATCTCGGCACCATCAAACGCGGCCTTGGCTGGCAATGCTATGATTTCGAGCACTACGTGCAACACGTATCAAAAGCAACTGTTGCTTACAAGAAATTTAAAGCTGAAACGTATCTATCTGCTGAACAGATTTTGGAAGAGATGAAGAAGTTGGAGATGTATGGTATTATTCCATAATTACAAAAGGAATCACGAAACGAAGTTCGGCAAAGTCAATTTTCAAAAAAAGGAACACTAATTTTCACAATTTAGCTAATTAACAAAATAATGCGTTATAAAAGCAATTAGTGTAATTCGTCTAATTAGTGAAAATTAGTGTTCCTTAAATCCTAAATTACTTAATCATCTTCATAAAGGTCAACCACATAATTTTAAGGTCTTGCCCCAGACTTGGATTTTTGATGTAGCGCATGTTCAACTCAATTTTTGCCGGCATAATTTCCTTAATGTAGGTTTCCTGAGGATTTTCTGTTGCCGCAAGTAATTCATTCTCCTTGAAGTACTCAAGAGAAGCATAATCGGTGATGCCAGGTTTTACAGAAAGAATTTTTCGTTGGGTGATAGTGTACAGCTTGGTGTACTCTTCCACTTCTGGTCGCGGACCAACAATACTCATTTCTCCTACTAAAACGTTTAAAAATTGCGGAAATTCGTCCAATTTTAACTTGCGAAGGAAATAACCCGCTCTGGTAATTCGAGGATCGCGCTCGCCTACTGTCAGTTTACCTAGTTTGTCTGCTCCTAAACGCATGGTTCGAAACTTAAATATTTTGAAGGGAACTCCATTTTTGCCAATGCGTTCTTGACGGTAAAAAACACCCCCTTTCGATTCACTAAAAATCCAAATAGAAATAAGGATGCCGAAAGGCAAAAACAAAAGCAGAATAATTGTGCTCAACACAAGATCGAAGATTCTTTTCATCGAAGAATTTTACTTACTGCATTTTTCACTGCCTGAATGACAGTAGCAACTTGCTGGTCGGACAAATTATAGTAGACTGGCAAAGAAATTTCATTGCTGTACTTGTTCCATGTTTCAGGATAATCTTCCATTTTGTAGCCCCGTTTTTTGTAAGCAGTTAAGGTGGGTAAGGGTAAAAAATGTACATTAACGGAAACATCTTGCTCAAAAATTTCTTGCATAATTTGATCTCGCTGTGCTTCTGTAGCGCCATCAATTCGCAGCTGGTATAAATGGAAACTACTGATTTTATTGTCAGTAGTATGTAAAGGGGTAAGCGCCCAAGATTCGTCTTTAAACGCAGCATCGTACTGCTCAAAAATCACTTTTCTTCGGTCTAAATTTTCTTGATAGCGTTCCAATTCAACTAGGCCAATGGCTGCTTGTAAATCGGTCATATTGCATTTAAAACCCGGTTCTTCGACATCGTAGCGCCAATTTCCCTTTTGTGTTTTCGCCAGTGCATCTTTGTTTTGTCCGTGTAAAATGAGTGTACAAAATTCTTTGTAAATCGCATCGGCATCAAAAGGTTCCGGTAAATTGAAACAAAGCGCGCCACCTTCTGCAGTGGTCAAGTTTTTCACAGCATGAAAAGAAAAAGAGGAAATATCTGTCAAGGCACCCGCTCTTATTCCATCGTATTGCGCGCCAAAGCTGTGTGCAGCATCTGCAATGACCAAAATTCTTCCGAGTTGCGCTTGTTGCTCCGAACCTGCTTGAAATTGCTCTACAAATTGTTGCTCTCGCACTAAGGCATTTATGGCGTCATAATCGCACGGAAAACCTGCTAAATCTACCGCAATGATTGCTTTTGTTTTTGGCGTAATTGCTTTTCGAATCGCTTCTACAGAAATATTAAAATCTTCAGGATTGATGTCCACCATCACTGGTTTAGCACCTGCGTGTACAATCACGTTCGCACTCGCGCAATACGTGTAGGCAGGAAGAATAATTTCGTCGCCTTCTTTAATTCCCCACCAATGCAACAGCACTTGCATTCCCATGGTCCAAGAATTCACCGCAACTGTTGATTTACATCCACAATATGCTGTAATGTTCTTTTCAAATAATTTAGTGCGCGGTCCAGTTGTAATCCACCCACTTAACAACGCAGCATTGACTTCATCAATTACTTTTTGATCGATACGTGGAGGAGAAAATGGAATCATAGGGAAATATTTAGACGAAATTAAGAACTAAACTTAGTAATATCAAATTAGCTACTTTTCAACTTGCGCGAGAGCAAGAGTATGAAAAAAACAATCGGCACCACTCCTGCCTGTGTTTCAAACATCGACTCGAACAATAAATTCAGCGCGAAGACAGTTGCAAACAACAACAAATACATGCTTTTATATTTCACTGCTTGCTTGATGGTTGTCAAAAACAAAAGCAGCAGCGGTAGAAAACCAAAAATTCCAAGAGCAACAATGGTATTCAGGTATTGATTGTGTGAATTGAAATTGCGTTTCGCTGAAGCAAGATTTCCTAGCTCTATATTGCGTTGCATTAAGGCATCGTTCACGTCTCCCGTCCCAACTCCAACTACAGGTTGTTCTTTGATTAATTTCATAGAGGTAGACCACATAATAACCCGCACTGTATTTCCCTCGGTGCTATTGTTGTTGATCGTTTCTGTTTTGTTCACTGCCATCGACATCGCAATGAGTCGCAGTCGCATAGTTTCACTTTTCCAAAAAGTAACTGCTAACAAAAGCAGCAGTGTTCCGAGGGAAACGGCCAACACTTTCCAATTGAATAATTTTAGAGCGAGGTACATCAACAAAATTGGCAAAACGACAAGTAGTATCAGCAAACCAGCTTTCGACAAGCTGAGCAAGGTGATAAGCATCAAAAAGGCCGCCCAAAGAAAATTGATCCATTTTCGGTCGATAAACAAGCGATAAACTGCAAGCAGCACACCTATAGAAGTATACATAGCGTAGTAACTTCGATGCATCGTATACACGAAATCGCTAGCAATAAAATAGCGGTACGAAGGAGTTGTTGGAAGCGCAAAGGTTCGATATGTCGCAAAAAGCAACAAGGCGACGGATGTGGCTATCAATCCGAACAGAAAACAATCGATTATTTGTCGAAGAGAAATCCTTGTTACTACCCAACTCAATAAAATAGGTAGTAGCAATAAGGTCGATTTCATTCCTAGATCTTCCCAACCAGCAATATGATTCTCAGAATAGCTAATACCGATCAAATGCACGAAGAACAATGCCATGCACCAAAAGGCGGGACCACTCACATCCAACAAAGCAGCTTTCACTTCTGCAAAAGATTTCCGCTGAACAATCAATGTAAACGACAGCAAAATGAGCAAAGAAGGCATCAGCTTATTGTAGAACGGGAAAATAATGATCAACGCCACCAACAAGAAATCTGCTACCGTCCAATTTTTGCAATATGTGCGCAAAAAATTCATCATTGATTGTAGGCATTTTGGTTCAAAGCGCGCTTTGATAGTGAAAGCATAAAGAAAATCAGTGCTACGAAATAAGCAGCTTGAGACACGCTAACGATCCACAAGGTTTGATAAATTGTTGCGCTGTAATACACACTCGGAATGACCAATGCCAACACCATCATTAATAAACCTAGGAAATTCCAATATAAAAATTGCCGTTGTTTTTTCAATAAAAGTGGTAAAATTGATAAGGGAGAAAGTACGAAATTCATCATCAGCCACACCGCCATAATTTCAGCGTAGATACCTGATTCCTTCCATCTTTGTCCGAAAACAAAGGAAAAAATATCTTCACCAAAAAAGAAAATGATGGTAAATGGAACGATGGATAGCAAAATCAATAAACGAATAGAAGCAAATGCCACATCTTGAATTGGAATGCCTTTGTTCAATTTCTCAGCACAACGCTGAAAAAACACTTGAGAAATCGACGAGCCAACTAAAATCAATGGTAATCGGAGCATTTGGTAGGTATGACTATAATAGCCGTATTCTGTTTGACCATACAGTTCCCATAAAATACTTGCCACCAATAAATCGCGCAACATGTCAAGCAAAGTATGTGGCAGGTTCACTTTCGGAAACTCATTGAATTGCTTGGCGATTGCAAAACTCTTTTTCGACTTCCAGCGGACGCCATATTTTTTGGAGGATGTAAAGAAATCTTTGAAAAATAGTAGGGAGCTCAGCAAAACGCCAATGACCGTTCCTAGAAGCAATCCAATGTAGCCCCATTGTAAAAAACCAAATAGCACTTTCGTTCCGTTGGCACCAACCGAATTGACCATCTTTGTTATGGTGATCAATCGAAACTGTTTAAAGCGTAAGGCCCAATTGGTTCCCAAGTACATAAACGCACTGAAAGCAATTCCTGCGGGAATCAAGGCATAGAATAAAAATTGAGAGAGATCTTTGAAAAAAAGAAAAGGAATAATGATCCCTAATGCTGAAAGAACACTGGTAATGATGGTGACGCGTACTGCAAATTTGTAAAGGTGAAACGAGTGATTATTCGCCGTAATAATAGGCAAAGCCAATTCGTACCTGAATGTTGCCAAGGCACTTCCTACACCAATAATTCGGATAAACAAGGCCATTTCTGCCATGTCATCTGGCGTGTACAAACGCGTGATGATAGGAATCAGCAAGTAGGCCACCATTTGGGCCAACACTGTACCAGAAGTTAGAACGAGAACGTTTTTAAAGAAATCAGATTTAAAATTGAATGCTTTCAACATTTTTCAATCTCCCTCAATAAATGAACGCTCCAAAGAAGCGATTACTTAGCGTAATTGACAGATCTCTTTTCACGAATCACGGTCACTTTCACTTGTCCAGGGTAGGTCATTTCAGTTTGAATACGTTGTGAAATATTGAAAGACAATTCATCCACTTTCGTATCCGAAATTTTCTCACTTTCCACCAATACTCTCAATTCTCTACCTGCCTGAATCGCAAAAGCACTTGTTACTCCGTCGTAGGATAAAGCCAGCGCTTCTAAATCTTTGATACGCTTGATGTATGCTTCAACAATTTCTCTACGTGCACCTGGACGTGCGCCAGACAAGGCATCACAAACTTGTACAATAGGAGAAATTAAAGTCGTCATTTCAATTTCGTCGTGGTGAGCTCCAATTGCATTCACAACATCTGGCTTTTCACCATATTTCTCGGCCAATTTCATCCCAAGGATTGCGTGAGGCAATTCTGGTTCTTCATCGGGAACTTTACCAATATCGTGTAAAAGTCCAGCACGTTTCGCCACTTTCACATTCAATCCCATCTCAGCCGCCATGATCGCACACATGTTTGCCACCTCTCTCGAGTGTTGAAGAAGGTTCTGCCCGTAAGAAGAACGGTATTTCATTCTACCCACCATTCTAGTTAATTCAGGATGAAGTCCATGAATACCAAGATCCATGCACGTTCTACGACCTGTTTCAGCAATTTCTTCTTCTAATTGTTTACGTGTTTTTGCAACTACTTCCTCAATACGAGCAGGGTGAATACGACCATCGGATACCAATTGGTGCAATGCTAAACGAGCGATTTCTCTACGCACAGGGTCAAAACAAGAAAGGATAATTGCTTCTGGTGTATCGTCTACAATGATTTCAACTCCAGTGGCAGCTTCTATTGCACGAATATTACGACCTTCACGACCAATGATTCTACCTTTTACTTCATCTGATTCAATGTTGAATACAGAAACAGCATTTTCAACAGCGTGCTCCGTAGCAACACGTTGAATGGTTTGAATTACAATTTTCTTCGCTTCGCGATTGGCATTCAATTTTGCTTCCTCGGTAATTTCTTTGATATGGGTCATTGCACTAGTGCGTGCTTCATCTTTCAATGCTTCAATTAAACCTTGTTTTGCATCTTCGATGGAAAGCCCAGAAATTCTAGATAATTCTGCAACGCGTTTTTCTTGCGTTTTATCCATTTCCTGATGCTTCAAATCATATGCGGTAACCTTTGCGTCTAATTCTGTCTTATACGATTCAAGTTGCTGCTCTTTTCGCGCGGTCTCTTCTAACTTCTGAGTCAAGGTTTTTTCTTTCGCACGAATACGATCTTCGTTAGATTGCATTTTGCGCTCTCGATCTTTCACCGCTAATTCATGATCTTCTTTCAGTTTCATGAATTTATCCTTCGCCTGTAAAATTTTGTCTTTTTTAAGGTTCTCACCTTCTAACTCCGCTTCGCGAATGATTTGCTGCTTTTTACTTTTAAGTAAGATGTTTTGAGCGACATAAGCGATAACTCCACCGCCAATCAAACCAACTAATAACCACACAATTACAACCATTTTTTTTTCAATTAATTTGTTAATTGAGCCGAAAAAGATAATTTCTAAATAACTAAGCGATCAATTGGTCAAGTTCAGCTGATAATTTCTCAAGCTGATTTTCAAGTTCTGTATAGTCCGCAACTGATGTTTCGGTACTTGAAGAGTTCGCAGGATTCGTTGCACGTGTTGACAACTGAAGTGCTGTCATCGCCAATAAATCTTGCATATCTTTTACTGCGTAGTTTTCCTGCAGAGCTTTAATTGCCTTATTGATGTCGTCAGCAGCTTTTTGGATTTTCACTTCCTCACCTGCGTTCACTGTCAATGGGTACGTTCTGCCTGCAACAACTACTTTTAAAGATATTTTACTCATCCGTTATTCTTTAACTGATTGATACAGAATTCTATTTCTTTCACCAATTCATCGATTTCCTCGTCATTTCTTTTTGTAGAAACTACTGTTTTTTCGACTACTTGTATTTTTTCCGTCGCCAATTCATTCTTCAAATCTGCAATTTGCGCCAAATGACTTTCCATTTGATCTTTCAATGCTTGATTTTCACTTTTCAACTGACTCAATTCAACAGCGAGTTGATCTTTTTCAACATTTAACGCCAACGAACGCTTTTGCAAATCGCTTTGCTTGCGAGAAATATCGTTGATTAACTGTTGAATTTTGCTTGTCATTAGAATGCGACTTTCTACAAAGTTAAAATTGTAAGATATACGCACAACATTTTTTTTAAGCAACTTGTAAAAAAAAAATTGTTGATTAATTTTGAGGGAGATGAAATTAAAAATCCACACCTTCCTTTTTGCATTTATTCACCTTGTTTGTTTTGGACAAAACAACTATCAATCGCCCCTCGATATTCCGCTGGAATTGGCAGCAAATTTCGGAGAGCTACGTCCCCATCATTTCCACATGGGGCTGGATTTCAAGACAAAAGGTAAAGAAGGATTTAACATTCGATCAATTCAAAAAGGCTACGTTTCGAGAGTGAAAATCAGTCGTTCTGGCTACGGAAAAATGATTCAAATTGCGCATCCAAATGGGCAAAGTAGTGTGTATGCACATTGTCAATCATTCAAAGGAAAAATTGATTCTTTAGTAAAAGAAATTCAGCGCAGAGAGCAAAACGAAGAAATTGAGATCTATTTCTCAGAAAACGAGATTGTGGTGGAACGTGGACAAATCATTGCCATTTCTGGAAATACTGGTGGATCGACGGCACCACACTTACATTTTGAATTGCGAGAAACAGCAACTGATGATGCCCTAAACCCACTGCTGCATGGCTTTTTCATTCCCGACCATAAAGCGCCGACAGTTAAATCGTTAAAAATTTATGCGTTGACAAAGGAAGGATTTACTATACCAGGGAAAACCTTACTGATTCCGCTAACTCCAGCAAAAAATGGAGTCACAACTGTTGCTGAACAAATTGTGTTACCGGCAGATTTTTGTCGTCAAAACGGACAAATTGGCTTTGCGATAGATGCCTTTGATCAGTTTGATAATTCAGCAAACAAATGTGGAATTTTTAGTACCGAACTTTTTGTAAACAGCGAACTTCAATTTCACTCTAAACTAGCACAAATTGGTTTTGATGCTACACGAGACATCAATTGTCACATGGATCACGGTGAATTTTTGAAGGGTAATGATTTTCATAAATTGTATCAAACGGAGGAAAATGAGTTGGACATCACCTCTATTTCGAAAGGCATTATTGCATTGCATCCTGGAGAAAATTTAGTGCTTAAAATTGTAGTGGGCGATGCAAAGAAAAATTCATCTACCATTCATTTTAAGTTGCAAGTTCCCTCCATCCTTTTGAGCGAAAAGTCAATATTTAATGAAGAGGACTACTATTTTCCTGGACAAGCAATTACACTAAGTACAGAAGCCATTCACTTTTCCGCAAAAGCACACACCCTTTACGAACCAATAAGAAAGAACGATTTTCAAGCTGAAAAATTAATTTTTGGTAGTTCGTCAATTCCGCTGCAGCAGTCGTATGATCTATTGTTTAAAAAGGCGCAAAGCAATAAGAGCTATTTGCAGGTGCGTAGCGAAAAGAATGGCCGCAAAGTGGAATCATTGTATCCTCTAGCGCAGATGAGTTTAGCACAGCCCACTAATTTAGGCCCAATGCTAATCTTACAAGATTTAACTCCCCCAACAATTAAACCCATTGTATTATCAGGACCTATGCTCAAATGGACAGCTTTTGATTCGGAAACTTCTCTAGCAGACTACGATTTGTACGTTGATGGGGAATGGCAATTATTGGAGTACGAAAGTAAATTGGACTTACTTTTTTACAAGAAGTCCAATTTAAAAATGAGTGCGCACAGCATTAAAATAGTACTTGTTGATGCGCTGGGAAATACAACAAATTGGGAGCAGATACTTAGCTACTAACTATTCTAGTTGTACTAGTATGATCGCTGACAATTAAGCCATCGTTCCGGGTGCACCAAAATTAATTGGATTCATTGGAGGCTCCACGTCGTCAATAACGCCAAAATTATCTTCATATTTCTTTACATTATCGATCAATGCACGCATAAATCGCTTTGCATTTTCTGGTGTCATGATTACCCGAGAACGCACTTTTGCTTTTGGCATGCCTGGCATCACTTGCACAAAATCACATACAAATTCAGCAGGTGAATGCGTGATGATTGCTAAATTGGAATAAACCCCCAATGCCATTTCTTCGTTCAATTCTATGTTTAAGTTATTTTCTTGATTTTCCATTTCAGTTTGTTTTTCAGATGTGAAGATAAAAAAAAAGCTTGTTCAATTGAACAAGCTTTTTCTATTTTGTTTAGTACTTATTATTTTTCAGAAAGTTCAGCCAATACTTCTTTGGAAGCAACCACATGTTTTTGGTATGCACGCACTCCTGTTCCCGCAGGAATTAAGTGTCCAACGATAACATTTTCTTTCAATCCTAATAAATGATCTTCTTTACCGGAGATTGCTGCTTCGTTCAACACTTTCGTTGTTTCCTGGAACGATGCCGCAGAAATAAACGATTGTGTTTGAAGTGATGCACGCGTAATCCCCTGCAATAAAGGTGTAGATGTAGCTGGGAATGCATCACGAGCTTCTACTTGCTTTTTATCAGTACGTTTCAATTGTGAGTTTTCATCACGTAATTGACGAGCACTAACAATCTGTCCGTTTTTCATTGCAGTAGATTCTCCTGAATCAATTACCACCATCATACCGTAGATAGAATCGTTTTCTTCCATGATATCTGCTTTGTGAACAGATTGTCCTTCCAAGAAACGAGTATCTCCAGCATCGATAATTTCCGCTTTCAACATCATTTGACGTACAATTACTTCAAAGTGCTTATCGTTGATTTTCACCCCTTGTAGACGGTAAACCTCTTGAATTTCATTCACGATATACTCTTGAACTTTTGTAGGTCCTTCAATATTTAAGATATCATTTGGCGTGATTGCACCGTCAGACAATGGATGTCCAGCACGGATGAAATCATTTTCTTGCACCAAGATGTGTTTAGACAACGGCACCATGTAATTTTTCACTTCACCTGTTTTTGAAGTTACTTTGATTTCACGGTTACCACGCTTGATTTTACCAAATTCAGCAATACCATCAATTTCAGATACAACAGCAGGATTAGAAGGATTTCTCGCCTCGAATAACTCAGTTACACGTGGAAGACCTCCAGTAATATCTCCTGTTTTACCAGCAACTCTAGGAATTTTAACTAAGATATCACCTGCTTCGATTGTTGCACCCTCAGCAACTGAGATATGTGAATCAACAGGAAGCGAGTACTCTCTTAAAACTTCTTTCGTTTTAGGATTAATGATGTGAATTGCAGGGTTTTTCTTTTTATCTCTCGATTCGATAATTACCTTTTCAGTAAATCCTGTTTGATCATCGACTTCCTCACGGTACGTCACGCCATCCAAGATACTATCAAATACAATTTTACCAGCAACTTCAGAAACGATTACGGCATTGTAGGGATCCCACTTACAAATCACATCACCTTTTTTCACTTTCACGCTGTTTTCGATTACAAGCTCAGATCCGTAAGGGATGTTAGCATTCATCACAACAATTCCAGTTTTCTCATCGGTGATTTTCATCTCTGCAGAACGTCCAGTTACAACGATGCGTTTTGAACCATCAGCATTTTTGCGCTCAATTGTTCTTAACTCTTCGATTTCTAAACGACCACTAGCTTTCGCTTTCATATCAGATACATCAGAGATGTTCGATGCAGTACCACCGACGTGGAACGTACGAAGTGTCAACTGAGTACCAGGCTCACCAATTGATTGTGCGGCAATTACACCAACAGCATCTCCTAGTTGAGCAGCTCTATGTGTTGCCAAGTTACGTCCGTAACATTTCGAACAAACTCCACGACGCATTTCACATGTAAGTACAGAACGAATTTCAACTTCTTCGATTCCTGCCTTTTCTATTGCATTTGCAACTTCTTCCAGAATCAACTCTCCAGCACTAACAATAACAGTATCGCTATCAGGCATAAAGACGTCATGAACTGCTGTTCTACCCAAAATACGATCGTACAATGGCTCAACAACTTCATCATTTTTCTTTAATGCTGTTGCAACAATACCTCTGAGTGTACCACAATCATCTGTATTAATCACCACATCTTGAGCAACATCCACCAAACGACGTGTAAGGTAACCTGCATCGGCAGTTTTCAAAGCCGTATCGGCCAAACCTTTACGAGCACCGTGAGTGGAGACAAAATATTCAAGAATCGAAAGACCTTCCTTAAAGTTGGAAAGAATCGGATTTTCAATAATTTCTTGCGCAGAAGCACCTGATTTTTGAGGTTTCGCCATCAAACCACGCATTCCAGAAAGCTGACGAATCTGCTCTTTAGATCCACGTGCACCAGAATCAAACATCATATAGATGGAGTTAAATCCTTGGCGGTCGCTTTTCAACTGATCCATCAATGTTTGAGTCAAACGCAAGTTGGTAGTTGTCCAAATATCAATAATTTGATTGTAACGCTCATTATTAGTAATCAATCCCATTGAGTAGTTAACCATTACTTCCTTAACCTCACCCTCTGCTTTCTTTACTAATTCTACTTTTTCTTTTGGAATAATGATGTCATCAAGATTGAACGAAAGTCCACCTTTAAATGCCATATCATATCCTAATTCTTTGATATCATCCAAGAATTTCGCTGTCTTAGAAGTACCAGAGACTTTCAATACTTGACCGATAATATCACGTAGTGCTTTTTTGGTCAAGACATCGTTGATGAAACCAACTTCACGTGGAACGCGCTCATTGAAGAGTATACGTCCAGCAGTAGTTTCAATCATCATTAATGCGGGCTCACCTTGTTCGTTCAAATCATACGATTTAACCTTAATATGAGCATGTAAATCTAATTTACCTTCGTTTAATGCAATGATTACTTCTTCAGGAGAGTAGAAAATTCCACCTTCACCTTGAACTTTTTCATCACCATACGATTTTTTACCTTTAGTGATATAATATAAACCAAGCACCATATCCTGAGAAGGTACCGCAATTGGCGCCCCGTTAGCAGGATTCAAAATGTTGTGCGAAGCTAACATCAACAATTGCGCTTCCAAAATTGCAGCGTTACCTAATGGTAAATGAACTGCCATCTGGTCACCATCGAAATCGGCGTTGAATGCCGTAGTTACTAATGGGTGAAGACGAATTGCTTTTCCTTCAATAAGTTTTGGTTGGAATGCTTGGATACCCAAACGGTGAAGCGTTGGTGCACGATTAAGTAATACCGGGTGACCTTTTAATACACTTTCCAAAATATCCCAAACAACTGGTTCCTTGCGATCAACAATTTTCTTTGCAGATTTAACTGTTTTCACAATTCCACGCTCAATCATCTTACGGATGATAAACGGTTTGTAAAGTTCAGCTGCCATATCTTTAGGCAATCCACACTCATGCAATTTCAAATCTGGACCAACAACAATTACTGAACGTGCAGAATAATCAACACGTTTTCCAAGTAAGTTTTGACGGAAACGACCTTGTTTACCTTTCAATGAATCAGAAAGAGATTTCAAAGGACGATTTGATTCCGTTTTAACTGCACTTGATTTACGAGAGTTGTCGAACAATGAATCAACAGCTTCTTGCAACATACGTTTTTCATTACGCAAAATTACTTCTGGAGCTTTGATTTCAATCAATCGTTTCAAACGGTTATTTCTGATAATTACACGACGGTATAAGTCATTCAAATCAGACGTAGCGAAACGACCACCATCAAGAGGAACTAGAGGACGCAATTCAGGCGGAATAACAGGAACTACTTTCACAATCATCCATTCTGGTCTGTTGTCAATTCTAGTTTGAGATTCACGCATTGCTTCCACAACTTGCAAACGCTTCAATGCTTCATTCTTACGTTGAACAGCTGTTTCAGTGTTTGCTTGGTGACGCAAATTGTACGACGTTTCTTCCAAATTAATTCCTTTCAACAAATCATGTAATGCCTCAGCACCCATTTTCGCGATGAATTTATTTGGATCAGTGTCCTCAAGGTATTGATTTTCTTTTGGAAGCGCATCAAGGATATCCAAGTACTCTTCTTCCGTAAGGAAATCAAGACGTTTGATTAACCCACCATCAGCGTGCGTGGCGATACCAGTTTGGATCACGACATAACGCTCATAATAGATAATTTGATCTAATTTTTTTGTTGGCAAGCCAATTAAGTAACCAATTTTATTTGGCAAAGAACGGAAGTACCAGATGTGAGCAACAGGAACCACTAATGAAATGTGTCCCATTCTTTCACGACGTACTTTCTTTTCTGTTACTTCAACCCCACAACGGTCACAAACGATTCCTTTATATCGGATTCTTTTGTATTTACCACAATGACATTCGTAATCCTTCACTGGACCGAAAATTCTTTCACAGAATAAACCATCTCTTTCAGGCTTGTATGTACGATAGTTAATCGTTTCTGGCTTAAGCACTTCTCCACTTGATTGCTCCAAAATTATCTCAGGCGATGCCAAAGAAATGGTAATCTTGTTAAAACTGCTTTGCTTTTTTGGTGTCTCTTTTCTGTAAGCCATTATATGCTCCTTTACAAATTAAGTACTAATGTTAATCCAATGAAATGTTCAAACACAATCCGCGAAGTTCGTGTAATAATACATTGAATGATTCTGGAATTCCAGGCTCAGGAATATTATCTCCTTTCACGATGGCTTCGTATGCTTTCGCTCTACCCATTACGTCATCGGATTTAACAGTTAAAATTTCCTGAAGAATATTTGCAGCACCGAATGCTTCGATTGCCCAAACCTCCATCTCTCCAAAACGTTGACCTCCGAACTGTGCTTTACCACCAAGCGGTTGCTGAGTAATTAAAGAGTATGGTCCGATTGATCGAGCGTGCATTTTATCATCTACCATGTGAGATAATTTCAACATGTAGATAACTCCAACTGTTGCAGGCTGATGGAAGCGATCTCCTGTTCCACCATCATACAAGTATGTTTTACCCGAACGTGGAACTTCTGCTTTATCTGTCCATGCATTAATTTCATCTGGATGTGCTCCATCAAAAATTGGTGTTGCGAATTTCACTCCTAGTTTTTGTCCTGCCCAACCTAATACAGTTTCGTAAATCTGTCCAAGGTTCATACGTGAAGGCACCCCTAGTGGGTTCAATACGATATCAACTGGTGTTCCGTCTTCAAGGAATGGCATATCTTCTTGACGAACGATATTTGCAACAATACCTTTGTTACCGTGACGTCCAGCCATTTTATCACCAACTTTCAATTTACGTTTTTGAGCAACATATACTTTCGCCAATTTCATAATTCCTGCAGGAAGTTCATCACCTACTGAAATATGGAATTTCTTACGTTTGTATACTCCTAATAAATCGTTTGCTTTGATATTGAAGTTATGAATTACACGACCAACTAACGCATTAACGTGTGAATCTGTCGTCCAATTTGTTGGATTAACAATAGAATAATCAATAGTAACTAAATTCTTTTGAGTGAATTTTGTTGCTTTTTTAATGATTTCTTCTTTAAAGTTATTGAAAACGCCATTTGACTTTTGTTCTCCAATTACTTCCATCAATTTATCTGCTAATTTCTCTTTCAAGGCAGCTAAATCTTTTTCGTAGTCTGAATCCAAACTTTCCAATACGGGCTTGTCTTGCGCTTTCGCCTTACGGTCTTTCACGGCACGAGAGAACAACTCTTTTCCAATTACTGTTCCTCTTAATGAAGGACCAGCTTTCAAAGAAGCATCTTTCACGTCACCCGCTTTATCACCGAAGATTGCACGTAACAATTTTTCTTCTGGAGAAGGATCAGTTTCACCTTTTGGAGTGATTTTACCAATTAGGATATCACCTTCTTTGATTTCAGCACCAATTCTGATCAATCCATTTTCGTCCAAATCTTTCGTTGCTTCTTCACTAACGTTAGGAATATCAGAAGTTAACTCCTCCATTCCTCGTTTTGTGTCGCGCACTTCTAAAGAGTATTCATCAATGTGAATTGAAGTAAAGACATCGTCTCTAACTACTCGTTCAGAAATTACGATCGCATCCTCAAAGTTGTATCCTTTCCAAGGCATGAAAGCTACTTTCATGTTTTGTCCAAGTGCTAATTCTCCTTGTTGCGTAGCGTATCCTTCACAAAGAACTTGCCCTTTTTCAACTTTGTCACCTTTCTTAACGATTGGCTTCAAGTTGATACAAGTACTTTGATTTGTTTTAGAATATTTTGTTAATGAATAACGAATTACTTCGCTTTCGAAGCTCACTAATTTGTCCTCTGCTGTCCAATCGTAACGAATCACAATTTCATTAGCATCAACGTACTCAACAACACCTGTACCTTCTGCATTTACTAATACACGAGAATCACGTGCAACCAAACGCTCAATTCCTGTACCTACAATTGGAGATTGTGGTTTCAACAATGGAACTGCTTGACGTTGCATGTTCGATCCCATCAAGGCACGATTGGCATCATCATGCTCTAAGAACGGAATCAACGATGCCGCAATAGACGCAATTTGATTGGCACCAACATCCATTAAGGTCACCTTTTCAGGTTGCACCAATGGGAAGTCACCTTCAAATCGAGCTTTCACAAAATCAGTAACGATGTTTCCTTTATCGTCCATTTGCGCAGTTGCCTGAGCAATTGTTTGAGCGTCCTCTTCTTCAGCAGATAAATAAATTGGTTCTTCGTTTAGGTTTACAACTCCTTTCTCAACTTTGCGGTAAGGAGTTTCGATAAAACCAAGTTTGTTCACCTTTGCGTAAACACAAAGAGATGAAATCAAACCAATATTTGGTCCTTCTGGTGTTTCGATAGTACACAAACGACCGTAGTGCGTATAGTGAACGTCACGAACCTCAAATCCAGCTCTTTCACGGGAAAGTCCACCAGGCCCTAGGGCTGACAAACGACGTTTATTAGTAACCTCTGCTAATGGATTTGTTTGATCCATGAACTGAGATAGCTGATTCGTCCCGAAGAATGAATTAATTACAGAAGATAAGGTTTTTGCATTGATCAAGTCGATAGGTGTAAAGACCTCATTGTCGCGCACATTCATACGCTCACGAATTGTTCTAGCCATACGAGCTAAACCAACACCGAATTGAGAGTACAATTGTTCTCCAACTGTTCTTACACGACGATTTGACAAGTGATCGATATCATCTACATCCGCTTTAGAGTTGATCAATTCGATCAAGTACTTAATGATAGAGATAATATCAGTTTTTGTTAAAACTCTTGCTTCATCAGACTCCGATAAATTAAGTTTTTTATTTAGACGAAAACGACCAACTTCCCCTAAATCATAACGAGTGTCTGAGAAGAATAATTTTTCAAATACATTCTTAGCCGTTTCATAATCTGGCGGTTCAGCATTACGCAATTGACGGTAGATATGTTCAACCGCCTCTTTTTCAGAGTTGGAAGTATCTTTTTGTAATGTATTGTAAATAATAGAGAAGTCAGCAATGTTTACATTTTCTTTATGTAAGATCACATTTTTCACTCCTGAATCTATGATTGATTCAATATTTTCATCGTTCAATTCAGTTTCACGATCAAGTAAAACCTCATTTCTTTCGATAGAAACAACCTCTCCTGTATCTTCATCAACGAAATCTTCGATCCATGTTTTTAGAACACGAGCGGCAAGACGGCGACCAACTAATTTCTTAAGATTAGCTTTTGTTGCTTTTACCTCGTCAGCAAGTCCAAAGATTTCCAAAATGTCTTTATCACTTTCGTAACCGATTGCTCTGAACAAAGTAGTTACAGGCAATTTCTTCTTACGATCGATGTATGCATACATTACATTATTGATATCCGTAGCGAACTCAATCCAAGATCCCTTGAAAGGAATTACACGTGCAGAGTACAATTTTGTACCGTTAGCATGACGACTTTGTCCAAAGAATACCCCTGGAGAACGGTGCAACTGAGAAACGATAACGCGCTCAGCACCATTAATCACGAATGATCCTTTAGGAGTCATATAAGGAATTGTACCTAAATAAACATCCTGCACGATGGTTTCGAAATCCTCGTGTTCAGGGTCAGTACAATATAACTTCAATTTAGCTTTTAGCGGAACGCTATAGGTTAAACCTCTTTGAATACACTCATCAAGGGTATAGCGAGGAGGATCAACGAAGTAATCCAAGAACTCCAATACGAATTGGTTTCGTGTATCTGTTATGGGGAAATTTTCAGCAAAAACTTTAAATAATCCCTCACTCTCTCTATTCTCAGGAGTTGTTTCCAATTGGAAAAATTCCTGGAACGATTTGATTTGAATATCTAGAAAATCTGGATACTCGAATTTGCTCTTAGTAGAAGCAAAATTTATTCTGGTCGAAGTATTGTTTGATGTTGCCAAGGCCAAACTATTTAAATTTGATTTGTTTTTTCTTACTAGAAGAACCTAAAAACAAGAATAGGCATCCCGAAAAAACGGGACGCCTTCTTGTGTATGAAGTGATAATTACTTAACCTCTACTTCAGCTCCAGCTTCTTCAAGAGCTTTCTTAAGTCCTTCAGCTTCGTCTTTAGAAACTGCTTCTTTCAATGTAGAAGGAGCAGCATCAACTAAGTCTTTAGACTCTTTCAAACCGTTTCCAGTTAATTCTTTTACAAGTTTAACTACAGCAAGTTTGTTTGCACCACCTGCTTTCAAGATAACGTCAAATTCCGTTTTCTCAGCAGCAGCCTCAACCACAGCACCACCACCAGCAACCATTACAGGTGCAGCAGCAGCAGGTTCGATACCGTATTCATCTTTAAGGATAGTTGCTAACTCGCTAACTTCCTTAACTGTTAAGTTTACAAGCGTTTCCGCTAATGATTTTAAATCAGCCATTTTTATTAATTTTTAAATAAAAGGTTCAACAATAAATTTTTATTATGCTCTTTGCTCGAGCGTTTTAAGGATACCAGCAATTTTGCCACCAGCACCAATTAGTCCAGAAACAACGTTCTTAGCAGGACTTTGAAGTAATCCGATAATATCACCAACAAGTTCTTCACGGCTTTTCAAGTTCGCTAACGCGTCTAATTGATTATCGCCAATGAATATAGCTTCATCGATGTAAGCACCTTTTAAAACTGGCTTCGCGCTTTTCTTACGAAACTCTTGAATCAATTTTGCAGGAACATTACCTACTTCTGAGAACATAATTGAAGTAGCACCCGCAAGTGTACTGCTCAATTCTCCAAAATTTTTCCCTTCTACTTTATCGAATGCTTTTTGTAACAATGCGTTTTTAACGACGCGCATACGAATGTTCGATTGGAAACATCTTCTACGAAGGTTATTGACTACTTCTACTGTTAATTCCGCTGTATCTGCTAAATAAAAGACGTTTGCTTGGGTTAATTCCGAAGCTAGATCGTCGATGTACTTTGCTTTTTCTTCTCTTGTCATTTTACAAAGTTTTATGCAATTACAGACTTAGCATCCACTTGGATACCGGGACTCATAGTAGAACTTAAGTAAATACTCTTAATGTATGTACCTTTCGCAGCAGAAGGCTTAAGTTTCATCAAGGTAAGAATCAATTCATTCGCGTTTTCACGAATTTTCGTTCCGTCGAAACTAACTTTTCCAACAGACGTGTGAATAATACCATACTTGTCCACTTTGAAGTCAATTTTACCTGCCTTCACTTCTTCAACTGCTTTACCAACATCCATTGTTACAGTACCTGTCTTAGGGTTTGGCATCAATCCACGAGGACCTAAAATACGTCCTAATGCACCAACTTTACCCATAACTGCAGGCATTGTAATAATAACATCGATTCCAGTCCAACCACCCTTGATTTTCTCAATGTAATCATCTAAACCAACATGATCAGCACCTGCTGCCTTTGCTTCTGCCTCTTTATCGGGCGTACAAAGTACAAGTACACGAACATCTTTACCGGTTCCATGAGGAAGTGCCACTGTACCTCGAACCATTTGGTTAGCTTTACGAGGGTCAACTCCTAGACGCACACTGATATCTACAGATGAATCGAACTTTGTTGTAGTGATATCCTTAACCAAATTACAAGCTTCTGTTAAGGAGTAAGGTTTCGCTAAATCAAATTTAGCAAGCACCTCTTTTCTTTTCTTAGATACTCTTCCCATAACTTATAATTATTTGGTTTTCGGTGCCTCACCACCTTTAACTGTAACACCCATACTTCTTGCTGTACCAGCAACCATTGACATGGCAGCATCTACAGAGAAGCAATTTAGATCTGGCAACTTGTCTTCTGCAATTAAACGCACTTGATCCCAAGAGATGTTTCCTACTTTCAAACGATTAGGTTCTGAGGATCCCTTTTTGATTTTTGTTTGTTCAATGATTTGAACTGCTGCCGGCGGTGTTTTTAATACGAAATCAAAAGACTTATCACCATAAACAGTGATAACTACTGGTACAACTTTCCCCATCTTATCTTGGGTTCTAGCATTAAACTGCTTACAGAACTCCATGATGTTAACTCCTTTAGCACCTAATGCAGGTCCTACTGGAGGCGAAGGATTCGCCGCACCACCTTTGATCTGTAATTTGATCAACGCTGATACTTCTTTAGCCATCTTTATTCAAATTGTGTAGTCAAACATGAGTACTTACGGGAAGCTTTAATCGCTTTCCTCACTCCTACGGTTAAAAAATACTAATTAAACTTCTTTCTCTACTTGCATGTAGTTTAACTCTAGCAAGTTTTGACGTCCGAAAATCTTCACCATTACTCTCAGCTTTTTCTTTTCCTCGTCGATTTCATCAATCACACCGCTGAAGTTGTTAAATGGTCCGTCAATAACTTTAACAGATTCTCCCTTAACAAATGGAATTTTCATTTCTACTTCATTCTCAGAAAGCTCATCCACTTTACCAAGAATTCTGTTTACTTCTGACAAACGCATTGGAACTGGACTACCACCTTTTTCAGCACCCAAGAAACCAATAACATTTGTAACATTTTTTATAACGTGAGCAACTTCACCCAATAGCGCAGCCTCAATTAAGACATAGCCTGGTAGGTAAGCTTTCTCTTTGCTAACTTTCTTTCCGTTTCTAATTTGAAACACTTTCTCAGTAGGTATTAATACCTGACTAACAAAATCGTTCAATTTTAAACGCGAAATTTCAAGGTCAATATGTTCTTTAACCTTTTTCTCTTTGCCACTAACTGCACGTACTACGTACCAATGTTTTGTAATTTCAGCCATTTCAGATGATTAAAACATTCCGTAAATAAAACCAAGTGCACCTTTCCATGTCGATTTAGTATCACCTGTTATACCGAATGCGAAGTCCATCCCGAAGATGATCAAAGCAATAATTACAGATGCTACTACAACTACAATCGTGTTGGCTTGAAGCTCTTTCCAAGTCGGCCAAGTCACGTTATGTACCATTTCGTTTACCGTTTCGGTAAAGTAATTTACTATTTTTGACACTTTGCGTTGTTTTTCAATTAATGCACGGGCGGTAGGATTCGAACCCACGACCAATGGTTTTGGAAACCACCACTCTACCAGCTGAGCTACACCCGTTTAAAAAGGGGAGTTTTACCTCCCCTTAATAATTTAGATATCTATTCTAACTTAAGAAACGATTTCAGTAACCTGACCAGCTCCTACAGTTCTACCACCCTCGCGGATTGCAAAACGAAGTCCTTTGTCCATTGCTACTGGAACAATCAATTTCACAGTAATTGTAACGTTATCACCTGGCATAACCATTTCGCGACCATCTGTTAAGTGGATTTCTCCAGTAACGTCAGTAGTACGGAAGTAAAACTGTGGACGGTATTTGTTATGGAATGGAGTGTGACGTCCACCTTCTTCTTTTTTCAATACATAGATTTCAGCTTTGAAATCAGTGTGTGGAGTTACAGAACCTGGCTTACAAATAACCATTCCTCTTTTGATTTGAGATTTCTCAATACCTCTCAAAAGTAGACCTACGTTATCTCCAGCTTCACCTCTATCAAGGATTTTACGGAACATCTCAACACCTGTTACTACAGAAGTCAATTTCAATTCACCCATTCCAAGAATGTCAACACCTTCTCCAGAGTTGATAACTCCTGTTTCGATACGACCTGTTGCAACTGTACCACGACCAGTAATCGTAAATACATCTTCAACTGGCATCAAGAAAGGTTTGTCGATATCACGTGGAGGAAGTTCGATATAAGTATCAACTGCTTCCATTAAATCCTCAACACTTTTCACCCACTTCTCTTCACCATTCAATGCACCTAATGCTGAACCTTGAATTACAGGAGCATTATCACCATCGTAGCTGTAGAAAGAAAGCAATTCACGGATTTCCATTTCAACTAGCTCTAAAAGCTCTTCATCATCAACCATATCCACTTTATTCATGAATACAACCATACGAGGAACACCAACTTGTTTTCCTAATAGGATGTGCTCACGAGTTTGTGGCATTGGTCCATCAGTTGCAGCAACCACAAGGATCGCTCCATCCATTTGAGCAGCTCCAGTAACCATGTTCTTTACGTAATCCGCGTGACCTGGACAGTCAACGTGTGCGTAGTGACGAACTAAAGTTTCATACTCAATATGAGACGTGTTAATTGTAATACCACGTTCTTTTTCTTCCGGCGCATTGTCGATAGAAGAGAAATCACGCACAGCAGCCAATCCTTTACTAGCTAATACGCTAGAGATTGCAGCTGTTAAAGTTGTTTTACCGTGGTCAACGTGACCGATAGTCCCGATGTTCACGTGTGGTTTGGAACGATCAAAATTTTCCTTAGCCATTTTTCCTATTTGTTACAAGTTAATAAAAAACAATTTTTTGGATACACCAAAATTCACCCAACACTGAGTGAAATACTTTCTTTACTGAGCCAATGACGAGAATTGAACTCGTGACCTCTTCCTTACCAAGGAAGCACTCTACCCCTGAGCTACACCGGCCTTTTAAAATTTTGAGCGGGAGACGAGATTCGAACTCGCGACCCTCAGCTTGGAAGGCTGACGCTCTACCAACTGAGCTACTCCCGCTTAATATACTTTCAATAATCTGTGGGAGTAGCTGGACTCGAACCAGCGATGCCAAAAGGCGATAGATTTACAGTCTACTGCAATAGCCACTATGCGATACTCCCAACAATAAGAGCCGGTGGAGGGATTCGAACCCCCGACCAGCTGATTACAAATCAGCTGCTCTGGCCAACTGAGCTACACCGGCTTATTTTTGGTATTATTTCAATAATTGAAAAGAACTATTTCCCCATCATTTTGGGATTGCAAATGTATGAATCTTTTTTTTATCTACAATCATTCTTTGCTATTTTTTTTTAAAAAAAAGAGCGACAAATAAATATCGCTCTCTATTGACTTCAAAATTAGGGAATTATTAACTCTTTTCTTTATGTTTATTTACTTGTTTGCGGATTGCTTCAACTACTAAATCTGTTGCTTCCTCAAATGACTGACATTGCTTCTTCGCAAAAAGTGATTTACCAGGGACTTGAATTTTTAATTCCGCAATTTTATTCTCAAAAGCGTGCTCCTTGTCTAAACGTAAAAAAACCTCTGCACCAATTATGCTGTCATGAAATTGCTCAAGCTTACCTACTTTATCATTGATAAAATCAAGCAGTTTTTGATCTGCCGAAAAATGAACTGATTGAACTTCCACTTTCATATTGTCAATTTTTATGCCCTCGCGGATGGGCTTGTGAATAAATACTTGTCAATTGTGCAAACGAAGTATGCGTATACACTTGTGTCGCAGAAAGATTAGCATGCCCCAACAAATCTTTTAATGTTTCTAATCCCGCACCATTATTCAACATGTGGGTTGCAAAGGTATGCCTCAGTACATGCGGACTAGCTTTGTCTAAGTTCGCCACCATCGAAAGGTACTCATTAATTTTTCTATACACAAACTTTGGGTAGAGTTTTTTACCATTAATTAACACCAGTAAATGATCATTCGGAGCAGCGCATTGCGCTTTAAAAGTTTTATACTCATCAACTTGATCTGCCAATTTCTGAGTAATTGGAATGATTCTCTCCTTGCTTCTCTTCCCAAGAACTTTGATAGCTTGGCTTGAAACATTACTCTCTTTCAATTCAATTAATTCAGACAAACGAATTCCTGTTTGATAAAGCAATTCAAACATCAATCGATCACGAGCTCCATCAAAATCAGTGCTAAATAATTGTTCCGTGCGTTTCACGTCGATATCGGCTTCTTTTACAAAAATAGGAAGTCGCTTCTCACTCTTAGGTCCAGTAATTTTGGACATCGGATTATTAGTAATTAAGCCTTGTGTTTTCAACCAGCGATAAAACGTGCGGAGCGAGGATAATTTTCGATTGATAGATTTCTTAGTTAGCTTCAGATCAAACATCCCCACAATCCAAGAGCGCACCATCGATGGTGTCACTTCTACCAGATGCTCTTCAGTAAGCTCCAAAAAAAGTGAAAACTGTTCGATATCTTTCATGTACGCAATGCGCGTGTGTGCCGAAAAACGTTTTTCGCTAGAAATATATAATTCGAACTTTGAAAGCATAAAAACAAAAAAAGGTGCCCTAAAGCACCTTACGTATTGTAAAACAAAAATGTTTCATTAATTATTCTCAGAATGTCTTAAAGCCTGAACATAAACAGCGCGCAAACTTTGTTGACGTTTTGTAATTGATGGTTTTTGAAATTCTTTACGTTTTCTCAATTCCTTCATTACATTCGTCTTATCGTACTTTTTCTTGTACTTCTTAAGAGCTCTCTCGATGTTTTCGCCTTCTTTAACTGGTATAATTAACATATCTTTATTATTATTTTCATTATAATTGGGTTGCAAATATACAACAAAATCAATTCAATGCAAGGTTATTTTAAAATTTCTCTAGAAATTACTAATTTTTGTATTTCAGACGTTCCTTCGCCAATTACCATAAGGCGTGCATCTCTCAAAAACTTTTCTGCAGGGTACTCTTTTGTGTAACCGTATCCTGCCATAATCTGCATTGCTTCATTTGCACAATGCACCGAAACTTCACTTGCGTATAACTTTGCAAAGGCTCCAGTTTTTGTCACTGGCTGGTGATTATTTTTATTGTAGGCTGCTTGGAATGTTAATAATTCAGCTGCTTCAACTTGTGTAGCCATGTCTGCTAATTTAAATCCGATTGCTTGAAAATTTGCAATTGGACTTCCAAATTGTTCACGTTCCTTTGCATACTTTACTGCAGATTCATAGGCTCCTCGAGCAACACCACAACTAAGTGCAGCAATTGAAATTCTTCCTCCGTCTAATACTTTCATCGCTTGTCTAAACCCATCACCTACTTTTCCAAGAACTTGACTTTCATGCACGCGCACATTATCGAAAATTAATTCCGCTGTTTCACTTGCTCTCACTCCAAATTTGTCTTTGATTTTCACTGCAGAAAAACCTGGAGTACCTTTCTCTATAATAAATGCAGTAATTCCATTGCTGTCTAGTAATTCACCTGTACGCACCAAAACAACGGCAACATCTCCTGAAAGGCCATGTGTAATCCAATTTTTCGCACCATTGATTACCCAATATTCACCATCTTTTTGAGCGACCGTTTTCATGCGCATTGCATCAGAGCCTGTATTTGGTTCTGTCAGTCCCCATGCTCCGATAAATTCTCCAGTAGCTAGTTTGGGTAAATATTTTTTCTTTTGTTCTTCCGTTCCATGGTAATAGATATGACCTGTACACAATGAGTTATGCGCAGCAACACTTAAGCCAACACCTCCACAAACACGACCTAGCTCCATTAGTGTAGTTGCATACTCGAAGTATCCAAAGCCTGAACCACCATATTCTTCAGGAATATAAATACCAAGAAGTCCAAGGTCACCCATTTTCTTCATGACATCCACAGGGAAAAACTCTTCGTCATCCCACTTCATCATATTTGGACGAATTTCTTTTTCAGCAAAATCACGCACCATTTGTGCGATCATTTTCTGATTTTCGTTTCTTTCAAAGTTCATTTTGTAAAAAGTATTATTCTAAAAGGCGACTAAATTAGTAATATTCTCGGAATAGCTTTTCAATATTTCTTTACCATTCAGAAAATCTAACGAAACAAGAAAATTAAAGCCATAAATTTCACCACCACATTTTCCAATTAACTCCGCTGCAGCTGCCGCTGAACCACCCGTTGCCAACAAATCATCGTGAATCAATATTTTATCTCCTTTCTTTATAGCGTCGGTATGCATTTCAACCACTGCACTACCATATTCTAAATCGTACGAATGAGAAATTTTGTCATAAGGTAATTTGCCTTGTTTACGAATCAAAACAAAAGGAATGTTGAGTCGCATGGCAAGTGGGTACCCAAACAAAAACCCTCTGCTTTCTATTCCAGCAATCGCATCGATTCCTGTTCCCGTGTATAGATCAACGAGGTAATCAAGTACTTCATTTGAAACTGCTGGATTCAACATTATAGGTGAAATGTCTTTAAAAACAATCCCTGGTTTTGGGAAGTCTACTACATCTCTAATGGTATTCTTAACTTTTTCTTGTATGGTCATATCAAAGTGCTAAATAGGGTTTCACTTTCTCAAAAAATTCTAGATCTATCAATTTGGATTCTAAAATGTCGTTGATGGATTTAAACTGTCCTTTTTGAGAGCGCAATTTTACGACTGAATTTGCAATATTCCAATAGAAGTAAGGGTGATTTTTTAATTCTTCGGCAGTTGCACTATTTAAATGAAGCTGCTGCAATGTCGCAACATTGGCTTTCACTAAGGGTTCAATCAATGAAAACGTAGCTGGTTCAACACCGTACACTTCAAGTAACTGTTCCTTGAAATAAAATCCACCGAGTCGATTCCGATACTTTAGTATTCGTTCTGCCAACTTTTCTCCAATCATTGGAAGGGCAACTAATTCTTCTATTGAACTTTGGTTCAATTCAAGAATCTTCTTCTCCTTAATTTCTTTCTTAGGATAGTTTGAAACTGCAAAGGCAGTGCTATTGGACGATGAAAAAACCAATGAGTCTTTCATTAACTCGAGTAAGGCAGGTGGAATAACAAAAATCTTGCTGAGTGTTTGGTAATTATTAATCCCGCGCTTTGAAAATTTAAGCACAATTGCTGCTTGTTTTTCAGACAAACCCAAATATTTCCAGTTTTCCAAGGTATAATCATTCGGGTTAAACTTGGCAGGTGGCCGTCTAAAGCGATTTGTATTTCCAGCACCAAATTTTACTCTTGATTTTGAATGTTCGCTCTGCAACTTATTCAGCACTGCCTGTTCGCTTGAGGTGATTTTTGTTGCTTCACTTTCATTAACAAACATCAATATTCTGGGAATAAATACAATGATAAGTACTATGGCAATCAACAGCAAGACCCCTCTTCGATTGCTTTTCGACAAGAATAATTCCTTCATAGTAAGTCCAAGGTTTGCTCCAATGTTCTTGGATTGTACCCCAAAATTTCTCTTGACTTTTTTAAATCAAAACCTGTTTTGGGTGGGCGTTTTGCTGGTTGATTTAATGTAGCACTTGACACACGAACCAATTGCGTTGTTGCATATCCAAAGTGCTTAGCAACTCTTTCAATTATATTAAAAATTGACATTGTTTCTGGCCCCGCAATATGAAAAACACCCTGTTCTTGCAGTGTTACAATTCTTAAACAAGCCCAAGCTAAATCGTCAGCCCATGTTGGTGCTCGAAATTGATCGTCTACAATTTTCATTTCTTGTCCTGCTTGTAAGGCATCCTTTGCCCAACAAATAATGTTCGTGCGCGAGAGATTATTGCCAACACCGTAGACAATAATCGTTCGGACAATTGCCCAATTCTTATAAATATCCTGCTGAAGCATTTGCTCTGAATCGTATTTAGACTTTGCGTATACGCTCAAAGGATTCGGTAGATCTTGTTCAGAATAATTTCCAAGTTCGCCATCAAAAACAAAATCTGTCGAGAGAAAAATTAAATATCCATTGCAAGATTTTGCAGCTTCAAACAAAATTGCTGTTGCTTCAACGTTGACGCGCTGACATTCATCTGGATTCAATTCGCAAAAATCAACATTGGTAATTGCAGCAGTGTGAATGATATGTGTTGGTTTAAACTCTATAAAAATTCTGTTCACCTCACCAGTGTCGCAGATATCCATTTCACTATAATTTTCGGTAGGGCAGTCCTCATTTCGATTCTTGCCCATTGAAGTAGCTAGAAACGCAACATTTTTTGCCCGACATTGCTTCACTAATTTTTGTCCCAACAATCCATTGGCCCCCGTAATTAATATCCGATCGGTTCTACCTATCATTCTAAATCCCAAATACTGCGTTTTCCGCGATAAATAAATCTGAAATAGTTTTTATGTTCCACTAACCAAGCCATCACAACGTACAGTAAAATTGGAGAGCCAAGGGTTAGAAAAGAAGTATAAATGAATCCCAAACGCACCTTTTCTGTTCGAATACCCAACTTTTTAGCCCACCACTTGCAAACGCCAAAAGAGCGCATTTCGAAGTAAAAGAGTATTTTTTGAAACCACGTCATTCTTTCATTAATTTTATTCCAATCGAACAAGATAAACACTGCTTTCGCTGACAATAATTGTTGTGCAACTCAATCAAGCCTTGACTTTCAAAGGCGTTGCTTGGTTTTACATCTGCAGCTTGCCATTTACTCAGAATGTAGTTCGACTCTGGCAACAACAAACTTAAGAAATCTACTGCACTTTCCATCGAAAAATCAGATTTTGATTGCCTACATCTCCAAATAAAAAGAGGAAGAAAGCAATTAATAAGCAAGTTGGTTTGAAAATTAAGTGACAATCTCTCAATCGACGATTCAACTTTTGCATTAAATTGAGAAAAGATATCTTTAGTGAATTCGTATAATTCCGAGGTATTACGTACTTTAAGCAAGGTGTCTAAATCAATCAAATTTAAGAGTTCAGCAAACTGACGAATTCTCGGTACAGGAAATGAATGTGGCCTCAGGCCCTTTTGCTTCCATATTTGAGGCTCTAAGGGCTCCAAAAGAAATACAGTACTATTTGGATCGGGACTTCCATCCAATGTTAAAAGTCCACTGGTATGCAAGAGCACTTTGCTTCTGGAAGCACAATGAATTTTCTTTAGGATATGGAAAGGTATGCGATAAGAAAGCTGTTCAAATGCTAATGCATTTACTTTTGATCCAAATGCTTTTGCCAATGTGGTATAGAGCACTTGATGCTGCCCAAGTGTTATGATCGAATCAATTTCTTGCACCTTTAATTCTAAGCGATCTACTGAAGCTTTGGTGATCATTTCCTGGAAATAAATTGGAGGAATGTCTGCAATTCTCTTACTGCACAGAATGTTCGATTTTTCTGATAAAAGTTGATTATATCGGTTCATTAAATCCTTTGGGACAAGATTTTTTAATTCAATTGTTGGCAGCCTTCTGCCATTTTGAATGATTTGAATGTCGTTCTCATAGACTACGTGCAGGATTACATTATTGTAGGCTGCATCATGCTGGTGACCATGTTTTACCCAATCGGATGACTTCACATGAATTTCTATTGGGCCGCACCAAAGAATACCATTGATTTTAATTCTCGCATTAAAAAAATCAGGCCCTGATTCAAATTGATTGTACTCTCCATTTTTGACAATTGTGAAATCTTCACCATCCGAAAGTTTCAGGTGATGAAAGGGTAATACCGAAAACTTCCACAAATAATGGAGAAATTGCTCCGTCATAACTATAATTTTACTTTAAATTAAGCAAAATTAGGCGTAAAAAAAAGCCTGATAAAAAATTACCAGGCTTTTCAATATTAATTGTCCAATTATGGATATTTTACATATTTCAGGTATTCTATATTCGCAGCAGGAGTTTTAGCAGGATCAAATTCCATACTAATTACTTTTCCTTCAGTACGACGATTGAATTGATGCAATTTATCAAATAATGGTCGATTGGTCGTCTTGTATGTATTGATTAACGCTTCAGTCAATTTCACCTCTGTAAAGCCAGGCAATTCATTTCCAGCAGCATCTCTAGGGACAACTACAACAAAATCATCCCCATTTCTATACACAGAACGAGGTTCAGCCTCACCCTTTCCAACTGGAACAATACGACGAGGGTCAACACCTTTCTCTTGCACGAGGTAGATGTAACATGCGCGAGCACGATTCGTTGCCAACTTAGCATTACGCTCATTTGATCCACGAGCATCTGTATGCGAACTCAACTCAAGAATCATCTCAGGATATTCGTTCAACAAATTGAATACAAATAATAATGAATCCGGTGAGTTGATTGTGCTATCCACCAACAATGACCATTTATCCAATGGATAACGTACTTCTGGTAAACGGATTGGTTTTTTAGGGAACAACTCCATTTCAATAATGAAGTTTTGATCATAGTTCAATCCCAAAGTAGTGAAGTCTGCTCCCTTCTTGTTAACGTGGTACCCATCTTTAGAAATGTCAATATGGTAAGAAGTTTCTTCGTTTACATAACGAGTTCCGTCTGATTTTTTATCCCAGAATACAGAACCATCTTTCTTAGTAAAGCCTTCCCACGTTGAATTGTCAGTACCTTTCACTACAACGCGAACATCTGCAATCTTTTTGTTTTTATCTCCTGTTTCAGAAACTAGTACTTTCAAATCGAAAATATTTGGTGGCAATTCGTACGAGTAGATATCTGCCCATTCGCCATTTTCACCTTTTCGCTCGGAAGTGAAATAACCTTTTTTCTCTGTAAGTTGAATAAGCGCATAATCGTTATGAACAGAATTGATTGGGTAGCCCATGTTTTTTGGATTCTCCCATTTGTTTTGTCCTTCAATCTTGTTTGCAACAAAAATATCCAAACCACCCACTCCAATTAAACCATCAGTAGCATAATACAGCTGACCATCTTTTCCGAATGTGGGAAACAAATCATTTCCTCTAGTGTTGATTTCTGGTCCAAGATTTTTTGGTGCAGACCAAGATTTATTTTTCTTATCGTATTCAGTGTACCATAAATCTTTTCCTCCAACACCACCTGGCATATCAGAAGCAAAAACCAAGAAGTTTCCATCATCACTTACACAAGGGTGACCAACACTGATCGTATCACTTGATTTTAAGTTTAATTTAACCGCTTCATTCCAACCGTCTTTCCCCTTCGCTTCCGCCATCCAGATATCACAACCTAAATTTTGTTTTTTCATGTTTGGACAACGCGTGAAGAACATTGTTTTATTTCTTCCGTCGAAACATACAGTTCCTTCATTGTCTTCCGTGTTAACATTCCCTTCTTTATCTACTAAAACGGGCTCACCCCAATTTCCTTTCTTGTCAATTTCTGACACCCAAAGGTCCATATAGTTCTCACACGTTCTAGGATCTTTATCATTCCCCGTGCTATTTGCACGACTAGAAGCAAAATACAATTTAGTTTCCTTACGGTCAGAGAACATCGGCGCCATGTCCAACTCTTTCTTATTGATAGCGTTCTGATTTTTTACGACGTGACGTGTTTTGTTAGCAATAAAATCTTTATTGTCATTTGCTGAACGAATTGCAATATCCGCACGTGTATCGGATGGTACTAGTTTTTTGTATTCATTGTATGCAAGAATCGATTTATCATACTCACCCATCATTCGGAGCATTTCTCCATTGTAAAAATACACCTCAGGGTTAATGTCTTGATAGTCTAATAATACAGCTCTATCATACCACTCATTCGCCTCACGGTAGCGTTCAGTCATTCGGTAACACTCAGCTGTTTTAAAAGCCATGTCTCCCTTCGTTTTTTTAGCTTGCTTACCTTTTCTAGAAAGTTTATTATATGCCAAACTGCACTTGTCAGCAGCTTCACAATACTTTTCACTCTGAAAAGAAGCTATTGCATCTAAAACTACCTTGCTTTGTGCATGTGCTGCCACGGTAATAACCGTCAATACGAGTGTAAGGAATAATTTTTTTAACATAAAGTCTTTATTTTCAATAGTTTAATGGAGTTTTTACCTCCAATAGTTAGTGTCAATTCGTAAATTTAACAAACTTTTAATCGCCAAATATAATAAAAATCCATTTGTAAGTTACAAAATGGAAATAATTTGAATCGTAATTAAATTTGACTATTTGAAGTATAACTTTCCCATTTCTGAAGCAATTCTTGGAAACCAATAGGCAGCTCCGATTCAAATTGCATTTTTTTGTTGGTTTCGGGATGCACGAAGCCAAGTGTTTTAGCATGCAAAGCTTGACCTTCAATTTTATCAAAACAGTTTTCAATAAATCGTTTATAATTGGTTGAAGTGGTTCCTTTCACGATTCTATCCCCTCCATATTCATTGTCATTGAACAACGGATGTCCAATGTATTTCATGTGAATTCTAATTTGATGTGTGCGCCCTGTTTCAAGCTTGCACTCGATCAAAGTTACTAAGCCAAATCGTTGGATTACCTTGTAATGCGTAACGGCATGTTTCCCATAATCTCCCTCAGGAAAAACATCCATTACCTTACGGTTTTTTAGCGCTCGAGCAAGATTCCCTGTGACTGTTCCATCTTCTTCGACATCTCCCCAAACTAAAGCATAATACCGTCGTTCTGTAGTGCGTTCATAGAATTGTCGTGCTAAAGACGTTAACGCCTCCTCCGTTTTTGCAATTACCAATAATCCTGTTGTATTCTTATCGATGCGATGCACTAAACCCGGACGACCAAAATAGTCTTGTTTTCGTTCTGGTAAATTATCAAAATGGTAAATTAATGCGTTAACCAAGGTGCCTTTGTAGTTGCCATAACCTGGGTGCACTACCATATTGGCAGGCTTGTTTACAACAATTAATGTATCATCTTCATATACGATATCAATTGGAATGTTTTGGGGAATGAGCTCCAACTCACGCACCGGGTATGGCAAAACGATGGCAACTTCATCGCCAGGTTTTACTTTGTAATTCTGCTTGACGCTTTGTTTGTTTACGTGTACACTTCCTGCTTTCGCTGCAATTTGAATTTTATTGCGTGAAGTCTTTGGCATTCGATCGATAAGAAACTTATCAATTCGAATCATTTCTTGACCTGGGTCTGCTACAAAACGAAAATGTTCAAAGAGTTCTTCCTCATCTGAATCGATTTCATTTATTTCTTCACTCATTTATTTACTATAATTTTATACGTTTTCTCAAGCCCTTCAATGGATAAGAAATAAAGTCCGTTGGTAAGATCTCCCACATTGAACGTTGGTTGAGCTGTCGATAGCACTAGGCGACCATCAGAAGCGAACAAGTTAGCTGATGAAAAATCCATTCCATCCATGTTAATTGTAACATTGCTACTTGTAGGATTTGGAAACACCTTAACAACAATTTCGTCTCCAATTGTTTCACTAACACCCAATTCTGCATCCAAAGAAGTTGAAAAGATGGGATGAATCATTACAGATCCTTCAAACATTGATGTACTCCAATTTACACCACCGTTGATACTGTAAAAAGTATTTTCTTTGTGATCAAGATTACGGTCCAAGCCAACATTCAAGCGCTCAGCATCGAATTGACGCCATCCTACATAAAAGACTTCGTCAACAGCCACCTTCATGGTGTCCAGGAAAAAATAAGTAGAAAACTGATTTTCACCCAAATTATAACTTGGTTGTCGTGGAAAAAACGATCCATCTTGATATAAAATAGTTCCCGGCACACCTCCATTGTCATCCCAGACAGTCAACAAAAACAACTTATCACTAACATCGTTTACCGAAGGAACAAAGTGAATTTGCATTCCAACTAAAGAGTCTGCTTCATAAGCTTCATAGCGAATAGCTAATTGAGATTGAACTCCAGTTGGTCCATAGGCTGCTTCAGCAGAACCGTCGTCATAACTGTAAAAATGAGCAAATTGCTGCACTCCAAATGTTGAATCGTTTTGAGGAAAGTTAGGGAACTGCGCTGAAGCTGTTGCAATAATGTCAAAAGAAACTACCGTCCCTGGCTTGGTAATGTCGTACTGGTATCCACCCGATAAATCATGGCTCGAGAAATAGAATGAATTAGGATCATAATTAATGGCTCCATTAGACAAATCTTGTGCTGGAATTACAAAAACCCCTTCTCCAACCGTATTGTACAGCACTTCAATTTTTCCATTCTGATTGTTTTCAGGCAAATTACTACCATTATGAACTGAAAGTGCGGCCTCGTCATTCATTTTACCTACGGGATTATTTTTGTAGTGATCCCATGGCACAGCTGTATAGTCTTTCAGCAAACTTCCAACCGGATAAACAAAAGCAAAATCTTTAAACAAGGTGTCTTGGTAACCAGAGAGAGGTCGAAGCGTTACGTAATCTATATGAAATTGATCCAAGGCACCTGCCATTGAACCATAGTTTCTAAAGCGGAATTGAAATCCTTTTTTGAAAAATTTCGGGTCACTGACGCGAATATGTCCATGGGTAAAGTCATTAACAGTTCCTCCATTCACACTCCACACATGAAACCACTGATCCAAATCTTTCGCATAAAACTCCACCAATAGTGAATCCCCTGATTCAGGAGCGTCGCCTAAGCCCTGCTTTTGATACAAAAAGCTAAAATACACTGAATCAGCGTCAGATAGAGTGGACAAATCCAATGGTTTAGACGTTAACTTGTCTGCATAATTGGTAATGGTAGTTCCAATTTCATAGGGAAAGCCATTGTCATCGATGCCATCAAAGGTTGCTACACCTAAAGTTCTTGGGTCTTTTGCAAAGGAATAATTGTGGTACACATAACTGTCTAACCAAAGTGCATTGGCATCATTCAAATCGGCAAAAAATTGAGTAGCAGAATCTTGTACAATTTCGGGATTGGTAATCCAAATAGTGTCCGTTGCGTTTGTTGGACCACCAATTGTGTCATAAATGTAAAATGGTGGGTAGAGGTTCATTGTTTGGTACACAACAGGATACTCGGCTAAACTTCCCACTTTCACTGCTGTTGTTGTAAGCGGAACGTCGGAGGTAGTAGAAGTTTCTAAATCAAAGGTACGATGGAAAGTAACTTGCGCAGTAAACTGAGCATTTGCTGGTAATTCGATCGAAGTAACATCATCCAATAGGTGAAAATACTCTTCGCTTGTTACTCCTGGAGCAGCAAAATCTGTACTGTATTGCTGGAATTTATTTTTCGAAAACTCATCAAAGAAAGGCAGACTTAACGTGTCCGAAGTGTAGATGAATGTACTATCAAATGTTGTACTGATCTTTAATGCCTGTTTAAGACTTTTTTGAAGCGAAAGATGTTGCGTAATTGGCCCCATTTCTTCACCTTGAGCAACTAGTAACCATGGAGTAAATACCACAACAATAAAACAATACAAAAATTTCATAACCTTGAGTTAAGGATTTTTAGAAGCATAAACGGTAAATGTAGAACCACCTGCGACCTGAGTTCCTTCTAAATATTCTGGAGATTGAGATGTAACAATTGCCACTACTGAATCTTCATAAGAAGTACAATCAGGACAAACTGGCACGAATCCAAAATTACCCATTGAAGATAAACGATCTTTTGCTTCAAATATTGTCAATCCAACTAAGTTGGGAATATCGACCGGCGCAATGGCTTCATTGCGACCAATGATTAAAGTAACGGTTGAGCCCTTTTGAATCTTTGTTCCTTCTTTAATCTTCTTTCCTTTGTACAATTGCTCAAGCACTGCCCCGTCGGCTTCATTGGTAGCTCTATATTCCAACTTGTACTTTAACCCTCTACTTTTCAATACACTTTGAGCAAAGCGTTCAGAACGATCTACTAAATTCGGTAATTCTACCAAGCTTGAGCGAGTAGAAATCGTTAAGCGAATTTTTCTACCACCCTTCACATACACTTTTGAAAGCTGCGTTGCCTCAGGATTTTGGCTGATAACTGTTCCTTCTGGCTTGTCGGGATCGTATTTTGTTTCCCCAACTTCATATAATAATCCGATTTTCTCTATTTCGGAAGAAGCATAGTTCACACTTTTACCTCTAAAATCAGGCACTTCAACTTGTTCGCCGTGATTGGTGTAAGCGTCAAGATAAAAAACTGTTATCGTAACAATTACAAGGTAAAACAAAATCACCAATCCTATTTTCTTTAGGAAAGATTTTGTCCAAAAAAAAGATTTTAACTTTTGAAAAAGATCCATTCGTAGCTTTACTGAAGGTACAAATATAAGAATTAGAAGTTTGGCGACAACATGTGTGACTTGTAAAAGTCATCAATAAATTGATAGGCTTCTTTTGCTGTATCCACTACTGTGAAAAAATTCAAATCATCAGGAGAAATATTATGTTCCTCCTCAAGCATCTGCTCTTTAATCCATTCCACCAGGCCTGTCCAATAAGATTTCCCAATCAACACAACAGGGCGTTCATTGATTTTTTTAGTTTGAATCAAGGTTAATGCCTCAAATAACTCATCGATTGTTCCAAAGCCACCAGGCAAAATAACAAAGCCTTGGGCGTATTTCACGAAAATTACTTTTCGAACGAAAAAATAATCAAATTTCAAGTTATAATCACCATCAATGTATGGGTTGTGCGATTGTTCAAAAGGTAAATCGATGTTTAATCCAACAGATTTTCCACCACCTTTTTGAGCACCTAGGTTACCTGCCTCCATGATGCCTGGCCCACCACCAGTGATGACCCCGTATCCACCTTTCGCTAATAATTCTGCTATTTCTATTCCTTGTTGGTAGTATTTATTGTCTGGTTTTGTTCTTGCTGAACCGAAAACAGAGATACAAGGTCCAATTTTTGACATCCGCTCGTATCCTTCTACAAATTCCGACATTATTTTAAAGATTGCCCAGCTATCGTTTATTCTAATCTCATCCCAATCTTTACGTATCATATTCATCGCTACAGTATTTTATTATGAAAAATTCAACCTCAAATGTACGCTAATTGTTCAAAACGAAGTAACCAAGCATTTATTTTTTTGAACAGTTTAGAAAAATAAATGTTTGATTGTAAACGCACAATTATATTGCACTTAAAACAGATCTTTATTTATCTTTGGTCATGCTTCGCTGTCAACTATTTTCATTTCTTTTCCTAATTGTGTTTTCGGCAAGCGCTCAAAAAAAATCTTTTTTTGCCCCTGCTGATTCATTACATAAAGGACGAATCATTGGCATGGCAACAGGAATTGGGGCCGGCTGGGCTGGATCAATGACTGGACTGTATTTAATGTGGTACAAAAAAGAAGATCAAACCACTTTTCATTCATTCAATGATACGAAGGAATGGTTGCAAATGGACAAAGTCGGACATTTTTATACTGCATGGAAAATTTCTGAGTTAAGTACCAATTCATTTCGATGGACTGGACTCGATTCAAATTGGAGTTTATTAACAGGCTGTTTAACCGGATGGGGGTATCAAGCAACACTGGAGGTTTTTGATGGCTTTAGCACTGAATGGGGATTCTCTTGGGGCGATATGACCGCCAACACTTTAGGATCTGGACTCTACGCCACACAAGAATTAATTTGGAAGGAACAACGCTTTCTTCCAAAATTTTCAAGTTTTCCGAGTCAATATGCAAAATACCGACCAGAAATGTTAGGGAGTACAGTTCCAGAGCGCATCTTAAAAGATTACAACGGTCAAACGTACTGGCTCTCCTTTTCTCCAGGAACTTTTATGAAGAATTCGAATTATCCAGAATGGCTTTGCTTTTCCTTTGGATACAGCATCGATGCACGCTTAAAAGGAAATCAGGATGTTTATCAGTACACTGGGAACTTAGGGGCAACTAGCTTCGATTCAAACCGCGAATGGTTGTTTTCACTTGATGTGGATTTTTCAAAAATTAAAGTAAAAAAACCTTGGTTGAAAATGGTACTGAAACAAGTGAATCATTTAAAAGTTCCTTTTCCAGCTTTGATGCTGAGCAATAAAAAATTGCAGTTTAAGCCTTTTTATTTTTAGCTATTTCTTCAATAACTCAATCTCAAAACTAAAATCTACCACATTTCCTTCCTTCGGATCTGGGGTCATACCAAATTGAGTGCGATCAATTTTTCCAGCACCAAGCAAAACAGGGTTTCCTTTCTCTGAATCGCGAACATATTTCAGTCGAACTAGTTGTTGGTTTTCTTTTCCTAACATTTTAAATACACCCTGCAATTCATAGCCATCTACCACCTTAACCAATTTACTTGAAGCGAAATTCATTACAGTATATTTTGCTACATTGAAGTATTCTTTACCATGAAGCGATTCATCTCGATACATGTTTAGTGTTGTCAACGATTTTGAAGGCAAACTAATTTCCACTACTGAGTTTTCGCCATCTAAAACAAATTTACCGTCAATTTCTTTGAACTTGCCTTTGGTGCGACCACCTGCTGGCCCTAATTCAAAATTGAGTGAAAATGTACTTGCGTCAATAGTATATTGACCTTTAAGTACATCTAAAGACTTACTTGTTGCTAAGTCAAATGGATCTGCTTTTTCAACTGGTGCATCAGTGGTAGCAACCATAGAGTTGTCGTTTATGATTTCGACTTTTGGAGCTGGATACAAGCTTGGAACAAATAAGATTCCAACGACCATTACAATTGCAAACAAAACTGAATTCCAAGCTGTCTCACGAACTGCAAAAAAGGTAACAGACATTCCAATTAAGAAAACCACATAAGCATCAACTCCACCAAAATCATTCTTTTGGGTACCAAGCAACAATAATGCGGTTGGCAAGGCAATCCCTAAAAACACAATTAGAAATTTGGCAAGTACAACTCGTTTGCTTGAAGAAATAAGTACATTGCTTAGCAAAACAAGCGCGCCTCCAAAAAACAAGGCCTCCAAGTTTTTTCCAAATAGTAGGTTCACATTTTCCACTTGCCCCATCGTTGCAAATATCTGAGCGCCAAGCACGCCAAAAATTGGAAGTAGAAAATTGCTTCTTCCATTGTTTGAAAAAACCCAAATCGCGCTTCCTATCGCAATCAAAAATATTCCTACGGAAGAAAAAAAGAATGAACTCACAAAAACTGCAATACCAAAAAGTAGTGGACTTATTGAACGCTGGATTTGCAATTCAGAAGCACCAAAAAATCGAACTAAAACAGTGGAGCTTAGCTCACTTATTGGCGCCAAGATATAGCCTAAAGCAATAAACATCCAAAGGCGTGAATCATTGAAATTGATGACGAACTCCCCTATTTTTACAGGGCTTATTGGTAGAATGAAAAGGCCTACAAACAGGATGGGTAAAATCCACCCTAAAATTGGAGGAATTTTCCTTACAAAGGAGAAAAAATAGACGATGGAAAGAATTGCAGCCGTGCTTATAAATAAATCTTGGTGTTGATCACCATCCAAAATAGCGAACTCCGTGTACGCCAAAAAAGTGAGAAGCACCATAAAAAATAGACCCACTTTTTTCGCCAAATCTACCTTTTTCATGCTTGCGATAGCAACGAGCAAAGCTGAAACAATAAATCCAAGGGCAATTAATTTTTCCATAAAACAATTTTAGTCAAAGTTACACCATTTTTTTTATCTACCTAGGTAAATTAATTTTATTTCATAAAAAAAGTGACCTCAATAGAAATCACTTTTCCAAAACTATTTGCAATAAGAATTAACCAACAAGTGCTTCGTAAGCAGCAGCATCTAATAATTCATCTAATTCAGAAGCATCAGCAATTTTCACTTTCACCATCCATCCATCACCGTAGGGATCAGAATTTACTATTTCAGGCGTTTTTTCCAATTGGTCATTGAATTCCAAAATTTCACCTGTAAGAGGCATAAATAAATCGGACACAGTTTTAACGGCTTCAATTGAACCAAAAATCTCTTCTTTATCAATTGTTTCACCTACTGTTTCAATTTCAACATATACGATATCACCCAATTCGCCTTGCGCAAATGCCGTAATTCCTACTGTGGCAATATCACCTTCAATTTTCACCCATTCGTGATCTTTTGTGTACTTCAAATTATTTGGAATGCTCATCTTTCTTTTTTTTGTCACAAATGTATCATTTTTTCATTTTTAAGAGGCAAAATTTTCATTTTTCTTCTTCACAAAAAAAGATTCTTTTTAACTAATTTCGCACCCTATGGTAAATCAGGATCAAATCAAGCAGGTTCAACAACGCGTTGAGGCAATTCATAACTATCTTAAAATTGACGAAAAAAGATTTCAATTGAAAGAAGAAGAATTGAAAACACAAGATCCAACATTTTGGGACGACGCCAAAAAAGCGGAAAGTCAGATGAAAACAATTCGTGAGCTTAAATTTTGGATTGAAGCCTATGATAAATTGCAGGGCTCGCTCGACGATTTAGAAATATTGAATGATTTTGTGCGCGAAGGTGTTTCCGAAGAAGAAGAAGCAGATGCTCATTACCAACAGCTTTTGAATGAAATTGAAGAAGCAGAATTAAAAAATATGCTCGCCAGTGAGGAAGACTCTTTAAGTGCGATCCTTCAAATTACGGCAGGTGCTGGTGGAACAGAGGCCTGCGACTGGGCTTCTATGCTGATGAGAATGTATTTGATGTGGGCAGAGAAAAACAACTATAAAATAAAAGAACTGAATTTTCAAGGGGGTGATGTTGCAGGAATTAAAACCGTGACGTTAGAAATAGAGGGTGAATTTGCATTTGGTTATTTGAAGGGAGAAAATGGAATTCACCGCCTAGTGAGGGTAAGTCCTTACAATGCGCAAGGGAAACGAATGACCTCTTTTGCGTCTGTTTATGTGTACCCTTCGGTTGATGACACCATTGAGATCTACATAAATCCAGCTGATATCTCATTTGAAACAATGCGAGCAGGTGGTGCAGGTGGACAAAACGTAAATAAGGTGGAAACAGCAGTTCGATTGCGACATGCTCCTTCAGGAATCATCATAGAAAACTCAGAATCTCGCTCGCAGCTTGCGAACAAGGAAAAAGCATTGCAGTTGCTTCGTTCACAACTCTATGAACTTGAAATTCGAAAACGTAAAGAATCGCGTGACGAAATTGAGGCTGGCAAAAAGAAAATTGAATGGGGATCTCAAATTCGAAGTTACGTTTTGGATGACCGACGTGTGAAAGATCACCGAACAGATTTTATGGTAAATGATCCTGATAAAGTATTGAACGGCGAGCTTACACCATTTTTGAAATCGTACTTAATGGAATTTGGAGGTCAATAATGGAGAAGATTCAAATTTTCCACAACCCATCTTGCTCCACGAGTAACAAAGCAATGCTACTACTGAAAGATTTTGATGTAGAAATCGATACCATTCTGTACCTCAAAAAAACACCAACTGCAAGTAAAATAAAAGCCCTTCTAAAGAAATTAAATCTTCCCGCTGAAGGAATCGTTCGTAAAAAGGAACCGATTTTTATTGAAAATTTCGCAGGGAAAACTTATACTGAAGACGAATGGATTGAAATTTTGGTCAAAAATCCGAAACTAATTGAACGTCCCATCGTAATTAAAGGCAGAAAGGCAATTATTGCTCGACCTGTGGAAAATATAAATGAATTGATGAAGAAAAAATGAGAACTAGATACTTTGATTTAATAGACCAAACCTTTGATTTTCCACAGAATGAATTTCACTTACGTGAAGATCGATTGTTTTTTCATGGAATAGACCTTATGCGTTTAATAGACGAATACGGTACTCCGTTGAAATTTAACTATTTACCTCAAGTTTCAAACAACATTCAACGTGCCAAAGGTTGGTTCCGAGAAGCAATGAGTAATCTTGGTTACGCTGGAAATTACTACTATTCATACTGTACAAAAAGTAATCATTTTTCTTTCATCTTAGATGAAGCGATGAAGAATGATGTACATATTGAAACATCATCTGCCTTCGATATCGATATCGTAAAAAAATTAAATTCAAATGGTAAATTGCCTGATGGACGTTATGTTATTTGCAATGGATTTAAACCACCTGAATACATCAACAACATTTGTGATTTAATCAATGACCAAAAATTAAAAGTAATTCCAGTAGTCGACAACACTCAAGAGTTGCAAGAAATTCTTGCAAAGACAGATCAGCCAATACAAATTGGTATTCGTATTGCCTCTGAGGAAGAACCAAAATTTGAGTTCTACACCTCGCGATTAGGGATTCGATACCGTGAAATAGTTCCTTTTTATAAAGCAATTGTTAAAGAAAATCCACGTGTGGAAGTTAAAATGCTTCACTTTTTCATCAATACTGGAATCAACGATACTTCCTACTATTGGAATGAGTTGACGAAATGTTTGAGAGTGTATAGCGATTTAAAGAAAATTTGTCCAGAATTAGATTCACTGAACATTGGTGGTGGATTCCCTATTAAAAAATCATTGGCATTTGATTTCGACTATGCCTACATGGTGCGAGAAATTTTGATGCAAGTACAACGCGTGTGCAGCGACAATGACATTCCGGAGCCTAATATTTTTACAGAATTCGGCTCGTTTACTGTTGGCGAAAGTGGTGGGGCAATTTTCAGTGTCCTTCATCAAAAACAACAGAATGATCGTGAGAAGTGGAACATGATAGATTCATCGTTCATGACCAATCTTCCAGATACCTGGGCAATAAGTCAGCGTTTTATTATGTTAGCTATCAATCGTTGGAACGATGATTACGAGCGAGTTCTCCTCGGTGGATTGACTTGTGATAGCGATGATTACTACAATTCAGAGCAACACTCGAATGCCATCTATTTGCCGAAATTTGATCGAAATGATCCATTATATATAGGATTTTTCAACACAGGAGCGTATCAAGAAACCATTGGTGGCTTTGGTGGACTCAAGCACTGCTTAATACCTGAACCTAAACACATTATCATCGGTCGCGACGAAAATGGAAAGTTAACAACTGAATTATTTAGCCAAGAACAAAGTGCTGCAGACTTCATGCGAATTCTAGGCTACTGATTCATAAAGAAGTTTTTCAGGGAGTTTCTTTCGTGTTTTCATAAAATAATAGTAACTAATCAAGTGCTTTGCATTTAAATAGTAGTATATTTGCACACTTATTTTTTTATCCAGGACTAGACCATGAAAGTAGATTGTATTTACTATAAAGCCAACACACAATTCGGTAGTTTTATTTATAACTGGCTACAATCTCGTGACATCAATAACGCTGAGCTTTCAAACAAAAATGAAGATTTAGATGAAGGAATTGATGGTATTGTAATTGTCACAGAAAATCAAGAAATTCCAAGGGAAATTGAAGAAATCGTTAACTTGTTCGATTTTCGTCAAAAACCAGTACACACCATGGATATCAATGGAACCCTAATGGTTGCAGTATCTAATTTGGATTTATGGCTGGAAAGAAATCGTTGCAAGAAAGTACTTTTTGTAGCTGATGATACGCTAGTAAAAAATGTTCGTTTAGAAAAGATGTTTGAACAACTTACCTAATTAGAATACCACCTCTACTTCGTTTCGGTAAATATCTTCCAGCGTTTCTCGCTTGCGAATTAATTTCGCTTCGTTATCAATCCATAAAACCTCGGGCGGTCTAGTGCGCGCGTTGTATTGATTACTCATAGAAAAAGCATACGCTCCAGCATTTGAAATGGAAAGTACATCGCCAATACGAACTTCATTGATCATTCTATCGTGACCTAAGGTATCACTTTCACAAATATTTCCAACCACAGAATACAATTTTTGATCACCATCCCCATTGCTGATATTTTCAATGTGATGATATGCATTATAAAACATTGGACGAATAAGGTGATTTTGTCCGCTATTTACTCCCGCAAAAACCGTTGATGTAGTTTGCTTCACAACGTTCACGCTTACCAGCAAATTTCCAGATTCACTCACGATAAATTTCCCTGGTTCGAACCACAATTCCAAATCACGACCGTACGACTTACAAAAATCAATAAAAGAATCAGCAATTTTTTTTCCAATTTTTTCTATGTCAGTCACGAAATCACTTGCCTTGTATGCCACTTTGAATCCGCTTCCCAAATCCACAAAACGAAGTTCAGGAAAAAATTCAGCAGCTTCAAACAATAAAGTTGCTCCGCGAAGAAACACATCAGCATCAATTATATCACTACCTGTGTGCATATGCAAGCCAACCACATGAATATTGTAATGATTCATTATTCGCTGAATATGACGCAACTGATGAATTGAAATTCCAAATTTTGAATCGATATGACCAACAGAAATATTCGAGTTCCCACCCGCCATAATGTGTGGATTGATTCGTATGCAGCAGGGGACTTTATCTCCATACTCTTGTCCCAATTTTTCCAACATAAATAAATTATCAATGTTAAGATGCACTCCCAATTTAATTGCCTCATCAATTTCTTGCCATGAGACACCATTGGGTGTGTACATAATTTGGTTGGGAGCAAATCCTGCTCTGATGCCCAAATGTATTTCTTCTACTGAAACAGCATCAAGTCCAGCACCTTCATTCTTCAATAAACGCAAAATATTAATATTGTTCAATGCTTTCATCGCATAATGCAAATGAACATCCACACCGTCAAAGGCATTCTTTAATCGATGATATTGGTGAACGATTTTAGAAGCATCATAAACATACACTGGCGTGCCGAACTCTTCGGCAATTGAAACTAAATCAGTTGATTTCATATTAAATTTTGGACTACAAAAGTACATTCTTTTTATTGAAAAAAGTAGATATTTTACAATTTGTTATATTTATAACATTATTTATTCTTGCGAGATGAAATTAACAGTTAGCAAACACTTCAAAAACTTGCAATAAAACCGTATTTTTGACGTTTAAGAGACACGAATGAAACAACTGTTAAGTTGCATATTGATACTTGTTGGGACGACATTATTTGCACAATTGCAGAATGGTAAATCGCGTTCTGAGTTGGGCATCAATATTGGTGGGTCTTATTACATAGGCGATTTAAATCAATACAAACACTTCTATAAGACAAATCTATCAGGAGGCGTTTTCTACCGATTCAACATTCATTCACGATTAAGTTTCCGAGTAAATTTGCATTATGCGAAAGTAGAAGCATATGATTCTGATGCAAAGATGGACGTGAATCGCAATCGTAATTTGAGCTTTTTTTCCAATATTTTTGAAGTCGCCAGCGGAGTTGAATTTACGTATTTACCGTTTTGGTTAGGTAGTAAAAAACAGTACCAAGGTACCTGCTATTTGATTGCGGAGGCAGGTGGTTTCTACATGAATCCAAAAACAATGTACAACGACGAAAAAGTTGAGCTACAAGCATTGGGAACAGAGGGACAAGGAACATCAATCAATAGTAAAAAGCATTACAGCAAAATTCAATTCTGTTTACCGATAGGTGCTGGATTTAAAATGGCATTTGGCAAAAGATTCTCCATGGGAGTTGAATACCTCATTCGTAAAACATTTACAGATTACCTTGATGATGTGGGAAGCGATTCTTACGTTGATCCTACCCTATTATCCATTGAAAGCGGTCCAACTGCTGCTATTCTTTCGAATAGAAGCCTCAATGGTGATCGTTTCGGTAAAAGAGGTACAAAAAGCACCAAAGACTGGTACAGCACATTTGGAGTAACACTATCTGTTCGACTTGGAAATCCAAATAAATGTCCTTTGAGATAAGTCTTTAAGTCAATAGTTCAAATCTACAATTTCTAATTTTTTTCAAGTTATTACCGCTTTTCCCCTCTCTCAGAATTGATAGTTAAAGAAAATGGTAGAAAAAATTTACCTCGCTACAACTTTGAAATTGATTGTTTTTGATATGCGCATTTTGTTAACAACAATAAAAAAATCTCGTAGGAAATATTTAAAACTCTACAACTTTAAAATTCTAAAATTTTAAAATTGTAATGACAAAAAAAGCTCATTCTTAAATTAAGAATGAGCTTTCAAAACTATACTATAAAATAGTATCAATGATTGTGTCCTTCGTGACCGTGACCATCATGATCATGACCATCACCTTCTTGGTGTGCACTTTTTTCAATGTTTACCACCTCTATATCAAAAACTAAATCAGCGTAAGGTGGAATTGCACCTGGACGGCCATTTTTACCGTACGCAGCATAATAAGGAATAATCAATTTTGCCTTACCTCCTTTTGCTACAAGACCTAATCCTTCTTCGAAACCTGGAATCATGCGTTGTACTTTGTAGCCAAATTCCATGGGCATACCGCGATCAAATGAAGAATCGAATTGCTTTCCATCGGCACGGAATGTTCCTTTGTAATGAACAGACATTTTGTCCCCTTCCATTGCTTTTTCACCTTCGCCTTCATTTTCAATCACGTACACCAATCCAGTTTTAGATTGCTGAGCTGTAGGGTGTAATTTTTTAACTTCCTGAAACATGTAGTTCTTGTATTCCTCTTCAGACATTGCAGCAATTTTTGCTTGCTCTGCCAATTTAGCATCATCTTTCGCTTTGATTTCATCGTAGCATTTTTTGAATACTGCCGTTGCATCAAACTTCTTCGCTTCCTTTCCAACTCGAACTATTTTAACTTTCATGATGATATCATCCTGCGCAATAGCATTTACAACATCCTGTCCTGTCAAAACATGACCAAAAATAGTATGCTTGCTATCTAACCAAGGTGTTTGAACATGCGTAATAAAAAATTGACTTCCATTTGTCCCTGGACCAGAATTAGCCATTGATAGAATTCCACCTTTATCATGCTTCAAATCATCACGAGTTTCATCGTAGAATTGGTAACCAGGTCCACCTGAACCATTTCCTTGTGGATCCCCACCTTGAATCATAAAATCTGGAATAACACGATGAAATTTTAGTCCATCGTAAAATGGTTTTGCAATCACGGAATCAAATGCCTTGAACTTTCCTTCTGCCAAACCAACAAAATTAGCAACAGTCATTGGTGTCTTTACATGTTCCAATTTCAACATGATAACGCCTTTTGAGGTCGTGACTTCTGCATAGATTCCCGGCTCTAATTTCGGTTTCTTAGGCTTTGCTGCAAATACTGCCATTGATGTGCTCAATAAAACGAGCAATAAAGTTAAACTTCTCATTTTCATATTTTTTTACTTATTTAAATTTCTTTTATCGATTCCCCACAACATTTTATTTCGAATAGTGTCGAGAAAATTATTGCCTTCAAATTTAATGACATTAATTGTAAATTCTGCTTTTTCAATAATCAATTCTTCACCTTTTTGTATTACATGCGACTTACCATCGATACTAACCAAATATCTGCGAACTCTTCCTTCCACAGTTAAACGTATTGGCATGTGATCTGGTACAACCATTGGTCGAACATTTAAGTTATGGGGAGCAATCGGCGTTAAAATGTGTACTTTGCATCCCGGTGTAACGATGGGTCCGTTGCAACTTAAAGAGTAGGCGGTACTTCCCGTTGGGGTAGCGACAATTAAACCATCCGCCCAGTATGAATTCAAATATTTACCCTCTAACTCAGCATGCACGGTAATCATAGAGCTGGTATCTCTTTTGTGCAATGACACTTCATTCAATGCAAAATTATCCTCACCTAAAATAGTATTGTTCATTTTGATCCGCAAGAGGGAACGCACTTGCAATTCATACTCTTTATCATGAATTTTTTGCAAAGCTGCTTCAATATGATCTTTGGAAATATTTGCTAAAAAACCAAGACGACCCGCATTAATTCCAATGATTGGTACTTGTGAATCTCTAATAAAACCAACTGAATCGATAAAAGTTCCATCTCCGCCTAGACTAATCAAAAGACCAAAACCATTCTTCAAATCGTGATGGTCTGCAAACGTAGCCATTGCATCAACTTCAGCAATTTTATCTGAGAGTAGCTTCTTCAAATTCACTTCAAGTACTGGCGTCCAATTAAAACGAGCTAAAAGTTTAAAAAGCTCTTTGAAGGTAACGATTGTGAAACTATTCACCTTTATTCCATAAATAGCAACTTTCATAGCATTTAATTAAAAACGTAAATAGTACATTAGTGAATCAAAACGATCTTGTAAATCATCGTCTGAACTGCTTTTTTGGTAGGTCTCTTTTATGACGTAATCATAACGTTCAAAGGTGCGAATGATAGAGGAAAGCTCGATTTGATTAATTTTCAAAGTGAGCTCAACTTTAGTAGAATCTACTGCAGACATTATATACGAACTAAGTATCTTCGCACCATTTCCCTCAACAATTTGTGCAATTTTAGCCATTGAATAATCAGCAGCATTCATCTCAACAACGATAATTCCACCTGTTTCTTTGATACTTCCTGTATTTGCAAAAACAGTCAACAGGTGATAAATACTTGTGCAACCAAGGTATTTTTCTTCTTTGTCGAGAATTGGCAACACGCTAATTTTATGGTCCGCAATACGTTTCATAATTTCGTAAATATGTGCGTCAGCGTAAACGTATGGGCGAGGAAGATGATCGAACAATTGATCCAAATTTTCATTCAAACTCATTTTATCTAACAAATCCGATTCCGAAATCAGTCCAACAAAATTTCCTTTCTTCAAAACAGGAAGATGTGTCACCTTTAGTTCATCCATCCATTCCAGTGCTTTTTCACCAGTATCTGATGCTTTCAATGGTGGAATTTCCTGTGTAATCAATTCAATTGCTCTCATGCTGGGTAAAATTACTACTTTTTTATTTCGGATTTACGATTTTCGAATTACGATTGAGCTTAAAAACAAGTTACTTTTGTAAAAAAGAACAAACAATGACAAAATTAAGTGTTAACATCAATAAAATTGCTACTATTCGCAATGCGCGAGGGGGTGATGTTCCGAATGTGCTTCAATTTGCAATTGATTGTGAACGATTTGGAGCAGAAGGAATCACAGTACATCCTCGACCAGATGAACGACATATTACCACCAAAGATGTTTACGAGCTAAAAAATGTGGTGACAACGGAATTTAACATTGAGGGCTATCCTGATGAGCGCTATATCCAAATGATTGAAGAAATTCGACCAGCACAAGCAACTTTGGTTCCAGATCCACCTCACATTTTAACATCGAATGCAGGTTGGGATACTAAAAAGAACGTTGTTTTATTAAAAGAATTGGCCGACCATTTTCGATCACTCGGTGTTCGTAGTTCGATTTTTGTCGATACTTCAATCACAAATATTGAGTTTGCTGCTAAAACAGGTGTAGATCGTATTGAATTGTATACTGGACCTTATGCTGAAGATTATGCTACCCATCCTTCAAATGCCATTGCTACTTATGTGAAAGCTGCAACATTGGCCCATGAACTTGGATTAGGAATTAATGCTGGACATGATTTGAGTTTAGATAATTTGAAATTTTTCAAGAAAAACATACCACAACTTGCAGAAGTGTCTATCGGTCATGCCTTAATCTCTGATGCACTTTATCTCGGAATTGAAAATACCATTCAAAAGTATTTGAAATTGTTGAAGTAAGACGGTGGCTTCGATAAAATGCAAAAAGATCATCGCGTGTCCTTTGTAGCAAGGCGATAAAGAATATATCGATAGCTACGAAAAACAAAAAAAGTCCTCATTTTCATGAGGACTTTCTAAATAGCTATTTAAATATTTATCGTTTCACAAAGCGAACAAATTCTCCATTTGCTTTACCATCCATTAAACGAACAATGTATACTCCAGGATTCATACCTGTTAAATCAACAGTGTATAATTTTCCAATTTGCTCATTACAAATGATACGTTTCACTTCTTTGCCTTGTACATCAGTAAATACAATTGATGTTTCATTGGTAATATCATCATGAAGCAAAACATTTACAAGATCAGAAGCTGGATTTGGAAACAATTCCATACCAAGCATATCATTCGAACATTCTGCACTTGTTGGACCGTATATTTTGCTAACTCCATCGTTGTCAAATTGATTTAAACGATAGTAAATTACATCATGTCCACGAATAACTGTTGCATCATCGATCAAACTATATTCTTGTAAAACAGTAGAGTTCCCTGCTGCTTGAATCGTACCTATTGCAGTCCAACTTGTAGCATCAAAGCTACGATCAACTACAAAGTGCGAAGAATTGTGTTCAGAGGCGGTTGACCATTGCACATTTACAGCTGTTGCTTCAGCACTACAAAGGGCTGAGAAGCCATTAAGTTCGATAGGAAGTTCAGTAACTGATGACAAAATAACTGCACCAGAACCTCCTGAGAAACCTGTAATACCAGTCCATTGCGCATAGTTTACACCTCCAGGGGCAGTTCCACCACTTCCTGAATAATGCGTAGCATCATACAACGGAGCAGAATAATTACTTCCTGAATTTTTAAACCAGTAGAAGCCTAATGGTGTTGCATATTTATAAGTATACCCACATGCAGGATAAGTAGCTAGATGATTTGCTGCTGCTGTCTCAATTGCTGTACGTTCTGCTGGAGGGTAATAGAAACGAATGTTGTAAGTTCCACTTGGAGCTCCACCACCCATATCTAAATTCCAACTTCTAGCCATTTCAAAACGTTCTTCGTTTGGATCAATGTTCGAAGCACATCCTGCTGGTGTACCAGGACCTTCTGTTTGCTGATAATATGAACCATTCACATTAATTGAAGCAACTGGGAAGCCAGGAGGCGCTGCACTTATATCTCCTTGAACTGAGAACAAAATTTCACTTCCATTGTAGAAATGATGCCAGCCAGCATTATCAGTACAATAACTATTACCCGATGTTCCATTGGCAGCATAGTAGAATGTTTTCACATTTACGGTTACAGTTGCATCGGTTGAGTTATTGCAAGCTCCTTCTCTTCTAGCGTAATATGTCGCAGAAGCGTTCGGAACAACAACAATCGAAGCACCAGACCCTAAAAATGTTCCAGATCCATTTGCACCAGTGTACCAATTTATTGTTGACCCAGTTCCCGCCGTTCCGCCAGCAGCAGTTAAAGTAACATTGGTGTTTGGACAAACTGTACCTGCAACTGGTGTAATTGTTGGAGCGGTAGAAATCGTATTCACATTCACAACTACACTCGCACATGCCGTTGTATTACAAGTTCCAGCATAACGTACAAAATATGTTGTAGTAGATCCAGGTGAAACAACGATACTATTTCCTGTTCCAATTACTGCACTTCCACAAGAGCCAGCAAACCATTGAGCCGTTGCGCCTGTTCCAGCAGTACCTCCTGATAAAGTAAGTGTCGTATTTCCTCCTGCACAAATTGTAGTTGTTCCTACAATTGAAGTAGGGGCTACAGAAAGTGTTTGAACAGTGACTGCTACACTCGCACATGCCGTTGTATTACAAGTTCCAGTATAACGTACAAAATAAGTTGTAGTAGATCCAGGTGAAACAACGATACTATTTCCTGTTCCAATTACTGCACTTCCACAAGAGCCAGCAAACCATTGAGCCGTTGCGCCTGTTCCAGCAGTACCTCCTGATAAAGTAAGTGTCGTATTTCCTCCTGCACAAATTGTAGTTGTTCCTACAATTGAAGTAGGGGCTACAGAAAGTGTTTGAACAGTGACTGCTACACTCGCACATGCCGTTGTATTACAAGTTCCAGTATAACGTACAAAATAAGTTGTAGTAGATCCAGGTGAAACAACGATACTATTTCCTGTTCCAATTACTGCACTTCCACAAGAGCCAGCAAACCATTGAGCCGTCGCGCCTGTTCCAGCAGTACCGCCAGATAAAGTAAGTGTAGTATTTCCTCCTGCACAAATTGTAGTTGTTCCTACAATTGAAGTAGGAGCTACAGAAAGTGTTTGAACAGTTACTGTTGTTTGCACACATGCCGTATTTGCGCAACCTGTACCTGCCCCAGGCTCATAACGAGCGTAATAGGTTGTTGTGCCTGCTGGTGCAGCAATTGTAACAGCAGCTGTTGCTGATGTGGCAGAAGGACTTACATTTCCCACCAAGGTTCCACCACAACTACCACTATAAAAACGAACAGTCCCATTCATATTAATGTTGGCTGGGAAGGTTGCAGTCAAGGTAATATTTGCTGGACCTGCGCCTGCACAATATATTGAAGTTGATGAAGCTAAAGAAGTTGGTGCTTCATTATATCTATTTTGAATTAAAATGGTACCTGAAGTAACAGAAGGACAAACACCATTTGTTACGCGGTAGCGAATACGGTCTGCATTTCCATCACTATTAGAGATTTTCTTTGGAAAACAGCACACACCAGAGTTTGCTCCAGCTACCCAGTTATTATTCCAAACGCCGTTGTTACTACCCCAATCCCACATAACTGCTCCTGTTTGTCCAGAGACATTAACTGCTGTTGTGAAGTTACCTCCCGCATCACAAAAATTAATAGGACCTGCATTGGATAAAGTTCCCAAAGTGGCAGCCGCATTAACTGTTAAATTCAAAAATGGTGCTGAAACTTGGCCCACGCACCCAAATTCTGAATTACGGGCCAACAAATAAGTTCCAGCAGTACCAGTAACAGCAGCAGGTAATGCAGATGTTAACGCACTTGTTGGTCCATCATACATTGTCCAACCCACTACTGGCGCTGATGTTCGTTGCCAATAATAATAATAGTTTGGTCCTGCAGAGGCTGGAGCACCTGTAGTTGCAGCAGTTACATTGGAAATACTAGCTGGTGAACCAACACAAATACTTGCAGGTGCTGTGATAACGCCAGGGTTGTTAGTGTTGGAGTTAATTGTTGCCGTTAGCGAACTTGCACTTGTACACCCACCATTATTGATGGTCCATGTTGCAGTATATGTTCCCGATGTTCCAGAAGACAACGTGGAATTTGGAGTATTAATGCCTGAGAATGAAACCAAGCCGCTTGAGGCTGTCCAAGTTCCTGTACCAACTGTTGGTGCACTGCCCGCCAAACCAGCTGAATTAGTGCCTTGACACAAAGTTACATTTCCTCCATTTGTAGATGTTGTCGGTGCTACAATACTGTATGAGAGCGTTCCTCCAGCTGCTAAAGCTCCTCTGGAAAATTGCGCCAATTCAATGTAATAAGTTCCCGTTGCACCAGGAGTATAATTTATGGAAGACAAAACCCCACAATTGTCATCGCCATTTGCTACATTAGTATAACCATCTGGTCCATAAATTCGCAAATAAGTATCACTTGATGCACTTGTACAATTGTTGAAATTATAAACAACTCCTGCGGTTAAATTTACTGACCATGAACGAATAGCACCAGCAGCGTATGCCGTGGTTTGAACTCCGCATCCTGGAATAATTAAGTTAGCTGTGCCAGCGTAGCGCCACGTAGTTCTTATGGTCCACTGATGGTTATTGGTACCTCCCCATGTTGGCCCATTGGTATAAGCTCCATTTGATGGAAATGCAAATTCACGAAAATTATAGGACGCAGTTTCTTGTCTTCGACAGTCATCACCTCCATCATATCCACATCTGCTTCCTCCATCATCTTCCCAAGCATCAATAGTTGAAAAAATGGAGTAAGCATTATTTGTTCGTGATTGGAGAGTAATCCCTCCTGCATAGGAACAGTTTCCATTATTATCACATGTCTGGCATCCAGTTGATGTAGCCGTGCCATTTACATTGTCATACGAACCAACATAAGCGGTATATTCTTCATTACCAGATTCCCAACACGGTCCTCCAAAACCACCTTCATAACTTGTAACATTTACAGTTTGAACTGTATAATTAACATCAGCCAACTGACCAAATGAAGTAAAGAAAAGTAAGGACAGTAAACCAAGTATATATAGCTTTTTCATATTTCTCTATTATTTTGTAAAAATAAATCTAAAGACAAAGTCTTTCCCTTCATCTTGATTTGGAAAATCAAGGTGTAATACATTTCCATCATGCTGATGAATTTTAATTGGAGGGAAATTACAAGTTGCACATTCAACAAATAGTTCATTATTCATTATTTGAAAATCGAATTTGCGGAAACTTAAAGAAGTTCTATTCACAATTATAAATTGTTTACTGTCCAAATCAACTAAAAAATCATTGATTTGATATTCACTTAGACCTTCATTTTCAATTTCAGTTCTTTCACTTGCTGAATAATAATCAGGAATATTTACAACTTCAATTTTTGAAATTTTATAATAATTTTCTGTTCCTAAATATGAAAAAGGAACTACATCTATTTGTGCAAGATCAATTTCAGATTCTGCAGTTGTTTCTCTGGGCGATTTCTTCTGGGCATCCTTTTCAACCTGAAGACGTAACTCCTCACTTTCATAAACTTGTCCAATGGATTGAAATGCATTCAAAGAAAAAATGCTACTAATAGCAATCAATAAAATTTTGTACATATTTTATATTTTATGTGAAAATACTAAAAAAGAATTAAGAAAAAAAAATAATTCTACGCAACTTAAGAACTTTTAACTTCATATCAAAGCTCCCCATTCCTTAACTCCAACTCCAACAATTTATGAAAATATTCATCGGAAAGGTGTTTTTCTAATAGCATTAGATGGTCTATGCGATGACAATCTGTTGCGGCGAAATCAACCAATTTTGCGTCGACCAATCGTTCGGCTTGTTTTTTCACCTCAGGGCCATAATGTCCAGTAAGAGAAAGTAGATTCATTTGAATAAGAATACCTCTGTCTTTGTATTCTTTCGCTTTATCTACACTTCCAAAAAATCCCATGTAGCGCTCAAAATGGGCCAAAACGGGCTGGTAATTGTTTTTGATGAGGGCAAAGAACATGTCATTTTCATATAAAGGAACACCTCGCATTGCAAATTCTACAAGAACATGATTGCCTCCAAAAGTCAGAATTTCTTCAGTGCCAATTTTCTTCATGAACAGGTCGTCAAAATAATATTCTGATGCGGCCTCAATTTCTATAGTTAGTCCAATTTTTCTTGCCTCAGCACGCACATTTTCAAGTCCAGACAAGATTATTTCTGGTGTGTTTTTGTAGTAATCGCTCATCGTATGCGGCGTGGTAATCACCCTTCGATAGCCGAGCTCTTGAAATTTGTATAGCATTGCAATGCTCTCATCAATGGTTTTTGCCCCGTCGTCAATTCCTGGAATGAGGTGACTGTGCATATCAACCCCAAGTCGACTTAAATCGATCGGTAAGCGGCTTGGTTTTTTCTTAAAAAAAGAGAACATGCACTAATGGGTTTTGTAGAAGTTAGGCATCACGCTGTGTGTACATGCGCTCGTAGTAGTTTTGATAATCGCCAGTGACGATTTTCTCCACCCATTCTTGATTGGCCAAATACCAATCTACAGTAGTCTCCAAGCCTTCTTCAAATGTCAAAGATGGTTGCCATTGCAGTTCATTTTCAATTTTAGAAGCATCGATGGCATAGCGCAAATCATGACCAGCACGATCTGTTACATAGTTAATCAACTGTTCGGAAGTACCCGCTGGTCGATTCAATTTAGTATCCATCAATCGACAAAGGAACAAGACCAAATCGATGTTTTTCCATTCGTTGAGTCCGCCAACATTATACGATTCACCTATTCTTCCTTCGTGAAAAATAGTATCAATCGCCCGTGCATGATCGCCTACCCACAACCAGTCACGAATATTTTCTCCCTTTCCATACACTGGAAGTGCTTTATTTTTGATAATATTGTGAATCATCAAGGGAATCAATTTTTCAGGAAAGTGATGACTACCGTAATTGTTGGAACAGTTCGACAACTTCACTGGCAATTTGTAGGTGTGAAAATAAGCGTTCACAAAATGATCCGATGATGCTTTTGATGCCGAATAGGGACTTCTTGGGTCGTAGGCAGTTGTTTCAGTAAACAGACCGTCCTCACCCAAACTTCCGTAGACCTCATCGGTGGAAACGTGATGGAAAACATGATTCGTTCCCTCCTTCCAATTTTTTCGTGCCGCTTCTAACAAATTTAAGGTTCCCACAACGTTGGTGACAGCAAAAGCCATGGGTCCTTCGATGGATCGATCCACATGCGATTCAGCGGCAAGATGAATGACATCGGAGATTTTAAATTCCTCAAAAACCTTGTTTACATCCTCAGCTGAGACAATATCTCCTTTCACAAAGCGATAATTGGATGCATTTTCTACATCACGAAGGTTTTCTAAGTTGCCTGCGTAGGTTAATTTATCAAAATTGATGATTTGATAGTCGGGGTATTTATTGACGAACAAACGAACTACATGCGAACCGATAAATCCGGCGCCTCCTGTGATTAATATGTTTTTTTTCATTTTGTTTGGGTATGGCGAATTATATTCGCTCCTATTAATTATTTTTTTTTATGATTTCACGGGCGAATAGTGATTCGCCCCTACGCGGTGCGGATGACGATTCCGTTCTGTAATTTATATGTTTGTTCGCTCTCGCGGCATGTTGCGTTTCCATTTTCATCAAATTCTAAACGATGACCATATTCTCCTACCCAGCCAATTTGTCGAGCGGGATTTCCTACTACCAACGCAAAAGCTGGTACTGTTTTCGTAACTACCGCACCAGCACCGATAAAAGCAAATTCGCCAATATCATGTCCACAAACAATGGTAGCATTGGCACCGATGCTTGCACCCCGTTTTACCAGCGTTTTTGCGTATTCATCCTTTCGATTGATTGCACTTCGTGGATTGATGACATTCGTAAATACCATAGACGGGCCTAAAAAAACATCGTCTTCACAGATAACACCTGTGTAGATGGAAACGTTGTTTTGAATTTTTACATTATTTCCGAGAACAACCTCAGGAGAAATGACCACATTCTGACCGATATTGCAACGCTCACCGATGGTGCAATTAGGCATGATGTGAGAAAAATGCCAAATTTTTGTCGCTGCACCGATTGTACAACCTTCATCAATTACTGCTGTTTCATGTGCAAAATAGTTCATTGTTGCTTTATTTTAGGTTGAATGTTGGGCTACAATTAGCGTTGAATGTATTTATCGAAGTTGTAGTGATCAACCTTGTTTAACTCATCTTGAGAGAGATTTTTAAAATAATCATAGGTTATTTTCAATCCTTCGCTTCGAGAAATTTTTGGTGTCCAGCCTAATAGTGCTTTTGCACGTGTAATGTCTGGTTGACGTTGTTTTGGATCATCAACAGGTAAATCTTTGTAAATCACCTTTTGCGAAGTCCCAGTTAATTTGATGATTTCTTCTGCAAAATCGCCAATAGAAATTTCGTCTGGATTTCCGATGTTTACTGGCGAAGAATAGTCTGAATGTAGCAAGCGATAAATTCCTTCGACCAAATCATCAACATAGCAGAATGACCTTGTTTGAGATCCATTTCCGAACACCGTTAAATCTTCTCCTCGAAGCGCTTGACCGATAAAGGCAGGCAACACACGACCATCATTTAGTCGCATCCGTGGACCATAGGTGTTAAAAATTCGAACGATGCGTGTTTCAACTCCGTGAAAGGTATGATACGCCATTGTCATTGCTTCTTGAAAACGCTTCGCTTCATCATAAACTCCACGTGGACCAACCGGATTTACATTTCCCCAGTAATCTTCTGTTTGTGGATGCACTTCAGGGTCTCCATATACTTCAGAAGTTGAAGCAATCATGATTCTGGCATTTTTTGCTTTTGCCAAACCAAGACAATTATGCACTCCCAACGAACCCACTTTTAAGGTTTGAATAGGAATTTTTAGATAATCAATTGGACTTGCGGGTGAAGCAAAATGAAGAATATAATCTAATTTCCCTGCTACGTGAATGAATTTTGAAACGTCGTTGTTATAAAACTCAAAATTCTCGAGCGGAAATAAATGTTCAATATTTTTAAGTCGACCAGTAATTAAATTATCCATCGCAATTACGTGATATTCCTCTTTGATAAAGCGATCGCATAAATGTGATCCTAGAAAACCGGCAGCGCCAGTTATTAAAATTCGTTTTCGTTGCATTTGTTAATGTACTAAATTTCTGCCAATACTGCTATAGTAAAATCCTTTCCCTGTCATTTCTTCAACTTCAAATAGATTTCTACCGTCAAAAATAACGGCATCATTCATTGTTGACTTCATTCTAGAAAAATCGGGATTTCTAAAAATTCCCCATTCCGTACAAATCAATAAGGCGTCAGCATTTTCTAAGGTTTCATATTCATTCGAGCAAAACTCAATTGTATTTCCTAGTGTTTTTTGAACATTTTCCATCGCTTCTGGGTCGAAAGCTCGCACTTTTGCGCCTGATTTCAATAGTTGCTCAATCATGTACAGCGCAGGTGCCTCTCTAATATCGTCAGTATCTGGTTTAAAAGCTAGCCCCCAAACTGCTATGGTTTTAGTTGATAAGTCGCCTCTGAAATAATTCAACATTTTAGGAAAAAGCACTGTTTTTTGATCTTCGTTGACCTGCATCACTGCTTTCAATATTTCGAAAGAAAATTGTTGCTCCGAACCAGATTTCACTAGGGCCTTCACATCTTTTGGGAAACATGAACCACCGTAGCCAATACCTGGAAAAAGGAATCGTTTCCCGATACGGTCATCTGAGCCAATACCAATACGAACCTTGTCAACATCTGCCCCAACTAGCTCGCAAAAATTAGCAATTTCATTCATGAAAGTAATTTTTGTTGCTAAAAAAGCATTGGCTGCATATTTGGTTAATTCTGCAGATTTTTCATCCATAAAGTAGATTGGGTTACCTTGACGCACAAAAGGTTTGTATAGGTTTTCCATTATTTTTCGTGCGCGATTATCACTAGAACCAATCACCACTCGATCGGGTTTCATGAAATCATCTACGGCAAAACCTTCTCGCAAAAACTCTGGATTAGAAACAACAGCGAAATCGACGGTGGAATTCTTAGCAATGGCTTCCTTTACTTTCTCGGCAGTACCCACTGGAACTGTACTTTTATCAACTACAACAACGTATTGTTCAATCAGCTTCCCTAACTCTTCAGCTACGCCTAAAACATACGACAAATCCGCTGAACCATCTTCACCTTGAGGTGTTGGTAATGCTAAAAAAATAATTTCAGCATCCTTGATTCCTTCTTCCAAAGAAGTGGTAAAAACAAGGCGTTGCGCTGCGATATTTCGATCAAACAAAATATCCAATTGCGGCTCATAAATTGGAATTTCTCCATTGCGCAATTGCTTTACTTTCTCTTCGTTGATATCGATACAAGTAACTTGATTACCAGTCTCAGCAAAGCAAGTTCCTGTCACTAATCCAACATAACCAGTACCAACTACAGCAATTTTTTTCATATCTTTTCGAGAGGCAGGAGTCAAGAGTCAAGAGACAAGACTAGTAACAGTGCCATATTATTAAGTTAATTTTCTTTTTAGACCAGCAGTCATTCTTTGATTTTCTTGAATCAATAGAATAATTGAGTCGACTTCAATATTAAATAGTTTTTGAATCAAAAGCAACTGAGTTTCCAATTCATAAGAAGAACCCTGTGCAATATTAAGAAAATGAATAAATTCCTTATCTGACGTACGCCCTGATCCCTCAGCGATATTCGAAGGGATTGAAACTGCACAACGTTGAATTTGGCTTTTTAGACCAAACTTTTCAGAATCAGGCAGAAGAGCACAAACTTGGTAAACCTTTTCAGTTATCAAAAAAGCTCCCTTCCAAATCTCTAAATCTCTAAAATTATGCCTCATCTTTATTAAATCCTATTTATTGACTCTTTTGTCTTGACTCTTGACTCTTTTGTCTTGACTCTTGACTCTTTTGTCTTGACTCTAGCCCCTACTCCGTAATATATTCTTCGATGGCAGCACAAATGTAAGCCAATTGTTCTTCTTCCATTTCAGTATGAACAGGGAACGAAATTACACGTTCTGTTAACCAATCCGTTGTTGGTAAATCGGTGTTCTCGCTACCGAACATGGAAAACATTTTCTGACGGTGCGCCGGCACAGGATAATAAATCATTGAAGGAACATTTTTACTTGCCAAATGCTCTTGTAATCCATCACGATCAAGCCCTTCCAAAATAACTGTATACTGATGAAAAACGTGCTTAGAATATTTATCTCGAACAGGTGTTAACACTTGCGGGTACTTCGCAAAAAAATTATCGTAATAGTCAGCTACTTTTCTTCTTGCGTCGATATAACTATCGAGATCTCTTAATTTAATTCTCAATATTGCTGCTTGAATGGTATCTAATCGCGAATTACAGCCAACAACATCGTGGTAATATTTTTTGCTTTGACCGTGGTTCGCAATCATACGAATCAATTTTGCTAATTCATCATCATTGGTAAAAATGGCGCCACCATCACCGTAGCACCCCAAGTTTTTTGATGGAAAAAAAGAAGTACAGCCAATTGTTCCTAGCGCTCCAGTTTTAGTTGTTGTTCCGTCGTTATTAAAATAATCGCTTCCGATTGCTTGCGCATTGTCTTCCACAACATACAAATTATGTTTCTCAGCAATTTCCATGATACGGTCCATATTGGCTGCTTGTCCATACAAATGAACTGGGACAATCGCTTTCGTTTTAGGCGTTATTGCTGCTTCAATTTGCTCTGGATCAATGCAAAAAGAATCCATTTCTACTTCAACAAAAACAGGTTTCAATCCAAGTAAGGCCATCACTTCTGTTGTGGCGATGTAGGTAAAAGAAGGTGTAATGATCTCATCTCCTGGTTGACAACCCAATGCCATCAAGGCAATTTGCAAGGCATCCGTTCCATTTGCACAAGGAATAACGTGTTTTACGCCGAGGTATTTTTCCAAATCAGATTGAAATTTTGTTACTTCTTCACCATTAATAAATTGCGCTTTTTCAATGACATCTATAATTGCAGAATCGATTGCTGGTTTGATTTTTTGATATTGCGTTTGCAAATCAACCATTTGTATTTTCTTCATGAAGCTAGTTCTTTAATCTATTTGAATCTGTAAATTTAAGAAAACGCCCAAAATGGCTTAACATTTCATCAAAAAATAACAACAAACTAAACAATTAGCACAGTTTAGGATTTTCTTGCCGTTCGAAAAAGATTTACATGTATTTTTGTTCCATGCGAAAACTGTTTTGTTTTTTAATTCTTTTGTCCTCATTTGCTGCTCTGGCACAGCGAAACGTGAAAGACTCAGTCATTGGAACACCATGGGTGGGGGTGCATTATGGCGCCAACTGGACCGCTGGAGATTTGGCCGACAAATATGGATTTATGAATCATGTTGGATTTATGGCAGGTTACAAAACAGATAAAAACTGGTATTTTGGAATGGAAAGTCAGTTTATGTTTGGTAATAAAATTCGCTTAACAGGGCTATTTGATCATTTAATAGATGCTCAAAACACAATTACAGATATCAATGGCGATCAAGGAAAGGTATTTGTTTTAGCTCGTGGAATGAATGTAAACTTAACTGTAGGGAAATTGTTTCCTGTATTGGCGCCTAATAAAAATTCAGGCATCTTGGTGCAAGCAGGAGCAGGCTTTTTAATGCACCACCTTCGCATTGAAACACAAGACCAAGTAATTCCGCAAATTGAATTAGACTACAAAAAAGGATATGATCGTTTAGCAATGGGACCAAATTTACATCAATTTTTAGGCTATGCCTTTATGTCAAATGCAGGCTACTACAATTTCTATGGTGGTTTTTATGCGCAGCAAGGATTCACAAAAAACATGCGCACGATCTTCTTCGATAGACCCGAAGAACCCGTTTCTACAAAAACGATGATCGATATTCAATACGGTGTAAGATTGGGCTGGTTCATTCCTTTTTACAAGCGAAAACCGAAAGAATTTTACTACAATTAATGCAGTTCCTCTATTCCTTTTCGATTCAAATCTACTACGTGGCCTTACTTTTAGCTTCGCCATTTGTGCCAAAAGCAAAAGCGTGGATTGTAGGAAGACGAAACTGGAAAAAGCAATTACCAACATTTGAAAGTAGTAATGTAGTATGGTTCCATTGTGCTTCATTGGGAGAGTTTGATCAGGGACTTCCACTTATGAATTTATTGAAAGAAAAAGACCCCACTGTCTTTTTAGTGGTGACTTTTTTCTCGCCGTCTGGAATGGAGCATTATCACAAACGTCAGCACAAAGTAGATTTTGCAATGTACCTCCCGATCGATTCGAAAAGCAACGCAAAGAACTTCATTCAACATTTTCAGCCCACAAAAATATTCTTCGTTAAATACGAGTTCTGGCACTTTTACATTCAACAAGCGAACGTATTTTCCATTCCTGTATACTCTGTTAGCACATTGCTGCGTCAGCAACAAATCTATTTCAAAAGCTATGGCGGGTTTTTCAGAAACATTTTAAAAAACATTGACTATTTCTTTGTTCAAAATCAGAAAACGGGCGATTTATTGAAGTCAATCGGGATTTTGAATTTTGAAATTGTTGGAGATACTCGCTTTGATCGTGTACTTGAGAACAGTTTACAAGCAAACGAGAATACCACCATTGAGCAATTTTTAAAAGAAGAAAAAGCACTCATTTATGGAAGTAGTTGGCCAGAAGATGAGGCCCTATTTATTCCCTTCGTGAAGAAAAGTAGAGATCAAAAATTCATCATTGCACCGCACGACATTTCGGAATCGCACATAAAAAATATTGAAAATCAACTTGGTGACAAAGCCATTAGATACAGTCAATTTGAGAACACTTTCGGTGGAAATGTATTGATATTAGATACAATCGGACATCTTGCCTCAGCATACAAGTATGGCGCAATTGCCTATGTTGGAGGTGGATTTTCAGGCAAACTGCACAATATTTTAGAACCTGCCGTATTCGGATTACCAGTGATTTTCGGTCCGAAATATAGTCGTTTTCCAGAGGCTGCTTTGTTTATTGAAAAAGGGATTGGCTTTTCTATTGCAGATGCACAATCGTTTGAAAATCAAGTTAGCTGGATTAAAAAAAACGGGACTGCTTTAAAAGAAAAAGCAGTGCAAGTAGTGAATGATAATAAGGGTTCCTCAGAAAAGATTTTTACCTTTCTAAAGCGTAGCAAGTTTGCTAATTAGCAAACTTGCTACAATATTGAAAAAAATGAATGAAAATGTGATGAATTTCACTTATGATCAAGCACCTTTAAAATGATAGCTGCTGCCAATCTAATTTCTTCCTCCGAAATATTCAAGGGTGGCGATAATCGAAAACTATACGGATGAGAAAGGAACCAAAAACTTAAGAGTCCCATTTCCATACATTTCATTACTAAATCATTCACAACTTCTGCGGATTCCATGTCGAAAGCGAACATCATTCCTTTTCGGCGGATTGCTTTGATACTAGGATGAACTCCAATCAAATCTTGTAGCAGTTGTCCTAATCGTTCCACTTCTTCGAAATCTATTTCCTCTACAAAAACATCTAAACATGCAGCAGCAGCAGCACAAACAACTGGATGTCCACCAAAGGTCGTAATGTGACCCAACATTGGGTCGAAGGTAAATTGATCGAGTAATTCTTTAGATGAGACCAGTGCACCGATTGGCATTCCACCACCAAGCGCTTTCCCAAGGGTTAAAACATCTGGCACCACTCCAAAATGTTCGAAGGCAAACAATTTTCCAGTGCGACCCATTCCACATTGTATTTCGTCGAAAATCAGCAAAGCTCCAACTTCTGTACAACGTTTTCGTAAGGCTTGGATAAAGGCTACATCTGGAATTCGAACTCCAGCATCACCTTGAATTGTTTCCATAATCACCCCAGCTGTTTTTTCTGTTATTTGCTGAAGATCTTCGACTGAATTAAATTGTAAAAAACGAACATCAGGCAATAGCGGACGAAAAGCCTGCTTTTTTAATTCATTTCCAGAAACTGACATCGAGCCATGGGTACTACCGTGGTAGGAACCTCGAAAGGAAACTAATTCACTTCGACCAGTAACACGTTTCACTAACTTTAATGCAGCTTCATTGGCCTCAGTTCCTGAGTTTACAGGGTATACCATATTCAGTGAATCGGGCAAAAGGGAAACTAATTTCTGCGCCATCGCTAAGGGAGCATCTTGTACAAATTCTCCATACACCATTACGTGCAAATGCCGATCAACTTGCTTTTTAATGGCCTCTACAACTTTGGGATGGTTATGTCCGATGTTATTAACACCAACACCAGAAATCATATCCATGTACGATTTCCCGAACTTATCATAGAAGTAAAGTCCTTTGGCGTAATCAATTTCTAGTAAAAAAGGAAAAGGGCTGGTTTGACCTTGTAGTTTAAGAAAATCGTTTGTGCGCATAAAATCAATTTCGTGCTACAAAGTTACTATTTTCTTAGGTCCTTGTTTGTTGGATTTTTAATGAATTGCTTTCCATCTTTTTCAAAGGCCCAAACATCAGAAACTTCACGAATTTCATAAACAATTTCTTCGCCTTTACTCACTTGAATTTTAGTTTTTCGACGAAATTTCTGATTCGCCGCCTGCTTACTTTTCTTATCTGATTCAGCATTGGTAACAGGAACAATTGCTATTTTCTTTTGTGATTTGCTCATCGATTTAATATTCCAATAATTTCCAACGATGTTTCACGAAACCTTTGCTTGCATTCTCATCCATCACATTGTCCCAACCAATTAAATAGCGCGTTAATGGAGAAATGGACAAGGAATCAATATCCCGATAGGCAAAAGCCATAATCTCATCTGGGTAGCGTTTCATTGCTCTCCGTTTGCGCATCTTGGTCACAATTCCTCGATCGAAAGGAGAAATATATAAATCCCAGGCGCCAAACAAATGCAAAAACTCGTGTGCAATCACAGCTGGTTGTTTATCGCTTACAATAGCATACTCAGTTTCAGTGCTACTTGAGCTATGAAAGGTGACACTCAATTCATTTTCGAAATAATTATTGATGAAAAATATCAGCGCGATATTGTCTGTTTTGTATTGATTTCGAAGTTTCGCAATTAGTCGCTCTCTACTGTTGGGTTTGTTTTTCGTAAGTACAATTTCTGACGTGTCGAGCGCGAACATTTTACCAACATCCTTCGAAACATTGTTCGACCAATCATCCACCATTCCTAATCCTTTACGCAAATCGGTATACTTAAACAAGGTTTGGGAAAGTGTTCCATACTTAAATTCTTCCCTGAACGGAATCACGCTATCCTTCGCAATGTTGATACCATATTGTACTTGTATTGAAATAGATTTCCCCTGCAAAGTTGCCTGCTTTTCTAACCACGTTGTTGCTATCTGAATAGAGTCCATAGTGGATTTTATATCGTATTCTAACCACGGATGCGTTTTATCAGAATCAACAAAAACGGCAAATAAAATGGTCTTTTTTTCTAGTGTTTTGCAAACATTGTTTCGTGTAGAGCTAATGTGCGAATAGGACTTACACGAATACAAAGCCCCCAATAAGATAGTAGCAATAAAAAGGTATTTGAGTTTTTGTGATAGGCTATTTAACATCTAGTTCTATTTTGCAAGTATGATATAAAGACCATCTTTTGCTGCATTTCCATAAATAGCCATAGCGTAAATACCTGTAAAATACAGGTATTCTTTGTTTTCGAGACTACAAACACTCTTTTCTCCTTGAAGAGCTGCAGCAAAATCTTTGTATTTTATTGGAACACCATTTTCCAGTACAATTGGATCTTTTCGTTCAACATAGCGACCAATTCCACCCACATAATGTATAGATGGATGTGCTAAAACTTCTTGTTTCATGGCGAAATCGGCCTTTGAATAAACGACATCCTTTGTGTCATACCCTTGAAAATAAGTGATTGAGTCTCCAAGAGGTGCTTTCACTTCACCGTAAGAAAACCGTACTACATTGTCTTGATCTAATAAATTACTTTCAATTTTCAGTTCAAAATTTCCCTGTTCATCACTATACCCACTGATTACTTTTTGAGTGCAGACGAATGAAATTTTTGCATTTTTAATGGGTTGTTGAGATTCTGAATGTAAGATTTTACCACTAAATAGAGTTACATCTTCAATAGTGCCTTTTGGAACTGAATTTCTATTTGATTGTATGTTCATTATTTGTCCAAAAGTGCTGACTTGTTCAATTCTGTTGTAAGCATGGAATGAACAATGTGTTTCGCAAGCAACTAGGGAACTTGCAATTAGCAAACTTGCAGCAATTGTACTATAAGGCAAAACACTCCACGATTTTTGTTGGCGAGCAATAATCAAAGGGCTATTTAGCTGTTCACTTGAAATCTGAGCACAAATTTTTCCCTTCGCTTGTTTCATTTTGAGCGAAATTTCCACTGGTGACATAGACGTGAAATCAATCACATTCTTAGCACACGAATCGCAAAATCTTCCCTCGGAATTTGCTTGCATAGTATTCCATTGCTCACTGCATGGATTCTCTAATTTCAAAAATTGCTGCTTCATAATTCGACCATCTAAGTGTATAACGCTAAACTCTTCGATAATTGTAAAGTTAAGTAGATAAAAGGTTCATATTTTTATTGAATATAGCTCAGCAATTACAATCTAAAAAAGAAAAGCCCATTCAGTAATTACCGAACGGGCTTTTTAACCACCACTACTATTCTATTTTAATCTTCTTCTTCCATGAGAGGCGCAGGACGACTTCCTTGTTGCTTCCCACCTCTACGTTTTTCCATTTCTTCGCGTAATTTTTCGCGAAAGTCATGCTCAACACCTACTAATTGCACTGCTTTTTTGTACGTAATTACGTTGGCAATTTTGGTCGAATACTCTTTCTTGAGATTCAACTTTTCTTGTTCAGCAGCTTGAATGATGTCCACTTTAGCTTTAATTTCAGCTTCTTTCAAGGTTTCAATATTTGCTTTTAAATCCTTTGCTGCTTCTACTTTTTTACGGCCTGCTTCTTTCATTTTTTTGTGCATTTCATCATACACAGGCCAAAACTTGTCTTGCTGCTCTTTGGTAAGTTCCAATTCTGTGTTGATGTACACTTGTTTCAAAGAATCAATTTTTTCTCTTCGTTCTTTTCGCTGTTCTGGACTTTTCCCTTTACCCGACCCTTCTTGTGCCATTGCTGGAATTGTCATTAACAGCAAGGTAAATATTACTAACTTTCTCATTTTGCTTAAATTTTAATAAAACAAATCGTCGACTTCATCTTCAGAGCTATCGACATCCTCTTCCTCTATGTATTGCGCCAAGTCACCGGTAGAAATGGACGCAAACAAATCTTCATTATTTCTCACTGCTGCACTTGAGGTACTTTCTTGCGTTGCACCTTGCACTGTGGTAATCTCATTCATTTCAGGAGCCAAGTATTCTTGAATTTCTTCCGAATCAACTTTCACAAAACTCACGTCATTCGATTGAACCACCGTTTCATTAGAAGAAACTATTAATAAAAATGCTATTATGAAAATAGCTGCAATTGCACTCACTGAATAATAAATAATCTGCAAGTGATTTTTACTTTTCTGAAGGATAGCTTTTTCAATTGTTGATTTGGACAAGTCAACAAAAAAATCATCGCTCGGTAGCGTCACTTTCTTCGGCTCCAATTGATTCAATATTGATTTTTCGTTTTCCATAATAGTAAGACAATTAAGAGAGTGAATGGTTTAATTTATTTTTCAAAAAAAGTTCGATTTTTTGCGTCGCATGATGATAACTTGCCTTCAATGCTCCTTCGGAAGTTCCTATCATAGCAGCGATTTCTGAATACTTTAGGTCATCAAAATATTTTAATTGAAAAACCAAGGCTTGTTTCTCAGGCAAACTTTCAATGGCTTGTTCTAGGAGTTGAGAAATATCACTTTCTGTGTAATGTTCAGACAAATTACTTTCTGCAACAAAACCTACTGTAATTGCATCAAGCGGTAAATGAGTGCGCAATTTTTCCTTTTGAATAAAACTCAATGTTTCATTGCGTGCAATGCGATACATCCATGAATACAATGCTGCATCGCCTTTAAATTTCGAGATTTGTGTCCAGATTTTGACAAAGACATTTTGGAGCACGTCTTTTGTTTGCTCCTCATTCCCAAGAATTCTAAAAATTTGTACGTAGAGCGAACGTCCATACTTTACAGTGAGTGAAGTAAAGGCCGTTTCAGCTTGAGAACCGCCCCGAAGAATGTCATTAATTAATATCTGATCTTCGGGATGTTGTTCCATGTTCTACTGTTTTCTTTTGATTACTTTCAACGCTGCTGCTACAACATCTGGTGTATCGATGTGATACTTCACCATTAACTCTTCTGGTGTACCACTCTCTCCAAAGGTGTCATTCACGCCCACGTATTCTTGCGGACAAAGGAAATTTCTTGTAAGCACTTGTGCAACTGAATCTCCTAAACCACCATTCAACATGTGTTCTTCGGCAGTAACAACACATTTTGTTTTAGCAACTGAAGTTAAGACAGCCTGCTCATCCAAAGGTTTAATCGTGTGCATATTTATTACTTCTGCAGAAATTCCTTGCGCGGCTAAAATTTTTGCTGCTTCAATCGATTTCCAAACTAAATGTCCGCAAGCAATAATCGTTACATCAGTCCCTTCAATAATAATATCTGCTTTTCCAATTTTAAATTCAGCATCGTCCTTTACGAAAATTGGCACCACTGGTCGACCGAAACGTAAATACACAGGACCCTCAAAATCTGCAATTGCGATAGTTGCTTGCTTTGTTTGATTAAAATCTGCAGGAACGATTACCGTCATATTGGGCAACATCTTCATCATTCCAATATCTTCCAAAATTTGATGTGTGGCACCATCCTCACCCAAAGTTAATCCAGCATGAGAAGCACAAATTTTCACATTCTTTTTGGAGTAGGCAATGGATTGTCGAATTTGGTCATAAACGCGTCCTGTAGAAAAATTAGCAAAGGTACCCGTGAAAGGAATTTTACCTCCAACAGCAAGTCCAGAAGCCATTCCCATCATATTTGCTTCAGCAATACCTACTTGAAAAAAGCGCTCAGGATTTTCGTTTTTGAAAGCATCCATTTTAAGAGAACCAGTTAAATCTGCACAAAGTGCCACAACTTGATTGTTCGTTCTTCCCAATTCGGCTAATCCTTCACCAAAACCAGAGCGAGTGTCTTTTTTTCCGAGTACTTCAATTTCTACCATTACTTAAAAAATTATTGTTGTTGTTTTATTGGATTGAATTCTAAAATCTTTTTCGATTGTATACGTCGATGCACGCATATTTTTATAGCGATAAATCAACTTATAAGCACCTGGTTGCAAGCGCCAATTTCCAGACATCGTGCTAGGATCTATGTTGCATACCCATTCTAATTTCTGATTTTCTTTTACCACAAAAACCTGAGCAGTGATAAAATTAGATGCTTTGTAAGAGAAATTTCCTGGAGGAAAAATATCGATCACTGAAGTGCTACTCTGCGTGACATCCACTTTTGCGTAGGTGCGTGGAAGCGTCAAAATTTCTAGATCGTACTGTCCAACAAGATACTTATCTGAAGCATTTATTTGTTGCACATTCAATGTAGATGGATTTCCACTTTGCATCACCCTAGTTTCAATAGGGTATGAACTTGAACTGATGTAACGTACTTTGATAAATCCTTGAGGAGCATCCACAATGATAGTATTGTGGGTATTTCGCAAAATTGTAATGTTTTTCTTTTCAATTTTCGGCAAAGTATTTACCACCAAATCATATTTAAACTGAGGATCTATTACCAAAGTATCTGGATTTCCATAGCGATTAATAGTATGATTAAACGTGTAGAGTAATTCTTGAGTGCCGGCTTTGTAGAGGAACATTGTAACTTCCGTTTCTTTAGGACTTTTCGAAATATCATTCAAATTAATTTGGACCGTAGTATTCACCAATGCTTTCGTGATAACTGTAGATAGCACCTTTTTGAAGGAGTCTCTTGTTTCTGCATCGAAATATGGCCCTATGCAATTAAATTTATCTAAGTACGAAAGGTCCATTCCTAAACCAATTACAAACGGAGTAACATTAACGCCTTTATCTTTTAATTTTTGAGCAATAACACAAGGGTCATTGTCGCAGGCTTCTAAACCATCCGTGATGAGGATGATAACGTTTCTTGTTGTAGCGTCCGGGAAATCTTCTGCGGCAGCTTCTAGGGAACGGGCAATCGGCGTTGTACCTTTGGCTAAGATAGATTTTATCCTACTTTTTATTCGATCGTGATTATCGACACCGAACGGAATTTCTAATTTTGTATCATTACAATCTTGATAGGTTGCGGTGATGGGAGATTGGTGACCATAAACACGAAGTGCTAACTCCAAATTTTCTACACCTTTTAAACTATCTACCGCTTTTGCTAGTAATTCTTTAGCAGCTTCAATTCGCGTTTGTCCATCCCACTTTGCATTCATACTGTTTGACGCATCCAAAATGAAAAGGATTCGCGTTTTCTGTTGAGCAAGCACAGATGTACTTGCCACAAAAAACAATATGAAAAACAATTTAAACTTCATTAATAATCTCCTAAGGTTTCTTCCAATTGAGAAAGCGCATTTACAAGTTGTTCAGGATTTGGCGCCACACCATGCCATTTGTGCGAACCCATCATAAAATCAACTCCTTGTCCCATTTCAGTTTTCATTATGATCACAACTGGTTTTGCATTTCCAGTTAGTGTCTTAGCTTCCGCGAGTGTATTTTTGATATCATCGATAGAATGCCCATCCATTTCCAACACTTCCCAACCAAACGCTTGCCATTTTAGTGCCAAATTTCCCAGGGAAAGAACTTGATCAACATCACCGTCAATTTGTCGACCGTTAAAATCTATTGTAGCAATAACATTATCTACCTTATTGGCTGCAGCATACATGGCTGCTTCCCAAATTTGCCCTTCTTGCAATTCGCCATCACCGTGCAAGGTATATACGATTGATTTATCTCCGTCCAATTTCTTTTGCAAGGCGTTGCCTAATGCCACAGAAAGACCTTGCCCAAGACTACCAGAAGCCATTCTAACACCAGGTAATTTTTTGTCTGTAGATGGATGCCCTTGCAAACGGCTCGATAATTTTCTAAAAGTTCCTAATTCCGACACTGGAAAATACCCGCTTCTTGCCAAAACAGAATACCAAACTGGTGAAATATGTCCGTTCGATAGATAAAAAATATCTTCCCCTTTTCCTTCCATTGAAAAATTGCTCGCGTTATGATGAAGAACGTCGAAATACAAAACGGTTAAAAAATCTGCGCAACCCAGCGACCCACCTGGGTGACCAGAGTTTACATTTGCTACCATTCTAACAATATCTCTTCTAACTTGCGATGCAATCCTTTCTAATTCATTTCTATTCATAATGGAACTTTTATTGACATTGCAAAGCTAAGTTATCTTATTAACTTTGTCTTGTCCATTTTGGAAACTTTTTCCCCGAAATGCAACTATTTGTTAACAATCATTGTCTACAGAAAACAACTTATAAGAACATGAAAAGAATAACTTTTTCTCTCCTTCTCTTGCTTATTACAGGAGTTTCACAGGCACAGAGTTTCGACAAGGAATTACTGAAAGTCTACGAAATAAATGATTTGCAGGCTCTGGAACAAGATCAGCCTGAAAAAATTTCTGTGCTAAATTATGCACTTGCTAATGCTTGCTATTTTGCAGCTGGTAGTGCCAAAGATTACTCCAACTTACCTACAATTACCCTTGAAAACAGTTCATCTGTGCCTTCTTTCGTGGATTTAGGTTTAAAAATTGAAAATCAAAATCAATATTTCAAAGTTGCAAATTCTGATAAATTACTGGTTGTGAAATCAATGATTGTTTTAGAATTCGAACGTAAAAACGCTACAAAAAAATGAAAATAACTCAACTAATTGCACTGTTTTTTGCGGTAGGATCTTTTACTGCAGGTGCTCAAATGATCAATGTAGGAGATATAGGTCATCCGATTGGAAGTGAAGCTAGTTGTAACACTTTTGGTGCAGCAAACAATTTTCAAGATCAAGGTGGCGCAGGAAATTATACGCCTAACTTTACTGGAACAACAACATTTTGTCCAAACCTAGGTCCTGCCACAGATCCAACAACTGGAACAAAAATGTCGATCTCGTTTTCGATAAATGCTGGATTTACATTTGATGTTGATGCAACAGATTTTATCTACGTGTATGATGGTCCAGATGACACATACCCTTTACTTGGTATTCACAATTCAGCGACAAATCCAACGGGGTTCACACATCAAGCTACGTGGAGCAATCCAAGTGGTTGTTTGACCGTTAAATTTATCACAGATGGTGCCAATGAAGGCACAGGTTGGTTAGCGAATGTTCAATGTGGAAATCCAAATCAACCGTTCACACCACACCTTCAAGCATTCATCAACGGTACAGGTCCCAACGTCATAAACCCTGTTGATACCGGTTTTATTGACATGTGTTTTGGCGACAGTGTTATGATTGTTGCGTCTGGCGTGTTCCCAAATTCATTTCAAACTACTGGTAACGGATATTCTCAAGATGTGAATTCTGATATTGATTTTGATTGGACAGTTACAGATGGGAGTCTTTATCCTAACAATGACACAATTTGGTTTACACCACCAGCAAGAGCAGGTTACTTAATTGACCTTAACATGGAAGATATTTTCCCTCAAGGCGTTAACATTCGCTGTAAAGTACGCGTTTCAACATTGCCAATCTTTGCTGGCACTGGAGCACTTGATCCAATTATCTGCTTAGGTGATAGTACGGAGTTAGTTGGAGGTGTAACCGCTTCTGATACCGTTGGAGTTATGGTTCCTCCAGGAACATTTAACCTAGGTGGAAATTATGCAGGTTTAACGTATTTACCTGATGGTTCTGGTCAAGTTTATCAAGCACCAATTACAATTTCAGGTTTCCCTGCAGGAGCAACAATTGATGATGCACAAGACCTCAATCAGGTGTGTATCACAATGGAGCACTCTTACTTAGGCGATTTAGAAATTTGGTTACAGTGCCCAACTGGACAAATTGTTCCATTGGTAAATTCATACAATCCTGGAGCTATTGCTGGAGGAAGTAGTGGAGGAGGAACATTCTTAGGTCACCCATATGATGATTCAGGAGGCGGTGGCGCTGGTGTTGGATTCGAATATTGTTTTAGTACTGTATTTAACACTATACCAGGATCCATGACGCAAAATCTTGGCAACACAATTCCGGTTGCTGCGGTGCCTGCTAACCCACCCAACCCGCCGCTATCGGCTGGTAATTCAATTGACCCAAGTGACGTCTATACACCAGAAACAACTTTTGCGAATTTTGCAGGTTGTCCTGTAAATGGAAATTGGACAATTGTTGTTCAGGATAATTTAGGAATAGATGATGGTTGGATTTTCGAATGGGGCTTGTATTTCGATGCTTCGTTTTTTCCAGGAATGGGATCTTACCAGACTTCTATCGTTAATGACTATTGGTCGGCAGACCCATCCATTGTTTCAGGAATGGGTGACACTTCAATTGTTGTTTCCCCTTCCACAGTTGGAACTCATAGCTATACATTTAACGTTGAAGATAATTTTGGCTGTGAATACGATACAACAATTACTATTGAAGTTCAAGCACAACCAACCATTTTTGGTGATACTCTTGGATGTGATTTAACATTCAATTCTGCAGGGGCAAGTGTAAATTCTGTGTCTGGTGGTGTTTGGTCATCAACTGCAGCTCAAATTTCTTTCTCAAATGCAAACATAAACAACCCAATAATTAATGCGTCAAGTCCAGGTGTTTACCCAGTAACTTACACAGACAATGCTTGTAACACTCCACTAACCATTGATATAACTTATCCTGCATTGCCCGAAATATTCGACGACACGAGTTTATGTGATTTGTCCTATCAAGTTGTGGGCACAATTGCTCATGGTGATTCAGGTACTTGGTCTAATATTTCACCAGATATATCATTTAGTTCCAATGCAACCACTTTGAATCCTATCATAAATGCTACTACCTCAGGAAATTACATTATCACCTTTACAGATGCAGTATGTAATAATAGTGTAAATGCAAATTTAACTATGATTCAACCTCCAGTTATTTTTCCTCCTGATACCGCTTGTTACTTTACTTACGGTGTTTTTGGAACTCAGTCATTTGACGGAGGAGTTTGGTCTGCTGTGGACACAAATATTCACATAAGCAATGTGAACAGTGAATTCCCTGTCATCAACTCATCCGAACCTGGTATTTATACAGTATCATATACAGACAATGAATGTGGTGTAACAGTTACTTCAACAATTAATTACATCGACTATCCTTGGACAATTGTAATCGACACGACAGTTTGTATTGGCGCAACGTTTATGATTCAAGCAGCACAGTTCCCAATGAATGATTCTTACATTTGGAACAATGGCACTGTTGGTCCAGTTCTGGCAGTAACACAACCAGGAGATTATATCGTTACAGTTGAAAATGTGTGTTATTCATATTCTGACACTGCAACAATCGGATTTACCTTGTGTGACATTCAAGTTCCCAATATTATATCACTTTCTTCTACAGCTGGAAATAATGTTTTTCTTATCGACTATGAAGGAATTGATCAGTTTGAATGTACCATAATGAATCGTTGGGGAAATACCATCAAAACTTATATCGATCCCGCTTATTCATGGGATGGAAAAACAGAAAATGGAAATCCTGTTGAAGAAGGAACTTACTTTTATATCATCAAAGCCACTTTCTGGGGCGGAATGGAAACAACGAAACAAGGATTTGTTCAAGTGCAATATTAATTTAAGTAGTTGACCCGAAAATAAAGCGGTATTCATTTAGAGTACCGCTTTTTTTGTACCTTTAAAATAAAAACATGAAAAATATCGGTGTTAACGGCTTTGGAAGAATTGGAAGATATTTTACACGACTCGCTTTGCTTTCAGACAAAATAAATGTTGCTGTTGTTAATGATTTGGCAGACATAAAGACGCTTGCTCACCTATTAAAGTATGATTCAATTCATCGTATGCTCCCATTGCAGTTTGAGATTAAAGGTGATGAGTTGCATTTTGAAAATGGAAAAATAATCAAGTTTGTGCAGCACAGCGACCCAGCTCAAATCCTATGGGCTGAAAATGGTGTTGAAACGGTTGTAGAGTCTACTGGTCTATTTTTAACACGCGATAAAGCCGAAAAGCATTTGGCTGGAGGGGCAAAAAAAGTGATTATCTCTTCACCAGCATCAAGTGAAGACATCACAACAGTTGTCTTAGGAGTAAACAATGAAGTGCTTCTAGCGAATGATGCAATCATCTCGAATGCAAGTTGTACGACTAATAATGCCGCACCGATGGTGATGGTTTTGCGTGAAATATGCGAAATTGAAAGCGCTTACATCACAACCATTCATAGTTACACATCAGATCAACGCCTCCATGATGCGCCTCACAAAGATTTGCGCAGGGCACGAGCAGCAGCAGTATCAATTGTGCCAACATCTACAGGAGCTGCAAAAGCAATCACTAAAATTTTTCCAGAGCTTGAAAATAAAATTGGGGGATGCGGAATTCGTGTGCCCGTTCCAGATGGATCATTTACAGATTTAACCTTGGTAGTTAAAAATCCTCCTACGGTAGAACAAATAAATGCGGCAATGAAAAAAGCTTCAGAAACCTATTTAAAAGGAATTTTAGCTTACACTGAAGATCCAATTGTATCCGTAGATGTAATTGGAAATTCAAATAGCTGCTTATTTGACGCCGAAATGACCAGTGTGATAAACAACATGGTAAAAGTAACAGGGTGGTATGATAATGAAGCAGGGTATTCAAATCGCTTACTAGAATTGGCTGCGATGGTTTAATTTCCGCTTTTCATGATCCAAATTTTTGGATAGTTCCCAATTTTTTCTGCTAAAGCATTTTTCGCTTCTTGTTGCGTTGAGAAAGCGCCCAGACTTACCATGTAAAATCCACTAACCGGACCAAAAACACTTGCGTTGCTGTTTCCTTCAGCGCGCATTTTCTTTTCGAAATTATTAGCGTATTGTTGATTTTGGAAAGACCCAACGATCAATTGGTAATTCCCACTGCTATTCATGTTAGATTCCATTTGATTTGGGGCAGTTGCTGGCTCGCTTTGTATTTCAGTTTGCACAGGCTCCTCCATTGGGGCTTCTTCCTGAACTATGGTATCCACCTCTTCTTTAGTTGATTCTTCGTAATGATTTTCGGTTGATTCTGCTTCATTTTCAAACTCAAATTGTTTGCCATCCGCAATTTCAAGCACTCCTTCACTAGTACCAAAAAGCTTCGCTTTGATCTCATCGAAGTAGATAAACGTAGGCACAGCACCTACCACCAGTAATGCAATAGCAGCAATAGCAATTGTCTTCCCAAGACCGCCCTTCTTCTTGTCGAATTTCGCTTTTTCGATGATTGGCTTTTTCGGTCGTTCAATTTTTGCTTCTAAAGGTGGAACTTCTAAATCATCTTCCCATTGTTGCTGTTCTGTATACACCTGCGCATCCACATTTTCAATGACATCTTCAACAGTTGCTGGCTTTTCTTTTGCTCCTGCCATTGCAACAACAGGAATTGCCGCTTCTCCAAGAATCTCCTCCTTTTCCAATTGTTCAACTACAGCACTTTCTTTCTCCTTGACAACTTCATTTTGGACGTCTTCCTCAATCACTTCTTCCTCAATAGTTACTGGTATTTCTTCTTCAATTTGTTCAACAACAGGCTCCACCTCTTTCTCCTGAACAGGGATTTCTTCTATCTTTCCAACAAAATCGGTTGCTGAGTCTTCCGTAGCATCAGTTACAGCAATTGGCTGACTTCGTACTGCCTCAAAATCCACATCACCCGATTTATCGAGAAAAAGAACTCCTAAACCACTAATCTCGCACTTTTGTCCAGACCTCAATTTTTCATTCATTTCACTAACAAACGCATCTATTTTTGCCTGGGCTTCATCTGGGCTTATATTCTCAACACTTGCAATGTGATTTTTCAACAAACCGTCATTGTGTTTTAAATAGCTCATGAAAATGTACTCCCCTTTTGCGCGATCAGTCAATGAAAGCGCGCCAAATCCTGGAATGATTACGGTGTTATTATCTTTGAAAAGTTCAATAAAGTAGTTCTTCATCGTAATGTAAATTGAAAAATGTTGAAAAAGTTAAGAATTAATTCTAAAATACTATCCAAAAAGTTCGTTGAATTTAAAAGTTTCCTTTACACGAACTCCTTTTTCTGTATGCTGAACTGTGCAACATTCATTGACGCTGTCATGTTCTAAAAACAGCACCAACTCTTCGTCTGCAGCACGATGTAAAAACTTCTCCTTTTCACCAAGTGTGATTAGAGGACGCGTATCATAGCCCATCACATAAGGTAGTGGGAGATGTCCAACACTTGGCAACAAATCTGCCATAAAAACGATTGTTTTTCCTTTGTACTGAATATGTGGCAGCATCATGCTATCCGTGTGTCCATCCACAAAAGTAACGTCCATCCCTAAAAAAGCATTCTTCGTAAAGTCTTCTATTCGATCAACCATTTTCAACTGACCGCTTTCCTTAATTGGTAGAATATTTTCAGCTAGGAAAGACGCTTTTTCACGAGCATTAGGCACTGTTGCCCATTCCCAATGACGATCATTCGACCAATAGTTTGCATTCTTAAAAACCGCTTCAAATGCCGTTTCCCCTTTCCTCTGAATTGCTCCGCCACAATGATCAAAATGCAAATGAGTCAAAAACACATCGGTGATATCATTTGCTGAAAAACCCAATTTCTTCAAATTTCCATGTAAAGAATCATTCCCTGATAAGGAATAATGTGAAAAGAATTTTTCAGATTGTTTATCGCCGATACCGGTATCAACCAAAATTAATTTGTTTTCATCTTCAATTAAAAGGCAGCGCATTGCCCAATCACACATGTTATTGGAATCAGCAGGGTTCGTTTTTTGCCAAATCGTTTTTGGAACCACTCCAAACATTGCACCTCCATCCAACTTAAAATTTCCTGTATTTAAAACGTGTAGCTTCATTTTTTAAAAATACAAATTACAATTTGCAAATTGCAGATTTTATTTCCACTTCGGCAGTCAATTTGTATTTTGATATTTGCTATTTGTAATCTGCAATGTGTAATTTTACACCATGGAAATCAATCGCGAAAGTGTTTTAGAAGTTTTAGGAGGTATTCTTGAACCAGATACAAAAAAAGACATCGTTTCAGAGAATTTAGTAGATCAATTAGAAATTGATGGTACAACAATCTCATTAACAGTTAATTCATACAACCCTGCAATGCACGCACGTAAACGTATGCAGGAAGCAGTAGAATTTAACTTGAAACGAGTTTTTGGTAGTGAAACAGTTGTTAATTGTACGGTTGTACCTGTTTCCAATGAAGCTAAAAATGCGCGAAGAAAAGTATTGCCTGATGTAAAACACATTGTTGCTATTGCTTCTGGAAAAGGTGGAGTGGGTAAGTCTACTGTTACAGCTAATTTAGCTGGGGGCTTAGTGAAAAAAGGATACAAAGTTGGTGTTGTAGACGCTGATATTTATGGACCTTCGATGCCGACTATGTTTGATTTGGTAGAAGCTCGACCAACGATGACGGACGTGGACGGTAAAAGTTTGATCAATCCAGTTGAAAATTACGGCATTAAAATGCTTTCCATTGGATTTTTTACAGATCAAGATAATGCTGTAATTTGGAGAGGTCCAATGGCTGCAAAAGCACTTACACAAATGCTAACGGATGCCAATTGGGGAGAACTGGATTACTTACTGATAGATTTACCCCCAGGTACAGGAGATATTCACCTGTCATTGGTGCAAACAGTGCCACTAGACGGTGTCATTATTGTTAGTACTCCGCAAGAAGTTGCTTTAGCAGATGCCCGTAGAGGAATCAACATGTTTCAATTAGATTCCATTAAAGTTCCAATTACTGGAATCATTGAAAATATGTCGTGGTTTACTCCAGAAGAATTACCTGACAATAAATACTACATTTTTGGCAGAGATGGTGCTAAGAACCTTGCAGAAGGAATGAATGTGCCTTTTTTGGGAGCTATTCCCTTGGTTCAATCTGTCAGAGAAGCGGGAGATGCAGGTAGACCGGCTGCCTTCCAAGAAAATACAATCATTTCGAAAGCGATTGACGATATTGTTTGTAAATTTGTGGAGAATGTGCAACCAAGACATTCCAACTAAGATAGAAAGTATGGAATTGAATAAAAGCGAGTTAACTGTAAAAATAAATGAGGCACTTGATATCTTGCGTCCATTTTTACATGCAGATGGCGGTGATATGGAATTGGTAGAAATTACAGACGATGCTATTGCAAAAGTTAGATTAATAGGTGCTTGTAGCGATTGCTCGATGAGTTTAATGACACTAAAAGCAGGATTAGAAGATGCTGTAAAAAAAGTAGCTCCAGAAATTAAAGCAGTTGAAGCCATCAACATGCCTAATTTTGTACACTAAATTTTAAAACCATTCATCATGAATTTATCACTGAAAGGGAAAACAGCACTTGTTTGTGGAAGTACTCAAGGCATTGGAAAAGCTGCAGCTGTTGAGCTTGCTAATTTAGGGGCTAATCTTTTATTGTTGGCGAGATCTGAAGATTCATTGCAACAAGCAGCAGCATCTTTATCTACTGATAATGGTCAAAAGCATTCTTATTTAGTGGCCGATTTTTCGAACCCAACTCAACTAAAGCAGGTAGTCGATAATTACATCGCGGCAGGAAATGCAATTCATATTTTGGTGAACAATACAGGTGGTCCGAAGGGTGGTGCGATTAAAGATGCTACTATCAGTGAATTTTTGACAGCGTTCAATCAGCATTTAGTGTGTAATCATATTTTAGCACAGGCGGTTTACCCCACAATGATAAAAGAAGGATATGGTCGCATCATCAATATCATTTCTACAAGCGTAAAACAACCGCTTCCAAATTTAGGTGTTTCAAATACCATTCGCGGAGCAGTTGCTAACTGGTCTAAGACATTAGCGAACGAGCTTGGTGCTTATGGAATTACTGTAAACAATGTGCTCCCAGGAGCAACAAATACTTCTCGATTACAAGGGTTAGCAGAAATAAAAGCAGAACAATTTGGTCAAACAGTTGATGAAGTTCTTTTAGAAATGGGTTCTGAATCGCCAATGAAACGAATTGCTCAACCTGAAGAAGTTGCAGCAGCAATTGCTTTTTTAGCGTCACCTGCAGCATCGTATATCAATGGTATCAATGTTCCTGTTGATGGTGGTCGCACCAAATCACTTTAGTAGATAATCACAATCATTTGATGGGCAAATTTTGTTAATTTGTCTAAATAGTTTCCATGGTAACTATATTTTTGACAACTTTGTCAAACATTTCGTCAAAATGGGAGAAAATTGTAAAACAGATATACAAATTAAAGACTTGGCAAAGGAATTTTTCTTTGCCAAAGGACATCTTCAGTCAAGTGTACAAGAGCTAGCAGATTTTGCTGGAGTTAATCGCACTCTCATCAATTACTATTTTAGATCCAAGGAAAATTTGTTTCAAATCATATATTGGGAAATGATTTATGAGATGAGACAATCACTTTCCACCATCTATGCATGTGAGCTTAATTTCGAAAAAAAAGTAGATGCAATCATCGATTACCTCATCGAACAAAAGGAATCGTATCCCTTCCTCGAAATTTTCAATGTTCAAGAGTCGTTTAAAATTACCAGTAAAATTGAAACCATAATACGTCCAGAGGCATTGCCAGAATTCAAAACGTTCTTAAAGGAGATAAAGGCAGAGATGAAGAAAGGGAAACTAAAAAAGACGGAACCAAAACTTTTCATGATCCATCTTTTTGCCCTAATTTCTTATCCCATAATCATGAATCCTGTACTCCAAAAAATTCTGGAGATCTCTGAAGATGAAAACAAACAAATAAGGAAGGAACGAAAAAAAGCAATTAAAGAATTACTATTTACATCCAAAAATTAAAAGCAATGCGCAAGGTATTTTACATTCTTACATCTATACTTCTTCTTGCTTCTTGTTCGGGGGAAGAACAAACTGTAGTGAAAAAACCAACGATGTCATACAAGGTTATTCCTGTACAAAAAACAAGCACTACACTCATTGCAGAATATCCTGCAACATTGGAAGGAATTATCGATGTTGATATCCGCTCGAAAATTGACGGCTACATTGATGCCGTGTACGTGCAAGAAGGACAAGAAGTAAAAAAAGGACAAATCTTGTTCAAAATCAGTAACCCAATGTACGCCCAGGAACTTCAAAGTTTAGCGGCGGCAGTGGCAACGGCTGAAACTGCGGTTTCTACAGCTGCTTTGCAAGTTGAAAAAACAAAGCCATTAGTCGAACAAGGAATAATTAGCAACTTCGAGCTACGAAATGTCGAACTTGCATTGCTAGCTAGAAAATCGGATTTGATGCAAGCAAAAGCACGCTACAACAATGCGCAAACAAATGTTGGCTATACTTCGATCAAAAGTCCTGTAGATGGAATAATTGGACTTTTACCTTTTCGAGTAGGAAGTTACGTAAGTAGTGCTACAACTCAAGCTTTGACAAGAGTTTCAGACATTCGCACAGTATATGCAAATTTCTCCATCAATGAAAAGCAGCAACTCAACATCATCCTCAATGCTGAAGGATCATCTTTTGCTGACAAAATCACAAAAATGCCTCCTGTTTCACTAAAAATGAGCAACGATGCTATCTTCGAAAACAAAGGAAAAATTGAATCATTTAGTGGTCAAGCAAGCAGTTCTACGGGTTCTTACAATGTACGTGCAAGCTTTGATAATAAAAGTAAAATCTTACGTTCAGGTAGCAGTGCCAGCGTGCAAATTCCAACGGATTTAACGAATGTGATTGTCATTCCGCAAAGTGCAACAATTGAACTACAAGACAAACGCATGGCATTTATTGTGGACAAGGATAACAAAGTTACAGCAGTTCCCATAACGGTACGCGCAATTCCTGGTGGTCAATTTTTTGTTGTTGATAGTGGACTTTCTATAAATGACAAACTATTGATTGAAGGTGTAGGAATTGTTACTGAAGGTACTATTGTAAAACCTGAACCAGTTGATTACAATTCAATTTTCGACAAAGAAATCAAAAAATAATAGCACTCGAAAAACGACATTATGTTTCAAAAATTTATAGATAGACCTGTATTATCTACAGTAATTTCTATCCTAATTATCATTTTTGGGGTATTGGGCTTATCGTCACTACCTGTTTCACAATATCCAGAAATTGCCCCACCAACAGTTGCCGTACAAGCAAGTTATCAAGGAGCAAGTGCCGAAGTGATTATGAATTCGGTGGTCATTCCGCTCGAGGAGCAAATCAATGGTGTAGAAAACATGACCTACATGACTTCCACGTCTAGCAATGATGGAACGGCAAGTATCAATATTTTCTTTGAATTGGGTACCAACCCTGATTTAGCAGCAGTAAACGTTCAAAATCGTGTGTCTCGTGCAACGCCTCTTCTTCCTGCAGAAGTAACAAGAGCAGGGGTCACCACCACAAAAAAGCAAAGTGATAACGCACTCATTTTCTCCATTTACAGCGAAAGTGATGCGTATGACATGACGTTTATACAGAACTATGCGAATATCAACATCATTCCAAAGTTAAAAAGAATCAAAGGCGTTGGAGATGTCACCATTTTCGCACAAAAAGATTACTCGATGCGCATCTGGCTAAAACCCGAGGTGATGGCTGCCTATGGTTTGGTACCAACGGATATTATGGCTGCCTTGGCTGAACAAAATATCGAAGCTGCACCCGGACAACTGGGAGAAAATGCGAAACAATCATTTCAATATACGCTCAAATACAAAGGTCGATTAAAAGATGAAAAGGAGTTCTCCGACATCATTATTCGAGTAGATGAAGCTGGAAATATTCTTCGCTTGGAAGATGTAGCTAAAATTGAATTAGGCGCACAATCGTACAGTGGAACGATGAGAACCAATGGAAAACCCTCTGTTGGTATTGCAATTGCGCAAATTGCAGGATCGAACGCACAAGATGTTATCAATGGATGTTTGGAGCAGTTAGATCTTTCTGCTGAAAATTTCCCTAAAGGAATTCATTACACAACCTTGGTGAACGCCAATGATTTCTTGGAAGAATCAATTTCTAAAGTAGTAACTACCCTTTTGGAAGCATTTTTCTTAGTATTTATTGTTGTCTTTATCTTCCTTCAAGACTGGCGATCGACCTTAATTCCAGCGATTTCCGTTCCTGTTGCTATCATCGGAACTTTCTTTTTCTTAGGTTTGTTTGGCTTCACAATCAACCTATTAACCTTATTTGCCTTGGTATTGGCAGTGGGAATTGTAGTCGATGATGCCATTGTTGTGGTGGAAGCCGTGCATACAAAATTAGAAAAAGGAGAAAAAGACCCACGACAAGCAGCTAAGTCAGCAATGGGAGAAATTAGCGGTGCTATCATTTCAATCACATTGGTCATGGCGGCTGTATTTATTCCCGTATCCTTCATTTCAGGTTCAGCAGGGGTGTTTTACAAGCAATTTGGTTTAACACTTGCTATTGCAATTTTACTGTCCGCAGTAAACGCACTTACACTTTCTCCTGCACTATGCGCATTGTTGTTACGTCCGCATGAGCACGAGGAGAAGAAAGGTTTTCTTCAACGCTTTTTTGTTTATTTCAACGCAGGATTTGAAGGCCTTACCAATCGTTACAAAAAAATTGTTCAATTCTTTCTGAAACGCAAATGGCTCTCCTTTGGATTAATTGCAGCATTTGCAGTTGCGTTTGTACTGATCATGAACAATACACCAAAGGCATTCGTTCCAGCAGAAGATACAGGTGGAATTATGTCAGATATTTCACTTCCCCCAGGAACTTCCATCGAGAAAACAGAGGAGGTTCTTTTGAAAATTGAAAATATTGTGAAGGAAATTCCTGAAGTAAATAAGGTCCTCCGTATTTCTGGGCGAGGTTTGATTAGTGGAAGCGGTAGCAACTATGGAATGGTGATAATGAAATTGCATCCATGGGCGCAACGCACCAAAGAAGGTCAGGATTTACAAGCGATTGTAGCCGATTTATTCAAGCGAACAAGTGTCGTAAAAGATGCTAGAATCATATTTTTTGGGCGACCGACCATCATGGGATTTGGTTTCAGTACTGGATTCGAAATGCAATTACAGGATCAAAAAGGTGGTAAAATCGAGGAGCTAAACAATGTGAAAGACAAATTCATTGCAGGCTTGATGAATCGACCTGAAATTTTACATGCTTCCTCCTCTTTTTCGCCGAATTTTCCACAATATAGTTTGGAGTTAAATGTTCCATCTATCAAGAAAGCTGGAGTTACAGTTACAGAAATCCTAGCTACATTCCAAGGATATTATGGCGGGGTTTACGCTTCCAATTTTAATAAATTTGGAAAGCAATACCGCGTGATGTATCAAGCTGCACCTGATGACAGAGCTGATGTAGAATCGATCAATAAAATTATGGTAAGGAACAATAAAGGTGAAATGATTCCGATTACTCAGTTTGTGGAATTGAAGAAAGTATTTGGTCCACAAGCCATTAATCGTTTCAACATGTTTACTGCCGTAAACGTTCAAGGTGCACCAGCGGAAGGGTTTAGTACAGGAGACGCGATTAACGTGATTGAAACCGTTGCGAAGGAAACGCTACCTGTCGGATACGGTTATGAATTTTCAGGAATGACCCGTGAAGAAATCAAAGCGGGTGGACAAACCACCTACATTTTCTTACTTTGTCTTTTGTTTGTTTACTTCTTATTGTCAGCGCAATACGAAAGCTATTTGTTGCCATTTGCTGTGTTAGTGTCTTTGCCAATTGGCTTAGCGGGTGTTTTCATCTTTGCTTACTTCTTTGAAATTAGTAACAACATCTATTTGCAAATCACCCTCATAATGTTGATTGGCTTACTTGCTAAAAATGCCATCTTAATTGTGGAATTTGCTGCAGAAGCCCGGCGCAATGGAATGAGCATTAAAGAAGCGGCCATTCAGGGAGCTGTAGCTCGCCTGCGACCAATTTTGATGACCTCTTTTGCCTTCATTCTTGGATTATTGCCCCTGATGTTTGCAAAAGGTGCTGGCGCGATTGGTAACCAAGCCATCGGAACAGGTGCTATTGGTGGAATGCTCATTGGAACCACATTCGGTGTTTTAGTTATTCCTGCGCTCTTTGTGGTATTTCAAACTTTACAAGAACGTGTTGTGAAACGCAAAAAAATAACTCAGTAAATGAAAAAAATTATCAGTCTTCTTGTCCTACTTACTGTTCTTTACAGCTGTGGACTTGTCACGAAAAAATACGATGCCCCCAAACTATCTTCGGAGCAAGAAAGCAATTTGTATCGTGATTATCAATCAAATGACACCAATACAATTGCTACTGTGGAGTGGAGATCATTTTTTGCAGACCCGCAATTAGTAGCATTGATTCAAAAAGGAATTGACAACAATTATGATCTACGCAATGCTTTGTTACAGATGGGTGTTGCTGAAAATCATCTTCGTCAGGCAAAGCTAGGATTTCTTCCAACGCTCAATTTTGCTCCACAAGTAACGTTCAATAAGCAGTCGAAAAACTCGGTAAACCTACCATCAAACGTTAATATCAACTTACAAACGACCAATGTTTCATTAGGATTTACCTCAGCATGGGAAGTGGAAATTTGGGGAAAACTAAGTGCTGCGAAGCGAGGAGCACAAGCAGGAGTATTTCAAACAGAAGCAACAAAAAGAGCTGTACAAACGAACCTCATTGCTTCCATTGCAAATGCTTATTACACACTTTTATCCTTAGACAAACAATTAGAAATTACAGAACAAACGATTGGTTTGCGCGAAAAAACGGTCGTGGCGTTAAATGCTCTACTTGGCGCTGGAAATGTGAATGGAGCTGACGTAGTGCAAGCCGAAGCAAACCTTTCTGCGGCGAAAGTTACTGTTCCCGATCTGAAACGAGCCATTCGCGAAATGGAAAATTACCTATGCATTTTAACCGCACAACATTTACAAGCAATTGAAAGAGGTAGATTAGATGCTGCTTTAACAAACACGGCTCTAGTGGCAGGAGTTCCTGCTCAACTACTAGCAAATCGACCTGATGTAATGGTTGCCGAAGCGAATTTTCGTCAGGCCTTTGAAGCGCAAAATGTGGCCAAAGCATCTATGTTTCCTACACTAACATTAACTGCAGGGTCTGCAGGAATTAGTGCCTTGACCACCAAAACATTATTTGATCCCCTGAGCATTTTTGCTAATCTGGTAGGTGGATTAACCCAGCCCATTTTCCAACGTGGTCAGTTAAAAGCAAATCATCGAAATTCAATCGTTGCAAAGGAACAAGCATTTAATCAGTTTCAAAACACTTTGCTAATTTCAGGACAAGAAGTAACTGACGCTTTGTATGCCTATAAAATGATTAATGAAAAACAAAAGGAGCGTGCTATTCAGATTGAAGCGCTGAACAAGGCTGTTAATTTTAGAATGGAACTCTTGAAATACAGTAGCACAACCAACTACACAGATGTTTTAAGCTCGGAGCAAGTTCTTTTATCTGCTGAATTGGCTGGTGTAAATGATCAATTGCAAGCACAGCAGTCGCTTATTGAATTGTATCGGGCACTTGGTGGAGGTTGGAGATAGCTTTGTCCTTTGGGAATTAAAACAGAATCATGAACAAGGAAAAACACCTGAAGGAAAATCTATTTTTTAGAATCATCAATGAACGCTGTCCCAATTGCGGACAATCGCACGTTTTTAAAAAATCAAGCTCCATTTTTCAAATGCCAGTGATGCACGAAAAATGCGATGAATGTAGCTATAAGTTTGAACGAGAACCCGGCTATTTCTTAGGCGCCATGTACGTGAGCTATGGAATCGCAGTTTTACTAGGAATTTTAAGCTTTCTCATTCTTCACTTTGGGTTTCCATCACTTTCATTTAATTGGAATATTAGTATCCTCGCCGCAGTAATGGTGTTAGCCGCAAAGAAAAATTACAAACTTTCACGGATTATCTACATTCACATTTTTCCCTTTTGATCTACTGCAGAAATAGCATTAGCTTAGGTAAAAAAATGATTCCCCCTATAATCGCTGCAAAAATGGCAGCAACCAAGACTGCTCCTGCAGCGATGTCCTTTATTTTTTTAATCTGAGAATGTTGTTCTGTAGAATACAAATCGCACAATTTTTCAATGGCTGTATTTACTCCTTCCAAGGCAAGAACTAATGCAGAAACAAGCAAAATAATCACCCACTCCAGCCTTGTAATGGAAAAGAAAAAACCAGCTCCCACTACTACTACCAATGCAAAGCAATGAATCTGAAAATTGCGTTCCTTGCGCAACAGTTCAACGATTCCCTCAAAAGCATATCCAAAACTCTTCAATAAATTGTTTCTCATCTGGGGGTTAAAATAGATAAAAAATAGCCACGAATGCTCGAATGATTTTAAGAAATTCTAATAATCTCTGCTACTTCTAACTTCATCGAAGTTCGTGAATTCGTGAATTCGTGGCAATTCTTTAATGGAAACACTTGCAAAAAAAATAATTCGCCGTACCTTTGCAGCACGTTCATTCAAATAAACTTATAAAGAAAGGTGGAGGGATTGGCCCTGCGAAACCTTGGCAACCCTCATTTTTAGAAAGGAGAAGGTGCCAAATCCTATTCCGATACATCGGAAAAAGATAAGTTGAGGCATTGTCCCCCTTTTTTAAGTCTATTTTTTAAGTAATTACAATGCCGATAAACACAATTTACGATTTAGTAAAAAAGCGAATTCTCGTGCTCGATGGAGCCATGGGAACCATGATTCAACGCCACAAACTAGAGGAAGAAGATTTCCGAAAAGGATGGTTTGAAAATCACGACCATAAACTGAAAGGCGATAATGACCTATTGGTTTTAACACGCCCAGACATCATCAAAGACATACATCGTCAATATTTTGAGGCAGGTGCTGACATCGTAGAAACCAATACTTTTGGAGGCACTACTGTTGCTCAAGCTGATTACGGGTTGGAAAGTGCAGTTTATGACATCAACTATCACGGAGCTAAAATTGCCAAAGAAGTGGCTGATGAATTTACAGCAAAAGAACCTCATAAACCACGCTTTGTAGCTGGATCCATCGGACCAACAACAAAATTGGCATCGATGTCGCCCGATGTAAACGATGCTGGCTTGCGAAACATTACTTTCGACGAACTAGTTACTGCTTTCAAAGAGCAAGTAGAAGCCTTAATGGATGGCGGAGTGGATTTATTGTTGGTGGAAACCATCACCGATACGCTCAACGCGAAAGCAGCACTTTTTGCCATCGATTTGGTGTTTGAAGAACGCAACACACAGATTCCGATCATGGTTTCTGGAACCATTACCGATCAGTCGGGAAGAACATTGACAGGACAAACCACAGAAGCTTTCTTAATTTCTGTATCTCATTTACCTTTATTTTCCATCGGGTTAAACTGCGCACTCGGAGCAAGTATGATGCGGCCTTATTTACAGGTATTGGACCAAAAAGCACCTTTTGGAGTGAGCGCTCACCCCAACGCTGGACTACCCAACGAATTTGGTCAGTACGATGAAACGCCTGAAATGATGGGCGAACAAATCAAAGCTTTTTTAGATGAAGGCTTAATCAATATTATTGGTGGCTGTTGCGGAACAACACCTGAACATATTAAAGTCATTGCTGATTTAGCGAAAAATTATGCCCCGAGAAAGTATTAGTAGGCCAGAAGACCGAATAAGTGAAGTTGAAAAAAAGTTTCCACTTTGGAGATTAGTGGGAATTTTTGTGCTCGCAAGCTTTATTTATCACATCTTGAAAATTTTAATTAACCTAAGATTTTCGATGTCATTCAATCACTTTTTTGAAATTTTTATTTACCATTCAATTGACCTTGTAATACTTGCGATCACTTCCATTACGACATACTCAATGGCTAAATACTATAAGCGAATTTCATTGCCAAATATGTTTATGAGGTGCCTTATTTTCGTTATTACTTATATCTTTTGTACGAATATTTTTGGAGTTTTTATGAAAATGGTAAATCCCTACTTGTTTTTTGATTATTATCAGACTACAATAGGATGTATACCTACTGCACTGCAAACATCCTTTCTCTTCGTACTCATCTGGCTTACGCTTGAACATAAAACAACAACAAAACAATGAAAGCAACATTACAACTTTCCGGACTTGAACCCCTAATAGTAACTTCAGAAACCAATTTTGTGAATATTGGTGAACGAACCAATGTAACAGGTTCACGGGCCTTTCTTCGCTTGATTAAAGAAGGTGATTTTGAAGCTGCATTAGCTGTAGCCCGTGAACAAGTGGAAGGCGGTGCTCAAATCATTGACATCAACATGGATGAAGGCATGATTGATGGAAAAGAATCGATGGTGCGATTTTTAAATTTAATTGCTGCCGAACCTGATATTTCTCGAGTTCCCATAATGATCGACAGCTCCAAATGGGAGATTATCGAAGCCGGGCTGAAGTGCATTCAGGGAAAAGGAGTTGTTAATTCTATTTCACTAAAAGAAGGCGAAGAAAATTTTATCGCTCAGGCGAAGAAAGTGAAGCGCTACGGTGCGGCAGTAATTGTAATGGCTTTCGATGAAAACGGACAAGCAGATAGCTACGAACGTCGCATCGAAATTTGTAAACGATCCTACGATATTTTGGTGGATGTAGTGAAATTTCCAAAGGAAGATATCATTTTCGATCCGAATATTTTCCCTGTTGCAACAGGAATGGAGGAGCACAACAACAATGCCCTCGACTTTTTTCAAGCCACAAAATGGATCCGGCAAAACTTACCAGGTGCACACGTTTCTGGTGGTGTTTCTAACGTTTCTTTTTCTTTTAGAGGCAATGATTTAGTTCGAGAAGCAATGCACTCTGCATTTCTTTATCACGGAATTCAGCACGGAATGGACATGGGAATTGTGAATCCATCCATGCTGGAAGTATATGACAACATCGACAAAGATCTATTGATGTATGTGGAAGATGTTTTATTAAACCGTCGACCTGATGCAACAGAACGCCTGCTTGAATTTGCTGAAACGGTAAAAGGCGAGGGAAAGAAAAAAGAATTGGATCTTACTTGGCGAGAAACCACTGTTCAAAAAAGATTGGAACACGCTCTCGTAAAAGGAATCGTGGAATTTATTGATGAAGACACCGAAGAATGCCGCTTGCAATATGAACGACCTATCGAAGTCATTGAAGGTCCGTTGATGGATGGGATGAACATTGTAGGCGACCTTTTTGGAAGTGGAAAAATGTTCTTGCCTCAGGTGGTGAAGTCGGCACGTGTCATGAAAAAAGCGGTTGCCTATCTACTTCCATTTATTGAAGAAGAAAAAGGCGGCACACGACAAGCAGCTGGTAAGATACTCATGGCAACCGTAAAAGGCGATGTACATGACATTGGAAAGAATATTGTTGGTGTTGTTTTAGCGTGCAACAATTATGAAGTGGTAGACATGGGCGTAATGGTGCCCTTTGAGAAAATAATCCAAACTGCCATCGATGAAAACGTAGATGCGATTGGTCTTAGTGGATTGATTACACCTTCATTAGACGAAATGGTAACGATGGCAAAGGAAATGAATCGTGCCAAAATGAACATTCCACTCTTGATAGGTGGTGCCACAACATCAAAGGTGCACACTGCAGTGAAGATTGACCAACATTACACTTCCGGTCAAGCCATTCACGTGTTGGACGCATCGCGCGCAGTAACAGTAGTGGAAAGCATGTTAGGCAATAAAAAAGATAAGTTTGTGGAAGATGTTCAGGCAGAATACCAGCGACTGAGAGAACACCACGAAAAACATCGAGGTGCAAAACAACTGCTTTCATTAGCGGAAGCAAGAGCCAATAAACTGAAATTAGATTTTGATAAAAATACGATTTCAACACCAAATAAGCTTGGTGTAACATTGGTTGATGCTATTTCAATTAATGACCTAATTCCTTATATTGATTGGACGCCATTTTTTCAAACATGGGAACTACATGGTCGCTATCCACAACTTTTAAGCGACGAAATAGTAGGAATTGAAGCAACTAAACTCTTTGGTGATGCACAAAAAATGTTAGATCAAATTGCCAATGAAAAATGGTTGCAAGCAAAAGGAGTAATTGGATTATTTCCTGCAAATTCTGTTGGTGATGACATCGAAATGTACGATCCTTCAACAAATGAAATAGTTAACGTTCAACGAACATTGCGCCAACAAACCAAAAAAGCAGCTGGTCAACCCAACTTAGCACTTTCAGATTTTATTGCACCAAAAGAAAGTGGTGTTAAAGATTATATTGGAGGTTTTGCAGTAACCGCAGGACTTGGAATTGATGCTCACATTGCTCGATTTGAAGCCGATCATGATGATTACAACTCTATACTTTTAAAAGCATTGGCTGACCGATTAGCCGAAGCTGCGGCAGAATGGTTGCATGAAAAAGTACGTAGAGAATATTGGGGCTACGAAAAGGGCGATCATTTAAGTAATGAACAATTAATAAAAGAAGAATATCAAGGCATTCGACCAGCACCTGGCTACCCGGCTTGTCCAGATCACACTGAAAAAACCGGACTTTTTTCACTTTTAGATGTAAAAAATTTAGTTGGAATCGAATTAACTGAAAGCCTTGCTATGACTCCAGTTTCATCAGTTTCGGGATGGTATTTTGGACACCCCGATGCAAAATATTTTGGATTAGGTAAGATTTCCATTGAACAAATTGAAGACTTGAGTGTACGGAAGAATGAAAGTAAGGAAACGATGGAAAGATGGCTTTCGAGTGTCATCCATTAATAATTAACTTGACAAAACCACTAACACTGAAAAAATAAGGCACAAAAAAAGAGGATGGAACCACCCACCCTCTTCATAACCTAACATAACCACTATTCACTGAAAAAGACTTTTAGCTTTTTTGAATTCGATGTTCAATAAGCTATCATCATATCAACAAGTTCAATTATCATACCGAAAATGTAAATTTTCCTTTTTTTCGAGTTCTCTTTTTATCAAAAACATAATCTATCAAAGAAATTCAATGTTTTGTTGCGATAAAATTTTTACAATACCACCAATTTCGTGTGAAATACTTCATTTCCCTTATTAAATCCAGCTACAAAATAAGTGCCTTTTTGCCAGGATGAAGTATCTATTTCCATTTCTGAACCGTGCATATTAAAAATAGAGACCACTTTACCGTTTAAATCAGTTATTAGAATTTCGCTTACATCAGTTTCAATTGTAAGACAAACCATTCCAGTAGAAGGATTTGGATAGATTTTAACTTTTTCTACCTTCGGAGTTTCATTTCCACCTAAACTTTGTCCCTTTAATGCAATTGCATATTCACCTTTTAACAAATTTGTAGCATTCAGCGTACCATTTTTATCAGAAGGATTTCCAATCGTGAGCGTATAGGTCGGAAACTCAGTCCAATCTACCGACCTATCCGGTCGATACAATAGCACTATACTATCCTCTGCACCCGTAATCAATAAATGATCGAGGTACCCATTGGAACCAGAGGTAGAGCCACTATAGCGAAAAGTAGCATTGGTATTAAATCCTGTACCCCACATCCCATCGATACGCCAAAAACGTTGCGGAGAAATGACATAGCCAGATGAAATATCTAACAAGGCATCAGGTGCAGCCCAGTGATGTTCGGCTACAACAAAAACCGAATCAGTGACTGTTTGAACTTGTAAAGTCAAATTAGAATGCGTTAATTGTTTAGTCCCCACAGTCCCTATTGTAACATAGTTGGCTGTTACAGCATGTGATATCAATTCATCTCTATTTAAATATCCAATAGTTGGAGAAAAAGGCACTGTCACCGTATAAATATTGCTCATTCCAGAAGAATAAACAATTTGTTCAAACGTATTCCAGTTTTCATCACGAAGCGTTAAGGTTAAAGGAATTGCATTCGAAAAATTGGATCTACCCACTAATCTTTGCTTCAAAGAAACGCTGACATCAAATTGACCACCATTTGGGACAACAGAAAGCGAGTCAATTGAAACATGTGGCCAACCTCCTTGAAAAATCCAATCGGCAAAAAAATTATCTAAATTAAAGCCGGTAATTGCCGACAAATCGTCACGAAATTCAATCGCATCAACATCCGAAAATTGATTTTCCTCAAACAACTGAGTAAGACCATCAAAAAAGAGTGCATCACCAAGATATCCGCGCAAAGTATGAATTATATCTGCACCTTTTGAGTAACTTGTGGTGCCGTAGGTATGTGTTTGAGGTACTCCTGAAAGTGGCCAATACCCATCATCATCGATATGGCATGTGCGTAGCAAATTTTTATGTTGTGAGCGCACTTGAGATTCATACGATGCTCTTCCAGCCATTTCTTCTTCAAAAATGAGTTCACAAAAGCTAGCACCTCCCTCATTGATCCACATATCCTCTGCTGTTCTACATGTAATCAAATTCCCCCACCAATGATGCGATAATTCATGCGCCATAATGGATTCATAGGTCAAGCTACCATCTGCACAAACAATGGGGTAAGCAATATTCATTGAGTGTTCCATAGCACCGGAAGTCATTGGAACTAGCGTGTAACCAACTCGATCCCAACGATAAGGCCCAAATTTATTTTCAAAAATATCGAAGGCTTGTTCCAAATTCACAAATGAAGCATTCATATTGTTAACCTGCGTTGATTTAGCGGCGTGCTGAACAGGTATAGGATTATTGAGATAATTGGTAAACGTGTCGTTCACTAGAACAAAATCTGCCACTGCAACAGAGATAAGATAAGGTGGAATAGTTTGATTGACCCTCCAATGACTTGTTTCTGACAAATCTGGATTAACAATCGTTGAAAGTAAAACACCTCCACAAGAAGCCTGATGCTGAGGAAGTGTAGTTACAAATAAATCATACGTTGATCTGGTGATAAAATTATCGAAGCAAGGAAACCAAGTTTTTCCATAATTATGCGGAATATCATCAAGCGAAACACCCACATTATAGGCATACGTAGAGCTATAGTAGAATCCACCAAAAGTCGGGTCTTCGATCGTACTTCCATGATAAAAAACTTTAATCGATGTTGAATCGCCTTGATTAATCACATTCCCTAAATTGACGATAAATCCAAGATTTACATTTGAAAAAGAAAGTAAATTTCCATTTACATCGTGTACACTATCTACTGCTGGTCCTATTAAATCTAGTCTAATTTCAGCTATTCCATCCACCAATGGTTCTATACTAACTTCCGCATCTCCCTTTAAAATAAAAGACGAAAAATCTCTGACGTCTAAATGAATTGTGTAGTGCTCTATAGCAATACTATCACTGCGGGTATCATATATAAAAGTAGCTTGACCATCTGAATAGAGAGAAGTCCCAAAAAATAAAAAAGAATACAAACAAAAGCGAAAAAAATGATTCATAACAAGCTCTTTAGATTTTAAAGATAGTGGGAATTAATCACATTTAAAATTCATTTTCAATACATAAAAAGTAAAAATTCAAATGATAATCCAATTAAATGCAACTAAAAATTGAACCAATTCACAAGAGGAATGTACTAGAAAGAAAGAACCACAAAAACCACGAGAAGATTAACCACCTTCAGCGCTTTACATAACCTGCAACACTGAAAATTGCAAAAAAAAAGAGGTTGATTATATCAACCTCTTTTCTAACCTAACCTAACCACTATTCACTGAAAAAGACTTCTAGTCTGATTGATATTTTTGAATTATCAATCATTTATGATACAAATCTACGACCTATTTATATCCTGTAAAACTCAAAAATTCTTCAACTTTGAAAGTACCACTTTCAATATGCTTGCATAATTAGTGAAGAATTATTTGAATATCGAATAATTTTTGCATTTCATAGAACAAAAGTGTCCATTCATTGCTCTATCAACAAAGTAACTATTGGAATCCTAAAGTTTAAAATAGCACAAAAAAAAATAACACAAATTTTATATAAACTTCTATTTCAAATAGTTAACACGAAAATAGTTTGAAAAAAAAATTAACTATTTTTGGAATCAACTAATACCTGAATTTACCTATCTAATCGATTTAGGGGGTGTTTTCATCGAAAAGTGAACTTTAAGGTGATTCAATAATTATTACTTAATTTGGCGCTATGATTGAAGTTTTTACGGATGGCTCATCAAGAGGGAATCCCGGTCCTGGTGGTTATGGGGTAATTTTACGTTATAAATCAAATTACAAAGAAATTTCAGGTGGTTTCAGACTTACTACAAATAATCGTATGGAATTGATGGCTGTAATAGTAGCACTGGAAAGTATAAAAATAGATTCCATTCCAATAAAAATTTATTCAGACTCAAAATACGTGATCGACTCGATTACAAAAGGTTGGGTATTCGCTTGGAAACAGAAAAACTACAAAGGCAAGAAAAATTCAGATTTGTGGGATCGATACATTCCTTTACACATGAAACTTAAGCCCCAATTTGAATGGGTTCGGGGACATAATGGACATCCCGAAAATGAACGATGTGATGTTCTTGCTGTTGAAGCAGCTGAAAACAAAAATAGTCATGCGGTAGATTGGGAGTACGAAAATGAAAATACCTAAGCCCTTTGTTCAAGTAATTGACACGCCTTAATAAATGTGTAAACCAATGGGTGTGGCAAATCTCTTGTTGATGAAATTTGAGGACAAAAAGAACAGGCCACGAAAAAAGGATGTTTTTTTAAGCTAATTATTTCTGGATCTTCAAAGTTATTATATGCTTCAATATCAATTACTTCTTTCGATAAAAAAGAAATCAGCTGAGGGTATAAGCTAAAGCGTGAAGAAGTAAGTTCTACAACACTGTGATTTTCATACATTTGAATGAACTGCCTAGAGAAAGGCGTAATAAAAACACGTTCGAAACTATCGCCTTCGACTAAATTCTCAGAAATCAATTTTTCATTATTTTGATTCAACTGATACATGTTGATCATATTCTCCACAAAAATTCTAAATCCTTCTCCAGTAATCAAAGATGGAATTTCTAATCGAGCAATTGTTCGAAGTATTCCATGAACAAAGAATTCATTCATAAAAGGTCCTGGAGCAATTAAGACACCATCATACTCTCTGAATTTATCATCTTTAAATTGAGCCGCTTCATTGATGCGGATCCAGTAAAAATTGATGTCTGTTTCTAAGAATAGCGAAGCATGCTCAAGCGCCAAATTTGTAGCTTGATGAGAATTGTAGGTGAAGTTGTAATCACCGATGATTGCTATTTTAAGTGAAGTGTTCACCTTAAACGAAAAAAGCGACCGAAGTCGCTATTTATTATCTTTTAAACCAAGCTTTTAAAGTTGCATTTTGTACGGGGATTGAATCCCACAACAAAGTTACAACGTCTTGATTGTAAACATAACAAGAAAAGTTACATTGAAATTTAGAGTAGTCACCAGCTGCATCACTTTCCTGAACAATGTTGGTAAAGGCTACAGCTTGTGCATTTGGATTCACTGCATGCGAATTCCAAATCTTTCCATTAGCATCTCTATATTCAAATTCGAATCCAGCAACTGCTCCATCAGAGAATGGAGGGGTTGTTGCAGCTAAGAAAAAATCATTGAACTGTGTTAACGATGGGTCATTCACTGCAGAGGCATCCCATTGAATGCTTCCTAAACCAACTTGAACATATCGTTGAGATTGAGCTGAACCCATACGAGCGTAATAGGTAGCTGAAGAAAGTTGTGGCGCACTTAAGATAATTTTTTCTTTCGTTGGAAGATTATCATAACCATTAACGTTCTGCGTCAACTCTACGTCAGTACCATTTACGACACCATAAAAATTACAAGTTAATTCAATAACAGGTTCTGGCGGCGGAATTATTTCATGTTTAATACAAGAAGGTAGTATCATTCCAGTAAGTACAACCAGAGAAATCCCGAATCTAAATTTATTCATAGCTTTTAGTTTATAGTATAGTCTGCAGTCTAAAACAATCTCACATACAAGAATGTTACAACGAAAATACGAAAAAAAAACAATTCGGTTGCTTGCTGCATTAAATTATGCTCTAATTAGCTTGTAACGCTGATCTGGAAATAACATTTCAAATGAAATTTTTCCACTCAACGCTGCTAAATTCATCGAATAATACGTCTCATTATTTGGAAATTCATCAACCTCCAACATCGAATTCAAATCTTCGGAAGGATTTTCTACTTGCAAAAAATTCAATACTTTATTGATTTGATCTACTGAAATTCGTAGGTTTGATTCATACGACAAATTGTCTTGAAACAATATCCCCTCCAATTCAACATGCTTTGAATAGTTGTTAAATGTCAACTGATTCACTTTAAAACTTCTACCAAAATTTTCCATCTTTTCAATTTTAATTTTGACAAAGATGACTAGGTATGATCGTAAACAATTTACGTTCTTAAAAATCATTTTAGTTTTTCTCAACTAAATTTTAATTCCTAATTTTCCATCAAATATTACAGAAGATGAAATACGATCAAATTGAAAAGGAGCTTTACATCAAAAATAGAAAGAAGTTTGCAGAAAGAATGGAATCGCAGACCTTAGCAGTATTTAACTCAAACGACATCTATCCTATAAGTGCTGATAGCACAATGCCTTTTCAACAACATCGTGATATCTTCTATTTATCAGGTGTTGACCAGAAAGAATCTATTCTTGTTATTTTTCCTTCTGCGAGCAATGAAGCGCATCGTGAAATCTTATTTTTAAAAGAAACAAGTGAATTAATTGCGATTTGGGAAGGAGAAAAATTGACCAAAAAAAGCGCATTCGACACTTCAGGGATTAAAACTGTATATTGGTTGAATCAATTTCAAACCATTTTTAAGCAGCTAATGGCTGAAGCCAAGGGCGTCTATATCAATACTAACGAGCATTTGCGTGCTAACACAGAAGTTGAAACCCGAGAAGATCGATTTATAGCGCAAATGAAACTGAACTATCCTGCACATCAACTGCATAAAAGTGCTCCCATACTGCACAAGATCCGCTCAATTAAAGAGCAAATTGAGATTGATTTAATTCAACGCGCTTGTAAAATTACTGAGGCAGGATTTAGACGATTGCTTCCCTTCGTAAAAGCAGGTGTTTGGGAATATGAAATTGAAGCGGAATTAATTCACGAATTTGTGCGGAATAAATCAAAAGGTTTTGCTTACACACCAATTATTGCTTCCGGAAAAAGTGCATGCGTTCTTCACTATATCGAGAACAATCAAATGTGTAAAGATGGCGACCTAATGTTGCTCGATGTTGCTGCTGAATATGCCAATTATTCATCTGACATGACGCGCTGCTTGCCTGTGAATGGACGATTTACGCAGCGTCAAAAAGATGTTTACAGCGCAGTACTTCATGTGAAAAATGAAGCTGAAAAAATGTTGGTTCCTGGCACAATATTAACCGAGTACCAAAAAGAAGTGGGAAAAATTATGGAAGGACAACTGCTCAATTTAGGTTTAATTGACAAAACTGATATTCAAAATCAAAATCCTGACTGGCCAGCTTACAAAAAATATTTCATGCACGGTACAAGTCATTTTCTAGGACTAGATACGCATGATGTTGGATTATGGAACGAACCAATTGCAGCTGGAATGGTGTTCACGTGTGAACCGGGCATCTACATACAAGAAGAAGGTTTGGGAATTCGCTTAGAAGACAATCTTGTTATTATGGAAAATGCACCCGCATTCAATTTAATGAAAGATATTCCCATTCACATCGACGAAATTGAAGCTTTGATGAATGGCGAAGGCTAAGAACAACGAACTTCTGAACATGAAGATCCTTGGTGAAGGCTACCCTGTAGTTTTTCTTCACGGATTTTTGGAATCCAATAGCATGTGGAACTATCTTCCACTGATGGAATTTGGAATTCAATGTGTATTGATCGAATTGCCTGGACATGGTGCCTCATCTAATTCAAACGGAAACCCTTCTATCAATAATATGCTCAAAAGAGTGGTTTCAACATTGGAACAACTTGAAATTGAGAGATGCTCCGTAATAGGTCATTCTATGGGAGGTTATGTTGCACTGGAAATGAAAAGTCAACTCGCGTTCGTCGAAAAAGTAATTCTTTTAAATTCCAATTATTGGTCCGACACTAAACAAAAAGCACTTGATCGGCTCAGAATTGCTTCTTTTATACATGAAGGAAAATCACTTTTTTTGAAAGAAGCCGTTCCAAACCTATTCCTTGATAAAAAACTACATAAAAGCAATATCGATCAACTTTTGGCAGAAGCACTCACCATGTCCCCCGAGGCAATTGCTTATTCGTCCATCGCTATGTCGAAACGAAAACGACATCTAAAACTACTACTAGAGCACCCTCACGATTTTTTCATCATTCAAGGCGATAAAGATCCAGTGGCACCAAAGGCATTATGGAATCCATTAATAACAGGAAACAACCCAAATTATTTTGAGATCGAAAATTGCGGACACATGGCACACATCGAAAAAACAAAGGAAGTGAAGAAGATTTTAAAATCAGTTTTTAATACTATTTGATCTGCATAAACTGTTTAGTTAAAGGGTGAAATTTTACTTTTATGTGTTATTTTTACAATGTTAAGGGTTGTCGAACTTCAATCGTACAAAAAATATAATAGTACATTCGGTCAAGCGCACTTCTAAAATAAAAACCTATGAAACTAAGAGCAATTGTTGTTGATGATGAAGAGTTTGCAAGAAAAAACCTCATCATGCTATTGGAAGAATATTGTCCAGATGTAGATATAATCGGGGAAGCGTCTCGAAAATCACAGGCAAAGGCAATTATTGAATCTTCCAAACCCGATGTGGTTTTCCTAGACATTAGAATGCCCTCTGGCGCAGAAGGATTTGAGTTATTAGACGAAATAGAAAACAAAGATTTTTTGGTGGTTTTCGTAACTGCGTTTAAAGACTATGCGGTAAAAGCATTCAATGCCAATGCCATCTATTATTTACTAAAACCAATCGATATTGAGGAATTGCAAACAGCAGTAGAAAAGCTAAAAATTGCAAAACAAAACATAGCAACAAATCCAGAATACCTACCTAATTACTACAGTGCATTACGTAACTTGTCTGACAATTTAGTAAAAGGAAAAGCCAACAATCGAATAGCGATTAGTCATACTAAAGGCTTAAAAATTGTTGAGGACGAATCCATCATTCATTTGGAAGCGAATGGTAATTGCACCACGATTTACTTTAAGGATGGATCGCGCTATCTCGACACACGTACTTTAAAAACATACGAATCAATTCTAAATCCACTTCGCTTTTTCAGGGTGCATAAATCACATATTATTAATTTAGACTTGCTAACAGACTATATAAATGAAGATGGTCATTTTGCTGTTTTGAAAGGAGGAATGCAAATTCCAGTTGCTAGAAATCGAGTAACTGATTTTGTGAAAATGCTTAAAGAACATTGATGCGATTTTTCATCCTTCTATTTTCAATTCTCATTTCTGTTGCTTCGTTTGGGCAGCAATATACTTTTTTAAGTTACAGCACGGAACAAGGTTTACCTCAAACACAGGTGACTTCAGTAGTACAAGATGACCTTAATTTCCTTTGGGTAGGAACACTTGGAGGCCTCGCAAAATTTAATGGTAAAGAATTCGAACCTTTCACTGCCGATGACGGCTTATTGAATAACAGAATTTCCACGCTTTCATTTTTTAATAAAGAATTGTGGATCGGTCATGAAGGAGGTGTGTCTAAAAAAATTGCTGGTGGATTTAAAAATTGGCAGCTGGATAAAGCCTATCGAAAAGTTAAAGTATCAAAAATTCTTCCCTTCAATAATCAATTAATTTTCTCAACGAATGGGTCTGGATTGTATAAAATTGTCAAAGACAAATTATCGAAAATCAGCATTTCAATTACCGACACAGAACGAATTAGGGACATTGCTATCCATGGAAAATTCATCTATATTGCCACAAAGCGAGGTGTGTTTTACAGTTCAGATCTAAAAAAATGGAATCTTGTAAAAGGCTTGGAAGAAATTAGTATCTCCTCGCTGAAAAGTAATGGAAAGATAATTTACGCGGCAACATTTCAAGATGGATTATTCAAAATTAATGAAAGTACACACTTAGCAAGTTTAGCATCAAGCAAATTTCCAAGTGCAATAAAGTCCCTCTATTTCAATAAAGAAAATCAATGTTGGATCAATACCAATGAAGGAATTTTCCTGTACGACAACACTCAAAAAATAATTGAATTAAGTGAAAAGAACGGCCTTCCGATGCAGGCTATCCAAGAAATTTTCGAGGATAACCATGGCAATATTTGGTTAGCTAGCGAAGGAAAGGGATTGATTCGATTTACGGGAAAAACGTTTGTTTATTACAACAAAAATGCGGGGTTAAGCTCTGATCTATACTTATCAATAAGTCAAGATCGCCAAAAAAACTTTTGGTTTGGGAGTTATGACAAAGGTTTGGATATTCTTTATGCAAACGGCCAACGTAAATCAATTGAAATTGGAAACAACACTGTTTGGTCGAGCATTCACGACGTTGACGGCTTAAGTTGGGTAGGAACAGGCTCTGGACTTTTTGCTTTGAGTGGAGAGAAAATTTTGAAGGAATATTATTACGAAGATGGAACTCCTGGTGATAAAATCACTACCCTATTTAAAATGAATAGTAGTACATTTTACATTGGCGGAGCAGAAGGTGTTTCCATCTATCGCAATGGAAAAATTAAAAAATTGGGCAATGATGGGATTGAAACCGTACGTAGCTTTTGCAAGTATGATAACACTGTTTATTGCGCAACAGACATGGGTTTGTTTAAAATTCAAAATGATCAACTGATTGCTGTAGGAAATTTTTACAAATCAATTTATGGTATTGAAAGTGACAATAAAGGTAATTTGTGGATTGGCACTGAAGAGGGACTATTTCTTTTCGACGGAGAAAAAACCAGCAATATCAACTACTCAAAAAATCCTGCATCGAACTACATCAATTTTTTAAATCGTAGAGATGACAATTTGTATGTTGGAACCAACAATGGTCTCTATATTATCTCAGAAGGAAAAGGAAAAGGCAACAAAGAATACAAGGCACAGCGTTTTGGCACAAGTGAAGGAATTGTGAACCTGGAAACCAATATCAATGCTTCTTACTTTGATTATGCTGGCAATTTATGGTTTGGAACAGCCTCTGGATTAGTAAAGTACCGTCCAGCGCTGGAATTAGGGCATGAAGAAGCTCCGTTATTAATTTTAAAAAACTTAATTGTCAATTTCCAGAAAGGAGATTTCGATAAATACAGTGATCACGTTAGCAAACTTGGCATACCAAATCAGCTAGTGCTGCCTTACAATAAAAACAATTTAGCATTCGATTTTCAAGCAATTTCCTTGGCCAATTTTCCAGGAATGCAATATCAATATAAGTTAGAGGGCTTGGAAAGCAATTGGAGTCCGGCAAGTAACAACTCAAGTATTAGCTACAATTCCCTACCCGCAGGAAACTACGTCCTACTTGCAAAATGTATAGATGCGCAAGGAAAAGTATCAAACCAAATTAGGATTCCTATTACAGTAAAGCAAGCATTCTATAAAACGTGGTGGTTTTTTACTTTAGTGCTGGCCATTGTGTCGTTGATTGTGTACAATTTCTTTCGCTTAAAATTAAAGGGAGAACGAGATGCTAATGAACGCGAGCGACTCGAATTTAAATCTAGATTACTATCTCTTGAACAGCGTTCTTTGAATGCAAGTATGAACCGACATTTCATATTTAACTCACTGAATTCTATTCAGTACTTCATCAATACCCAAGATAAACTATCAGCCAATCGATTTCTTACCAATTTTGCCAAACTTATTCGAAAAAATCTTGATTCCTCTGAGGAGGGAAATCAGGTAACTTTGGCGCAGGAACTAGATCGTCTCGATTTATATTTATCGCTGGAAAGTATGCGTTTTAAAGATCGCTTTTCCTATTCGATCACATGTGATGAAGAAGTGGAACAAGATGAAATCATAATTCCCGCGATGATCTTGCAACCTTTTGTAGAAAACTCTATCATACACGGTATTTTGCCCAATGAGGACAAAGTGGGTAAAATTGAGGTGGACATAAACATGGTTGATGAATATCTAGTCATCAATTTGAGTGATAACGGTGTTGGAATTGAAGAAAGTAAGAAAAATAAAACTGAATACGACGGTGATCACAAGTCTCAAGGAATGGAAATCACCTCTAAGCGAATCGAGTTATTAAACAAATTTGGAGATCGAAGAATTGAGATCATTGGCCCCATTCAAATCGAAGATGAATACCGTAGAATCAATGGAACCTACGTTACAATAAAAATTCAGATAATAAATTTGGATAATTGAAATAAATGACATAGGTTTGTTAAGGATTGAAGAAAAATGAAAAAGTTAGTATACATATCATTTGTTATTTTAGCAGTTGCTTTAAGTTCTTGTACAAAGGAAACAATTGTGCCTATGTCTGAAAATGCCGCTGTTCCTCAATGGAAAAGTGCAAAGACTGACACTACTCCAAGTTTTGATCCAACCACCACTACTGATGATGAAGGAAGTGGTATTACTGATCCTAACAATGATGAGGATGGTAACAAAAAAAGAAGAGCAAATTAAATCTAAATACACATTTTAGAAAGTCGTGATCAAATTGATTGCGACTTTTTTTTTGCAATTAACTCAAGGATTCATACCGATTACTCATCGGTAAAAAATTGGCCATTTTCATTTCATACATTAGTATCAAGAAGATATGTATGGCAAGAAAACTACTTTGAAATGAAAGACACATTATTTGACTTAATTAATTCTTTGACGCGCTCAGAGAAACGATACTTTAAACTTTTTGCATCGCGACATACCATTGGAGAAGAAAACAATTATGTTACTTTATTCAATTACATTGAAAAGCAAAGCAACTATAGTGAAGATTCAATTTTTCAAAAATTCAGCGGTGAGAATTTTCTAAATAACTTCTCAATTACTAAAAAGCGCTTGTACAACAACATTCTCAGTGCTTTGGATTCATTTCATTTGGGCAATTCAGAAGAAGCTCAACTCTTGCGACAAATCCATGCAGCAGAAATATTAATAGGAAAATCGTTGCATGAACAAGCCAAAAAAATAATTCTATCGGTGGAAAAACAAGCCATTAAGCGTGAGTACAGCTTGATTATTCAAAAGATATTTCGACTAAAAAACAATTATTATCGTGAATTTGGAATGGATCAAAATGAGCTAAAAAATCTCCATGTGAACTACAGTAAATTAGAAGATTTGCAAAGCAATGAACTCGTCTATTTACAACTGAGTAAAGCCCTTTCAATGCTAAAAATAGATCCAGAACACTTTGCAGAGTTACCTTCCTGTCAACTTATTTGTACAACGGAAAATCAATTGCTTTTCAATCACATTGAATTGCTAAAAGCAACAAAGCAATCGCATTTTTCAAACGCTGAAATTTACTACAACATCAACAAACAACTTTTTCTTGAGCATCTTGATTTAACGATTAACTATTTCGGATTGCAGATGGAAATGTATAGAAACGGATTTAATAACGCATTAGCACAAGGGAAATTGAATGATGCAACAAGCATTTTAAGCGAAATTACCCTCGCAGAAGGTGGAAATGAACATCATAGAGCCAACTGCGTAATGCACCGGGAAATAAGCGAAATCGACCTAGCAATTTATGAACTTAACTACGATAGATTAGCTCAACTTGTTGTAGCCAATAAACAATTGAACTCAACAAATCAAGGAAACACCTTGGTGCATGTTCAAAATGAATTGATTCTGAAAATTGCAATTGCACACTTGTTTTTAAATAAAAATAATGAAGGTTTACTGATCATCAATCACTATTTACAGCATAACGATCAAGACTATGATGCTGAAATGACCAGTATAGCATTGGTGCTGGATTGTGTTTTTCATTTCGAATTGAAACACCACGATTATCTCAAGTATGCAGTAAAAAATACTACGCGCTATCTGAAATCGAGAAATCAATACAATAACGTAAACAAATCAGTACTCTCCCTTCTTTTAAAACTGCCCAACACAAACAAAATTGATCAGGAAGAACTCTACCAAGAATATTACAATAAGTTAGCGAACTTGAAGGATGCGCATCCACTATTGGTCATCAATTTTAATCGTTACTTAACGCACAAATTAAAACAATTGCACCATTCTGAAGCACAAAAAATCAACTAAAATGTTGCCACCCTTGTGCTTGTAACGCTATTGTTGCACCACTTCTATCGATCAGATAGATGCCGTCTTTAACGTCGGTTAAATGCCCAATAACTGTCATGTGCGGATTCCCTTTGATTTTTTCAAAATCTGCTTGATCAATCGTGAAAAGAAGTTCGTAATCTTCGCCACCATTCAAAGCACACGTGATGTGATCTAAATTGAAATCAATCGCCGCCAATGAAGTTGCCGAATCGATTGGAATTTTTTCACTGTAGAGATGACAACCAGTATTACTTGCTTTGCAAATGTGTATAATTTCTGAAGCTAGACCATCAGACACATCAATCATCGAAGTTGGTTTTACATTTAACTCTTCCAAAAACTGCACGATGTCTACGCGCGCTTCTGGCTTTAATTGTCGCTCTATAAGGTAATCAAATCCTTCCAAATCAGGCTGAATATTTGGGTTTGCTTGAAACACTTCTTTCTCTCGTTCAAGTACTTGAAGCCCCATGTACGCCCCTCCTAAATCGCCAGAAACAACCAATAAATCATTGGGCTTTCCACCACTACGGTAGCTCACCATCTCTTTTTTTGCTGTGCCAATGGCCGTAATACTCAGCATCAATCCTGAGGTAGAGGAAGTGGTATCACCTCCCACCAAATCAAGCTTATATTTTTCACACGCCAAGTAAATCCCATGGTACAACTCTTCCAAAGCTTCCAGCGGAAAACGATTTGAAACAGCAAGAGAAACAGTAATTTGTTCGGCTTTGCCATTCATGGCAGCAATATCAGAAGCATTAACAGCAACTGCTTTGTATCCTAAGTGCTTCAAAGGCGTGTACATGAGGTTAAAATGAACTCCTTCGACCAATAAATCAGTTGAAATTAATTGTACTTCTTCTCCATTTTTCATTAAAACTGCGGCATCGTCACCAATTCCGAGCAATGTGCTATCATTTTTTGAAGTAAAATTCTCAGTTAACCTATCAATTAACCCAAATTCCCCCAATTCCCCCAATTCTGTTCGTTTGTTGCTCATACTACAAAATTAGTTTATTATTTTTGAATGTATGAATATTCCTACACCCTCATTTACACCACTCGGGAGTCATTGGGCAATGCAGCTCATTTTAAACCTGGTTTCCCTATTTGGAGTCATCTTCTTTGATTGGAATGTGTTTTCTTTGTTTTATTTCTTTTTCTTAGAAACAGTAGCGCTCAGTTTTTTCGATGGTTTAAAAATAGCATTTGCACAAGGTGATGAAGAACAAGGACCTCACTTTATGAAAGGAATTCGATTTCTCTTGAGACGGAGCCTTATTCTGGCATTTTACCTCATCTTTATTCTAACCTTTGTAGGGGTATTGATGTCCTCAAAACAAGGAAAAGGTTATGAATGGCTCCACTATTTTTTGTTGATAGAACCTACTTTCCGGTTTACAGTTTTATCACTTGTTGTTGTTAAATCTGTTGAGTTCTTTTATTTCTATTTCTATCTCAATGAACGAAAATATGTTCATTCAGAAAGTCTGAACAAGCTAATTGATTCTCGAATAATAGTTATTCATGTTGTCATTGTTCTTGGGGCATTTTCCTTCCAATTTTTCGAAAATAAATTTGGCATTCAATATGGCATCATCAGCTTCGCCACCGTGTTTGTCCTCCTTAAAATTGGCGCAGATGTGATGCTTCATCGTTCTTCAGCCGCAAAAAGTAAAATGCTTTGATTTGAAAGTCAAAAAAACTTCCTACTTTCGTGCAAATTAACCTTTTATGAAAAACCTTCTACTCCTAGTCATGGCTTTGCTGTCATTGCACTTATTCTCTCAACAATATCCTTCCATTCATCAACAACAGTTGGAGGAAAATAATTTAAGTGGAGAAATTGAAGCTGGTTTTTATGAAAATTTACCTGCCAAGCCTGCCCCTACTTTCGAAAAAGTAAATTGCAATCTCAACAAAGTTGTTTATGGTTGGCATCCTTACTGGGTTGGTTCTGCGTACACTAATTATCAATGGGATTTATTAAGCCATTTTAGTTTTTTCAGCTATGAGGTAGATGCTGCCACAGGCAATGCGAATTCTACCCACGGTTGGGCAACGAGCGCTGCAGTAACAGAGGCACTGACGCACGATGTAAAAGTAACTTTGTGTGTGACGTTATTTAGCAATCATACCACATTTTTTGCAAGTCCCACTTCACAGCAAACCCTCATCACTAACCTGATCAATTTAGTGCAATCAAGAGGGGCGCACGGTGTGAACATTGATTTTGAAGGTATTCCGAACTCCCAGAAAACCAATTTTGCCAATTTCATGGTGAATCTTTCAAACCAAATGCACACTGCCATTCCGAACTCGGAAGTCAGTACCGTCTTATATGCCGTTGATTGGAACGATGTTTTTGATTTTTCCATTATGGAACCTGCAGTAGATCAATACATTGTTATGGGCTATGCCTATTACTATAATGGAAGCTCAACCGCCGGACCTTGTGATCCTCTTTATCAATTCGGAAATTCGTACAACTATACCTTATCGCGTTCAACAACATATTATCTCGACAAAGGCTGTCCGCGCGATAAATTAGTGATGGGACTACCCTATTATGGCTATGAATGGGAAACTACACTTTCTACAATACCTTCACCCACCGCAGCAAATGGTGTGGCAAAAACCTACGATCAGGTAAAAACGAATACATCAGGAAATTACAGTACGGCCAACCATATTTGGGTAAACGATGCACAAACGGATGCCTACAGCTTTAACGATGGTGCGCAAAAGCAATGTTTTATCACCATGGAGGATGGCTTTGCAGAACGCTTGAAGCACATTAATCGTTCTGGTATTGCTGGCATAGGAATTTGGGCTTTAGGCTATGATGATGGTCATAATGAATTATGGGATGCGATTGAGGAGAATTTAACAGATTGTTACTCGGATCCTTGCTCAGGAACAATTCACGACTTCGGTGGGCCTTTAAAAAATTACTACAACGATGAAAATTATACGTGGACGATTGAGCCGCAAGGAGCAACCAGCATCGATGTTAATTTCTCAGCATTCAATGTTGAGGCGAACTACGATTATTTGTACATCTATGATGGTAATAGCACTTCCGCTCCTCAAATTGCTGGAAGTCCATTTTCTGGAACCAATTCTCCTGGACAATTTTCGAGCTCCACGGGTGCTTTAACGTTTCGATTTACTTCTGATGGCGCCACAGTTACCTCAGGATTCTTAGCAACGTATCAATGTGGAACGATTCCTGAGCCCATTGCAGGATTTTCATTTCCAAGCAACTCTATTTGTTTAGGCGACTCCATTTTACTTAACAATACCTCAACAGATGCAGATAGTTATCAATGGAGTATTTCTGGTGGTGGTTTATCCTCTGCTACTGCTGAAAATCCGTATTGGTTTGTGAATAACTCAGCGCAATATACTGTTCAACTCATCGTATCCAACATTTCAGGAGCAGATACCTTGAGTCAAGTAGTAAATTTGAATGTACTGCAACAGCCAATTGCCATAGCAAGTGCAGTGGAGAATGAAATTACGATTCCTACCCAAACTGCTTCCTTTAACAATGCGAGTATCAATGCAACGACCTATGCTTGGAATTTTGGAGATGGAACAAGCTCTACGGATCAATTTCCCACCCATGATTACAGTGCTCCAGGAGTGTACGATGTGGAGTTAATTGTTTCCAATGGAGTTTGTGAAAACGACACCACTACAATTCAAATCACAGTTGGACAGCTTGGATTGATGGAGCAATCAGTTGATTTACAAGTTTATCCTAATCCGGCGGATGAAACAGTGCAGATTACTTCCACAAACGGCATCCAAAAATATGTGCTATTAGATCAATTGGGGCGACAAGTTGCTTCTCGAACAACAGATCATGTGAATGAAGTTATCATTGATGTCACGAACTATGCACAAGGCATTTACCTTTTGAATTTAACCTTCGAAAATGGCGACACCGTGGTACGACAGGTCATTAAAAAATAAAGGGAAATTTGCTGATATTCTCAAGCCTGTCGTAAGTTCGCTAAAAGGCGAACACGTTCGCCCTTTAGCGAACTTACTTAGGTATTTGATTGCCATCCTTTACTCCATGCAATCACATGGCGCATCAAAAATAATTTCAGTGTTGGGAAGGCGTGTTTGCAACTTCTTTTGAAAGGTGGGGCTGTAACGAATTCCCGAAAGGTCAATTTTTTTGAGATTTGTAATTGTATAAATAGATTCAGGGAAATAGCTCACAGGTGTTTCCCAAAGATCAAGTAATTCAAGTTGTTTCAACTCGCCCATACTTTCAGGCAAACGATCAAAGGCATTGCGGTTGGCAATTATTGACTTTAACAACGGCAGTTGAGTAAGCACGATTGGGAAACTTTCAAAACGATTACTTGAAAAATCAATCCATTCCAATTTTTGAAGCGACTTCAGAGAAATGGGAAGCGTCGAAAATCTATTTTTGCTGAAATCAAGTCGTTTTAAATTCACAAAATCTGACAAGTTCACTGGCAACTCCTCCAATTTTAGCTTAGCGAAACTAATACCAAAAATGGTGTCAGGATTGGCAGTCTTCGCTTCCTCCCAGGAATACATCTTTACCTGAGAAAAGGAAGAATTACACCAACTTAGTGTCAACAATACCACGCACAGTAATCTCATCTTCTTGTAATTGCTTCGTCAATAATTCAATTGAATCAAATTTTTGTTCATCGCGAATTCTTCGCAATAGTTGTACCGAAATGGTTTGCTTGTAAATATCCGCTTTAAAATCGAAAACATGTACTTCAATGCTTACTTTATGTGAGTTATCTACTGTTGGTCGCTCTCCAATATTCATCATTCCATGGTAGATCATTCCATCCTCCAGCTTCACCTGCACAGCATACACGCCTTTTGCTGGAACAAGTTTTAAATCGCTTTGAAGATCGATATTCGCCGTTGGAAAACCGATGGTTCTACCTAGCTGCTTTCCTTTCACCACAATGCCATTTAATTGGTAGGCTGATCCCAAATAACTAGCAGCAGTTTCAACATCTCCTTCCATAAGCGCACGACGTACTTTTGTTGAACTCACATTCACCTCATCAATTTCTTGGGCTGGAATTTCAATAAGTTCAAAGCCATAAATAGGTGCTACCTCTTTCAAAAATTCAATATTGCCTTCACGATTTTTTCCAAACTGATGATCATACCCGATAATCAACTTTTTCACATTTAATTTATTCACCAAGAAATCGCGCACAAATTCTGTGGCTGTCATTCTTGAAAATTCTTTTGTAAAAGGAAAAACCAACGTGTTTTGAAGTCCAAATTGCGCCAATTTTTCTAGCTTTTCGTCTTGTGTTTGCAGCAATTTCAGTTGATGACTGTCTGGAAAAAGAACCATTTTGGGATGCGGAAAAAAAGTAAATAAAACAGATTCTCCACCATTTTTTTTTGCTTCAACATTTAACTGTTCGATAATGCGCTGATGACCAATGTGTACTCCATCAAAAGTGCCGATCGTTAATACTGCATTTTTGATCTGCTCCACTCCGTCAAATCCGTCAAAAATTCTCACTTATACTTTTTTATTCAAAGGTAGTTAAAATTGAAAACACATTTCTTCAAGAACAAAAAAAGGCCATAGTAAACTATGACCTTAATTTTTTTCAGTGTAGCGTAGTTTATTTTCGTTAATGAATTAGTGTTACATGACCATGACCACTCAATTCTTCTCCATTCATTCCTTTTGCCGTGTACATGTAAAAATAGGTGCCGTCTTCTGCTTCGTTATTATTTACAGTTCCATCCCAACTTCCAGTAACGGTGTCATATTCATACATTTTTCCACCCCAACGATTGAAAATTTGAACCGATAATTCACTAATGAAATTGGTTTCAATAAAAAATACATCATTGGCATCATCTCCATTTGGCGTAAAAACATTTGGTACATGAATAAATGGTTCTGGATACGGAATCACAATCACCTCCAAGGTATCCGTATCAGTACAAATCGAGTTGCTCGCAGTAAGAACAACGTAAAAAGTTCCTACAGTTGCATATGTTGATGTTTGTGATGCAATCGAAGAAATTGCTTGAGATTGTCCATTTCCGAAATCCCAGTTAAATGAATTAGCATTAGATGAGTTATTTGTAAAATTAACTGTCAAAGGTGCATAACCAGTTGTATTTGCACTTGAAACCACAGCCGTTGGATAACTCAATACATTGATTGTCACCTGATCAGTATCTTCACAGCCGTTGGCATTCGTTCCTGTTACAGTGTAGGTTGTTGATCCTACAGTTGGATTGAATGAAGTATTATCCGTAACACCATTGTCCCACGAATAAGTAACAGCACCACTTCCAGCAAGCACGATTCCAGTTCCAACACAAATAGTTTGGTCGAGACCTGCATTAACAATTGGCAGCGAATTAACTACTACTTCTACCTGATCAGTATCTTCACAGCCATTGACATCGATCACTGTTAAGGTGTACGTCATTGTTGTTGAGGGTGAAAATGCCACCCCATCAGTTCCTCCATTGTTCCAACTTAAAGACGGAGCACCAATTCCATTCAATGTTACTTGATCACCCAAACAAATTGCTTGATCAAGTCCTGCTTGCGCAACTGGCAATGGATTCACTACAATTTGAATCGTATTGTTGTCTGCACATTGACCATTGATCGTATAAGTGATATCATGTGTTCCCGGTCCTGCCGTTGCTGGATCAAATTCTCCTGTTGAGGCATTCACTCCTGTTCCAGACCAAACGCCACCTGTTTGTGCAGCACTCAAATTCACAGTGGCGGCATCGTTACAAAGTGGTGTTTGAGCTTGAATTGTTGCATCAGCATAAGGATTCACTGTAACAGTTACCGTTTCAGTTGCCTCACACACTGCAGAAAAAAAGATGTCATCTAAACCAAAATCATTTCCTCCAGCAGTTGTATTTTGATTGACGATACAAATTGTTGCAGATGTTTGCAATCCTGAATTCCATGTTTGATAAAATTCATCCCACTGACCAACAATCGATGGAGCTGAAAATGTTGCCCCAAGTGGAGAACCATTAATACTGAATTGTAATATCGCTGGAGAAGCTGCTACCACAGTTGTTACCCAAGTAGAAAATACATACGTTTGATTTGCTTGTACATCAACTGTTTGACACCATACTGAACTATTTGGCGTTGCGGAACCGTTAACAATCATGTAATTTCCTGTACCCGTTGTGTGATCTAGGACACTCGAAAAACCAGGATGATGTAAACTCCCATCAACGTCTACAAAATAAGTACCACCTTGTAAGGTTCCATCTTCCACATAATCACTCGTAAATCCTACATTTCCTGCTGAAAAATCGCCGTTATTCATCGCGCTTCCACCAATGGAATATCCATGAACGGTGTACGTTGTTGTTGTTGCTGGACAAACATTTTGATTGGCAAGCGATGGATCAGTGATATCCGCATTTGGTTCCCATACATAAAAATCAGCACCTCCTACCGTTAAGTTTGAACAATCACCCACACAAATACTTTGATCATTTGTCAGCGTCAAGCTCGGTGGGTTGGTAATGGTAATTGTTACCATATCCGTACCTACACAACCATTACTTGTTACCGTTAAAGTATAGGCTTGCGTTGATGAAATTGTAGCTGTTGGATTTAAAACCGCTGGATCAGACAAACCAGTTGCTGGCGACCAAAGAGCCCCACCGCTACCAGTACCTTGCAATTGAGTGGTGGCACCAGAACAAAACGTTTGATTATTTCCTGCATCAACGATTGGTAAAGGATTCACGGTGATTGTTGCAACATCAGAGCCAGCACAGCCGTTTCCGTCGCTGTAATTGTAAGTTATCGTTTGCGTTCCTGAAAGTGGGTTGAACACAGTTCCAACAACTCCAGTACCTGTAAACGTTCCTCCTGCTGGAGTTCCAGCTAAATTCACACTAGCTCCATCCGAACAAACAGCAGCATACGTTCCAGCATCCACTGTTGGGTTCGGATTTACCGTAACAAGCACTTGATCTGTATTCGTACATCCTGCAGCATTTGTACCTGTTACAGTATATGTTTGTGTCCCACTTGGCGTAAATGAAACCCCATTGTTAACACCATTGTCCCATGAATAACTTGTTGCTCCAGCACCATTCAATGTAACAGAAGCATTCGTGCAAACACCCTGATCATTTCCTGCTCCAACAGTTGGAATAGCTGGTGATGTATAATTAACTGTATTTGTACATGCTCCATCAGCACTAAACGTTGCAGTCACAGTACATGCGCCACCAGAAGGAGTTAAATTGTTTAAGGAATAATTTAAAGGCGACGTAAATGGCGCATTAAACACTTGACTTCCGCCACAAGATGAAGAGACAGTCAGTGTTCCAGATCCTGGCGCATTCACAAAATCAATTTGACCAGTTACATTGTATTGATTACTTCCATTGCAATTGGAAGGTGTTGCGCTTACGCTACTAATTTGGCAAGTTGGCGATAAAATTGTGCAATCTGTAGCACCACCACCACCAGTTTGACTAAACGTAATTGTTCCAGGGTCGTCTGAGAAATTGGTTAACAGCAATAAGTAGTACTCGCCAACAATAGCACCTGAAATAGTTGCCGTTTCATTAAAAGTTGGATCATAGGAACAGTCCTCGACACAGCCAGTTGTAGGGTTTGCACATGCAGCAGCTACACTTGTGTATGGGCCTAATAAGGCAAAATCAACATCAATTCCAAAACCACCTGTATCAAATTGCTGAATATTCATCGTAATATCCCCTGACGTTGCAATTTTCAAATAATACCACGTTGGATTTGGCGTAGTAGATAAACACTCCAAAGAACCAAAATCTCCAGTACCTGTTGTATTGTTAAATGTGTAGGTGGAACCAGTACAAAACGGATCAGCAGTTGCACATCCAGAAGGCAAACTAGCTGGGGCAGGACATACTGGATATGTCGTACCTCCCGCAAAAACAGTTAAACTCATCGCAAATGAGGCGATAAGTATGAAAAAAATCTTCTTCATAAGAATAGTAGTAGAGGTTATTATTTAAGTAGCTTTAATAGAAAAGAACCGTGATTTTTGTTGCCGTACACATTGACTGAAATTGTTCCATTTTCATTTTGCGCAACTTTAATATTCATCGTTGCTTTAAATTTGTCATCTTCTGTAACAGGCACCGGACTGATTTGTTCTACCAAATAGACATTGTCTTTTTGATCTTCCTTCAACATTAATACCTGAACAATTTGATCACTATTCATCAAGGAAATCACATTTTTATCGATCTTAACGATGTTAAATGGATAGCTAATTTTAGCATTTGGTAAAATCTCAAACTTTCCTTGGATCTGAGAGCTAAATTCCTGAGAAAATCCAAACATAGTTAGGACTGAAAAAACGAGTAGTAGTTGGTACTTTTTCATAAATAAATTAGTAGTTACGAAATCAAGACTTCAATGCGTTAGAAAAGTTGCATGACAAAAAAAAATATTTCATTGATAAACCGATTTACTTCCATTTTAACCACCATTCGCTGCTTCAATAAATTCGTTGGAGACAAAAGATTTTTTTACATTTTGTTTGTCTTCAATGTAAAACAGACGTCATGGCTAAAAAATAATTACTTTTTTTATTTCAACATATACCGTAAAAATGGTATTTTTGCAAAAGTATTATTGGTTATCAATAATCAATCTAAATAGAAATAAATGATAACAGTCACAGATACAGCAAAAAAGCAAGCAATTCGCTTGATGGAGGATGAAGGCAAAGACGGGTACTTTATTCGTGTAGGAGTAGATGGAGGTGGTTGTTCAGGATTGATGTACCAGCTAACTTTCGACAATACAGAGAAAGAAGACGATAAGTCATTTATCGACAACGGAATAAAAGTTGTCGTAGATAAGAAAAGTTTCCTCTATCTTATTGGCACTGTCTTAGACTTCTCAGGAGGTTTAAATGGAAAAGGCTTTGTTTTTAACAATCCTAACGCAGGAAGAACTTGCGGCTGTGGTGAATCTTTTTCACTCTAAATAATCAGGTAACATCATTGAATTGATTCAAATTCAATCGTCAGGCAAAAAATGGCAAATTACACAGAAAACGAATTAGCGAAAGATCTCCAGGACAAAGAATATGAATTCGGCTTTGTTACTGACATTGAATCCGACAAGGCACCAAATGGCTTGAACGAGGATATTATTCGCTTTATTTCAGCTAAAAAAAATGAACCAAGTTGGTTGTTAGATCATCGACTGAATGCATTGAAAATTTGGCAAGGAATGATAGAACCAGAATGGGCGCATGTTCATTACACAAAACCAGACTTTCAAAGTATCTCTTATTATTCAGCCCCGAAGCAAACGAAGAAATACGAATCGTGGGATGATGTTGATCCAGAATTGAAAGCTACAATGAAAAAATTGGGCATTTCAATGGATGAGCAACAACGATTAACGGGAACAAACATCGCGGTAGATTTCGTAATGGATTCTGTTTCCGTTGCTACTTCATTTAAAGAAAAACTTGGAGAACTTGGCATTATTTTCTGTTCATTTTCAGATGCTGTGCAGAATCACCCAGAATTAGTTCAAAAATACATGGGATCTGTTGTCCCAACTACCGACAACTTTTATGCGGCATTGAATTCAGCTGTTTTTACGGATGGTTCTTTTTGCTACATTCCAAAAGGTGTTCGTTGTCCGATGGAACTTTCCACTTACTTCAGAATTAATGAAGGTGGAACAGGTCAATTTGAAAGAACACTCGTTATCGCTGATGAAGGCGCTTATGTTTCCTATTTGGAAGGTTGTACTGCTCCCCAGCGAGACGAAAATCAATTGCATGCGGCTGTGGTAGAACTTATCGCACTCGACAATGCAGAAATAAAATACTCTACAGTTCAAAACTGGTATCCTGGAGATAAAAACGGAAAAGGGGGAGTCTTTAACTTCGTAACGAAACGCGGAATTTGTGAGAAAAATGCAAAAATATCATGGACGCAGGTTGAAACAGGTTCGGCTGTAACGTGGAAGTACCCTTCTTGTATATTAAAAGGTGATCATTCAGTTGGAGAATTTTACTCCGTGGCGGTGACCAACAATATGCAACAGGCTGATACAGGTACAAAAATGATTCACCTTGGAAAAAATACCAAAAGCACGATTATTTCAAAAGGAATCTCTGCAGGTAAATCATCCAACTCCTACCGTGGCTTGGTTCAAATTCATAAAAATGCCGAAAATGCCCGCAACTTTTCTCAATGCGATTCATTGTTAATGACAGACGAATGCGGCGCTCATACCTTCCCATACATAGAATGTAAAAATAGTTCAGCTAAAATTGAACACGAAGCTACGACATCAAAAATTGGAGAAGATCAAATCTTCTACTGCATGCAAAGAGGAATTTCAGCTGAAAAAGCAATCAGCTTGATAGTCAACGGATACTGCAAAGAAGTACTCAATCAACTTCCAATGGAATTTGCGGTTGAAGCACAAAAATTATTAGCAATTAGTTTAGAAAACTCCGTAGGTTAATAACGGAATTGAAATTTAGATACAGATGATTAAGATCGAAAACTTACACGCCTCCATTGATGGCAAAGAAATATTAAAAGGCTTAAACCTTGAAGTAAACGCAGGTGAAGTACATGCTATTATGGGTCCAAACGGAGCTGGAAAAAGCACCTTGGCTTCTGTCTTGGCTGGACGTGAAGAATATGAAATTTCTGAAGGAACGGTTGAATTTAATGGTAAGGATTTATTAGAGCTAGCAACAGAAGATCGCGCGAGAGAAGGATTGTTTTTAGCATTTCAATACCCGATTGAAATTCCAGGTGTTTCTAATGTGAACTTTTTGAAAACGGCTATCAACGAAATCAGAGAATACCATGGTGAAGCATCAATTTCGGCAAAAGATTTCCTCTCATTAGTAAAAGAAAAATCAAAATTAGTAGAATTAGATGCTGCATTTTTATCACGTGCAATCAACGAAGGATTTTCTGGTGGCGAAAAGAAACGTAATGAGATCTTCCAAATGGCGGTCTTGAACCCGAAATTGGCCATTCTTGATGAAACCGATTCTGGCCTGGATATCGACGCGCTTCGTATTGTTGCTCATGGTGTAAATAAATTGAGGTCAGCAGAAAACGCAACGATTGTGATTACACACTATCAGCGTTTACTTGATTACATAGTTCCAGATTTTGTACATGTTCTGTTCGATGGAAAAATTGTGAAAAGTGGTACAAAAGAATTGGCCCTTGAACTAGAAGAAAAAGGGTACGATTGGATCAAAGAAGAAATTGGCGCTATTTAAGAAGATGAACATGGATACACATCAATTGCAATCGGAAAAAGTAGCAAGTTTCATTTCAAACTTACAAACCACTTCCATTCAATTTCCGAAAGAAAGAATTGAACTTGCTGAAAAAGTGCTTTCTCAAATAGAGTTTCCTACATCCCGATCTGAAGCTTGGAAATACACTCGCGTTGCAAAGATTGCCAATTTGACTTTGGTGAATGGAAACGGGACTACTTCCAATCTACAGTATACGCATTCAGCCCAGGGGTCAATTGAAATTACTATTGAAAATGGTGTTGTAACAACCATAACTGGAGATCTTCCGGTTGGATTGACCATCAAATCCATGCACGATTGCTCAGCATTTGAGTTGAAAGAACTTGGTCAGCTAGTACCGCTTGAAAATGAAATTTTCTCTAGTATCAATACATTGTATCTTCAAGATGGATTATTTATTCATGTTGCAGCAAATTGTATTGTAGAAAAATCAATCGAGGTAACACATCATATACTTGGGGCTAATCAACTTGCCAATTTTCGAAATTTCATTATAGTAGAAAAAAATTCGAAGGCGTCCTTGGTGTATAATTACATAGAAACCGAAGGAACTGCTTCGTTCGTAAATGTAGTGAATGAAGTGATGGTAGGCGAGAATTCTTCTGTTTACATCGATAAATTGCAGAACGAAACAGATGGTAATTTCCACATCGAAACAGATCAAATTCTACAAAATAAAAATTCAAATTTCACCATCAATACCATTACGCTAGGAGGAAGTTTTGTGCGAAACAACCTGTCAATTGCCGTAGCTGGTACTAATTGTGAAACGCATTTGAACGGCGCTTATGTTTTGGAAGATCAGCAACATGTCGACAATCACACAACTGTGGATCATCAGATGGCGCATTGTGTTTCAAATGAATTGTACAAAGGAATTATTGGCGACAAAGCCACTGCTGTCTTTAATGGAAAAGTATTCGTTCGAAAAGATGCGCAAAAAGTCAATGCTTATCAATCCAATGCAAACATTTTATTGAGCGACAATGCTACAGTGAATTCAAAACCTGAATTAGAAATCTATGCAGACGATGTAAAATGTTCGCATGGCTCCACAACGGGCCAAATGGATGAACAAGCCATATTCTATCTGAGAGCAAGAGGATTGTCAGAAAAATCAGCAAAACAACTGCTCGTTGGCGCTTTTATTGGTGATGCATTAGAAAAGATATCGAGCGAAAAACTGAAAACTGAAATCAATACCATTTTACTGAAAAAATTCGGCTGGGAATAATCTTTCCTTTTCAAAAAATAAGTTTGTAAATGTTTTAATATTTCAGTAATATTGAGGTGCAATTCATATTTTACATTTGCACTTTAATTGTATCACACAATGCTAAAACGATTACTGCTTCTGTTGTTCCTTTCCGGACAAGCCTATTTTTTCGCGCAAAACAATAATGTTGGTATCAATACCGCTACCCCTGATCCAACCGCAATTCTTCATTTAGAATCTACAACACAGGGACTTTTAGTGCCTCGGTTATCAGTAGTTGAACGAGATGCGATTGCTGCACCTGCCACTGGTTTGATTATCTATCAAACAGATGATAACCAAGAAGAAATTTACAATGGAACCTGCTGGATTCCAAGTTATTTGAAAGAATGTGACGATTGTGGTTTGGACATGAACATTGTGCAATCTACATACAACATAGACCGAATGACGACTATGACTGCAACAATTCCTGTTACGATTACTCAATCTTCTCCATCTGGAACAGCTATTCCAGTTAACATGGCAGTAGTGCATACGTTTACGGAAGAAACAGCAGTGACCTTGAGTCAATACAATTTTGCAGGTGGAACAACAACAATCAACATCAATGTCTCTACTAATGTATTTGAAAATGGCGGAACACACTACGTAACGCTTTTTGCTTTCTGTAACAATACATCCATCGCAAAATCAATTCAAATCAATGTTCAAGCCTGCGACATTGTAAATATTACTACCAATCAAAACAATTATAACTTGTCAAGTGCAGCAAGTGGAAACAATTGCATTGTAGTAAATATCCAAGACAACGTGGGAATTCGCTCTACCAATGCAACGAATCCTGCATTTACCACAGGAACCATTCCAGCAGGTTGCAACATTGGAATTTTGAATGAAGGCTATGTTTTTGGAAAAGGAGGAAATGCGCCTGCACTCATGGGGCAAAATGCACAAAATGGAGGCACTGCTTTTCAATTAGGCTGCAATGCTGAAATTCGCAACAAAGGAATGATCTATGGTGGCGGTGGGGCTGGACTAACAGTTGGCGCTTTCAGTAATATCAACCTTGGTCCATTTAGTCTTTGTATCGCTGCCGGCGCCGGTGGTGGTGGTGGAATGCCAGACGGACAAGGTGGTGGATCTGGTGCAAACACTTGTTCTCTTTTAATTGGATTTTGGACCAGTGGAAATAATGCGGGTTCTTTTTATGATGATAATGAAGGAGCTCCAGTTAACCAAACTTTATCTACCCCATTCAATGTTGGACCAGTACAAGGTGCAATTGTCATCACAGCGCAAGGTGGAGGTGGCGGTGACTTTGGTGAGCCTGGAACAGGGTCGGCACAGCCAATTAATTTTGCTGGATCTTATCTCGAAATTTGTTTAAACATTCCCTTTATTGGAACATTTTGCGCACCAATTCCAGGCGTAGCTTCCGCATTAAATGCAATGGCTAATGCTGTAAATAATCTTTTCAATACCTCAGCACCAGGTCAAGGTGGATATGCAATTCAACACTCAGCACCAGTGACTATCCCTGATGGAAATTATCAAACTTTTTCAATCAGAGGCTTGGTGGCCAATTAAATAAAAACAGCATGAAAAAAATATATTCAACACTCCTCGTTCTATTTATCTCTATGTCGGCATTTGCCTTCGAAGGAATAATTCACTGCACAAAAACTGAAAATGGAAATGTAACTACCTTTGATTTTTACATCAAAAACAATCAAATTGCTGTAGTTTCAAAAGATGCCGATGGAGAATACAAAGTGCTTCTAAGTGCAGATAAATCAAATGTAAAAATTTGTTTAAACAGTCCACTTTATGACAAGAAAGGCTACTATTTACTAGACAAATCAGAAGCTAAAAAACCAGTGCCAGTTTACAGAAAGTCTGAAACTGATGCCCTCAACTTAAACGGAGAAGTTTGCAAAGGCTACACCATATCAACCGAAATTGGATCTGCAATCGCATATTTTAGCAATGTGGATGTTGATCTAACTGGATTTTCAGCATTCTTCGAAGATCCCATTTATGAGTTGATTGATGCTTTTCAATTAAAAACCCTTCCAAAGAAAATGGTGGTGAGCAAAACGACAGGTTCATACACGATTGATATGACAGCAGAGGCGCAATCGTTGGATGCGTCTATTTTTGAAGTACCTGCAGGATTCGAACAGTTTCAAGTAACAGTTTCAGAATAATCGATGCGTCATTCACTGAAAAAGATTCTATTGTTGGTGTTACTCATAGTAACAGGGCGAAGTAATGCTCAAAATCCAACCTTCTTTTCAGTAAGTGATACTGTTTTTGTAGCAGAAAATGCTGAAGTACATGTTTTTGGGAACATAGTGTTTAGTGGGAATTCAGCTCAATTGTTTCACGAAGGATTTATTCAAACGTATGAGGATGTAAATCCAGGTAATTTTGAAATTCAAAATGATGCCAATATATACTCCATCGGAAATTACAAAATTGACAACGACTGGATCAATAACGGTCATTTAATGATTGACACTGGTGAAGTTGAAATGTATGGCGACAATCAATTTTTTGATGGTGATAGCATTTCTCGTTTCTATGACCTTTTGTTGACAGGAACAAGTGCTAAAGAACAGTTGCAAGATATTCGCGTGAAGCATGAACTCGATTTAACCCAGCGTGAATTGTCTGTGCATGACCAAATGTTGTACATCGATAATGGAGATCCGCTAGCAATTGTTTTTGACCCAAGCTATGGCTTAGAAGGAATTATTAGTACAGATGAAGATGGAATCATCAAGAAATTGGTGTTTCAAAATCAAATGAATGTTATTCCAACAGGATCAAACGCTACCATTTTCAGACATCGGCCTTTGAGAACAACATTGAAGTCTGCCGCATTGGACACGATGTATGTCACTTTCCATGAACATTCACCTGACCTAGTAAATGCATTTGCAATCGATATGGATACTTCGCTTTGCTACATTCAAGATGAATATTTCTACACTGTTACTTCCAACCAACCAACGAATCGTTTTGAGTTACTATTCTCAACAAATCAAGCAATTGACGGTGTATATCCAGATTTAGCTAAATGGAATAATCCTACTTGGAAATTAGTGTACAACCAGATTTCTGATAATGCTGACCCTAATTATTACTATGTGGGACATGCCGACCAAGGAGATTTTATTCAAGATCATTACACATTGGCGCATCGCACTCCAAAACGTCCAGTAATTGATGCCGATACCACAGAATGTTATTTCACTTCGGATGCTGATTGCATTGATCCACTAGGTCAACCTTTGTATCAATGGACTTTAGACGGTTTCAACCCTCAAATTGTTAATGGGCAAGGTACTGACCACATCGATATTAATTGGAATGACACCATTGGTGGATTTATTTATCTGCAATACCAAGATACTGAGGGTTGCTGGTCGTTCCCAGACACTGTTTACATTGAGGATGTTCACGTTGAAGCTTCTTTCATCGATGTTTCACAACCAGGAACGAATGAATACGGAGGAAATTTTGTATTTCATAATACCTCCTCCTACAACGCAAATCAATTTGATTGGTATTTCGCAGGCGATCACGAAACAACGTACAATCACGACTTAGTGCAACACTCCTTTTCTTCTCCTGATGGAACTGGTGGAGATTACAACATCTATATGGTTGCTCAAGACACCGAAAATGGCTGTTTGGATACTGCTTTTGCTTTGATTCACATCAACCAAATGTTTGTATTTTTCGCACCCAATTCATTCACGCCTGATGGCGATGGCTTCAACGACACGTTCTTTGCGCTCACTTCTGACATCTTGAAAATTGAAATGAAAGTGTACAATCGTTGGGGAGAAATTATCTTCGACAATGAAGCGGAAAACAATTCAGAATTGCTAGTTTGGGATGGTCGTTACAGTGGTGAATTAGTTCAATCTGGAACGTACACCTACATTTTCAAAGTTTGGTCAGATAATCAATACGTTCCAAATCTTCAAGTGTTTGAAGGTTCTGTGAATGTATTAAGATAAACCCGCTAGTACCCTCTTTTTCAGTGTTGCTAAATCCATAGCACCCGATTGTCGCCATAAAGACGCGCCATTTTTGAATAACATAAATGTGGGAACCCCTTTGATTTTGAACTTTTCAGCCACATCAATGTTCTTATCGATATCGATTTTTAGCACACGGATTTTATCCCCCATCTCAACTTTCAATTTATCAAGAATCGGATGCATTGTTTGGCAAGGCCCACACCAAGTAGCATAGAAATCTACTAATGTTGGAACGTCACTTTTGATAATATCATTGAATTTGCCCATTTGATGTGTTTTCACAAAGTTAACAAATGTTAGTTTCACTTAAAAATCCTACATTTGTTTATGCAATCTTTTAACAATTACTTTAAACAAATTTTACGTTTGTACTTATTTTGGATGGTCGTTTTTACCTTGCATCGATTGCTATTCTCTTTTCACATCTACGATAAATTTGCCACGATCGGCTTTGTTGAATGGTCGAAATCATTCCTTGCTGCGCTTCGATTGGACTTAGCAACTGCATCGTTTTTTAATCTTCCACTACTAGTTTTACTTGCAATTTACACGATAAAACCTGGAAGATTAACGAAGGGGCTGTTCTATACTGTCTTAGTGATTGAATTTACTTTCTGTTCTCTTGTTTCAGCAGGAGAAATTACTACCTACCCAGAATGGAATCATAAACTTTCCTCGCGCATTTTCACCCATTTAATTAATCCCGATGAAGTAGCAAGAACAGCTGAAATTGGAATGACAATCGCCTTTATTGCCTACTTTGTATTACAACTCCTCATTGGTTTCTTTTTGATGAAGCGCATCGTTAAATTAAGTTTCCCTGAAAGTTATGCTACGGTTGAGAGAACTTTTTCGGCAATTTTAACGCTTGTTATTGCTGCGCCGCTATCGATCATTGTCGCTCGAGGCGGGTTACAGCAAATTCCCATCAATATGGATTCCGCCTATTATTCTCGCCATTATTTCGCGAATGATTTAGCCGTTAATTCAAACTATTTTTTCGCGCGAAACATGTTGTTGTACATGAGCAGTAGCGCCAATGCACAATTTCCAGTAGTGAAGGAAAAGGAAGCCTTAGAACAACTAAGCGATTTTTTTACGTACGATGTTGAACATAGTAATTATTTCATCGAGGGTGCTAAACCAAACATTGTTATCGTATTACTCGAAAGTTGGACTGGCAATGCTGTGGGTACCATCTCCGGTCAAGAAGGCGCCACACCACATTTCGATGAATTGGCCAACGAAGGAGTGCTTTTCACAAATATTTATGCTACTGGCGGTACTTCAGAGGTGGGAAACGCATGTATTTTTAGTGGTTATCCTGCTCTTCCCGAAATCTATATATCTAAGCAGCCAGATAAAAACAGAAAAATTCCAGCAATTAATCAAGTCCTTCAGGAACAGGGATATTCTTCACATTACATTTTTAGTGGTGATTTGAAGTATGGTAACATTGGAAGCTATTTCACAGAACATAATTTTACAACGGTAGAAGATGAGGACGACTTCCCGAGTAATTTACCGCACGGCAAGCTAAACTACTACGACAAAGATTTATTCAACTTGTTTTTGAAAAAAATCAATACCACAAAACAACCATTTTTGCAATGTGCATTTACAGGTAGCACTCATTCGCCGTATGATTTCCCTGCTAAAAATTCCAAGAAATGGAAAGACCCCAACGATCATTTCATGAACTCGATGTACTATTCTGACAAATGTCTATTCGATTTTCTCCAAAATTGCAAGAAAGAATCGTGGTACAAAAACACGGTGTTCATCTTTGTAGCCGATCATGGTCATGCTTCCCCTTATGAAGCAAATCCAGGGTCGAAGAATTACTTCAAAATTCCACTTTTGTTTTATGGAGAGCCCATCAAAAAAGAATACCGAGGAAAACGAATTAGCAAACTGGGGTCGCAAGCAGATATTTCGCGCACCTTGCTTTATCAACTGAAAATGGATTTCAAACGCTTCCATTGGAGCAAAGACTTGATGAATCCTGCTGCACCAGAATTCGCCTTGCACAACATCAATCGTGGCTATGGATGGATTACTCCAAAAGGGAATTTCACCTACCACCTCGATAGCAAAACCTATCCTGAGAAAAATTATGATTCGACAAACTTCAAGATAGAGTCGCGGCGCTGCTATTCATTCATGTCACTGATCTACGACGAATTTAAAAATCTATGACACAGTTCTTTTCGTCATACCGCAACCTCTTAATAACGGCACTTTTGGTGCGCATTATCGCTGCTATTTTTTCGCCTGGATATGGCATGGTCGACGATCATTTCCTGATTGTTGAAGCTGCAGGATCGTGGGTAGATGGCTTCGACTACAATCATTGGTTTCCATGGTCGCCTCGAAGCAATGGAATTCCTCAAGGCCACAGCTACACCTACACGGGTTTGAACTGGATTCTTTTCGAGATTCTAAATTTCTTTGGAATAAAAAATCCGAGTACTTGGATGTATATCGACAGAATTTTACATGCGCTTCTATCGATGTTGGTGGTGGTGTACAGTTTCAAAATCACTGAAAAATTATCGAATCGCAAAAATGCATTTGCTGTTGGATGGATCATTGGCTTACTTTGGTTGATGCCTTTTCTATCGGTAAGAAATTTAGTTGAAGTAGCTGTACTCCCTTTTCTTTTATGGGGAACTTGGTTATTATTGAAGAATCAAGGTAAGTCAACAGATTTTTGGGCAGGAATTTTAGTCGGTTTTGCCATTTCATTTCGCTATCAATTGGCCTTGCTTTCTTTTGGATTTGTGGTGGTATTGCTCTTCAAAAAAGAGTGGAAAAAAGCATTTTGGTTTTGTATCGGTAACGCACTAATTTTCTCTTTAACGCAAGGCTTGGTCGATTTCTTAATTTGGGGCTATCCATTTGCAGAATTTTTAGCCTACTTCATTTACAATTCCAACCAAGGCACCACCTACATGCCGAACAGCAACTACTTCATGTATTTCTTTGTGTTAATGGGTGCTTGCTTAGTTCCATTGGGTGTGCTTTTGATGATAGGCTTCCTTCGTTCGTGGAGAAAATATACCCTTTTGTTTCTTCCTACCATGTTGTTTTTACTCTTTCACACCTTCTATCCTAACCGTCAAGAACGGTTTATTTTGTCTGTTTTGCCATTCTTCATTATTTTGGGCAGCATTGGATTTTCAGAAATAAATAAGCGAATGGCTCAAAAATGGTGGAAAGGATCAATTATAGCTTTCTGGATTTTAAACATTCCGCTATTAGCAATTGCAACAACGATGTACACAAAGAAATCGCGGGTAGAATCGATGCATTCCATTTATAATGATAAAATAGAACAAGAGTGGATTTTAGTGGAGGGAACTGGTTCGGGTAGAATATATCTACTCCCAAAATTCTATGCCCGAAGTTGGAACTGTCACATGATTGATCGCTCCGACCCTACATCACCATTAATTGAAAATCCGCAATATGGCTACGATTACATTTTCTTTCTCGACAAGAAAAACATCAAACAGCGCATTGCAGCCTACAAAAAGGAATTTCCTAAGATGCAATTGCATAAAAAATGTGAGGCAAGTTTCGTAGATGATATTCTCTTCAAACTCAATCCTCGCAATGCAAATGAGTACATCGAGGTCTGGAAAACGAATCAGAAATAGAAGTAACAGTATCGACGTTCATTCAGCTAAATTTATTCCGTAACTTTAAGCCGTGAAAATTCTTGTGCTTCGTTTTAGTTCTATTGGTGACATTGTGCTTACTACACCTGTTGTTGCAGCGTTAAAATCTCAGTTGGAGAATATAGAAATTCACTATTTAACAAAAAAATCATTTCAGTCTATTCTTGTCAATAATCCGAACATTGATCAATTGATCACTTTTGAAAAATCACCCAAAGAGCGCATTTCTGAGCTAAAAAAGGAACACTACGACTGTATCATAGATCTACATAAAAATACACGCACACTGGGACTGAAATTAAGCTTGCGTCGAAAATCGTATTCATTTCCAAAGCTAAATTTCAAAAAATGGCTCTTGGTAAATTTTCGATGGCAGTCAATGCCAAATCTTCACATTGTTGATCGCTATTTTATTGCAGTGGCAAAGTTAGGCGTAGTCAATGAGCTTAAGAACTGCGAATATTATCTTTCTACTGAAGATCAAGTTGATGTTCAATCACAACTTGGTATTGAAAAAAAACATTTTATTGCAATCGCCATTGGTGCTCAATTTGCCACAAAACAGACTACCAGCACAAAATGGGTAGAAATTCTCAGCGAAATTAAGGAACCAATCGTTATTGTCGGTGGAGCAATGGACCAAGAAAAAGCAAATGAGCTAATTCGTCTTCTTCCCAATTGTACAATTCAATCAACTTGCGGAAAATACAGTTTGAATCAATCAGCTAGTATTGTGGAGCAAGCGCGTTTGCTCATTACCAACGATACCGGTATGATGCACATTGCAAGCTGTTTCAATACAAAAATTGTAAGTATTTGGGGTTCAACAGTACCAGAATTAGGAATGTATCCTTACTATCCCATGAACAAAAACCTATTTTCTATCCATGAAGTAAAAGATCTTTCGTGCCGACCTTGTTCAAAAATAGGCTTTCAAAAATGTCCGAAAGGTCACTTCAATTGCATGATGAAGCAGGATGCAAAAGCAATCAAGCAAGATTTACTCCCCTAAAAACAACTTCTTTAATTCTGTTGCTTCGGAAGCTTTCATCTTTCCAGCCAAAATAAGACTCAATTGTCTTCTTCGAAGTGCTCCAGTAAAACGCTCAATTTCTTCTTGAGTTTCAGGAATTAACTCAGGAACTTGAATTGGACCACCATTTTGATCAACAGCAACAAAGGTATAAATTGCCTCATTCGATTTTTCACGAACTCCTGTTACTGGGTCTTCAATAAAAACATCCACAAAAACCTCCATCGATGAGCTAAAAGCACGAGAAACCTTTGCTTCCAAGGTAACAATAGACGCATGTTTGATGGGTTTTTGAAAGGATACATTGTTCACAGAAGCTGTTACAACCACTCGTTTTGAATGACGGTGTGCTGAAACACTCGCAATAACATCCATCCACGCCAATAATTGACCTCCAAAGAGATTTCCTAAAGTGTTGGTATCATTAGGAAGTACCACTCTTGTCGTAATCGATAATGTTTCTGCTGCAGTGCGTGCTTTCATATTCTTTTTCTGCAAAGATACGTTTCAATGAACAATGAACAGTTAAAAATTGATAAATGACAGTGGGGCGAAAAAACGTAGGGACGAAAAAATAAAAAAATGGATTGATAAAATATAAAAAAACCGCAGGGGCGAAAGATGCTTCGCCCCTGCGGTTTTTATTTTTTTCGTCCAATGAGATTTATCAATAACAATTATTAATACCCAATCGTATTAAATTTAAATCGTTTTGCTTCAATGCCCGGCATGTGGGATAAAATCACCATTCCTTTGTCAGTAGCAAAGAACATGGAAGGATCAATCGCCATTGGGAAAGCGTTAGGCTTTTGAATTTCGTCAAGTGGCAATGAGCTAAATGTACGATCTGAAAATTCAAATCGTCCATTGGCATCAATTACTGTCAACAAAGTTGGATAGAAAGCTTCTTTCCCGAACAAATTATCGATATTGATTTTACTTCCATTTTTATCCATCCAATAACGGTACCCACTTACTAAATCTCGTTGCAAAGCAGTGAAATTCCACACTAAATACAATTTATCGTTTTTCAATTGGTAGGCAAACGAACCGAATTTCAATTTGGGATCTTTTGTTTTTTCTGTCTGCTTCTTTTCAAGCGATGTAGACCATAAAAGAGTTCCTTTCGCATCGAATGACAGTGCCAAAGCATTACCAAAGGTAAGATCGTATTCATACACAGGAGGCGTTGTTTGTCCAACGATGTTTTTGAATTCCTTTTGTTCTTCCATCAATAAAATATATCCACCGTCAGATTTTGGCAATACGTCTTTAAATGCAAAATTCGGCAAAATTCCATTTTTCACAGGTACTCCAGCTTGCGCTTGAATATCCGCAGGAATCATGTCAGTTTTCAAGCTAACAATCTCACCTTGTGGGCTTGCCTCCAAGAACAAAATTCCTTGCCAATCGTCGGCTCTTCCTCCAGCTGGATACAATGTGCCGCACACAAGCAAGTGACCAGCTTTGTTGATCATCATTTTGTTTTTTCCTGGAGCGTATACGTTAAAATTCAAATTTTGCAATTTCTCAACATCATTTGAATACGTCAATAATTGATACTGATGCTCTTTGTTTGAAATTTTAATGTCCTTAAACATAAACGCAACACCTTCATTATTCACTTGAATGTCATTTCTCGGAAAGCGCTCAGAAGTATTGGCAAGAGCAACATCTTTTTTCCAAATGGACGTGAAGCTTTTAGTTTCGAACACTTGCAAGCGAATCCCTTCGGGACCATCTTTCACAAAAGGCTTCTGTGTCAACACCAATAATTTTGATCCATCGGGAGAAAAGCTAATCGAATAATTAGCACTTTTCATCTGTCCCGCTGATGGTTCTGTTTCCAAAACAACATCTTCAGCATCCAATGTTCCATCTTCGTTTACACGCTTAAGAATAAATGAATTCTGAGCTGCTGCCTTACTCCATCCTTCTAAAAAGACATAAATAGACCCATTCGACATTTCTGTTAAACGGTGCAGTTTTGAATCATTGAATGTTCCAGACGTAGCTTCAATATCTGTAGCATACACTAATTTTAAAGCAGGAGAATATTTTTCCAACACAATTTTTGAATTCGTAATTGGGCCATATTCACGTAAAAGATAGTAGCCGTTTTCATCCTGACCTAACACCCTGGTCCAATACGCATTTTGCAACTGGTTGGTATATTCTTCGGTACTTGCAACGGTAACTGTTTGAGCAACACCAAGAAAGCTAGTGATTGCAAAAACGAAAGCTAAACAACTTTTCATTCTTTTCTTAGTTATTTGCTTTCCATTTATTGTACTCATCAATCACTTCATAGATACGAAGGAAACCATAGCCTTTTTCTTTATTCGCCACTTTAGCAGCCAATTCTTTATGATCAGCAATCATTTCAGGCATTTTCTTAGCGAAAGACAATCCCAACATAGACACTTCAATTGGATCTGTTCCTTCTTTTGCTACAACTTGCTTTGAGTCGAAACGACGCGCATCATATTGCAACCAAGTTTCTCCACTTTGTTTTGAAATAGAAGCATAATTTTCTTTTGTAGCATACCATTCATACATGCGAATTGCACCTTCTTGCACCACCAAGTTAAAGTTCGGTGCTTTTAATAGACCACCGCTATACTTGATTGATTCATATACTTTATCAGCAATCTTGTACCCTTTCAAATCTGCAGGCTTGTATTTTTGTGCCGGCTTTTTGTCTGCTTCGTTTACATAAAACGCACAGGTATTTTGGTTACTAGAGCCTATTCCCGCGATAGAACAACGTTGGTCAGCTTTGATAAATCCTTGGATGGTATCACCGTCCAAGTTAATAATGTACCCAGGATACATTTTTCCTACTTGGTAAATTTCTGGACTCCAATCAGCTGTTGCAGTTGCAGATTCCGTTTGTGCTAGAGCAGTGAAGCTTAAGGCAAATACAGATAAAGTTGTAATAAAATGATTCATATTTCTAAAAATTTCATTAAAAGTAAAGTTATAATAGCCAACATCCAATTAGTTAACATTTTTGTAACAAGAAATTGCATTTGTAACACTAAAATATTGAATCAACACCCTATGTTTACAAATTCTACTTTATCTTTACCGAATCAAATTCAGATATGGACAAACTTATTGCTGCGTTTCCTGACAATATTCGTGAAGCGCTTGATATTGCAAGTGCAATAAAATTACAAAAGCCAACACATGAAATCCGTTCTATTTTAATCACTGGAATGGGTGGTTCTGGCATTGGTGGTAAAATTGTTTCTCAATGGATTCAAGACGAAATTTCAGTTCCAGTAACGCTCATTAATGATTATAACCTTCCTCATTTCGTAAATGAATACACTTTGGTGATTGGCTCATCGTATTCTGGAGGCACTGAAGAAACCTTGATTAGTTTGGAAAAAGCAAAACAACAAGGAGCTCATATAATTTGTATTTGTTCTGGTGGTGAAATCGAGCAATTTTGTTTACAAAATAACTACGATTGCATTATTATCCCAGGTGGAAAACCACCAAGAACGCAATTGGCCTATTCTGTCGTGCAACAAGTAAATATCTACAGTCAATTGGGATTCATTAGCAATGAACGCTTGAGTCATATCAAAAATTCAGTTGCGCTGATTGAAGACAATTGTGTTGAAATCAAAGAAAAAGCAAAAGAATTAGCTCATTTTTTAGAAAAAAAGGTAGGTATTTTTTATTCTGCTTCTCGTTACGAAGGTGTTGCAATTCGTGCGCGTCAGCAATTTGAAGAGAATGCAAAATACCTGTGCTGGCATCATGTTATTCCAGAAATGAATCACAACGAACTTGTTGGCTGGGGCGGTGGAGATGACCGTTTTGCTGTGGTTTTTATTCAAACCAACGATTACATCCCACGCAATCAACGTCGATACGAAATAACAAAAAATATCGTGTCGCAAAAAACGGCCCATGTTGCCGAAATTATTGCCAAGGGAGAAAATCCAATTGAGCGTTCGTTTTACCTAATTCACTTGGTAGATTGGTCTTCTTTTTATTTGTCTGAAATTAACGCCGTTGACCCAATGGATATTGATGTAATTTATTACTTAAAAGGCGAATTGGCAAAATTTCAAGGATGATTCCAATCGTCCATTTTCAAGATTTGGGGCTGATTGATTACAAAGAAGCCTGGGACTATCAAGAAAAATTATTCAAGGAAGCCATCGATATCAAAATTCGAATTCGTAATGGCGAAGAGGGTTTAGCAACGACCAATCATTTGTTGTTTTGTCAGCACCCACATGTTTTTACCCTTGGCAAAAGTGGAGATCAACGTAATTTGTTGCTTGATGAACATCAGCTCGAAGAGAAGGAAGCAAATTTTTATAAAATCAATCGCGGTGGCGACATCACGTACCATGGACCAGGACAACTAGTAGGATATCCTATTTTCGACTTAGACTATTTCTTCACAGACATTCACAAATACATGCGACTCCTCGAGGAAGCTGTGATTGAAACGCTCACAGAATTTGGAATCGTGGGTGGAAGAGTAGATGGTTTAACGGGTGTTTGGTTGGAAGGTACCACACCTCGCGCAAGAAAAATTTGTGCGATGGGTGTAAAAAGTTCCCGCTGGGTAACGATGCACGGCATTGGATTCAATGTAAACTCAGACCTAAATTACTTTTCGCACATCATTCCTTGCGGGATCGATGACAAAGCAGTAACTTCAATGCAAAAAGAACTCGGAATGGAAGTAGACATGGATCAAGTCAGTTCTATTCTGCGCGATAAATTAGCTTCACTATTTAACTTTCACTATGCTTAAAATTATCAAAAAAGCAATTCGCTTCTTGCTCTACAGCTTGCTTGCACTTTTCATTATTGGAAATCTATTCATCATTTTATCTGGTAGATTTTACTTGTACAAAGGAATTGCAAACACATACTTAGTTGGAAAAAGCGGACCAGGAATTTATGATTTGGACATCTTTCCATCAAGAAAAATTGATAAAGCAACAACTGTAGATTCATGGAAGGAAGATGCCAATACATTGAATGCACACCAGCTTACGAAATCGGAATTAGCATTCATCAATAAAACAGAATCATCAGCATTCTTAGTTTTTCGCGGTGACACATTACTGTTTGAGAAGTATTACGGAACTCATAAGAAAAATACTGTTTCAAATTCCTTCTCCTCTGCAAAAACTGTCATTTCAATGCTAATTGGTATTGCTATTGATGAAGGAAAAATTAAAAGCATGGATGAGCCAGTTGGTAATTACATTCCTGAATACAATGAGGGAGATTTGAAAAAAATAACCATCCGCCATTTACTCTACATGGCCTCAGGATTGGATTGGGAAGAAAGTGGCAAAAATCCACTCTCTGAAAATGCCGAATCGTATTACGGTTCTGATCTATACGGACTCGTAACACGACAAAAAGTAGTTGCAGAACCAGGTAAAAAATTCATCTATCAAAGTGGTAACTCGCAATTATTGGGCTTCGTTATCAAAAAAGCGACAGGTACATCAGTGAGTGAATACTGTCAAGAAAAATTATGGAAGAAAATTGGTGCTGAACACGAAGCATTTTGGAGCTTGGATACAGAAAATGGTAATGAAAAATCGTTCTGTTGTTTGTATGCCACGGCGCGTGATTTTGGTCGCTTAGGAAAATTGATTCTTAATTTTGGTAAAGTTGCTAATGAACAAATAGTTCCTCAGTGGTACATGAAAGAAATGTTTGAGGTGCCCGATCTAGCAACTGAAGAAGGCGTGAAAAATCAACGTTATGGTTTGCACGCTTGGGTCTACGATGATGGAAAATCAGTAGTTAATTACTGCCGAGGAATTAAAGGTCAATATATCATCAGCATTCCAAAAGAAAACCTGGTTGTAGTGCGCCTTGGTCACCAGCGCATCGATGATTTAGGTGCTGCACCAAAGGGTGAAATGACGGATGAATACAAAAGAAAAATTGGTCATCCAGGCGATCTATTCGACTATTTAAAAATTGCAAGAGCGATTGCAAACGACAAAAAATAATGAGAGAAGAACTATTAGGCCCAAAAGTTGAAAACGTGGCTGTGGCTATCGTAAATGAAAAAGATGAAGAAGGAAATGAGAATTTCTATGCGTATCTATTAAGTTTCCGCGACGATATCATGGAAGGAATCATCATTTCTAGCACAGGCTATGGACAAAATGCAAGTACTGGCGAAACTGTAAAAACATCTACATTGCGTCACACCTTAGAAATCTTACTTCCAAATGAAGGCGCTAAAATAGAACCGATTATGGACGAGGTTTTGGGACTTGCGAATGAATTTTGGGTAAGTTTTTGGGTAAATGATGTTATGTACGACAAGAAATTTGTTTTTCTTCCCGAAACGATTTCCAAAGAAAAAATGATACCAATACCACTACTTGGCGTAAAGGGTATTTTAATAAAATAGGTAATTAACAATTTAATATTGACGAAATTAGATAGTAGGTTTTCACACAATCCCCGATTATTCTATATTTGCATATTGTTGCTAAATAAAACATGATGACATTATTCCACTTTCTGCGAAAAACAAGTCTGATCCTATCCTTAAGTTGCTTGCTATTCGGGAGTCTTCTAAGTTGCTCTGGCACGCCCGAAGAAGAAAAAAGCGAATTAAAAGTTGACGAAGATTACTACGATTTCAAAGGTCTTGGCTTGTCAAAATTTAATTTGGATGCTATGATTATGCTTCCAGATGGTAACGCAAATATTGGCGCTTCAACAAAACCTGAAGTAATTCACACTGAAGGAGGTTTCACTTGGGAAATTAATGTGGGTCCAAACTTTCAACTTTTTATTGAAGATTACGCCGATTACAAAGATTTGATTGAAGTAAAAAAGAAAAAGCTGAAGGACAGTTCAATGTTTAAAATTACCTATTTGGTGGATGAAAAAGACCTTATCATTTATGAACAAGAATTGATTGTTCGTGGCGATAAAAATGCATCTTCCAAAGTTGGGGTAAAGCATAAATCTTTCCATGTGTATGGTCAAAAAGAGATTAATGGCATTTATTATGAGTTAAAAAGTCGTGAAGAAGGCTTTGAAAAAATGATTATTGAGCTTGTAGCTAAGTCCATTAAATCATTCAAACCGGTAAAATAAACCTCCAATTTGGCTACTACTTAATAGGGCTTAGCATCATTCAACCAATATTTTATCTACAAACTTGCAGAAGTTAGAGATATACTCTACTTTTGCCCCCGACAAAATTTAACAATAAAAACTACTTTATGGAATCATTTATGATTTATGTGCCAATAGCGATGGCAATTATCGGTCTACTATTTATGTGGATCAAAAGAGCTTGGGTTTTAAAGCAAGACGCTGGAGATGGTAAAATGAAAGAAATTTCAGATTACATTTATGAAGGTGCATTGGCATTCTTAAAAGCAGAATACAGATTATTAGCAATTTTCGTGGTGATTGCGAGTGTTGTTTTGGCAGGAGTTACCTTCCTTCCGGGAGTTAAAACACATCTTTTAATTATAGTGGCATTTATTTTCGGTGCTGTTTTCTCTGCATTGGCTGGAAACATGGGAATGAAAATCGCTACAAAAACAAACGTTAGAACTACACAAGCAGCTCGCACAAGTTTACCGCAAGCCTTGAAAGTCTCCTTTGGAGGTGGAACTGTTATGGGTCTTGGTGTTGCTGGTTTAGCAGTGTTAGGATTAACTGCATTCTTTATTATCTTCTTTCAGGTCTTCATGAATGGTCGTTGGACCAATACAGAAGACATGACTATCGTATTAGAAACATTGGCTGGTTTTTCCTTAGGTGCTGAGTCAATTGCATTATTTGCGCGTGTTGGCGGTGGTATTTATACGAAAGCTGCTGACGTAGGTGCTGACTTAGTTGGAAAAGTTGAAGCTGGAATACCAGAAGATGATCCTCGTAACCCTGCAACAATTGCAGATAATGTAGGTGATAACGTAGGTGATGTTGCAGGAATGGGTGCCGATTTATTTGGTTCGTATGTAGCAACCGTATTGGCTGCAATGGTTCTTGGAAACTACGTAATTAAAGACATGGGTGGAATGATTGATGATGCCTTTGGTGGAATCGGTCCAATCTTATTGCCAATGGCAATTGCTGGTTTCGGAATCTTATTCTCAATAGTAGGGACATTGTTGGTAAAAATCAACAGCAATGATGCAAAAGAAAAGCAAGTTCAAACTGCTTTAAATATTGGTAACTGGGTTTCGATTGCGTTGACTGCAATAGCTTGTTTCTTCTTGGTAAGATGGATGTTGCCTGCTGAAATGAAAATGACGTTCTTCGGAGAAGGCATCCAAAATATTTCTTCAATGCGTGTTTTTTATGCAACAATCATTGGTTTAGTTGTTGGTGGTGCTATTTCATCTGTAACTGAGTACTACACAGGTTTGGGTACAAAACCTGTTTTGAAAATCGTTCAAAAATCTTCTACAGGAGCAGGAACAAATGTTATTGCTGGTTTAGCAACTGGTATGATTTCAACTTTCCCTACAATTCTTTTATTCGCTGGTGCAATTTGGGGATCATACGCTTTAGCAGGATTCTATGGTGTTGCTTTGGCAGCTTCAGCAATGATGGCTACTACAGCAATGCAATTGGCTATCGATGCATTCGGTCCAATTTCAGATAATGCTGGTGGTATCGCTGAAATGAGTGAATTGCCAAAAGAAGTGCGTATGCGTACAGATATTTTGGATTCAGTTGGTAACACAACTGCTGCAACAGGAAAAGGATTTGCGATTGCTTCTGCAGCTTTAACTTCATTAGCATTATTTGCTGCTTACGTTACATTTACTGGTATTGATGGAATTAACATCTTTAAAGCGCCAGTTTTAGCAATGCTATTTGTTGGTGGTATGATTCCAGTTGTTTTCTCTGCGCTTGCAATGAATTCAGTTGGTAAAGCCGCAATGGACATGGTGTACGAAGTACGTCGTCAGTTCAAAGAAATTCCAGGAATCATGGAAGGAACTGGTAAACCGGAATATGGTAAATGTGTGGAGATTTCTACTAAAGCCGCATTACGTGAAATGATGTTGCCGGGAATTCTTACAATCGGTTTCCCAATCGCTATCGTATTATTAGGTAAATTGGTATATGGTTCTGACAATCAGTTAATCGCTGAAATGTTAGGAGGTTATATGGCTGGTGTTACTGTATCTGGTGTACTTTGGGCAGTGTTCCAAAACAACGCAGGTGGTGCTTGGGACAACGCTAAGAAATCTTTCGAAGCAGGTGTAATGATCAACGGCGAAATGACTTACAAAGGTTCTGACGCACACAAAGCTGCAGTAACTGGAGATACAGTTGGAGATCCTTTTAAAGATACTTCAGGTCCATCAATGAATATCTTGATCAAATTAACTTGTTTAATTGGTTTGGTGATCGCTCCAATTTTGGGCAGCGGACACGAAGGTGGAAAAGATGCTCATGGTGAATGTGCTGCTAAATCTGAATGTTGTCAAGAAATGAAATCTTGTCATGGTGACATGAAAGCATGTGGACCTCACATGGATGGCAAAACAATGATCGGAAAATGCGACATGAGCAAATGCGCAACTATGACAAAAGATGAGTGCGCTAAAATGTGTGATTCATTGAAGTGTACTCCCGAAGAAAAAGAAATGTGTTTAGCACATTACGATGCTAATGGTAAATTTATCGGTGGAGGTCATCACGCTGAGAAATCATGTTGCAAAGAAAGTACTTCTTGTTCTAAAGGACATGATGCTGCGCATGGAAAAAAACCTGCACATCACGATACTTTAACGAAATAATTGATTTCAATAATATAAAAGAAGGGGTTCAACATGTTGAACCCCTTCTTTTTGCGATAATAAATTAATGCTGAGCCTGAACCTTGTCCGCAACCATTTAATGATGGAGCGATAAATTCGATTGTAATAATCTAGGTAATGAAGTTTGCAAATTTGCTGGTAACATTGAATAAATTTCAAGTGCAACAAAAAAAACGAAATTCAAAACTAATCCCTCACTACGCGAAACCCAACATGAAAATAAGCATCGTTCTTGGCAAATGATTGACGTGCTTCAGTTGTGTAACCTCTGCAATAGATAGCATCACATAAAAAAGAACCTCCTTTCATTACTACAACACTTGATTCTTCAGATGAATCGAAGTGACTCGCAGTAATCTCCCATACATTTCCTAACATTCCATGTATTCCTAATGCATTCGATGGAAATTTTTTCACAGGAGAGGTATATAGATAGCCATCAACATCATCTTTTGTTTGACCATGATTGATATTTATTTTCGTTTGAGATGTTTTTCCTTTCAAACAAACGTATTCCCATTCATCTTCAGTTGGCAATCGAACTTTTGCCCAACGACAATAAGCCAACGCATCAATATACGATACTTGAACAACAGGATGATTCATCCTATTTTGAATAGTTGATGATTTGCCCATCGGATGTTTCCAATTTGCTTGTTGGTCAATTTTCCATTCACCGCTTTCATAAATAGCTCCACCGTAATTGTTTATTTCAGCAGAAGTTTTGTAATTGGTAGCATCCACAAATGTTTTAAATTGGGCATTGGTGACTTCAGTTGTAGCTATGTATAAAGGCTGTGAATTAAGTGACTTCGTCTCCACCCATTCGATGGAATCTACCTTATTCGAGCAAGAAAATAGGAAAATAACTAAGCTGGAAAATAATACACTTTTTCTCCAATAATGAACTTGTGATCCATAATTCTTGGCCATAACGGTTTTGTTGGTAAATCTTTGTTCCATGCTTCAAAGAATTCGCTTAAGTTTTTTCTTTCTATTTGATTCAGTTCACTCAAATCTATAGTTTCACTTTTATCTGTTTCTAAATTATACAAATGCAGCCAATTATCGCGTGTGCTCAGCACCATTTTCCAATTTTTATGTCGTATAGCACGTACATGATCGCATCTCCAATAGAGTGTTTCATGGGGAAGTCCACCATTTTGTTTATTGATAAAAGGCATTAAATCTACACCATCTATCGCTTTTTGATTTAGATTTTTAATTTTCGTAGCATTCAACGAAGTTGGAAAAATATCTAACGAGGAAACAGCAGCAGTATAAGTTGTACCTGCGGGTATTTTACCTTTCCACTGCATCATAAATGGAACATTAATTCCACCTTCAAAAAGTGTCAATTTCCCCCCCTTTTGTGGTGCATTTGTCGTTGCTTTGGTGTAGCTCGCTCCACCATTGTCTGATATGAAGTAAACAATTGTATTTTCAAGGAGATTTAATTTTTCTAGCTGTTTCATAACACTACCAACACCATCATCTAATGCTTTAATCATTGCCAAATAGACCCGTTGATTCTCATCTTTGATATGCGAAAATTGATTGTAATAGTTCTCAGGTGCTTGAAAAGGAACATGAGGCGCGTTGAAATTCAACATCATAAAAAATGGTTGATCTTTATTCTCCGAAATAAATGTATTTGCTTTATCAGCAAAAGCAAAGGTTAAATAGTCGTTTTCAATTACTTCCTTTCCATTTTCTAAAATTTTGGCGTTATTAGTTCTACCGACTTTCCATTGGTATTTACTACTAAAATCGTCTTGAATAAAAGAATGGTAACCAGGTGTTTTTCGTTCAGGTGTAAACAAAGAGAACGCACCTAAAAATCCATAGTGGTAATCAAATCCTCTATTGTTTGGCAAATGTTCTGGACCAAATCCTAAATGCCATTTGCCAATTAGTACAGTTTTATAACCCGCTTTTTGATACACCTCGGCTAAATTTGTTTCGCTGACTGGAATTCCTTGGTGCTCCAGCATTTCCTTTCTCGGATAAGATGGCGTTGTAGCAATTGTCCAATCGCCCAAACGTTTTGCTTTCTTTGCAAGTGCGTATCTAATTTTAGAATTTGGATAAAACTCCATTGGTTGAGTTTCAAACCCAAAACGTTGTTGGTATTTCCCTGTTAAAATAGCGGCGCGTGATGGTGCACAAACAGGAGAAGTAACATAGGCATCACTAAAAACAACTCCGTCAGCACCAATTTTATCAATGTTAGGCGTAGAAACAAGTGTTGAACCGTAGGCAGATATATCGTGCTTACCCAAATCATCAGCCATAATAATAATGATGTTTGGCTTGGAAGTCGATTCACTAACTACCTGTATTTCTGCCTTTACTTGGCTTGGAATATCCCACTCACTCGATTGTGTCGACAAACAACTGGTCAATATCACCAATGGGGAAAAATAAAAAAGGGAAATTATTTTGTGTTTCAAAATTTTTAAGAAAGTTCATTAAGATATGCTAGGGCCATTTCTCGACCGAGAAAATAATCCTTCGTAATTGAATTCACATTGTTGGAATAAGTGCCTGCAGTTAATGGAACTTCTGGCGCAATTTGATGAATGTATATTCCATCAGGCGGATTCTCCATATAATCGATTGAGTTATTGTAAATAGTATGACTTTCAGCAAAAATACGTTTTAATCCATCACTTGAACTGTGATAAATAGATCCAAAATAATCGGTCCATGTTTGCGCTAACTTTAATGTTGGAGGCAACGTTCGAATCACAAGAAGATCCGAAGCACCTTTTTCCACAGCCCATTGCACAGGAAGTGGATCCGCCCAGCCACCATCCATGTACATTCTTCCATTCAATTCATGCTTGCCTTTTGTCACAAATGGCAAAGTACAAGAAGCAATCACCGCTTGCAACCAATCTTCTCTATTGGGTTTATGATAGGCCGCCTTTCCATTTTCAATGTCGGTTAACACAATGCCAATTTCTTTGTTTCGAATGAAAGAAAGTGCGTGATCAAGATCAAAAGGAATGACCTCATTGGCTACTTCCTCCAAATAATCAACATCCATGATACCAACGTCTGATGTCATTCGGTAATAGCTCATGAATTGAGGATCTTGCGCCATAAAACACATGGCAACAAAACAACTTCGGGGTTGATTCCCCAGAAAATACGACAAGGCTATAGCACCTCCAGAACTGCCAGCATAGATATCAAAATCGACGTGCTTCTTTTCTAGGAAAACATCCAAAACACCGGCTGAAAAACCAGTCCTAAATCCTCCGCCCTGAATAATAAGTGCTTTTTTTGACATCGTTCTTAAATCATTTATTTAAACGCACCTCAAATTTAATAAATCGATTGTCATGATTGAAAGAAAATAACAACTCAAAAAAAACACTTCAATTGTAATTAGATTCAACTTTCCAATTTAAATCTGAAACAGTATCTTTGAGAAAAGCTTAACTCATGAAATTTTTTTCGATACTACTATTCTACTTTGTCTCTTGTGTGCAAATCGTTTCAGGGCAAAACACACAATTTTGTGGAACAGACGAAATGCACCAAGAACTATTTTCAAGTCGACCTGATCTAAATTCTGGAATTGTTCGAGCAGCCAAACGTCTTTCAGACTTTACGAAAGAATACGAAAAAACAGCGCAGCCAAAAGGTGGCGGTCCTTACATTATTCCCGTTGTTTTTCATATCGTGCACAATGGCGGTCCTGAAAACATCAACGATTCACAAATTTTAGACGCTATTAAACAGGTCAATCTTCAATTTAGAAAAATGAACGCCGACACAAATGAAATTGTAGTCCCTTTTAAACAATTGGCAGCAGATTGTAACATCGAATTGAGATTGGCGCAATTAGATCCCGATGGCAATTGCACTAGCGGAATAACACGCTCCGTTTCTCCATTCACATTAGTGGGTAATCACGATGTAAAAAGCGTTATACAATGGCCTCCTGATAAATACCTCAATGTATACGTCTGCAATCAAGCTGCTGGACTTGCTGGACACTCTCTACTTCCATCTGCTGCAGATACAATTCCTGAGTGGGATGGGATTGTAATGCAACACAGCTATGTAGGCACTATTGGTACCTCCGACTATTTTAATAGAACTGTACTTACCCACGAAATTGGGCATTACCTCAACCTTCAACACATTTGGGGAGGAAACAATGTGCCCGATTATTACTATTTACCCGTTGGTCAAGTTGGAAATTGCACAATAGGCGATGAAGTGGCAGATACTCCCCCAACTGTTGGCTGGTCAACGTGTAACCTTAGCGCTCAAACTTGCGGCGTATTAGAAAATGTGCAAAATTATATGGACTATGCCTATTGTGCACGCATGTTCACAGATGGTCAACGCTTAAGAATGCATGCTTGTTTAAATTCACCTGTTGCGAATAGAAATAATTTATGGTCGATTGGAAATCTGATGGCCACAGGAACATTGGAAGGGAATGACGTACTTTGTGTGGCGAAATTTGAGGCAGATAAAAGATTGCTTTGTGTTGGAGAAAACCTCACATTAACCGATGTTAGCTTTCATGGTATTGAAACAAGACAATGGTCGATTCCAGGAGCCAACCTCTCCTCCACTTCAGACTCCATCGTTACGGCTAGTTTCACTACACCAGGTCTTTACCCTGTTAGTTTAACAGTAACAAAAGGAGTTGATTCAGAACAACATACAGAGATTGACTTTATAACAGTAATTAATCCAATAGGAACAGAAGATAACCTTTACGAATCATTTGAAGATGAAGTACAATTTGAGACCAATTGGACGATTCTACCCTCCAATAGTGATCTCAACTGGGAAATCTACGATAATAAAGGGTTCAGCAGTGCACAAAGTATTTCTGTCCAAAATTTCGCTACGGGCTATAATGGCATTTTCGAATTTGTAAGTGATCCGATTGATGCAAGCAATTTGGATGCATTAGAATTAAGTTTCGATTATGCATACGCGAAAAAACAAGCGGGTGCTTCCGAAGTTTTACAAATTGCAGTTTCAACAGATTGTGGAGCAACCTGGAATGTGCGCAAAAGTTTATCGGGAAATAGCACTTTAGCAACGATTCCCGATTTTGTAACAACTCCATTTGAGCCTTTAGATGATACGCAGTGGAACAATGAAAGTGTGACGAATATCACGAGTACCTTTCTCACGAATGATTTGATGTTTAAATTCAAATTTGAGTCGAAGGGAGGGAATAATATTTATCTCGACAATATTCGAATTGCGCATCCATCAGTGATTGGAGTTCAAGAATTACAGTCGAATGATTTAATGCTCTATCCAAATCCTACAACACATTTACTTCATTGTGAAATCTCGGAAGGAACTCAAGCTTCAGCATTGCTAATTATGGACATGAGTGGTAAGCAACTATACTCGGAAGCGATAAACAACTCTTTAAACAGCGTTATTAATATTGATTTTCTGGCAAATGGGATTTACCAATTGATTGTTTTATCTGAGAATGGAAGCATCACTAAACGTTTCGTCAAAAATTGATTTTTCGTTTTCGCTAATCCAAGCATTTTAAGGGACATTTATGCGAAAACTAATTTCGGCGCGTTAATTGTTAAAGGAAAAGGCATGCGATTATTCATTGGACTATATCTTTTTATTTCCTCTTCACTCCTGTGGGGACAAATCAAAGTGGATAAAACATCCTACGATTTTGGTAATTTAGAAGCCTATGACAATCGCTTTGTAGATTTTGTGTTCAAGAATCAAGGTGCTAAAAAAGAGTACGTCTTAAGCGTCCGTAAACCTTCTGATGTGAATTACATTTTTACTGGTAACTCTATTGAAAAGGACAGCTCCATTATTTTGCGTTTTAACATCACTCCTAAACAAAAAGGCAAATTTTCGTATGATGTAGAAGTACTATTAAGTGATCGTACTGAAGGAGTTAAACTAAAAATAGCAGGGTTTCTAAAAGAGTTACCCCAAGATGATGCTACTTTTCTGACAGGTTGTCCAAATTTCAATGACCAACCTTCACAATTGGCTAATAATTTTGATCTTACTGTTGTTACCATCGATAAGGAGACAAAGCAGGAGCTTGCAAAGTCAAGTGTTTCCATGATTCAAAATGGGAGTCCGGTTTGGTCGCACGAAACTGATAAAAATGGAAAAATAAAAGAAGAAGGCGTTATTGGCTTCAATTATTTCTATGCAACGCACGATCTATACAAACCAGCAGAATTGGGCGCTTACGTAAATTTTAAACGCAATTATATTGTAATTGAATTGGAAAAAGATCCAACACAGTGCCTTCCTGTGCCGATTCCTGCTCCTGAACCTCCTGTACTCGCTCAAGAACCACCTACGAAAGAACCAGAAATTGAAGTGCCAATCATCGATCTCGATCAGCAATTGAGTAATGAACCTGCTGACATTCCAATTGCATTAAGCAGTTTAGATCCCAATAATTTCTCGGAGGAATATTTTTCTCGTGTAAATGTATGCTTTGTTTTAGATGTATCTTCCTCGATGAATGAAGGTGAAAAATTAGAACTGATGAAATATTCGTTGAATCAATTAACAGAAATGATTCGACCAACAGATAAAATTAGTTTTGTGACCTATTCATCTGATGCAAGGGTGTTGCTAAGTCCAACTTCTGGCGACCAGAAAGATAAGATCAAAAAAGAGATTGAATCATTGAAAGCTTCAGGACTTACTGCTGGAGGCAAAGGGATTAAGTTGGGTTATCAATTGGCTGCTAGAGCTAAGATCTCGGATGGGACAAATCAAGTGATTATTATTACCGATGGTGCTTTCAATCGCTACTCTGATGACTATTTAAAATATGTGAAAAAATATCGCAAAAAAGGCATCAATCTCTCAGTGGTCGGAATTTCCATCAAAACGCCAGACAAAGACAAAATGCTGGAAGCAACCAATAACGGGGGAGGTAATTTAGTGGAGATCTATAAATTGGCTGATGCGATGAACAATTTGAAACAAGAAATTCGATTGATTAGCTTCAAAAGGTAACTACCCAACTAGGCATAATCATTTTTGTTCATCCACGAATTACACAAATTCTGCTAATTATCACAAATACATTATCCAACAAAGTTTCGTGATAATTCGTCAAATTGGTGTAATTCGTGGATTATTTTAATATTTATCCTACTAATGAATTCCCGCAACTTTAACCAACTCCTTCTTCAGCAAAATTTCGATTTTACGTGTGTGGATATCAATGAATTTCTCATCCTTAAATTCTTTCAACAATCGAATCAAGGTCTCAGTAGCGGTTCCAACGTAGTTAGCTAAATCCTCGCGCGTGAGATTAATTTGCTCTCCGTTGTAGATATCATCTAATAAAACGAGTACAAAAGCCAATCGTTCACGCACCGATTTCTGTGCCATGTTGGTAATGAAAACAGCACGATCGCTCAATTCAATCGACATTTCTTTGATAATACCATTGCGCAAACTTGCATTGCTATCCATCAAACTCAAAAAATCTTCTTTGGCAATAAAACAAATGTTCGATTCTTCAATGGCCTCAGCCGTCACCCGATAGGGCTCTTCGCTGAACATCGCCCGGAAGCCAATAATTTCACCAGGTTTGGAAATGTGAATAATCTGCTCCTTGCCTTCGTCTCCACGTACATACACTTTTACACGCCCTTCATTCAAACAAAAAACACCACGGGGCATGCTTCCTTCCACAAATAAACTCTGATTTTTCTTGTAGTATGCCGCCGATTTATGCTCATTCAACTCTTCCACCTCTCCTGGACACAAGCCCGTAAATTTAGACTCATTTCTTGCCATGCAAGTTTGACAAGTGATATGTTTGTGAGATTTTTCCACTGGCGTGTTGCATTGTTCGCGTAAAACTACTTCGTGCGACTAAAAAACACACGATCCTTGTCGACATTTGCCTCAATCGTGTCAAAAAACTGACCTGCTTGCTCAGATGGCACTGCATCCGTAGGAATATCTAATTGCAATTCTTTGATGTAATCGAAATAAATTGATTGCTGATGGATACTTACCTTTCTTAGACCAGTAAAATAGATTACTTGCACATCACGATCCGCCAGCATCACCACTTTAGAAGTGACACCTATTCGGAATTTTTTTCCGCGGATGCCCACAAACGTAAATATTAAATTATCGATAGTACAAAAGAGTAATCCTGCTGCTGGCATCCATGCTTTAACAGTTAAAGAGTATAAGCCATAAGCAACGCTCGCCATGATTAAAGCTTCCAATAAATTGTAAGTGATAATTCTCTTTTTTCGTTCGCTTGATACCTCTGAGTTGAATTGAAATTTAGCCGTTTTGCTGACCAAACTCATTCCCATCCATCGACGTATAGAGCGGCGAAAGTTGATGATGAATAAGATTAAACCAATCCCTAAAAACGTTTCAAATTGATATGGTAATTGCGCTGCAGTGGTGTGCAGGAACTCAACAGGCAAATCGAAACCAACAAATATCGTGTACAACATTGTTGGAAACAGAATGAATAGTAAGAGGACGTTGATGAATCTATTCATTAGGAATTTGTCTCAATTTTGCTTTTAAACTATCAATTTTACTATTTGCCGCTGCAATTTTTCCGTTTACTTCAGCTCTCAAGCCATCCGCGCCTTTCGAACGAGCAAAAAAGCCAAGATTATTTTCCATCTGTAAAATTTCACTTTTAATTTTTTCGATCTGTTGACGAATATCAAACTTTTCTTTTTTCAACAAGTTTTCTGCATCTGGACTTGCTTGCAAAGTTTCCACACGCGCTTGAAAAAGTATTTTGTCCTTCTCTGCTCCTTCTAACTTGATTTGCGAGTAGATCTTATCGATCGCTCCTTTGTAGCCAACAAAAATCTTGTCCTTTTCTTTCAAAGGTACTTGACCAATGGCATTAAATTGATTGGAGAATTCTTTCAAATCTGCCAAGACTTTCATTTTATCTTCAGACGGTTCGTAGGCTTGAAGTGCAGCAATCAATTCAGACTTCGCTTTCAAATTGTCTTCCAACGCTTCGTCTTGGGCAGAGAAGTGCTTTTGACGAGCAGCAAAAAACACATCACACGCAGAACGGAAATCTTGCCACAACTTTTGCTCCAAACGCTGACCAGCATGTCCACTTTCTTTCCATTGCTTTTGCAATCGAATCAATCGGTCAGAAGTATTTTTCCAATCGGTAGATGATTGAAGGGAAATTGCTTCATCGATCAATTTCTTTTTTGCATCAGCAACTTGGTTATATTGTGATTGCACCGTACCATAAAATTCTTTCTTTTTTGCAAAGAACTTATCGCAGATGGTTCTAAATTCTTGCCAAACAGCTTCATTTTCTTTACGAGAACCAAAACCGATGGATTTCCATTGTTCTTGAATTTTCAACAAGGACTCTGTCATTTTTTCCCAATCTTTAGCAGAAACATTTGCTTCCATTGCCTCAACAACTTTAGCAACTTCGGCAATCAACTCACGCTTTTTAGCAATGTTGTCATTCAATAATTGGCGGCGTTCATCGTAATATTGATTCATTTTTTCGTGCAGAACACGAACAATTTCCCAATATTTTGCTTTTAAAGTATCCCATTGTTCATTTTGAACCGGACCAATACCTTCCCACTCATTCTGAAGATTTTTAAATGAATGTTCCAATTCTTTCATAGAAGATTGATTTCTCAATTCTTCCATTTGTATGATTACCGCTTCTTTTAGTTGCTGATTTCGTTTCAAATCATGCTCCTTCAGTTCTCGGTAAATTTTAATATTGTAGAAAAATGACTCTACTAATTTTGAGTACTCTTTTTGAACATCATCGCGACTTGCTCGGGGAATATTTCCAATTTTCTTCCATTCTTCGTGCAGTTCATTGTAAACAGAAAAGGCGGCTCCAATGTTTTCTTCCTTCTTGATCATCTCCTCCAATTTCGTGAGAATGAACTTTTTTCTTCGAAGATTATCTTCTTCCTCCTTATTTCTGGCGTCAACTACTCCCTTCAAACGCGTTTTAAATTCAGTGTAAATCTCAAAGAATTCATCCTTTTGAACTTTCAAAGCCTCTTTTTCTGCCTGTAAATCAAGTTCAGGATTTTCAAGTTCTTGCACCTGAATTTTGCGTTCTTCTTCCAACATAAAATCTTGAAAGCTTGTTTTCAACTCGTTCACTTCTCGTCCTGCATGCAACACATCTTCTTGTGCAGTTAAGGTAGATAACTCTGTGATAAAATTCTTTTCCATAACGTATTATACTGTTGCCATTTCGAATGACGATAATGCAACAAATTGTTCAATTCGATTGTCTAAATCTTCTCTACTAATTTCAGTAATTCTCTCTGTTCCAAATTTTTCAACACAAAAAGATGCCATTGCAGAACCAGCAATAATAGCTCGTTTCATATTTTCGAACGAAATATCATCAGTAGAAGCCAAATAGCCCATAAATCCACCAGCAAATGTATCGCCAGCTCCTGTTGGATCAAACACTTCCTCCAAAGGAAGGGCAGGTGCGAAAAATATTTTTTCTCCATGAAACAACAATGCACCGTGTTCTCCTTTCTTGATGATTAGGTATTTTGGGCCCATGGCGCGAATGATTTTTGATGCCTTCACTAATGAATATGTCCCTGACAACTGGCGAGCTTCTTCGTCATTGATAATCAATAGATCTATCATTGACAAAGTTTTACGCAAATCGTCCATGGCGATATCCATCCAAAAGTTCATGGTATCCATTGCAATCAATTTCGGACGATTTTTCAAGCGCTCGATAACAGTACTTTGCACTTGAGGACTTAAATTACCCAACATCAAATACTCCGCATTCTGGTAACTTTCTGGAAGAATTGGATCAAAATGCTCTAGCACATTCAACTCAGTAATTAAGGTGTCTCGAGAGTTCATATCGTTGTGGTAACGTCCCGACCAGAAAAATGTTTTCTCCCCTTTTTTAATTTGTAAACCTTCAAGATCAACCCCTCTGGAAGTTAATTGGTCTAACATCGACTGCGGGAAATCTTCTCCAACTACCGCTACAATCTTCTGATCGCGTGTAAAAAAGGAGGATGCTAAGGCAATATATGTTCCTGCACCACCAATAATTTTGTCTGTTTTGCCAAAAGGCGTCTCAATTGCATCAAAGGCTACACTGCCCACCGTTACTAAGCTCATTCTATCTGATTATTTCTTAAGATACAAAGATACAACCTTTAAACAATAATGCAATTAAGAAAAATTTAAGTTTTGCCCTATTTTCATTGCTTAGATGCATAATTCGTTAGGATAGTTTTAAGTGTTGAAGGAAAGAAGCATTTTCTATTGATAAAATCACATAAACACTACCAAGTTCAACAAAAGTTGATTAAACCTGCATTATTTGTAACCAAACCCCACAAATCCTCGTTAATAAGTATTGTTGAAACTCCTTAAAAGCCTATGATTTCAGATTACTTTTGATTGAATAGATGAAGCGGTACATGCTCAAATTTTTGAAATGGACGGGAATAACACTAGTAAGTTTATTCCTGATTATCAGCTCTTTGCTCTATTTTTTCAAAGATGAAATATGTGGAATCGTCATTAGTGAGATCAACAAAAAACTAAAGGCGAAGGTAACAGTTGAGCAGGTAGACCTTACTTTTTGGGCCTCTTTCCCCAACCTTTCCATTGATTTTAATGAGGTTTTCATTCAGGATTCCAACGAAAAATCAACAAAAAAAGATACTTTATTTTATAGTGAACGTGTTCGACTTCGTTTCAATCCAATGGACATTTGGAATGAGAAATACGATCTTAAGAAGATTGATGTTTCTCCAAGCTGCCTATTTCTCAAAATCAATGAGGCTGGAATTACCAATTACGATATTTTAAAGCCAACTGCCGACACAACTAGTTCGCAATTCAAATTAAAACTAGAACAAGTTGACATTAGTGCTTTGCGTTTTGTATACAATAACAAAGCGACTAATCAATACTACAAAACCAAAGTCCACGACTTGCAGTTGATTGGCGATTTCTCTAATGAGCAGTATGACCTTCAAGCGAAAAGTAATTTAAAAATTCAACAACTACGAAGTGGGAAAATTAACCTACTTCAAAACAAGGAGGCAAAATTTGATGTCAAACTTTCAGTTAATCAGGTAACAAAAACGGTTAATTTACCGAATGCAAAAGTCTTCATCTCCAATCTTCCTTTTAACATCAATGGTTTTTATAAGCCCGATTCGCTCCATTTTGATATTCGAGCAGCTAAAATTCAACTCACCGACTTGGTCAATAATCTAGCTATCGACGAAGTAAATCAAGTTAAGAAATTCAAAGGATCTGGAACTGCTGATTTTAAATTGCTCATCGACGGAAATAATGAGTTGACAAGTCCTGTGGAAATCAATTGCGATTTCAATATTGCAAATGGTGAATTAATTGAACCTACTAAAAATCTTAAAGTCAACAAGATTCAACTACTTGGAAAATACAGCAACAAGGGAGGACAAGAACTTGAATTTCTGAACTTCGCTCAATTGAAATTTGTGACTGTAGGCGGTCCGTTTGTGTCACAACTTAAAATTACTCAATTTGCTACTCCACGCTTTGTGGGTAATGCTGTTGGTGCTTTGGACATGAATATTTTGCATTCCATTTTTAGAATTCCTTTAGTGGAAACCATAGGGGGAAACCTTAAACTCCACACCGACTTCGATGTAAAAATGGACAGCAATGACTACACCATTAACAAGTTAGAAGGAAATGTAGATTTTGATAAGGTACTTTTGAAGTTAAAAAACGATAAGCGAACCTTTAAAAATATCAGTGGTCATGCCTACCTTCAAAAAAACCTTGCGGGTATCGACAATTTAACTTTGAATCTTGGTTCGTCTGATTTCAAGATTAGCGGCGTGTTCGATAACATTGTTCCTTTCTTAAAAAATAAAGGAAAGATTCTTGCCAATATCGACTTAACAAGCACTCAAATCAACATTGCAGATTTAGGAAATACGACGAAAGAAGAAAAAATTAGTGAGCGAGAACGATCCTATATTTTACCTGATTTTGTGCAAGCGGAAGTGAGTTTGCATGTAGAGAAATTGATCTACGAAAACCACACGTTCAAGCACTTGAAAAGTAAAATGATCTACAATCAGCGCAAATTTCAGTTCCCTGCTTTATCACTCATTTCTGCAAGCGCGGATGTACAAGGAAGTTTATTGATTGAAGAACGTTCACCAGAAATGTTCCAAATTACAACCAATGTGAGCTCCAACAATTTGTATTTCAAACAGCTATTTACGGAATGGAATAATTTCAACCAAGACGTAATTAAAGAAGATAACATTTATGGAAAAGCACAGGTAAAGGTGTTGTTCGATGCACCTTTTGATTTAAGAAATGGTGTGGTTTCCAATGCCATTAAAGCAGATATCTCGATAAAAATTATGGATGGAAAACTGAAAAATGTGCAGCAATTTAAGTCCATTACTGAAAGTTTACGTACTTCGCAAGCTGCAAAATTAGCCATCGGTTCAAAGAATATTGTGAGCCTCGAAAAGAAATTGCTCGATCTTCAATTTGCAACCTTAGAAAACACCCTTGTCATTCGAAATGGGGTGATGGAGATTCCTACCATGTCGATTCACTCCAACGCCCTAGACATCGAAGCGAAAGGTACTCATTCATTTGACAATAAAATCAATTATGGATTTGTGTTCCGATTTAGAGACTTGAAAGAAAAAGAAACTACTTCAGAATTTGGTGAAGTGATCGATGATGAAACAGGCTTCAAAGTATTCATGAAAATGTATGGAACCATTGATAAACCAATTATTGAGTGGGATAGTGAGGCCAAAAAAGAAAGTAAAAAGGAGAGCATCGAACAAGAGAAGCAAGATATTAAAGCAATGCTAAAATCTGAATTTGGTATATTTAAAAATGATTCAACAGTGCAGCAATTTCAGCAAAAAGAGAAACCAAAAGAAAAAATTGAGATGATTTTTGACGATAACGTTCCCACCAATATTGATCCAGATAAAATTGAAAAGTCGAACAAATTAAAGGAAAAATTGAACAAGTTGAAATTAGAGGCTGAAAAGGAAAAACAGCAAAATGTTAATGTTGAATTTGACTGATATAGCAATGCAGCACAAACACACCAATCAGCTTATCAACGAAAGTTCTCCCTACCTGCTTCAGCACGCGCACAACCCTGTTAATTGGATTTCCTGGAGTGATGATATTTATGAAATAGCGCAGCGAGAGAATAAATTAATTTTAATAAGTGTTGGCTATTCTTCTTGCCATTGGTGTCACGTCATGGAACATGAATCGTTCGAAAATGAAGAGGTTGCTGAAGTAATGAATCGTCATTTTATTTGTGTGAAGGTGGATCGAGAAGAGCGTCCAGACATAGATCAGGTGTATATGACCGCTGTGCAATTGATGACCCAACGTGGAGGCTGGCCGTTGAACTGCATCACCTTGCCCGATGGCAGACCGATTTACGGTGGCACCTATTTTCCTAAAGATCAATGGGTCTACATTCTTAATTCACTCGAACATACTTGGAAAAAAGATCCAGAAAAAGCCATTGAATATGCTGAAAAATTGCACGAAGGCATTCATCAAGTAGATTGGTTGAAAAATCCTTCTTCTGAAGAAAAACTATCCAATGAAAAACTACATGAAATGGTAGTGCGCTGGTCACGCAATTTTGATAATGAAGATGGCGGTTATGATCATGCTCCCAAATTTCCAATGCCCAATAATTATCTATTTCTACTTCGATATGGTATTCAATTTGATGATCAAAAAGTACTAAATCATGTTGAAATTACCTTGAATAAAATGGCCATGGGAGGCATCTATGATCAAATTGGAGGAGGCTTTAGTCGCTATTCTGTTGATGCTTATTGGAAAGTGCCTCATTTTGAAAAAATGCTGTACGACAATGCCCAGCTCTTAAGTCTCTACGCTCAAGCTTACAAAGTGTTCAAAAATCCATTGTACGAGCATGTTATTCTTCAAACTATTTCATGGCTCGAAAGAGAAATGAAGCACAGTGAAGGAAGTTTTTACAGCGCCTTGGATGCGGATAGCGAAGGCGAAGAAGGAAAATTCTATTGTTGGTCAGCAAAAGAATTAGAACAAATCCTAGAAGAAAATTACACGTGGATAAAAGAATATTACGCTGTCAATGAACTTGGCTTTTGGGAGGATGAAAAATACATTCTTCTACGCAAAATTTCTGATGAGGAGTTCGCTTCAAAAATGACTTGGGACTTAGCAACACTTCATAAAAAAGTAGATGAAGTAAACCAAGTGTTGTTGATAGCAAGAGATAAAAAGGTTCGACCTGGATTGGATGACAAGTGCCTAACAGCTTGGAATGCCTTGCTACTTTCTGGTTTATCCGATGCTTATGCAGCATTGGGAAGTAAGGAAATCTTTTCGATGAGCGAAGCAATAGCCACTTGGCTTGTCGATCACCAATTGATAGGGAACAAATTATGGCGTACTCGCAAAAATGGACAATCAACGATTCCAGCTTTCTTGGAAGACTCTGCGCTCACTATTCAAGGCTTGATTTCCTACTATGAAATAAGTTTTGATGTTAGCAAACTTCAAATCGCGAAAAAATTACTTGAAGCATGTTTGGATGAATTTTTGGATGCAGAAACTTCTATGTTCTACTTCACTTCAAAAGAAAGTAAATTAATAAGTCGAAAATTTGAACTTTCAGACAATGTTATTCCAGCTTCAAACTCAGTAATGGCAACTAATTTGTTCAAACTTGGACATCTATTTAGACAGCAAGCGTGGATTGATCAATCAGAAGCGATGTTGTTAAACGTCTACAATGGTATGGAGAATTATGGTGCTGGGTATTCCAATTGGGGCATGCTATTGATGAATTTTACAGCAGATCATTTTGAAATTGCCATTACAGGCGATAAAGCACTGGAAAATTGTCGACAATTACTGTACGAGTACCACCCAAATATACTGCTTGCGGGAGGAACAGAGGAAAACATTCCTTTTCTCAAGAATAAAATAAACTCAAGTGCTTTAACGTTTTCTGTCTGCTCCAATGATGCTTGCTTTTTGCCAGTTAATTCATTAGGTGAAGCCAACAATCAATTACAAAACAAATGAAAATTAGTAGTTTCTTTTTCCTTTTTTCAATTTTCGTAAGTACGATTTCTTTCGGGCAATTGCTCGACAATAGAGCTGGCAATGCCTTTACCGACAAACCATTCTTCAATTCCGAATTCGTTCAAATGAATAAAATTCAAGAATTGAAAGGTCAGTACACCTACAAAAAACCGGGTGAAACGATGAAAGAAACAAAGTTTTTTTACGAATATTCGTTTGATCCCCTTGGCCGTCTCACCAGCACTTTTGAAACTCGCACTGATGATGGCAGCTTAGATACCACATGGAATCGTTACTTTTATGGAGAACACAATCAACTGATCGAACATCTTCAAGGCGATGTCAATGGGTTTACTTCGATGCGCTACGAATATGACGACAAAGACAGAATGATTAGCCAAGCAAATACACGCAGCTACAAAGATTCGTTGGGTAATGATCAAGTTACCATTTTGAATAAAGAAACAATGAGCTATTCTGAATATGATTCACAAGTGAAGAAAACCATTCATAATAGTTTTGGTAATCCCTACCTAGAAGAATGGAGCTATCATAATGATTTAGGGTATTTGACAAGTAAAATTCAACGACAAATCATGACCTCCACCACCTATACTTTTCAATACAGTTATTATGACAATGGCTATCTATCCGAAATAAGCAAATTGAAAGATACCGATTCCATTCCCTTGGAGCGTACCACATTTAGCTATGACCAATTTGGCAATATTTTGGAAAAAAAGTATTATCGAAATGAGATTTTTGTCACAGAAATTGCAATGCTCTATAATGAAAAAAGCATGCTGTTAACGTACGTAATTACCAAAGATGTTCCAACGGGCTACTTAATGATTCTAGGTTTCAAGCCACCAAAATTCTATGGAGAAGAAATAAAGGAAACTGTTTCACCCATTGAAATAGAGGAGAAAAACGAACAATGAAAACGTATTTCCCTAGCATCAATTTCCTGCGAGGCCTAGCCGCTATGATGGTGTGCGTGTTTCACTTTTTCAATTTTTCCACTGTTTGGGGCTTTTTGTTTGAACCTACTGATCTTATTGCCAGCACTACAAAATTGGGAGTGAATGGGGTATTTATCTTCTTTGTGATATCTGGATTTGTAATTCCAATGTCGCTGTACAAAGCAAAATTCAAAATTATTCATCTTCATCGCTTCCTATTTCGTCGTTTTGTTCGCGTAGAAATTCCCTATTTACTGTCTATTGTACTGATATTAATAGTTAGCTATGGTGTTGCACGATTGTTCTATTGGCCTTTCAATTTCGATCCATTTCAATTTTTATTACATATTGTCTATTTAATTCCATTCACGAATTACAACTGGTACAATGAAATCTATTGGACCTTGGCTATTGAAATTCAATTCTATCTTTTGATTGCTTTACTCTATTTGCTGATTAAAAATGACGTCAAAATAATCAAGATTGGCGCGTTATTGGCCTTTGGCTTGAGTGCTCTGCTTATCGAAAGTCATAGTTTGGTATTCTTTTACAGTCCCATTTTTCTACTAGGAATTACCTCCTTTCTAATCAAAACAAAGCAACTCAACAACATTGAAGGCATAGCATTATTGACACTTTTCTTCGGAGAAACAATTTGGATTCATTCCTTCACGATTGCACTATTTTCTGTATTGACGATTGCATTAATTCATTCCGCAGAAATCAACAATAGAGTAACTAACTTCTTTGGAGAAATTAGCTATTCCCTTTATCTTTTGCATGGATTGGTTGGTGGTCAGCTTCTTTTCCTACTTGGACCGAAAGTCAGTTCCGAAGCAGGAAAAATTGGATTGGTTGTGTTGGCACTCATTTGCTCAATTACAGCGGCAACAATTTTCAATTGGATGATTGAAAAACCTTCACAAAGACTTTCGAAGAAAATTCGAATCAATAAGGATTAATCCAATCTGCCAGCAACGGCATTGTCCACCATTTCACTTGTGGTTCTGAACTTGAAATCGAGTGCTTTTCGAATTTTAGAAGCGTCGTAGATCAAATGTTCAGTTGCATGGCGTGTTGTATCTTTCGTTACCACTGGCTGCTCTCTTCGAATCCACCCATAGATAGCGAAGATTCGCCAAGTGACTCCCATCATCCAATCTGGCACAGCAATAGAAGGCGGTCGTTTTCCAATTTTGCTTGCAATCAAACTAAGTAGATCCTTTAGCGGAATATTTTCAGCAGCGCACAAGAAGCGATCATTTTTGATGTCAGAATTCATTAAACGCACCATAATAGTAGCCAGATCTCGAGCATCAACAAGTGCATTTGCTCCTGAAGTATAAAATCGCAAGCCTTTTGACACCGTTTTAAAAATTGCTAAAGAACTATCGTTCCAACTTCCCGCTCCTACAATAAGCGAAGGATTAATTATAACAGCATCTATGCCTTCTTCTACTCCCCGCCACACTTCTTGCTCAGCAAGGTGCTTTGAGATCGAATAACCGCTCGTATGATCTGATTTTGTCCATTTGTCAGCTTCCGTAATTGCAACACCGGGATTTCCACCTAAAGCAGCAGTTGATGAAACGTAACATAATTTTTTAACACCATGCTTCAAAGCAAGATTCACAACGTTGGCTGTGCCCTCTTTATTCACCTTTACTAATTGATGGAAATCGCTGCGGGCAAAAGAAACCAAGGCAGCACAGTGGTACACCAACGTAACATCTTTCATGGCTGCGTCAAGTGATGGAATATCCAAAATATCACCTTCAACCCATTCAATATTAGAATAACAGTTAGATGCATCTTCTCCACAATAGAATTCAAAAAGTTGCTGAACTCTTGCCAACTTTCCTTTGTTGCGGTAAAGCGCTTTCACTTTATTTGTTTTGGCTAATTCACACAATAAATGCCCGCCAAGCAATCCTGTTCCTCCTGTTACTAAAATCATAGTGTAAAAATAAGCAAACAAAAAAAAGAGGCCATCGCAATGATGACCTCTTTTCAAATTTTAGTTAAGCTTCAATTAATGAAGAATCACTCGGAATACTTTATCTGCTTCACCGTTATAAACGCGAATCATATAAATTCCAGTTACTTTATCTGTCATATCGATAGCTGTTACAGAAGTTGCGTTAACCGCCGCTTCTTTACGTTCTACCAATCGTCCTTCAACATCCATTACTTCGTAAGAGAATGTTTGAGATGACTCATTTGCGATATTAAAGATTCCATTAGAAGGGTTCGGGTACACTGTCATTTCAGCAAATACCATTTCTTCAACGTTCAAATAGTTACAAGTACTGCTTACATTCAACAAGATAGAAGAAGTGTCATCAGGACAAACTCCATTTCCAGTAATGTACGTGTAATTGTATTGTCCAGGGACGTTGTCAGCTGTAATTGCAGAGTTAGCCAACAAACTAGTTGAAGGATCATACCAGTTACCACCTAAATCAATCGTACCTGATAAACCAGCCAATAAGTTAACTGGTTCGTTACGACAAACACTTAATGTTCCATCGTTTCCAGCACTTGAAGGACCAAATACAGTAATTGTTGCGATTGTTGTATCAGAAGTACATGCTGTTGTTTTGATATAACTTACATCGTAAGATCCAGCAGCAATTGTAGATACATTCATCGTTGAACCATTGATAACAGATTGGTTTGAAGGGAAGATCCATTGACCATCAGAATAAGTTGAAGTAATAACTCCAGACAAATCTAATGTTTGATCCAAACGACAAACATCTGTTGCTCCGTCAATTCCAGCAACTGGAATACAAACATCTACACAAACATCATCAATTGCTAATCCAATAAAAGTAGTGGACAAAACTTCCTCACGAACGAATGCGATAAACACTTCACCTGTGTAGTTTAATTGTACTGCAGTATCAGCCCAAGCAAGGTCATTGAAATAAGTATCATCCGCTAATAAAACCTCAGTAAAATCAGCAACATCTTTTCCAGTTGTTGACAATAAAACTTTGAAATTTACACCACCTGGATTAATCAAACGGTAGTTGAATGTCAACACTTCGTTTCCTGTCAATGTTAAACGTGGAGTGATCAAATAATCATCAGCCGTCCCATTGAACTGTGTAAAGTAGCTAGCTACCGTTTCTCCAGAATGAGCAAACGTTGGATCACCTAAATCAGTATTTGTCCAATTTGTCCATTGAGAATACTCGTAACCATTCGCTTCAAATCCATCAGCATCATTGTCGATAGTTGACCAACACTGTAAGTAAGATGAAGTAGCTTCGAAATCTTCACACCAAGGTAAAGAAACAATTGGATCACATTCTGTCTGAACAGAAGTCATTGCCCAATCTCCAGGAGTTGTAGCACCACCACAGTTTGCAGAAATGTAGATATCATATTGAGTATCTCCGTCTAATCCTGTAATAATGAAATCCTCTGTTGAAGAAGTACCAGAACCAACTTCAGTTCCAGTTCCTGGTGTAAAGCCTGGTAGACCCCACTCAATGTTCCAAGATGTTTCAGATCCGTTTCCGTTCCATGAAATTTCAGCTTGATCATAGTCAAACGCATCAACAGATGCATTGTCAGGACCTGCAGCACTTCCAACTGTGATTGTATAGATAGCACTTAAATCAGTGTTTCCGTCCATCACTTGAACAGTATGCGTCCCTGTAGTTAAATTTAATGGAACTGCACCAAATGCACCACCATCTACTGAATAAGTAAAAGGAGCAACACCACAAGCGAAGTTCGTTACCGCAAATGTACCATCGTTACCGTTGTTACATGTTGCATCGAATGGAGCAAGTTCCTGATTAACATTATTTACATTCACAGTTACCAAGGTTCTAGCTGTAGAAATACAACCACCTGCAACAGATTCTGCATAGAATTCGTAAGAACCTTCAGTAGCTGGATTAGCTAAAACTGATGTACCAACTGATTCTAACGGAGAGCCATTGCCTACACTAGTTCCAGCTGAAGCCATGTCGTACCAAGCAATTGTAGTTGCAGGGAATGTATAATTAACCGTTACAACTAATGTATTATTGTCAACTTTACTGTAATAAATCCCACAATCTGGTTCCTGAGAATTACCCCAAGTTCTAAATGCATGTAATTCAAAATCAACAGTCCCAGTACTAGAAACGCCATTTGCAACTGTTAAATTTGTTCTATTGTATGAAAATGTTCCTTCTGTAAAACCTACTCCAGCAGCCAAAGCAGCTTCTGCTGTTCCACCTGGGGAAGTACAACGCAAATAAGAACGTTGTTCAGACATGTAAGCCACATTATCTGCTGTCATGTCGTATGCGATATCAACACCTGTGATTGTTGCTCCAGCAGGAACAGCAATACTAAATGAAGTTGGGCATGTTGATATTGTTGCAGTAGTAGCACCGAAGTTATAAGAAGTAGCACCATCACCACCGTTATAAGTAATAGTTGCAGCACCTGAAGCAGGTCCATTTGCAGCAATCATTTGTGATGTAGCACCTGAACAGATATTGTAATCTGATTGAACAGCAGTTGGAGCAGCAGGCACATAAGTAGATGCAGAACCAACAACTACAGCGTATGGAGCACTTTCGTCACCATCATTGTCTTGCACAATAACAGAGTATGTTCCAGCAGCTAAGTCAGTTGGAATTGTTCCAAAAGCACCACCATCCACTGAATAAGTAAATGGAGCATCTCCACAAATTACAGTACCCAATGCAAAAGAACCATTTTCATAACCGATACATGTTTCATTGATAGCAGTTAAAGCTACATCAACTTCACTAATTGTAACAGTAACATTGGAAGGAGCAGAACTACAACCCATGTAAGATGCTACAACATTATAAGTAGTTGTTGAAGCTGGACTTACAGACTGAGTAGCACCAACTAAGTTTCCTGGATTCCAAGTATAGGTAGCTAATTCAATCCCACCAGTTACATTGATCGCATATTCTTCAATTTCGATGTAAGCATTAGCTTCACATGGATTGTTAGGATTTGTATTTAACCAGTGACCCAAAACTCTCATTTTGTGTGCACCATTTATCACTCCACCAGGAACAACAAATGAACCCGTAGCACTAGCTACATAACCAGTGGTGTTGAACATTTTTTCGCCAGCAGCATACGTACCGTCGTTATTCCAATCTACCCAGATACTAAAACCATGCGTACTATTACCATTCACAGTAAATCCAACTGTTGCACCAATAGCACGAGTAGCACTCATTGTTGCAGAATAATCATTGTACGCTGCAACTGCAGTTGCATTCGCAATGTTAGTCCCTACACCAGTAGTAGTGAAGTTAGTGATACCAAAACCATTTCCTCCTACAGCTGGTATGCAATAAGATGGTGAAGGAGTTGGAACTGTTCCAAGCACTGCAAGTGCAGAGGTAGAACCTGAACAAATTACTGCAGGTGTTGCCGTTGCAGAAGTTATAATTGGAGTAATTGTTCCAATTGTAACAGCAATACTTGAAGTATTTGACCAACATCCAGAAGCAGTTTCAAAAGCTGCAAGGTAATAAGTTCCTGTTGTAGAAACTGTTAATGGCGTAGCCGCGTCATTTGCATTGCTCGAACCATTTGCAATTGTTTGCCAATAATATACTTCACCAACAGGTGCAGCAGCAGCAGTCAACGTTGTTGAGTTACATGCAGGATTTGCTCCAGCCGTAGGAGCGGGAGGTGTTGTTGCTACAGGGAAATTTGATACTGTAACAGATGTTGCTGTAGACCATAAACCAAACAATGAGTTAAAAGATCTTACATAATAAGTTCCGTTAGCAAAAACTGTCCATGGTGTAGTTGCATTATTAGCAGTACTTGTACCTGTAGCCGTAGTTTGCCAGTACCAAGTCTCATTAGGGCCAGGTGTACCAGTCATTGATAAATCCGATCCACCAGAACATGTTGGAATACCTCCAGCTTGTGTAGGAGCTGGTTGAAGCGGAGATTCTGTAATAACAATGTTGTCAAAATTCAAGTAGTAATCACCTGAACTCCAAGTAGCAGCCCAACGAATGAACAACGCACCAGCAGGTGGCACAAAAGTATGTGATTTCGCAAGACAAGATCCATCTTGTACTTCTTGAGATACCGTTGCAAACGTAGTCCATGGACCAGCTGCTGAAGACGCATACTGCACGTTAAAAGTACCCCAAGGATTTTGTGGAGCTGTATTTGCTGACCAAACAGCAGCTTTGTAATCATAGGTAATGGTAGTAAATCCACCTAAGGAAGTACCTGCATTGGGAGATACCATATTAGCAGTTGTAGCACTACCATAAAGATTGTATCTCATTGCGCCACCAGCCCCACCACAAGCTGTTGCTCCAGTGAAGCGACCAAATGTACCTGTCCAACCTAATGCGTCAGCATCAAAGTTGAATGAGTAATTGACCTGTGCAAGCCCTTGCGAACCAAAGTGGAAAGCAAAAACGAAGCACAAAGCTAATTTCATGTAATTTTTCATCATGTTAAATAATTTAATGTTCGAATAACAAAGGTAAGATAAATTATTTAACAAAAAATTAAAGATTAAAAAATAAGTAGTATCACCTAGTAAATCATTTTAGGATATTAATGATTAAGGACTTATCATTTTCTGTTATAATAATTTTAAAAAGAAAAGGGGCTCTACTTAGAACCCCCTTTCATCGATATAATTATAAAACTTTTTTATTGTAAAACTACTCGGAAAATTTTATCTGCTTCTGCGTTATAAACGCGAATCATATAAATTCCAGTTACTTTATCTGTCATATCGATAGCTGTTACAGAAGTTGCGTTAACCGCCGCTTCTTTACGTTCTACCAATCGTCCTTCAACATCCATTACTTCGTAAGAGAATGTTTGAGATGACTCATTTGCGATATTAAAGATTCCATTAGAAGGGTTCGGGTACACTGTCATTTCAGCAAATACCATTTCTTCAACGTTCAAATAGTTACAAGTACTGCTTACATTCAACAAGATAGAAGAAGTGTCATCAGGACAAACTCCATTTCCAGTAATGTACGTGTAATTGTATTGTCCAGGGATATTGTTTGCAGTAATTGCAGATACAGAAGGGTTCATTGAAGGATCATACCATTCACCACCTAAATCAATGTTTCCTGCTAAACCTTCCAACAATGAAACTGGTTCATTTCTACACACATTCATAGTACCATCGTCTCCCGCAGAAGATTCATTATAAACATTGATTGTGGCAATTGTTGTGTCAGCTGCACAAGTCGTTTTTTTGATATAAAACACATCGTAAGATCCAGATGCTAAAGTAGACACATTAAACATTGAACCATTTACAATTCCAGGATTCGCAGGGAATGACCAAGAACCATCTGTATAAGAAGAAACAATTAATGTATTCAAATCAATAGAACCATCAAGACGACAAATATCAGATTCGCCATCTGTACCAGCTGTCAAGGTACAAGGTTCAATTTTTACAGCATCTACAACATTAGCACGTCCGAAGTTATTTGTTCCTTCAAATGCCAATTGAATTGTATCGCCATACCCTTGTATCATTAATGTATCTAAAGTCCATGCTGCTAGTGAAGAATTATACTCCTCTAGTTGCGTCCATGTGCCTCCATTTGCATTGCGTACATATACTTTTGTAATGTTTTGGTCACCTGCCCACACTTCTTGCCCTAAAGCAAATGTCAAGGCTACTGAATCTTGCCCGGCTACATTGATGAGTGGGCTTGTAAACTTGGTAACCGGAGTTGCGACCCCTGACAAAGATACAAAACGTGCGTTTTGAGTTCCTTGATAAGCAGTCGTAATCAATCCACCTGATGAACCAGTAGCAAGCGTCCAGTTCCCTGTACCAACCTCATTCACATTTTCCCAACAAGCCAAGGTAGCTGAAGTTGCTTCAAATGATTCAAAGAATGTTAAATCTTGAATATCACAAAGTGTTGTGAAAGAGGCCATCGTCCAGTCTCCTGGAGTTGTTGCCCCACCACAGTTAGCAGAAACAAATACATCGTAAGATGTATTTCCATCCAAACCTGTTAACAAGAATGTAGTATCACTTGCTGTTCCAGAACCAATTTCAGCCCCAGTTCCAGGAATAAATCCTGAAGCACCCCATTCAATATTCCAAGAAGTTTCTGTACCATAGGCATTCCAAGAAATATCAGCTTGATCGTTAAGAATTGTGTTAAATATAATTCCATCAGGACCTTGGGCGCTACCAATTGTAATGTCATAAAAACCACTAAGTGCTAAAGTACCATCTTGAATTTGAACTTGGTAAGTTCCAGGCGACAAATTCGTTGGGATTGGACCAAATGCTCCTCCATCTACTGAATAAGAGAATGGAGCTGAACCACAAGGAAAAGCATTCGGCGTAAATGAACCATTATCCCCATTATTACAAGATGCATCAATAACAGTAAATTCTTGATTCACATTACTTACAAAGACAGTAACCAGCTCTCTGTTAAGGCTGAAACAACCACCATCCTGAGCTGCTACATAAAATTCGTAGGTCCCAGCTACCGAAGTTGTTGGTAATACCGCTGTACCCACTGCTTCAAGTGGGTTTCCAGTACCTTGATTTACACCACCTGTAGGAGCATCAAACCAAGTTGCTGCAGAAGTAGCTGTACTTTCATAATATATCCTTCCATTAAAGGCACGACCGGCATTTATTGTAGCAAAACTTGCGCACAACCCAGCTCCAATAGTAACTGTCAAATCACCATTTGAATAGGTAGTTCCAGCGGCAATAGTTGTATATGCGTTATTAAACTCTAAATAAACTCCAGTTTGAGCAGCACTTGGGATGATAAAGTCAGCTACATTTAAATACATTAGAACGTCAGTAGTCCCTGTAATAGGATAAGCTCCTAGCAAGGTCCAGTTTCCTGGTGTTGTTTCACTTCCTAAATAAGTTCCTGACTTTGTATAAACATTTACAGTTTGAGCACCAGAAACATTAGGAATAATATCAAATCCTGTAATAGTCACATTTCCTGTATTTCCCTGTAGATTAAACATTACTCCGCCACCACAACCATTAGTTCCACCAAGCAAAGTTTGCAGAGTATCAATAACTGTTGTGGAGGTATTTGCTGCCAATGGAATTGAAACCACACCAGCACATACATTTATGTTAGAAACAGGAACCGTTGGATCGTTAGGAATAACTGTTGATGTAGTATTAATCACAACTGTATAAGGCACACTTTCATCATTATTTCCATCCTTTACGATCACAGTATAAGTTCCTGCCGTAAGATTTGTTGGAATAGATCCAAATGCACCACCATCCACTGAATAAGTAAATGGAGCTAAACCACAATTCACAGTCCCCGCAGCAAACGAACCATTTGAGTACCCTGTACATGTTTCATGAATTGGGATAAGCGTCATATCAACATTTACCAACTCAACCTCTAAAAGTGTTCTCGTCGTGCTATTACAAGCACCTTGAGCTGCTTCAGCATAGAAAGAGTAAGTTCCAGGAGTTGCAGAAGTCGGCATCACCGAAGTGCCAATTGCTTCAAATGGAGATCCAGTTCCCAACTGTGTCCCGGCAGTAGGCGCATCAAACCAATTTACAGTTCCAGCAATTGCATTTAATGGAATTGAAGCTGCACCTGTACAAACAACGATTGGAGTTGTAACAGTTGGCGCAGCAGGAATAACAGTATTAATTACCACATTTGTTGTAACAGTATTCGACCAACATTGGGTAGCACTATTATATGCCGCAAGATAATAGTTACCAGTAGCAGTAATAGTTAAAGGATTTACTGCATCATTAGTATTATCTACACCATTCAAAGTAGTTTGCCAATAAAAAGTTGTGTTAGCAGGGGGAGTTCCTGCTGTTAAACTTGTACTCAAACAAGCAGGACTTGCACCTGCAATGGCAGCAGGAGGCAAAACAGCAACTGGAATACTAGTTACAGTGAATGAAGAAGAAGCCACAGACCATGTATTGGAAACCGTGTTCATCGCTCTCAAATAATACGTCCCATTTGTAGTTGCATTATAATCAGAAGAAGCAGGTAAAAGTGTACTTGTACCATTGGCATTCATTTCCTGCCAGTACCAAATAACATCTGTTGGAGGAGTTCCAGATACTGTTAAGAAAGTTCCCGATGAACAAGTAGGTGTCCCGGCAACCTCAGTGGGCGTAGATGGTGTTGGAGGTGGAACCGCCCAACGAAACACCGTTCCATTAACTGGTACTATGTTCGTACCTCCCATAGCAATTGTTGCATTATTAACTGTACCAGCTATTGCAGTATTCCAATCGGAAATTGAAGTTCTGTTATTATAATCTGTATTAACACTACCACCCAATCCAACTTGAGCACCTACTGCGCCTGTTGTAACTGTTGTTCCAAATGTCCAAGCTCCATAAACCGCCTCAACTACATTACTTGTCTCGTACAATCTAATTTGAAAATTCAAATTATCTCCAGTACCATTGGTACCAAAGCGCTTATAACCTGTCCATTGAATTATACACACTCGATTTGGTGCGATTCCAATCGTCTCCAAACGCACCTCAGCTCCAACTTGAGCTTGTAAATCTCTAGCTACCGCACCAATTCTGTTTCTTAAAGTTGCAGGAGTTGCAGTTGAAGTAGCAGACAGGGCTGTATAAGAGCTAGATGATGCATTATTAACTGCTGGAGTCAATGATGAATGACCAAGAGATATCCAACCATTATTGTTGATTGCTAAACGGTCGGCTGTAAAACCATTGTAAATAAAATCAAAGCCAATCGGTAATCCAACTCCAGTTGTTACTGTTCCTCCAGCTGGAGTTGCGGGATCAACCGCACGTTGGTCATCACTAGTTGCAGTTAAGTAAACAGTTCCACCTGTAATTGGCGTATAGGTTCCAGCAACTTGACTAAAACCATACGTTGCCACTTGTGCCCTTACTTCAATGAAAATGGTGGAAATGCCCACAAGTACAAAAAGTAGGAGGTACCTTGCACTATAGTATTTGTTATTCATAAATCTAAAAAATAATTGTTTGAACTACAAAACTAAGTGATTTTGAAATCTAGGAAAAATTAATCTTATGCAATGAATAGCTTTTGTTAAATATTTAACGGAATAATGACAAGTTAAGTGATACTGAACGGAAAAACTACGATTTGCTCTGAGCCTTTCATCACTTTCACAAAATAGTCGCCTTTTTTCCATCCTTTCACACGGAGATTAAATGAAAATTCAACTTTTCCTCCATAAGGAGCAACTTTTCCTTGAGATTTAAAGAAGGACCTTCCATCAGCGGAAACGACTTCATCAAACACGATAGTTCCTTTGGGAACAGTGTAGCTAAGTTGCCCACTCACCGTAACAGTTTCTCTTTGGATAGTTCGATCTTCTTCAATAACTCTGGATTGCGGAGTATGATACCACGTGTTTTCTTGACCTGTTAATGTTGCTAGGAAGGTTCTCAAGTTTTTCCCTTGCTCAGAAGTATTTCCAACATTACAAATGGAATGACCATCGCTAACCGCCCACAAGGCATCCTGAATATCCGATTTATCAACTTTATTCGTTTTAAAATAAGTAAGTAACTTTCCTAAATTGGTGTTAAGATTTTTAGATAGGCTTGTACTTCCATTTTCATTTGGACTTCTTTCACTTGCTTGGATACAATACGCATTTATATTCCTTTGCAATTGTGCTTTTGGTTGTAACACCAGTACATCTTCTATCGGAACAATCAAATCTTGATCCCCTTCATCAGCAGGTTTGAATACTGCTCCTGCAGGAATTGAAATACTCAAAGTAGTTGCAGTATTGTTTTTTAGACTTAGGTTGACCGACTCTAGCGAGTAGCCACCATTGTTCTTTGCGACCATTGTAATTTTTCCCAGCTTTATCGCCTCAAAAATATCAATTGAATTTGTAGCAGATTGTGGATTCGTAAATGAATAAACTGCAGATGCTACAATTAGAAATGAAACTACGTGTAGCAGTTGTTTTTTCAACTTTTTCATAGGACATAAGATTTATAATACAACGCACTCTGAAAAGTTGGTAACAGCTGAAAACAAAAAATGCGCCGAACTTTCATTCGACGCATTGCAGATCTCAATGATAGAAGATTACTTCGCTGCCGCAAAATTTGCTGCCACAGCATCCCAATTCACCACATTAAAGAATGATGCAATATAATCTGGTCTTCTATTTTGATAATTCAAATAGTAAGCATGTTCCCAAACATCTAAACATAAAATTGGCATTCCTGAACATCCTACACCCATCAATGGATTATCTTGGTTGGCAGTTGAACAAATTTCCAATGAACCGTCTTTTACACACAACCAAGCCCAACCTGAACCAAAACGTGTAGTTGCTGCTTTGGAGAATTCGTCTTTGAAAGCTTCAAAAGATCCAAAAGTTGCATTGATTGCATCCGCTAATTCACCAGTTGGCTCTCCCCCTTTGTTTGGAGCCATTACTGACCAAAATAAATTGTGATTCCAAAAACCACCTCCGTTATTTCTAACTGCAGGCTTATCAGCACATACTTTCAAAATTTCTTCAATTGATTTTCCTTCCAAATCTGTTCCTGCAATCGCAGCATTTAAATTGGTGGTATATGCGTTGTGATGCTTTGTGTGATGAATTTCCATCGTTCTTGCATCAATATTTGGTTCCAATGCGTCATAAGCATATGGTAAAGGCGCTAATTCAAAAGCCATAATTAGTTTGTTTTATAAAATTTATTACTCCAACAAAGTTACAAAATGTATTTTAGATTTCGGATTTACGGTTTTAGATTTACAATTGGGGATTCACGATTTTAGATTTCTTAGGCAACAAATGTTACTAACTCAATATTTTTATATTTGTACCTCAAAATCAACCCATGAGCTTTAAAACACTTTTCCGAAAAAAGACGGTAGCCCAAATTCTAAAACAAGTTGAAAGTGGTGGCGACGATGGCCATGGATCACTAGGAAAGCACTTAAAAGTACGTGATCTCGCGGCATTTGGAATTGCAGCTATCATTGGAGCAGGAATTTTTAGTACCATCGGGAAAGCAAGTGCTGATGGTGGTCCTGCTGTAATTTTCTTATTTCTTTTCACTGCTATTGCCTGTGGATTTGCAGCATTTGCCTACGCAGAATTCGCCTCTATGGTACCTGCTTCAGGAAGTGCATATACGTACTCATACGTAGCATTTGGAGAAATTATAGCTTGGATTATTGGGTGGGCGCTTATCATGGAATATGCCATTGGCAATATTACCGTCGCGATTTCATGGAGCGACTATTTCACTGGAATGTTGGAAGGAATAGGACTTTACCTCCCCCAGTGGATTCAAACAGACTATGTTACCGCCTCAGGAGGATTTGAGCAAGCAACAGCATTGATACAAGGAGGTAAAAGTATTGAAAACATCAATTATGGACTTCAAATGGCTAAGCAAGCTTGGGAAACAGCACCTTCCATTGGAGGACTAAAAATAATTTTTGATCTACCTGCTTTAATGATTATTGCCTTTATAACATGGCTTGTGTACCGTGGAATGAAAGAAAGCAGGAACGCAAGTAATGCGATGGTCATCGTAAAATTAGCCATCATTTTATTAGTTGTTGCTGTTGGTATTTTTTATGTTGATGCTGACAATTGGACACCTTTTGCACCCAATGGGGTTAAAGGAATTCTATCTGGTGTTTCTGCCGTCTTCTTTGCCTACATTGGTTTTGATGCCATTTCTACTACTGCAGAAGAATGTGAAAATCCACAACGAGATTTACCTAGAGGGATGATGTGGGCAATTATTATTTGTACTATTCTCTATGTTTTAATTTCGCTAATTCTTACAGGTATGGTGTCCTTTGAATTATTAAATGTTGGCGACCCGCTGGCCTTTGTATTTAGAGAATTAGATTTAAAATGGATGTCGGGAATTATTGCCATAAGTGCTGTAGTTGCAATGGCTTCAGTCTTGCTAGTGTTCCAAATGGGACAGCCTCGTATTTGGATGAGCATGAGTCGTGATGGTTTACTCCCAAAACGCTTCTCGAAAATTCATCCGAAATACAAAACACCTTCCTTCGCAACAATTGTGGTAGGATTTGTAGTTGCCATTCCAGCCCTATTTTTGAATTTGACGACCGTTACCGATCTTTGTAGCATTGGAACTTTATTCGCATTTGTGTTGGTGTGCGGTGGAGTTTTAGTACTGCAAAATAAAAAGGATATTCCAAGAGGGAAGTTCAGAACACCTTATCTCAATGGAAAGTACATTTTTCCATTATTAGTGATGGGTGGACTCGTTTTAGCCTTTACCACCTTCAAAAGTGATACAATGGCGTTTGTGCAAAATCACGCTAAACTGAAAAAATCAGATGAGATAATTACTGGTCTAACAGCGAAAGAAGCTACAGCGTTGAGTTCAATGGTGATGGATGCTGATGAAATTGGCATGAAACGATTTGGGTCAGACCTCATCGATTATTTTGCACAAGAACCTAAAATGGAACTAGTTTCAGCATTGAAAGCAGCAAAAGTTCAAAGTTCTGACAGCTTAGTGGAATTACTTGATGCTGCTCAAGCAGAAAAATTGGGGAAATTTATTGCTAGCTATGATGAAGAAGGATATCAACTTTTTAATAAAGATGTCATTAGCTATTTTAATCAAGCTCCAAAAATAGGCTTAGAATCAAGTATTAAGTCGCTCGGGGTTGAAAAAAACAGATTCTATAATGAAGGATTTGAGCATTTTTCTAACAAAATTCCAACGTGGATCTTTATCCTTTTCACACTATTTCTTTGTATTGCTACATTCTTGAATAATTTATCGCTCATTCCACTTTTAGGTTTAACTTCTTGTCTATATATGATGAGTGAAATTCCATTGAAGAACTGGATCTATTTTGGAATTTGGTTATTGATTGGACTGTTGATTTACTTCGTCTACGGTAGAAAAAACTCTAAGATGAATAATGAAACCGCAGTGAATTAAAAATTCAAACTAATTTTGCTAAAAATTCGAATATGATAGAAGTAGGAATTATTATGGGAAGTGCCTCTGATTTACCAGTAATGCAGGATGCTGCTGATATCTTAAAATCATTTGGAATTCAATACGAAATCGACATTGTATCAGCTCATCGCACCCCCGAAAAAATGTTCGAATATGCAAAAAACGCACATCTTCGTGGATTGAAAGTTATCATTGCAGGAGCAGGGGGTGCTGCGCATCTACCAGGAATGACTGCTTCTCTTACCCCGCTTCCAGTAATTGGTGTTCCAGTAAAATCTTCTAATTCAATTGATGGATGGGACAGTATTCTCTCTATTCTCCAGATGCCCAACGGAATTCCTGTAGCAACAGTAGCATTAAATGCTTCAAAAAACGCGGGAATTTTAGCTGCGAAAATCATTGGTGCTTCGAATCCTGAGATCTTAGCGAAACTGTCCGCCTACATGGAAGAAATGAAAGATCGAGTGCACGAAAGTGCTCGTCATATCAAGGCCTAAAAGAGTCAAAACTGACATTATTTCTATTATTCTAGTCTTTCGTCTATCAGCGAACTAGGTCTATTGTTTATTTAAGGATACAGCAAATATTTCTTTCTCGTTTTCTTGAAAGCATCAAGGTCCTTTTGCCATGTATGACGAATTTCTTTAGCTGACCAACCCATTTTTAATTGTTCTCGTAGTGATGACGTTCCTGCCAAACGATCAAAAAATCCACTTTGATTGATAAAAACAGACGAATCGCCTAATAAATTCATTGCTTTTATGAGGTACGATAAATCAAGTTCGTATTTTCGTTGCTTGTAATTCTGTACCAAATCAAAACCATTGCACAACTGATTTTCATAGGGAGGAGTTTTAGCACCAATCATTGAAACAGGGGTGAATTGGAAATCTGTTTTTGGAAAATTGGGATGACCGTAGATTTCAAATGGTTTATCTGTTCCTCTTCCAACACTGACCGTTGTAGCTTCAAACAAACACAAACTTGGATAGGCAATAATCGCAATATCTGATTTTAAATTTGGTGAAGGAGCAACAGGTAAAACATAACTTAATTTATGATTGTAATTCTTACATGGAATTACCCAAAGATTGCAGGCCAAGCCACTTCGTAACCACTTTTCACCATTGATCATCATCGCATATTCACCAATCGTCATACCGTACACAATTGGAACTGAATGCATTCCTACAAATGATCTATGTTTTGGTTCCAATACAGGTCCGTCGATGTAATGCCCATTGGGATTCGGTCGATCCAAGACAATTAGTTGCTTACCATTTTCTGCACAGGCTTCCATTACATAATGCAAGGTTGAAATATAAGTGTAGAATCGCACTCCTACATCTTGAATGTCGTAAATCACAATATCAATCTCATCTAATTGTTCAGCCGTTGGCTTTCTATTGTTTCCATACAAAGAAATCAAGGGAATACCTGTTTTTTCATCAACAGAAGAGTTCACTTTCTCTCCCGCATCTGCTTCTCCACGAAATCCATGTTCTGGTGAAAAAACCTTACAAACACTTAGTCCCATACCAATTAAGGTGTCAACCAAATGCGTCTCTTTCACTAGCGAAGTTTGATTTCCAACCACAGCAATCTCCTTGTTTTTTAAGGAATCTAAAAACAGATGAAGTCGTTCAATTCCCAATAAGGGAGCAGGTGGATTTTTAAAATCCACTTCTTCTTCTCGAATCTCTTTGTCTTTTCCAACTTCTGTGGGTTTAACTGGCGTCGGATCTTCGATCACAACGGTTTCTTCCACTTTGTTTTCTGGGCGTTTAAAGGGTGTTTTACAGGAAACCAGCAAAACAGCCAAAAGAAACAAAACCTTTGTGTATTTTAGCGACTTAAAATCAATAACGTTGGCGTACGAAAATTTCATAGCAAGAAAGCTTCTCAAAAATGAGGTGAAAGGTAGGAAAGTTTCTCGACCAATTGTACGCATATCCATCATAAGTATTGCACTTGCTGTTGTTGTTAACTTAATTACCATCGCTGTGGTTACAGGTTTTCAGCAAGAAGTTCGCAATAAAGTAGCGGGCTTTGGTTCCCATCTATTTATTTTGAATTCGAGCGGAGGTAACATCTACGAATGTGATCCAATTCGCAAAAACCAGACCTTTTATGAGGAACTCAAAAAAGCCAAGGATATACTATCAATTCAAGCGGTAGCGTACAAACCTGTAATTTTGCAATCGGATAAATTTGTAGTTACTCATGCTGTTGGAGGCAAAGACACGAGTTACCAGCGACAAGAAATTCACGGGGCATTAATGAAAGGAGTTGATAATCAATACGATTGGAAATTCATTAAGGAAAATTTAAAGGAAGGTCGCTTGCCTAACTATGGGGCTAGCACTGCCAGCAATGAAGTGCTTATTTCTTCGAAAGTAGCTTCTATTTTGCAGCTAAAACTGGGCGACAATCTGAAAGGTTTTTTTGTGAAAGCACAGCCTGTGAAACGTGCTTTTAAAATCGTTGGGATCTACCATACGGGCTTGGAAGAATTTGATAAGAAATTTGTTATTTGCGATATTCGAAATGTACAGCAACTCAACGACTGGGGAATTCAAGCAGAAATTACTGTAGATGATTCATTGTACCTCGGTCAATTGATTGTGAGAGCAGATGTTTCAGGCGGAAACGGAAATTATCGATACAATTGGGGTGAAGGATATGAAATGGCTTCCGGTTTCACTATTTGTCCAACAAAAGACACCACAATTCAACTTATTGTCTCTGATTACTACAGTAGTTTGAAGGAGGAAGCAACAGTAACAAGTATTCCAGATACTGCCCTATTGTCGATTAAAATTAAAGGGAACGGAAATTCGTATTGCGACTTTAAGCTCAATCAGTTAGGTGAATTAGAGCGAACGTATCTCAATGAAGATGGAAGCAACTTTAGCTTCACCGCATCGCAAAAGACGGTGGAACTATTTAGTACTCCTGGGATAGGAAGTTACAAAAGCTATGTAGGTGGATTTGAAGTCAATGTAAAAGATTGGAGCAAATTAAGCACCGTTCATGAACGCTTGAAAAAGAAAATTGAATTTATTCCGAATCAATTTGGAGAACTTTTTTTAGTACGAAGCCTCATCGACTATGAGAGTGATATTTTTGTGTGGCTGGGCTTTCTGGATGTGAATGTCTACATCATTTTGTCATTGATGATTTTGATTGGCATTATCAACATGGGAAGCGCCTTGCTGGTGTTGATTCTTGTTCGATCTAATTTCATTGGCTTGATGAAAGCGATGGGGGCGACAGCATCCATGATTCGAAGAATCTTCTTAATTCAAGCAGCCTACCTTATTTTCTATGGTATTGTGATTGGAAATGTGATTGGTCTTGCACTGCTTGGAATTCAATATTTTTTCAAAGTGCTTCAACTTAATCCTGATATTTATTACCTCAATTATGTTCCTGTTGAATTGAATTTTTGGACTTGGTTAGGTCTGAATGTGGGGACACTCGTAATATGTGTCTTGGCGCTTATTATTCCTAGCTACGCTATCGGAAAGATACATCCAGCAAAAGCAATTAAATTCAACTAGTAATGTACAATTAAGAATGAAAAATTAACAATGAACAAGTAGGACATTTTCATTCCGTTGTTCATTGTTAATTCTATAATTGTAAATTTAAAGTGTTCCTCTCAATTCTTGTTCTCTTTCAATCGACTCAAACAAGGCTTTAAAGTTTCCTGCTCCAAATCCTCGTGCACCCATGCGCTGAATAACTTCAAAGAAAACAGTTGGGCGGTCTTCAACGGGTTTCGTAAATATCTGCAACAAATACCCTTCTTCGTCAGCATCAATCATAATTCCCATTTTTTGAAGCTCATTGATATCTTCTTTAAATTTTGACATGTGATCTTTCAATCGCTCTGGAATGGCATCGTAGTAGGCTTGAGGTGGAGTTGACAAAAATTCGATTCCACGTGCACGCATTTCACCAACGGTTTTTATGATGTCATCCGTGGCAACCGCAATGTGTTGCACCCCTTCTCCTTCATAAAAATCGATGTATTCTTCAATTTGAGAACGTTTCTTTCCTTCGGCCGGTTCATTGATCGGGAACTTGATACGCCCATTACCATTCGACATTACTTTCGACATCAAAGCGGAATATTCAGTGGTAATTTGCTTATCATCAAACGACAAGAAATTCACAAATCCCATTACATCTTCGAACCATTTTACAGCCTCATTCATTCGGTTCCAGCCGGTATTTCCTACCATGTGATCGATGAATTTTAAACCAACTGGTGCTGGGTTGTAAGCTGATGTTCTCTCAACATAACCCGGCATAAAAATTCCTTTGTAGTTCTTACGCTCCACGAAAACAAAAACAGTTTCTCCGTAGGCCCCATAAATTCCAGAACGCACTACTTCCCCATTTTCATCCGATTCCACTATTGGTTCAAAATAAGACTTCGCTCCTCTTTTTGTAGTTTCAGCATAAGCAGAACGTGCATCTTCTACCCACAAGGCAATCACTTTTACACCATCACCATGCTTTTTAACATGCTCACCAATTGGAGACTCACTGTTTAATGCAGTGGTAAGTACTAAACGAATTTTATCTTGCTTCAACACATAAGAAGCCCTGTCTTTTACTCCTGTCTCCAATCCAGCGTATGCTAAATCTTGAAATCCAAAAGCAGTTTTGTAATAGTGCGCTGCCTGTTTGGCATTGCCTACATAAAACTCTACGTAATCAGTTCCTAAAAGCGGAAGAAAGTCTTGAGCACCGTCAAATATTTTCTCTAATCCGTATTCTACATTTTTTATTACTTGTGACATTTTGTTTAAATTTTAAGATGATAGGATATTTCGATTTTAAAACTACAATTTCCAAGAGGTTTTGTAATCTTTCAATTCAAGTCCTAGTGCAGCTTTCGTTAGTTTAAGTGGTTTAAAAGTATCTACCATCACTGCCAATTCTTGCGTTTCAGTTTTCCCAATACTTCGCTCATAAGCACCTGGGTGCGGTCCGTGAGGAATTCCAGCAGGATGCAATGTAATTTGCCCCTTTTCAACATGATTTCTACTCATAAAATCGCCGTCCACATAGTACAACACTTCATCAGAATCAATATTACTGTGGTTGTATGGTGCTGGGATGGACAATGGATGGTAATCATACATTCTTGGCACAAATGAACAAATTACAAACGCACTTGTTTCAAACGTTTGATGAACGGGTGGTGGTTGGTGAACTCTACCTGTAATCGGTTCAAATTCGTGAATTGAAAATGCATAAGGGAAATTATAGCCATCCCAACCAACCACGTCAAAAGGATGATAAGCATACACGTAGCTGTACAATACATCTTGTTTCTTAATCTTGATCAAGAAATCACCTTTCTCATCTATTGGTTCTAGTTTGCTAGGAGGACGAATATCGCGCTCACAATACGGCGCATGTTCTAACAATTGTCCGAACCAATTTCGGTATCTTTTAGGCGTATAAACTGGGTGAAAAGATTGCACAATAAACAAACGATTATCTTCATTGTCGAAATGCATTTGGTAAATCATTCCGCGAGGCACCACCAAATAATCGCCATACTTAAATTCAATATTTCCTAATTGTGTCTTTAGTGTTCCACTGCCCCTGTGAATAAAAATTACTTCGTCGGCATCTGCATTTTTGTAAAAATAATCTTGCATCGACTGTTTAGGAGAGGCCAATTCAATGTAAAGATCGCTGTTGACAAGCACTGGAACTCTACTTTCCAAGTAATCATCTGTTGGAACCACATTGTATCCTTGCAAGCTCCGCATCATCATATTTTTATCAATGGCAATTTCTGGAGCAATATCTTTTTCAGCCAAAATTTCATTCACAACCGTAGGGGGATGAATGTGGTACAAAAGACTCGACATACCATCAAAACCGATTGTTCCAAACAACTGCTCTTGGTACAATGAACCATCAGCCTGACGGAATTGCGTATGACGTTTAGGTGGTATTTGTCCTAGTGTATGATAAAAGGGCATAATTCTAATTTAATTACTAAAGTTAGACAAAAATACGTTGAGTAGAAATTCTAAAAAATGATTTTAATCATAAAATTACTGAAAAGCACTTTCAGTCATAAGTTAATTTTAAATTTGCCAATTCAGATATACTTATGGGAAAAATTATCATTATTGGAGCCGGTGGACAAATTGGTACAGAATTGACGTTAAAACTTCGTTCAATTAAAGGAAATGACAATGTTATTGCAGCAGATGTAAAAGAAGATTGCCCTTTTTTATTGAACGACGGTCCTTATTTGCAGTTAGACATTCTTAATGCCGAGGAAGTTAAAAATCAGATTATAAAAAACGACGTTAAAGAAGTTTATTTATTGGCTGCATTACTTTCGGCAACTGCAGAGAAAAATCCGCATTTTGCTTGGAAATTGAATATGGATGGACTCTTCACCATTCTAGAACTAGCAAAAGATAAAATAATTGATAAAATTTTCTGGCCAAGTTCCATTGCAGTATTTGGTCCAACTACCCCAAGAATAAATACACCTCAATATACAGTTATGGAGCCAAGCACTGTTTATGGCATTTCCAAACAAGCAGGCGAGCGTTGGTGCGAATATTATGCTACAAAATTTGGTGTCGATGTTAGAAGTATTCGTTATCCGGGATTGATTTCCTATACGAGTTTACCCGGAGGAGGAACAACTGATTACGCAGTAGATATTTTCTATCAAGCAAAAGCAGGCAAGAACTACACTTGTTTTCTTTCTAAAGAAACGGCATTGCCAATGATGTTTATGGAAGATGCAATCCGCGCCACAATTGAATTAATGGAAGCAACAAAAGAAAAAATAAAAATTCGTTCTTCGTATAACCTTTCAGCATTATCCTTCACACCTTCGCAATTGAGCGAGGCCATAAAGCAACATCTTCCGGAGTTTAGTATTTCATATTCACCAGATTTTAGGCAACAAATAGCGGATTCTTGGCCAGCTTCTATTGATGACTCCAATGCGAGAGAAGATTGGGGGTGGAAAGAGCACTATAATTTGACTGAAATGGTTGATGTAATGCTCAAAAATATTGACATTACGCTCCAAAAGTAGCCGCCCTACTTTATTTAAAAGCCAAAATAACTCCATTTATCGTTCAATTAATTTTGTTGGGCGAAAAAATTTTGATAGTTTGGTATGATTTGTGAAATTTATCATTACATTGCGTTAACTACTCGGTGAACTAATTTTTTTTTAAAAAGTGGGCTTATGAAGGCGGGAAAATTATTATTAACAATACTTATCGTTGGAGCGTTGGCTTTTCCAACCTCAGTATTTGCCAATTGGTCACAAGATGATGACATCAATAAAAAAGATGTCAATGGAAAAAAGCAAGGTAAATGGATTTATTTTGGAAAAGATAGACCGACTGCTGGTTATCCTTCAGATGGGAAAATTGAAGAAGGTCCTTACTTAGATGATCGAAAAGAAGGTCTATGGGTAATTTACCACACTGATGGGATCACCCCAAAGTTAAAAGGCGAATTCCACAATAATCGTCCAGAAGGTCAATACACTAAAATTTATCCGAACGGCAAGATAAAAGAACAAGGTACTTTCGAAAGAACGTTATACAAAGATTCATTAATCCGCTATCATGAAAATGGCAAAGTAGAATACCAAGCAAATTACAACGAGCAAGGTAATGAGCAAGGCAAAGTGGTGTACCGCTATGCGAATGGTCAAGTGGAGTATGAATACCAAGCAAACAATGGAAAGCCCAATGGAAAAGCTACTCGTTATTACGAAAATGGTGACATCAAAGAAATAATTTACTACAACGAATTAGGTGAAAAAACAAAAAGTGAAGTACGTGAAATGGTTAACGCTGCGGTTGTAGTGAAAGATCCAGGAGCTTCGAATGTACCGGCACCAAAAATTACATCTCCGAGAACGAAAGGCGTGAAATTTCAACCAAACGGATACAATAAAGTGTACAATAAAAACGATGAAATCTGGCAAGATGGTATTTTCAAAAACAGTGTCTTGTGGGATGGAAAAGTCTATGAGTATGACAGTGATGGAATTCTTCTTAAAGTAAAAGTGTTTAAGAATGGCGTGTATCACTCAGACGGACAATTATAATCTCAATAGTTAATATTTTAAGCCTAATCCAGCAAACGCAGGATTAGGCTTTCTTTTTTTATATCTTTGAGCTATCAAGAAAAGCAATGACTAAACAAAGCAAATTATCTGCCAAATACCCAGATTATACAGCTTCTCCAAAGGTTGATAAAGTGGGAGTCGAAGAGCGTGTTGCACGTTTTCAAACGCGAAGCATTAAAAATGAATCAAAAATTCAAGGTCTGAAATTGGCGTTGAATATGATTGACCTTACCACACTTGAAGGGAAAGACACCGAAGGGAAGGTAAAACAAATGTGTTACAAAGCAATTCATTTGCATGATTTCTTACCCGCACTTCCAACAGTGGCAGCAGTTTGTGTATACCCTTCCATGGTGAAAACAGCGGTGAAAGCTGTGCAAGGTTCTGGTGTAAAAGTAGCTTCTGTTTCTACAGCATTTCCATCTGGACAAGCGCCTCTATCCATTAAATTAAGTGATACTAAATTCGCTGTGGATCATGGTGCTGATGAAATCGATATGGTAATTTCAAGAGGTAAATTTCTAAGTGGTGACTATAATTTTGTGTTCGATGAAATTGCGAGCATCAAAGAAGCATGTGGAAAAGCACGATTGAAAGTCATTCTTGAAACTGGCGAATTAGCGACCTTGGATAACGTGCGCTTAGCAAGTGATATCGCAATATACGCGGGTGCTGACTTCATCAAAACTTCTACTGGTAAAATTCAGCCTGCAGCAACAATGCAAGTAACGTATACAATGTTAATGGCAATTCGTGACTACTACGACAAAACAGGAAAAATGATCGGCATGAAGCCAGCTGGAGGAATTTCTACCTCAAAATTAGCGCTCCACAATCTAGTAATGGTGAAAGAAATTTTGGGTGAAGCTTGGCTATCCAATGAGTGGTTTCGCTTTGGAGCAAGCAGCTTAGCAAATGATGTACTCATGCAGCTGATGAAAATGGAGACTGGAATTTATCAATCTTCGGATTATTTTTCAATTGATTAGGAGGAGAATAATAGCTATTTTTATTTCACATACCTTACAATTATATCTCCATCATCATAAAGAAATTGTACACCTAATTTTTCATCTTCAAACAAGTGGAGGGTAAATGGAACTCCTTCATCATCAATAAAATTCTTAGTCTGAAATTCGAGACCATTTTTTTTCTCCTTCTTAAAAGCTGAGGTACTTATATAAATAAATTTATCTCCGAAGTGATCAAAATGCTGCATGTCACCATTTTCATTTATATTAAAAATAAATACATTAGTTGCCTTATGCCATTCATCCCATTCTTCATCAACATAAAACGTATATTGTTCAGAATTTAAGGTAAACTGTTTATTATCTTGACCAAAACAAACAATTGAAATCATAAGGAAAAACACAAAAACTATTTGTTTCATTTGCTGAAATCTTTAGGAAAGTAATTCATAAATAAAAATACAAAATCCCTACCAAAAGTACACCACATTTGATTCATTAATATAACAATCGTAAATTAACTATATTTGTGTTCATACTAGATTGTTCCAAATGGCAAAAAAATCGAATACTAAAATAGAATGGAACTATGCAGCCTCTCCGGAGAGCACCTCGCATGTTTCGATCAAAGAATCATACGATTTGTACATTGATGGAAAATGGGTAAAACCAAGTTCCGGCATCTACTTCCCAACTACTAACCCTGCAACAGAGGAAGTATTGTCACAAATTGCTCACGGTAACGAAGTTGATGTAGATCTAGCAGTGAAAGCAGCAAGAAAAGCGCATGATACCGTTTGGTCTAAAATGCCTGCAAAAGAGCGAGGAAAATACATTTACCGTTTAGCACGCATGATGCAAGAGCGAGCGCGTGAACTTTCTGTCATCGAAACATTAGACAGCGGCAAAACAATTCGAGAATCAAGAGATATTGATATTCCTTTAGCGTGTAATCATTTGTTCTACTACGCTGGCTGGGCCGATAAATTAGATTACGCTTTTCCCCTAAGAAAAGCACAGTCATTGGGTGTTGCTGGACAAATTATCCCTTGGAACTTTCCTTTGTTGATGGCTGCTTGGAAATTAGGTCCCGCATTAGCTGCAGGAAATACTGTAGTTCTAAAACCTGCGGAAACAACATCTTTAACTGCCTTAAAACTAGCAGAAATTATTCACGATGCTGGATTTCCTCCAGGAGTGATCAATATTGTGACAGGTTTTGGAGATACTGGTGCAGCGATTGTAAACCACAAAGACGTCAATAAAATTGCATTTACAGGATCAACAAGTGTGGGAAAACTCATTCAGAAAGCACTTGTGGGCACCGGTAAAAAATTGACACTAGAATTAGGCGGAAAATCAGCCAATATTATTTTCGAGGACGCAGCCATTGATCAAGCGGTGGAAGGCATTGTAAATGGGATTTTCTTTAATCAAGGACATGTTTGCTGTGCAGGATCGCGCCTTTATGTGCAAGAGTCTGTTGCCGATAAGGTAATTCACAAACTTAAACACCGGATAGAGTCGCTTTATGTAGGTGATCCACTCGACAAGAATACGGACATTGGTGCCATCAATTCGAAAGAGCAATTACAAACCATTCAGAAATACATTGAAATTGGCAAAAATGAAGGCGCTGAAATCTATCAACCAAAATGTACGCTACCATCAAAAGGATATTTTTGTGCCCCTACTCTGTTCACAGATGTTGCGCAATCGAACAGAATAGCGCAGGAAGAAATTTTCGGTCCAGTGTTGACAATTCAAACATTTAGAACTGTTGATGAAGTTATTCAAAAAGCGAACAATTCACCATACGGATTAGCGGCTGGTGTTTGGACAGAAAAAGGATCCCGAATTTTCAATCTAACGACAAAATTGAGAGCAGGCGTTGTTTGGGCAAACACCTACAATAAGTTCGATCCCACTTCACCGTTTGGTGGTTACAAAGAAAGTGGATTTGGAAGAGAAGGCGGATTACATGGATTAGAGGCGTACGTTAAATTTATTTGATAATGGAACGATTGGAAATTTTAAAAACATACAAAATCTACATTGGAGGACAATTCCCACGTACCGAATCGGGGCGTTACTATCCTTTAAATGACAAAAAAGGAAAAGTGATTGCTAATATTTGCTTGTCTTCAAAAAAAGATGCTCGAAATGCTGTTTTGGCTGCTCGAAAAGCATTTGGACCCTGGTCTGAACGTACTGCTTTCAACCGTGGACAAATTTTATATCGCATTGCTGAAATGTTAGAAGGTCGTCGCGAACAATTTATTGCGGAGCTGCAAGTACAAGGAAAAAGTAAAGTGGAGGCTGTAAAAGAGCTCGATTTTTCGATTGACCGTATTGTCTACTATGCAGGGTGGGCAGACAAATATCTTCAAGTGCTAAGTTCAGTAAATCCTGTTGCTTCTTCCCACTTTAATTTCTCCAGCTTAGAACCAACTGGCGTAGTTGGAATTTTAGCACCAAAAAATTCATCACTTTTGGGACTTGTTTCATTAGTGATGCCCGTAATTGTGGGTGGTAATACTTGCGTTGTACTTTCTTCTGCTTCCATGCCGCTATGTGCTATTACTTTTGCAGAAGTATTAAATTCTTCTGATTTACCTGGAGGCGTTGTCAATATTCTTACTGGAGATGTTAATGAAACAATCGGAACGCTTTCTTCTCATATGGATATAAATGCTATCGCGTTCGCAACAACGGAGCAAAAAATCTCCATTGTTATTGAAAACAATGCGGTACTGAACATTAAAAGATTGCGCGATTTTTCTTCCACCGTTTGGGAACTAGATGAAAGTCAGAATCTGCACAGCATTGCAGATTTTCAAGAAGTAAAAACAACATGGCACCCAATTGAAAACATTGGTGGTGCATCAAGTTCTTACTAGCAATCTATTTCTTCGTCAGCGTTAAGGTGCGCTTTGGTGTCTCTTCTGTGCTGAGCACAAGCAAATTGGGACTCAAGGTATCAATATGATAACTTTCAGTGATGGCAATATTGAAAAATAAAGAATCTTTGGATGCGTTCAGCGTATAAGTGCCTTTATCAGTGATTGGTTTCCCATCAAAATTGGGAGCAATTAACTCAAGTGATTTATCTTCGTTGAACACGAAAAATGTTTTTCCTTTCAATTTAGCAAACTGCTCACCCATTTTCACCTTGAAAAGATCTTTCAATTCTGCAGGGAGCGATTCGAAATGACGTTCATAGTTAATATCCGTCAAGGTCCATTTTCCGGGTAAGTGATCTGATTTGCTACATGCGCTAAACAAAAAGACGATCAATGCGAAAGAAAAGATTTTTTTCATGCTACAAAAATAGACGTTTAGTTCGAGAAATGTGAAATAATGCTAAACAAAGCAAAGGAACAGTACAATTTAGTAATTTTAGGCTATGGAAATTGTAAATAAAGTAGAGCTCAGCGGAATCATTCAGATGGATTTGGCAGATTTTAAACCGGCTAACAACAGCATAGGAATTGATCTTGCGGAAAGTTTATGGGAAGGATTGGTGCTGAGAGAAAAAGATTTCCGTGCGTGGGTGAAGGCGCATGACTGGACACAATACCAAGGAAAAAATGTACATATTTTCTGTTCTGCGGATGCAATTGTCCCTACATGGGCATTTATGTTGATTGGCTCCAGTTTAGTAGGCATCAGCGCTTACTTTCTAGTAGGCACAAAAGAAGATTTGGAGAAGGAACTCATTGTTCAAGCCATTCATAAATTGAATTTAGAAGAGTATCAAGACGGAAAAATAATCATAAAAGGCTGTAGTGACATCTCAAACCCTAGTTTTGCGATGACAGAATTGATCCGCTATTTACAACCCGTAGCAAAAAGCTTGATGTATGGCGAGCCTTGCTCAACAGTGCCCCTTTTCAAACGAAAATAAATTTACAGCTGCTGAAGCATTGCTTTTGTACGTTCAAAATAACGGATATTGTCATGCAGTACTACAATATCGCCAGCTTTGAATTTAGTGGAAAGTACCTTAAAATTTTCTACTGGCACGCTTAGATCAAAATCATAAGCCAGCCACGTCCACATCACGATTTCATAACCTTGCTTTCTTAAGGCACGTGCCTGCGACCATTTCATCTTCCCATACGGCGGGCGAAATAATTTCGATGGAATGTATTCGGAAGCTTGCTCAACAGAAGCAATATAATCGTTTGTAGAGCACTTCAAACCTTTTTCATGATACATTGTGTGATTCCCCACCAGATGCCCCTCCTCCACTATCTGTTGCATTAATTCAGGATACAGTCGTGCATTTTCTCCAACACAAAAAAATGTTGCTTTTAGCTTGTGTTCTTTCAACCAAGCCAGCAACCAAGGCGTGGTTTCTGGGTGTGGACCATCATCAAAAGTGAGATGAAAACTATTGTGGTCAACAGAAAAATCCCACTTCCTGCGAGCTAAAATGAGCTTTACAAAACGTGGGATTTTAAAAATTTTCATGCGTGCTTATTTCAATACACTATCGCCTTGCACCTGTTGCATTAATTGCTCAAGGTTGATATTTTGCATATCTGGCGTTGCTGCTGGAGCATTAACACCTTTGGGCGCTGGAAGATAACCGTAGTGAACTCCAATGGCTTGTAAATACGCTTGCAAACCAATTAATCGTTGCACAAGTGGACCTTTTCCTGAACGAACGCTTTCGCCTGCTTCAGTTGCAGCAAGCTCCAATTGATCATATAATGCATCGAAATCTTTCGAATACCATTGATCCAAGCGCGATTTTGTTCTACTATACAATTTACCGCTTGGATTCGCTTCCGCTGCAGCTAAATGAATTTTAAAATAAGCATCCAGTGCTGCAAACAAATTATCATTGTTCGCCGTATTCCCTGCAAAATAGGCATCACTTTTCACGAAATAGTTAATGATCGATTCCAACTGACGAGCAACCTCTGCGCCTAATTTTTCGGCATCGGCATTCGCTCCTGCTTTATAGAACATGCCAACATAGTCTTGTAAAATACCATCCGTAACAATTGGCAAATCTAAGCCAGTTTCAGAATACTTCTCACGAGAAGCGCTTGGCTCACCGTAATCGAGTACGATGTTCGCCGGCATTACTGCAAGCGACTTGCGAAGTAATTTCAAGGCTTTTTCTTTATCTCCTGCGCTTGAAGTAGTATTTCCAATTGATTTTAATTGGTTTTCTAGCTCTGTAGCTTGCTCCATCATATTATTTCTTTTCAACATGATGATGTTTTGCTCTAAATTTTGACGAGTCAAACGATCTTCCTCTCCTTTCGATAAATAGAATTCTGCCAAGGATGCAAAATGCAAACGGAACTGTGCAGTGTGACGACGAGAATAGTAATCTGTCAAAACTGCTGGATTGTTCATTGCGCCATAATGATAGACATTCATCAAATTGTTGTACATCTTATCCTCCACGTAGCGATTTCTCAAATCCTTTAATGGACTTAATTCGAACGCCATACCATTCTGCTTAATGTATCCACGCTGGTAAAAAGCAACAGAAACATCAGAACCACCAGGCGATGAGAAGAAAATTCCACGCTTCCAATCATTGTTTGCAATAATATCAAGCATCATTACTTGTTCACGCGTAATTCCACGAGCAGAGAAATCAAAACGCAATTCATCAAGACAATCTTTTTTCTGAGATTCTTTAATCAAACCAGACTTCACCACATTGTCTTTATCCACTTTCAAAATAAATCCTGAACTTGGGAAGAATCTCACTTTACGACTCGCATCGTAGTTCACTAATTTATTATCATCGCGAACAAACGCCATTGCTTCTTTTAAGTTAGTGAAATTCCAAGAATCTTCGAATTCGACCGTTAATTTCTGCAATTGCTGCGCTTGCGCTTCGCCAAGAGAAACCATTCCACTTTGAATGCCTGACAAAATTTCGAAGACATTGCGGTATTTTGAGTAGATAGCATTCGTTAAATCATCGGATGTTGAAGTAAACAATTCTTTTTTAATTTCCTCGAGTCTTCCTATTACATTTGGTTGCGTAGATGTTAATCCACCCAAAATAGCCGGAAGCTGTGCTTGGTAAGTACCCAAAGCTGTTAGAACATTTGTCTTATTTGCTTTCACACGCATTGCGATAATTTCCTTGATAATATCCTCTGACGCGTTGATGTAGAACATCTCAAACAAATTCGCGAAAAGAACTTGATCGGTATTCCCAGCCGACATCATAATTTGATCTTCACGGAACTTAATAGGGAGCGGATCTGACCCGTAAGCACGCATCATCATTTGTTCTGTGTACCAGTCAGTTTGCATCAAGGAGAGATTACACACACGTACATCGGTACGTTCGCCCTCCACCTCTTGCATATACCAAAGTGGGAAAGTATCGTTATCACCATTGGTGAAAATAATTCCATTTTTCGTACACGAGGACAAGTAATTGTGTGCCAAATCTCTCGCCGAGGTTTTTAGGCTTCGGTCATGATCATCAAAACCTTGCACGCCCATAACAATCGGAACAATTAATCCCAAGATTGTTGCTACAATTGCACCTTGACTATCTTTTTTCACAATTTGCTTCAAGCCCACCATCACACCAAACAAAACCAACCCAATCAATGAAATACTAATCCATGATTTTGTTGTAGGAAGTGCTAACTCACTGCCAAGGTCACTGAAGAATGTAACTACTAAACCAGCTCCAACAACGATTCCAATCTTTGAAAGTTCCTTTTTACCAAAGTTGGAGAATGCTTCATAGAGGGCGTAGACTCCTAACCCTATCCAAAATGCAAAGAAATAGAAGGAGGCAGCAAAAGCATAATCACGCTCGCGCGGTTCAAATGGCTTTTGATTTAAGTAGACAACGATGGCAACACCTGTAAACAAGAATGCAAGAAGTACTACAAAAGCATCTTTTGGAGCACGGTAAAAATGAAAGAAGATTCCAATAATTCCGAACACCAATGGCAAGAAATAAAATTTATTGAGTGTTTTGTTTTCACTGGTAAAGTAAGGCGCATCATCACCTTGCGCTCCTAATCGTGCTTCATCAACAAAATTAATCCCAGATAACCAATTTCCTTTAAGTTCGTCGCCGTTACCTTGAATATCATTTTGTCGGCCAGCAAAGTTCCACATGAAATAGCGCCAATACATCCAATTTACCTGATAATCGAAGAAATACGTCAAATTTTCTCCCATCGTTGGAAGGCGCATTCCATCTTTTCCGGTTTCAGTTCCTTTGTCTTCTGCAGGATCATAGCCCGACCAATTTTTATAGCCATCGATACGCTGTTGCTCATTGCTCCAATACATCCTTGGGAAAAAGGTTGTTTGAGCGTATGTTGGCACTGCATTTTCACGATCGCCTGCATTGGATTCAAAATACTTTTCTTCAACAGAACCTGCAATTTCTTTAGCGTACTTGTTTGCAGGACCTTCTTCACGGAATGCTTTCACCTCAGTGTCGCCTTTGCTAACAACAAATCTTCGGAGGTAAAATGCCCCACGAGATTCAAAGAGAGAAGGATCATTTTCTTTTGAGTTCCAGAAAGGACCAGAAACCAAAGGTGCAGAACCGTATTGCTCACGCTTCAAATAAGCATGAAGTGTAACGAGGTTTTCTGGGTCATTTTCATCTAATGGCGGATTTGCATTTGAACGAATAACAATCACAGCGAAAGAACCATAACCAATCAACAAGAGAATTAATCCCATTGTTGCATTGTACAAAATAGAATTTTTCTTTCTTCTCGAATAGCGAATAAGGAACACACACAATAAAATCAAGCCTGTAAAGAAGAAAATCGTTCCAGAATAGAACGGTAGACCCAATGAATTTTTGAAAGCGACCTCAAATGACGAAGCCAATGAAACGGAACCGGGAATTACACCCTCTTGAATAAATCCAAGGATGAACACACCTAAAATTCCTGTTAGCATGAAGCCCTTGAAATCTGTTTTTTCTTTCGTTCGGAAATAAATCACGTACGCCATTGCTGGCACCACCAAAATTCCTAATAAATGGACACCAATCGCAAGACCTAGCATGAACATAATTAGCAACAACCAACGATTTGGGGCATATTCTTCAGAAAGTAACCCGCTTTTTGCCAAGGCCATTTCCTCGTCCCATTTTAAAATTGCCCAAAAAATTACTGCCGTAAATAGAGAAGACATCGCGTACACCTCACCTTCAACAGCAGAAAACCAGAATGAATCTGAGAAGCCATAAGCGAGCGATCCCACAAGTGCACTTCCAAAAATCGCAAATTGATCTCCTTTTGTAATTTCTACTTTAGTGCGTAATGCTAGTTTTTTAGCTAACAATGAAATCGACCAAAACATGAATAAAATTGTCAATGAGCTTGATAGTGCCGACATTCTATTAATCCAAACGGCTACATTTTCAGGAGCCGCGAAAAAGGAAAACAAACGTCCAAGTACCATAAACAATGGTGCACCTGGAGGGTGACCAACTTCAAGTTTATACGCTGCGGTAATGTACTCGCCACAATCCCAAAGACTCACCGTATCTTCAATTGTAATAAAGTACACAATGGTAGTAACAAGGAAGACAAACCATCCAATGGAGATATTTAAAAATCTATAATTCATTCTCGTGTAATTTCTTGATTAGGGCCAATTGTGGCGAAAAATTCTAAAAAAAAGTAAAATACGCTCTTCAAGCAAATGCGAATTTAAAAATATTAAAGCAGTGTTGCGCTTTTAAAAACATAAAAAAGGTAAAAAAATTGGGAGCCGATAAAAAAAGTCAAAAAAATTATCAATTGTCTTTCAAAATTAAATTTTGTTTCTAACTTTGCCCTCGCATTGATCGCCAGGTTCAGTGTTAGCAATGGCCCATGGTGTAACTGGCAACACGTCGGTTTTTGGTACCGAAGAGTCTAGGTTCGAGCCCTAGTGGGCCAACAAAAGTCTTTCAGTAATGGAAGACTTTTTTTTGTGCCCTAAGACGAGAAGTTTATGCCGATGCTTTTTTCAAGGAAGCTTGAAAAGCGAGGTGGAAAATAGCTGTCGGTATGCCCTAGTGGGCCAACAGATTCCTAAAAGAAATTTGAGGATTTTATTGCGATTATTTTTCACCACAAAAAACCATTCTTTCACAACTCACTGTCATACTCACAATTTACTTGTTTTACTTATATTCAAATAACTGACTGCTTTTGCTCCCGAACTACTTAAAAAACTTTAGTTGAATTTTTAAAAAATTGTTTTTTATTGGTTTAAATACTAATTCAAAATCCAAAAGCAATTTTAGTACGTATGTTGAATGTATTATTTTTTTGGAATTAATTTTTAAATGATTTAACTTTGATTTTCCTAACCTTTATTAGAATGAAAAAGATCACTTTTTTGTTACTAAACCTATTCATAGCTGGTTTTTTAACCGCTCAGGGCGACAATTGTGCGGCAGGAGTTACCACCTTAACCATCAATAATTGCGCTAGTTTCACAAATAATGAAGATTTTAACCTTGTAAATGAACCTAGCACTAGTACTTGCAGTGGAGCTACAGGTCAATCAGATATTTGGTACCGCATCGTTGGTAATGGTTCTCCACTGTTCCTTAGTTATTTTTCTGACCAAGACATTGCAATTGGTGTTTACCAAACTACTTGTCCCACATTGCTTAATTTCGCAAGTGCTGATGTTGCCTGTCAGCAAACAGCTGCCAATAGTGAAGGCCTATTAAGTTTCAATTCTGTTAATGCTACCGTTTACTTTGTGAGAATTCAGCGTAGAAATGGTACAAATACAACCGACCAAAGCGGTTCAATTTGCGTATATACTGCTGCAAACCTGCCAGGTAAAACCTGTGGACAAGCCATCGCAAGTACAGTTGGAACTTTTTGTAGTTCCACTCCTTGGTCTAACACGGATGATGGAACCATCGTAGGTAATTTCTCAAACCCTTGCGGAACAGGAACTGCATATCAAGACATTTGGTATTCAGTGGCAGGAACTGGAAATCCAATAGGTGTAAATATATTTGATGTTGCAGGTCAAAGTGTTGTTCTTTCAGTTTATTCTTCATGTCCTAGTTACAACAACCAAGGTGCTAGTGATATTGCTTGTACTCAAATAGGAACAGGAACAAGCGGATTAGGAGGTGTGAATTTTAACTCCACTTTAGGAACTACTTACTATATTTCTCTAAGAAGAAGCACAGGGAATGCGACTGATGACCAGAGCGGTGCAATTTGTTTCTATGACTATGCGGTGGGAAGCTGTGGAAACAATCTAGGTTTGTTAAATGATGATTGCAACAATCCAGCAATGATTCAAAAAATTGTGGGAGCATCTTTTTCAGGAACCACAGGAGGAGTATTTACTGTCGATCAAGCAGGACCTTCGAATGGTGTTGGAACTGGTTCAGTTGCAAGTTCTTGTTTTATTATTCATAATAATTCATGGTATGAATTCACTGCAACAGGCTCAACAGAAACATTCACGTTTACTAGTGCAGCAACTACTTGTTCAAACATTCAAGCAATGGTTTTTCAGCCTATTTTTAATGGAGCAGGCTGCTGTTCTAATTTTATTTCGCGGTCAGCTTGCTTTGGCCCTACGGGAACTTCTGTTCCAGGAGCAACGATTACAGCGAGTGGACTTTCGGCAGGAAACAAGTATCTATTAATGATTGATGGCTATAATGGTGTAGATTGTGACTTTACGGTACTTGATTGGGGTGCTCCAGTTGGTGAAGTTTTAGGAGTTTCACTTTCTAATTTTTCAGTATTAAAAATGGATAGTCGAAATTTACTTCGCTGGGAAACAGCAAGTGAAAATCAAAATGCCCTTTTTGAAGTGCAACGATCATTTGATGGAGAAAATTTTGAAGTAATTGAAACCATTGAAGGAGCAGGAAATTCATCAACTGAGATTAACTATAGTTTTGAAGACAACAACATCAGATTTGGAACAGTGTACTATCGATTAAATCAAGTGGATTTTGACGGCACCTCTACTTTTAGTAAAATTCTCTCGTTAGATCGAGATGAAGCAAACAATGGAATTGTTGCTATTTATCCTAATCCAGCAGATCAAAGTACAACGATTGACATTTCCACATCATCACCAAGTGGTGGATCCATATCAATTTACTCAGCGAGTGGTATTCTATTTTACCAACAAGATTTGGAGGGTATTGGAGTGCACCAAATTAATCTAGATGTGGAAGAATTTCCGCAAGGATATTATATCGTGCAATTCGAAGATCAAAACATGAAAATGGTTAAAAACCTTGTGAAATATTAAGGTAAAGCAAGTTCGATGGTTGGATCCCAAAAATGCTTTTTGAAGTCAATAATCTGATCATCCTTCACAAGAATTCCTTCTTTGAGGAGACGATGCTCCATTTCATTGGGGTTTGGGAAATGCATTTTGCCTGAGAGCAATCCGTTGCGATTCACAACTCGGTGTGCTGGAATTCCCTCCATGCGATGCGATGCATTCATGGCCCAACCAACCATGCGTGAAGATCTTGCCGTTCCTAAATACTTGGCAATTGCTCCATAAGAGGTAACACGTCCTTCTGGAATTAGTTTAACTACTTCAAAAACTGAAGTAAAGAAATCGTTATGGATTTGGGAAATTGGTTTTATTGTTGCCACCACCGTATCAATTACTCAACAGTTACTGATTTTGCAAGATTACGAGGTTGATCTACATTACACCCTCTCATCAACGCTATGTGATAGGACAAAAGTTGTAGTGGAATGGTTGCAAGTAATGGCACCAAATGTTCATCCGTAGCAGGGATTTCAATCACATGATCTGCAATTTCTCGCACTTGCGTATCGCCTTCCGTTACAATAGCAATTATTTGACCTTTACGAGCCTTCACTTCTTGAATATTTGAAACCACTTTCTCGTAGGATGTTCCTGCCGTAGCGATAACAAAAACAGGCATGTTTTCGTCGATCAATGCAATTGGACCGTGTTTCATTTCTGCTGCTGGATATCCTTCAGCATGAATGTAAGAAATCTCCTTTAACTTCAGCGCTCCTTCCAGTGCAACAGGGAATGAACTTCCACGTCCTAAGTACAAGGCATTGGTAGCATTTTTATATTTTTCAGCGATTTTTTCAACTAAATCATTGCTCTCTAATACCTTTTGCACTTTCTCTGGAATTGCTTCCAAAGCAGTTAACATACTTCGAAATTTCGATTCTGGAATGACCCCTTTTTTATGTGCCAACGATAGTGCCATCAAGGTTAACACTGTTACTTGAGCAGTAAAAGCCTTTGTTGATGCAACACCAATTTCAGGTCCAGCATGCGTATATGCTCCAGCATCTGTAATACGTGAAATAGAAGATCCAACTACATTACAAACACCTAATATAGTTGCTCCTTTCGATTTAGCTAACTCTAATGCGGCCATTGTATCAGCTGTTTCACCTGATTGAGAAACGGCAATTACAACATCATTTTCATTAATGACAGGATTTCTGTAGCGAAATTCACTTGCATATTCCACCTCGACATTAATCCTCGCTAAATCTTCAAATAAATATTCGGCCACCAAGCAAGCATGCCAAGAAGTTCCACAAGCAACCATCACAAGGCGAGGCGCCATCATCATTCGCTGTTCGTACTCTCTAATTCCACCAAGACTTACCCAACCTTCTTCTGCATTCAAACGACCGCGGAAACAATCTTTAATTGATCTAGGCTGTTCATGAATTTCTTTCAGCATGAAATGGTCGTATCCGCCTTTTTCTAATGCTTCTAAATGCAGTTCTAATTGTTGTATATAGGGTGTTTTTTCTTGATTCTTGATATTAAATAATTTCAAGCCTTCATTCAAATCCACGACAGCTATTTCTTCATCTTCTAAATAAACCACACGTTGTGTATATTCTACGATTGGTGTAGCATCTGAGGCTAGAAAAAATTCATTATCACTTCCAATTCCAACCACGAGTGGTGAAGATTTTCTAGCAGCAACCAATAAATTAGGCTCCTCTTTCGACATCACCACAATTGCATACGCACCTACAACGCTCAATAGCACCAAACGAACAGCTTCTGCCAAAGTAACTTTTTCGCTACGTTGAATATCGTCTATTAAATGCACCAATACTTCAGTATCGGTTTCACTTTTAAAATGATAACCTTTTGAAATTAGTTCCTTTTTCAAGGCATCGTAATTCTCAATAATTCCATTGTGGATTAAGGCAATTCGTCCATCTTCACTTGCATGTGGATGCGCATTGATGTCGTTTGGAGCTCCATGAGTTGCCCAACGTGTATGGCCAATTCCAGATGTTCCGCTAGTATCAAATTGTGATGCAAATTCTTCAAGATTAGACACTTTGCCTTGTCGCTTGTACAAGTTTATTTTGCCCTTGTTTAACAATGCAATCCCAGCGCTGTCGTAACCACGATATTCAAGGCGTTTAAGTCCCTTTAAGACAATTGGATACGCTTCTTTCTTTCCAATATAAGCAACAATTCCACACATAGTACTAGTATTCAGTATAAGTCACAACAAGTTTTGGTTGCACCTTGTTGCCTGAGTTGGGTCCATTAAAAATAATACGATCAGCAGAATTGATGAAATAGCGAGGAGAAATTACCACGTCTGTATTCTCTGTTAATCCAGTGGTTACCCCCTGAACAAAGGCACGTAAGTCAACCAAATAATGCTTCTTTGCTTGATCGAAAATTCCGAACACCCCTAAATTTGCAAGGGTATATGGATCATCAACAGGGTGACTAGCGACTGATGTGAAATCACCTGGGAAATAACTTGTACCTGTTTGGTGCTGAATTGGTAATGAGAGTTGTGCTTTATGAATCAAGGCCTTTGAAGGCAAATCGCTTAAGCCTGGAACCTTAATTATTGCTCTTGAACGAAACGCTTGCGCGTAAAACTCTGTTTGACCAGCACTTTGATTGTCAATTACATTCTGAACATTTTTACCAGAATTATCAACTTCAACATGATTAAAATCAACAGAATTTGAATTGATGACAATATCGTACGATTTAGGAACACTACCCAAATGATAGTAAATCGTCAATTTCGTAAGCGGATCATTCAAATTGAAATAGAAGATTCCTCCTTTACCATTTGGCATTGAACCATTTGTGGTACGTACACGTAGCCCTTTGAAATAATCTAAGAAATTATCCGCAGAAGAGAAACCACCTCCAGGTGTCAATGCTTCTGTAATAAAATCTAATCCCAATGAGTTTTGTAAACGAATTCGAAGTGTTGCTTCAACAGTATCCTCTCCAATTATTGTTTCACCGCTAGGGTCAGGAATGATTGTTTCGAAACCTGGTTCAATTAAATTTGCACTTTCGGTACCAAGAGTAGAAAAAGCATAATAAGTAGAGTCTGTTTCTAAATCTTCTGTTAAACGATTCACTTCCAAGTTCAATGGCGAAAATTCCCCATAAAATCCTGCGTATTTTAAGCCAAGAACGACCGAATCAATTGAAATATCTGCTAAATCACCAAAGTTAGGATTCACCCCAGAAATTCTTAATTGGGCATAAAAACTAGCATCTGTAGTTCCAAATTTCGGATCGTTTAAAAAGCCTAATAAAGCAGAAGCAGGATTTTTTGTAATGACAGAGTCGTCCACTTCAGTATAGGTAATTAATGAAAAGGTATCCACGCTTACTGAATTCAGTAAGGTATTTGGATCAATTCCATCCATACCTACTACACCATCTTTCTTCTTACACGCAGAAAGCGCAAGCAGTCCTACTAATAAAATCGTAATTTTTCGCATCAATTCAGGTTTCAAATCAGATTACGACAGGCTCTTCAATCACCCTATCAAAAAATGCTGACATTTCTTTAGTTCTAATTTCTTCGGACACATAATCGAGTTTCGGGCCACTTTGTTCATCAAAAATAGCTCTCAGATCTGCATCCAACTGTTCACTACCAACGACTAATCCGTCAGAATATTGTGAAACAACCTTCATGATTCCAGTATACGATGTGTCGGTAAACTTAGAAGTTACCTCTTCATCAAAACCATCAAATTTCAATTTATCTGCGAAACGAGGATCCCATTCACCTTCAAAACGATCATTGTACAAGCAATTGATAACTTTGGTATCTGTAAAGTGCGGATCTTTACTGTACAATTTCTTAATGTAAATCGACAGTAAAGAAGGCATCCATCCTTGACAGAAAATTACATCTGGTTGCCAACCCAATTTTTTTACTGTTTCCAAAACACCACGACAAAAGAACATAGCACGCTCATCGTTGTCTTTGAAATAGGTTCCATTATCTTCCGTGTAAGGATTCTTTCGCTTGAAATAAACCTCGTTGTCGATAAAATACACCTGCATTCTTGCGGCTGAAATTGACGCAACTTTTATGATTAAAGGATGATCGGTATCATCAATTATCAAGTTCATTCCCGACAATCGAATTACTTCATGTAATTGATGTCTACGCTCATTGATCACCCCAAATCTTGGAGTAAAAACTCTGATTTCTTTCCCAGCCTCTTGAATGCTTTGCGGTAAGCTTCTAGCATTACCCGACAACTCACTCTTTTGCATGTAAGGAAAAATTTCCTGCGACACAAAAAGTATTTTCTTTTTCTCCATCAATAAATCAGATTCTATTAAAAAAACGAACAAAATTACGGAAAAAATTGCGGAACATCAAGTATTTAGAATAGTTTTGTCGACTCAAGAAAAATCACCAATGTCGAAAGCAATTGTATTTTATACTAGTGTGCAACTTCAGTCCCACTTAATTGCTGTGAGACTCAACAATAAAAGTATTGGCTTTGTGCCCACCATGGGTGCTTTGCATGAGGGACACATGGCACTTGTTGCTCGAGCAAAAGAAGAATGTGATCTTGTTGTTGTAAGTATTTTTGTAAATCCTACCCAATTTAACAACCCAACTGATTTAGAAAAATATCCTAGAATGCCGGAAAAAGATGTTGAAATGTTGTCAACTCTTGGTGAAATTATTGTCTTTATTCCCACGCCTGAGGAAATTTATCCTGAGAACAATCATTTTCCAGGTGTACAGTTAGGACTTTTAGATTCTGTATTGGAGGGTAAGTTTCGTGCTGGACATTTTAAGGGGGTTACTCACGTAGTCTATAATTTATTTGCCATCGTGCAGCCTCAAAAGGCCTACTTTGGGAAAAAAGATTATCAGCAAGTAGCCGTTATCCGCGAAATGATTCGACAACTTCATCTTCCTGTTGAATTAGTTGCTTGTGCCACTCTTCGGGAGTCATCAGGATTGGCAAAAAGCAGTCGAAACATGCGACTATCATCTGAAGAAAAAGAAGATGCCTTGATCATTATTGATACCTTACGATTTATAAAATTGCAGGCAATCAAAGAAACGCCAAGTGCTCTTGCTGCCAAAGCTCGCGCTTATTTTGCCATTGGTGCTTTACGTTTAGAATACCTTGAAATTATTGATGGCGCAAGCTTCGAAACACTCACAAATAAATGGGTTGACAGCGCTGTTTGTTGCATTGCAGCGCACTGTGGAGAGGTTCGCTTGATTGATAATCTTGAACTCTTTAGCAATGAAAATGAATAAATTATTCATTTGTCGCTGAATCCTTATTAAATTTGTTGCAATTATTATAGCATGTTGATTCAAGTAGTAAAATCGAAAATCCACCGTGTAAGAGTTACAGAAGCGGATTTAAATTATATTGGAAGCATTACCATTGATGAGGAACTAATGCAAGCCTCTAACCTTTTGGAAGGAGAAAAAGTTCAAATTGTAAACATCAACAATGGAGAGCGCTTTGAAACATACGTTATTAAAGGCGAAGCAAAATCAGGGAAAATCTGTTTAAACGGCCCAGCAGCAAGAAGAGTTGCTGTTGGCGATGTCATCATCATCATCGGATACGGATTCTTAGATTTCGAAGAAGCGAAAACCTTTAAGCCATCATTGGTGTTTCCAAATGAGGAAACCAATCGCATCGATTAATGTCGGCAAAAAAAATCATACTATCCTTTGTTAAAACAGTTTTACCGCTGGCACTAGGGATTTATTTGTTTTGGTTTTTCTTTGCGAACATGAGTAGAGAGGAAAAGTCAATTTTTTATCAAGCACTTCAAGAGGCAAATTATTTTTGGATCGGTCTTACGCTCTTTATCAGCATTATTGCTTACAGTTCAAGAGCAATTCGATGGAATTATGTGCTAGAACCTCTTGGCTACAAAACTACTTTTTGGAATCGCTACCATGCCATTATGATTGGCTATTTAATGAATTTAACCATTCCAAGAGCTGGCGAGCCAACACGATCTGCCATGCTTTTTCAATCTGAAGGGGTGCCATTTTCGAAATCATTTGGAACGATTATCGCCGAAAGAGCCATTGACTTTGTGATGCTTTGTACTATTGGTCTGATTACAGTTTGGATTGGTTACGACGACTTTTTCAAGATCAAAGAAATCATGCAAAATAGATTTGGAAGTCCCTCTGACGCTTCAGCAACTGGATTTCAATGGAAATATGTCATTTACGGAGCACTACTCCTTGGTGGACTCATTTTCACTTTTCTTTTAATCACTAAACTAAGCTTGCGCAATAAGTTTATTCAGTTTTTCAAGGATGTGATGAATGGTGTTTTCGCTATTTTTAAGTCGAAACAACCCTTTTCCTATTTGTTTCACACCTTTGTTATTTGGATCGTGTACCTACTAATGTTTGCCTTAGCATTTAAAAGCCTCCCAGCAACTGCCAATATAAGTTACGAAGCAATTTTGATGGGTTTTATTGCTGGATCGCTTGGTATAATTTTCACCAATGGCGGCATTGGTTCTTATCCATTATTGGTTGGTATTGTGGTAGCCTACTACCTCGGAACTGATGAACCGAATGGCCTTGCAATTGGCAATGCGCTAGGAATGATTATTTGGACATCTCAAACTATTCTGATGATAGTGCTAGGCTTGATTTCATTAGCACTTTTACCCCGTAAGTTTGACAAAAATTCAGATCATGCGTCCTATGAATCAGCTAAAAACTAAAATAGTTTCGCTTTCAGAAGCGCAATCCATCGTCAAAAAATGGAAAGAAGTGGGAGAACAAGTGGTTTTCACCAATGGATGCTTTGATATTTTACACCGCGGACATGTGGAATACTTGACACTATCTGCTGATGAGGGATCTAAATTGGTAATTGGATTAAACTCCGACGCTTCTGTTCGACGACAAGGCAAAAGTCCAGAGCGACCAATCAATGATGAAATTTCAAGAGGAATTGTACTTGCAGCACTAGCGGTAGTAGACCTCGTTGTAATTTTTGATGAAAACACCCCTCTCGATTTAATAGTAGCACTGCAGCCAAATGTACTAACCAAAGGTGCAGACTACGATCCAAAGGAAACAGATGTAAATTCAAAGAAATACATTGTTGGATCTGATGTCATCACAAAATCAGGTGGAAAAGTAATTGCAATTCCATTGGTTCAAGGTTTTTCAACCACCAATACCATCAAGAAGATTAGCGGCGACCAGTCCTAAAACCTCCTCCATTATTCATATTGAAGCGTAGAAAAAATTCCATTCCCCCTCGTGCACGAGAAGCTGTTGTAAGGCTTGAGATATTAAAATCATAGCCAAAGCCCAAGGCAAATTGATCATATTCAAACATTACTTTTGCAACCATTGCATCTTTGATTCTTCCGAACAAGCCAATTGCTAATGAGAATGGGCGGGTAAAGCCTGTTGCTCTTGATCCTTCATGAAAAATATACTTGTAGTACGATCCAAAATAGATCTCCATTGCTGTCTTTTGCCTTTGGAAATAGACACCAGGCATAATAACCCCTCTCGAGTTGCCAATACCAATTTCAGCATTTACGAAGGCTGAAAAGCGCATGTATAAATTTTCGTCTGCTTTATTCACAAATGAAAAACTAGGTCGATTGAGGTGATAAATGGCAAAACCAGCATTGATTTTCCGTCCAATATTTTGATTCATATAGCCTTCGTTTGAATCGTGAGTGTACACAAGACCAGCGCCTGCGTCAAAATAACCAAATGACTGATTATTAAACGCTTCACCACTTGCCAGATTTGGATCATAGCTTCCACCACTGTATTGAGAACTCCATTTTGCATCTACATTTTTCAATGCACGTTGACCATAACCTGTGTAAATCGCCAAGCCAAGAGAATTCTTAGTGTCCATCATCAAATGATACCCTAAATGAAGATTGACATTGTTTGACGAGATCTTTAAATCGCCCGCATTGTCATTAAAAAAATTGACTCCGCCAACTAAGTAACCACTTTTATTTCTGCTTTTTTCTGTGAAACGCATATCAAAAGACGCTGCAATGGTAGAGTAAGGAACGGCAACACTGCTCCACTGATTTCTATAATTCACAACTGCTTGCATGGGCGAATTTGCTCCAGCCAATGCTGGATTCAAGGTCAATGGTGAAAATTCCATGTGCGAAAAATGCACATCTTGTGCCCAACTGTTTTGAAAAAGCAAGCCTAAAAAGGCAGTTGTAATAATTAATCTATTTCTTTTCATGACCTGCTTACTTTACAACTGTTACGTTTCCACTTTGGCTAATTTCTGTTCCATCAAACAATTTTGCATACACTTTGTAGGCGTATACACCTGATTGCACTGGTTTATCTCTAAAGATTCCATCCCAACAAATCGATGGATCTTCGGTCGTAAAGACCTGTTCTCCCCATCTATTGTAAATCGAATATTTAAGTTCAGCAATACAGCTTCCTTGAATACATAAAATGTTGTTTGCTGCTGGGCCAGAGCCATCAGGAGAAAATGCAGTTGGCACAAAAAACTCAGTACAATTTGTTTCTACAACGATCAATATTTGGTCAGTTCCTGTACAACCAAAAGCATCCGTTCCTGTTACCACATACGTTGTTGTTATTAATGGAGTTGCCGTTGGGTTTGAGCAATCACTGCACGAAAGACCAGTAGTCGGCGTCCATGAATAATCGATTGCTCCAGTAACACTTAACTGAACCGATTGACCTTCCGCAATTGTTGCTGCATTTGGAGTGATATCTACAGCCAATGATCCAACAGCTGCCACTGTATAATTCTCTGAGACTGAACACCCATTTGCATCGCTTACCTCAACACTATACAACCCAGCAGAAAGATTTGAAATACCCGATGTAATTTCTCCTCCAGGCGACCACAGATACGTTAGCGTTCCAATCCCCCCGTTTGCAAGAACTGATATACCACCATCACTTGCTCCACAATTAGCATCAACAATTGTTTCTATGATTGCAATTTGAGTAGGCTCAGTAACAGTCACATTAACAGTTCCAATACATCCATCATCATCTGTAACTAAACATGAATAAATACCAGCAGCCAAATTGCTAGCAATTGCAGCGTTTCCACCAGTTGGTGACCATGCGTAAAGATAAGGTGCTTGACCTCCAGTTACAGAAACACTTGCTTCGCCATCATTTGCTCCAAAGCAAGTTGCAGCAACATTAGTTGCAATAGTTACTGTTGGACCATTGGTATTTGGAACTACTACATTCGCTTGAGCAGTGCAGCCATTTTGATCCTCAGCTTCAAACAAATAAGGCCCACTTGGAATATTTGATGCAGTTGTCGAAGTTCCACCAGTTGGTGACCAAGAATAGGTCAAGGTTCCTGTGCCACCTGTCACAGATACTATGGCAGCACCATTACTAATTCCACAATCAGCGGGAGTAATTGTTCCCTGCGTAATTACTATTGCATTCGGCTGATTGATGACCACTGCAGTTGAATTGCTACAACCAGCAGCATCAGTTACAGTTACAGTATAGGTGTTTGCTGCTAAGGCACTTTGCGTTGCTCCTGTCATTCCACCAGGCATCCAAGCGTAAGTTAAGGTACCTGTTCCACCAGCACCTGCAACAGTTGCGGCTCCATTTGTTCCACCATTACAAGCAACCGGTGTGCTAGAGGCAACACTAATCGTTGGTCCATTACTTGTTGAAACTGTAACATTACCAGTTACTTGACAACCATTTTGATCTGTTACAAGCACAGAGTATGGTCCAGCAGCTAGGTTATTGGCTGTTTGACCTATTCCACCACTTGGAGACCAAACATACGTATAGTTAGCTGTTCCACCTGAAGGAGTAGCTGTTGCTGTACCGGTTGAAGACGTACATCCTGTTGGAGTACTTGCCATTGAAACAGATAAAGCAGTTGCAGGTTGAGTTATAGAAACAGTTCCTGTCCCTGGACAGGAATTTCCATCGATCACATTAACCGTATAAGATCCAGCAGTTAAAGCGCTTTGTGAAGCCCCATTCAAACTTCCTGGAAGCCAAGTGTACGTGTAGGAACCGGAACCACCTGAAGCTGATGCAGTTGCCGCACCATCATTTCCGCCGAAGCAATCAACAGGTGTAACACCACTGAAGCTAACTGTTATTGTTGGACAAGGATTGGTAACACACGCAGGAACATTGTTTGGATCGATAGCAACAATAAATCCAGTGTTGTCAATTACTTGCATTTGTGTTGCTCCACCCGGAGGAGTAATATTCGTTCCAGTTCCAACAGTTGCCCATCCTGCAGGTGAGTTACATGTTGTTGCTGGCATAACACCATTTAAACAACTCCCAAAAAACCAAGAATAGCCACAAGCTGTACATTGCGCTTGGGTAGTAATGGGTGTTGAAGTAGCTGCTACCCAGTTTTGCCAAGTGTAAGGTCCGACGCCACCTGAGACGGTGAATGTTCCATTAGTTTCTTCACAAACAGCCATTGAACAACTTGACACATTGACAGCTTGTGTTGCAACATAACCACACGAAGCGGTAAAAGTAATGGTATGCGTTCCAACACCTGCAACCGCTGGACTAAAAGTTCCGTTTGCTGCATTTGTAATTCCTGGTCCGCTCCAAGTTCCAGTTAAAGGAATAGTACAAGCAGTTCCAGGAGACGCTGTCATATTGAATGGAGCGTCAGTCGAACAAGAATTTGTTTGTCCATTGATTTCAGCAAAACAACACGTATTTGGGACAATGCTTACATCATCAATAAAGTAGTAGGCAAAATAATTTCCAAAACCTGCACCTGTTGCAGCCACATGAGTGGTTGCAGCATCGTTTTTAAAATTTCCAATTATAAAATATTGTTCCCCACCAGTAGCTGTATAATTCCATTGAAGGCGTGTCCAATTCATTGTATCGGAAATAACACCACAAGTATTTGTTAGTTGTGGTGTGACATTAATTCTAGGTCCGACGGTACAGGCATCTTGTAAAAATTGAGAATTGCCAAAATAAACATCAATATTGGATACGGCATGGGGAGAACCATCTGATAAACTAACATAAAATGAAACACAATACGTTTGACCTGCCACCAAAGGTGTACTTGTATGTCCCTGAATATATTCTCGGTATTGATCACCGAAACCGAAGGGTGCAGAATACAAAATTGCCCCTACATGGCGAGTTCCAGTTCTTGAATATTGCCATCCAATTCCAAAAGAGGTAGCATCGGGCATGTTTGTTGGACCAGGTGCACCACCAAAAATAGTATTACATGCTGAAAATAAATCTGGAGAAGAACAACTGTCACCAGCAATATTTGAATTGGCATTGTCCCAACTTGGGTCTAAGTCTGTTCGAAAACCTTCTCCCCCGAAGTTTGCACAATTGGTGTTTGTAATTTCAAAACTTGGATTAACGACTAAATTTTGAGCAAAAGTTGTAGTAGAAAGACAGCACAAAAGTGCAATGGTCTTTAGAGTTAAATTCATAAATAGTTAATTTAGCAATAGTCAGTATTCTCATTTCTGAAAATCTCAGGTAAAACTAAACCGATTAATACAATTAACAAAAAGTTAATCTAAATAAAGTGTTAAAATATTAACGCAATAATGATATTCCCGACATAAGGGAAGGTTGTTGCACCTGCATTCTTTCCAAAATTGTCGGGGCAACATCAGCAAGGATTCCATTTCTTAACTTGATTTGTTTATCTTGAGTGATTAAAACAACTGGCACTGGGTTCAGTGAGTGAGCAGTGTTTGGAGTTCCATCTTCATTGATGGCAAAATCAGCATTCCCATGATCAGCGATAACTAGAAATTCATACCCAAATTGTTTTCCTACGGTAAGTACTTTTTCAAGACAAGCATCAACTGTTTCAACTGCTTTGATTATCGCCTCGTAAACACCCGTGTGTCCAACCATATCAGCATTCGCAAAATTTAAGCAAATAAAATCGGGCTCATTGTTTTCAATTTCAACTTGAATTCTCTTCGTAATTTCAACAGCACTCATTTCTGGCTGTAAATCATACGTTGCAACCTTTGGAGAGTTTACTAATATTCTAGACTCGCCAGAAAATGGCACCTCTCTTCCACCACTAAAGAAAAAAGTGACGTGTGGATATTTTTCTGTTTCAGCAATTCTAACTTGCGATTTTCCGTTATAAGAAAGTACTTCGCCTAATGTTTGTTCTAAATTATCTTTTTCAAAAACAACATTTACATTTCGAAACGTCGAATCGTAATTTGTCATCGTCACATAATGCAGATCTAGTGCGTGCATATTGTATTCATGAAAATCTTGCTGCGTAAGTGCAATAGAAATTTCGCGAGGACGATCGGTTCGGAAATTAAAATTAATGACCACATCGCCATTTTCAATTTTAGCAAGTACTTGTCCATCTTTCGTAATTACACTCGCTTCAATAAATTCATCCGTTACACCACTTGAGTATGCTTGCGAGATTGCCTCTTGAGCGAATGAAAAGTGTGTGCCGGTTCCATTGACCAATAAATCGTATGCTTTTTTGACTCTTTCCCATCGATTGTCTCGATCCATAGCGAAGTAGCGACCTATAACAGATGCAATTTTTCCCGTAGTTCTTTGAATTTGCTCTTCTACATACTGAATGCACGCAAGTCCGCTTTTAGGATCACAATCTCTTCCATCCGTAAACGCATGAATAAAAACCTCTTTCAAATCGAAGGAATGCGCCATTTTACAAAGTGCAATTAAATGATCTTGCGAACTATGTACACCGCCATCAGATACTAATCCGATGAAATGTACTTTTCTGTTTTCCGCTTTTGCTAGTTTAAAAGCATTGAACAGCACCTGATTTTGAAAGAAATCTCCTTCACGAATGGACTTATTAATGCGAGTTAACTCTTGATACACAATTCTTCCAGCACCAATATTGAGATGTCCCACTTCTGAGTTACCCATTTGTCCATCAGGTAAACCAACATTTTCACCACTGGTTAGCAAAGTTGCATTCGGATAGTTTTGCACTAAAGCATCCATGCAAGGCGTTTTTGCGTTGAAAACAGCATCTGAATGAGAGTGGTTACCAATTCCCCATCCATCTAAGATGATAAGTCCTAATTTCATAATCTAGCGCTTAAATTAACACTTCAAATACTGCTCCTTCTGGCTGATTTGCTTTGTAGGCAATTTTTCCGCCAAGCATTCTAACAAATTCTGCTGAAATGTACAATCCTAAACCTGTACCTTTTTGAGTTCGCGTATCTTCATTACCGCTTCGGTAAAACTTCTTAAAAATTTCACTTCTATCTTTTTGATCCACACCTGGACCTAAATCTCTCACTCCAAACATCACTCGTTCTCCCATTTTCTTCAAATAAATTGTGACCGTCGTGTTTCCACCATATTTAAGTGCATTTTCAATCAAATTGGTAAACACTGTTTCAACCATCGAAACATCAGAATTGATAAAGCAATCGTCTTCAATTTCCCGCACAAGTGAGACGGATATTCCTCTCTTTTCGAATCGATTTGCCAATTGATGCAAGGTTTGAGACACATTGAAACGTTCGCGATTTAGCATAAAATCCTTACCGTCGATGCGAGAGGCATTGAGAATGTTCTCAATTAATTGCTCCAAACGATCATTCTCTTGCAATGCTTTTTGAATTATTTCCTTTTGCTTATCCTGAGAAAGCTCATGTTTCTGCAACGTTTGCCAAAACAATTTATTTGCGGCGAGCGGTGTTTTTAACTCATGAGTAACCGAAAGAAGAAAGTTTTTTTGTCGATCTGCCAACTTTAGTTCTTTGCGAACGGCCTTTTGCACCTGCCAAAATCCTAATAATAGCAAAACGAAAAAAACAAGTCCTTCGCCCACAATCATTGTCACTCGCTTTGAAATATAAAGTTGATCCGTATCCAACTTTTGTGTTAAATCAATCAAGTGATAACCCCACCAACTAAATTGCAGGATTACATAAAATCCAAGCACAAAAAATATAGCGGAAGGTCCTCTTTTCATACTAGTAAGGTCGGGTAGTTACTCCCTCTACCCAGTTAATAAACGCTTTGTTCGCCACTCTATTTCCTCCAGGTGTTGGATAATCTCCAGTAAAGTACCAGTCTCCTAAATGACCGGGAATTGCTGCGTGTAAATTCTCTACTGATTGATAAATAATTTCAATTTCCGCTTTAATACTTCCTGGGTGAAGGAGTTGAGAAATCTTAGCAGAAATTTCAAACGCTGTAAAAGGTTCATAAATTTCCTTCACATAGTTCTTAATCTGCTCTTTTGGCAGATGAATGGTTTCCTTACATTTTCTGTAAACATCATCAATGATTTGTTGATGTCCGCGTTCCTTTAGTAAGGTAATTGCTGCTTCGAAAGCAATAAACTCCCCCATTCTTGACATATCGATTCCATAACAATCGGGATATCTAATTTGTGGAGCAGATGAAACAACAACAATTTTCTTAGGTTCAAGTCGATCTAAAATTTTTAAAATCGACTGTTTCAAGGTGGTCCCACGAACAATACTATCGTCAATAACCACAAGATTATCCTTTCCGGCTTTCACACTTCCGTAGGTGATATCGTAGGATTGAGCCACTAAATCATCTCGAGAAGCATCTTGTGTGATAAAGGTTCTCATTTTTGTTTCCTTGATGGCAATTTTCTCTATTCGAGCACGCTGAAGTACAATTTTCTCTAATTTTTCCTTTGAAATATCGGTTCCAAGCGCTACAATTTCTCCAATTTTCCGTTGGTTCAAATAATCTTCCAAGCCTTTGATCATCCCATAAAAAGCCGTTTCAGCAGTATTCGGAATGAAGGAGAAAACAGAATTATCCAAATCATAATTCACTGCCTTCAGCACATCTGGCACGATTAAATTTCCTAATTCTTTTCGTTCTTCGTAAATTCCAGCATCATTACTTCTAGAAAAATAAATTCGCTCAAAAGAACAATGTTTGATAGCACCTGGTTCGTTGATTAAAACTTCCTTAATTAAGCCACTTTTTCTAATAATTAAGGCATGTCCCGGTTTCACTTCCTTGATAGATTCACTTTTAACATTCCAAACCGTTTGGATGACTGGACGTTCAGAAGCAACCACACACACCTCATCATCTTCGTACCAATATGCTGGACGAATTCCATTTGGATCGCGCAGCACGAAAGCATCACCATGTCCAAGCAAACCCGCCATTGCGTAACCACCATCCCAATCTGTTGAAGCTCTTTTTAGGATACGTTCGATATTTAAATTTTCAATGATTTTATCCGTCATTTCAGGATTTTCGTATCCTTTGGCCTTTAAATCGTAAAATGCATCATTGTTTTCTTCATCAAGAAAATGACCAATTTTCTCCATCACGGTAACAGTATCCGCCTTTTCCTTTGGATGCATACCGATCGACACCAACATGTCAAACAATTCATCAACATTGGTCATATTGAAATTTCCAGCAACCACCAAATTTCTTGTCATCCAGTTATTTTGTCGCAAAAAAGGATGGCATTGCTCAATCGAGTTTCTTCCGAAAGTTCCATAGCGGAGATGTCCTAAAAATAATTCGCCTGTGAAACCAGCATTTTTCTTTAGGTATTCTACATCTTTCAATAGCGCTGGATCTTCTTCTTCAATTTCCTTAAAACGACTATTGATATGACTAAAAATATCGGCAACAGCTTTTGGTTCAATGGATCGCATACGTGAAATATATCGCTCGCCAGGTTTCATGTCTAGCTTAATATTTGCCAAACCAGCACCATCTTGTCCACGATTAATCATCTTCTCCATCATGATATTCATTTTGGAGAGTGCGTAAAATGGAGTCCCATATTTGTCGAGATAAAACTGTAATGGTTTCTTTAAACGGACTAGTGCGATACCACACTCATGCTTGATTTCTTCACTCATTCAAAATCGTATGTATAATATTGTGCAAATTTACTCAATTTACACGATTCATGAATAAATTAATTCAAGCACATTACATCGATTTTATCAAAATAATTGCAACAATAAAGCAACGATTTTTGTGTTTTTCAGTTTAATTTCTAGGATTGAATCATAAATAAGCCTAAGAATTGATCAAAAGAGCTTAAAAATTAACGCAAATACCGTATCTTCGAACACGATGAAACACCTGTTTTACATCTTAGTAGCGACTTTGTTTTCTGTTAGTTATCTAACAGGACAAGAGGTGTGGATGGTTCCCAACCATGGGCAATGGGACAATCGAATTTTGTACAATGTTGATCTAACGCACGGTGATTTTTTCATTGAAAAAGATGGCTTTACTGCCAATCTCAACAATTTCGACCGACATGGGCATTCTGAAGAAGCTGCACACGCGACAGAAATTACTGCTCACGCAATCAAAATGAACTATTTCAATGCTTCATGGAATGGCCAAAAAAAAGAGTCAGATTCTTCAGATTTTTACTACAACTACTTGATAGGCAATGATGCTAGCAAATGGAAATCGAATATTTACAGTTACGCTCAAGTTGAGCTTGTCAATTATTTCGACGGTATTAATTTACTTTTAGAAGGAAAAAATGAGCAGCTACGGTATACTTTTAAAATATTCCCAAATCACGACCCAAGTATCATTCAGAAAAAAATTATTGGAGCAAACAAGCTTTCCATAGACGAAAATGGCGATTTGCTAATCTCGCATTCTTTTGGTGTAATTCGTGAATCTAAACCAATTGCGTGGACAGAAAAAGAAGGTAAAAAAACGAGTGTTGATTGTGCTTTTTCATTGGAAAATGACAAGCTTTCATTTGAACTTGGTAACTATGACAAAACTGCTCTTCTTGTGATCGACCCAAGCTTGACATTTTCGACGTTTACAGGAAGTGTTTCTGATAACTGGGGTTTTACTGCATGTCCAGATCCCGATGGAAATCTATTTGCAGGAGGAATTGTTATGGGTACAAGTTACCCTCTTTCCACTGGAGCATTTGATCTAACTTGGAATGGAGGAACTGGCACCTCACCCATTGATGTAGGCATCACAAAATTTAATTCAACTGGAACAGCCTTACTTTATTCGACCTTTATTGGAGGATCTGGAAACGAAACACCACATAGTATCATCTGTGCTCCAAACGGAGAACTATTCATATTCGGGGTAACTTCTTCTTCTAATTTTCCGATGACAGGTACTCCTTTTGACGCTTCTTTTAATGGTGGTCCAAATATTACTGAAAATGGTCTCAACTTCAATGGCTCCGATCTTTACATCTCTCGAATTAACTCTGGAGGAACTGCTCTTTTGGCATCAACATTTGTAGGAGGAACAGACAATGATGGCTTAAATCGTAACACACTGAAATACAACTACGGCGACCAATTTAGGGGAGAAATCATTCTTGATGCTAATTCAAATGTTTACGTAACATCAAACACCTACTCTTCCAATTTTCCCGTGTTTGCAGGCATGCAGGGATCACTTTCAGGTACACAAGACGCAGTGATCTTCAAAATGCCGCCAACTTTATCAAACATGCTTTGGAGTACCTATTTTGGAGGAAGTGGATTTGAAACTGGGAATGCATTGCAACTTTCGTCAACTGGGAACGTGTATTTTACAGGTGGTACGACTTCAAGCAATTTACCAATTGTAGGAGGCTCAACAAGTTTTAATGGTGGTATTTCAGATGGCTATGTTTGTCGATTAAATGGTACTAATGGCGCCATCGTGTCAGGTAATTATATAGGCTTAAACGAATATGACCAATCCTATTTTGTTCAATTAGATTTAGATGATAATGTGTATGTTTTGGGACAAACTCAAACGAACTATCCAATTACAAGTGGGTTGTACGGTAATACTAATTCTGGACAATTTGTTCAAAAATATTCAACAGACTTAAATACACTACTTTGGCAAACGATGATTGGTGCTGGTACTGGAAATGTTGAAATTTCTCCAACTGCATTTTTGGTTTCTGATTGTTATGAAATTTATCTTTCGGGGTGGGGTGGAGAATTGAATCAAAACAGTTCGGTAAGTCAGGCATTATTTTCCACTACTAACGGATTTCCTGTTACTTCAGATGCTTTTCAAGCAAATACGAACGGTAGTAATTTCTATGTTGCTGTTTTAACACAAGATGCTGCTTCATTAGAGTATGGAACTTTTATGGGCGGCACCAACAGTAGTTCTAATCACGTAGATGGTGGCACAAGTCGTTTTGACAAGTCTGGTAGAATTTACCATGCCGTTTGTGGCGCATGCGGTGGAAACAATACAGGTTTTACGACTACTCCAGGAGTATTTGCTCCTCAGAATCCAAGTACGAATTGTAACTTGGCGGCCTTCAAGTTTGAACTTAATCAAATAGATGCCGTTGTGGCAACCCCAGACCCCCTAATTTGTTTACCCGATCCTGTTATTTTTAATAATAATAGTGCCAATGGGAATGCTTTTTTCTGGGATTTTGGTGACAATACCACATCAACACAAGTTAATCCAACACATCTTTATGCAGGTCCAGGGGTATACACTGTAACATTGGTGGTCTCAGATACAAATGGTTGTTTCACCCCCGATTCAACTACCTTTATTATAAATATTGGAGATTTTCAGGGTGGGATTACACCAATTCCATCAGCAGTTTGTCCCGGCACTCCTACCCAATTAGATGCTTTTGGTGGAGCTAATTATTTGTGGTCGCCTGCCAATGCGTTAAATGATGCAACAATTGCAAATCCAATTGCTACTGTGTTCCAAACCACTCAATTTACAGTAATCATTTCAGACAGTTGCGGTGTTGATACTTTAGAAATTACGCTTCCCGTCTTTGATTTCCAACCACTGTTAACGCCAGATACAGCAATTTGTATTGGAAATAGCGTGCAAATTGGCGTTTCAGCTGGGGCTTCTTTTGCATGGTCGCCGGCTACAGGGCTTGATGATCCCAACGCTCAAAATCCAACGGCTACGCCAATGGTATCTACAGAATATGCTGTTGTAGCGACATCAGCTGATGGCTGCCCTTTTGAAGGAACTGTTTTGGTTGAAGTATTTTTCAACCCACCAATTCCTGTGATTCCCGACACTGTTTTTATGTGCGAAGATGCTTCCATTGGAATAAATGTTTCTGGTGCAACATCTTACTTTTGGTCTCCCAATCAATTTATCGATACAGTTAGTGGATCTTCGGTGATTGTTTCTCCACCAAATGAAATGTATTATTATTGTGACTTCGTGAATGTTTGTGGATCAATTCTCGATAGTGTTTATGTAGCTATTATAGACCCACAGATTGTAGCAGGAAATGACACAATTATTTGTGTTGGCGAGAATGCTTTCCTTTGGGCAGAAGGAGCTAGCAATTATCTATGGACGCCCAGCCTTGGCATTGCCACTAATCCAAATGCTGCAAGTATTGTGGTGCAGCCAACAGTCAACACCTTGTACTATGTTACCGGAATTGATGCTTTTGGCTGTGTCGCTACAGATTCTGTTTTGGTTGAGCTCTACCCTATTCCATTTATTCAAGCAAGTCCGGATGTATATGCCTTTTATGGTGATGTAATTGGTCTAAGTGCAGAAAGCTCAACACCTGGTGCTTACATCTGGGGACCGACAGAATTAGTGAGCTGTGTGGTGTGTCCTAGCATTACTACCTCCCCCAATCAAAATACAAGTATATCAGTTTCTTACACAGACGAAAATGGATGCTCTGCAAGTGATACTGTCAAGATTTATTATGATCCTGTGATTTATATTCCAAATACGTTTACACCCGATGGCGATGAGCGAAACAATGGATTTAGATTAGAGGGTGGTAATATAAAAGCATTTGAGTTACTGATTTTCAATCGATGGGGACAATTATTATATACCATTACCGATTTTGAAGATTACTGGGATGGAACCTACAATGGACTCATGTGTCAAGATGGCACTTACACCTGGAAATTATCTTACTTCGGCTACGAATCAGAAGAAGAATTCGAGCGAACAGGTCACGTAAATCTAATAAAGTAAACTAGACAAAACGTTCATCAACTTCCATTACGGCACTGCATTTTTTGCAGGTTCTTAAATCAAGGGAAGTATAAAAATCTTTAAAACGGGGCAGGAAATCGCGTTCAATATTTTCTAAAGGAAAGCGATACTCATGTAATTTGTGATTACAATTTTCACAAAACCACATTAGACCATCCACCAAATCAGTTCCAGTTCTCACTTTTTCAATTACAAGTCCTACAGTGTTTGGACCGCGCAAAGGAGAATGGGGAGTATTACCAGGTAACAAAAACATTTCTCCTTCCTTAATCACAATATCCTTTGCATTCCCTTCATCCTGAATACGTACCGTGATTTCGCCCTCTATTTGGTAAAAAAGTTCTTCACTTTCGTTGTAATGATAATCCTTGCGGGCGTTCGGTCCACCAACAATCATCACGATGAAATCACCAGCCTCCTTGTAAAGGTTAACGTTTCCAATGGGTGGTTTTAGCAATTCACGATTTTCATCGATCCACTTTTGAAGATTAAAAGGAGCCATCATACTGAAAGTTTTTACTAAAGTATAAAAAAGATTCGACCTTCCAATTCATCCGCCGAATTGACAATAAATAAACCAGTACGTTAGGAGATAGCCAAAAAGCTAATTCAAAATACTCTTTATGAAAAAAATGTAATTTACCTCAACACACCAACGTGCCCACTGATTTTTTCTTCTAGGCCAAAGTTGGTAACATAGGTAATTCTCCAACTGAAAATTCCGTCAGGAACCATGATGTCTTTGTATGTGCCATCCCACGCAAAATTTAGATCGTCAGATTCAAATACCATTTCTCCCCATCGATTATAAATTTTCACTTCCGCTCTTCGAACTCCATAAAAACTAGCTGAGAACACTTCGTTTCCTCGGATTCCATCTGGCGTAAACGTATTTGGAACATACACAAAATAGGCCTCGAAAATGCGAATAGGTTTAATGATGGTGTCTAAACATCCTTTGTCGTCCATGGCAATTAAAGTAACAAAGTAATCGCCAGGCGTGTCATAAATATTCGATGGATGAACATTCGTTGAAACATTTCCGTCACCAAAATACCATTCATAGGTAGAAGCATTAACAGATGTATTTCCAAATTGAATTGGCAAATCATCAAATAAAATAGTGCTCAAAATTTCAAAATCTGCCGTTGGTTTCACAACTGTTACAGTTACGCTGCCATTCACTGTAAATGTTTGACATTCATCAAAAACTATTACCTGATAATTTGTTGTTTCACCGGGATGCACCCAAACTCCAGCCTGCGTAGCGCCAATAGTTGGCCAATTGTAGTAATACTGCCCATATCCACCTTGCGCTGTAACACTAATGAAAGCACTATCACCTGGACAAATTTCAATAGGAGGAGACATTGTTAGTGTTAATGGTGGACTTGTCACTGTATAGAAAATTGTATCAACAGTCTGGTTTCCACATTGATCTTGCGCTGCAACCACATAAAAAGTACTTTCAGAAGGAGACACAGTAACAGAAGTTACATTTCCAGCTAAAGCAGAACCATCCTCATTAAACCATGAATAGGTGAAATTTAGGTTTCCACCACTAGCTTGTGCAGTAATTGTACGATCGATGTAAGGACAAATTTCAATGATATCATTCGATAAAGTCAAGGTCATTGGTTGTAATACTGGAACCGTAATCGTTGTGGAAGCAGTGGCAGTTTCGAGCAAACAATTGTCGGTTACTTGCACAGTAAATGTTTGTGAAGCCCCTGGAGCAACAGTAATTGAAGGTGTAGTTGCGCCTGTACTCCACAAATAGGTGTATGGCGGTGCTCCTCCGCTAGGAGTTGCAGTAAGCGTAATACTTTCGCCTGGGCACATCACCATTGGCGTGTTAATTGTCACTCCAACAGGTAAAACATCTTGTATTTTCAAGTCTATCACTACTGGTGTTTCATTTCCGCAAGGGTCGGTAAGCATAAACTCAAGTCTAATGGTTTCTGTTCCCTCAGGCAAGGCATCAGCAAATGCATCAAAAGAAAATGAAATAGAAGTTTGACCAGCATTAAATGTAACTGAGGTAGGAATATCTGAAAAATCGACACCCTCGCTAGCAGTTCCTGATACAGTAATAGGAATTGTTAAAGCGGTTGAAATATTATTTGTTCCTCGTTCTAAATCAATAGTGGCACTAACACATCCTTCAGCCATCAATGTTTCGTCGGTAGCAGAAATGTATTGTGAAAGCGTTGAAGTAATATCTACAGGGGTTTTAGACGACAAACTATTGGCTTCTAAGAAAATTCCCGAGTCTAAAATCCCATCACCAACATCAGCCACTGAAAGAATTAAATGATAAATCTTTCCGCATTGTACTTTTGCAACCGCTTCTAAAACTTTAGTAAAACCATCGTATTGAATGTAAAAAGGATTTCCGTTTTGAGGGGAAGTATTCCCATCGCCATTGTTTACGAAATAAGCTGCATTTGTGATTGCGTTTACATTATTAATAGCAACAACACCTCCACCTCCAGGTAGTTTAGCAATATTTTGAAGTCCAGTAATTCCTGGACCAGAAATAAAGAATCCAAAAATATCGTTGAAACCGGTATTATTCGGTGGGGCATATTCAGGGTATTCCTCTGAACCAAACACATAGCGAAAACGCACAGTATCAGAATAGGGAACAAAATCAAACTCAAGAGTTGTGGCATTAAACGTTTGTGCACCACCAATTTGCTGCGATAAGAGGAATGAGCCTGGAGTTCCATTGTCCATTCCAGCGTTTGATTGCGCATTTGGACCGTGTGGACCTTGACCATTGTTCACTGTGGTACCGGTTGTCATCACAATTCCTGATGTAAGTCCTAAATTGGTATTCCCAGAAAAAGATCCGATGGCAGAAGCACTTCCTGCATAATTGATATTTGAGACGGTAACTCCTGGTCCAAGTAGAACATTTTGAACCAAACCAGCAGGGCCTTGCGCATTACTTGTCACCAATTGAGACTGGCCCAAAAGTGGTAGTAATATAAGTGCTATGAATATTCTAAAGGTCATACTGTTTAAAGTAAACGTAAATATAGTTGATACGTTGTTTTATTTTCTATTAAAAAATTCGTCAAACTACTAAATAACACATAATTAACGATTAAGTGTGCATTTGATTGAGTTAACTGTAAAATTATGGATTATAAAATTCCTTGCAATGAACAGAGATTGTAGTAAAGACCTTTTGATTCCATCAACTCAGCATGCGTCCCTCGCTCTTTAATTTCTCCTTTTGATAAGACCACAATTTCATCCGCATTTTTAATAGTACTTAAGCGATGAGCGATGATTATTGAGGTCCGATCTTTCATCAAACGATCCAATGCATCTTGCACCAATTTCTCAGATTCGGTATCTAAGGCCGATGTTGCTTCGTCAAGAATTAAAATCGACGGATTTTTCATTACTGCACGGGCAATACTTAGGCGTTGCTTTTGCCCCCCAGACAATTTATTTCCGCGTTCTCCGATAATGGTGTCGTAGCCGTTTTCAAGCGCTTCGATAAATTCATGTGCATTTGCAATTTTGGCAGCTTGCACCACATCTTCCATGGATGGATCTACCATACCGAAGGCAATATTCTCTTTGACAGTGGTATTGAACAAAATGGACTCTTGAGATACAATTCCAATTAACTTTCGAAGGTCATTCACCTTCAATTGGTCCACTTGGCAATCATCAATCAATAATTCACCTTCAGTAATGTCATAAAAACGGGGAATTAAATCGGCAATGGTCGATTTTCCGCTGCCGGACTCTCCCACCAAGGCCACAGATTTTCCTTTCTGAATACTCAAGGACACATTCTTCACCACATTTTCTTCACCATATCTGAAGGAAACATTCCTTAATTCGATACTTTTCGTAAATGCAGTAATCGGCTGAGCTTGATCGCTTTCTACCACTTTTTCGTCAGCATCTAATATTTCATTGATACGATCTTGTGAAGGTTTTGCCTTGCTGAGATTTGCTAATGAGGTAGAAATACCTTGAATTGGTCGAAGCAATTGCGAGAACACAATAATAAATGTCAAAAATACTTCTCCTGTTAATTTAGTAGTCGAATTTACGTCCAAAATCATCGCGCCCCCAAACCAAAGTAAACAGAGCATCACCCCCGCACCTAACGTTTCATTTAAAACTGGCGAAAGATCTCTTTTTCGGAAGGCTTTTGTAATTAATCGTTGATGAGTCAAATTGATTTTCTGAAAAGCTGAAAAAACTTGACCAACAGCATTAAACCCTTTAATTACTCTGATTCCTGACAAGCCTTCATCAATCGAAGAAAATAACAAGCTCATTTGTTCTTGTCCAGCTTTTGCAGTTCTTTTTAAACTTTTGCCAATTCTAGAAATCACAAATGCTGAAACAGGGAGTAGAATCAGCGAAGCTAGTGTTAGTTGTGGACTAAGGTAGATGAGTGTTACCACATTAATCAGAATGGCAATCGGTTCTCTAAAAATAAGTTCCAACATACTCACAACTGCGACTTCAATTTCACCAACATCACTATTCATGCGGGCCATGATATCGCCTTTTCGCTCATTCGAATAAAAGGAAAGAGGCAAATTGAGCGACTTATGAAATAGTTGATCACGCAAATCTCTTACAACTGCCATTCGCAATTCTGATTGATGCCAAATGGCACCATATCTGAATAGGTTTTTGAGAAAAAAGGCGACAAAAACACTTACACAAACAAAAAATAAGGCTTTCTTCGGGTCTTGGTCAACCAGGGATTGCATGAAAAAATTGTAATAATCTCTAATATATTCGAAAACACCAATAATTCCGCCATTGTAAATTGGTTCAACCAACCTCTTTACTGCCTCATCCGGCTTAAAGATTAATTGTAAAACAGGAATGAATAATACAATTGAGATCAAATTGAAAACAACAAATAGTAGATTGCAAATGATAACAGCAACAGCTCTCCATTTATAGTGAAGTGTGTATCTAGAAATCTCGAGAATATCTTTCATTGCTACAAAATTAACTTTTTTTAGTTTCACCTTGCTAAGAAATAAGCGTTCGGTGGTGAAGTCCATCAAATTCAAGGAGAAAGATTATCTTTGCGCTATGAGTTCAATAAGACAACAGCGAATTGAGAAGGTAGTTCAAGAAGAATTATCTGTTTTTCTGCAACGCAATGCAAGTGAAGTTTGTTTAGGAGCGATGGTGAGTGTAACTCAAGTGCGCGTTACCTCCGACTTGTCACTTGCGCGTTGCTATTTAAGCGTTTTTGCTGGTCCAACCCCCAAAGAAGTGTTGGCAAATATCAATGAAAACAGCGGAAGAATTCGCGGTGAAATTGGGAAGCACCTTAAAAACATGCGCAAAATTCCAAGTTTAGTTTTTCATATTGATGACTCGCTAGAGTATGCTGCTAAAATTGATGAACTATTAAAAAAATAGTCATTAATCTACCTTTCTACATAGCTAAACGCTACCTTTCTACTCGGAAAAGTAACAATCTAATAAATCGGATAACGTTTATTTCTGTCATTGGAATTGCCATTATCACTGCTGCACTTGTAGTATTATTATCCGCATTCAATGGCATCGAAATGATGATTGAAAAACTGTATTCGGATTTTGATCCCGACCTAACAATCACCACTTCCGAAGGAAAAACATTCGATGAAAAAACATTTCCGTTTAAACAACTCGAAAACGTCGATGAAATAGCTACTTATTCAAAAGCAGTTCGAGAAATTGTGGTCATAAAGCACGAGCAAAAAATGATGCAGGCTACATTGACTGGGGTGGATCAACAATTTTTCAAGATTGCAAAAATCAATGATCACATTGTTGATGGAACTCCAAAACTACAAGAGGGTGAGGAAAATTTTGGTGTCATAGGAGCAACATTGTTGGATCAACTAGGCGGATTTATTCCAAAGCGTATTGGCCATGAAACTATTCAATTGTATGCACCAAAGCGCGATGCCAAAATGAAACTGGGAAGTAATCCATTTAGAATTGAACAATTAAAAATTTCAGCCCGCATGAATTATAATCGGGAAGTGAACATTGAGCAATTGCTTGTTCCGATCGATTTTGCACAAAACATTTTAAACTACGACAATGATCTTTCGTGCATCTTCATCGATGTAAAAAGCGGTATTAGCAATGAGCTTGCAAAAGAAAAAATTCAGTTATTGGTTGGCAATAAATTTCTAGTAAAAACCAACTATGAAAAGAACGAATTGATTTACAAGACAAGTAAGTCCGAAAAATTAATTGTCATTATTATCCTTATTTTCATATTCATTTTAGCTGCATTCAATTTAATTGCTTCACTCACAATGCTTTTTGTAGAGAAAAAAAATAATATTAAAACAATGCATGCAATGGGATTTCCCAACAAGGGTGTATTTAAAATTTTCTTTTTTGAAGGACTTTTGATTTCGTTTTCAGGCGTTTTTATTGGGCTCGTTTTGGGCTATTTAGTGTGTTTGCTGCAGCTACAATTCGGCTTACTTCAAATGCCAAATTCAGGAGGAGAAGCGTTTCCGATTGCATTAAGCGTTAAAGACGGAATGTTGATCATCTTTTTAGTCAGCGCTTTAAATATTCTATTTTCGTATTTTACTGTTAAAATTTTGATGAAACGATTCAACGAAGAACAATTTCAAACCCAAAATTGAAGTCGCATTTTTTGTTGAAAAAATTTGTTTAGAAATTGTGTGTATCGAAGAAAATAATGTACCTTTGCGCCCAAATTCAGTGTGGCTTTGCCATGATTTTTAGTTTAATTAATTCAAAATAGGACAGGAAATGTCAGGAATCAAAGGAGCAGTTTCACAGGTAATCGGACCTGTTGTTGACGTAATTTTCGACAAGGAAGTAGTACTTCCAAATATCTACGACGCACTTGAAGTAAGAAAACCAGACGGAACACGCGTTGTTCTTGAGGTTCAATCTCACGTTGGTGAAAGTTCAGTACGTACCATTTCAATGGACTCGACTGATGGTTTTCAACGAGGGATGGAGGTTACTTCTACTGGTAAAGCAATTCAAATGCCAATTGGTGATCAAATCAAAGGTCGTTTGTTTAATGTCGTTGGGGAAGCTATTGATGGTATCTCAGCGGTAGACAATTCTAAAGGATTGACTATTCACCGTGAGGCACCTAGATTTGAGGATTTATCGACTGCAACAGAAGTATTATTTACAGGTATTAAAGTAATTGACCTTATTGAGCCTTACGCAAAAGGTGGTAAAATTGGTTTATTTGGTGGTGCTGGAGTAGGTAAAACTGTATTGATTCAAGAATTAATTAATAACATCGCCAAGGGACATGGTGGTTTGTCAGTTTTCGCTGGTGTTGGTGAAAGAACACGTGAAGGAAATGACTTGCTTCGTGAAATGTTGGAATCAGGTATCATCAAGTATGGTGACGATTTTATGCATTCAATGGAACAAGGCGGATGGGATCTAAGCAAAGTTAGTCTTGATGATTTGAAAGAGTCAAAAGCAACTTTCGTATTTGGTCAGATGAATGAGCCTCCTGGGGCACGTGCTCGAGTTGCTTTGTCAGGTTTGACATTAGCTGAGTACTTCCGTGATGGTGAAGGCGATGGAAAAGGTCGTGATATCTTATTCTTTGTTGACAACATCTTCCGATTTACACAAGCTGGTTCTGAGGTATCTGCACTTTTAGGTCGTATGCCATCAGCGGTAGGTTACCAACCAACACTTTCATCGGAAATGGGTGCTATGCAAGAGCGTATCACATCAACAAAAAATGGTTCAATTACTTCGGTTCAAGCGGTATACGTACCAGCAGATGATTTAACTGACCCGGCTCCTGCAAATACATTTGCTCACTTAGATGCCACAACAGTATTGTCTCGTAAGATTGCTGAGTTAGGAATTTACCCTGCGGTAGATCCATTGGATTCTACTTCTCGAATTTTGACACCCGAAATCGTTGGGAAGGAACATTACGACTGTGCACAACAAGTAAAATACACATTGCAACGTTACAAGGAACTTCAAGATATTATTGCGATCTTAGGAATGGATGAATTATCTGAAGAAGATAAATTAGTTGTTCACCGCGCTCGTCGTGTGCAACGATTCTTATCTCAACCATTCCACGTAGCAGAGCAATTTACTGGAATCCCTGGAGTGTTAGTTGATATTCAAGATACAATCAAAGGATTTAATGATATTTTGGCTGGTGTTTACGACAAATATCCAGAAGCAGCGTTTAACCTGAAAGGTGGTATCGCTGACGTGGTTGCAGCTGGAGAAAAAATGTTAGCAGAAGTATAAAAAGATTGTAGGAGGCTGAAATAATAGGATTTTAAGACTTTAAAATAGTTCATCAATCCTCATTTTCTAAGATCCTAAAGTCCTAATATCAAATAAAATGCAATTAGAAATTATAACCCCGGAAGCAAAAATTTTTAGTGGAGAAGTAGAAGCTGTTCAACTTCCAGGCTTAGATGGATTGTTTCAAGTTTTGGATGGACATACTGCTGTTATATCAACGCTTCAAAAAGGTCGTGTTAAAGTAGATCTAACATCACCTTTCAACACTGAAGATAAATACAGTAAATTAATTCACTTAGATTCAAACACTAAAGTTATTCATGTTGATATCAATGGTGGAGTGATTGAATTACAGAATAATAAAATGATTGTACTTGCAGAATAATTTGCACTAATAAAATTGAAAAAGAGGGATTTGCTATACAAGTCCCTCTTTTTGTTAAGGTATGTTAAGCCTTTCCAATAAAATAGAACTTACAGCGTTACTTTCACTATATTCGGACTTTTGAAGACAAAAAATGGACTACTTTTCGAAAATTGACATTAATAATACACCAAAACATGTTGCTATCATTATGGATGGTAATGGTCGATGGGCTAAAAAACAAAGCCAAAAGCGCTTGTTTGGCCATGACCATGGTGCAGAGTCAGTTCGAAGAGCTTTAGAAGCAGTAGAAAAAACAAAAGTAGAATACCTTACATTGTATACCTTCTCAAAAGAAAATTGGAATAGACCAAAAGAAGAAGTAGAAGGAATAATGCGACTTTTGGTGCATACGCTTGTCACAGAGCTCCCCAATTTCCTGCAAAATAATGTTAAGTTACTTGCCATTGGCGACACAGACGAATTACCAGCAGATTGCCGAGAAGAACTTCTTTCAAGCATTGCAAAAACGAAAGATAACACTGGAATAAAATTAATCCTAGCGTTGAACTACAGCTCCCGCTGGGAAATTGTAAATGCATTGAAATCTATTGCTACAGAAGCTGCAAACAAGCAGATCAGGATTGAAGATATCAACGAACAGTTAATTTCAAACTACCTTACAACCAATTCAATTCCTGATCCAGATCTACTAATTCGAACAAGTGGTGAACACAGAATTAGTAATTTTTTGCTCTGGCAGATTGCCTATTCAGAACTTCACTTTACGGATGTTCTGTGGCCCGATTTTTCACAAGAAGATTTTTACAAAGCCATTGTCGACTATCAAATGCGCGAGCGACGATTCGGGATGGTTTCAGAACAGTTTACACAATAAAATATGCTACAAAAAAGCCTACTATTCTTTCTATTAATGCTAAACTGTGCCGCATACGGCCAGATGGATGTTGATCCAAAGAATCCACAAGAATACGTCATCGGACCTATCCGTGTTGATGGTGCAGATAATTACGATCATAACGCTATAAAACTTATCGCGGGATTAAAACCTGGCGAAAAAATTACAGTACCTGGCGAAAAAATATCAAAGGCAATTCGAAATTTGTGGAATGAAGGCTTGTTTACAGATGTAGAAATTTTAGCCGAAAAAGAAGTAGCAGGAGTAATCTACTTCGTAATAAAAGTGACGCCAAGACCTAAATTATCTCGCTTTAAATTTGTTGGCGTAAGCAAAAGAGACGCTGATAAAATTCGTGAAGAAATTACGCTTTTTTCTGGTAAAACCATTTCTGAAAACCTAGTTTTTCAAACTGAAAGTAAAATCAAAGGTTATTTTAGAGAGAAAGGGTACTACAAAGCTGCAGTTAAAATTGACCGTACGGCTGATTCATTAATGAATGATTCGGAATTGTTTGTTATTAATATTGACCGAGGACCAAAGGTTGGTATCAAGAAAATTATCATCAATGGAAACGAATCCGTTCCCAATTGGAAATTGAAAATGGCTATGAAGGACACGAAGCAAAAAAGCATTTTGCGCATCTTCAAACGGTCAAAATACACAGAATCTACATATGCCAAAGACAAAGAAGCATTGATGAATAAATTCAATGCCATTGGATTGAGAGATGCCTCCATTGTAAAAGACTCGGTTTACCTGAAAGATGAGAAAAATCTTTACATTGAACTTACTATCGAAGAGGGTGGAAAATACAAGTTCGGAAACATTGATTGGATTGGAAATGCCTTGTATCGTTCTTCGCTTTTGGATTCAGTACTAGGAATCAAGTATGGTGATGTCTACAACAAAGAATTATTAGAAAAACGCCTCTTTATGAGTCAGGATAGTAGAGACATCTCTTCGTTGTATATGGATAGAGGTTACCTATTTTTCCAAGTAATTCCAGTTGAAACAAACGTTACTGATAATCACATCAATTATCAAATGCGAATTATTGAAGGTAAAGAAGCACGCGTAAAAAGCGTCTTTATTTCTGGAAATACGAAGACCAATGATCATGTAATTCGCAGAGAAATTAGAACAAAACCTGGCGATCTTTTCAATCGAAATGACATCATCAGAACTCAGCGAGAATTATCACAATTAGGCTACTTCAATGATCAAGCATTCCAAGTAAATCCAATACCAAATCCTGAAGATGGAACCGTGGACATATCCTACGTAGTGGAAGAAAAGTCATCTGACCAAATAGAATTATCTGGAGGATATGGTGGTGCTGGTGTTGGCGGACAACGCGGTAGAATTATCGGTACACTTGGATTAACATTCAATAATTTTTCCACTAAAAACATTTTCAAGAAAGGAGCTTGGTCGCCACTTCCAGGAGGTGACGGACAACGTCTTTCAATTAGAGCACAATCGAACGGTCGTTTTTACCAAGGGTATAACTTTTCATTTACAGAACCATGGTTAGGTGGTAAGAAACCAAATTCATTGTCGTTTGGATTGAACCATACCGCTCTAGGGAATGGCTATTTCCCTACTAATTCAGCCTATTCTGGTATCGGAATTACAGGAGCAAATCTAGGTTTAGGAAGAAGAAAAAAATGGCCAGATGACTTCTTTACTGCTTATTATGAATTAAGCTATTCATACTATGATGTGCAGAATTACACCAACTTTGGAATTTTCACCACTGGTTATGCAAATGATATTGCTTTGAAATATGTATTACAACGTAGCTCAGTAAATCAACCAATTTATCCCCAATCAGGATCGAACATTACATTTATGGCGAAATCAACAGTCCCATACAGTGCTCTTGATAATACAGATGACTATTCAGCTTGGACGGCTCAGCAAAAATACAAATACCTTGAGTACTACAAATTAAAGTTGACGGGAGAATTCTTTATTCCGTTGACGGCAGATAAGAAATTAGTCTTGATGCCACGTTTTGGATTTGCTTTCCTTGGTGCGTATTCAAAATCGAAAGGTACCATTCCATTTGAGCGCTACTCGATGGGGGGAAGCGGTTTAACAGGAGTAAATCAAATTGGTGGACGTGAAATTATTTCACTACGTGGATATGAAGATAATTCGATCTCATCTGCTGCTGGAGATCCGTTGGTGGCAAAATACACCTTAGAACTTCGCTACCCAATTTCATTGAATCCACAAGCAACCTTCTATGCATTGGCATTTGCGGAAGCGGGCAATACCTATCCTTCATTTAAGGATTTCAACCCTTTTAATGTGAAGCGTGCAGCTGGATTAGGAATCAGAGTGTTTTTACCAATGTTTGGTATGTTAGGACTTGATTATGGTTTTGGATTTGACAAATTGGATCCTTGGGCAAGAGATTATGGAGGCGGTAGCGATACAGATATAATCAACAAAGGATACTACGGTAAATTGACCTTTACAATCGGTATGAATTTGGGTGAATTATAAATGAAATGTAATAAAATGTGTAACTTGGCCGTTCCTAACCGTTAATTATCTGCTTTGGTAAGCATCAACAACGAATAACTAAATGAAAAATATACTATTCTTTCTATTTTTACTGTTTGGCACGTACTTTGCAAATGCTCAAAAGTATGCCTACATAGATTCAGATTATATTTTGTCAAACGTGCCAGAATATACTGAAGCAAAGGATAAACTAGATAAGCTTGCAAAACGTTGGCAGGAGGAAGTGGAAGAACGCTATAAAGTCATCAAAATAAAGAAAGATAACTTTGCGAAGGAAGAAGTTTTACTCCCTGTTGAAGAAAAGCAAAAACGAAAAGAGGAAATTGAAAAATTAGAAACTGAAGCGATGGAAATGCAAAAGCTTCGTTTTGGAGTCAGTGGAGACTATTTTCAAAAACGTCAGGAACTCATCAAACCAATTCAAGATGCAGTGTATGACGCCATGCAGAAAGTAGCATCAAAACGCAATTACCAATTTGTTTTTGATAAGGCAAATCAAAGTAATCTTGTCTATGCAGACAGTAAACTGGATATTAGCGATGAAGTTTTGAAAGAAATGAAGGCTAGTAATTAATAATCTAAATAACACAAACGAAAAATGAAAAAGTTGATTTTGGCCTTAATGGTAGTAGCAACAGCAGGATTTGCATCTGCTCAATCAAAAGTTGGTCACGTAAATTCACAAAAATTGTTAGATACATTAGCTTCTCGTAAAGCAGCAATTGTTGAGTTGAAAAAATTTGAAGAAAATGGTTACAAGGAATTGCAGGAAATGCAAAAAGACTTGGAAGCTTCTTATGCAAAATACGATGCAACTTCTGCCAACTTGTCTCCTGTAATTCAAAAAATTGAGCAAGAGAAAATCATGAAAAAAGAGCAGGCTTTGCAAGAAAGACAACAATCATTGCAACAAGAAATGCAAATCTATAGCTCTGAATTGAACAAACCAATTTTGGAAAGAGTTCAAAAAGCAGTTGATATTGTTGCTGAACGCAAGAAATTAAATTACATTATTGATGAATCAGTAACACTATACTTTAAAGGTGGAACAGATTGCACAGCTGAAGTTATGACTGAATTACTTCTTTTAGACGCAGCTTCTATGAAAAAATAATAAAAATTATTCAATTTTTAGAACCCCGATTCCTTTGTTGGATTCGGGGTTTTTTATTTACCTTTGGTATTATGGGTCCTATTGGTGTATTTGATTCTGGTTACGGTGGATTAACTGTTCTTTCTGAACTGAAAAAGCGCTTGCCAGCGTATGACTATTTATACCTCGGTGATAACGCGCGAGCACCCTACGGAACAAGATCATTTGATGTTGTCTATGAATACACCTTAGAAGCCGTAAAAGAGTTGTTCTCGCGAGGTTGTTCACTTGTTATTCTTGCTTGCAATACAGCATCGGCGAAAGCATTGCGAACAATTCAACAAAATGATTTACCAATCATCGCTGCAAACAAGCGTGTTTTGGGAGTTATTCGACCAAGTGCTGAAGAAATTGCCAACTACACAAAAACAAATCATATTGGTATTCTTGCAACAGAAGGAACTGTTCGGTCTGAATCGTATGTGTTAGAACTAAAGAAATTTGCCCCACAGATTACTGTTGAGCAACATGCTTGTCCGATGTGGGTACCACTCATTGAAAATGGATCATTTGATTCTGTGGCAGGTAAGATGTTTATCTATGAAGATTTAGAACGATTGCTGGAGCTGGATTCCCAAATTGATACCATTGTGCTCGCTTGCACGCATTATCCGCTCGTTAAAGACATCATTGAAGAATTTCTTCCTGATCATATCAAAGTGCTTTCACAAGGCGCAATAGTGGCTGAAAAGCTAGCAGATTATTTAATCCGACATCCTGAAATAGATCAGCAGTGCTCAAAAAATGCAAACGTTCAATTCTTGACGACAGAAAATGCAGCAATTTTTAATGAAAAGGCTTCCAATTTCTATCAAGAACCAGTATCAGCTCAGCACATTCATTTTAGCTAGAAAGGCTTAGATTTTAATGCCGATAAGACAAACATCATCGATTTGCTCATACTCGCCTTTCCATTGGTCAAATTTCGATTCCAATTCTACTTTCTGATCCTCCATAGTATAGTTCGCACATTCTAGAAGTAGTTCCTTTAAGCCCATCGACTTCAATTTCTTCCCTTTCTCGCCTCCAAATTGATCAGCTAATCCGTCCGTAAAGAAATAAAGAATATCTCCCTTCTTCACAACAATCTCGTGGTTGGTGAATGCCAAATTATTGATGTGGCGACCCACTGGTTGTTTATCTCCCTTAATTTCCACAAAACCGCCTTTTTCCTTCGATAAAATCCACAAAGGATTATTTGCACCAGCCCACTCAATTTTACCATTCTCGCTATCGATTGTAGCCAGGGAAATATCCATTCCATCGTTTACATCCTCATTACTTTTCGACAATTCAGCCAAAATCAATTCACGCGTTTTGTTCAACAAACTTGCGGGTTGTGTAATCCCAAACTCACGAGTAGCTCTATTCAATGCATTGTTACAGACCACAGAAACCATGGCGCCAGGGACACCATGACCAGTACAATCTGCCACTGCAATCAGTACCTTTCCATCCACCTTATCGAACCAATAAAAATCGCCTGCCACAATATCCTTAGGTCGATATACTACAAAAATTCGCTTAAATTCAGCTTCCAACAACTCATGCGAAGGCAACATGGCTGTTTGAATTCGCTTTGCGTAAGTGATACTGTCCAATATTTCTTTGTTCTTTTGATACAACTCACTAGTTCGCTCTTGCACTGTACTTTCCAATACTTGCTGACGGTCTTTATAACTTTTTTCTCGGTAACGTAGATAAGCAATAAGTGCAATAGCTCCCAATAGTAAGGCAGTGATTCTAAACCACCACGTTTGCCACCATGGACTATTGACTATAACGGGAATCGATAAAATAGCACTTTCATTTCCGTAATTATCAACCGATTTAATTTTGAAGATGTATTCACCAGGATTTAAATTTGAATAAGTTACGTCGCGTTTATCGGTTAATGGTGTCCATTCCTCATCTTGATTTTCCATGATGTAGGTGTAAAAAACAGAACTATTGGTCATCGCGGAAAAAGAAAAAGTAAGGTGATTTTCTTTGTAACCTAAATCCAATTTTGTAGGAATTCCCTGCTTGTCCACCTCAACTCCATTTTTTTCCTTCCAATCGATGTCGTTAAAGAAAAGTTTCACCCCTTGAATTCGAATAAAAGGCAATACATCGCTTCCACCACCTTGATCAGTCAAGACCCGCGAAATTCCTGTGCTGCTTCCTACCCAAACAAATCCATTCGTAGAAGCAATTGCATTTTGCTGTATTTCAGTATTTTTCAAACCACTTCGTTGGTCAAAAGTTATAATCTTGTAGCTTCCGTTTTGGGGAACTAATAAATTGAGACCTCGATTTGTCCCTAACCAAATTTGGTCTCCAACTAGTTCGATAGACTGAATAGCATTCGAAAGTAAACCATTGGAAGTGCTAATCGTTTTAAAGGTCTTGTCTTTAACAATCACCAAACCAGCGGCTTTTGTACCAACCAAAATAGATTGATTGGAGCCTTTTTGCAAACTGAGAATGTACTTATCGTTCATCCATTTTTCATCATACACTTTTTGGAAAGTAGCACCCGCTTTTTTGTATAATCCCTTCTGATAGATGCTCACCCAAGGATTGCTATTGTGGTCCAGGCAAAAGGTGTAAATCTCATTAGAAGGCAAGCCATTTTGACTTCCAAAGCGTTCTATTTTTGAACCGGTGATACAAAACAATCCTGCATTAAACGTTCCCACCCAAATTCTTTTTGAGGCGTCCTGCTCAATTTTAGTAATTGTTTGAAGGTAAATATTATTAAAATGCTTAATAGTGTTCTTTACCTTATACCCATTTTTTGTATCTAAAATGATAATACCATAATTCGTTTGCTCACCTCCCACCCAAATTTCATTTCTATCTGGAATTTCATAGATACAGGTCACTTTTGAGTTTTCCAATTCAGGAGAAATAATGTGTTTTACCACCTTTCCTGAAGCATCGATTAAATTGATACCCATACCGTATGTTCCGGCAGCTACTAAACCGTTGGACAGTTTGGCAAGACAACTAATCTTCTCGTTGGATAGACCTGAATCTGAATCAAGAGAAATAATTTGCTGCTTACGAATACATGAAATTCCATTACTAGATGATAGCCACAAATTGCCTTCTCGATCAAAAAATCCATTAAAAAGATCATTCGTTGTTAACCCATTTTCTTCCGTAATCATTGAATACGTTCCATTCAATTTGTAATCTACTGCACCAGAAGAAGATATGATGTAAAATCCTTTCGATTTTGGAATAATTGCTGAAATCCACTCCTGACTAATCCCGGGAACTGCTAATGGGCGAAATTGACCTTTATAACCTACCAGAACTCCCTTACTTGTAGTTCCTAAAAGCACACTATCGCCGATGGTACTAATTGAAAAAATATAATTGTCGGTGATTCCATTTGCCTCATTGAAATAGGTAAATTTCTTTTGCGTATCGTATTTCACCAGATGATTCCCTTGCGTTCCGAAATAAAAATCACCTTTCTTGTTTTGTGTCATCGATAAAACACCTTTATCAAAGAGTTGCTTACTATCCTTGAAAAGAACTGGTCGATCGTTAATTAATTGGTAAACCCCTGCTGAAGTTAATACCCAAACCACATCATCGTGATCAATAAATATTTTTCGAATTACATTTGATTTGAGTCCAGAATTCTCATCAAAATGAATGGTTTTTTTATAGTCATAAATGAAAATTCCGCTGGTATTTGTTCCTAAAATTATGCGGCCTTTACTGTCTTGCACTACCGAAACTGCATCAATTCCCTCCAACGCCTTGACAGGTGCAAAATCAGAAAAATCGTTTCCATTGAAACGTGATATTCCAGACTGTGTGGCAATCCAAAAATAACCTTCATTGTCTTGAAACAAATCGTTAATAATTTGGGATGGAAGTCCGTCTTTGGTGGTATAATTTAAAACATTATACTTTTGGGAAAACACGGAAAATGAACTAGAAAACAACAAAACGAGTGCTAGTGTTGCCTTCTTAATTTTCAGGTGTTTTAATGTAAGCATTCTATCTTAAAAATAATTTCTCAGTCTAGGAGAATTGAATCAGTCTTTCAAAAATAAAGCTAAAATCCTTTTTAGCAATAGCGATCATCATTTTACTTTGGTAATAGTAAACAAAAAAGGCTAATTCATTAAGAGTTAGCCTTCATTTATTTGTGTGATTAGACCTAATTTTTGATAAATACTTTAGACAGCAATAGTTCATTTGATTTCAAGGTGAAGAAATAGGTTCCCTTTTGTAGCTCTCTTGTATCAATACTTGATTGTATTCCCTCAACTCTGGAACGATAAACAATTTTTCCTGCAGCGTCACAAATGATATACTCATCGCCTAACATTGTTGGGTGAACAAGGATATTCATAAAAGAGTTTAATGGATTGGGAGAAATGAAGAAATTGATTTCCTGTTCTTCGATGCCAGCGGAAAGTTCTGGATCTTCCGTTACCTCGTCATTAATAACAACTGTAGAGTCTTCATTGGGAAATTGCTGTTTGATATTAGATCTTGATGTGTGTATATTTACGCGTTCATAGGAGATTTCACAATCTCCGACCTCAGCTTCAATTTGGTAACGAGCTGTGGGGAATGTAGTGGCTTGAGAATCAAAATAGTAGTCGATTGAACCCGAAGCTTGTGTTGCCCAAGTTCCTAAAAAAGTACTAAATGTATTTCCAAAAAAGTCTTCTCTGTATGCACTATAGCTAGCAACCCATGTTTCATCGACCTGATTTTCTTTGGCATACAATGTCCAAAACAACGTTCCACCACTGTAATTTAATACCATTGGTTGATGCCACTCTGACCTTGGCGTCAGTGTTCCGTCTAGCTTCAAAAATGCAATTTTGTATTGTGATTTAACTATGGTATTAGAACTCATGTCTGTTATTACTGTTGAATCTGCTTCCATTGCAACGCTTCCAATTTTTGCATAAAACAGATCGTAGAACGGTCTCTTTCGATAAATAAAAACACTATCGTATAAATTAGCATCAGCAGGTCGTTCCCACATCACCTGATACTTAGTGGCTTCATTAAAATCTGCTGTTACCAAGCAAATTTCTTGCGAGGTAGAATAGAGCGATAACGATAAAAATGCCAACAAGAGCTTGAATTGGGTATAGTTTTTCATTTCAAAGTATATAAAAGTAGTACAAAGGTACACTACAATTTAGTAGTCACCAATTAAATTTCATCCATTAATAGTTTGAACAATAAATGTTTACAACAAAATGAAGTATGATTTGATTAAATCACGAAAAAAGCCACCCTATTACTAAGATGGCTTTCAAAAAATTACAAATTTTTAATTTTTAAGAAAGAATTTTGAATTCAACTTACCATCAAATTTCACGGTAAACATGTACGTTCCATTGGAAACAGCACTCATATCTAAGGTAATATCTTCTGCATTAATGACTCCTTGATGAATTATTTTACCACTGGCATCAGACACCATAAACTCGCTAGAAAGGAACTTTGGATCAAGATTCACATTAATAAAATCGATCATTGGATTAGGCGCCAAATTGAATGAAATAGTTTCATTTTCAGCAATTCCTGCTTCTGCATTAGAAAATTGATTTTTGATGTTTGAACGCGAGGTATTAATGTTTGCTCTTCCTGTAACTACACAAACAGGCATATCCATTTGCATCTGGTAGGTGTATTCATCTGTAGTTCCTTGTGCTTGAGAATCAAACCAACTGCCATTAGTCCCTGTAGCATCCCATGCCCCCATTTCGTCGTAGAAACCAAGGCCTAATTGATCGCGCATACATCTGTATGAAGCAATCCAGCTATCTCCTGTTACAAACTGCTTCTCATACATTGTCCACACCAGATTTCCAGCTTGGTAATCTAAAATCACAGGACGGTGGTAGTACGACAACACCGTTTCTACTCCATTAGTACCCAAAAAAGAAATTGCATAATCTGTTGTAATATAGGTTGTTACGTTTTCATCCTCAAAATACGAACTTTCTAACGACATATGTGTTGCACCTATTTTTGTGAAGGAAGGCTCTGTTGCTGGAAGTCGTCTATAAATAAAAACGCTATCATAATTCACAAAATCAAGTGGTCTTTCCCAAAAGACAATGAAATTTTCTCCGCTATCATAATCGGCAGAAACGAAACAAATTGATTGTGCGTTTGAACCTAAAGACAGCAGCAACGACAATGCTAAAAATAGATTTTTCATGGCGGGTAGTAATTTAGTGCTTAATAAATGGTTTTGCGTATGATTTTTTGCCTTTACTAACTACAAAAAGGTATTGACCTTTTTCGATGGAAGTCAAGTTTAAGTTCATTTTTTGATCGTCAATCTCACCCTCAACAACTACTTTCCCAGAGCTGTCAATGATTAAAAAATGTTCTCCAACAAACTGTTGGTTACAAAGCACATTGAGTTGATCGGACATTGGATTAGGTATCAAAAACAAAACATCTTCTTTTTCAATTGGAGTAACTGCAGCTACATCATTTGAAAATTGATTTTTTATGTTGGAACGAGAAGTATTGATATTTGCTCTTGACGTAATCGCGCAACTTGTGAAATTTGTTTCCATGTAATACTGCATGACTGGTGCAAAAAGGGCATTGGTATCATAGTCATACCAAGAAACTGCTCCAGCTTGTCCACCTGGCCAATAGGTCTGCAAATAAAAATCGCCAAGACCTAAATTATCCTTGTACAACTCATAGCTCCAAATATAAGTTTGATCTACCTCATTTTCAATCTCATACAATGTCCATACTAACGTTCCTCCGGGAGAAGGGCCTGTGTAATCTAACACTACTGGTTTATGATATAGTGACAAAGGAGATTCAACACCATTGGTGTCTAAATAACTAATTTTGTAATACGTTTCTTGAATTGTATTGGCGTTTGAATCAATAAAAAACGATAAATCGCCACTCACTGATCTAGCACCAATTTTATAGTACAAAGCTTGACCTTCCGTCTTTCTATAGATATAAACACTGTCGTATAAGGCATCCCAAGGCTCATAATAAGCAACAATGTAATTGGTACCTTCATCAAAATCTGCTGTTACCATACAAATTTGTTGTGCAGTGCTTAACTTCGAAAAACCAAGAAGCACAAGAAGTAGAGTATAAAGTTGTTTCATAAATAGCGTTTATTTGTCAAAAGGTGACTTCAGCAAAGTTAAGATAAATTCCTATTCTTTACAAAATTAACTTTCAAACTTATGACGTAATGTCATGGCAATTAGTTGGCTACGTTCTTTTGCTAAGGTGGCCTTTTCACCTTGAAAAAGTTCGTCAATTGTACTATGGAAGAGCCCTAGCCACACATCAAAATCATTTCCTTTTAATTGTAAATTTTGGTGTGCCTTCATCATGTTGGATGAATACCCCGCTTGATCAAGCAATATAAATGCCCAAAAACTGGCCACATGTGGAATGTGATGTTCCAAATTTAGGTGAACAAAAAAATGATTTATCTCTTTGTTGATCAATAATTTTTCGTAAAATTTCTCAATCAATAATTGACAGTCATCGTAAGTAGAGATATCATTCATTTCCTTCCTTGAACCAACTAGCATACTTCAAATAATTGGTAGCGATGCGTTGTACTTCACCTTGAAATAATTCTGGACTTAAGGTTTTCACCTTTTTAGCAGGAACGCCTGCATATACACTCCATGACTCTACACGTGTATTTTCAAGCAAAACAGCCCCCGCAGCAATAATACAATTCGCTTCGATATAGCAATTATCCATCACGATGGCACCCATTCCAATAAGCACATTGTCTTCCACTGTGCATCCATGAACAAGCGCATTGTGTCCGACAGAAACATTATTTCCTAAAAAGACCTTGGTTTTTTCAAAAGTACAGTGGATGACAGCGCCATCTTGAATATTTACGCTATTGCCAATTCGAATGGAGTTAACATCTCCCCTAATAACGGCGTTGAACCAAACAGAGCATTGATTACCCATGATAACATCACCGACAATGGTGGCATTTTCGGCAAACCAACAATCCTCTCCAAATTGAGGTTCAAAACCCCTGCAAGATTTAATAAGAGCCATCTTCGAATACTAATTTTATTCAAAGATAGCTCTAATAAAAAAACAAAAACTTAAAACCCTGATTTATCTGCTTCATCCAGATCATTGCTGCAACCCATTGTAACATTAAGATCGTGAATGATACCATCATGCACCCCATATACCCAGCCATGCACAGTTAATTTTTGCTTATTCGCCCAAGCATTCTGTACAATTGATGTTCTTGCTAAATCCAAGGCTTGTGTCTTCACATTGAGTTCCACAAAAAGGTTGAAGCGCTCCGTTTCATCCTCTACGGCATCTAACTCTTCTTTGTAATATTTATAAACGTCTTTAATATGACGGATCCAGTTATCTATCAATCCAATTTGAGCAGTGCCCATTGCTGCTTTTACACCTCCACAGCCGTAATGACCACAAACAATAACATACTGAACTTTTAAGACGTTGACAGCATAATCGAGTACACTTAGCATGTTCATGTCTGAATGCACCACCATGTTGGCAATATTTCGATGAACAAAAACTTCTCCAGGCATGGCGCCAATTAACTCATTTGCTGGTACTCGGCTATCTGAACATCCAATCCACAAAATAGGAGGTTCTTGTCCACCAGCCATTCTTTCAAAAAATTCAGGATCACGCTCAATGTGTTCCTGGACCCATGCTTTGTTTTTATCTAAAAGACCTTTATAATATTCTGACATACTGCTAAAATTAATGCTTATTTAAAATTTGAATTGATGGAATGTTAATTGTTTCCACCTTGATATTTCGCTCGTGCGATGAAAATTGCACGAAATCTTGAATAATTTCCAAGACATCATAGTCAATTCTTTGACAATTGGAGCCGTCAATTACCACATTTGTACTTGGCGGTACGGCATCTAAAAATGATGAAATACCTGCTTTATTCAAAAATGTCACCTCTTCACTCAGGTTAATGTACAATTGCTCGCCATTTGCTGAATTTTTGGTTTCTGTTTTGAAATTGTTTTTGAAATTCTTCTTTAAAATATAGAAAATAGCCACCAACATTCCAATTCCAATTCCACGAAGTAAATCAGTGAATAATACCGCAACTACTGTTGTGGTAAATGGAAGAAATTGCTCCAATCCTAATTTGTACATTGATTTATACAAGGAGATTTTCGACAATTTGTACCCCACCATCAATAAAATGGCAGCCAATGAAGCCAGGGGAATAAGGTTTAACAAGCCCGGAATTAATAAAACACAAAGCAATAACAAGATCCCATGAAAAACAGTTGCTAGTTGCGATTTACCTCCAGCGTTCACATTTGCAGAACTTCTCACAATTACCTGTGTGACAGGCAATCCGCCAATCATACCAGACAAAATATTTCCTACTCCTTGCGCCTTTAACTCGCGATTGGTTGGCGTGCGTTCTTTATCTTCTTGAATTTTATCGGTCGCTTCTACACTTAGCAAAGTTTCTAAACTCCCCACCAAAGCGATGGTGAATGCTGCTATCCAAACCTTTGGGTTACTGATAAAAGAAAAATCTGGCAAAGTAAAAAAGGAAGTGAATTGCTGCAAAGATTCAGCAATAGGTAATACTACTAAATGATCGCCTCGCAGAGCTAGGCTTGAAAATGAACCCATAAAGAATCCATTTAAAACGATTCCAAGCACAACCACAAACAAGGCGCCCGGTACAATCTTGAAAAGTGCTATTTTCTTCATGAAAGGTCGATCGAAAAGTACCAACACCAATAGTGAAACAGCGCTAATAATTACCGCACCAGGCTGCAAAGCCCCAAGTGCTCGAAGTATACTTGAGAATGTATTTCTACCTTCTTCAAAAAATGCTTCATCGCCCATAAAGTCGGCATCGTAACCAATGGCATGTGGAATTTCCTTTAAAATTAAGGTGATCCCAATGGCGGCAAGCATTCCTTTGATGACGGATGATGGGAAATAATTTCCAATAATTCCTGCCCCAACAAATCCTGCAATTAATTGAATGATTCCAGAAATGACAACCGCCAAAAGAAAACCTTCGTAACTTCCAATACCAACGATGGCACCTGAAACGATGGTTAACAATCCGGCCGCTGGTCCTGCAACGCCAATTTTAGATCCTGACAAAGATCCTACGATAATACCGCCAACAATTCCTGCGATGATACCCGAAAATAAATTTGGCATTCCTGCAACTCCTTCCACTTTTGTGGAAGCCAAACCAACTCCTAAACAAAGTGGTAAAGCAACAAGAAACACCACTAAGCCTGCAGGCAAATCTTGCCTCCAATATTTAAAAAATGTTTTCATGAAAAAAATAATGATTTGTAAATAAAACGAATTACTACATCATTTTTCGGGCGGGAGGAGAAGCACACTATCAAAAGCGTGATAGTCAATCAACAAGTGAAAGACATAATGGAATTCAAATTCGAAAGGAATTAAATAATAAAATTGCTCAGGTGCATGATATTCTTCTTCGAGCACTTCTTCTACAAAAAAACCACTAGTGGCAACTCTGTCATCAATTGATTGAATTTTTTTGATTGTTTGCTCACTTTTCACCTTGCTAATTTTCATTGTAGCGCGAGGTGTAGCTCCAACAAAAGGGGAATAGAACAAGACTAATAATTGCCAGAAAAATACCAACAAAAGTCCAGAAGCGTATGTTTTATCAATTTTCAACACCAACAAATATAGTTAATTTGAAACCTCGCACAAATTCTATTTTCCCAAATAACGTTAAGCTATAACCCCTAACGATTTTCCAACCTTTATGAAAGCAGCTATTGCCTTGTCTAAATCTTCTATAGTATGCGCTGCAGAAATTTGGGTTCGAATACGTGCTTGACCTTTCGCCACTACAGGATAAAAGAATCCAATAGCATATACGCCTTCTTTCAATAAAGCATCGGCAAATTTTTGTGACAAAGCTGCATCATACAGCATAATTGGAACAATTGGAGAATCACCTGGTTTAATATCGAATCCCGCCGCTATGATTTGGTCTTTGAAATACTTTGTATTGCTTTCTAGCTTATCGCGCAACTCAGTATTCGAACTTAAAATATCAAACACTTTATTGGCAGCTCCAACAATAGAAGGTGCAAGTGAATTGGAGAATAAATAGGGACGAGAACGTTGACGTAGCAAATCAATAATTTCCTTTCGCCCAGTGGTATACCCTCCCATTGCACCTCCAAGAGCTTTTCCTAAGGTTCCAGTAATGATGTCAACGCGACCCATCACATTGCAATATTCGGGAACACCACGACCTGTCTTTCCAATAAAACCGGCAGAGTGACATTCATCTGTCATTACTAAAGCATCGTACTTATCTGCTAAATCACAAATTTGATCCATTTTAGCAATATCGCCATCCATTGAGAACACACCATCGGTAACAATTACCCTAAAACGTTGTGCTTGCGCTTTTATCAATTGCGCTTCCAAATCGGCCATGTCAGAATGCTTGTAGCGATAGCGTTGAGCTTTACTCAAGCGAACGCCATCAATGATAGAAGCGTGATTCAATTCATCAGAAATAATGGCATCTTCTTCTAGGAAAAGAGGTTCAAAAACACCTCCATTGGCATCGAAAGCAGCAGCGTATAAAATGGTATCTTCCGTACCGTAGAAATCAGCAATTTTTTGTTCTAATTCTTTATGAATATCTTGCGTACCACAGATAAACCGAACGGATGACATTCCAAAACCATGCGTATCCAAGGTATCTTTAGCAGCTTGCACTACATCAGGATGAGAAGATAGTCCTAAATAATTATTAGCACACATAATGACTACCTCTTCGCCCGAACTTACTTTCACTTTTGCTCCCTGTGGAGATGTGATGATTCGTTCTCTTTTATAAATTCCTGCTTCTTCGATCGCTTTCAATTCTGCTTGAAGATGTTGTTGCATTTTTCCGTACATGGTTCAAAAAATTGTGTGTCCGCAAAATTAGTAATTTACCGTTTGTAGGGTGTGTTTTTGAAAAAAATAGGAACCCCTAGCGCTCTAAAAATTAAATTTCATATTCCTATCATCTAGAATATTGAAGGAAATTTTAGCGGTAATACGATCTTTTAGCTGATTACTATCACTGTAAATACCATAGATTCCAATGCGAAGTCGGCGTTTGGAAAGTTTGAAGTTGCGTTCCAATCCTGCCAAAAATTCGTAATGAAAATAGTTGAATTCCTTCACATAAAGAGCCCCAGCACCGACCACAAGACCTATTCTTGTTTTTTTCATAAAGGGAATTTTATTCAAAATAGCTCCGTTATCGTGATGTACAAAATGTGCTTCATAAAAAACATCTTTCGATGGCAATGAAGAATCTAAGCCCTGAAATGAATTCAATGGGTTTGAAAACCAGATTGGTTCTGACCTTCTTTGGTATCTAAAATCTGCAGGATAAAGAATTTTTGCACTTAAAAATTTAGCGGCAGTGATATGATAACTGGAGGTTCCCAGCGTACCTATTTTAAACGTTTGTCGAATACCTACCCTACCATATTCATGATTTACATCACTACCAAACAACTTTGGGATACCGCGTTCGTAAGAAGCATAGAACGTTGGCCACTTGGATCCTAGTACCACCTTGCGGTACGGTTCCTTCATGTATTTTTGACCCGGCGTATATGAAATGGTTACATTAGCAATCAAGGCTTGATAGTCATTGAACTCCATCGGCTCATCATTGGGTAAAATACCATCCAACCAGGTCATAAACTTAAAATCCTTCAAACTTCTTCGTTCCGAAAAGCCTAAATCTACATCAGTGTAAAATCCATTGAAAAGCTCAAAGTCGTTCCCAATTCTAAGTTCTGTTTTTTCAATAAAATTATTTCTTTTGTAGATCTGAGTGATGGCATCAAAACTTCTAACGGCATCAAATTCATGTTCGAAGGCAAGTTTGACAGTTCCAAAATGAAAGGGGTCGTACCGATAGCGAATATTTCCGCGCCCTTTTGGATCTTTATTCAAAAAGCCATACGAAACTTCTGTATAAGAGTCTAAGGTCCGTTCATCTTTCCATTTCTTGAAATAATAAAAGCCAGGCGCAACACGTGGGCCACCCACATACACTGGACGCAAGGTGCCTGCAATAGAGTTGATGGTCCATTGTTGCTTTTTCGCTCGATCTCGATGATCAATACCAAACCAGAGTACTTTTAAAAAAGTCACCTTATTGAAATTAGCATCGATAGAATCCAAATACTCCTTCCTGTTTTGCCAATTTTCGATACTATCTTTCACTTGTATGTACTTTCTCTCCTCTTCGGTCAATTCGATTTGACGTTTACCTGCCCAATACGAAGTATCCTTGTCATACGCCTCTTGTTCAGTCACTGCTACTTCACTATTGAAGAATTTTCGAGTGAATTCGGGATTAAAGTTATAATTAGAAAATGTAGCAATTGTAGACGCTTTGGAAGTTTCTTTACTGTATTTCACCCCATATTCCAATGTTTGATTTTTGAGTACACACATAGTATCTCCAGGGTGATCAAATTCTTGAATGATGGTAAAATAATCGTAAATGAGCAAATTTCCTTTGTTCATTGTTAGTTCTAATTTCTGCACTAACCACAATGAATCGATTACATAGATGTATCCTTCCAATGTACTGGTGGAGCTCATTCGAGGAATGATTTTAATTTTTGAAATTTTTCGTCCGTTTTCTTCGTATTGTTTTTCGAGGCGATATTTATAGGATAATATCCCTGGACCAGAAATAGGAGAACTTACCGGAGTTTGATGTAAGTCGTCAAGATGTAAGAGGTTTTGGAAGAAGTTAAAGTTCGATTTAACGGTAGTTGTATAATACAAATTGCGGTCATCACCCCTTTTTTCGTATCCATTACGAATTTCCTTCACTTTTCCTGGCGGAGCAAAATAGCGATTCATCTGCACTTCCACTAGGTTCATTCCGTTCGCTATCAAATCGTTCTTTTTTCTTTCTTCAGCAAATGGATCTTCAATGCCACCGGGATCTTCTATTTTGTCATCATTCTTCTTTCCCTTATCGTTTTTAACTTCTTTAAAATCCAATTTTTCAGTAGCACGAATGTACACATCGGTAGCATGAGGATAGTTCCACGGATTAATTTTATCTCTAATCTTTACCACTTCCAGCATAATGTCTCGACCTGGGTTTGTTTTTTTCACGGAAACCTCAACTTCCTCAAAGGTATTGATTGAAATGGGGAATAATTGCACATCGCGAATGATATCAACTTCATACATTCCAATATAAATTTCACGATCTTGGTAGCCAGTGGTCGTATAAATGATGTAATACTCACCCGGTAATAAAAACATTTCATAATACCCTTTGGCGTCAGCTTCAGTTCGCTGATCTGCATCATTTTTTATATAAATTTTTGCGTTAGGAATGGGAATGTTTTGTTCATCCGTGATGATCCCACTTAATTTTTGTTGCGCAAAAGAGAATTGCGAAAAGCACACGATACATAGAAAGAAAGCATACTTACAAAATTTCATTTAGGAGTAAAAAGAAAATTAATATTATTGCAATTACCAAATTAACAACTTCAATACCAATTATTTCCAAATTGTGTTGAAGGTCTATTTTGAAAGGACTGACGGCAAAAACAACTTATTTTTGTCGGTCGTTTTGTTCCTTTTGAGCAAGAAATTCCATGTGACGTTGCATTCTTTTCATCATCCATCGACGCATCAGGTACATTATCAATGCAAGTACTGCAAATATGTAGTAATATCCCCATTTCTTGATGCCGTCAGTGTATGACATATAGCTTACATATCCTGCAATTCCGATGGCTGCCAACAACCAAAACATTTGCATTACTTTATTGTAAAATAACATAACTCAAAATTAGTTTTTTAAATTCAATTTTCCGTAGGGGCGCAAAAACTCATAGTAATTAAAACTTTGATTTGTTTTTACTCCTTGACCATAAAGTACACCGTCGGGTGAACGCACCACCACATTGCTTTGAGTGTAAACGGTACTATCCTTTTGGTTCCAAAACAAGAGCTCTGTCTCCATTTGTTGTTTTTTTTTGTGATTAAACAAGCGCACAGAGTCTTTCACGAATAACATTCCCTTTGTAAAATTTACTTCACCATAATTTGCTGATAAAGTGGACACTATCTCTCCTTTCTCGGAGAAAAAATTCACTTTCATTCCATCTTTCAATTTCGTAATGTGCTCTGGATGGTTCACTGTTTCAGCCAATTTGGAGTAAATTTCAATTTTAGCGTAGCCGGAATCGGTGTAAAAAACATGTAAATCTTTTGTGACTTCATCGGCAGATTTACTATCGTTGGTAACCTTCTGAATAGAATCGATATCATTTACACAGCTAACGAATGAAAGAAGACAGCAATATGCTACAAAAAAAGAAATTCGTTTGGTCGTCAATAGCGGTAAAAGCAATTTCCTTTTCATGGCATCCTATTGATTAGCTGCGCAGAATAGTTAGTCTAACTTGCGCTTTCTGAACCACATATCAAAATTAGAAGGAGCAATGATTACTCCTAAATTAATTCCGATGAATTTTTCTTGATACCCAGTTGTAGCACCATCATTTCTCATTCCTAGCGCAAAACCAAGATTCACTGAAGAAAGCACTTTTTGAGCAGCAAGTGGAATCCCAAAGCCAAAAGTAACGGCTTGTTCTTTAAAATTTCCATTGGAACTAGAATACGGCAAATTATAGAAGTAATATCCTGCGCGATAACGTAAACTAGCTAGAAAAGAAGTGTTGACCTTATTTTCTTCTAATTTATACTCCGGATTGAATTGAAGTCCAACCGCGACTTTATTGGTAACTGTAAAATTGTGATTGACCGTTGAACCATTAAAATTCTCACTAAAACGTGTCCAATCTGAAGAGGTAAATGAAGCGAAGAATTTAAACTCACCATTATGCTCCTGCATCTTTTTGTTGGTGAACTTTGTTTTTAAGCTATACGAAAATCCAATGGTATACGAAGGTGCTAAATTCAGGTATCCTTTTACATTCGACGTGTCATACAAAGCAACATAGGAGTTTTGATTTTCAATATTGCTCGCATAATACAAGGTCTTCGACTGGAAAGCATTGATTTTTTGTGAAGGTTCTACTACCGCCGATAAAGAGAATGAATTAAACTTTCCTATGTTTTGCTTAAAATAGGCACCAATTTCGTAGTGGAACGACTGAAAGCGAAGAGAAGTCTCTTCTGCTCCACCAATTTCTTCGTTTACGATGTTGCTTTTTCTACTGTTGTAGACATTGCCGAACAAATACCCCATGTTTGCACCAAAGGACAATTCAGATCCTGTTTTCTTCAAATTAAAAATAGTTGAAGAAAAACCAACAAAAACCTCATTTGCACCACCGCCACCTTGGTAAACGTAGCGTAAAGTATCTGCACCTGCTCTTTCTCCATCCACGATTTGGTATCCACGACGAGAAAAAGGGCGAAGTCCAACAGCGAAGCCAAAGTATTTTTTTACTGGAATGGCCATCACAAAGTGATCCACCATTGCCACAGCATTCAATTGGGTTAAATCATCTTGTTTAAAAAAAGACACTCGACTTCTTAATCCTAAAGAAAAAAGCGGAAAACCTTTACTATACGAATTATAAGATGCTGGATTAGAAAAATTCACGATTGTTGAATCGACGTAGGCATTGGTTGCGGTTCCTAATGATAGTGAAATGGCATCTACAGAATACGTTTTTTCACCAAAACCATACGAACTATAAGGTGAGTGAATTGTGTTTTGAGCTATTGCGGAAGTTCCGAAAAAGGCAACAAGAAGAATTAGAATTTTATTGAACATTCTGCTGATAAACATAATAAATCCCCAAAAGGGTCAAATTTTCGTTTGCAAAGATGTTATTTTTTCTGTCGAAATCAAAGTATTTGGCATCTCCACCGGTCATAAAAAACGTTAAGTCGCCGTATTTATTTTCATATTGACGAATCATATCATTTATTTCTGCCTGCATTCCATTAATTACACCGGAATGAATGGACTTTTCAGTACTATTTCCAATTAAATCAGTTTTTTCATAATAATTCAATAATGGAAGTTTGGCAGTGTAGTCGTTCAGTGATTTATACCTAAGGTGAATTCCGGGAGAAATAGACCCGCCGAAATAAGTAGCATTTTCGTCTACAAAATCAAATTTTATACATGTTCCAATGTCAATCGAAACTGATTTTTTATTGGGATTCAATTTGCAAATTGCAGCTGCATTGCAGGCGCGATCCATTCCTAAGGTATCAGATTGATAATTGTTTATGAAGGGCAACTTTGCATTGCTGTCAAGAACAATTACTTTATTAAAATAAGCTTCCAACGCTCTTTGAATATCACCATTTGCCACAGAGCTAAGTACACAAGTAGTGTTTTTAGACCAAGTAGAATCGTTCAGAAAATTAGCTAACAAATCTGCATTTACGCGCACTACATTTAATGCATCCGCCCCAAAAAAGTGTGCAATTTTAATGCTTGTATTACCAGCATCAATAATAATAAGTTCCGATGAAACTGTTTCCATTATCACAAAACTAATGAATCTGGATCAGTTTTGAGAATATTCAATTTCTAGCTAAAGATTTGGCGCTACATGCTATTGCTTTATCAAACGTAACACTTGAGGGTGTTCCATATCCATCAATTTCACAAAGTAAACCCCTGGATTAAGATTTCGTAGATCCACTTTCATTAATTTGCCAGATTGAGCATTGTACTGAAGATTTAGAACTTCCTTACCATTAATATCCGTGAATATAAGAGGAGTGCCATCAGTATAATCACCATGTAACAAAACATTCACTTCCATTCCAGATGGATTCGGGAATATTTCAAACCCAATTTCATCAGAAGAACATTGAATAGACGTTGGATCGTATTGCTTTGAGTTGCCATTTTGATCAATTTGATTCAGTCGATAGTAAATAATTGCATGACCACGAACATCAAGATCATTCATCTCATAACTAAGTGAAGAACTTGAATTTCCGGCCGCAGGTAGTGTTCCAAGCAAGCTCCATGCTTCTCCATCTAAACTGCGTTCAACATCAAAAGTTAAACTATTTTGCTCTGAAGCTGTCGTCCATTGCACTTTAACTTCCTCGCCAGCCTCATTGCATGTTGCAACAAAAGACGAAAGTGTAACAGGAAGTGGAGAATTATTACTAGCGCCATGGAGCCAGAATTCAGAGAAACCTGTAATTGAAAAATCTGAATACATTGCATTGAATACAGGCACTGGATTTATAGATCCAATACCGCTATTTGCATGCAGTGTTGTGCCTCCAACTGCACAGTTGTCAAAAGGATTGTCATTTACGTTAGTACTTGAAGGGAATGCGCCTCCTGAATACTTACTTAGGTACACATTTGAATTGGTAGGGCTTACGATTAAGTCATATGGACTTGTTGAAGCAACAGAACCTGTTCCTAAATTAGCAAGTTCAGATGTGTAGTAAGGCAGTCGAACTGTAGCTGAACCATTAGTTGTTGGTGTAATTACCCAATGTCTCTGCATAACTGCAATGTCAAGACTTGGCATAGTACAAGCAGGAACAATTAAATAGCTAGGTTCAACATAGGATGTCGCAATTGTGCTACCTAATGTTGTGCCAGCAGATGTAACAGACGCTATGTACCTACCACTCGAATGGTAATATCTAATTGTTTCATTTGCATTCACATAGCAAGTAGCATTTTCATTATCTTGAGACAAAGTAGTACCTATTGGAGGTAAAATAACATTCGTTGAAGCACAAGTAGTAGTTCCACAATTATCAATTTTTTTAGTAAAATAATTTGTTGAAACTACAGGATAATATGGATTAGAAGGCGTTAAACTTAGCGTTGTTTGGTCACTTACCATTCTATTTTCAGAAACTAAAAAGAAATCAAATTCCATGACCATTCCAGTATTCTCACAAAAATCAAATCGCAGCCCAGTGACGGTAGGGCCAGCAGTCCAGCCAGAATTAACATTGCTATAATTCAATGACATGTCTAAATTAAGAAAATGCCATGCACCATCCAAGATCATTGTACCTCTTTGAGATCTTGCTTCTGCTAAACCTGATCCATTTTCAAAAAACACTTGCATTCCAGTGGTTGCAGGTCCCGACACATATCGGTATCTAACTTGAACATATCTATAAATTGCTGGATTAATAGCTAGTCCTCCCATATAAATCATGGGATCTACACTTGTTGATGAAACGGTTAAAATTCCATTGGCAGCGTTAACTGTTGCACTGCTTGTCCACCAACCTGGTCTACCCACAGGTGTTGTAGCCCAAGTTTCATCTATAGTTGTAGTGCAAGAATTTTCATACCATACATCTACTACTCCAGCTCCTGCAGGAGTTCCACCAACAGATGATAGACCAATTGTATTTCCATGACAATAATTTGGATGAGTAGCGTGGGAGGCAGAAACAGAAGTTGGGGCTAAAGAAGCAGTACCGATAGTAAGTGTTACTTGATCAGTACTAGTACAACCATAAAGTGTAGTTGCTAGTGTGTATGTGGTTGTGACACTTGGCGAAACAGTTGGACTAGCAATTGACGATGTAAATCCAGGTGGATTTGAAGTCCAAGAATAATTTTCAACAGGAATAATATTGGCAAAAGTCTGGGCAATCGATGTTGCTTGTGCAACAGAAATTGCAGCTCCGGCATTTCCAGCATACAACATGTAATACATGCGAGTAGCACCTGACAACCCAGTTAAGGTGTGCAAAGTATTATCAGTACTTGCGCCCATTGATTGGGTAACAGAATTTGGCTGAGGAATCATGAATAGTTGATTTATTGAAGGATCACCTGCTCCAAAAACTCTTTTAAGAAAACAAGAATACGTGACACCATTAGCAGTAACTGTAAACGTATTTAGATCCTGTGTCCCACTTCCATCAGCACCATTATTTCCAGTAATACTAACCGAAGATAAACCATTGATGTCAGCAACCCAATAAAAAAGACTAGCACTGCTGTTGTTGCAAGCACCTGTCCCTATAAATCGTGTAAAATACTTCCCTCCTGCACCAAATGCCCCTGCATTATTAGTAACAACATTGTTGGAATAAGCAATTGTTGTAGCCAAATTTGTATTGAGATAATTTCCTCCATCATACATATCACTACAGCCATCACTAATGTAAGTTGCATTGACTCCCATGTCCAGACTATAACTGTAAGGGGTAGGAACTGAAGCAATTAATGGCGCTTGATTAGCATTAATGGCATCCAATACACTTTGAATTGTAGGACTCTGCACTACACCAGTTAACACGGTTGGTTGACTAGCACAAATTGTTTGATCTACGCCTGCGCCAACGGTGGGCGCTGCAGTAACGGTAATTGGAATAATGTAATCAATATTGCCCGGCCCACAACTAGGCGCACCATTTCCGCGAAACCAACAAACTGCATCTCTTACCAAATCAGTTTGAATTGAATACGACCCTGGTGTTGCTGGTACTGTTACACTAAAAGTAACAACTTGACTTGCTCCTGGCGCTAGTGCAGCAAATGGAGTTAATCTAGGATTATTATCTTGTCCTCCTGCTAAACCACCTGCTTGCCAGCTACCCCACCAAGAGAAATTTACTGAACTTGGCGGCGTCCATCCTGACGTCCATGGCATACAGCCGGCATTGGTAACAGTAACACTTATATTTTGTGTTTGACCTGCACAAATATTTGTTGGAGTTGGAGTAGAAAATTGCACTTGATAATATGGCGTATAGTTTACAGCCAAAAAAGGCCTATCAGCACTACTATGACCATAAATTTCTGTAAAACAAGTGGTGTGAGAACCACCTTGAAAGGTATTAAACCCAACGCCAAACCAACCGGATGGAATAGCTGACACCAATTGGTTTAAATTTGCTGTTAAAGGTGCATTCACCCAGCCAGATCCAGTGGTAAAACAACGAAATTCCCTAGTTTCAAAAATATCGCCATCTCTAATATCGGTAAGTCTTGCAGCTCCGGTTGCAGGTACTGGATCGTTGGCCAAATGGCGGAGGCGAGCTGTTGCAAAGCAATCTGAAGCATTCGAATAGTTATAAGACACACGATAATTAAGATTTACTGCATTCACACACGCATCTGGAAGACTAGAAATATTAAATTTTGACCAACTTTGGTATGAATAGTTAGAGTTTTCTCTTCCAACGTTAATGTAGTCGGTGTATTGGCTACTGTATGTTGATGCTGAGTAAAGTGGAGCATCTGCAGCTGAGCTACTGTTCGTATGATAAGCGAGGTTTGTGCCCGTCCAAGTGGCTATATTATTTGGATACAAATTAATTGTTGGATCAATTACAACTGGAAAATTTCTTGCACTGTCGGTTAACCAAGATAATTGCACTTTTGTTAAAATTGTTAGGGTAATTCCTGTTTGTTGCACTACATATTCACCTTCTAATTCATCACTACGCATGTGTCCATGAGCATCAGAATGTGGGGCATCCTTAAACATTGGCTTTTCAAAAACAACTTGCACAGATCCATTTTGATCTAAAATGAAAATTTGATTTTGTTCGAGATTGTAACTCCAACCCGTTGGCAATTCAACTTTTTCTTCAAACACTAAATAATTTGCTTGACTAGGAATAGATCCCAAGGCAGATAAGCTTCCGATTAGGTAGTCCATTTTTCGTTTAGTGGTATTTTGAGTTAATCGCAAATCAATTCCTGGCCCATATACATTGGAATATGTTAAGGTATTAAAGTTTACAATTCCAGCAGAACTACCAATTGATTGCACGTTTGAAGACTGTCCATTCACCTCGAAGTACATTTTCATATTCAGCATGTCTTTCAACTCGCTGCCATTTTGCAACATTGTTTTAATTGAGCCTGAAGCACTTGAAGGGAAATACGTCTTATGACTATTTGATAAATTTTCGAATCCATTAGTGGTAGGCACAATGGAATGAAAAATGGTTTTCCAACGATTGTTTTCCCAATAATGAAAATTACCCGCAGCAATAATTGCCGTAAAAGTGCCATCTGAATTTTTAAAATGCTTTGCATTTTGATCTCTTAGTGAAACTTCTTCAGCTGATTGATCAAGTTCTCCAAACGATTCAAGTGCCCATTTTTCTGGAGATTCTAAATAAGAAGGGGTGACAAGTAAATCAGTAGAAACTGATTGAGGTTGTACAAGTTGAGAAAATGCAGAATTTAATAGTAATAAGGCAAGTAGAAAAGAAATACTCTTTTTCATTATTATTGTGGTTGTAGGTTAAAATCAAGGCAAATCTACAACTAAATGGATTTAGTACAAAACTCTTCGAGGTTGAAAAACAGTTATTTAACGATTTAGATTTTACATGTTAAAAAATAACAGAGGAAAAATCCTACAATAACTTTAAATTGGTGGAGGATATCGGACTCGAACCGATCACCTCAACACTGCCAGCGTTGCGCTCTAGCCAGATGAGCTAATCCCCCTTAAATTGCATGTAAATTTAAGATAATAACAACAAAGACAAAGCATAAGTTCACTTTTTCAATAGCTCACCTCCAGGAGTCGTTGTCTGCTTGAATGTAGTCAGGGAAGTAACAAGGTATTTTAAAGTAAAAAAAAAACGAAACATCCATTTCGCTTTTTTATGTGGTGCCGACAGGCAGGCCTGTCTGCGAAAGGAAGGGAACCACAAGGCCATACGGAATTAGTTTTTTTAATTCAAAAAAAAAGCGAAACATCCGTTTCGCTTTTTTATGTGGTGCCTCCAGGAATCGAACCAGGGACACAAGGATTTTCAGTCCTTTGCTCTACCAACTGAGCTAAGGCACCAGCCTTATTTGTGGGGGCAAAGATAGTACTATTTTCTAATTTACAAATAGTACACTACATTTTTATTCGATCATTTTGCGATTTCAATAGAAAACAGTTCTTTCATTAGCTTTTCATCATTAAATTTGCAACCATGGAACAAAGAGAAGATAAATTAAAAGACGTTATTTCACACGCCAAAGAATATGGTTTTGTTTTTCCTTCATCGGAAATATATGATGGTCTTGCCGCTACATACGATTACGGTCAACTAGGATCTGAGTTAAAAAACAACATTAAAACGTATTGGTGGAAATCAATGGTGCAAATGCATGAAAACATTGTTGGCATCGACGCAGCCATTTTTATGCACCCAACAACGTGGAAAGCTTCAGGTCACGTGGATGCATTTAATGACCCTTTAATTGACAATAAAGATTCCAAAAAAAGATACCGCGCTGACGTTCTGCTTGAAGAATACATGGAGAAAATCCGTCAAAAAGTGGAAAAAGAGGTGGAAAAAGGGAAAACGAAATTTGGCGAATCATTTGATGAAACTCAATTTCGTGCTACCAATCCAAATGTGTTGCGCAGTGCTCAAAAAATAACTGAAGTTGAAGATCGAATGCGAGATGCATTGCAGGCAAATGATTTAGAGGCAGTTCGACAATTAATCATCGATCTTGAAATTGCTTGTCCGATCTCAGGAACTAAAAACTGGACGGAAGTTCGCCAATTCAACCTAATGTTTTCTACAGAATTGGGCTCTGTTGCAGGTGATGCTTCTACAATTTACCTTCGTCCTGAAACGGCACAAGGAATTTTCGTTAACTTTCTAAATGTTCAGAAATCAGGCCGAATGAAGTTACCATTTGGAATTGCTCAAATTGGCAAAGCCTTCAGAAATGAAATCGTGGCGCGTCAGTTTATTTTCCGTATGCGTGAGTTTGAACAGATGGAAATGCAGTTCTTTTGTCGCCCAGGAGAAGAAATGAAATGGTATGAATACTGGAAAGATATGCGCATCAATTGGCACAAGAAATTAGGCCTTGGCGATTCCAACTATCGTTTTCATGATCATATTAAACTAGCACACTATGCAAATGCTGCTGCAGATATTGAATTTAACTTCCCAATGGGTTTCAAAGAATTAGAAGGAATTCATTCACGCACCGATTTCGATTTAAAACAACACGAACAATTCTCAGGTAAAAAATTACAGTATTTCGATCCAGAACTGAATCAGAACTACGTGCCTTTTGTCGTTGAAACTTCTGTTGGACTAGACAGAATGTTTTTGGCAGTATTGAGTGCTAGCCTGAAAAATGAAGTGCTGGAAGATGGTTCCGAACGCTCCATTTTGAGTTTGCCGCCTGCATTGGCACCGTACAAAGTTGCTGTGATGCCCCTAACCAAAAAAGATGGTTTGCCAGAAAAAGCAAGAGAAATAATTGATCAATTGAAATTAGATTTTCTTTGCCAATACGACGAAAAAGATTCTCCAGGGAAACGCTACCGCAGGCAAGATGCTATTGGCACGCCTTTCTGTGTGATGGTAGATCACCAAACCCTTGAAGATACCACTGTTACGGTGCGTGATCGCGATACCATGGAGCAAATTCGTGTTAAAATAGCTGATCTTGCTCAATTGATAGACTCAAAAGTAAACTGGAGAACCTTGTTGACGAAATAACTTAAAAATTTTGGTGACTGAGTGCCGACAAAGGAGGTGTATCGAAGTCACCTAAATTTAGCAATGGGTATTTACATTCATATTCCTTTTTGTAAGCAGAAATGCTCGTATTGTGACTTTCATTTCAGTACTAGTTTTGAAGCGTATCGTTGGCAAATGGTGGAAGCACTATGTACTGAAATTGAACTTCGAAAAAACTATATCAACCCTTGCATTCCTAGTATTTACTTTGGAGGAGGTACACCTAGTTTATTGAACAAGGAAGAACTTTCGCTTATTTTTAGCACGCTATCAAGCCATTTTTTGTGGGATGAAAGTGCTGAAATCACTTTGGAAGCAAATCCAGATGACATTACCGATGAAAAATTAGCTATTTGGAAATCTGTCGGTATCAATAGATTAAGCATTGGTCTTCAGTCGTTTAAAGAGGAAGATTTACTAATGATGAATCGTGCGCACAACGCTAATGAAGCACTCACTGCAGTTGAAAAAGCGAAAAGTGCTGGAATTGATAAAATCTCAATTGACCTCATGTATGGGTTGCCGAATCTTTCTCTCGATGAATGGAAAAATCATATTCTGCAAGCAATTGCTTTAGATGTAGATCACATTTCAGCGTATTGTCTCACATTAGAAAAAGGAACCTTGTTACAACAGCAAGTGACAAAAGGTAGCATTATTGCTGCCGGAGAAGATGCTCAAAGTGACCAATTCGTTTTGCTTTTGGAAACCCTTGCATCAAATGAATACGAACAATATGAAATCTCCAATTTTGCTCGAAACAATGCCTATGCCGTTCACAATACTTCGTATTGGTTAGGAAAACCGTATTTGGGCATTGGTCCCTCAGCCCATTCATTTAATGGAACTGAGCGTCGCTGGAATATTGCAAACAACGCTTCGTATATGAAATCAATGGGCTTGAATGACAGTTGGTTTGAAGCAGAAATACTATCTGATAAAGATCGCTGGAACGAGTTGATTTTAACCGGCCTTCGCACAAAGTTTGGGGTGCAATTAGATGAACTTTCTGCAATTAAAAAACCGTCTCCCGAATTTCTTCAGCGCCTTGCTGAATTCGAACAAGCAAACTTGATCATTAACATCAATGAGACGATCACATTAACTACTGCTGGTAAATTACAAGCAGATTATATTGCTTCAGAATTGTTCCTTTGATTTTCCTACTTTTGTACAATGCTGAGAATAGTATTCGCACTTCTTTTCATTTTTGTGTCTTACCTTTTGCTTTTTCCAAGTGAGGAATTGCCGAAGGTGGAGGTAAGTGATAAATTGGCGCATGTGCTTGTTTTTTTTAGTTTGATGTTCACCGGTGGATTAGCATTCGGGCGGAAGAATTACTTAAGAACAGGCATTTTGCTGATTATGTATGGCGCCTTGGTGGAAATTGTTCAACCATACGTGAATAGAAATGCTTCACTGTACGATGCTCTAGCCAATTTTTCTGGAGTAATCATTGCAATTGTGCTCATCTACTTTGTCGACCAAATGATTTGGCGAATATTAAATTTTTTAAAAATTTCTCGATAATTCAACCATGGAAAAACTGCAAAATTTCATTGACGGTACTTATGTTGACCCAATTAATGGTCAGTACATCGATAATGTTGAACCTGCCACGGGAAAAGTCTACTGTTTAATTCCGAACTCTGATCACGCTGATGTTGAAAGTGCAGTTACAGCTGCAGAAAAAGCTTTTCCAATTTGGTCAGGTATGACCATTGAGCAACGTAGTGCCATTTTAGTGAAAGTTTCAGAAGGAATTGAGCGACACATGGATGAATTTGTGCAGGCAGAATCGCGCGACAATGGAAAGCCTCTAAGTTTAGCAGCACATGTTGATATTCCGAGAGCTGTTTCAAATTTTCATTTTTTCGCCACATCCATTTTACACTTTGCCTCTGAATCACACCAGATGGAAGGACAAGGACTCAACTACACAACACGAAAACCAATTGGAATAGTTGGTTGTATTTCGCCCTGGAACTTGCCTTTATATTTGTTCTCTTGGAAAATTGCACCTGCACTTGCAGCAGGAAATTGTGTCATCGCAAAACCTTCTGAGGTAACACCTTACACTGCTTTTCTTTTAGGAAAAATTTGTCAAGAAGCAGGTATGCCAAATGGCGTGTTGAATATTTTACATGGACTGGGTCAATCGGTGGGTGGCGCTATGGTGAAGCATCCAAAAATTAAAGCAATTTCATTTACTGGAGGCACCAAAACTGGAGAGCATATTGCACGAACAGCAGCACCGATGTTTAAAAAATTAAGCTTAGAGTTAGGAGGTAAAAATCCAAACATCATCTTTGCTGATTGCGATTTCGGAGCAATGTTGAGCACAACAATTCGCTCTTCTTTCGCCAATCAAGGTCAAATTTGTCTTTGTGGATCACGTATTTTTGTGGAACGTCCCATTTATGAAAAATTCAAATTGGCGTTTGTGGAAAAAGTTAGTCAACTCAAGGTTTCTTATCCTACCGATCCCACTGCAAAAATGGGTGCTGTAGTGTCAAAGTCGCACATGGAAAAAGTGCTTTCGTATGTTGAACTTGCCAAGGAAGAAGGTGGTACTATTCTAACTGGTGGAGAACGCATCATTTTGAATGGTGAACATAGCGAAGGATTTTATTTACAACCAACAGTGATTGAAGGATTAAAATATGATTGCAGAACGAATCAAGAAGAAATTTTTGGACCTGTAGTTACCATCATGCCCTTTGATACTGAGGAAGAAGTGCTCAAAATGGCCAATTCGACCAACTATGGCTTGGCAGCAACCGTATGGACAAACGATCTAAAAAGAGCACATCGAGTAGCGGATGCAATTGAATCTGGAATCGTATGGGTAAATGCATGGTTAGTGCGTGATCTTCGTACACCATTTGGAGGTGTGAAATCTTCTGGAGTTGGTCGTGAGGGTGGCTGGGAAGCATTGCGATTCTTCACCGAAGCAAAAAACGTTTACATTCAGTACTAATCTTTTTTTAGTATTCGTGCAAGTACTGTTGCCAATTCATTTTCAGGAATAGATTGAATGGGATGTGCCCATCCTTCAATTTTTTCAAAAATAGCATTTGCTATTGCTGCTTGCGCCCATTTGGTTTCCACCTCAGTAACCATAAGATCTTCACTCCCAAGCAAACAAGAAACGGGAATGCTGATTTTTGCTAAAACAGTCTCAGTAATTGGTGGATTTTCTCCCATATCGAGCATCATCTTAGCCGTTTTTTCCATGAGAATTCTCCAGTGATTATCACCGTGTAATGAAGCCAAATACGAAGCAAAAGAAGGGACTTTCTCCGCAATTTTTTCATGATTTAGCATTCGTGTTTCCTTTTGTGCACTTTCAATTGTCCAATCGAATTTAGTACCTAAGGTTACAATAGAAGCAAAAATTCCGTGATGGTCAGCCTCCAATTTCAATGCCACATAACCACCCATGCTATAGCCAAAAACTAGTGGTCGTTTCCATCCCACTTCATTTAAAAACTGTTGCGTCTGCTCCGCAAAATGGCTGATCGAAAATTCTCCATCAAAATTGCTACCAGCACCATGACCATCGAATTCAATAATTTTCACATCGAACGCGTCACTTAAACTACTTTGAAGGGGTAAAAATTGCTTTTTTGCCCCAAGAGCACCATGTAAAATAAGCAGTTGAGGTTTCATAGTATTGTAAAAATAAAAAAGGACTTTGAAAACTCAAAGCCCTTTCGAAATAAAGTTAATTCTATTATTTAATCACCAATTGGCGAGTAGTTGAACCTTCGTTTGCATACATTTTTACGAAATAAACACCTGCTGATATCGAAGAAACATCAACTGTTAAAACTGATGAATTTGCAGAAATCGACTTCATTAATTGACCAGCAACACTGTATATTTCAACATTCGTTAAGCTAACATCTTTTGCATTGATATTCACCACTTGATTTGCAGGATTCGGATACATTGAAATTGATCCTAACACATTTTCATCAATACTATTTACTTCAACACAGAACGGTTTTGTATTGGAAGTACCAAAATTAGCCTCTGCATCTAAGAGTTCAGCTAAAGTATTACTAGCATATACAATTTGGTAATTTCCAGTTCCACCATTTGCAGCCGAACAACTTGTCATTCCGTCACCATACGAATCCATTATTTTAAAGTTGTAACATCCTTCCGGTAAACAGAAATCTTCCGTGATAACTCCAGGATCACCATCAGAGTAGCCATCACCAGAGTATAAAACAGTATTTGTAGCATCTGTAAGCTCCCAAGAAGTTTCAGAAGCCCAACAATCTAAATCTAAATTTAAGGTAACAGTTTCACCATTGATTACAGTGGTAAATGAAGATGTGGTAATGTCATCAGCGGCAACCTCATCCGTAGAACTATTTGGATTTACCACTTGTGCATTGAATACGTGTGCTCCATTTGTCGCCACTATCGTTGGTATCGCTACTACGGCAGTTTGCCATTGACTCAAAGAACCTGTCCAAGGAAGTGATGAACCAAAATTACCATCCAAGCCATACAAAATCAACGCACTAGTAAGTGTTGTTGTTCCTGTGTTCGTAATTGTAACGGAAGGAGTTACATTGGCATCACAAATTACGCCAGTTGCTCCTACAGGATTGTTCAACCCAGCGTTTAATGCAATTGGAGTGGAATTGTTAGGATCATATCCATCAATAAATGAAGCCCCTGTATTTGTTGGATCTAACCAATGTTTTAGTTGTTTGTCTATTGCAGCATCGGTTTGCCAAGAAATTGAAACACGACCATAATAATCAGGTGCACTTAGGTTGGAACATGATGCTCCTCCTCCCCACAACTGACCAATTACTCTATGATTTTGATCAAACAAAGGTGATCCAGAAGATCCCCCTTCTGTTGTTGTATTGCGATCCCATTCTACTGTCCATGTGGAGTTTGCTTCAGTTGAACCCATTTCTTGTGATATACTTGCAGAAGCATCATCAAAAGCAATTTTTTTAATATCTCCAGAAGGATGATGAATACAAACTGTACTTGTTGGTATTGCGCCAGAATTGTCCCAACCATTGAAGTAAGGATTGTTCGAAAGTGGTACAGTATTGTTCACCAAGCCACCGGTAATTTCAACCAAACACATATCAGAAGGAGTTCTTCTTGCTCTCAAAACCGCACCTGAAAGTGAAGTGAATGTTGGAGATGCACCTGGATTTGTACACCCAGTAGCTTGCCAGTTAAAACGGAAAATCCAACTTGCAGGCGCACTATAACAGTGATTCGCAGTTAAAACATAAGGTTTACCATCATTCAATGTGTTGTTGATCAAAGAGCCAGTGCAAAAACCACTACTTCCAGAAACCAACATAACTACGCTGTTGCGTTGGTTCGTCCAAGGAGCGCCATCAGCACAATTTACGTTCATGTTACATGAACCTGAGCTTCCAAATGCTTTCTCTTGATATTCCAATGCTGTTCTATAACCATGTGTAACACGGTAAATTTGAACATTTCCTACATTATCTCTGTTTTCTGGAGCAACGTAGTATTCTACGATAGAAGTAGATCCCGGTACTAATTCTGATCCCAATTCTCCATCATATAGGTGATTTTCGACAAATTTGCCAAGTATAAATGATTTATCTTCGTTGTAAACATACAACTCGTTACCTTCTGGAATTTTTGTTTCATTGAACGTAAGATTTACTGTCAAGGCATTTTCACACGTCACTTTCAACAACCAGATTCTACCACCATTAGGCAAATCATACCACTCTCCTGAGTTACTTATATTCAGATTCACTTCATTGTTAAAACCAAATCGCCAAGGAGCAGCATTTGTTATATCATTTTGCTCATCTTCAGCTCGCAACACGTCAATGTTAGGCTCTGAAAACTTAACTGCAGGAATGTTTTTTAAACCATTCACCACTTTGTCCCCTTTTGGAATTCCGCCCAAACCTTGCTGAGCACATGCCAATCCAGTGAGTAATAGAGCGGCAACGATGAGTAATTGTTTTTTCATAGTTTGATTCTTAGTTTTTACTTTCTTTTGATACTGCAACCTCTAGGGTCAGAACTTTTTACGCTAATTTTAGAATTTCCAGCTAATTCGGTCAGTGCATTCTTTAAATAGTTTACATCATTTTTTCGCTGGGCGTCCCAGGAATTATCGATAGCACCCATGTACACCAGCTTTAAATCTTTGTTGAACAAATACACATGAGGTGTTGTTTTAGCACCAAATGCATTTGCCAATTTAGAATCATGATCTAACAAATATGCCATTTCATACGCCTTATCTTTTGCACGCAACTTCATCGCATCCATTGAATCGTCTTTTTCTCGCTTTGCCTCATTAGAATTCACCAAAACGGTATTGATCTTTCCTTCGAGTGCCATTTTGTTCAAGTCGTTGTATTGCACTTCCCAACCAGCAAACTTATCACTTCCTACAACGAAAGGACAGGTGTTGCATGAAAAAATCACCAACAGTCCATTTTCTCCAAGCGATGATTTTAATGTTGCCGAAGTGCCATCAGTATTCTTCATTTCAAGATCGGCCATTGGTGCAGATTTTCCAACTTTCAATGGTTTTGGACCTTTGTCCTTATTTACAAGAGACGTGGAAAGAACAAATAAGGTTGAGAGAAGAAGGAGAATTTTTCCTTTATTTTTCATTTTCTTTAGTATAGTTTTAGAAGTGAAAGGTACAACTTTTTCTGAAAAGCAAAATGCCTTGTACCATCTTTCCTATTCACAAATTCTAAAAAGATACTCACAATCCGCCAACGACGCATAGAAGAAAATGTAAAAACTCTATATTTACACTCCCATTCAAGGAACTAAAAATTAGAAAACAACACAAAATGATTATTGGTATTTGCGGAGGCAGCGGTTCAGGAAAAACAACTTTACTTAAACAATTGTCGGAGAAATTTGTCGACTTAAATCCTTCCATTTTTTCCATGGATAATTACTATAATCCAATTGATGAACAATCTTTAGATGAAAATGGAATTGTAAATTTCGACTTGCCATCCGCTTTGAATGAGAATAAATTAACAGCTGATTTACAACGATTAAAAAGTGGAGAAGCAATTGTAGTGGAAGAATATCACTTTAATTCACCTCCAGATTTAAAAACGTACATTACCATTCAACCTTCGAAACTAATTATCGTAGAAGGATTGTTTTTGTTTCATTATAAAAAAGTGTTTGAAGCGCTCGATTTTTCAGTATTTGTTTCAGTTGATGCGCCCACCCAACTAAATCGGAGAATCATTAGAGATGAAATCTCTCGTGGATACAAGCGGGAAGAAATTATTTATCAGTGGGAAAAGCACGTCTTACCTTGCTACGAGAATTATTTATTGCCCTATGAGAGTGTTGCAGATTTTCGATTCAGAAATGATGAAAATGCAATTTCTGATTTCCGTGCCTTAACTGAGGAAATAAATCGCTATCTTTCGATGACCAATGTTCGCGAATGTTAAAACTTTTTAGACGATACAAATTTCTGATACTCGGTTCTTTTACCTTGTTACTTTTTATAGTTTATTTCTTTTCGCTCGAAAAAAACAATGTAAAACAAAATATAACTGCGCTTCAAAGTCAATTTAAAAAACAGGAAATAGCGCAAAAGCAATTTTTAGATCTTCATGCGAAATCGATACACTCGAAGCCTTTTAATGATTGGAATGCCAAGTTTTTAGAAGCACCATTTTTTGTACATGCCTATCAAGGAGATTCACTCGTATATTGGAACACGAACGAAATGCCTGTACATGTTTTTGCAGATATTCACTTTCCTGCGGATGGCTTAGTTAAACTTCAAAATGGCTGGTATTATACGAAATCAATTACAAAAAAAGGTATCACTTTTGTCGCTTCCTTTCCTATTTGTTCTGAATATACGTATGAAAATGAGTACTTGAGTAATGAATTTTCTTCTAATTTCAAGTTACCTGTCGATGGAAGTATCGTATTAGAAAAAATTGCAGGGCGAGAAATTAAACGTGACGATGGCACATTTCTTTTTTCTTTCGTAGAGGATGAAAACACTCCTTTTACCAATACAGAGTCCATTTTCGTAATGATACTTCTTGTGCTTTCAATTACATTTTTATTGATGGCAATAAATGAACGGTTGGGCAGGGTACCTTATAAAATTTCTTGGTTGATTATCCCAATTTTAGTTGGGATTAGACTAATCTCTTTACATTTTGATTGGACATCATTCCTTCACCGAGCGATTACCTTTCAACCTGAATTGTATGCACAAAGTGATTGGTTTCCTACTTTTGGTGATTTCTTCATCAACTGTGCAATAAGCGTATTTATCGTCTATTACCTCTCACAATGGATGAAAAATTTTAGAACAGGCAAACTTTCAATATTTGTAGGATTAGCTGGAATAATTTTTGGCTTTTTCTTTTGGCATTACATCGTTGCCTTAATGGATGGTTTAATTGACAACTCAACAATACCTCTTTTAATCAACCGGATTTTTTCGCTAAACGCCTATTCTCTGCTGTCACTAATTTCAATCGGATTTCTCTATTACGGCTTTTATCGCATCACACGAAGTTCACTTAAAATAATAGCAAGTAGAGGAATATCCCTTGGATTAATTGCCTGTGTTTTATTCCCCTTTATTACTGCCTATTTTATCTATGAGTACTTTTTTGGATTAAAAATATTCATTGCTGCCATACTTCCATTGCTCTACTATGTGCTAGCACTATATCATGTGTACATGAAATCACCACGATTTAGTACTCCCTTGGCCATCTCCTATTTATTGCTGCTGAGCGCTTCTACTGCCATCCATTTTACAGGCATGAGTCGTGTAAAAGAATTAGCCAATAGAGAACTTTATGCCAACCAATTAGCATCTGATAAAGATGTAATTATTGAATTGGAATACGCCAATTTAAGTGAACAGATCAATAATGATTCCTACTTAAGTAAGTTCACAGCCTACGACCGTAAAATGAATCTTTCTGATTTCGAAGATGCGATGGAGCGCAGGTTTTTTAATAAAGTGTGGGACAAATACGAACTGAGTTTTAACCTATTCGATACTTTAGGAATACCACTTGTTGCAGATGAAAGTCAAAATTTTACCTTTTCAGAAATCAATGACATAGTGCAGCAACATTGTACAGTTTCTGAAGTGAGTCCGTTTGTTTACTTTGTAGATGACTACACCGATCAGCTGCATTATGTGATTCGCCAGCCACTCAGCGAAGATGAAAAAGCGATTAATGCAGTTTTATATTGCACCTTGAAATCAAAAAAAATTCCCGAAGAAATTGGTTTCCCACGTCTTTTGATTTCCTCTAATACTAGTGTTTTGAAAACACTTGAAAGTTATTCAATTGCTCGCTATTCTGGAGGTAAATTAGTTGCTAAATACGGAACCTTTAATTACCCCACCAAGGATGAAATTGTTTTACAATGGCAGTTAAAAAATAATTTTAGTTCGGTAGAAAATTTCAACCATTACGTACTTAAAAAAAGTAATGGTGATATTATAATTTTATCGCAAATGAATGAAGGGTGGTTTAATATATTCACCTCATTCTCTTTTGTTTTTTGCTTTTACGGCTTGCTTCTTTCTCCAATTTTAGTGGTCGTAAGTAGAAAACCAAAGCGACAAGTAGGAGCAATCACCTTGGCAGTAAAAATTCAGTTGGTTTTGCTCGGTTTAGTCTTTATTTCTTTACTTGCGTTTAGCTGGGGAAGTAGTTTTTTCGTCAATGATCAATATGTTACTTATTCTGAACAGCTTACAAGAGAAAAACTAAATTCTGTTTCAATCGACTTGAAATCTAAATTGGGAACTAAAAGTACTATCGATATCAATGAGGACGGAAATTACATGGAATATTTACTCCGTCGCTTTTCAAAAATATTTGTGGCTGATATCAACTTGTATAATACCAAAGGGCATCTATTGGCTTCGTCGCGACCAAAAATCTACAATATTGGCTTGCAAAGTGAACAGATAAATCCAACGGCATTTCAGGCGTTCATGGGTCAGCATAAAAGCGAATTTATTCATCAAGAGCAAATTGGCCAACTTAAATTCATTTCTGCTTATATTCCTTTCTACAATAGTTCAGGTAAATTATTGGGCTTGATCAATCTACAGCATTTTGGTCAGCAAGAGGAATACGAAACTCAAATTCAACAATTCTTAGTGGGCATCATCAATGTTTTTATGCTGCTCTTGATGCTTTCATCGATCTTTTCCATTTTCATTTCGAGTTGGGTAATTGCGCCCTTACATCTATTGCAAGAAAGTTTTTCGAAAGTCAAATTTGGAAAGTCGAATCAAAAAATTGATTATGTCAACGACGATGAGATTGGAGCTTTGGTAAGAGATTACAACGATAAGTTGGAGGAATTAGAGTTCGCCGCGCAGCAGATTGCCAAAAACGAGCGTGAAATGGCATGGCGTGAAATGGCGAAGCAAGTAGCGCATGAAATTAAAAACCCGTTGACACCCATGAAGTTGAGTATTCAGCAATTACAACGAGTCTTTGATCCCAACGATCCAAATGCAAAGGAAAAAATCGATAAGGTAAGTCGATCACTTATTGAGCAAATTGATTCACTAACGAACATTGCAAATGAATTTTCATCGTTTGCTAAAATGCCTCAACCCAATGAGATAGAAATTGATTTAGTTCAATTAATTGCAAGTGTGATTGAAGTGTTTCAGCACGAGGATAATTTGGAAGTCAAGTTATCTTCAGAACTGCCTTTGATATTGTTTAAGGGCGACAAAGACCAATTGCTTCGGGTGTTCAACAACCTTATCAAAAATGCAATTCAAGCTATTCCTGCGGAACGAGATGGCCGCATTGCAATTCAAATTAAAAAAATCGACCAACAAATTATTATCACGATCTCAGATAATGGTACAGGCATTTCAGCAGAAGAGCAAAAAAGAATCTTTGAGCCTTACTTCACCACCAAATCCACTGGTACAGGATTAGGATTGGCGATGGTTCGACAAATCATCGAAAACCATCGAGGGCAGATTTATTTTGAATCCACTCTTTTGCAAGGAACCACCTTCACCATCGAACTTTAATAGCCTAAAAAATCGTAAAAAATGCTATCATTGCGATATCAATTGCACATGCAACTAAACCCGTAATAATTGTCATTCGCATTGGCGCAACAGCAATGATCATAGATAAAGTCATCATTGTTGGAATTACAACAGCAACGAGCGTCAATAAGTATTCAATTGCTCCTAATCCAACCGCAATACCACCTAAACAGCCTACTAAAAGTAAGATAACTACAATAAGACCAAAACGGTTAAATTCTAGATTTTCAGCGTTAAACATTGTTTTTTGCTGAATGTGTTGATTTGCTTCCATGCTACTTTGTTTTAATTGTTTATAAAGCAAAATTGCGACTATTGGAAGCCATATAAAATGATGAACATGGTATAAAAAAGATGATTTAAATCACCTTTTACATGGGAATACTAATTCTAAATGTAGCGCCTTTGTCGACTTGTGTTTCAAGGACAAAAACCTTTCCTTTATGATAGTCCTTGACGATTCTTCGCACCAACGACAAGCCCAAACCCCAGCCACGCTTTTTTGTAGTAAAGCCAGGTTGAAATATTGTTTTCAATTGCTTTGGAGAAATGCCTTTCCCGGTGTCTTTGATGTCAATATGCGCCCATTCTGGCGATTTATGGATGGTCACTGTCAACGTGCCTTTACCTTGCATTGCATCGACAGCATTTTTACAAATATTTTCAATTACCCATTCCATCAAAGGAGCATTGTGTGGTGCAATGGTTTCAAAATCGGCATTTACAATTATTTTAACCTTGTCAGAAATTCTATTTTCGAGGTAGTCGATAATGGTTTTTACAGTAATTACCAAATCACTAGGTTCTAACTTTCCTCCAGAACCAATTTTTGAGAATCGATCTGTTACTTTCGTCAAACGTTCAATATCTTTGTGCATTTCGAGTGGAATCATTGGATCGATATTTTGACTCTCCAACAATTGCGTCCACGCCATCAATGAAGAAATTGGCGTTCCCAGCTGATGCGCTGTTTCCTTTGCCATACCTGCCCATACTTGATTTTGTTCCGCTTTTCTAAAAGTGCTAAAAATAAGATACCCAACTAAAATAAAAAGTCCAATAATTGAAAATTGTACATACGGGAAGTACTGTAATTGCTTCAACTCTGAGCTCATTTCAAAATACAACAGATTTTTTGTTCCATCTTGAAAATCAATAACGAGCGGTTCATTTTGAGCCTCCATAGCCGCAATCGTATTCTTAAGTTCCGTCTTTTGCAATTTTCTATCCGGCAGGTTACTTCCCAATACTGAGCTATCACTAGAATTTAACAACAAAACTGGCACAACACCATCGTTCTTTATTAACTCATTATTGAAGGCAAGTAATAACGAATCCCGTTCTTTTTCAAGACGCACAATTTCTTTTGAATCATTATAGAAGTAATGCATAAAAAGCCCTTCATAAATCTCCACAGTAAAAGGCTCATTTTTTAGTTTCCATTGAGTGCTTAGCTGTACCAAACTATCCTCAAAAAGCCGCTGAATCTCCTTTTTTGTTGCTGAGGGATGAGTTGATCGAAATAGAGAAGTATCAAAATCCAGATTAATATGACCCGAAACAGCCTGCGAATCATCGAGTAGAATTACAGGAATATCCTTGTTGTCGTTGATGATCTTGAAGGGAAATTCTAGATGAGGATCTTCGTCCAGTGGTGAACTTTGAGATACTTCTTTTGTGGCATCAATCCAAAGTGACATTTCTCTTCTTTCTTTATCCCGCAGTTGACTAAACGTTCTATTTGTTAACTGAACTAGTTCCAACTTCTTGCGAATTGCATCGGCCCATTGTCGTGCCTTTTCCACCTCACGATCACCCACTTTACTTACAATCGAATTCGAAAAAACTAGAAACATGCCCATAATTCCAAGTGCCAATACAAGGAGCGCAATTTTCCACTTTTGCTTATTTGAATATAAATCTACTGCCATAATTTGATGAGTAAATATAAGAACAAAGTTAGATTTTAGATGAAAGGAGGTAATTGATCCATCTCAAAACGTCAGACTATCTTCAATTATTGCGTTTTAATACCGCAAAAATCAATTCAAATTCAAGGCCTTTTCTACTGCCGAGCAAATCAAATTATGATCAAAACGCTTTGCTTCTTCCAAAAGACTTTCTTTAGAAATACTATGATTTTCATCTAAAATTTCGTCAATTTTTAGTGCAAGATCACTGCTATTCAATGGCTCAAATAATACGCCTAAGTCACCTTGACGTAATAGTTCAGGCGTGCCTCCTGCATTGCTCCCCAATGTTGGGGTGCCACAAGCCAAGGCTTCGATGGTCACCATTCCAAAGGTTTCAGCTTTTGAGGCCATCACGAACCAATCTATAGCTTTGTAAAAAACTTCAATATCTTTTCGAAAGGGTAAAATATATACTCGATTTACCAACTCATTTTCGTCTATAAATTGCTTCATTTGTTGAAAATAGTCATCGCCTTCGTTCCGTGTCGGTTCACCAAGAAAAACAATCGAAAAATCATTTCTTTTACATTGCTTCATCGCTTCAAGCAGTAAAAGTTGCCCTTTGTGCGCATCAAAACGACCGATTAATCCGAAAATTACTGTGTTTAAAGGTAAGTTCAATTGAGTTCTAGCCCCTGACTTATCAATATCATGCTGAAAGTGAATAAGTTCCAGTCCTGAAGGTATCACCACAATCTTATCATGCGAAAAATGAGTCATTGTTCTTACTTGATCTGCTAAAAAATTGAGCGGACACGACCAGAGATCAAAATTTCGAAAGCGCAGCGTATGTAAAATATTGGTCTTTTTTACACCGAATTGCATTTCCGTAAAATAGGATAAATGCAGTTTTTTTTTGAGTGTACGTTTTGCAAAAGCAGCAATACTCATATCATGTGTAGCTCGAACGATCAAATGAGAAATTGAATGATTCTGAATGATTTTCACAAGTTTTCTACCCTTGAGAAAGTCGTAGTATTTTCGATGTTTCTCAATGTGAACAACTGCTACACCTATTTCAATAGCATTTTTCTCCATGATGGATCCTTGCAAACACAGCATAAAAACCTGATGACCTCGCAACTGCATCCATTGCGCATTTCGCAATTGATTCATTTCGAGTCCGCCCCAACTGTCATTACCACAGATATATCCCAAAACAGGTTTCATAAGAACAAAATTACATTGTTTGATTAGATTTGTAGCATGAAAAAAATTCTGTCAAGTCCTCTATATGTTTTTGTGCTCACTTTTTTGCTGATTAACATCCCTTTATGGGTATTTGCAATCAATTTTTTTCCAGGTGAAATAGTGTACGAAGAAGGACTCGCCACTAATAAAGTTGAAGCACCTTTAAGCTTATCGTATTTCATTGGTTTAGGTTACGAAGATGCTGATATGGTTGGCATAAAAGATTTCTACCTTACTTTCAAAGGAACAGCATTGGCAGTATGTATGTGCATTGGATTTCCAGCCATTTTAGCAGGTCGAGTTTGGTCGAAAAAAAAATAGTTTATTAATTCATTTTGTTTTTGTATTTTCGTTCCTTAAACGAATGAAAATGAAACACTTTAAACTTTTATTTCTCGTACAAATTTTCAGCCCTCTTTTTGTATTTTCGCAACACAACAATGAGTTTTATAACAATGGATCTTTAGTACATATTCAAGCAGGTGCTGAGGTTCATGTTCTTGGTGATGTGCATAGTCGTCTAGCAACTGGTACCCTTGAAAATAATGGATTGATCGTAGTACAGGGAAACATGTACTCTGACAACCTATTTCAGCAAAGAGGCACTGGCACAACACGATTACGAAACAATTTGGTTAATGTTGCGGAAACGCAATTTATTCAAGGAAGTTATGCCGTAAGAGGAGGACAAGCCCAAATAGGAGTTAATGATGGTTCATTCTATAATTTAGAGTTATCAAACAGCCAAGGAATAGTTTGGCTAAATGGGGCGGGGAATATTGCCGACGTGCGATCAAATGTTGATTTTTTTGGAACTGGCGCACCAGTTGTCAATCGCATAATTACACACAATCCAAGCGCATTACCTGCAAATGGCAATGGGTACACGGGAGTGTTTGGTATAATGAATACAACTGCTAGTTTAACCTCGATGTTAGACAATACGGTTACCGCAAATGGAAATTCAAGTGCTATAGATAATGGCTATGTACAAGGAAAATTAAGAAGAGCAGTTAATCCAGCTGGAGGAACCTATGGTTATGTATTAGGTCTTCAACCTGCTGGTGCTGGAGCAAGCCGAGGAATGCAATATATTCATCTCAACTTTGGGGCAAACAATTATGATGTGGTTGAGGGTTATTTTCAGCAAGGATCTACAAATGTTGTGGCAGGAACTCCTATTGAATGCAGTGGAAATACGGTTAATTATTTTGGTGGAGCTGACCATGGTGAATGGGTGTTTAATGATGTCACTGGTGGGGGAGCTGGAACCTATGAAGTGAGAGTGTGGCCCCAAGACCATACCATGCCAACGAATTCGATTTGGGTAATTACAAAAGATGATCAATTAGTTGGAACTGCTGACGATTGTGGACCATCACCAGTAGGATTAGATAGAGCAGGTTTTAATGGCTTTTCGGAATTTGGCGTTGCTGCTGTACTTTCCGCACTCCCTGCTGAATTACTTCAAATTTGGGCCGTTTCAAACGATGACAATATTCAAACCAATTGGACAGTTGGATCGGAAATAAACCTAAGTTATTATGTCTTGGAGCGCAGTACCAATGCTGTTGATTTCGATTCAATAGCAACACTAGTAGCATCTGGTAATAGCACTGTAGCACTTGACTACCAATACTCAGATTTCAATGTACAACGTGGTATAATGTATTATTACCGTTATCGTTCTGTGGACTACAACGGAACCGAAGAATACTCACCTATTGTGAATGGTAAACTTGCAGCAGAGGGTGATTTAGTGGTTGAATTGTATCCAAACCCTGCCAATGATGAAATCAACATCTATTTTGAATCTTCAATTGATAGAAAGATTGAGTTGACATTGTATGACGCGCAAGGGAAATTGATTTCAAAAAGCCCGGCAACGATTGCAAATGGTTCAAATGTGATACCAATGAACCTGTATTCATTGACTCCTGGCATGTACACGATTCGCCTGGAAGACCTTGAAAATCAACAGTTAATTCATAAACGATTTATTAAGAATTAAGCATGAAAAATAACTATTTTATACTCCTTCTTGCAGTAATTCCAGCTTTCGTAAATGCACAAAATGTTGGCATTGGAACTGCCACTCCAGCAGCTAGTGCTAAATTGGATATTACAAGTACCAATTCAGGATTGTTAATTCCTCGTGTTGCTTTAACTGCAACAAATGCAGTTGGGCCAATTACTGCACCAGCAGCAAGTTTGTTAGTTTACAATACTGCAACTGCTGGCGCAGCTCCAAACAATGTAACACCTGGCTATTATTATTGGGATGGTGCAGCATGGTTAAGATTTGAAACAGGTTCCAATCCAGGGCCAAACTGGAAAGTAACAGGTAATACAGGAACAGTTGCCGCAACCAATTTTATTGGAACTACAGATGCCATAGATTTTGTTACTCGCACTTCCAATACTGAGCGAATGAGAGTAACCGCTGCAGGAAACGTCGGAATTGGAATTGCGATTCCAACACAACGATTGGATGTACAAGGCGGAAATGCTCGTATCAATAATGCATTTATTGGAGATGTTGGTCATGGTGCAGGATGGGCTGGATATAGTCATTCTTTGCAAAACACGACTACTGGTTATTCCATATTATCTTCAAGCGATGGAAATTATACCTTAATTAACAAATTAAATACTGGTGCTGGATACATTGGATTTAGGATGAGCAATACAGATGTTGCTGTAATTAATGGGGCTGGAAATATGGGAATTGGGACCACCGCTCCAGTTGCAAACGCAAGATTACAGGTTGTAGGTGGAGCCATCATGCCACAGACAGGAAACAATAACGCTTCTGGTATTTACTTCCCCCCTAACCCAGGTGGTGGTGGTGGTGATGAAGCATTTATTCGACAATATGTTGAAGCGGGTGAAAATACTAAACTGGTAATAGCAAATGGGAATGATGCAGACGATGATATTACCCTAAACACTGGTAACAATTTAGAGCGCTTAAATATCAATGGAAATGGAACTGTCACTTTGAATAGAGGTGTTTTCTTTGATTGTAATGATTGTGGAGGCGCTGGAAATGGTCAATATAATCTTGTAGATGGTGCAGGGGCCAATTGGGGAGATTTATCAATTCAAGGGCGGGTTTTATCAACCAATTCCAATTTACATTTATCACCTCCTGGCGGCTCAAGAGTCGTTATTAACTCAACTTACCGAGCAGCAGGTGGTGCAACAGGAACTACGGGATTAGATATTGAAGATGGTGGGATACGTATGCGAAAAAATTATCGTTGGATCAACCGTTATGGCTCTACTGGAGGCTTTGGATGGGGATCTCAAACACATAACCTAGGCAACTGGGATTTTTGTGCAATTGGCCATGTCGGTTTTCGAAATACCAATTCAACGACAGATGAAGATGATGACGTGCAATGCGCAGTATATCCTCAAGCCCACGCAGATGCGGGGGAAGGAAATTTATGGGATTCTTTTTTCACTTATCAATACAATCAACGGCCAGTTTGGTTTATGTATTTGGAAGGATTTGCAGATACAAACGCAACCAATTGCGCAGCAATTTGTATGAATTTCGACTAAAATATGAGAAGCAAATACCTCATATGCTTCTTCTTGATTAGCAATCTAGGTTTTGGTCAAGTTCAAAATTTGGTACTGAAACTAAATCGTGCTCCCTTAGATATTCAAAATGATTTTATAGTTGTCAGTGAATTCTATGGTTCAGACTTCTCAATAATTCATCGGCAGGAAATTCCAAATGATAGTTTGGTAGAGTTAAAAATACAATTTGGCAAAGCCAGCAAAACAGGACTCTATCAACTTTACATTGAAGATCCTACAGAAAAGGAAAACAACAAGGTAGAGCTCATACTCAATCCAAGCGAAACTCCCACCATTGAAGCGAATTATTACCAATTAAAAAATGGTAGTTTTTCAGTACTCAATTCTGTGGAGAACCAAGCATATAATGATTTAACTGCACTCAAAGAGTACTATGGCCCTCAACTAGCAGACCTTCGAAAAAAAAGAATACAATTATCTCATTTCGAACCAAATTTTAAGCAAACATGCACAAATCTAGAATTAGAAATGGAGCTTTTACAGGCAAAATATGATCAAGAACTAATCTCAGTCAACAATATATACCCAGAAACTTTTGCTACTCGTATTTTATTACCCCTTTCTTTAATTCCGGTGAGGTCTGCGAATCCTCAATGGGCTAAAGAATATGATTCCTACCTTTCTTTCTTGCATAAAAACTATTTTCATTTTGTTGATTTTGAAAATGCCGAAATATTAAGACACTATGTCTTTTGTGATAATTTATTTTTCTTTTTGAATGAATATTCAGTCAAAAATGAAATCGGTGCAAAAAAAGGAATTGATGTTTTGATGGGAAACCTAAAGGAAAACCAAGAAGTTAACTCGTTTGTTTTCAATTATCTTCTAAGTACATTTTTGAAACTCGAAAATGAATCATTAACAATGTACTTGATAGAAAATCATAGCTCAAATTGTTCTCTTGATCTCCCTTTTGAAGAACTTAAAAAATTACAAACCATTCAAGCACTAAGTATCGGTGGAACAATACCTGAAATATCGCTCCCCGACAGTAATAAAAAATACCTATCATTACGAGCTGTCAGTGCTAAAAATGAATACACGATACTGTTCTTTTGGATCAGTTGGTGCGCTCGTTGTCAAAAAGAAATTCCAGAATTGAATCGAATTTATCAAAAATATAAATCAAGTAAAATAGGTGTCTACACCGTGTCCCTTGATGAAAAGGAGGCTGATTGGAAAGAAAAAACTGCTACCATGGACAAAAATTGGAATAATGTAGCAGAACTTGTTCCCATCAAATCCTCTAGTATTGTAAAGAATTTTCAAATTTCTACTACCCCTGCAGTATTCATTGTAGATAAAAATGGAATTATTATTTCCAAAAATGTATATGGAGAAAATCTCGATAAAGTAATAAACACGCTAGTTCAAAAATAAAATGAAGCTAAGAATCCAACTTTCATTCTCCGTTCTTCTTCTATTTGCATTCAATAGTAATGCACAGAACGTTGGAATCGGAACAGCAACGCCTGCTGCAAGTGCTAAGTTGGAAATATCGAGTACAAACTCAGGTCTATTGATTCCAAGTGTTGCTTTAACTGCAACGAATACTGCGGGACCAATTACTGCTCCAGCAACTAGTTTATTAGTTTATAATACTGCAACTGCAGGTTTAGCCCCTAACAATGTAACTCCGGGTTATTATTATTGGAATGGCGCTGAATGGGAAAGATTTCAAACACAAACAAGTGGGATCTCAAATGATTGGACTATACTAGGAAATGTGGGAACCACGGATGTAGTTAATTTTATTGGAACTACTGATAATATTCCTTTAAGTTTTAAAGTGAATGACCAAAAATCTGGACGAATAGATCATTTGTTATATAATTCATTTTTCGGTTTTCAATCAGGAAATGCAATAGTTGGAGGAACGAACAACTCTGCGTTAGGTGCATATTCGTTAGCTAGTAACATTAGTGGAACAAATAACAATGGTTTTGGGTATTATTCCCTATTTACAAATACTGCTGGAAACTTTAATACTGCAATAGGAAGTAATGCCTTGTACTCAAATACGGCTTCTAGTAATATTGCAATTGGATACAATGCAGCTGATCTCAATTCAACGGGTACTCCCAATCTTGCAATTGGAGTGAATGCATTGGGTGCAAATACAACTGGTAATAACAATGTGTCAATTGGAAATAATAGTTTATTGGTTAATACGGCCTCTAATAACCTAGCTATTGGTCTTGGAACATTAGACGCAAACACAACGGGTAGTCTTAATTTAGCAATTGGAACGGATGCTTTGGGAGCAAATATAACTGGACTTAACAATTTGTCAATTGGATTTAATAGTTTATTACTTAATACGGCCTCTAATAATCTTGCTATTGGTTCCAGAGCGCTGGATGCTAATACTACAGGATCGGCAAATATAGCAATGGGACCAGATGCTTTGGGATCAAATGTAACTGGTAATAACAATTTGTCAATTGGATTTAATAGTTTATTACTTAATACGGCCTCTAATAATCTTGCTATTGGTTCCCGAGCGTTGGATGCTAATACGACAGGATCAGCAAATATAGCTATGGGAACGGATGCCTTAGGGGCCAATATCGCATCATCAAACAATATTGGTATTGGAATGGATGCTCTTTTGCTTTCTACTAGTGCGGGGAATGTTGCACTTGGTGGAACTGCCGGAAATTCAATAACTACTGGCGGATCAAATACTTTTTTAGGATATAATGCTGATGCAAATTCTGGAACATTGACCAATGCAACGGCAATTGGAGCAAATGCGATTGTGACTGCTAGCAATGCAATGGTTTTAGGTAATAATGTAAATATTGGAATTGGAACTTCTAATCCCATATATGCCAAATTGCAAGTGGTGGGTAATTCAGTGTTTACCGCTACTAATGCACCTTTTTCCGGGACTACAAGTGCTGCTTATATTAGAGGCAATGACACTTATTCTACCGCCACGACTCCAAATTATTCCTGGTTTAATTCAGATCAAACAGGTTTGTTTCACCCAGCTGCAAGTGTCATCGGATTTGCTACTAATGGTTTTGGAGAAGTAATGAGAATTACAACTAACAGATTAGGAATCGGGACCATAACACCTCTTGGTTTGTTGGAATTGGGACTGGATCAAGGTCGAAAACCTGGTACTAATTCATGGACTGTTGTTTCTGATGAAAGACTCAAACTTATTCATGGATCCTACGATAAAGGCTTGCAAGAATTGCTTCAATTGCAACCAATCCGCTACCATTATAAGAATACCGAAATCAGAACTTTTGATGAAAAGGTACTGCAAACAGAATTTGTTGGCTTTTCGGCCCAGGATGTGCAAAAAGTGTTCCCGGAAGCAGTCGGTGTTGATGAAGACGGTTATTTGAATCTTAACAACCATGCAATTTTAACTGCCTATCTCAATGCAATCAAAGAACAACAGAGTCAAATTGAGGCCTTGAAAAAGCAGAATGATGAACTATTGAAACGAATTGAAAAAATTGAAAAAATAAAATAATATGAAAAAGTACAACTACATATCAAGTGCAGTCTTGACCTTTTTTGTCTCGACAGCGCTAGCCCAAAACGTTGGAATCGGAACAGCAACGCCTGCTGCAAGTGCTAAATTAGATATCACAAGTACAAATTCTGGCTTGCTCGTTCCGCGAGTTGCTTTAACCGCAACAAATGCTGCGGGGCCAATTGCTGCGCCAGCAACCAGTTTATTGGTTTACAATACGGCCACCTCAGGTGTAGCCCCTAATAATGTAACGCCTGGTTTCTATTATTGGAGTGGTGCAGCTTGGCAACGTTTCGATACTGGATCTAATCCTGGTCCAGATTGGAAAATTACTGGCAATACTGGTACCGCAGCAGCCTCTAATTTCATTGGAACAACTGATGCGATTGATTTTGTTACACGCACAAATAATGCCGAAAGAATGCGGATGACGAGTGCAGGAAACCTTGGAATTGGGATTGGAATGACTGCACCATTTAACAAAGTAGATATTTCTGCAGCTGCAAGATCTGGTATCCATGGCGCAGGAATTCCTCTATATGTTACTGGAACCCTTGGAGCAGGATCAGCTGGTGCAGTTGGCGTGGAATTCAGACATGACAATGGAACGCAAGGAATTGGATTCGGCTTCAACACCATTTATGCGGCTGGTTCAAATGCCAACCAAGATTTAGGTATGAGTTCTAAAGGAACTGGAAACTTAAACTATACGACCAATGCTGCTCAAAGAATGATCATTTTAGGTTCAAATGGAAATGTTGGAATGGGGCTAACAAATCCAGGGTATGGCTTGGAGTTAAATGGAACATTTGGCTACGGGAATGGTACAGCTGGAACCTATCGTTCAAGAACTGAAACCCGAAATGATGCTGGACAAATAGCAACTCAATCAGGCTTCTATGAAACTTCTGCACCCGTAAATTACCCTGCTGGAGCAACAAGCTGGTGGCATTTAATTGACACACGACACAGCAATAACGGAAATAACTATGCTATGCAGATTGCTGGGAGCTTTTTCGACCAAAACTTTTGGGTTCGAAAAACGAACAACAATGCGGCTCAAGCATGGCAACAATTGTTAACAAGCTCAAATGGCTGGATGACAACTGGAAATGCCGGAACTATAGCCGGAACAAACTTCATTGGAACAACAGATGCAGTTGATTTTGTGACTAGAACAAATAACACAGAAAAAATGCGAGTAACCTCTGCAGGAAATGTTGGAATAGGAACAAACACCCCAGGATTTCAATTGACTTTAGGAACTACAGGAAATGTTTTCGGTGTTGAAAATACTGCATCTTTCGCAGCAAAAAATGCAGGAGGGGGATACGAAACATACTTTTGGCCACGTTGGAGTGATAATGTTATGTATATGAATTATGGAGCAAATGGCTTTAATATTAGAAACAATGCTTCTGCGACCACCATGTTCATGACGAATGCTGGTTTAGTAGGTATAGGAACTGCTGCCCCTGGTTATATGCTAGATGTTCAAGGTACTATTCGAGCAAATGATGTTTTCGGAGGTGGAGGACAAAACATTATTGTTGGGGATGATTCTTACCTAAGTGATCTTGATGCAGCACACCGAATGGGACTTATTTCAACAAGTAATGCCAATATAGGAGAACTTAAATTAGGGAATTCAGGTACCAACCCAGTATTGTCTGGAAATCCTGGGTATTTATTCGTTGACCGTGAGATTAGATCGATTAACAATAATACTGTTTATCGAAGAGCAAATACTCCTTTCCAATTTGCTGATGCTTTTGACCCTTCTGGTACACAAGGCGTACATCTTGCAAACAATGAAGTCGAGGAAGGAGGTTTTTTTGCAAATGGTAATTACGCAATGATATATTCTCCAGGAGATAATGATTTAGTTAAATTTGTTGATGAAGATGGATGGGACAATGCAGGAAATGCGTATGATGGTACAGCCCTAAGAGCTAGAATAGATGGAGCTGGACAGTATTTCCAAGTGTCTGATGCTAACGCAAAGCACAACATCGTGAAAATGACAAACACTTTAGATAAATTAGTGTTATTAAACGGTTATACCTACACCTATAATTTGCTACCAGGTGAGATTGAAAAAAATTCTCCAAAATTAAGTGGGGCTGGAGTATTAGCTCAGGAAGTAGAAAAAATACTTCCTGAAGCAGTTAGTAATCAAAATGGAAATTATATGGTTAATTACAGCGCATTTGTACCATTTTTTATTGAAAGTATTAAAGAACAGCAGGTTCTCATTGATCAGCAAAGTAAATTAATTCAAGAACAACAATTAATGTTACTTGAGATGAAAAAGGAAATTGAAAAATTGAAAACGAACTAACTAATACACGATGAAAAACTTATCTAAAACAATTTTAACTTTCTCTCTATTTTTTGGCGCATTTGCTTCTAAGGCACAAAACGTAGGAATTGGCACCAATACACCAGTAGCAAGTGCTAAGTTGGAAATTTCAAGTACAAACTCAGGAATATTAATTCCACGTGTTGCATTGGTCAATGTAACAAACAACGCTACTCCGGTAGCTGCACCTGCAACAGGATTAATGGTTTATAATACTAATGCAGCTGTTACGGGTGGTTCAGGAACAGGATTTTATTTTTGGGACGGTTCCGTTTGGTCTAAATTAGCTTCAGGTACTCAAGCATATTGGAGTCTTTTAGGCAATGCTGGGACAGCTGCTGCAACCAATTTTATTGGAACTACGGATGCCATTGACTTTGTTACTCGCACAAATAATACAGAAAAAATGCGAGTTACTTCAGCAGGAAATGTTGGAATTGGGACAGCAACACCGGCCTATCGATTAGATCTAGCAAATGGAACTTTTGGTTTCGGTACTTCAAATGTTCGTACAGAAACTAGAGATAACGCAGGGCTTCAAGGTAATGCAGGTGCTCAATCTGGCTTTTTTGAAACTTCTGCTCCAGTGAACTACCCCGCTGGTGCTGCAAGCTGGTGGCATTTAATTGACACACGTCATAGCAATCCTGCAAATAATTATGCGCTACAAATTGCCGGAAGCTTTTTTGACCAGGAATTATGGTTCAGAAAGACCAATAGCTCTGCAACAACAGCTTGGACAAGATTATTATCTACTGGTAATATCAATACATACGCATGGAGCATTCTTGGAAATTCAGGAACCGTAGCCGCGACAAATTTTATAGGGACAACAGATGCTGTTGACTTTGTGACTAGAACTTCCAACACCGAACGAATGAGAGTAACAGCAGCAGGTAACGTAGGTATTGGAACAAATGCTCCTGCGGAATCGTTCTCTGTGGTTCGTGCTCAAGGTGGTTGGCAAGCACGATTTAACAATAGCAGTGGAACAGGAGCTGATGTTTATGTAGCACATGGAGGAGGTTATGGAATGCATATCAGAGGGTGGAACGCAAGTGACGCTGTTTACACACTTGAAATGTATAATAATACAGCACTAACAAACGCTTTCTATAATAGTGGACGTGTTGTTCTAGGAATGGTGGGTAATGTGGGAGTTGGTGTAGCTACACCAGTGTACAAATTTCAAACAAATGGTGATATCTATGCAAATGGTGGGTGGTTTCGTGTAAGTGGAAATCAAGGATATTATTTTGAAACATATGGAGGTGGGTGGCAAATGACGGATGCAACTTGGTTAAGAACTTACAATGCAAAACCTATTTTAGCAACAGGTGGTGTAGCAGGATATGGAAATAACCCATTTGGAGCACCTTTTGGAGCTAATCCAAGATTTTATGCTAATTATGATAATGCTGGAGGTGGTGGTGAATCCATTTCTGATGATGGTGGATTTTATGATTACAATGACGCTTGGATCACTTTTAGAGGTTCTCAAGGTCTGAAAATTAAACACAATGTTGGCGGTTCAGATTTAATGCAATTTGATATGCTTAACATTGGTGGTGCCTTAGCGGACAGATATGTGAATTCTAGTAATGATAACTGGGGTTACGTTGGCATCAATGGAAGAGCTTGGTATCGCATGTATTCCTACGGATTCGTAACGGCTTCTGTCCGAGAAAAAAAGAAAGATATTACTGCAGTAACTGATAATGTTTCGGATTTAGTGATGATAGATATTGATCGCCTCAATCCATATCTGTACCGTTACAAAAATGAAACTACTGAATGGGTAAGTGGGCAAGAGACTAAATGTCAACCTAACTTCCACCTTGGATTAATCTTGGATGAAGCACCTGACTATGTTCAAGATAATGCTTTCGGCGGTGTTGATATATACTCAGTTGCTACATTGGGAATTGTTGCTGCAAAAAGTAATCGAGAAGATATTAAGGAGATTAAAGAAGAACTAGGCATGACAAACGGAAGCATAAAGAAAATATCAGATTTTGGTGCAGTTGAATTAAGCAATGGTGAGTTTTTTGTTGATTTTGATACTGACTTTAGCAAACAATTGAATGGCTCAGTTCCTGTTATCACGCTATCCGTTAATCAAATAAATGTTTCTGCTACTATTGTAAATAAATCAGCGACTGGTTTTAAAGTACAAATCTCTGGTGTTAACAACGAAAAAGTGTCATTGGATTATATTGCTATGGCAAAAGTAACAGTAAATGTCCACAGTAAATCGATTGAAGAATTGGAACAAGCTGTACCACAAGAAGTATTAAATGGAATGAGAGTTACTGATGCCTCCAAATTGAGAGTAAAAGAATTCTGGGAGAATCAGGAATTGGAACAAAAAGAGAGAGAAAGAAAAGCTGCGGAAGAAGCAATTATTATTCAGCAACAGAGAAAAGCTGAAATTGATGCAAAGACAGTTAACGAAAGTCCCTCTCCTGCAGTAGACAAACAGAATATAGGACCACGATAAAAACAAAAAAAGCCCTGCACTTCGACTTCGCTCAGTGACCAGGGCTTTTTTGTTTCAATCTATTTAGAATTAAACCAATTCAATCTTGGTATCAGCTTCTTCAATCAAATCAGTAACTAGCGCTCCCGCTGATACGTTACCAAATTGAATATCATTGGCGAGTACTTCGCTACAAACAAAAGTAGTATTGGCAACAATTGAGTTTTGAATCAACTCACTTGTTTCAATTTTCAAATTAATACGATCGGTAACTTCCAACCCAGAATCTTTTCTCAAATTTTGCACACGATTTACCAACTCTCTAGCAATTCCTTCTGCCTTCAATTCATCAGTTAAAGTAATATCCAAGGCAACTGTTAACTGTCCTTCTGAAGCTACTAACCACCCCGGAATGTCTTGTGCCATTAATTCAAAGTCCTGTAAATCTAAAACGATTTCATTTCCATCGATTTGACCGATCCAACCATTTGATTGTTCAATCTTGGCGATATCTTCTTGTGTAAATTGAGCAACAATTGCTGCAATTGCTTTCATTTGCTGGCCGTACTTTGGTCCTATCGTTTTGAAATTTGGTTTAATCGTTTTCACTAACATCGTGTTGTTTTCATCCATCAACTCCAATGTTTTCACATTCACTTCCGATAAAATCAAGTCCTTTACATGCAAAATATTTTCAGCAAACGATTTATTTAGTACTGGCACCATTATTTTTTGTAATGGTTGACGTACTTTCAATTTTTCCTTCTTGCGCAATGCCAACACCAACGATGAAGTACGTTGAGCAATCTCCATTTGTGCTTCTAATGTCAAATTGATAGCCAATTCATCTACTTTCGGATAATTCACCAAGTGAACTGAATCAACCGCATGACGATTCGACACTGAATTCAAATCATTAAACAATTGATCAGAGAAGAATGGCGCAATCGGACTAGACAAAATAGCAACCGTTTCCAAACAAGTGTACAAAGTTTGGTATGCCGCCAATTTATCTTGAGAATCATCCGACTTCCAGAATCTTCTGCGGCACAAACGAACGTACCAATTCGAAAGTTGATCGTTCACGAAATCTTCGATTAAACGTCCAGCCTTTGTTGGCTCATAGTCTGCAAAAGCATTATCAACTTCCTTAATTAAAGAGTTCAAGCGCGAAATAATCCATCGGTCGATTTCAGGTCGATTTTCTAAAGGGATTTCCGTACCTGAAAAATCAAAACCATCAATGTTTGCATACAGTGAGAAGAAGGAATATGTATTGTAAAGTGTTCCGAAGAATTTTCGTTGCACTTCTGTAATTCCATCCAAATCAAACTTCAAATTATCCCACGGCTGGGCATTTGTAATCATGTACCAACGTGTGGCATCTGGACCGTATTTTTCCAAGGTCGAAAATGGATCAATTGCGTTTCCTAAACGCTTCGACATCTTTTGTCCGTTTTTGTCCAATACCAAACCATTCGAAACCACATTTTTGTAGGCCACCGAGTCGAATACCATTGTTGAAATGGCATGCAAAGTATAGAACCATCCTCGTGTTTGATCCACCCCTTCCGCGATAAAATCTGCCGGATAGGATTTATTTCCATCAATCAAATCCTTATTCTCAAATGGGTAGTGCCATTGTGCATAAGGCATAGCGCCAGAATCGAACCAAACATCAATCAAGTCCGATTCTCTTTTCATTGCTTTGCCAGATGGGGAAACTAAGGTTATTTCGTCTACGTAATTTTTGTGTAAATCCACCTTACTGTAATTGGCTTTCGAGAAATCATTGACCACGAAATCAGCTAAAGGATTGCTTTCCATCATTCCAGCCTGAACAGCTTTATGGCATTCTTCCTTCAATTGCTCAACTGAAGAAATGCAAATTTCCTCTGTTCCATCTTCTGTTCTCCAGATTGGGATTGGAATTCCCCAATAACGTGAGCGGGAAAGGTTCCAATCATTTGCATTCTCCAACCATTTACCAAAACGTCCACTGCCAGTTGACTCAGGTTTCCAGTTGATGGTTTCATTCAAGGAGAACATACGCTCTTTTACATCAGTAACCTTAATAAACCAAGAGTCTAATGGATAGTACAAAACAGGCTTATCTGTTCTCCAACAATGCGGATAACTGTGCACATATTTCTCCACTTTAAAGGCCTTATTTTCTTCTTTTAGTTTGATTGCAATCTGAACATCCGCCGATTTTTCTGGAGCTTCATTGTTTGCATAGTATTCGTTTTTCACAAACATACCTGCAAATTCACCCATTTCTGGTCTGAAACGTCCAGTTAAATCAACTAGCGGAACCAAATTGTCGTTTTCATCCTTCACCAACATTGGTGGAACTCCCGCTTCTTTCGCGACGCGGGCATCATCTGCTCCAAACGTAGGTGCAATATGTACGATTCCTGTTCCGTCTTCGGTCGTTACAAAATCACCTCCAATGACTTGGAAAGCATTTTCAGGAGTTTCTGCTGGTAAAGTATATGGCAACAATTGCTCGTAGCGAAGACCAATTAATTTTGATCCTTCAACTACTTCAGAAACAAAGAATGGTATTACTTTATCTCCATTTTGATAGGAAGCTAATTCTTCAACTGTTTCAACTTGTTTAAATGCTTTATTGAATTGATAGTTAACAAGGTTTTTTGCCAAGATCACCTCAATTCGCTCATACGTATATTGATTGAAGGTTGAAACTAACACATACTCAATCTTCGGTCCAACACACAAAGCAGTGTTTGAGGGCAAGGTCCAAGGCGTAGTTGTCCAAGCTAGAAAGTGTACCTCGACTCCGCTCGGCAAACTTTCGACTCCGCTCGGCAAACTTTCGGCTTCGCTAGAATTTCGTCCAAATAGTTCTAAAAGGTGTCCGAGCGAAGTCGAGGCCACCTTAAACTGCGCAACAACAGTGGTGTCAGAAACATCTCGGTAGCAACCTGGCTGATTGATTTCGTGTGAAGAAAGTCCAGTTCCTGCTGCTGGCGAATAGGGTTGAATGGTGTAGCCTTTGTACATTAATTTCTTTTGATACAATTGTCCCAATAACCACCAAACAGATTCCATGTACTTCGACTCATACGTAATGTATGGATCTTCCATATCTACCCAGTAGCCCATTTTATTGGTAAGGTCATTCCAAATATCTGTATAGCGCATCACTGCCTCACGACACGCTTTGTTGTAATCGTCAACTGAAATTTTCTTCCCTATATCTTCTTTCGTGATTCCTAATTCTTTTTCAACTCCTAACTCAACGGGCAAACCATGCGTATCCCAACCGGCTTTACGTTTAACTTGCTTTCCTTTGAGTGTTTGGTAACGACAAAAAATATCTTTGATGGCACGACCCATTACGTGGTGAATTCCAGGCAAACCATTTGCTGATGGCGGCCCTTCAAAGAAGATATAAGGCTCGTTTCCTTCGCGTGAAGTAATTGAGCGTTCAAATACATTATTTTTTTGCCATTGTTCCAAGACATTTTGGGCTACGTTTGGCAAGTTCAATCCTTTGTATTCGTTGTATTTTTTTGACATTGTGTGTATAAAAAAATTGGGAGTACAAATTTAGTGAAAAAGACTTATAAAAACCGCAAAGATGCAGAGGTCGCAAAGTGAGCAAATCCTACTTTGCGTTCATTGCTTCTTTGCGGTTAATAAAAATTAGAATCAAACATAGATCCATCTAAAATAGTAGCTTTGTTTCACTAAAGTTGAGCCAATATGAAGAAAATTGTGGTATTGTCAGGCGCTGGAATTTCTGCTGAAAGTGGAATTAAAACGTTTCGCGATAGTAATGGTTTATGGGAAAATCATCGTGTGGAGGATGTTGCAAGTCCAGAAGGGTTTCGACGCAACCCAGAACTGGTGCTCAATTTTTACAATCAAAGAAGAAAACAATTGTTTGAGGTGGAGCCAAATGCTGCCCACACAATTCTAGCAGAACTCGAAAAGAATTTTGATGTGCATGTGATCACCCAAAATGTGGATGACTTGCATGAACGAGCAGGATCGACTAAAGTCTTGCATTTACATGGAGAACTTCGAAAAGTGCGGCCAATCAATGAAGAATCAAAAGGTGTTTTGCATTGGGAAGGCGATCTCAATTTAGGCGATGTGAATGAAAAAGGCGTTCAGTTACGTCCGCATATTGTTTGGTTTGGAGAAGCAGTTCCGATGTTAGATGAAGCAATCGAAATTACTCGCCAAGCCGACATTTTTATCGTAATTGGTACTTCATTGCAAGTGTATCCTGCTGCTGGACTTATTGATTTCATTAAAGATTCTTGTGAATTATTCGTTATTGACCCCAATTTAGAAGATCGATTTGGACAGTATCAGAATTTCTTTCAACTATCTGCTACTGAAGGAATGAAAAAATTAAAAGGGGTTCTGCTCAGCCAATAGTACCGAATATTCATCGGTGGTTAATTTGAGTAACAATCGATACACTAAAATTGTTAAAGTTTCGATTACTATTTCAAACAAAATTAATAACTATGAGAATTATTCAATCGGCGTTGTCCATCAGTTTACTATTCCTTACTACCATCAATTTTGCACAAGAATCTGGGGAGAAGAACATTACATTATCAGAAGCGCAAGTCTTTTTTGGCGCTCAAATTTCAGACTATCGAAGTCTCAATTTAGTTGAGATGCAAAAATTTGCTCCCTCGTCATCTATTTTAGCAAGAGATTTCACTGGTTTTTCACAATCAGGATATGGATACTTAAATAGTAGTCAACTACTAGCTGCCTCCTTAGGTCTAAGTTTCAAGAATCTACCCTATATGACCCTTCGTTTAGGATTGAACTACAGCGACCGTAATTCGTTCTACGGATCACTTTCAAAGTCTGAAACTGGTCGCTACGACACGCTTACCTCATCTGCCACGGGACAGCAATATTTCCAAGACACAACTCGTTTCTCCATGGCTTATTTTAATCATTCTAGTCAGATTATTTCTTTTGATGCTTCTATTCTCTTTCGAACCAATCCAGAAAAACGTTGGTCGATCTATGGCGGAGTAGGTTACACTGCAGGAATTGGATTTAACTCCTTCTCTTCCATTGGATATAGTGAATATACGTATGGACAAAATTACGGGTACGGTGGTGAGTCTCCAAATGCAGTAAGTATCAATGAAACTTTTAAAAATAAATCATATTTTACTCATACAATCTATTTACCCATGGGAGTAGATTTCCGAATAGGAAAAAAACGCGAGTTTTGGAATCGACTTCATCTCTTCTATGAAATCAAGCCTTCCATTACCTTCAATCATATACCTGAATTAGGAACAAGCACACATTTAGGAATTGGACATGGACTTGGAATTCGTGTAAAATGGTAAGTAATTTAGCTACTATCTTAGTGAAGAATCATTAAATTTGCTGTCAAATCATCAACTATGGCAACATTTTCTTATCAAGATCCTTATCCAATTCAACGAGATACTACCGAATACCGAAAAATTTCATCTGACTACGTAAAACTAGAGAAATTAGGCGAACGTGAAATTTTAGTGATCGATCCGAAAGGACTTGAATTGCTTGCTGAGCAGGCGATGGCAGATGTTTCTTTTTACTTGAGAACATCTCACTTGGAAAAATTAAAGCGCATTTTAGATGATCCAGAAGCTACCGACAATGATCGCTTTGTAGCCTACAATTTATTGCAAAATGCTACTGTTGCAGCTGAAGGACAATTACCTTCATGTCAGGATACCGGCACTGCAATTGTGATGGCAAAAAAAGGTGAAAACGTTTACACAGGTGTTGACGATGCTGAATATTTGTCGAAAGGAATTTTCAACACCTACCAAGAGCGCAATCTTCGCTATTCGCAGGTGGTACCAGTAACGATGTTCGATGAGAAAAATTCGGGTTCCAATCTTCCAGCACAAATTGATATTTACGCGAAGAAAGGAAATTACTATGAATTCCTCTTCCTTGCGAAAGGGGGTGGATCAGCCAACAAAACATATTTATACCAGCAAACAAAATCATTGCTGAATGATGCCTCTATGGAGAAATTCATTAAGGAAAAAATTATGGATTTGGGAACGTCTGCTTGCCCGCCTTATCACCTTGCATTTGTGGTAGGTGGTACTTCTGCTGAAGCAAATTTGGCAGCAGTGAAAAAAGCATCAGCTGGCTATTTCGATGAATTGCCTACGGAAGGAAACATGGGTGGACAAGCTTTCCGTGATTTAGAATGGGAAAAACGCATTCAGTTAATTTGTCAGGAATCTCAAATCGGAGCTCAATTTGGAGGAAAATATTTTACACATGATGTGCGAGTAATTCGCTTGCCGCGCCATGCTGCATCTTGTCCAGTTGGCCTGGGTGTTTCTTGCTCTGCCGACCGAAATATTAAAGCAAAAATCACCAAAGAAGGATTATTTATAGAGCAATTGGAGCAAAATCCTCGTCGATTGTTACCTGCTTCTGCACCGCATTTGGAAGCTCCAGTGGATGTTGATTTGGATCGACCGATGAAGGAAGTCTTGGCTGATTTAGCGAATTATCCGATCAAAACTCGATTGCGCCTAAACGGAACATTGATCGTTGCACGCGATATCGCCCATGCAAAAATCAAAGAATTACTCGATGCCGGAAAACCAATGCCAGCGTATTTCAAAAATCACCCGATCTATTACGCTGGGCCAGCGAAAACGCCTGAAGGAATGCCATCGGGGTCTTTTGGTCCAACTACAGCTGGGCGCATGGACTCGTATGTAGATTTATTTCAGGAACATGGAGGAAGCATGATTATGTTGGCAAAAGGAAATCGCACAGTACAAGTAAAAAATGCGTGTCAGAAATACGGAGGCTTTTACTTGGGATCTGTGGGTGGCCCAGCAGCAATTTTAGCCAAAGAAAACATTGAATCTGTGGAATTGGTCGATTTTGAAGAGTTGGGCATGGAAGCCATTCGTAAAATTAAGGTAAAGAATTTCCCCGCTTTTATTATTACTGACGACAAAGGCAATGATTTCTTTGAGAATTTGTAATTAAGCTCTTGCAGATTAGCGCAAAATTTTCATCACTTACAATCCATTGCGTACTTTGCACGATACTTGGCAATCTTTGCGGTTAAGCTACCTCAAGCAAAAACTCAATACTGCCTCCAAAAAAGGTTCAAAAGCTTCAGCATGCACCCAGTGTCCAGCGTTAGGAATTGTTACTAATTGCATATCTGGAAATGCTTCTTCTAAATCATCGATGTCTTCATCAAGAATGTAATTGGAAAGTTCCCCGCGGATGAACAACGTAGGTAGAAAAACTTCTTTTGTCGGGATTTCTCCTAAAATCTCTTCCATTTTGGCTTCCAGTACAGGTAGATTCATGCGAAAGGCCAATTTTCCTTTTTCCTTCCAATATAGGTTTTTTAATAGAAATTGAATGACTCCTTCTGAATCAATGTGCTGACGTAAAACCAATTCTGCCTCACTCCTCGCTTTCATGGTATCTAAATGCAAGGCGTTTAATCCGGCTAAAATATGTTGGTGGTGCATTGGATAGGATTTGATTCCCATATCCACCACAATTAATTTGTCGAGCAAATCTTCATATTGTTGAGCGAAAAGCATCGCTACTTTACCTCCCATTGAATGACCGAGCAAAATAACCTTCTGCAGTTGTAAATCATCGAAGACTTCTTTCACATCATTCATCATGATCTGATACGAAAATTCATCACTCCATTCGGAATGACCGTGATTTCTCAAATCGATCAAAATGACCCTGTAATATTCTGCTAATTTCTTAGCGTGTGATTGCCAATTGTCTGAAAAACCGAACAGGCCATGTAGGATGACAAAGGGTTGACCACTACCCATTTCGCGCACGTGCAATTTCATGGTGTAAAGTTAAGAAGAGGAACACGAATTAATCCAATTTTACAAATTAACACGAATTATTTTTTGAAATTCCCCTATAAACAATTGAACTTTTTTCTTAACTTAAATAGAAAAAAGATAATGGATTACCCAAAATTGTATTTCAAAAAAGAATCATTTGAAATTATTGGATGTGCAATGCGTGTGCATAGTGAATTAGGGAGTGGATTCCTAGAATCTGTATATCAGGAAGCCTTTGCAATTGAGCTGGAAGAGATAGAAATCCCTTTCGAAAAAGAAAAGTCAATTCCGGTTTATTACAAAGAAAAACCACTGCGGAAAAAATTTGTTGCCGATTTTATTTGTCATCAAGAAATTATTGTTGAATTAAAAGCAGTTGAATCGATTTGTGAAGAGCACACTTTACAGGTATACAACTATTTGAACGCAACTGGATGCAAATTAGGATTACTAATTAATTTCGGTAGTAAAAGTCTTGAGTTCCGACGAATAGTTTACTGATCAATTAGTGTAAATTCGTCTAATTGGATTAATTCGTGTTCTTTTACCCGAGCTTTTCCCGTTGTTGGCTACTCTCCTTGTAATTCACCATTTTTTTAACAGTAGCCACAATCCCCTTCGCATCAAATCCACACTCTTCCCATAATTCAGCTTGTGTTCCATGATTGATGTATTTATCAGGAATTCCAAGTCGAACAACTTCTGCTTTATAATTCTGATCTACCATGAATTCGATGACAGCAGAACCAAATCCACCCATCAAGCAACCATCTTCTACCGTGATCACTTTCTTAAATTTCGAGAAAACTTCGTGTAGCATGATTTCATCAATGGGCTTCACAAAACGCATGTCGTAATGAGCAGCAGAAACACCTACATTTTTGAGTTCATCGATTGCTTTTACTGCGAAATTTCCTGGGTGACCAATTGTCAAAATAGCGATATCTTCCCCATTTGTCAATTTACGTCCAGTTCCAGGCTTAACTGCCTTCATCACTGTTTTCCACTCTGTATTGATACCATTTCCACGAGGATAACGAATGGTAAACGGACCCATATTTTCTTGTTGCGCGGTAAACATCAAATTGCGCAACTCAGCTTCATCCATCGGTGCACTCACAATCATATTAGGAATGTGACGCATGTAGGCAAGGTCATACGCTCCATGATGCGTTGCACCATCAGCACCTACCAAACCACCTCGATCTAAACAAAAAACTACATTCAAATTTTGTAAAGCAACATCATGTAAGACTTGATCATATGCACGTTGCATGAATGAGGAGTAAATATTACAAAACGGCACTAAACCTTGTGTTGCCAAGCCTGCGGAAAACGTTACCGCATGTTGTTCAGCAATTCCTACATCAAAAGCGCGATCAGGCATTGCTGCCATCATAATATTTAACGAACAACCCGATGGCATTGCAGGAGTTACCCCCATAATTTTATCGTTTTGTTCTGCTAACTCTACAATTGTGTGTCCGAAAACATCTTGATATTTAGGTGGTTGTGGTGATTTTGGAACTACTTTTACGATCTCACCAGTATCTTTATTAAACACTCCAGGTGCATGCCAAACAGTTGGATTTCCTTCCTCAGAAAATTTATATCCTCCTCCTTTCTTGGTCAAACAATGCAATATTTTTGGTCCAGGAATATCTTTCAGGTCTTTTAACACTTCGGCTAAACTTTCTACGTCATGACCATCAACTGGTCCGAAATAACGAAAATTCAATGATTCAAATAAATTACTTTGCTTCAACAAAGAACCTTTCAATGCATTGGAAACCTTTGTGGCAATACTTTGGGCGTCAGGACCAAATTTTGAAATTTTACCTAATAAATTCCAAACCTCATCCTTAAATTTATTGTAAGTATGAGAGGTTGTAATGTCAGTTAAGTATTCTTTCAGCGCACCAACATTAGGATCAATCGACATACAGTTGTCGTTCAAAATCACCAAAAGATTAGTGTCTTTTTCAAATCCTGCATGGTTCATTCCTTCAAATGCCATTCCAGCGGTCATTGCTCCATCACCAATAATCGCGATGTGCTGTTTGTGTTTATCGCCTTTGTATTTACTTGCTACCGCCATTCCTAACGCGGCTGAAATAGATGTTGAAGAGTGACCAACGCCAAAAGTATCGTATTCACTTTCAGAACGTTTTGGGAAACCAGAAATTCCACCTTTCAAACGATTGGTGTGAAAACGATCTCTTCGTCCAGTTAAAATTTTATGTCCGTATGCTTGGTGACCAACATCCCAAACCAATTGATCTTCAGGGGTATTAAAAACATAATGCAAAGCAACTGTCAATTCCACAACGCCCAAACTTGCACCAAAATGCGAGTTCCCGATATCAGAAATCACATCAATAATGTAATCACGTACTTCATTTGAAATTTGGGGCAAATCTGCAGTACTGAATTTACTGCGTAGATCGCTAGGAACAACAATTTGCTCTAGTAACGAGCCCGCTATATATTTTTGGTCAGATGACATTAAAGCAAAGATAGCTTTTTTAGTGAAAATATTAACGCTGAATTAAGCCTTTTAGTATCCCCAACAAGTTTGGCAATTTAATAGATGAACTCATCTCAATTACAGCTTTTTCCTCATGTGTTACTTTGTCTGATTCATTAGTACCTACATTGTTACTGGTAAGCACTTCAAAATTTCCTACTGAAAATTGATTATCATTTAGTTTTTCAACGATATTGATCATTTTTTCTGGGCTAATTTTAGTGTTGTCGAATGAAATAGTAGCTGTTTGAACTTTTGCACCTTCCTTAAAATCATATTGCACTCTCGCTACTGCTTCAGTGCCTTTCAATGCGGTACGAATGGTACCACCACATCCCATTTCACAGGTCATCCCTTGAATTTCCATTTTCACAGTGCTATTGGCAGCCACATTTACTTCAGAATGCTCAGTTCGTGGACCTTTTTCAGTCCGTAAATGAATTTTTTCTGGTTTTGAAGTACAAGCCAAAACACTCAACACTATGGTAAAAAGAAGGAAATTTTTCATAACAAATGAATTTTGTTTGCAATCAAGTAAACAAAGAAACTTCATTTTTACCGACTTCCCAAAAAAGGATTGTTAAAAAATTGAAAAAGGAAAAAGAAATAGTTGCAATTATAAACTGTATTTTCGTTTGCATCAAATTTATTATATGTCTACTCAAACCAACAACAATACAAATTACGGAGCTATAGCAACGTTAACCACGGTATTTTTCTTCTGGGGATTTATCGCCGCTGGAAATGGGGTGTTCATTCCTTTTTGTAAAGAATATTTTCATTTAGATCAATTTCAAAGTCAACTGATCGATTTTGCCTTTTATTTTGCGTACTACTTGGGGGCTTTAGGCTTGTTCATTTTTGGTTCACTACGTGGAAAAGATTTGGTTGGTTCTTGGGGTTACAAACGAAGTATTGTATACGGACTCTTGTTTTCTGCCTTGGGCGCGGCATTGATGATTTTTGCGGTGTACAAAGATGTATTTTCTGGAATGCTGCTTGGACTTTTCGTGGTAGCACTTGGCTTTTCCTTACAACAAACCTCTGCTAATCCATTCATGATTTCACTTGGCGACGAAAAAACTGGAAGCAATCGTGTGAGTTTTGGAGGAGGTGTAAACAGCTTGGGAACTACACTCGGTCCGCTGGTTGTTTCCTTAGCACTTTTTGGAACAGCCTCTGCGATTAGCGATGACATGATTAAATCTTTGAGTTTAGGAAAAGTGATGGTCTTGTACGCGGGCGTTGGAGCCTTGTTTGTAGCCATTGCTGCTCTACTCTATTTCTCAAAGAGTTTACCTGATGGGAAATTAAATGATGTCACTGCTTCTACAGATGAAAGTGATTCCGAATTGTTAGATGATAACACTAAAGCAGTTGCTAAACAAGATATGAAAGCCAACAAAGCAATTGTTACTTTACTAGTGATTACCGTACTCTTGGCAATTACATTTGTTCCAGTTTTTAGCAGTTATAAAAGCGACGAAGCAAAACAATTAGTAGAACTTAAGCACGACCTTGAACTAGTGAAATTGGATGAACAAGGTGAACCGATGAAAACCTTAACGCAAGCGCAACTGAACACGGAAAAAGCGATCAATAATGAAATTCAAGCAATTGCAAAACCATTGGATCAGCAACGTATGCTGTGGACCACTGGCGGTATTGCAGTGGTGGTGTTGGGACTTTTTATTGCTTTTGTGGCTGGGAAAAAACAAAAAACTGGTTGGGGTGCAATGCAATATCCACAGTTAACATTGGGAATGTTGGCCATCTTTGTTTATGTTGGTGTGGAAGTGGCTGTAGGTAGTAACCTCGCGGAATTGTTGAAGCAAAAAGACTTTGGTTCACACAGTGCTTCTGAGGTAGCACCCTATGTAGCCATGTACTGGGGATCGTTAATGATTGGTCGCTGGGCGGGCGCCATCAATGTATTCAATGTTTCAAGCATGTGGAAAAAAATCTTAACCTTCTTCGTACCATTGATAGCTTTTGGCGTGGTGCTTTTATTGACTAGCGCATCAGGTTTCAATGTGGATGCATTGTATTATTACGTACTTTGTGTATTGGTGCAAATAGCTGGATTTTACCTCACCAATGACAAGCCTGCTTTGACCTTAGGATTGTTTGGCTTACTCGGAGCAACTGCGATGGTAGTAGGATTAATGACTAAAGGCGATGTGGCCATCTACGCATTTTTGAGTGGTGGCTTGTTCTGTTCCATTATGTGGCCGTGCATATTTTCATTGGCTTTGGGTGGACTTGGAAAATACCAATCGCAAGGTTCTGCATTTTTAATAATGATGATTTTAGGCGGTGCATTGATTCCACCATTGCAAGGAAAATTAGCAGATGTAATTGGTATTCAGCCTTCATTTATTATTGGGGTAATTTGCTTCACGTACCTTGCATTTTATGCCCTATATGCACGTACTGTTTTGCGTGAGCAAGGGGTGAGGTTTGAGTAAGATAACTCGTTGTAGATCTATTAAGGGTAAAAAGCTGGTCCCTGAGCTTGTCGAAGAGCGGCGGTTTTCACTTAATTGCAACCATCACATCCTTCCTTTTTCTTCTTGCCAAAAAATCGCTTTACAAGAAAAAACAAGGCGAGAACAATTGCTATAATGAGAAGTGCGATTTGCATTACTTAAAGAGTTGAAAAACAATAAAAGCACCCAAATAGGCTAAAACTCCCATGTAAAGTAATTGCACAATAGGAATTCTCCAAGATTTGGTTTCTTGCCGCACCACTACTAACGTGGTCATACACTGCATTGCAAATACGTAGTACACCATGAGTGAAAGTCCGACCGCAAAAGAGAAAACGGGCGTTCCATCTGCTTTTTCCTCTGCTTTCAATCGATCCACCAAACGGTGATGGTCGACATCTGTATCTTGCACGGCATAAATAGTAGCTAAGGAGCCTACAAAAACCTCGCGCGCCACAAAAGAAGTTAACAATGAAATACCGATTTTCCAATCGTAGCCCAAAGGTTGAATAGCAGGTTCAACGAAGCGTCCCACATGACCAATGTATGAATTTTCAAGGCGTGTGGAAGCTACATTTTTCTCCACTTGCAGGGCTGATAAATGCGACTTTTCACCTTCTCTTCTCGCCTTTTGCTCTGCTGCATCCATTTTTCCACTCGGGCCAAATGTGGCCAATGCCCAGAGTAAAATAGAAATGGCTAAAATCATTTTTCCTGCATCAAGGACAAAGACTTTCACCTTTTCGAAAACAGAAATGCTCACATTTTTCCAGCGTGGAATTTTATACGTTGGCAATTCAAGTAATAGAAGACTTGGTTCGTTTGATTTTATGATCAATTTCAACACAAAAGCCACCAAAAGGGCAAAGAATAAACCTAAAAAGTAGAGTCCAAAGAGCACCAATCCTTGATAATTAAAAACGCCTAAAAAATTTTCACTGGGAATCACCAAAGCAATCAAAAGCGTGTACACTGGAATTCGCGCCGAGCAACTCATCAAAGGTGCCACCAAAATGGTGATCAATCGTTCTTTTCGATTGGCGATGGTGCGAGCAGCCATCACTCCCGGAATAGCACAAGCTACACTCGAAAGTAAAGGAACAGCGCTCCTACCATTCAAGCCGAGGGGTCGCATAATTCGATCCAATATAAAAACAGCACGCGCCAAATAACCACTTTCTTCCAGCAAGGCCATAAAGAAGAATAACAGCGCAATTTGAGGTACAAAAATGATTACGCCCCCAATTCCCGGCACAATTCCTTGGCTAATTAAATCTGAAAAAACACCAATCGGTAGATTGACTTTTAACCATGCACTCAATTGCCCAAAACTACCATCGATGAAATCCATGGGAATGGCAGCAAACGAAAAAATTGACTGAAAAACGAGCAGAAGAATTGCAGCAAAAATGAAATAACCCCAAAAGGAATGCGTAAGTACTTTATCTAGGCGATTTTTCATTTGCGTTGGCGAAGTTGCCACATGGGAAATCACTTTTTCAATGATAGAGTCGATTGCAGAAAAGCGTCGTTCAGCTTCTTCCTCATGACATTTTGCATCGTTGATAGCACACAATGAGTTTTTTCCAAGATATGCACCTACTTCTTGTGATTTCGCATTTTTAATTGCTTCAACAATTCGTCCTTTTCCTAAACCGACACGCGCAGTTGCTTCCACTATTTCAGCTCGTGCAAATTCTGATTTTAAAAGCGTGCTGTCAATGTTAATCCCCTTTTTATTCGCTAAATCCGACATGTTAAGTACCAACACACATGGAAGACCCAAATCATAAATTTGCGTGAATAAAAATAAGTTTCGCTTCAAATTACTTGCATCAACCACTACGACTGCTAGATCGGGGAAATCACTGTGTTCAGGATTGGAAAGAACATCGTACACAATTTGTTCATCTTGCGAACGAGGATATATACTGTAGGTTCCTGGGAAATCAATTAGTTGATGTGAAACCTCATCAATCGTCAATACCCCTTCTTTTCTATCCACTGTAACTCCAGGGAAATTTCCAACAGATTGTCGAAGACCGGTGAGCATATTGAAAACAGAGCTCTTTCCAGTATTGGGATTTCCTAGTAGCGCAATTTTCATTAATCGACTAATGTTTCAACAGTAATACAAGAAGCTTCTTCCAATCGCAAGGCCAACAATGACCCTTCAATTTCCACAGCGATGGGATCACCGAGTGGCGCTTTAAACGCTATGATAACTTCCCTTTCCTTCAACAAACCCATTTCCAACAATTTTGCCCTCAGGTCGCCTTTGTCAATTTCGACAATGCGTACCGGAACACCTACTTTGATATCTGATAAACGAAGTTTCATTATTTAGAATGGTTCAAAATTAGCAATTTTTGCTGAGCTAATGAACTGATCAACTATTTTTCAAAACAATGCGCGCTGTTTGTCGCGTTTTTTGCTCCACTAAGATTTGTTTTCCTTCTGTCACCCGATCAATGGTAGTAGTATCATAATGACGAATGGTAACCAATTCCACATTTTCATTGTAGCGCACGGAGTAGGTGTCTTTGAACAAATCAACAATTGCTTGAGGGTCCACCTTGGAACGATCCAGCAAAATGGAAAAATCAAGTGCAGAATTTTGCATCAAATTAATTTTTGCATTCACAGAAGAAAGTCGATTGAAAATATCGCTCAAATGTTCTTCGATAATGAAGGAAAAATCGCGTGTGGTGATGGAAAACAAGACCTGATTTTTGCTAAAAATGAACGAGGGAACTAAATGATCAAATTCTGTTGAGGATTGTATTTCAGTTCCAACAGCTTGTGGATTCAAAAACGATTTCACATACAGCGGAATATTTTTATTTTGAAGTGGTTTCACTGTCTTTGGGTGAATGACAGAAGCTCCATAGTACGAAAGCTCAATGGCTTCTCGGAAAGAAATTTTATCGAGTTTAATCGTATTTTCGAAATATTTTGGATCGGCATTCAACATTCCGGGCACATCTTTCCAAATGGTAACACTTTCCGCATTGGCGCAGTAAGCAAAGATTCCTGCAGTATAGTCAGAGCCTTCACGCCCTAAGGTTGTAGTGGAGCCTTCCGCGGTGTGACCAACGAAACCTTGTGTGACCAAAATAGATGATTTCTCAAACAGAGGCACAAAACGATTTTGAATCAATTCAGTTGATTTCTCCCAGTCTACATTTCCTTCTTGAAATTGATTGTCGGTGCGAATTAATTTACGTGCATCTGCCCATGCTGAGGAATGACCTTCTTCAAACAAAAAGGCAGCCACAATGTGCGAAGAAAGCACCTCCCCCAGGGATACAATTTGGTCATATTCAAAACTAAAATTGTCGGAAAATGGCTCGTCAAATCGCTTGCGCAAATTTTCAAACACCTGTTCCACCGTATTAAACACATTGAAATGACGCTCACGGAACAACTCTCCCATAATGCTTTCATGGAAATCGAACAAATCCTTCACGTGTGAATTGAATGTCAATAAATCATTGGACTTGTAGGCATCAACCACCTCTTCCAATTTGTTGGTGGTTTTACCCATTGCAGATACAATCACTGTTAATTGCTCACCTGGAAACAACTTTAATATTTCAGAGACATTTCGAACTGCGTTTGCATCCTTCACCGATGCGCCACCAAATTTGAAGACTTTCATTGCTAAAAAATTTTCCACAAAATTAATGGAATATTAAGGAAAAGAAATAAAATTAACTCAGTTTGTGTGTCAAGTGCTCAATCACCAATTTACTGTTGTGACCGTTGTACAAAATTTCATACACCGCGTCTACAATAGGAAGATCGACTAATAATTTCTTATTGATTTCATGCACACATTTTACGGCGTAGTAACCTTCAGCAATCATGTTCATCTCCAATTGAGCGGATTTTACTGAATAACCTTTCCCAATCATCACCCCAAAAGTTCTGTTTCGAGAAAAATTTGAATACGCAGTTACCAATAAATCACCTAAATACGCACTCGATTTCACATCGCGATGAATGGGGTTTGCCACGTCAATAAAACGCTCAATTTCTTGTATAGCATTGGAAATCAGTACCGCTTGAAAATTATCTCCATAGCCCAAGCCTGCGCAAATTCCGCCTGCAAGCGCATATACATTCTTAAGAACTGCTGAAAATTCTGTTCCATACAGGTCGTCGGATGTTGATGTTTTAATGTAACGACAAGAAAAAAGTGTGGCAAGCTCTACTGCCATGTCTTCGTTTTCAGACGCCAAAGTAAGGTATGAAAGTCGCTCCAATGCCACTTCTTCTGCGTGACAGGGTCCGCAAACGATGCCAATTTGCTTTGAGGGAACATTGAATTTTCTATGGAAATAATGGGCTGGAATTTCAAATGTTTCAGGAACAATACCTTTCACCGCTGACAAAATAAATTTACCTTCCAAGGCTTTTTTTTCAATCCCTGAAAATACGGAATCGATAAAAGCAGATGGTGTGGCAATGACTAAAATGTTTGCTTCTTTAATGATGTCATGTAGGTCTGAACTCACGTTGATTTTAGCAACATCCAACTCCACCGATTGCAAATAATTTGGATTGTGATGAAATGTGCGAATGTGTACTGCAACCTCTTCTTTTCGCACCCACCAAGAAAGTGAATCGACATTGTTGCACAAAATTTTGACAATGGCTGTTGCCCAGCTACCTCCACCAATGACCGCTATTTTCGTTGAATTCTCCATCATTTTCGTGCTACAAAGATAGTTTTTTAGACAATAGACCCGCTTCGCTATTAGACAAAAGACTAGATCTTGGAAAAGCAAGCAAGGTTTGGCTCTTGATTCTTTCTATCTTGACTCTAAAAATTATTCTTCCAAATAAATACGCTGCACTCTACTGGAAATAGAAGTCATTACTTCGTAAGGGATTGTTTCCATTTGACTAGCAAATTGTTCTATTTTTTGCTGTTTACCAATAATTTCAACGAGATCCCCTTCTTTTGCTTTCACAGAGGAAACATCAATCATAATCATGTCCATACACACACGTCCAACTGTCTTACACGCTTTTCCTTTCACAAAAACCTGCCCTTTTCCATTGCCCAAACTTCTTCGAAAACCATCAGCGTATCCAAGCGGAACAATTGCAATTGTGGTCTCTTTTTCGGCAATAAAAGAGCGCAAATAGCCAACACTTTCACCCTTTTTTATCGTTTTTATTTGTGAAATTGCGCTGTACCAAGCAAAAGCCGGTTGCAGTTTTCGCTTAAGATCGCTGTTAGAACTAATCCCATACATTCCAATTCCCAAGCGAACCATTTCAAATTGAGCAATGCTGTGATTGGCAATGCCCTCTGAGTTTAAAATATGGCGCGTAAAAGAATAGTTGATGCTTTTGTATAGTTGCTCGCAACATTGATTAAATAGCTTAATTTGTTGCGCAGTAAATCGTTTGTCGCGCTTATTATCGGCATCAGCTAAATGCGAATAGACACTTTTTACAGTTACTTCGGGCTGCGCTTTTATCAAATCGCAAAGTGCCGACATCTGTTCTGGATAAAATCCTAGTCGATGCATTCCTGTATCAATTTTGATATGAATTGGGTAATTACTGCGACCCAAAATTATCAGTTCTTTAATCAAGCGATCTAATTGCGACATCGAAAAAATGGCCGGTTCTAAGTCGTGGCGAATACAATCCTCCAGCGCTTCCACTTCAGTATTCATTACCAAAATTGGCAATTTCACGCCCAATTTTCGGAGTTCAACACCCTCATCAACATAAGCGACACCTAAGTAATTTATTCCTTGTTGCTCGAGAAAGCGCACCATTTTATCGCCACCAGAACCATAGGCCTGCGCTTTCACCATCGCCAAAAGTTGAGTACTCGGCTTCAGTAAATTTCGGTACTCCGCTAAATTATTTTTGATGGCACTTAAATCAATTGTCACATACGTGGTGTGATTTTTTTCTTTGAAATATCGCACATAGCGTTGCATTTCTGCATTTCTTGTTCCTTTTAATAAAATTACTGCATTTTCAAAAGAAGCAATTTCGCTTTCGCCAGCCTGAACAAACTCAAAAACTTCTGGTTTGAAGGCTGCGACAATGTGTTGAATTTTATCTTTCAAATGAGCATTAGAAGCATCCAATCCGATGAGCACTACTCTTTTTCGTCCATTTGCTTTTCGAAGTTGAAATTCTAACGATTGTTCAAGCCCATCAAAATCCATATTGTAGGAATCATTGATAATCAAGTTTTGGTGCTTTCCTTCAAACAATTCCATCCTCAATGCCAGCTGTGGCAAAGTAGCAATCTGCTTTTTAAGGTCGATCTCTTTCCCTAAAAAATACTTCGCAACCGCAATACTGAGGCGGCCATTTAATTGACTTGCCTCATCTTCAAATGGAAGAAGATTTCGTTCTTTCACGAATTGATCTGGACCTACTTCAATACCGTTGATTTTTTTGATTGTATCTGGACTCAGTTGCAGGCTTGAATTAAAAAAAGTGCATTCTACGCTTTCGAATAGACTTAATTTTTCAGCAAGGTGAAGCTGTTTTGTTTTAAAATTGTCGGCATGAGCTTGTCCGAAGGAAGTGAAAACACCGTGGGTAGGAAGAATCATTTCACGAAGACTTCGCATGTCATCTGGTGCAGAAATTCCCGCCTCAATAAGTGCTAAATTGTATTCATCACTCATCTCTAATAAAGAAAGCGCAACACCAAGTTGAGAATTGTAACTTTTAGGACTGCGAACAATCTTAAATTGAACACTTAATAAATGATACAACCACTCTTTCACCATTGTTTTTCCTGCACTTCCCGTAATAGCAATGACTGGGTATTCAAATTTCTTACGATGAAATGTTGCCAATTGTTGAAGTGCTTTTAACACATCATCCACCAGTAGAAAAGTGGCACTTTTAAAAAGTGATATGTCTGGTCGTTGACTTACTACAAAACAGCGAACTCCTTTAGCGTAGGCATCAGGAATAAAAGAATGCCCATCTCTTAAATTACCTTGCAAGGCAAAAAAGATGGCGTCTTCTCCCTCAATGATGTTGCGCGTATCAAAAACGACTGTTTGAAGCAAGTTGTTTCCCTTCACTCCAACCATTTGAGCGCTGGTAACTTCTATTACTTTTTGGTATGATAGATTTAATTTCAATGTGCAATCTTGTTATAACAAGCTCGACACAGTGGTTTATATTTTTCAACTGCGCCAAGTAATACTTGATCTTTTTCCTCCGAAAAACGATACGAAAACTGCGCTAAGTTACCACAAGAAACACAGATGGCGTGTACTTTGGTAACATATTCGGCAATTGCTAATAATTGAGGCATTGGTCCAAAAGGATTTCCTTTGTAGTCCATATCAAGTCCAGCGATAATGACCCTCACCCCTTTTTCGGCTAAAAAATTGGAGACTTCCACAACTGCATCGTCAAAAAATTGCGCCTCGTCGATGGCAACTACTCGCTCATTTTTCCAAATTTGCAGTATTTCTTTGGCATTTGCAACAGGAATGGCTTCGAAAGAATTTCCTTGGTGACTGATCACATTTTCATCGGAATAGCGTGTGTCAATTGCAGGTTTGAACAATAAAAGTCGCTGATTAGCGAATTGTGCACGTTTCAAGCGACGAATTAATTCTTCTGTCTTTCCCGAAAACATCGAGCCACAAACAACTTCCACCCAACCAGTCATTCGACTTTCACTGGGCAACTGATCATAAAACATTGACATATAGTATTCTTTGTTATTAACAAATCATCGAAGATAAATATTCGACAACGGCGTTGACTCCTGTTTTTTAGAAGTTAATTTTACGGAATAAAATTCGTGTTTTTGAATTGGATATCATTCAAAAGGTTAGCAAGTTTTATCCAAATGTTGAAAAAATTACAAAATGACAAATACCCATCCGTTCCAAAAAAAAATAGACGAAGTTCAAGCACTTTTCAATCAACTTAAAGCTGGTCAACTTTCTAAAGATGAAATTCAGGATTTAACGGCGTTAACACGTGAGCTTTATGAACGGAGTATTATTTTGCAGTACAAGGTTTTTGAAGGAACAGAGCTTGCCATTACGAATGAATCAGAAGCAATTCCTGAAGTTGTTGAGGAAATTCAGCTGATAGAGGAAATTGCCATTGAGGAAGAAGAAGTAGAAGCTCCAGCATTCGATTTGAGCCTTTTTGAAGAGCAGGAAGAAGAAATAAGAGAAGAGGAAATAATAGCGGAGGAAATCGCAATAGAAGAAATCCTAATCGAAGAGGAAGTCGCACTCGAAGAGGAAATTATTGAAATCGAAGAACATCCAGCAGCAACGATCGTTGAAATGGTAGAAGAAGTTTCAATTCCTGCTACGCATGTACAAGAAACTCCAGCTGCTGCTCCAACAAGCAATAGTTCTTTGGTGGAAAGTCTACGAAAACTAGTGGATCCATCGGAAAGTCAATTTGGAATGGGTGGACTAAGTACCCTCATTGGATCGTATGGTTTAAATGAGCGTTTATTGTACATCAATGAATTGTTTGGAGGATCGAGTGAAGCATTTGCAAATGCGATTCAACAACTAGATTCTTGCACTAGTTTCGATGAATCGTTAGCCCAGGTTGCGAACTTCTCACAATCGTATAATTGGAATTTGAATAGTGAATCGGTAAGTGATTTTATCAATAAATTGAAGCGTCGCTATGCGTAAGCTCTTTATTTTCGTTTTCATTGGCGTATCACTGACAAGTTTTGCGCAAGATGAGGAATTAAAGAACCATTGCAAAACACTTTGTTCACCTGAATTTCAAGGGAGAGGCTATGTCAACAAAGGCGATTCGATAGCGGCTGAGTACATCGCAGGTGAATTCACGAAACTCGGTCTGAAAAAATACAAGAAATCCTACTTTCAATCATTTTTTCTTGATGTGAATACATTCCCAGGAGAAATGTCTATTGTGATTGATGCAAACACTTTGGTGCCAGGTAAAGATTACATTGTTGATCCAGCTTCTGCTGGGGGTAAATTGACATTACAACCAAAGGAAATTGCATACAACTTGGCTTTTGATCAGGAAAAGTTAGCACAAGAATTGCAAATCGTACTAACAAGTGGTCAATACAATTCGATTGTTATCGACCTATCAAAAGTTCCTCACGATTCCATCCGCAAAAAACTAAGAGGTTTATCCCAAGAACTGGCTGCGCTTTTACCTGTATTTGAAATTACAGATCAAAAATTTACCTATTCTGTGGAAGCAGAGCAGCTGAATTATCCTCTAGTGTATTTAAAACCTGGATTTTGGGTTGAGGGACAAAGCGTTGAAATCAATATTGATGCATTGAAAATTACAAATTACAACTCAAGAAACGTAATTGGCTACCTGAAAGGAAAAAAAGCAAAGGGCAAAACCATCGTCTATTCTGCACACTATGATCACCTTGGCAGAATGGGAAGAGAAACCTATTTCCCAGGTGGAAATGACAATGCCAGTGGTACTTCCATGTTACTAACGATGGCTAGTTATTTTAAGCAGCATCGTCCAAATTACAACGTGGTATTTATGGCATTTGCAGGCGAAGAAGCTGGACTGATTGGTTCTCATTACTACGTAGAACATCCTTTATTTCCGCTTGAAAAAATTAGTTTTTTACTGAATCTTGATATCATGGGATCTGGTGAAGATGGTGTTACGATTGTCAACGCAACTTCGCACGAACGTGAATTTCAATTGCTCCAAAGCATCAATGAAGAACAACAACTACTGAAGCAAATCAAATCGCGCAGCAATGCCCCCAACTCAGATCATTACTGGTTTGCAAAAAATGAAGTGCCTTGCTTTTTCATGTACACGATGGGTCCAAATAACCACTACCACGATGTGTTTGACACTTACGAAGAGTTAAGTTTTGCAGAAACAAAGGACATTACTACCTTATTAATAGAATTCGGGCAGCGATTTTTTGTGAAATGAATATTAAACCGTAGGGTCAATGCATGCATTGGCCCTACGGTTTAAATATGCATTGACCCTACGGTTTAATCATTTATCACGACCCCGCAAACGGAGTTCCAAAAATACCAACCGCCAGCTCCATCCAAATCAATAAAAATGTTAATAAAATGCCAATGCAGAAGAGTATTCTATACAATCTTGATCTTAATGCTCTTAATGAAAATTCGATCGTAAGTCCAACCCCAAGTAAAAGCATGAACATGATTGCAAAATCTGCCAAATCCCAGTTGACCTGATCGCTAAATTGCATTCCAAAAAATGGAATCAGCAAAAGCAAAGGAATCGAAAGAAGTATAATTGCTAAGCGTTTGTTTTTCATAATTAATCGATTTTAATTTTTCTGGTTACGGACATTATTGCAGCTAAAACAAGTAAAAGTCCAATACTTCCTACTAAAAGCGCATATACTTCCAAGTTAACCAATACCAATAAAAAGGCATATAATTTCAAGAGGCCTAATGCACACATAACGGCAAATTTTGTTGAATTCAAGATGGATTTAGCATACCAAAAAATAAGGCTGATAATTGCCAAAGCTGAAACAATGTAAGCCCCATTGAAGCCTAAGTGTTCAGAAAGTGACAGCAACAATGAATAAAACAGCAGTAAAGCCAATCCAATCATCAAATAGTGAATGGGATGAATCATTTTCTTTCCTACAATTTGCACCAAAAAGAAAACCGCAAATGTCAAAGTAAGCACCAAAATTGCATACTTAATCGTTCTTTCATTTAACTGATACTGATCTAAAATTGTAATAAACTCAATAGACGAATAGGCTTGATTTCCATGTTCAATAACATTCTCAGAGGTTTTACTACCGGTTCCAATATGCGTCAAATTTTTCCAACTCGCTTTTATATGATTTCCTTCCTTCTTGAAAGAACCATTGAGCGGTAACATCGTTCCTGAAAAAGCAGGATCCATCCAGTTGGAGGTAAGATTTAGTTTGGATTGCGCAGCTGTAGGCTCGTAAATAATTCTTTCAGTTCCATTTAATTCTGCGGCATATTGAGCAGTAAGCGACATCGCAGTAGAATCTATCATAAAAGAATTCGTGTAACTCGTAAGTCCGTGTCTTCCTGTTTGACCGGCAATTTCCACCACTTGTCCATTTACTTTAATGTTTGCTAATTCTGTGAATCTTGCGCCTTTACCTGTTATAAGTAAGATTCTAGCGCGTGACCAATCCAATTGAACTGCACTATTTTTCTTAATTTTTTGCAACTGAAAGGAACTTGTTGATTTCAATTTTGCTGAGAAGATATTGGCTTTAAATATACCTCGGTAGCGCTCATTTACTTGGGCATTGATCTCCTCCGAAGATTTTTCCGGATAAATGTACAATGGGCCTTTTTCCTTACCGAACATTGGAACCTCCAACACTAAACCATTCAGTTTCAAGGCAGGTCCCCATTCTCGGGAGAGTGCTTCTGTTACTTCTGACTGTCGATTTTGCCGTTCTGCTATTAAGGAGCCAACCTGCGCAGTGGGAATCATTAAAAAAGTGATGACAAAAATACTTACCACAAAATGACCCAAATGGGAATTAAAAAAACTCTTGATTCCATTTTGATCGTCCACTTTCTGTTTTTCTGTTTGATTTGTTTCCATGATTTATTAGAATTAAAAGTACTTTGTATTTCAAAGTACAAGGTTAAAAAAAATTTACTTTCTACTTTGTGAAATCAATGATTCAAGTGCATTCAAATGATTTCGAAACGCCAACCTTCCCACTTCGCTTGCAGTGTAGGTAGTATTGGGGCGCTTACCGATAAATTGCTTAGAAATCACAATATATTCTTCCGTTTCCAAGGCTTTGATGTGTGAAGCCAAATTGCCATCCGTGATGTCAAGCAATTCCTTCAGCCGATTGAAATCAACCGCATCATTCACCATCAACACCGACATGATACCAAGTCGTATGCGGTGATCGAACGCTTTATTAATATGAGAAATGACCCCTTTCATTTATTTCGATTGTTTCAAGTGCATGATGGTGCCATAAATGATATGCAACACACCAAAACCAAAGGTCCAAAAATACAGGCCAAAGCCGATAATCCAACAATTCAATAAACCCACCAAGATGAAAGCAATTCCCAAAGATCGCAATGTTTCAATGGTATATTTACTTGCCTGCAAAAGTGCCATGCCATAGAAAATCAAAGTTACGGGCGCAATCAATCCATAATGTCCCGTCTGTAAAAGTGAAACACAAAAAGCTCCACCTGTAAACAGCGGGATGCAAAAATTAACTAACAATCGTTTACTGGATGAACTCCACAACTTCTCACCAGTTCGCTTTGCGCGTGCTTTTGAAAATAAAACGGCTGTGATCAAAGAGGCAACAAGCACCAGTATGGCAATACCCACAATCCATCGAAACTCTCGGCTTTCCAAAGTAATGTACTTACTTGAACTCTTTTCAATCACTAATTGCACTGCAAAAGCTCCGATCATTGCATAGACGCCCGCCAAAACACCCGACAAGCCCGACAGTGATAAAAAACGAGTGCTCTTGTCCATTATAGAACGGATGTCCTTCAACTGATCAACATATTCATTTTCTTTCATAGATATTCACTTTGAATTACAAAGTAAAACAAACTTATTCAATTATTATTGTAATCATGCTAAAAAAATTCTTTCCCTCCCACATTAAATTCGTTTGGAGTAAGCGCAGCTCCCTCTGAAATGTATACAAAATCGCTAGTTTGCCAAGGATTTCACATTCAAAGTGAGATCGTCAAAATTTCTCCAAGCGATAGACGATGGTGGATGCGGAAGTGCGTCCGACGAAGGAGGAAAAAGCATGAAGCATCAACACCAATCGTGGTTCTGTGGAGCTTTAGCGGAGCAGAAATCGCCTAGGGGAAATTTGAAAAAGCCGTTTTGCTTACTTTTTCGGCTTTGGCAAAAAGTAAGAAAGTATCACTTTAAAGCGAACATTATTGATAAAATTTCTTCAAAAACCTATCTTTGTTAGGTCACCATGATAAAAAAGCTATTAAACTCAATACTATTACTTGGATGCTTTTTAGCACTTTCACTGCACGTGGCTGGACAAAAATCAATTCTTGCAGAGAAAAAATGGATTATTGACCATTCATTTTCTCCCCAAAAAAAAATCAATAGTCAATTATCATCGATCTATTCCCATACAGTGGCAGGTAAATATGACGCTGCTAAGAAAATAATTGTTGAAGGAAAGAAAAGCGCTAAGGACAAAGAAAAGGCAGCTATTTTCATTTATGAAGCCAACATAATGTACAATGAAAGTCAGTATGCAAATTCAATTCAACTATGTGATTCTGCGCTTCATATCATCAATAATTTAGCGGATAGATTGTCGTTGAAAGCCATGAATTTGAAATCAAAAGGCCTGTCTGCTTTCAACAATTACCAACAGGCAAAAGCACTACTCGACACCGTTTTACTGATTTCAAAAGAAACCGGCGACGAATACAATTACGGAGGGGCATTGTTCTATTATGGAGTTGTACACACCGATATGGGCGATAACACAACAGGCATCTACTATCTTCAAAAAAGCATTCAAGTTCGAAAAAACATTCATGATGATTTGGGATTGGCTTCGAGCTACTCCTTTATCGGACTCAGTTACGCAGGTATCGATAACTACACTTTGGCAATCGATTACATCCAAAAAAGCACGGTAATTCGTCAAAAAGCTGGTGATAAAAGAGGCTTAGCAAACTCCTATTTAACCATGTATAAAGTATACAAGGACTTAGGAGAGGTGAACAAAGCCATGGAACTGGAATTAAAAAGTTTGAACCTTTGCAAAGAATTGAATGATTTGCAATGTGTAAGTGGTCGATACACCAATCTAGGAGAATTATACCAAAAGAAAGGGCATTACAAGGAAGCGATGAGCTATCACATGAAAGCCTTGAAATTGAGTAAGCAGCTGAAAATAAAAAATAGAATTGGCTTGGTACACGAAAACATTGCCCGCGTTTTAGCAATTACAGGAAAATCGGAACTCGCTTTAAAACATTTAGACAGTAGCTTGCAATTGCGCATAGAAATTGGCGAAATGGATGGGGAAGCTAGTACATGCTTGGCATTTGCTGATGTATACTTGGAAATGAATGATTTCAAGCAATCTATTCAATATGTGAATAGAGCATGGCAAATAATTAAAAAGTTAAACTCATCTTTCATGGAAAAAGAAGTACATCGTATTTTGAGTGAAAACTACAAGCGACAAAATAAAGACGGAAAAGCATTGTATCATTTCCAACGCTACATTAAGCTGAAAGATAGTTTGTTTAGTGCCGAACAATCAAAGGAATTAGTGCGACAAGAACTAGAGTTCTCCTTCGCTCAAAAAGAAGCCGAGGAACAGGAGCGCCAAAAAATCAAAGAAAACGCAAATAAAATTGAACGTAAACGTCAGCAAACAATTATAATTGTCATTCTGTCGGTAGCTGTGGGACTTACCTTTTTACTTATTTTCAGTATTCGACAATATCTTCAAAAGAACAAATCGAAACTTGCACTAGAGAAATCGAATGAGCAGTTGAATGAGAAAAACAATGAACTAGAAAAGACAAAAGCGATCATTGAATATCAGCATTTAGAGATTACAGACAGTATTCGCTACGCACAACAAATCCAGCAAGCCGTATTGCCCGACGTGCAAGAAATTGAAAACTGTTTCCAAAATTGCTTCGTGCTGTTTAAACCGAAAGATGTCATTAGTGGCGATTTCTATTGGATTCACAAAGCACAAAATGACATCATCTTAGTTACTGGTGATTGCACTGGTCATGGTGTGCCTGGTGGCTTCATGAGTATGCTAGGAATCTCTTTGTTAAATGAAATTGTGATCGACCAAGGAATTACCTCACCAGCAAAAATCCTAAAACGATTGAGAGAAAAAGTAATTAGCTCCCTGAAGCAAAAAGGCGGAGAAGGTGAACAAAAAGATGGTATGGACATGACGATTTGCAAAATTGAATTGCAAGCCAACAAAATGACGTATTCAACTGCCAATCATGTGGTATATTTGGTACGAGAGCAACAACTCCAAGAATTTCGAGGAGATAAGCAGCCAGTAGGAATTTACGGTAATGAGTTACTTCCATTTCACGACCATTGTATAGACCTTCAAAAAGGTGATCGATTGTACACACTCACGGATGGTTATCCCGATCAATTTGGCGGACCAAAAGAGAAAAAATTTAAGTACAGTCAGCTGAAGGAATTACTTCTTTCCAGCGCTAATGACAGCACAGAAAATCAAGGAAAAATCCTCGAAAAAGCATTTATGAATTGGAAAGGAACTACAGAGCAAACAGATGATGTAACCTTGATAGGGATTGAAATTTAAAATTTTTCGCTTTCTATAAACAAATTTGTATGTTTGGGGGATGATCGCTATCAATAGTTGCGCATATACAACATACGTTGGTTGGATAGGCGAATGTTTATAGCGCATAGAAACAAGTTATGTGCTATTTATGAAACTATGGAACACACCACGAAATACGATACGATAATTGATTTCCTTCTAAACAACTGGATTATTGCTGCTTTAGTCGTCCTGGCAGTTATTATCGGATTTATTCCCAGCTTGAGAGACGGTGTCGTTCAACTTTGGAATTGGATTGATATTAGAAAACGTAATAAAGAATTTAAAATCGTTCAAGAAGGAGAGACAATCACCTTCGAAATTAAAACATCATCGGCTAATTTTGACATTGTTAAGGTAAACTCTCTAACTCATCATTTAGGAGTAAGTGCAGAATACAAATGGATTGAAAAGTTTTATCCTGGGTTTAGATCTTACCAGCAATCTTTGAAACATATTCCCGTCGATGATGTTAAATATTATTACGATGTCGTAGAAATTCAAAATAAAAAAGGAAGAAAAAAATCAATTTATTTTGACATAACATCATTTTTTAATGAGCACGGAAGTACTTCATATAAAAAAGATGAATTTGTCGTGGCAAAAATCAAAGAAATTCATAAAGATGAAACAAAACTTTAACTCTCAAGAGCTAATTAAATATCTAAAAAAAGGAGAACTAATTCGTAATGAATTGGAAAAAGAAGATGTTGAATCTGAAATTACTGTTCTTGAAGAAAAAATTCTAAATGAGAGTTTTGAATTTGACATCAAATTCAATGATGAATATTATTTTCTCGAGGATATATCTCAAAAACTACTTTTAAGAAAATTAAATGATAACATTAAAAGAATATATAAAGATGAACAAGCTAATAGAAAATTTATCATTCATCAAGTCAAAACTCTACTAAATGAAACTGCACCATTTTGGATAATAAAAACAGACATTAAAGCCTTTTATGAAAGCATTGATAGAGATAGAATTTTTAGAAAACTAAAAAATGATGCAATGCTTTCATATTATTCAATATTTCTACTTCGAAAAGTTTTCGAAAATCCAAATATAGCTTCTCATTCTGGACTTCCAAGAGGACTAAATATTAGTTCTTCCCTTTCGGAAATTTATATGAGAAATTTCGATAAAGCGATCCAAAGGCATAAGGATGTATACTATTATGCGAGATTCGTTGATGACATAATTATATTTCTTAACAATAAAGAGAGTGCAACAGAGTTATTTCAAAATTTGAATGCTATTATCTCAAACGAAAAACTTGATTTACAAATCAATAACGATAAAACAGAGCTAATAGAAGGATTAAATTTTAAAATATTAAAGAAGGGCTACAACAGAAAACCAATCCATAATAGTATTGAATATTTAGGTTATAAGTTTTATCTAAATGATGATGAAGGTAAACGTGAAAATAAGTTACAAATAAGTATCGCAGATAAAAAAATAAAGAAAATAAAAACAAGAATTGTAAAGTCATATATCGACTATACTAGTACTAATGATTTTGAACTGCTAAAAAATCGAATCAAATTTCTAACTGGTAATTATGGAATAAGTAAAAGCAACGACGGAAGTGTATTAAAAGCAGGTATATATTTTAATTATACACATATAAATGACTTAGAAATTTTAAAACAACTAAACATATTTCACAAAAAAATTATTTACAGTACAAAAGGAAGTATTGGCAATAAATTAAACATGAAATTATCTAATATGCAAAGAGATATTTTAAAAAAACATTGTTTTATTGCTGGATTTAGGAATAAAGCATTCGATTTATTCAGTTATGCGGAAATGGGGCAAATAATTAAAATTTGGTGAAATGGGAAGAATTAAGATAAATAAAGAAGATAAATCTAGAGTAATTCTAACCGAACTCTTACCTTATGAAGTTCCAATGCTATTTTCCAATGAAGGTTTTTATAATATTATAAAAAATGGAGAATTAGACTATTTCGAAGCAAAATTAAAAGGAACAAAGTATAAAGAATGGAATGAACAATTTACACTGCCTTTTAATTATGATATAAAAAAGAACATTATCGGTGATACAAGAACACTAAGTGTCATTCACCCTTTTACACAGAAAAGATACATAAATCTTTTTGAACATTATGATTCTTTAATGTTACATCTTTGTTCAAAGAGTCCATTTTCTTTAAGAAAAATAAATAAAATCGCTAAGTTCTATTTTTCTCCAAACTTTGTGTTTGATGAAGAGAATTTAATAAATCCTGATAAAGAAGTTGAACCCGAGATTTTAGATGCCGAATCACAATATATCAAATCATATTATACGTACAAACCAATTGATTTAATATACAAATTTTATGACAGAACTGAATTTCAAAGACTAGAACAGCGGTATAACTTTCTAATGGAATTTGATATTAGTAAATGTTTTTATCACATTTATACGCATTCCATTACTTGGGCTGTTAAAGACAAAGAATCTGCCAAAATCAATAGTAATAAATCAACTTTTGAGAACATTTTTGATAAACTGATGCAACATTCGAACTATAACGAAACAAATGGAATCGTTGTAGGTCCTGAAATCTCTAGAGTTTTTGCAGAAATTATATTACAACAAGTAGATTTAAATGTCTTAGAAAAACTGAAAAATTCAAATTTAAAATTTGGAATTGATTATGATGTAAGAAGATATGTTGATGATTATTTCGTGTTTTCAAATAATTCTGAAACCTTAGAACTTGTGAAGAAAACATTCCAAAAAGAACTACAGTTTTACAAACTATACCTAAATCCAAACAAAGGTGATATAAAAATCTCTCCATTTTTATCAGATATTGCAGTGGGTAAGTTAGAAATGAAAGATTTTCTTATTGAATTTTACAATAATCTGTTTGAAGAAAATATTGTAAATGAAAATTCTGTTAAACAAATAAAACAGATAAACAAACCTTATGTTCTATCACAAAACTTTATAAAAAAGTTTCAGGCAATCGTAAAAAGAAATGACTTAACTTATGATGCATTGAGTAAGGATGTAGTAAGATTTTTTAAATCTAAGCTGGTTGAGATTTTAAAAGATGACACTATGCTTTATAACATTGAAAGAAGTGAAAACTTCTTTTTAATGTTATTAGACGTTGTGTTATATTGCTACTCTGTAAATATAAATACTAATACGACTTTTAGAATAGCTCAAATAATTGTTCTGCTGGTAAAATACTTAGAAACTAAAAACAAACCAGATGTTAAGCATTCAATTTATTCTAAGATTTATAGAGATAGTGAATTTATCTTAACAAACTTTCACCGAAAACAAGTTAAGAATGAAACAAGTATAGAAACGATTAATTTATTACTTTCAATAAATAAATTGGGAAAAGATTATCAGTTTAGTCCAGAAAAAGTTGCAGATTATTTCAATTTAGAAGATGACAAATTATGTAACTTGAATTATTTCCATTTTGTGACATTGATTTATTATTTTAATGACGAAGTAATTTACAAGGATATAAAAGCAAAAATAATTGCTGAAATAATAGAACGGTTTAAACTAGAAAATGTTTTTCTAAAATCAGAATATACATTACTCTTTTTTGATATGATTAATTGCCCATATATAGAGGAAAAACATAAAATGCTTATAATGAAAAATTCTAAATATGTTATTAAACAAGCTGGAAATGCTGAAATAAAATCTGAGATTGAAAAAATTCAAGCTCAAAATAGATGGTTTATGAATTGGGAACAAGACATTGACTTGGAAAGAGTTTTAAAGAAAAAGGAATGGACTTCTAGTTACTAGGAATTCATTCTGGTTACTATTGAACAAGGGCGAATTTACCTTATCTATGTTTACTAAAATAAGGTATAACAACACAATTGCTATTTGAGTTTTCAACGCGTACGAGAACAAAAAACTGTAAATTGAAGGTTGGATTTTTGAGAAATTAAAATTTTAACCACACACGATAGCTTGGGAAATGGTAACACGTTTTATGAATCAATTGGAAAATAGGTAACTGTTGAAGATATATTTATAAAATGCGGGCTGGGAGGAAACTTTCAGCCTTCTTTATTTATAATAACAACCGAAAACAGCGCCTCAAGCGTCAGCCCAAAATCACACTTCGGAACTAAGATTTATTTATAATTTGTGCCGCACGTCAGGCACGAAACCGCTATTCTATAAACCAACTTAGCTCTTTAAGGAAAAATATCGGCGCACAAATATTCCACATCGTTACGCTTTTTCATGGAATATTGGTATTGGTTTTAATTTTGGGATCTAAGGTACGATTTGCAATTACGCGCTCAAAACCTAGTTTTCATAGTACATTTTCATTGATCGCCTCAATATAATTCAGCAACTTCTCCTTTCCGAAATCAGACTCACTAGAAGTAGTAAATACCGGCGGCATTGCATCCCAATATTTAAGCATTTCCTTTTTATAGGCAGTTAGATTTTTCTGCAAGGCAGCACTCGATAATTTGTCGATTTTAGTGAACACCATTGAAAAAGCCAATCCTTTTTCACCGCACCAATTCATAAATTCAAGATCGATTTTCTGGGGTTCTAATCGAGAGTCAAGCAGCACAAAAACATTGAGCAATTGTTCTCGTTGTGTTAAGTACTCAACAATAAAATTCTCCCATTTAACACGAGAAGTTTTCGAAGCTTTCGCATAACCGTAGCCAGGTAAATCAACAAGATACCATTGATCATTGATCAAAAAATGATTAATCAATTGTGTTTTTCCAGGAGTTCCAGATGTCTTCGCCAATTTTTTAAAGCCTGTTAACATGTTGATTAAAGAAGATTTACCAACATTAGATCGACCAATAAACGCATATTCAGGACGATTATCCTCCGGACATTTACTTACAGTATCGTTCGATACCACAAAAACCGCTTCTTTGATTTTCATGGTGTAAAGTTAGGGAATTATCCTTAAAAACGAGAATGCTCTTTCAACACAGAGGAACACAGAGTAAAGGAGGACACAGAGTTTAGTCGCCAAAAATTATTCTATGGGCTCTATAAAATTGCTTTGGAAATGTTCAAAAACGAGAATGCTCTTTCAACACAGAGGGCACAGAGTCACGGAGTTCACAGAGTCACGGAGTTCACAGAGCTAATTCTGCAAAAAATACTTTGTGTGCTCTTTTTCTATCGTCAAAACTACTCTGTGTGCTCTGTGGAAACTCCGTGCACTCTGTGTTGAAAGAAAAATTAGCTGCGAAACTACTTCAATCGTTTCAACCCTATTCTTTTTCGTGCAACATCAATCTCCTGCACTTGCACTTTCACATGCTCATGCAAGGCGATAAATTTGGAAGGATCTTCTACATACACATCCGCTAACTGCGATTTGTGAATCAAGCCATTTTCTTTCAATCCAATATTGACAAAAGCTCCAAAAGCAGTCACATTGGTAACAATACCATTGAGCTCCATTCCAATTTTTAAATCTTCAATGGTTCTAATTGTTGCGTCAAATTCCAATACCTTCGCTTCTTTTCGGGGATCGCGCATAGGTTTCTTTAATTCGCTCAGAATGTCCTTGAACGTATAAGGATCTATTTCTGAGAAATCAGCCTGTTTCACTTCTTTTAAGAGCTCAGCATTCGCAAGAATCTCTCTCGAATTTGTTCCTAGTTTTTTCGCAATCTGATCAACAAATTGGTAACTTTCTGGATGCACAGCAGAGTTATCTAGGGGATTTTTTCCACCTTGAATTCTTAAAAATCCAGCGGCTTGCTCAAATGCTTTATCACCTAAACGTTTTACTTTTTTTAATTCATCGCGAGACGTAAATTTTCCTACCTCAGCGCGATGCGCAACAATATTTTCAGCCAATTGCATTCCTAAACCTGAAACGTAGCTCAACAAATACGGAGAGGCAGTATTCAAATCAACACCCACTGTGTTAACAGCAGAAATAACAACATCATCCAGTGCATTTTTCAGCAAAGATTGATTTACTTCATGCTGATACTGACCAACCCCCACTGATTTAGGATCAATTTTTACCAATTCTGCCAAGGGATCCATCAATCGTCGACCTATAGAAACAGCGCCTCGCACCGTCACATCGTAGTCAGGAAATTCTTTTCGCGCAATTGCACTCGCTGAATAAATCGAGGCACCATCTTCTCTAACAATAAAAACTTGAATGTCTTTATTAAAATGAATTCGCTTTATGAAGCTTTCTGTCTCTCGTCCAGCCGTACCATCACCAACTGCAATGGCATCAATTTTATAGGCTTCTACCAACTGGGCAATTTTTGTTTTTGCAGCACTCGATTCGTTTTGAGGGGCATGCGGATAAATGGTTGTATTGGTCAAAAGATTTCCTTGTTCATCAATACACACCACTTTGCACCCGGTTCTAAATCCTGGATCAATGGCAAGCACACGCTTTTCTCCTAGTGGAGCCGCCAACAGTAATTGTCGCAAATTGTTACTAAAAATCTTAATCGCCTCAACATCTGCCTTTTCTTTGTGCAATTGCAGTACCTCATTTTGAAGTGAAGGCATCAACAATCTTTTATAGGCATCATCACACGCCTCTTCCACAGCTTTGGCGAAATCATCTACTCCCTTTACAAATTGACGATGAATTATTTCTTGTGCCTCTTCCCTAGGAGCTTGCAATGATAGTTTCAAATATCCTTCACGATCAGCACGATACAGTGCTAAAAAACGATGAGAGGAGGTTTTATAAATTGCTTCTGAAAAATCAAAATAGTCTTTATACTTTTCGGCCTCTTGCTCCTTTCCTTTCACTAGTTTGGAGGTGAGCACTCCTTTTCGTTGCACTAAAGTTCTTAAGCGCCCACGGAGATGAATTGATTCATTGACCCATTCGGCAATAATATCTTTGGCTCCTTGAATAGCATCTTCTTCCGTTTCAACATCCCCTTTCACGAAACGAGCAGCGGTGGAGAATAAATCGCCTCCATGTTGCGAGATGATAAGCTTTGCCAATGGCTCCAAACCCAATTTCTTAGCTTTATCACCGCGTGTTTCTCGTCGCTGCTTATAGGGCAAATAGATGTCTTCCAGTTCTGTAGTGTCAAAACAAAGTAGAATTCGATTTTCTAATTCCGAAGTCAATTTGCCCTGTTGTTCGATGGATTTGAGCATTGTTTGCTGCCGAGCAATAATTTCATCGAAGCGTTTTGCTTCATCGCGAATATTGGCAATCTGAACCTCATCAAAATTACCTGTTTGTTCCTTTCGATAACGCGAAATAAAAGGCACTGTAGCTCCAGAATCGAGTAAATTTAATGTGTTTTGAATTCCTTTCTTATCCAACTGCAGCAGTTGAACAACGAACGACAACTTGTCCATAAACTAATTTCCTTGATTTTTAAACATCTTTCCTGAAACTTGGCGTTTCTCATCGATGGTTAATTTCTTGCTAAAAATAAATACCCCCACTTTCGCAGTGCCCTTCAAACGAACATCTACTTTATCCTTTCCGGCATATTTCATAAGTGAAAAGAGCGCCCCTTCCTCTAACATTGCCTGCAAAGGAATTGTTATTATTCCACTGCTTTTTCGCTTCAATTTCACTTTTTTATCAAGATGCAAAGTCCCTAGAAAATTTTGATCCACAAAGACTTCTAAATTCGATTTTTTCAACTTGAAGGCAAACCAATTCGGATTTTCAATATCCGCATCAATTTCCAGTTGAACTTCACGTCCATCTATTTTTTTCATTCGGTAGCCTTCGAAACCATTGAATTCGGGCTCACTAATAGCACATGCGCTGAGCATCACTAGAAGCAAAGCAGAAAATAAGAAATTGAATCGCATAGATATTTGTTTAGTCTCAGTTGAACGAAAAAGAAAAAATAGGTAACTATTTCACTTCCATCAATTCAGTGTAATACTTATAAAAGTATGGAATTGTCTCTATTCCTTTGTGGAAATTGAATAAACCAAAGTGCTCATTTGGCGAGTGAATAGCATCACTATCTAAGCCAAAGCCCATTAAAATAGTTTTCAAGCCAAGAATTTTCTCAAACATTGCTACAATTGGAATACTTCCCCCACTGCGCACAGGAATTGGTTTCTTCTTAAATGTGTGCTCGTAGGCCATCGAAGCGGCTTTATAGCCAATTGAATCAATAGGCGTAACGGCAGCCTCACCTCCATGATGCGGTTTAACAACGATTCGGGTTCCTTTAGGTGCGATAGATTCAAAATGATTTTTGAAAAGAGCCGTAATTTCTTGAGGATCTTGATCTGGAACTAGGCGCATTGAAATTTTAGCGTACGCTTTCGATGCAATTACCGTTTTGGCTCCTTCACCTGTGTAGCCACCCCAAATACCGTTTACATCCAAGGTCGGACGAATGGAGCCTCTTTCCATAGTGGAATAGCCCTTTTCACCATACGTGTCTTCCATGTCTAATGCTTTACAATATGCTTCATGCGAAAAAGGCGCTTTTGCCATTTCTGCTCTTTCTTCGTTAGACAATTCAATTACTTTATCGTAAAATCCTGGAATAGTGATGTGATTATTTTCATCGTGCAATGAAGCAATCATTTTATTCAAGATATTAATTGGATTCGCAACACAGCCACCGTACAAACCAGAATGTAAATCTCTATTTGGACCTGTTACTTCAACTTCTACATAGCTTAATCCACGCAGGCCAGTGGTGATAGAAGGCACATCATTGGCAATCATTCCAGTATCCGAAACCAAAATAACATCTGCTTTCAATCGCTCCACATTTTCTTTCACAAAAATTCCAAGGTTTTCGCTACCAACCTCTTCTTCACCTTCAATCATTAATTTAACGTTGCATGGCAATTCACTTGTAGACAACATTGCTTCAATCGCTTTTACATGCATGAACATTTGACCTTTGTCATCACACGCTCCACGAGCAAAAATGGCACCTTCAGGGTGAATTTCTGTTTTTTTAATGATGGGTTCGAATGGCGGATTGTGCCACAAATCAATGGGATCTGCGGGTTGAACATCGTAATGTCCATACACCAACACCGTAGGTTTTGTTGCATCAATGATCTTTTCAGCATAAACAATTGGATAGCCTTTCGTTTGACACACTTCAACTTTATCGAGACCAATATTTCTGAAATTTTCAGCCAATAAATCAGCCGTTTTATTTACGTCATTCGCGTAAGATGGGTCGGCAGAAATAGATGGAATTTTCAATAAATCGAGTAATTCTTTTAAAAATCTGTCTTGGTTTTTCTCAATAAATAATTGCGTATTCTCCATAATGTTTGTTTTACAATTCAAAATTGGCAATAATTCTCGGAATTAAGAATTTTTATTTTGTGCAACTACGCAACCATTTCTTATCTTTGGCGGTCTAGAAAATACAAATTACTCAAAATGAAAAAAATTATCTCATTAGTAAGTTTTACTTTTTTACTTGTAATCGCTGCTAATTCACAAATTACGGTGCAAAATACACTTACGGCTCAGCAATTAATTGACAATGTATTAGTAGGAGCAGGAGTCTCTGCAACAAATATTACTGTGAATGGTTCTGCGGCAACTGCGGCAACAGTAGTAGGAAACGCTACCTATTTCAATGCTAACTCAACATCGTTTCCAATTCCAGAAGGAGTTTTGCTAACAACGGGGATGGGGAATGCGGCAATAGGTCCAAATAATGGAGGTGGTGTCTCACAAACAGGTACTCCAACAGTAACTACAGATCCTCACTTAAACCAAATTGCGAACGCAAACGTAACAAATGGAATTGTGCTGGAATTCGATTTTGTGGCTACTGGAAACTTATTGCAATTTGACTACATTTTTGGTTCTGAAGAATACCCAGAATTCGTAGATGCAGGTTTTAATGACGCCTTTGGATTTTTTCTTTGGGGACCGGGCATCTCTGGACCTTTTGCGCTAGGACCGTACCCGAATGGTGGACAAAATATCGCTATAGTGCCTGGTACGGCTGGCACACCAGTGACAATTGATAATGTTAGTCCTGTAACAAATGCAGCTTACTATGCAAACAACGGCGGCGGTGCAGCCTATGGAAATGCTATTCAATACGATGGAACAACGGTTTTATTAACAGCAACATCTGATTTGATTTGTGGAGAAACGTACCATATTAAATTGGCGATTTGTAATATCGCTGACCAAGGATGGGATTCAGGTGTGTTTTTGGAAGCTGGAAGTTTTACTACCAATCCAGTTGAATTTACCTTTAATGCTTTTTCAAATGACAATACTGCCTACGAAGGATGTAATGAATCAGGTGAGTTAATTTTTACACGCGCTGGTTGTGGAAATGAAAATGACTCTCTAATTGCCTATGTTACTTACAGCGGATCTGCAACCAATGGAGTTGACTACAATTTACTTGCCGACTCAGTAATTTTAGCACCAGGAGTTGATACTGTTGTTTGGAACATTGTTCCTCTTGAAGATTTTACTCCCGAGGGAATGGAAACAATCATTATCAATGTAACGGTAATAGATGCCATCACAGGTGATACACTTTCCGGATCTGGACAATTCTTTATTAATGACCAACCACCAATTATTTTGAACGCTAATACCATCACTTATGTTTGTAGAGAGCACGATAAAGAAGCTACCTTTACTGTTTCTGGTGGACTTGCACCCTATACGTATCAATGGAGTAATGGCGACACCACGCTCACTACGCCGGTAGATATGACGTACAATGGAGACACAACGGTTATTATTACAGTGACTGATGCTTGTGGCTATACAGCGGTTGATACTGCAAACATTATTGTAAACCAAACCCTATTTATTGATACATTGACTTCAATGCCATCTACATGTGATCCAACTGGAGCTGTTATTGCAAATACCTATCCTTATGGTGCAACTGATAATCCATTGCAAGCAGGTACACAGTATCTATTGAATTTTACATGGACAAATGCTGCTGGACAAGTGGTAGGACCTAACCAAAGTTCAATTACCCCATTACCTTCTGGCTGGTACTACCTTGAATTAGAAGATAGTGTAATTGATTGTCGTGTGAATGATAGTGTTTTTGTGGACATGATTGAGCCACCTATTGCTTCTATGACAGTAACGCCAAGTGTTGGTTGTTCTCCATTAACAGTTACAATTACAAATAATAGTCAAAATGCTTCAACATTCTTGTGGAACTATGGAAATGGTAACACAGACAATACTAGCAGCATGAGCACTGTTACGCAAGTGTATAACAATAGTGGTATTATTCAATTAATTGCCATTGAAGGTAATTGTTCTGATACCACTTACGCAGCGATTGCAATCAGTATTTGTGGCTGTATGGATCCGAATGCAACAAATTACAATCCACTAGCAAATGCTGACGACGGAAGTTGTACCTATCCAGAACCAATTGTTGATGCGCCAAATATCTTTACACCAAATAATGATAATGCAAATGATTTGTTCTTTGTTAATGGAGTAAATACAACACGAATTGAATTAACGGTATTGAATCGTTGGGGTAATGTTATGTACAATGGAGCAGGACCAAATCCAGCTTGGGATGGAAAATCTCCAGGTGGAGCGCTCGCAGAGGATGGCACTTATTTCTATAAATACATCGCGTGGGGATTACCTAACGCTCTAGGAGAATTACCAACAGTTGAAGGACATGGATTTGTTCAACTAGCAAGATAAACACCTATACTACTATCAAAAAAAAGTCTAACTGTTATGGTTAGACTTTTTTGTTTTAGTATAGAAAATCATTGTACGGGTAACGAATTTTGAAGATTTCCTTCACTTGTTCATAGATTACCCGCTTCAATTCATCTATGTTATCTTTGTCCTGTGCCGAAATAAAGACACAATTTTTATTGTTCATTTTCGACATCCAACTTTTTTGTAAGTCATCGAGTGTTGGACGCGATTCATCGTCAGCATCCGGATTGATGTACGCATCAATTTTATTGAATACTAAAATTGTTGGTTTATCTTTTTGTGAAGTAGTGGATTTCAACTTATCGTAAGCATCCCTTCCACCCACTGAGTAATTTACATTCGATGGATTTTCGATTTCATGTAAAGTTGAATTTACTACCTCAAATTGATCTTCAAAATTGGGATGAGAAATATCCAAGACATGAATCAAAAGATCTGCTTCGCGCACTTCATCCAACGTAGATTTGAAAGACTCAAACAATTGGTTCGGTAACTTGCGAATAAACCCAACAGTATCTGTCAATAAAAAAGGTAAATTTTCGATCACTACTTTTCGAACTGTGGTATCGAGTGTAGCGAATAATTTATTTTCAGCAAAGACTTCTGATTTCGCAAGCAAGTTCATCACGGTGCTTTTTCCAACATTCGTGTAACCCACCAGTGCAACACGCACCAATTGGCCGCGATTGCCGCGCTGTGCAAACATTTGCTTATCAATTTCTTTCAGTCGTTCTTTCATCAATGAAATTCTCGATTGAATAATTCTTCGATCCGATTCAATTTGTGATTCTCCAGGACCTCTCAATCCAATTCCTCCCTTTTGTCGTTCAAGATGCGTCCACATTCTCGTTAAACGTGGCAACATATATTGTAACTGTGCTAGTTCAACTTGTGTTTTAGCATGAAAACTTCTAGCACGACTCGCGAAAATATCGAGGATTAAAATATTTCGATCTAAAATTTTACATTGTAATTCCTTTTCAATATTTCGCAATTGAGAAGGAGAAAGTTCATCGTCAAAAACAACCAATTCAATTTTTTCCTCTATAATAAAGTCTCTAATTTCTATCAGTTTTCCTGTTCCAACATACGTTCTTGGATTTGGATGCTGCAATTTCTGAAGGAATTTTCTTACAGAGATAGCGCCTGCCGTCTCCGCCAAAAATTCCAATTCATCAATATACTCGTTAGCAACTTCCTCCGACATATCAGAAGAAATTACTCCCACCAAAACGCACTTTTCTTCTACTGCGTCCACCATTACGTGTCCTAATACTTCACTCATTTACGTAAATCGATTACAAAATTTGAAACAGCATTCATGTTCTCTTCTGTTCCTAGAATTTCTTTCATTACAGGCATTGCTTTTCGTCCTGTTTTCAACAACTTTTCAATTTGTTGAAGATTCATTGTTGACTCGGTGAGGTCTTTTGCACCTGAGGCGCCCAACTTACCATCGGCACCATGACAACTAGAACAATGATTGGAGTATAGCACTTCTCCTGACAACGGTTCTTTCTCAACAGCTGAATTTGCTTCAATTGTGGAGTTATTTCCTCCGCAAGAAAGTAGGAAGAACACTAAAAATAGGGACGTAATTCTTAGAACCATGCTCCTCCCAACGCCTCTCTGAATGGCCAAGGAATTCCAGCTAAAATGAACAATAAGGCAATCAGGTAAAATGTAGAAATTACCTTGTGCTTTCTTGCTCCATTTGCCTTTTTAGATTTAGAATGTCCTATTGTTAATAACACAAATGCCACTGTCATCATTAAGGTGTGCTCCATTCCGAAAAAACGAAATAGGTCAGTTTTCATCCATCCCTGACTAAAATTCACTTTTGCAGAAGTAAAATACATCACCCAACCTAGTAAAAATTGAACATGAAAAGTAACCATTGCAAAAAGATTCAACTTGCGATCGAAATCTACGTAGTTGGAAGTTTTTCTCTTAGAAAATGCGTTAAAAACAGCGATCACAATCAATAGAAGTGCAAGCCAACGAAGTCCAGAATGTAAGTGTACCATAATTTCTTTTTTTTACAAAGATACCTTTTTTAGACTACAAGATAATAAGTCAACAAGATATTAAGACAACAAGATATTAAGACGATAAGACATTAAGACAAGATTTACTTAAAGCATTGAGTGTTTGAGCGCAGCGGTCTGGAAATCTTAAAGCGAAGCGGACTTTTCGACTTTTATCTAATTTTCACTATCTTCACATCCTTATTTATCCTATGAAAAAAATAGTATTTATTCTATTGTTGGCAATTTCAACGATTGGTCTTGCTCAAATCGATCCTCAAAATGGATTAAAGCCAACACAAGCACCTTCATACGCTTTGACGAATGCAACGATTGTTGTTTCATCTATCAAAACCATTGATAAAGGAACCCTTTTAATTGAAAACGGTAAAATTGTAGAAGTTGGAAGTTCCGTGTCCATCCCGAAAGGAACAATTACCATTGACTGTAGTGGTAAATTTATTTTTCCAGCGTTTATTGAAAGTTATAGTTCAGTTGGGGTTCAAAAACCGGCGAGAGGACCTTGGAACCCATCTCCGCAAATAGAAACAAGTAAAAAAGGGCCGTATTATTGGAATGAGAGTATCCATCCAGAAATCAATGCCAGCGAATTGTATCTCCATGATCAAAAATCTTCTGATCTTTTACTTAACCTTGGTTTTGGATTTGCGTTGACACATCAAGAGGATGGAATCGCAAGAGGTTCTGCGGCATTAGTTGCGTTGGGAGACAACGGCAAAAAACAAATCATTGTAGCGAATGCTGCACAGGTTTTCTCTTTCGAAAAAGGAGCTTCCAATCAAACCTACCCTTCCTCACAAATGGGATCGATTGCACTGCTTCGTCAGTATTTTTATGATGCACAATGGTTTGAAAAAAACAATCCACAAGATGTCAATCTCTCCCTTTCTGCACAAGTAAAAAATAAAAACCTTCCTATTCTATTTGCCACGAACGATAAATGGGAATTATTTAGAGCACAAAAAATTGCAGATGAATTTGGATTAAATTTTCAATACCTTGGATCAGGCAATGAATACCAGGCGCTTGATAATTTGAAAGCATTGAAAAATCAATTGATTTTACCGATCAATTTTCCATCCCCTTTCGATGTAAAAGACCCTTATCTTTCTCGTCAAATTCCATTGAGCGATTTAAAGCATTGGGAATTAGCTCCTGCCAATCCTCATGCGGTGCTAACAGCTGGAGGAACATTCTCAATTACATCCAAAGGAATTGCGAAGGAAAGTGATTTTTGGAAAAATATTCGCAAAATCATTGAAATGGGTGTTACAAAAGAGCAAGCACTTGCAGCTTTAACAGAAAATCCTGCAAAGTGGCTCCAACAAGAAAAAAGCATTGGCACGCTTGAAAAAGGTAAATTAGCAAGTTTCTCCATCTATTCCAGCAATCCATTTACGGAGGAATCTAAATTATTGGAAACATGGACACTTGGTAAGCAGCAAATTCAAAACGTCATCAACCAAAATGATATTTCTGGAAATTACAATGTCAATTTAGAAGGACATCTGTATCCACTGCAAATTGCTGGAAGCATTCAAAAACCAGAAGGAAAAATCACCTTTTTAAATCCCATTAAGGATGAGTTTGGTACTGTCACCAAAAAAGATTCTATTGTGCAGAAAACAGCATTAGAAATCAACAACAACGATATCATCATACAATTTACGATTGAAGACGATTTCTACAAAGGCAATATCAGTCTGCACGGTAAAATGAACTTAAAATTAGGGGTTTTTGAAGGAGATGCGTTATTACCAACTGGCAAAATGATTGTCTGGTCGGCAGTGAAAAACAGCAAAATTGAACGCAAAAAAGATTCAATTCCTCCTGTTCCAATAGATACACTAATTTGTCAACGCATTTGGTTTCCAAACGTAGCGTACGGGTTCGATGAGAAAGCTGTTGCAGAGACCATTGTCTTTAAAAATGTAACCGTTTGGACGAATGAGGATGCAGGAAACATGCCTGATGCAACTGTCGTAGTAGAAAATGGAAAGATCAAATTTGTGGGCAATGGAACATTTACAATTCCTACAGGTGCCAAAGTGATTGATGGAAAAGGGAAGCATCTTACTTCAGGTATTATTGATGAGCATTCTCACATTGCTATCTCAAAAGGAGTGAACGAAGGAGGTCAAGCAATTTCCGCGGAAGTGAATATCGGAACGGTACTCGATGCAGACGATATCAACATCTATCGTCAATTGGCGGGTGGAGTTACGGCTGCACAATTATTGCATGGATCCGCTAATCCAATTGGTGGACAATCAGCACTAATCAAGTTAAAATGGGGGGTAACTCCAGACGAATTGTTGATTCCCAATGCTCCAAAATTCATCAAATTTGCTTTGGGAGAAAATGTGAAACAAGCCAATTGGGGCGACTTTCAAACAGTACGTTTTCCTCAAACACGAATGGGTGTTGAACAAGTATTTTACGATGGTTTTCATCGCGCTAGAGAGTATGAAAAAGCGTCGAAAGCAAATCCAGACATTCATAGAGATTTAGAACTAGATGTATTGTTGGAAATTCTTAATTCACAGCGCTTCATTACTTGTCACTCCTACGTGCAATCTGAAATTAATATGTTGTTGCACGTTGCCGATTCAATGAAATTTCGCTTAAACACCTTCACCCACATTTTGGAGGGCTACAAAGTGGCTGACAAAATGAAAAAGCATGGCGCTGGAGCCTCCACTTTTTCCGATTGGTGGGCTTATAAGTACGAAGTAAATGATGCTATTCCATACAATGCAGGTATGATGCAAGAGCAAGGATTGGTAGTTGCTATCAATTCGGATGATGCAGAAATGGGTCGACGTTTAAATCAAGAAGCTGCTAAAAGCGTCAAATATAGCGATATGAGCGAAATCGATGCATGGAAAATGGTGACCTTGAATCCAGCAAAATTGTTACACCTTGATGATCGAATGGGAAGCATCAAGGCCGGAAAAGATGCTGATTTAGTGCTGTGGTCGGATAACCCATTGAGCATCATGGCAAAATCTGAAATGACCATTGTTGATGGGGTTGTGATGTATGATAAAGTACGTGATGAGCAAATGCGCTACCTCAATCAAGAAGAAAAAGCACGCATCATCAATAAAATGTTAGAATCGAATGAAAAGGGAGAACCAAGTAAAGCCTTTAAGAAAAAAGCACGCAAGTTTTACCATTGCGATACCATTGGTGAGGAAGGATCAGAAGAAACAAATCACCATTAAGTAATTACTCATGAAATTAATATTCACACTACTTTTTGCAGGAATTTCAAGCATAGGATTTTCCCAGCAACAAAAATCTGTATTGCTCCTACATGGCTATTTACACGTTGGCAATGGAGAAGTTATCGAGAGTGCATTGATTGGCATCCGTGAAGGGAAAATTGTGGAAGTAAAAAATTCACTGGCGAGCAGTTTTGTTCGCTCCGAGTGGGATACTATTGTTGATTTAATGGGCAAACACATCTATCCAGGTTTTATCGCTCCAAATTCTACCTTGGGATTAACTGAAATTGATGCCGTGCGATCGACACGTGATTTTGAGGAGGTTGGCACTTTTAATCCTCACGTGCGCGCCCAAATTGCGTATAATGTAGAATCGAAAGTCATTAGCACAGTGAGAACAAATGGGGTATTAATTACACAAGCTACGCCAAGAGGTAATTTTATTTCAGGAACATCAGCAGTGATGGCGATGGATGGATGGAACTGGGAAGATGCTACCATTTTAGGAGAAGATGGCGTGCATGTGAATTGGCCAGCAAGTATCACTAACAAGCGTTGGGGAAATGATACTGGAATGAAAAAAAATGAACAGTACGAAGAGCAAACACGTGAACTTAGTAGTTTCTTTGAAATGTCAAAAAACTATAGCGACAAAAAGCCCGCGGAGGATGCTCGACTGGAAGCCATGGTGAATTGTTTCAACGGTACAAAACGCGTGTATTTTCATGCGAATGAGATGCAACAAATCTTAGATATCATTGATTTTGTGAAACAACACTCCATTAAATTTCCAGTGATCATTGGTGGAAATGATGCGTATTTATTAGGTCAGCGTATGAAGGATGCCAATATTCCAATCATGGTAAGTCGTGTGCATTCTTTACCAAGTTCAGATGACGATGCCATTGATTTACCCTACCGCATCCCGGCCCTTTTGCAACAATTGGGCATCAAGTTCTGTTTGCAAAATGAAGGCGATATGGAAGCCATGAATGCCCGCAACCTTCCTTTCTTGGCAGGAACAGCCATGGCTTATGGCTTAACCGAAGAACAAGCAGTGCAGTCTGTGACCCTAAATGCAGCACAAATCTTAGGAATTGATAAGGAGTATGGAAGCATTCAGGAAGGAAAATCAGCTACGCTTTTTGTCTCTCAAGGAAATGCTTTAGACATGCGAACCAACAAAATTACACATCTCATGATGAACGGCAATTGGGTGAGCACCAAAAATTTCCAGACAGAGTTGAAGGAAAAATACGAGGAGAAGTATCGGTAGGTAAGTTTTCCTATCAAAAAATATTGAGCAAGTTAGCTAAATTACTAACCGCGTAGTATTATTACTTACTAGTTAGTAATTTAGCTAACTTGCTCGGAAAAAGCTATCAAACAAAAAAGCCGAAGAAATATCTTCGGCTTTTTCAATATAACTATAGTTTCTTATCCATTCAAAGCTTCCGCTCCACCCACGATTTCCAAGATTTCGTTGGTAATAGCAGCTTGACGTGCTTTGTTGTAAGACAATTTCAATGATTTTTGCAATTCTTTTGCGTTATCTGTTGCTTTGTGCATTGCAGTCATACGCGCACCGTGTTCAGCAGCATGCGAATCCAAAATAGCCTTGAACAATTGAATCTTCAATGATTTGGGAATCATCTCTGTTACAATTTCCAATTTAGAAGGCTCAAAGAGGTATTCTGCAGTAGTATTACTTGCTTCAGCTACGTTGGGAACAATTGGCAACAACTGATCAACAATGATGGCTTGTGTTGCGGCATTGATAAATTTGTTGTGTACAATCAGTACTTTATCAAATTCCTTGTTTACAAAACGTCTCATCACATCTTCAACAATCAATGCAACATTATCAAAACTAAGGTTTGAAAAAATATCCTCCACTGGTGCAATTACATCATTGATGTAATAAGCATCCGATCGTTTGTAGGCATCCTTAATTTTCTTTCCAAGCGTTAAAACACGATAGTTGGCACTGGAATCATTCTCGTTCACCAAGGCATTTACAGCTTTAATGATGTTGTTGTTAAACCCACCACACAAACCTCTGTTGGAAGTAACTCCGATCACCAACACATTTTTTTCTTCTCTAAGGTGCGAATAAGCATTTTCAGATAGATCCAGCGTGCCGCTCAAATTACCCAAAATTTCTTGCAATTTTCCTGCATACGGACGCAACTGTGTGATTGCATCCTGTGCACGTTTTAACTTCGCTGCAGAAACCATTTTCATTGCAGAAGTAATCTGCATGGTGGATCCTACTGAAGTAATTCTATTGCGTATTTCTTTTAATGATGGCATATATTCAAATTAAGAATGTTGAATGTAGAAGTATGAGCTTCAATCTTTAGTGTTCTTAATGATTGCAACTAGTAATTTAATCAATCAAAATTCTACACTCTAAATTCAGCATTAGTACTTACTCGCTAATTCTTTCGCTACCTTCGTTAATACATCTGTCAATTCATCTGTATATTTTCCTGCTCTCAAGGCTACCAAAACATCAGAATGTTTCGCTTCCAAGAAATTCAAGTATTCTAATTCAAATTCCTTCACTTTATTCACAGGAACACTTTGGATTAATCCTTTTGTTCCAACATAGATAATAGCGATTTGCTTTTCAACTGACATTGGATCACCTTCTCGTTGCTTCAAAATTTCAACGTTACGAGCACCTTTATCCAATACAGATTTTGTAACAGCGTCTAAGTCTGAACCAAACTTAGCAAATGCTTCCAATTCACGGTATTGAGCTTGATCTAATTTCAAAGTACCAGCCACTTTTTTCATTGACTTAATTTGTGCATTACCTCCAACACGAGATACAGAGATACCAACGTTAATTGCTGGACGTACACCTGCGTTGAACAAATCTGACTCCAAGAAAATCTGACCATCTGTAATTGAAATTACGTTGGTTGGAATGTAAGCAGAAACGTCACCCGCTTGTGTTTCAATAATTGGAAGTGCTGTTAATGAACCGCCACCTTTTACAATTCCTTTCAAAGAAGGAGGTAAATCATTCATCTGAGAAGCAATTGCATCATCAGCAATGATTTTTGCAGCTCTTTCTAATAATCTTGAGTGAAGGTAAAATACGTCACCTGGGTAAGCCTCACGACCTGGTGGACGACGTAGCAACAATGACACTTCACGGTAAGCCACCGCTTGTTTCGATAAATCATCAAATACAATTAATGCTGGTCTTCCAGAATCACGGAAAAACTCACCAATTGCGGCACCAGTCATCGGTGCATAAAACTGCATTGTAGCAGGATCAGAAGCATTTGCCGCAACAATTACAGTGTAATCCATTGCACCTGCTTCTTCAAATTTCTTAACAATTCCTGCAACTGTTGAACCTTTTTGTCCAATAGCTACATAAATACAAAATACAGGCTCACCACGATCGTAAAACTCACGTTGGTTGATGATTGTATCAATTGCAACAGTTGACTTACCAGTTTGACGGTCACCAATGATTAACTCACGTTGTCCACGTCCAATTGGAATCATCGCATCGATTGCTTTAATTCCTGTTTGCATTGGTTCAGTAACTGGTTGACGGAAAATAACTCCTGGCGCTTTACGCTCAATTGGCATTTCGTACAATTCGCCAGTAATAGGACCTTTTCCATCAATTGGATTTCCTAGTGTATCAACAACGCGACCCACCATTCCATCACCAATTTTCACAGAAGCAATTCTACCAAGACGTTTTACCGTATCTCCTTCTTTTACAGTACTCGAACGTCCAAGCAATACAGCTCCAACGTTATCCTCTTCGAGGTTCAAGGCAATTGCTTGCAATCCACCTTCAAACTCAATCAATTCACCGTACTGAACTCCTTTCAATCCATAAATACGAACGATACCATCACCTACCTGTAATACGGTACCAACTTCTTGTAGTTCAGCTTCAGAACGGAATCCTGATAACTGTTCTCTCAAAATTGCAGAAACTTCTGCTGGTTTTACATCTGCCATGTCTTTCTTTTTTAATATTGAGATTCTTTACTCTACTTTTTCAGAAAATCAGCTTTTCAACTAATCATATCAAAAGCTTTGCTTTTCCTCTCCTATCTTGTTAAACGTTGTTTCAATTTTCCAAACTGACTTGCCACCGAGGCATCGATTTGTGTATCGCCCATACGAACAATAAACCCACCGATAATATCTGCATCAATTACTTCAGTTAATTCTATTTCTTTACCACTTACCGACGATCCAATTTTGCCAATGATTTCATTTTTCGTTGTATCATTTAGGGATACTGCAGAAGTGATTGTTACAGGAACAATTCCCTTGTATGCTTTCATTTGCTCGTCGTAACTTTCAGCGATAGTGGGCAATAAAGCCTCTCGTCTGTTTTTAGTTACCAAGTTAATGAATTTCGTTGTCAGCTCTTCAAATTGGCCGAAGATTTCGTTAAGGATACTAATTTTCTTATCGGTGTTAATCACAGGAGAATTCAAAAACACCCCGAAATCTTTGTTTTCGTTGGTTTGCAACAAAAATTTCATATCATTCGATATGGCATCCACTTGCTTGAACTCAATAGCTAACTCAAGTAAAGCTTTTGCGTAACGCGATGCTGATTTTGTTCCTTTCATGGTGTTCTTAATTCAAATTGATTTCACTTGCCATTTGATCCGCTAGTGCTTTTTGCTTGTCGCTAGAAGCTAATTCACCTCTTACAACTTTCTCAGCAATTTCTATCGAAAATAATGCAACTTGTGTTTTCAACTCAGCAATAGCGCCCGCTTTCTCCTCAGCAATAGCGTTTCTTGCGTCTACCAATAATTTTGCTGCTTCTTCTTTTGCTTTATTCTTAGCGTCATTAATCATCGATACAGCAGTTTCCTTAGCATCTTTAAGCATATTATCGCGTTCAATTCTAGCTTCTTTTAACAATGCTTCGTTTTCAGACTGCAAATTTTGCAATTGTTTACGTGCATTTTCAGCTTCGTTCAGTGCATCATGAATTCCTTGTTCACGAGCACTCAATGAATCTAAAACTGGTTTCCAAGCAAACTTTTTCAAAATCAAAATCAACACCAAGAGAATCAAGGTTTGAATAGCGAAAAGGCCTATTGAAAAATCGTTTATTAACTTATCCATTTTATCGTTGTTTAAAATCTACATTTTTTAAAAATCAAGTCTGCTACCAACCGTAACAGACTTGATTCATTTTTTTTGGATTAATTTTTCCCTAGGATCAAGGCAGCAAAAGCCAAACCTTCCAAAAGTGCTCCGATGATCAACATCGCAGTTTGAATTTTTCCAGTTGCTTCTGGTTGACGAGCAATACCTTCTACTGCTTTACCACCGATCATTCCTAAACCGATACCTGCTCCGATAACGATTAATCCAGCTCCAATTAAATTGTACATAGCTACTTATTATAAATTAAACAAAAAACGCATTAATGATGGTCATGTTCTGCCACTGCCAGTCCGATAAATAAGGACGATAACATGGTAAAAATAAACGCTTGCAAGAACGCAACCAACAACTCTATCAATGATATAAACAAGGTCAATACAAATGAAATTCCCGACGATGCTACCAATCCAAACTGACTTTTCAATACAATTACCAAACTAATCAATGACATAATTACCATGTGACCAGCGGTGATGTTCGCAAACAAACGCATTGTTAATGAGAAAGGTTTTGTAAACATTCCTAGGACCTCAATGGGCGCCAACACAATTTTCATTGGTGTAGGAATCCCCGGCATCCAGAAAATGTGACCCCAATACTCTTTGTTTCCTTTGAATTGAACAATAATAAACGTAAACAAAGCCAAACACAATGTGACAGCGATGTTTCCAGTAACATTAAACGCTAAAGGAGTCATTCCTAATAAATTCAAAATCCAAATAAAGAAGAATACTGTCAACAAAAAGCCCATGAATTCACGGTAACGTTTATCTCCAATGTTTGGTCGAGCTATTTCATCTCTGACATACAATACTAATGGCTCCAATGCTCTTCCTACACCTGTTGGAACTGGTCCTTTGGAATATGATCTTGCTAATTTGATAAACAAATACATCATGATCAAAGCCGTCAATAACATTCCGACTACATTTTTTGTAATTGAAAAGTCGATAGGCTTCGCATTCGTTGGGTGACCGTGCTCATCGAGGTGCAATTCACCTGCAGCGTTTGTTTTATAAATCTTTCCGTGAAACTCAGCGTAGTAGTTACCATTGTTTTCTGCTACTGCTTCACCATGATGAAACTTAGAAGACATAAACATTTGCAATCCTGCTTCGGAATCCCAAAGAATTACTGGCAATGGAAACCCGTAATGCTTACCTTCTTTACCATCAGTAAAAAATGTAAAATCGTGTGCATCGAGTAAGTGATGATCTTTGTAAGCTTGAATTTCTTCTACAGTATTCACTGCACCTTCAATCTTCACTGGATGGTGCGCAGCTTCGTCAGAATGCTTGTTTTCATGTGCTTTATGAGCAAGGGTATCCCCCTCATTCTTAAGTTCTTTATTCGCCACTGCACTAAAAGACAGCATAAGAACTAAAAATCCTACTAATAAACTAAGCGATTTATGCACTAACTTCATGATTAAAAACTAAATAGGAGATCACCCCTTAAAATTCGGTGCAAAAATACATAATTTAATAGAACTACAAAGCATATATTTTAAAAAAATCGGCGGTAATTTGATAAATCGATCGAAATGGAATAAAATGGCGACGTTGATCTGTCAATTCTCATCAATTGTCTTTTACTTTTGCTCTTTCACTAATAGTTGAAAATAGGCATACACCTCTAGCCAAAGAAAGAGAATGTGCGCCACCAATGTTGAGATTTTTATGCTTTGAGAAATGGATGCGGTTCCATAGACAAATTCTGAAAAATTGAGCAAAAACATGGTTGCTTTGGCAATGAATAAGTACAAAAAAAAGAATCCAATAGTGGCGGTGAGTCGCTCTTTCAAATAGGAGATTAAAAAGGTGGTCAATAGCGCAAAAACTGCATGAAAAATATATATTTTCAAGGTCAACACTGAAAACACTCCTTCCACTTTGTACACAAGGAAAAGATTTGCTGCTGTCAGCACCAAGAAAGCTCCAACGATCAATAAAATGATTTTGAATAGTGGATTACTCATTTTTTTCGCTTAAAAAATTTGCTTATTTTACCTTCCTTTTTCTCCATATTTTCTTCTTCATTCGACATCCGAATCAACTGCACAATAGCGGAGGTGATGGTTCCGAAAACTGCAAAAATGGTGATGATTTTAAACCAAGAAATACTTGCCGATGGGTATTTCCCATCCAACCACTTTCCAAATACACTTGCCAGCCAAATGGTGATTCCCATTTGCAAGCCAAGGCTTGAAAAGCGCAAAATTGACGATGCCCCTTTAGATTTGTTATCCTTATTTGGTGTTGAATTTTCCATACGATTATCGTCTGCTTGTCGAGGGTAAAAAACGACGGCAAAAACGATCTTTATTCAATTAATAATTGTCTTCGTGGAAGAGTTCGTACTCGGAAAGATTTTGCTTCTCGAACAAGATTTTCATGTTTTCTTGCGTGATGATTAGAATTTTAGCTTTTGCCAAATCCATTAAATGTTTCTTCGTTTGTTTATACACGCGCAAATATTCGAGTGCTTTTAAATCGGTTTCGAACTCTTGCACTAACACAACACTTTGATCTGCACCGTAAATTTTAGACGAAGTTTTTAATTTATCGCGACTAAAAAATTCCTTATTAAAATCAGACACCTTCGTTTTGCTCAAATTTACATTATCATCTTTCTCCAAGAAAATAACTACCCATTGTGGAAGCTCGTCATTGAATTTGAACACCGAAGTTTTATCAAAATTAACTTCCTCATTTTTCGAATAACCATTCTTGATAATGTCTAACATCTCTTGTGCACGCGTTGCTTCTGGTGTTTTGGGATATTCCACCAATACAGTTTCCAAAATAGGCTTCATTGGTTCTTTGTCCGATGAGATTTGACCCAAACACATTGCTTTTAATAACATGTATTTAGAACGGTAAGGATTTTCCTTTTCATTAGCAATTACCAGATCAGCTTTCGCCATTACTGGGTAGTACAATCCTCGTCCGTAACGATCCAATACCGTAACATATTCTTGTACAGCCAAGGCTTCAATCTCTTTGCGTTTCACAAAGAATTCTGGATCTCTCAGGTAATTCGCATAATCTGAATTCGGATAATAGGTTAAAATGTGCGTTTTATGTGGCTCTGATAGGTCATTACCTTCATAAATCTTATACATTTGATAAGAAGAAGCTAAATCTGTTGGATGGGTTACTTCTTTAGCAATCACCTTAGAAAATTGCTTCTTCGCTAATTCCAATTCGTTCAATTGTTCTTTGTAGATCACGCCAGAATTGTACATTGCCTCCAATAATCGATCGGTGGACACCTTCATTGCTGAGTCTGTTAAAGGAATATCTACCAATAACATTTCCATGGTTAGGGAATCTGGATCGTCACTTGGGGTGACATCTTGTACCACTGTAGTTGTGTCGTCTTCATCAGGAATTACAATCAAAGTTGTTTTATCGCTTCGTCTCCAATCGTCAAGATTTTCTCGTGTTCCCCACAATTTCTTGAACTCCTCATTTCCTTGTTGGCGTGTTTTTTCATTATCGAAATACCATTTACCGTTGGTATTTGTGTTTGTGTTATTCGCTTGTTCTTGCAATTCACGCAATCTTCGGGCTTCTTCTTCTTTTCTACGTCTTTCTTCTTCTTGCTTTTGCTTGATGACTTTTTCAATGAACTTTACCCGCTCCTCCTCACTCATTTGTGCGATACGCTGCACGCTGTCTTCAAAAAACTCACGTTCAACCGCAACTACTAAATCAGCTAATTTCTCTGCTTTATTCTTTACGCCCTCGTAATTAGGATACGTCTCAGCAATTACCTTAGCACAAGAATCGTAGTATTTTTGAGCTGCGACATAGTTTCTCTCTGAATACGAAATATTTCCTAAACGCTCATACGCCATTCCTTTTTGGCGGGTATTTGAATTCGAATAGAAAGCAGATTTCGTTAAATATTCTTTTGTTGTTGCAACATCGCCATTTTGAAACTTGATGTCGGCCAATGCATAATAAATTTGATCTTTGAATTCTGCATTTTTTGCATCCTTCAGCATTTTTTGCAACTCCTTCTCTACTTTTTCATCACCTCCCATGAACGCTCTTTTCAAGCGTGCATTAAAAGTCATCTCGTATTTAGTGTTGTATTTCAGCACCTTTGAATAGTGCTCTTTTGCAGAAGAATTGTTCCCAAGCGATTCATACATCTGCGCAATTACATAATTCAAGCGTGCTTTGTCGGGTTGCTTTTTAGCAAATTCGAGTGCCGACTTCAGGTATTTGATGGACTCCTCTTTATTTTCCTTTTTTAGAAAGAAAAGCGCTTTTGTTTTGTGAAACTCGAACAATAACTTTTTAGGCACTGGTACCTCAAGAGACTCCTTTTCGCCTTTTTTTGGTTTAATTTTTCGATTTTTATTCGTTGTTCCGTAAGCTTCAAGGGCCTTATCGATTACTGCGATATTAAATCCTGCTTCCGTTAAATTATTGATTTCTAAATTCGTTTTTGCTTTCCATAATTCTGCCCAATAAAGAGAAGGATCATTGCCAAAGAATTTTTTTACGAAGTTGAAATTTTTCAATGATGCCTCATAATCGCGTCGGTAATACTGAGCAACCCCAATGGTAATCCAGTTTTCATCGATCCAATTATTGTGCTCCGCCTTTTTCTGTGATGGTTTATCATTGCTTGGCATTGCATGTTTAGAAATTACTTTCGAACACTTTGAAACAGCGGTGTCTAGAGATGGATAAAGTCCAATGACTTGTTTCTCATCTGGGAGGGGCTCAATGGGTAAGGCCTCGTAATAATCTTCTTTCAAGGAAGCACGATAGGCTGTAAGTGATTGATTGATAAGCTCGTTGGCATTAAAATAGCCGTTGTAATGCGCTGTAACCCCGTGAAAAGAACGGTTTATAAACGTATTTTTTTCAGTAGAACAGCTTACCACTGCCAGCACCAAGAGGCTATAAATTAAACTACGTTTAAAAGTCATTTTTCTTTCCCAATCAACTGTATTGAATCAACATTAACTCAAAAAAGCTATTTTTATTTTATTCTTATTTCTTTTATTCAATATTCGTGAAAACTTGCTGAATATCATCATCATCTTCGATTTTATCCAACATTTTTTCTACATCTGCCATTTGCTCTTCCGACAATTCGATCGGTGAAGTGGCAAGGCGCTGTAAATTCGATTTTTGTACCTCGATATTCAAATCTTCCAGAGCTTTTGCAATCGTACCAAACGAAGTATAATCGCCATAAACGAAAATTTTATCATCCGTTACCTCTATTTCCTCGCATCCAGCATCAATAAGTTCCAATTCCAATTCTTCTGGATCGATCGTATCTGCTTTGTTAATTTCAAAAACCGATTTGCGGTTGAACATAAACTCCAACGAACCATTGGGAACTACACCACCCCCTGCTTTATTGAAATATGATTTCACATTGGCAACCGTTCTCGTTGGATTGTCTGTTGCACATTCAACAATTACTAACACACCATGCGGACCTTTCCCTTCGTAAATAACTTCAGAAAAAGAACTAATATCTTTTTGAGCAGCTCGTTTCACTGCAGCCTCAATATTGTCTTTCGGCATGTTCTCCGACTTCGCATTTTGAATCGCCGTTCTCAACTTAGCATTCGTAGAAGGATCTTCTCCCCCTTCCTTGGCAGCCATCGTAATTGCCTTCCCTAATTTTGGAAACAATTTTGACATTTTATCCCATCTTTTCTCTTTTGATGCCCTGCGGTATTCGAACGCTCTTCCCATAATATGAAATTTGAAGCGCAAATATAGAAAATTGAGGAACGAGAAAAAAGCTTAAGTTTTTGATTTTATAGATTCTTTTCATTTTTCATTGCTTAATTTTGTCGAGCAATTTTTTCTATGAAAACAATTTTAATTCTTGGTGCCGGACTTTCAGCCTCTTCGTTAATTCGCTATTTATTGGCTCATTCAACTAAAAATAGATGGAATCTTCGCGTTACAGATCAACATTTTGAGCAACTTCAAGCAAAGATAAATGGTCATTCAAATGCAGTAGCATTAAAATTTGACGCACTCAATAGTGAGCAACGTAGAGCAGAAATTGCACAAGCAGACATAGTAATTTCTATGCTGCCAGCGCGTTTTCACGTAGAAGTGGCGCGTGATTGCATCGATTTAAAGAAAGACCTCATCACACCTTCGTATATTTCTGCGGAAATGAAAAGTTTAGACGAGGAGGCAAAAAAAGCTGGAATTGTCATCATGAATGAAATTGGGGTTGATCCAGGAATTGATCACATGAGTGCCATGAAAATTATTCATGAAATTCAAGAAAAGGGAGGCAAAGTAACGTCATTTAAATCGTTCTGTGGGGGATTGATGGCTCCAGCATCGGATAACAATCCTTGGAATTATAAATTTACTTGGAACCCAAGAAATGTGGTACTTGCTGGACAAGGCGGTGCATCTTGCTTTTTAGACCATAACGAATACAAGTATATTCCCTATAACAGACTATTCAGTCGATTAGCAAAAATCGATATCGAAGGCTACGGCTCATTTGAAGGGTATGCCAACAGAGATTCCCTGTCATATAGACGAACCTATGGAATTGATGATGTGCCAACCATCTATCGCGGCACCTTAAGAAGACCAGATTATTGTCAAGCATGGAATGTATTTATTGAATTGGGGATGACGGATGATGCCTATAAAATGGAAAATTCTGAAACCTTAACGCCTCGTTCTTTTCTCAATGCATTCTTACCTTATCACCTCACTCGGTCAGTTGAAGATAAATTAAAAGATTTCTTGCGTATAGACCGAATTCATTTGTTTGAGAAGTTTGAATGGTTGGGATTGTTTGAGAAAGATAATTGTATCGCTGTTGCAGACGCATCACCAGCTCAGTTGCTTGAAAGGATCTTAGTCGACAAATGGAAATTAGACAAAGATGACAAAGATATGTTGGTGATGTACCACGAATTTGAATATGAATTTGAAGGGCAAAACTATTCAATAATTGCCTCCATGGTGAATATTGGTGAAGATCAAATGTATACCTCCATGGCGAATACAGTTGGCTTACCAGTAGCCATTGCAACAAAAATGATTTTGAATGGTGCGATTAAAACAAAAGGTGTCACCTTACCCATACAAAAAGAAGTATACACCCCAATTCTCGCAGAACTAGAAAAATATAACATCCGTTTTGAAGAAAAGGAAACCCAATTAGACTGCCTAGTTCCCAATAAGGACATTTTATAGTAATTCCGATTAAGGTTATCATTTCAATAAAGTATCTTTGTGCATTCAATTGAATAACAATGTCGAAAGCAAAATATACCATTACTGCCGCTTTGCCTTATGCAAACGGACCCCTTCATTTAGGCCACGTTGCAGGCGTTTATTTACCTGCTGATATTTTTGTTCGCTTTCTTCGCATGAATGAACACGATGTTGCCTTTATTTGTGGAAGTGATGAACACGGCGCAGCAATTACACTACGCGCCAAAAAAGAAGGTATTTCACCTCAAGAAATCGTAGATAAATACAATGCAATAATTGGTAAATCTTTTCAAGATTTCGACATTTCTTTTGATATTTTTCACCGCACTTCGTCACCAATTCATCATCAAACCTCGCAAGATTTCTTTCTTAAACTCTATGAAAAAGGAAAGTTCACAGAAGAAGTTTCAGAACAATATTTTGATGAAGAATACCAACAGTTTTTAGCGGATCGATACATCACAGGAGAATGTCCCAAGTGCCAAAACCCAAGTGCATACGGCGATCAATGTGAAAAATGTGGGTCGGATTTAAGTCCCACAGAACTCATCAACCCAACATCGACGTTAAGCGGTAAAGCACCGATATTAAAAACGACTTCACACTGGTATTTACCAATGGCCAATCATGAAGACTGGTTGCGCGAATGGATCAAGGAAGGAAAGTTAGACGGCTTACAACAGCACAATCCAGCTGCATGGAAAAAACAAGTCATTGGTCAATGCATGTCTTGGATTGATGGTGGTTTGCATTCGCGGGCAATGACAAGAGATTTAGATTGGGGTGTAAAAGTACCACTCCCGGGTGCTGATGGTAAAGTGTTGTATGTTTGGCTCGATGCACCTATTGGCTACATTTCAGCAACAAAACAGTGGGCACTCGACAATAATAAAAACTGGGAAGACTACTGGAAAGGAGATCGTAAATTGGTACATTTTATTGGGAAAGACAACATTGTTTTTCACGCGGTAATTTTTCCAATTCTATTAAAAGATCACGGCGATTTAATTCTGCCAGATAATGTTCCGGCCTACGAATTCTTAAATTTAGAAGGCGATAAGTTCTCTACATCTCGCAATTGGGCGGTTTGGTTACATGAGTACATTGAAGCATATCCGGATAAAATGGATGAGTTGAAGTATGTTTTAACTTCGATCGCACCAGAAACGAAAGATGCTGAATTTACGTGGAAAGAATATCAAACACGCATTAATAGTGAGTTGGCAGATATCTTAGGGAACTTTGTCAATCGTGCCTTGGTCTTAACACAGAAATACTACGAAGGAAGTGTACCTGAACGTGGAGTTTTAACGCCCGAAGATGATGCAGTATTAGCAGAAATGAAAGCAATTCCAACGCGAATCAGCGAATTAATTTATGCCTATAAATTACGGGATGCACAAGCAGAAGCCATGAATTTAGCTCGTTTAGGAAATAAATACCTAGCTGATCAAGAACCTTGGAAAGTTGTGAAGACAGACCCAGAGCGCGTGAAGACAGTAATGAATATTGCCTTGCAAATTGTAGGAAATTTGAGTATCGTTTTACAACCATTTTTACCAGCAACAGCGAAGAAGTTGGCCAATTTCATGAATATCGATTTCAGCGATTGGAACGATGCAGGAAACGGCAACTTAATTGTGGCGAACAGCAACATCAATGAACCAAGCATTTTGTTTACGAAAATTGAAGATGCTTTTGTTGAAGCAGAAGTAGAAAAACTAAAAAATACCGATACAGTGGAGTCAATATTTCAACCTCAAAAAGAAAATATCCAATTCGACGATTTTACGAAAATGGACATCCGATTGGGAACCATTTTGGAGGCTGAAAAAGTAGAGAAAGCTGACAAATTATTAAAATTATTGGTCGACACAGGAATTGATAAACGCACCATTGTTTCTGGCATTGCAGAGCATTACTCACCTGAAGAAATTGTGGGTAAAACCATACAAATCTTAGTTAACTTAGCACCGCGAAAAATCAGAGGAATTGAATCCAATGGGATGGTGTTGATGGCAGAAAACGAAGAAGGAAAATTGTGCTTCATGGTGCCTGAAAAAGAATTTAAAGCAGGTGGTGGAGTCCGATAAAAATAAGCACAAAAATGGAGAGCTGAAAAATAGTTCGTCACTTCAAAAAACGACAGAAGATCTTTTATCGAGCGAAGAATTTGTGCTAAAAACTCAACAACAAATTGCTAAAGATTTCGCAAAATTCAATTTATTTTTTGAGGACTCATTTGTTTTAGTAGCAAAATCATCAGCTGAAGAAATCGTAGGAAACATCGAAAATCATTTGGCCGACATCCTCCATTCGGATGCTACCAAAATGATGCAACTACTGTACACCATCGATATTTCAGAGAAGGAATTTAAAGACTTACTTGGTGATCCTGAATTTCAAAAAAAATTGGCAGAAAAAATCCTCTTTCGAGAAGCATACAAGGTATACCTTCGCTCCATATTTTGATTGAAATTCTAGCCGTTTCTTCTCTTTTTTGAAGTAAATAAGAGACAAAGCTTAATCTTTCTTAATTTTTGCCCTTTTTTGACGATAAAACCCAAGTTTTCACTACTTTTGGACTTCCATAAACACACACACCAACAATGGACAAAATTACTTATGTGGGAAATGCTGATGTTACTGCCATTGAGCATTTGTACAAATCGTATCAACAAGACCCAGAGAGCGTAGATCTTGGGTGGAAAAAATTCTTCGAGGGCTTCGAGTTTGCTCAAACAAATTTTGAAGATGGAGGTGAAATTCCAGAGAATTTTCAAAAAGAATTTAAGGTAATCAACCTCATCAATGGTTACCGTACTCGTGGACACCTTTTCACAAAAACAAATCCATTACGTGAGCGAAGAAAATATTCGCCAACACTTGATTTAGTTAACTTTGGTTTAGAAACAGCGGACTTATCTACTGTTTTTCAAGCAGGGGAACAAATAGGAATTGGGGCTGCTACCTTGAAAGATATTATTGATCATTTGGAGGAAACCTACTGTCAAACGATCGGTATCGAGTATGCATATATGCGTGATCCAGAGCGTATTGAGTGGTTCAAAAATAAAATTGAATTAAAAAATCGTCCAAAGTTCGACAAAGATCGCAAGATCAAAATTTACTCGATGTTAAACAGAGCAGCTAGTTTTGAAGCGTTCTTGGGGAAAAAATTCGTTGGACAAAAACGTTTCTCTGTCGAAGGTGGTGAATCTGTTATCCCAGCGCTAGAAGCATTAATTGAAAAAGGAACTGATCTTGGTGTAGAATATTTCGTAATGGGAATGGCACACCGTGGACGTTTGAATACATTGACCAACATTTTCAAGAAACGCCCAAAAGATGTTTTTTCTGAATTTGAAGGAAAAGAATTTGAGTCTGATGAATACTTTGACGGTGATGTAAAATACCACCAAGGATTCACTTCTCACATTGAGATTGGCGGAAAAAACATCGGAATTACTTTGTCTCCCAATCCTTCTCACTTGGAAGCAGTGAATACTGTTGTAGAAGGAATTGCTCGAGCGAAAGTTGATCATGTTTTGAAGGATGAAACAAAAGTTTGTCCAGTTTTAATTCATGGGGATGCAGCTGTTGCTGGTCAAGGAATTGTATATGAAACAATTCAAATGGCGCAATTGGATGGTTACCGTGCAGGAGGAACAATTCATATTGTTATCAACAATCAAGTTGGCTTTACTACCAACTATTTGGATGCACGTTCATCAACCTACTGTACCGATGTTGCGAAAACAACTTTATGTCCAGTGTTTCATGTGAATGGTGATGATGTTGAAGCTGTCATTCAAACCATCGAAATGGCAATGGAATATCGTCAGCAATTTAGCAGAGACATTTTCATTGATTTATTGTGCTACCGTAAATACGGTCACAATGAAGGAGATGAGCCAAAATTCACGCAACCCAACTTGTACAACCTTATTGCAAAACATCCTAATCCAAGAGATATTTATTTCAAGCAATTGGAAACAGAAGGTGTGTTAAGTCGTGAGGAAGCGAAAGTTATTGAAGATCAATACAACAATTACCTAGAGGATGAATTTGAAACTTCTAAAAAGATGGACAAAGCCTTGGTGTACGATTTTCTTCAATCCACTTGGGAAAATTTCCATCATGGTAAGGCAGTAGATTTTGACAAATCACCTGAAACTGGTTTTGACAAGAAAAAATTATACGAGTTAGGAATCAAATTATCAACGCTTCCGGAAGGTAAAAAATACTTCAGAAAGATTGCGAAAATCTTTGAAGATCGTATGAATGCTGTAAAAGATGATAAGTTGGATTGGGGTACAGCCGAAATGTTGGCATATGCCACTTTATTGGACGAAGGTTATCCCGTACGTGTTTCTGGTCAGGATGTAGAGCGCGGAACTTTCTCTCACCGCCATGCTGTTGTAAAAACTGAGGATACTGAAGAAGAAATTGAAACATTGAACTTGTTATCAGACAAGCAAGCTAAATTTTCAATATACAATTCACTGCTTTCCGAATATGGGGTCTTAGGCTTTGAATATGGATATTCATTGGCAACACCAAATGGTTTAACGATTTGGGAAGCTCAATTTGGAGATTTCTTCAATGGTGCTCAGATTATGATTGACCAGTTCATTTCTGCTGGTGAAGATAAATGGGCAACACAAAGTGGTTTGGTCATGTTATTACCACACGGATATGAAGGTCAGGGAGCTGAGCACTCTTCTGGACGTATGGAGCGTTTCTTGCAGCAATGTGCTGATTTGAATATGCAAATTGTAAACACTTCAACTCCAGCAAATCATTTCCACTTGTTACGCCGTCAGTTGAAACGCAATTTCAGAAAGCCGCTAGTGGTGTTCTCACCAAAAGCAATTTTGAGATTGGGCGATGCTGTTTCGTCTTTAGATGAGATGGCCAAAGGTAGTTTCCAAGAAGTTATTGATGATCCAAAAGCTGCTTCGACAAGCTCAGCAACCAAAAACATTGATACAGTGGTTTTCTGTAGTGGTAAATTCTATTACGAATTAAAAGATAAAGCTGCAGAGTACGAAGTAGAGAACATGGCATTTGTGCGTGTTGAGCAATTGTACCCTTTACCGAAAACACAAATTGATGCCATCATTGCAAAATACAAGGCAAAGAACATTATTTGGGCACAGGAAGAGCCAGCAAACATGGGGGCTTGGACGTACATAGCGATGGCGATGAGAGAAATTCCTTTCATTGGCATTACAAGAAATGCAACTGCTGCTGCTGCTGAAGGGTCAAAAAAATTACACGAAAAACGATTGAAACAATTATTCGCAGATGTTTTCCATTACGGAAAGGTGAAGGTTTAATTGAACATTATTTGATTATAATAAAAAATTGAAATTATGTCAGTTTTAGAAATGAAAGTCCCTAGTCCGGGCGAATCAATTACAGAAGTAGAAATTGCACAATGGCTAGTTGCCGATGGTGATTACGTTGAAAAAGATCAAACCATTGCAGAAGTAGACTCCGACAAGGCAACGTTGGAATTACCTGCGGAAGACAGTGGTAGAATTACCTTAAAAGCTGCGGAAGGCGATGTAGTAAAAGTTGGTCAGGTGGTATGCTTGATAGATACATCGGCTGCGCGTCCTGCGACTTCTGCAACACCTGCATCTGCGACACCAAAAGCTGATGCTTCGACAAGCTCAGTAGCCGTAAAAGCAGTTGAAGAAACAAAAGCACCAGTGGTAAGTCCAGATCCGGTGACTTCGGCAGGCTCAGCCTCCGGAACCACCTATGCTGCTGGCACAACATCTCCTGCAGCCGCTAAAATGTTGGCAGAAAATGGAGTAGCAGCGCAAAAAATAAATGGAACAGGAAAAGATGGTCGCATCACCAAACAAGATGTGATTGCTGCAATGGCAGGTGGTTTTTCAACTGCGGATGCGCAAGGTTGGGGCGGCACACGTGACCAAAGCAGAGAAAAAATGTCGATGCTGCGCCGTAAAATTGCGGAGCGTTTAGTTGCAGTAAAAAATGAAACTGCCATGCTAACCACGTTCAATGAGGTGGATATGAAGCCAATCATGGACCTTCGTGCTAAATACAAGGAAGCCTTTGCTAAACACCACGAAGTGAATTTAGGATTTATGTCTTTCTTTACAAAAGCGGTAACAGAAGCACTCAACCTTTATCCTGCGGTGAATGCCCAAATTGATGGGAACGAGGTTATTTTTCATAATTACGCCGATATAGGAATTGCAGTTTCATCCCCAAAAGGATTAATGGTGCCAGTAGTTCGAAATGCTGAACAAATGTCATTGGCTGAGATCGAGCGTGAAATTAAGCGTCTCGCCATCAAAGCACGAGATGGTAAAATTTCTCCAGATGATATGTCAGGCGGTACTTTCACAATTACCAATGGTGGAGTCTTTGGATCGATGTTGTCGACACCAATTATCAATCCTCCGCAATCTGCAATTTTGGGAATGCACAACGTTGTTGAGCGGCCAGTGGCAATTAACGGAAAAGTGGAAATTCGTCCAATCATGTATGTGGCTTTGTCTTATGATCACCGCATTATTGATGGTAAAGAATCTGTAAGCTTTTTAGTGAAAGTAAAAGAAATGCTAGAAAATCCTGAACGTATGTTGTTTGGATCAAAAGACCCAGTGCAAGTTCTTCTAGGACTTTAAGATAGTAATATGTTAGCATATTAAGACAAAGGTATTCTCGACTCCGCTCGAAGTCCATTGTCCTAATGTCTTAAAATCATCACATCCTACTATCCTGCAGTCCTAACATCTTAATATCTAAAAAAAATGGCAACAACAAAATTAAAAGGAAACGAAGTACACACCAACGGTGAACTTCCAGCAGTTGGATCGACAGCTCCAAACTTTGAATTGAGCAAAGTAGATTTGTCTACAACACGATTAGAAGACTATAAAGGTTCAAACCTCATCTTGAATATTTTCCCAAGTATTGATACTGCAACCTGTGCAACATCGGTGCGACAGTTTAACGCAAAAGCAGCAGCTTTAGAAAACACAAAAGTACTTTGTGTTTCTCGCGATTTGCCTTTTGCTCAAAAACGTTTTTGTGGTGCTGAAGGCATCGAGAATGTGGAAACAGCTTCTGATTTCATTGATGGCTCTTTCGGTAAAAAGTATGGTGTAGAATTAGCAGATGGACCCCTTCGTGGATTGCACTCACGTGCAGTTGTTGTTCTCAATCCAGAAGGAAAAGTGATCTATACGGAATTAGTTTCAGACATCGTTGACGAACCAAACTATGATGCGGCGATTGCTGCATTGTAGAATGTATAATTAAAAAATAAAAAACGTAGGGGCAATGCATGCATTGCCCCTACGTTTTTTATTTTACCATCAATTGTTTCACTACAAACTGATTTCCTTGCGAAATCACTACTTTGTACAATCCATTTGACCAGTTTTCAATGGTTACTTTTTCATTCGCAACACCTAAATAAACCAATCGACCTGTTTGATCAAAAACTTGCATTTTCATGTCTGAATTTGTACCATTAATTTCAAAACTTGTTGAACTTGGATTTGGAAAAATCGAAATCGAAATCAAGCCATTTTCATCCACCCCAGTAAAATCAACTAAGCGCTGACCATCCGAAACAAAAAGTGAGGTCAACTCTGCGCCATTCACAATACGCAACGAAACAGTGTACAATTGATCATAAATTGGGTTACTTAGCACATGATTCAACGCATTATCTAGATTCACATCCGACCAATCGAGAATATTGTTCAAGTTTGGTAAAGTACCAATTGCTACTTCATAGTGATCAATTGCTGAATGCTCATCGATTCCCGACCAATTAGCATATAAAATAGAACTTGTTGTTGTATCAATATCAGTAGCCGTTTGCCCGTCATTCAAACTACTTAAAATTGGATTTGTCCAATCGATAAGGAAAATTTCACTCACCCCTGTCGACCAGTTTCCAACCTCATCCACTACCATGGAACGCACAGCGCCGGTTTCAATAGCACCCACGCTTTGGAAACGCATTTCTGCTCCAGCACCTACTGAAACATCAGCATTTGCACCGCGCGATCTAAACACTCTAACATTGTCAAAATCAGCTGTACAACCTCCGGTTCTCAAAGAAATAGAATTTCCACTTTGGAATGGTTCAATGTCTTGCCATTGCGAAACTAACAAATCACCTACATACACTTTGATCCACCCTGATTGAGGATTGTAAGTAACACGATACGTATATTCGACATTCGCTGTCACCACACAAGCATCATTGGTTTTCATTGAAAAGACATCATTGTCTACGCGGTAAATTTGTACTTTTTGATCCGTTTCGCGGAAAAACACAAAATACGAATTTCCTCGATTTGGCAACAGGGGATTGTCGCTAAAGAAATGAAGTCCTGCACGCTGAGAAGTTGAAGTGGAAGTAATTGTTTGATCCCACTCGTACAAAAAGCTTGTCGTGTTATCTTGCGCTACAGAATGGTAGGTGTTGGAATTCTGTTCTGCAACATCATCGAAAGTAAATTTACCGAACACAGGTTGATAGTTCCCCGTTACATCAGTCCAAAGTGAGTCATCGATTGTAAAAAGTTCGTTGGCAAAACCAAAATCACCATTAGATGACCATCTTTCTGTTGTTGGATTTTTATCCGCCACTAAATAGTACTTCCCTATCACCCCAATATTATCATTATCAACAAAACCAACTTGAAAATCTTCTGTTTGCCAATCAGTTGGATTGATTGCCGTTGTTGGAGCAACATTATCTGCACTAATACTGGAGTAATTCACTGCCCAACCAGCAGCAACCGTGCTACAATCCGATCGAAATTCTACCAACAGCGACCCTCCTGTGGAGCTAACAATTCCAGGAGAAGTAGTTCCTGTGTACACACCAATCAATGGAGAAGTGATTGTTGGCCCATCATAAATAAAGAGTTTATCGTAGCCCGATTCGATATTGAAAGAGGAGAAATTTAAAGTAACTGAATTGGCACTAGTTGGTTGAAACAGCCACATTTGTCGTTCGTCATCCAAGTAATTGCCTGCAGCACCTCCTGAGTCGTAAAAATTGCCAGAAGTACTTGTAATTGTCTGGATCGTTGGATTATTATTGATCAGGCGATAGTATTTTTCCCAATTCCAGTTGATGCCTGGATCGGTGTGCGATTGATTCGGGTAATGTTGGTGCCCTTTAATTTTAGTACAACTTCCCAATACGTTACTACCAGAACTTGCGGCACCGTAATATGTTCTCAAAGGTGGAATTCCATAACCACTATTGGTAATGTCAACACTCAATGCTGCTGAGGCATTGTACAATGCATTTGTCAGCCAAGCAGGATTGTCAACGTATCCATCGTGTTCATAGCCAATTGTGTAAGGATTTTCAGAGCCCACATGCCAGGCTTTGTCGGCTTCGTCTACCAACTGCGTGATTTGACCGTCAGAACTACGAATCACGTAGTGATAGGAAACGGAAGAACTACAGTTTTGCGCCCATGAAATAGCCCCTGCATACGTTCCTTGGATGGTATGAATAGTAATCGCAGAAACCGCAGTTCCACTTCTTGAACTGTAGTTGCAAGTGGGAGCTGGCGTCCAAATTGCTGGTCCGTATTGTGCTGATTTTGCAGTGCTTGGTTTGTACAACTCATTGTGCTCATTAACGATCCCTTCTGCTGTTAACTTCACCCGTTGTGAGTTTAATACCTTATAATTTTCTGACCCAAATATTGCTTTCAAATCATAATCAAACGCGGTAAAATGGTAAAGCGATGCCATTTCAGCACTGTTCAAAAACTGAAAAATTTCGAATAACTGGGCATCTTTTGCATAACGATTGGTCCAAGAATCGCTAGGAATTTCAGATAAATTAGCCAGCACATTGTAGATTTTTTTATCCTTTGAAAGAAAAAGATTAGTTTGCAAGTTCATCAACTCCTCAAAGGCAATAGCATAGGCTAGCACTTGATCTTGTGGTTGGAGCTTTTGTTGTTCTATGCTGATACCACTTAACTCGGCTACTAATTTTCCGTTTTCTATAAAATAATTTTGACCGTTTTCAAATAATCCCATCACACCATATGGCAAGGGCATTCCCATACACGAAGCTTGGGTGTTTTCGTCGATGACCTGCATGCGAGTATAGGAGTGCGCAACGGCTTCCAAAAGTCCTTTCGGAACTTTAGGGTGTTGACTGTAAACAGCTGAAAAATGGAGTTGAGCAAAGAGTTGAGTGGAAAAAATCAATCCACTGAAAAGCAGCAAAAGTCTGAACATAGTAAAAAGGTTGAGCACAAAAATAGCAAAGTCCTTAGGATTCAGCAAATTAATTTTTTGAATGTAGATTTTTAGGATTATCCTTAATATACTTCGATATGTTATCAAATGCTCGTTGGTCTCGAATTACATTTTCATAATAATTTCGCTGCCAAACCATTTCAATTTTTGTGTTATAACGAAACCATTTAGTAACCCCAATCTTAAATCCCTTAACGATTGATCCTATAGATCCAGGTATCAACTTTTGAAATTGATTAACCCGTCGGGGCTGAATATTTTCAGCCCGTATAGTTAATTCAATAATGCCATGAATGTGGTCTGGCATAATTACGAATTCATGAATTATTGCATTTTGAAAATGCTTTGGGATATTCATCCAACATTTCTCTGCAAATTTTCCTGCTTCATTTAATATCATTTCTTCATTAATAACTTTGCCAAACAATGGCAATCGATCTTTGCAACAAATGGTAATAAAATAATAGCAATCCTTTGAATAATCAAAATTTTTTAACCGAATGGTCTTTCTTTGAGGTAGGTTCATGATGTTGACTTAAAATATATATTTCTATCAACACTTAAATTTAATCAAAAATATCATTTGAAAAAACTCAATTGGGAACCTTTTCAAAAAATAAAACGGAATATTATCCAATTTCTATAATGAAATTTAATGTTACTATTGCAAATAATCAGGGATTCAACTAATGTGTGAACAAAATATTACGGGCTGAAAATATTACTGGCTGAAAATATTACTGGCTGAAAATATTACGGGTTGAAAATATTACGGGCTGAAAATATTCAGCCCCTTCAATGGATTGAATTAACGTCCTTTTTGCCCTTTGCGTTTCTCTTCTAACCACTTTGGAACTTTCTTCTCTCTTTCGTTTTCACCTAATAATTTTTCGAGCAATTCTGGACGATTTGCCTTCGTCAATCGATTGCGAATCCAATCTTGATTTTCGCGCTTGTACCAGAAAAAGAAACGATTTTGATTTAATTTTTCTTCTTTTGTCTTTACCGTCTTGATGGGTTTCAAGGTGTAGGGATGAACTCCTGTATAATAAATTACCTCTGCAACGGTCATCGGGGTAGGTGTAAAATCTTGCACCTGCTCCAATTGGAAGCCCATGTCTTTTGTTTCAGCTGCCAAATTCGCCATATCCTCTTCTTCACATCCTGGATGCGAGGAAATAAAATAGGGAATTAACTGCTGTTTTAGGCCATGCTTATCAGAAATACGGTCGTATTTTTCTTTGAACTTATGGAAATATTTAAACGAAGGTTTTCGCATTACTTTCAGCGTAGCATCAGAAGTATGCTCAGGAGCCACCTTTAAACGTCCGCTGACATGTCGTGTAATTACTTGCTCAATATACTCATCATGATTGCCATCTTGATTGTTCTTGTTGAAGTCATCCACCAATAAATCGTAACGAATACCGGAGCCCACAAAGGCTTTTTTCACTTTCGGGTGTGCATCCACTTTTCGATACAAATCCGTCATTTGCTTGTGCGAGGTATCCAAATTTGAACAAATCACTGGGTGGATACAACTTGGGGATGAACAACGAGCGCAAATTGCCTCGTCTTTACCCTTCATCTTATACATGTTGGCAGAAGGTCCGCCCAAATCAGAGATATAACCTCTAAATTCAGGATGATTCACCACCTCTTCTACTTCTTGAAGGATCGATTTTTCGCTACGCGAAGCAATAAACTTTCCTTGGTGTGCTGAAATCGTGCAAAAGCTGCAGCCACCAAAACATCCACGGTGCATGTTGATCGAAAAACGAATCATTTCATACGCAGGAATAGTGCCTCTTTTTTTGTACTTAGGATGTGGTAAACGCGTGTAAGGCAAATCAAAAGAACGGTCAATTTCTTTTTCCGTCATTGTAACATACGGTGGATTTATAACCAAAATATCTTTACCAACGCGCTGTGTAATTCGATCAGCTTGCCATTTATTGGATTCTACTTCAACGATTTTAAAATTGGCTGCGTATTTAATTTTATCGGATAAACAAACTTCATGACTTGCCAACTCCTGTGTTTCCCAACGTTTGTTTTTGGGTAATTCCTGTTCAGCATCTTGTAAAAACGCCACTTGATTCAAGGTGCGCAGATTGTGAAATGGAACGCCTTTTTTCAGTAGTTGCAATAAATCACGCAGTGGTTGATCTCCCATTCCATACACCAACAAATCTGCTTTCGAATCTACCAAAATAGATGGTTTCAATTTATCTTCCCAATAATCATAGTGCGTTACGCGTCGCAACGAAGCTTCAATTCCACCAATGAGCACTGGTACATCGGGATACAATTCCTTTAAAATTCGCGAGTATACCGCTGTTGCATAATCTGGACGGAAACCTGCTTCACCACCAGGTGTGTATGCATCTGTGGAGCGCAAACGTTTGTTCGCTGTGTAGTGATTCACCATCGAATCCATACAACCAGCAGTAACACCAAAAAAATAGTTGGGGCGACCAAATTTCTTAAAATCGCGTAAATCATCTTTCCAATTGGGCTGTGCAACGATGGCAACAGTGAATCCTTCATCTTCAATGATTCGTCCAATAACTGCTGTTCCAAAAGAAGGATGATCCACATAAGCATCCCCAGAAATAAGGACAACATCAATGCCATTCCAACCCCTCTTTTCTACTTCCTTCATTGTGAGTGGAAGCCAATCTGTTATTGGACGTTCTATTACCATGGTACAAAGGTATAAAATAAAGGAAGAATGTACGATTTTACCATCAAATCACTGGCAAATGCGTTAAATTATTTATTACATTTACAGCATGTCGCTTCAACGCAATTTATTTTTAATGTTTGGACTTCTTCTTTTTTCTTGCGCTCAGGAAGGGAAGGAAATAAAGGCGGTTAAAAAAGATAGCGACCCTTTCTTATTCAACTTACAGCACTTTAACAACGAAAGCGAAAACTACATGTCCTTTCCGCTGTGGTTCAATAGGCAGATCATAAAAAAGAAAAAAATTTCGACTATTACTCACCAGCTATTTCATGTATCGTCCAATACAGCGGAGGAAAATGAGAGCAATCAACTCGATATTCGTGAAATAAAAAGCTATCATTTTAATAAAAATGGTAGCATAGAAAAATTAAAAGTGTCCTATTTTTATGATGATCGCCCAATTTGTGAAGTGCTGTTTACTTACAAAGGGGAAGGCGATAAATGGGGATATTATGCGGAAGTCGATCGACAGATTTTGACAAAAGAAGTAGAAGGCTTCATTGCCGCTGAGTTACCTTTTCACATTTTTAAACAAATTAAATCATCCAAAAAAGTGTTGAGCTATGTAAGTTTGAAAGACAAGCAGTTGCATCATTACATGCTCGATAAAAATTTCTACGGTGCGCTTTCAGTAGATTCTATTATTCATCCAGGATCGAAAGATGCAATCAACCTAGGATCGCCAAATGCTACTACAAAAAAATACCAAGTCACCAACAAAGTACATGAAACCAATGTGAAGTCGTTTCATTATACGAACAATCAATTTGAAGGCATGACAAAGGAAGACTATCCATTTAACACGAAACGATCAGTTTTGAAATCGGAGGAAGGAATTTGCAATGAATTAATTGATTCACTCTTTTCAGATAATAATTTCATCAGTAGAACGTTCACTCTTTTTAAGATGAATGAGCAGCAACTTCCGCTTGAAATCAAAAAGAATAAACAAAACCCCAATAACGAAATAATACCAATTACCGTCGAAAAAATAAGCTATGAATATTTCCATTAAAAATGCCTTTCTATTAACGTTTTGTCTCACTTTTACTTCACAAATTTTTGGTCAGAAAGTAACAAAAACTACCATCGACGGGAAAGAATACTTTGTCTACCCATTTAGCAATCGCGTAAACTATCAAAACAACTATTTTGATGCTTTTGCAAAAGATCGTAGCACGATAAAAAATTACTATGGAGACCTCTCTCAATTCGAAGAGGGATATAGCAAAAAAATGTTGCGCGACTTTCAGCGACAGTATCGCAAGCAAATGAAAGAAGAACGCATGTATCAGCGAGAGTATAAAAATGAAAACAAGTACCTAAAGAGCAAAAAATTTCTCTCTGCTATTCGAAAAAATCCTAAATTATTTGTCACTGCTGACTATAGCTTAGAAAGTGATATTATTCCTTCTCTTGACCCCATTCCGAATGGAAAATATGTTCAATTTTTCGATACCATGTGGTACCTTTTACCGAATGGAAAATTTGAGAAAAAACAATTGGTATCGGGTATGTTCACCATGAAAGACAATCGTTTGGAAGGAGAAGCTACTTGGTTTGGACCGTGGGGTGATACATTAAAACATGGCTTTTACAGTGCAGGAGTAAAAGTAGGTGAATGGACACTTATTAGCAAAAATATCGATCGCTACTTGAGTAAACTGGATGTTGAAAAATTCATTGCTACAAATGCGCTAAGCGTCGATACCGCAACGGAAATTTTCACCTACAAAGATGGAGTTTCGAATGGTGCTTATCAACGATTTTACAATTCAAAATATCCTGTAGAAGAAGGGTTTTATCTTGATAACGAACGAGTAGGAACTTGGCTTGAAAGAAGCCAACGAAGTTCGGAATATAGTAGTACAGGAAAAAATTGGAAATGGGACTTTAATATTGTAACAGCGCGTTATACCATCGATGAAAATATGCCTTTGATCAAAAAACCGATGATTCGCTTTCGTCAAATTCCAAATATTGATGATGCAATTATGATGGAGGACTATAATTTTGACCCTAAATATTACCCTGATTTGTCTTATTCTACGCTTTTTACCCTGCAACCCTATAAAAAAGTGGAAACACTAAATTTGGAAGAAGAAGAAATTGGTTCGTACGATGGTGGCGAAGAATATTACGATGAGGGCGAATATTACGAGGAAGATTACTACGAAGAAAATACGTACGAAAAAGAATACTATGTGAGTACATCAGACTCGTACGTTACTTCTTCAAAGATGATCGATAGTGTTGGCTATTACTTGAATTACGCTGGCGTATACGAAAAATTCTATCCAAACGGTCAATTGATGGTGCGTTATGAAATAGACAACAATGGTATCAAAGAAGAAGACACAATCTTTTGGGACAATGGAAAAGCGCATGATGTTATTATTTACAACCAGGATTCTTCTCAATTTGTACAGTCGATCTACGATTATGACGGTAAATTATACAAATCACTGGTATTTGATTCAAAAGGGAAATTTCTGCGTGTTGGCTACGAACTAGATTTATCTTCTACTGTTGTAGTGGATGGTTTGTTAGGAAAAAGAAGTGGTCCAGAAGACAATTTTTACCGTTATGATGCGGAAGATACACTTAAAACTACCTTGAATGATTCCCTGGTGATCTATGCCAGCTGGTACCAGCGCGACACTGCACTTATTTTCATGGAATCATACATCCCCAAAGAAAGAAAATTAAATCGCACTTCATACTCCATCTTAAATCAACCAATTTCTGAGAATGAACTTTATTTTTCTGAGAACTTTGAAAGTTGGACAGGCACTAATAATTTTAAAATTGGTGACTTGCGCAATGAGCGAAAGTCTTCTGGAAGCATGGATTTCTTAACGATGACTTTCTATCACTCGAAAGAATTGTTTGATAGTTTTCCGCAACTAGGCGTCAACAATTTTAGCAATTGGTATGATGTCACCAATGACTATACTTTATTCAATAAAAACGAGGCCTTTACTGGGAAGTTGAATTTCAAAGTGAAAGAATCAAAATTAAAATTAAGCACTAGTAAAAATGCAATTTCACTCACACTTCCTAAAAGTCTCAATACAGATAAAATAAAGGAAGATATTCTCAAATTTGAGCAAACAGGTCGAACTAAAGACAAATTTCTATTAAGTGTCGTGGATGAATCTTCGCTTGATTACTCCTACGGAATGAACTTGTACTACGATCTATTAGACAATGCACTCAATGGCTTCGCCTCTCCCCCCTATTCCTACTATGACGAATATGATTATGAAGGAAATTCAAGAAGAAACCGCGGAAAAAACAGGGACAATCAGTTTACTCCGGAAATGACTTCTATCGATGGAACCTATGCCTTAGGAAAGGCAAATGGCGTATGGACGGTAAAAGATCAAAAAAATAAAGAAATGGTAAGCATTCCTTTTCTGAATGGAGAAGTAACGGGTACAGTAAAAACCTACTCGTATATTCAAGGGAAAAATCCTGTTTACGAATACCGAAAAGATACCTTACCGAAGAAAACAACTTACTATTTTAGTGGCTCCGATAGTTATAAAAATGGTCTTCACAATGGAAAATCAATTGAATATAACTGGCTCGGAGAAGTTATCAGTGAATTTAACTTTGTAGATGGATATAGAGAAGGTCCGGGAATGGAACGCAATTCATTCGCGCATACCTCCATGCGTTTCTTGAATGGCTCACTAGATGGTTATCTTCGTACGTATTTAACTTTACCTGGAAAAGATTCTTTGCAAATCTATAATTTGAACTTCAAAAATGGATTGCTGCAAGGAGAATCCAAAGCTTATCACACCAACGGAAAGTTGGCTAAAAGAGGATTTTTCCTAGACGGGCAACCTATAGATGATTACGAAGCTTATGATACACTTGGCGTCAAATACCACTATGTCAAATTCTTGTACTCACATCCAGTGGAAGAAAAAATTTGGGAAGAAAATCAATTAAGTGTACGTTATCTATTCGATTGGAGAGATTCTATTTATTTTAACGCTGAAGACATCACCACTTCTCAAAGTTTGGAAGCAATTCTGTATAACTATGGACTTGGTGGAAATCAAATCGAACAACCCTATTATGGTCGTCAAAGTATTATCGATAAACAAGGAATTGATTACCACATGACGAAGTACTACCCCAACGATACCATTGCTAGAGATGGACTAATTTCATCTGGTAAAAAAGCGGGTTGTTGGAAATTTTATAGCTACGAAGGTGAACTATTGTATGAAGTAGATTACCAAGACACCATCCTCACGCTTAATGATTCTATTCAATATGCATCAAAAGGTATTTTAACAGATTTCGACAAAAAAGGAAATAAAATTAGTGAAAGCTATGTCATTGAAAAATTTGAGAAATACGATTGTTCACACACCGATCATTACGAAATCAGACAATTGAAAACCATTTGGTGCAATGATTCTCTTAATCGAATGAATGGCTACGCTAAAAATTACTACGACAATGGCGTTTTACAGAATGAAGGTCAAATGAAAGATGGACTGCCAACAGGCGTTTGGAAATTTTACGACCCTTATGGAAAACTAAACCAAGTTGGAGAATATGTTTTAGGGAAACGTCACGGCCGCTGGTTAGCAGGCGATTTAGAAAAAACGAAATTCTTGGGTGAGATTTGCTTGAATCCGAATTTACCAAATCTGGAAGAAGAAATGGCTTACCGCGAAAAATTATTGGACATCCTCATCACCAACTACAAATATGGAAAAGCACTCAACAAAGAGTATTATGACATTAATATGAATTTGTATGATGATGAAAATAGCGAAGAAGAAGTGATCGAAATGGAAGAAGGCGAGTGATGGCTTCGATACACTTCTCATTCTTCGAAGCACTCAGCCACCACTTGATCTCCTTGCATTCTTCGAGGCACTCAGTCACCACTTGATCTGCGTTACATCAGTGCCCGTAATCGATTTTTAATCTACTGTCGTAAATCATAAATCATTCTTACCTTTGTTACATGGAAAAAGAAAAGGAGAACCTGAACGCACATCCAATTCGAGTTGGAATTACTGTTGGAGATGTCAACGGCGTAGGTCCTGAAATTATTATTAAAACATTTACTGATCCGCGAATGTTAGCGGATTGCACGCCCGTAATTTATGGCTCTAATAAAGTTTTTGCGCATTACAAAAAGCTCTTAAACAATAATGATTTTTCCTATCAAGCCTGTAAATCTGGTGAAGATGCCATCATTCGAAAAGTAAATATTGTGAATGCCTGGACGGAAGATTACCCCATTGAAGAAGGACAAATCACTGAAATAGGTGGGAAATGTGCTTTCCATGCACTTGAAAAAGCCACACAAGATTTGGCATCAGGAAAAATCGATGTTTTGGTTACTGCCCCCATTTCGAAAGAAGCAATGGCAAAATCGGGCTTTAAGTTCCCTGGTCATACGGAATACTTAGCAGATTTGGCAGGCGAAAAAGAAGCATTGATGATTCTCTGCTCAGATAATTTAAGAGTTGCATTGGTGACGACACACATTGCAATCAAAGAAGTTTCTGCTGCCTTAACGAAAGAAAGAATTTACGATAAAATCAAGCAATTTGAATCGAGCTTGGTGAAAGACTTTGGCATCATTCGTCCGAAAATTGCCATTTTAGGATTAAATCCACATGCTGGTGAAAATGGCAAGATGGGCACAGAAGAAAGTGAAACAATTTCACCAGCAATTCAACAAGCAAAAGGAGAAAATGTGTTAGCTTTTGGTCCCTTTTCTGCCGACGGATTTTTTGGTTCCAACGCTCGCAATCAATACGATGGTGTGCTGGCGATGTACCACGATCAAGGTTTAACAGGATTCAAAGCAATTGCTTTTGAAGATGGTGTAAATTTTACAGCAGGTTTACCGATCGTAAGAACATCTCCCGACCATGGCACAGCCTTCGATATTGCAGGACAAGACAAAGCCAATGAACAATCCATGCGCAGTGCCATCTATTTAGCAATGGATGTTTTTAAAGCAAGAAAATTTTACAAGGATATCCACCAAAATCCCTTGCAAAGCGCTCCGAGAGAAAAGAAAAAATATCACAGCAATATTGAATAGGAAAAAAAAACAGTATTCCTTAGGATATATGCAGATAATTAAAAAATAATGTTACCTTTGCCCTCCAAATTTTTGACGTTTTGAAATCAAATCGAGCATATATGATACCCTTCGTTGGGTTGAAAAACGGAGTGCACGATTTTGAATTTGAGATATCAGATTCGTTCTTTGAAGCCTATGAATATTCCTCCATCACAAGTGGAAATGTTCACGTTCAGTTGTCCTTAGATAAAAAGGAAACTATGTTAATTGGTGTTTACACCATTAAAGGAACCGTGAGTACACTTTGTGATCGTTGCAATGACCCCATCAATGTGCCTGTAAAAGGGAGCTACAAATTGGTGTACAAGTTTGGCAATGAAGAGGAACTCGATGAATCATTAGTTGTATTGCACCCCGATACTTACGAAATTGATGCTGAACCTGCAATTTATGAGTTCACAACAGTTTCGTTACCAAAAAGATTGGTGCATCCGCAAGGAGAATGCAATGAAGAAATGATGGAAATTTTGAGCAAATATTCAGTCAATGGCTCCGAGGAAGACGATGATGAAGATGAAGATTGGGACGATGATGAATTTTACGACGATGAAGAGGAATAAGCTTCATTCACTAAAAGATAATAGATTTAAAAATTAAATAAAAGACAAAATGGCACATCCTAAGCGACGAATATCGACCACGAGACGTGACAAGCGTAGAACTCACGTAAAGGCAGTAGCGAAAAACATTGCTACATGTCCTACAACAGGTCAACCACACTTGTTCCACCATGCATACTGGCACGAAGGAAAGATGTATTATAGAGGTAAAGTTGTAGCTGAGAAAGAATTAGCAGTTTAATTACTGCTTTTCTAAGCTGATTCCTCTTTTATGAAGATAGGAATAGACATACTCGGCGGCGATTTTGCACCAGATGCAAATATCAAAGGTGCGATTTTAGCCAAAAGTGAACTTCCATCTGAGGTACAACTCGTTTTGATAGGCGACAGAGATCAAATCTCTAGTGGCCTTTCGTTGTTGGGTGCAAATCCAGCAGACTTTGAAATTGTACACGCGCCAGATGTCATCACAATGAATGACCATCCTACACGTGCCATTCCGAGTAAGCCAAACAGTAGTATCGCCGTTGGATTTGATTTATTAGCGAATCAAGATATTGTGGCATTTGCTTCTACAGGAAATACAGGCGCCATGTTAGTGGGGTCGATTTATAAAATCCACACCATTCCTGGTATTATTCGCCCTTGCATAACTTCTACACTTCCGGCCATTGATGGCACCAAAACAATCTTACTGGATGTTGGCTCTAACGCCGATTGCAAATCAGATGTGTTGTATCAATTTGCTATATTAGGATCGTTGTACTCAAAGTGTGTGTACAATATTGAAAATCCAAAAGTGGCGCTTTTAAATATTGGTGAAGAACCTGAAAAAGGAAATCTTCTCACCCAGGCTACTTATAAATTATTGAACGAATCAGAAGAAGTCAATTTTATTGGTAACTTAGAAGGTCGAGATTTGTTCACCGGAAAAGCAGATGTAATTGTATGCGACGGTTTTACAGGGAATGTAGTATTGAAAGAGGCGGAAGGACTATTTACATTGTTTAAGCAAAGAGGTATCAAGGATGACTATTTCGATAGCTTTAATTATGAAAACTATGGTGGAACTCCAATCTTAGGCGTGAAAGGAAATGTCATTATTGGTCACGGAATTTCCAATGAGATTGCAGTAAAAAATATGATTAAACATTCCTACGAAGTTGCAAAATCTGGTTTAGCAGCGCGGGTGAATGAAGCATTTAACTGATTATGGGGAAAATTACAGCAGCAATTACAGGCGTACAAGGGTATCTTCCTGAAAACATTGTCACCAATGAAGATCTATCAAAATATGTAGATACTTCTGATGAGTGGATTACCTCTAGAACAGGAATCAAAGAACGAAGAATTCAAAAAGATGGAGCTGCTTCGGACATGGCCGCTGCGGCAATTAAAAAATTATTAGATAAAAAAGGAATCAATCCGCTAGACATCGATCTAGTGATTGTAGGAACAGTGACTGGTGATTATGTTTTTCCTAGTACGTCCAATGTGGTTTGTGATAAAATTGGAATGAAAAACGCTTGGGGATATGACTTAAGCGCTGCTTGTTCTGGATTTTTATATTCATTGGCAACGGGTGCTCAATTCATTGAAACTGGTCGCTATAAAAAAGTACTGGTAGTAGGTGTTGATAAAATGTCTTCGATTGTAGACTATGAAGATCGTACTACTTGTGTCATTTTTGGAGATGGTGCTGGAGTTGTGCTGCTAGAGCCCAATGAAGAAGGCTACGGAATTCAAGATTTCATCTTGCGAGCAGATGGCGCTGGACGTCACTACCTATACCAACCAGCCGGAGGTTCTTTGCAACCCGCTTCGCATGAAACGGTAGATAATCGTCTTCACTTCGTGAAACAAGAAGGTCAACAAGTATTCAAATTTGCGGTAACAAACATGGCAGAAGTTTCGGCTGAAATCATGGAAAAAAATAATCTCACAAGTGATGATATTGACTGGTTAGTTCCACATCAAGCCAATCTTAGAATAATCGATGCTACGGCCAATAGAATGGGTCTTCCTAAAGAAAAAGTGATGATCAACATCATGCGCTATGGAAACACCACTGCAGGAACATTGCCTTTGTGCTTATGGGATTATGAAAGTCAATTAAAAAAAGGAGATAATATCATTCTTTCTGCCTTTGGCGGAGGGTTTACTTGGGGAGCTATCTACTTAAAGTGGGCTTACTAAAAATAAAATTAATAATTTTACACTCATAAAAAATAGAAACTATGAATCTGAACGAAATACAAGATTTAATCAAATTTGTAGCAAAATCAGGTGTTACAGAAGTTGAAATCGAAAGAAAAGATTTCAAACTTACCATCAAAGCTGAGAAAGCTAAAGCTGATCAACAAATTATCGTGCAGGCAGCGGCACCGACAATGGCGGCAGCTCCTGCTCCTGCAGCAATTGCAGCAGCTCCAGTAGCGGCAGCTCCAGTAGCAGAGGCGACAGAAGACTCAAAATACATCACGATCAAATCGCCAATGATTGGAACGTTCTATCGTTCATCATCGCCTGATAAAGATTCTTTTGTAAATGTTGGAGACAATATCACGAAAGGTTCTACGATCTGCATCATCGAAGCGATGAAATTATTCAATGAAATTGAAGCTGAGATTTCTGGTAAAATTGTAAAAGTTTTGGTTGACAATTCTTCTCCTGTAGAATACGATCAACCACTATTTTTAGTAGATCCCGCATAATTTTTAATTGTTTGAAAGGTGTAGTAAGATTTAAAGGTTGAAAGGTTCAATCTTTCAAACCATCTAACACTTCATCGTTCCAAACAAAAAACAAAAAACAATGTTTAAGAAAATTCTAATTGCCAATAGAGGGGAAATTGCTTTACGCATCATTCGAACTTGCAAGGAAATGGGGATTAAAACAGTTGCCGTTTATTCGACAGCTGATAAAGATTCGTTACCCGTTCGCTTTGCCGACGAAGCAGTTTGTATCGGTCCTGCAGTAAGTTCACAATCGTATTTATCGATTCCAAACATTATCGCAGCGGCAGAAATTACCAATGCAGACGCCATTCACCCAGGCTACGGTTTCCTTTCAGAAAACGAAAAATTTTCTAAGGTTTGTCAAGAACACGGTATCAAATTTATTGGTGCTCTTCCTGAACAAATTGCAGGAATGGGTGATAAAGCTACAGCAAAAGCAACCATGATCAAAGCGGGTGTTCCTTGTATTCCTGGATCAAAAGGCTTGCTGAAAGATGTGGCCGATGCTAAAAAAATTGCCAAAGAAATCAAATATCCTGTCATTCTTAAAGCAACTGCTGGTGGTGGTGGAAAAGGAATGCGCATCGTTTGGAAGGAAGAAGACATTGAAGCAGCATGGGATTCTGCAAGAACAGAGGCAGGTGCAGCATTTGGAAACGATGGTATCTACATGGAGAAATACATTGAACAACCACGTCACATCGAAATTCAAATTGCAGGCGATCAATTCGGAAGTGCTTGTCACCTTTCGGAAAGAGATTGCTCGATTCAACGTCGTCACCAAAAATTGGTTGAAGAAACACCTTCTCCATTTATGACAGATGAGTTGCGCGAAAGAATGGGTGATGCAGCCATTAAAGCAGCGAAAGCCGTTCGATATGAAGGAGTTGGTACTGTAGAGTTCTTGGTGGATAAAAATCGTGATTTCTACTTCATGGAAATGAATACACGTATCCAAGTGGAGCACACCATTACGGAAGAAGTGATCAACTACGATTTGATCAAGGAACAAATTAAAATTGCTGCTGGAGAAAAAATCTCAGGGAAAAACTACTATCCTCAAATGCATGCGATCCAATGTCGTATCAATGCGGAAGATCCATACAATGATTTCCGTCCTTCACCAGGATTGATTACATCTTACCACTCTCCAGGTGGACATGGTATCCGTATCGACACACATGCGTATGCTGGTTACACAATTCCACCGAATTATGACTCCATGATTGGAAAACTAATTGTAGTGGCACAAACACGCGAAGAAGCGATTTTAAAAATGAAACGTGCCTTGGATGAATACATCATCGAAGGAATTAAAACAACGATTCCTTTTCATCAGAAATTAATGCTCGACAAAAATTTCAACGCTGGAAACTTCACTACGGCGTTCATGGATACATTTGAATTTTAAGAAAACAAGATATAAAGAAAAAGCCGTTACAATGTAACGGCTTTTTTTGTGTTTAGCCAAGGATACTTCGGCACTGAAAAACCTAGAACGCTGGGCAAGAAACCGTTTTGAATCGTTGCATTGTGATATTTGCATCTTTTGGATACTTCACTGAATAGGCAATTTCCATTGATTTCACTACAGAAGGCTCAACTACATAATCCCAGGTGACTTCTCCGGTTTGTGCATCTTGTTTCGCCCCGCTGATATTGTCCACAGTGACAGTTATATCGCTATTTTGAGAAATAGGAACTTGATCGTACACTCGAATCTTGATAGGAACATTGCGATTATTTCGAACGGCAATCTCATACGAGTACGATTCCTTTTTACTTCCTCCAATTACTTTCTTAGAACTCATTTCTTGCTTCAATTTGCGCATTACCAACACTTTATTGTCACGTCCAAAAGAAAGTGAAAGGGTGTCCGAAACATTTCGTGTGTCAATCTGTGACATTCCTACATACACGCCACCAAAGTAAACATTCGTTGGACCAGGAATTAACTCCAACTCTTGCCAACCTACAATATGTGCTAGCAAAAAGGCAGCATTATCCAATTTTGGAACTGTGATATGCGAAAATGTAGCATCGAGGTTCATTTCTTTCACATCCACCATATACGGTTTAGAATCGGATGGGCACGAGAATTTATTAGGAATTGCGAACTCAGCCATCAATTCAGAAATTTCGATCTGTTTAAAATTAACTGGACCAACGTTTGTCAATTGCTGACTTGGCATAACACCATCAATCAATTGCGCATTAAATTTACTTACATCTTTGTCCATCATATAATTGTCGTATGCTCGTTTGTTGGCAATATCAATATTTGATTGCGCCCAAGCACGATAATCTTGCTGAACCACCTGAGGAGCATAGTAAGCATTTTTACCCTTGTAATTATTGTTATCATGATAACTTAAATACCAAGGAGAAAGAATCGGGTGTGAAGCAGATAACAGAGGATCTGCAGTGGACAGTAGTAATTCAACATTATTCCATGAACTTCCCGTATTGTTGTACACCTGTGCCTTGTATTTTAAGTTGATTTTTTGATTGATTTCTGCTGCTGACAAGTCGTACATTGCTGCCCAGCCACAATCTGAAACCAAGTATTTTAGTGTTGTTTCCATGCTTGTTGCTTCTTCCACATCAATTAAAATAATGACCTGATTACTGCGTTGATTTTCATTATAGTTCAATTCCACCAACTGATACCGTGTATTTTCAATCCCCAAACTCAATTTCGTTTGTTCCTTACGCAATTTTGACAATTGCCTATTGATTTCCAAGGTTCTTGTTCTATAGAAATCTGCCGCTTCCTTAATTTGCGCCACTGTCAAATTTTGAGTTTGTCCGCCTAATTTTTTATTCGCATTCATCACATCCACTTCAGCATTAAAAGCTCCTATTTGGTCTTCATTGGCTTGATATTGATCCTTCAATACTTCCAACGAATCTTTCAATACTGCAATTCTTGGGTTGAATTGTTCCGCCGCCAAAAAATCCATTTCAGTAGAAACTGAAACTAATTTATACTTCGATCCACTGGTAAATTGAATAGACTGTGGATCAGCAAATGCAGAAATACCCGGAAAAATCAATTTATTTCTTCCTTTGAGCACTTTAATCGACTGCTGGTGGGTCATTTCTCCAGAAGTAAGAAACAGTTTCACCTGCTTAATATCAGATTTTACGATTTGAGTATTCGGCTGTTGACCAAACAAAATAAGGGGTAGTAGGAAAATGCCCACAAAAGATAGTTTTTTCATAATAACGCGTTTGCTTGAAAATACAAGTTTACAAAAGAATCGTTCACACACTCGTGTATTTAAATTTCTATTTGTCTTGTGAAGTATAACAATTAAGTGCCGTCTTTTGTTACTGTGGAGCGGAATATTTTTATATGCTTAAAAGTGCTTAGGTGCAAGTTTAAATCACATATAACGAAAACCTTGATTTAAGGATACTTCTTTTGAATTATTTTTAGCTAAAGTGAGCTAGGTCTCCACCGAAAAAAAGAAAACCAGCAATAAATTATCGCTGGTTTTCAATTCTTTATATTCCTGAAAAGTAGACAGGTGCAGGTTTGATACACTACCCATTTTTTCAATAAGGGTTACTACGTGAATTATAATTGCCTAATGTTTGTTTTTACGAAAATTGTTAATTAGACTTCTGTGAACTAAAGAAAAGACATATTTTTATACAATGTAACTCTTTCTTTACGGATAAACAATTCTTCGTACCACAGAATTCTTGTTCTTTTCATTCGTCCAAATCAACAAAAACTTGATTTTTCCAACTTCGCTGGAGATGTTGAATCCTTCTGAATAGAAATAATAGTAAAAATCGCTATTTGGCATTACATCGGCACCATTCACAGACGAATAAAAAAGTGTATTCTTAATTGTCTTATCGACCGTATCTTTCACATTCATGCTGCATAACGGTTCTTTTAAGGTATCATCGCCTCTATTTTTGTAGTGTACCTCAAAAAATGTAGAATCATTGTTATTCCCGTCACCTACCAACTGATAATCGATGTATTTAACATATTTACTTCCCTTTCCAAATTTAACACAGGATGTGAAAATTAAGAGAAGCAGCAAAGCAGATGTAAAAAATCTCATGAAGTAAATGTAAAAAAAAAATCCCTGAACAAAAGTGTCCAGGGATTTCAAAATTATTGTTAGACTAAAAAATCAATCTTCATCCTCCTCGTCATCAACGTCAGCTCCTTTAACAGCTCCACGAGCCATTTTCACGGAAACAACAACTGCACCAGCAGGATCTAAAAATTTAACTCCATCGATAGCAATATCTCTAACACGAATCGCTTGTCCGATACGTAATTTAGCGATGTCTAAAGTGATAGCATCTGGCAATTGTTTCGTTAAACCAACAACTTTCAAATTACGAAAAACTTGTTGTAAACGTCCACCTGCTAATACACCACGAGAAGCACCAGTCAAACGTACTGGTAAACCAATTTTAATTTCTTTTGAATCACTAGTCTGTAAGAAATCCACATGCTGAATAGTGTCTTTTGTAGGATGTTGTTGCAAATCCTGAACAATAGCAGTTGATTTTTTACCATCGATCTCTAACTCTACCAAGTAAACTTCTGGTGAGAAGATAATTTTGTCAAGTTCTACTCTTTTTACTGTAAAGTGAGTTTGCTCACCTGTACCGTAAAGTACACATGGAACTAAGCCTGCATTTCTTGCAGCTGCAGCTTCCTTTTTCCCTACGTTCGCTCTAGCCGAACCGCTCAATTGTGCTGTTTTCATTATTATATTAATTTAAGATATTACAAAATGTGCGCTGATTGACTGATTGTTAATCAATCGGCGGAATACGTCCCCGAATAAATCTGAAACAGATAATACACGGATTTTACTACACTGTTGCTTTAAAGGAATGGTATCGGTAACGATTAACTCCTTTAATGATGAATTTTCAATACGTTCAATTGCTGGACCAGAAAGCACCGCATGTGTACAAAATGCTGTTACACTTTTTGCGCCTTTCTCCATGAAAAGATCTGCTGCTTTCGTCAATGTACCTGCGGTATCACACATATCATCCACCAAAATAACGTCTTTTCCTGCCACGTCACCAATCACTGTCATTTCAGCAATTTCATTGGCACGCTTACGTTGCTTGTGGCAAATTGCTAAACCAGTGTCGAATGCTTTTGCGTATGAATTTGCTCTTTTTGCTCCACCTGCATCTGGCGCTGCCATGATTAAATTGCCAGTATTCATGCGTTTCAACTCCTCAAAAAACAAGGTTGAAGCATATAAATGATCCACTGGAACTTCAAAAAATCCTTGAATTTGGTCTGCATGTAAATCCATGGTGATAACACGATTTACGCCTGCTGCCATCAACATATTTGCAACCAACTTTGCACCAATTGCAACTCTTGGCTTGTCTTTTCTGTCTTGACGAGCAAAACCAAAATACGGCATTACTGCAATAATTTTTCGTGCTGAAGCTCGTTTAGCAGCATCAACCATCAGCAATAACTCAAACAAATTATCGCTTGGCGGCATGGTAGATTGTACAATAAAAACATCCTGACCACGCACTGTTTCTTCGAATGAAGGTTGAAATTCACCATCGCTGAACTCCATTACATTAACATCTCCTAGTTTTGTTCCAAAACTTTCGGCAATCTTTCCAGCTAAACCCGCTGAAGCACGACCTGCAAATATTTTAACTCCACTAACTGACATAAAAGCAATTTTTAAGGGTGCAAAGGTACGAAATTATTTAGATTTTAGCCAATTATAGAGAAATAACAGGAATTATTCAAGATTGTGCTTTTGGTGCAATTCCTTCAGCTCTTGTGCATTACCAATTTCAATACCCAAACTATCTGCTAATTCCTTTGTTTCCATCACTTGCATTGGTGTTAAACCCGTACTATCCGACTCGTCCTTGAACATATTTTTGATAAAAATCGAACTCTCTGAAAAGCCAGGAATCGTATAAGTGGAAACAGCTTTCACTGGATAATAAAGCAATGATGATTCTTTTTTCTCTTCCGGAAAAAATCCTCCCTTTTCATCATAAGATTCTAGTAGTACCAGAATTGTACTAAGTAAATACAAGCAAGTAACTACGCTCAATGTCAATCCACCAATTTTATCAAACAACGACAATCTCACTACTTTCACGATGCGTTTTAGCATCACACCAGCGAAATAGATCATTGCGCCAATGCCTAAAAAAATGAGCGTGAAACAAATAGTTGGGGCATAAACGGATTCCCAACCTAGATTGTCTCGAAAAATAGCTGCTAAAAAATCAGAGAAATGAATGCCGGCATACAAGCCAACAAGTAATGCCAAAAGCGTAAAAACTTCGATTATTAATCCATTCTTTAAGCCTTTCCAGGCCGCATAAATGATGGGGACAACTAATAAAACATCAATGAAATTCATGTACTGACTTCTAAAAGGCGCTTATTTACAATACCTTTTTGATGATTGGTGCGCTTAAATTGATCTCCACTTCTGGCCACAATTTAGAAACTCCATCTGTGCTCGTGTGCAAATCTTTACATTCTTTGTTCAATGCTTCAATTCCACCTATCGCATCCCAAGCAGCTACATCAAGTGTTGCTTTGAAAGTAAATAATTCATCAGAAAGTGTGTAGTCGCCAAAGAGAATCACTTTTTTACCATTCATGTTTATTTCAAATCCTGCTTTACCATCCTTTCTCAATTCCTGTAATTTTCCTGTAATTTCAGGGGTGTTTATCGTTCCAAAGAAGAATTTAGAAATCTTCCCATTTCGCTCAGGATTTTGCGTTTCTACCGATTCAGTTGAAATTTTAAAACTCAATGAAGCAACTAAATCTTCTGCTGTTTTTGCTTCAGAAATACTTGAAACTTCAACGGTGTTAAATGTCCCTTTTACTCCAGTTTTCTCTGTAAATTTGAAAGCTGTCCATTCCAATACATCATTTTCAGCATCATACGAGTAGGAGACCTTTTCATTAGCTGCTGAAGCATTTTCCGATGTTGATTTGTCGCCACATGCTGCTAAAATTAAACCAGCGAACAATAAATAAGTGAATTTTTTCATATCAAATTGATTTGTACAAAAATAGCGAATTAGAAGTTGTTAGATGGCAAATGTTTGGTTAAAAGTTAAAGATCGGTCTTCTTCTTTCTAACCAGCTCGAATTAGCAACTCGCGATGGCAAAAAAGAAAACCTAAAAGAAGTGGAAGTTCGCCATTAGAAAATATCTAACTTTGCTGCATGGATTACGAAACGGAAATAAAATTTCAAGCGCTAAAAAAACAATTGGAAGTTAAATTTGGAGAGGACATGGATGTAAAGGCCATTTTGTTTCTTGTGGGAGTAAACGAGCTCGGATTTGGCTATCAAGAATTTTCAAAACAGCAAAAAACGGATCTCTTTCATATTGCAATTTGCACACTTTTGGAACCATTTGGCTACTATAAATTTGTAGGTAATGATGAGGACAACTGGCCGCATTTTGAGCTAAATAAAGAACTACCTCCTTTGTCGGATAGTGAGCAACAATACCTTTTAAAAACCGCCTTGATCGATTATTTTACAGAAAACGACTATGTCACCATCTAATTAAGAATGCTGAATGTAGAATTAAGAGAGGATTTTGAAATAAATGATCAAATTTTGTCCTCTTAATTCTACATTCAGCATTCTTAATTCTACATTCTACCTTATATTTGTACCTTATCAATTTATACCATGGATATTCTCATAAAAGCATCCCAACTAATTTTATCACTTTCAATTCTTGTAATTCTGCACGAATTAGGTCATTTTATTCCTGCACGAATTTTTAAAACGAGGGTAGAGAAATTTTACTTATTCTTCAATCCATGGTTTTCGCTTGTAAAAAAGAAAATCGGTGATACTGAATGGGGAATTGGTTGGTTGCCACTTGGTGGATACGTTAAAATTGCTGGAATGGTGGATGAATCAATGGATAAGGAGCAAATGAAACTGCCTCCTCAACCATGGGAATTTCGTTCAAAACCAGCATGGCAACGATTAATCATCATGATTGGTGGTGTAACGGTGAACCTTATTCTAGGATTTTTAATTTACGTTAGTGTGGTATTTACTTGGGGTGAACAAAAAATTCATACAAAAGAGCTAACCGCAGGCTTAGCAGTTCATCCCTATCTTGAAAAATTTGGCATCTTCTCAGGAGATAATATCCTAAAAGTGGAGGGTGAAGAAGTAACGCATCTTAACGACATAAACAATGGATTGTTATTGCGCGGCGCAAGAAAACTAACCGTACAGCATGCCAATGGAACAACGGAGAACATAACGCTTCCTGAAGGTATTGACTACGAATTATTCCAAAAAGGTGCATTCCCAGCCGTGGGCTTGCGCGCAGATGATCACGCAATCGCAAAAATTCCTGAAGATAGCCCATTAAAAAAAGCTGGATTCAAAGCGAATGACCAAATTTTACAAATCAATGATCAAGTTGTGAACTATAACGACGACATTGAAAGAGCAAAATTCAAATGGAAGGGGAAAAAAGTAACCATTACTGTTCTTCGCGGCGCTGATACCCTAAGTTTGAAATCAAAAATTGGAGCTACTGGTCAATTGGGCTATATCCGAAAAGCAACATTTATAGACAGCACAAAGGTACAAACGGTGTATTATGGATTTGCAGAAAGCATTGGAAAAGGTTTTACAAGAGCAACTACCACATTGGGTGATTATGTTGGACAATTAAAATATCTTTTCACGAAGAAAGGTGCGAGTTCTATTGGTGGATTTGGATCCATCGGAAATATGTTCCCGCCTGTTTGGGACTGGCAAACGTTTTGGTTAACAACCGCATTTATTTCCATCGTTCTTGCTTTCATGAACATTTTACCGATTCCAGCATTGGATGGTGGTCATGTTGTTTTCCTTTTATATGAAATTATTACTGGAAAAGAAGCCCCACAAAAAGTATTAGAAATTGCTCAATATTGTGGATTTATTCTTTTACTAGGGTTGATTCTCTATGCTAATGGGAATGACTTGTATCGATGGATTTTCGGCGCTTAATTTTTCCTTTTATCTTCCTTTTTCACCACTGGTAAATTTGTGCATGGAAATTGATTAAATGGTTGTAAATTTCAAAAAAAAATTAAAGATGAAAAAAATTATTTTAAGTACTATTCTTGTGTTGACGGCTACTTTTGGAGCGAAAGCACAATTGACAGAAGGACACATTTCCTACAAAATTGAAATGACAGCCGACAATCCAGAAATGGCAATGGCTGTTGGCATGATGCAAGGCTCAACATTGGATACTTATGTGAGTGGTGACAAAACCCGCACCGAAATGAAAATGGGTACAATGATGACGACTTCTACCGTCACGGATATGAAAACAAACAAAGGATTGATGTTAATGTCTGGTATGATGGGCAACCAAGCAATGCCAATGGATTTAGAAGAATTGAATAAGGATGCTGAAGCAAACATGCCGAAATTTGAAATCACTAAAACTGATGAAACTAAAGAAATATTGGGCTACACGTGTACACGCATTATTTTGACAATGGAAGAAGGTTTAGAATTAAATTATTACGTGACAGATAAAATTAGTGTAAACACTTCTGGACAAAAAATGTACTTTGAAGGAATTGAAGGATTTCCTTTGCAATTTGAATTAAACAATCAAGGATTGAAAATGGTGATGACCACAACAGCGATTGAAACAGCCTTATCAAAAGAACAAAAATCTACTTTGTTTGATTTGAGTATTCCAAAAGGGTACAAAGAAATGACAATGGACGATCTAAAGAAAATGGGAATGTAATCTCAGGACTATACACACTATCAAAAAAAGGGGGACGATAATGATCGTTCCCCTTTTTGTTATGTACATTTCCTATTTTACTTTTAGTAATTTCTTAGTTAAAATCCCAGATGATTTAGTAACTCTTACGATGTACTCACCATAGTTGAGGTCGCCAGTATCAAATGGAATTTTATGGGTGTCTTGGGCAATTGATTTATCACAAACTACCGCCACTTCTCGACCCATCATGTCAATAATATCTACCCGTACACGCTCATTTTGAGATGCAAACTGAATGGTAATCGCACCAACAGCAGGATTTGGATACACCATCATTGCATCCGATTCTTTTTCAATTTCTTCTACTCCCAAGTTGCAAGCACTCAAGATATCAATGTAATTAATTGTTTGCTCAAACAACGGTTGAATTTCAGAAGGATCTACTTCAAACCAATCTTTTAAGATAGAAGCATACACATCTCTAAAATCAAATTGCATTGGTACTCCTGCTTGGTTTACTATCTGATTATCAATCGTTGGATTATTACCAAAGATGCCTCCGCTAATACATGATCCAAAAATAAACATTGGAGCTGCATCGCCATGATCTGTTCCATAACTAGCATTTGAAGCAATTTGTCGCCCAAACTCAGAGAAGGTCATGCCGGCAACTCGATGATCAATTCCTAACAAAGCTAAATCATCTTGAAAGGCGTGAATAGCATCTGAGAGTGTTTTTAGCAAATCTGCATGGTTACCTAGCACAGGATCTGTACCCAAGACTTGACCGTCGTGCGTATCAAAACCATTGATATTAAGAATGTACACTTTCGATTTTAATCCTCCAGAAATCATTTGTGCAACGTATTGCAACTGATTCGCAATAGGATTGTTGGCATCATACAATGTGGAAAGGGTATCTCCTGCATTAGCAGCATCATTTATTCCAGCTCCGTAAGCATTTGTCTGGGCAATTAAAGTAGAAATATACTCCATGTGCGAACCATAATACGTTCCATCATTTGCCGCTGAACCATTTTGAAGATTCACCGTTGCAAAAGGATCTGCAACAGCGTGGGAAAAGTTAGCCATCAATCCTTGACAGGTAGAAGAAACTTCGTAGCCCATACTAATTGCAAAAGGATCTGGATAAGTGGCATTTGGGTAGTCATCCGGAAAATTCGGGTATTCATTGTCCATGTGTCGACCCAGCCACCCTTTTGTTTCACTGACCTCCAATGAACCGGTAGACCAGATATCCATTGATCGAAAGTGCGATCTATTTTGTTCTGGATAACCAACATTTTGAATGATGGATAATTTTCCAGCGTCGAACATGTTCTTCATTCCTGTCATCACAGGGTGAAAACCAACTTCAGGAGTAATCGATAAAATTGCGGGCTCGGGAATAATCACGTTAGAACGTTGCACCATCAAATTATCATATTGATCCAGGGGAATTACGGTATTCAAACCATCATTTCCTCCGTTTAAGCGAATGATCACCAAAACACGATCATCAGCTGCTTTGGAATGATTAAATAATTTTTTCGCAATCGCTTGAAACTTGATATCATTCAAGGCAAACGGCGCAGCCACCGAAGCAAGCGAAACATTTCTTACAAAATTTCTTCTTTTCATTTCTTCTGTGGATTAAATTGTTTGGAACTGAGGCATTTTGAACAAGGTGTTGAGCACAAGACCAACACGCAGCGCAATTGGATCGGAAAGCGTTGTATTTCCGCTATCTGCTATGTAATTGTTATATTGCAATTGCCATTCAGCATCCCCTAATCCACCATGTAATATATTTTTCAAGACAAACTTATCTCCAACTGTTGCCCCTTTCGGAAAGAACACATCCACCATATCATCAATCACCACCGTGGCATTGCTCGGAACACTCAGGGCATTTAAGAAACCAAGAAGATTGATTTTGAAATTCTCACCATTCACTGGCAATCCCGTAAAGACTGTGATATACGTTGAAATATCAAAACGTGTCTTTATCGTAGTGGAATTGAGCCATAGCTTCGAAAATGCTGGCGCTTGATAGTAAGCTGGCCATCCTGCAACACTCGGGGGTAAACCTAGTTCTTGTCCCATCGTCTGGGAATACCAATACATCGCTAGATACATATCAGAATTAGTCGCTAAGTCGAAATTCGGAGCAGAGCTTGTTGCATTTAACATTCCCATCATCATTTCAAGAGGTCCACGAATAATAGCACCTTTCATCGCCACATCGTAGAAGTGTTGACTTTTAAATAATTGATCCAACACCGGTAAAACCATGTAATTGTTATCAATCATTGTTTGCGCCATCACCGAAATTACATCCGTTTGAACTGTGCTTGTAATATCGTAATTGACAAAATAACGATAAAGTTTCGTTGAAAGATAATTTGCTACAGCAGCTTGCTGAAAAATAATATCGATGTAGTCACTGTATTCATCCGCTCCATTATTGTTTATTACCGCATTTCCAAAATGAGCAGACAATTGTTTGTTGGAACTATCATGGAGAAGTGATGTAAAAATGGATGAAGTAGTTGTTTCCGTATCACTTAGCAAGCCTTGGACTAAATATCCAGTTAATATTTTAGCTCCTGCAGCAACATCATCTTCTGTATAATTGGTGTAATCGCCTGGTCCAATTTGAGGTCCTTTACCGATGGTAAACAATTCCAACAATTCACGTGCATAATTTTCGTTTGGCGAATACAAGTTGTTAGAACCACCATTCAGGAAAATCAACATTGCAGGATCAATCGTAACATCTTTAATGAGTTGTTTTATATCTCCCAAGGCGTGCTGACGCAATAGCATTAAGTAGTTGTAGTTTGCCCTTGGGTCGCTCGTATAACTTACGCCAAAATGATTGTGCCAAAACAGACAAATTTTCTCAGCTATTGTGTCATTTTCAGTGTTCACACGTTCAACCATCCATGCTCCAAGTGATTTTAATCGCGCATTCTGAGTCGCTGCCGCAGCAGTTGCATTGGAAGGATACACTGCATTTACCCATGTTGTTCCCATCGGCACAACAGTTTCTGCAGGATCATACGCCAAAGGAACTCCAATCGCCGGTATTTGAAGCAATGAAGCCACCGTAGCATTCATTCCAGCACCAACGGCATCTAAAATTTGCTGATTTGTTGGCCCAAATAAGGTGCGCTTCAATAAATGTGCTGCTGTCGCTTTTGTCCAGGTTCCTGTGTAAGGATCCATACTTAGCGAAAGAGGTTGTTCAATTTCATCTTGTAGCATAGGTCTGATTTAGATACGCAAGATATGAAAAAAAAAGATGCAATAATGAAGCAGTTATTTATTTAACGATAAAATTAATATTGCGTTTAAGTCCTTGATATTTAGTTCGTTGAATTGCTGAATTTTGAAGCAATTTATCAAATATCTCTTCCGTTATTTCTTGCCACTCCTTCCGATTCAAATTTAAAAGTCCTTCTTGAGGCGAAAATCGTGCTTCTTCGGTCTTTGAAGCAAAGCGATTCCAGGGACATACCGTTTGACATATATCACAGCCAAAAGCCCAATTCTCCATTCTATTTTTAAATTCGGATGGAATGATTTCATCCTTTAATTCTATGGTGAGATACGAAATGCATTTTGAACCATCCACAACGTAGGGCTGAACGATTGCATCCGTTGGACAAGCATCAATGCAACGAGTGCACGTTCCGCAATAATCTTTGATTGGACCATCAGCTGGCAATTCCAAATCGATAATTAATTCCGCGATAAAGAAAAAAGAACCGTGCTTTGGATGAATGATGTTGGAATTTTTACCCAACCAACCTGCCCCACTTTTTTTTGCCCATGCTTTGTCCATCACTGGCGCCGAATCCACAAAAACCCTTCCTGCAACTTCACCTATTTCTGCTCGAATAAAGTCAAGTAGGTCGAACAATTTATCTTTGATGACTTTGTGATAATCTTCTCCGTAGGCATACTGAGAAATCTGCGGTGCTGTGGAATCGAATTGCTTCTCAGGATTGTGATAGTTTAATAGTAAACTCACTACAGATTTAGCGCCGTTCACCAATAATCTTGGATCAAGACGCTTATCAAAATGCTGTTCCATGTAACCCATCTTGCCATGATAGCTCCGCTGAAGCCATTGCTCTAGTTGAGGAGCTTCTTCTTCTAAAAATTCAGCCTTTGCTATTCCACAATAAAAAAAACCGAGTTCTTTTGCTTTTTGCTGAATGAGGACCTTATTTGCAGCTGGAGATTGCATTTTTAAAACAATCCTCCTTGGGTATAGCCTAAATCTCTACCCAAGTGTTTGAACGCTTTTTCGGTTGCTTTTCTTCCACGATTGGTGCGCATCAAAAATCCTTCTTGTATTAGAAATGGTTCATAGACTTCCTCAATGGTGCCCGCATTTTCTCCAATTGCTGTTGCGATCGTGCTTACACCAACTGGACCTCCATTGAATTTATCGATCAACACTTTAAGAATTCGAATGTCCATTTCATCCAATCCGCTGGCATCAACATTGAGCGCGTTCAATGCAAATTCTGTAATTTCAGTATCGATAAAGCCCTTTCCTTTAATTTGAGCGAAATCACGCACACGGCGCAGTAGGGCATTTGCAATTCGAGGAGTTCCTCGACTACGCAAGGCGATTTTATGTGCAGCATCTTCATCGATTTTGATGTTCAAGAGGGACGATGAACGCTCAACAATCATGGTTAGCACTTCCGAGGTATAATATTCCAATCGAGAATTGATTCCAAAGCGAGCACGCAGCGGTGCCGTAAGTAACCCTGAACGAGTGGTAGCACCAATTAAGGTAAATGGATTTAATGTAATTTGAATAGAGCGCGCATTAGCACCAGAATCTAAAAGAATATCGATTACATAATCTTCCATTGCCGAATACAAGTATTCTTCAACAACAGGGCTTAAACGATGAATTTCATCAATAAAAAGTACATCTCCTCGATTCAGATTGGTTAGCAGTCCAGCAAGATCACCTGGTTTGTCCAAAATTGGGCCACTCGTGACTTTAAAACCAACACCCATTTCATTCGCAATAATACTTGCTAGTGTTGTTTTACCTAAACCGGGAGGTCCATGCAAAAGAACGTGATCGAGAGGTTCATCTCTGTACTTAGCGGCTCTGATGAAAACATCGAGATTATCAACCACAGTAGGTTGACCAACAAAATCTTCTAATTCTTTTGGGCGAAGAACTTTATCGAACTCCTGCTCTGAATTATTTTCCACTTCATCTTTATAATCAAACGATTCTTCCACCTAACAAAAATACTAAATGATTAGCACAAAAAATGCCTTCAACCAAATATGATTGAAGGCATTCAAAATCTTATATACTTGAGGACTAATGCTCCTCTTCTCCTTCCGCCATTGGCGTAGTTTGAGGAATAAAGTCTACATCAGAACCTGGTTTCGAATAATCATATGGCCAACGGTGTACAGTTGGAAGTTCTCCTGGCCAGTTACCATGGATGTGCTCAACAGGAGTTGTCCATTCCAATGTTGTACCATTCCAAGGATTTTGCGGAGCTTTAGGACCACGGAAAATACTATAGAAGAAGTTAAACAAGAATAACAGCTGAGCAAACGAACCAATGATAGCAAAAATTGTAATGATCACATTTAAGTCCATGATTACATTAAACGCATCAGTATCAAACTCTCCGTACACTGAATAATCATAGTAACGACGAGGTGCTCCAGAAATTCCTACAAAGTGCATAGGGAAGAACACGCCGTAACCTGAAATGATTGTTAACCAGAAGTGGATGTAACCTAGACGGTTATTCATCACACGACCATACATTTTAGGGAACCAATGGTAAACCCCAGCAAACATTCCAAACACAGCCGATAGACCCATTACAACGTGGAAGTGAGCAACAACGAACATGGTGTCATGCACTGCAATGTCTAAGGCAGCATCAGCAAGGATAATTCCAGTAACACCACCAGTGATGAATGTTGAAACTAAACCAATTGCAAATAACATTGCTGGTGTATAAACAATCGACCCTTTCCAAAGTGTTGTCAAGTAGTTAAATACTTTTACTGCGGAAGGAATTGCAATCAATAATGTGGTAAATACAAACACACTTCCGAGGAATGGGTTCATACCTGTGATAAACATGTGATGCGCCCATACAATGAAGGAAAGGAAACCAATGGCTAACATCGAACCAATCATGGCGCGGTATCCAAAGATTGGTTTACGAGAATTTGTTGAAATAATCTCAGAAGACAAACCAAGTGCTGGTAATAATACGATGTATACTTCAGGATGACCTAAGAACCAAAATAAATGCTGGTAAAGAATAGGAGAACCACCATGATTTGTCAACATTTCACCACCAACGATGATATCAGATAAGTAGAAACTAGTTCCAGCTAATCTATCCATCAACAATAACAATGCTGCAGATAATAGAACTGGGAACGATAATACACCTAATACTGCTGTAATAAAGAATGCCCAGATTGTTAATGGCATTTTCGTCATGCTCATTCCTTTAGTTCTAAGATTCAAAACTGTAACGATGTAGTTCAATGAACCAAGTAAAGAAGAAACAATAAAGATTGACATTGAAACCAACCATAGCGTCATTCCTGTTCCTGAACCGGATACAGCTTGTGGTAAAGCAGATAAAGGTGGGTAAACTGTCCAACCAGCCATCGCGGGACCTGACTCAACGAACAATGAGACAAGCATAATGATGGTAGACAAGAAAAAGAACCAATAAGAAAGCATGTTCAAGAACCCCGATGCCATATCACGAGCACCCAATTGCAATGGAATTAGCAAGTTAGAGAATGTTCCAGATAAACCACCTGTTAATAGGAAGAAAACCATGATAGTACCGTGAATTGTCACCAATCCTAAATACATATCTTCTTTCAAGATTCCACCTGGCGCCCAAGTTTCACCTAAAAAGAAAGAAAGGAAATTTGAACTTTCACCTGGCCATGCTAATTGAATACGAAATAAAATCGATAACAACATAGCCAAGAACCCCATAAAGATTGCAGTCATCAAGAACTGCTTAGAAATCATTTTGTGATCTTGTGAGAAAATGTATTTAGAAACAAAATTCTCTTCATGATGTCCATGATCATCGTGGTGTGCATGAGAATCGTGGTGTCCGTGTGCGTCGTGTGCTACTGCCCCCATTTTGTCTTGTATTTATTTTTTGTAATTATTTTTTTACTAAGGTCAAGGTATCTGCCATTACAGCTAAAGTATCACTTGCTGCTGCAGGAGTTACTGTTTCTGTTACAGGTGCTCCAAAGAATGAATTTTTAAATGTTGCAAGCTGCTTAGCTTCATACCATTTCTTGTATTCCTTTTCACCTAACACAACAACAATCATTTTCATCTTGTAATGTGAACCACCACAAATTTTGTTACAAAGCAATACGTAGTTAAACTTCGGATCACCCATTCTATCACGCATCTGTTTAGTAGTAACATCTGGAGTGAATTTAAAACGCGTAGTTAAACCAGGTACAGTATTCATTTGTGCTCTGAAGTACGGGAAATGTGCAGAGTGGATAACATCTTTCGAACGGAAGTTCATTTCATATTCTTTATTCGTACATAGGTACAAAGTATCTTTCTGAATAATGTCATCCCAAGCTGCTGCATCTAACTTTGCATTATGACGTGCTTTCATTTGGTGCAATAAACGAATCAATCGTGTTTTACGAGATAAATCTGTCTCCATTTTCTCTCTATCTTCTGGCACCATTACCAATTTACGATTGTTCAATTTAGCTTCAAGAGAATCAATTCCACTTGGACCTGATTGCATTACAAAAATTGCACTGTCAATAGTATTAGTTGTCAAAAGTGCCAATTCATTCTTATCAGTCGTTAATTTGTAATCAAAATTTCCTAATTGGTTATCAAGACCTGCATAGCGAGCTGTCCAGTCGAATTGCTTAGAGAACAATTCCAAACGAATTGCTTCTTTATCTGCATCACCCGTAATACTGTTCCAAGATCTCAAACCTAGGATAATGATTACTGCCAACACAATAGCAGGAACTACTGTCCATAACAACTCCAATTTATTGTTATGCGGATAGTAAAGCGCCTTAACTCCTGGCTTTTTAACGTGCTTATATCCGAAATAGAATAATAAACCATTCGTCAGAAAGAAAATGGCAGTAATGATAATTAAGTTAATGTTCATCAACCAATCCAACTCTCTACCATGAGGAGTAGCCGCATCGCCACGACCAGCCCAACCGTAATGAACAAAAAGATAAATTACACCTACAAAAAAGAGGATACCAAAAAGTAACATCAAACGAGCGTTGATGATATTGTCTCTATTAGAAATTTCGTGCTCTTTTCTATCTAGTAATTTATTAGAAAGCTCATATACGCGCGCTAATTGTGCAATAGCGATAGCTCCTAAAACAATAACAAGTAGAATAATTAATTTTGTTCCCATGTCTTACTCTGAATTAATACTTAAAGTCTATTAAATTTCGTGGTGAATACTTTCGTCCAAGAAAGGGTGATTTACCGGTGTCAATGGTGCTTTTGTCAAGTTAACCAAAACTACTCTGATAAATACTCCAGCAATCAATATTGCAGTACCAATCTCCAACAATCCAATTTTTGCATTTGCTCCAAGTGTTCCGCCAGCAATCATAATGTATACATCCAACCAGTGACCAACAAGAATAACCAAACCAACAAAAGTTAAGATTCCTGCATTACGTTTAGCATCTCTTGACATTAAAACTAACATTGGGAATGCAAAGTTGATCACAAACATTGAGAAGTAAAGCACTTTAAAATTCTCAATTCTATTTGTAAAATAAATAACTTCTTCTGCCATATTGGAATACCAAATCAACATGAATTGTGAAAACCATAAGTATGACCACAAGAATGAAATAGCGAACATCCATTTACCTAAATCGTGAATGTGATTCTCGTTTACATTTGGCAGATAATCGTTGCATTTCAAATACAAAGTCAACAAAATGATTACAATCATAGAAGAAACCCACATTCCAGCAAAAGTGTACCAGCCAAACAAAGTAGAGAACCAGTGAATATCAACTGCCATGATCCAATCCCACGCAGATGTCGAACTAAACACAGCGAAGAAAACTAGGAATGCGGCACCTTTACGGTAGTTTCTAAAGTGAATCTCAGTTCCTCCAACTCTGTCTTCTTCAATTGATCTCATTCTAAAACCTCTCCAGAAGATAAAGTAAATAGCCATGTAAATAATTGTTCTAATCCAGAAGAATATCATATTAAAGTACGGTGTCTTACCAGCAATGATTTCATCATAATGATGAGAACTCGGGTCAGTATACGCAGGATCCATCCAAAGATAAACGTGACCACCATGAACGAACGATAATGTAAGTAAGGTTGCTAACATCAACGTAATCCCTACTGGCAAAAATCCAGCAACAGCTTCGATAATTCTTTTCACTGACGCGTACCAGCCAGATTCAGTAGCATAATTTAATGCTAAGAAAAATAACGCTCCTAATCCAATTGCGAAGAAAAAGAAACTGTTTACCAACATATCTACATACAAACGAGTAGTAAAATGATGGTCGTTCATTGCACATAGTGCCCCTATCACAGTGAATACCAATCCAACTGCCATCAAGATTACAGTGAATGTTTTCGCTTTTTTATTAATTGTGAATTCCATTTCTATTGATATTCAAATTATTACTTAATAACTTTCAACGTGTCAGCCGCTGGAGCAACTATTGCCGCATCAGCAGATCCATACGCAGGATTTTGGAACTTTCTTACGTAGTGCACCAATGTCCATATTTCTTTCTTGTTTAACTGAGATGAATGAGATCCCATTGCTCCCTTTCCGTAGTATATGGAATAGAAAATCTGTCCATCTGACAAAGCAGCGCGCTCAGTATAAGCAGGAACTCCTGTATAGGCTCCACTTTTTACCATTGCTCCTTGACCATCACCCTTTTCACCATGACAGTGCTGACACATGTAAGTATACAATTCCTTTCCTTTCTTCAATATAGCTTCTGAATTCTCAGCCGTCATCTTCATTGGATTAGCATCTGCAAGAGCTAGAGCGTAATCATCCGTTGTTGATAAATCTGATCCATACATACCATGTGTTTCACGGAAAGCAACATTCGCCTTTCTTCCATAAGGAAGCATTAACGCTACAGTCGCTGAGTCCGTTCCATAATAAGGAATCGTTCCGTTCGGAGGCGTCATTGCAGAAAGTGCGTTTTTTGCAGCTTCATTAATGGTACCACGAACTTCTCCATAATCCACGTATGGTTCAATTGCCGGCGAGCGGTACATGTCTGGCATGTACTCAAGACCCGGACTATCAGCATTTGAGGTGCATGAACCCAATAACAAAACAGAAACTGCTGTTATTGTAAAACTTGCTATTGCCTTAAATTCAATTTTCATCTTATTCAATTTTATCGTGAACTTGCCACTGACACTTTTGCAATTATTTAATATCTTTTTGATCTAATTCAATCAATCCTGTTTCATTCAACATTGCTGTCAATTCGTCTGCTGAAAACTTATCATTCTCAGATAAGCGAATTTCCATAACAAACTTATCATCTGTTGTTCGAGGATCAGGATTTTGAGCTGGCATACCAGGCAAAGTTTTGTTTCTCAACAAATAACTGATCGCCATTCCATGAGCTGCACACAATACAGTGAACTCAAATGTAATTGGAATGAATGCCAAAATATTCTGCATGTAGGAAAAGTTTGGTTTACCTCCAATGTTCATTGGCCAATCGACAACCATCATATAACGCATTCCAATCGTTGCCAAGGTTAAACCTGTCAAACCATAAAGAAAAGCCATAATTCCTAATCGCGTATTCTTAATTCCAATGATTGGATCGATTCCGTGAATTGGAAATGGAGAAAATACCTCATTGATTTTTACACCTCTAGATACCAATTTCTTAGCGCCATCCTTTAGCACTTCCTCATCGCCATACATTGCATATATTACTTTATCTGCCATTTTTCTAAAGTATTTTGATTAGTGACTCTCGTTAGTAGTATGTCCGTGATCTGGAGCATTCTTGAAAGATTCTCCCGACGACTTCAAAATAGTTTTTACTTCATTTAATGCTAATACAGGGAAGTAACGAGCAAATAAAAGGAAGAAAACAAAGAATAATCCAATTGTACCAACATATACACCGATGTCAATATGACTTGGGAAGTGCATACTCCAAGAAGATGGAAGGTAATCGCGGTGCAATGATGTAACGATAATTACGTAACGCTCAAACCACATACCGATGTTTACTACAATTGAAATTATAAACGTAAACAACAAACTTCTTCTCAATTTTTTGAACCACATTAATTGTGGAGAAATAACGTTACATGTCATCATCGACCAATATGCCCACCAGTATGGACCAGTTGCACGATTCATGAATGCATATCCTTCATACTCAACTCCTGAATACCAAGAAATAAATAACTCGGTGATATATGCTGTTCCAACGATTGAACCCGTAACCATGATTACAATATTCATATACTCCACGTGCTTTGTGTGAATATATGCTTCAAGACTCATGGCTTTACGCATGATCAACATCAATGTTTGTACCATGGCGAATCCAGAGAATACCGCACCAGCAACGAAGTATGGAGGGAAAATAGTTGTGTGCCATCCTGGAATAACCGATGTAGCAAAGTCAAATGATACAATCGAGTGAACGGAGAATACTAGTGGTGTTGCCAAACCTGCAAGAACCAAAGAAACTAATTCAAAACGATTCCAGTGTTTAGCTCTACCCGACCATCCGAACGATAAAATCGAATACATTTTCTTAGCAACTGGCTTTTTAGCACGGTCACGGATAGTAGCAAAATCTGGAATCAAACCAATGTACCAGAAAATTAATGATACTGATAAATAAGTAGAGATTGCAAATACGTCCCAAAGCAATGGTGAATTAAAGTTCACCCAAAGTGATCCAAATTGATTTGGTAATGGAAGTGTCCAGTAACCAACCCATAAACGACCCATGTGAATTAACGGGAACATACCTGCCATAAATACGGCAAAGATTGTCATCGCCTCAGCTGAACGGTTAATTGCCATTCTCCATTTCTGGCGGAACAACAACAATACTGCTGAGATTAAGGTTCCTGCGTGACCGATACCAACCCACCAAACGAAGTTAGTGATATCCCATGCCCAACCAACTGTTTTGTTCAGTCCCCAAACACCAATACCGGTGCCTAGTAGGTACAAAATACATCCAACTCCATAGAGTCCGATAATCAATGCGATACCAAACAAGATATACCACATTCTTGGTGCTTTGTCCTCAATTGGTCGACATACATCTTCAGTAATGTCGTGGTAGGTCTTGTGACCTAAAATGAGGGGTTCTCTAATTGCTGCTTCCTTATGCATTATAAATCGGATTTACGATTAATGATGATTCTTTTCTTCATGTTTAGCTTCATGTCCACCATGGTGAGCTGCCGCTACTTGTATTTTCTCTAGCGCTTCGTTTTTCTCATTACGAACTTTTACTTTATAGTACACATTTGGTTTAACACCAATTTCCTCTAAAGCTTGGTATGAACGAGTTTCTTCTGAGCCTTTACGAACTTTTGATTTAATGTCATTCCAGTCACCAAAAACAATAGCTCCAGATGGACAAGCATCAGCACATGCTGTGTTGATGTCTCCATCTACTACTGGGCGACCTTCTTTCTTCGCTGTTAATTTACCAGCTTGAATTTGCTGCACACACATGGAACATTTCTCCATTACACCTCGTGTACGAACTGTAACATCTGGATTCAATACCATACGACCTAAATCATCTTGTGCAGGATTCACTTCAGCGAATTTTTTGTAAGACGGGTAGTTAAACCAGTTAAATCTTCTTACTTTGTATGGACAGTTGTTAGCACAGTAACGAGTTCCGATACAACGGTTGTACGTCATCTGATTTAAACCTTCATTGCTGTGTGTTGTTGCAGCAACTGGACAAACTGTTTCACAAGGAGCGTGATTACATTGCTGACACATCATTGGCATGTGAACCACTTTTGGATTCTCAGCAGCAATTTCAGCTTTACTGTAGGTAAACTCTTCGTTTCGTGTACCAATTGTTTCTTCCACATCAGATGCGAAGTAACGATCTAAACGCAACCAGTGCATTTCACGTCCTCTTCGAACCTCATCTTTACCAACTACTGGTACGTTATTTTCAACTTGACAAGCAACTAAACAAGCACCACAACCAAAACATTGGTTAAGGTCAATTGTCATTACCCAACGATGTCCAATATGTTCTACTGGATGCGCTTCCCATAAGTCAAACTCACTTACTGGTTTAGCAACGTGATTACCTTCTTTGTCTAAAGTTTGTAACATGTGTGGAGGATTGAACGCCTCAACATCACCTGTTTTGTAGATATCTAATGTTGTTTCACGAACAACTGAATGACGCGCCATTACAGTGTGGTGAATTTGTGTTGCAGCGATCAAATAGCTAGATTCAGCTGCTGAAATTGAAGCCGAAGCTTCGTATTGGTAGGATCCGCCATCTAATGTTACAAATTGATAAGCATTTGCTCCAATTGGTGCAAGACCTCCATTTGCGTCAGTTACGTGACCACCGTATTCTTTTGTTTGGAAAGCACCTTTACCAATTTCTTCTCCATTTGCTCCTCTACCGTATCCAAGTGCCACACCTACTGTGCCTAATGCTTGTCCTGGTAATGGGTAAACTGGAAGTGATACTTTCTTTCCTTTGATTGTTAAAGTAACTAAACTTAAACCATGCTCTTGATCGAATGTAGTGGCGTACTTGCCTTTCATATCAACCGGATTCATAGTAATATAGTTGTCCCAAGTAACTTTCGTCATTGGATCTGGCAACTCTTGCAACCATGGATTGTGCGCTTGCGCACCCGTTCCAAGTCCAGCTTTTTGGTAGAACATCACTTCCCATTCTCCTTTCGTTGATGGAATCATTGACGTTAAACCGCTCAATGTGCCAGAGAATGTTGGTGCTGTAGCAGCTGGAGGAGCATCATTGTACGTTGTGTTGTGTACCATGTTATTCCAGTAACTCTCTGCATCCTTGTAATAAGTTTGCATTGGGAAACCATATTGCACCCAGTTTTGTTTAATGTAATCGTATGCAACTTTTGAGTCTTTACCTCCACGACTCGCTTTATCAGCCCACACTAAGAAACATTCTAATGCTGATACTGCATTGCCAAACAAAGGTCGAATCGTTGGTTGTGCTAGAGCATACTGCGTTAACGTTGGCTGGTAATCCATCCATTGCTCCAAAGCATGTAATTGAGGCAATACAATTGTTGCATTACTTGCAGTTTCGTCAGCGAACTGAGAAATTGCTACAGAGGTTTTAATTTTAGAAATTGCTTTTCCGAACTCAGCACCATTAGGTAAAGTGTACGCTGGATTTGTATTTAAGAAAATAACTACATCCGAAGCAGTTCCACCAATCACTTCCTTCACAAACTTGTCCATTTTTGCATCTTCAGAAGCAAACAAGTTGATCGGGTTGTTAATATTAATTGTTGTTGTATATGATCCAAGAACACTATTCAATTTGTTAGTCAACATTTGAACAGCTTTATTGTTTGAACCAGCAACAACTAAAGATTCATTTTTAGATTTTTTCAACTCAGCAATTGCTAAGTCAGCCACCTTTTTCGCTTTAGCGTTAATTGAAACACTTACATCTGTTGTAACACCAAAAGCATTTAAGATATAAGCTAACACATTTGCTTGCTCAGAAGGTTTAATCATTCCACGGTAATCTGCATTGGAACCAGTGATCGACATGTTTGATTCAAACATGAAGAATTTAGACATCCAAGCAGCATCAGGATTACGAGTTGCCGCAAATTGATGAGAAAATTGAGTTGGCAACAACCAAGAGTTTAGGAAATCTGCACCAATTGAAACGATTGTTTTAGCTTTTGAGAAGTCGTAGTCTGGAATAAATCCTTGACCACCTTCAGCTACTACTTGACCACTATTGTCAACAGCAATACCAAATGAATCTTTATTCGCCAAACGCATTGCTGAATATGAAACAGCATCGTATTGGATCAATTCAACTTTATTTCCTAAGGCAGTGTTCAATTCCAATATTGCACCTTCTAACGAAGGACTAGCAATTGTACCAGCAACAACTGTTACTTTATTAGCTGATTTCAACGCTGCTTTGATTTTGTCATCAGCAGCAGAAAGTGTTACTTCTTTTTTATCGATCGTAGCATCTTTCAAACGAGCACTTTCGTAAAGACCTAGTACAGAAGCTATAATTTGAGAGTTAACAACTCCTTTATTAAGTCCGTAATCTTTATTCCCTTTGATGAAAATTGGACGACCTTCTCTCGTTTTCACAAGAATATTAGCGTATGAATTTCCATCGTAGTAAGTAGAAGCGTACCACGTTGGCATACCAGGGATTACATCTTCTGGTTTTACTACGTAAGGAATTGCTTTTGTTACAGGTGCCTCACAGGCAGCTACTGTTGCAGCCGCAACGCTAAATCCTAAAAACTTTAAGAAATCACGACGTGCTGTTGATGTTTCCTTTAGATTCTCATCTCCTAAGAATTGATCCACTGTCATTTCAGCAGAAAACTCTTGTTCTTTTGATTGAAGGAATTCCGGAGTCTGATTCAATTCTTCAAGACCTTTCCAGTATTTTCTAGTCGTTCCCATATCTTTAATTCGTGTACTTCGAAGTTATTAATAGTGACATTTCGCACATTCCCAACCACCCAATTCTTTCACGGAAACTTTTCCGTCAACTAGGTACTTTTCGTATAGTTTTTTGTCGTTGTTCAACAAACGCTTGTGAATTTCATTGTAGTATCCATCATTTTTGCTGTCCAAAGAACCCATAGAAACTTCTTTCTCTTGGTGACATTCAATACACCACCCCATTGTAAGAGTTGGCTTCGTTAATGGAATATTTCCTTCAATTGCATTTAGTTCTTGAACCGTCCAAACTCGTTGCGTTTCTGTTTGCTTAGTCATATCACCGTGACATTGCTTACAATCTACCCCTCCTACAACAACGTGCTGTGAGTGATTGAAATAAACGTGATCAGGTAAAACATGTACTTTATTCCAAACGATTGGCTTCGTATTGCCGGTGTATTTTCCAGCTCCTTCAGGATTCCATCCAGAAGCTTCGTAAATTTTAGCGATTTGCTCTTGTTGAGCAGGCGTACGTCCGTTCACTTGCTTATGACAGTTCATACAAACATTCACTGAAGGTATTCCAGCTGATTTTGATTTCACTACGTTACTGTGACAGTATTTACAATCGATCCCATTAATACCTGTGTGCACAGAGTGAGGGAATTGAATTGGCTGAGATGGTTGGTAGTTTTCAACTACTCCAATGTTTCCAAGTCCAACAATTAATGAAGTAACTAAACTAACAACAATGACCAATGAACCAATACCAACATACAACCTATTTTTCCATGCCCATGCTCTGAACTCTTCCAAATAAGAAGCTTGCTCGTTTGCGCTTTCACCTTCTGCTTGAAGAACTGCACGATTCAATTGACGACGAACTCCTCCAACAGCAAGAATAATTGTAGCAAAAACAAGTGCTAAAATCACCCATATCCAACTTCCAGATTCTTCCCCTTCAGTAGTTGTTGCTCCCATTGTTCCAGTGCCTGGATCAGTACCGCCACCTGCTGCAGGATCTGGTTGCTCATCAACCCATGTCAAAATTGCGTCAACATCTTCCTTTTTTAATTCAGGAAATTGCGACATCGCAGTTGGCGACCATGCAGAGACCGTTTTAGCATAAGGATCATTTGCTGCTGCTGTCTGCCAATTATTCACCCATTGGTAAATAGAACTTTCCTTTGCTCCTCCATCTGTCCACTTTTGACGAACTTGGAATAGCTTAGGACCAGTCCCATTCTTATGGGGTTGGTGACAACTAGCACATTTTGCCTTAAACAGCCCCTCTCCTTGGGCATACATCTGATTGGTTCCAGCTAAAACTGCAAAAGCATATAGACCAAAAAACCATTTAGTTAAGTTTCTAAACATCTGAATTTTAGATATTTCCATTTAAAAAACTCTTATTTTTTACCTATTACAAACCAATAGGCAGTGGCAAATTTAGAAGAAAGGCGCTACCTAATGACACTTTTATGACAAAAATAAATGCTAAAAAGTTAATTTATATTAATTCTAAATAAGGCATTGCTATTTATTTAATAAAAATGTGAAGTCAAGTCGTTAATAATCCGTTAATTTAGTTCGGCACACAATTTGAAAAGCAGAATTCTTACATTTGTACTAGCATGATAAAAAATATTCAACTTTTAATATTTCTTTCTTTCTGCTTTCTTGGTATTGCACAAGAAGGAAAGGTAACGATTTCAAAGGACCCAAGGATAGAAGGACTGATTGGACAGCGAAGTGCTATTATTCCACCTGCTTCGGCTCCTCAGATGCAAGGTTACCGGATTCAAGTCATTTTTGACTCAGAAAAGAAAGTGGTAGATGATGCTCGCAACAAAATAGTTTCTTCCAATCAAAAAATAGACACGTACATTACATTCAACGCCCCACATTTTGTGCTAAAGATTGGTGATTTTAGAACAAAGCAAGAGGCCGAAGTAGCACGTCAACAAATTATGGCAGCTTTTCCAACTTCCTTTGTCATTAAGGAATTGATCAATTTACCCAGAATTGATTAATTCATTGGACGTGGAAGCACCCAAAGCATATTCCTTAGGAAAAGAATATAAACTTTGTTCGATAAAGGAAATTGAAGCGCTTTTTGAAACAGGAGAATTTATTAAGAAATACCCGCTAAAGCTGGTGTACAAAAAACAAGCACTTGAGAAAACAAATGCTAAGCCTTTACAAATGGTCTTCAGTGTTCCCAAAAGAATTCAAAAACATGCCACTGATCGCAATAAAATAAAGCGCATTCTTCGCGAAGCAATCCGTTTCCAGCGTCATTCTCTGGAAAAATTTTTGCTGGAAAAAGAAACTAAATTAAATTTGATGATTATTTATATTGACAGACAAGAAATTCCTTTTGCTGTCCTTGAACGAAAAATAACAAAACTTTTTGATGAACTTATTAAGCAACTATCCAATGAAATTCAATAAATCAATCCTCATTTTATCGCTGTCATTCCTTTCGATTTTTAAAGGATTTAGTCAATCAAATGGCTTTGAAGCATTAAAAAGTATGGAGTTGATGGACCAAATCTATCAGCATCTTGAACTTTACTTCGTCGATGAACCTCAAACGGGTAAAATGTACAAATCCGGCATCGATGCGATGTTGAGAGAATTGGACCCTTACACTGTATTCTATCATGAGTCCAATATTGAAGATTATCGCATGATGACCACGGGTCAATATGGTGGAATTGGCGCATTAATTCGTAAATCAGGTGAATACATCGTAATTTCTGAACCTTACGAAGGAAATCCTGCGCAATTGGCAGGCTTGAAAGCGGGAGATAAAATTCTGAGCATCGATGACAAAAACATGGTAGGCTTAACAAGTGATGAAGTTTCTTCTTCCTTGAAAGGTCCCAAAGGAACTACCATCAAAATTGACATTGACCGCCCTAGTAAAGGAAAACAAACAATCTCTGTTACGCGAGATGAAATAAAACTGCCCGATGTTCCCTACTTTGGAATGATTCAACCAACTGTTGGCTACATCAGGTTAAGCAGTTTTACTACAACGTCTGGAAGCGAAGTAAAATCATCGTTCATTGCACTAAAAGAACAAGGCATGAAAGAGTTGGTACTTGATTTACGTGGAAATCCTGGTGGATTGCTTATTGAGGCGGTGAAAATAGTTAATATGTTCGTGAAAAAAGGACAATTAGTGGTCACTACAAAAGGTCGTGTAGAAGAAGAAAATAGAGTTTACACCACCTTGGAGCAACCATTGGATACCGAAATGCCAGTTACTGTTTTAGTGGATGAAGGGTCTGCATCAGCAAGCGAGATTGTAGCGGGAAGTTTACAAGATCTAGATCGTGCAGTAATTATCGGAAAAACATCTTACGGAAAAGGCTTAGTGCAGCGAACGTATGATTTGAAGTACGGATCGAAAGTTAAAATCACCATCGCTAAATATTATACACCATCTGGTCGTTGTGTGCAGCGTTTGGAATACTACGACGAAAAAACAGATGGAATGAAGCCAAAAGAAATTGCAGATTCACTTTTGAAAGTTTTTCAAACGGCCAACGGACGTGAAGTGATTGATGGTCGTGGCATTGAGCCAGACCGAACAGTAGAAACAGAAATGTTGAGTCGTTTGTCTGCCACCATTTTTGGTAAAAACTACTTGTTCGACTTTGCAACAGATTATGCTAATGCCCATCCAACCATTGCTGCAGCAGGTACATTTCAGTTGACAGATGAAGAATACGCTGCTTTCAAAAAGTATGTACTGGAACAAGATTTCACGTACTCTACGGCATCTGAAGAAATGCTGAAGAAAATGAAGGAAACTGCTGAAGAAGAGGGTTTTTACGAAGATGGAAAAGAAGAGTATGAGGCGCTTCTTGCAAAGGTTCACCCATCGAAGGAACGTGATTTAGAAAAGTTCAAAGTTGAAATAAAACAATTGTTGGAAAATGAAATCATTTCGCGCTACTATTATCAAAAAGGGAGAGCAATTGATGCATTTCGTTACGATCCAGTGGTGACAAAAGCAATCGAAGTTGTTACAAATAAAAAGGAGTACAATACTATTTTGAAAAAATAGTCGTTAGAGGAAAAACTACTTTTTGAATGGTTCAGCTTTCGCTCAAAAGCAAAATTTTTCATGGAATTCATCTTTTTGGACTTTTCGGAGTTGCCATAGGCTTGCCGTTCAACAAAATAGTGCTGTCTATTGCCTTAATGCTTCTGTTGGCAAATCTTCTTGTACAAGCAAATTTCAAAAGCTATTGGCAACACTTAAAATCCAACAAATTGTTCTTGATGATTGCCGCATTTTGGCTCTTGCACATTGTAGGGCTGCTTTGGACTCAAGAGATTGACTTCGCACTGCGCGACATACGCGTAAAACTTCCGCTGATCATTTTACCATTCGTTGTTACCGCGCAACCCATTACAAAAAAGGAAATTCGTTTTCTTTTGATCGTATTTGTTGCTGCGGTATTTGTGACCAGCACTATAAATTTCCTAAGTTTTACCCAAATTTTTGGAGAAAAATCGTACACCGATATTCGTGGAATGTCGCTTTTTGGCTCACACATTCGCTATGGAATTATGGTTGGTTTTGCTTCGGCAATTTGCACTTACTTCCTCATCGAAGAAAAAAAAATGATTCCCTTACTTTTGGCTATAATTAGTTGGTTTGCTTACTACACCTATTTTAGTGAAATAATGTCTGGCGCACTTGCATTCATAATAGGTATTGCTTGTTTGGTATTTCCGCTTTTGTATAGCAAATCTAAACTACTTGCGTGGAGTATTTTGATAGTTGGCGGTGGCAGTATTGTTGCTATCGCAGTTTCGCTCTTTGTAAAACCTCATCATGAAATTTTCAACTTAGAAAAAGCAGACAAATTGACTGCAGAAGGGAATGAATATACACACATTCGGAATGAATTTCGAGACGTTTACGGCAACTACATCTTTACGTATTGGTGCGAAAAGGAACTGCGAAGAGAATGGAACGCTAGCTCAGCAATTCAATATGATAGTCTTGACCTTCGAAAGCAAGAATTGCGCTACACCCTTTTACGGTACATGGCTTCCAAGAAATTGAGAAAAGATGCAAAAGATTTTAAGCAATTGAGCGAATTCGATATTAAAAATGTGGAGAACGGAATTGCAGAAGACCCCACTATTTTTAAAGGCATTTGGAACAGAATCAACGGCATCCGCTATCAAATTCATTACAGCACTGATCCCAATGGTCACTCCTTATTGCAGCGTGTAGAATTTTGGAAGGCAGGTTGGGAAATCGCAAAAGATAATTGGCTGATTGGCGTTGGAACGGGCGATACACAAATTGCTTTTGACAAGCAGTATGAAAAAATGAATTCGCCCTTAAGCACTGAACATCGATTTAGAGCACACAACAGCTATTTAACCGTTTGGATTAGCTTCGGACTCTTTTCGCTATTGTTCTTCTACCTGCTTTTTGCCTTTACACGCAACATGCTTGCAGCAAAAAACTACCTTGGTTTCGCATTCATCCTAATTTCGTTGGCAACTTTTCTTATTGAAGATACGCTTGAAACGCAAATGGGGGTTACTTTTTTTGCCTTTTTTTATGCGTTGTTTAGCATTGAGATAAAAGAGTTCACTTCTAAATGAATTAATTTTCAACGGCCTTCTCCTTCTCTCCAAACAATGCTTTCCCTTTACCAAAACCCATTTCCAAGCCTACGCCCAACCAAATGTATTTACGGAACAGTTCCCAATCGGAATATAGGTTTGTGCCGACATTTGCTGTCGCAGAAAGGGAAAAATGTTCTTCCTTTACTATATGTTGCGTATAACCTAAACGCAGATTAATACAAGACAAAATACTATGAATGTTCTTGAACCGAGGATCGGGATCAGTGACATTTGGATAGGCTGGTTGAGGGTCTTTTGCTACATAATCTGCTTTATAGTACTCATACAAATAGAAACTCGAAGTAACATTCACATTGCCAAATACCTTTTTACGTGTTAAATCGTAAGAGTATCTGAAATTTAAGCCCAATGAATGTGACTGATTTACTAGATCAAAGCGCATTGGCTCGAAATGTGAAAAGCTTTGGCCCTGACCGCCGTATGTTACCTCAATGTATTTTATTTTATCAATTACTTTTAATTGAATGTATTTGTAGGATAATCCTGCAATAAAGTTGTGTTTGTTTTTTGTAAACAATGTACGATTGTAATTAGCCTCAAAAGAAAAATTGGATACAGCATCATTAACAAGCAGGTATTCCTGGGCGTTTTTTGTAAAAGGCTTATACAAATCAACATTGTATCTCAAGTCAATAAAATTCTGCCCAATTACTTGGAAACCAAGCAACGCAAAAAATAACAATAAATAATACATTTTTCTCATCATATTTCTTATATTTATTCTCACTCAGTACGAATCATAAGCGTAGGTTCATAATCAAATTGAAAATCTTCTGTTTTTCCTCCAGTATCCATAAAGTAGATTGAATCATTTGTGTTGTTTATGTGATATCTAAATCCATAGTTGTAGACTTTGGCATATATTAAAAAGAAATCAAAATTAGGAATACTAGAAATTGATTTTTGTACTCGAACAATTTTTTTTGTATGAATCCTTTCAAAGGATTTATAGAGATTAATTTTTCCGCTTTTTTCTACGGTCATTGAAATTAAATCATCACCTTCAACACTCTTCCAATTTCCAACAAGCCTGTTGAAATCCTCACCTAAGTTATGTTCTTTCTGACAAGAAATATGGAACATAACTATAAATACTACTAATAACCACTTCATAATTTTATTATTTTAAAGATAAAAATTTGCTCATTGCTACTCTTAACCTTTAATAGATAAGTTCCCATTTCAAAGCTTTCAGCATTAATTTCACATTTTATTTTATCTAAAGACCTATTGACTTGTAACTTACAATGAGGAAAAGCGAATAAAAGTACAAATCTTAATCACAATCCAAAATTGAAACAACTTCTGGGTCCTTTAAGGAGTATTTAATTCGTATCGTGGCGCCTATTGTTAAATTATCAAAGCATTTTTTCCAACCTAAATGCCCAGAACAATCTGATTCATATTTTCTTCCATTGATTTTATAAGTAACATAAATTTTAACCTGGCTTTTATATCCACCAGGAGATATAGATGTAACCATTGCAGACGTTGTATCAAATTTCTCCAACAATTTACTTCTTCTAAATTCCAATGTATATGCGATGCCAACAAGAACCACTACAAAAAGTATTAGCCAAAGAATATCACTTTTTTTTGTTTGACTCATGTCAACCTGTTTCACATTAAACCACAATATCATTTTTATATCATCTTTTGTTTTAAAGTATTTGAAAACGAGTACCTGTGCAGAGGACAAACACTCCAGAAATCAGAACTAAAATCTGTGATTTTCTAAAAATTAAATATCTATTATTCATCCTTTGATTTACTCAGTAATTTACATCGCAATGTAAACCATAAATTGAAAAAATCCTATTTTCTGCGGAGAGAAATCAAAAAAACCGCCTCGATAAACGGAACGGTTTTTCTAAATGACTCTAATTATACTCTTTACTCACACTTCCCGTCCACATCGCAGCTAGTTCCTTTTTGAATTTTTAGTTTCGCAGGATTGTTCTTATTCCATTCTTCAAACGACTTTTCAATAGTTTCTAAAAATACGGAGACTTCTTGTGCTCCGCTGATCGCATACTTTCGATCGAACACAAAGAAGGGAACACCGCTAACACCAATTTGCCGCGCTTCGTTAATATCAACACTAACGGCACCATCATATTTACTGCTAGCCAAATTCTCTTGCAACTCTTCGGTATTGAACCCTAGTTCGCGACCCAATTCAAGCAAGACGGCAAGATCATCGGTGTTTTTTCCATCGGTGAAATACGACTTAAATAACAATTCTTCGGCCTCGTTCTGCTTACCGTGTTGCAATGCAAAATGTGAAAATTGATGCGCTTTTCTTGAATTAGCAACGATGGCTGTGTCAAAATTATAAGTCAAACCAACCTTTTTTGCCATATCGGTTACGTAATTATTCATGTTTTTTGCCTCGGCTACGCTGATTCCTTTGTGTTCAGCCAAAAATTGATGAATGTTCTTATCAGGTTGGGTCACCATATTAGGTGAAAGCTGAAAACTCTTCCATACAATTTCTATCTCATCTCGCTGCTCAAATTGATTTAGCGCTATTTCAAATTTACGTTTTCCGATGTAGCAAAATGGGCACATGACGTCGCTCCAAATTTCTACTTTCAATTTATTTTCCATATTGTTGGTTTTCTGTGGGTCTAATTTCATTTCGGATTCATTTTTCATATAATGAAAAATGAATTGGGCGAATGATCATTAAATGCTTGCATTTTACAAATGGGCGAATGTGATTCGCCCCTACGTTTGTGAAATAATAAAACTTCGTTCGCTAAATGCTGGAATGGTGGGACTTCCTTCATAAAAATACTTGATTTCATCCTTATCATCCATCAACCCTAAACTGTACAATACAGGTACAAAATGATCGGGGGTTGGCGCTGCTAATTTTCCTAGGCGGTGACTTGTTTCATAATCAATAATATTCTTAACGTTGCGCGCATCAATCTGCTGTTTTAGCCACCCATCATACTCTGCTTCCCAGCCATACATGGTAAAATCATTGGCGCGCATTTTTTGTCCAGCGAGTGGAAGATTATGAATTAGCGATCCACTTCCAATGATCAAAACACCTTTGTCACGCAATGCGTTTAGCTGTTTTCCTAGTTCGAAGTGGTATTCTGGCTTTTCATAATAGCTAAGGCTCAATTCAAAAACAGGCACATCAGCATCTGGAAATAAGTGCATCAACATGGGCCAAGCACCATGATCCAATCCCCAATCTGCTGTTTCAGTTACTTCAGGAATCAATCGTTTTATTTCTTTTGCAATTTCTGGCGATCCCTTTGCGGTATAAAAAACCTGGTAATACTCCTCAGGAAAACCATAGTAATCAAAAATCTGCTTTTGTTCAGGGGAAGTATTCACAAACGTTCCTTTTGTACACCAATGGGCCGAAATAATGACTGCGGCTTTTACTTCGTAATCATTTTTCAATTGTTTTCCAAGTTCAAAAAGCGTATTCCAAAAAGGACGATCTTCCCGCGACAAAGGAATATCAAAAGGATTTCCATGTGAGGTAAAAAGCACCGGCATTTTCTTACTTTGAGTGGGTAAGTCGTCGGTGAAATGCTTAAAACTTGCTAAAGATCCCATTGCTGAAAAGGCTAAAATTGATTTTACAAACGTTTTTCGTTCCATCAGAAGTGATGTTTAATCTACGAATTTAATTTTTTCTTCGGCCCCAAGCAACGAATGCAGCTAAAAGTCCAAGTGTTGCAGGTACCATTGTGTGACCAACAGTATCACCAGCTTTAATGTGCACTCCAACTGCCAAGACCATAATGATAAAAAGACCGAGCGCTGCAAGTGAAGTCAATTTTTTCCACTTCAGCAGCATGGGTAAGATCATCCCCAATCCACCTAATAATTCACTGATACCGATAAATCGTACTAGTCCAATCTCGTCCGGCGATTTCAACATTCCTCCTTCCAACAATGCTTCTACTGGGCTAAACGTTTTCATAAAACCTGCCATAATGAACATAAATGCTAAAATACCTTGTACGATCCATAGTGTAATGTTCAATCCTTTACTGTTTGTTTTCATTTTTTCTTTGATAATTGTTTATTGGACAAAATTAATTACATTTGCTATACTAAAGTAAGTACTATACTTTTGTATAGTAAAAAAGATTACAATGATATCAGACACATTACATGAAGTAAAGGCATGTTCAGGTCGCTACGTTTTAGCGATCAACGACACCATGAACGTGCTTCAAGGGAAATGGAAACTTCCCATTTTAGGCTGTTTAATGTTTGGAAAAAAGCGATTCAAGGAGATGGAGCAGCACATTCCAAAAATCACCCCGCGCATGCTTTCCAAAGAGTTGAAAGACCTAGAAATGAATGGCATTGTGGAGCGAAAGGTTCATAATACGACACCTGTAACGGTAGAATATCAATTAACCGATGCTGGTGTTTCGTTCAAAAAAGTATTAGATGTAATGGTAGAATGGGGCTTGGACAATCGAACTAAAATGCTTCAATAGTTGGCAATAAAATAGACAGTTTGCACCATTTTAACTGATTTTCAATGTATCTTTGCAAAAAATAATCAATCATGCGTTTCGAATTATCCAAAGAGTTTCTTGAAGAACTTCGCATAAAAGTTGCGGAGCAGGACACCTCGTGGATCAAAGAACACGTTGTTGAACTTCACTTTGCGGATATTGCCGACATCCTGGACAAACTAAGTATTGAAGAAGCGCGCTTTTTGTACTTTCAGTTAGAGGAAGATCTCAAAGCCGATGTCCTCATGGAGTTGGAAGAAGATATTCGTGATCGTTTCATCGCTTCCCTTTCCTCCAAAGAAATTGCCGACGAGCTCGAAAATCTAGATTCCGATGATGCTGCCGATATCCTCGGTGAACTTCCCGAAGACAAGATTCAAGAAGTCATTTCCCACATGGAAGATGACGAAGCTGCAGAAGACATCGTTGATCTATTGAACTACGATGAGGATACCGCCGGTGGTTTGATGCAAAAAGAATTCATCAAAGCACGAGTTGATTGGCCAGTGGATCGTTGTTTAGTGGAATTGCGCCGGCAAGCAGAAGATGTAGACCACGTTTACACGATCTATGTGGTAGATGAAAACAATAAATTAATTGGCTTACTTTCACTGAAAAGACTCTTATTTGCAAGTCCAAAAACGAAAATAATCGACCTGTATCAAGGCAAAAATGTGATCACCGTCAAAACAAGTGATTCACAAGAAGATGTTGCGCAAGTGATGGAAAAATATGACTTAGTTGCGGTGCCAGTAGTTGATTTGCAAAACAAATTAGTGGGACGAATTACCATTGATGACATCGTAGATGTGATCAAAGAAGAAGCCGATAAAGATTTCCAGTTGGCGACGGGTATTAATGATAAAGTAGAAGAAAGTGCCAGTATTTTTAGAATTTCTCGTTCGCGATTGCCGTGGTTGGTCATTGGAATGTTTGGCGGAATTTTGGGCTCTCAAGTCATCTCAGGATTTTCTTTGAACATATCAAAAATTCCAGCCCTAGCAGCCTTTATTCCCTTAATTACAGCGATGGGTGGCAACGTTGGAGTTCAATCTTCCGCCATCGTGGTACAATCGCTTGCAAAAGGAACCACTCATTTCAAATCGATGGGAAAACGACTTTCAAAAGAAATTATGGTCGCTTTACTGAACGCCTTGGTGCTCTCCCTCCTTATTTTTGGTATCGCTACGTGGTTTGAAACCATGACCCTAGGCATTGTAGTGAGCATATCCTTATTCACTGTCATTATTTTCGCCGCTACCATGGGAACAATTATTCCTTTGGTATTGGATAAATATAAAATTGATCCCGCAGTAGCTACTGGTCCATTTATTACCACGTTGAACGACGTAACCGGACTTTTCATTTACTTTACAATTGGGATGTTGTTGTTTAGTTTGTAAGCAAATGAAAATCCTTTTCCTCGATACAGTACATCCAATTTTAGAAGAGCGATTAACTCAAAATGGCTACGATTGTATTCATGCCTCAACGTTCTCCAAAGAAAAATGCCTTGAACAATTACTTGACAGTCACGGCATTGTCATCCGATCTCGCTTCACACTCAACGAAGAGTTATTGCAATTTGCACCTCAGTTGAAATTCATTGCGCGCTCTGGTGCTGGAATGGAGAACATTGATGTGGCATACTGCAATAAACGTGGAATTACTTTACACAATGCCCCTGAAGGTAACAGAAATGCTGTTGGAGAACATGCGCTCGGGATGCTACTTTCCTTATTGAACAACTTACATTCAGCCGATCAAGAAGTACGCAAAGGTATTTGGGACAGGGAAGGAAACAGGGGAATTGAACTCGACGGTAAAACAGTTGGAATCATTGGTTACGGCAATAATGGAAGTGCTTTTGCAAAGAAGTTGCGTGGATTTGATGTCAAATTGCTTGCTTACGATAAGTACAAAAAGGGCTTTGGGGATCATTTTGTGATCGAATGTACGTTGAATGCCTTATTGAAACAGTCCGACATCATCAGTTTTCACATTCCTCAAAACAATGAAACCTTGTTCATGGCCAATGAAGCTTTTTTCAAAAAGGTAGCTAAACCTATCTTCTTGCTCAACCTTTCTCGAGGAAAAATTGTAGTAACCAAAGCATTGGTAGAACAGCTAAAAGCAGGAAAAGTTTTGGGTGCTGGATTGGATGTGCTAGAATACGAAAGCAGCAGTTTTGAATCGTTCTTTGCCCAAGAATTACCGGATGATTTTAAGTACTTATTGCAAGCAAAAAATGTATTATTAAGCCCTCACGTAGGTGGTTGGACGGAGGAAAGTTATTTCCAACTCAGCAATGTGTTGGCGGATAAAATATTAGCAGAGTGAGAGAGGAGCTTACATCTCGGCTTCGCTCGATGTCCGCTTAGATTCGATCGATGTCCGCATTCCCAAATTCCAATTCCTAGATTAGTACCTTAATGCAACTAGCCTATCACCCTAGTTTTGTGTCCTAGTGGTCATTCTTAATCCTTTACTGTAGAAACACGCAAGAGATTTCCGTAGTACAATCCCTTTCCAGTTGTTGAGTTTTGCCAAAGCTCTTTCACTTCAAATTTCCTGCGAGGAAAATGTTTAGTAGCGAGCGATTTTAACATTGGGAGCGTTAAACTTGGCGAGTAGGTGTTGACAATTAAGAAGCCATCTTTCTCCAAAATACGAGCAGCGGTAGCTAATAAATCACCTATTTTATCTTCCAGAATCCATTTTTCACCATTCGCACCAAGTCCATAAGCGGGTGGATCCATAATGATTCCCTTGTATTTATTTCCTCTTCGTTCTTCGCGCTGCGCAAATTTCAAGGCATCTTCCAACACCCATTTAATATCCTCGATCTGAGAACCTTCCATGTTTGCTTTCGCCCAGGTGATTAATTGTTTCACGGCATCCACATGCACTACTTCCGCTTGTTGGCAACGCGCAACGCATGATGCAGCACCCGTGTATGCAAAAAGGTTCAAGAATTTATCTTCAGATTTAATGTTGCTTTCAATAAAGTTCCAATTCAATTGTTGCTCGGGGAATAAACCGAGGTGTTTGAACTTGGTGAGTTCTAATTGAAATTTTAACTGATTGTATTCAATCACCCAAGTACGTGGCGAATTCGGCTTCAATTCTTTCCAAACACCACGTTGAGCACCTTTGGGAATAAACTCCCAATGAGCTCGTTTTTCCCACTCTGTAAAGGGAATTTCCGATTTAAAATAGGCTTGAATTTCTGGTCGAATGGTAATGACATCACCCCAACGTTCCAATTTTTTTCCTCCGCCTGCGTCAATCAGTTCATAGTTGTTCCAACCTGTCGAATAAAGACGCTCATTCATGAACTACTATTTAGCGCGAGGGGTTTTCTTTCTTCCACCCATCATTTGCGCCATACGCATCTGGTTTTGAGTAGGAGCCATTTTTAATTGCGACATTAAACTGTTAATTTGCTCCTTCATCATACCTGAAGAATCCAACTTTTTCGCTTCCTTCAACAATTTTTCTGCTTCTTGTCGACGACCCGTTTGAGCACAAACTCCAGCCAAGTGCATTCGTGCAACAGCATTGTCTTGGTCAGTTCGCAAGCCAAGTGCAATTGCTTTTCTCAGCATTTGTTCTGTGCGAGCGTGACCATATTCCTGCGCATTCAATACCGCTTGCAAATACATAACATAGGCATGCTGACGACGTGGCATCATTTGCGGAGCAGAAATTCTGTTCATGTACTTTTTTGCCTTTTCATGATCTCCTAAACGCATCTGATTAAGCGCCAAAATCATATTTTCATTTCTAAAAAATGATAAAATTACCAATGCTAATGGGATAATCAAGGTAATTCCCCAGCCCCAATGTCCTGTTGCAAATAAGTAAACCGTCAATGATAACACTGAGAAGGCAACAGCACAACGTATAAAAAATCCTAACATAACTTAATCAATTGTTGCAATACATTTTAATTCAATAGCAATCGGCGTTGGAAGCGAACTTATTTCCACTGTCGTTCTACATGGTTGTGCTTCTTTGAAATACTCAGCGTACAAGCGATTATACGTGTGGAAATCGCGCTTCATATTCACCAAAAAAACCGTTACATCCACCAAATTAGTCCAGGTAGAGCCCGATTCTTCCAAAATCACTCTTACATTGTCAAACACGTTTCTACACTGCGCTTCAAAATCGAACTCAATAAAATTTCCATTTTTGTCCAATTTCAATCCAGGAACACCAGAATCCGATTCATCAGAACCTGCCACACGAGGACCAACACCTGATAGGAACAGTAAATTCCCTACTTTTTTAGCGTGAGGATAAGAGCCCACTGGCTTTGGTGCTTTGTTTGTAGAAATGCTCTCTGGTGAGTTTGTAGAACTACCCGCTTGTTCAGCCATTGCGTTTTTTTATGCAAATATATCTAAAATACAAATTTCTATGGTATTGTTTTTGCAATTGGTTTTCCAATTAAATTTGTTTCATGAAAATTACTCAAGGAATTCTTGCTTCTTTACTTGTACTTTTTGCGCTTACATCGTGTGTTGAAATCATCGATGACATTAGTATCAATAACGATGGATCTGGTACTGTAAAATACACTATCAACTTAAGTTCAAGCAAAATTAAGATCAATTCTATTCTTGCACTTGATAGTTTGGACGGACGCAGAGTACCAAAAAGAGCAGAGTTGGAGGAAAATTTAACTGAATTTCAAAAGAAATTAGACGATAAAACAGGCATTTCCAATGTGATCATCGATCAAGATTTTACCAATTTTATTTTTAAGTTTCAATGCGATTTCAAATCGGTGGAAGCGCTTCAAAAAGCTTTGAAAGAAATAATCACGGATGAAGAACAATTCAAAAACGTAAAAGCGGTGAACCACGATTGGCTCAATTGGGACGGAACAAAATTAACCCGCTCCATTCCAGATTTCACCTACGAAGTGCCATCTAGCCTTAAACAAGAAGATCTCGAGCGCTTGAAAGAAGGAACCTACACTTCGATCACACGTTTTCAACGTCCTGTTGATAAATTCGAAAATACATCTGCAGCACTTTCTAAAAATAAAATGGCGGTAATGATCAAAACAACGCCGTATTTATTGAAGGATAATCACGATTTAATTGAAAACACCATTTTCCTAAGTCCACTTAAGTGAGTTCTTCATGCCTGAGGGTGAATAAAGTAATTACAACCTATCCATTATCATTCTGAAAAATCGTATTTTTGTTGTACAAACAATATTTACGGTCCTTCTTATGAGGCTTCTTACTCTTCTATCGATTTTAGCAACTGCTTCCATTTCCTATTCACAACAGCCTGAAGACTTAATTCCTAAGGATGCCGTTTCAGTTTTCAGCCTTAATAATTTTCAATTATTGCAAAAGGTATCGCTGGATGAATTGGTACAGTATGATTTCATGATGGAAATTCAGCAAGAACTTTTTGACGGCTCTACCACTGGGAAATCCTTGAAAGATTCTGGGATTGACTTCGACAAAAAACTGAACATTTTCTACGGAAAAATAAAAAACTACGAAATTTCAGGAATCACCTTCGCTATTAAAGATCAAAAGCAATTATTCACAGTTTTTGATGATTTCGAGACCGAAGCTCCGATGTATACTGGAGTTGACCTTTATGCTTCTTTATTCAATCGTTTGTTGGTGAAAAATGGAAACGCTCTTTTGATTCGAGTAGATCCAACCATTGAAAAAATTGATCAAGTTACCGACTCTATTTGGTACGCAAGAGGCTACCAAAATCCGTGGGGCGATCAAGACTATTACGATATTGACCAAGACGAAGAAGGAAACATTATTGATAATTGGACCGATGACCAAGTAGAAAATTTTGATCCAAGCACCTTAAACACCACCGAAGAAGAAAATGATCTTCAAAAAAACTACTATGAATTGAGAGACAGTGTGCAATTGGTATATCAAGAGCGCTATTTTAAAGACGTTTGCGATGATCTCTTTGCCAAAGGAAACAATTTATTGAAATATGACCATCGTTTTGCCAGCCAAATGACACATGTGTCGGAAGGTGTTTTTTACCTCGACAATTCACGTAGTTTGCAGAAAACACAAAACTTATGGTACATTGAAACCATGTTCCCAAGCTTGTACAATGATATCAATACACTGTATACAGGCAATGTAATTCTGGGTGATCTATTTCTTAAAGACAACACAGCAGAGTTTCACGTAGAAGCACAATATGGGCCCGAGCTTGGAAGTATTTATGAAGAAATGAACGATTCTAAGTTTGATAAAAACACTTTAAAGTACATTCACAAAGACAACACAGCGTTTTTCACCTATAACGTAAATCTTCGTCAAGCGTATGAAAAAGCCTTCGAAGTGGTGGTACCAATGTTAAGTGATGAGAAAAATATTCAGGTAGCCTACAACTTATTGGTGCTGGAATTGTTGAATGAATTTGTCAATAAAGACGCTTTATTCTCCACCTACAAAGGAAGTATGTTCGGATCATTTAACGGCATCAAAAGCATTAAAACGAGAAAGATTGAATTCGTTTTTGACGAGCAAACGTATGACTACGAAGAAAAAGAAGTGGAAGCAGAAGAAGAAATGCCAATTTTTACCTTAGGTTTTTCCACCGAGCGCAACGACATTCCTGCAAAAGTGCTCAAACATCTTTCGAAGTTGACCTCTCGCTTCAAAAACATGGGTGAGTATTGGGTGTATGAAGAGGCGATTTTAGATGCCGCTCCACTGTATATGATTATGAAAAATGGCTTGTTTATCATGACCAACGATGAAGATTTAGCGAAAAATCATAATGACGGCTACGGTGCTGAAGCAATTAAAGGTAAAAAGGCAGCTAGCATTAAGAAAAATGGTTTCATGTATATGAATGTAGATTGGGGAAATACCATTGACAAATTTCCTGCTGATTTCTTCAGTGCGCGACAAAATGAGATTTTGAATGCGATGCGAGGAAAAACCGGCAACATGGAATTAACGTCTACAAAAACAACGAAGGAAAAAACCAATTTCAACCTTGTGTATCATTTCGACAATTCCAATGGAAATGCTGGAAAACACTTGCTCGACCTATTCAATAGCGTTTATGTGATTTCAAGATAATCTATGTTTAGAAAAGTTGTCATCATTGTTTTTCTCGCTGGACTTCTTGCTGGATTTTTGATTCTTCGCCCATATCTCTTCAAAAAAGAAGCTCCGCCCAATTTGGAAGATCGACTTCCTGAAGGTGACGTCATCGGAAAAGCTTATTTATTAGATGTGGCAAGAGAAACGAAGGGTATGCTGTACCATCACAAAATTCCATTTCGAGATCTTTTTGCGCCAGAATTCATTTTAAGTCAATCGAAAAACTACGGACTCAACATCCAAAAACCCATTTACTTCTTCGCCAACGAAAATGGAGAATGGGGAAGCCTCGTAAGCGTAAGCGATAGCAGCAAGATTTTGCAAGGAATTATACGACTGAAGAAAGTGATTGCCATTAAAGATACGATGGTGAACGATTTAAAGATGTATTATTCTAAAAAGGAAAACAGCTATCTCTATTACGACAAAAGCTATCTCTTACTGTACCACGGTGCTGATGTGAAAATAATTTTTAAGCGAGTTACAGCAGCCAAAAATGGTGATGTTTCTCCTGTGTGGAAAGCTTTTCTTAAGGAAAAACAATTCAAAGATGATCGTTTGGTGATTTACACCAATTGGCCAAAAATGAGGGAAAATGGGGTAGATGTGGCGATGTTTGCGCATGACAGTGACTCATCGAGCTTCTTCTTAAAAACCTACATCAGAGGACGAGATTCGCTACACCTTTCCATAAAGGCACCAGGAAAAGGCTTTGTGCCTGACATGCAAGGCAGCAAGGTTGTCAATATTCATTTGGATGTATCAGAATTTAAAAAATATCCGAACGATCCCATCTATAAGTTATTTGCAAAAGCTGGTAAACGAATCAGTTTTCCAACAATTGATTTTTTAAATGCATGGACCGGCGATCTGTCATTTCGTGAAGGAGGAACCCAAACAGTGAAGGAAACCTACATTGAATCTGAACTCGATGATAACTTTAATGTGACAGAAGTTACGAAGACAAAAGAAGTGTTAGTGCCAGGCTATTCTATGTTATTCTCCAGCAACCAAAAAGGAAATTACTTTATCTCACGATTGATGGGAAAAGGGATTTTAACGTATGAAAATCCTAAATATCGCTTCTTGTATTCTCCACCACTTGCAATGAATAAAATGAATGATTACTATGTTTTTCAGTCGGGAGAAAAAATTCCAAAAATTGTAAAAAGCAATGCCAACAATGGCGTTTGGAATCACAAAGGAACGCGCTATGAATTCAATTTGGACAGTATTGCAGGAAAAGAGGCCTTCGGTTCCTTAAAAATTCCTGTGCAAAAAATCATTTCTGGAAGTCCGTTATTTTAAACGTGGATATAGGATTTGATAATCGTCACCAAATTTCTTATTCAACACAGAGAAAAACAGAGAAACAGAGTTCACAGAGGTTTAATTATTTAAGCTGCGTGAACTCTGTGTCCTCCTAAACGCTGTGTTAAAATAATTCTGCCTCATTTTCATATCATTAAATCATTGTGACTACTAACACACTTATGTAAATAACTCCACATAATAAAAATATTTGTGGCTTGATTTTTCTGCAATTTTATTCAAAACAAAACACTATGGCTAAAAAGCAGAAAATTTTCGTTTTGGATACTTCTGTCCTACTACACGATCATACCGCAATTACCAATTTCACAAACAACGACATTGCCATTCCCATTACGGTATTAGAAGAGTTGGATAAATTCAAAATTGGCAACGACACTAAAAACTTTTCAGCAAGAGAAGTCATCCGTTTTATCGATAAACTTTCGGGTACAGGAAGCCTTCAAAATTGGATTGATTTAGGTCCGAACTTAGGAAAATTTAGAGTTGTTTTGGAGTCAAATCCTAAAACCTACGATGCTGAAAATGTTTATTCCGTAGGGAAAAACGATCATAAAATCATCAATTCAGCACTTTGCCTCAAAGAAACAGAACCAAAAAGAGATGTTATTCTCGTTACTAAAGATATCAATCTACGCATCAAGGCAAAAGCCTTAGGAATTCTTGCAGAAGATTATGAAACGGGGAAAGTAAGTAATGTTCAATTGAACGAAGCCAGTAGTTACTCCATCGAGGGAGTTGATTCTGAAGCCATACGTCACATCTTCACAAAAGGGAAAATCGATGAAGACGGAATTTTGGGGAATAAAAAAGTTAGTAACGGCTACTATATCTTAAAGAACGGCAAAAATTCTTCCCTTGCTTTTTACAATCAAGCAAGTGATCAAATTGAGCGCATCGAAAAGGAATTTGTGTACGGAATTAAACCAAAAAATGCCGAGCAAGCTTTTGCTTTTCATGCTTTGTTGAATCCGCTAGTGAAATTAGTAGCGCTGCAAGGAGTAGCAGGAACAGGAAAAACCTTGCTAGCACTAGCATCTGCACTTGAACAAAGTAAAAGCTACAATCAAATTATTTTGGCTCGACCAATTATTCCACTTTCTAACAGAGATATAGGTTTCCTTCCCGGCGATGCGAATGATAAAATTGGACCTTACATGGAACCATTGTGGGATAATCTCAAATTCATCAAATCTCAATTTGGCGAAAATGAGAAGAAACACAAGGGCATTCTTGAGATGGAGCAATCGGGCAAAATCATCATTACTCCTTTGGCCTTTATTCGTGGAAGAAGTTTGTCGAACATCATGTTTATCATCGACGAAGCACAAAATTTAACCCCGCACGAAGTAAAAACCATTATCACTCGCGCCGGAGAAAACACAAAAATTATCTTCACCGGCGATGTTGCCCAAATTGATACGCCTTATTTAGATGAAAATAGTAATGGACTAGCGTATTTAATTGATCGCTTGAAAGGACAAGAATTGTTTTCTCACGTAAAACTAGAAAAAGGAGAACGATCAGACTTAGCCAATTTAGCCAACGATCTTTTGTAAACTTCTACCTTTGTGGAATGGAAATTTTTGATTGGCAACAGTTTGAACTCGAAACAGATCGACTTTATTTAAAGAAAATCACCCCTACAGTTCTTAAACAACTCTTCGAAAAGCATTCGAAAGAATTCATCATCGATTTCCTTGGACTTCAAAACGAAAAAGAATGGGAACGAGAACAGGAGCGAATTGTTGGTGGCTACCAAACCCATGATCGCACGTATTTGGCATTTGTGATGGTATTGAAAGAAAACCATCAAACAATTGGCAGGTCGGGGTACCATCATTGGTATCCAAAACATTATCGTGCAGAATTGGGTTATGCCCTCAATCACGACAAGCACAAGCAGCAAGGCTACATGAAGGAGGCCGTGAAGGCAATTATCGACTATGGCTTTGAAAACATGAATTTACGCCGCATTGAAGCATACGTGGGCCCAACAAACGAGGCATCACTGAAAATTATGATGCATTTCAATTTCCAGCAAGAAGGCTACCTGAAAAAACACTACGTGTACGATGATGTTTCAGAGGATTCAGTGGTGTTTTCACTCTTGCGAGAGGAGTTTGTTTAGATTAAAGACAGTTAGACACAAAACATAATATCTTTTTAAAAAAGACCAGTCGATTCCGTTGCGGTCATCGAGTGATTTTGCCTATCATTTCGATACATCCCGAAGGGATTCGGGACACTCAATGAGCGGCAAAATTGTATCGAGATGCCGCACTTCGAGCCATCGATTTAATAGATAAAGGTACCAACTCGTATAAAATTAAAAAACCTCCTCGTGATGAGAAGGTTTTTCAAAATTGTATGCATTTTACTTACTGAACCCCAGCCAAGTTGAAACGAATACGAATTCCTGAACTTACGTTTCCGGTTTTGTACGATGTCGCAATTTTTGGTGTATTGAGCACTTGATCGTAATAGAACTGAATGGTTAAGTTTTGCGTTAGGTTGTAATCCGCAGAGAATTTCACAGAGATTACTTTTTGACCAGCCGTAGCTTGGTTAGTATTCTCAGCAACTTTACGAATAACAGTTAAGTTATCGCGGAACGACATATCAAATCGAAGGTTCAAATCACTTGCAGGAATTTTCTCAAACGGAAGTTTCACTTTCGAGAATTTGTATCCTGTACCAATCACCCATTCTGTTCCATGCACTTCAGTTACCTGATTATTGTTCAACGACAATGTTGCGCTACGATCTTTTTTCAACTCGAACTTAGTAATCAATCCTTGCGACTCTCCCTTGCTTTTAATGTTCCAAGTAGCATCAAAGCCAATTAAAGGCGAGAAACGCTCTGTCATGGTCACATTTTGCAATTGACGTTCAGCAATGAAGTTATTGTTGATGTCGATAGCAGAGGCATGCCCATTTTGGTCGAATTCTGCATTCAAGTTAGTTTGCATTCCAGAAACACTCACTGTAGAACTGTAGGCATGACGAAGAACGAAATTTCTAACGTGCTTCTTCGCCCATTCAAATTTATTCAAGCCATTGTAGTTAATCGACCAGTTGGGAAGCGGTACATTTTTCACTGGATTGATATTCTTCGCATTGATGCTTCTGTTAGTGTACGCTGTTAAGAATGCTCCAGTAACTACTTCTTGCTGTGTTCCGCTATACCCAGAATAATAACCATTCGACAAAGCACTTGAGTTCGTGTTTACACCACCCAATAGTTGAGAAACCAATTCGCGATTGTTTATTAAATTATCAAAAACTGCCGATTTATACTCCCTGTCTAACATTGTGAATGCGGAACCAATCGACATCGTTGTATACGTCAGTGTTCCTGTTTGCACTTTGCTTTGACTTTCAAATACACTATTGTCTTCATTCCAACGGTAAAATTCTTGCGAGTTATTTCCGAAGTTGCGAGAGGCGTTTAACTCAATCGTTAAATCTTTCAAAGGTTCAACACTAGCTCGCAAATTTAAGTTTTGACTGTGTGTATTGATAAACTGGCGATTCAGATCTTGGTTTTGCACCATCCAGCCTTTTGAAGACATTGATTCTGCAATGTTGTAGTTTGTTTCGCGACCAAAAATATCGTAGCGTTGCTTTCCGAAAATGAAAGAACCTAATGAGTTATCATACGAACTTCCAAATCCAAGAATAGAGGTGTTTTGACTGTAACCTGGCAACATGGTACCATCCGTTAAGGCATACGTACCAGAAACATTTCGAACAGACATTACCAATCGTGCTGCAAAACCTGCTACTGGATGTACTTTTCCATTGCGTTTCTTGTCTTTCTCTGCACGTTTCTTTTTGCGCTCAAACTTACGTTTTTTCTTTTCCCACTGACGCAATTCTTTTGGAGTCATGTCCTCTATGGGCTTGTCTGGCTTCAATTCTTCTGGAACATCCGTTGGTTTTGTCCCGGGTGTTTCTTTTCCTGTTGTTCCACCATCACCACTTCGTGCTCCTACTTTTGGACGTTGTGCCTTCCCATCCGACAATACTTTCTTGAAATAAGGTATTTTATTGTACAGGTTGGTGAAATTCATTTGCGCAGTCATATTCACTTGACGGCTATTTTGAATGGTATTTCCGAAATCAGCTTGCCCAAGTGGCGAGCGGGTCCAATTGTATGTTCCTGAATACTTAATATTCGCACTCATCCAATCGGTTGCCGGAATTTTATCCAATGGCAAGGTATAACTCAATGTGTAGTTATGTGTATAATCCATTGTCTTCCCTAAGGTACCCATCTGTTTTTGAATGGTATCTAGAAAAACATTGTATCCTGTGGGATCTGCTTTTCGATCAACTTGCCCTTGGCCCTCGTCAAAAATACCACGATTTACAGCAGTGAAATTTAATTTCAGGTTTTTAGTGAAATCCCATCCGAGATCATAATTTCGATTCCAATTGAAGCGTTTTAGATACAATGGATCCATTTCATAATCAGGCACGATGTTATTTCTAACTTGGCGTTCATTGTAGATCCGTTGCACATCGGTACGGAACGAAATGTTTTTGGGAAGTAGATAAAAATTAACATCCCGCACAATTGCCAACCACTTCGTTTTTTCTAATTTCTTGATTTTCTTAAACGGCTCAATTGGCTTGGAATTGAACGAGTAATTGTAGTTCAAGTTAGAGGTCCACGTACGTGTTTTATCGTAGTTGATATTAAAATCACGATGTAAATCTTCTGCGTGTGCAAAACCTGCCGACCAGTTAGAAATTCTCCAGAAATGTGGTTTCGCACCAGCTTTCATTTCTTTACGAACGCCACTAAAGTTAAATGACCTGCGTTGTGTAAAATCTTGTCCAGCTCTTGCTCTTGTTCTTCTTGTTTCACTATCGTAGCCACTCAATTTCACATCTGGATTGAAAGGGTCATACTCCGGATTGATGAGGGCTAAGGAATAGCCATAAAAGAATGGTAGTGTTACTTTTGCTTGACGTCCAAAGAATTGTCCCAACTGAACATTGGCATTCATATCAAAGCCAATTTGTTGATTACGTTGGCGCTCTTGTACACGACTTTCAACACTTCCCCAGTTCACACCAGAATAATTCCCCGACATGGACACAGTTGCAAAATCTGCTGCCTGAATTTGCATTTGTGCGATTGCAGCAGAACCGCCCTCACTTAAGAAATCAGTAAGTCGCAACTCATTGATCCACACATTCACACATTCCGCATCACCATTGTCTGGCAACCAAAGGTTATTTGGATCATTTTTACGTGGATTGCGAATTCCCACCATGATAGTGCGGAGCCCTTGTAAGTTTGGACTTCCCTTCACCTTCAGGCGACGCTCAGGATTTTTTGGATCAACTTCACTGTATTCAAGCGAGTAGGCAACTGATGAGTTTCCTGCCTCAATTAATTTGTTTCGTAGCTTTTTGATGTCCAACAAATCATCGAATACGATTTCAATGTTATTTTCTTCTGGCCAAATATCTTCTGCTAGAGATGCTCCCCATTGCGTTTCATAGAGTGGCAATTCGTACTCATAGTAATTGTCGGTAAAATCAGTCCCCAAGCGAACAAAAAGCGTTAAATCTTTACTGTTGAAAGGAATGTTTGGATCTACCTCTTCCGCATGCACAAACATTTTCAATTTTTTGTAAGTACGCACATCGAACTGCACATTTTTGTATGCAGCTCTAGCATCTCCATCTTGCAAGCCACAAACATCTAGCACTAATGATTGCTCATTTAATTGACGTTGATACGTTTGAGAAGGGTCAACTTCACGCTCAATTCCAGGAGGAATTTCATATTTAATCGGTGTTCTTTGGTCATTCTCCTCCACATTAATAGCTCCAATGTTGAAGGTTGTTAAGTTTGGATCTGTTTGAACACTTTCTCCTGGCTGCGTCAAATCATCCATATATCGACGCCATTCTCCACGAATAAACTCTAATCGTGCAAAACGCAAAAGCACTTGCTCATCGAAATTCTTCATGAACATACGCATGAAACGAATAGAACGGAAATCTTGAATTCCATTCACTTTCTTTTCAAAGTCTCTAATTGGCACTTTAAATTGATACCATTTTTCTGTTTTGGTACCATTTTGATACACTTGCACATTGGTGATAAAGTTTTTTCCAACCACCATGTCTGCTGGTCGCATACTAACTTTATACTGGAAATAGCTCTCCGATTCTGACAAGTTATTATCTTGATTAATGTCCTCATTGTCTGGCGCATTGGTTGCCATTGTAGGATAACCGTCAGCATTCATCCCCGTCGACATTTCAGAAGTTGGAGAATTCCCCTCCATTCCGTTGTATTTCTTGTAGCGATTTAAGATGTCTAATTGTAAAACGTCGTAATCGTCATCTCGGTAAAAATTGTAATCATCTGCTGATGGATCCGCAATAATAGCAGCTTTTGCAGCAGCACTTAAGGTAGGATTATTGTTTACCCAAGCAACATAATTCGCATAAGCAGCTGCTTCATCAGTATTTCCCCAACCGTCTAAACCAGCATCTTGATTTGCTCGCGCAGTTAAATCATTGTCAAACGCATTTACTACTACTTGTTGAGAAGAGACCCTTGCCCAATTTGTTGTATCAATATTATCTAATAAAGACGTAGCGAAAGGAGGTAAGCCATTTTCGAAACTTTTACGTGAATCGGTCAATACATCTTCCGAAATATTTCCAAGATTAAAATACAAATCTCCACCGTTCATTTGCGTATTTGGATCGGCATTTTCAGCATCTTCATTGAACGGATCTAAAACCCAAAATTGGATAAACTCAATATTTGTTACTTCAAAATCATTTGTACTTAGGGCACGCATAATACCTCCCCAACGATTTTCAGGATTCGAGAATGTTCCATCGGCTAAATACGTGTCTGTAGTATCATAGTTGTACATTCCACGCTCACTCGGGTAATATGCCAATTCTAAAATTGGAATGTTGGTTACCGACCCATATTGCTGTTGTAGGTTCGGGAAGATATCTTGCTGACTCACCAAGCGCATTCTAGAATCCGATAACTGAGCAGGATTATCAATGATATGTTGTGGTGTTAATTGATTGTTTTGGTAGAACAATGGATCGATTATGTACCAAGAAGTTCGTGCACGTTTAAAGCCAGCCCCAATATTCTTGATGGATGCTTCTGGAAATAAGTCAGCCTGACCCTGTGGAATAGATGCAAGTCGCCATGAAGATACAGAACGAAGATCAATTGCACTCTGTGCTCCTTCAAAATCATCTACGTACGAAGTACCGTCTTTGTTGATGGCTCTTGGTTGACCAGGAATCAAATGCGCAAATTCACCCTTAAATGAAATGGTTGATTTTTGAGTGGTAGATATCACAGGAAGTAAATCGACCAATTTTGTGAGGAAAGGCACATCAGAACGCCAATCGAAGTCAAATCCAAGAATGTTATTGGAAAACGGCTCACTTCCAATGTCCACTTTTTGAGTCACAGGCCTTTCTGTCATTCGCATCCACGTACCACCAACGTTGAATTTATCACTCAAACGATAATTATAATGCGCTCCCATTAAGGATCGTGCTTGGAAGCCGAAAACAGAATTACTTTCAATGGATATTTTAATAGGAGTGTTCGACTCTAGAATTCCTGTGTTTAAGATCTTAACACGACCTAAATTGTAATCTACCGAGAAGTCTGTTCCTTCTGTCAATCGAATTCCACCAGCAGTTACCGTAACAGCACCTTGTGGCACATTCAAAGCATTTAGCGGAATATCCGATGAAACAGACGATTGATACTCTCCTTTTAAACTAAATCTATTCTTAGCAGGAATCTGCTGCGCGGCGGTTTTCGTAGAATCGTATAATTCTGTAAATGCCGTTCGATCCACAATGAGGTCTGGCACTCCGGCGGCTGTCAACTTATCACCCAAGGTTTTACCGAAAGGTTCAATTGTAGAGAAATAGATTCGCCCGTTCTTACGATTGATCGTTCCACCGTTTTCTGCCCTATTGCCTGTAAATTCTATTGGTACAAAGTCAAAAACCCCATCAGAAAATGCTTGTTGATTTTGATTCAACTTATCCATTTCCAAGAGCGTTACCAACTGTTTATCGTCTACTCCAGTGATAGGGAAAAATGGCACTGCTAACGATGTTTCAGGATTATTATACAATAAATTAATAGCGAAACCTTGCTGATCAACTTGATACGCACCAATCGAGTATACATTTTTCATCATCAAATCCCATACTTTGTTGTTCGGATTCGTAATTGTTGGTTTTAACAATTTCAGGATTAAAGCTTCAGACCCTGCAGCACCATCGGTAGAAAATTCACCAACTTGAAAGGTTTCGCCACGGTAAGTATACTCATAGGAAACTGCTAAAACCTCATCATTATTTAAAGGAGAGTTGAGTGAAATATACCCAAGTAAAGCATTGTAGGAGTATTCTTGTTCACCTAATTTACGCGCATTTTCAACTTTTTCATAATGAATAGCTTGGGTAAATGGTCCAGGAGCAGCAACCTGAGTAGATAATGCCTGCACCGAATTAACAAAGCTTCGAACAAGCGGCTGAGTGGATGCCCACGCATATAAATTATTTGCTTCGTTATCAGGGCTTTCTATCACTGATCCACCACCTGGAGCACCTTGCCAGTCTTCAGGTTTTGCTTCACCTAAATCGGCAAAAGCAAGCACATTACGTGTATTTTCAGTATTATTTGTTCTATTCGTCAACCACACCTCCATTCTTGTGATATACATCGTAGAGTTTACGATGGGCAAAGTGGACATTGCATTGTCGTAGTTGTGGTGGTGAAATAAGTTTAGGAAATAGTGTCTATTCGCTTCGTAACTATCTGCTGAAAGCTCAAAACGTTGCACTTGTGATTTTCCGGTAATATTAATTTCTTGACGTTTTCCTTTTGATGAAGCTGCAATTAAATCAAAAGTGGAGCGCCCGAACTTCAATTGTGTTTTTGCTCCAAATAGAGTTTGGGATCCTTGAATTAAAGAAGTCGGTAAAGTCATTGCCACATTCCCCAATTCAATTTTTTGCATGATTTGGTCTTCGTTTCCGGTGTATTCCAATTTTGAAATATTGTCGAAATCAAATGCTGCTTGTGTATTGTAACTTGTTCCAATCTTTAATTTGGTACCGATTTGCCCTACTAAGTTAATTTGGATCTGTTGATTGAAATCAAAACGTGTTATTCTACGCTGTTTAACAGGTAAAATAGGATTGTCGTAGCGCGAAGAATTTACACCAAAGGACAATTCGACAGAACCTTGTGGACGAATGGTAATTTCATTAGAACCAAAGAAATTCTCGAATCCTTTATTGGCAATTTTGATGGGTGGAACCAGCGGTCTATTTTCTGATGTTTGATCGTCTATCCGTTCTTTCCAGTTTTGGCGAAGTGACTTTTGACGTTCATACTCCAAGTATTCCTCCAAGGTCATCATGGAAGGATTTCGGAAATTGATATCCCCTAAAGTCTCTCGAAATACATATTTTCCTGTTAGTGGATCATATACAATTGTTTGTTCTAGTGATGCTGGGTCACCAAGATCGAAGCTTTGGGTTTGTGTTTGCGTGGGGTCGAGTGAATTTTCAATAGGAAATTCCAACGAATCCTTTTGTGAAAGAGCATTTTCAATACAAAGCAAAGAAAGAAGAGCAAATGAGCCCTTCAAATAACTTGTTTTCATACGTAGCTTTTTCGTCATTCAATTATAAAGTTTTCAATGCTTGTTTAATCAGCTCCTCAACGGATTGTTCACCAACGGTTACTTTATCAAGCGCTTTTTCGACGTTTTTCTTGTCAAATCCCAATGAAAGTAAAGCAGTTAACGCATCAAATCGATTAGTATTGTTTGCTGCAAAAATATTTTCGCTGTTTACGCTAATTTTTAACACTTTATCCTTCAAATCTACGATCAAACGCTGTGCTGTTTTCGTTCCAATCCCTTTTATGCTTTGAATAACAGGAACGTCGTCTGTTTGAATGGCGTGTATGATTTGATCTGGTGTCAGCGATGAAAGCATAATCATTGCCGTAGTTGCCCCCACGCCAGATACAGATGTTAAAAAGCCAAACATTTCGCGTTCTTCTTTCGTTGCAAAGCCGTACAAGAAATGTGCATCTTCGCGAATTACCTGACGTGTAAAAATATGAATTGATTCGGCGCTCCCCAAAACGGAGTAGGTATTGAGTGAGATTTTAACTTCATAACCTACACCACCACACTCAATAATTAAAAGTGTTGGGTGCTTTTCAACTAGTTTTCCATTTAAGTGGTGAATCATCTTTATTTATTTTGTGCGTCGATAACTGCTACTTTAACCATATTCACAATTTCTCTCACAGTAGCTCCCATTTGTAAAACGTGCACTGATTTATTTAAACCAATTAAAATGGGACCGATTGCATCACTGTCTGTCATCTGTTGCAACAACTTGTAGGCAATATTTCCAGCCGAAAGATTGGGGAAAATCAAGGTGTTCACCTGCTTGTTAGCTAATTGAGAGAAAGCAAATTTTTCCATCATCAGTTCATTATCCAAGGCAAAATTTGCTTGTATTTCACCGTCAACCACTAAAGTAGGGTGATTCTCGTGCAATATTTGAACAGCTTTTGCCATTTTCTCTGGATCTGCACCAGGTGATGAACCAAAATTAGAGTAGCTCAGCAAGGCAATTCGTGGAGAAATTTTGAATTTGCGAATCAACTTAGAGATGTTGACTGTAATTTCAGCCAATTGTTCAGCCGTTGGATCCAAATTAATGGTTGTATCTGCCAAGAAAATAGGACCTCGTTTCGTCACCAAAATATACATTCCAGCAACAGTGTGTACATCTTTTTGCAATCCAATTGTTTGAATAAAAGGCGTCACCACATCGCGATAATTGCGCGTTAAACCAGAGATTAAGGCATCGGCTTGACCACATTCTACCATCATAGCGCCAAAGTGATTCCGTTCACGCATCACTTGAATGGATTCAAACTCCGTGAAGCCTTTACGCATTCTTTTTTCAAAAAATGCTTTTCCGAACAGCGTTCTGCGCTCTTCTTCTTCTTTCTGTTTTGGGTCAATTATTTGCACATCATCGCTGAATTCGATGTTGTATTCTTCAATCAATTTATTGATTTTCTCGCTATTTCCCAATAAAATTGGAACTGCTACACCTTCATCGTAGGCGGATTGTGCAGCTTTGAGTATTTTAACGTTATCCCCTTCAGCAAAAACAACTCGTTTAGGATTGCTTTGTGCTTTTTCAGTGATTGTTCGAACAAGTTTGTTATTCAGTCCAAGTCGACTTTTCAATTCATTTTCATACGCATCCCAATCCAAAATTGGATGAAGTGCAACTCCAGAATCCATCGCTGCTTTCGCCACAGCAGGTGCAATAAAATGAATCAATCGTGGATCTAATGGTTTTGGAATGATTTGATCACGACCGAAGGTGATGCTTTTCTCTCCGTAAGCTTCCACCACTTCTTCAGGAATACTTTCCTTTGCAAGGGAAGCAAGTGCTTTTACAGCCGCTAACTTCATTTCTTCATTGATACAAGTAGCACGAACGTCTAAGGCGCCTCTAAAAATATAGGGAAATCCAAGTACGTTATTCACCTGATTAGGATGATCTGAGCGGCCTGTTGCCATGATAATATCTTTCCGCACTGACATGGCTTCCTTGTATGGAATTTCCGGGTCAGGATTTGCTAACGCAAAAACAATAGGATCAGGTGCCATTTGCGCAATCATTTCCTTGCTGATAATGTTTCCTTTGGAGAGTCCTAGGAAAACATCTGCTTTTAAGAACGACTTCTCTAAGCTAATATCCTTTTTGTGTGTAGCATAAACTGCCTTATGTTCATCTAAATCATCGCGTCCCTTCCAGATCAAACCTTTAGAGTCGAACATGAAAATATTTTCTGTTTTGGCACCGAGGGCTCTGTACAAGGCTAAACAAGAAATTGCAGCAGCGCCAGCACCAGAAACTACAATTTTCACTTCTTCAATTTGCTTACCTGCAAGTTCAAGAGCATTTAAAAGTGCAGCAGCGGAGATAATAGCTGTTCCGTGCTGATCGTCGTGCATCAAAGGAATGTTCAACTCCTCTTTCAGTCTGCGTTCAATTTCAAAAGCCTCAGGTGCTTTAATGTCTTCTAAATTTATTCCACCAAAAGTTGGCGAAATTGCTTTTACGGTTTGAATAAATAATTCAGGATCGGATGCATCAACTTCAATATCGAACACATCGATATCTGCAAAGATTTTAAAAAGCAATCCTTTTCCCTCCATTACAGGCTTAGCAGCATGCGGTCCGATATTGCCCAAACCTAGTACAGCTGTTCCATTGGAAATTACAGCAACTAAGTTAGATTTACTTGTGTACTTGTAAACGTCTTCCTGATTTTCAGCAATTTTGAGACAAGGCTCCGCCACTCCAGGTGAGTATGCCAAGGACAAATCTCTTTGAGAGGAATACGGTTTTGTTGGAACAACTTCTATTTTCCCAGGTCGCCCCATGGAATGATAATCTAATGCGTCTTGTTTCTTAATCTTTGCCATAAAACAAAAAAATGTGTGTAAAGGTACTAAAAAACAAAAAACCCTGCACTATTGAAGTGCAGGGTTCATGTATTTGAAAAGTAAATTTCTTATCTAATAACGATATTGCTCACTTGAGAACGACCATTGCTAGACACTTTCACTAAGTAAGTTCCTGTTGCGAAATCACCTGTTGCAATTGCAATAGATTGAGTTCCAGCAAGATTCGAATAAGTAGATTGCGTCATCACACGACCTTGTAAGTCAAGGATAGCGATTTCATAATCTGAATTTTTCGCTTCAAAAGCAACATTTACAACATCAGTTGCTGGGTTAGGGAAAACATTAAATCCTAATAAATCTAGTTCTTCAACATTTAAAACTCCAGTTTTGATCATTCCACCAGCTTCTTCGGTAAAAGTTGCTCCAGACAAAAGTACGTTGTTTGCTGCATCTTTAACTGAATAAGCACCGTTACCGTAGTCACAGCAGATTCCATCACCATAAGAATCATAAATAGTGAACTTATAACATTCTGTTGGGTTCAAACCACTAACATTTACTGTAGGACGAACTGTTTGTCCAGCAGCAGAAAGATTTGACCAAGGTCCACCAGTTGCAACAACAGTACCTGCTGCGTTTGTTAATTCCCAAGTAGTTTCAGACGCATATTGATCTGTAGTAATATCAACTTTAATAATGTGAGAAACTGCTTGAGCAGGGCTATTATTGATCGTTACAACTTTTGTTGTAGAACCATTTGTAGCATTAGCATCACCAGTTGTAGTAACAGTAGCAACTAAAGTACCACCAGTGAAAGCAGGAATTACAGAACAAGTAACATTAGCTACTCCGTATTGTGCTAAATTTCCTGTAAAAGTTCCAGTAGAAACTGTAACTGCACCTAATTTCACTTCAACAGTTGCAGACGTCATTGCTGATGTACCGTTGTTTTGAATTTGAACCATTGGAGTGTAATCTCCTGGACAGATTTCACTTTCTCCGTTGAATGCTAGCATTGCTGCATCAGCGGGTTGAGATGCTGGTGCTGGACAACCAGCAACAGAAGCGTAAAACCCACTAGCTGTTAATTGACCCACTTCAGAAATTACTCTATTTGGACAAATTTTGTAAATTGTAGGGAAATAAGCAATATCATAACCATTGTTGATCTGATTTGCAGTTGCTGTAATTGGGTTTGCCATTGGGAATGGTACTTGACCAATTGTAGCATTTGGTTGAATCCAGTTACCGATTGAACCTGCACCATCTAACATTGTTGCATCAGCTGTAGTTCCATCACCGTCTAACCAAATTACCATTACATCGTCAGTTGTAGTTCCACTAACTCCGTATTGTCCAGCTGGACCATGATCAATATATAAATCATCTAATGCACCTGTCAAATGGTGATTCCAACATGGTCCACACCAAGTTGCTGAAACATCCAAGACTACAGTGTAACCAGCATCAAGATAATCATACAATTTGTAACTTCCGTTACTATTCATTCCTGCAGCTGACAACCAAGATTGGTAAGCAGACACAGTAAAGTCTGGAGCAATTGATCCATCAGCTAATTGAGCATTAGCAGAACCAAGTGTACCAAGCAATAAAGCTGTTGAGAGTACTAGTTTTTTCATACTTAAATTTTATAGTTAAGATGTAAAGTTAAGAAAAGATGAATGCTACACAAATAAAACGGTGGTGCACAATTGGAATCCTAAAATGAAAAATTATACAATTATTACCATTCAATTGAAAGATAAAAAAGGAAAACTGTGAACAAAAAGAAATCGATTAGCACATAAAAAGGTCTGCAAATGCACTACATAAAACGCTAATGAATTATTGAAATCCTATTTGCTTTTCTTTAGTTGTTCTTTAACAAATAATTCTATTGCACCGGTCATAGAAGGGGCGTTTGGCATTGGTGCATGTACATCAAGACGTAAATTATTTTTAAGAACAGCAGCAGCAGTGGTTGGCCCGAAAGCAGCGATAAGCGTGCCATTCTGCACAAAGTCAGGGAAATTTTTCTTCAATGATTCAATTCCTCCAGGACTAAAAAAGACTAGCATATCATACTTAACATCTTCTAGATCAGATAAGTCTGAAGCCACAGTGCGGTATAACACAGCTTTTGAAAAAGGAACCCCATGTTTTTCCAAAGTGTCAGGAATATTGTCGCGCAAGATGTCAGTACAAGGCAACAAGAATTTTTCTCCCTTGTGTTTTTTTACTACATCTACTAAATCTTCCACTGTTTGCTTTCCAAAGAAAATTTTTCGTTTGCGGTAGGTGATATATTTCTGAAGATAATTAGCGATTGCTTCAGTGATACAAAAATATTTCATTGTATCAGGCACTTGAAAACGCAATTCTTCTGATATTCTAAAGAAATGATCTACTGCTGCTTTTGAGGTAATAATTACTGCGGTATGATCAGAAATTGTGATTTTCTGCTGGCGAAATTCTTGCGCTGCAATTCCTTCCACATGAATAAATGGACGAAAATCAATCTTCAATTTATATTTATCTGCAAGATCGTAGTACGGTGATTTCTCTCCTTCTGGTTTGGGCTGGGAAACCAATATTGTTTTAATAGCCAATTCGCAAAAAGTTAATTTTCAATCAATTAGTTACAAGAAATTCATTCGTAAGTAGTAAAAAGCTACAAACAGTGGTAGGATTTCGAGAGTGCAAAAGTACAAAAGAATATAATACCATGAAACACCTGCACCTAAAAGTACAAAGGAATTTTTGAACAAACGAACAGTTTGGGACAAAACAACAATTAGTAAAAATGCAAATAAGAAATAATATCCCCAACGAGGATTTAGTGCCCACAAAAGTGCTACCACTGTTAACAATAATCCAGTAAACTGCAATCCAACAATGGTAATCCCAGTAATCGTTGGCATGGGCATTTTAGCATTCGTAATCCAATTGACAATAAACGGCGGTGTTAACTGCAATAGAAGAAGTATTGGTGGTAAGCCCAAGCCTAACAATAACTCAAACCAGGAAGGGTACAATTGCAAATAGTCGTTAAATAAATACAAACAAACCGCACTCATCAACAAGTAGTTAACTAGCAAAAGAATAGATGAAGTTGAAAACAACCGATGTGATTCTTTCATCTTTTGAGCAATGTTGTTTGAATTTCCTACCAGCTGCACAAGTACTGCATAAACCTTGAGGTTTAATGATTTTGCAAATGCCAAAATAAAAAATGACCCTAAAATCAAAGTTCCAATCAAAAATAAGTAGCCATGCTCCTTTGGCGATAACGCTTTTGGGATTTCATCGAGACCGGTGCCAAAAAATGTTTGAAGAATCATAATTTACCACAAAAATAATCTACTAACATCAATTCAGACGAATGAATTAAAATTATTTACCTTTGTGCGCAAAATTTTAATGAAATGAGAACTGATCAATACGTACATCCAGATTATTACAGCATGGATGATTTGCTTTCAGAAGAGCATAAATTAGTGAGAGACGCAGCGCGCGCTTGGGTGAAAAAGGAAGTTTCTCCAATTATCGATGAGCATTTTGAAAATGCTACATTTCCAGTTCATCTATTGAGTGGTTTAGGAGAAATTGGTGCTTTTGGACCATACATCCCAACGGAATATGGTGGTTTCGGACTTGACCAAATTTCGTATGGATTAATTATGCAAGAATTGGAGCGATGTGATTCAGGTCTTCGTTCTACAGCTTCCGTTCAATCTTCATTGGTCATGTATCCCATCTGGAAATATGGAAACGAAGAACAGCGAATGAAGTACCTTCCGAAGCTGGCTTCAGGAGAATGGTTGGGGTGTTTTGGATTGACAGAGCCCGATCATGGTTCAAATCCTTCTGGAATGACAACAAATTTTAAAGATGCTGGAGATCACGTGATTTTGAACGGTTCGAAAATGTGGATCTCGAATGCACCCATTTCTCAAGTGGCTGTAGTTTGGGCAAAAGATGAAAGCGGACGAATTCACGGATTAATAGTTGAAAAAGGAATGGAGGGCTTTACAGCGCCTGAAATTCATGGAAAACTATCTCTTCGTGCTTCCATAACAGGAGAATTGGTATTTGACAATGTGAAAGTTCCAAAAGAAAATATTTTGCCAGGTCGTTCAGGTCTTGGTGCACCATTAAGTTGTTTAGATTCTGCTCGCTACGGTATTGCTTGGGGTGCCTTGGGTGCTGCTATGGATTGTTACGATCAAGCACTTCGTTACTCGAAAGAAAGAGAACAATTTGGGGTGCCAATTGGTGCATTCCAGTTGATTCAAAAGAAATTGGCTGAAATGATCACTGAAATTACAAAAGCACAAATGCTTACGCTTCGTTTAGGACAATTACGAAATGAAGGAAAAGCTACTTCGGCACAAATCTCTATGGCAAAAAGAAATAACGTGGAAATTGCGTTAAACATTGCAAGAGAAGCTCGTCAAATTCATGGAGGAATGGGTATTACTAGCGAATATTCAATGATGCGCCACATGGCAAATCTTGAATCTGTTGTTACGTATGAAGGAACTCACGACATCCACTTGTTAATTACAGGAATGGATGTTACTGGTTTTTCATCTTTTACCAGAGAATTGCCAACGAATTAATTAGCTCTTGATGTGAAAGATTCGATTTGAATTAAATTACTTGTGAAATTTTGAACAGCCATTCTACTTGAATGGCTGTTTTTGTTTACCTTGTTCCTGATTTCTAAATAATTAACACTACTTACGATGAAAAAAGGACTACTACTATTACTTTCATTGCTCTATTTTTCAGGAAGCTTCGCGCAAATTACGAATGCTTTTCGTGTCACTTATGACCAGGCTTTATTTGATTTACCAGCCAATGCCATTGAAGGTTTGACACCCAACACCTATGTTTTTGGTGGAACCAACATGAATTTCTTACCCATTTTTGGTACTGTAACTCAAGTTGATGCAACTGGAAATTTGATGTGGTCAAAACGACTTTCAGATGCCTCTTTAGGTTTCCAACTAAATGATATCAAAAAAGATGCAGCAGGAAGTGAGTATTTTGCCTGCGGTGGAAGTGAATCGAATGATGCTGTTTTTGTACGAATTGATGCAGCAGGAAATTTAGTAATCGCAAAAAAGTTTGGAATTACCCAAGCAGATGGCGCCTATTTCAATAGAGTGATTAAAACATCAGATGGAGGATATGTTGCTGTTGGTTATGTGACAGGCTATGATCCTGATGGTGCAGGTCCAGAAATTGACTTTGTGCCGATTAATTACAATGATGTGAATGGTGATCCTCAAACGGAAGTTGTTGGTTCGCCCCTTATCGTTAAATTAAATGCCAGTGGCGATCATGTGTGGCACAAGGTTTTCCGCTATTACAACAATGCAACGAAAGCACCTGCAACAAGAATCTACAATGATGCTTCTTTTAGAGATATCATCGAAACAACGGATGGCTACATTGCTGTTGGAAGCTATGATGTAAACGATGTTTTATCCAATACGAATAGCGATGGTGATGATGCTACCGCAAATGATGCCTTGGTTTTAAAAACTGATTTCACAGGAAATGTTACCTACCATATTCAATACGATGCCCTGAATTTTTCAGCTACACAACAAAGTAAATATTTAAACGCCATCAATAAAACCGCGGCGGGTGTTCCAATTGCTGCTGGACAAGACAACGGCAGGGAATGGATCATTAAATTCAATGGTCCTGGGGCGTTTACATCCGTTTTTAGTCGCTTGTTTACTTACTCTACCTTTTTTGGAACGCCTGATCCAGTTGAAATTTCTAACATTTATGAAATTCCTGGAGGCACGGGAGATTTAACCACGATGGGGATGTACATTAAGCCACTAAGCTTTGTTTTCTCTAATTCTGTGCACCGAATCAATTCAACAGCAACCACCAATGTGTTTGCCAAATACTATACCTTTAGTTTAGCAACAATTTTACCACAAGGATCTCTCACAGCAGATAATAGCTACATCATGGCTTCCACAGTAATGGGTGCTGGTAGTTTTGATTATCATGTAATTAAAACGGATCCAAATGGAGATACACCACTTGCTGGTTGTGCGCCAACAGCATTTACTCCTACGGCAGCAGCTGGTGTAACAACAACGGCAACTCCTCACTTCAACGCTTTTACCGGTACCGTTGAACCGCAAGCACTTAGTGTTATAGTAACAAACATTACCCCAACAAGTACTGTTCAATGTTCTTTTGTGGCATGTACACCTCCAACTGCACCAGTTGCCGCTGTGGCAAGTCAACCAACTTGCAGTACTTCTACAGGTAGCGTGACGTTAACTGGTTTACCAACAACTGGTACTTGGACAGTAACAGGCACACCTTCAGGCACAGCAACGGGAAATACATCAACAACAACAATTTCTGGTTTAGCTCCTGGCAACTATACATTTACAGTCGACCTTGGAGGATGCCCATCAGTTGCCTCTAATCAAGTAACGATCAATGCTGCGCCAACTGTGCCAACAGCTCCAGTAATTGGAACAATCACCCAACCTACTTGTGCTTCTTCAACAGGAAGCGTGGCTTTAAGCGGACTTCCTGCGGGAGCATGGACCATTACTGCCTCCCCTGGAGGAGCAACTATCTCAGGGTCTGGCACAACTGGCAATTTTACAGGATTGGCACCAGGAACCTACACATTTACAGTCAATGGAAGCTCAGGATCAACCAATCTTTTTTCAGAAGATTTTGAAACGGGTGCTGCTGGATGGAATCTAAATGTCCCTACTGGTCCCGAAGGTGCAGATGCCAATTATTTTGAAGTGGATGACGATGAGGGAGGCGTTGCACCCCTTGGTTGTGGTGTTGCCAACAACGCAAATGAAACTTTGCACATTACTAGTGTTTTTAATCCTGCTGGAGGCGCTGCCTATGATGCTGGAGGATTATGTGGCTTTTTATTCTGTCCTCAGTCCAATCGAAGAGCCGAATCACCAGCAATAAGCTCCATTGGACAATCAGGACTTACACTTAATTTCAATTACATAGCGAAAGGTGACATACCGAACGACCAAGCAACTGTATGGTACAACGATGGAACAGGATGGTACCAATTAGGCGCGGCTTTAAATTCAACAATTTGTGGCGGCGGACAAGGACAATGGACCGCCTATTCGTCAGCACTACCTGCCTCTTGTAACAATATTGCGAATTTGAAGGTTGCCATTCGATGGGTAAATAATGATGACGGGGCAGGTACAGACCCTTCCGTAGCCATTAACGACGTAACAGTTTCAGCTGCTTTAATTGGATGTTCCTCTTTAGCCTCTGCATCAGTCACCATTAATCCTGTACCAACTGCTCCTACAGCTCCAATAATTGGAACTGTGACGCAACCAACGTGCGCCACACCAACAGGAACGATCAATTTATCTGGACTGCCTGCTTCAGGTACGTGGACAATCACTGGATCTCCAAGTGGAACTGCTACTGGAACTGGAACAACAACAAGCATAACTGGACTTGCACCTGGAAGTTATACTTTCACGGTCACTCAGACTGGTTGTACCTCATCCGCATCCACAAGTACAACAATTAACCCAGTGCCATCCACTCCAACTGCTCCAATCAACGGAACAGTTACGCAGCCCACTTGTGCAACTCCGACAGGAAGCATCAATTTATCTGGACTGCCCACTTCAGGAACTTGGACCATCACAGGAACACCTTCTGGAACGCTTACTGGAACTGGCAGTACCAGCTCAATGACAGGTCTAACACCAGGCAACTACACATTTACAGTTGAGCAAGCGGGATGTACTTCTCCAGCTTCAACGAGTGTAACCATCAATGCAGCACCAAATGTGCCAACAGCTCCAGTAATTGGAACAATCACCCAACCTACTTGTGCTTCTTCAACAGGATCGATCAATTTATCTGGACTGCCTGCTTCAGGTACGTGGACAATCACTGGATCTCCAAGTGGTTCGGCTACTGGAACTGGAACAACAGGAAGTATTACAGGTCTTGCACCAGGAAGTTATACTTTCACTGTCACCAATGCTGCTGGATGTACTTCGACAGCATCAACAAGTGCAACTGTCGACCCAGTACCTACGACACCAACCCCTCCAATAATTGGAACTGTGACGCAACCAACGTGTGCCACACCAACAGGAACGATCAATTTATCAGGTTTGCCAGCTTCTGGAACTTGGACCATCACTGGATCTCCAAGTGGAACTGCTACTGGAACTGGAACAACAACAAGCATAACTGGACTTGCACCTGGAAGTTATACTTTCACGGTCACTCAGACTGGTTGTACCTCATCCGCATCCACAAGTACAACAATTAACCCAGTGCCATCCACTCCAACTGCTCCAATCAACGGAACAGTTACGCAACCAACGTGTGCCACAGCAACTGGAAGTATTGCCCTTTCTGGATTGCCTGCTGTTGGAACTTGGACGGTTACCGGAACTCCATCTGGTTCAGCTACTGGAACTGGAACTACAACGACAATTACCGGTCTAACACCAGGAAACTACACATTTACAGTTGAGCAGGCGGGATGTACTTCTCCAGCTTCAACCAGTGTAACCATCAATGCTGCGCCAACTGTGCCAACAGCTCCAGTAATTGGAACAATCACCCAACCAACTTGTGCTTCTTCAACAGGATCGATCAATTTATCTGGACTACCTGCTTCAGGTACGTGGACAGTCACTGGATCTCCAAGTGGAACTGCTACTGGAACAGGAACAACAGGAAGTATTACAGGTCTTGCACCTGGAAGTTATACTTTCACTGTCACCAATGCTGCTGGATGTACTTCGACAGCATCAACAAGTGCAACTGTCGACCCAGTACCTACGACACCAACCCCTCCAATAATTGGAACTGTGACGCAACCAACGTGTGCCACACCAACAGGAACGATCAATTTATCAGGTTTGCCAGCTTCTGGAACTTGGACCATCACTGGATCTCCAAGTGGAACTGCTACTGGAACTGGAACAACAACAAGCATAACTGGACTTGCACCTGGAAGTTATACTTTCACGGTCACTCAGACTGGTTGTACCTCATCCGCATCCACAAGTACAACAATTAACCCAGTGCCATCCACTCCAACTGCTCCAATCAACGGAACAGTTACGCAGCCCACTTGTGCAACTCCGACAGGAAGCATCAATTTATCTGGACTGCCCACTTCAGGAACTTGGACCATCACAGGAACACCTTCTGGAACGCTTACTGGAACTGGCAGTACCAGCTCAATGACAGGTCTAACACCAGGCAACTACACATTTACAGTTGAGCAAGCGGGATGTACTTCTCCAGCTTCAACGAGTATAACCATCAATGCAGCACCAGGGGCACCTGCATTGGCTTCAGTAGGAACTGTAACACAACCCAATTGTGCAACACCCACTGGTTCAATACAAATTACAGCTCCACTTGGCGCTCAATATACGTATAGTATTGATGGCACCACTTTCTCTGCTTCCACAACGATCAGTGGTTTAGCTCCAGGAAATTACAACATTACCGTCTTGGATAACGGAACCGGTTGTTCATCCATTACCACAAGTGCTGTTACCATTAATCCTGTCGCAGGGGCACCCGTAATTACTTTGGTTGGTTCACAAAATGTAAGTTGTAATAGCGATGATGATGGCGAAATTGAAATCAGCTTAGCAGGTGGGCAACTACCATATACGATTGTTTGGACACCAAATGTTGGTTCAACTACCACAGTGAGCAATCTAACTGCTGGATCCTACTCTGTTACTGTTACCGACAATCTTGGCTGTTCATCAACACAATCATTCACTGTTTCTGAACCGGATGCATTGGAAGTAAATGGAATTGCCACAGATGTAATATGCGGGAGCACTGACGGAACAATAAGTACCAATGTTACTGGGGGAACAGGACCATTCACGTATGCTTGGACTCCAAATGGTGAAATTACTGACGGCTTGACCTCACTTTTTGCAGGAAATTACAGTGTAACAGTTACTGACGACAATGGTTGTGCAGCTACACAGAATTTTGTTATTGCGAATACGGGCACCTTAGCAATTGATGTTACACCGGGCTATTCAGAAATTGATCCAGGTCAAAGTGTGGATCTTGTGGCAACAGGTGGCACAACATACACGTGGGCGACATCAACTTCCTTGAGTTGTACCAATTGTGCAAATCCGACGGCTTCGCCAAGTTCAAATACTGTTTACTATGTTACTGCTACAGCTCCAAACGGTTGTACAGGTGGCGATTCAGCGGTAGTGGTGATCAAAATGCCATGTGGTGAACTTTTTGTTCCAACTATTTTCTCCCCTGATGCTACAGGGCCAGCTGCGAATAACGCACTATGTGTTTTTGGTTCACCTGCGTGCATCGAAGAATTCTTATTCCAAGTCTACGACCGTTGGGGTGAAAAGGTCTTTGAAACCGATGATATCACAGAATGTTGGGATGGAAATTTGAAAGGTAAACCTATGAACAGTGGCATCTTTGTTTATCGACTTCATGCCAAAATAAGTAGTCAGGTGGAAGCCATTGACATTTCAGGAAACACAACTTTAGTTAGATAAGACCAAAAGCATAGCAAAATGAAAATAGTTAATTTAGCAAAAGTAGCACTTGTAGGGTTTTGTATCACCTCTCTGCAAAGTCATGCACAGGATGTTCATTTTTCACATGTGGAATTTTCTCCACTGACACTCAATCCAGCAATGGCTGGTGCAGAATCTCCTATGCAAGCGATTGTCAATTATCGTAACCAATGGAACAGTGTTGCAGTGCCATATTCTACCATAGCAGCATCTTTTGATGCACGCTTCAATGACAAGAAAAGAATGAAAAAAGGCATTATGGCTGGCGGACTCAATTTTTTTAACGACCGTGCTGGTGATGTCCGTGTAAGTACCACCAACATCAATTTAAATCTTGCGTACCATTTAATTCTTGATGAAACAAGTACCTTAGGAATTGGGCTTTCCACCGCTTATGGACAGCGTTCTATTGATCCATCTGCAGGTCGTTGGGGAAGTCAATATGACGGAATGGCCTATAATTCTGGACTTGCAAGCGGGGAAACATTTAACAACCCAAGTTTTGGCTATGTAGATGTAGGAGCGGGAATGGTTTATTGTTTTAAACAAGGTCAAGGGTATACGACTCAAAACAATAACAAAGCATTTACTTGGGGAATGGCGTTTTATCACCTGAACCGACCTAAATTTTCCTACATAGAACAAGAGCAAGAGCGCCTTTTTATGCGTTTTTCGACATTTATAAACGCCAATTTTGGGATTAAAAATACCAGAGGATCGGTTTTACCAGGCATATACTACAACAGACAGAAAAAATCAAATGAATTCTTCTACGGAATGTACTACAAGTACATCTTAACTGAAGGATCTAAAGTAACTGGATTTAACAAGCCACTATCGATGTATATTGGCTTATTTCACCGATGGAACGATGCGATGGTTGCAAAGTTTATGTTAGAGTTTGATCAATATTCTGCTGGCTTTGCTTATGATGTGAACGTTTCAAGTTTAACTGAAGTGTCGCGTGCAAGAGGTGGTTTTGAGGTATTCTTGCGGTTTAACATGAATAACGGACCAAAAGGTTGGAGATAAAATAGTATTGATTGTAAAAGGAATAATTACTCAGAACAGGCTCCATTTCTCTTTCACTAAGAAAACTCCTTTTTCATTAATTTCCAGTTCAAATTGATCAAGGTACAAACCATGTCCTCTACCATTTTGCATCGAAAAATGAAATTGATGGAACGGGCACACCACACTACCGTTTTCAATCCAACAATCTTGAAGTGGTTTGCCTTGGTGCGGACATGTACTGCTGAAAGCGAAGTACGCTCCTTTCTCGCGCACAAAGAGGTATTCACCATAAAAGGTTTTGTGTACAAGCGTATTTTTATAGGAGAAAATTGCGTTTAATGCTTCCTGATTAGGGAAAATGAGGTATTTTCTTCTTCGGATGGGCATAGTGACACATTTATTACTTAGGATAAGTATTGCGCGAATTGGACGAATATGATTCGCCCTTCCGAATTACCATTTCACGATTAACTTTCCGGTTGTTTTACCACTTTCGAGTGCTTTATGCGCTGCTGCCAGTTGTTCGATAGGATAAACACCACCTGATTGTGGAATTAATTCCTTCGCGTTGTATAAACGAACAACCTGCTCCAAACATTCTTTCAATACCATTGGTTTATCATCTGCAATGCGCAGCATGTTAATTCCCAATATATTCCGTGATGTCATAATTAAGCCAATCGGAGTGCCCATTATCATTTTTCGGGCAAAATTAATCATCGAAAAAATGCCAAACTTGGAAGACATTTCCGAGGCGCCAAAAAGTGCTAAACGACCTCCAGACCCCAACAAGCGCAAATCAGTTTTGAATGTAGAGCCACTCACTGGGTTGAAACTTACATCTAGCTTTTCATCCTTTAGAATTTTTGAAATTTCAACTTCGTAGTTGCTTGTTTTGTAATTAATTACATGATCTGCCCCCAATTTTTTGACTAAATCAGCTTTTTTATCGTCACCAATTTTTGCAAAAACAGTGGCTCCTTTTCGCTTAGCTAATTGAATTAAAATCGTTCCCACTCCACCAGCTGCAGCATGAACTAGCACATTGTCACCTTTATGAACTGGACAAAGATATTCCGCCATGTAATAGGCAGTAACAGCTTGTGTACAAAGTGGCATTGCATCTTCAATCGACATATCTTCAATCGAAATAGCGGCATAATCCCAGGTGATAACATGTTTTGCATACCCGCCAAAACGTGTAAAGGCCACCACTCTTTTGCCAAGCAAATCTGGATTCGCATTGGGACCCAATTCAACAACAATTCCCACCATTTCATACCCAATAATACTGGGCATTGGGGGAGCGTCGCGGTACATCCCCTTTCGAGCCATCACATCGGCATAATTCAATCCAAAGGCTTCACTTTCAATGATTACTTCTCCATTTTTTAGGGGAGGTAATACAAATTCGCTGCGTTCAAAGGCCTTCTCTGCGTCACCCTTACGAACTAAAAATAGTGCTTCACTCCTCATTTTTCGATTTTTTCACTTCTGAATCTTTTCCTTCAATAATAATCACAATTTCTCCTTTCGGAGGATGCTGTTCGTAATAGTTCTTTACTTCTGTAGCCGTTCCACGTTTAAATTCCTCAAACATTTTCGACAATTCACGCACCACACAAACACGGCGTTCTGCACCAAAAAATTCTTCAATTTGTCCCAAACATTTTACCAAACGATGGGGAGATTCATATAATATGATGGTACGATCCTCTTCTGCTAAACGAATCAATTTTGTTTGTCTCCCTTTTTTATGTGGAAGAAATCCTTCAAAAACAAAACGATCACATGGGAAACCACTTGCCACCAATGCAGGAACAAAGGCCGTTGGTCCGGGCAAGCATTCCACTGCTATTCCCGCCTCCACGCAAGCACGCACTAGCAAAAATCCAGGATCTGATATAGCCGGAGTTCCAGCATCAGAAACTAATACAGCTTGAGAGCATGTTTGAATACGTTCCACTGATTGGGCTAAAAAACGGTGTTCATTATGTGCGTGAAAGGGTAAAACATGTTTTGAAATTTCCAGTTTCGACAACAATTTTTTGGTTACCCGTGTATCTTCGGCAAAAATAATATCACACTCTTTCAAAATTCGAATGGAGCGAAGTGTGATATCCTCCATGTTTCCAATAGGAGTGGGTACTAAAATTAATCTAGGCATTTTATCGTGTTAAAACTATATAGTCTTTCAATAATGTTTGCAAAAATTCCATGCGTTTTGGAGGAGTAGCCTCGAGACCAATCAATCGTGCTGATTCATCTGCCAATTGAATTGCAAAGCGCTTACTTTCATCATTTGGACTTTTCACTACACGCTGAATTGCGTTTTTAATCAATAGCATATCTTCATCTGTAAGTTTAGTCACCATCGGGTAAGTTGGCTCGTAATTTTCGAGCGTTTGAATAGCTAAAATATCACTCAATCGGTATTGGGTATTGGACTTGTTTTTGATGACAATCGTTCCGGCCATACGATCTCCCAATCGCTGATGCAGTGGAGAAGTAGCGGAAAAAACAGTGCCAATCAAACCAAAACCAAACCATAACAAGGCAAATAAATCTGTAGAAATAAAGAGGAAATCTCCTCGAAACAACCAGCGTGTAAATACTTCTTTCAATCCTGGCCGCTCACCATTCAAATTTACCAAGCGAATACCAAGCGCCAATTTCCCAAGACTTTGTCCAGCAGTAAAATATTCCATAATAGGATGATACAAAATCCATGGTAGTTTAACGATGAGTAGCCAAATGAATTCCTCCATGCCGCTACTTTCAAAAAAATTAGCAAGACCGAATGAAAAACTTATAACGATAAAATAGATAAAAAAAGCGGTTGTATCAATCGCAAATGCTGCAACACGCTGAAATGTGGAAGCCACTTCGTATTCTACTTTTACATGATGTGCTGATTCAAATGCAATTGCTCCCATTCCTATTTTTCAGTTTTTACTTTTGGTGCTATACTCGACTTCTGAACCTCTTTCCAGCTAGATCCGACTTTTTTGGCTTTAAAAATAACGATATAATTGAAATTGTTGGCTGGAATTGTAAAATCGAAGGTAAGATTTGGACCACTCGAAGTTGAAAATCCAACTGATCTTTTTGGATCGTTCACATAAAAGTACTCAATTTCGTACTTTCCTTTGCTCATTCCAGGGATCGAAGGACCTTCATTTGCTAGTTCGATGCTCCTTGCTACATTCAATACATTGTATTCATTTGGCCATACTTGATGATTACAGCTATCCGCTGTTTTTGAATTAAATGTTTTGTTGGTGATGACGCCCATTGCGAAATTCTTATCTTCAGAACGCAAGAAAGAAACATCGGCAGGACCTTCATTTTTTCCTTTTACTTTTCGGTATTTCATCTTGGGATTCATCGATTTTGCAAATGCTTCGTTGTATTCCCAATTTCCTTCAACGTTTTCGGTAGCTCCTGGGTGCCAACCATACTTTAAAAGGTCAATTTCATTGATGCATTTTTCTATTTGCCCATAGATAGAATAGTACTTTTTTCTAAATCTAAAGTCCCAACTGAAAGAACCCGCCAAACCGCTGAACGTTGCTTGCCAAATAGCTCTGCGTAACTCTACAACAGTGGAATCGCAGGTTGCGCCAATAGCGTCTGCCTCAGAATAAATCATTGGTTTTCTTATCTGATAGTCTTCTTTTCCGCTGTAATTTCTATTCAAAGAGTATGAATGCCAGTTAGCCTTATCGCCCTTTGTTTCATCGAGACATCCACCAGCCACACTTTTGATGTAATAATTTGCAAAATCTGGATGCTCAAAATCGTAAATATTGCTACTCATAAAATCAAACACTGGATGGTGAAACGTATCATCATCTTCATGTTTTTCGCCACCATAACTTGCCGTCAATAAATGGCGCTTTCCGTAATAAAAAGACTTTACATACGCACCCATTTCCACCTGCCAATCACGGTAAATTTTATAGTTTTCTCCTGTTCGATAAAAATCGTTATTATCGGCTTTGGGAGAACCCACATTCGTTATTTCGCAAAACAGTTCAAAGCCAAGAATGTTCGGTGAATATCCCCAACGAGCAATAATGTAGCGGATGCGTTGTTGGTAGTAGCGTTTAGCCTCAGCATTTGTGAAAAAATCGACTGGATCATTGTTCTTTACGAGTTTTTTGTAGCAAAAATCATAACCATTCATCTTTTTATCCCACGACCAATTTCGATGATAGGCCCGCTCACTCAACTGAAAACTGTAGTGCGTTTGCATATCCCACAGCAAATAAATATTTGATTTTTCGGCAGTTTCCAAAATGGAGTCCATCTCTAAGGCCATGTGCATCCGTTTGCTGTAGTTTCCAAGTTGCTCCCATTCTATTTCTGTACCTGTAGGATACATGATGGTGCGCATGAAGTTAGCACCTTCTTTCGCTAAGTTTACCATCAATTCTCGGTATTTTTGATAGGTTCTTGGCGCTACATAAGTATCCATGTAGCCTTCATTTCCACACATTATTTTTTTATCATACTCACTGTATCCACACATGCCTTTGTTAAATTCAGGGTCGATGCCATTGTCCGTTTCCGGCCAGGAAAGATTCATTCCTGAAGGATAAAAAACCTCATTTCCTTGCGCAAAAAACCGCTTATTTTCAGTGATAGAAATAAATTCGGTGGTGGCTTCCTTTTTTACACTGAAAGTAATTGCTTCATATTCCAACAACGGTTCGCCATCGATCACCAAGTGCACTTTTGCTGTCCAGATTCCTTTTGATGGAGGTGAAAAGCGAACGCGAAATGGCTGTTCAGTGTTCTTTTCCTTGTAGCCCCCTAACTTTTTAATGTCAGCAGAGGTGTAGATATAACTTGATTTCGTGGGAAGTTCTTTAGCAGACCAAGCATCAAAATCCTTAAAATAAAAACCATCAACAGTGATCACATCCGAAGATCCATCCAGCGTAAATTCTGCAAACACTCTCACATCCCATTCCAAATAGGGATTCAATTGCTCTTGGGGCGAATTAATTCCAAGTACAAAATTTTCAATTTTTTGATTAACCTCTGCTGGAAGGGATAGTCCAATCTCCACTTTTTCATTGACTGCAAAATCTTCCAAATTTTGATGCATTAGGAGTGCCTTTGGCGCAGCTTCATTTTGTCCAAAACAGATCTCAGTTCCTAAAAATGAAAAAGTAGCAACTAAAAAGATGAAATACCTATTTTTTACGAACATTCGTACTTGATTTTTACTTTGTTTACCACCAAAATACTCAAAATTGGCGACTTATATTTAAAACGATTCTAAATAAGCTTTAATGACAATTTTATGACAAAAAAACACTGATTTAACTGCAAATTTGTAGTCTAGAAAATAAAAAGTGTTCAATCAGTTTCATATTATTGCATTTACCCATCGAAACGTTGATTTAAGCGATATTGGTACCTTGCATATCGCAGATGAAAATCAAGAGGAGCGACTTTCCCAATTGAAAGCGTTTATGCAATTGGATGAAATGATGTTTTTGAGTACTTGCAACCGAGTGGAATTTATACTTGTTGCGAATGTAAATCCTGACGAACAATTTCTTACAACATTTTTTAATACACTTTATCCTTCGTTTACAGATGAACAGATTCAGTTTTTTGTAGAACGAAGCGAAGTTCATAGTTCGACAGCAGCCGTCGAGCATTTACTATCAGTTGCAGCTTCCATCGATTCGATGGTAATTGGTGAACGTGAAATTATTACACAGGTACGCAAGGCATTTGAAGAATCGAAACGAATGCAGCTAACTGGCGATTTTATTCGCTTGGCAATTCGTCACACTATTGAAACGGCAAAAAAAGTGTACACCGAAACAAGTATTGCCACAAAGCCGGTATCAGTTGTTTCATTAGCTTATCATCGACTGCGTGACTTGAACGTCCCTTTGGATGCACGCGTAATCATTGTAGGAGCTGGTGTTACCAATACGAACATGAGTAAGTTTTTGAAGAAACATGGGTTTAAGAATTTTGCTGTTTTCAATAGAACCGAAAGTAAAGCACAGGCTTTAGCAAAAGAACTCAATGGGCAAGCGCTGTCAATTGCTGAACTATCCACCTATACCAAAGGGTTTGATGTGATGATTGCTTGCACTGGTTCAGATCATCATCTAATTTCTCCTTCGATATACCAACAACTTTTGCAAAACGAAGAAGATAAAAAAGTGGTCATCGATTTAGCACTGCCGCAAGATATTGATCCAAGCATTGTTGAAAACAATAAATTGACACATATTTCAGTGGAGTATTTACAAAAAATATCCAACGAAAATTTGAAAGAGCGATCCAAAGAAATTCAGCATGTGGAAGAAATAATTCAAGAAGCACTATTTGAATTTAAAAATATTGAACGCGTGCGCAGTGTTGAATTAGCCATGCGAGCAGTTCCCCAAAAAGTGAAAGAGATAAAAAGCAATGCCATCAATGACATTTTCAAAGAAGAAATCGATGAATTAGATGAGAAATCGCTTGAACTTTTGAATAAAGTAATCGGCTATATGGAAAAAAAGTACATGAGCGTTCCGATGATCATGGCAAAAGAAATTCTACTTAAACACTAACATGAGTTCAATTCGCATAGGATCTAGAGGAAGTGATTTAGCATTATGGCAAGCAAATCACGTGAAAAATCAACTCGAAAAACTAGGTCACGAAGTAAGTATTACCATCATCAAAACGCAAGGAGATGCCATACAAGACCTTAGCTTTGACAAGCTAGAAGGTAAAGGTTTTTTCACAAAAGAGATTGAAACTGCTTTGCTAGCAAATGAAATAGATTTAGCTGTACATTCGCATAAAGATCTAGAAACAAATCCCCCCGAAGGGTTAATAATTGGGGCAGTTTCTGAACGCGAAGACCCCGCGGATATTATTGTAGCAAAGAAATCAGCAATTGATCAAGGTCAATGGTGGTCGCTTAAGCAAAATGCTGTCATTGGAACTTCTTCTGCGCGACGAAAATCGCTTATTGTTGCCTACCGTCCAGATTTAAAGATTGAAGACTTACGCGGCAATGTTCCTACCCGTATTGAAAAATTGCGAAGCGGCACTTACGATGCTATACTATTGGCCAAGGCTGGTGTTGATCGCTTGAAAATAGACCTCAATGAATTTCATGTGGAGCGACTTGATCCAATGGAATTTGTTCCTGCACCAGCACAAGGTGTATTAGCGCTACAAATTCGCTCGAATGATACCGCTTTAGCACAAGTTCTCCAACAATTAAATCATCCAAGAATTGAAGCTCAAATTGCCATTGAACGTAAGATATTAAATTTAATGGATGGCGGTTGTCAATTGCCTCTTGGTGTATTTTGTGACGATGACAACATTGTATTTGTTTCGTACAGCCCTCAATGGGAAACTGGCGCAAGGATTTATGAATTTGGTGTTGAAGACGACTCGGTAACGCTTGACGAGCTTCCAGAATTAATTGTTTCAGAACTACAGCAAGTAGCCGAAAATAATTAAAGCGTGTATTCCACTATTTTTATATCAAAAAACAGCGACGAACTTTCTTTATTGCCCTCTTTTTTCGCTGCCAATAACTCTTCATTGTCTGCTTTTTCATTGATTGATTTTCAAGCCATTCCTTTTGAAATAAAAGCACCGTATGATGTTTTATTTTTTGGCAGCATTCGTTCCTTCAATTTTTTCACGCAGCTACAGAATATCCCAACACATGTGCAATTAGCTTGCATAGGAGAAGGCACCGCCAACAGAATTAAAGAGCGTGGCTATCAACTAGATTTTATTGGAGAATTTGCCGGTGAACCTGATAAAGTAGCAGCAACATTTAAGGCTTGGCTTGACACCAAAAGAGTGTTAATACCTGTTTCTTCACAATCCAATCGATCCATTGCAAGAGCGCTTCCAACATCTCAATTTGAAGAAGTTATAGTGTATTCAACTGTACATAAGGAAATTCACATCCCACCACATGATCTTTACATTTTTACAAGTCCGAGCAATGTAGATTCGTTTTTAGCAGTGCAAGAAATTCCTGCAAAGGCCACTGTGATAGCATGGGGAACCACCACTGAAAAGAGATTGGTAGAGCATGGTGCTGAGGTTATGCATAGTCTTCGCACATCGACAGAAAAGGAATTGATTAACTTCCTTTCTAAAGAACTTTAGTCTTCATATTCGTTTTTCAAAAGTCGATGCTTTACCTCTTCCATGTTGAGCATCTTTTTCGCAAGACGCGAGTTAATTGACGTTTCCGTAAAATATTTGTGCATCCCTAAGAACGATACTTGCATTTCATCCCATTTGCGATCACTGTCAATTTTTCCATGTTCCTTCAGCTCTCGACGCAATTTGTCTGCAATTTCATGGAAGTCGTCTCTCCCTAAATAATCCAAATCTGCATCACACATAATCTCTTCCAATTTGTTCTTTGGCTGGTGAGGAATCTGGGTAACGTAGATCAGTTCTTTAATAGTGTTGATGTGCTGTTCGGTGTAGCCATATTTTGGTAGAATTTCATCCGCCATGCGCGCACCAACTGGTTCATTTTTATCGTATTGTTCCACAAAACCAGCGTCGTGATAAGTGGCTGCAGACTTCAGTAAGAAAAGACCCTCATCGGTTACCCCCTCGCTTAATGCAATTCGTTCAACCGCTTTTACTACATCCTTGGTGTGTGCAATACTGTGATAATGCAAACTTTTTGATAGTTTCTTATCTAAGACCTTCATGATATGGCGCTCTGCCTTATAATAGTTGATAGAACTAAAATGATGAAGATTGACAATTTGATGAAAACGCTCATTCGGATAAACTCCTTCACCATTTACTGAAAGCTCCGTTTTAATTCGGTCTACAGTGTACATGTCAACTTTTTCGTTCGACTTGGTAAGTGCTTTACCTTTAAATGTACACTCAAAATAAGGTTCAATGTGATTAAATGTGGCATCAGAAACAGTCACCTTCCCTTTTTCGCCTAGCATTTCCATCCGTTGTGCTTTGTTCACGGTAGAACCCCAAATATCATAGGCCAAACGTTCACTTCCAATCACTCCTGCTGTTACCTCACCTGTATTAATACCCAAACGCAATTCCCAAAATTCAGAATCATTTGCTAAGGCATCAAATTTAAGCCTCGTCATGTAATCTTGAATTTGCAAGGCGGCTAAACAGGCATCGATTGGGTTCGTATTGTTTCGCACGGGCACACCTCCAGCACACATATAGGCATCACCAATGGTTTTAATTTTCTCTAGGTTATTTTTGACAATAATTTCGTCAAACTTTCGGAAATAGACATCAAGTCTACTCACTAACTCCGAAGGCGTCATTCGTTCTGCAATTTTCGTAAAACCAACGAAATCAGTAAAAATTACAGAGACTGTTTTATAGGCGCGGGCACTAGCTCTACCTTTATTCTTTAGTTCCTCTGCTGTTGATTCGGGAATGATATTCTTCAGTAACTTCTCGGTCTTATCCTTTTCAATTTGCAATAAACGTCCCTGCTCTACAACCTTGTTTTTTTCTTCTTCCAGCAATTGACGTTGCTTTTCAATTTTATGATTTTGAGCTCTAATTTCTTCAGTTCTTTTCTGAACTTTCATTTCCAAACGTACTTGATCTATACGTACATGCTCAGTACGATTTCGAATAATTAGTCGCACAAGAATGGCCAAAATAGCTAGCACCAACAAAATAAACCACCATTGAAACCAAAAAGGTTGCCCAATGTGAATGCTGATGACGGTGGGTGTGCCCCATTTTCCATCACCAAAACGCGCGTAAATTAATAATTTGTAATGTCCAGGAGACAAAGAGGTGAAGCGCAGTTCATTGTAATTTCCAATTGCAATTTCCCCTTCATCCGAACCTTCTAATAAATATTTATAGTTGACTTGATCAGGATTACTGATATCTGTAGGTTGAAATTGTAATGTAAAACTTCGTTGGCGATAGGAAAGAAAAATTTCGCTTACCTGTGAAATTGGTTTTGAAATCGGAGAATTTGGATCGCCTGGTTTCAGCCAATTTTGATCAAATTTAAAGTGGGTCAACACTACTGACAATGCATCGCTAGTAGTAGAAAGTGATTTAGGATTGAAGAAATTGTAGCCATAAATTCCTCCGAAATAAAATTCTCCTGTGGAAGATTTCATGTAAGCCCCTAGGTTAAATTCATTGCTCATCAAACCATCTTCTTCCGTGTACACGACGGTGCTACTATTCACTTTATTGAACTTACAAAGACCCTTGTTTGTACTCATCCACAGGTCGGTAAGTCCATCAGGTAGAATTCCGTAAATTACATTGTTTGGAAGCCCTTCTTTTTTTGTGAATGCAGAAATCTGCTTCGATTTTTCATTCCAATGAAGCAATCCAGAACCAAAAGTTCCAAACCAAAACTCGCTATCACTTGCTTGATAAGCACAGGAAATATAATCATTCGTCTTTGCCGTGATGAGACTATTGTATGGATAAGGTCTGATTTTGAATGATTTTTCATCCAAAAAATTCAATCCACCGGAGCTCGTTGCAAAGTAGATTCTATTTTTATTGTCTTTAAACACCAAGCGACAAACGCCCATAGCAATTGTTTCCTTCGGTGTTGCAGCATTGTGTTCAAATAATTGCGATTTGTTTTTTTTGCTATTGTACAAAACCGCCCCTGATTTTGTTGCTAAAAAATAACTTTCATCATCGTACTTTAGAATTTTGTAGATGCGATTATGTCGCTGCTCTTCCTCTGGCGATTTAAAATATTTTATTTTAGAAAAACGATACGACTTTGGTCCATAAATTTCAAGTCGAAGAAAGCCATTCGCTGTACCCACCAAAATCTCCTTGGCAGAAATAATCTCCATACATAACACCACTGTTTCAGTTACACCCAATTCTTTCAACAATTCGGCACTAAAATAAAACTGATCAAAAATTCGCTTTTCTTTGTTGTAACAAGAAATTCCTTTATCTGTTCCAACAAAAACTAGTTTGGCAGCTTTATCCTCCCCAAAACTCCAAACCGTTTGGGTTGGAATACCTAGCTCTAGATTTCCACTTGGTCCAACACCTAAAAATCCATGATGATTGGGATTAAAACTTGATAATCCGCGTTCAGTGGCAATCCAAATAGTCCCAGAAGCATCTTCAAACAATGAGTTTATTTCATTGAAAAGCAAAGCGTTTTTCTGAAAAAAGTCTTGTTTGCTGTTGAAGATTGTACCATCAGGCAGCATGGTAATTAGGCCTTGGTTTGATGTGCCAATCAACCAGGTATTATCTTTCAATACATGGATGTCTGAAATAGAAATTAATCCATATTTAACGTCAATAGCGCTAAATGCTGAAGTCGCTTCAAAGCGCTGAAAATCAAGTTCATAGAGGCCGTAACTAGTGCCTATAAATGTTCTTCCGCTGATTACTTTTATTAATTCAATGGTAGCTGGTTTTCCTTTTTTCCATTTGAATTGAATGGGGCGTGCATTTTTTTTCTCGGAATCAGTAACAAATAATCCTTTATCTTCAGTGCTAATTATCAAACGATTCTGATCATTCACATTGATGTTCAAAATCTTCTTGGAAGGCACTAAATCACTGTGTGTTTTGAACTTTCCATTTTTCGTATCAAAGGAAATCAATCCATTGCTCGAGGAAGCCATCCAAAACACATTCTGATGATCTACCGCCATCTTTTCAATTTGAAAACTAGCGGCGCTTGAAAGGGAAAAGGTTTTGAAAATCTCAGTAGCAGGATCGTAGACCGTTAGTCCATTCGCAGTTCCAAACCACAACTTCCCATCAGAAGTTTTTATAGAACAACGAATGTATTCACTCTCAATTCCTTGGGTTACATCAGAATTATATATTTCAAAACGCTTCCCATCGAAACGATTCAATCCATCTTGTGTTCCAATCCACAACGAGTGATTTTCATCTTGCAAAATACCCGAAACAGAACTTTGCGAAAGTCCATCATTGATGGTATAATTTCGGAATTGGTATACATCTTGGGCATTCAACTGCAAAGACTGCACGAAGAAAAATGCAAGAAATATCCACCGAAAATTAGTCATCTTTATGCTTTAGCCACCGCACCATTAGCAGGAGTCGGTACCAATGTAGAATTTTCAAGGTCGCGATCAAACATATACATTCCACCTTTGTCGCCACCAATTAAGCGCAATTTATCTAAAATTGTTCGTGCCAATGCCTCTTCTTCCAATTGCTCAGAAACGTACCACTGCACAAAATTATGTGTCGTATAATCTTTCTCTTGCAAGCAAATATCAACCAATTCATTGATGCTCTCGGTAACTGAGATTTCATGACTCAACAACAATTCAAAAACATTCTCGAGGTTTTTGAAATCAATTGGCGGTTGAGCAATAGCTGGTATAATAGCCTTTCCTCCACGCTCATTCACAAATTTCACTAACTTCAGCATGTGGAAACGTTCCTCATCAGAATGAAGGTACATGAATTTTGAAGTACCACTCAATCCATTGTTTTCTGCCCACGAAGCCATTGCTAGGTAAAATTGAGAAGAAGAAAGTTCTTTTTCGACTTGTTCGTTCAGGGCTTTTTCGATGCGTTTGTTCATATTTTTTGTTTGATTTTCAATGTATTAAACTTCATAGTATTCTGTAAATACTTGAATTATTACAAATTTATGATTCTGTTCCGATTAATAAAGTATTTCCCACCATAATTTAACTAATTTCGTGATAAGTACAATACTATGTCGAAGAAAAAATTCCATAAACCTGGCAAATCAGGAAAAGATAATAAGTTAAAATCTAGTTTAACACACGTTGTTCGGAAGATTTTTGAAAAAAACTCTGATAGCGTTTTAAGTCACAAACAAGTCTGTGTGCTCATGGATGTGCGTGCCGTAGAAGTGCGCAAGTTGGTTTTTGAAATCCTTCAGGAACTATTACGTCAAAATTTCCTTAAAAATGAAGGGCACGGCATTTACAAACTGAATGGCAATGAAACCAATATTCTGGAGGGAATAATAGAATTAACCCAGCGCGGAGCAGGATTTGTGACGGTAGAAGATGAAGAAAAAGATATTTTCATTGCACCACACAATGTTGGACAATCACTGAATGGAGATCGTGTAAAAATTCGTATTACGCAGACAGGGAAAAATAGAAATGAAGGGGCTGTTATTGAAGTAGTTAGTAGAGAACGATCACAATTTGTTGGTGTTATCGAAGTGCATGATAAGTTTGCATTTTTGATTCCCGACAATACCCGCATGGGGGCTCATATTTATATTCCGAAGGAAAAACTCAATGGCGCAAAAAACGGAGACAAAGCACTCGCAAAAATTACTGTTTGGCCAAAAACTGCCGACAACCCCTTTGGTGAAGTAGTAGAAGTGCTTGGAGCTCCTGGCTCTAATGATACAGAGATGATTAGCATCTTAATCAACCAAGGAATTAATTATAAATTTCCGCAGGAAGTACTAGCCGAGGCAGAACTCGTAGGTATGGACTTGGACGAAGAAGAAATTAAAAACAATCGACGTGATTTTAGGGCAATCGATACTTTTACCATCGATCCGGCAGATGCACGCGATTTTGATGATGCATTGTCCTTTCAACGACTCGAAAACGGTCACTTTGAAGTTGGGGTGCACATTGCAGATGTAAGTCATTATGTGCGCAAGGGCACTGCCATGGACAAAGAGGCTTACGAAAGAGCAAATTCAGTGTATTTGGTAGATCGTGTTATTCCAATGTTGCCAGAGCAATTGTCGAATATGGCCTGTTCCCTTCGTCCGAATGAAGATAAATACAGTTTTTCGGCAGTATTTGAGATGGACAATGACGGAAAAATTTACAATGAATGGTTTGGTAAAACAGCTATTCACTCCAATCGTCGTTTTAGCTATGAAGAAGCTCAAGAAATCATTGAAGGAGCGGATGGCGACTACAAGGATGAAATTCATATTTTAGATAAGTTAGCCAAGCTACTGCGCGGCCGCAGAATCAAAAAAGGAGCATTGAGTATCGAGTCGGAGGAAATCCGTTTTCAATTGGATGAAACTGGAATGCCTGTTCGCACCATTATCAAAACTTCAAAAGATGCACACAAATTAATTGAAGAATTTATGTTGCTTGCCAACAAGCAGGTGGCTATTTTCTTGGGAGATGTAACGAAAAGAAAAGAAGTTGTACCGATGATCTATCGTGTGCACGACCGACCAGATCTTGAAAAAATTGCACTTTTCAAAGTATTTATTGAAAAATTTGGACATAAACTTGATTTTTCTCATCCCGATCAAATTGCCCAAAGCATCAACACTTTGTTAGAGGCCTTGAAGGATGAAAATGAATTCTCACTCATTCAAACAATGGCGATTCGCTCGATGGCAAAAGCGGTGTATGATACAGAAAATATTGGTCACTACGGATTAGCGTTCGACTATTATACGCACTTTACATCACCGATTCGTAGATATGCCGATTTAGTGGTACATCGCATTTTACAAGAAGAATTAACGACAAAAAGACACCAATTCGGGAATGATCTTAGCGCCGTTGGGAAGCATATTTCGAAAATGGAACGACGTGCAGTGGAAGCTGAGCGAGAATCTACAAAATATTTCCAGACCCTGTATATGCAGGATAAAATCGGAGAAGAATTCGAGGGAACTGTATCTGGATTAGCAGATTTCGGAATGTTTGTGAAAATGGACGATAATGGCTGTGAAGGTATGATTCCGATGTTGGACATTCCAGGAGATCGTTACTTTTTTGAAGCAGATAAATACAGAATTATCGGCGGAAGAACGAAAAAAGAGTTCAATTTTGGAGATAAAATCACTGTTCGTGTGTACGAAGTGCATTTGCGCAAGCGTCAGATTAATTTGGAAATTGTGGAGTAAGCGATTGCGAAAATGGATACAATTTTCAAAAAGAGCTTGTTTTGTCTTTCCCTTTGCGGGGAGTAGTTTCTTACTTCGGTACTTCATTTCTGAAATTCGATGTTATTCCATTAATAAAAACAAAAAAGCCGAAGATTTCTCTTCGGCTTTTCTATTATGCCTTTATTTAACCAGAACACATTTGACTCCGTCGAATTTTCGTTCTGTCCAAAACCACTAGCGTGCTTCCCTTCGGGAGTATTTGGCTGCGCCCAATGTTACCCAGAACACATCTCACAAGCCTCTGGATTCTCCAAAGAACAAGCGATAGCTGCAGCTTGCTCTTCTAAGTCTTTCGCTGAAATAACCAATTCAGTATCTACTACTTGTACTTGCTCAACAGCGTTATTTACTGTAAACTTGATAGCATCCGTGGCTGCTTTCGTACGTAGATAATACATTCCTGTTTTCAATCCTTTTTCCCATCCGTAGAAGTGCATAGATGTCAATTTACCAAAGTTGGCATTCTCCATGAAAATGTTCAACGATTGTGACTGACAAATGTATGCTCCACGGTCTGCAGCTTGGTCAATAATTGCCTTTTGAGAAATTTCCCATGCTGTTTTGTAAAGATCTTTTAAGTTTTGAGGAACCTCATTGATGTTTTGAACAGAACCATTGTGTGCCATGATTGTTTGACGCATTTTACTGTTCCACAATCCTTGTTTCACCAAATCCTTTAACAAATGCTTGTTCACCACGATAAATTCTCCAGACAAAACGCGACGAGTGTACAAATTAGAAGTATATGGTTCGAAACACTCATTGTTTCCTAAAATTTGTGCTGTTGATGCTGTTGGCATTGGCGCAAGTAACAATGAGTTACGTACTCCAAACTCCATTACTTCTGCTTTCAATGCTGCCCAATCCCAACGAGTGCTTGGTGCAACATTCCACAGGTCGAATTGGAAAATTCCTTTAGATACTGGCGATCCAGCGAATGTTTCGTAAGCCCCGTCCACTTTTGCTAAATCTTTAGATGCTGTCATTGATGCAAAGTAGATCGTTGCAAATACTTCACGGTTCAATTCTTTTGCTTCTTCTGATTCAAACGGAAAGCCCATCATAATATAAGCATCTGCCAAACCTTGTACACCTAATCCAATTGGACGGTGACGCATATTGGAGCGTCTTGCTTCTTCTACTGGGTAGAAATTTTCATCGATAATTCTGTTCAAGTTCAACGTTGCTTGGTACGTAACTTCGTACAATTTATCGTGATCAAATGTTTTATCTTCCTTCACATATTTTGGCAATGCCAATGAAGCAAGGTTACATACAGCAATCTCGTCTGGAGCAGTGTACTCAATAATTTCAGTACACAAGTTAGACGATTTAATCGTTCCTAAGTTTTGCTGATTCGATTTTGAATTCGCAGCATCTTTGTACAACATGTATGGTGTTCCTGTCTCAATTTGAGATTCCAAAATTTTGAACCATAAATCTTGTGCTTTGATTTTTTTCATGTACTTACCTTCCGCTTCGTATTTCGTATACAAAGTTTCAAATGCTTCACTGTGACAGTCGGATAAGCCTGGACATTCATTTGGATCCATCAATGACCATTCACCATTTTCTTTCACGCGTTTCATGAATAAATCTGGAATCCACAATGCAAAGAATAAATCACGTGCACGTTGTTCTTCTTTCCCGTGATTCTTTTTCAAATCAAGGAAATCGAATACATCAGCATGCCATGGTTCAATGTACATTGCAAAAGAACCTTTTCGCTTGCCACCACCTTGGTCTACGTAACGCGCTGTGTCATTAAACACACGCAACATAGGTACAATACCATTTGAAGTACCGTTTGTGCCTCTGATATAAGAGCCAGTAGCACGAATGTTATGAATTGCTAAGCCGATACCACCTGCCGATTGAGAAATTTGAGCACATGATTTCAATGTGTCATAAATTCCTTCAATTGAATCATCTTTCATCGTTAACAAGAAACAAGAAGACATCTGCGGCTTCGGAGTTCCAGCGTTGAATAATGTAGGAGTAGCATGCGTAAACCAACCTTCAGACATTAAATTATACGTCTTAACAGCAGATAAAATATCATTTTTATGGATTCCAATAGCTACGCGCATCAACATTTGTTGTGGACGTTCAGCGATATCTCCGTTCAACTTCATCAAGTATGAACGAGTCAATGTTTTGAATCCGAAATAATCGTAACGGAAATCGCGATCATAAATGATGCTTGAATCCAATAGCTCTTTATTCGACTGAACAATATTAAATACATCTTCAGCAACCAATGCAGCATTTTGACCTGTTTTTGGATCTATGTAATAGAACAAGTCTTCAATAACTTCTGAAAATGATTTTTTTGTTTCCTTATGCAAGTTCGAAACCGCAATACGCGATGCTAACAAAGCATAGTCGGGGTGATCTATTGTTTTTGATGCTGCAACTTCAGCGGCAAGGTTATCTAATTGTGCTGTTGACACACCATCAAAAATACCTTCAATTACTTTCATGGCAACTACTTCTGGTGTAACCAGAGGATCTAGGCCATAGCACATCTTGATGATGCGTGCTGTAATTTTGTCGAATTTAACGGGCTCTTTTCTCCCGTCTCTCTTAACTACGTACATTTTCGTTTGTTTGGTTGTTGGTTATTTTAAAATTCTTCGTCTAGTGAGAAAGTCTGGTTATCTTTCCCTGCGAGCACCCCTGCTTTCTGGTATTCTGCAACTCTCTTTTCAAAGAAATTTGTTTTTCCTTGAATTGAAATCATATCCATGAAATCAAATGGGTTTTCGACATTGTACACTTTTTCATTTCCTAATTCTACTAACAAGCGATCAGCTACGAATTCGATGTATATGCACATTAGGTCGGAGTTCATTCCAATCAATTTTACTGGTAATGCGTCTGAAACGAATTCTTTTTCGATTTCAACAGCATTCATGATAATTTCTTGTACTTGTTCTTTTGGAAGACGGTTTACCAAATGTTTTGTGTACAATAAACAAGCGAAATCGCAATGCAAACCTTCATCGCGCGAAATCAACTCATTAGAGAATGAAAGTCCGGGCATTAAGCCTCGTTTTTTAAGCCAAAAGATGGAACAAAAGGATCCGGAGAAGAAAATCCCTTCCACAGCAGCAAAAGCTACCAATCTTTCAGCAAATGATCCTTGATCAATCCAACGTAAGGCCCAATCAGCTTTTTTACGAACACAGTCGATGGTATCGATTGCGTTGAACAGATTGTTCTTTTCAGCAGTGTCTTTGATGTAAGTATCGATCAGCAATGAGTAAGTTTCTGAGTGAATATTTTCAATTGTAATTTGAAATCCATAGAAAAACTTCGCCTCTGTATATTGCACTTCAGATAAAAAGTGTTCTGCTAAGTTTTCGTTAACAATACCATCGGATGCAGCGAAAAACGCAAGAATATGTTTGATGAAATGACGTTCGTCATCGTTTAATTTTTCTTTCCAATCAACTAAATCTGGAGAAAGGTCAATTTCTTCCGCCGTCCAAAAACTTGCTTCTGCTCTTTTATAAAATCCCCAAATGTCATCATGTTGAATTGGAAATAAAACAAAGCGATTTTTGTTCTCGTCTAAAATTGGTTCCATGTGCGCCATTTCTTTTATTTTTTGGTCTACTTTTTACAGTATAAATTTCCTTGAGTGCAAAAGTTACTTTGCACCTAAATTAACATCCTTTAAACTTTTTGTTTCCTCTAATCTACTTTTGCAGCCGGTTAGAACTTTCTTTCAAAAGAGGCATACAAAAATTGTCAAAAAACTTTCCTTACGCAATTAAAGAAATGCACAATTTCTCAACGTTATCAACATTCGATTTGTGAACCCCTTTGTTACCAATGCTTAGCTACTTTATTAACAGTCGAATCAAAAATATCCACAGACAAAGCACTAAATTTTGTCGATAAATAATAATCCTAGGTAATACGCTGAAATAAAATGTTTTCTGCTTTTCTTCTTTAAAATTACATCATTTTTAATTTTGTTTTTTTTTCATTTATTTGTAGTTGTGAACAAAGCAATGTTAGTATATGTCGAAAGTCTTTTCTTTAGTGCCTTTACATAAAAATTCTCGATGGAATTCCGTTGGAAAGGATTTTTCGCGACTGATTTTTCCTGCTTCGTGTGTATCGTGCAATGAAGAATTAACCATCAATGAACATGAAATTTGTCTCTTTTGCACAAGAGAACTTTCTTTCACCGATTTTGAAAAATACGATGAAGCTACTTCATTAGACCAAAAATTTTGGGGCCGAATTCAACTAGAGAATACCTTCGCGCTCTGCTATTTTGAACAAGACAAGGCCATTCAGTCGATTATTCACCATTTGAAATACAAAAACAACTACAAACTAGGGGTTTTGTGCGGCGAAATGATTGGAAGGCGTTTAAAAGATTTGTCAATCCTCACTACAGCAGACGCACTAATTCCAGTTCCGCTGCATCACCGAAAGGAATTTATTCGTTCGTACAATCAAAGTGAGGCGCTGGCAAAGGGGATACAAAAATGCGTCAACTTACCCATCATCAAAGATTTGATTCACAAGAAACTACATACTGAAAGTCAAACCAGAAATAATCGCTTCCTCCGTTGGGAAAAAGCTCAGGAGCAGTTTCAACTCAACAAAAAGAAACACTTCAACTTCCAGCACATTGTTATAGTTGATGATGTAATTACTACTGGATCTACCTTAGAAGCAATGGCTCAAGAAATCAGAAGCCTCTACCCAACTGTTAAAATTTCCATCATTAGTTTGGCAGTAGTGCAATAGTTTTCATCACCTTGAATTTTCTACCTTTGCGCTATGAAACAATTTCTAATTGTTGGTGGTGGACTAGCCGGATTATGTTTAGCTGAACATCTAGTAAATGCTGGGCAAAAAGTAACGATTTGCGATAAGGGAAATAATAAAAGTTCAACAATTGCGGCGGGATTAATTAACCCTATGGTTTTTCGAAGAATGACGAAGTCCTGGCGACTGGATGAGTTTATTCACTATGCGAAACCATTTTACCAAGAATTGGCTCCCAAAAAAAAGATCCTCAATCCAATAATAATTAGACGCTTCTTTGCACATGAAGAAGAGGTTCACGACTGGAAAAAGCGAGAAGAATTAGAAGATTTTCAAAACTACTTGTATCCACTTACTGATGAGGATATGCGTTATGCTCATCCAAAAACCAATAACAGTTTTGGAACAGGAAGGGTAAAAAATGCTTACTGGATTGATGTCAAGCTCTTTATCAGCGAGTTAACACAGGTTCTTAAAGGAAAAGGAGTTCAATTTTATCAAGAGGAAGTGTTAGAACGAGAAATCATTGCGGACGATTTTGTTTTTTATGGTCAACGATATGATGGAATCATTTTTTGTGCAGGCTATGAAAGTGTTTTTTCGTCGTTGTTTCCCCAAAAGATGATCAATCCCACAAAGGGTCAAGTGTTAACAGTGCATTCTATCGAAATTCCAAATGATGAATCAATCAATAGAAAGTGCTTTGTTTTACCAATGCAAGAAGGTAATTTCAAAATTGGATCCACCTACGAATGGCAAAATACAGATGATACGATTACCGAAGCCGGCAAATCAGAAATTCTCACGATGTTGAGCTCCTTGGGTGATTTTGACCTTGAGTTAATAGATCAAAAAGCTGGAATTCGTCCAGCAACGTATGATCGAAGGCCTATTTTGGGCCAACATCCAGATTTCGAAGGTATCTATATTTTCAATGGTTTGGGTACTAAAGGATATTTGATGGCGCCATTGTTAGCAAAAGAAATGACAGCATTTATTTTAAATGGTGAGGCAGTGCATCCAGAAACGTCCTTGCTTCGATTTATGAAATAATAACAACTATATCCACTTGGATTTAATAATTTTGTACAAACAATAAATACACATATTATGTACCCACCAGAATTAGTCAAACCGATGAAAGAAGATCTAACAAGCGTTGGATTTAAGGAATTATTGACAGAAAATGAGGTTGATTTAGCAATTCAAAATACAGAAGGTTCATTATTAGTAGTTGTAAATTCCGTTTGTGGATGCGCAGCTGGAAATATGCGCCCAGGAGTGAAATTATCATTGAAAAATGGGAAAGTTCCTACAAATATTACCACTGTTTTTGCAGGTGTAGATGCTGCAGCTGTAGCACAAGCAAGAAAGTACTTTCTACCGTACCCTCCATCTTCTCCATCCGTTGCCTTGTTTAAAAACGGCAAATTGGTTCATTTCATCGAAAGACACCACATTGAAGGAATTACTTCAGCAATGATTGCAGAAAATTTGGCTGCAGCCTACGATGAATATTGTTAATTCTTAGTATTTAAAAACAAAAAAGGAGTGCATAACACTCCTTTTTTTTATGTCTACTATTTAGTCCCTATCGAAGTAAATTAACATGTCCGACATCCGTTACTTTGTCGTCATTATTATTTCTTTTAAATGTAAGTTTCCATGTGTACGTACCAGATTGGCAAACATAGGGTGTACCTCCGGCACCATAGGTTCCATCCCAACCTACTTCTGGATCATGAGATTCAAAAATCAACTCTCCCCAACGATTGAAAATCAAGAAGGTATAGCCTTTTGTTGGATCGTACCCTGAACCCATCACGGGTTGGAAAGTATTGTTATACTCATCCCCATCAGGTGTAAATGTATTGGGAACATGATACACTAGTCCTTCATTAAAATAGATTTGACGAACTGTAGAATCCACGCAACCATATTGAGAGTACGCATATAAAGTCACAACGATGAATGAATCAGACCCATTGTAAACATCATACACATGCAAAGGTTCAGTTTCCGTTGAAGATGATTCGTCGCCAAAATTCCAAACATAACTATCTGCATTGATGGAAGCATTAGTGAAAAATACCTCATTGTCTTCTTCGTTAAGTTCTAACGTTGATGGAGTGAAAATAGCTACTGGATCTGGCTCAACACAAATGAAATCTGTCACTACAGCAGTAACAAAACATCCTATTGGACTAGTTACAGTTAATTGCGCATCATAGCATCCAACAGCACCAAAATTCAGGGTAGGCTGACACTCATCGGTAAAGGTACCGTCTGAAAATACCCAAAAACAGTTATTTTCTGGCTCTGTACCAGAGTCAAGCGTAATGGACATTCCACTACATGCATGAATTTGAGGAACCAAACTATATGTTGGATTTGGATTAGCGGTTAATTCGACGCTACCAGTTGCAACACATCCATTTGCATCTGTCACAGTTACTGTTGCGGTACCAACTCCTAAATTTGATACGATTGCAGTTGTTTCAACTGGGTTAGTGTTCCAGCTATAAGTGTAACCTGGTGTTCCACCACTCACGTACGAATCAACAATTCCATCCGTTTGATTTTCACAGCTTACTGCAAAACCAAAATAGTTTGATATTATAATAGGAGCGGTAAACAGAATTTCAGGCTCAGTTACAACAACTGGAGAGCCTGAAGTACAGCCATTAATATCGGTAACTACCGCTACGTAAATTCCTGCTCCCACATTTGCTTGGTTGATATTGGTACCAAGAGGATTTCCATTCCCATCCAACCATTGTACACTATATCCTGGCATACCTCCACTTGGCACTACTGTGATTTCACCATCAGTTGATTGGAAACAAGATACATCTTGACCATTGTAATTAGACACAACATCTGGAATAGCTAATAATGGCTCAGGTTCAGTTAAAACAATTTGGGTGCTGGTAATACATCCATTCAAATCAGTAATTAGAACACTGTAGGTATCAGCTGGCAAACCAACAAGGTCCTGCGTAGCAGATGTAAAAGTCATTGTTGAATTAGACCAAGCATAAGTGTATCCTGGCACAGCGCCTGTTACTGTTAAATCTATTCCACCATCTGACTCACCAAAGCAAGTAATGTCAGAACCATTGTAGTTAGTTGAAACTACAATATTTACATCAAACATTGGTGGATCAACCAACGTAACGTTAGTAATTGCGGTACACCCGTTTTGATCAGTAACCTCCACTACATAATTTCCAGAAGGTAAATTAACAACTGTTTGTAAGTTGCTTAAATTAGCATTCGTCACACTAGACCACTGATAAGTATATCCTGGCACTCCTCCTGCGGGATTAACAGTAATAATTCCATCAGAAAATCCAAAACAAGAAATATCTTGTCCATTGTAATCAGAAACAACACTTGCTGTAGCACTAACAATTGGGGCAGCGACCAAGGTCGTATCGACAACTAATAAACAACCATTTGCATCTGTGATATTTACTGAATAAGTCCCGGCTGGTAAATTAGCTTGATCTTCATTTGGTGAGCCATTCGACCATACATACGTATACCCAGGAATACTTCCTCCTACAGTGAGGTCAATAGTTCCGTCATCGTTACATCCTGTAACATTAAATCCGCCAGCATAAATAGAAAGTGTTGCTGAGTAATTTAGAGGTGTTGGCTCGGTAAGTGTTATTGTTGAAGTAATTGTACAACCATTGATATCCGTAACTGTAACATTGTATGGTCCAGCTGGTAGATTTGTTAAATCTTCAATTATTCCTCCGTTCGACCAAGTGTATGTATATCCAGGGCTACCTCCTGCAATTGTTAAATCAATAGAACCATCACTAAAGCCAAAACAACTAATGTTTGTTCCGCTTGGATAGGTAAATGCCGAAATAGCCTCTGTCAATACCGACGGTTCAGTTAAAGTAATGGAGGCAATAATAGGACAGCCATTTGGATCGTTTACCGTTACTGTGTAAGTTCCTGCTGGCACATTAGTTAAATCCTCTGTAATTGCTCCATTTGACCAAGAATAGGTGTAACCAGGGTTTCCTCCAGTAATCGTTAAATCTACCGAACCATCACTTAAGCCAAAACAGCTAATGTTGTTCCCACTTGGGTACGTAAATGCCGTAACTGATTGATTTAGCGCTGGTGGCTCAGTTAAGGTGATGGTGCTTGGAATTGAACAACCATTTATATCTGTGACTGTCACGCTATAAACACCTGCTGGTAAAGCAGTCAAATCTTCACTTGCCCCACCATTTGACCAATCATACACATACCCTGGGTTTCCACCTCCAATTGTTAAATCAATTGAACCATCGCTCAAACCAAAACAACTAATGTTTGTTCCACTTGGATAGGTAAAGGCACTTATTGTTTGTGTTAAAGGACTTGGTTCAGTTAATGTGATAGAAGATGTTATTGTACAACCATTGATATCCGTAACTGTAACATTGTATGGTCCAGCTGGTAGATTTGTTAAATCTTCAATTATTCCTCCGTTCGACCAAGTGTATGTATATCCAGGGCTACCTCCTGCAATTGTTAAATCAATAGAACCATCACTAAAGCCAAAACAACTAATGTTTGTTCCGCTTGGATAGGTAAATGCCGAAATAGCCTCTGTCAATACCGACGGTTCAGTTAAAGTAATGGAGGCAATAATAGGACAGCCATTTGGATCGTTTACCGTTACTGTGTAAGTTCCTGCTGGCACATTAGTTAAATCCTCTGTAATTGCTCCATTTGACCAAGAATAGGTGTAACCAGGGTTTCCTCCAGTAATCGTTAAATCTACCGAACCATCACTTAAGCCAAAACAGCTAATGTTGTTCCCACTTGGGTACGTAAATGCCGTAACTGATTGATTTAGCGCTGGTGGCTCAGTTAAGGTGATGGTGCTTGGAATTGAACAACCATTTATATCTGTGACTGTCACGCTATAAACACCTGCTGGTAAAGCAGTCAAATCTTCACTTGCCCCACCATTTGACCAATCATACACATACCCTGGGTTTCCACCTCCAATTGTTAAATCAATTGAACCATCGCTCAAACCAAAACAACTAATGTTTGTTCCACTTGGATAGGTAAAGGCACTTATTGTTTGTGTTAAAGGACTTGGTTCAGTTAATGTGATAGAAGATGTTATTGTACAACCATTGATATCCGTAACTGTAACATTGTATGGTCCAGCTGGTAGATTTGTTAAATCTTCAATTATTCCTCCGTTCGACCAAGTGTATGTATATCCAGGGCTACCTCCTGCAATTGTTAAATCAATAGAACCATCACTAAAGCCAAAACAACTAATGTTTGTTCCGCTTGGATAGGTAAATGCCGAAATAGCCTCTGTCAATACCGACGGTTCAGTTAAAGTAATGGAGGCAATAATAGGACAGCCATTTGGATCGTTTACCGTTACTGTGTAAGTTCCTGCTGGCACATTAGTTAAATCCTCTGTAATTGCTCCATTTGACCAAGAATAGGTGTAACCAGGGTTTCCTCCAGTAATCGTTAAATCTACCGAACCATCACTTAAGCCAAAACAGCTAATGTTGTTCCCACTTGGGTACGTAAATGCCGTAACTGATTGATTTAGCGCTGGTGGCTCAGTTAAGGTGATGGTGCTTGGAATTGAACAACCATTTATATCTGTGACTGTCACGCTATAAACACCTGCTGGTAAAGCAGTCAAATCTTCACTTGCCCCACCATTTGACCAATCATACACATACCCTGGGTTTCCACCTCCAATTGTTAAATCAATTGAACCATCGCTCAAACCAAAACAACTAATGTTTGTTCCACTTGGATAGGTAAAGGCACTTATTGTTTGTGTTAAAGGACTTGGTTCAGTTAATGTGATAGAAGATGTTATTGTACAACCATTGATATCCGTAACTGTAACATTGTATGGTCCAGCTGGTAGATTTGTTAAATCTTCAATTATTCCTCCGTTCGACCAAGCGTATGTATATCCAGGGCTACCTCCTGCAATTGTTAAATCAATAGAACCATCACTCAAGCCAAAACAGCTAATATTGGTGCCGCTTGGATAGGTAAATGCTGAGATCGTTTGTGTTAAAATTGTAGGCTCTGTTAACGTGATTGTGCTAGGAATTGAACACCCATTCACGTCGGTGATAGTAACGTTGTAAGTACCTGCCGGAACATTCGTCAAATCTTGAGAAACTGCTCCATTCGACCATGAATAGGTGTAACCAGGATTTCCTCCAGTAATCGTTAAATCTACCGAACCATCACTTAAGCCAAAACAGCTAATGTTGTTCCCACTTGGGTACGTAAATGCCGTAACTGATTGATTTAGCGCTGGTGGCTCAGTTAAGGTGATGGTGCTTGGAATTGAACAACCATTTATATCTGTGACTGTCACGCTATAAACACCTGCTGGTAAAGCAGTCAAATCTTCACTTGCCCCACCATTTGACCAATCATACACATACCCTGGGTTTCCACCTCCAATTGTTAAATCAATTGAACCATCGCTCAAACCAAAACAACTAATGTTTGTTCCACTTGGATAGGTAAAGGCACTTATTGTTTGTGTTAAAGGACTTGGTTCAGTTAATGTGATAGAAGATGTTATTGTACAACCATTGATATCCGTAACTGTAACATTGTATGGTCCAGCTGGTAGATTTGTTAAATCTTCAATTATTCCTCCGTTCGACCAAGCGTATGTATATCCAGGGCTACCTCCTGCAATTGTTAAATCAATAGAACCATCACTCAAGCCAAAACAGCTAATATTGGTGCCGCTTGGATAGGTAAATGCTGAGATCGTTTGTGTTAAAATTGTAGGCTCTGTTAACGTGATTGTGCTAGGAATTGAACACCCATTCACGTCGGTGATAGTAACGTTGTAAGTACCTGCCGGAACATTCGTCAAATCTTGAGAAACTGCTCCATTCGACCAAAGGTAAGAATAGGCTGGGTTTCCTCCCAAAACAGTTAAATTTACTGATCCATCACTTAATCCAAAACAACTAATATTGTTCCCACTTGGGTAGATAAATGCATTAACAGATTGAGTTAAAGCAGGGGGTTGAGTTAAGGTAATTGAGCTACTTATTTGACAGCCATTTTGATCAGTCACTGTTACACCATACGTTCCTGCAGCCAAATTGGTAAGATCTTCAGTAACAGCACCATTTGACCAAACATACGTATATCCAGGTGTACCACCGCCAATTGTAAGATCAATTGAACCATCACTCAAGCCAAAACAACTGATATTTGTCCCACTTGGATAGGTAAACGCTGAAATACTTTGTGTCAATCCACCTGGTTGTGTCAATGTTATATTGCTAATTGTTTGACATCCATTTAGGTCGGTAACAGTTACAGTATAGTTTCCTGAAATCAATGAACTAATATCTTCTATCACTGCGCCATTCGACCAAGAATAGGTATATCCAGGATTACCACCTACCACAGTTAAATCTATTGTTCCATCCGCAACACAACCAGACACATTAAATCCACCGGCATAAATAGAAGGGTCTAATGAGCTTGTAAGAATAACAGGTTCTGTTAGTGTAATTGACGAAGTAATTGTACAACCATTTGCATCAGTAACAGTGACACTGTAAGTTCCTGCCGGAACATTACTAAGATCTTGCGTAGTAGCACCATTACTCCACAAATACGAATATAATGGTGTTCCGCCTGAAATCGTTAAATCAACACTTCCATCGCTTAATCCAAAACAACTAATATTTGTTCCGCTTGGATATGTAAATGATGAAATCACTTGTGCTAAAGGGTTTGGTTGCGTCAATGTAACAGATGTTGTACTCGTACATCCATTAATATCAGTAGTTGTGACATTATACGTTCCAGCGGCTAAGGATGCAACATCTTGTGTTGTAGCTCCATTTGACCATAAATAAGTATATGTTGGGTTTCCACCAGCTGGTGTTAAATTGATAGACCCATCATTTACACAACCAGATACATTAAATCCACCTGCATAAACGAAAGGTGTTAATGATGAAGTCAATAATGTTGGTTGCGTTAGAGTAATTGTAGAAGTTATTGAACAACCATTTAAATCTGTAACAGTAACGCTATAGGTGCCGGCTGGGACATTGCTCAAATCTTCTGTTAATGCTCCATTGGACCATAAATAAGTATATGTTGGATTTCCACCACCAATCGTAAGATTCACACTTCCATCAGACAATCCAAAGCAACTAATATTCGTTCCACTAGGATATGTAAATGATGAAATAGATTGAGTTAAAATAGGTGGCTGTGTGATGGTTACAGTTGTTGTTGCAAAACAACCTCCCGTTAAACCATTTGCATCCGTTACATTCACCGTGTAAGTCCCTGCTGCAATACCTGTTAAATCTTGTGTTACTGCGCCATTGCTCCATGAATAAGTATAAGGTGCTGTGCCGCCTGCTGGTGTCAAATCAATGGAACCAGTTGTGCCGCCATTACATAATATATTTACTTGCGTTGTACTTACTGTTAATGGTGCTGCTGGTTGAGTAATCGTTACTGATGTAGTAGCTGTACAACCGCCTGTGCTACCGTTTGCATCCGTTACATTCACTGTGTAAGTCCCTGCAGCTAATCCACTTAAATCCTGTGTAACTGCGCCATTGCTCCATGCATACGTATATGCTGGCGTTCCGCCTGCTGGTGTTAAGTTAATAGAACCTGTTGTGCCACCAAAACACAATACATTCACCTGCGTTGTACTAACTGTTAATGCTGCCGCTGGTTGTGTGATAATTACTGTGGTGGTTGCTGTACAACCTCCCGTTGAGCCATTCGCATCCGTTACAACAACGGTGTATGTTCCTGCTGGAATATTCGTTAAATCCTGTGTTACTGCGCCATTGCTCCATGCATAAGTATAAGGTGCTGTTCCTCCCGCTGGACTCAAGTCGATCGAGCCCGTTGATGCGCCAAAACACAAAACGTTTACACGTGTACTTGTTACTGTTAACGGTGCCGCTGGCTGTGTGATGGTTACAGATGTTGTTGCAAAACAACCTCCCGTTAAGCCATTTACATCCGTTACATTCACCGTGTAAGTCCCTGCTCCAATACCTGTTAAATCTTGTGTTACTGCGCCATTGCTCCATGAATACGTATAAGGTGCTGTGCCGCCTGCTGGTGTCAAATCAATGGAACCAGTTGTGCCGCCATTACATAATATATTTACTTGCGTTGTACTTACTGTTAATGGTGCTGCTGGTTGAGTAATCGTTACTGATGTAGTAGCTGTACAACCGCCTGTGCTACCGTTTGCATCCGTTACATTCACTGTGTAAGTCCCTGCAGCTAATCCACTTAAATCCTGTGTAACTGCGCCATTGCTCCATGCATACGTATATGCTGGCGTTCCGCCTGCTGGTGTTAAGTTAATAGAACCTGTTGTGCCACCAAAACACAATACATTCACCTGCGTTGTACTAACTGTTAATGCTGCCGCTGGTTGTGTGATAATTACTGTGGTGGTTGCTGTACAACCTCCCGTTGAGCCATTCGCATCCGTTACAACAACGGTGTATGTTCCTGCTGGAATATTCGTTAAATCCTGTGTTACTGCGCCATTGCTCCATGCATAAGTATAAGGTGCTGTTCCTCCCGCTGGACTCAAGTCGATCGAGCCCGTTGATGCGCCAAAACACAAAACGTTTACACGTGTACTTGTTACTGTTAACGGTGCCGCTGGCTGTGTGATGGTTACAGATGTTGTTGCAAAACAACCTCCCGTTAAGCCATTTACATCCGTTACATTCACCGTGTAAGTCCCTGCTCCAATACCTGTTAAATCTTGTGTTACTGCGCCATTGCTCCATGAATACGTATAAGGTGCTGTGCCGCCTGCTGGTGTCAAATCAATGGAACCAGTTGTGCCGC
>JAZKFZ010000001.1:0-236345 GCA_040386155.1 Bacteroidota bacterium | reverse complement strand
CCGTTGATGCGCCAAAACACAAAACGTTTACACGTGTACTTGTTACTGTTAACGGCGCCGCTGGCTGTGTGATGGTTACAGTTGTTGTTGCAAAACAACCTCCCGTTAAACCATTTGCATCCGTTACATTCACCGTGTAAGTCCCTGCTGCAATACCTGTTAAATCTTGTGTTACTGCGCCATTGCTCCATGAATAAGTATAAGGTGCTGTGCCGCCTGCTGGTGTCAAATCAATGGAACCAGTTGTGCCGCCATTACATAATATATTTACTTGCGTTGTACTTACTGTTAATGGTGCTGCTGGTTGCGTGATTGTTACCGATAGAGTTGCAGCACAACCCCCTGTCAAACCATTTACATCGTGCACGTTAACCGTGTAAGTGCCTGCCACTAGACCACTAATATCTTGAGAATTTGCACCGTTCGACCATGTATAAGTGTATGCTGGCGTTCCGCCTGCTGGTGTTAAATTAATAGAACCAGTTGCTCCTCCAAAACACAATACATTAACCTGTGTTGCTGACAAAGTAAGTGCAGCAGCAGGTTGAGTGATTGTGACAGTTTGATTAACCACGCAGCCATTGAAATCAGTAACTGTGACAGTATAAGTTCCTGCAACTAGTCCTGAAAAAGTACCACTTGCTTGATTTGGACCAGCATTTAAGGCGTATTGATAGGCTGTTGTACCTCCAGCACCAGCTACGGTAACCGAACCTGTACTTGCGCCAAAACAAGCTACGTTTGTTTGTGAGGTAATTGAACTCGTTAATAATGCAGGCTGCGTAATGGCTTGAGTCAGAATCCCTGTACAACCATTTGCATCTGTTACAGTAACAGAATATGAACCTGGTGCCAAAGAAGCAATATCTTGTGTAGTCGGACCATTTGACCAAACGTAACCCGTTGGTGCTGCACCTCCTGTAACTGTCAAATTAATTGAGCCATTAGCTGCACCAAAACAAGTAACATTAGTAGCGAGGGCAGATAATGTAGAGGTAAATTGAGGTAAGGTGATCGTCATTTGATCAGAAGCACTAGGACAAGAGCCATTATTGGTTGTCGTAAGAGTTAGTGTAACAGTACCAGCTGCTAATTCTGCAGCAGAAGGTGTATAATTCAATAACAAACTTGTTGTGGATGGACTATAGGTACCAGCCCCACCACTCCAAATTCCTGTTGTTGTACCCGTTACGGATCCATTGATAGTAATTGTAGGAACAGGCGATCTACAAATATTACGATCTATCCCTGCATTTGCAGTTATTGGATTAGCAAATTGTGTTACGGTGACTGTTGTAGACGCTGCGGGACAACCTGTAGCATCTGTTATTGAAAGGTTATAAACCCCTGGAGTTGTTGCAAAAATGCTACTTGTTGTCGCGCCGTTCTGCGAAGGACCAGACCAGAGATAAGTATATGGCGCAGTACCACCTATCGGGACAGCTGTCAAGGTAGTTCCGGGGGCTCCAAAACAAATGGATGGATTAAGCGGGTTAATTTGAGCAGCAAGATCGGGGAAAATGGAAACCGACACAGTGTCGCAAAATGAGGCAGCACTACAAGCACCTATTACCGTTCCACATACACGATATTGGATCACTGATGGAAAACCAGGTTGAGGTGTAACAATAACAGTTGTTTGTCCGGTGTAAGCCACTCCAGAAACACCAGGTTGACTTCCAGCCAAATTATTCAAATAATTATTGTATTGGCCAGGAGTACCAGGTGAAATTGAACTCCAGGTAGTAGATGCGGCACTAACTCCAGTAACGCTAAGTGTGTCCTGACAACCATCTGCGGTAATAACATCACCACTTGATCCAGGAGCAGGTATGGAAGTAATTGAATAACAGTTTGCATTGTTTCCAGGCTTACAAAAAGTAATGATAAACGGCCCTGTTCCATTCAAACAAAGAGGCGAACCTACAGATGTTAATGGCCCACAATCCACTTGATAAAACAATGAGCCTGAAGGCGCAGCACCACATCCGCCTGGTATGCTAAAAATAATTCCTTCCGCTAGAGGGTCAAGAGTCACTGAAAACTGTACGCAATTATTATCTGTACCGCAACAATCACCAGCACGTTGCATAGGGTTACTTGTCCAAGTACCACCTGGTTGCCCTGTTAAGTTGATGGAAAAAGTTGGGGTGCCATCACAATTCAACATGTCCACCCAAGCTGGACCAGGTCCATTGATTGGGTTTGGAGAACTTTGGCCCAGTACTTTGCCATAGCAAAGAATCACAACAAGTAGAAAAAAGATTGATTTATAAAAAGCAATCCCCTTTCTGAGGGAAGTTATAGCAAATGTTAACATAATCTTGAGTTGTAGCCTACCAAAGTAGTAATAATTACTAATTAACTCAACGAAAAAGTAAAAAAATGGTTGCCTAATAAAAACGAACTAAGCGGGATTATGCCATAAAAAACAAAAAATCCCACTTTAAGTGGGATTTCTTTAGAAAAAATAGCTCTTTAATCCTTCACTAATCTGAATGAATAATTGGAGTTATTTGCTGCCATAATTTTAATAAAGTACACACCTTGATGTAAGGCGCTCACATCCAAATTCAAGCTTAATCCGCTTTCATTTGAAGAAGTCATCAAACGACCATTCAAATCAAACACCTGAACACCTGAAATTTGGCCTTCAGAAATTGAAATCGTTACTTGATCTTTTGCTGGGTTAGGGAACATAGAAACTTCTCCTGCCATCAATTCTTCAGCACCAGCAGTAAAACACCCCGGAGCCACCACGTTGGTTGTGCAAGCTGGTGAAGTATAAAGAGTAGCTGTTTGTTGAGTAGCATTCATCGCTTGCAAAGGAGCGTCAGTACACCCCATTTGATCGATCAAGAAATCGCGCACAAAATTAACGGTAGTATCCATATAAGCTAAAGCGGAAGCGCTTGTGCCAGCATGCGGCACGTGAGGGGCACCTTTGAAAGTATAAAATGGGTTCTCAAGTCCAATTGCAGTTGCATGTTCATACAACATTCTACTGCCATCTAAGTACATCAAGGGAACACCTGGATTAACAATTTGACGATTATAACCTACCGTTCCGTCATTTGTTCCATGCAAAGAAACCACAGGAACATCACCCGATTCCATCCAACTGTATCGCGCCAATGCACCACACAAATTAATTACTCCCTTAACATCTGAAGAATAACAAGGATTTCCACTATATCCTTCTGCACCGCCAAAACCATCCAAAGCTGTTTGAGTCATGTAACCAGTTTCTGTCAATTCACAAGTCTTGTCCAAATAAGCAAAATGAAGTGCTGTAATAGCTCCTGCGGAAGCACCTCCAATGAAAATATTGTTGGTATCTACTTTGTAAGAGTTGCCATTTTGTGCATTCTTGTAAAAGAATCTTACCGCAGCTCTAGCATCTTGAGTAGCTCTCAAAACGGCCTTGATCGCATTGGCAGAATCTATTGGGAAAAACCCAAGTCGATAATCCAAAGAAGCACAAACAAAACCTTTCTTTGCAAAGCGATTGGACAAAGCAACCATATCTTGATCAGTCTTTGATCCTCCGATAAAGCTTCCACCATGAATCCAAATAATTAATGGTCGTTTCGTAGCGGTATCCGCCTGAGGTTCGTAAAAATCTAACTTTAAAGATGTCATTGACCCGTTAAAGGAATAGTTTTGCCCATAGGTAATATTCGAAGTAGTGCTAACCGTAGAATAAACATCTGAGGAATAGCGACCAGTTGAACATGCTTCTTGTGCTTGAACAGAAAGTCCTGATAATAAACAAATTAGTGTAGTAAAAATTCTTTTCATAAAATTAATTTTAGAATTAAGGGAAAATGACTCCGCGGTAAACAGACGGATTAAGTAAACGAATCGTTGAATGATATTGCGTATTTATTGCTTTAATAAATTCATTGGCTAATAATGCATTTGTTCGCGGAACGAGTGAATAGCCATCTAAGGCATAGGCTCCACCACTAACAAAAGTTGAGCTAATCGAGACCCCATTCCACACAAAACCAGCCTTAATTTTAGCAAAAAATGAGTGAACATCCGCCAGCGCTAAATTATGACTCGAAGCCTCTTCTGCTAAAATCGCATTGTAACTATTGGTGTAATCTCGAATTTCTTGAATTTCTTCTAAGGTGAGCACAAATTCATTTCTAAATGGAAAAGCTGAACCCATTTGATTGCATTTCACAGAATCCAAAGGCACTCCCAACACTATCAATTCACCCTCTACCATCTTTCTAACTCCAAAAGCACCAGCATCTGGGTCTTGAATCATAAAAGCATTTACACCTACTTGGAACGAAATTCCGATTGGATTGTAAATATTGTTTAACAAATCAGCATCTGCTTGATCTAGGTTTAATCCATTCCATGGAATTGTGGTAAAATAAGGCATTGAAGTTACATCAGGAATTGTTCCTACAACTCCTTTTGCTCCATTCGCCGTCAATTGGTCGAGTGCTGTTGAAATAGAACCATCAAATCCTACTCCTGCTGCCCCATTGATGGGCGTTAAACTACCTGTTGCTCCCTTTTGTGCATATTGGAAAACATCTTCCATTCCCACAAAAAAGCTGAAAAAAGTGGGATTATTCGCTAAAGCATCTGCAATCACTGAAGACGATGCCTCATTTGCCGCCATTCGACTAAAAAACGGGTTGTAATTTCCCGCGCCTGCAGCAGAATTTCCATATCCAGTTGCCACTAAGTGAGTGGATTTCATGCCAAGAACACCCATGTTGGCATAGGGTCCGGCATACATATTTGCTAATTGAGTAGCATCGCCTGTGGCCGCTACACGAACGGGTGATAGCGAAGTTGCCCCAGTGCAATCAGTTTTATAGTCAAGGTCTAAGACAGAACCTCCTGTAAAACCAATACCAACAGAGGATGGATCCATCAATGGCTGAAGAAAAGAATTGCTTGCAAATTGACCTGAAATCATCGCTGCTAAAGAATTTTTTTGACCTTCATACGTCAATGCGCCATCTAATTCTCCGGCCATATATCCTCCACCAATTGCAATAACAGCTGTTGCATCGATGTCACCCAACGATTCCTCAAAATCAGTTTCTTTTGGTTGACAAGATTGAAGCGCAAATGCTCCACTTAATAGCAATAAAACAAACTTTTTCATAGCTTAAAAATTATACGTTAAGCCAATCCCGGGAATGATGGCAATGACAGAATATGTTCCATACAAATTCAATTCTTGATTGGTAGAGTTTCGTTTAAACTTCGCATAAATAACCGAAGCATCAATCTGAAATTTTTCAATTGGACGATACGTCAAACCAGCCGAAAGTGCAATTTTACGGGCATCTGGTGTTTCTGGTGTAACATAATCATCATCTGAAGGAGGCAAGGAATAAGCCACCCCAACACGCAGGTCAAGTTGCTCAATTACCTTGTATTGTGCACCAAAGCGAAAAGCAAAGGTATTGTGATACATTCTAGGCAATTTAGAATCAAGCAATGAAGATGTGTTTTGCTCGTAATCAAATGCCAAGGTATCATACGCTTTGAAACCGATGAAGTTGACATCGAGTGCCAATTTCAATTGCTCGATTGGGTTGTACCCTACTCCAAAAGATGCAATTTGTGGCAAGGGAAGTGCTCCTGTGAACTTTCCATCGGGAAACTTGTCGGCAACAGCATCCGGCACTGTAAAATCGGCATTGCCATCTTTTAATTTCATGTTCAATTGCGTACGATATGTTAAGCCAAACGACCATTTTTCTGTTGGTTTAAAATAAAGGCCTAGATTCCCTCCAAATCCGATTGATTTTCCAGACAATTCTACATGTGCATAAGAACTGTCATCGAACTGAACAGGTAGATCTTTTTGCAAGTTTACTTTTCCATCACAAATCACAAATCCACCACCAATACCCCATTTATCACTGATTTTGTATGATACTGTTGGTTGAAAGAAGATACTTGACAGTTGCAGACGTGTTAAAGCAAAACGGCCCAACCAACCATCTTCATAAGAAATTGTGCTTCCAAAAGGTGTGTATGCAGCAAAACCAAAAGCCCATTTTTCTAATTTTTTAGGTTTAAAAACAGCATAAAAAGCAAATGGTGTCGACACTGGCGAATTTGTTCTTCCAATAGCTTGCGTTCCACTTTCTTGGAACATCACATTGGCAAAAACAGGCGATACCGCCGCATTAATAGATGATTTTTCCAAAAACGAACTAGCTCCAGGATTAAAGAATAGACTTGCTCCATCCAACAACAACCCGGTACCAGCACTTCCCATAGCTTGCTGCTTTTGACCCTGAAAATTGGCTTGATATCCCTGCGAAAATCCAACAAAAGCGGAAAATCCGAAGAGGAAAAAACTTGAAATTTTAGCTTTCATAATTCCTGTGTATGCACATGATTTGGTTGAGACTAAAGTAGATATATTTTTTGAATTCTTAACATTTGGATAAACTAAATAATAAACTGAAGAAAAGGAAGGAATGCTTATTTTTGCTTTCATGAAAAAAACACTCTTATTTCTTCTTCTATTTTCTTCAATAATGGTGGGAATAACGTATTATTTTCAAACTTCAAATTCTGAAAAATCTAAGTCTTTACCGATCCTCAATCCAATTGATCTTCAGGAAGAAATGGTGGATCCTGAATTATTGAGAATTGGCTACGGGCATACCATCGGTGATTTTAGTTTAATTGATCAAGAGAATCAAAAAATTACCGAAAAAACTATCGAAGGAAAAGTGTTTGTAGCTGAGTATTTTTTTACAACTTGTCAGACCATTTGCCCAATAATGAACTCACAAATGCAGCGCATCGACAATAAATTTGGGAACAATAAAAAGTTTCAAATCCTAAGTTTTACTGTTGATCCAGAAAAAGACACCCCATCCGCACTTAAAGCTTATGCTGTGGCGCACAATGCTGGAAAGAATTGGCACTTCATCACAGGGAAAAAGGAAAAATTGTATGCACTGGCTCGAAAATCATTTTTTGTTCTAAAGCCAGCGGCAGCGATTAATCAAGGAGATGTTGGCAGTGATTTTATTCACACTAACAATTTTGTCTTGGTCGACAAAAACAAGCGTATCCGCGGATATTACGATGGCACCAATTCGAAAGAAGTTGATTCATTGTTGCGCGATATAAATCTGTTACTAAAAGAAAAGTAATTCTATTCCAATTCCTTCAAAATTGCATTGACGTCTTCTTCTGTCGTTTTTAATTTGTTTTTACAGATGGCAATAAGCGCTGTTGCTCGTTTCACTTTTTCAGAAAGCGTATCAATAGAAATGTTTCCACTTTCCATCTGAACAACAATTTCTTGCAGTTCTTCAAAGGCGCCTTTATAATTTAATTCTTCGCTCATTGTATTTCTATAATTTCAGATTCTATAATTTGATCAAAGGTCTGAGTTTGTATTCGCATTCCTTTTGATAGTTTAGTGGAAGCATCGATAATTTTATCATCCACTTTAGCAATTGAAAACCCTCTTTTCAATACACTTTTTGGGTCCAGCACCCTTACCATTCCTTCAATTTGCTGCAGCGTTGCCAATTCCCGCATCATTTTATTTTGACTTTCACTTTTCAGTCTTAAGACCAGGTTTTCAATGCTTTGCTCTTGATTTTGCAATAAAAACCCGTTTGCATTTTTAAATTCCCCAATCAATTTTGAAAATTGAATTTTATTTATTCCCAGTAAAAATTCACAACGTGCTTTCAAACTTCTTGTCGCATTTTCCACGGGGACTGCAAATTCATGAAAAACTTGAATCAAAAATTCACCTAATTCAGTAGGAGTAATCGCGCTACGATAGCCTATCATTTCAGCCACTGTGAGATTTGTGGAGTGCCCAATACCTGTCAAAACAGGAATCGGAAAAGTAGCAATTGCTTTGCACAACTCAAAATCATTGTAGCACGTTAAGCCCACTTCATCGCCGCCGCCACGCACAATCACCACAACATCAAAATGGTGAAGTACTTTTCTGATCCGCTCCAACTTTGTTATCATCGAAGGGGCCGCTTGGTCGCCTTGCATGTGTGCTTTAAACAACATCGTAAAAAATTTGTACCCGAAAGGGTTTTGCTCAATTACTTTCATAAAGTCGCTCAGTCCTTTACTCGTTTCAGCAGAAATAATAGCCACTCGTTGCGGAAGCAGCGGAAATTTCAGCAATTGATTGAGATTCAACAATCCTTCTTTTTGCAATCGATTCAAGGTCTCCTCTCGTTGTCGTTGTAATTCACCTAAAGAAAAACTGGGGTCGATGGCCAAAATTTGTAAGCTCACACCATACAGCTCAGTAAAGGTTACTTTCACCTGCATTAAAAAAACAGACCCTTCTTTTAGTGGCTCTTTTACCACTTGAATAAATTGTTGATTGATCCTATCAAAATTCGATTTCCAAACAATTCCTCTCATTTGGGCCACAATTTTTCCGTCTTCTTTTTGCACTAGCTCTGGAAAAGCATGACCGCTAGCAAACAAATTGATCTTGTGCAGCTCCGCTTTTAACCAATACGAAGAAGTATACCTATTCTCAATCGTTTTTCGAATAGAACTTGCTACTTGCTGTAATGTAAATATCTGGCGTTCGTCGGACATGGGTTAGTGAAATTAATAAGAACAATTTGATTTTGTCTCTCACATGATTACTTTTGTTCACCAAATTTTCATCCATGAACACGATCCACACTTACAATTTCGCAGGCAAAAGAGCCCTAATCCGTGTAGATTTTAACGTTCCCTTAGACAAGGAAACATTTGCAGTGACAGACGATACGCGTATTCGCGCAGCTGCTCCAACAATTTTACATGTTTTAAAAAATGGTGGAAGCGTGGTTTTGATGTCGCATTTAGGTCGACCAAAAGAAGGTTTTGATGCTAAATACTCCCTACGTCATATTGTTGATCATACTTCAAAAATACTGGGTGTGCCAGTAAAATTTGCGAACGATTGTATTGGTGAAGAAGCGTTGCGAATGAGTTCAGAACTGAAAGCCGGAGAAGTGTTGATGCTTGAAAATGTTCGTTTCTATAAGCAAGAAACAGCAGGAACAGAAAGCTTTGCACAAGAATTGGCTAAACATGGTGATGTTTACATCAATGATGCTTTCGGAACGGCTCATCGTGCACATGCCAGCACAACGGTAGTTGCCAAATTTTTCCCAAATGACAAAATGTTCGGTTATTTGATTGAAGGAGAAATTAAAGCAGTTGACAAGGTGCTTAACTCCACTGAAAAGCCTTTAACGGCAATTGTTGGTGGTGCAAAAGTTTCTTCAAAAATTACGATCATTGAACGTTTGCTTGAAAAAGTAGACAACCTCATCGTTGGTGGCGGAATGGCTTATACGTTTGTGAAAGCACAAGGAGGAAAAGTAGGAGCTTCTTTAGTAGAAGACGATTATTTAGAGATGGCAAGAACAATCATTGCAAAAGCAAAGGAAAAAGGCGTTAATTTATACATTCCAACGGATACCATTATTGCTGATAAGTTTGACAATGCCGCGAATAAAAAAACGGTTCAAATTAATGAAATTCCAGATGGTTGGATGGGATTGGATACTGGTCCAGCAACTTCTATTGCTTGTCGCGAAATCATTCTTAATTCCAAATTGATTTTATGGAATGGGCCGATGGGCGTTTTTGAAATGGAAAATTTTCAGCAAGGCACAGTAGATATTGCCAATGCCATTGTTGACGCAACGGCAGCAGGTGCATTTTCACTGATTGGTGGTGGAGATTCAGTAGCGGCCATCAATAAATTTGGTTTGAGCGATAAGGTTTCATACGTTTCTACAGGAGGTGGTGCAATGCTAGAATACTTGGAAGGAACCGAGTTGCCAGGGATTAAGGCAATTAAATTGTAGACATAAATTCACCACTTTTTCTGAGTACGCAGTTTTACTGTATAATTTTCTATATTTGTTACCAATAAATTTATGCTGAGAATGAAAAAAATTGCTTACTACTTCCCTCTCTTACTATTAATTTTAACTTCATGTGGTGGGACAGAAGAACCTCAACAAAAGGATGCGATTGGAGGAAAAATGTATGGTGGTACCTTTAAATTTCTTTCACCAGAAAAAATTAATTCGTTATTCCCAGCAGAAACTGGAGATGTCTATTCTCAGCGAGTAGTTTCTCAACTATTTGAATCTTTGCTGAGAATTGATGGAGAAAATATGGACGTTGTTCCATGCATTGCAGAATCGTACATGGAAAGTAACGATGCTAAAACCTTCACTTTTAAAATTAGAAAAGGAATCAAATTTCATGAAGATGATTGTTTCAGCGGTGGAGCTAGAGAACTCAATGCAAAAGATGTAAAATTTGCTTTAGAATTTTCTTGCTCTGGCTTGCCAAATAATACTTACAGCTATTTACTTGTTGACAAAATAGAAGGGGCAAAACAATTCAATAAAATATCAAAATCTAGCCTTCCAAAAACAGGAGTCTCTGGCATTGTTGTAAAAGGAGATTATGAATTAGAAATTAAATTGATTACGCCTTCTACCGACTTTGCAAAAATCCTTACACACTCTGGATTGGGAATTTTTCCAGCGGAAGCCTATGAAAAATACGGAAAAGAAATTGGAAAACATCCTGTTGGAACGGGGCCATTTATTTTAACATCCCACGACAATAATGGTATTGTATTAAATAGAAATTTATCCTATTGGAGAAAAGATGAGTTAGGAAATCAACTGCCATTCCTCCATCAAATTGACATTAATTATGTGAAGGACAAGAAATCTGAATTGATGGCATTCAGAAAGAAAGAAATTGACATGGTATTGGAAATTCCGGTAGAAGAAATTGAAAATGTATTTGGTTCATTACAAGAAGCACAAGAGGGGAAAAATGTAAAACACAATGTAGTGGCTACTGCATCAATGAATATTCACTATGTTGCTTTTGCTTGTGAAAGTGCTGAATTCAAAGACGTTCGTGTGAGAAAGGCATTCAACATTGCGCTGAACAGAAATGACATTGTCAACAAAAATTTATTGGGAGAAGGGTGGCCTGCGTTGAATGGCTTTGTCCCAAAACTTCAAAATTACTCTGCTGAGAAAGTAAAAGGTCATTCGTTTGATGTACAACTAGCGCAGCAATTAATGACACAAGCTGGTTATCCTGGAGGTAAAAATTTCCCTGTACTTGATTTTTATGTGAATGCCGCCAAAGGCTCTGCAAGTTATAAAATGTGCGAAGGTGTTGTTCGTCAGTTAAAAGAAAATCTTGGCGTTACACTAAACATTAAGATGTGCACGTATGATGAAAAAGAAGCGGCAATTACAAGTGGTACTGCAAAAATTTGGAGAGCAGCTTGGATTGCTGATTATCCAGATGCTGTAAATTTCTTAAGTATTTTCTACGGTAAAAATATTCCTACTAATTCAAACACAGTCAATCCATACAAGTTTAGAAGTCAAGAGTTTGATTTAACATTGGAAAAAGCCTTGAAAGAAACAAACGATGCTAAACGCAATGACTACATGGTAAAATGTGATCAAATCCTTGTAAACGAAGCGCCAGTAATGCCGATTCTAACCGAAGATTTTCTTGCGATGACCAATGCTCGTGTAAGAGATTTTACAATCAATGCGATGGAAACTTTAGATTTTTCTAAGATCTACATCAAGGAAATGCGTAAGTAATTAGCTAAGTGTTTCTTGGAGCACATCCACCACCAAATTTGCTTTAAAGCCGGGAATGTGAATTTCGTAGTACTTTATGAGGCAATTTAAGGCTGAAACTCTTACTTCTTTTGGATAACTTGAGTCCTTTTGTTGATTCAAATACAAATTCCGAATCAATGCTACATGCGGTCCTACTTCCACAATATCGTATGATTTTTTTTCTGAGTTAATTTCGCCTTCAGCAATATGGAAGTAAATTCCATCTTCATTAACTAGCGGCTCAACACCCAAATGCATACTAAAATCGACAAGAAATTGAAGTGGAAATAGCGTTAGCGTTGTGGACTGACCCAGCTCTGTTGATGCCAATTTTACATAATCAAAGAGCGCTTGATCAGACTGATTGGTTTTTAGACAGTGTTTTACCACCTGTGCCATAAAGAAAGCGATGGTGGATCGAATAGGGTCAAAACGAATGTCTGCTTGTTCCAAAATCCTTGCTTCAGTCAATTTACCTAGCTCACTATCTGGGCGCAAATAATACGTAATTTCAACAATGGCCATTGGAAACAATCCAGCCGATTTCTTTTTTCCACCTTGAAAAATAAAAGTTTGCATCCCATTTTTCAAGGTATAAAAAGTGCAAATTAAACTCGATTCTGAATAGTTTACCTTGCCTATAAATATGGCTTTGTCGGTAGATTTCACGCTTAATTGATGATCAATACTTTACCCACTTTACGACCTTTCCCCTCGTTAGCAGCGGTCCAAATTAAGTAAACACCAGTAGCTACGCGCTCGCCTGACATTGTTTTACCGTCCCACGAAGCGGTGCCACCGTTCGAGCGGGTTTTGTAAACTAAATTTCCTGCTACGTCTGTAATTTTTACGTCGGAGTCATAACGTATTCCTTGAATGGTAATCGGACCTTGCATTTCAGGCCGAACAGGATTTGGAAAGATTTGCACATCGGAATATTCAGGATCTTCGTAAGTAGCGTCTGTACGATAAGAAACGAGTCCTTTGTCGGTAATGATAAAAAGTTCTCCTGTATCATGATTAATTTCCAAGTCGATGATATTGTTCGAAATCAAGGGCGAATTATCCGTTGTAAATTGCTCAATAATCTCCAAGCCATCAGCAGAGAGCAACACAATACCAGCATTTGCTGTCCCCATCCACTTGCGATTGCCTCCGTCTACTTCGATATCAGAAATACTTGTATTCCCTAAAACATACTCAACATTCCCTTCAAATTCCAATTTGATCCGTTGCGCATTGTAATTTCCAGCGGTAGCATCGAAAGCGCTTTCGGAGTTGTAAAGTACCGCAAAACCATTGTCTGTTCCAATCCAAATTTCATTGTCGAAATCAACTGCCAAGGCATTGACTGTTCCAGAGGGTAAGTTACCAGAATTTGCCCCAGTGGTTAAAATCACATACGCATCATCCGCAACATTACTCACGGTGCCATCATCATTGTATCCTACAACGCCTAGGCCTTCTAATGAAAACCATTTATTCCCATTGTAATCGATAACTAACTTACGCGAAAATTTATCTTTCGCAGAAGAACCACAATCAAAACCGATCCACGTTCCGTCCTCCGTCAACACATTTAAAGGCGTTTCTGAATACCCGTTGACAGCCCATAAATTTCCAGATTCATCGTATGATAATCCAGAAACCATCGACCAAGGTCCGCCGGGACTTGATGGCTGCATTGTTGAATTTACTTGCGTAAACGTATCTGTGATTGCGCCATTGTTAAAAATAGAAACGGGAATTTCAGAAAAAGTACCCACTGCAATTTGATCAGTATTTGACGGATTAATTGCTACTGCCAAGAAATCCCAAACATTTTGACCGTTCCACAAGGGATTGTTATCGCGATCATATAAATTCCAAGCTTCTTCCTCGAAAGTAAAGAATCCAGAACCACTAAATGTTAATCCAATACCAGACAAACCTCCGCCAGCGATTGCTAATTTACCATCTTGCCAATCCATGGAATAATACATGTTTTTAGGAGGTCCTTCAAACTGAACTTTCACAGCCGAATATTGACTAAAATAACGCACCAATCCTTCGTTTTTATCCGCAATCCAAATAATATTGTTGCTTAAAACACTTTGATTTACATTGGGAATTGCTCCGTATGAATAATTGGTTGCGCTATTTCCTTGCGTACCGTCACTGTTTAATTCGATACACGCGCCATCAATATTTAATGCAACCATCCCGTTGTGCTCACACATGGAATGAATTTCTAATGAAAAAGGCACTTGAGGAAAGAAGCTGATATCGGAGGAATTGATTTTAAAAACTGAATCATTGCCATAGGTGTTACTCATTTGCAACAGATACAGTTCATCGTTGATGTTTAGTAGTTCTTTGTATGATAAAATGGTTTGCACGGGAATACGAGGATCTACCAACCATTGACTTGCGTCTGGCAATCCGGGATTGTTCAAAAACCCACGAAATAAGCGAGAGCTCGCCAGTGCGAAAATGGAATCTCCTCTGAAGGTTACGTCATTAATAGATTCATTTCCCGAAGTAGGAAAATAGGAGTCTTTTACCTCGATTTTATCGGGATCAAATTTAATCACCCCAAAACCAGTGGCAATAAAAATAAAACCTTGGTATTCGCGGAATTTATTGATGCGTTTTGAGCCGGCAATTTGCGCATTTTTAATCGCAGGAACGTTAAAAATAGTATTCTCTTTGAGGATGTCTACATTTCCATTTTCGTAGCCAATGAATAAGCTATTGTCTGCTTCAGAAAAGTAAATTGCAGTAATTGTAATATCAGATAAGCCATTCACATCTGTCCAAACACGTTTCTCGGCATCATCGCTATTGTATTCCAACAATCCACTTTCGAAAGCGGTGTAAATAATTGGTCCATTGGCAGCAATATCAATTGCGTTTCTGTTGGGCACGTGCATGCGCCATTGTCCAGTCCCAATTTGAGAGAAGACACTAAGCGAGCATAGTTGAAAGAATAAAAATAATCGAAGCATCACGCTAATTAACGTTTGTACTTCAAATTTATTGGATTTCTTCCGATTTTGCCCATTATTCCCTTTAAAAAAGTAATTTTGTGTGCACAAGGCTCCGTAGCTCATCCCGATAGTGATCGGGAGTATAGAGCACTGGAGTAATAAAAATGGCAACAATTATTGTTGTGAAAGGCTCCGTAGCTCATCCCGATATTGATCGGGAGTTTAGAGCTCTGGATTAATTAAAGACAACTGAAAATGTTGTAGAAGGCTCCGTAGCTCAGCTGTATAGAGCACTGGATTTCGGCTCCAGCGGTCGGGGGTTAGAATCCCTCCGGGGTCACGAAAGGAAACCCTGATGTAAACATCAGGGTTTTTTGTTTTCTAGTGTGTCAACAATTTATTGGTGTAAGCAATTGGAAACAAAAAACACAGACTTGCGAAGCAAGGCTAGGGTTTCTATGCTCGTTATGAACAAAACAAGAGGATCTGCAATCCCTCCGGGGTCACAAAGGACAGTTCATAGCTGTCCTTTTTGTTTTACTTTAATTGAACTAGACTTGAAGCAGGTGTAAAACACCTCTAATCATAAATCATTGTGTTAAATAAAAATTTAATCAATGAAAATTCCTACTTTTAATTAATGAATTGCGTGATTGTTGACGACGATGAACTAGACCGACTAATGGTAATCGCTTGCCTTAGAAAACACCCTGAAATCAAAATTTTGGAAGTTTTTAGTTCGTCCATTGATGCACTTCTCTATTTAGAGAGCCATCCAGTTGATATTTTGTTTCTTGATATTGACATGCCTGAAATGAGTGGAATAGAACTACGAAAACAACTTCCGCCCTCTTCAATTTGTATCTTTATCACCTCCTATCCAGAGCATGCGGTTGAAAGTTTTGATGTTGGTGTGTTGGATTTTATGGTAAAACCAATCAAAGCAGATCGCTTTAAACAAACAATCACTCGAATTAAGGATTACATGGAAATTCGAGAAAAAGTTTCACTTTTTGAAGCAAGTTTGGGCGGCGACTCGATCCTCATCAAAGAAGGTCATTCGCAATCCAGAATAAAACTTCATTCTATTCTGTATTTGCAAGCGTTGAAAGATTATACCTTAATCTTCACTACTGAAAAAAGACACTGTGTGCTTATTTCATTGGGGAATATATTGAAAGAAAAAGAATTTCAAAATATGACCCGTGTGCATCGAAGTTTCGCTATCAATCAACTATACATTGAAAAGCTAACTACGCATGAAGTGTTTATGAAAAATGAGCATATTATTCCACTTGGCCGAGGATACAAAGAATCGCTAAAGCATTTGTGGGAATGAAAATACTTTCTATTTTCTTTCTTTTTTATTGTGGAATGCTGTTTGGACAAAAAGCACCAGATCTAAATAAATACAATACAAAAAAGGAAAAGGCTGCGGCCTGGATTGACTATTGTGATAATTTACTTGTGCTTGAAAATAATAGTGAACTTCGAAATGCAGCAAGGATTGGGCTAAAAATGACGGCAGCTTCAGACCTTGAGCACCGTTCTCTTTTTACTTTTTACATAGGGGTTTCCTTCAATTATGGTATTGAAACTGATTCTGCTCGTTACTATTTAGAAAAGAGTGAGGAGTATGCAAGGAAAATAAATAATGGAAAACGATTACTAGAAGCGTTGAAACAATTGCATTATGTGTATTCAAATTATGGTGAAACAAAAAAACAAAATCGCATTTTAAGTGCCTTTGCACAAATCATTGACACCATTAAGGATCTAGACGCGAAAGCAGACATCTATTCAGTGATGGGTGATTACTACATTGGAAGAAGTCAGTATGAAAATGGATTATCCTATAAATTTAAGGGTCTAAAACTGCAAAAAGATGCTCTTCATAGGGGCAATGCCACTGATTCTACCAACTTTGGAGTTCAACTCATTGTCATTGCTGAATTGTATGTTGGTTTAAAAAAATATGAGTTTGCGCTCGAATATTTGAAAGAAAGTGAGATGTATGTCACTAATTATCGTTTAGCGAAAGCACACATTCACAAAGATCGCGTTGAAATATACACGAATACAAATTTACCCCAAGATGCAAGAAAAGCCTATTCAGATTTACTTTTACTCCTGAAAAATGAAACAGACATTGGCTGCTGGGGCATAGTGATTGAAAGTGACTTGATTCTTGCCAACTATTATACTAAAAAAGGTGACCTAGGTAAAGCAGAATTTTATACTACCCACGCAAATGAGTTGGCCCCAAGCTATGCTGACAATTTTCTACAGGCCCAAGTTGATTTCTCTAATGGATTAATTTCACTCAAGAAAAAAGATTTCCGAAAAGCAATCAACTACTTCAAATCTGCTGAGCCAATAACTGAGGAGGATGACAAAGAACTCACCGCTCAACTAAAACAAGCTTTGGCAGAAACATACAGTGCACTAGGAAATCACAAAGAGGCCTACCGCTATCAATTAGAATATAGTTCGTTACGAGAAGAACTTTCAAGAGAAGAATCAAAGAAAAACGTAGCGGAAATGGAAGCGCGCTACCAAAATGAACGAAAGCAAAGTAAGATTGATCAACTTTCATCAAAGAACACCATTAACAATTTAAAAATAAAGGAAGCGGATCGACAATACATTTATCTGCTTTGTGCAATGCTGACTGTCTTTGCGATTGCACTGCTCATTTTTCGTCAAAGTAGAAAAAGGAAACAGTTGAATGCACAATTGCAACTTTTGAACGAAGAATTAAAAATTGTAAGTGCCAATAAAACACGATTTTTCAGTATTCTAAATCACGATTTACGAAGTCCTGTTGCCAACCTAATCCATTTTCTGCAAATACAAAGTGAAAGTCCAGATTTGATGGATGAAGCGACCAAAAAAAGGCTCGAATTACGAACAATGGAAAGCGCTGAACATCTTTTACGATCCATGGAAGACATGCTACTTTGGAGTAAAGGCCAGATGCAACAATTCAAACCAGAGATTGCCCTGTTGAATGTTCGAGAAGTTTTTGCTGAATTAGAAAACTACTTCGCAAGCGATGATCGAGTGAAAGTAGTGGTGGACAAAACAACAGAAATTCAACTTTCCACCGATTTTAATTATTTACTCACCATTCTACGAAATCTTACGGCAAATGCAATAAAAGTCTTAGAAAAAACAGAACAGCCGAAAATTACTTGGTCGGTTTTGAAATACGAGGGAACAACCAAATTAATGATTACAGATAACGGTCCAGGTGCTTCAACAACACAATTCAAAGCATTGTATGATCCAAAAGAAGTGGTTGGTATCAAAACAGGTTTGGGTTTACACCTCATTCGCGACTTGGCGCAAGCTATTCATTGCAAAGTAGAGGTGAATTCAGAGCAGAATGTCGGCACCACAATTACCTTGGTGTTTGCATAAGTCTCGACTTGAAGTCTCCGCCTGAAAAATCATTCATCTATTTAAAATGTCGATTGTCGATTGCTACTTTTTTTTGTACTCGAACGTGAGGAGATTTGTATAAAAATTCTCAACGTATGAAAACTAAACTCTACATTTTACTCGCATTAACCAATTTATGCGCATTCACACCAACTGTTCAAGCACAGTGCATTACCGCATCTTACGGTAACTATCCAGAAGGTACATTTTACAATACATTATTTGATGGAACACCTGAACTAATTAATATAAATTGCTACGCTGGCGAATTTTCCACAGTACATGTGGATGCAGGAAATACCTACGAATTTTCAAGTAATTTAAGCGCGGATTATTTGACCGTTTACGATCCAGATGTTCAGGATGTAGTTCTTGTACATGGTCTCTCTGCAGTTACTTACCAAGCTACTTTTACAGGAGTAGTGTTGTTTTTTACGCACGTTAATGCCGCTTGTGTTGAAGAGGGTGTTTTTCGTGAGCGAAGAGTTAGTTGCATGGCGCCTAGTCCTTGCTTAAGTGCAACTTATGGTCAATATCCCGCAACAACTTTCGAACCAGCCCTTTGTGATGGAATAGCTCCAGAAGAAATAGAGGTTGATTGTTATGCAGGAGAATTTTCCAAGGTAAATTTAACCGCAGGAAATACATATACCTTTTATAGTTCTGTAGCTACTGATTTTATTAACATCAGTAATGAAAGTGGTTTATCAGGGATTGTTTATGGATTTTCACCTTTAGTCTATGAGGCTACCACCAACCAAGTGGTTCGTTTTTATACACATACGGGAACAGATTGTGGCGAGGAGAACACAAATAGAACTCGACTAGTTAAATGTAGCCCCACCTTTTGTCCTTCAGGAAATCTTTATCCGTCGGCGACCTATACAATGAACGCATGTGCGGGGGTAGTAGAGACAATAACACCAGAAGCCTATGCTGGAGAATACAGTTTAGTAAATATGGAAGCAGGTAAAGTGTATATGTTAAGCAGTTCCATAGCAACAGATTACATCACAGTCACATCAGCTAATGGGCAAGTATTAATGACGCGTGGCTACTCGCCATTGCAATTTATACCAACAACTAGCGGTACATATAGATACATTTTGAGTTTAAATATTGAATGTGGTGTTCAGGACGTAGGTCGAGTTCGAAATATTTCTTGCAGCACAAATTTAGGTGTTGAAGAAATTGAAGCATCTTTAGTTGCTGTTTTTCCCAACCCAGCGACTTCAGTGGTGACGGTATCATCGGAAGAAATGATTGAGAGAATTCAAGTTTTTTCCATCGACGGAAAATTACTGTTATCATTGAAACCAACCAACCTTTCGACCACAATTTCATTGGAAGAATTTAATACAGGATCGTACTTTATTCATTCTTCCATCAATGGTATGACTGTAACAAAGAATGTGATCAAACAATAATTAGTCGTCAAAAACTACACATTTTTGAAGTAGTAAAAAAGTCGCTTTTCAAGTTCGAAGAGTGACTTTTTTATGCTCTATATTTTTTACATAATTGAATGAAATACTGTGATTCGCATTTTGGTTAACAAGTATAACAAGCTCACAAATTATACTCACAAAAAAATGCACCTACCTTTCGATACGTGCATTTCTCTTTAATAGTATATATTGGCCTTATTCTATCACAACTTTAATTGCTGCCCATCCTTTTGCTCCCTTTTCTTTTTCGAAGCGTACTTTCTTACCTTTTTGGGGGTCGCCAGAAATATTGTTCTGATGTACAAAGAAATTTTCTTCGTCGGCTGTTTTGATAAAGCCATAGCCTTTAGTATCATCAAAATAGCTTATCGTACCTCTTAAAACGAAATCAACTTCTTCTTTCTCGCGCTTTGGAACACCAATTTCAATGTTGTCTGCGTTTACTACCGATTTCTTAGCCATTGGATCTGGTGGAGTATCACGAATCATTCCGTCTTCATCCACATAGGCCATCATGCTCTCCCAACCTCCTCCGGGAGCATCGTCTTTGCGCTGTTCCTTTTTAGAGGCTTTGTCTTTTTTCTTAAGTTCTCTCTTCTTTTCTCTTTCCTTCTTATTATACGTATCTGCCATAAAAAAATTTAATTTACTGTTGTTGTACTCATTCTCCCAAGATTCTTGAGCGTTCTTATATGGCCAGCCACAGCAGATAAAAAAGTTCTATTTACATAATAGGGAACATTATGATCTTTCGCTGTACGTTCTACCAGTTTACTAATTTTTTGGTAGTGCACGTGACATATATTTGGAAATAAGTGATGCTCAATTTGATTTGTTAAACCCCCCATGTACCAAAATAATAATTTATTCTTTGGTGAAAAATTGCTTGTAGTTTGCATTTGGTGAATGTGCCAATTTGAATCAATTGTATCTTCTTCATCACTCAAAGGAAAATCCATACCAGGCACAACATGCGCCAATTGAAAAGTGATACTAAGAACCACCCCCGCTAACATGTGCATTAAAACAAAACCTAACAATACGTACCAAGCTGAAAATGGAGCAAAAATCATCGGTAATACCAAGGCATAAGAAAGATAAAATAATTTTAGAGGAATGAACTTCAGGCGATAAGCATTCAACTCCTTTTTTGTTGCAATCAATCCCTTTTTATAATAATCATTGGCCTTGACAAAGTCTTTACCCACTACCCAATAAAGTGTCAAAACACTATAAAATAACCAAACATAGTAGTGCTGAAATCTTTGCGCCTTATTTGGCTCTCCGTGGGGTGAAAAGCGAAGCAGAAAATGTGGTGGATCAATGTCTTCGTCATGTCCATGCACATTTGTGTAGGTGTGGTGAAGCACATTATGCTGTAGTTTCCACATGGCGCTACTGCAACCCATAAAATCTAATGTGTGACCCAAAACTGCGGTCATTCTTGGACTTTTTGTATATGCTCCATGATTTGCATCGTGCATAATGCCCATTCCTATACCTGCAATTCCTAAACCTCCTACTAAAAACCAAAGAATTGCTACAATAGGCGACGAAATCAATCCTGTGGTGATAAGTACAATTGGTGAAATGTAGGCAAGTAGCATAATAATTGTTTTAATTATCATACTTGTATTTGCCTGCTTACTCAACCTATTTAATCTGAAATACAGATTGACTCTGCGCTTTAGATCTTTAGAAAATTCTAATTCGGCTGTTCGAGAAAATTTTAGATGTTTGATACGCTTATCTATTAAGTTTTTTTAAGTACTAAGTCATGACCAAGTACAAACGAACTAACTTTAATCATCTCGTCTGCTAAGTATTCAGCATTATTAATGCTATAAAAAAAAGAGAGATACGATAAACTTATTACAACACTCGTAATTTGAAAACGAGCTACTTGGTGGCACAAAAGTACGCTATTATTTTGAATTATTGAAAAAAGAAATGAAAAAGCTTGTTTATTACAAAATTAATCTATCTTTGCCACGTATTCCGTTAACTCGTTTTTTAATCAAGACAATGTTTAACTGTTTTAAGAGGTTACAAAATAGTAGTAAAGCAACCTTATTAATCAACAAAATTGACGAATACAAAACCATCAAATAGGTGTTGTTGGTTGTAAATGGTTCAGGTCTTAATTTCACCTGCCGAGAGTTGTTAAAAAAATGAAGAATGCGTTTCAGCTTCCAAACTGAAATGAAGGACAAACAACTGAAATTAAAAATTCAGTTTGAATAAAACTTAGGAGTGATGATCTTCTCTCCTTTTCTCAAGACAGATTTTCGGAAACTTTATTTATAACATGATGCGTCATGTAATGAGCCAAAATGAATGTTGTTGCTATTGCAGCACTTTTGAAAGCAGGTCAGAGTAGTTCTGGGCGGCTAAATATAAAATATCCAATAGGATATTGAACGAATAAAAATATGAATAACGGAGTAAAGAAAAATAATAATAGTATTAGACCAAATAAAGCCCGCGCTGGTGCTCAACCAAGACAAGCACGTCCGCAGAAAAAATCTACATTAAATCCAAATTTGCTTATTCAACAAGCTGTTGTTTCTTCCATTAAGAAAATTACAGTTGACACGCTTTTTGAAAACATGGATTTGAACGAACGACTCAAAGCGAATATTCGCGAAATGGGTTTTGTATCGCCTACAGAAATTCAAGACAAGACACATCACCAACTTTTAAATGGTGAAAATCTTATCGGAATAGCAAATACTGGCACTGGAAAAACAGGAGCTTTCTTGATTCCAATTCTTGAGAAACTAGTAAGAAATAAGGATGAAAAATTTCAATCCCTAATCATTGTTCCTACGCGTGAGCTAGCCTTGCAGATTTATGATGAATTCAAAAAATTGTCATACGGTCTAAAAATAAATGCTTCCGTTTACATTGGGGGAACAAATATCGAGAAGGATGTTCGCAGTTTGAACAATTACTTTGATATCATTATTGGAACGCCAGGTCGTTTATTGGATTTAAGAAATAGAGGTAAATTAAAAACAGCTCCTTTTGAAGTGTTAGTGTTGGATGAATTCGACAAAATGCTTGATATGGGCTTTATTCGCGATATCAGAGAGTTGATTAGCGGAATGAGATACCGTAAGCAAACAATTTTATTTTCTGCAACACGCGATCCAAAACAGCAAGCAATCATCAATGAAATAGTAGTAAAACCTACGATTGTTGAAATTGATGCTGGAGATCAAAGTTCGAAGAACGTAGAGCAAGACATAATTAAAGTTGCAGAAGGACAAGATAAGTTCAAAATGTTGCTAGATTTGCTGGAAGGAAAAGAATATAATAAAGTTATTCTCTTTACTGAAACAAAACACTTAGCCAACCGTATAGCTAAAAAACTGAATGAGTCTGGTGTTAAATCAGATCAAATTCACGGGAATAAATCCCAAAACTACCGAGTGAACGCACTTGAAAAGTTTAAGAACGGAAGTATTAGAGTACTGGTTGCAACAGACGTTGCAGCGAGAGGGATAGATGTAAACAATGTATCGTTAGTGGTGAATTACCAACTACCGATGGATTTTGACACCTACATCCACCGGGTTGGAAGAACCGGAAGAGCAGGAAAAACGGGCAAGGCCTACACGTTTGTAGACTAAACCTTTTTCAATTATATAACTAATAAATAATAAGTAAAATGGCAGAAGGAACAGTAAAATTCTTCAATGAAACAAAAGGGTTTGGTTTCATTAATGATTCAGACAACGGAAAAGATGTATTCGTACACATTTCTGGGTTAGTAAACAAAATCAAAGAAAACGACAAAGTTAGCTTTGATGTTGAGGAAACTCAAAAAGGATTAAGCGCGGTTAACGTTAAAGTTATCGGTTAATTCTAATGGGGTGCGATAGCAATATCGTTTCCTGTTAAACCCAAAATTGAGTAGACTGCTTCTTTATTAATATAGATAGCAAATACAAGATTTAAAGGATAATGTTTCACTGGTGTGGTAACACTTCAGCAGAAACATTATCTTTTTTAGTTTATAGACCTTTGGTATCGAGTAAAATACAATTCTAATACCCAACTTTCTTGCGGGTCTTTTGTAAGACATTTTGAGCGATCGCTCGTGCTTTTGCAGCACCAATTGCCAAAGCAGCATCAATTTCATGCCTATTTGCCATCAAATGATTGAATTTAGCACGTTCAACAGCAAACTTTTGAAGAATCAACTCATACAATGCTTGCTTAGCATGTCCGTATCCAAAACCACCTTTCGTATAATTGGTTCGCATTATTGCAATCTCTTCGGCAGAAGCCAAAAGTTGATACAAGGCAAAAACGTGACAAGATTCTGGATCTTTTGGATCGTCTAGTCCTTTACTATCTGTCAAAATCGACATCACTTGCTTGCGCAAAGCCTTTTCATCTAAAAATATATCGAGGTAATTACCTCTCGATTTACTCATTTTCTCACCATCGGTTCCTGGAATCAGCATGGTTTCTTTGTTAATTCGTGCTTCAGGGAGCACAAATGTTTCGCCATGAACACCGTTGAAGCGACTTGCAACATCGCGTGTCATTTCAATGTGCTGTTCTTGATCTTTTCCAACGGGTACCAATTCTGCATCATACAATAATATATCGGCCGCCATCAACATAGGATAGGTAAACAATCCGCCATTCACATCTTCTAAACGATCGGCTTTGTCTTTAAAACTATGGGCCAACGAAAGACGCTGAAATGGATAAAAACAAAGCAAATACCAGGTTAATTCTGTCACTTCAGGAATATCACTTTGGCGATAAAAAACTGTTTTTGATGGATCAATACCAAAGGCCAACCACGTTGCAGCTGTCGCATAAGTGTTCTCTTTCAACTGAGCGCCATCTTTTATTTGCGTTAACGAATGTAAATCAGCAATAAATAAAAAAGATTCATTTGCTGGATCATTTGCCATTTGCACAGCTGGAGCAATTGCTCCTAAAATATTTCCTAAATGCGGAATTCCTGTACTTTGAATTCCCGTTAAGATTCTTGCCATTTGATTGGTTTTTTACAAAAATAGCTTTTTTTCCAGACGAAAGACCGTTCCGATTTTTTCGTCACTCAAAGACAAAAGAAAACAAGTCTTTTAGCGAAGCGGTCTTTGATCTAATAGTAAAGCGGTTCTAATATCTATGAAAAAAGCTATATTTGTGCTATGAAAATTTCAGATGAAGTCATTGATCATATCGCTCATTTGAGCCGATTAGAATTTGTAGGAGATCAAAAAACAGCTATCAAAAATGACATGGATAAAATCATTTCATTTATGGCGAAGTTGAGCGAAATTCCTACAGACAATGTGGAACCATTAATTTTTATGAGCGACGAAATCAATCGCCTGCGTGATGATGTTGCAGAGGTATCAATTAGCCATGACGCAGCTATGAAAAATGCACCTAAAAAAGATTCAGATTATTTCAGAATTCCAAAAGTTTTAGATAAATAAATCCTTCCTTTTTTTGTAATTTCATACCATGGCGAAGGTAAAATCAGCATTTTTCTGTCAAAACTGTGGTTTTGAAGCTCCAAAATGGTTGGGGAAATGTCCTTCTTGTGGCGAATGGAACACTTTTGTAGAAGAGGTTATTGAAAAAACCATCCCATCTGTCGTAGCATTTTCATCGAGTACCCGCAATACCAAGCCGCAAACGATTCAAGAAATTGAACATCGAGAGGAGTTAAGGAAAATACTAAAAGATAAAGAACTCAACCGTGTACTTGGCGGAGGATTAATTGCAGGATCTTTAATTCTTTTCGGAGGTGAACCTGGTATTGGAAAATCCACACTTTTACTTCAGGTGGCTGTTGAAGAGGAAAATTTGCGAGTGCTGTATGTTTCTGGAGAGGAAAGTGAGCAGCAAATTAAAATGCGTGCTGAGCGATTGGGTGTAAAAAACAACAATTGCTTCATTCTTACAGAAACGAATCTTCAAAACATTTTCAAGCAAGCAGAAGATATGAATCCCGAGTTGATTGTGATCGATTCCATTCAAACACTCTATTCATCCGCAATTGAAAGTTCACCAGGAAGTATTTCCCAGGTGCGAGAATGTACCGCTCAATTGCTACGCTATGCAAAGCAAACTGGTACCCCTGTATTTCTGATTGGTCACATCACAAAAGAAGGTGCGCTTGCCGGACCAAAAGTCTTGGAGCACATGGTGGATACCGTTTTACAATTTGAAGGAGATCGCAATCACGTTTATCGTCTACTCCGTTCAATTAAAAACAGATTCGGTAGTACCAATGAATTAGGGGTGTATGAAATGTTAGGCACTGGTTTGCGACAAATAGAAAATCCATCTGAAATACTCATTACCCATACTGATCAATCCTTGAGTGGTATTACTATTGGCGCAACCCTCGAAGGAATGCGACCGATATTAATTGAAGTGCAAGCATTGGTAAGTACAGCAGCGTACGGCACACCTCAGCGCTCCTCTACTGGCTTCGATGTTCGACGATTGAATATGTTGTTGGCAGTAATGGAAAAACGTTGCGGATTCCGTCTAGGTGCCAAAGATGTGTTTCTAAATATAGCGGGTGGAATTAAAGTGGATGATCCAGCGATTGATTTAGCAGTAGTTGCAGCAGTATTGTCATCCAACGCCGATTTGGCGGTCAATAAAACCATTTGCTTATCGGGAGAAGTTGGACTTTCTGGAGAAATTCGTCCTGTGAATCGTATCGATCAACGCATTTCAGAAGCAGAAAAACTGGGTTTTGAAAAAATAGTCATTTCGAAATACAATAAAGGAATTGATCAAAAAAACTTCAAAATAGAATTGATCCGTTGTGGTCGTATTGATGAAGTAGTGAAAGCACTTTTTACCTAATTATATCTCATGAAAAACCTTCTGCTGATTGGATTCTTGATCCTACAATTTGTTGCCATTGCGCAAAGAGATTATTTATGGAAGCCTGATTCCGTTTGGAGCACACGTTTTCCCGACGTATCAAAGTTAAAGGACTCAACCAATTTTTTCATCATAAAAGGAGATAGCATTGAATTCCGATTAAATGATCAAAAAATGGACGTGTATGAAAAGGGAAAAATTATACGATGGACAGACACGCTTGTCAATAATTTCCATCAAATTCACTTTTATATCACCAAGCGAAAAAAGATTTTGAGAGGAAGTTTAACTGTCGACATCAAACAAGTTGGAGAGAAAAAATATGTTGTTCGGGTACGCAATGGATATGAAAGTTTCGATAAAACGATCCATTTGACGGATATCGGCTCGTTTCCAATCATTCGTCCAAAGAAAAAAGTGTTCAATCCCGCAAAAAAATGATCTTACCATACAACGATGAATTTTTCATGAAACAAGCCTACGCCGAAGCCCAAAAAGCATTTGAGTTAGGCGAAGTACCCGTTGGAGCCGTCGTAGTGATCAAAAATCAAATAATTGCGCGCTGTCACAACTTCACCGAACAATTAACAGATGTTACTGCTCATGCTGAAATGCAAGCCATCACTGCTGCAGCTGAATATTTAGGGGGAAAATACTTATCCGATTGCACAATATACATTACACTTGAACCCTGCGTAATGTGCGCTGGAGCTTTGTATTGGTCGCAAGTGCACAAAATTGTCTATGGAGCTAGTGATCCAAAAAGAGGAGCGGGACGATTTGGAAATCAACTGTATCATCCAAAAACTACCCTTCAATCAGGTATAATGGAACAGGAATGCGGCGAGCTAATCACCAAGTTCTTTGAAAGTAAACGGAAATGATTTACGATTTACGATTTACGATTTACGATTTACGATTTACGATTTAAAAAAATAGTTGACTTCGATACACCTCCTTCGTCGGCACTCAGTCAACTATTTTGAAATCTGTAATTCCTTACAAGAACAATTTAATAATCCATAAGAAAAATGCTGCGAGTCCGGCAGAAACAGGAATTGTTAAAATCCATGCCCACAACAAATTGATGGTAACACCCCAACGAACAGCACTTAAGCGCTTTGTGGCTCCAACTCCAATGATGGATCCAGTAATTGTATGTGTTGTAGAAACTGGAATACCGAATTGACTAACAGTAAACAATGTCAGTGCACCAGCGGTTTCAGCACAAACACCTTCCAAAGGAGTTACTTTGGTGATTTTCGTACCCATCGTCTTCACAATTTTCCATCCACCCATTAAGGTACCAATTCCGATCATAAAATAACATCCGAATGCAATCCAAAATGGCATTGACTCAGACTTTACTTTTGTCTTAATTTTAAATCCTTCTTTCAGCTCACTTGTCTTACTATCCACTACTTCAGAGAAAACAGCAGCATACTGGTACTTCGCATTCAATGATTTATTGTTAAAAATGGTATCGTCGGTTTTTGCATCAAGCACCAATTTATCCTTCGTATAAATCATTAAATGCTTCATTTTTTTGTCAATCGCCTTGAAATCTGAGAATTGAGCTGCTTTAGAATAGTTTGCATTCGCCTCTTTCTCTTTGAAAACCAATTCTCCAGTTGCAATATCCACCACATTTTTTCCCGACATGTAGAAGGTCGTTCCGTCGAGGGTAGCAAGTTCTGGTTTCAATTTTTCAATTTTTCCTTCTTCATCAAAATGTTCCACTTGCACTACTTCAGAAACTTTCAAATAATCTGGAATATCTTTGTCAAAACCTTGTTCTCGACCTTGATTTCCATACACCATCAACGCCGCACAAATAATCCCCATTACTTTTTGAGAATCTGCTCCACCGTGACCTAAGGAAAATGCTGCGGAAGACAGCAATTGTAAGCGCTTGTGCATGTGTGCTTCCTTCAATGCCGATGGTTTCTTGCCGTAACGAATTTCAAATATGATGTAGGTAATAATAAAAATCGACATCATTCCAACAACTACATACAACATAATCGGTTTCATGTCGATATGCTCTACCATATAGTTCATCACAAAGTAGATGAAAATGGTAATTCCTGTAAATACACTAATTTTTGCAATAAAATTTCTGGAAATTGTGACGAGTGTAATTCCGTATGAAATGACCCCACCAATAATCGGCGCTAAGAATATAAATAGCACAACGATAATAATATCCTTTCCAGAAATCACATCAAATCCAGCATGCGCAACTGCAGCACCTGCAAAACCACCTATCAAGGTATGAGAAGAAGATGAAGGAATTCCTAACCACCACGTTAATAAATTCCAAAAAGTTGCCGCCAATAAGCCAGCTAAAATTACCCATAAGTCAATTGCACTTGCATCAACCGTCTTTGCAACTGTGTTTCCAACACTCATGTCGAACACCCAAAACGCCAAAACATTGAAGGTGGCTGCCCAAACTACAGCTTGGAATGGTGTTAAAACTTTGGTGGATACCACCGTTGCAATTGAGTTTGCTGCGTCGTGAAAACCATTCACCAAGTCGAACAACAAGGCAATAACAATTACAACTATTAATAATGTTAGCATCGGGAAGGAATTAAAAAGCTTAGCTTAAGCGTATTTTACAACAATAGACTCGATAACATTTCCTGCGTCTTCACACTTATCAGTAACGTTCTCTAATACTTGGTACAGTTCTCTTTTCTTGATAAGTTCTTTAAAGTCAACATCTGAAGCAAACAATTTTTCAATACACATATCGAAAATATCATCTGCAGCGTTTTCCGCACTGTTGATTTTAATGACACACTCTACAATTTTTTGCGTGTTCTTAAGGTTTCTCAACTCTAAAACAGCTTGTTTCACCGCTTTAACAGCGTCATTAATTGCGGCTGCAGACTTTTGAATTCCTTGATCTTCAGTAGGATCAATTCGGTAGAAGTTAATTTTCTTTCCAGAAGAATAAATATAATCTGCAATGTCATCTAGCGCGGTAGCTAAGCTGTGAATATCTTCACGGTCAAAAGGAGTAATGAAATTTTTACCCAATTCCACAAAAATCATGTGCGTGAGGTCATCATTTGCATGCTCGAGGTCTTCCATTTCTTTTATTAGCGCTGCCCTCTTCCCAAATTCTGGTTCGTGAACTACCTTTACTAATAAAGCAGATATTTTCTCTAAATTTTCACTTGCATTTTCAAAAAGGGTGAAAAAGATGCGATCTTTGGGCATTAAAAATTTCAATAAACCTGAAGCCATAACTATCGAATTAAATTTTGTCAAAAGTAGAGGATTATTTGAATGAGTAATTTACCACACGTGTTTGTTAACGTAAACATAATGTTCCAGTGTAAATCATTCAAAGAAAAAATTCAAGATGCTGTTTTTCAGTTAGTTGAATCAAATAAAAAAATCCAATGTTAACGCTATGTTAAGAAAACAAGGGGCTCAATATAACCATTAACGAAGTGAAATGATTATTAACACTGCCTTTTGTTCTAATCCATCCTAAATGGCGGGACTTACAAGTGTTAAGAAATTATTACCTAGGTTATATAAATCTTAAGTTATTGTCATTTCAGCATTAAGTATATATTAATAAAATATTTTTGCTGTCATAAATTTTTAGGATGAAAAGAGTAGTAAGCTTAATTTTAGCTAGTGTGAGTTTGTTATTACTGTGCAATGAGTCTATTGCTCAAGCGGATAGTTTGAAAAAACCGAATCAAACTGAAAAAAGTGAAAAATCGAATTGGTATGAAAATTTTCAAATCAGAGGTTATTTGCAAGTGCGATACAATCGATTATTGGAAACAAATCCAGATTTGAAATGTGAACAATGTGACAAGTCAATTGGAGAGAATGGCGGATTTTTTATTCGACGAGCACGCATCATATTCTCTGGACAAATTTCAAAAAGAGTTTATTTTTACATTCAGCCTGATTTCGCTTCATCAGCTGGAACGACTGGACATATTGTTCAATTACGAGATGCATACTTTGATATAGGATTAGATAAGAAAAATGAATTCAGAATTCGATTAGGGCAGAGCAAAGTTCCGTATGGTTTTGAAAACATGCAATCTAGTCAGAATCGTTTGCCTTTAGATAGAAATGATGCTTTGAATAGTTCAGTTTCAAATGAAAGGGATTTAGGTGCGTTCTTTTATTGGGCACCTAGTTCAAAAAGAGAACTATTAAGTAGCTTGGTGAAGGATGGATTAAAAGGTTCGGGCGACTATGGTGTGTTTGCTTTTGGAGTCTACAATGGCCAAACAGCTAATCAAACTGAAAGAAATGACAATTTGCACGTTGTATCACGCTTTAGTTATCCTTTTAAAGTGAAGAATCAAATAATTGAGCCAGGTATTCAGGCATATAGTGGAAAATTCACTTTATTAAGTTCGTCGCCAGGTGTTAAAAAAGCAGAGGACAGTGAATACCTTGATCAGCGAATTGCAGCTTCATTAATTGTGTATCCAAAGCCATTTGGAATTCAAGCAGAGTATAACATTGGGCGAGGACCAGAATACAATAAATTCACTGATTCAATCGAAGTTCAAGGTTTAAAAGGTGGGTACATAACACTATCCTACTTGCTAAAAATTGGAAAGCAAACGTTAATTCCTTTTGTGAGGGGTCAGTACTATGAAGGTGGAAAAAAGCATGAATTAGATGCTAGAAGCTATAAAGTCAATGAATATGAGTTTGGATTAGAATGGCAGCCACACAAAACTTTTGAGCTGGTAGCGATGTATACCATTTCACATCGCCGTTATGAAGATCATGTACTTCGTGAAAATTTTCAGCAAGGAAATCTATTGAGACTACAAGCTCAAATTAATTTTTAGCAGCACAGAAACCACTTATGAAGATAGCTGAGCAACTAATGCAGCCCATCGATTTTGTTTCAGTATGAATTGTGATAAATTCAAGCGATTCTATTTCTGCTTGGTAAATTACGAACGCAATAGCAGTCTTTTTTACAACTTGAAATTTAATCCATTTGCTCTTCTAAGCGCATAATTCGCTCATTTAACTGTTCAATCTTTTGCTTATCTGTGAGTTGCAGTGCTGTATTTTCTTCCACTTTCCATTTTTTGTACGCAATGTAACACCCTGGAATTAGTGCAACAATAATGAGAAAGTCCCACATTAAAAGTTGTAGTTTTTTGGTGCTTTTGGCCTTGCTAAATTTCAACACCTTTGACAACAAAAAAGTTGCCCAACCAATGAACAAGCTATTGATACAGTAAAAGTACATTCCGCCAAGGAAATATTCATAATCCAAATGAGCAATTCCATAAGCAGCGGTGCACAGTGGAGGCATACATGCAGTAGCAACGGCAACTCCAGCAATAATTTTTACTCCTTCTTTCTTAACGATGCCAATAAATCCAGCCATCCCTCCAAAAAAAGCTAAGAAAATATCAAAAATGGTAGCACTTTTGAAGGCTTCAATAATTTCGGTAGAATGATCAAATGGATTAATTAAAAAGAAAATAGTAGCGGCGATTAAAGAAATAACAGTCATCAAAATCCAGTTTCGAATGCCTTCCTTTCGCAAACTTTCGTCGTTGATGGCTAGTCCGAAAGCAAAACCAATAATGGGCCCCATTAACGGAGAAATCAACATTGCCCCAATAACAGCCGCGGTTGAATTGGTCGTTAATCCAATACAAGCGATAACCATTGCAAAACAGAGAATCCAAAGATTGTATCCTTTGAATACCGTTCCTTCTTTAATTTCTTTGTAGGTAGAATCTTCCGACTCTTCACGCGGAGCTAAAAATTGCAGACGTAGCTTTCTTGTAAAAACTCTAAATTGTGACATTTACATAAATTGATGTGGCTAAATTAAAAAAGAGAACAATACAAGTCCTCAAGAAAATGGTGGCGCTATTAAAAACTTGTTAAATCAACTGTTTTTTGAATTTCCAATTGAATATTCATTTATCTTTAGTTTGTCAAAAACAACTTACAAGCAGCGCTATGAAGTATCTAACATTACTATTCCTTTCTATTTCCGCTATCACTTTTGCTCAAAAAGTTGAAAATTATACTGTGAAAACGAGTGAAAATGAAAAAGAGCGTAAAATGATTCTTGATCTTGCCCGCCAAGAAGTTGACAAAGACATTCATCAATCCGTTATTTTTACTGTGAAGCATTTGAAAGTTTCGCAAAACTATGCATGGTTAGAAGCTGATGCAAAAAGTAAAGATGGTAAACAAATTGTTTTTGAAGACGACTTCCACGATTGCTGTCATGTAGAAGGCCTGTTCGAAAAAAAGAATGGTCTGTGGCAAGTGGTACAATTTGGCTCATTCTCAACTGATTGCTGGTATTGTGGACTGTCTGCCAACTACCCACAAGTGCCAAAAGAAATATTTTCTGAAGCGGCTGCAATGGAAGTGGATGAAATTAATTAAATAATTCATTTGGTACTATTATTGGTAATGGCTGTCCATAACTAAAAATAAATGAAAATGAAAAAAGGACTACTTTCAATTTTTGGCCTAGTGGCAACAATGACACTAAGTGCCCAAACTCTTCAAACTGGAGATTCTAAATTGGATGCAGATTTGAAAGAAATTAATGTTGCTGCTAAAAAAGATTTAACAAGCTTTAAGGCAAACTTAGCAACAACTTACAGTTCAAGCAAAGACCAAGTAAATGCTTTCTTTGCTGCTGGAATGGAGCCCTCGGATGTGGTAATTTCCTACGAAATTATGAACATAGCGCAAAAAAAACCAGAAGATGTTATTCGCGTTTTCAAAGCTGATAAATCTAAAGGTTGGGGAGAAATGGCAAAGGAGTTAGGTATCAAACCTGGTTCAGCAGAATTTCACAAACTGAAGGAGGCAACTGGAAAGAAGAATCCAAAAGCTAAAGGAAAATCTAAAGGAAAGGCAAAGGGTAAATCTGACGACAAAGGTACAGCTAAACCTGCTAGCACAGATAGTACACCAACAGGTGCAGATGCTAAACCTGAAAGTAAAGGAAAATCCGAAGGAAAAGGTAAAAAATAAAATTTTATAATTTATGTGCAGGGGGCAAATTTGCCCCCTTTTCTTTTGTTAAATTTGATAAAACAATTTTTATGAGCATTCAGCAATACATTGAAAAACTTCCAGAAGATCGAAAAGAAGTCATTGAGCAATTAAGAACTATTTTTCAAAACAACTTACCTCGAGGTTTCGTAGAAGAACTCAGTTACGGAATGATTGGCTATGTAGTGCCTCATTCGTTGTATCCAAAAGGTTATCATTGCGATACAAAACTGCCCTTACCATTTTTGAGTGTCGCTTCACAAAAGAATTTTGTGGCTGTGTATCACATGGGAATTTATGCCAAACCAGCGCTATTGGAATGGTTTGTGAATGAATATCCGAAACATTCAAAAGCAAAATTGGACATGGGGAAAAGTTGTATTCGCTTCAAAAAAATGGATCAAATTCCCTTTGATTTAATTTCAGAATTAGCAAGGAAAATGTCGCCTGAAGATTGGATTAAAACTTACGAGAGTGCTTTCGTTCGCTAAATGCTAGGCCTGTAAAGAACCTGCCACATCTAAGAGGCGATCTGGAGCAATATTTTTTAGATAAATTGGCGCATGAAAGTTATCTAGTTTTTGCAATAGCGCAATAAGCTGCGTCTTTTCTGAAGAGGTGAGATTGCCCGTCACAATTTTACTGGCTTTACGAATTTTTGGCATACTTTCTTCCAAGGCCAACAAACCAATTGCAGTAATTTTTAACACCTTGCTCCGCTTATCTAGTTGCGAATCTTCTTGCTGAACTAAATTTTTGGCAATCAAACGATTAATGACCTGAATTCCAATTGGTTTTTCTTGCTTATTAAGTTTAATGAGCTCCATTTTGGTCATTTCACCATGTGCTTTCAAATTAATAAGATAAACGAAATCATCCTGTGACGCAAATTTGCTTCCTACAATTACGGCTTTAGAATACGACTTCCCGTAACGATTTAGGTGCACCACTAGGGTATTAATGACACTTTCTGCCGTTCGACCTTCTTCTTTTCGATCCCATTGCAGATCCAGCTCAAGTTCATTGTTGCAAGCATTGTCAACCAACCATTTCCTAAAACCATTCGTATCAGCCGTATAATTCTCACTTCTGGCAGTTTCAAATTCATGCGATAACTGGATCAAATCATGTAATAAAGGGTAGTTCATCTTCGGCATTTTGCATAAAAATAAACATAGTCAAGAAAATAATTGGGTTATTTAGTATAATAATATACCAATTTAGTAGATTTGCATGCTCTAATTGTTGATTTAAATGAAAAAATTCGTCCTTTTTATTGTGTTACTGATCGCAACAAATCATGCTACTTCACAAATTTATAGTTCGATCAATGGTGTCGTGAAAGATAAAAACACGCAGGAGCAGCTTCCTGGCGTAAAAATTCGTTTGATTGGATTGGATACAATCATGGCAATTTCAGACATCGATGGGAAATTCAACATAACGGCCCCAGTTGGTAAATATAATCTTGAAGCGTCCTTTTATGGATTTAGCAACTACTACAGTTACAACTTGAACTTGAACTCTGGGAATGGGCTTGAAATAGCTATTGAACTAGAAGAGGAAGTCAATACTTTGAATGAAGTTGTTGTTCGTGAGGAAGTTACAGCAAGAGCGGCAGATATGACCACTCCCATGGCTACACAAAAATTAACAGCAGAAGAAATTAAAGTAAATCCAGGTGGAAATTTTGACGTTTCAAAAGTTATTCAAGTACTGCCAGGTGTTGCTGGAGGAACTTCTCCAAACAGAAATGATATCATTGTACGAGGCGGTGGCCCAAGTGAAAATGTTTATTACCTGGATGGAGTTGAAATTCCAGTATTGAACCACTTTCAAACCCAGGGTGCCAGTGGCGGTGCAACTGGACTTTTAAATGTGTCATTTATTCAGGATGTACAGTTAAGTTCATCAGCCTTTGACAGTCGCTACGACAATGCCCTTGCGTCTACTATCGTTATTAAACAACGCAATGGAAACGATAAAAAATTCTCAGGAAATACGCGCCTTTCTGGAAGTGAATTTGCGGTGATGCTCGAAGGCCCAATTAGCAAAAAAGCAACATTTATGGTTTCTGCTCGAAGATCGTACCTACAGTTTTTGTTTCAATTGTTGGATCTTCCTATTCGACCTGATTATTGGGATTTTCAATACAAAGTGAATTACAAAATCAACAGCAAAACGGAATTAAACCTCATTGGATTGGGTGCTATCGATAATTTTAAATTGGTTTCTCCAAAAGATTCAGATGCTGAAAACGAATACATCATGCGTGCAAATCCATTAATCAAACAATGGAATTACACGATGGGGGCGTCTCTAAAACGATTGGTTAAAAATGGATACATCAATTTTATTCTCAGCAGAAACATGTTCTTTAACGGTGCCAATCGCTATGAAAATAATGCGCTAAAATCAGGTGATCTATTGTTTTCATTGGGAAGTCACGAAGCTGAAAACAAACTCCGAATCAACGTCAATAAATTCACAAATGGGTGGAAATACAGCTATGGAATTGATGCGCAATATGTGAAATACGACAGTAAACTCTCCAACATCATTCAGCAAGAAGAGCTCGATACCAACGGAAATATAGTGGCCCCTGAGATAAAAATTCAAACCAACTCAGCCATTGGGTTTTTTAAATTTGGAGGCTTTGGGCAAGTATCGAAATACTTCTTTGACAATAAATTTTTGGTGGCAAGTGGACTTCGTTTCGACATGAATACCTTCACGAACGAAGGCTTAAATCCACTCAAAACACTATCTCCAAGAATTTCATTTTCTTATTTGTTATCCAACAAGTGGAACATTTCCGCTTCTGTGGGAAATTATTACAAAATTCCTTCCTACACATCACTTGGCTACAGCGATGCAAGTGGAACATTGCAAAATAGAGATTTGAAGTACATTCAATCCATTCACTATACCCTTGGAACGCAATTTATTCCAAAAAACGACCTTCGATTTACATTTGAAGTCTACTACAAAGATTACCGTCAATATCCTGTTTCAACAGCAACTGGTATTTCCTTTGCTAATGTAGGAACCGATTTTTCAGCGGTTGGGAATGAAGAATTTCAATCTACTGGAAAAGGACGAGTATACGGGTTGGAATTTTTCGTACAACAAAAATTAGTTAAAAATCTATTTTATGTTGCTTCCGTTTCTCTCTACAAATCTGAATTTTCAGGAACAGATGGGCAATTTAGACCTTCAACGTGGGATTATGGCTTTCTGTTTTCCACAACCATTGGCTATAAATTCAAGAAAAACTGGGACATCGGCATCAAATACCGCCTCAGTGGAGGACAACCCTACACTCCATTTGATCTCAACGCTTCAACTGCAAATTATCTTACCACAGGAACTGGTGTGTTAGATTACACTCAAATCAATGCCGAGCGCTTGCCTATTTTCCAACAATTGGATTTACGAGTAGATAAAAAATTCAATTTCAAAAAAGTGAGTTTAACCCTATTCCTCGATTTTCAAAATGTATTCTTGTACAAAACACCAAGTACACCACGATTTACTTTTGAGCGAAACGAAGACAATACTGGATTTCAAACTACTGATGGACAAACAATTAAACCTGATGGAAGCAATGCAATTCCTGTAGTATTAATGCAACGTTCAGCAACTTTAGTTCCTTCATTAGGGTTTATCTTCGAATTCTAAAGTAGTTACTATTTTAACACAGAGTTTAGGAGGTGCAGAGTTCACAAAGCAGAAACTAAAAACCTCTGTGAACTCTGTTTCTCTGTTTTCCTCTGCGTTGAAAAAAGAAAAAACTAACTTTGCACCATGCTTCATCAAAATGACATCATTTGTGCAACGGCTACTCCTAATGGAATTGGTGCCATTGGAATTGTCCGTGTTTCTGGAAAGGGATCAATTTCTTCTATTTCCGTAATATTTAATAAAAATTTATCGGAAAAGAACACACACACCCTCCATTTCGGGACAATTCAAAACAAGGAAAATGAGTTGATTGATGAAGTATTAGTGTCTATTTTTCACGAAGGAAAAAGTTTTACGGGCGAAGAAAGTGTGGAGATTTCCTGTCACGGTTCGTCGTACATCATTCAACGCATCATTGATGAATTACTGAAAAATGGTTGTCGCTTAGCGAACCCAGGCGAATTTACCATGCGCGCTTTCATGAATGGAAAATTAGATCTTTCGCAAGCGGAAGCCGTGGCCGACCTCATCGCATCGCAATCGAAGCAAGCACATAATATTGCATTGAAACAATTACGTGGAGGATTTTCCAGCGAACTGAGAGAACTGCGTGAGCAACTAATTCACTTTGCCAGCTTGGTAGAATTGGAGCTCGATTTTGCTGAAGAAGATGTAGAGTTTGCCGATCGCACCGAATTATTAGCCCTTATTACAAAAGTCTTGGGTGTTGTTTCGCGCTTAGAATCTTCATTCAATTTAGGGAACGCCATAAAAAATGGAGTCCCTGTGGCAATTGTCGGCGCTCCGAATACAGGAAAATCTACTTTATTAAATCAACTGTTGCAAGACGACAGAGCAATTGTGAGCAACATTGCAGGTACCACTCGTGATGTGATTGAAGAAACACTCAATATTGAAGGTATTCTTTTTCGCTTAATCGACACCGCAGGGATTCGTGAAAATGCAGAAGAAATTGAAGCTTTGGGCATTGAACGCTCAAAACAAAAAATTGAACAGGCAACCATCATTCTTTGCATGGCAGATACCACCATTGAAGGAAGTCTTGAAGAAGTAGTTACTTGGGCCAGCGAACTGCAAAACCTACACCCCGACAAGAAAGTGCTGGTCTTAGCCAACAAAACGGATGTTTCGCTTGTCACCGTTGGACATTATTCAGTGTCAGTGATTTTTGTCAGCGCAAAAGAAGGCATTGGTATCGAGCTACTGAAAAGTCAATTAGTGGAAAGCGTTTCAGCTGATTTTGATCTCTCCAGCGACACCATCGTGAGCAATGTACGTCACCGCGACGCCCTCACCCGCACGCGTGAAGCGCTTCAACAAGCAAAAACAGGCTTAGAAACCAACATCACCGGCGATTTCGTTGCCATGGACATCCGCCAGGCGATGTATCATCTAGGAACGATCACAGGCAACATCTCAGAAGACGACTTGCTGGCGAATATCTTTAAGAATTTTTGTATTGGGAAGTAGGGGTCTAGCAGTAAAAAAGTACTCTCCTAGCAGTTTTTTCCACCTCCTCTTTGTCCTTGCTCATTGCGTTTAGCGCATTGAGCTCTTCAATACAATTTGAACAAAATCACCAGACAAAAAAAAGCATGACCTGCGCTTAAACAAATCATGCTTCTCTACAAGTTTAGTTCTGTAGATTTATTGCTTCATAAACGGTATCGTTTCTGATCCATTATCCCCACTCACACGTACCAAATAATATCCATTATTCAGGTCAGACACAAAGAAATCAGCTCCAAATGCCTGATTGAAAGGTAAAGCTTCTGTACGTTTCACTACACGACCATTCAAATCAATGAGTTCAACGATTGCATTGTTGCCTACATTTCCAACTAATTCAACACGTATTTTATCGGTGCCTGGGTTTGGATACACCATCAATTCATTTTTAATAGACACTTCTTCCATTCCTAGGGTAAAACCAACCGAAAAATCATAGCGATGATACGATCCAAAATCTCCAGGGAACGATTCAATCATAGACCCTCCTACTTTACGAATTCTAAATGTTCCATTCGTTTCCCCTTCCACTTGATTGGAATACCAAAAACTCATTCCGTCATCATCACTGTCTTCAACAATAATTGAATAACAGCCCGCTGCCAAATCGAAGGTATCCTTATAATCTGTGGTATTGGTCAATGATAATCGTTGGAAAATAATGTTCCCATTCTGATCAATCAACTTCCATTTGTTTTCGCTCGCTTTATTGTTGGTGTTCACCCACACAAAGAACGGTCCGTCAATCATTTCTGGGGCTTTGTACTTTGTCTTAAACTCATCGTTATTCGCATATTCATCCAAAGTACTCGACCCAGCGATCTCAATCACTTTTGCATGGAAACCTTCTGCCAAAGGCGCTCCAAACCAGAAATTAACATCAGGAATAGGAATTTCTACAATCTCCTTCTGCAAAAATGTGAGATTTCCACTCCAAGTATAGTCTACAAAATTGCCCCAGCTCACCCAAATTCTGATCTTACAAGAAGTTAATGGAAGCTGCCCATTGTTTTGCAAAATCACACGCGGATTTGAACAGGTCGGATTCCATTTGCTGTAGTACTCATAATTATTTGGATTTAAAACGTCCAAAATCGCTGCATCGTACTGGAAGTTGGGCGCAGAGTAGGAAACTAAATCGAACGCGGCTACATAATTACCTCCTGCTTGACCAGCATCATTTGCAGGAACATCCTCAATATCATAGTCAATATTTGCAACTTGACCTGGGTCAACGTAGGGAGTAATATCGTGGTCGAAGTCATTAACCATATCTCCCGGGCACCATCCTTCACGCGCATAAGGCCATGTTCCTCCCTGACCAATATTCGGGTTTTCCCCACACTGATGGGGCTTCCAAATATGCCATGCAGCACGTTCAACGCCATCAATTAAAATGCGATGTTCTTTGTCCTGCCACTCACAACAACTACCATTTCCATTATGTCCGTGGCCTGTCATTCTCGTTTTCACAGTAAACATATCTGAGGTATCTGATAAAAGTACAGGTGTTGATTGTAGCACGACATCGTTTGCCATTTCGCCATAATTATAACTTTTCCAATTACTCCAAATTGGTTGGATATTGTGCACATCTCTTGGAGGAATCCCCTCAATAAAGGCAAATTTCAAATCGATTAATTCTTGTGTGTTGTGTGCCGCCAAATCAACTAAACCATGCAAGTATTTCTGGTAATCTGTAACATCATAAATCCACGTAAATCCTTGTGGACCTAAATCAAATCCGATACCATAAGGTGTAATGAAACGTCCAATTTCAATATCATTGACTAATTCAAAAGGCACTTGATAATAGGTAATTGTACTATTGTTCAACGTTTGATCTACGGTGCTTGCACCTGAAGCGTAAACCGTTCCGTTTACATAAGCGGTGTCAATTGATCCAACATCGTAGCTTAGAAAATTATTCACGATGTGAAAAGTATGAGGCTGAGCTTGGTATTCAAACACTACACTTGGGTTGGCAAAAGCGGATGCTAAAACAGAATCGGATACTGCTGAATTCATTGATCCTTGAATAAATGCTGTAGCGGGAATATTTGCTATTGATTCAACGCCTGTAACAATCGCTTGATTATTTTGAATACTCGCAAGATTAGAAACCATTCCCAAACGGTTCTGTCCAGATTTATCTACCATTGCTAATTGCCCATCAAAATCATAGTACAATTTCAAATCGCCGTAATTAGGGTGTGAAGGGTCAATCTTTTTATTTTTCCAAGTTGCAATTGTTGCAGCATCTATTGCAGATGACCATACAGAAAATTCATCGATGGCACCTGTCCAATCATACGAGAAGTTCTCATTGGAGCCCAAAACGAAGCGAGAAACGATACCCACAGGTCTATTTAGACCCGTACCTGTATGCCATTGAATTCCATCTCTGTAAATAAACATTTGTCCAGTACTTGTTTTCTTTACAAATGCCCAGTGATGCCAATTATTGTCGATATCTGTCGCTGTTGCGGCTTTCGAAATACGATCATAGCCTGTTCCTTCGCCAGCATCCCAGTAAAAAGTATTATCAGACCACGGCATGTGAATGTTTAGAATTCGATTGTTGAGTGAATCAACCGCCTCCAAAATGGAAGTATTGACGCCACTATTTCCAGTTCCTTTAGCCCAAAATGCAATTGTAACATCACCTCCTAAATCAACATTACTCATGTTTAATTCCGCATAATTTCCGCCTGAAGGTAAAAACGCACCATTGGAGTTGTCGAATGCTAAGGTATTGCTTCCTGTTGCTGGAGAAATCATTTCCATTCCTAACTGCGTTAAGCCTTCTCTCCCATCGATAAAAGACAATTCAATTACTAAGTTAGAAGTGCCATCATAAATGAAAGGGGTAGAAAAATAAAGGGAATTTGAACCAGCTACCAAAGCACTCCACTCATTGTCAAACACAGTTGTTAATCCAGCTGTTTCAAGTGCTGATAAGGTATTCAATGAAGTATGTTTGATTTTAACTTTCACACCTTGCAACGAACTTAAGTTATTCAACAAACTAAGTTGCATTCCCTCAATTGCTCCACCTGTAACTCCACTTGCACTCAACTCTGCTGCTGGAACAATCCATTGCATGAGCTTTCCATTGCCGTTTGCACTTACAAAATTAAGTGGAGAGGCAGCAGTACCATTTATTGGAAACGAATTGGTAGCAATTGGACTTCTAGCCTGTACAGACTTCCAATTTTGATCATGGTATGGCGACGTTGCAAATGGATAATTAGCCGGTACGGTTGTGTTTACTCTAAAAGCAGGGCCATCCACTTGAACAGAATCATAGTTACCGGTATGCTCAAAAATACGCGTATAAGTCAAGTAATCCCATTCTCCACAATTATATTGATCCCAAGTGGTTAAAGGAGAGCATTTCAGTTTGTAATACATTAATACTTTCTCAAATCGTTGATCATCCAAACTAGCTGGAAATTGAAAATTAGCTCTTCGGGTTTGAATTGTATCAAAGGTATAGGTTTGAACCCAAGTGGTATCCTGCGCAAAAGCCCCAACTAGCAAACCAAAAAATAAGAAGGAAAGGAGATGTTTTTTCATAGTAAAACTTATATGAAAGCAAATCTACTAAATAGATTTAGTACGCACTACCGCAATAATTGCTTGAATTTGAAAAGCTAAGATTGATTTCTGTCTGAATGACAAATCTATCACTATTGAAAAAAGTAATACTAAACCCCCTTCCCAAACACAAAACGCTTAGCAGTTTTTTCCACCTCTTCTTTGTCCTTCCTCATTACGTTTGACGCATTGAGCTCTTCAATTTTTAAATAGCGTCATCTATACCTCTCCATATTTCAAATTGATAAAAAGTATTGAAATCAGCATATCCCACTAAAAACTACAATTCGTAAATCCGAAATCGTAAATCTAAAATCGTAAATCTTTCTTTATCTTTGTGTGTTAAACCAAAGAAATCCCCATGGATAGAAACAAGGACCTTATTGAACGCCGCGAAAACTCAAAATTGGGTGGTGGACAAAAGCGCATCGACAAGCAGCACGAACAAGGAAAATTAACTGCTCGTGAGCGCATTACTTTGTTGTTGGACGAGAATTCATTCAATGAGATTGGTCAGTTTGTGGAGCATCGTTCGACCTCTTTTGGATTAGAAAAAACAAAATTCCCGGGCGATGGTGTAGTAACGGGTTATGGGACTATCCACGGTCGTTTGATGTATGTTTTTGCACAAGATTTTACGGTTTTAGGAGGTTCTTTGGCAGAAATGCACGCACAAAAAATCTGTCGCTTGATGGATGCCGCTATGAAAAATGGTGCGCCAGTGATTGGTTTGAACGATTCAGGTGGTGCTAGAATTCAGGAAGGCGTTGTTTCATTGGCAGGTTATGCGGATATTTTCTTCCGCAATACAAGAGCTTCGGGAGTAATTCCTCAAATATCTGTCATCATGGGGCCTTGTGCTGGTGGAGCGGTTTACTCCCCTGCCCTCACCGATTTCATTTTCATGGTGGAAGAGACTTCATATATGTTTGTTACGGGTCCAAATGTGGTGAAAACGGTGACGCACGAAACGGTGACATCTGAAGACTTAGGTGGAGCAAAAACGCATGCTGAGAAATCAGGTGTGAACCATTTTACAGCGGCAAATGATGTTGAGTGCTTGAAAAAAGTACGTGATTTGTTAACCTACATGCCGCAAAACTTTAATGAAAGAGCTCCTCACCCAAGTCAATACCAATTTACTGCTTCAAAAATTGATACCATTGGTAACATCTTGCCAGACAACGTAAATGTTCCCTATGACATCCGAAAAGTGGTGGAATGTGTTATTGACGATAACAGCTTTAGAGAAGTGCAGGAAGACTATGCGAAAAATATCGTTGTTGGATTCGCAAGAATTGAAGGACGTTCCCTCGGAATTATTGCCAACCAACCTTCCGCTATGGCAGGCGTTTTAGATATTGATGCTTCTCGCAAAGGAGCGCGCTTTGTACGTTTTTGTGACTCATTTAACATTCCACTTTTAGTATTCGAAGATGTACCAGGCTTTTTACCGGGAACAGATCAAGAATGGCGAGGAATTATTACCCACGGAGCAAAATTATTGTATGCTTTCTCAGAAGCAACAGTTCCAAGAATTACAGTGATTACCCGTAAAGCATACGGTGGCGCGTTCGATGTAATGAACTCTAAAAACATTGGTGCCGACTTAAATTTTGCATGGCCAACGGCAGAAATTGCTGTGATGGGTGCAAAAGGAGCGGCAGAAATTATCTTTAAAGGAGAAATTGCCGCAGCAGAAGATCCTCAAGCAAAATGGTTGGAGAAAGAAGCAGAATACGGAGCAATGTTTGCCAATCCATACCGCGCAGCAGAGCATGGTTTTGTGGATGACGTGATTCTTCCTTCAGAAACAAGAGCTAAAGTCATCGCTGGATTCAAAATGCTGGAAAACAAGGCTGAGTCCTTACCAAATAAAAAACACGGAAATATTCCATTATAAGTCCTAATATCTTATTATCAAAAAGTCTTAAAATCTATTATGTACAGATCGCATACCAACGGAGAACTTAGAATTGAAAACATTGGACAAACAGTAACCTTAGCTGGTTGGGTACAAAAATCACGTGATTTGGGAGGCATGACCTTCATCGATTTACGAGATCGCTACGGAATTACGCAGTTGGCGTTCAACTTGGAAGACAATGCTGAAATCTGTTTACAGGCCCGAAAATTAGGTCGTGAGTTCGTGATTCAAGCAACGGGAGAAGTGATCGAACGTTCAAGTAAAAACAAAAATATTGCGACAGGAGAAATCGAAATTAAGGTGACGGAATTAAAGGTCTTGAATGCCTCAAAAACGCCTCCTTTTACCATCGAAGATGAAACAGATGGTGGTGATGAGCTGCGCATGCAGTATCGCTATTTGGATTTGAGAAGAAATCCTGTTCAACATAAATTGCGTTTGCGTAATCAGGTAGCATTGGAAACCAGAATCTACTTGAATTCTCAAAATTTCTTGGATGTTGAAACGCCCGTTTTAATTAAATCAACTCCTGAAGGAGCACGTGATTTTGTGGTGCCTTCGCGCATGAATCCTGGCCAATTTTACGCCTTGCCACAATCACCACAAACATTCAAGCAATTGTTGATGGTATCTGGTTTCGATCGTTACTACCAAATTGTAAAGTGTTTCCGCGATGAAGATCTAAGAGCCGACCGTCAGCCTGAGTTTACACAAATCGACTGTGAAATGGCCTTTGTGGAGCAAGAAGATGTATTGAATACTTTCGAAGGCTTGATCAAACATTTATTCAAAACCGTGCGAGGCGTTGAGTTCACCGAGAACTTTCCACGCATGGATTTTGCTGAGGCGATGGAGAAATACGGTTCAGATAAGCCAGATATTCGTTTCGATATGGAGTTTGTTTACTTAAATGAACAAGCAAAAGGAAAAGGATTTTCGATTTTTGAAGATGCGGAAACAGTAATTGGAATCAATGCACAAGATTGCTCAGAATATACAAGAAAACAGCTTGACGAGCTAACTGAGTGGGTAAAGCGTCCACAAATCGGCGCAAAAGGCTTGGTATATGTGAAATACAATGCAGACGGAACATTTAAATCATCGGTGGACAAGTTCTACTCGCAAGAAGATTTGAAACAATGGGCTGATAAAGCAAATGCAAAACCAGGTGATTTGTTATTGGTGCTTTCTGGTGATTTGCACAAGACCCGCAAGCAAATGAATGAATTGCGCTTGCACATGGGGAATGAGCTTGGTTTGAGAAATCCAAATGAGTTTAAACCATTGTGGGTGCTCGACTTCCCATTGTTAGAATGGGATGAGCAAAGTGGCCGTTACCATGCAATGCACCATCCATTTACCTCACCAAAACCAGAAGATTTCCATTTGTTGGCAACAGAGCCCGGAAAAGTGCGTGCGAATGCCTACGATTTAGCGATGAATGGTGTTGAATTGGGTGGAGGGTCGATTCGTATACACGACAGAGAACTCCAGTCACGTATGTTTGACCTATTAGGCTTTACACCTGAAGAAGCACAGGCACAGTTCGGCTTCTTGATGAATGCATTTGAATATGGCGCGCCACCACACGGAGGTTTAGCCTTTGGTTTAGATCGTTTGGTAGCAACCATGGACGGAACAGATTCTATTCGTGATTACATCGCATTTCCAAAAAATAATAGTGGACGAGACACCATGATTGATGCACCATCACCATTGGAAAATTCACAATTGAAAGAATTGGGAATTCAAGTTCAGTAATCCTATTTCAAACAAGAAAGAAGGGGCACAATATTTTGTGCCCCTTTTTTGTTTTATATAGTGCAGTTTATCTTGACTCAACGTCAAATTTCTCTCCAACAACTTTAAAGGATGTTCGTCTATTGCGCTGATGCAGCTCTTCCCTCTTATCTTTCGAAGTATACGTGTTAATGTAGGCTTCTGTCAATAGAATTCGGTTGCCTTGTTCATTCATCACCGGTTTTTTATCAGCACCTGCCAGGAAGTTAGGTTGTGTTTCACCATATCCTTTTGCAATCAATCGATCGCGCTCAATTCCTTTTGAGATCAAATAATCAACGCATGATTTCGCTCTGCGTTGCGATAAATCAAGGTTGTAAATATCACTTCCTCGACAATCGGTGTGGGAGTTAATTTCTACAACAAGGTTGTTATTTAAGATCAAGAAATCATAGATTTTATCTAGTTTTTCCATTGAAACTGGTCGCAATTTATCTGAATTAAAATCGTATTCAATCCCTTCAATTTCAATTTCATCACCTGGAATTTTATTTAAGAAGAAATCTTGTTTCAAATTCATCGATTGGGTGATAAATTTTGTGTTGACAGATGCTGCATCGGCAAAATAACCTGTTTTCTGCGCTTTAATAAAAATTTCCCAACCTTGCGTCAAGTCTTTTTCATAGTAACCATTGGCGTCTGTTTCTATTGTAAATGGCAAAAACTCACCATCCACATCCTTGAATTTTAAGTTTGTTGCAGGGAGAATGGTATTGTCTTCTATATCATACGTTGTACCGCTTAACATGATCCTAATTGGTGCATTCGTCAACTCATAAATATCATAGCAATGACCCGTTTCACAAGGCTCTCTGTCACTCGATAAAAATCCTTTCTTCAGTTTGCTATCCCAAATAAGATAGGCATCATCTTTACTTGAGTTAATTGGAAGACCCAAGTTTTCAGCTTTTCCATAGATCTTTTCCGATTTATCATAAAAGCTTTTAAACACATCTAAGCCACCGATCGAATTACGTCCGTTCGAACTAAAAAACAAAGTAGATGCTGCTTCATGAAAGAACGGTGTCACCTCATCTAATTCAGTATTAATGGTTTGACCCAAGTTTTCCGCTTCACCAACTAAATTTCCTAGTTCGTCTAATTGAATCGACCAAAGATCCATTCCTCCAAATCCACCTGGACGATTACTTGAAAAGTACAAGGTGCGACCATCCATCGAAACAAAAGGTTGTATAGATTTATAACCTGGAAGGTTGACCTGTGCTGTTAATTTATACGATTCATAAAACTTGAAATCTACCATTCGGGCCAAATGAATGTGCTGATCAATGCGGTTGTCGTCACTCCATCGCGTGTAGAAAATGATGTCATTATTTGTGATAGCAGATGCGGCATCGTGTTGAGCAGAATTCAAAGGACGACCAAAATTGGTGGCTGCACCCCATTTTCCACTTTCATCTTTCAATGTATAATATAAATCACAAAGCATGGATGATTGTTGTTCTGGATCTAAAATCACCCCGCCCTCACGAGCACTCGTAAACATCAATCCATTTTCACTCTTAAAATACGACGCTGCGAAAGAAGAAGTTCCCTTATTAAAAATAGTAGTATCGAGCATTTCAACCACTACCTCCTTGTTAAAATTGTTCTCATTCTGGGCGTAATAGCAGCCTGTAATGGACAATTGAGCACTTTGCAAAAGCGAATCAGCATATTTGTCGGAACGAATGTAATTTTCAAATTCCACCACTGCCTCCTCGTACTTTTTAAGATTCATCAATGCATTGGCGTAGTAAAATTGATCTTCAGGATAATACGCACGAGAAGTTTTTGCAAAATGTGCAGCTGCATTATTGTAATCAAATGTTTTTTGAAAGCACATTCCAATCTGGTGGCGCACATAATCCGGCAACGGAACTTCCTTTAAACTGTCCTTCTGAAATTTCTTTTTGTCGATCTTTTGATTCGTTATTTCTACCTCGTAAGGTTTTACAATCGTTATCATCGCCAAGGAATCATCCAAAGCTTTCTGATAATATAACAAGGCATTATAGTAGTCTTCCTTTTCGTAAAAATTGTCGGCGTTGTACAACCAAACTTTCTTTGACTGCGCAAACACAATCATTTGCGTTAAAAGGAAAATAAATAATAATATTCGTTTCATCTAGTTCAAATAATGGTTTAAAGTCGAGGACAAATCTTCTCTACTTTTGGTTTGTTTTTTCCGTGCACGTAGGTCAATGCTACTTCAAATCCACCTCTACCAGTAGAGGAAGTTGAAAGAGAAGACACATTGATATCATAGCCCAAGCGAAGTGTAATATTTTCCATTTTTGCGCCAATGGTAGCAATCATAGCATCATTTGAGCGGTAAATCAGGCCACCTAAAAGATATAGTTCACTTCCTTTCAAGAAATAACCTGCCTCAAGGGCATAGGTCTGCTCACTAAACTTTCGTTGCTGCATAAACAACACCTTTGGAAGTAAGTAGAACTGCTCTGTGATGTTAATTCTAGTTCCAATATGTGCATAAAAACGACGTGGTAAACGATTGTCTTGATCATAAAATGATTCCTTCGGTTCAATTAAATTAAATGCTGAAAAGCCAACAAATGGATTCAATCTACTCTGCTGTTTTGCAAAATAATAAATAATACTTGCGTTGGTAGATGGCAGAATTCTCGATTGGGCACCAAAATTTTCACCTGAAGTTACTGTCTGATCAAAGCCACCTCCATCAGTAATGGTATATTGATTATTGAACGATAACAATTGATACTCTAGCGATTTCTGTGTGGCACCAGCTTGCACCCCAAAAGAAAGCATGTGTGTTCTTTTCTTAGATAATGGAACGGTGTAGGCTGCAGAAAGTAAACCTTGTAAAACATTAAAGTTTCCATATCCAGCCCTAAAATTGTTGAGTTGAACACCAAAACCCCACTTCCCTACTGGCATATCAAAACTAATCAAAGCTGATTGGTAGGGTTTAAAATTCACCGATTTCCATTGGGTACGATAGTTGGCATGCAACCTCCATTTTCCTTCAAAAACTCCGGTTAACCCAGCGTTGAGGAACAAAGGCGACGCATCGTACATCGAAAGGTGGCCGTCTTGTGCGCTTGCTTTTCCAAACGAAAATAATGCGATAAATAGTACTAATATCTTTTTCATTTTTATCGAATTAAGGTCACATCACCCGATTTCTTAATAATTTGTCCGTTGGGCATCTCCACAACAAATGTCCATGTGTACACACCAAGAGGAGCATTTTCGCTTTGGTACATTCCATTCCAACCTTCTAATGCATCATCTGATTCATAAATCAATTGTCCCCAATTGTTGTAAATCTTAAAGTCTACTGATTTAAAAGGCCCACCTCGAATAATGAAGACATCATTTTCGTTATCTCCATTGGGAGAAAAGCCTGTTGGCAATACTGGAAGTAAAGCAATCGATAAATCTCTATACGCAGTATCCACACAACCATTGATATCTGTTACAATCAAGGCAACTTCATAATCTCCACCGTTGGCATAATTATGAATCGTATTTTGACTATTGTCTCCCTGTCCATCACCAAAATCCCAGAACCATCCTACTAATTGATTACCTGTTGATTGATCTGTAAAATTGACATTTTCTAACACCAAAGCTGGATTAGGATTCATCGTAAAGTCTGCCTGAGGAGCTGGATTTACAGACAAAATTGTTGTAGTGCTACCCTCACAACCTAAGGCAGAAGTAACCGTTAAAGTTGCAGCAAAAGAACCCGAAAGTGGATACACCGCAGTCGGATTTTGAGCACTACTCATTGCGCCGTTGTAAAACTCCCAACTCCAATTGGTGATTGTTCCACTCGGAATAAAAGAATTGTCCATGAACTGTGTCACCATCCCTTCACAAACAGGGTCATTACTAAATATTGCTTGCGGATTTGGGTGCACTGTAACTGATTGCACAAGGGTGTCGAAACAACCATTGGTAGAACCAACAATTAATGAAACATTATAATTGCCATAGGCCCCATACGTATGCACTGGATCTGAAGTAATAGATCCACTAGCGTCAGCAAAATCCCATGCCCACGAGTTAATCGTTCCCGCGGCACTTGTTGAATTGTCTGTAAATACAGTATTACTTTGCTCACACACTGATGTAGCAGAGAAGTTTGCAAGCGGTACGGCTTTAAACTGTGCAAAAATGGTGTCATTATCAGGCACACAACCAAATGCAGATGGTGCGCTTAATATTAGATTGACGCCACCATTTGAAATGTCATCTGCAGATGGGAAGTAGAACGTTGATAAGAAGGCGTTTCCTGGATCAAAATATCCTGTCCCCATCGATGTCCACAATCCAGTTTGATTTGGTCCTGAAATCAATCCATTGAGCGCAATTGCTTCATTTTGACAGAATTGCTGGTTTATTCCTGCATTCAATTGAGGAGGATCGATAAAATGAACACGAATGGAATCTGAATTTACAGGACAGAATCCAGTGGTGGATAAAATGAGGTCGATATACCCGATTGTTGTGTCGATGACAGAAACGGTATAACTAGTGTTTAAGTTGGTTGGGCTTGTAATTGACCCAAATCCATTCACCTCCCACATCGTGCTGAATCCTCCTGTGACAGTTCCGTTTAAGGAAAGCAATGAAGTATTTGAACAAACTGAATCAGGAGTTGTGATTTGAATGTCGGGCTGAGGCACAATCGTTAGCTGCAAACTATCTTGAACAGCCAAACAATTGCCATTATTCAACGAAGTTAAAGTCAATATGATAACACCTACTGAAGTGTCTGAAGGAGTTATTAAATAATCATTTGCTAATTGCGTCTGACTTGGACTAAATGCACCAGCACCTGAAGTTGTCCATGATCCTGTTGTAGATGATCCTGTAACAGCACCATTCAAAGGAACAGAAGTCATATTCGAACACACCACCAAGTCTGGACCAGCAATGACAGCTGGCGCTTCAGTGAAATAAATCACCAAGGTGTCTTCATCATTTGGACAAGAGAAAAAGCTTCCAGAAGATGTTAAAAATAATGCAACACTATCAGCAGCCAAATCCGCAGGAGATGGCGTATAATTTGTATTTAAACTTCCACTACTTCCAATTGCTCCACCATTTCCACCCGACCACACACCGGCGGAGGCGAAGGCTACCGATCCAGCAATAGGAATTGTGCCTACATTATTTTTACAATAAGATAAGTCCGATCCAACACCTACAATTGGCGATTGAATAAAAGCAACTTTCATGGTGTCTGTAACTGGATCACAATTTCCTGTTGAGCTAAGTACAAATGTCAAAAAACCTTGCGCAAAATCACTCGCTGTTGGCGCATAGGTGGTGTTAAGCGCTGTTGGACTTGCCAAAACACCAGTACCGTCTAATACTTCCCAGATCCCAGTATTCGTTCCACCAGAAACACTTCCCAAAAGATCAATAGAAGTCTCACCATTACACAAAATAGTATCATTCCCTGCTTTTGTATACACTTTTCGTTGAAAAGAGGACATATAGTGAAACAAACAACCAGAAGTTGAACCCCCATTAATGACACCTAAAGCAAAAAGGTCGCTTGTGTTTTCAATTAAATTGGTGGTACTAGGGGGTATTTGTACAGTTGTGAACTGAATTTGTGCACCACTCCATAATCCACCAGTGCCTGGTACTAAGCTAAAAGCTGTACCTGGAACAAGTGTTGCGCTTCCATTTAGTAAAAAATTGTTGATAGCAGAGGTTGGACAAAGTAGATTTAGAAAAAATGCTTGTCCATTGGTTCTCGTAAAACTAACTTGAGATGAACCAGCACAGTTAAGAGGGGGAAGCAGTGCCTCGCCAAATTCACACCCAAAACCACTTGCCTGCAATAAGTAGACAGGTTTTGTGCCCAGTACATGTACTAATGGTTGGGTTACGATGTAGCGATACGTGTCTCCTTGATTAAGTAATTGAACGGTTGTTCCTCCTAAATCGGTGATTGTAATTTGAGTAAAATTTTCTGTTGCAACAACGTAAAAACTTTCTTGGGACGCCACATTCATGCCTCCCTTGTTAATAATATACTCCGTTCCGATAACATCCGTAGGTACAATTTGATCTCCCATTAAATCTCTACAACCTCCTCCTGCAACATTTGCAACGGAGTCGTCAGAAACAGTAACTGCAATAGGTTTGTTTGCCACAATGATTGAGCCGCTAAGATTACTTCCAGCAACAGAGGTTGTTTGCGTTACATTTTGAGCGGTATACACCTGACCCCTGTTCAAAATAATGGAGTAGGTAACACCTGCAGGATGTCCAACAACATCGGCTTTGGGAGTAATCCAAATGGTAGTATTGTCTTCAGTGGCTACAATACAAAACATTTGCTTGGGCTGATTGGGCGCATAACTTCCATTGTTCCAATTTACTTGAAAAGGAGTCACAAACTCTAAGCCGAGGCCATTTTGACCTTTAACAGAATATGTTTCCGGGTTATTTACAACCGTTACCACTTCATAAACAACAGTAATCAAAGTATCCGATTCAATCTTTATTCCAAAATCCAATGCAGTATTCGCTGGTTTAGCCTCTAAGGTATTAATGAAATAAGATACATCAACTGAAGTAAGTGAGTTAGCGGGCATTAAAAAGGTGGTGTCATAAGCCCCCGCTGGTTGAAAAATATGCACAGTGGTGGGTGATCCAAAACTAGAAACGCGAAACACCACGGGAACATTGCTTGCGTGATCAGGTGACACCCAAGGAGCTGCAAACCAAAATGCGGTATCTATTTGAGCCGACGCTTGCTGCGCAAATGACAACAGTAGTAAACTTAAAACTATGGTTATTTTTGAAAGTTTCATGGCAGTAATTATTGTTTTTTCGGATCTGATTCTTTGTTCATTTCGTCAAGAATACTGTTATTTAATTTTTCGTCAAGCTCTTCTAAACTTGGTTTCTTCTTCGTTAGAATAAATGACAAGCCAACTTCATGAGAACCAGCATTGTACTTGCGAATTGGTGAAATCGAATAGTCATATCCGTAAGCAAGGTTAAAGCGTTCTTTAATTGTCATACCTAAAGAAACGCCTACAGCATCATCAGAACGATAGATTAAACCAAACCAATATTTTTTATTGAAAGTGGTTTTTAGCATCGCAGAATATTGAACAGGAATTGGTTTCACATACTTCACCATTACACTAGGCTGAATTTCTAGTTTACTTTTCTTAAAGCTGATGTTGTATCCAGCAATGAAATTGTAATGAAATGCCAAATTTGAATTAAAAGAGGTAAACTTGATTGCTTTGGTTAGCAAATGTTGCACAGAACCCATCACAAAAAACTTTTTGGAATATAGTTGGAAGCCTGTGTTAACATCAAATGCATTCGCTGAATAAACACTTCCAGTTACTACATCATCTCCTTGGTCAGCAACCACGGCATCATAGAGTCTTACACGATATTGAACATATCCAGGACGAACACCTAGCCCCAATTTCACATTCTGACCCAACTTAAAATGGTAGGCATAATCTACATAAACTCCTGTGGAATTCATTAATCCTGCACGTTCATTGGTAATTGAAACGCCATAACCATGTTTCGCTTTATCCTTTACAGAACCATAAAAATTAGCATTGAAATTTGACGGTGCTCCATCAAAACCAACCCATTGATTGCGGTATTGAAGGTTTGCGATATGCACATCTTTACTTCCTGCAATTGCTGGATTGTAAAAGTATTCATTCATCAAATAATTCGAATACGTGGCCTGCTGCTGCGCTGCACTATAATAAGATGATAGCGCTGCAATGAGTAAAAAAACAATCTTCTTCATATCAATCGCGCGATTTTAAAACTAGTAATGCGCCTTTAAATTGGTCTTGTTCAAGTCCAGCATTCAGCGTTATCACATAAAAATAATTTCCATCAGGGACGAGTTCCCCATTGAAACTGGCATCCCAAGGTTCTGCATAGCCTACAGAATAGAATAATTGTTGCCCCCATTGGTTGTAGACTTCTACAACGGCATCAGGAAATAAAATATCAATAAACTCTAATTTCCACACATCATTTTTCCCATCATTATTGGGTGTAATTGTGTTGGGAATCAATGTGACAATTTCAGTTGTTACAGTGTTTATCGTAAAGTAAGTCGTTGTGCTATCGTAACAGCCTAATGAATTATAAGCATAAAGTGTTACAGGATACAAACCATTTGCGAAATAGGTCGATGATGGGTTTTGTAAAGTACTTGTGCCTCCATTGCCAAAAATCCAACTGTAAGAACTAGCATAACTAGAAGTGTCTATAAAATTGAACACTGCTCCTACATTCATACCGTTCGTTGTATTGTAATAAAACCCTGCTTCTGGCAAAAAGGGAATATTTACATTTTGCACCAAAGTGTCTTTGCAGCCGTTGGCACTTGTGACAATTTGTGTCACCACGTAATCGGCACCAGCATTAAATAGTTGCAATGGGTTTTGCACCGCAGCATTGCCCTGGCCACCAAAATCATAACTCCATGCTGAAATTCCATCTGAGGCGGTGCTTAGATCTGTAAATTGAACCACATACGAATTAGAGGGACAAGAAACGGAGTAACTAAAATTTGCAACTGGGGCTTCAAAAACATCCACCGCTTTTACGATGGTGTCCATACAACCAACACTTGAAGTAACTATCAATTGAACATCAAAACTACCTGCCGCTCCATACTGATGCACTACATCTTGCAAAACAGAGCTGTTGCCATCATCTAACGCCCATTCCCAAGCATCAATAGTACCAAAACCAGCCAAAGAGAAATCGGTTAAAGTAGTGGAGTTTCCTTCACATACTTCTGTGAAGTTGAAGTTAGCAAATGGTGGCGCCACAAACGAAATCTGAACCACATCACTTACTGCATTACAGTTTCCATTATTGGTGCTCGTTAATGTTAACACTAATGTGCCTGCAGAAACTTCTCCTGCTAAAGGACTTAATGTTGTTGAAAGTGTTGTATTATCAGGAGAATAACTACCTGCAGACCCACTCCAAACACCCGTAGTAGTAGCTCCACCAACTGTTCCAGCTAATGCAATATCGGTGTCATTTGAACAAATAATTTGATTAGGCCCTGCATCAACAATCGGAGAAGGGGTGAATGCTAAAAAAACACTATCTTCTACTGCGATACAACTTCCATTAGATGTGGATTCTAAGTATACCCAAACTCCATTATTTAAGAGGTCATTATTTCCTGGAAGATAATTACAGTTCAATGATAAATTATTTGGCTGAAAAATTCCATTTCCAGCAGTTGTCCACTTCCCGGTGGTGGAAGAACCTGTTACTGTGCCGCTCAATGCAATTACTGGATTATTCTTGCAAGAAGTCAGCGTATCTGCAGCAACGGTTACAACAGCAGCGCTTGTAAAAGAGACAATCATTGTATCAGTGGAAACATTGCATGCTCCAAATCCCGTTGCGGTGAGCACTAATTCAACAGACCCTAATGAAAAATCTCCCGGACTTGGGGAATAGACTGCATTCAATGAATCAGGGTGCGGAGAAAAACTTCCAGTACCTGAACTTGACCATGTTCCAGTGCTTGCGCCACCCATAACGGAACCATTCAGTTGGACCTGAGAATTATTTGCACAAACAGTTTGATTAGCTGATGCATTGACTAAGGGAGAAGGCGTAACCGTTAAATAAATCGTGTCTTTTTGAACGGGACAAGGTCCGGTAGAACTTAATATCAATTGAATAGGTGAAATTAAGGTGTCTAATGGGCTAGCAATATAGTTGTTGACTAATGCAGTATTTCCATTTTGAAAAGTTCCAAATCCACTTCCACTCCATGCTCCAGTAACTGAACCGCCACCAACAATTCCACTTAGAGGGAATGGAACATTTGCACAGACTGTTGCGTTTGTACCAGCATTCACAAATGGATACGAAGCAAATTCTGATAAGTAACTGTAATCTGCTCGAGTGTTGCCAATACCACTTCTCACTCCTAGACCGAAGACGTCGCCTGTATTTTCAATAAGATTGTAAGAGTTAAGGGGCACTTCAAGCAAGGAAAAATAAATCGAGGCCACTTTATAATTACCTGCTGTTCCTGGAACTACCTGAAATGCAGCTGGAGGAATCAATAATGAACTACCATTCAATGTAAAATCATCTTCAAAGCCTGTTCGAGTGTAAAGCACTATTCCAAGTGAGTCGCTCGAAGTTCTACTAAATGCCGTTGAATATGTTCCTGCACATTGCACAGCTGGCACTTGAGCAGCGCTTAATTCACAACCAAATCCACCTACATGATAAATATAAACTGGCTTTGTTGTTTCAATGTAGGTGATGGCATCTGTTAGTGTTATCGTATAGGTTTCACTCCAATTGATCAATGTATTAATTACCGTTGAATTGGTAGCAGTAATTGCCGTTGCATTTTGAGTCGCAAGTATGTACACTTTTTCAGTTCCTGTTGTTCCTTTGTGAATAATGTACTTATTTCCAATAAAATCGGTAGTTGTAAGCTGATCACCAATGCCATCAGAACACGTCCCATTTGATAAAGAACCTTCAAAGACGGTTACAGTAATTTTCTTATTCGCAGAAATAATTGATCCAGCAAGGGAAGTAGCAGCAGATACATTCATGTCTCGACCACTATAGGTTTGACCTTGGTTCAATACCACCGAATAAGTTGTATTTGCAGCGTGCCCAGTAATTGCTGTACGAGGGGTGATTAAAACTGTGGTGTTATCTTCCGTTGCAACTACCTCAAAAGAGGCAAAAGAGGCTGGAGTTGTAACGGCAACAGCATAGTCCTTCTGAAAAGGCGTATAAAAATTTGTCCCCATTCCCTTATTTCCTTTCAAAGAAAACGATAAATGATTAGTGACTCCTTTTACCTCATAAAAAGCAGAAACATAGTTACTTGCAACAATTTTTAATCCATTGCTATTTGGTGTATTCGCCGATGGACTTTCAATAGATGCAAGAAATGCAGTAAGATTCACACTGTCAATATCGTTTGCACTTAAGACCACATTAATTGGCAAAAAAGATCCATTGGCTGGTTGCGTAATGGTTACTGTCGATGGCTGGTCGTAAGACATGAAGCGCAAATAAACAGGATTGTCTCCAGCTCCTGATGATACATCGGGGGCAGCGAACCAAAAAAGAGTGTCTTTTTGGGATAAACAGGGCAATGATAACGTTGTAAAAAATACAACTAGAATGCCAATTTTTTTAAGTAGCATAGGGTTAAATAGGGGTTAGGTTCCTAATAACGTAATTTTGAGTGACAAAAATAGGATATAATCTTGGAAAAAAAAACTAAGAAAGACGTTTACTCAAGAATCAACTACTATCCTACTAAATTTAAATCACGTAAAACATTGCTGAACACATAGAGCTTGGCACAATCTAATCATTTAATGTCGTCAATTGCCATTAGGTTGTTTTGACGTCACTTGTTGCAAAAAGATTAGCGAGTGAATAATCCGAAACAATCTTTTATCTTTGTTACCACAATTTTTTCACCTTATGTCAACTTTTAAGAGCAACCTCTCCTTGTACAATAGTCTTTCTGGAATAAAGGAAATGTTTGAACCCCTTCACGAAGGAAAAGTGGGCATGTACGTTTGTGGCCCAACGCTCTACAGTGAACCGCACATGGGCAACATGCGTACGTTTATCAATTTCGACTTGATCTATCGCTACTTGCTTTTTCTTGGATTCCAAGTAAAATACGTGCGAAATATTACAGACGCAGGCCACATCACAAACAGCTTAGGCGATGCCGTTGACAGCATTGGCTCGGCAGCACGAATGGAGCAAGTACAAAGTTTGGAGATTGTGTACAAGTACAATACTAAATTTCAGGAATTGCAACGCATTTACAATTTATTGTCGCCCAGCATTGAGCCAACTGCAACAGCCCACATTCAAGAACAAATAGAACACATCGAAAAAATTATTGCCAATGGATTTGCATACGTAGTCAATGGATCTGTTTATTTTGATGTGAAAAAATACAGTGAAAAATTTGAATATGGCATTCTTAGCGGAAGAAAGGTTGACGAACTAGCGGAAGAAACCCGCAACTTGAATGCGCAAGATGAAAAACGTTTCTTTGCAGATTTTGCCCTTTGGAAAAAAGCAAACGCAGAAGATATGCAAATTTGGCGCTCCCCTTGGGGTGATGGAAATCCTGGTTGGCACATTGAATGTACAGCCATGAGCACTAAATATTTAGGCTCGCATTTCGACATTCATGGTGGTGGTATGGACTTGAAATTTCCACATCACGAAGATGAAATTGCACAAAATTGCGGTTCATTGGGTTGCAATCCTGCCAAGTACTGGATGCACGCTAACATGCTAAATGTGAATGGACAAAAGATGAGTAAATCGTTTGGAAATTACTTTTTACCAAAAGAAATCACCGATGGCACCACTGATTTATTTGATCGTGCCTACTCCCCTAACGTGATTCGTTTTTGCATGATGCAAGCACATTATCGAAGTACGTTGGATTTAAGTCAAGACTCGCTCAATGCAGCTGAAAAAGGATTCACTCGACTAAGCGAAGCGCTTCAATTAACAAAAAACTTAAAATCATCTCCAAGCAGTTCGTTTAATGTGAAAGAATTGATTGATTCCTTTTACTCGGCAATGAATGATGATTTCAATGCACCAAATTTGATTGCAAATCTTTTCGAAGCAGTAAAAAAAATCAATCTGATTAACGATGGAATTGAAACAATCACTGCAACAGATTTAGAAGTATTGAAATCAAAAATGGAAGCATTTATAGCGGATGTGTTGGGCTTAACAATTGCTATTGAAAACAACAATTCCAAATTAGGTCCCGTGATGGATTTGGTTATTGAGCTTCGACAAAAAGCGCGTGAAAACAAAGATTGGGCAGTTTCCGATCAAATTCGCGATGGTCTAGCTTCAGCTGGAATTACGATCAAAGACTCTAAAGAAGGCACAACTTGGGGCTAGAATTGCAAACCAAAATCATTTTTGTAACTTAGCTTAGCTAATTGCATTTAAATTATGTCTGATGAAAACGCCAAGTCAAATTCAAAACGAAAAATCAAAGCAAGCACTGAAAGCCTTATCCGAAAGGAAATTACCGATCGACTTGAAAAAGGCACAAGAAGAGATTCTAACGAACTCACAGAACAAGCCAAATCAGACATTGAAAAGCGCATAGTTTTAAACTTTGCAAAAGAAAAAGGGTTGTGGATTGAGAATCTTTATGATTTAGGACATCCCATAAAAGGTGGTGGAAATGAAAATACGCTAGCGCTAGACAACATCATCGAAACAAAATAAGTAAATCTTAATTTTTACCTACTTTTACCTACCAATCCTTTATTTATGCCTGCGATAACACCCGATCATCCTAAAAAACTATTCCTTCTTGATGCCTTTGCGCTTATTTATCGCGCCTATTTCGCCTTTGCAAAAAATCCAAGGGTTAACTCTAAAGGACAAAATACGTCTGCAGCATTTGGATTTACAAATGTATTAATTGATATTTTAAAAACGGAAAAGCCAACTCATATTGCCGTTGTTTTTGATCCTCCGGGCGGCTCTACAACACGGATAGAGGAATTTGAATTTTACAAAGCGCACCGAGAGGAAATGCCGGAAGACATTCGATCGATGATTGGACCGATAAAATCCATTGTCGATGCTTTCAACATTCCAATCATTGAAGTTGCTGGTTATGAAGCAGATGATGTTATTGGAACCTTGGCAAAATTAGCAGATCAAAAGGGGTTTTATACCTACATGATGACGCCCGACAAAGATTATTGTCAGTTAGTAACTGAACATTCTCTCATCTATAAACCTGGTCGTGGTGGTGCGCCTGCTGAAATTTTAGGGGTGAAAGAAGTGTGCGAAAAATTTGAAGTGGAAAATCCTTTGCAAGTCATCGATATTTTGGGACTTTGGGGCGATGCTGCGGACAATATTCCTGGTATTCCTGGTATTGGAGAAAAAACATCCAAATTGCTAATTAAGCAATACGGTTCAATAGAAAACTTAATTGCCAATGCCCACGAACTAAAAGGAAAACAGCAAGAAAATGTCATCAACTTTGCGGATCAAGGGAAAGTTTCAAAAATGTTAGCAACGATCATTACTGATATTGAGCTCGAATTTGATGAAAATAAATTAATTGTTGAGCCTGTTGATGCTGATAAAATTCGTGACATCTTCACAGAGCTGGAATTTAGAACGCTTTCCAAACGAATTATTGGTGAAGACATCATTGTAACAGCAAGTGCCAGCACCAATTCTGGCGAAAATTCGCAGTTGGACTTATTCGGCGTTCAAAGCATGTTGGTGAATCAAGAACCAATCGCTACCGCAGATTATAAAACAATTGCTACCGAAAAACCAAGCTATCACCTCATCACTTTGCCGGAAGAACGAAAAGAACTTCTGCAAATTTTGCTGCAACAATCACAAGTCTGCTTTGATACAGAAACAACTAGTATTGACGCCCTGCATGCAGATTTGGTAGGTTTCTCATTTTCATATAAAGCACGAGAAGCCTTTTATGTGGCAGTTCCTCTTGATTTCGATGCAGCAAAAAGCATTGTGGAAGAATTCAAGCCCTTCTTTGAATCAACAAGCGTTGAAAAGATTGCTCACAACATTAAATATGATTTAAAAGTGCTTTCTCGCTACGGAATTGAAGTGGCTTCTCCAACTTTTGATACAATGATTGCCCATTACTTGATCAATCCAGAATCGAAGCAAAGTATGGATTTTCTAGCTGAATTTTATCTTCAATATCAGCCTGTTTCCATAGAAACGCTCATCGGCAAAAAAGGCAAGGGACAAGGATCAATGGCTGATTTAAAACCAGAAGAAGTTTCTGATTATGCTTGTGAAGATGCCGATATTACATTTCAGTTAAAGCAATTATTTGAACCAGAAATTCAAAAGGAGCATTTAAAAGATTTGTTTTATAAGGTAGAAATGCCTTTAGTTCAGGTACTTACAGAGATGGAGGCGGAAGGAATTGCGATCAATGCAGATTTCCTTCATGATTATTCCAAGCAACTCGAAAATGAATTACTTCTATTGGATGAAAGCATTAAAAAAGAAGCAGGCACAAGCTTCAACATCGATTCTCCAAAACAATTGGGGGAAATTCTCTTCGACGTATTAAAAATTGATGCGAAAGCAAAGAAGACAAAAACCGGTCAGTACCAAACGTCAGAAGATGTTTTGCAAAAATTAAAGCATGTGCATCCAATAATACAAATGATTTTAGACTACCGTCAGAATAGAAAATTGAAAAGCACGTATGTGGATACGTTGCCACTTATGCGTGATAAAGTTGATAGTAGAATTCACACAAGTTACATGCAAACCGTCACTGCAACTGGTCGATTAAGTTCTAATAATCCCAATTTGCAAAACATCCCTATTAAAACAGAAAAGGGTCGTGAAATTCGGAAATCATTTATTCCAAAAAACCAAAATTACGTACTGATGGCGGCGGATTATTCTCAAATTGAATTGCGGATTATTGCGGCATTAAGTGAAGATGAAAACATGATTGCTGCGTTCAAAAACAAGCAAGATATTCACGCTGCTACCGCTTCAAAGGTATTTAATGTTGCTTTGGAAGAAGTAACTAGAGAGCAACGAAGTGCTGCAAAGGCAGTTAATTTTGGAATTATCTATGGGCAATCTGCATTCGGACTAGCACAAAACCTAAATATTTCGCGAACTGAAGCGAAAGAAATCATCGACAACTACTTCTTGCAGTTTCCTAAATTGAAATCGTACATGGACAATGTGGTTTCAGAGGCACGAGAAAACAACTTTGTTGAAACAATAATGAAACGTCGACGGTACTTGCCAGACATCAATTCAGCAAATGCGGTGGTGAGAGGTTTTGCAGAACGCAATGCGGTCAATGCTCCAATTCAAGGTTCTGCTGCCGACATCATAAAAGTGGCGATGATTCAACTGCAAAAAGCCATAAAAAATAGTAGTTTAAAGTCGAAAATGATTCTTCAGGTGCACGATGAATTAGTCCTAGACGTTCCTTTGGAAGAAGTCGATGCGATGAAAGCACTCGTAAAAGCAGCTATGGAATCGGCTGTAGATATTGGTGTTCCTTTGGAAGTGGAGGTAGAAACTGGTCAAAACTGGTTGGAAGCACACTAAAAAGCATTTTTTTCAATGGAATACATTCACCAAGAAAAGCAAAGTACGCGCGCAAAAATCATTAAACTTGTCATGAAAGCGATAGGTTTCCAGTATCGGTATGAGCGAATGCTAAAAAAGATGAAATTCAACGATGTGGCTGCGAAAATGCCCAAGTCGTTTCTTCAAAAGTTTCTTGTAGAAAAAAATACATTTTTAGAACACGCCACTTGGACGATAACACCAAAATCAGAAAAGTCAAAAAAGGTAATTCTCTTTTTACATGGCGGCGGCTTCGTCAATAATTTAGTGCCCTTTCATTGGAAATTTGTGGAACAAATAGTGCTTAACACAAATGCAACAATTGTTGTGGTTGATTATCCTTTAGCACCAAAATATTCTCACCTAGAAACGTTCGAAATGGTGGATGCTGTTTATCAAGATTTACTTTTGAAACATTCATCTAGCAACATTATTTTTATGGGCGATTCTGCTGGTGGAGGCATTTCTTTAGGATTTGCACAAGTGCTACGCAATGAAAACAGGCCACTACCTCAACAATTGATTTTACTTTGTCCATGCATCGACCTAACAGGTACCAACCCAGGAATTGCAGCACTTGAAAAACATGATTATTTACTGACAATGAAAGCCATTCCAGTGGTTAACTTGTATACAAAAGATACGCCTAAAGATGATTTCCGTTTGAGTCCGCTACTGGGAAATTTTGATTCTTTACCGCCAATTACTTGTTTTACAGGCACCTATGAAATGTTACATGTTGACAGCGTTGCTTTGAATAAAAAATTAAATCAACTGAAAATTCCGCACAATTATTTTGTCTATCCAAAGATGTTTCACGTCTGGATGGCCGTTACTTTTTTGAAAGAGTCGAAAATAGCGGTTCAACAAATTGCCAAACTCATAAAGGAGAACACACAAGTAGCATAAATAAAAATGAATAGCTTTTTGAACATGTCAAACAATTCTTCAATTCCACCACTTCAAGCTGGCGACCTAATTTATATCACCGCTCCAGCAAAAGCGATCGATATTGAATTAGTAGAAAATGCAAAAAAAGTTTTCGAAGAACGAGGTTACAAAGTGATGATCAGCGAGCATTGCACTGGAAACTTCAACTATTTTTCTGGAAGCGACGAAGAGCGACTCAAAGATTTTCAATTTGGAATTGATCACCCAGAAGTGAAAGCAATCATTTGCGCTCGTGGAGGATATGGCTGTGTGCGCATTGTAGATCAAATTGGTTGGGCGGGAATGCTTCGAAATCCAAAATGGATTGTTGGTTTTAGCGATGTTACTGTTTTCCACCAGCGGATGCAGCGCTTCGAATTGCCAAGTATTCATGCAACAATGCCACTCAATTATTCTGAAAACAACAAGACATCTTTAGAGACAATGTTTGATGCTTTAGAAGGAAAGCAATACACGATAAGCTGCCCACACCAAGCCTCCAATAAATTAGGCGAAGCAAAGGGCACACTATTAGGTGGAAACTTAAGTATTCTTTACAGCCTTTTGGGAACAGATGATCAAGTAGATTATTCAAACAGTGTTTTATTCATTGAAGATCTCGCTGAGCAATTGTATCACATCGATCGCATTTTTTATTCCCTCCGTAAAGCCGGTGTTTTAGAAAAAATAAAAGGGTTGATCGTTGGTGGAATGTCTGACATGAAAGACACTGCTATTCCCTTTGGGCAGTCGCTAGAAGAAATTATACTATCACATTTTCAGTACCGAAAAATTCCCATTGCATTCCATTTTCCTGCTGGACATCAACCCGACAATCGTGCCCTAATTTTTGGAAGTGAAGTTCAATTGATTGTCGATCAAAGTTCAGCATCACTGCACTTTCTTTAGAAAACCGATTTTACAATTATTTATATTCTGTCTAAATAAACCGAATTAGTCAGTCTTGTTGTTTCAGTTGTTAAATTTGTAGTGATATTTTCAAAATATAGAATCCAAAACTATGAGTAAATCAGCTATTTTAAAGTCATCCCTAGCAAAAAAATACTGGATGGCTGCAACTGGGCTTTTCTTATGCACCTTCTTAATTGGGCACTTGCTAGGAAACCTACAACTATTGATGAGTGGTGAAGACGGCAAGGTGGCGTTCAACCAATATGCGTATTTCATGACGCATAACATTTTTATTAAAGTATTGTCCTATTTAACATACATCTCTATTTTGTTTCACGCAATCGATGGTTTTGCCTTAACGATTCAAAACAAAAAAGCTCGACCAGTGAATTATGCTTATAATAAGCCTTCAGCAAATTCTTCACTACCTTCTCGCTACATGGCCATTTTGGGAACATTAATCTTAGTGTTTATTTCAACACACATGGTTAATTTTTGGTGGAAAATGAAATATGCCTCAGATCCAATGCCATTGCATGCAGTGCATATTAAAGCACCTGGATCTACTGAAGAGCAAAAATTGTACTTAACACACAACAACACTTACATTCCTGCTGCGCTTTTTGAAGACAAGCCAGAAGCTCCTGCAGAGTTAATTGTTAAAAATGGTACTGAGATTTACAACAAAGAATACAACTTAAAACAAGCCGAAGGCTATAAGGATTTGCATTCTGTTGTTGCTGCATTTTTTGGTCAAGACAAAGTAAAAGACGGAGCGGGTGAGGCTAACAAATATGCTCTTGTCGCGGTGCTTTTCTATGTACTTTCAATGGCGGTACTTGCATTTCACTTGTGGCATGGCTTTGCCTCTGCATTTCAAACAATGGGTGTGAATCATAAAAATTGGAATGGAGCAATTCGTTTTATTGGGCGAAGCTTTGCGATCGTAGTTCCTTTCCTTTTCGCCGTGATTCCTGTTTATATTTATTTGACTCGATAAACTAAAAAAATATGTCAATTTTAGATTCTAAAATTCCAGAAGGTCCAATAGCTGATAAATGGACAAACCATAAAAATCACATGAAATTGGTGGCGCCCAACAACCGCCCTAAAATTGATGTGATTGTTGTAGGAACAGGTTTGGCTGGAGCTTCTGCTGCTGCCTCTCTTGGAGAAATGGGCTACAATGTAAAAGCATTCTGTTTTCAAGATTCTCCCCGTCGTGCGCACTCCATTGCAGCACAAGGAGGAATCAACGCAGCAAAAAATTACCAAAATGATGGTGACTCTGTTTACCGCTTGTTTTATGATACCATCAAAGGGGGCGACTACCGTGCTCGTGAGGCAAACGTTCACCGTTTAGCTGAAGTTTCTGGTGATATCATCGACCAATGTGTGGCACAAGGCGTTCCTTTTGCACGAGAATACGGAGGTTTGTTAGACAATCGTTCATTCGGTGGAACACAGGTTCAACGTACATTTTATGCAGCTGGACAAACAGGTCAACAATTATTATTAGGGGCTTATTCAGCACTTTCTCGTCAAATTGGATTGGGAAATGTAGAAATGTTTAACCGTCACGAAATGTTGGATGTGGTAGTAGTTGATGGTAAAGCACGCGGAATTATTGCTCGAAATTTAGTTACTGGGGAAATTGAACGTCATTCGGCACATGCTGTAATCATTGCTTCTGGGGGATATGGAAATGTTTACTTCCTTTCTACAAATGCAATGGGATCGAACGTTTCTGCGGCTTGGAAAGTACACAAAAAAGGCGCTTTGTTCGCAAATCCTTGTTATGTACAAATTCACCCAACATGTATCCCGGTTCATGGCACGAATCAATCAAAATTGACCTTGATGTCTGAATCGCTTCGTAACTCCGGACGTATTTGGGTTCCAAAGAAAAAAGAAGATGCTGAGGCAATCAGAGCTGGCAAAATGAAACCAACTGAGATTGCTGAAGAAGATAGAGATTATTACCTAGAGCGTCGGTACCCAGCTTTCGGAAACTTGGTTCCACGTGACGTAGCATCGCGCGCAGCGAAAGAACGATGTGATGCGGGATACGGAATTGAGGCAAATGATACCAACGAGGGTGTTTACCTTGATTTCTCGACAGAAATTCGAAGTAAAGGAAAGCAAACAGCCTTCGCAAAAGGAAATCACAATCCAAGTGAAGAAGAAATTCTTGCTTTGGGTAAAAAATGGGTAGAGGAAAAATACGGAAACTTATTTCAGATGTATGAAAAAATTACAGATGACAATCCGTATGAAACCCCTATGAAAATTTATCCAGCGGTTCATTACACAATGGGTGGATTGTGGGTTGATTATAACTTGCAAAGTAGCATCACAGGGTGTTTTGTGGCTGGTGAAGCTAACTTCTCTGACCACGGAGCAAACAGATTAGGCGCTTCTGCATTGATGCAAGGTTTGGCAGATGGATACTTTGTATTGCCATACACAGTTTCTAACTACTTAGCAGATGAAATCAGAACTGGAAAAATTTCTACTGATTTGCCAGAATTTATTGCTGCAGAAAACGCAGTAAAAGAAAGCATTGACAAATTCTTAAATAATAAAGGAACAAAATCTGTTGACTATTTCCATAAGGCTTTGGGATTGATTATGTGGAACAAAGTGGGAATGGGAAGAAATGAACAAGGCTTGAAAGAAGCAATTGAAGAAATCGATGCGTTACGAACAAACTTCTACAACGATGTTTTTGTGCCTGGCGATGCCAATGAAATGAATCCAGAATTAGAAAAGGCATTGCGTGTTGCCGACTTCATTGATTTGGGTCAATTAATGGCGATGGATGCGTTGCAACGTAAAGAATCTTGTGGAGGTCACTTCCGTGAAGAATATCAAGATGCAGAAGGAGAAACCTTGCGTGATGACGAAAACTTTAAGTTTGTTGGTGCTTGGGAATACAAAGGAGCGGACATCAAGCAAGCAACCTTACACAAAGAAGAATTGAAATACGAAGCAATTAAAATTGCAGCACGTAATTATAAATAATTAGAGACATGGCATCAAAAAACATCAATATCAACTTGAAAATTTGGAGACAGAAAAATACTGCATCCAAAGGAAGTATGGAAACATACAAACTAGATAGTGTTTCTACCGACAGCTCTTTCCTAGAAATGTTGGATCAATTGAATGAACAACTAGTAAATGAACAGAAAGAACCAGTAGCTTTCGATCACGATTGTCGAGAAGGAATCTGTGGAATGTGTTCATTGTACATCAACGGTCGTGCACATGGACCAGACAGAGGTGTCACTACCTGTCAATTGCACATGCGTACTTTCAACGATGGTGATACGATCTACGTTGAGCCGTGGAGATCAAAAGCATTTCCTGTTATCAAAGATTTGGTAGTAGATAGAAGTGCGTTTGACCGAATTCAGCAAGCTGGAGGATTTGTATCCGTAAATACGTCTGGAAACACGATTGATGCAAATGCAACTCCAGTTCCAAAAGCAGATGCAGATAAAGCATTTGAAGCGGCTGCTTGTATTGGTTGTGGTGCTTGTGTTGCTTCCTGCAAAAATGGTTCAGCCATGTTATTTGTTGGAGCTAAAGTTTCGCAATATGCTTTGTTACCGCAAGGAAAAGTGGAAGCAAAACAACGTGTGTTGAACATGGTGCGCCAAATGGACGAAGAAGGATTCGGAAACTGCACAAATACAGGAGCATGTGAGATCGAATGTCCGAAGGGAATTTCGTTGGAAAACATTGCACGTATGAATCGCGAATTTTTATTCGCAGGATTGACAAAAGAGTAATTTGTAATCAAAATACAAGAGAAGCCATCCATTTGGGTGGCTTTTTTTATGCCGATTAAATCAAAATCTAACCATTTGTAAGGCAAATTCGTTATAATAATGTCTTGTTTGGACAATTTTAATTATTTTAGTGCAAACTTTTAATTAACGAACTATGAAAAAATTATTACTTTCAATAGCTTTAGTGAGTGGCGCATTTTGGTCCACAGCTCAAGTTATTACTGCTATTCAGTTTCCTCCAAGCATTATGGGAAACAAAGAATTTACATGGGCTGACCCATCCGGTGGAGATTGGGCATCAACTGATTTTTTAGTACCAGGAGTTTACATCGAAGACACTTTGATATTAGTGAACGATGGAACACCAGGAAACAATGCAACGTATGGTAATTTACTTGCTGAAGAGGGTTGTTTTGCTTCTCCTGCAGGTGCGTATGCTGGTAAAATTGCTGTACTTCGTCGTAACACATGTGAGTTTGGTAAAAAAGCATTCGAGGCACAACAAGCAGGTGCAATTGGTGTGATTATCATTAACCGTGACCCGGAAGTAATTGAAATGGGTGGTGGTGTTGATGGTATCAATGTTACAATTCCAGTTGTAATGATTAACTCTAATGATGGAGCAGCAATCTTAGCTGAAATGTTGAACGGACCAGTTGTTGCTTTGATCGGTAACAAAACAGGTTTATATGCAAATGATGCTGGTATCACAAAATCAAGCACTTTAATTTCAAAGTCAGCTGGGGTAACTTCTCAATTGTCAATGAATGCAGCAGAATTTAGTTTCGATATGGGTACACATTTGTACAACTATGGATCTAATGACCAAGCAAACATTATGGTTACTGCAATGGTTGATGGGCCTTCTGGAAATGTTTACAGCGAAACTGTTGGTCCAATTAGTTTAAATGGTGGTGACAGTGTAGAAATAATTCCTGCTGGAGCTTTTGAATTCCCTACTTTTTCTTTAGCATCTTACCCAGCTGGAGAATACACTGTTTCGTATGAAGTTGACCTTGGTGTAGCAGATGAATATGATGCTGACAATGCTGTTGTTTCTACTTTTAACGTTCAAGATTCTATTTTCTCGCTAGCAAGATTAGATCCTGCAACTGGATTAACAATTGCTGACAATGGTTACCGCCCTTCAGGATCAACTGGATACTTTACTCAATGTATCAATATGCGTGATGCAAATGCTAGTAGAATTGGAGTTGAAGGTTTGTACTTTTCTGCGTTGGCAACTGGTGTTGACCTTTCAGGAGAAGAGATGGTTTTATCATTGTACCGTTGGGACGATGCATTCGCAGATTTGTCTGTAACTCCTACATTTGATGCATTAACTGAGGTAGCGAATGGATTCTACTATTTTCCTTCAGATCTTCAAGGAGAAACAGTGTATGGTGAGTTCACGACTCCTGTTCTTTTAACTGATAACGATCGTTATTTGGCGTGTGTGCAAACATTTAATACTGAGTTGTTTTTAGGCTTTGATACTAAAACAGATTATATTTGGAATGAAGCATACTACTTACAACCTTTGACAATCATTGATGATAATGGTACTTACTATGCGTCTGGTTTTGGTGCTGATGTTGTTCCTGCAATCGGTGCAAAAATCTTTAACGCGGCTGAATTAGGAATCAACGAAGAACCTTCTATCGAAGGAAGTGCTTACCCTAACCCAGCGGTAGATGTGGTTACAATTGCTATCAACGCAAAAGGAACTGCAACACTGAATGTTACAGATTTAGCTGGACGTACTGTGAAATCAATGACAGTTACAATGAACGAAGGAAAATCAACAGTTAATGTTGCTGACCTTACTTCAGGAGCTTACATTTTCAATGTTGTATTTGAAGACGGAAAATCTTCTCAATTCAATGTAATTAAGAAATAATAAGTTTTAAAACTTTAGGAAAAGGCGACAGTAATTTGTCGCCTTTTCCTTTTCTATATTTTATATGAAACCAGTGACAGTAGACCAATACATTGCCCAGTTTTCAAATGAAACGCAAGAAATATTGCAAAAAATTCGCACCTTAATCTTAGAGGAGGCACAAGATGCTGTGGAAAGTATTTCCTATGCAATGCCGGCATATAAAGTGAATAAAAAACCGATGATCTATTTTGCAGCCTACGAAAATCACATCGGAATTTATGCATTACCTACAGCGCACAAAGCTTTTCAAAAGGAACTAAGCATCTACAAGCAAGGAAAAGGATCTGTACAGTTTCCATTGAATAAAGAAATTCCTTACGAATTGATTGAAAGAATGCTCACTTTTCAGGTACAGCAGCTCTCTTTGTAAACAATGCTTTACCCTTCCCAAAACCCATTTCCAAACCAACACCGAGCCAAACGTATTTGCGGAATAGATCCCAGTCTGAATATAAATTGGTGCCAATACTCACTTTTGCGCCGAGGTTAAATTTTTCTTTTTGAATTAAAAATTGCTTGTAGCCGATGGAGAGGTTGGCGCTGGAAAAGAAATAATTTGGGTTTTCGTACCATATATATGGGTAACCACTTGCAGATTGACCAGAATTATCATAATGGCTATCATAGTGTTCATATACATATATGTTAGATGCAATTATTAATTCCCCCAATTTATTTTCATGTATAAAAAAGGTTCTTTTATAATTGACATTTAGTCCAATAAAATGTGAATTGGTTATTAGGTCTAATTTATTATGAATCAAATAGTGACCATCATAGTATGAATGGATTTTATCTCTTACAATTAAATTTGTATATCTATATCCAAAGCCTAGGGAAAAAGCATTAATATTTTTACTAATTAGATCATAGCTAATTGTTGCTTCTAGTGTATTACTCTTAATCCTTTCCCCAGCAGAAATATTTTTTCTTGCTTCTTCTGAATAGGGTTTAAATAAGTCAACATTGTATTTTACTTCAAAGTTAATTTGTGTAAAACAATTTATTGATAGCAGGAAAATAGAAAGGCAAAATAGAAATCGCATGATTTACTTTTTAATTAATTTAAATGTGGAATTTAAATTCAAAGAATGATTGTATGAATAATCTGATGAATAAATTTTGATTGAATCAAAACTAGAATTTACATAAAAAGTAGTAGCTCTTTTTTCACCAATAATATCGCATCTTCTATAACTCTCACTATCTAAATATAAAAACTCAAATGATTTAATTTTAAATTTTCCTTTACGCTCAAATGAACGATGATATTCAAAAACACCATTAGGTTTCAAAAATAAGGTAACAGAATCATCTCCCCCAATATTACCCCAAGTGCCAATTAACTTATTGTAGTCTTCTCCAAGATTATGCTCCTTCTGGCAAGAGAGTAAAAACAAGGTTGTGAATACAACTAAAAACCACTTCATAATTTTAAGATTTTAAAGATGAAAATTTGTTCATTGTTATCTCTGATTTTTAAGAAATAAGCTCCTTTCTCGAAGAACGCAGTACTAATTTCAGAGTTTATTTCGTTTAAGATTTTCTTATTCAACGTCCTCAATAGTAACGTTTACCTGCGAGTAAAGGTTAGAAATTGTGCTGAGTATTGCAACTATGGAAAGTAGTTTTTCATGGATGATGGTTTTCATGAGCTTTATTGCTGGCATCTCGATACAATTTTGCCGTTCATTGAGTGTCCCGAATCCTTTCGGGATGTATCGAAATGAACGGAAAAATTACTCGATGACCAGCAGCCTCTTACTTGGAGGTTTGCATTTTTTTGGCATTTTTTAAAAAAAAATCCTCGCAAAACGAGGATTTACAAAAAAGACCAGTTCTTCAATGACTTAATCACCCACAAATTTAACTCCAAAAGTTGTTTTTCCTACTTCTGTGCCTTCAAATTGAATTCGTTTGTCATAGATCGAAATCAGTTCGCTGAGTTCATAAATATTTCGATAACCATATCCATACAAATTGATGTATGTTGGAATGTTTAAAGCCAAGGTCAACTCCTTTTCATTGTCATAAAAATTGCGCGGCACAAAGCCTTTACTTTGAAAAAACACATCGTCTTTATCAATATTATTATTGCAATAAATTAGAATTTTGGTGTCTGGAGAAGGAATTATTCGCTCTAAATTTCGTTGCGTAAAATCAGAAAAATTCAAATGAATTGCCCCTTTGATGTGCTTCGCATCGTACATTTCTTTTGAGCGCGTGTCTAGAATAATTACATTTTCCTCCTTGCTTATTTCATTAAACTGCTCGATGGGCACTAATCGTTCTGCTCGATGGGGCTTTACTTCCAGTAATAGTGAGGCATAAGCATCAAAATCAACCAAAGAAGGGGTGCGTTGAGTGGTGTCGATTTGCGCGATAGCATCAAGCGCACAAATTGTTGCTAAAGTTAGAAGAAGCTGTTTCATAGTATCTGTTTTTAGGTGATACAAACGCTTGAGCATTTGGTTCAAAATAACCTTAAAAGAAGAAGAAAAATCTACTTTTAGAATGACACCCATCACATTTTAAATGTATCTTCGGGCAAATTAGCAACTATGAAAACTGCACTCCTTATAGGCGCCACTGGTTTTATTGGGTCTCATCTACTGACAGAATTATTGAATAATAACAACTACAGCGAAGTCACCATTATCGTTCGAAAAAACAGTTCACTTACTCATCCTAAACTAAAAATACTAATCGGCGATTTCAAAACCTTTGCGGCAATGATAGAAAACAGTCCCTTCGATGAAATCTTCCTCACCCTTGGTACCACTAAAAAAAACACGCCTAAGCAAGATGAATATTACGAAATTGACCATGATTATCCTGTTCTAGCAGCACAAATAGCAAAACAAAGTGGAGCAAGATCCGTTTTTATTGTGACTGCAATTGGAGCGAATGTCAATTCAAAATTGTTTTACCCTAGAATGAAAGGAGAGGTAGCGCGCGATATTATTGCCATAGATTTTCAACATACGCACATATTTGAGCCTTCCATGATTACCGGAAAGCGACCTGAGAGCAGAATTATAGAAAAAATCTTCATCCCATTGTTCAAGTTATTCAACCCACTTCTTGCCGGAAGTCTTACCAAATATAGAGGAATCGACGGTAAAAATATTGCAAAAGCCATGCACAATGCAGCACAACAACCTTCAGAAAAACTGAAAATTTATCGCTGGAAAGAAATGATGGAATTGCTTTAAATTAAACGTCTTTCTTTTGGTGCTACTGCATCAATCCACGATATTTCATGTAAAATCATGATGGATAGGATTTTTCTTGGTTACTTTGTAGCATGAATTCCTTCCAAGATTTTAAAATCAAAAAAACCTTACTCAATGCCGTTGTCGATTTAGGATTTGAAACCCCGAGTCCCATTCAGCAAGCATCTTACTCTACCATACTTGCAGGAGCAGATTTTGTTGGCATTGCTCAAACAGGTACAGGTAAAACGATTGCCTATTTGCTTCCCATTTTGCAAGATTTAGCGTATTCAGATCAAGCAAATCCACGTGTTTTAATACTTGCACCCACACGAGAGTTGGTGATTCAAATCGTAGAGCAAATCAATAAACTAACGCCGTACATGAATGTGCGCGTATTGGGTGTTTATGGTGGATCTAATAACATTAATGGACAAAAAAAAGCGGTAGTTGCGGGAATTGACATCATCGTTGGTACACCAAGAAGACTATATGACCTTGCACTTTCGAAAGTATTGCGACTGCAGTCGGTGAAAAAATTGGTAATTGATGAAGTAGATATCATGCTTGATTTTGGTTATAAAACCCAATTGAAAAACATTTTCGAACACCTACCAACAAAACGACAAAACATACTCTTTTCTGCAACAATGACAACGTACGTAGACGATTTGTTAGAAGAGTTTTTAGTGAATCCTGTTAAAAAGACGATTTCCATCAGTGGAACTCCTTTAGATACAATTGATCAAGAATCGTATGCTGTTCCCAATTTCTATACGAAAGTCAATCTCTTAAATCATCTCTTAAAAGACAAGGAAAGCAATAGCAAGGTATTGATTTTTGTATCGACGAAAATAAACGCCGACCGTCTTTTTGAAACTTTAAATTTTGGACCAGAAACCGCAGTGATACATTCTGGTAAAGAACAAAATTATCGATCTAAATCAATTGAAGATTTTACCCACGGGTCAGTTAGAATTCTTATTGCTACAGATGTAATTTCAAGGGGAATTGACATTGAAAAAATTAGTACAGTGATCAGTTTTGACACCCCATTTTACCCAGAAAATTATATCCACCGAATTGGTAGAACGGGAAGAGCAGGACAACATGGTAAGGCAATTCTTTTCAGCACACCGAAAGAAGAAGTTTTGAAGGAGGCGATTGAAGGCTTGATGAAATACACCATTCCATCAAGAGAATTACCTAAAGAGGTTAAAATCTCAAGTCAACTAGCACCAGAGGAAGAAGAAAAACCACTAGAAATTGTTGAATCACCGCATAAACACACCACAATAGAAGCTGGAGCCTCCTTTCACAAAAAATCAGCAAAAAACAGCAAAGCAAAGGTTGTAAAGAAGACGTATCAGCAAAAAATAAAAGAGAAATTTAAGAAGCCAATTAAGAGGGGAGATAAAATTCAAAACATGAAAGCAAAAAGAAAATAATTCAATTTATTTTCAACCCTTTGCGCACTTCGCTTCTTGGCGGTTTGTAAATTAAGCCTTTATTACTGCAAAGTAGCAGAGAGCGCAAAGTTGATAATTAGCTTTTTTGAATCGGAGATTCTCTTAAAAATTAGCTGTTAATCCAAAAGTTAAAGGATGAACCGCTACTGTTTTATCTTTATCAAAAACGGGCACAAGTGAATAATTTGCGTATAAACCAAACCAGCTGTAGCCCAAACGAACAGTGGCATCCAATTTAAATGGATTCAAGCCATAAACACCTCGCTCATCTTCTCTAAAGTTTTTCCCATCAATTTCTCCCTGGCGTTTAATTTTTGAACTTAAGCGAATGCCTCCAATAACTCCCGTTGCAAAATAAAAACCGTTGCCTTTTTTACCACCCAACTCCAACAAAAGAGGAATGGTTAAGTAATTGCTTCGCAATTTATTTTTAGTGTAAGTTTGTGCTGTATCTACCACAGCGAACAAAGTATCAGCATTCACTTGCAGCACATAATTGTCTTTGAAAGCCATTTGATTGAAGTTAAAACCCAAACCTGTGGTAATTCCCACGTAGTTTTTATAGATTTTAAATTTGTGTTCTAAAATATTCCAATTCCATTGCATTGATTCTGCTGGGTCGTTTTCCCAATACTGATTGTTTTGAAAATCGGTACCGAAATCACTGTTCATGTTAATTCCAAAGCCCATTTCTAATCCTGCCCAATGCGCTTGTGGTCGTGTCATCCAATCTTTCATGGATTTCTTTTTATGACCATCTTTCGGTTCTTCGCCCTCTTTTAGTACCATGGAAGAATCCACTTTTACTATTTCACGATGATCGATAATAATAATTTCAACCTTACCTAAATCGATGCGGTTGGTGTCTGCTGGCAACGAATCATTTTGGGCCAATATCGGACCAGAAAGTAAGGCAGCAAGGAATGAGAAAGTAAATTTTGTTTTCATAATTGTATTTTTATTCATGTGCTAGCTAAAATCAATCCAAAAATCCAAGCTCTCGTTGGCGTTTCTTTGTTAGTGATTGAACAACAAGATCATACGATAAGTCCACCAATTCAAAAAAGAGTGAATTAGAGACATCTTCTCCAACTTTAACAGTATTCCAGTGCGTTTTCGACATGTGCCAGCCAGGAATAATTCCAAAATATTCCTCACGCAATACAATAGCACGTTCAGGATCACATTTTAAATTAACACTGGTAAAATTTTCCACGTCTGCCAATGCAAACATTTTATTGTCCACCTTAAAAACGAGGGTTTGTTGATCGAAAGGAAATGATTCCGTTGTGTAAGGCTTTGCCAAACAATAATCACGCAGTTGTTCAATTGTCATTTTACAAAATTAACAAAAGCATTTTCACTCTGAGAGAATCTTTATCTTTGTACTATGATTTCACCGAACTATTGTATTGATTTATTGCAGCGTAAACGATTGCCCACTATTGAAGTAAGAATTGGAAATTTGGGTGTTGGCGCTTCAAACCCCATCCGTTTGCAATCGATGACCACCACCGACACGATGGATACGATGGGATCCGTTGAGCAGTCGATTCGAATGATTGAGGAAGGATGTGAAATCGTCCGTCTCACCGCTCCAAGTAAAAAAGAAGCGGAAAATCTTGCTCAGATCCGTCAAATTTTGCTTGAGAGAGGATTTAATGCTCCATTGGTAGCAGATATACATTTTACACCAAATGCCGCAGAAATAGCAGCTAAAATTGTTGAGAAAGTGCGCGTCAATCCAGGAAATTACGCCGACAAGAAAAAATTTGAAGAAATAGACTACACGGATGATAGCTACGAAAAAGAGTTAGCGCGTATAGAGCAAAAATTCACACCCCTCGTTTTAATCTGCAAAGAACATAATACGGCCATGCGAATTGGCACCAATCATGGTTCACTTTCCGATAGAATTTTAAGTCGCTATGGCGACACGCCAGAAGGAATGGTGGAATCGGCATTTGAATTCATTCGCATTTGCGAAAAGAACAATTTCAGCGAAATAGTGATTTCCATGAAAGCCAGTAATACTTTGGTAATGGTGCAAGCCTATCGCTTGTTAGTTGCAAAAATGCTAGAAAACGGAACATGCTATCCTTTGCATTTAGGTGTAACGGAAGCGGGAGATGGAGAAGACGGAAGAATTAAATCTGCTGTTGGAATTGGGGCATTGCTAGAAGATGGAATTGGAGATACGGTGAGGGTTTCATTAACAGAAGAACCAGAGTTTGAAATTCCCGTAGCGCGCAAACTGGTGGAAATGTTTGAAGAAAAAACAAACAATAAAACAATTACAATTCCAGAAGATTTCGTGTTGCCATACAGTCCATTCTCGCATGAGCGCCGCGAAACGAATGCAGTTCAAAATTGCGGAGGAAAAAACGTGCCTGTGGTTGTTGCTGATTTATCCCAAAAGGACAAAATATCACCAGCAAATTTCTTTGGTTTTGGCTACACCTATTCTAATACCCTCGACAAATGGCATTTGCAAGATTTGGCCGCAGATTATGTTTACATTGGTGCAAACCACATCGACTTTGAAGTACCAGGTACGCTGGGAGTGATTTGTGAACCTAACAATTACTTAGCAAAATATCAAAACAAACAAGGCTTTTTTCCTCTGTTGAAAGAAGAAGATTTGGACAATTCAGCGCTCACTGAAGGAAGCTTTTTTATTCAGCTAGCAGACGACTTTACCAACTTTAAAGAACTCTTAGAACACCCACAAGCCATCATTGTGTTTGGTACAAACTACGACAATAAAACACAGCTATTTCGACTTTTTAGATTTAATCTTGCGAAATATGGCATAAAAAATCCAGTTGTACTTTTCAACTCCACCCAAGAAGTCGATGCTGAAAATTACCAATTATCCGTGTCAAGTCAACTTGGAACACAGCTCATTGATGGATTTGGAGACGGCATTTGGTTAACATCCAATCAAGCACCCACATTTGTCAATTCAACAGCTTTTGGAATACTACAAGCAACCCGCACGCGCATCTCAAAAACGGAATACATTTCTTGTCCCTCATGCGGCAGAACATTGTTTGATTTGCAAGAAACCACAAATAAAATTCGATCTAAGACTTCTCATCTCAAAGGCATTAAAATTGGCATTATGGGATGCATTGTGAACGGTCCGGGTGAAATGGCGGATGCAGATTATGGGTATGTCGGCTCTGGAATTGGTGTTATCAACCTCTACAAAGAAAAAACCGTAGTGAAAAAAAATGTACCAACCGAGCAAGCAGTTGACGAACTAATCTCCTTGATCAAAGACCATGGCGATTGGGTAGAAATAAAGTCCGAACAGTAAAATAAAACTAGGCAATTTTTAATTCTACCGCTCGTTATCTTATAATGAGACCCTTCATTTGCTGTTTATTTTTTCTCGTTCTACATCAAACGGCAAAAGCCCAAAGCTCAGACTCACTGGTGCTTTGTGACAACTCACAACTACTGCTCGACAATAAATACCTCAATCGCTTTCTAGAGAAAGTATTCAGGGAAGAGCAAGAATTAATCGCATGCTGTTATCCTTCAGGCTACGTAGAACTTGAGTTAATCGTCTTGAAAGATGGCACAGTAAAGAAAATTCACTTGAAGGCCATTAGTTCCCAACCAGAAAAAGATGCTGCTCTTTGTGAGCTCGATTATTTAGAAAATCATACAGTTGATCGTTGGCTAGATCCCAACACAACTCCCATGGAGTGCAATCAACATGTTTTTTACAAATTCCCAGTACGCTTCTAAAATAAAAAAGGTCCAAAACTAAGTTTTGAACCTTTTAATTATAATGTTCCACGTGGAACTATCGACCCAGATGAATCAACAATACGGAAATATCACTTGGGCTAACGCCGCTAATTCGAGAAGCTTGACCGATCGTAGCCGGTTGAATTGCACTCAACTTCTGCTTCGACTCAATACTTAAGCTTTTAAGTGTTGAATAATCAATATTTCCAGGAATTTTAAGGTCTTCGAGTCGGTTTACCTTTGCGGCAAGCTCTTCCTCTCGCTGAATGTATCCCTCATATTTCAATTGAATTTCAGCCTGCTGAGCAGCATCCACATGCAATTCATTAGCAGAATTAATTGCGGCGTGCAACTCTTGGGACAAGCTTTCAAGATCGCTTAAACCAACATTCGGTCGAGTTAAAATACTTGATAATTTCACCTGCTGATTAATCGGAGCAGATTCCACAGAAACCAAAAAAGGATTCAATACATCTGGCGTTATACCAATATTACGGAGTGCCAATTTTAAATCTGACGTTCCCTTATTTTTTAACTCTACCAATTTCAACTCATCGTCACTAGCCAAACCAATCGCGTTTCCTAAAGCAGTTAAACGAATGTCAGCATTATCTTGACGCAATAGTATTCGATACTCAGCTCGTGAAGTAAACATTCGATAAGGCTCTTCAGTGCCTTTAGTGATCAAATCATCGATTAAGACACCGATGTACGCTTCATTTCTGTTAAGAATAAAAGCTTCTTTCCCATGCACTTTCAAATGCGCATTAATTCCAGCCATCAATCCTTGACAAGCCGCTTCTTCATACCCCGTGGTGCCATTAATCTGACCAGCAAAATATAAATTATTTACCAACTTCGTTTCCAGCGTATGTTTCAACTGAGTAGGTGGGAAGTAATCATACTCAATAGCATAACCCGGACGAAACATTTTTACATTCTCAAAGCCAGGTATTGTCTTCATCGCCAATTGCTGAACATCTTCCGGCAAGGAAGTACTAAATCCATTCACATAAATTTCCACAGTATTCCACCCTTCAGGCTCCACAAAAATTTGATGACGATCTCGATCTGCAAAGCGATTAATTTTATCCTCAATAGAAGGACAATATCGAGGGCCACTACTTTTAATAGCACCATTAAACATTGGAGACCGATCAAACCCTGTCTTCAACATTTCGTGCGTAGCAGGATTCGTATACGTAATATGACAAGGTCTTTGCACCGACAATGCCTTTGTAGAAGTATAACTAAACTTAGAAGGATTCACATCTCCTTCTTGAATTTCCATTTTTGAATAATCCAAGGAACGTCCATCAACACGTGGGGGAGTTCCTGTTTTCATTCGACCAGCAGAAAAACCCAACTTCAACAAATCTTCAGTAACACCTGTTGCAGCTTTTTCACCCACACGGCCACCACCAAATTGCTTCTCTCCTAAATGAATCAATCCATTTAAAAAAGTGCCATTGGTTAACACAACAGATTTACCAAAAATATCAACACCAAAACCTGTCCGAATTCCCAATACACGATCACCCTCCACAATCAACCCGTTGCACATGTCTTGCCAAAAATCAACATTGGGATTTCGCTCCAGCAACAAGCGCCACTCCTCAGCAAACTTCATTCTATCGTTTTGGGTTCGTGGCGACCACATAGCAGGTCCTTTAGAAAGATTGAGCATTCGAAACTGGATAGCACTCAAATCACTAACAATTCCAGAACCACCACCCAGTGCATCAATTTCCCGAACGATCTGACCTTTGGCCACACCACCCATCGCAGGATTACAACTCATTTGAGCAATGGTATTCATGTTCATTGTTACCAACAACACCTTACTACCCATTTTTCCAGCGGCATTGGCGGCCTCACAACCAGCATGACCAGCACCAACAACTATCACATCATATTCTTGTAACATAACTTAATGTTTCACGTGGAACAAAATTACCACGAAAGAAAGGAAGAAAACTCATGTTCCACGTGGAACAAAAAATAAAGAAAGATAAAAGGACTCCTTTTCACGCATCACCAATTCTTCGTGGGGCAATTTATCCTTATATCCACAAAGATGTAAAACACCATGAGCACACACTCGCGCAAATTCATTTAAAAAATTAACACCTAACTGACTAGCATTGTCACGCACACGATCTATTGAAATATATAGGTCACCAGAAACAACGCTATTCACACAATAATCAAACGTTACAATGTCAGTATAAAAATCATGATCTAAAAAACGTTGATTAATATCCAACAAATATTCATCTGAACATAAAATAAGATTGATATTGCCTAGCGACAATCCTTCATGCTTAATCAATGCTTTTAAAGATGATTTAAAAGTAAGAGAATTAAAACGAGGTCGCTTTACATCAATTACATGAAAAGAAATCATTGTTTAGAAAAGTAGATACTCACTTCATTTCCTCCATTTTCAAAAATCAAATCATCGGCAAGATTTTTCATTAAGAAAATACCACGACCATTTTCTTTCATAATATTCTCTGGAGCGGTAGGATCAGGCAAATTCTCATAATCAAAACCAGCACCTTCATCCTTAACAGAAAAACAAAACTCAGTAGGGGCTTCACCAACGCCTAGCGACACAAGTAATTCACCTTTGTTTTGATTTCCATGTTCAATGGCATTATTCACAGCTTCAGTAACAGCGATCAACACATTTCCATAAAAATCTTCATTCACCCCAATTCTGTTACAAATCTGATCCACTAGTGTTTCCACTTTAGGCATCTCTTGAAAATCAGAATGAATTTTTAACGAATCAATTAACGAAAACCCTTCCTTCATAATAAAAAATTAAAACATTTTAATTCTTCACATTGAAATATTGATTAGCACGATCTCTATAATACTTGTTAAGCGCAGGATCCACCGTTCTCAATAATTCAATCTGACGTAATTTTAATCGATTATACTCAGTAAATTGAATTTGGTTACTAAACTGATCACTTTTTCCGGATTTACTTTCACGCTGCTCTTCAAAGCCTCGCATCATCATCGCCTTTTCACTCTCTAGTAAACGCGTTAAGATGTTCTTTTGACGATTAATCAAGGTATTATCAAACTTCTTATTCACTAAATCTTTCTCTTGCTGCTCTAATTCCTTTATTAAAGGATTCAATTGATTACCCGAACCCTTACCATCTTTATTTAGTTCATTTCGCAATTGCTCAAGGCGCTGACGTATGGCAGATTGTTCAGCAGCCATCTTCGCCACCTCTTTATTTCCGAGACCCATTCCGCCCTGACCTTCTTTACCACCTGGCTGCATTCCTGGCTGATCACCTGGTTTATCTCCCGGTTTCTTTCCACCTGGACTTGGACCTTTTTCCATCTGCTCCAGTTGCTTCTTAATCATCTCTTTCATGTCGCCAGAAGACATTCCAGCACCAGGCTTAGGTTTACCCTTTCCACCCGGATTATTACACTGACCACTACCTTCTTTTTCACCCTTCATCTGCTGCTGCATTTGCTCTAAACTTTCATTAAGTAAGAGTGCCAAATTATTATAAGATGACATAACAAATTGTTGTCCACTAGCGATCTCATTTTTACGGCGCTCTTGAATACCACTTACCGTTTTCGTATGATTCATAGCGATATCATTCAACTCTTTATCGATAAACTTAGCAATAGTTGGTTGTCGCTTTGCCAGACTATTTAAACTGTCAGCAACAATTTTTGTATCATCAATAATACGCTTCTGTAAACGAGAATACTTCTTGTAAGCAGGATCAGCATCATTCACCTTAACAAAGCGCTGCATCAGCGACTCCTGATCGAAACTTAAGCTCACTAAGCTTTCTAAAACCTCACGCAAACTATTAATATCTTCCTCTTGCTGTTGCTGGTTTGATTCCTTTTGTGCTTCATCCAATTGGTTTGCTAACTTTTCCATGTCCTCAGCAGCTTCCTTTTGCTTTTGACCAGCTTTACCACTATTACTCTTCTGTAATTGATCTTTCGCCTCCTTCATCTCATTAGAGATCTCCTCCTTCAATTCATCAGTATTAGGAAGCTCCATTGGCTTATCTAACTCACTATTTTTCTGCTCTAATTCTTTTAAATCTTCCTTCAGCTCTTCAAACTTTTTGTTCAAATCATCTTGCTTCTTCTCAGCCTCTTCTTTACTTAGAGACTTATTTTCAGTCTCCGCTTGCAACTTCTTTTGGTCTTCTGCTAACTGTTTCAATTCTTTCTCAACATCATCAATCTTCTCGTTGACTTGCATTTTCTTCAACATTTCAAGGCTACGATCCAATTGTTTCTTCATGTCTTCAGAAGACATTTTGAGCTCATCCATCTTGTCTTGTTGTAGTTCCTTATTATTCTCATTCATTAACTTCTCCAACTCTTCCAATAGTTTCATCAACTCTTCATCCATCACCTCTTTAAGAAGCTCCTCCATCAACTGCTGCTTTTCCATAATCTCTTGATCGATCTCAGACAACTGATTCTTTTCTTCAGCACTCTTTTCCAACATTTGCTGCATCTGTTCGAGGGACTGTTGCAAGGACTTCTGTTCCTCTTTTAATTGATTCAACTGATTCTTCTTGTTCCAATCAGTCGATTTAGAATTCAACATATCCTTTTTGAGACGATCGACATTCTTCTGAAACTCCTGCGATTTTTGTAATAATGATTGTAAATCATTCTTCGCTTGCTCATTCTCTTCGTCTCGTTTATCATTCAATTCTTCTAAAGAAGGCAGTTGGTAAGTGAATGTGTTGCTTCTCGTAGACTTACTTCCATTAACACCATCGTTATCCGATACAACAAAATAATATTCAATACGATCATTCAGCTTCAGTTCTTCTCTACGAAAATCAACTGCGAAATCAAAAGGCAATTGAGTACCCGAAACTGCGCGAACACTAAGAGAATTACTTCGCTTTTTACCATCTTCAGAAATAATTGTGTAGGCGAAATTAAGACTACGGAAACCATAATCATCGGCTATAGAACCGCTAAAGAATCGCAAACCATCAGAAACAGAATCTTTTACTTCATTAACAATAATCTGAGGATAGGCATCCTTCACGACGTGTATATTGAAAGAAAGCGAATCTTGCTTGTCACTATTTGCGTTGGTAAGAAACAGTTTAACATCGGAGTCTGCAACAAACTTCTTAGTTATAGAGAAACCATCAGTATCAAACGTTCTCTTCTCCTTGTTGACAACAAAAATGGATTTATTTGTATTCTTCGTAAAAACGCTCCATTCAATGATAGTCCCTTCTGGAATAGTCATATCACCCGCATTTGAAATCACTTCGTTCGCCTTACCAAGGTAGGAAGGGTAGACCAAACTTGCTTGGAATTTACCAACAACCGCTTTACCAAACACAACAAAATTATATGGTTCACTACTATAGTCATTAGCAACAAAGTAGAAAGAACCAGACTTCTTTGGTTTATTGATGATGCCCTTGAATTCATTCTTGGAGGTCTTTTCCATCAGGAATTTGCCGTTTTCCGACACTAAATAGACTTTATCTGGAAGAGAAGTCCCGCTCAATGAAAGTGAAACTGGTAAATCGTTTCCTTCTTCCACCTTTAAGTCTTGGCTCGACAAGTTGAATTTAAAACTGGCGAAATCAAACTTTTGATCATAATACACTACACGCTCTGTTGCCTGCTTCAGAAACGCCGGCACAAAGATTCCCAGTGCCAAAAAAAGCAACAAGACAGGAATTAAATATTTTAAGTAACGTTTATTCTCTTTAAGTTGAATAGCAGAACTAAAAGGAACGAGAGAAAGTTGTCCAGAACGCTGCTGAACACTTGCTCTTAACAACTCTAAATTTCCGTTATTAGCACTCAATGAATCATTGAGCTGCAAGGTGTTTTTAAGTCGATCTGAAATGTTTGGGAAGAACTTACCGATTACATCACTTGCTTGATAACGGTCGATGCGTTTGCCGAAGGAAAATAGTTTGAGCACCGGAATCAAAAAATAGTACCCTAAGATGCCGAGATTGATGGCTACGAAACCGTAAAAAAGAAAAGCTCGCATGCCATGACCGAATCGTCCGAAGTACTCAAGAGTGATTGTTAGTAGGAAAGACACGAGGAAAAAAGCTGAAAATAGAATCAAGCCTTTAATCATCTGGTTCTTGTAGAACTTCCGAATAAACGCATCAATTTGGTCAATAAGATTTTCAAAAGCACCCATATTTCTCTTTCAATTGCTAAAATAAAACATAAAACCCTGAGAACGGTTACATTTTCACTTTTTTAACGATACAACAATTTTGCCATTTGGTTCAATAGCAATAGAATCATACCTCCACAACCAACGAAACTTTCACTTTTATCGTATCTTTGCAAAAAATAAAAAACAATGTCGAAACCAGTTCGCGTAAGATTTGCACCATCTCCAACAGGACCACTACACATGGGTGGAGTTAGAACAGCACTATACAATTACCTATTTGCGAAAAAAAATAATGGTACGTTTTTGATCCGTATTGAAGATACAGACCAAACTCGATTTGTTCCTGGTGCACAAGAGTATATCATGGATGCTTTAAAATGGTGTGGCATTATGCCAACGGAAGGTCCAGGTCTTGGAGGTAATTTTGGTCCTTATGTGCAGTCAGAACGTAAAGACATGTATCGTGCCTATGCGGATGAACTTATTGCGAACGAAAAAGCCTACTATGCCTTCGATACAGAAGAAGATTTAACGAACGTTCGAGAACAAGCAAAAGCGCAAGGAATGCCCAATTGGCAATACAACAATGTAAGCCGCACGAGCATGAAAAACTCTTTGACATTACCACAAGATAAAGTAGATCAACTTTTGGCAGAAGGAACGCCTTATGTTATCAGAATGAAAATGCCTCGCAATAGAGATGTTCGTTTCGAAGATCAAATTAGAGGTTGGGTAGTTGTAAATACAAATAACATCGATGATAAGGTGCTTTTCAAAAGTGACGGAATGCCAACCTACCATTTAGCAAATATTGTGGATGATCATTTAATGGAAATCAGTCATGTAATTCGTGGGGAAGAGTGGTTGCCTTCTGCTCCATTGCACGTTTTATTGTACGAAGCATTTTCATGGGACTGTCCTGTCTTTGCTCATCTACCTTTATTATTACGCCCAGATGGAAATGGAAAACTTTCAAAAAGAGACGGAGATCGATTAGGCTTCCCAGTTTTTCCTTGTGATTGGACAACGGCTGAGGGCGAGCTTTATTCAGGATATAGAGAGAAAGGCTATTTTCCAGAAGCATTTATCAATATGCTAGCATTGCTTGGTTGGAATTCTGGAACGAACAAAGAAATTTTTAGTTTAGAAGAGTTGGTTGAGGCATTTAGCTTGGATCGCGTTTCTAAAGCTGGAGCAAAATTTGATCCAGACAAAACAAAATGGTTTCAACAACAATACTTGAGATCTAAATCAGACGAAACTTTGGCTGGCCTGCTTTCATCAATGACAAATGAGAGTGAAGAAAAATTAATTACCATTGCCCACTTGATGAAGGAAAGAGCAACTTTCACGCAAGATATTTTAGAAGAAGGAGCATATCTTTTAAATGCTCCAACTTCATTTGACGAACAAACCATCTCTAAAAAATGGAAAGAAGATGCTGAAAGTTTAATGCTAGCGTTTTATGATGAATTAGAAAAACTTGCAAGCTTTGACCGTGAAACAATTGAAAACACCTTCAAATCATTTTTAGAAAACAAAGGTTTAGGTATTGGAGCAGTTTTACCCTTGTTTAGACTGATCCTTACCGGAAAAGGAATGGGGCCAAGTATGTTTGAAATTGCTGAATTTCTTGGCAAAGAAGAAACATTAACACGCATGAAATCAGGAATTTACGCCGTAAATATTGCAAAACAAAACGCGTGAAACATACGATTGAAATCAATAATATAAAAATTTACGCCTTTCACGGCTGTTTAGTCGAAGAGGAAAAAATTGGTGGTAATTACGCTGTTGACGTTATGTTAAATACGGATTTCAGTGGGGCGGCACAAACGGATGATTTAGAAAAAACCATCGACTACGTTGTGGTCAACAAAATTGTTCAAGAGGAAATGAGCATTCGATCAAAATTGATTGAGCATGTTGGACAGCGAATTGTAAACCGACTTAAAAATGAAATTTTGGGATTGTTTTCTCTTCGAGTAAAAATCATTAAAATTTGTCCTCCGATCAATGGTGACGTAGAAAATGTTGCTATTATCATAGAAGAAACATTGAAAAACTAAAAATTTACGTATTTTTGTCACCTGATGGTCCTGTAGCCGAGTGGTTAGGCACTGGTCTGCAAAACCAGCTACAGCGGTTCGAATCCGCTCGGGACCTCAAAAACAAAATCCCATGATGTTTACTCGTTATGGGATTTTTGCATTTCAATATGTAACTTTGCAGGAATGAATCAAAAACAAATATTAGTAACAGGACCAGACGGCGTTCTTGGTAGTAATTTAGTTAGAGAACTATTAAGCCGTGATTATAGCGTAAGTGTTTTCTTAGAAAAAGGAAAAGAACCTATTACACTTAAAGATTTACCCATTGAACGTTTCTACGGAAACATCTTAAATGTTGAAGAAGTAGCATCAGCAATAGCGGGAAAACAAATTGTTTTTCACTGCGCTGCTTCAACAAGTATGTTTCCTGCTAGAAATCCTATCGTTAACAAAGTTAATATTGATGGAACTCAGAATGTAGTGGATGCTTGTTTGCATAATAAGGTTGAGCGTCTGATCTACGTAAGTACAGCAAATTCATTTGGATCTGGCGCCAGTCCCGATCATCCTGGTAATGAAGAAAATGATTATACCGCTGGGGTTTACGGTATAGATTATATGGACTCGAAACGCAAGGCGCAGGAGTTGATACTAAAAAATGTAAAAGAAAATGGTTTACCAGCTATCGTAATCAACCCAACTTTTATGATTGGACCTTATGATTCTCGACCAAGTTCAGGAGCAATGATCTTAGCAATACATGAAGGGAAAGCTCCAGGATCTAGTTCGGGAGGGAAAAACTACATTGCCGTAAAAGATGTTGCTCACGTAATGGCAAATGCAATTACAATGGGAAGAATTGGTGAGTGCTATATTGCAGGAAACTACAATTTAGGCTACAAAGAAGTGTTTGACATGATCGCAAAAACGATAGGAAAAAAAGCTCCACGCTATCAATTACCCAATTTTGTGATAATTGCATTCGGTACATTAAATACGTTTTTTGCATCACTTTTTAAATATCAACCAGCTTTTACTAAAGAACTAGCAATTATTTCAACTCATCATCACTACTATTCTTCAGAAAAGGCAAGAACAGAACTTCAATTAAGACAAACACCACTTGAAACAGCCATCAAAGAGTGTTACGAATGGTTTGATACAAATGGCTATCTAAAAAAATAAGCAAATGGATTTAATGGACGCCTTGCATGTAAATTTGCATGTAAAAGACAACGATTTAAAAACTGCACTGCCCATTTTACTGACATTGGTTTTCTTTGTTGTATATTGGTTTACTGCTCAATCGGAGAAAATAAAATCATCTTTCTTTGCTAAACACGATGCTGATACCGCTTCGAGTAAACACATTTTTTTCACTAAATGGTTTGGATTTGTAGCCATGGGAATAGTGCCTTTATTGATTAGTCTTTATTTTTTAGAAAGAACAGATCTAGCCTACTTTGGATTGACATTCATTCCTGAAACAGCAACATTTAGTATAATTTGGACGCTCGGCCTTTGTGCGTTGGTGGTTCCAATTGCCAGTTTCAGCGCGCGAAAACCAAAAAACCTCATCAATTATCCACAAGTTCGAACCAAAGAGTGGACGAAAAAAGTACTTTTCATCAATGCACTTGGTTGGGCAATGTACCTATTTGGCTACGAATTGCTTTTCAGAGGAACCTTGCTTTTTCCTTTAGTCGATACACTAGGTGTCTGGCCAGCAATTGCAATTAATGTAGCACTCTATTCAGCTACGCACATACCAAAAGGTTTGGATGAAACAATTGGAGCGGCACCACTTGGCCTCGTACTTTGTTTATTAACACTCTACTCAGGAACTATTTGGATTGCATTTCTAGTGCATGTGGCAATGGCTTGGACGAATGAGTTTACTGCACTAAAATATCATCCTGACATCCACTACGTTGGTGGGCAAAAAAAGAAATAATGAATTTCACCAATAAAGTAGCAATTATCACAGGTTCTAGTAGAGGAATTGGTAAGGCAATTGCCCTAGAATTAGCAAAAAGGGGTGCAAAAGTAGTGCTAAATGGTAGAAATCAACAACGATTAGAGGAAACGCTTGCCCTAGTTGCTGCAATTCAACCAGAAAGTATTTTTGTTTGTTCTGACGTATCCACTATTGAAGGAAGTAAAGAATTAATTGACACAACAATAAACCGCTTTGGGCAACTTGATATATTGATTAATAATGTTGGAATCTCCATGCGTGGAAATGTAGCGGACTTAAATCCGGCGGTTTTCAAAACTGTTTTTGATAGTAATGTTCTAGGCACTGTAAATCCAACCATATTAGCGCTAAAGCACCTCCGAAAAACGAAAGGTAGTATTGTGTTCATTTCCAGTTTAGCGGCAATACACGGACTTCCAGGATTGTCTGCTTATAGTGCTTCGAAAGCAGCTTTGCAATCCGTTGCAGAATCCATTCGAATCGAAGAAAGAAATAAAATCCACGTTGGACTTGTGTTTGTTGCTGTTACAGAAATAGAACACAACAAAGAAACCATTGGTGCAGACGGAAAACCAAAACTGATCACTACTCGACACGGAAAAAAAATTCTAAGTACAGAAGATGTGGCGAAGGATGTAATTCGAAATATTGAAAAGAAAAAGTTTAGAACAATTCAAACCTTCCTTGGAAAAATGAATGCCTTTATTCATTCGAGATCGCCAAAATTGGTAGAAAAAATAATGATCGCCAACATTCATAAGTTCGAGGAGGGAAGTAAATAACTAGCACAATATGTTAATAGGAAAGGATTTTGACAAAGTTGAATTTCAGCTTTTTGGTTTTGATTTAGTAGAGCCCAATGCGTTATTTGGCGACACCATAATCTTACTGGTATCTCTTTTCATTGCATTTAAGATTAAACAGTTCAATAAAAAAACACCCTTCTACAATTACTGGATAGCTTTCTTTGTGGTGTTTGGATTTGGGTTTTTTATGGGCGGACTTGGTCATTCATTCTTCAATTATTGGGGAGTTCCGGGAAAATATGCCTCCTGGTACATCGGTATAATTGCGGTGACTATGATTGAACTTGCCATGTTAAGCATCTATCCCAACGAAAAACAACGTACTATTTTATCAAAGATTGCGATAATTAAAGCTTTTGTCTTCCTGTTGATTCAAACATATGTTCTTGTAAATGTAGATTTAAGTATTGATCCACAGAAAGGTTTATTGGTTCCTACCTTGAGCTCTGTGATTGGCTTGGGAATCGTTTTGGGATTCTTGAGTTACCGCTATCAAAAAATATACAACCCTAGTTTTAGGTATTTATGGATAAGTGCATTGGTATTAATTCCAACAGCATTGGTTCAGGCGCTGAAAATTAATATACTACCCTTATTTGACAGAAACGATATCTCGCATATCCTGCTGATAACAACATTGATTCTCTACTATATAGCACTGAAAAAAGTTAAGACTACAATTGCTTAACGAGCTATTCTTAGCGTACTAAACTTAGAGACTTTCTTCCCCTTTGCATCCAAGGCTGTGATGTAGTAAACATAGTTTCCACCAGCAACCGGATTGTTTGATTGATCTGTTCCATCCCACTTAAATTGGCTATCTGTAGATTGATACACCACTTTATTAGATTGATCCAACACAATAATAGTAAAATCGGTCAATCCTTCTGAAACAATAAATAATTCATCATTAGAACGGTCGCCATTTGGTGTAAAAGTGTTTGGCAACATCAAATCAACCGTTGATCGTTGATCGTTGAATTCAATCTCATTTACCACTGGATCGTTTACAGGAGAGTTAATTATTATTTCATTCTCAACTAAAGTCTCAGTTGGAACAACTTTCATTGGAACAACTTCCTTATTCGGCTTAGATTCGTAAACGTAAAGAGGCTCATTAATCGCAAATTCTTCTTTGTAGCTAATTTCTTCAAAATATGGAACTTCTTTTACAAGATCCGCTTGGTTTTGTAAGTGGTTTTCGTTCGATTTATTCTCTACTTGTACCTCCATTAATGATTCTTCTGGCTTGGATGAAGTTTCATTTGAGACTAAAGGGGCAACCTCCTTCATATCTTGTTTAGTAGCATTTTCAAGTGAACTTTCTTTTAAAAGGTATATTCCAGTAACAGCAGTTGCAGCCACGACAGAGATTCCGATAACAATTTTAGACACAATGGAGATACCTGCACCAACTGAAGCTGAGCCAGTAGCAACTTGCGAAGAAATAGCAGACCAAATTTCTGGGCGCACTGGCACCTCCATTTGTCCTAGCTTTTCAGCAAATAAGTCTTTTATTTGATCTTTAGTATCCATTCAATTTTTCTAATTTATCTCTTAAATAAGCCCTTGCTCTTGAGTATTGCGATTTCGATGTGTTTTCAGAAACGCCTAATGTATTGGCAATCTCTGCATGCGAATAACCTTCAATTGCAAACATGTTAAAAACAACTCTGTAACCATCAGGTAAGGCGCTCACTAATTTCATTAGATCTTCCGCCATTAAGTGATCAGAAGCAAGCGGAGCATGATCATTTAATAAAAATGAAACATCGTCCGTGCTTACGTCTCCCAACATGTTTTTTTGCTTTCGAAGTTGGTCATAAGCAGTGTTTACCATGATTTTCCGAACCCAACCTTCCAGCGAACCTTCCTGTTTAAAATCCTTCAATTTAGAAAACACCTTTACAAATCCATCTTGCAATACATCTTCAGCTAACTCTTTGTTACCCATGTAACGGATGCAAACTCCAAGCATTTTTGGGGCAAATTTGTCAAACAACGCGCGCTGAGCTTTTGGATTCCCTATGACACATTCGTTCAAGAGTTGTTTTTCGTCCATTGCTTTCACTTGATTATTCAGACCTGTATTTTTAGAAAAAGGTTGCACGAGGCTAAATATACCTACAAATTAATTGTATTTTTGAAAACCATGTTGAATTTTTCTCTCCATAAAAGTGTTTTTGCTTTCAGTATTTTAATGATCGCATTCACACTGAATGCTCAAAAAAAACTACCTAAACTACAGCAAGGTGACTGGACAGGTAAGCTGCAGCTAAACACTTCAAATGTTCTACCTTTTCAATTTTCGCTGCAGGGACAAAAACGTAATTATACACTTCAAGTAATTAACGGTGAAGACACTATTTCTTTAATAAATGGTCGAATAGTAGATGATTCCATTCGTTTTCAATTCCCCGACTTCAATTCAGAATTAATTTTTAAGAAGAAAGGAAAGGGGCTGTTGAAAGGGTTTTGGCATAACTACAACAAAGGCACTAACTATAAAATTCCCTTTGAAGCGAGCGCTGGTTTTACTTCACGAATTCCTTGGTGCATGTCTTCTGAAGATGGAACCATCCCTCTTGTTGATGGAAAATGGCAAGTAACTTTTGATCCAAATACAGACAATTCGTATTTTTCCATAGGCAATTTTAAACAATCTGGCGATGCTATAAGTGGAACATTTCTCACTGAGACTGGTGATTATGGATTTTTAGAAGGAAACATCTCAAATGATAGTTTGTACCTAAGCGGGTTTGATGGGTCTAAAGCCTACCTTTTTAAAAGTAAAATAACAAACGATTCTTTATCTGGTCGCTTTTTAAGTGGTGTTCATTTTGATGGTGAATGGAGCGCTGTGCGCAATGAAAACTTTTCTCTTAGTCATCCAGATTCATTAACAGTGCTAGTTTCTGACTTTAAATTCTCGGCAACAACTTTAGATAAAAAAGAGTTTCACTACCCGAATGATGCTTATAAAAATAAAGTAGTGATTGTTCAAATTATGGGATCTTGGTGTGCAAACTGCATGGATGAAACACGACTATTTAAAGAATTATACGAAAAGTATCATCCAGATGGCCTAGAAATTATTGCTGTGGCCTATGAAATAGGCACAACCTTAGATCAGTATTTAGCGGCAGCACAACGCATGAAGGAAAGACACCAAATAAACTTCGAATTATTGGTTGGTGGCTCTGTAAAAGAAGGTAGGGCTAATGTAGACTTTCAGTCGCTTAATAAAATTGTCTCTTTTCCTACTTCCATCTTCATTGATAAGAAAGGTGAAGTTAGAAAAATTCACACTGGTTTTTCTGGACCTGGAACAGGGGAATACTATACTGCTTTTGTTACAGAAATAAACAACTTTATTAAAGAACTACTTGCTGAATAAAATTATAAAGCAATTTTTTCAACTCGCTTTTGGTGACGTCCACCTTCAAAATCTGTTGTAAAAAAAGCATCCACAATTTCTAAAGCTTCTTCTTCTGAAATAAAACGTGCTGGCAAGGTAAGAATATTAGCGTTGTTATGTTGTCGTGCCAACTCAGCAATTTCTTTCTTCCAACAAATAGCACTTCTTACCCCGCTGTGTTTATTAGCCGTTATACTAATACCATTTCCAGAACCACAAATAAGAATTCCCAAAGCATCTTCGTTTGTTTCAATATAATTAGCTACCGGATGCGCAAAATCTGGATAATCAACACTTTCTTCTGAATAACAACCAAAATCTTGCAGTTCAAAACCTTTTTCGCTTAATTTTGAAATGAGCATTTGTTTTAGCTTGAATCCTGCATGATCAGCACCAATTGGAATAATTTTGTTTGCCATTGTTTTTTTTTCAAAGTTAATATATATCAACAATTTGACATTCTTTTTAACTATTGAACTTTTTACTAAAAATTAACTAACTGATTAATAATACTTTAATAAACATAGTTGTTGACAATCATTTTAAGAATATGTTAATAGAGTATGAATAAAAAGTCAAAGGTTTTAGTTTGTTAATCCAATATAAATTTCAGGTAAACAAGTTTTTATAATGACAAGCAAAAGTTTGATGTATTTCTTAGCTAGTTATCAAATTGATGTACACAAGAAATGATGAATAATGGAAATAAAAGAATTAACAATGCTTCACAACTTAAATTTTGTTAACAACATTGAATTCAATTGAAATTCATGTGTTTAACAAGAAAAAAAATGTTGAAAAAACATTCTATAAAGTTCATAAATCAGTTCACGCTATAAACTCATCTGTACTTATACACATATTAACAGCCTATAATAATAATAGTAAATAACTTAATTTTAAATCTTATATCTATTTATTTAATTGGAGAGCGTAAATGAAAATTGCATTTAGTTTTTCAATAATTAGGATTGAATTTCAGTACATTTGAAAAGATTTTAATCTGATCTAAAACGAATAATGAAATTTAGAAAAAAGTCATTTAGTATTTTTAAGCTTGTAGAAGACGAATTCAAACCTTACTACACACGTGAAAATGACTTTGGTCGACTTGTTTTTTTACATAGTTTTTCAGCATTCATAACTTGTCCAATTTTCTGTTATTTCGTATCTCAAACTGAAGTCTCTGCAGTTTACTACAATTTAGCAATGTCTTACACTGTGTTATTTCCAGTATATGCCTTGTTAGGTTTTTTCGTGAAGTCCTTGCAGCGGTACTTAATGTACTTTTTTATAGTTCATCTTTTTGTAGGAACAGTCTATTGTTTTCAAGATTTAATTGCGCATGACTTAGATTTATTTAGTCAGTACAGTTTCTTCTGTATGTATGCCCTTTTTGTGTTCATTTTACAGCGTTTTTACCCAGTAGTGTTGTACAATTTTATGGTGTTAGGATTGATGCTGTTTGGTTTCCAAAAAATCGACAATCCTGAAATTTCTACCCATATAACTTTTGCATTTTTCACTATTATTGCCATTTGTGGCACCTTAATTATTTGGGCGAGGAGAAGAATGATAAAAAGCATTGAAGACTACTCTTCCTACCTAAAGCAACTAATAAATGATCCAGAAATCAGCTTTATTCTCTTTCATTTCTTAAATTCAAAGTTGGTTATTATAGATAGTAATACACTCAGCTTTAAGCTATTAGATGCTAGCGATGAGCAACTAGAAGAGGAATTTATTAAGCAATTTAATGAAGAGGAAATAGAAATAATAAATGAATTACGAACAGGACAAATTTTCGAGAAAGAGGTACCAATAGGTAATCGATGGGTACGAATTACTGTCAGTGAATTTATGATTCAGAAGCAAACTCATAAGCTAGCTCGCATTTACGACATTACAAAAGCGAAAGAAGAAAAGAAAGAACTGGAAGATAATGAAAAGCGTTACAAAGATTTATTTTATAAAAATCAATCAGGTATGTTTACCACCACCACCACTTCTGTGTTGATTGATTATAATAAGGTTTTTGAAGAGTTTTTTGAAAGTGAATTAGCAAAAGGTGACAAGCTTTCGGATTACATAGGAGTGAAAGAGTGGAATGAAATTGTAGATATGATGCTACAAAATGAAACAATTAAAAATTACCAAACTCACTTTCGATTAAAAAATGGATCTGTAAAATGGTTTATTTTTAACTGGTTTATGGCAGTTGAAAATCAACAGATTACAGGAATTATTACAGATATTACAAATACTCAAAAGACTGCTCTTCAACTTAGTTTAAGTGAAGAAAAATACCGCCTAATCTTCCAAGAATCAAACGATATTATTTTTTTATTGGAAGGTGACACTATTATTGACACGAACCGACGAGGATATCAATCTTTTGGAATTCCAAAATCGGAGTTAATAGGTCAATCTCTATGGAATTTATCGTTTGATACAAGTGAAGAATTTCTTAAAGAATACACTTTACATCTCGATCGACTAAAATATTCCAAGCACTCTCGTTTTCAATGGAAATTTAAAAGTAAAAGCAATTATATTGACGCCAGTGTGGTGTTAACAGAGTTAAACTTGGAAAATAAAGTGTTTTACCAATGTGTAATTCATGATGAAACGGAGATAAAAAAGACAATGAATGTAATTGAAAAAAGTCACTTAAGCTTTAAGTCAATTACCGAAAACTCTCCAGACGGAATGTTAATCATTGCTATTGAAAATGGTGAACGAAAGATAGTATACACTAATCCTGAACTTTTTAAACTCTTTCAAAAGGAGGAGGTAACGGAGCAAGATATTTTTCGTTTAGAGGGATTTGAAGAAGTGTTAGATCATCATATTGAAAACGATTCTAATATGGTCGCCTTTTGCACAATGCAAGGAATCGATGGAGAATCAAAAAATATTAAAGTACTTATTATTAATGTTTTATTTGAAGATAAAGAATCATCATTAGTTATTCTGCGTGATGTTTCTATTGAACAAAAAATGATTCATGAAAAATTGCGAGCAGAACTAGCAGAAGAAACGAGTAAGAATTTAATGAGTGAAATCAATGAGCGCGTGCAAGCTGAAAAACGATTGCAAGAACAATTTTTAAGAAGTAGCGCAATTTTTAACAGCTCACAAAACACGCTATTGATTACATTAAATAAGGATTTTCAAATTACCTACTTCAATATTCAAAGTCGAAAGCATTTTTATGAATTTGCAGAAATTGCATTATTGAAAGGGGCACTACTTGCTGATCTATGGAAAAAACTCTTAACACCTGCGGACTTAACATTGTTTAAAAAACAATTAATACGGGTGTTACACAATGAATCGATCCAATTTGAAATGTCATTTAATTTCAATCAGCAAATTTCCTGGATTGAAATTTACCTGAATCCCATTTTTGATACCGATGGAAATATTAAAGAAATTTCATTGGTTGGTCATGATATTTCTGAAAAGAAAATGGTGGAAAATGAAATATCGGAATCATTAAAGGAAAAGGAAATTCTTTTAAAGGAAATTCATCACCGCGTAAAAAACAACATGCAAATTATTTCAAGCATCTTGAATTTGCAAAGTTCTTTTGTAAAAGATAAAAAAACATTGGAGGTACTAAGCGATAGCAGAAACAGGATTCGAACTATGGCTATCATACATGAGAGCCTATATCAAACCAATAATTTTTCGTCTATTGATTTTTCTAGTTATGTTAAAAATCTTTGCTCAAACATCATCGCTTCGTACTATACACGCGCTGGAAATGTAGAGTTGAATACTTCTATTGATAAAATTTTCTTATTACTCGATCAAGCCATTCCATGCGGACTAATCATTAATGAATTGATAACAAATAGTTTGAAATATGCCTTTGTTGATGGTAGAAATGGAATTATTGATGTAGAACTGCATGAGGTTGAAAATGAGATCCAATTAAAAATAATGGATAACGGTGTTGGCTTACCTGAAAACTTTGATATTCATAAAACTGAAACATTAGGTATGCAATTGGTTTCTACCCTGGTTGAACAATTAGAAGGTAAATTGGAGATTATGAGTGAGGATGGTATTAAATATTTAATTACTTTTGATAAACTGAATTCGTAGTATGAGCAACATAAACATTCTGGTTGTAGAAGACGAATCGATTGTTTCGAAGGACATTCAGCAAAGTTTAATTAAACTTGGCTACAATGTTGCCGGAGCAGCGGCTACTGGTGAAAAAGCACTTGAACTAGCGAGAGAAACAATGCCAGACGTTATTCTTATGGACATTATGTTGAAAGGCACAATGAACGGAATAGATACTGCAGCACAAGTCAGGTCAGAGCTTTTTATACCCGTGATTTTTTTAACGGCCTATGCCGATGATGCCACACTCGCAAAAGCAAAAATTTCTGAACCATATGGCTATATTATCAAGCCTTTCAAAGAAATTGATTTACACACTACGATAGAAATGGCGCTTTACAAATTCAGTAAAGAAAAAGAAGTGCGTAAAGAGCGCGATTTCCTATACTCAATTATTGAAAACAAAGAATCATCAACAGACTTTATCTTTGTAAAATCCAATTCAAAATTGGTGAAAATTAAAACGACGGATATTTTTTACATTGAGGCCTTGAAGGACTATGTGGTGATCCACACAGCGACAGTTCGTTACACCATTCACTCTACAATGAAAGAAATTGAAGGAAAAATGAATCCAAATGAATTCATTCGTGTGCACCGATCATTCATTGTACGACTAGACAAAATAGCATCTATCGAATTTCCAAATTTATACCTAGAAAACGACAAAAAAGTGGTTCCAATAGGTGGTTCTTACCGCGATGATTTCAATAATCGCATCAACATGCTTTAAAAAAAGGAACTTTTAAAGAGAAATTTCCGCTTAAATAACCGATTAGTTTGCCATCCCCATTTTTCTTAAGTGGCGGAAGTGTGAAGCTAATGCTGAGGTCATTCTGCTATACTCATTGTAGCGAACATTAAACTCTTTACATGTGCTCTTGATAATTTTACTAATCTCAGGATAGTGCACGTGCGAAATTTGTGGAAATAAATGATGTTCCACTTGAAAATTTAATCCGCCCACAAACCAGCTAATAACTTTGTTCTTTGTTGCAAAATTTGCCGTCGTTTCCAATTGATGAATTGCCCATTCGTTTTCAATATTGTTTGATGGTTGCGTTGCTACTGGAAAATTAGTGTGCTCCACCACGTGTGCTAATTGAAAAACAACAGAAAGAATTAAGCCACTAACAAAAAGAACAATTGAAAAACCAACTAACCAAGGAATAGCACCCACCATATAAATTGGCAGAACAACCATTAAAAATACATAGACCACTTTCATCGTCCAAAAACCAAAATGATTTAGCGCGGAAAGTTTTTTCAATTTAACTGGACCTACCTTATTGGTAAAGTACTTAATGTAATCAGTGTATAGCACCCAAGAAAACAACAACAAACCATATAAAAACCAAATGTAAATGTGTTGAAAGCGATGAAAGAAATAGCGTTTTTGTGTTTCTCCCATACGCGCTAGAGGCTGAATATTGATGTCGTCATCTACTCCAGTTATATTTGTAAAAGTATGGTGAACAACATTGTGCTTATTGCTCCACATTAGCATACTACCCCCTAAAAGATTAACAGAGTAAGCGGCAACATTGTTCCAAAATTTACTGTTACTAAAACTACCGTGACCACCATCGTGCATCACGTTAAAGCCAATTGCAGCTGTTACAACGCCCAATAAAACAGATTCTAAAATTGCAAAAACAACGTGTGGCGTGAAAAAGATCAAATGCACATAGGTTGCTGCATACAAGGACCAAAGCAAAATTGCCTTAGAATACAGCGCCCAGTTACCGGTTTTCTGTACTTTGTTTTTCTTAAAATAGTCGTTAACACGAGCGCTCAGCACTTTATAGAATGATTGTGACTGATTAGGTTGTTGAAATCCTGGGGTTACGCTTGATTGCATAATTATTAAATTACAATTAATAGTATGCAAAATTAAATCATTATTAGTTAAAGGCCTGTTTAATTATGTTAAATGTTATAGACTTTAAAGTGTTAAAAAAAGGAAACCTAACGAGAAGTGTCTTTTAATTCACGGTCTACGAGCTCTAAATCATGATAAAAATCCTCTCCAAACACACGAATTAGTGGCTCTTTCAAAAAACGAAAAACAGAAACGTTCAATTCGCTTCCACACGCACAGGCAGGGGCACAAATGTCCCATTCGTTGTAATTGAGGGCTGTAAAATCCGGAAATTTTTTCACTCGAATAGGGTAGAGGTGACAAGAAATCGGTTTTTTAAAAGTCGACTTACCTTCTAAATAAGCTTTTTCAATGGCACATTTTGTAATTCCCTTTTCATCAAAATAAACAAATGCACACTCACTATCATTCACTAGCGTTGTGGCGAAATCATTTTCTTGATCCACATAAAAAACGCCTGAAGTTGCTACAGCAGCTTTTCCTTCTTCGCGCATGTAAGGTAGAATAGCAGGCAATAACTCTTCAAGAAGATCAATTTCCTCCATATCAATGGGAGCTCCAGCATCGCCATGAATACAACAAGCACCTTTACAAGCATTTAGATCGCACACAAATTTTTCTTCAAAAATTCTGGTCGACACCACTTTATCATCTATTTCTACTAGCATAATTACTGCAAAGATAAACCGTTCAAGGATGAATTTTTAGTAAAATAGTTGGAAATCAAATAAAATAACGTAATTTTGCACCATTAAACAATAGAAACATATAGAACGAGGGGACGGAAGTCCCCTCTTTTAGTCTAAAAATGATCAGTAAAGAACTTGTTATAGAATTAGCTACAGAGCGCATGAATGAGCTTGATAATGGGCTTTTTATTGTCGAACTTACTATTTCGGCAAGTAACTTCATTCATTTAGAAATAGACAAGCACGAAGGTGGTGTGAGTGTAAAAGATTGTGTTTCTGTGTCTAGAAACATTGAACATAATTTAGATCGTGAAGAAGAAGATTTTGAATTAGAAGTTTCTTCTGCCGGACTTGATAAACCACTTCGTGTATTGCCTCAGTTTATTAAAAACATAGGTCGCTCAGTTGAAGTAGTTCTCAATGACGGGCAAAAAACAGAAGGACTAATGGTTGCTGCAGACGAGCAAGGAATTACACTTGAAAGCTCGAAAAAAGTAACAATAGAGGGTAAAAAGAAAAAAGAAGTGGTGGTAGAACAACAAGTACTTCCCTTCGAACAAATAAAGGAAACAAAAATAGTTATCACGTTTAAATAATAGCTCAGTATGAATAACAATGAGGAGTTACAAGATTCGTTTTTAGAATTTAAAGAATTAAAAAGCATCGATAAATCAACGATGCAAAATGTGCTTGAGGATGTATTCCGTACAATGTTGAAGAAAAAATTTAATACCGATGAGCACATCGATATTATCGTAAATATTGATAAGGGTGATGTTCAGATTATCTTAAACAAAGAGGTAGTAGATGATGGTGAAGTAGAAGATCCTAACATGGAAATTTCGATTAGCGACGCCTTAAAAATCGATGAGTTCGAAATTGGAGAAGATGTCTCTGAAGAATTTAAGTTTGGCGATTTTGGAAGAAGAAACATTCTTTCATTGCGTCAAAATTTGATTTCAAGAATCTTAGAATTAGAGAAAGATCATTTATACAAAAAATACAAAGAGCGAATCGGTGAAATTATCACTGGTGAAGTTTATCAAGTTTGGAAAAAGGAAATTATGGTATTGGATGATGAAGGTAACGAGTTGATCTTGCCTAAATCAGAACAAATTCCATCAGATTATTTCAAAAAAGGTGAAAACGTTCGTGCAGTAGTTGCGAAAGTTGACATGCGAAATGGCACACCAGTAATTATCCTTTCAAGAACTGCCCCTGAGTTTTTAGAGCGCTTGTTCGAATTAGAAGTTCCTGAAGTGTTCGACGGTTTAATTACAATCAAGAAAATTGTGCGTGAACCAGGAGAAAGAGCAAAAGTTGCGGTAGAATCGTATGACGACCGTATCGATCCTGTTGGAGCATGTGTTGGAATGAAAGGATCTCGTATCCACGGAATTGTGCGTGAATTGCGCAATGAGAATATCGATGTTATCAACTACACATCAAACGCTCAGTTGTTGATTCAACGTTCTCTTTCTCCAGCAAAGATTTCTTCAATTGAAATTAACGAGGAAGAAGGAAGAGCAAAAGTGTTTTTAAAGCCAGATCAAGTGTCGTTGGCAATTGGTAAAGGCGGACATAACATTAAGTTGGCAGGAAAACTTACAGGATACGAATTGGATGTTTATCGCGATGGCGAAGTAGATGTTGAAGACGTTGACTTAGAAGAATTTGCTGACGAAATCGATGGTTGGATCATTGACGAGTTGAAGGCAATTGGCTTAGATACTGCAAAATCAGTTATCGAAAGATCAAAAGCAGACTTGGTGCAACGTACCGACTTAGAAGAAGAAACAATAGAAGAAGTGTTGAGAATACTACGTGCAGAATTTGAATAATTCGTGCAGAAAACGTATATTGTAAAACAAAATAAAAAAAGAAGGCGAACAGTAAAAGTATGGCTGGAAAACCAATAAGATTAGGAAAGGCGGCAGGAGAGCTCAATGTGAGTATCTCAACATTAGTCGAATTTCTTGGCACCAAGGGAATAAAAGTTGATTCCAATCCAAACCAAAAGTTGGAGGAGGATCAGTATGAAGTGTTGCGTCAACAATTTGCGGCAGATCATGATTTAAAAGAGCAATCGAAAACAATCCCGGTTAGCAGAGAGAAACGAGAAACTGTTTCCATCCGCGACAAAGCCGAAGATGCTCCGAAAAAAGAAGAGGTCGAAGAGGATGAAGATGCTGAGGAAATCAATGTTGACGACATCAAACGACAAATTTTTGAGCCGGAAACGGTAAAAGCACCGCAAGAAAACCGACCGAATGTGGTGGGGAAAATTGATTTGGATGCCTTGAATCAAAAAACGCGTCCCGACAAAAAAACAGAATCAGAAAAACCAAAAGTGGTAGAAAAGCCTGTTGTTGTAGAAGCTGTGAAACCAGTGGAAGCACCAATAGTGGAAGAGCCAGTGAAGGAAGAGGTGAAAGAAATTGAAACCATTCGTGTTCAACGTCAAACACTTACCGGTCCTGTTGTATTAGGTAAAATTGATTTACCTGTTGAGAAGCCAAAAACTTCAAGCAAGCCAGGCCACATGAGCGAAGCGGAACGTAAAAAACGCAAGCGCATCAAAAAAGTGGAGCCAGGTCAAACAACAACGCCGGGACAAACAAGCCCTTCAGGACAAAATCCTCCAGGACAAGCGAATCAAGGTAATAAAACTGGTGGAGGCTTCAAAAAAGGCCCTCGTTTTGACAAACCAGAAATTTCGGCAACTGACATTCAGAAAGAAATTAAAGATACACTTGCTCGTTTATCCAATCAAGGAGGTAAATCAAAAGCATCTAAAAACCGTCGTGCAAAACGTGATGACCGCGCTAGCCGTCGTGAAATGGAGCAGATGGCCGCTGAAATGGCAGAAGGAATCTTGCAATTGACAGAGTTCGTTACTGTTTCTGAATTGGCATCAATGATGAATGTGGCTCCAACGCAGGTAATTTCTGCGTGTATGTCACTTGGTATCTTTGCTTCCATCAATCAACGATTGGATGCCGAAACAATTCAAATTGTGGCAGACGAGTTTGGCTTCCAAACTGAATTTGTGAGTGCTGAGTTGCAAGATGCAATTGCTACAGCGGAGGATAAGGAAGAGGATTTAATTACTCGTCCGCCAATTATTACAGTAATGGGACACGTTGACCACGGTAAAACATCCCTGTTAGATAAAATTCGAAATGCCAACATCGTTGCTGGTGAGGCCGGAGGAATTACGCAGCACATTGGTTCGTACTCTGTAACCTTGAAAGGCGGTCAGAAAATGACCTTCTTAGATACTCCTGGTCACGAAGCCTTTACTGCGATGCGTGCGCGTGGTGCTCAAGTAACAGACGTTGCAATTATTATCGTTGCAGCAGATGATGACGTGATGCCTCAAACGAAGGAAGCAATTTCTCACGCACAAGCGGCGGGCGTACCAATGGTATTCGCAATTAATAAAATCGACAAGCCAGGCGCTAGTCCAGATAAAATTAGAGAGCAATTGTCTGCAATGAACATCCTTGTAGAAGATTGGGGTGGTAAATACCAAGTGCAAGAAATTTCAGCAAAACAAAACCTCAACATTGATGCATTACTTGATAAAGTGATTGTAGAATCAGAAATGTTGAATTTGCGCGCTAATCCGAATAAGAACGCAGTGGGTACCGTTATAGAATCGTCTTTGGATAAAGGAAAAGGATATGTGACGAACATGTTGGTGGAGGCTGGAACCTTAAATATTGGTGACGTCATCCTAGTAGGTCGTTATTTTGGTCGTGTTCGTGCAATGCACGACGAGCATGGCGTAAGTTTAAAAACTGCAGGACCGTCTCAGCCCATTTCAGTCTTAGGAATTGGTGGAGCACCAAGTGCAGGAGATAAATTCAACGTCTTAGACGACGAAAAAGAAGCAAAATCAATTGCGTCCAAAAGAGAACAATTGTACCGTGAGCAAGGTTTGCGTACTACGAAACATATTACCTTGGATGAAATCGGTCGTCGTTTGGCTATTGGCGACTTTAAGGAGTTGAACATCATTGTTAAAGGTGACGTGGATGGATCTATTGAGGCATTGTCTGATTCATTGTTGAACTTATCTACGGAAGAAATTCAGGTGAATATCGTTCACAAAGGTGTTGGTGCAATTTCCGAAGCAGATGTCAACTTGGCTTCTGCGTCTGATGCAATTATCATTGGATTCCAGGTGCGTCCAACTCTAGGTGCTCGTAAATTGGCAGACAACGAACAAATTGATATCCGTTTATATTCCATCATCTACAAAGCGATTGAAGAAATTAAATCGGCAATGGAAGGAATGTTATCGCCAGACATCGAAGAGAAAATTGTTGGATCTGCTGAGGTGCGCGAAACGTTCGATATCACGAAAGTAGGTACTATTGCAGGATGTTATGTCTTGGATGGTATTATCAAACGTAACTCTAAAATTCGTTTGATTCGCGACGGAATTGTGGTGCACTCAGGCTTGCTTGGATCTTTAAAACGATTCAAAGACGACGTAAAAGAAGTGAAAAACAATTACGAATGTGGATTAAACATTGATAAATTCAACGACATCAAAATAGGCGACATTATTGAAGCCTACGAAGAAATGGAAGTTGCAAGAAAATTGTAATTCCATCGTTTAAAAATAGTAAAGCCCTGGTCACTGAGCGTAGTCGAAGTGCAGGGCTTTTTTTGTCTAGTACCTTTGGTACTACAGCACCCTTGTCTACTTTATTTAATTTCACCATCTGATTTATTGTAAAAGAATTTGATTTATCTTAGAAAAATAAATCGGGAAAACCCATACAAAGCCAACAAATTCTGTTGTATAGGTAGGGAAAAACCCTGTTTATAAGTAAGTTAGGTGTTATGCTACAGAACACCGCATTAATTAAAACAGACGAAAAAAACATAACATATGACGAAAACTTTACCAAAGGAAATTGCTTCTCTCATACATCATATTACATTAAACGAACAAGGTTGGTGGGATAAGACTATTCAACGCTTAATAATTTCAGCACTTGGTTCAGTTGATTCTAAACAGTTGACAATTGAAAAAATAATAAATTTTGTTAAAGACAATTACGACACCCATGTTGACAACGAAAAAGTTAAAAAACAAATAGAAAAACTATGCTCTTCAAAAGCTTTAGTGAAGATAAATTCAGACACTTATTTACTTTCTGAAAACGAACTTAATAGTTTTAATAATGATATATCTAGATATGAAGAAACTGAATTGAAAGTGCAATTTGAGTTTCATGAAATAATTAAGAAAGAATGTAATCAACAAGAGCAAGAGATAATAACTTGGGAACTATTTAATAATGAGTTACTTATTCCTATTCTTTATGAATTTGGAGCTAAAACCTATGAGCTAATTACAGGCCAAGGAATAAAATTAGAAAGTAATCATAGGTTTAAAAAATTTTTATCAAAGTTCCCAAGTGAAAGACATGTTATTATTAAAGATGCAATTATTGAATTTTTAAATCCTCAAAATCCGTTAGTGCGAGGTTTAATCTTAAGAAAACTAAATGCTTACTTTTTTTTAGAGGCGATAAAATTGCCAACAACTGCAATAGACAAAATAAATTTAGCCTCTACCAAGCAGGTAACATTCAAGGTTTTTGTTGACACAAACTTCTTGTTTTCATTTTTAGGACTTCACGAGAATCCATCAAATGAAGCAGCCAAAACGTTACTAGATACAATTGAAAGGATTTCGAGTAAGGTTAAAATCAAACTTTATATTACGCCCCTTACGATTGATGAAACTAAAAAAGTAATTATTAACGAAGAAAGAAAATTAAAAAATTTAAGACCAACTCAAATTTTATCTAATGTTGCTGTAAACCACATATCAAATGGGTTTGCAAAAAAATATTTTGAAGAATGCCTCAAGAATAATCAAACAATAAAAGCGTCTGACTATTTTGAGCCTTACCTTAACAATTTGATTAAGGTATTAAAAGAAAAAGGGGTGGAAATTTACAACGATAACAAATTTGAAAATTACACTACAGACCAAAGAGTTGTTGATGATATTATAGATCAACAGAAATTAGAAGAAACCCAATATAAAAACAAACCACATTTACAAAAATCTTATGAAAAACTTGAACACGATTTTGTACTTTGGCATTTTGTCAATGATTTAAGACCAAGTTATGTAGAAAGTGCAGATGAAGCGGTTGCATTTATTACAACAGTTGATTTTAGATTTATAAATTTTGACAATCACAAAAGAAAAAAGAAAAGGTTGAAAATTCCAGTTTGTATTCATCCAACCAACTTAATTCAAATTTTACAGCTTTGGATTCCACGAGACGAAGAATTTGATATTGCTGTATTAAGTAACCTTAGATTTCCATTTTTATTCACTGAATTTGATGCAGATACAGAACTAACAACCATACGAATTATTGAACAGCTTTCTCGTTATGAAAACGTTAATGATTTAAAAGAAGATACTGTTACTTCAATTCTTTTTAATCAAGCACTAAGGCAAAAAATACAAACAAATGATGACAAAATTAAAGACCAAGTTTTAGTAAAAGATGCTATTATTGAAGAAATCAAGGTAAACAAAACTTTAGTTGAAGTTAAAATCAAACAAATTGAAAAACTTGACGAAACAGTTAAAGAAAAAGACGAACTTGTTTCAAATTTGAAAAGTGAAAAGACACAAACCGAAGAGACAAATTCAGAATTAATCAACAGGATTGGAAAACTTGAAAATGAAAAAAAATTAGAAAGTAAATATTTTACGGACAAAGATAATTGGCAAACTAAAAAAGAATTACAAGTATTAAAAAATTGGGATGAATTACCTAAACGTAAGTGGTACTTACCTTTTTTTGTGTTGGCTATTTTACTTGTTTTTTGTACAATCCTTGCCTTGTATCATTTCTTTCATTTAGAAAGTTACTTTTCAATTCTTATTTCATTGAGTTTATTTTTGTTAGGAACTATTGCATTGTCTTTTTTTAATAGAGATAAAATTGGAATTTCATTTCAATATAACCTGAGAACAGAAAAGTTTCGAAAAGAAAAAATCAAGGAATTTGAAAAACAATTTTTAGACAAGAACCCACAGCCAAAGAGAAATGACTATACTGAGTTCAAATAATCACAAACACCTAACATGCGCTTAGCTCCATTTTTCTGCCGCAGGCGCAACACAGAAAAACGGCGCCAAGCGCCAGCCGTTAGGTGCAATAAGCATGATCGAAATCATTCACGACGAAAATGGCGAATTCAAACAACAAAAAAAATAGAAACAAAATAGATTTATTCATCGAGAAGCTTGGTTCAGAATTTTCTAAAATTCCAAATTTCAACTTGACGCAAGAAGATCCTGATGGGAAGGAACTTTTCAATTTCATCGTTTCTAAATTCGCTGACTTAAGTGATTTCAAAATTTTATATAAACAATATTTTATTCCTGCCACAAATCGAGCAAGAGCAGCTACAATTCACGAAATAAAATCATCACATTATTTAAAAATATTAGATATTCCAAAAATTGATTTAGAAGAAAATTATTACGATACAATTCGTTTAGGATATGTTGGTCTTTTTCATAAAGTTGAAAATTTTGTTAAAGACCTGCTTATATTAGTTAACAAGGTATTCAATAATGGCAAAAAAGGTAAAGATTCAATTGAATCTTTTGTAGAGAGTAGATATGGATTTAAATTCAATAATTGGCATGGTGATCTTTATATGAAAAAAATCAATTGGATTGCAAACTGTGTCAAGCATTATGACGGCTACCCACTTAAGCTGCCGAAGTATGAATATTTAACATACTTACCTGAAGATCAAAAGATAAAAATCAAACAAGAAGATTTCTTTAACGATATTGAATACGTTTTAAACTCATATTATCAAATGAAATTATCGCAAATGCTAGCCTTAGCAACTTTTAAAATGGTATTTGATGAAATTGAACCTGAAGATCTAAATGGAGATTTGCTTGTAAAATTAAATGATGCTGATACACAAATGAAGAAATTGGTTGAACTGGATAATTGAGGAATTTTATCAAATATTTAAAATTTTCCTTGCAACAAATAAAAGTTTTTAACTCAAATATGAAAATCGATAAGTAAGATGTCACTTAGCCTAATCCTTGACAAATCAACATTTCAAATGCTTAATATTGATGAGGTAGTTTTGTTACACAATTATTATAAGCCCAACATCACTCCAATATTGGTAATGGAAGTCTTGGGAGATTTAAAAAAGGGTGTCGACAGCGGAGAAATTTCAAAAGACAGAGTTGTTGACTTTTCAAAAAAACTATTACCATACAATTCTGTAGTAAATGTCCACTTTCAACAACTAATTGCAGGAGATCTTGTTGGTCATTCAATTCTGACAGAATTCAGACCTTTAGTAGGAAATGTAACTCCTATGGAATCAGCAACCGGTAAGCTTGGGTTCAATATTCAAGATTCTCATGAAGAAAAAGCATTAAGTAGGTGGAGAGATGGTGAGTTTTCAGATATTGACACATTATTAGCTGAGCTTTGGAGGGAGTCAACTACCCAAAAAGACATTCTCCAAAATTTAAAGGATGCAATGAGAGAGAGGGATGTCGGAGACAATAAGATTAAAAATATAGACCAACTTATTCTGTATGTTGACGGTTTATTAAATTCAGATCAAAACCAAACTAATGTTCTGCATTTTATTGTTTCAGAATTCGACATCGATTCCAAAACTGCTTCTGATGCATTTTTACGATGGGAGCAATCAGAAAAAAACTCAGTTGCATTTTTTGCGCCATACGCATTTTATTGTTGTAGAGTAAAACTTCTTTTTTATTTAATTCTTAAAAATGACTTTTTTGGTGGTGTTAAACCAACAAATTTACTTGACCTGCAATACCTTTATTATCTACCTTTCTGTGTTGTGTTTTCATCAAATGACAACTTTCACAAAAAATTCGTGCCTCTAGTAATTGATAAATATCAAACTTTTGTCATTGGACAAGATTTAAAATCAGATCTTAAAAATTTGGTGAGTTATCGTTCAACTCTAAGCGAACAAAAAGACATAGTCCGAACTCTAAAAGAACCCCCTTTAATTTATACATCACAAACATATCAACTATGGACAAAATATTTTGATTTTCCTCCAAAGTATAAACGACAAACTTCAGAGAAAGAAATAGAAAATGCTAAGAGTAAAATGGAAGAGTTTATTGCAGCATCAAAGCTGGGAAAACAAGAACAAATTGAAAATCCTGATTTCTTTGTCAAAGAAATGTTCTTAAAGTTAACAGATCTTTGCCCATGCGGTAGCGGAAAACAATTGAAGGAATGTCACTTAAAGCGACAATAATAACTTGACAATGCACCTAACAGATCCTATGCACCATGCCTTTACTCCTTCTTCGAAACCAAAGATTTATTTAAATTAGAAAACTTAAACTTCGGGTTTGCGTTCTTGTGTCAGAGTCGGCACGGCGCATAGCCTCGGAACGTTAGGGGAAATGTACCCATTATTTAAAAATACTAAACCCATCTTGACTTACCCTACTTGATTCTTTTAATAGAAGATCAGTAAGAGAAATTGAAGTCCTTTTCGTGTAAATACGATTAGCTAGAACTCTAGTAATTGTAATTTCATTGAAGAATTTTAATGAATCGGAGAAACGAAACTTACCATCTCTGACTCGATAAAAACCATCTTTATTTATATGTGAAGCAACAGTGGAATATGACTGGATTGTATCACTATCAAAGTTATTGTACAGCTCTTTTAAATTGGTATAATATCCTTGCACGGTAATTAGTTTATTGTAATCCCTTCGTTTTTGATTTTCTAAATCAATTGACACCGCTTTTAGAAGGTATATTCTGACGTCCTTTTTCATAATTCAAATTATTTTAATAATATAACGCTATATTCTTATATAAATGACATTTTAAAAGGATATATTGCATTAAATACAATAATTTATCCTTTATATTCCAAAAAAATGTGGATAACTAATGGTCTAAATATCTAATTATCAAGGAGCTATGTGTTAATTTTGACTTATTATTAAAAGTGCTAAATGATTGTAAGAAAGAAGGAAATAAAAAAGTATCAACTGGAGGAAGAGTCCTGGAAAAGAAGAATCTTTATAACAGTTGTTTCTCTATGTTCGATTAACATTTCGCTTCTAATTTTTTTTTCAGTTGCTGCGGAATTTGATTTCAGTAAAATATCAGCATACTTTCTTATCCCTTTGATCACACTTATTTCATCACCTCTTATTTATTATCTAAGATTCTGTATTCGAGAATATAGAATATCCAATAATCTGAGAAATTCAATTACGTTAAATGGCCTCTTAAACACACTTAATGAAGAGGAGTGTACTAAAATAAATGCTGCCTAACATCGCCTCATCCGCCAGCACAATGTTCTTAGTTCGAAACAACGGTAAAATTGAATTAAAAAACTCTATCTTCGGTTCACTAATTTATCAAAAGATTTGGGCCGATCACATAGGCGCCAACCGTTATATCAAAAGCCTGTTGTAAATAGGTATAAAAGAATATCCTTTGCGATAAGATTAATTGAGAATCAAGAAGCTCCTATTTCACAATAATTTCTATATCATTGAAATTAAAACACATTGTCCTCATTTACTAAGATTGATGCAATTTTGAAAAATTAACAACTATATGGGGACATCAAAAGTGTCCCCTTTTTTATTTCCGCAATAAATCGCTAAATTTGTTACATAAATAAAGCAAGCTATGATTTTAGGAGCAATGTTAAGCCCAGGCCACATCATTTTAATTTTGGCAGTCGTTCTTTTACTTTTTGGAGGTAAGAAAATTCCAGAATTAATGAAAGGATTAGGTCAAGGGGTGAAAGAATTTAAAGACGCCTCTAAAGCGCCAGAAGAGAAAAAAGAGGAAGTTAAAACAGAAGAAGAAGTAAAGAAAAACTAATTTTTCTATGTACAAAACATTTGCTGAAGTAAAATCAGCACTCTCTGAAGGAACAACTGTTTCCAACATTGTCGATCATTATTTGTCAAAAATTGAAGAGACAAAACACCTCAATGCATTTTTGGAAGTGTTTGCTGCTGCTGCTCAACAGCGCAGCAAAGAAGTAGATGCTAAAATCGCTGCAGGTACTGCGGGTCGCTTGGCAGGCATGGTGGTTGGATTGAAAGACAATCTTTGTGTGAACGGATGTAAAGTTTCTGCTTCATCTAAAATTTTAGAAGGTTTTGAATCCATTTATACCGCAACGGCTGTTCAACGTTTGATCGATGAAGATGCGATCATTATTGGTCGTTTGAATTGTGATGAATTTGCTATGGGTTCTTCCAATGAAAATTCAGCTTTTGGTGCTGTCTTAAATAATTTAGATACTTCAAAAGTGCCCGGTGGCTCATCAGGTGGCTCTGCCGTAGCAGTTTCTGCTGGCCTCTGTACCGTTTCTTTAGGGAGCGATACTGGCGGCTCTGTTCGTCAACCTGCTTCTTTTACAGGAACATTTGGCTTAAAACCTACCTATGGAAGAATCAGTCGCTATGGCTTAATTGCCTACGCATCTTCTTTTGATCAAATTGGACCTTTTACCAACAGCGTGGAAGACATGGCTTTGTTGTTAGAAATAATGGCTGGAAAGGACGAAATGGATGCTACATCTTCTTCAAAAGCGGTCGATAACTATGGTGATTTTAAAATCGCGAAAGGTCAAAAAATTGCAGTCATTAAAGAAAGCTTTCATACCGAAGGCATTCATCCTGAGGTGGTAGAAAAATTGAATGACTTAATTGCTAAGTTAAAAGCAGACGGTCACCAAGTGGAAGAGGTTTCATTCCCTTACCTAGACTACATGGTGCCAACCTATTACGTACTTACAACAGCAGAAGCTTCGTCTAATCTGTCTCGTTTCGATGGAGTGCATTTTGGATACAGAAGTAAAGACGCTGTAGGAGTAGAAGACACGTATAAAAAATCGCGAACGGAAGGATTTGGTCCAGAAGTAAAACGTAGAATAATGGCTGGAACTTTTGTCTTGTCGCACGGGTATTATGACGCATATTACAGCAAAGGACAAAAAGTACGACGTGTTTTGCGCGATAAAACGGATGAAATATTAGAAAATTTCGATTTTATTTTATTGCCAACGACACCAGATACGGCCTTTGGTATCAACGAGATAACAGATCCACTACAAGTGTATTTGCAAGATATTTTTACTGTTCATGCCAACTTAACTGGTAACCCCGCGATATCTTTACCGTTAGGTAAGCGCTCAAATGGACTTCCTTTCGGAATTCAATTGATGGCAAATCATTTTGAAGAACAAAAATTGTTGGGCTTTAGTGATCAACTTGCAAAAATGAATAATTGATGAGATTTTTTAACGTTTTCTTTCTGTTGTTTTTGATTGGAACTCAGCAGGTAGTTGCTCAACTTCCTGTCAACTTTCAACGACCATCAGACACGTTAAATAAAGAACCATTTGTGAACACGGTCGACCAAAGTGTTGCCATGTATTTTAAAGAATTGATCGGCGAAGGATTGAACTACGATTCCATTCAAAAAGCATTAAATTATTCCACAGGACAAATTCCGGAATTTACGGACGCTCAAATTTGTGAGCAACTGGAAGAATTCAATCGAATGTCTCCCTTTCAATTAGATTGCAATCAAAACACACTTGGTACCATCCGTTTTTTTATGAAAAATCGCCGCAGTTTTATCAGCATTGTGATGGGGCGCTCTGAATTGTATTTTGATTTGTTTGAAGAAAAATTGGCGGAGTATGGCTTGCCTTTAGAACTTAAATTTCTTCCTGTTATTGAAAGCGGGCTTCGACCACAAGTAAAATCGAAGGCTGGGGCCTTGGGCTTATGGCAATTCATGTATCGTACTGGTCAATCCTACGGATTAAAAGAAAATTCATATATCGACGAAAGAATGGATCCTGCCCTTGCAACGGATGCTGCTTGTCGCTTTTTAAAGAAACTGTATGGAATTTATGGCGATTGGAATTTGTGCTTAGCAGCCTACAACGCAGGCCCTGGAAACGTCAATAAAGCAATACATCGCTCAGGAAATAAAAAAACATACTGGGAGGTGAGACCGTTTTTACCAACAGAAACGCAGGGCTATGTTCCCAACTTTATTGCCGCAGCGTATTTAATTACCTACCATACTGATCACAACATTCGACCTAGTCAATTAAATCTTAATTATAATCTTTTAGATACTGTTTGTCTGAAAAAAGGGGTGTACATGAGTACCATTTCTCGTGTAGTTCAGTGGGATGAAGAGGAAGTGAAAAAATTGAATCCGGTGTATAAAACAGGATTTATTCCACAAACAAATCCACCACAATGTATTTCAGGTCCGCTCGAAAAAATAGGTGTTTTAGTTAGTTTAGAAGACACGCTTTATCAACTTGAAGCAGCTATTTTTGCAACAGGAACTACACCAATTGCTCCTGTCGTTCCAATCGCGAATGTGCCCAAAGACACCTTGAGCGCAAATGGGCTTGCTAAAACGCAATTTATTTATCATACAGTGAAGGCGGGAGAAACAATGACAGCCATTGCAACAAAATATCAAGTAAGTGTTGATTCCGTATTACTTTGGAACGATTTGCAAACAGCGAATATTTATGTGGGTCAACGACTTAAAATTAACGGAATTAGCAAAGCACCAGCGCCTCCTGCGCCACCAGTTCCGCCAGTAACGAAGAAATATTATACTGTGCGTTCCGGAGATACTTTTGGAAAAATTGCAGACCGTCATAACGTATCGCAAACTACGCTTAAAAAATTAAATCCTTCTATCAACATCAGTCGTTTACAGATTGGTCAACGGATTCGTGTGAAGTAAACTTGGCCTCTCGCAGGTTTCGCAGATGTGAACGCCCATTTATTTAGCTCCGTTGAACTTACGTTTCGCTGATTTCTTATTCGACATTGGAATTTTCTTTTGTGCCTTAAAACACACAGCACATCAAAATTCAATTGTGTCTTTGTGGTGAAAGGAATAAAGTGTTGTTATCTGTTAAACTCCTCAAGAAACCTCGTATCTTTGCAAAATGGAAATGAAGCTTTCTGCCGTCATCATCACATTTAACGAAGAACGAAACATTGATCGATGTTTGCGCTCATTGATCGACGTGGTAGATGAAATTGTGGTCGTTGATTCTTTTTCTACGGATGCAACTCAAGCGATATGCGAACAACACGGCGTTCGATTTATTCAACACCCATTTGAAGGCCATATTCAACAAAAGAATGTAGCCATCGATGCCGCTTCCAATGAATGGATTCTTTCACTCGATGCCGATGAAGCCTTGTCAGATGAATTGAAAAATAGCATTCTTGCCATTAAAAAAGAACAAGGAAATTTACATGGCTTTCGATTCAATCGTTTAACAAATTATTGTGGACACTGGGTGCGTTACTGCGGCTGGTATCCCGATACAAAAGTGAGATTGGTACACAGAAAATTTGCACGCTGGACAGGGGTCAATCCACATGATCGTTTAGACATGAATGAGCAGCAAGAAACTGGTTTTTTACATGGAGATTTATTGCATTATTCCTACTACACAAAGGAAGATCATTTGAAACAAATAGAGTACTTTGGCGACATTGCTGCCAACGAATTGTATCAAAAAGGAAGAAGAACCAATCGCTTCATGGTACTTGTAAAAGTAGTAGCACAGTTCCTCAAAAGCTATTTCATTATGAGGGGCTTTTTAGATGGAAAAACAGGTTTCACAATTTCTCGCCTAAGTGCATACGCAACGTATAGAAAATACGTTAAACTATTAAAGCTTCAACATTAAAGATGAAAAGAATTATTATTTCTCGAACAGATAGTATCGGTGATGTATTGTTAACCCTGCCATTTATTACTTGGTTGCGCCAAAAATTTCCAGACGCGTATTTGGTGTATCTAGGTAGAGAATACACGGAGCCAATCATTGCTTGCTTTCCGATCGACGAATTTCTTTCTTGGAATAGTTTAGAGGCAATGCCTTCCGCAGAAAGAGTGCAAACCATAGCAAAGTTCAATGCCGATACCATCATTCATGTTTTTCCGAACAAAGAAATTGCTGCGTTAGCGAAAAAAGCGAAGATTCCAAATCGAATTGGGACCTCTCATCGAAGTTTTCATTTGTTAACCTGCAATCAACGTGTAAATTTTACGCGTAAAAATTCTGATTTTCATGAGGCACAATTAAATTTTCACTTGTTAAAACCGCTTGGCTGTGATACAATTCCATCCATTGATGAAGTGAAAGGAATGTTGAGCGCATTTGAAGCAAATAATCAAGCCTTACCTGAAGCTATTTCAGCGATACTTTCTGATAAAGGCGTGGTGTTGCACCCAAAATCGCAAGGAAGCGCTTTAGAGTGGCCGATAGAGAAGTACAATCGACTTGCATTGGCCTTGGTACAACGAGGGTATTCAGTTTACTTCACTGGAACAGCAAAAGAAGGTGATTTATTTCGATCTGAAATTCCTGTTCATCCAATGATTTTCGACACTACAGGAAAAATGAATCTTACTGAATTGATCACGTTCATCGGTAAAAACAAAGCCTTAGTGGCTTGTTCAACGGGACCCTTGCACATTGCAGGATTTCTTGGTTTGAGAACAATAGGATTATTTTCGCCGCGTAAGCCAATTCATCCAGGACGTTGGGCAGCACTGGGTACGAATACAGAAATGCTAGTGTTTGATCAGAATTGTCCAAAATGCAAAGAAAAAAAAGCGTGTAATTGTATTGAGAATATTTCGGTTGAAACGGTGTTGAGCAAACTGAATTTAGTCTAGAAACAAGCCCTCCATACTTTCAAACATCCAGTCAGCAACGATGAGCTTTGGATCTGGATGATGCGTTTTTTCTGGAATACAAATGACTTTCATACGAGCAGCTTTTGCAGCAATGATTCCATTGAGAGAATCTTCAATGACCAAACATTTTAAGGGAGAAACATTCAGTTTTTCAGCAACAGTAAGATACACTGCGGGATGAGGTTTACCAAATAATTCCAATTCAGCAGAATGTGTGAAATTAAAGTAGGAACGGATGTTTAACTCATCTAAAATGGTGTCAATCAAAATTTCATAGGAGGACGTGGCCAAGCCAATTTTTAATCCTTTGTTTTGCAGGAATATTAATGTCTCAATAACACCTGGAAGCGGCTGCGCATTTTGTTGAATTAACGCGACCATTTTTTGGACAATTTTGGTTTCAATGTCCTTCGGACTTAAATCTCCCCATTGTTCTTCTTGATGCCAAAACAAAATAACCTCATCGAGACGTAAGCCTACTGTTTTTTGAAAATCCTGCTTAGTCAATTTAGATCCCAATGCATGAAAAACTTCCTCCATCGCAATTTTCCACAAAGGCTCGGAATCGATCAGCACACCGTCCATATCAAAAATTACTGCATCAAAATTGACTAAATCGAGTTCTTGCATTGTTTTTATCGTTTGCTGAGCGGCAAATTTAGTGGATATTTTAAAAAACAGCTTGGTTTGTGCCTCCCTTATTTAAGATACAACAAACAAACTGAAAATCAAATAGTTGAAATTTAGTTTTTAGAATATAGTTTTAATCTATGAGTGAAAATGAAATATCGTATAAAATTAGAGGCGCTATCTTTGAAATTTACAATAGTGTAGGGCCTGGCCTCCTAGAAAGTGCTTATGAAGCGGCTTTGTACTATGAACTTTCTAGTGCTGGATTGAAGGTGCAGAAGCAAGTGGTTTTACCGTTTCAATACAAAGATGTATATCTCGATGCAGCTTATCGAATCGATTTACTGGTTGAAGACAAAGTAATTATTGAAGTAAAATCAGTGTCAGAATTAGCCTCGGTGCACTACAAACAATTAACGACTTACTTGAAATTAACGGAGTTAAAACTGGGTGTATTGGTTAATTTTAATGCAGCAAATATTAGCGAAGGAATAAAACGTGTGGTTTACCGACTGGAATAATCTGGGGGTTGGAGTGGGGATGCTTCGGAAAGTTTTATTTCACGCAGATTTAGCAGATTAAAAAGGAACCAAAGTAGAATTGTTGTCCTGGCATCATTTTCATCAAACACAATTCTGCGTGAATCTGCTAAATCTGCGTGCTTCATTTTTTCTATATCCCCACTCCAACCCCCAGATTATTCAATATCCATAAAATGAAAAAAAGGACCCCCCAGCAAAAAATTTCGCTCCGATGCAATCAAAACTCGACCATCATTGAGCTTTAAAACGGCTTCTTTTTGTGTTAAACGATGAAATTTTATTCGCCTATTATTGAATTGCAAACGTTTATAAGTTAAAAGATAAAAAGTGTTTTGATCGAAATCCATTCCTGTAAATTGATCTTTGAGTGTACCCTTGCAAGCATGAATTCCAGCTTTTTCTATCTGATAGCTTCCTGGGATGGTAGAAAGACGATATTCATTTGCCACCATCGCTTTTTTGTCCGTGTTTTTTGTGATCAACACTAAGTTACCATTGTGCCATGCCATGCTTTCACAATCAAAAATGCGCTGCCCTTTTTCTGGTGGAAAACTCGTTTGCTCTTCGTACGAAAAGTAAATAAATTCAACCTTGATGGTGTCTTGCTGAAAGGCCGAATCGATGTTTAATTTCAAAACAGCTAAATTTTTTCGTTGATTGAGGTTATTCCCAAAATCGCCAATGTAGAGATTGCGTTGATCATCCATCGCTAAGTCTTCCCAATCATTGTTTATCGCGTTGGAAATGAACGTTCGTTGTATAATTTGTCCTTTGAAGTTCACAAAATAGAGGAGAGGTTGATTTCCAGAATCATTCATCGCCACTAAAAGAGAATCATTGAATTGCTCAAGACCCGAAATTTCTTTTAACTCTTTGTCAATTCGAATGGTGCTGCTGTTCTTTTGCCCAAAAATCCCCAAAAATGGAACTAAGAAAATCAGTGAAAAGAATAGTTTCATTTGATGTGTACATGAACGATTTCCACGCGTCGGTCACTCACTTCTTCAATTGTTAAACGGAGATTATTGAGTTCAACGACCGCTCCTACATCTGGTATTGTGCCTAATTGAAGCGTAAGCAAACCACCTAGGGTTTCATATTCATCTGAAACAGGAAGTCCAAATTTGTAGTTCTCATTCAAGTAGTCGATCTCTAGTTGGGCATTAAATCGATAATTTGCCTCATCTAATTGTTCTTCTGGACCATCTAATTGATCGTGTTCATCTTCAATTTCTCCAATAATTTCTTCAATAACATCCTCCAAGGTCACTAAACCTGCGGTGCCACCATATTCATCAACTACAATAGCTACACTGCTCGATTTCTTTGTGAAAAGGGCTAGTAATTCCTTTCCAGCAGTGGCAGCAGGAATAAATGAAATCGGAAGTAAGATTTGCTTAATGAACGTGGGTTTTTTGAACATTTCATACGAGTGCACATAGCCAATAATATTGTCGATCGTAGTTCGGTAAACAATAATTTTCGTGAGACCATGCTCGATAAATAGTTGATTCAAATTTTCTATCGTGTCGTCTACATCTATCGAGATCATTTCCGCTAAAGGAATCATACAATCACGCGCTTTGGCATAGGAAAACTCGAGCGCATTTTGCAAGATCTCCATTTCGTGACTAAATTCTTGCTCTTCAGGAAGCTGCTCCGTCATTGTGCTAATGTACTCTTCTAAATCTTCTTTCGAAAAGGCTTGGTCTTCTTCTACTTGTTTCACGCGAACAAGCCTTAAAAATAAAGTGCCCAAGTAATACAATAGAAAGCTAGGAATATACAGTATGAAGTAGAAAAAAAGCAGTATAAATGAAAATCGCTTAAAGAAAACTACTTGAAATCGCGACATCAAAACAGGAGGTAAAACACTGCTGAAAAGAAACGCAATTCCGAACATGCAGATGATCGTTAGGCTTACTATTTTCCAGTCGCTAGATTCAAAATGGAGGTAAAATGAAAGGCAAAATCCGATAAAAGAAATTGAATAGGCAAAGGTCAAGAAGAAGTCAAAAAAGGCTTCATTCTTATAGAAAAGCGCTAGTGCTCTTCCGGAAAAACTTCCGTTTGATTTATCAAGCGTCGCTTTTAATCGCGTTGTAGATATAAATGCAATTTCTGCGGAAGCAAAAAAAGTACACAACACAATTAAGACGACACCAAGAAAAATCAGCGAAAAATTCATTCTTTCGTAAATACTTAGGTGAAAGATAGCAATAAATCAGAGAACATCAAATCCGATGTCTTTTCTAAAATAGGCGCCTTCAAATTCAATTTTAGATATCGAATTGTATGATTTTTCTAAGGCTACATTCAGCGTTTTCCCATACGATGTAACAGCTAAAACACGGCCACCAGCAGATTTTACGGCTGGACCATCAGCACTTGTTCCGGCGTGGAAAATGAGACTATCAGTAATTTCGTTTAAGCCATAAATCGGGTAACCGTTTTTGTACTCTCCTGGATAGCCACCAGCCACCATCATTACTGTAGCGCAGCATTGTTCTGCAAATTGCACATCGCGTTCCGACAAGGTATTTGTTGCTACACCTTCGAATAAATCCAATAGATCAGACTTTAAACGCGGAAGCACTACTTCTGTTTCTGGATCACCTAATCGACAGTTGTATTCGATAACGTATGGTTCACCTTTCACATTGATTAAGCCAAAGAACACAAATCCTTTATAGGGAATTTTTTCAGCGCGCAAACCTTTAATCGTTGGAATAATGATTTGATTTTCAATTTTTTCTTTAAATGTTCGGTCTGCAAAGGGAACAGGAGAAATAGCGCCCATTCCACCAGTATTTAGACCGGTATCTCCTTCACCAATGCGCTTGTAATCTTTCGCTTCAGGCAAAATTCGGTACGAGTCACCATCCGTTAATACAAACACAGAAAGCTCAATACCACTGAGGAATTGCTCGATGACAACTCTTGAGCTCGCGTCGCCAAATTTAGCGTCTTCCAACATGCTTCTTAACTCTGCTTTTGCTTCACTAAGTTGTTCTAAAATTACCACACCTTTTCCAGCAGCAAGTCCATCTGCTTTCAAAACGTACGGCGCTTTCATGTTCTCCAAAAAGGCATACCCTTCTTTTAAGGTGTCTTTGGTGAACGTGGCATATTTTGCAGTGGGAATATTGTGACGTTGCATAAACTGTTTTGCAAAATCTTTACTTCCTTCTAACTGCGCACCTTGTGCACTTGGACCAATAACTGGCACGTTCTTTATTTCTTCGTCTGCAAGAAAATAATCGTAAATTCCTTTTACCAAAGGTTCTTCAGGACCAACAACTACTAAATTTATGTCGTTTTCAAGTACAAATTTTTTCACTGCGGGAAAATCCACTGGATTAATTTGAACATTTTTGCCATGCTGACGAGTGCCGGCATTTCCTGGAGCGATAAAAAGCTCTTCCAACATTGAACTTTGCGCTAATTTCCAGGCGATGGCATTTTCACGTCCTCCTGATCCGAGTAAAAGTACTCTCATTTTAACAGTATTTTAATATCGAATCAAAAATCGCCTTCCCATCCATGTTGCTGATGGTGTGGTCTGCAGCTCGCTCTGGGTGTGGCATCATTCCAAATACATTTTTCTTTTTATTGGTAATTCCTGCAATGTTCAGCAATGATCCATTTGGATTGTGCGCTGTGGCAACTTCTCCTTCTGCCGAACAATAATTGAACAGAATTTGATCATTGTCTTGCAAGGATTTAACCACATCAGTAGGCGCATAAAATCTACCTTCACCATGGGCGATAGGAATTTTGTATGCTTTATTTTCTAAACCCTTCGTAAGTACATTTCCACTTGAAGCAGGTTTTAGATAGACATTTTTACAAATAAATTTTTGATTTTCGTTGTGCAACAAAGCACCTTCCAACAAGCCTGATTCTGTTAAAATTTGGAACCCATTGCAAATTCCCATCACATAACCGCCTTTATCAGCATGCGCCATCACTTCATTCATGATGGGTGAAAATTTCGCAATCGCACCCGAACGAAGATAATCGCCGTAAGAAAATCCTCCTGGAAGCACTACAAAGTCAACACCTTTTAAATCAGTGTCTTTATGCCATAGGCGTTCAACTTTTTGTTTCAAAAGATCCTGCAAGACATACACCATGTCTTCATCACAGTTGGAGCCAGGAAAGGTAATTACGCCAAATTTCATTTGTTTTCTATTTCGATGATGAATTAATGATACAAAATTAGCGATTTTATGCCCTCCATTTCTTATATTGAAATGAAAAATTTAACAATCGAATATGCAAAGGTGAGGTAGAACATCGCATTCGCAATAAATTGAAAGGTTTTATTGTTGAGCGCGAAGTTAAGATAGATCGTTAAAACGAAAATTACAAAGCTAAATCGTTCTATTTGGGCATAGTTTAGAAAGTCAAATAATCCTAGCCCAATCCCCGCAATCAGCCACCAAAACAAAATAGAGGTCAGCTTTTTTAAACGAATAGTGGAGGTTTTATTTTTTAGACGATTGCTAATCAGACCTAAAATAAACAGCAAGGTGAAAAGCACTGAAGTAATTAAAAAATTTATTTGCTGTGCACTGTAATTGGTGGTTTGTTCAAATAATTTAAGGTGTATTTTATGTTCAGAAATCCATAAAAATGCAAATGCGTAAGCAAGGGGAATGCTGTATCCTACTACCAGAAGAAGAAATTCTTTGAAGATAAAGGGACGAATAATGCGCATGATGACAATCAGAATGGGCAAGCAAATAAGCAGTGGTGGATGAAAAGTGGCGGCTAGTCCTGCCCAAAAGAATGCGTTGAAGACGTTTCGTTTTCCGTCGCTGTTTTGGTTGAGATAGAAAATTTGTTGAAAAACGAGCAATAGAAAAAAGTGTGAAAGCAACATCCCATCTAGAAAATAGAAGGAATGAAAGAAACTCATTAAAATTACATAAGTGAGTGATGTGATGTAGGTGTTTCTGTCAAAAAATTCGTTGTTGTTGAAGATGTAGTTGATCAATAAGGCATTCACAAAAACGATGGCGCCGCTAGCAATTTGTCCCAGTAGTGGAAATAACACATCGGCTCTTCCCCAAAAGCCTAGATTTATGCTTGCTTCGACAGGGAAATGTTGTGTGTAATTATTTAAGATAATGTAAAACGCAATAAAAAAGGGGATAAGTAATAAAACCCCAGCTCTATTTCCATTAAATATGCGAATCATAGTGCGAATATACGCAGTATATCATAAAAGTTAGAGTCAATTTTTAGTTTTGAAAAGTCAAAAACGAATTTTGATTATATTTGCCTTCGTTACAGATAACGATGCACCAATAAATTATTGCAAATGGCAAACGAGAAGTCAAGATATTCGGATCAAGAACTAGAAGAGTTCAAAACACTTATCAACGAAAAATTAAAAGAAGCGCAAGTTGATTTTGCCTTGTTGGTAGGCTCACTTTCTCATAGTGATGACCATGGTACTGATGATACTGGTCGCACATTTAACATGATGGAAGATGGTTCAGAAACTTTGTCGAGAGAGGAAGTTGCGCAGTTAGCAGCACGTCAAGAGAAGTTCATTCAAAATTTGCAAGCTGCTTTAGTTCGTGTTGAGAACAAAACCTACGGCATTTGTCGCGTTACAGGAAAATTGATTCCTAAAGAACGTTTGAAATTAGTGCCACATGCTACCATGAGTATTGAAGCTAAAAATGCACAAAACGGATAATTAGTGAGAAATAAAGGCTTACTAATTTTTTTAATTGTTGCTCTTATTCTGATCATCGATCAGTCGGTTAAAATTTACATCAAAACGAATTTTTTTCCAGGGGAAGATCATGCCGTAATTGGCGACTGGATGCACATTCATTATACTGAAAATCAGGGAATGGCTTTTGGAACTACCTTTGGTTCTTCCATCTGGGCTAAATTAGCGCTTAGCATTTTTAGAATGGTGGCCATTGCAGGAATTATTTGGTACATCATTCAAAAATTAAAAGAAAATGTGCGTGTTGAGTTTCTGATAGCACTAGGCTTAGTGCTTGCAGGTGCTGCTGGAAATCTTATTGATTCCATGGCATACGATTATTTGTTTACCTACGATCCATGTATGGTGTTCAATCATTTAGAAGGTTCTGGTATCAAAACGGATTGCGGTATTTTCGGCGATATTGAAACACGGCACACTGGCTTTTTGTTTGGCAATGTGGTAGACATGTTTCGCTTTCAATTTTATTGGCCACAATGGATGCCATGGCTGGGCGGAAGAGAGGTCTTTCCTGCCATTTTTAATGTGGCTGATGCTTCCATCTCTTGCGGTGTCATCATGGTACTGATACGTCAACGAAGCTATTTTGCGAAAAAGGAAACACAAGCAGAGCTGGCGAACACTCCAGTAGCAGAAGACGCTGAACCAACTAAAGACTCGGAAGAGTAGCTGTAGTTTTCTTCTCTTTAAACAAAGCTTTCCCTTGCCCAAAACCCATTTCCAAACCAACCCCGAGCCAAACGTATTTGCGGAATAAATCCCAATCTGAATACAAATTAGTTCCTACACTCACTTTTGCACCAAGATTGAATTTTTCTTTTTGAATTAGAAATTGCTTGTAGCCGATGGAGAGGTTGGCGGAGGGGAAGAAAGTATAAGGATAATAATACGGATAATTTGGTTCATCTGCTTGAGAACTATAACTGAAGTCATCATATTGCTGTAACTTATACTTAGCCTTAAAAATTTCAAAAATATACACATTCGATACTAGTCCTATTTCCCCTATCTTCTTTTCCTTATGAAAAACACTTCTTCTAAAACCAAGTAATAAGCCCAAGGAATGAGATTTACTAATTAGGTCATAATGATTTGAATATGGACCATTGATTGGACCATCAACAGACGTTACCTTATCAATTACTCTCAAATTGATGAATTTGTAGGAAAAACCCAGATCAAGGGAAAATTTACTCTTTTGCCAAATTTGAGATTTACCTATCAGTTCAACAGTTTGACTCCTTACCCGATCATTGATCTCGAGATAAGTTTGTGCTTCTTCAGTAAATGGTCTATATACATCTACGTTGTAGGTCATGCCAACATGAATTTGACCTTGTACTGACCAAAACAATGAAATGAAAAGGATTGATAAAATCCTCTTCATGGCTTTTTTACTAAATAAGATTGGTTTTCCCAAGAAAGATGCAAATTTTCAGTGTTGTCATAACTTAGAACAAACAATGTGTCAAAAGTAGGAGCTATATATACATCAACAATTTCATTTCTTCCTCTCAACACATATTGCTGAAAACCAAAAATAACTTCATCTCCAATCTCTATTGATTTAACATTAAATTTTTGATTTCTAATGAACGACCGATGATATGCAAAAATACCTGTTGATTTGAAAATCAAAGTACTAGAATCATCACCGCTAATACTTGCCCACGTTCCAATTAATTTGTTAAAATCTTCTCCAAGATTGTGTTCTTTTTGACAGGATAACAAAAGCAGAGCCATAAATACTACTAAAAACCACTTCATAATTTTAAGATTTTAAAGGTAAAAATTTGCTCATTGTTATCTCTGATTTTTATGAGATACGCTCCTTTCTCGAAGAACTCCGTGCTAATTTCGTTTAAGATTTTCTTTTTCAGCGTCCTTAATATTAACGATTACCTGCGAGTAAAGGTTAGAAATTGTGCTGAGAATTGCAACTATGAAAAGTAGTTTTTCATGGTTGATGATTTTTATGAGTTATTGGCTGGCATCTCGATACAATTTTTCCGTTCATTGAGTGTCCCGAATCCCTTCGGGATGTATCGAAATGAACGGAAAAATTACTCGATGACCAGATTGTCGAAGGATGAGTATCCCGAATCCCTTTGGGATGTATCGAAATGAATGGCAAAATTACTCGATGACCAGTTTTTCGCAGACTGAGTTTCCGACAAAGGAGGAAGTACCGAAGACTGCAAAAACGTCTATTTCACTACTTGCGTTTTTTTGAGCTCGTCTACACCTTTTTTGATTCAATTTTCTTAAAATCGAAACGTCACACCACCCAGCACTTGAATTCCTTGTACTGGATAGTTGGACCAGCGTTGGTAGCGTTGCGCGGCGAAATTGTTGAACTGAAGGAATGCTGAAATACGTTTGTTGTAGCGGTATTCTACGCCGAGGTTCCCATCGACAATGATACCGAGTTCCCGTACATATTGACCGTCAACTAGTGTTACATTTTCAGGCTCCATAGCATATACCAAGGCTTTTCTTCCCTGCTCAAAACCTAAATCGAGGTTGAAGTAGAACTTATCAAACAAATTGTAATGTCCACGAACCATGAATTCGAAAACTGGTTTGTTCCATGCATACGCAAAATTATTAAGCTGATATGAATTGAATTTCCCTAAAACATCCACTTTTATTTTTTCATTTAACTGATACGAAATAGATGCTTCAATTTGGGTTAAACTTACCGTGTCATACCCTAAACTAAACTTGTTGCCACTAGACGATAAAGTATCGTTGATGAAAAATGCCATGTTGCGAATTCTTGAAAAACTTGCACCAAGGTTAAAGCTCACGCGCTTGCTCAATGTTCCTTTAAATCCACCATAGAAATTGATGACAGTATTTTCGTTTTGCAATTGCAAATTCGGTAGCAAAAACTCATTTTCGTAAGTGAGCGACTTAAACGTTTGCTGTTTCAACCCCCCTTTGATTCCCAAGTACGGAATGAAGATATCATTGAACATTGAATATTTAATTTCCGCAACAGGGTATAAATACACTTTTGTTTCTTGATGAGCATCAATTACAAAATCAACCCCAATGGTGGCTTTGAAGCGATTGTCTTTCAAATAGGTAGTGAACGTTGGTTTTAAATTCACCACCGTATTGTTCAATGCGATGGCAGAATCCAGCACTCCTGAAAAACGATAGCCATTGTAGCGCACCCCTATATCAGCAGAAAATAAATGTTTGTCAAATTTGTAAAACGCGTTGTTTACAATGGCAAAGTAATTTTCATATCCTTTACCGCTCACATCAAAGAGGTATTTTGGCTTTAAGGAAGAAAAGTGGTTGTATTCAATTTGTGATTTAAAATTCAAACTTGCACTGTCTTTTTTATGCCAAGCAAAGGAAAAGATTCCGCCAACATCATGGTAGCGCTGACGGATGCTGTCACGAAGACTGTCCGATTCTGCTGGAAATTGAATCCCGTAGTAGTGTAATCCTCTGTTGTTGTATCGTAAATCGCCACGCAAAGTGTACTTGCTTTCATTGATACCGCCAAACAATTCAAAATTAGAACGATCGAATTGTGCTGGTGCGTAATTTTTGATGTTGCCGAAAGAACTTAAATGCTTAATGTGTGCCCCGTACACATACTTACGCGAACGTTGACTGTTGAAGTAGAATTCGCCAAGTGGCATCAACTGACTTCCAACGCCAACTTTAACGTAAAAGGGATAGAGCTGAGCTAATTTATCCGTGGTTTTTACTTTTGCTGCATTAATAGTGTCTAAAACAATTGATGTTGGATACATCACTGCTAAATATGGGTAGGTAGTAACATCCGCCTTAATCATCGTATCGATAATGCCCGGATTTTCTGTTATTCTGTATGCTGGCTCCAGTTTTCGTTCTGCGGTACCAACAATAATAATTTCGTCGTTTCCTTGCGAAAAGCCAAGAGAACTGAACAACAATGCAAAAAGAAGAAAGCTATTTTTCATATCAATTACCGCTAGTGTTTTCAACATCAATCACCGCCCCTTCTGGAACAATAATACTTTTTGTTTTGTTTTTTAATTGCATCAATTCATTCCACAACTCATTCGCCTCATCGATTACACCATCCGATTTGTCTGGATAGTTGTCGATCACCGATTTTAATGTTTGCTCTGCCTGGAATAAGTTGTCTTGAATCATCAAAATACGGGTTTGAAGAATCAATCCTTTAGCGATCCAGAAATTGTATTGAGGTTTTAATTTCAAGAATTCCTTAATAGTTGCATCCGATTTTGTGTAGTCCTTTTGATCGTAGTACATTTCACACAAAGAATACTTCGCTTCCGCCATCATCACCGTTGTTGTGTTTTTTACGAGCCATTCCAAGGATGCTTTTGCCTCAGTATAGTTTTTGGTGTAGTAGTTCGACATGCCTTTTGCGTATTCAGCTTCGATGCGCAAGGTGTTGTTGATTTGACTGCTCCCGAGAACTTCTTTCGCATAAGAAGCGGCACTTGCCCAGTTTTCCTGTAAGAAATGACAACGCATTAAACCAAGCTTGGCATTAAACAAGGTGGCAGGTTTTGAGCCTACTTTTTCCAGTCGGTCGTAGTATAGTAATGCATTTTCAAAATCTTTGTTGTTGTACAAGTACTGTGCAACTCGACTAGCAGAGAACTCTGTGAAGATGTCATCTGGTCCGTCCAATGCACTTTTATACAATGCAACAGCTTCCGCTTTTTGATTCAAGGCCCAATGTGAATTTGCTTGGTAATTTTTAGCTTCTTGCGCGTATTTACCAGCTGGAAATTGCGTTAAGTATTTTTTGAAATTGTCAATCGCCAATTGATGCAAGCTGTCTTCGTAGGCTTCAATCGCTGGTGAATAAAACAAATCTTCTTGATCGTCGGCATTGATACTGATGCACGAATACTCTTGCGCTACTTGTAATGCTTTCTCTGCTTGTTTTAATGCTTTGTACACATCAATTAATCCTGCTCCAGCGCGTTCACAAATCGTTCTGTCGCTTCCATATTCCGAAAGAATGCGCTTGTACTCTGTCTCTGACAGCGCATAATTACCCTTTTTGAAGTAAATATCCGCAATTTCAATGCGCGATTGTACCGCCAACACCGTGGATGGATAATCGTCTACAATTTGTTGATAGTACTTCAAAGATTTATCGTATTCTTTCGTTGCCTTGTAGGTAGAAGCAAGTTCTTGAATCGCCGTCATCATGTATTTAGATTGACTGTAATTATTGATGAGGTCTAACAAGGTGGTAATTTTTTGACTGTTTTTGTTTGAAAAGCCATAGGCCTTTGCCATGTAAAACAATGCTTGATCTTGATACCCTAAATTGATTTTCAACGCCTCTTGATAGTTTTTGATGGCTTGATCGTTTTGCATTAATACATATTGACAATCTCCTGCCCGCATGTATGCATCTGCTAATTTTCGTTTGTTTTTAACGTTCGCTTTCGTATAAATGGTAAAGTTGTCAAGCGATTGCGAAAGGTCATTTTTCTTTAGGTATGCGTACCCTATATTGTAGTATGCATCATTTTTCAGTTCAGATAAATTCGTACCCGGAAGGCTGATAAACTCTTTGTATGCCTTAATTGCTTTGTCTTGGTTGTTCAATAAATACCATGAGTCGCCAGTCCAAAATTTTGCTCTTCCCAACAACGTAGCGTCAATGGGATATTTCTCTACTAAAGTAAATGCATCAATCGCAGCAGCATATTTTTCCTTTTGATGTTGTTCAACACCAAAATTGTAGGCAATTAACTGGTAGGTGGTTTTTAACCTCGCATCTTTATTGGGAATTTTATTAAGAGAATTTAATGCTTTTTCATAGTTGTTGGTTGTGGTGTACACATTTACCAAATACTGGTACACATCTTCCTTTCTTGCTGAATTGGGGTACTTCGCCAAGAATTCCTCCATGGCAACTACCGCTTCGTTGTAAGGATTTAAATCAAGTTTATACGACAGAACAGCAAAGTTGTAATGCGCATCTTCTTGAATTTTAGTATTGAAATCCATTTTTGAAGCTGCTTCAAACGCTGATCTAGCGGTAGACAATTGTTCCAATTTTTCAGATGCTTGTCCGATGTGATAGTAGGCATATTGTGCCAATGAATCTTTTACACGCAGCGTTTTATCAAATGTTTTGATTGATTTTGCGTAATCGTTACTTTTAAAGTAGGCATACCCTAAACTGTATTCGTCGTGACGCGTTGTTTTTGATTTTGTATTGAATTCTTCGAGGTAGGGCACCGCCTCATCGTATTTTTTCATTTGATAGTACGAATGACCGATAATATGCACCATATCCGTTCGATAGGCCGGCGATATGGAATCTATTTTTGTTGGCGCATAGTCAATTACACTCTGATAATCTTTTTGCAAATAGCGAATTTGTGTGATGTAATATGGTGCTACTTGTTTAAAACGCTCATCGCCTTCCAGTTTTAGAAACCCTTCCAAAGCGGTTTGCAATTGACCATTCATGTATGCAATGTGCGAGTAATAATATTGAGCTGGCGCTGCATATTGTGAGCTACCGTCTTTCACCCCATGGAACGCATTACGCGCCTCATCGTAGTGTTTTTCTTCAAAATTTGCGTAGCCTAGTTTGAATAGAAATTCGTCTTGGTCTTCTTTTTCAACATCGTTTGTTTTGAGTTTATTGTACCAAGCCAAGGCCTCATCGTACTCTTTTCGTTGGTAGTAATAGCGTCCTAAACGAAAGTAAATGGTGTTGGTATAGACGCTTTCAGGATAGTTTTTTAGAAAGTTCTCCAGCAAAGAAACAGCGTTATTGTTAAAGATTTCAAGTCCAGCCAAGCCTTCGTAAAACGATGCTTTGATATACATCGGATCGTTCGGCTGTTGAAAATTGTCTAAGAAAACACGAAATTCCTTTTGTGCGGCACCAAACTGTTCTTTCTGAAATAGTTCTTCTGCGCGATAGAAATTTTCGTAATCGCTGTTATATTTTTCAGTGGATTGACTAAAACCATTAAATACTAATAAAATACTGAGCGCAGCAAGAATTCGATTCATAATACAAGATAATTTTGCAATGTAAAGGTACTGTTGCTATAGGCGTTATCTTGTGGGGGTTTTAAAAGTTTTAAACGGAATTTTGTTAAGATTATTATTCGAAAGGAAATTAAGCAGTGTCTATTATATAGAACTTTGTCTAAAATTGATCCCTTGGCAGCTGTAATCGAAATAAAAGACGGAAAAATACATCAGAATAATAGTTTGGTATTGAGCGATGTAGATTTTGTGCTCAACAAAAATGAAATCGTTTATCTGATTGGAAAAACAGGAAGCGGAAAAAGCAGCTTGATAAAAACCATTTATGGTGAGTTGCATCTTTCTGCTGGAAGCGGACATGTGGCAGGCTTTGACTTGATTAATTTGCGAAAAAAAGACATCCCAATGTTGCGAAGAAAAATTGGAATTGTATTCCAAGATTTTCAATTGCTGACAGATCGAAATGTGCTTCAAAATCTGATGTTTGTGTTGGGAGCAATCGGTTGGACAGATAAAAATTTGATGCAAAAGCGATCGATTGAGGTGCTACAATTGGTTGGACTTGAAACTAAAGCCAACTCAATGCCATTCGCACTTTCAGGTGGTGAACAGCAGCGTGTTTCCATTGCACGAGCACTGTTGAACAAGCCTGAGTTGATTTTGGCAGATGAGCCAACGGGTAATTTAGACCCTGAAACCTCAGAAGAAATAATGCGCCTTCTAATTGCAGTAGCTTCAGAAGAAGGTACGGCGGTATTGATGGCAACTCATGATATGTCTTTGGTGGAAAAATTCCCAGGACGTGTGGTACGTGTAGAAGATGGTAAAACGAAAGAGGTGAATAACATTAATCGTTTTGACCCTTTTTCACCGATGAGCACACAGAATAGTTAAAACGTCCATCCAACGCTGATTCCTCCCCAAGGGGAAACAAGCCAAGGAGAAAAAGGACGTGTATTTGGGAATGTTTCTTCGTATGCTTCGTCTAAGACTTGGTTGTCGTATAGGTATTTCGCTTTTTTCTTACCGTAATAGCAGTACAACCCAATCAAAGGTGTAAGTGTAGCTCTTGCAAAAAAGCCTCCTTTTGGTTGTTGATAACGATAGCCAAGTTTTGGCACAAGCATCATGAAAAAATTGTCGGAATAGATATTGACGTCTTCACTTTCCTTTTTACCAAAATTATTGAAATTAGCGCCTCTCAAATAAATATTACTTAGTGCAAGCCCTATTTCTAACTTGTGGCTCGTTTTACCAAATAAATGATTGTAGGAGAACGACAAGTTTGTGCCTTGAAATGCAGGAAAATACCAAAATCCAACACCTGCAGTAATGGATCCCATGTGACTTCCTTTTGCATGAATCACTCGATCATAACTTAAAGAGTTAATCAAGCCCTGCCCTAAAAACTCTAAATAAACAGTGTTTTTTTTGAGAATGGTGTCAGCAGGTGCTGGTTTTAATCCCAATGAAATAGAATCTTCTTCTGTTAAAACTTCACCAGGAAAAAGAATAACTTGTCCGTTAATTTGGAAAGAAAGTAGTACCAGTGTTATTCCTATTAGCAGCCTCATTCAACCCTGTGATTTAGTGAAAAGTTCTTTTGTTGAACGCAAATTTATGATAAAAATAGCTAGGGCACAAATAAAAATATGTTATAGTTTAAATTGTTGAAAAAGACCAATTTATAGTTTTTCTACTTTTACTTCAAAAAGTTTTGACCAATTTTTACCAGTCATATAAATTTTCCCTTTGTTGTGCGCAATTCCATTTAAGACATCGCCACCAGCACCTCTACCTTTTGCAACTAATGCCGAACAATCAATGATGGAAAGTACTTTACCGTTTTCTGGTTGAATAACAATAACTGAATTGGTCATCCACACGTTAGCATAAATTTTTCCATCGATAAACTCGAGCTCGTTCAACTTTGTGATCGGCCCTTTTTGGTCATAGACTTCAATCGTTTTGATGATTTGAAAGGTCTTTGGATCGCGTATCGTCAATCGTTCTGTACCATCCGACATAATTAAGTTTTTGCCATCATTACACAATCCCCAGCCTTCTCCCGTATAGTTGAAATCGCCAAGAAGTTGCAATGATTTTTTATCATAGAAAAAGCACTTTTGCTCCTGCCACGTCAATTGGTAAACCTTATCTCCTAGCACGGTAATTCCTTCACCAAAGTAATTTCCATCTAAGCCAATTTCTTTTTTGATACTACCGGAGTTTAATTCAACGTGCGCTACAATACTTGTCCCTTTTTGACCTGTACTCTCAAATAATACGCCGTCATTAAATTCTAGTCCTTGGGTGAAACTTGTAGGCTTGTGTGGAAATTCAGCAGCAATTTTTGCACTTAGCACTTCGGCAGGCACATCTGAAAGTACACGTACAAATCGATTATCGATAAACTCTTCACCATCTTTTGTAGTGCTTCGAAGCTCTAATGTTCTTGTGCCCAAACCATAAAAACCTGCGTTGAATTGATATTGAATTTTCCCTTGCGGTTTACTCCACGTTTGGAAAACACTATCGTTATACACCAATTCTAATTTTTCAATTGTTTTATCATTGATTTTAATCTCAATTGGCACTATTTTGTTCCAAGAAGTGGCCAAGTTTTCTTTAAAAGTAAATTCGGCAGGAATTAAATCTTCGGCAGTTGAGCCCGCATTGCTGTTTGAAAGCATCGGACCAAAGACCATTGCTGCAACAGTCAAAAGAAGAAGTCCGATGATAATGTATTTTTTCATCTTAATGATTTTTCAAAATTGCTTTAATCGCTGCTATGTCAATTCCATTGTGCGATTGGTGGTAGTGTACTTTGCCGTGGTGAACAAGCAACAATTGTGGCGACTGATGTTCAACGCCCGTTATTGTTGCTATTTCATTTGAAATTGCTCTGAAATTAAGCAAATCGAGCATCATTAACTGAACAGTTTGATGGTTTTCCCAATTACTTTCAAAGCGTTTCAAGGCCATGTTTGAAATACTGCAACGTGTGCTGTGTTTAAAAACGATAGTAGGTGTTGCACCTAAAAAAGCATCTTCAAATTGTGATAATTCGGTCAGTTGTTCCCATTCGAGTTCTTTTTTTTCTTGCGAAAACCAGCCCATTAAAAACCTCCTTTAAATTGATTTAAGAATCGAATATCATTTTCTGAATACAAACGCAAATCGTTCACTTTGTATTTCAACTGGGTAATTCTTTCAATTCCCATTCCAAATGCAAATCCAGTGTATACTTTTGAATCGATTCCAGCCGCTTCAAGTACATTTGGATCTACCATTCCACAGCCTAAAATTTCTAGCCAACCGGAGTACTTGCAAACGTTACAGCCCTTTGCGTTACAAATGCTACAAGAAACATCTACCTCTGCACTTGGTTCTGTGAAGGGAAAAAAAGACGGACGAAGGCGAATTTGTGCACTGTCACCAAACATTTCTTTCGCAAAGTAGAGCAGTGTCTGTTTTAAATCAGCAAAAGAAACATCCTTATCGATATATAAACCTTCTACCTGATGAAAAAAGCAGTGTGCTCGCGCAGAAATGGCTTCGTTGCGATAAACTCTTCCCGGTGAAATAGTACGAATGGGCGGTGTAGAATTTTCCATTACTCGAACTTGTACAGAACTTGTGTGCGTACGAAGTGCCATTTCTTTTTCTCCTTTCTCCACGAAAAAAGTATCTTGCATATCACGAGCAGGATGCTCTGGCGCGAAATTTAATGCTGAGAAATTATGCCAATCGTCTTCAATTTCTGGTCCTTCCGAAACAGAATAGCCGATTCGAGCAAAAATATCAATGATTTCTTTGCGAACAAGTGATAATGGGTGACGTGTGCCAGTGGAAAAATCATCCCCTGGCCGAGTAGTATCAATTTTGTTTTCCTCGGTGCTTTTGTTTTCCAAGGAGGTTTTGAAGGTATTAAATCGCTCCTCCGCTTTTCCTCGAAGTTCGTTCATCATTTGACCAACTTCTCTCTTTTCTTCATTCGGAACCGATTTTAGTTCAATGAATAAATCTTTGATTTTACTCTTTGTGCCAAGAAACTGAATACGAAATTGTTCTAGAGACACAGCGTCCCTTAGTTCATACTGATCAATTTCTCTGGCAATATTTTGAATTAATTCTTTCATTTTCCTTAAAAAGCCAACCCAAACTGTAACTTTTTCGTCCTTAAGATTGTTTAAGGATTCAGTTTGTGCAATTAAAGTACGAAGTTAAGAAATATTGATGGATTCAAATTTTCGAATTTTGACAAATAATTGTACATTTGGCTAAAAAATTATCCGAATGAAAAAACTTGGGCGTACTTATTTTGGTGTAGCATTAGCTATTGGAGTGGCATTGGGCTTTTCTGGGTGCAAAAGTAAAGATCCTTCTGTGTTAAAAATCTTTGTCCGTTCTTCAAGTAATGAATTACAACAAGGCGCTAAAGTGATTATTATTGGTGATCCAGGTTCTAATCCATCTACAATGGAGTATGTAGACACGCTATTAACAAATCAATCGGGATTTGTAGCGTTTGATATGACACCCTTTTATGATATTTCTGCTGAAACAGTAGGTTACTTTGATATTATTGTGAAGAAAGAAAATAAGGAACAAACAGGATATGTTCGTTCCCGTGAACACATTACATCTGTTGAAACAGTTGTTTTACCAAATTAAGGATCTATGAATAAATTGTTTTTTATAGGAATTATTGCTTTAGTGAGTGTTACTTCGTTTTCTGGATGCAGAAAAAAGAAGGCTACCGTGGCAAAAGTGACTGTAAAAGACCCTGCAAATGCCGTTGTTGAAGGTGCAACTGTGGTTTTGTATGGTGATGGAAGTGACGGAATGGTTACTGTTTATGATACAACCACCACGAATTCATCAGGTGTAGCGGTATTTAATTATGATGATGTTTATCAACTTGGGCAAGCGGGTGTAGCTGTTTTAGACATACACGCTTTTACTCAAACACAAAACGGAACTGGTATTATCAAAGTAGAGGAAGAGACGACTACCGAAGAAACAGTATACGTTAATTAATTTAATAAAATTGAAACTATGAATAAGTTGTTTTTTATCAGTTTAGTAGCACTTGTTGGAGTTGCTTCATTTTCTGGATGTAGAAAGAAAAAAGATACTATCGCAAAAATCACAATTAAAGATGATGCAAATGCTGTTGTTGAGGGTGCAACCGTTGTTTTATATGGTACGCCATCTGGACCTGAATATCAAGGACAGGTAGTAACTGTTTATGATACAACAACAACTAACTCTGCTGGAGTGGCTGTTTTTAACTTCAATGAAGTGTATCAATTAGGTCAAGCAGGTGTTGCGGTGTTAGATATTCACGCGTGGACATTGACACAAGATGGAACAGGAATTGTTAAAGTAGAAGAAGAAACTACTACTGAAGAAACAGTGTACGTTAACTAATTATTACTTTCTGAAAATACTAAAGCGCTCTAAATTATAGGGCGCTTTTTGTTTTTAGCTCATTTTAATTTCTGCTACCGGCACAAGCGCATCACCACGCATGCGTAGGAATAATTGAATTAATGCAATAACGTCTTTCTCACAATACACTTTAATGCGCTCCAAGTCGTTTTGTTCGTAATACACCATCGCTACATCAGCTCCGGAGATATCGTCTTTTGGCGTTGGGATATTAAAGATGTGACACAACAATGCCAATGAAGTATAGGCTTTATAATCACCAAATTTCCATAGCTCCATGGTGTCGAGCAAACTTACTTCCCACGGTTTTTTCCCCATGATGTCGAGTAATTTCGGAATTTTGATGCCATTCACCAACATTCTTCGACAGATGTAAGGAAAATCAAACTCTTTTGCATTGTGTCCACAAAGAATAAAATCTCTACCTAGTTTTTCATCCAGTAGCGACTTGAACTGATTTAAAACTGTTTCTTCATCGTCGTGATAAAATGATTTTAACCTTATTTCTTTACCAGTTCTTGTCTCATGAATAAAACCCACAGAGATACAAATGATCTTGCCAAACTCTGCATAAATCCCACCTCTTTCTCCGTAGAGGGTCTCAAAGCTTTTTTCAGTATTTTGCATAAACCTGGTTTTCGCTTCAAACAGATCTTTTGTTTTTTCGTCGAGCTTTTTGAAATCATATTCCTGTGGAACTGTTTCTATGTCGAGGAATAATATTTTGTCTAATTGTAATTTTTCGAGCATTTTCAGTAAATTGTTACTTGAAGATAGTTAAAAAATTGTTTAATCAAATCAAAAACAGCAATTTTGTAGTAGCAATGGCAGAAGAATTATCTATTTCGATCGGAACAAAAGAGGAAAAGTATCAACTTCTTGTGCAACAAGTAAAAGCACTAGTGGAAGGGGAGACGAATCTTGTTGCCAATCTTGCTAATGTATCCGCAGCCTTAAAGCAAACATTTAATTTCTTTTGGGTCGGCTTTTACCTTGTTGATGGTAAAGAATTGGTACTTGGACCTTTTCAAGGTTCAATTGCCTGTACAAGGATCGCCTTCGGAAGAGGAGTTTGTGGTGCAGCTTGGCAACAGCGTAAAAGCATTTTAGTGCCCGATGTTGAACAATTCCCAGGTCATATTGCTTGTAGTTCGTTGTCAAAAAGTGAGATTGTAATTCCCGTCTTTCTCAATGATGAGGTGGTGGCAGTGCTTGATGTCGATAGTGATGAATTAAATGATTTTGATTCGGTCGATGAAACTTATTTAACCGAACTATGTCTCGTTATCTCCAACTGTTTTTCTTAGGGCTTGTCCTTTTGTTGTGTGCTTGTGCGCAGGTTGGAACATTGACAGGTGGATCCAAGGATGAGTTCGCGCCAGCACCAAAGAAAATTTCTCCACCTTCGAAAACCACTCAATTTTCAGGAAATTCTATTCAATTTGAGTTTGATGAATACATAAAACTGGAGAATCCTCAGCAAAATGTGTATTTCATTCCAGGCGATGTAAAGCCAACGGTAGAACTCTATAAAAAAACAGTTACGGTTTCGTGGAATGAAAGTTTACAGCCCAACACTACTTACACTTTGTACATGAATGGTGCAGTGAAGGATACGCACGAGGGAAACGATTCACTTATGACCTATGTTTTTTCAACAGGCGAAATCATTGATTCTATTTCTTATTCGGTAACGACTGCAGATGCGTGGTCAGGAAAACCCTTGTCAAAAATTTTGGTGGCGTTATATGAGGATTCAATTAGCACGAAAGCAAAATATTTTGCACAAACAGATTTTAGCGGAAGGACCACCATACAAAACATGAAGCCAGGGACTTATTTCTTGCGAGCATTTGCAGACCTTGACAAAAATCTTGCAATTAGCGAAAATGAAATAAGAGGTTTTAACGCCGAGAAAATAGATTTATACGATTCTGCTGTTGACAGTTTTCCTGTGCGAATGTTTAAACCTCAGAACCAAAAAATATCGACTTTCAAATTACAAGCTCCGGGAATGATCAGTATTGCTAAAATTGGCTTAAGTGATGTGCAACTTTCTATGGGAAATAAAGTACTAGAAGACGAGCAAATTTATCGTTTGAATGAGGATAGTGTGTTGCTGTTTTTACCCTCTGATTCAATTTCATTATTGGAAGTAGTAGCATCAAAAGATGATCGTTCAGATACGCTTCGAATGACGGTGTCGAAGAGAGATCATCAAACAAAATTAAACCTAAAGCCAACGATCAAAAGAGCAATTCGACCAAGTGAAAAAATTGAATTTGAGGTCAATGACCGCATTTTAAGCTTAAATATTGCGAAAATTGTAGTGGTTGATGCCAATACTAAAGATACGCTTGAAGTGAAAGAAGCGTCGTTTTTCGCCAATCGAATTGTGCTTGAACTGGATCGAAAATCACACTCAAAGATTGATGTTATTTTTCAAGATGGAGCTTTTTCAAGCACACATGTGAAATCTAGTATGGCTTCAACGCTGAGTATTGATTTGAAATCAGATCGAGATTTAGGGTCGATAAAAGTGAATACTTGGGAGTCAAATGAACCGCTTTTGTTGTTTGTTTATCAGCAAGGAACTTTAGATCGTGTGGTAACAATTCCAGAAGAGCATACGATTATCATTCCCGAATTGGAGCCAGGAAATTATACATTTAAAGTAGTGGAAGACGTGAACCGAAATGGTAAATGGGATGTTGGTGATGATGCACATTTTGTTCAGCCAGAGATCATCCATGAGTTTGTTGGTCCAACGGTGAGGGCAAATTGGGAAACAGAGATACAACTAAGTATCGATTAAAGATGAAACAAAACACTGTTATTGAAAGTACCTTTCAGACATGGCGTATTTGGCTTGCTGTGGGAATTGGTTTAACAGTGATGTGTTTGCTCTTGTACCGAAGCGTTTCCACCACAAGTTTTGTTCCTACCGGTGAAGGAAAAGGCAATTTTTCTTGGCACGATTTGAACAATAATGGAAAAGTAGACACCCAGCTCGAAGCAGAATTTTACCCAAACAAGCATGGAAATTATACCAAGGAAACGCTAGGTGGCACACTTCGATCTATAGATTGGTCGCTGAAAGCTTTTGGATTTATTGCATTGGCGCTTGTATTTATGGTTGGTCGAGATCTTTTTTACATCATCCGTATTCGTATTTTAACAAAGAATCAATTGAAATGGAAAAATGCTTTCCGTTTAATTATGATTTGGGAATTTGCAAGCGCATTGATGCCTGGAGTGGTAGGAGGGGTTGCCGTAGCAATGTTTATTTTAAATCGTGAAAACATAACGCTCGGAAGATCTACCGCTATCGTTATCATCACTGCATTTTTAGACAATCTTTTCTATATTGTTATGATTCCGATCATTCTGTTACTCGCAGGATCGGCCGAACTGTTTCCTTCTGACACTACTAAAGAAATGGCAGTGCAATGGATTTTTTGGACGGGATATTGCGTGATTTTGTTGCTTTGTACCTTTCTGTTTCTCTCCATTTTTATTTTTCCTCATCTTGCGAAACAGTTCTTTTCCGTGTTATTTCGTCTCCCTGTTTTACGTCGAAGAAAAGAGCGCGCGCTGCAAACAGCAGATGATATTGCGACTGCCTCACTTGAATTTAGAAAGGAACCGATGTCATTTTGGTTAAAGGCGTTTTTCGCCACAGTGGCCAGTTGGACTTGTCGCTATTTGGTGATCAATGCCATTTTAGCCGCATTTTTATCACTTGGTCTTGCCCAACACGCCATTATTTTAGCAAAACAATTTGTGCTGTGGTTGTTCATGCACATCAGCCCAACTCCTGGTGGAAGCGGCGTTGCAGAATATGCTTTTGGTGAGTTGTTAAGTGATGTTTCTAGCTCTGCGATACTGCTGGCGGCAATGGCAATCTTGTGGCGATTGATTTCCTATTTTCCGTACTTATTTATTGGGGCAATTATTTTACCGCGCTGGCTGAAGAAAACGAGTCGACACCGTGCGGAGGATTAATACCAGCAATAGAAAGCACACTAAAATTGTTTCATTCACCTGTAGTAAGGTCACTAAGCCGATGCCAATACCAGCAAAGGCCAACAGGAACCAATACGAAGTAAAATGATTCTTCCATACTTCTTTTTGAACCTGCTTTCGGTACATAGCCGGCATGCTGAATTCAAGACGGTATTGTTGTATTGACATCAGAATAAGAAGTGGAAGTAATAAATACCCCTGAGGAAGTCCCATGTCTTGATAATTCCAAAAAGCAACTAATTCCTTGGCAAAGTTGATAGCCGGTACATGCGTAAAAACTAGGAAATGAATAGTTGATAAAGTAAGTGCAAAAAGAGCAATTGCAATCAACGACAAAGAGAAAGGAAATTTACTTTTTGCCCCTTGAAATTGAGCGATTTTATTTGCTTTGAAGTGCGTCACAACAAGATCACAAAGTAGATCTAGCAGCACAAAGATGAGGATAAAATAAAGCGACCAATCCCACAGTAAAAATCCTAGAATTGGAAAAAGCACATCGCCAATTAGTTGCGAAATGAAGAGTTGATTTTTCATCGTTTATTCCGCAGGCCATCAGCCTGTTTGCGCGAAAGCTCAAATGTTGGGTTGTATTTCAACGCTTTTGCATAATTCTTCAACGCATTTTCAATATCGCCTTTTGCCTCATAAATTAATCCAAGGTTGTGGTATGCTTCCACGTATTCCGGGTTGGTGATGATGGATGAATTATAGTAATATGTCGCACTGTCTATATTGTTTTGCTCATGGTAAATGCGTCCAATTTGGAAAAGTGCCTCATGAAACTCATTGTCGAGTTGGATCATTTTACGGTAAATTCGTATAGCGTCTTTTTCTTCGTTGAACACCTGTTTCGCAAAGGCAAGCGAGTATAGAACATCAAGATTTTTCGGCTGCAATTGAGCGGCTGAAGTATAGTATTCGATACAAAGAGGATTTTCTTCTGCCTGGTACAAGGCACCTAGCCATACATATCCTTCCCAAAATTTTGGATCTTGCTGCACCGCTGTTTCGTATGATGACTTTGCTAAATCTCGTTTCCCTAACGTTAAATAGTTCGAACCTTTCAGAATATAAGCATCGCGCAATTTAGGATCAATTCTTAAAGCGTTATTGATGTAGATGAAAGAAGTTTCAAAATCTTGTAAAAAACTATAAGTAGACGCTAAACCTACAATTGCTTTTGTATTTTCTTTTTCTTTTTCTACAATGAATTTAAAATGACGTTGAGCAGTTAATACATCGTTGACACTGCGCTGGGGTTTGTTGTTTAGCACATTTGCATATAGTAATCTGTTTTCAATCGCAGAGCTATCCAAACGAAAAGCTTTTGCTGCATCGTTCAGCGCTTCTTCGTGCTTGTATTCTTCTAAGAATTTAGCGCCCCTTTTAATCAACAATTCAGTACTGTCTGGGAACATTACAATTAGGCTGTCAAGATTTTTAGGAAGTTTTTTTGTGGTCGGCCCTGTTCCGCAAGAGCTCAATAAAAGAGGAATAAGTACAAACAAATATTTCATAGTCCTACAAAAATACTTAAAAATAGTTCCTATTTCGTTTCATTGCTTCTTGTTTGAGCAAATGGTAGCAAATTGCGTCCCTCGTGCTTGAGGTATTGATTGAAGCGATGATCATACTCCAAAACATTATATTTATTTCTTACTTTCGCTCCTAAAACAATTACTAAATGCTCTTTAATTCATTGAATTTTGCGATTTTTTTACCAATTGTTTTTGTGCTCTATTGGTTGCTAAGTAAACGTCCTCTGAAACTTCAAAACGCTTTATTACTGCTTTCCAGTTATTTCTTTTATGCTTGTTGGGATTGGCGGTTTTTGTTTCTTTTGATGTTCTCTACCCTATTGGATTTTGGAAGCGCCCTGAGAATGGAAGATGCAAAATCAAAACGTGAGAAAAAGTGGTGGTTTTGGATAAGTATCATCATCAACTTGGGATTTTTAGGGATTTTCAAGTATTATAATTTCTTTGCAGATTCTTTTGCGCAAGCATTGGCGCAAGTAGGCTGGGAGGTAAACCCTGCTCTTTTAAACATTGTTCTTCCTGTTGGTATTTCCTTCTACACTTTTCATGGACTTTCTTATGTAATTGATATCTATAAAGATCGTATTAAAGCGGAGCGAAATTTAATTGATTACGGCTTGTTTGTGAGCTATTTTCCATTATTGGTGGCGGGCCCAATTGAGCGCGCAACGCACCTGCTTCCTCAGATTAAAAAACAAAGAACATTTGATTATCTGCGAGCCGTGGATGGCTTACGCCAAATTCTTTGGGGGCTATTCAAAAAAGTGGTGATAGCAGATAATTGTGCTGAAATTGTGAACCAAGTGTTTGCAAATAGTAATGAAATGAGTAGTGGCGCCCTTGTTTTGGGGGCTATATTTTTTGCTTTTCAAATCTATGGCGACTTTTCTGGCTATTCAGATATTGCTTTGGGCACATCTCGCCTTTTTGGTATTGAGTTGCTCCAAAACTTTTCCTTTCCCTATTTTTCAAGAAACATTGCTGAGTTTTGGCGAAGATGGCATATTTCACTTTCGTCATGGTTTAAAGATTATCTCTACATTCCTTTGGGTGGAAGCAAAGGTGGGAATTGGTCGCGGGTGCGCAACACCTTTATTATTTTCATTGTTAGTGGGTTTTGGCATGGAGCAAATTGGACTTTTATTGTGTGGGGGGGCTTAAATGCTTTGTTCATTCTTCCATCGATTGTACTAAAAACGAATCGAAACAATCTTGAAATTGTAGCAAAAGGACAACTTTTCCCTTCCATAATTGAGCTTGGTCAAATTGTTCTTTCATTTGTGTTAATATGCTTTACGTGGATCTTTTTTAGGGCGGAGAATCTTGGTGATGCATTCGCTTACATTAATGGAATTTTCACTAATGGTGCAGGGTTAGCGGCATTAAATAAAAGTTATTTGAATCTTCTATTATTGATGTTTTTTTTGATAGAATGGATGGGTAGGGAAGAGTCCTTTGCCATCGCAAAAATTGGTTTTAGATGGAAGCGTCCGTTTCGTTGGGTATTTTATTCGTTCCTTATTTTTTGTATCGGCATGTATATGCAAACAGAGGAAACCCCATTTATTTATTTTCAATTTTAAAGTGGTATGAAAAAATTTGGATCAACATTACTGCTATTTGTACCTTTTGCTATTAGTTTATATATTCTTTTTGTTTTTCTTAGTGGGTCTTATTTACCAGATTCGATGCACTCTAATTTAGTTTATAATGTAGGGTCTGCTGGGCATTCTTTTTCTCGTTTTCAAGAACTTAAAGAACAAAAAAATATTGATCTATTATTTATTGGTTCATCACATGCTTATAGAGGCTTTGATCCACGATTGTTTCCCGACTTCCAAACTTTTAACATAGGCTCAAGTTCACAAACACCAATTCAATCCGAAATGTTGATTAAAAGGCATGTGAAAAAGTTGAATCCAAAATGGGTCATCTACGAGGTGTATCCGCTCACATTTTCGATGGATGGCGTAGAATCAGCAGTTGATTTAATTGCCAATGATAAGAATGATTTTCAGTCCTTCAGAATGGCTATAAAAACCAATAAAATAAAAGTTTATAACACATTGATTTTCGGATTTTTAAATGACATGTTGCACGTAAACAGCAATCACAAAGAAGCAATTAAAAAATACAACGATACTTATATTTCTGGAGGTTATGTAGAACGAAAATTAGCCTTTTATAAGGCTGAAAAGGTTCCTACAAAGCGTAAGTATGAATTTAATGAAGCCCAATTTTGTGCCTTTAACGCATCGTTAGCTTACTTAAGGGACATGGGAATAAAAGTCATTCTAGTGCAAACTCCAATTGTTGAAAGTGAATATGAAAGCTACAGTAATAACTCAAAGTTTGATCTATTGATGAGGTCTACGAAGCTCCCCTATTACAACTTTAATAAGCTAATGCACTTAGATGATTCACTTCATTTTTATGACAAGTCTCACCTCAACCAAAATGGCGTTCAAATTTTTAATAAGAAGTTGAGAGAAGTGATAAAATCAAATGATTTACTAAAATAATTTTTAGTTAACTTTGTACAATGAGACGTCTTAGTTCAATACTATTGGTTTTGGGTCTGCTTTTGTTTGGTAATCAAACCTTTGCGCAAGGCTGTTCGCAATGTAAGATGTTGGCTGAGCAGGGTAGTGAATTGAGCGAAAACTCCTTCGGAAGCGACCTCAATTCAGGAATCCTTTACATCATGTTGATTCCTTACCTCATTTTCATGGTGGTCATGTTCATGTACAGAAAACAAATTGGCACTTTCTTTAAATCGTTGGTGAAGGCAAAGTAGTGTTTTTCCAACTACCAAGAAATCACAATTCGCCCGTTCACTGGTTGGGGATTGTTAATTATGATAACTTCCGTATTGTCTTGTATTTTTTTGCGAGAACGAGAAGCAAAGCCTAACTTAACTTCGCCCTTTTTTTCCACTATTTTGTACACAGCCGACACAGGAACTTTCTCCTCCACGCCAGGTTCTGCAATTTGAAGAAATTTCTTTTCAATGGCTGGAAAAGCGTCATTTTCAAATTCAATTTTTGCACTCACATAATCTTTATCAGTATTCGTAATTTGAATTTGGGTAACAGCGACTTCGTTCATTTTACGTCCATTGATGGTAAGGAAAAATTTAGCACCATTTTCTGCGTAGATCTCTAAATCATGTGAAATTTGAGCGCCGACACTTAAACTCATTAAAAGTGTTACTACAAGGATAATTTTTTTCATTCTTTACTTTTTATACTGATGATCTTATCTCCTACTTTTAAACAAGGCGTGACTCAAGTTCGTGTAGGAGAAATTAAACTCTAGTGAACCTCCACGGTACGCTTTTCGAAGTGCAGAAACAGTGATATCATACGAAACACCAAAACGGAACCCTTTCCAATCAACCATAATGGCTGGAGAAATGGCATCTTTCAATCGGTAATACAAACCTGCGCCAAAATAGGCATCTTGAAAGTTTCCAGTAATTTTTGTTCCGTCTTCAAAACGGTAGCGCAGCATCATTCCAAACAAAGATTCTAAATGTGGCCCTTGAATAAATTGCGCAAAACTTGCATCAAGCGCCATTCTAGAATCTCCTAAATCTGTCACTACACTTGTGTGCGCCACCCATTTGCGATACAATCGATCTCCTTCCCCAGCGGCATATCTCAATTCTGGACGATTTAGATTATAGCCTGAAATTCCAAGTTGAAATTTAAAGTCGTTGTTGCGTTGAAAGGAATTTTTTCCTGCATCGTATGAATAAAATAATCCTCCAGCAGCTTCAAAATACATGAAATTGTTTTTCGAGTTTCCTTCTCCTGACAAAAGCGTGGGATCGAAATTTTCCCCATCCCATTGAGAGTTAAACGTCACACGAGAAAGATCATAGCTTCTGTTAACAAACGCTCCTTGAAGTCCAGCAGAAAGAGAGTGTCCATTGCCCATTGGCAAAATACCACTTAAATTTACTGCTCCACGTTGCATTCCAAAGCGCGAGTCTCCACCAATATCATTGTAAAACAAGATACCTAGTCCAAGATGGGCTTTGTCGTTCATCCGTGATTTTCCAATATTTGCCTCTGCAGAAATATTGGTAGTCATGAACTGCGTTCCAGCACCCAACCATTGGTTACGGTGATTAATTATAATGCGTTCCCAGCCGTCCAACACTCCGCAGGCTGCAGGGTTTATTAATAATGGCGTTTGTGTGGTTTGTGTAAAATGCACATCTTGCGCAAAGCCATTAATTGCAATAAACAAGGAACAAAGAAGAATCGACTTTCTCATTACTTATCGAATTAAAGTGATGTTTCCAGTACGTGTCGCTTTTGTTCCATCGATATAAATTATATCGAGCATGTAAGCATAAATTCCAGCATTGCAAGGCTCTCCTTTATAGCTTCCATCCCACACAAAGTTTCTGTCGCTAGTTTCAATAATTCTGTTCCCCCAACGATCATATAGCGAGAAGCTGAATGATGCTACATCTTTTCCAACGTAAAGAATGAATGTTTCGTTGGCCGAATTTCCTTCCCCATTTGGTGAGAAAGCCGTAGGGAATTTAACATCGGTGCCACACAGCGGACTGTCATCAATTGGGTCACAGAAATCTAATGGGTCTGTTCCGTTATTTACTTCAATAAGGTCATTCAAGCCATCACCATCCGTATCAGGGTTAGTAGGGTCTGTTCCAATTACAGCCTCTTGCGCATCGGAAAGTCCATCACCGTCAGTATCCAGATTACATTCAGGTAAAACTTGATCTGGATCACATGGATCTAAAGGATTTGTACCATTGGTAATTTCAAGCCCATCATTATATCCATCGCCATCAGTATCAGGGTTTGTAGGAGTTGTTCCTGCGGTAGTTTCTTGTGTATTAGTAAGTCCATCACCATCTTGATCACATGGTCCCGCGTTTGGATTTGGAATACAAGGATCTGAATTTGCTGGATCGGTTTCGTCATTTACTCCATCCCCATCTGCGTCTTCGTCAGAAGGCTCGAGCGCATCAATGATTCCATCGCCATCGGTATCGGTTGGGGTGTTTGGATCTGCGCCTATTTCAATACAATCATTTTCGCCATCACCATCAGTATCAGCAATAGTAGGATCTGTTCCAGCAATTACCTCATCTGTGTTTAGGCAGCCATCACCATCTAAATCTGGATTATCAGCAACAAATACAGCGACTATATTTTCAATTCCAGTAATGGTTAGACTGTTTGTGTCGTCTGCTATAGCGTTTGCTAGAGGACCTGTGGTATATTCCCAGTGGTCAAAAATAAATCCTGGGTTTGCTTTCGCGATAATATTCGTTTGAATACCACCAAAATAAGAAGCTGACCAAGGATATGATGGAGCCCATTGAGAGTTAACTTTAATTTCTCCCGCTAATGCAGGTGTTACATCAAAAGTGGTAACGAATGGACCTGTTAATGTGTAGCAATCAATTAAGCCATCAACAATTGCTGGGCAACGATCTAGGATAAATTGACGAAGCGTTTGAACATTGTTTGACCACTGTGCAACAGAACCACCCCATTTCGCAACGTGCGCAGGCATTTCTGGAGCAATTTCAGCAATCATGCTGTCCAAAAGTGGAATTAGGTAGTCGCAGTTAAAATAGGTGTTCATTAAATCGGCGTAGCGAGTAATGTAGTATTGCTCAACGATTGGTTGCTCATTGATTAATTTCTCTAGAATGTCTGTATGTCCTTGTCCACCTGGGTTAGGGAGTGATTCCGCATTACAAGGATCGGCATCTGGCGAATCATCAGGAATACCGGTGTAATTAACGTAGTGACCAAATGTTGCATCCATATCCCATAAAGCATAACGCCATTTTTTCTTGTCACCAAGCGGATCCATTCCTCTCCACCATGCTGTGTTCCAATTCAACCAGTCTTGATTTACAGTGTAGGAGTTAATCATGAAATAATCAGCAAGCGATTCCCAATTAAAGAGACTATCTACATAGGCAAAATTTGCTGCATTGCCCATGTTATTAGTGTTAATATAATTTCGTAAAGCATTCCAATCTGTTTGTGCTTGAGCACCACCATATTCAGACCAAGTGCCTCCCCATGTCTTTAAATATTGAAGATTGTACTCATCTTGATTGTAGTGAATATTGGTATAGTCATGATCATCTGCTTTTTCTCTGATCTCATAAACGCCCCAATATTGACCATTCAAGTACACAACGCAAGGTCGCCATGTTCTCTCGTCAAGCTTCATATCTGCTCGCTGAGATAAGGTGTGAATAAACGCATCACGAATATGTGCCCCACCAGTTTCAAAAGGATAGTTATCACTTGCGCCCGGCTTTAGAATGATTCGTTGAAACTTATCTCTAGCAACATTTGGAAAAATCTGGTGGTCTAGATCATTGTTATAACCAAATTGATCCTTCATAATAAAATCAAATCCTCTTTGATCGTATGCCCAAGAGTCATTTCCGTGCTTGTTGAACTCTCCTTCTCCTTTATCAATATAGGTCCCATCTTCTTCAAACAGTTCCAAAGATCCTTGAGGTGTAATTCCACTATTGCCGTTCAATAAAGTCTGAAGACTGTTGGTACCAAAACCTGCCACTGATACAACTGGAACATCATGGGAAACATTGATGAAATAAGTACTCGTTTGTGTAAAGCTGGATAAACTCGTTGAAAAAGCTACAGCACGCAGCACTCTTGTCGCATTAATATTTACAGGTCCAGAATAAAGCGTTGATGTAGCGGTAGGAATAGATCCATCAAGTGTATATCGAATTGTAGCAGCAGCATCTGCACAAGTGATAGTAACACTTTGGGCCGCTGGATAAAATCCAGGGGCGATACTAAAAACTGGAGTTGGTGTATAAAAGTTGACTGCTCCAGTGTTGTTTGCATTAGGCGTTGGAGTGGTAAAAAGTTTCCAAATAGCAGACCCATTGGTTTCTCTTCCTACAGAGTGGTTGTTTTTAGTAAGGTGTTGAATGAAAATAGAATCTACGACAACTCCTCCTGGGTTTGTCAAAATAATCCATTCACTTTCTGTTTGAGTGAGTTTAAAATCAGGATGATATTGCGCACCATTTACGGTGTTTCTGCCGGAACAATACACCATTTTAAATCCATTTGCAGCAATAGACCCACTTGGAATGGTCCACTTAAATAAGTTGTTATCGTTGTCAGATAAATAATATCCTGTTAAATCAATAGCAGCACCAGTTGTATTTAGCAACTCAACCCAATCCTCATTTGACCCATAGGCATCAGTAGGACCGGTAACATTAGAACACGAGTACTCATTTATTACTACTTGGGCTTGAAGTTGAGTGAGATAGGGAAGAAAAATAAGGACAGAGAGTAACCACTTTTTCATAAGGAAATATTTAAGAATTTAGCAAAAATTCAGTATAATTTAAATCAATATTAACAAATTATTATCAAGTATTGATTAGGAAGACGAAAAAAAGTCTACTTTAGTTGTTCGAATATTAACATACTAAGATATTTATGAAAAAGTTGCTCCAAGGATTGCTGTTATGTTTTGCTATTAGCTCTTTTAGCTCTTGCACCAAAGTGGAGGGTGAAGGTGGAAAGTCATCCATCTCTGGAAACATTCAAGTTGAAGAAAAGCTGTATGTGAGTAGCAATTATTCTTCTTCCGTATTCTACCCAGGGGCGATGGAAGATGTTTTCATAATTTATGGTCCAGATGGTACTTTATACGATGATAAAATGGAGTGTAGCTTCGACGGGAGTTTTTCTTTTAAATACCTACGCCCAGGGAAATACACGATTTTTGGGTACAATAAAATTTTCAATAAAGGACCTAACATCGCAAATAACGACGACGATTATTACGAGTTGGAGCCTGTTAAATTTGAAATAGATTTGGGCAAGAAGGAAAGTTATGTCCTAGATACCATTCATTTAATTAGATAATGCGTTCTCTTCTCCAACTGCTAATTTTTGTTCCATTCTTTGCTCTTTCTCAAGAAAATGAGGGTAAAGTATGGTGTGAAGCTGGTGTTAGTGGAAAGCTTACCAACGATTTAACATGGGGAGTAGATCTATCCACTCGATTTGGAAACTATGGATTGGAAACATTTTTCCCGCAAGCCTCTTTAAAATACAAAGTAACCAAGTGGTTTCGCCCATCTATTGATTATCGTTTGATTGGTGATCGCAAGTACTTTGATGTCCCTTATTCTTTCTCCCACCGGATTAATTTTAATGCTGAATTTAAACATGTCATTGATCGTTTTACATTGAAAGCACGCATTCGCTATCAATTTGCTTTTAATCGTGTAACACAAAATTATGACGCTGAGTTTGATCAAGCAGTTCGTTTGAAAATGGAAGGCTTGTATGATATTGATAAGTTCTTTTTGTCGCCAGTGATTGCTGCGGAGGTGTTTTTTGACCCGAATTATGGAGAATTTGGTCAGCGGTTCAACAAATACAGAGTTTTTATAGGGGTTGACTCCGACTTCAAGGGACCACATAGTTTTTCCGTTGGTTATCTTTACGACTCGAAAATAAATGTTCCAAACATTAAAAGACGCCATGTTCTGAGTCTTTCGTATGGCTATGAAATTCCTTTCGATTCAAAAAAAGAGAACAAGAAATAATTAATTTGTTTTTTCGTTGACTTCCACCGCTTTGTAGGTGATATCTAGCAATTCTGTAATTTTAGATTGCGTTACCGCTTGCTCGACAGTGAACGTATAAATTCCTTTCTCTGGCATTTTCTTACTTTTAAATGTCAAAGGAAATTCAACAATTGTCCCTGTTTTTTTACCAGCCCACGTTCCATCCTCATTTTGAATTTTAATTTCGAATGGTTCTCTTCCTTTTGCGCCAGAAGGGGTTTGTGTATTAAGAAAAATCCAAAGATTATTGAAGTCGTAATCAGTGGTGGTTCTAACCGTTAAAATGAAATCATAGTACTTAGAAGTATCCTTAATATCAATTCTAAATTTTGGTTTCACCGTTTGTGACCATGTTTTATCTGCAAATGAAAACGACTTTTCGTATAAAGGCATGTCTTGACAGGCACTAAGCAATAGGCCCGTCCCAACAGCAGCGAAAAATTTATTAAGCTTGATCATTTTGTGGGCTGTTATTATTGCCTTTATTCTTTTTCCAACGATTATTAGGTCTCTTTTTCTTTGGCGCTATTGGAGTGCCATCTGGATTCTCAAGAGCAGCTTGTGCTTTTACAGGCTGATTTTTTTGAGCGTTCGGATTTTGATTACTTCCAGCATTGTGAGGTCTGTTGTCGTTGTTTCCGCCCCGACCCCGATTTTTGTTGTTCTTTTTGAATGAGCTTTCGAATCGATTAAGACTGTCTTGACCAACAACATTTTCGTAATCCGGCATTTTCACTGTTACTTCGTGTTTAAACTCGATCAATTCCTTTGGTTTTTTACTTTCTTGATTCATGCGAATAATCTCGCGTACCCGCTCTGGAGAAAGTGCAATCATACCAGAACCGATGGCCGCTTCACCTTCATACACATACCACATCAACTCTTTAAACACATCTGTTTTGATATGATGAGCAGATCCTTTTTCAGTATGTAAACGTGTTTCTGTTTTTGGAAATTTCTTTAAATTATCAAGATACATGTCCAATTCGTAGTTCAAACAGCATTTTAACTTTCCACATTGTCCAGCTAGTTTTTGAGGATTTAACGAAAGTTGCTGATAGCGCGCGGCACTTGTTGATACGGAACGAAAATCTGTCAACCAAGTGGTACAGCATAATTCACGACCACATGACCCAATTGCGCCTAATCGAGCAGCTTCTTGGCGTGATCCAATTTGTCGCATTTCAATTCGTATTTTGAATTCGTCAGCTAAATCTTTAATTAATTGACGGAAATCTACACGTTCTTCTGCAGTATAATAAAATGTTGCCTTGGTTAAATCGGCTTGGAATTCTACATCTGAAATCTTCATCTGTAGACCCAAATTTACCGCCAAGGTTCTTGATTTATACATTACTTCTTTCTCTAAAGATCGAGCCTTAATCCACTTGTCGATTTCTTCTTGTGCAGCTATTTTTGTAATCTTATTCAGTTCAGAGGGTTTTGTAGTTGGAATTTTCTTTCCAACTTGAATGCGTGCCAATTCTCCAGTAACAGAAACAACACCAACATCATAGCCAGGACTCAAATCCACAACAACAACATCACCCATGTGGAGACTCAGGTTTTTGGTATTGCGAAAAAATGCTTTTCGGCTATTTTTGAATCGTACTTCAACTAAATCATACTTTGATTGACCGTCGGGTAATTGTAAATTGGATAACCAATCGTACACCTCTAGTTTACTACAACCACCAGAACTACATGTTCCTTTATTCCCACATCCACCAGGAGTTCCACTACTACAACTTGTACAGCCCATTATTAAAATTGCTTTTGGTAAAAATAATAAGAAATAATGATTTTAACTTCATGCCTTGTGAATGTAACGCATCACGTTGAAACAAAGATCGTTTAGTAAAAGTTTTGCATTTGCATTACGCTCTAAATGGTAATGACAGTCATTGAAATGATTCATAAAATCGAAAACATTATTACCTGTAATAAATTTTGCGAAGTTTTTAAGGAATTCATTTTCTTCATCGGAAACCCGAGTAAGTTGATCTTCTGTGTAATTGCGCAACAAACTTTGACGGATCATGTGCAACGAATAATCAATGAATTGCTTGAGTCGTTCTCTTCCCATCAATGCTGCCTCATCGGACCAATTTAGCATTTCAAGAACGTCTTTTTTATAGCATACACGCATCAACTTCACAAATAAAAGCCTGTTGTCTTCGTGATCGTCCACTGCGGCTAATAGTCGCTCTGCCTCGATTAAATTTCCTTCACTTCGCGACAAAACGCTTTGTTCGGAATCTTTTGTAATTTGAAAAGAAGATCGAAGTGATTGGGCAAGGTGATCATTGTCAATTTTTGGTATTTTAATTAATTGCGTTCTTGATATTATCGTTGTTAGCAATCTATCTGGATGTTCAGTCAGTAAGAGAAATAGTGTTTTTTCTGGGGGTTCCTCTAAAATTTTTAATAGTTTGTTTGCACATTGCGTATTCATTTCATCTGCGCCCCAAATGATCATCACCTTGTAGTTGCCTTCGTATGATTTTAAGGTTAATTTTTTAATGATTTCGGCACTTTGTTCGGTTCCAATGACAGGACTTCGCTCACTTTTCGGGTCAATGGTGCGTACCCAATCTTTGATATCGAAATAATGGTTTTCTTTCACTTGAGCCCGCCAATCTTTCATAAATGCATCTGAAGTTTTTTCGATGGCTAGCACAATTGGAAAGGCAAAATGAAGGTCAGGATGTTCTAGTTTTTCAACTTTCGAACATGAAGGGCAACTGCCACAGCTATCTGTCTCAGATTTGTTTTCACAGTAGAGGTATTGAACAAATGCCAATGCTAATGGAAGTGTTCCAAAACCTGATTTTCCAGCAAAAAGTTGTGCGTGACTTATCTTTCCAGTGATAATTTCTTGAATGAGTCGTTGCTTAACTTCTCCTTGTCCAACAACATCTTTGAATTGCATAGGATAAAATTAGTTCAATTTTTGGAATTGTTTTTGCTAATACTTAGGAAAATTTAAAGTATATTTATTATCAATTACAACCAACTCAAAACAAAAATGAAAAAAATTATACTTACGGTGGCAGTTTTTATGGCAAGTTTAACAACTTTTGCTACTACTAGCTATGCAGTGAAAGCGCTCAAAATTGATCAAAAAGCGGGCGTTTTAGTAAGCTTTAATGTATCAAGCGACAATGGACCAGTTGTAGGAGCGATGGTTAAATTAACTGTTGACGGAAAGATCATTGGTGCTGGAACTACAGATAAAGACGGAAAAGCAACAGTAACCGTTCCAACGTATAGCAATCAATTTGTACAAATTGAAGTTTCGCATGCCATGTACAAAGGCGCTAAAATGAAAAGTGAAGTACTTGAAGCAGGGAAATCGTATTCTATTTTGTTGAAGGCAAAAACAGACACTGCAGAATCTATTATTTCTAAGTCAGCCGAAAAAACTGATAAGTTGAATGAGCAGACAGATAAAGCAAACGTAAAAGTAGAAGAGTACAAAACAGAGGCGGAACGCTTGGCAGCTGAAAAAGCAAAAGCCGAAAAAGCTCAGGAAGATTTGCGTAAGCAAAAAGAAGAAGCGGAGCGCATTGCTGCTGAAAAGCAAAAAAATGCTGAGCAAGGAATGAATGAGGCGGATAAACTTAAGGCGGAAGCGGAAAAAGCAAAAGCTGATGCTGAGAAAGCGAAAGCTGACAAGCAAGCACAAATTGCTGCTGAAGCAAAAGCGCGAGAAGAAGCGGCTAAGAAAAGAGCTGCTGAAGCTGAGGCAAGAGCTAAAGAAGGAGCAGGTGCAAAGTTAGAGGATGCTAAATCGGATGCTGATAAGGCAAAAGCTGAATCAGATAAGGCACAGAAAGAGCAACAAAAAGCATTAGAAGATACAAAGAAAGATGTAGGATCCGCTGAAGACAAAGCTAAAGCAGAAAGAGAAAAAGCAGAAGCAGCAGCAAAAGCTGAGAAAGAGAAAGCTGAGAAAGCAAAATCTGACCTGAAATCTGAAGAGAAGAAGGAAGAAATTGAAGAGAAATCAAAAGAAGCAGCTGAAGAGAAACAAAAGGAAGCTGAAAAAGCTGAAAAGGAATCTGAGAAAGCAAAAGCAGCTGCAGAAAAGGAAAAGGAAAAAGCAGCTAAGGAGGCAGAAGAAGCTAAAAAGTTAGAAGATTCAATTGGAAAAATTGAAGATAAACAAAACAAAATTGATGATGCTCGTAAAAAATTGGATGGCAAACAGAAAAAGCTAGACAAATCAGTTAAGAAAGGCAAAATGGACGCTGAAAAAGCAGCTGATGCGCAATCTAAACTGGATGATGCAAACAAGAAACTTGACGAAAAGTCCGAGAAACTTGAAAAGCAACGACAAAAAGCGCTAAAAAAAGCGAACTAATAATTTAAAAACATAGCGGGGATTTATCCCCGTTTTTTATTTTTACCAAATGAAAAAACAAACTTCAATTTTTTTGGTGTTGTTAGTAACACTTATCACTTCTGCTTGCACATTGCTTGTTGCTAAAAATGTACCAGGTAAAAAGCAGAAAACTATCCCTAAAACTTTTTGCGGTAGCTATGTAATTGTTACTGGTAATGAAATTTATAGCTTTTTGGATGATGCACAAATTGAAGTGAAAATTACGGAAGAAGGAATTGAAACCAACGATCCTGAAAAAGGCCCAAGTTTTTCAAAATTAGGAGATTCTTTGTACTGGTCTAAAGTAGGTAAAGACGCCTATCTTTCAATGGGGGAAGGTAAATTCTCGGTGTACAAAATGGTGAAGTCAGGAAGTGATATTATCATGAGCCCTGTAGCAGCAAAGGAAGGTACAACAAAAGAACAACTCCAAAAATATTTCAAAGATGTTGAATTGGAAGGAGAGGTGAACGAGATGACGGGTGAAAGCTATTTGGTGACGATTGACGACAAAAAGCTAAAGAGTTTTTTCAAAAGTGACATATTTACTGGCGATGAATTTAAATTAGTTGCTAAGAAAAATTAAGGTTTATCAATGTTTTTCCAGAAATTTAGGTACCACATTTTACTCCACATCATTGTTTTTATGTGGGGTTTCACGGGAATTCTTGGAAAACTTATTCATCAAGATACTTTAATTATTGTTTGGTACCGGGTGCTAATAGCCGCATTTGCTTTGGCGCTTTTTATTCTCATTTGGAAAAAATCATTTCAAATTAAGTCGAGGAAGCATATCATTCCTATTATTTTCGTGGGAATTGTAGTGGCATCACACTGGCTTACTTTTTATTACTCTATTCAACTTTCAACTGCTTCATTGGGTATTTTATGCCTCTCAACGACCACCCTTCATGTTTCTTGGTTGGAGCCTTTGGTCATGAAAACAAAATTTTCTTGGTTAGAGTTGTTACTCGGAATGATCGTCATTCTAGGGATCTATTTTATTTCGGGAGATCTAAATGCCGAAGAAACCACCGCCATGTACTTTGGTTTGTTTTCGGCCTTACTTGCAGCAATCTTCTCTGTTTTTAACGCAAAACTAGCGCAGGATTTACCTTCTTACCAAATCACATATTATGAATTATTGGTTGGCTTCCTTTTCCTTTCTGTGATTTTGTTCTTTCAAGGACGTTTCAATGCTGAGATCTTCGCACTGTCACTGACTGATGTTCTTTGGTTGTTATTTTTAGGAATTTTATGCACCTCTTTCGCCTTTTTAATGACCATTGAGGTAGTAAAAAAATTAGGTGTATTTACGGTAGCTTTAAGTATTAATTTGGAACCTGTGTATACGATTATTTTAGCCATTTTTCTATTGAAAGAACATGAAATTGTTGGGCCTAAATTTTACCTGGGGGCATTAATTATAGTGCTGGTTGTCATTGCAAATGCTTTTCTAAAAAGCAAATTAAATGCAGTAAAGAATAAAGCAAATTGATTGATTTTTTTTGAATCGCGTATTTGCATTGTTGCTTGAAATATTTATTGTTACATTTGCCTAAACGGAACTAATACCAAAAACACTAAAAAATGAAAACTTTTATTGTACCTCACGATTTTACGGATATTGCTGACAATGCATTAGAGCATGCAATTGTAACTGCAAAGCCTTTAGCTGCGCAAATTATTGTTTTGCATGTTGTGCCAAAAGGCGAAAAACTTAATGATTCAGAAGAAAAACTAGATCAGATTGTAGCGAGACACGCTCATCATGGGGTAAAATTAATTCCAGTAGTTCGTAAAGGAAGTATTTTTGAGGAAATTGCCGACATGGGTGAAGAAAACCATGCAGAATTGATTATAATGGGTACGCATGGCGCTCATGGATGGCAGCACATTACTGGTAGCTACGCATTGAAAGTCGTTACAAGCTCTACAGTTCCTTTCATCATTGTTCAGGATAGTAAAATTGGTGAACTTGGCTACAAAGACATCGTGGTTCCTCTAGATTTAAATAAAGAAACAAAACAAAAATTAGCTATCGTTGCTGATCTTGCAAAATATTTTGGTTCACGGGTACATGTTATCGTGCCTGATGAAACAGATGAATTTTTACGTCACCACACCATGGCAAATATTCAATTTGCGAAGAAATTTTTCGCAGAACGAGATATTGAACTAACAGCTACAGTGGCGCCAAGCAGTGGTTTCGACAAAGAAGTTGTAAAACACGCCGTTGCTATTGGAGCTGATTTAATAGCCATCATGAACATGAGTCGCGGTGGTGTTTTCGGTCAAATTGGTTCAAACTACGAACAATATGTGATTACCAATGAAGCAAAAATTCCAACATTGATTGTTAACCCTATTGAAAGTAAATACGGGCAATCAATTCTATTTAGTTAATTGCTTGCATAGTTATTTTTAAATCCCTCTTCAATGTTGTCGAGGGATTTTTTATTTTTGATACAATGAAAAAGTTAATTTTTATTACAGCTGTTGGTCTTACGCTGTTGACGATTGCCTGCAATAAGTTTCTGTTTGAGTATAATTCAGACTTCGAAGGCACATGGAAGACCATTCCAGTGTATGATTCAGTACTGAATAGTAATGTGCAAAGCGAAATCGTGATCGACGGAAAAGAAGGATCTTTTAAAAATGCTTGTCAACCTTGTGGACCAGATTTGTGCAATTGTATAGATGTGCAATTTGGAAAAGCGGTCGTAAATTTAAGTAATGATCAAATTAGAATTGGTAGTGGAAGTTATCCTTTGACAATAGATGAAGAGCCATACTACCAAGATACAGTTTGGGTAATGAAAGTACATGGGTTAACCTATTATAAGCAATAGCAATGGAACAATTTAAAATTGAAGCGCAAGATCATATTTCCTTGAATGGGTATCATTTTTTTTCTGTAGAAGCACCAAAAGCAGTGATGGTAATTGTACATGGAATGGGAGAGCATGCGTATAGATATGTGCATGTAGCTCATTTTTTCAACCAACATGGAGTTGCTGTATTGGCATTTGACCATCGTGGTCATGGGAAATCTGAGGGGAAAAGAGGGCATACTGCATCTTATGATTTACTCATGAATGATTTAGATCGCTTTAGACAAAAAGCCGCTGAATTGTACCCGAACTTGCCAATTTTGTTCTATGCCCACAGTATGGGTGGTAACCTAACGCTTAATTACTTAATTAGAAATAAACCGGAAATTGCTGGCGCTATCATTACAGGACCATACCTTCGTTTAGCTTTTAATCCACCAAAGTGGAAAGTGCTCCTTGGAAAATTGAGTGCTAAAATTGTACCTACACTTACACAGCCAACTGGTTTGGATGCATCAGCAATATCAAGCGATAAACAGGTGGTTGCAAACTATAAAAATGATCCTTTAGTACATGATAAAATCTCATCTTCATTTTTTGTCAATGTGCATTTTGCTGGACCGTACGCCATCGAGCATGCAAATAAAATTGAAGTTCCACATTTGGTAATGCATGGTTTAAGCGATCAATTAACATCCGCTAACGGAACAAAGGAATTTGAAAAAAACAGTAATGCAAAGGCCACATTTAGATATTGGGAAGGCTTATACCACGAGCTTCACAATGAACCAGCGCAAAATGAAGTTTTTCAGTTTGAATTAGAATGGCTTAAAAATCAGGGACTTTTGTAATTTATTTTTACTTTTGCGTTCTGAAAATTAGACACACAAAATTACAATTAATGAAAATTCTTCTTTCTACACTTATTTTCCTGTTTTCTTTTGGCATTTCCGCTGGAGAAGACAACAGTTCTTATTCAAGTCTAGACACTACTGAAATCTCCAGTTCCACAAAAATAGATGGGCGTAAAGACCGTCGTAAAAAGCGCGTCAACAAAAAGCGCAAGAGAGCTTGCGCTAAATGGGGACGTAGAAGTTTTGCAGGATAATTCTTTCTCTATTATTTTACAATAAAGGATTTCACAGCTTCACCTATTCTTACTAAGTAAACACCGCTATTTAACGCACTAGTGTTAACTTGTACAACATTTTTACCTTGTGCTGCCTCGATCTCGAAAGATTGAATCGACTTTCCAAGTAAATCAGTGATAAGAATTGGCAAACGAGTGTTGGTAGCAATATCGAAAGCAATAGAAAGTTCTTCTTCCGCTGGATTTGGATACAAGGAAAGACTTTCTAAAGTAGATCCTTCAATAATTCCCACAATCAAATTATCAGATGGGTCGCCATTGTAGAGATTAATATCATCCAAGAAGAAATTATTTCCTCCATCACTTTCAAACTTGAACTTCATCATGAAAGATGAGGTAAAGTAAACAGGAGTAACATTGGTCATATGCACCGTTACCCAATCTCCAGCACTTGCTGTCCAAGCGCTTGTTGAAGTTACTGCAGAAAGTTGTGATCCATGCAATGTTTTGCGCTGTGCCCAATCCTCTCCACAATTTCCAGAAATGAAAACTTTTAGCCATTCATCATTATCTGCAAAACGCTTGTGATAAGCATATCTAAAACTCAAAGTAACATTTTCGGTGCTAAGTACAGTGCTGAGGTCAATTGGTGCAGAAATTAATTCATCATAGTTTCCGGCATCCTGATTGAAGTTGGCTAATTTTACAGATTTGCTTCCTGAATGGGCCGCTGTTGCTGTAATTTCAAACTGTGCATTTGCGCCATAGTTTTCAACAGCCCATTGATTAGTTCCATTGAGAGAAATATAGTTTTCGAATCCTTCAAAATAGGGAAGCGCACTTGCGTTCGGCAATACTTTGATATAATTTGTTTTTAGTTCAGTGTCTGATCCAGATGTGCTTGACGCTAATAACTCTACTGTATAGTTTCCTGCATTGAGAAATTGAATTGTTGGATTTTGAGAATTTGTATTTGTACTATTTACAAATACCCAGTCAGTGCCTTCAGTGCCTTGAACAGTCCAAACCCAATTATCAGGAGTGTCATAGCTAAAGTCGGTAAATTGAATGGTTTCACCATTGCAAATAAGTTGTTTTGATGCCTCAAAATCAGCTTTACACAACACAGCAGGCTCATTTATTCCTGTAGCAAGAACATTTCCAGCAGCCACCATATCGGCCATGAAATCGATGTCAATGAAGTTATTTTGTATGATATTTAATTGATCGATTGAGAACATATTTTGACAAGCATTATAGCTCATGTAATTCTCAATTTGATCCAAAGCATCAAAGCCAAAAGCATCATTGGTTGGAACTTCTGGGCATGAATTCCATGTTGGTGAACAACTCCAGTTAGCTTCCGCTTGAGGTGGTGTATCACAAGCATAATCTCCATTTTGATTGCAATCAGTAGCATGACATCCAGTTGCTCCACTCCATCCATCTTCAAAAATATGCTGAAGTCCAAGCAAGTGACCCATTTCATGTGTTAAGGTGCGTCCGTCACTTCCAACAGCAGACTCAATAGTTCCGAAGTAATCATGACGCATCAAAATTCCATAATCTGTTCCACTTGGCCAATAGGGTAAATAAGCATATCCTAAGGTCATTCCTGCTCCATCTGATTCTATGGAATTAATTACCCATAAATTAAGGTATTGGTCCATTGGCCATTGGTCTGAACCTCCATTAGCAGCGTATTTGCAGTCATCATTTGCATTATAGGTAAGATGTGGTGCATTAACACGCACGATACCATTGGTGCAATTTCCTTGAGGATCTTTTTTTGCTAATACAAATTTAACATCTAAATCTCCTGCGATCGGTGAAAATGGAGCGGTACCAGTGTTTCTAGTATTTCCTGCATCAGAATTTTGGCGATTAAAATCTTCATTTAGCACTCTTATTGCATCATTCACCTGCGCTGCGGAAATATTTCCAATTCCATTGTCGTGAATAATATGAACTACCACAGGAACGTACAGTGTTGCTTTTTGAAGCGCTCCATTACCAGACGCTGCCTTCGACATAGCTTTATGCATGTGTTCTGCAAATCCGGGATTGTTTTGCAACAGTTCTTGCTGAATTTGATCTGTTTTACACCAATTGTTTTGTCCGATGGCTGCTGCAATTACAAATGTAAAACTCAAGGTTGATAAGAGTGTTTTCATAGCGTATAAATGTAAAAAAGGAGCCGAAGCTCCTTTTCAAAATTGTTGTATAAAGTTATTTAACTATAAATGGAATTGCTTTTTGCGTACCATTTACTTGCAGTTGCACAAGGTATGAACCAGTAGCTAAACTGTCAGTTCCTAGCACTACCAAGTTTGCGCCTGCTTGTGCTTGAATTACTTCGTGATTTAAAATTTTACCTGCTAAATCAGTTACATAAACGTTTGCAATTTGATTGTTTGCTACATTGAACTGTAGATTTAATTCACCTTCCGTTGGATTAGGGAATATCTGTAGACCTTCAATTTCGCCTTCATTTTCATCGATCCCCACCGTCACTAATGTTTCAGAAGGAGCTCCAGTGTAAATGTTAATGTTGTCTAAGAAGATATTATTTCCTCCGTCACTTTCAAATCTAAATTTATAACGGAAATCAGCTGTCCAATATGTAGAAGTAACGTTCGTCATGTGAATGGTAATCCAATCTGCTTCTACAGGTGACCACGAAGAAGTTGCAATAATAGATCCTAAACCATTTCCACTTAAGGTTTTTCTCTGTACCCAATCTTCCCCACAGTTGTTCGAAACAAATACTTTCAAATATTCTGTATTAGCAGCCGCTCTTTTGCGGTAAGCATATCGGAAACTTAAGGTCATGTCTGTTGCTGCTGTTACACCTGATAGATCTACAGCTGACGATATAAGTTCATCCACAGTTCCTACAGTTTGACCAAAGTTTGTTAAACGAACAGATTTTGAGCTGTTTTGTCCTAGTGTTGTTTCTAAGACGAAATCATTATTATTACCGTAGTCAATTACTTCCCATTGGTCATTCCCTACTAATGTTGAATAGGATTCAAATCCTTCTACAATTGGAAGTGCATTGGCTGCTGGTAATACGCGAATGTATGCTGTTTTTACTTCTGCATCGCTTGTTGTTCCATCAGTAGCGGTTAAACTTACTTCGTAAATACCAGGAGTAGAGTAGGTAACTGAAGGGTTTTGGTCCGTTGATGTTGATGGCACTCCTCCAGGGAACGACCACGTCCAACCAGTTGCAGCATTATACGTGTCGTCAACAAAGTCGATAGTTTCACCAATACAAACAGACGTTTTTGAAGCGTTAAATTGAGCCTTACATAATGTTAAAACACCCGTAGCTCCAGTATTGTTAAGGTTGGTAGTAGTCCAAAGTGTACTTCTCCCTCCTGTTGACGAAGCAATTGCACTTCTCATTCGGGTTACTTGTCCTTGTGTAAACATTTTAGAGCAGTACGAGTAATCCATATAATTTTCAACGTTGTCTCTAATTGGAAAACCAAAAAAAGCATCATCTGTACTACATGTGTTTGAATTTATTGCGCATGCAGTTACACCAACACAATTTGGAGTGTCTTGAACTCCATCATCAGTACCACAAGATGCTGCATCGCCAGGATTGTTGTTGCTTCCCCAAACATGTGGAAGATTTAACCAGTGACCTGCTTCGTGTGTTAAGGTTCTACTTGTACCTACTGAGGAAGTTCCAATTGATCCAACATAATTGTGTAATGCGAAAATTCCGTTCCCCATGTTGGTGCCTCCAAACATTGGATACTGCGTATAGCCAGCAGCACCACCAATTTCAGCGCAAACAAAAATATTTAAGTATTTTGTACCTGTCCATTCACCTTGGTACACGTCATTTCCGTTCTTGATAGCATTAATTTGTGCAGTTCCATTAGAACCATCATTGGTTAATGCATTTTGAGTTCTTGTAATTCCCTTGAAACAAACTCCGTTTGGCGCCTTTGTTGCTAATACAAACTCGATTTCAACATCAGAAGGCTGTGGTTCAAAAGTACCTTGAGTGACAACTCCATCAAAGTCAGCATTTACGTTATTTGCATCGGCATTTTGAAGACGATAATCTCTGTTAAGGATCGATAAGGCATCGTAAATTTGTTCATCGCTGATGTTTTCTACACCACCATTATGTAAAATGTGAAAAACAACAGGAATTTTATAGATGGGACCCCCTTTTTCTACGTTTCCATCCCCTTTTTTTGCTTTTTCAAGTTCGGCATCCCATAGTGCTTTATTAGCAGGGTCTTGGAGAAGTTCATTTAATTTTTTGTGCGTAACGCAATATTCCACATTTTCACCATCACGCATGTTTTGTTTGTCTAAAACACGGGAGGTTTGTTGGGCAAATGAAAATGCGGACACATTCAAAGCAATAAGCGAGGAGAGTAGTATTTTTTTCATAGTTAATGAAATATTAAAGCATAGTTAAAACGGTGCAAGTTACTAAAACGTTTGTAAAAAAAAATAAAAGTGCCTTAAAAAGACACTTTATTTAAATGAACTGTATAAACTATTGATTAATCGGTTAGTTTAGGGCCTGTTCCAAATCGGCGATTAGATCTTCAAAATCCTCCACCCCAACACTTAATCTTAACAAATTGTCAACAACACCTGATTTTTCTCGTTCCTCTTTCGGGATTGAAGCATGCGTCATTGTTGCAGGGTGATTTATTAACGATTCAACTCCACCTAATGACTCTGCCAAAGAGAATACTTTAAAAGAGGAGGCCACTTTAAACGTATTTTCAATGGTCTTATCTTTTAATACGATCGAAATCATTCCACCAAAATCGCGCATTTGACTTTTAGCAATGTCATGATTTGGATGATCTGGAAATCCTGGCCAATACACTTTTTCAATCTTTGGATGATTCTTTAGATATTCAGCAATTTTTCTTCCATTGAAACAATGACGTTCCATGCGTAAATGCAAAGTTTTTATTCCACGCAGCACTAAAAAAGAATCCATTGGACCCGGATTTGCACCTGAAGAATTGAGCACGAAATACAATTGCTCATGCAATTTGTCATCATTTGTAATTAAGGCTCCCATTACAACATCTGAATGTCCACCTAAATATTTTGTCACGGAATGCATCACAATATCAGCTCCTAAATCGAGCGGATTTTGAAGGTAGGGGGAAGCAAAAGTATTGTCAGTTACCATTAAAACCTTATTTGCTTTTGCGATGGCTGCAACTGCTCTAATATCGATGATTTGCATTGTTGGATTGGTTGGTGTTTCCGCCCAAATCAACTTCGTATTTGAATTGATGTAATTTTTTACATTCTCAGCATTCGTCAAATCAATAAAATGAAATTTGATACCAAATTTTTCATATAATTTCACAAACAATCGATATGTTCCACCATACAAATCATCACCGGTAATAACTTCATCACCAGGACTCAATAATTTTAAAACAGCATCTGTTGCGGCAACTCCACTACTAAAACAAACGCAATGTTTTCCATTTTCTAATGCTGCAAGGTTGGCTTGAAGTGCTTCTCTCGTTGGATTTTTGCCACGGGCGTAGCCGTAACCTTTGTTAACACCAGGCGCTTCTTGCACGTATGTTGAAGTTTGATAGATGGGAGTCATGATGGCTCCTGTTGCTTCGTCAGGATGAACTCCTGCGTGAATGGCTTTTGTTCCGAATTTCATAATCAAAATTTGTGTCTGCAAATATATTAACTTAGCGCATTGCATTGCGATGAAAGAGAAAATTCGTTTGTTATTGGAGGAAAGTATGCAGTTCAATGCAAACGATTTGCTCGTGAATGCTAGTGGACCGCATGTTTTTCCTGTTTTGCACGAAAATCAGTACTCAATTTCCAACTTAAAAGTAGTATTAAAAAAAGCTGCCGATACTGAAAAGGAACATGGTGTAAATCCTCTTTGTGTTTCAAAAGGTGGAATTCATTGGAAGTTGAATGCGGAAAGCGCAGAGGAACGAATCGTGTATTCTCCTCTTTTATTCTGGTCGGTAAAAGCAATGATGGATAAAGTAGCAGGAACAGTTGGTTTCGTTGTTCTCGACCAAGAGCCCTTTATCAACCCTTTCGTTCTATCGCAGCTAAGCGCTAATTATGGTCTTCACTTTGATGGAACACATGAAGAGATCATTCCATTTTTAAAATCAAAAGGTTTTTTTAACATCGAAGAAGATAGTGAATTGATAGGATGTTTTCACCCGCATCGCTTTGAGCAAATTCGAGAATTGGAAGCTCTTTTAGCACTAGAACCCTCTGCGAATATTAGCGAGTTGCTTGGAGATGAAAATTCAGCAGAAGCACCTAAAATTCGTTTAAGTAACTGCAATTTATTTCCCGCGGACACTGATCAATTGGGCGTTTTTGAAGCTGTTAAAAATAGAAATACTGTTGTGCAAGGTCCACCAGGAACGGGTAAATCGCAAGTGTTAAGTAATCTTATTGCAAAATTAATCCATGGAGGCTATTCCACGGTATTGGTTTCGGAGAAGCGTGTAGCTTTGGAAGTAATTGCTAGAAAACTGAACGATTTTGATCTTAGATACTTAACCTACATTTCTGATGCGAACGCAAGTTCAAAAGATTTCATCCAAGATCTCAAATTAACATGGAAAAAATTTGAAGAGGAAGATGTAAAAGAGGAGACAAATTTAATGCTCTCTGAACAATACTTGCATCGCTTGCAAATGCAATTGGAACTAATGAACAATGCTTCCTTGTTTGGTGGTGTTGATTTTTCGACCTATTCGAAGTTGCTAGCAAAAGTGAATTTCGATGCCATAAAATATCAAAGTGATACTCCTTCTCTAAAAGAATTTATTGATTGTCGATCTACAGTGGATCAAATTTTTCAGCTTAAAATTCAACGAGAAGTTGGCGCCATAAAACCAAGTCATTTCAAAAACTCAACTATTAAAGAGCTCGAATCTGTGACAAAAGAGGTCTTGAAGGAATTGGAAAATTTGAAAGGTATATTTGAAATTAATTGTTTTGTTGATTTGGAAGATGCCATGAGGAAGGCAGCCCTAGCTCAATTATTTAGCACTAATGAATTTAGAAATTTTGCGCACTTGTTTGATGAGAAACATCGCTATAAATTTTTAAAAGCTTACAGGTCTTGGCTTACTATTGAAAACGAAATTTCACTGCACGAAAAATTAAACGTACAGTGGATTCATGCACCGAGTATTTCAGAAATTGATTTACTAGAAAAGCAGCACGACATTTCTTCTTTCTGGAAGAAGCGAAAATTTCAAAAGCTGTGGAAACAGTATTCCATTTTACCAGTCGAAGAAGCAAGTAAATTGTTATTAAATCGCAAAAATCAATTAATATTAGTTGATAAACGACTTCAGTTGGAGTCAAAACTTCTTGCTATGCAAGCGCCAATTGAAGCTGCAAATTTGCATTCATTGTACCATCAATTGCTACAAGTGGATGCTGAAAAGATGAAAGAATGGGCGACAATTTCAAGTGATTTGAAGCAGAAAATGGCAAACTCAAATCGAGAATTGAATAGTTTGTACCATCGAATAAAGTTGTATTTTTCTATATCTCCCGATCAAAATCTTTGCGAAATTTTTGAAAACATATCGGAGAAATTTTCATTTATTTATTCTATCTCAAAGAGTCTCAAAGAAATTTCTCCTGCACTTTCACGATTACTTTCTCAATGTGAATCTGTCGAAGAAATAGAATTAATTGTATTAAAATCTACTCAGCTAGAATTCAATGCAAAGTTTCCAAATCATGCTAATTTATCGCTAAGGAATTTTGTTTCCGAGGCAAATAAAATTCTTGATTTGAGAGCTGAGGAAGCTACCCATTTTGCAAAAAAGATTAAGCTACAACAACAACAGCGATTTGAATATTACCACGAGTTGCTTCGCACGCCAAGCACAAAATTGAACGATGAACAAAAGAATTTGAAACTTCGGTTAAAAAAAGGAAAGGCTATTTTAGTAAAGGAGTTTGCAAAAAGCAGAAATTATCCTTCGCTCCGAGAGTTATTTGTTTCTGATGGTCGACTGTGGATTCAACTTTTGAAACCTATTTGGCTGTGTAATCCCAGTCAAATGGCCCGTTGTTTTCCGATGGAAAAATCTATTTTTGACCTTGCAATTTTTGATGAGGCAAGTCAGATTAATTTACAAAATGCATTGGGAACAGTTTACCGTGCAGACAGAATTTTAGTTGCTGGCGATGGACAGCAAATGGGCCCCACCAACTATTTTAAGACTCAAAAATCAGAGTTGATAGATGTGCTGCATCAAGCGCAATACCATTGGAAAAATGTTCCGTTGCATCATCATTACCGAAGCGAGCACCCTGCTTTGATTGCATTTAGCAACCATTATTTTTATGAAGGCCGCTTGTTAACTTTTCCAAGTGCTTTGCAGCAAGCTAATCCAATTCAATTTCATTATTGTGATAATGGAGTATTTGAGCATCGAAAAAATGTAGAAGAAGCGAAAAATGTAGCCAAGATTATACAATCGAAGATTGACGGCACTGATAAGCTTGGTATTGTTGCATTTTCAGAAACTCAACTAGAAGAAATCGAATTGCAATTGGATGCTGCAACAAGGGAAAAGCTAGCTAATCGAATTGAATGTGACACTGCATTTTTTAAGGCATTAGAAAATGTTCAAGGAGATGAATGCGATGCTTTGATCATTTCTTTGGGTTATGGCAAAGATGCTGAAGGTGCATTTCATTTACGATTTGGTCCCTTGAACACTAAAAATGGCGGAAAACGATTGAATGTTTTGTTGACGCGAGCACGTAAAAGTATTGATTTTGTTGCTTCAGTGAAAGCAGCAGATTTTGAGATTGGCAAAAATGAAAATGTTGAATTGCTGCGCAAGTACCTTCGATACATTGAAGAGAAAAAGTTTGATCAGCAACTCTATTTCCCCTTCCATTTAGATTTTACGATGAAGGGCAATACGATTGAAATCAGTAATGTGTACCAAAAACTACATCATGCAGAACAGTTGCTCACCTTAGTAAACATTCTTCAGCAACGTCAATGGAACGTTCATTTTACTTAGTTGATCTTCTCAATTAATTTTCGCTCGCCATCAATTTCTAACAGGTAATTTCCTTGTTGAAGCATTTTTAAATCAATGGATTCATTACTTGATACAGATCCAGTCTTCGCTATTTGTCCGTTCATTTGGTACAAGACGTAGTTGAGTTTTCCGACTTTTGAAGTTTTAATCGTGACAATATCACTCGTGGGATTGGGATAAACAATTGTTTGCACCGTCGACAACTCTCCAAGATCTACCAAACTAGCATCAAATTGAACGGTCCCTACTTTGTTTACAATCCAATTTGCGGGGTCAATTTGCATCGAATTTGCATTTCCAGCATTTGTGAGTACATACCAATCTTCGTTTGCGGTAACATTCAAACGTACAATGGTATCGGCTGCACCTACTCTCACAATTCTTACAGAAATAGGATTTGTAAATGTTGGCGTTACACCTGGTACAGAAGCTGTGTGTGTTAGTTTAATTAAAATATCATCACCGATTTCATTCCATTTCAAAGAATACGTTGGGTATCCTTGACCAAAATACCATTGCTCAAAATAAGAAGTAAGATCTAGTCCTGTACTACTTTCAAAGGATTCTTTTACATCAACACCCTTTGCTGTTGAATCGCCAAAATCTAATTGAAAATCTTGTAAAATATCAAAAAATTGTGCATCATTATTTACCAAGTATCGCAACTGATGAACGATGGCAGCACCTTTGTCATACGTTAAGCGGGAGCTAAATATTTGTCCTTCATTTAAACTATCAAGCACCCAAACACTTCCACCAAGCTGACTCATTACATTGTCATGAACATCGGCCATTTTAGCTACTTGTTGCCCCACATACAAATTTTCTAACATTAGATATTCACCGTAAGAAGCAAATCCTTCATTCACCCAAATGTCTGACCAAGAAGCACACGTAACATTGTCTCCAAACCATTGGTGCGCTAACTCATGGGCTGTTAAATTTTTCTCAAAAAATCCTTGAGTGGTCATCGTTTGGTGTTCCATGCCACCAGAGATAGGCGCCATGCAATGCCCGTACTTCTCATCTTCGAAACGATAAGGGCCGAAAAGGGCATAAAATAATTCCATAAAATCAACAGTTTCATCGATTTCATTTTGAAAATTGATGAGCGTTTGTGGATTGTCGTAGATGTAATTTTGAATCAAAATTGGAGCTGGCGCCCCAACAGGATTTGCAAAAACGTTGTATTCAACATACTTCGCTACAGCTACAGAAACTAAGTAATAATCGATCGCATGACGGTGCTTCCATTCATAACGAGAAAAACCATTTCCTAGATCAACTACATTTTCTAAAACACCGTTTGATCCAGCTTTACACGAGTCGGGCACTGTGATTTTCACTGCACAACTATCTGCTTTATCAGTTAAAGACTGTTTGCAGGGCCACCACTCATACGCTGAAAAAGGTTCGGAAAGCGACCAAGTTACTCTGTTTCCCCAGGAAGGCGAACTCGCGTTTGTCATTCCACTTCCACCTAATGGGTTGCTTTGTGCGGTGGGAGGTGTGCCACTGTAATCTACAGCGATGATAAATTGTTCTGTAGCAACAGCATTCACAGGTACTTTAATAGCAGATCCAACTCGACTATAATTTACTGGATTGCCATTGACTCTTATTTGTGATATAGTAAAAGTTGAAAATAGCTCAAACAAGGCAGAATCCAGAGGAACTTTTGCAGATGCATGAATTTCTCCAGTACCAGCAACAGTTGTTACTACATTGTTCATCGCAATATTAAGTCCATAAAAATGCACATCATATTTTTCTGTTTCAGCGATTTGTGCAACGGATAAGGAAGCGCTTTTAAGTTGTGAGTTGCTATGCTTTGTTTTTTTAGAACAGGTGGAGAATAGTTCTTCTTGTGCAAAAGTAAAAGCAGGCAAGGTTGCCAAAAGTAGGAGAAATAAGGTTTTCATAGTTTATGATTTCAGCAAATGTATGATTTTATCACCAAATAGTCTATTCCTAAAATCAGCAGAACCTACTGTTCGTTCAATAGAACAGCACCTAAAAAGAGCATTAGCCCATCAATTAGTGCATAGTAAGACAATGGTCGATCGGATTTTGCAAGGGCTAAAAGTACGATGCTACAAAACGCAAAAGCAAGGTAAGCACCAGATGTTAGCAGAATCGGGTAAATTGTAAATAGCCCTGTATGAAAGCAAATCATCAATGTAACACCTGCGATAACGGCATTTCGTTCACCTATCAAATGAACTAAGGTTTTAGCTTCTTTCTTATCTTCTTGTTGATCGCGAATATTAAAGGGAATGGTGAGGGCATAGAAGAATATGAAATAGAGTGTGATTTCATTTATGGGCAGTATTGGGTGGAAAAGAAGAGTTGGAATTGCAATTAATATTAGTGACCAAACAAACGCAACTGTAGAAGCTTTTAAAAATGGAATTTGCCGCAAACTTTTTTTAAATACAGGTACAACATACCAAATTGCCAACAATAGACAAATTGCAAGTACAATTAAAATACGAACAAAATAGTTGGTGTTAACATCTTCATTCTTTGCTTGAAGAGGGAAGAGCCGTAATAGAATTATGGCACAGAAAAAAGCTGCAAATACGACAATGAACCGCAAATTTTGGTGATTTTTTTTCATCCATAAGTTCCGCCGTTCATTTGCTTTGTTTTTCTTAAACTTGTAAAGTCGATGAGCTCCATACACTGCCAAAATAGAAAAGAAAACGAAAAAGGGGTAGAGCCGATCGACGGTAGAAAAGTGGAATGCAAGGATTCCTTCACACAACAAAGCACCTGCAAGGGCTGTTAGCCAATTTGCATAAATAATATGTTCAATTATTCGCTTGATACTGTAAATGTCAACAATTTTTTTTGTAAGATGAAAAAACTACTATATCTTCGTGCAAATTAAAAAAATTATCCTATTATGAAATTATTTAAAATTGGTGCTCTTGCAATGCTTTCTGTAGCATTTGTTGCTGTTTCTTCTTGTTCGAAATACGAAGAAGGTTCAAAATTTACATTGCTTTCTAAGAAAGCGCGTGTTGTTGGAGAATGGAATATCTCAAACATTTCTGTGAATGGAACTTCTCAAGATTTGTCAGGATATACATATTCTTACGAGTTTAAAAAGGATGATACATTCACTGCAAGTGTTTCTTTTGGATCTACAACATTTACTGACAGTGGTACATGGGAATTTAGTGACGATAAGCTAAGATTGATCATTACAGATAGTGATGGTGATATTTCTGATGCTGAAATCTTACGTTTAGCGAGTAAGGAAATGAAGATTATTGATGTGAATGGTTCTGATACAACTATCACAACTTTCACAGCACAATAATTATTAATTATAGGAAAGGGCCTGACTATTAAGTCGGGCTTTTTTTTTACTATATAATTCCCTTCGCCTTTACTTCAAGGTATTTGTTGATTGTTTGAATCGATAATTGTTCTGTATTCGTGAGAATAGATTGAATTCCACGTTGCTTCAAATCAAACATCATGCGCGTTTTTAAATGAATCATTTGCTCTGCAACTGCTGCTACATATACATCTGATTGCTGACGAAGTGGTTGATAAGCATACTCCGCTAAATCAGTGTTTTCAAAAAAGACCACGACCAATAAATGCTTCTTATTGATTTTTTCAAAGATGGGGATGGCTCTTTTCAAAGCAAATTCTGTCTGAAAATTGGTAAATAACACCAACAAAGATCGAGAGGAAACCGATCGGCGAATGCTTTGATAAAGTAGTTCGAAATCTGCTTCTTTAAATTGCGTTTGTTGGTTGTACAGCGATTCTTGAATTCGTTTTATTTGACCATTATTTCTAATGGCAGGTAGTTGGGTTCCAATTTTATCCGAAAAAGTAATCAATCCGGTTTTGTCTCCATTGCGAAGTGCTACATTTGAAAAGGCAAGCGTGGAATTGATGGAGTGGTCAAGTAGACTCATTCCCTCAAACTCTATTTGCATGTTTCTGCTTTTGTCGATGATACAGTACACGTGCTGCGATTTTTCCTCCTGGTATTGATTCACCATCAATTCGAAACGACGACTGGTTGCTTTCCAATTCACTTTCTTTATCTCGTCGCCTTGTACATAGTTTTTGATTTGCTCAAACTCACTATTATTTCCAATTCTTCGAATTTTCTTAATCCCTTGACTGGTTTTTTGTTGATGGAAAACCAACAATTCATACTTTTTCATTTGTAAAACAGAAGGAAAAACTTCTACCTCTACTTTTGATTCAACTTCAAATCGACGACTTACCAATCCGAAGGTGGAAGCAATGATAAAATACGGGTGTTGGAATTCAAATTTTCCTCGATTGGTGGGTTTAAATTGGTAATCAATTTGTTTTGAATGATTAATCAATAGAAATCCTTTATAGATGGTGGCTCGATCCTGTTTCTCGATAGGAAACCCTTCTATTAACTGAAAACGAATGGGTTGCCAGGTGTTATTTTTAATGGTTAATTGCACATGATTTTCATCGCCAAGATTCATTCGTGCTTGCAATTCTCTCGAATACGCCAAGGGGATTTTTGATGAAAAAACCAATAGCCAATCTAACAAGGTAATTCCACCTAACACCACTAACGATATATTTGCAATCGTTCCAAGTGACGGAATAGCAAAGGAAATAGCATACAACAAAACGATGCCTCCTAAAAGCACAAAAAACCAATTGGTAAGATATGTCGAGAAGAAACTTTTCATCTATTATCTTGGAACTTCAATCGTTTTTAAAATATCATCAATTACATCCTCTGGTGAAAAACCTTCCATTTCAGCTTCAGGAGTTAAAATCAATCGGTGGTTAAGCACTGGTTTTGCAACAAATTGAATGTCGTCTGGTGTTACAAAATCGCGGCCGCGAATTGCTGCCAATGCTTTTGCTGCTTTCAACATCGAGAGAGATGCGCGAGGGGATCCACCGAGATAGATTTTTCCATGATTTCTCGTTTTGTGTGTAATGTTTGCGATGTAACGCACCAAGTTGTCTTCAATGATAATGTTCTGTACAATGTCTTGAATTTTTTTGATGTCTCCCGCACTAAACACTGCTTTTACATCATCTAAAGATGGAGCGCTTAAATGATTTTTATAACGGAAAAGGATCTCTTCTTCTTGCTTCAATTCAGGGTAATCTACTTTTACTTTAAACAGAAAGCGATCTAATTGTGCTTCTGGTAGGTTGTATGTACCCTCCTGCTCAATTGGATTTTGTGTTGCGATCACCAAAAACGGGAAACTCATTTGGTAGCAAACACTATCATAGGTGATTTGACGTTCTTCCATTACTTCAAACAATGCCGCCTGCGTTTTTGCTGGGGCTCTATTAATTTCATCGATCAAGACAATATTGGAGAAAATGGGTCCCTTTTTGAAGCTGAAAGAAGAATCTTTCATATTAAAAACACTTGTTCCAATAACATCCGAAGGCATCAAATCTGGTGTGAATTGAATTCTTGAAAAATCGATGCTGAGAGCTTTTGCAAGTACTTTTGCTGACAAGGTTTTTGCTACACCAGGTGCTCCTTCTAGCAAAAGATGACCGTTGGAGAAAATCCCTGTTAACATCAACTCTACCATAGAATGCTGACCAATAACATAGTTTGCCATTTGCTGACGAAGCTCATTCACTTTCGTGGTGATCCAAATTAGATCTTCATTTTTGCGTTCAAAAGACATCGTTGGCGCTGCCGGTTCAATTGGATTGCTTTCTGGGGTTCCAGCTTGCGACTCGTTTTTGGGTAGGTATGCGCTGTGATCACTTTCAGGAGTTGTATTTTCTTCTGACATAATTATTAAAAATTAAAGTTCAACATTGAATAGTTTGTGTAAATAATTGCTCAAAATTCTAAGTTTGTGCTCTTCAACATTTTGCAGTTGTAAAGCTACTTTTTGTCCAGATGAGAGGTGTATTAAAAAGCCGCTATTTGTTTTTTCAACTTTTTCGATTTCTTGCGTGGTGAATTTTTTCTTGGCGCCTAGAAGTGGAAATACATGCCATTGATCTTTTTCAAATCGAAGCACAGGAATGCTTAATAGTCGAATACAAATGAGCATTACTACAGCTCCAAGAATCAGCAACAAAACGCCAATACTGCTTGCTTTTACCATCAAATAGATACCAAAAAATGCGATAAAAAATCCGATCAATAACAAAGGGAAAATGAGCCAGATGGATTTGTAAAGTTCGATTTTTTGTTGGTCGATGCGCAATTGTACCTTTTCAGAAATAATCCCTGAGAGCTCATAAAATTCTCGCTTAGATGCTGTACAATTGTTCAATAACACATCATCTACATTGCGAACTGCTTCCAACTGAGCAATTAACTTTTCTAGTTTTGGCAAAGGATAACCCGATTTTTCTGCCAACGATTTAATTTCTGTCTCTCCTGATCGCTTACTTAGATCAATGAAAAAATGCTTTTGAACGGTATCGTAAAAATTGCGTTTGTGTAACTTCAACACCGTTGATGGATTGTTTTTTGTGTGGTAAATGGAAGCCATTGTTTGCACAAAAATTTTCGACATGTTTCTTTTTTCTGGCACTCCAGGAATAAGTGGTCGCATGCGTTTTGATCGAAAGACAATGAAAAGAAAAAGTCCTAAGAATGTCAATAGAAGTGCTGCGCGCAATGCCGGAGTTTTTAGTAATAATTGCAGATAACTATTGTCTTTTTTTCCAGTATTTTGACTTTGGTTATTAAATTGGTCAAATGGATCTCGCTCCTTCATCCGTGCAAATTCTAACAAATAAAGCGGTTTTTTTGGATCGATGTGTTTAACGATTTCGTGCGCATACGCAATAGCTTCAGGTCGATTCACCTGGAAATTTTGAACTCCTTCAGGTGTTGTGTTAATGTAGGCTTTTCCAGCTCCCCATTTAACTTCAAGAAAATTGGGATACGAATTTAAATTACTAAGCACTCTTGTGGGAATATCCTCATCTTTAAATGATGTAAATACTGACCATTCATGTGCAATCGTATCATTTTGATAAAGGTAAATGAAGGGAAAATCAGAATAGAGTGATTGCACTTCAACTTTTGGAGCGTAATCAAAACTCAATTCGTATGGTTCGATGAAATGTTCAGTCATTTTTGAAGCCACAACAAATAAATCCGATCCTAAAATATCTACTTGCCTGAAAATGGAATCTACTTCCGCATCAATCATTCCGAGTTCATCACCTACAAATAAGTATGTCGCTTTCTGATTTTTCCCCAGCTGAAGTTTAAACTCAGCCACTGTATTGATTGAGTAGAGCTTCTTCTGGTTCTTCAACTGTTTGAGAACTTTTTCTTTGAAAAGAAACAAGCCATACGGATCTTTGCTGTCCCACTCATATTTCTTGGTCCAATCCGAAGAAATGTAGTTGTAGGCCACACCCTTATTTTGGGTATTAGTGGATGAATTTCCTCTGCCTAATAGCCAGATTAACCCTGCTGCAAAAAGCACAAAGAGAAGAACAACACCATATTTTAGTCGATTACTCAATCCTTTGAAAGTTGTTGATAATAGTTGCTCAATTTGGGTTGAAGCTCAGCAAAAACAGTGTCGCTAATTTCATATTCGCCATACCAAACTAAATCGTAGATATGCACGGCTTGCCTAAAATCCTGAATGCTCGGTTTCCCCGACATTTCTAACAGATAATCGTAATTTGTTTTTTCATTGCGCCAGAAGATCCAGTTTTTGCGAATCAATTCCTTTAAGATAAATGTGAAGTAGATGCGGACGCCTTCTCGATAATTTTTGTCCAATAGTGCCTTCTCCAATCGCAATTCTAGTTCAGATTTTGAAATGGTTTCTGGATTCCATTCGAGGTCGATGGCTTTTTCCGTTAATTTTTTATCGCGTGGTTTTAAGTTCTTAAAGAAGTAGTATAAGATCAAAATCACCAAAACAGTCAAAATGATAATTAGTGTCATCTTCCAAAAATTCTCAGATAATGTGGGTGGATCAAGTTCTGGAAGATCAATATCAGGAGCATCAATCTCTGGGGCATCAAATTCTGGTAATTCAACAGATTCAGATTCTTTTACCTCAGGATCTTGCGGCAAAGTTCCGCCCTCGCCATAGTTTTGATAGGATCGTTGCTCATCTAATTTTTCGGTAGATAGATTCCCTCCACTTGGGTAATATGGTACGCTGGAAGGACTCGATTCTCTCATGGTAGGCGGATAATCCGCATTCCAGTCGGTAGGGCCGTTATAGCCTTCTTCCTTTAGATATTTGTATTTCTCTGTTGTAGGCTCATTTTTTTGACCCAAAGCAAGTACGGGAAGCAATAATAACAGTATGTAAATTAACTTAGTCAAGATCGATGTTTGTTTCCTGTAAGCGGCTTCGTTTGCCAAATTTTTTGAAAGCTTCCTTCAATGAAAGTGCTTCTCTTTCTTCTTTTTCACTATAGTAAATGGTCGCCATAGTAATAGCAAGAAAAGGAAATACTAAAATGGCAAAAAGTACGTAAACAATTTGTCGAGCGATGTTTGCATACACGATTGGTTCATCTGAGTAAATAGATGCAACTCGTTTCACAAAGCCACTGATGACATCCAACAAATCAGACACATACGGTTCCCCTTGCCAATTGTGCGTACTGAAAACAAAAGCAATCGGTTGCGCAATAATGGTGATCAGCACGAGTAAAATCATGATGACAAGTGTGGAAATTCCATAATTTTTAGTGCTAAACGAGAATCCTTTTCCAAGCCTTGAAAAGAAAGGCGCATTATCAAGCCCCATTACTGCTGGATTGGCAAAGAAGAAAGGAACAATAAACATAAAAACGAGCAACCAAAACCAAGGAAGGTAAAAAACAATTAGTATCAAAAGGATACTTCCGGCCCAAACAGGAATAATTTTCTTATATCCAAATTGAAAAAGTTCCTTCGCTTTGAATTGAAGTGATTGTTTCTGAATGATAAAAAAAGTAATGACAAACATCCAAGAAATAAGGAAGGACCATAGCAGCATGATAAAATTGTCAGTGCTATTGCTGGTGTCAATATCATTTCCATAACCAAAGATGATCGACAATTGTTTGCGCCAATCGTACTCATGTTGAAGCACCATGTTTGCATGATGGACTCCACTTTGAAACCAAAGAATAAAGGCAATGATCGGCGCGCACGTCAAGAAAACGTAGTACATTATTTTACCTATTATTTGTCGGTATAATTTAAAGCTATCTTCTAATACTTCTCCAATTCCACGCACACGCAATAATTGAATTTTTTCGTTAGGTGCATAGCGTGGCGTTTCTATTTCTTTCAGTTTTTCGGGGTATTTTCTAGCGATATAAATTGGGTAAATGATGTAAACAAAAATGATCAATGAAAATGAAAAACCAATGATGAACCATTTCGACCAGTCGCTAAGGCTTTGGTAATTATGTGTTACATAACTCTCTAAAAATCCAGCAGCAATAATAAAGGGAACGAGCGAAAGCATGATTTTCAGTCCACTCCGCATGGCTATTTGCAAAGATTGCATCCTGGTGTAAGTGCCCGGAAAAAGCCATCCATTACCAATAGTGATTCCCGCTCCTCCTGCAATTACAATACTAGAAATTTCGAAGGCACCATGAATCCAAATGCCTAGGAATGTAGTAAGCAAGAGACCTTTAAGCTGAAAAAAATATTGAAAAGCACCCAACATTACTCCATTTCCAAAAAGCAACATGTGCGAACCGACAGTGAAAAAAATTCCCGCCGCGAAGATCATGAATGAAACTTTCAAGTTATTGGTGGTAATCATTAAGAACATGGAGGTCTGACTTTCAGTTTCATATACCGCCAATGGATTTCCATTTCGAATATTTTCCAAGGTCATGTTTACGTAGGCATCTCCCATCACAATACGAGGAAAGTCGGGATTGAAATGAGTGGTAATGATGCCAACTCCCATGTAAATCAAAAAGGCTACCAGAGCAATTGTCAAACTTTTTCGAGCGCGATAAATTTCGAGTGGAAGAGAAATCTGCCACACCGTAACTATTTTTTTAAGTGATTCGCCTTTTTGTTTATGAACACCTGTAAAAACCTTTTGTGCTAATTGGTTGAGATAAACACGCACTGTTCGTCGTTTGTAGAAGGTTTGTGCGTAACTTAAATCGTCGGTGATATCCATGTACAAATTGGAAAGTTCCTCCGGATTATTTGAATCAGCATAGGCTTTTTCAAAGCGACTCCACTTCTCCTTATTTTGCGCTATGAATTTGGTTTCCTTCATTTCAAGTTGAGTAAAGCTAAGGAAAAAATCAATTTTGAAGAGCGAATTCGTAAAAAATTGTAAAAACAAAATAGGGAGTCTGAAAATGCTTATTTTTATCTTTTAACCAACTAATATTTTCAGAACCATGGGTGCAATAGTAATTCTTTTAGCGATTCCAGCATTGTTATTTTTAGTGTACATGAGTGCTAACAATAAGTTAGTAGCCTTGAAGAACAACCGTGAAAATACTTTTGCTGACATTGATGTTTTTTTAAAACAACGCTATGATTTAATTCCACAGTTGGTGGCAACAGTGAAAGGCTACATGGAGCACGAGAGTTCAGTATTGACTCGTGTAACGGAAGCTCGTTCAAATGCCATAAACGCGAGTGGCACTAATGCAAAGGTAACTGCTGACAATGAACTGTCAAAAGCAATGGGTGCCTTTAACGTGCAAGTTGAAGCGTATCCAGACTTAAAAGCAAATGCGAATTTCATTCAATTGCAGGGAGAAATTGCTGCGATGGAAGCCCAGCTTTCAGGGGCACGCCAAGAATTTAATACCGCAACCCGCGATTTGAACAATGCCATTGAACAGATTCCAAGTAATTGGGTAGCACAAATGAAGAATATGACAGTGCAACCAATGTTTGATTTAGGTGCTGAAACGAGACAAAGCATGGATAAGGCTCCGGAGATTAAGTTTTAATACAATTAATCTAATAGGCTCATTGCCTTTTCCATCATCTTTTTCGACCCTGTAAAGTAGCCGCAACGTTGATGAAGTTTTGTTGGTTGAATTTCCATTACTCTATTTCTACCATCAGTAGCCAAGCCACCAGCTTGCTCTGCAATAAACGCCAAGGGATTGCACTCATACAATAAGCGTAGTTTTCCTTCGGGTGAGGTTGTAGTGACAGGATAAATATAAATTCCTCCTTTGATTAAATTTCGGTGAAAATCGGCTACTAAAGAACCAATATAACGCCCAGAATACGGCGCTCCTTTGTCGTTTTCAAAGCTTTGGCAATATTGAACGTAGGCTTTAATTCCTGGTTCACAAATATCGATATTCCCCTCGTTCATGGCATACATGCGTCCTGTTTCTGGCATGCGCATGTTCGGGTGTGATAGACAAAATTCGCCAATGGATGGGTCTAAGGTAAAACCGTTCACTCCTTTTCCTGTGGTGTACACCAACATAGTTGAGGAACCATACAACACATAGCCGGCAGCAATTTGAGCAGTGCCCACTTGCAGCATGTCTTCTAATGTAGCAGGAGTTCCAACAGGTGAAACACGGCGATAAATAGAAAAAATAGTTCCTATAGAAACATTTACATCGATGTTAGATGAACCATCAAGTGGGTCGAATAGCACTACATAATGTCCGTTTTTTGCAGTTTCTGATTGAAAAGCAACAAAATCATCATTCTCTTCAGAGGCAATTCCACACACTTCTCCACCCAACTCAAATGCTTTGATGAATTGATTGTCGGCCACAACATCTAATTTTTGCTGTTCTTCATCTTGAATGTTGACGCTTCCTTGCGCTCCTAAAATATGATCTACCAAGCCCGCCTTACGAACATCGCGACTTACAATTTTTGATGCCACGGCAATGTCACTTAATATCCGTGATAATTCTCCGGTTGCAAAAGGAAATTCGTGCTGACGGTCGAGGATGAACTCATTAAGTGTAACAATTTTTGACATGATGGTGTTGTTTTGACAAAGATACTTTTTTTTAGACATATGACCCGTCCCGATAGCTATCGGGACTATTAGATATAAGACTGCAAGACTGGATTGTAAAATGGAAAAGTAGTCTTGCCCCTCCTAGCGCATAAAAAACAAAAAAGCCCAGACGATAAATGTCTGGGCTTTACTATATTCATTTGAATTATTTCAACTTTCCTTCTTTCGCAGCTTTATCGCTTAATTTCTTTTGGACGTTTAACCAATAGAATAAACCAATGAATCCAAGAACGATTAACGAGTAGTTGAAAATGTTTCCAACCATCTCAAATGGGATAAACAAATAATCAGTAAATAATTTTCCTAAACCGTGAAATATTGTTGAAGAACTCATAATTATCATTTTTATAGTACAAAGAAAAAAAATTAATTCTAAAAGTGATGCAAAAATCGTATTTATTTAAAGGATTTGCTCAACTTCTTTCGTTAAGATGATGAAATCTTCCACAGATAAGCGCTCAGGACGAAGCGTTAGGAAGGGATGATCGAAACCTTTGTCCTTTATTAATTGCTTGATAGAGTTGCGAATGGTCTTTCTACGTTGGTTGAAACTCATTTTCACAATGCGAATGAATAGAGCTTCATCACAACCCATACTTTCTCGATTGTTTCTTGTCAAGCGAATCACTCCCGACTTCACTTTGGGTGGTGGACTAAACACATGCTCATCAACTGTGAAACAATATTCAATATCGTAGAATGCTTGCAAGAGCACACTCATGATTCCATAGGTTTTTGTCCCCGGTTTTTCAGCAACACGCTCCGCCACTTCTTTTTGAAACATTCCCATGATTTCAGGAATTTGGTTTCTATTTTCGAGGCACTTGAATAAAATTTGAGACGAAATATTATACGGAAAATTTCCAACTACAGCAAAGGGTTCAGTTCCCATTAGCTCTTGTAAATTCATGCGAAGAAAATCGCCTTCAATAATTTTACTGCGGTAGGTGGGGTAATGCTTTTTCAGGTAAATAATCGACTCTTTATCAACATCTATCATGTATAAATCGATCTCTTTTTCAACCAAAAATTCGGTGAGGGCTCCCATTCCAGGACCTATTTCCAATACTTTTTTACAATCGTTGTGAAATCGATATTGATCAGCAATTTTTCGACAAATATTTTTATCGATCAAGAAATGCTGTCCTAGTTTTTTTTTAGCTCTTACATCCATTATTTAAATTCTTCAATCACAGTAAGAAAGGTTCTAAAAGCGGCAAATCGGCCATCAAATCTTGCTGAATGATCCTTTTGTAATACCGGGGCATGTGTTTTTTGGTACTCATCCATTTTTTCTTGTGAGGGCGATAAATAGGTAATTGCGTACGTTACGCCGCTATCTTCTTCGCCATGCACTCTAGAAAGTCTACTTTCAGTAAAACAACCGGTAGCCATTACATCTGGAATATGATGAGAACGCATCCACGCTAACCAATCCTCCGCAACGGTAGGATCGATACTTACAGTAACATTGTATAAAATCATTTGTTTAATTTTTCAACACCCAACCTGAAAACCCTAATGATTGAGCTTTCGTTGCAATTGTTTGAATTTCTTGTTGAGAATTTGCTGAACCAGCACTAACACGTGTTAATCCACCAGCATTTCCAGCAATTGAAGCGCTAAGCCCCTGACTTTGTAGCTTCGCTACCAAGTTGGTAGCATTCGCCGCACTAGAAAAGCAACCAACGATGTACGAAAATGAGCCAGTAGATACCAGGGGAGTGTTTTCTTTTTTAATCGGAGCACTTACTTCAGGAATTGAAGTTTCAACCGGTAATGTTTGTGTTTGTAATTCCGTTGGATGTTCATTGACCTTCACTGCAACATAACTGTCCTGATCAAAACGATAGGAATACACAGCTATATTTTGGGGCAATGTTTCAATCAAACTTGAAAGTGATTCCTCACGTATTGGCAGTTTTTCAAGGTCGTATTTTTGAGCTTGGTACACTGCTTCACCTTTTTTGTAGAATGGATTAAAATCTTTGATCGAAATTAAACCAGATTCTAAGACATCCGTTTTTATTGGAATCCAAAAAGAATAAAAGGCAATAGGAAGCATAACCGCTGCTGCCACGTAGCGCCATACTTTCGATTTCGTTGCGGGATGAATAAAAATAGGTGCTGCTTCAGCTTCAATGATTGGAGTTGATACCAATTCTTCGATGGCAACTTTATGTTCTACTAACTTCACGTCTTCCTCCGCTACGAAGTGAATTTTGCTCAGTCCGTAAGATTGTAACAACAAATTGAAAAAACGATCTTGCTCAAAGGAGATGTTATTTTCTTTGTCGAAAAATAACTTTCCTACATTTGGCAAATCAATTTGAAAACCATTTTTCAATTGTGTATTCCAAGAAGCAATGGTGTTTTGAATATGTTCTTGCGCCTCTGAAAAAGTATGTTGATTGTGAATAGAAAATTCTGAAATAAGAAGTCCATCATTATTAATCAATTGCTTATTGAATAGTAATGATTTTTTTGGCGGCGCCATCGTTCCAGTTGAAAAATCAATTACAGAAGAACTTTGGCTAGCAACAAAGCCACCAAAGCCAGGAATTACAACACAATTGTGCTGCAGTAATAATTGACCAACAAGTTCATTCACGGATACCATCTAACAAATTTACAGAAATTAATAGTATCTACAAAATACGGAGGAATCAGGGAAGGGTTACAGCAAACTCAATACTTTTTCTAAATCTTCTGTAGTGTCGATGTTGGGCGTTTCAATTGTTGTTTCAATCACTGAAATTGGATATCCATAATACAACCACCGCAGTTGCTCTAAGGATTCTGTTTTTTCTAATTCAGTTGGAAGTAATGCCGTTAATTCTTTTAGTACATTTCCTCGAAAGGCATATAAGCCAATGTGACGTAAAAAGGGGTAAGTAGCTGCTATTTCTACACTAGCATTTTGAAAATTAGGAATACAGCTTCTACTGAAGTACAGGGCCGAATTTTGGTGGTTGACCACCACTTTAATGCGATTAGGATTGAGAAGATCTTCGTTGGAAATGGATCTTGTTGCTAAGGTGGCAATTTTCACATTTTCATTTTTGAAAGCTTCTAAAAGTTGATCAATTTGTCGAAAATCTACCAAAGGTTCATCACCTTGAATGTTGATAACGACATCAAAATCGGGATGTTTTTCAAAAACTTCAGCGCAACGATCTGTTCCTGAAGGATGATGGGAAGATGTCATTTCGGCTTTTCCACCAAAACGAATCACTTCGTCATAAATGCGTTGATCATCAGTGGCAACAATCAATTCCTTGATCAAGGTTGATTTTGCTGCACCTTCGTACACGCGTTGAATCATCGTTTTCCCCTTTAGATCGATAAGTGGTTTCCCAGGAAAACGAGAAGAACCAAATCTAGCAGGAATTACGCCAAGTACCTTCATTAAAGTTTATAAGTCAACTGCAAGATAAAGTTTCTTGGTGCTTGAATATCTCCCGGACGTGTAGTGTATTCAACATTGAATAAGTTATTGCACACAGCTCCAATTCTGAAGTGATCATTAAATTTATACCCAATTCTTACATCAGCAACAAATGTTCCTTTATTGTATTTCTCTCTGTATGCGGCCAATCCTGGAAGCACATAACTTCCGCCAATACTTTCCAAGAATACTTTATCAATGTTTGGCATGTATGAATTATATCGAAGTGAGAAACCAAGACTGTATCCTTTGTAATTTACTTCCACATCAGCTTTTGCTAAGTGACGGAATCGGTACTTCAACAAACCACTAACTGTATCAGAAAAAGTTGCTTGGTAGGTTGGATTGTCGTTCAAGGTTACAGGATTCATATAGGTATATCCAATCATTGATAAAATTTCAACGCCTTTGATATTCCCCATGGAATTGAACGAGAAGTCGATCCCTGTAATTCTTGCATTTTCTGAGTTTCTAGATTGAAAACCAATAATTTCTGACAAGGAGTAACCATAATCATTTTGGAGTTCTACAATTCTGTCAATATCAGCTTGCACAGTGTAATCTAGGCTTTTAAATGTGATGGGGTCGTAAACTCCGAAGGTAAACTCCATCATGTTTTCGTACACATTGACAAATGCAGCAAGGTCAAACAAACCTTTCCAATCGTCTCCAATTTTCACCCCTTGTTTAATTCCAATTTCAGCAGCCCATCCCTTTTCTGGTCGCACAAATGGATTCGGAAAAACACTTAGAGGACCAACATTTGTAGAAGTGTATCGCTCCGCAACCGAAGGGTAACGAATACCTTGTCCATAAGACACACGAAGGTGAGTATATTTTGCTGGCTGGTAGTGAATACCGAGACGAGCAATAGGATATACTGGAATGGAGCCATTTCCAATTTTAAATTCCGTATCTACACGACTAGTGTCCATTTTGTAATGTTCAATACGCAAACCTGCAGTGAAATCAAATTTACCGATATGATGCTCATATTGACCATATATTGCCATGTTATTGGCAGTGTGATTTCCCATTAATTGGGATGTAACCACATTGTAAGATTCCATGAAGCCAGCAGTTAAGGAGATATCTTCGGTAAAGTTGCGTTGGAATTGATATTCACCATACCAAATAGTAGAAGAGTTTCCTTGCGCCTCATTTAACAACTGTTTATTAGCAGTGTGATACATGCGTGTTTTGAAATTGTGACGATTGTTGTATTTGTCGAAAAACTTCACGTAAGGATCAATGTAAATTCTTGGTCCCATCGAGTAAGCCATTGTAGCACTTGAATCAGCAGGGTTTGGTTGATATTCGCCAAAAAGCGGCATTGTGCTATTAATTCCTCCTTGAGGTTTGTAGCCAAGGGAATCACTTTCCCACAATAGAAAACTACCAGATTTATTGCCTTGTATGTTATAACCAATACCAGCTTTTACTTTTTTCCAATTTAATGGATGAATGTAAATAGTTCCCGATACACGGCCTCTATATTCAACTTCTCCTTCGCGGAAACCACTGTCATGAAAATAATTGGTAGAAACGGTGTATCCCCATTGCTTGAATTTTTGTCCACGGTAGAACTCAAACATTTGACTCATTGGCGCACCTGTTGACGGTCGAACTGGACTGTTTTTATCTTTTGCCCACCAATGCAATGATTCTCTCTGTGGCTTGTCGTACACCCCCCACTGCACTTTAAACTTAGTTTCTGGCTCTAATGTTGGTTCTTTTTCATACAATGAAATAACACCATTTAATGCTCCAGAACCATAGAGTACTGAGGCCGCACCTTTCATAATTTCAATTTGTGATGCTTGTTCCATCGGGATAGCATTCCATTGTGTATCACCTGCATAACCAGAAAGTAATGGCATTCCATTCCATAAAACTAGTACACGGCTCCCAGCCCCATAAGCAAATCCACTACCACCACGAATACTTACTTGACCATCCATGGTAAAAACACCTGGGGTTTGATCAACTGCTTCGGTGATATTTGTAATTGCTTTATTATCAATTAATCCAGGACGTATCACTTCCATAGAAACGGGTACTTCCTCAACTTCTTGCTGACGTCTGCTCGCACTGACAACTACTGTTGAGATGTTTTGAACTACTTCGGCAAGATAAATTTTTACCTCACCAGCACTTTGAATAACAGTTGTGTCATTCACGTAGGGAGGCATGATTGTCACGATTGTTACTGGAAATTTTTCTGAACTTAAGGTAAAGTTCCCATCATAGTCAGACAAGGTTCTATTGCCATCAGAAGCAAATATTTTTGCCCCAACTACAGGTTGTTTTGTTTTTTCTTCGGTAACACTTCCGGTGACCTGTGCCCATAAAAAAGATGGAGCTAATAAAATACTGAATAGAAGTATGCGCATTTTCAACTAGTTTTCTTAGGTAAATCTAACAATAATAGTTAAATTTTATTAATTTTTAGATAATATCATACTGGAGTTGCAGTATAAAGTTGCGAGGAGCTTGTATGTCACCTGGTCGACCTTCATACTCTCGATTGAATAAGTTGTTGATAATGAATCCAAAACGAAACTTATCCTTTAATTTATAACCCAATCGAAGGTCAAAAACTAAATTTCCTTTCATGTGTGAATGACGGTAATCATACAAGCCTGGCAAGGCATAGGTCCCATCCGGCAATTCTACTTCAAAGATTTTATCAATATTTCGAATGTAGCTATTGAATCGTGTAGAGGCTCCCAATGAAATATTTTTGTATGTTACTTCAATATCTCCTTTCACTAAGTGACGGAAACGGTACTTTAGGATGTTAGATGAATCGGATGAATAGTAGGTGTATTTCGGATCTTTGTTGAGGTTTACTGGATTCATATAGGTATAACCAATCATGGAACTGATTTCAACACCTTTAATTTTTCCACTACAGCCCATCGAAAGCTCTATTCCAGTAATTCTAGCTCGCTCTGTATTTTGAGCTTGGAAGCCGATCAATTGAGAAAGTGAAAACCCTTGATCGTAAAGTGAAGATAGCGTATCAAGATCTTCTTGATTAGGATTTGCCCCAATTACATCCAAATGATCAAAATTGTGTGGGTTGAAAACACCGAAGTTAAATTCAACCATGTTTTTGTATTGGTTGACAAAGGCTGCAACGTCAACATAAGCCTTCCAATCTTTTATTTTAAAAAGTTGTTTTACACCAATTTCTGCCGACCAACCCGTTTCAGCAGTAATATTAGGACTTGGAACAATTACCACTGCTCCATTAGAAGTTGCCACAAAGCGTTCTGCAACAGCTGGAAAACGAATTGCTTGTCCAATAGAGGCTCTAAGGTGTGTCGCCTCGGTGAGGGCGTAGTGCGCTCCTGCTCTTAAAATGGGGTAAATAGGCGAAACAAGGCTGTCTGTAATTTTCATTCTAGAATCTGGTGCTAGCGTGTCCATTTGGATAAACTCGAAACGAGCACCTCCCGTAATATCAAAACGGCCAAATTTTGCCGTTCCCTGCACATAAGCTGCTACATTTAGTGAACGGTGATCTCCAAATACAGTGCTCTTGATAGAATTATTGGTGTTGGTGATTCCCGTTGTTAGCTCAAAGCGTTTTCCCCACAATTTTTGGAAATTGTAATCTAAATAGATCATTTGAGATTTTGCTGCGGTAAAAAGCAACTCACTATTACCTGTGGATACCATGTAATAGCGGGTTCTAAACGTATGAATATTCCCTTGTTTATCAATATATTTTACATACGGATCAATGTTTCCTCGAATCGAGCGTTGCTCACTAATATTGTCTGATTCATAGGCTTCTTCTGCGCTTCTCCAAAGAATGAATAAGCCCATAAATTGATATTGGAAATTATAACTAAGTCCAAATTTCAAGCGATGTTTTGGAATTCTATAAGAGAAGCTCCCATTTATTCTTCCACGCCATTCTGTTTCTCTTTTGCGGTAACCTAAATCATAAAATCCTTGTCCACCAATGGTCATTCCAAAATTTTTGATTTGTTTTCCAAAGTAAACTTCTGCTAAATGAGAGGTAGGAATGGTATCTTTCCACCATTTTAAACTTTCTCTACGAGGATTTCCATAGATCCCCGATTGAAATTTTACTTTTAAATCACCCTCCGCAGTTGGTTCTTTTTCAATCATTGAAATAGTTCCATTTAATGCACCACTTCCATATAACACAGAGGAGGCTCCCTTCACTACTTCTATTTGTGAAGTTTGTTCCAATGGAATTGCATTCCATTTAATATCTCCAATATCTGGTGAGTTGAGAGGAATTCCATTCCATAACGCCAAAACACGACTTCCTGCACCATAAGCATAACCACCACCACCACGGATACTAACCTGGCCATCCATCACAAATGCCCCTGGAGTTTGGTCGAGAACTTGCTCAAGATTAGTAAGTCCTTTATTATTAATTAACTCTGGGCGAATGATTTCCATTGAAATAGGAACTTCCTCCACCTTTTGTCTACGACGAGATGCACTTACAACTACATTTTCAATTTTTTCAACGGATTTCACCATTTGCAAAGTAATCGTGGTATCACCATAAATTACTAAAGAGTCATTTAAAAAACCTTCTATGGAAATTGTTAATGAAATAGGATAATTTACCGGTCTTATTTGAAAAAGGCCATCAATATTACTCAGGATAGAATGTCCTTCAGAGCTCTCAATCTTAGCGCCATATATTGGTTCATTGTTCAGTGAACTTTTAACAGTGCCATTGATTTGTGCAAAATAATTTAGCGGCAGTAGGACTAGGAGAAATAGAAAACTACAACTTCTCATAAGTGAATTAAAAAATTCTTCGTAAATTAATCTAACAAAAATAATAAAATTTGAATACCGACCAACTTCAACTAAAGATTGCTTTAACACAGCTAAAAGGAATAGGTTATAAAAAGGCTATGATTCTGATTTCAGAATTGGGTTCTTTGGAAAAGCTATTTGCATTTAGTGTAAATGAATTACACAAAGAAACTGGCTTCTCTAAAAAACTCTTGATGGAGATGGACCGCAAGAATGCACTTGAAATTGCCCATCGTGAGATGGAGTTTATTATGAAAAACAATGTGCAGGTACATTTTATTTTAGACGAAAGTTATCCTCGGCGTCTGAAACAATGTGTTGATCCACCACTTTTAATTTACACAAAAGGTAATGTTGACCTAAATCCTGCACGCACAATTGCGATTGTTGGTACTAGAGATGCAACTGACTATGGGAAGGATTTGTGTCAACTGTTGGTTGCTGATTTGGCGGAAGCAGGGGTACAAGTGATAAGTGGCTTAGCGTATGGGATTGATATCTGCGCCCACAAGGCCTGTTTGAGTAAAGATCTTCAAACTATTGGGGTTTTAGGGAATGGATTATCATCGATATACCCTGCTAATCATCGAAAAATAGCAGATCAAATGCTTTACAATGGGGGGCTTATTTCCGAATTTTTATCCTTTACCAAACCTGACCGTGAAAATTTTCCCATGCGGAACAGAATTGTAGCTGGAATGGCTGATGCAACAATTGTGATTGAAAGCAAACAAGGTGGTGGATCTTTAATTACAGCAGAACTTGCACTTGATTACAATCGAGATGTTTTTGCTTTTCCAGGAAATGTTACTTCTCCAAGTTCAGAAGGTTGCAATCAACTTATTCGTGAGAGTAAGGCCCATTTGGTGAGCAGTGGGCAAGATGTATTGAAGTTTATGGGATGGCAAAACTCATCAACAAACAAAGCTGCACAAACAACCCTGTTGCTTGATTTAGAACCAGAGGAAATGGAAATTGTTGAACAACTGGATGGCTCAATTGAACATATTGATGTGTTAGCATTAAGAATGAAGAAACCTGTTTCGGCACTTAATGTTTTATTGCTTACGATGGAAATTAAGGGGTTAATTCGATCGTTTCCAGGCAGCAAATATGGATTACTAACAGCATAAAAAAGCTCTCTTGAATTTCAAGAGAGCTTTCAATTTATATCAAGTGCTTATTTATCTTCGAACTCCTGTTTTCAACAATCTTCTATTGTCGATCACTTCAGCTTTTTTCTTAAGTGCAGCAACTACTGATTGTCCAGCACTTCCTTTCAGCATATCTAACATTGCTTGTTGCTCAGTTTTGTAATTGGCAACGGTTGGTGCTTTTACTGTATTGTCTATACGAACAACGTAAACTCCCATGCTGCCTTTAAGTGGTAATGTTTTTTGTCCATCTTTTAATCCAGAGAATAAAGCTCCGATTACTTCTGGTTCGTAACCTGCGCCAGTAATTTGAGGAGTACCGAATGTTACTTCTGCTTTACTTACCATTGTGTTACCTCTCTTCGCCATGTCTTCCAATTTCTTGTCTTTCAACAATTGGTTGGTCAAACGTGCTACTTTTTTCTCTTGAAGCAAATCTTTTCGCATCACTAATTCAACATCTTCGTAATTAGGCACTCCTTTTTTACGAATAGCAGATACTACGGCAATAATGTAACGATCTTTATCTTTAATTGGGGCTGCTATCAAATCTCCTACGATTGCATCTTCATTAAATGCTAATTTCAAGATTTTGTCCTCAGCGAATGGTGTATTAAATCCATACAGGCGAGGGGCCTCATCTTGAAGCGTTAATGGACGTGCAAAATAGCCAGCGCGTTGTACAATTGTATCAAATGCTGCCAATTTTTTGATCGGTGAAGATTTTGAAGCAATTTTTTGATCTAACTTGTAGAGTAAATTGTAAACTTCTGCGTCTTTTTCGTCAATTGTTTCTTGGCTAGGTTTAAATGTTTTTTGAATTGAAGCAACGACAGGAAAACGATCTCCACTTCTTTCTAATACTTCCATGATGTGAATTCCGAATTGCGTTTTCACTGCTCCGATTGTGCCAATTGCTTTTGTTGCAGCAAATGTAGAAAATTCAGGAACCATTTCTGCCTCAATGAAGTTGGCGTATTTTCCACCACTGTTCGGCATTCCTTGTTGATCTCTGTCATCGGTAAACTTCATAATGTTTTCATCGAAATTTTCTTTCGTTAAAAACTTCATAATGCTATCTGCTTTCTTCTGTGCTTTTGCAAATGCAGCATCATCAGTAGCCCCTTTTGTGCTGATTAAAATGTGACGAGCAGTTAATGATTGTGGAGTGAATCCAATTACTTTAGATAAAACCAGGTTTCCATCTTTGCCGTTGAAAGGGCCAACGATATCGCCAATCTTTGCTTTAGCAAATGTGGAATCCATCATTCTAGGGTAGGTAACAGCAACGTTTTGAGCTTTTGGGTGCCCTTCTGGTACAGCTGTTGCTACTTTAGTAGAGGAATAGAATTTTAAATCCGAGTTTTGCATCACATACATAGAGTCGTTTACTGCAGCAGCAAATGCACTTCTCAAATCGTTCATTTTCGTGTTAAATTCAGATGAATCTCTTTTTGATGGAGATATGCTGATATCGAACCAACGAACCTCACGACTTGCAGTTCTGTTTTCGTATTTTTTCTCGTTTTTGTGCTCGTTGTAATAATTTTCAACAGCTTCGTCAGAAATTTTAATTTCATCGTCAGCTATTTCGCTGTAACGACGAACAACAAACGAAATGTTTTTCTTTTCGTTTTTCGCGATATAATCATCTTCCGCTTCTAATTTTGTAGCGTACAGACCTTGTTGTACAATTGTAAAGTATTTTTCTTGCTTACGACGATCAACATAATATTTTTTGGTGTCTTGCCATTGTTTTTGCACATTTTTATCGGTAGACTTCTCCATCTCTTCGATTTTCTTTTGCAATAATTTAGCATTGAACAGTCCAGTTGTTGAATCAGTAAAGCCACTTGCTAAATCTGGCAAAACGCTAAATCCTTCTGTTCCGTATAAATAAGCATCTAGCTCAGCATCGCTTACATCAATTCCAAGGGCATCATATTCTTTATTGAAAATGGATGTTTCAACAACATAGTTAAATGCTTTCTCTTCAGAAGCATCTTGATCTTTTTGCGTGAATTCACGACCTTGCTGTGCAAATTGATTGCGATCTTGGCTTTCAAAATTTATTTTAGCTTCTTCAAAAGCTTTTGCATCAATTGATTCTCCGCTCACAGTACCGTATCCTAGAACATCTTCCATTCCACCGGTAATTTTTTGCCAATCTCCTAATATAAAAGCCAACAATGCTACCCCAATTAAGATAACCATTAAGGCTGATTTTTCGCGTATTTTTCCTATTAATGCCATTACTATAAAAGTTTACAAGAGTGCGAAGATAGAAAGTAGAACTGAAAAAAAAAAGCCATTCAATCTGAATGGCTCTATTTTTTCATTAATAAGTTAAAATTTATTCACTTATCGAGGTTTTATCTGTGGTATCGAGTCTGCATTTTCAACAGCTCCATTGTCTGTGTTTGTATCAACTGGAATTGGTTTTACTCCTGGCTTTGTTGTCGGTATTCCAGGTTTTGTAGTTGTTGGCTTAGTTGTCGTTGTTCCAGGTTTTGTTGTAGTTGGTTTTGTGGTGTTTGGAACACCTTGCTCTGTTTTTGGTCGACCAACATTTCCATCGATTACTTCACCATTGCCTGTGTTTGTGTTCCCACTACCGCTAGTGCGGAATGTTACCAGCACAGATTCGGAAATTCTTCCGCAGTTGTTGTTAAGCATTACAACAAAAGTGTTTTGTCCTGCCACAAGCGTGGTTGCAATTTGTAATACATTGTTAGCGAGTGTTGCGCCAGTGATTAATTGCCCATTCTGCGTTATCATAACACCTGCTAATGTTACTCCTTGAACTTGTGCCGACAATGTAAATGCTTCTGCGCCTGCAGCAAAAGTTTGTCCGTTGGGAGGTGAAAGCCAACTTAAAGTTGGAAGTGAACAAGGCACATAGGTCACAGTTACTGTTTCCGTCACAGTTCCACAATCATTACTCACAGTCACCACAAAAGTATTTACTCCAGTCTGTAATTTAACGGCTGCTGAAATAGTTCCGTTGCTAAAAGAAGCATTGGTAATTGGACTTCCATTTTGTGTTGCACTTACATTTTGGATGCTTGCATTACCAATTTGAACAGCGACATTGTACGCTTCTTCATACACCGTTATGTTTGTTCCATTTGCTGGGCTGATCCAATTAATTGTTGGATTAACACAGTCATTGTAATTGATGGTAACTGTTTGAGTAATTATTCCACAAGGAGTTGTAATCGTAATTGCTACCACATTTGCTCCTGACTGTAGTTTCAACAAGTATTTAAGTAGCCCTTGTGCTATTGTTGCATCGCTCAATACTTGTCCGTTCAATGTTACTGACATTTGATTGGTAACTGCATTAGCGATTTGTGCTTGCAATGAATATGTTGCATTTGTTACTGTGATGCTTGATCCATTTGCAGGAGTAATCCATGAGAAGCTCGGAGGAATGCAATCATTGTAAGTTATTTTTACTGTTTTGGAAGAATTCCCACAACTATTGCTAGTCGTTATAACAAACAAGTTAACGCCTGCAACAAGCTGAACATTTGCCGTTACTAGTCCATTATTGAATGCCCAACCTGTGATTGTTTGACCGTTTTGTGTAATGGTAGTAAATTGCTGAGTTGAATGATTTACCTGTGCAGTTAACTGGTAAGCACTATTCGTGACAGTGATGTACTCTCCATTATTTGGACTAATCCAAGAAATTGTTGGAGGAACACAATCGTTGTAAATAATCGTAACTGTTTCAGTGACACTTCCACACTCATTCGCAACTGCTACTGTGATAGTGTTTTCACCAGGACGCAAGGTAATAGCTTTGCTGATTGTTCCATTGTTTAAGGAAATTCCAGTTAAGCTAGTTCCATTCTGAAAAATAGTAACGTTTTGAGTATTCGCAATATTTGTTGCTTGCAAGCCAAGCGTGAAATCTGGCGAACCTACAGTTACATTATTACCATTGCTTGGTGTCAACCAGCTCAATGTTGGTGCTATACAATTATTGTATGTAATTGAGGCGCTTTGAGATGCATTACCACATGAGTTTGTTGCTATGATCACAATGGTATTTACACCAGATGACAATGATAGATCTTTCTTCAGAATACCATTCGTTAGGGTAAATCCAGTGATTGCTTGTCCATTTTGAGTAACACTAATTTGGTTAATGCTAACATTTAATACTTGTGCTGTGAACGAATAAACATTGCTAGTAACAGTTACATTGTTGCTGTTTGCCGGGCTAATCATGTTTATCGTTGGAGCCACACAATTACTGTAGTTGATTGTGACAGTTTCAGTGACAGTACCACATGCATTTGTTGCTGTTACCATGAAGGTATTTAAACCTGTTTGAAGATTTACAGTACCGCGAACTAAACCATTGTTATAAGTCGTTGCAAATGTGCTTCCATTCAATGTTACCGTTGTTCCAGTAGCTGTTACATTGTTAACTTGTGCAGAGAACGTGTACGAAGCTGATGAAACAGTTGTTCCATTCGATGCAGGCGTAATTAAGCCAATTGTTGGAGGAGTACAATCATTGTAAATAATGTTGACAGTTTGAGTCACTGTTCCGCATGAATTAGACGCCGTGAATACAAATTTATTAAGTCCAGACTGTAGGGTTACATCCTTACGAACATAACCATTTTGGTTACTTCCTACACCAATGTTTTGACCATTTTGACTGATACTAACACTTTCCACATTCGTGTTTTGGACACTTGCCAATAAGGTGTAGTACTGATTAGAAACAGTGGTACTTGCAACAGAAGGGTTTACAACTGTAAGCACAGGTGCGGTACATGCTTGATAATCAATTGTTATTGTTTCATTTACAGTTCCACAATTATTTGTAGCAGAGATCACAAATGTATTTGTTCCATTTACCAGGGTCAAATTTTTAGAGATGTTACCATTACTAAACGTAAATCCACTGACAGTTGCACCGTTATGGCGAATAACGATATTCCCCGCTGCTGACACATTTTGCAAAGCTGCTGTAAGCGTGAAATTACTTGAAGTCACAATTGCTCCGTTTGTAGTAGGTGACAAAAAGTTCACAACTGGCGCTAAACATGGTTGAAATTCAATCTCAACCGTTTGAGATGCATTTCCACAATTGTTCGTTGCTGACAAAACAAAAATATTTGTCCCGCTGTTCAAAATCACATTTGCTGTAAGCGTGTGGTTGTTGAATGAAAAGTTAGTAATCGCTTGTCCATTTTGAGTAAGGGTAAGTCCTTGGCTTGATGTCATGTTTAGAACAGAGAAACTAACTGCATAACTTGGACTTGTCACTGCAGTTCTTGCAACTGAAGGGTTTAATAAGTTAACAAGGGGTGCGTTACAAGGTTCATAAGCAATAGAAACGGGAGAGTTCACACTTCCACAAGTTGTAGACGCGAGGATATCGATATTATTTGTTCCAACCTGCAACAAGATCGTGCTCTCCAATCGATGCGTGTTTATATTGTAAGTGAAATTTGTAGTTTCGACACCATTGATCGCAAGACGGATTTCTGATTGGGCAGTCACATTGTAGACATCTGCCACCAATTGATAAACTTGATTTCCAACAGTTGATGTGACTGATGATGGTGTACGGTAATAAATCACAGGATCTTTACACGCAACTGGTTCAATTGGTTTCACGTAGTCATCTCCACGAACTTTGAAACGGAACTGCACAAAAGCAGAGGTGTAATGGTACAGATCATTTTTTAGACGTTTGTCTGAAATAAAACCATCGTATTCATCGCCTAACGTAAATGTTGTTTTGTGCTCAAGTCCTAAAGTCACTCTTTTTCCAACCTGATAGGCTAAGCCAAATCCTAAGCTCGGCATAAATTGTACATTTCTACTCGTTGCATTACTGCCGGTTAATGGAGTTTCGTAGATACCATCCATCAGTGATGCCAAAGTGGTTTTGTTTATCGATGGTAAACTTGAATAATCATAGATATTATTGGTGCCATCTTGATTGTATAAATCACCGTAGGTTTCTGTGAAAGAGAGTCCAATTCCGCCGAAAATGTAGGGATCAAAACCTGTTCTTTCTGTCAATCTATTGAAATGCATTGCAAGTTCTAACGCAACACGATGATTATCAGCCATGAAATTATTCACAGAATAACCAAGAGAGTCTTTGTATTCCTGCAAAGGGAAATTGTTAGACGTGATATCATTCGTTGGATTGTAATCTGCTAGAGAAGTGGTGTCGTAATCTTGACCATACCATTTTCCATACAGGTAACGGAATCTTACATCAAACGAAATTGCTTTTGCGTAATCGTAATTGAAAGATCTTCCAAGGGTAAATCCATAACCAGCACTTGTTTGGTTACGAACATCAGTTGTTTGCCAGGTTGCCCCGACATTTAAGCCTAAGAACCATTTTGAAGTATGGTCGTAATCTATTCGCTGAGCGAATGAGAAGTTAGAAATTAAAAAAAGGCTTAGTACGAGAGTAAATATTTTATTCATAAGCGGGTTTTTCTATTATTCTTGAGCTCAATCTATTATTGTGCCAAACAAAGAGCAAAAATGGTAAAAATGCCTCAATTAACAGCTATTTAACCATTTGGCGAGCTAAAAATACGTGAAATAAATAAAATGCTTCATTTTTGTTGTAATTTCGAACTGATTTGATGAAAAAAGGACAATTATATTGTGTGGTAATGCTGCTGTTGATGAGCAATTGGCTTGTTGCGCAACAAAGTTATAACTCTTGTAATCAAGCACTTGAGCTGTGTCCTAATCAAGTTTTTTCGGTTAGTAATCTAAGTGCAAATACCACTGTTTGTCCAACATGTGAGGACAATTTCACTTTTTGCTTTACCCCAAATAATACGATTTGGTTGCAATTTTCAACCAATGTAGTAGGAGGTGATGTAAGTATCGATTTCTCTAATTTAGTTTTTCAAACAGGTGCTGGTCAAGGAACAGCAATTCAAGCTGCTTTATTGCAAGCCTCAGTACCATGTGATCCCGCATCGTACACCAATCTTGGGAATTGTGAAAGTAATCAAGCAGGAAATTTTTTAATCACTGCAACTGCTTTACCTGCAAATACGAATTATTATATTGTAATTTCTGGCGCCAACGGAGTGAGTTCTCCTGCTGAATGCACATTGGATGTTGCAATTTCTGGCACTGGTGTCGACCAAATAGCGCCTAGTTTTAATATCATTTACCCAGCAACAGTATGTGCAAATCAATTGGTGAGTGCCTATGTTGCAATGTCGAATTGTCCAGATTCAAGTGCAATTTCTTGGTACATTAATGGAACATTAGTTGCTGTTACTTCAGATACTATTTTTCAGACAACTAATCTTCAAAACAACGATATATTGTCGGCAGAATGCACCTGTTACCAAAATTGTCCATTGGCAGTCTCCGCCTTAACCGCTCCAATTGTTGTGAACACCATCGCAGTAAATGCGGGTGCGGATCAATCTATTTTTCCTGGCGATACCATTCAACTACAAGCAACTACAAGTGGAAGCATTCTTACCTGGACACCGAGTTTTTTGTTAAGTAATGATTCTATTTTAAATCCCTTTGCTTTTCCCAATGAAACAACATTATTCACTTTATCAGTGACTGATGTAAACGGTTGTATTTTCACGGATGGTGTATTGATTACAGTACCTCAACTTCTCATGATTCCAAACACTTTTTCACCCAACAATGATGGTCGAAATGACACTTGGGTGATTCCCGGAATCGAAAATTTCCCTGATTGTACCATTTATATTACAAATCGTTGGGGACAAGAGGTATTTCAAACAACTGCTTATTCTGCTCAAACGGCATGGCGAGGTGAATCGAATAGTGGTAATGTGCTCACGGAGGGTGTTTATTTTTATGTCATCAATTTAAAAGATGAGGCAGATCAGCAATTTAAAGGAAGTTTGACATTGATTCGATGAGGTTGTTAATCGTCATACTATTATTGGGGTGCAATCAAGTACTTTTTGGTCAGCAAATGACGCAGTATTCGCAATGGGCGCAACACTCGGTAATGATAAATCCTGCGCATCTTGGGATTGAGAAAGGACTGGAAATGCACAGTTTGTATCGTTTTCAATGGGTAGGATTAGAGGGAGCACCTCGAAGTGGTGGGTTTGCTTTTAGTTTGCAACTCGATAAACGCCAAAAAAAATACTTTGAATCAAAACACGGTATAGGCGTTCGCTTTGAAGCTGATCAAATCGGTCAATTCAATACCAATAGAGTAAATTTTGGCTATGCTCCCCATTTTGTTATCAACGAACAAACGCGACTTTCCTTTGGTATTTATGCAGGAATCCTACAAATGGGCTTTAATCACGCCTCTGCAACAACGGTAGATGATGATCCAGCTGTTCTTCGTGAAGCAGTTGTTTTAGCACCAGATGCTTCTTTTGGAGCATTGTGGGCAGGTAGAAATTATTATGCTGGAGTTACCTTGAATCAATTGATTCCATGGAAATGGGATGGACTTGGCAATGATTCAAAATTTAGATTTCACACCTCTGTGCAAGTGGGTTACAAAATGAATTTTAGCGATAATATTCGATTTTTACCAGCAGTTTTAGTCAAAATTCCACCACGTGGTCCAGTGGCAATTGACTTGCAAGCAATGTTCGATTTCAGTCAAAAAGTACAAGCGGGAATTGCTTACCGAAATAATGATGCAATTGCTATTTTCGCAGGATTTAAGATTAAACAGCGATTTTCAGTCTATTATTCCTACGATATAGGTATTTCTTCCCTTCGCGGTGCACACGCAGGATCGCACGAAGTTTCCCTGGCTTTTACCACCAGACGGATTGAAAATACCGCTACCTATCACGGCTCCCTTTTCTAAGGCTTTAACTTTATACAATTTCTAATGTTCAAAAGTCCTAATTAAGGGCATTTTTTGAGTGTTCGTTTTTAGGAAATTTGTAGAAATACATAGAAAGATGAAGAAATTGATGATGATGTTGGCAGTGGGGATTTTGGCGCAAGGATGTGTTCCTGTAAAAAAGTACAACGAATTAGTTGAGAAGGAAAAATTGTGTAGCGATGAATTGGCGAAGTACAAAACAGATGCTATTAATTACGAAGGGTCATCAAAAGATTATGCTAGTAAATTGGCCATCGCTCAAAAGGAATTAACAGCCTTGAAAAGTGACACAAGCGAATTGGGAAATAAGTTTCGCCTTTTGCAAGTGGAGTACGATAAAAGTTCAGCGCAACTGGCATCACTAGAATCGGCGTACGAGAAATACAGTAAATCAACAAAAAAGGAAACATTTGACTTACAATCAGATCTTGAAGCGAAGATTTTAGAATTGAAGCGAAAAGAAGAAGCGCTTTCTTCCATGGAAGTAGAGTTGAATTCTAAACAGCAATTGTTGTCTGAACGAGAACAGCGTGTAAATGAATTGGAAGAAATGATGCGTCGACAAGAAGAAGCAAGTAAAGCACTAAAAACTAAAGTGGCGAATGCCTTGAAAGGATTTGAATCGCAAGGTTTAACTGTTGTCAACAAAAACGGGAAGATTTACGTGAGCATGGAGGCAAAACTACTTTTTGCAACTGGTAGCACAACCGTGGAAGCGAATGGAAAAAAAGCCTTGATTGAATTAGGGAAAGTGCTAGAAAACGAAAAGGATTTGGAAATCATTGTGGAAGGACACACCGATACTGATAAGCTAAACGTAGCTGCTCATCCAAAAAATAACTGGGAATTGTCGGTTTTACGCGCTACATCGGTGATTGATATTATGCTAACAAATTCAAAAATGGATCCGAAGCAATTGATGGCCGGCGGACGTTCAGAATACCATCCAGTAGACCCTACTGATAAAGCGAAGAACAGAAGAATTGAAATCATTATTTCGCCAAATCTTTCTGAATTGTACGATATTATTGGAAAATAAATCTCCGTTTTATTTAGTGTAATCAATAGCTGAATACCTTATTTTTGTGGTATGACGAAAGAGGATTTGTCGCTTCAGGTGAAAGCCTTACCAGAAAAACCTGGTGTGTATCAGTACTTTGATGCCAATGAGAAAATTATCTACGTTGGGAAGGCGAAAAACCTTAAAAAACGGGTGAGTTCTTATTTTTCAAAAACGCATGAGAATGCAAAAACGGCAATTCTCGTGCGGCAAATTGTTTCCTTGCGCTATATTGTGGTAGATACCGAAGCAGATGCCTTATTTCTCGAAAATAGCTTAATTAAAAAGTACCAGCCGAAGTATAATATTGCGCTGAAAGATGACAAAACCTATCCATGGATTTGCATCAAAAATGAGCCTTTCCCACGGATTTTCCAAACACGCCAACGCCTACATGACCAATCAAAATATTATGGTCCTTATGCTAATGTGCGTGTGATGCAAACTTTGTTGTCGCTAATTCGTGAGTTGTATTTACCTCGTACTTGCTCCCTCGATCTACAGCCGCAGAAAATAAAGGAAAAGAAATTTAAAGTGTGTTTAGAGTATCATATTGGAAATTGTTTAGGTCCTTGTGTGGAACAACAATCAAAGGAAAGTTACGACGAGAATTTCAGGCAAATAGAACATTTGTTGAAAGGAAATATTTCTTCTGTTATTCGTTTTGTAAAGGAAAAAATGAACGAACATGCTCAGAAACAGGCGTATGAACTTGCTAATGAAATGAAACAGCGACTTCAATTGCTGGAACAGTTTCAGGCAAAATCAACCATTGTTTCTCCTTCCATTCACAAGGTAGATGTTTTAACGATCCTTGATGATGATAAATCAGCGTATTTCAATTATTTTGTGCTCAACAATGGATCAATTATCCATTCCTATACGGCTGAGGTTCAAAAAAAATTAGATGAAACAAAGGAGGAGTTAATCAGTTATTTGCTTCCTGAAATGCGAGAGCGTTATCTAAGTGATTCTCCAGAAGTCTTGGTAGAGTTGCCTTTGGACTTAAAAATTGAAGGGATTAAATTTACGGTGCCTTCGCGCGGTGATAAAAAACAACTAATTGAACTCTCGCAGCGAAACGCAAAGTATTACCGTATTGATAAAACCAAACAAGAGAAAATCAAAGACCCTGAGCGACATACCCAGCGCATTTTAGAGCAGATCCAAAAAGATTTTAGGTTGACAGAACTTCCCATTCACATAGAGTGTTTCGATAACTCGAATTTTCAGGGAACGAATGCTGTTTCCGCCTGTGTTGTTTTTAAAAATGCGAAACCCAGCAAGAAAGATTACCGTCATTTTAATGTGAAGACCGTGGAAGGTCCTGATGATTTTGCTACGATGGAAGAAGTCGTATATCGAAGATACAAGCGGATGCTAGATGAGGAGCAAAGTTTGCCACAGTTAATTGTGATTGATGGGGGAAAGGGTCAATTGGGAGCGGCATTGAAGGCATTGGAGCAATTGAATTTGCGCGGGAAAGTGGCGATTGTAGGAATTGCAAAGCGCTTGGAAGAAATCTTTTTTCCCGGCGATTCTTTGCCGATCTACATCGATAAACGTTCCGAAAGTTTGAAGGTGATTCAACAATTGCGCAACGAGGCACACCGTTTTGGAATTACACATCATCGTGATAAACGAAGCAAGGCTTCACTGACTTCCAGCATTGATCACGTTCCTGGAATAGGAGAAAAGAACAAGGAAAAATTGTTCAAAGCATTTAAGACGATGAAAGCAATTGAATTGGCGAATTTAGAGGAGCTGATAAACGTTCTGGGTACAGCAAAAGGGAAACTTGTTTTTGAATACTTCGCAAAAGGGGGTTAAAGTATTCTTGCGCAAGTTTGCAAACTTGGATACCGGTAGGTAATATTACCAACCAGTTGGTAATTTTTCAAACTTGCCTACTTTTCTCACCTCACCACCGTAAAAGAGCTTTTTTTCTTCAATTCTTAAGCATCAATTTTGTATTTCACTTCATTAAAGATAGAAACTGCCTAAACTTCTCCTCCTGAAACTCACTTTTGAACTTTTCTTGCTCTAACATTATCGCTTTTACCTCTTGCTGTTGTTTTGCTAGGGAATCAAAATTTAGAGGGAAGTTTTCGAGTGAATAATGAACGGAATTCCTTAAATCTCCCCACAACTCTACATATTCGGAATGAATCCACATTGGAATTTTATAGGAAAAGGCCACATTGATTGCTCCAGGAATCTGGTTTCTGAAATATTCGCCCGCACTAGGGGTGTTTGGATGCACCATTGGCCAAATGAAATCGGTGTTTTTTAGGTAGGCGTCAAAGATTTCTTCTGGAACAAAATTGTTAAAAATTTTCACTTTTTCGTTTAAATTTTCACTTTCAAGGATAGATAAAAATGCAGCAATTTCTTCATTCTTGGCATTACTCTTCCCTAAAAAAATGAACCGAAAGTTTGATGGAAGTTGCTTCATCAATGCAATGGATCCAATTAAATCTTTACGCCGATTCTCCACACCACCGATAATCGTCACCCAAATTTCCCCTTCATTTTTAACCACGGTTTTCTTAAAGTGCGGGAAACGAAGAGGATAAAATGATTCAATTTGAACTCCTTTTTCATCTTTTAATGCTTCCTTGAAATAATCGTTCAGCACCAGGTATTTCTTAATTTTCCGAGTGATTAATTGTTGGGTGAACGATCCCTTGAATTTTTTCAGTGTGTGGATGATGCCAATGAATTCAACTGATTTTGGAGCAAATAAGCACATGTTGCGCACATGTCCTCCTTGCGCTGTGTTGAAAATTGCTATTTCAATGTTGTGCTCTTTCAGATAGCGATTGAGCGCCAATGCTTTTTTAAAGTCACCAATTGCCTTTCCTTCAAATTCAATAAAATGAACAGCATCAGCATAGGAATGGAGTGATTTATTTTGTTCCCATAATTGCTTTGTTCCTATAAACGTGATGTGATAGTTTGCTTTTTTTAGTGCAAAAAACTGCGAAAGTAAACACTCGGCATGCGAGCCACCAAACTCAATGAGTGCTATTCTTTTCATCGCTTACTTCGTTGTCGCGGAACGCTGATGGTATAAGATCGGGGATTATTTTCAAGATAAAGGGCAATAAAAGTGATCCACCTGGCAGCATGAAAATTGCTAAAGAAGGCATTGATTTTACGATGTCCTTGAACTGCGTTTTTACCATTTCCTTCTCTTCCTTGCTTAATTCAGTGGTGGTCGATTTTCGAATCAAGTGCACCAACTCTTTACTTTGCTGCAATTCTACCACTAATTTATCTTTGTTTCTACCAAGAATTTTTACCCACCGTTTCGAAAGACTACTGTACACTATCTCCATCGATCCGGAGTTGTGCAAAAATGGAATTTTTTCTTGATTGGTGATAATAAACTGTTCTGTTAGTAGCAGCGACTCGTCTAATTCTTTGTCGGTAAATCCAAGTTTCTCACTAAAATTTTCTAAAAACGCTCGTTCTTGTTCAGTAGCTTCATGGTTAGTAAGAATTACAAGTCCAGCAAGATCAATCAAGTAACGTTTCAGTAATTGACTTTCTAGAGTAGAAAAATTTTGTTGTTTAGCAAGAACACCTTCTTCAAACCACACCTTTGCTTGTGCCCGGTTTTCGTCGGAGAGATGTGCAGAAGCGAGAAACACTTTAAACAGTTCACGTTCTTTCTTTTCAATTTTTTTATCAGAATAGGCTGTGAGGGCAATTGTTTTCATCACTTCCATGGCGAGTGATTCGCGCTGTAAATACGCATTTTCTGTTTTGCCATTCAAGAAATTTTGAAATTGAACAACGTCGAGGTAAATGAGAACATTACTCAGGTAGTTCACCCACATGGAGTTTTCCAAATAATTGGCTTTGATGTCTACACGTGCTGCAAATTGTGCTTCTACGATATCATTGGTAGATGCTTTCGAAAAGGAAGTGATTTTTTGAAAGAGTGATTTTTTAGTTTTTTCACCATAAAATTCAATCAACTTTTGAAGAAAATCTTGTTCGTTGAGCTCTTTGTTTTTTAAAAGATAGAGAAACAAAAGTGCTTCAAAAAGAAGCACTTTTAATTTTTCTTCAGAGGTCCATTTTTTTTGTAAGTCTTTGTCAAGATAAAGCAAGCGAGAGGCAAAACCATAATTTATACCTGTTCTACCTAACACAGCGTGAATGTATTCTTCTTCACTTACATCATCAGGAACAGTAAGGTACTTGGGTAAATTAATTTCTTGTAGATCAATTAAATTGAAATACTTTTTAATCCATCCTTTTGCACCTGCTGATAACATATTATTTTATTGCATACCGGATTGCGAAACCACCATTGTAGCCACCACCTAGGTATGGAAACAAACGAAGTGTTGGTCCAAAATCTATGGCTAAATTTAATGGAATTGCTTCAAAAGTGTATTCAAGACCAATTACAGCATCCAGTCCGCCCCAAGCGCCACCATAATACTTCTCTTTTCTTGGGTGGTAGTATTGGTAGTTTCCTGTCCAAAAGCCTACATCAGCTCCTAAGCCCCAGTACCAATCCAGCCCTGGAACCGCCCCAATTGCATAGTTTCTTTCGTACATTCCTTGCACCCAAAGGAATCGATTACCAAGTCCAAGACTTGCTTCAATAGCATTGGATGAACCACCAAAAAAATGTTTAACGTTTAAAGCTCCCCAAGTTGGGTAACCTCCTTTTATACCTATAGCGGTATTGTAATTTTGACTGTAACTTGTGCCCATACCCATAAAGGTAATGCACAAAATGATTAATATTGTTTTCATCTTGTTTAGATTAATTGTAAGTGACAAAGCTACAACATTAAAGCCTGCCAGCAACAGCAAACACTTTTTTCTGACCAAAGACTTTTCCATCATTAATATCAAATGCTTCGAAAACAGCTACGTATAGACCAATACTTGCTTTTGTGTTTTGATCTGTCACCCCATCCCAATAAAATGTTCCTTGTGAAGCAAGTAACTCATTTTTAAACAATTCTCTAATTAGTCTTCCTTTGTCGTCATAGATGGTGAACGTACCCAGCATTCCAATTGTTTCCATTTCATATGAAACTTGTAAAATATCTTCATAACCATCATTGTCTGGAGAAATTGTTTCGCTTGTGAAGCTAAATTGACCATTCGCCAGCGCTGAATTGAACTGTGAATTTTTACTGCCAGGAGTGGCAAAACCAATTGCTTCGGCTGCTGAATGCCAGTTGTTTATACTATTTGAAGGTTGAGTAAATTCAATGCGTTCCAAGGAAACGCCGTCTGTTACATCTAACAATTTGAAATGCCATTCATCTGTATAAGCAACTTTGTCCATTACCACCGAATTGTAAAGTAAAACCACTGTTGAAGAATCGTTATTGTAGGATGGCAGCGCATCGATGTAGCAGAATGTTCCAGGCACGGCAACAGGATAGGCTTGTTTCACCTGCACAGAGTCTTTACCAATCACTGCATAAGAAAAAGGCTTCATCAAATAATTGTTGGTGATTGTTTTGATGTTAGCAATTGCAGTATCTCCAAAATTAGCCAGTGACCAGTTTTTAAGGTTTATTACTTTGTTGGAGTTATTGTACACTTCAATCCAATCGGATCCTCCGGTGTAGGGATCAAATAGAATTTCATTGATGATGATATCTCCTGAATCTGGTATTGAAGGTAAAATGAAGTTGCCAGAAAGATCTGTTTGATTCAACCAGCAATCGGCCACATTTTCGATGGTAATGGAGTAGGTTTGACTTGTTGCGATGTTTTCAACGAATTGAAAGGTCATCATCATTGGAATTTCTCCAAAAATGAAGGTGTTGTTGATCGTTAAATTTGGTGCAATAGTAACAAGTGCATTGGACAGGGACAACGAATCCATTCCTTCACTAAAATAGACCTCTAAGAAGTTAGGTGCAATGGGGTTGTAAAGCGTTACTGCTGGCGCTTGTGTATCTGGCGTAGCGTCATAAATCGTGTTGATTGTTGATGGTGTTCCACCTGTAAAGGCATTACTCGCTTTCCAATTGCTAAAATCGGAACAGGGATCGTTAGGGTTGATTAATTCTAAGGAATAGCCACCCTCTTTTTTTAGATCATCTTGATACCAATCATCGGTATAGAAAAAGGCCTCTAAACGCAGATCAAGATCTGTTTTAAAGACTAGACTATCTTCAGCATTGTTCAATCCTGCCCAACTCGTAACACCTACAGTATTTGGAAATGAATCTAGATAAGTACTAGTGGTGAGTACTTTGTATTCTCCTGGAAATAGCCATGCATTTTGCACCGTTCCGAAGTTTGTGCCATCGCCAACTTTCCAGCCATTTAAGTTGAAATATTTGTTGCTTCGGTTATAGATTTCTATGAATTCACCTTCTGAAAGTCCAACGCTTGGACTAGGGTCTGGAAAAAACTCATTAACGATAACATCTCCAAGCACAGGAACATCGGCTACCAAATAAGTAAAAAGTGCATCTTGAATTCCAGCGATGTTGGCAGACAAATCTTCTATACTGTTGCATGTTAAATTGTAGGTGGTACCATTAATAAAAGGAGTGGAAGTAGTAATGTGCACCAATGCTGGGTTTACACCATCTAAAACAATGTTCGTAATTGCTGTTAAAGGAGCAATGGCATAATTTCCTAGTTCTTCTGCAGCAAGTTGGTTGAGGTTTTCATTAAAAAGCACATCGATTTGAGTGGCACTAATTGCTGTTACCGTTAACAACATAGGCGCCTGCGTATCTAAAATTATTGGTCCAACATAGATGTCGTCAAAGAAATGCTTTAAGATAAAACTCAATGTAGAGTGTGTGACAGCAATTCCAAAATGGGCCGACGTGGTAAACGTAAGGTCGTTAATGCTTCCTTCGGAAGTGAAGCTAGCCCCAGTGCCAGATAAATCTCTGGAAAGTGTCCAATCGCCAGCAGCTGTGCGAACGACTTTAATTTTTAGTGTGTTATCAGAGCTATTCGTAATACCGTCGAGGCCGTCAATAATTTTAGTGTTCACGCCTGCTACTTTTTTGTACAAGCAAATTTCATCAGCGGTGCCACCAATTCTTACAAAATAACCATTGATCCCGGCGGCAGTTAGCATTGCATTGTCGGACGAAAGGAAAATATCAACGAAGTTAGCGCTTGAAGTCTGGAATTGTAAGTTGACAAAAAACTCCCATTGTGCATCTGCCATAGCGGTTGATGGGGTTGAAAGGTAATAGCTTTGACTTACAAGTGTTTTATTAGAACGCAATTGCCAATCTCCCGCTACATCAACGATTGTAAAAACACTGTCGTCTCCCACCCAAGTTGGATTGGTAGAAAAATCACCATCATCGAAATTATCATTCACTTGTGCAAAGACGCACGAGAGCTGAAAGATGGTAAATAGAACAACAAGGTACTTCATTTCAATTGATTGGAAATCAAATATACAAATACAATTGCGAGTGGAAAAATGAAATAGATTAAATCTTTTTAAACAAAAAAAGCGTCCCAAAAATTGAGACGCTTTCCAGATATAATTTCGAATACTATTTTGCTCCGAAGTATGCTTTTGCTTGTTTATCCGCAGGATCTAGCTCTAAGACTTTCCCCCAAACTTCTTTCGCTTTTACTGGATCTTTTGATGGAGAGTTTACGTAGAAATCGCCAAGGTATTTATACGCTTCAATCAAGTTTTTAGTTTGTGTTGCCACTTCTTCTGGCTTCACTGTGCTGATGAATTGCTGATAATTAGCTTGTGCGCCCCACGTTACTTTTTTAAGATCTAAGTTTACATTAGAACGCGCCATTCCTAAATATGCTGGTGCATAATCTGCTGCTAACTCTGCTACTTTAGTGTATGCTTCCAATGCTTTAGCATAGTCTTTTGGGCCAAAGTAGAACGCTCTAGCAAGATCGTAATACTCTGCAACAGTCATTTTTGTAGCGTCGCTAGTTGCTTTCATTCCGTAGTACTTGATAGCACCGTCGTAATTTTTACCAAGCATAAAGTTTTTCGCTAGATCAGTGTATATTTCTGGCGCAAGTGCTTTATCTACTTCTGCTGCTTTTTCGAACGATTTCAAGGCGTTGTCTGTTAAACCCAATTTTGTTTCAATCATTCCTTGGTATTTGTAATCCATTCCAATGATTTTATCCTGAGGAACAATTGTGAAGAACTCATTTAAACTTGCTTGAGCAGTTAAGAATTTTGCTTGATCTGTTCCTTCTGCATTTGCCTCATACAAAGAGTAAGCTAGCAAACGAGCTGAGTAGAAATTTTTAAATCCTTTTGCGTGTACATTTTGAAATTCTGTTACAGCTTCAGCATATTTCTTTCCTGTAAAAAGAGCTGATGCATAGCGGTAACGAGAATAATTGTTGTCGTTCAACTCCAAGTATTTTTGCCATTTTGTAATTGCTTTTTGTGTTTGGTTGAAACGCATTGCTAACTCAGCATGCTCGCGGTACGCAGGTGCGTAATTTGGTTCTGCTGTTTCAGCTTCATTGTACAATTCATCTGCTAATTGAGGATTTTGTGCTCTTTGATAGATCTTCGCTTTACGAACAATTACTTTCGCTGCTTTTTGAATGTCTAAAGCTGTATTGTAGCTTTTCATTGCTTCAGAAGCATTCGTAGGATTCAATTCCAATAGTACATCGCCTAATAAAAGGTGACCATCTACATTTTTAGGATCTAGTTTCACCGCTGTGCGTAAGAACGATTCAGCACATGTCAATGAGTTTTTTTCAGCTTGAGTTAAACAAGCACCAATTTGACGTAAAACTTCAGCATTCTTATTTTTTGTTGATGAAATTGCTTGATCGAAATATTTTTTTCCAGCCGTAGTGTCTCCTTTTAACCAAAGAGATTTACCCATTCCTACCATTGATAATGCATTAGCAGCATCAATAGCGTTTCCTTTTTTCCAAACGATGATGGCAGAATCAAGGTCATCTCCTTGATAATAATTTTCACCGTAATAGAAATAATTGCTCGCATTGGCAGCATCCTTTGCAATTAATGCACGGAACACTTTTCCAGCTTCTTCATATCGTTCGTTATCCGTTTTTTTGATTGCTTCTTCTAAGGTTTGTGCCTTAACAAAACCTAGACTTAATATTGATAACGCTACAAGTGTGTACTTTTTCATTGCTTTACTTTTTAAAGTTTTAGTAATTTGAGTGGATAATTACAATATCCTTGCCAAATCTTCCTTTTTTTGGAGAGGAACAAATTTAATCATTATTCCTCAAATTTTATTTCTTATCGAAAATTCTCAATTTCTTAATATTGGGAGAAAAAAATCCCCACATTGCTGTGGGGACCTTCTTTGTTTCAGATTAGAGGATTTGTTTTTGGTTCGTTTAAGTTATTTTAGGGAGGTTTTAAGAAGATTAGTTCAGTTTGAAACTTACTGGTAAGTCAAAGTAGCTACGTACTTGCTTTCCATTGATTTCTCCTGGTTTCCATTTCGGCATTGATTTTACTACGCGCATTGCTTCTTTATCCATCGCTGGACTTTGTGCAATACCGCGTACAACGCGAACATCTTCAATTGCACCATCATTTCCAACTACGAATCGAAGGTATGATTTTCCTTCAACTCCAAGTTCAATTGCTTCTTGAGGGTATTTGATGTTTTTAGCGATGTATTTCGCCATCTCTGTATATCCACCTGGAAATTCAGCTGAGATATCAACGAAAGTGTGTGTTTCATCTGGTTTTTGAACAGCGCTAGTTTTCACTTCTTTGTCGACAGGAGGTTTGAAATTCTCATCATCACCTTTTTGATTTTCTTTTCCAGCATTAGTGTCTTCAAACAAATCTTGAGGTGGCAATTTGTTGTCAACCAAATCATCTGTTACCACTGGTGGTACAAACTGAATTGTTTTTTCTAGCGGAGGAATTGGCTCTGCGGGTGGTGGAGGAACAATTTCTGCTTCTACTGGTGGAATTTCCATTGTGAATTGAGTATAATCAATTCCTGAAGCCGCATCTAAATCATTTCCATTACCGTTGATGTAACGATTGATTCCGTAAGTGATTCCGATGGACCCACTAATACACAACATGATAACGATGAGGTTGCGATTGTAGTCTTTTCGAATTTGATAGGCGCCATAAGATCTGTTTCGATCTTCAAAAACGACATCATTTCGAGAAGCTGAAGTGACTTGCTGCCAACTTCTTGAGGTGTAGTAATCGTATAAAGATACTCCTAACACCAGTGCAGTAATTACAAAAATAATAGACATAACATTTGCATTTTAGGTTAATAATGTATTCAATTTTCCTCTCTGTGGAGGTCTTTGAATAGTAATACAACTTGTGCAAACGATGGTTCAATAAAATCTCAACTTTTTTCAACAAAGTACCTAAACCTCCCTAACAACTGGTACTTTAAGAAACGGATTGTTTGTCTTGTTTTACTAGAACGTTCTATTTTTCTATTTATTTTATAACCCTTATTCCGTGCTGATTTCAATCATGCGAGCGCGCATTTTTGCAGGAATTAATGATGATTTTTGAATAATCAATTGCCCTTTTTCGCCTACCATGAAATTAGTGAAACCGCTATTGGGTGAAGTTCTACTTGCATAGGTGATTAAGAAAACATCTCTTGTCAATGGATATTCGTCGGTATAGATGTACGATTGATAAGGCTTGTAGTAATTTTCATCAGCATTTTGCGCAACGGAAACTACTTTTAATCCTTTTCTAAATGACAGTGCTTGTGGGTCGTCTTCATCGCTGATCCAATTAACGCCAATAATGCCAATGGTACTTTTATTCTTTTTCACGTGTTCAATGACCTCTTCGTTAGAATTGACAGCATATACATTTGCTGGAATAGATTCGAAGCCTGCTAAATTTTTCAAATAGTTGAAATTGGCAGAATTTTCATTGTCAAAAACGATGTTTATTGGGCTTTTACTTGTTTTCCATGTCGTTGTTTTTCCTAACAAAATGTCTTTCAATTCAGCAATTGTGATCAATGAATCTTGATTGTCGACATTGATAATCAATGCAACAGCATCTTTTGCCATTTTTTCGCTGCGCACTTCGATGTTTCTTTTTTTCAAAGTAGCCAATTCCTCTTTGTTTAATTCTCGCGTGATACAGATTGTTTCAGTTGTGCGATTCATTAAGGCTTCGATTACTTTTCCTTCTGGAGCGTATTCCGCAGTAACCTCTCCCATGTTGTTTTGACTATGGTAGGTTTCAATACTTGAAACAAACAGTGGCTTGAACGATTCTTCAAGATACACCACTGGTTTTTTTGTTTCTTTAGTTGCTGGTGTTGGAGAAGAACACGCAAGCAGAGAAAGTGCTGCGAAAGCAATTGAATAATGAGCAAGTTTCATACGAATAGATTTATTGGTGATGCAAAGTACTATTTTTTTAGGCTCGAATAAAGTCGCCATGCTCTAAAAAGCATATAAATTGTTAAAATAGAAGTAAGAATAATCTTTTGAGTGCGCTCAATGTACATGGCGTCTGTAAACCAAAGCATGTAGAGCCAAAGTAAGCAAATGATGACCACTAGGCCAGACATTACGCTATTTATTATTTTGTAATTCATGTCTTAAACAAAAAAACCCCGAAAATTTTCCGGGGTTTCAATTTTATAAATAAGGATTAATTTAATCTAAAGCTTACCGGTAAGTCGAAATAACTTCGTACTGCTTTTCCACCGTTTTTACCTGGCTTCCAATTCGGCATTGAACGAACAACACGTTGTGCTTCTTTGTCGCATGCTGTGCATCCAGACAAACCTCTCAATACACGCACATCTTCAATGTTACCATCTTTTCCTACAACGAAACGCAAGAATGTTTTTCCTTCGATTCCCATTTCAATTGCTTCTTGTGGGTACTTGATGTTTTTAGCAATGTATTTAGACATTTCAGCATATCCACCTGGAAACTCAGCTGTTTCATCAACGAAAGTAAACGTTTCTTCCTCTTTTTTCTCCACTGGAGGAGGTGTAGAAGTTACAGGAGGAGCAAAATTCTCTTCATCTGTGTCATTCGTACTTGTACTTGCGTTTACATCTTCCATGTTTTCCTGAATGGGAGGAGGATTATCTACCTCTTCATCAGTTACAACAGGCGGCAAGAATTCTATTGTTCTTTCCATTGGCGGGATAGGTTCCTGCGGTGGCGGTGGAACAACTTCTTCATCCAAGGGTGGTGCTTCCATTGTAAACTGCGAACTGTCTTTTCCTTGAAGATCTTCTTCTTCTGGAAGACTTTTCACATATTGATGAATTCCGAAAGCAAGCCCCATAGAAGCAACCATGATTCCGATGATCAACAATAAATTTTTGTTGTAGTTCTGACGAATTTGGTACGCACCATACGCGCGATTACGATCTTCAAACACAACTTCATTTCTCATTCCTGAAGTTACTTGTTGCCAAGTTCTCGATGTGTAGTAATCGTACAAAGAGACCAACAACACTAAACCTGTGAGAGTTAATACGATGCCCATAATTCTTCTTTTTTAATGTTATTACTTAATTTTTGCCTTAATCAACTCTTGTTCACTTGCCATTAAGTCAACTGGAGCGATTACACCAATGCTTGCAATTGTCAATTCATCCACTAAATCGATGAAATTCTTACATGTTGCAAGTTCATCTGTTTTAATTAGCACCTTTAGTGCTTCATTATCACTTTTAGCTTCACGCATTAATCGTGCCCAAGTTGTGTCAGCAATTTGTTTGGTTTTTAATTTCTCATCATAGCCTTGTTTCTTTTGAAGAACAAAGCGATTTAATTTACCAAGCAAGCTACGAACACCTGTTTTTCCAGCGCCGAAATCAGCCTCTAACAATTGCGTTGCAGGTTTCCCTTTTGCATTGTTTTGAGGATAGAACGCACCTTCATAGTAAAAGATACGGTTTTCTGACAATAAAAATGTTACAGCATTGTTAATTTCTGCTTTTTTAGGGTCGATGATCTCTTTTGGATCTGGTTTCGCAGGGTACACAAGGCTCATTACTTTCGCTTTGCTGAAGGTTGATGTCATGACAAAAAACGTAAGCAAAAGAAAGGCAAGATCCACCATCGGCGTCATGTCGATATGCGGCATTGCTCTTTTGGCGCGTTTTTTACCACCTTTCTTTGGTGCACCACCATCATCTTGTATCTGTGCCATAATTTTTAATTTCTTGGATCAGCCTCCATGGAGGTAATAAAATTCAAGTTGTTGAGGTTCAAATCACGAAAAATATCGACTACTTTCTTAGCATGTAGGTAAACAGATTTACCATCCGCTTTAAGTACGAATTTTGGTTTGTAATCATTGACTTCAACAACGAGTCCTTTTGCTTTAGCGTCGAAGTATTTCTCTTCACCTGAAGCTAATGCAGCGATGTTTCCATAAAAAATCCAATCTTTCAACTGGTTATTGGTAGAGTCGGTCGGAATTCCTAAAGTTTTACCTTTAGCTACGAATTCTTGTCGACCTTCTGACGGTAGATCTAGATAAGCTGGCAATTCATTTACTGCACAACCAAAGTCAGTTAACGTTCCAAATGTTTCTACTTGTTTCTGAGTCAATTTGAATTTGTATTTATCCATCATGTAACCCAAAACCTTCGTTTTCACATCCTCTTTTTCAGACATTCCAAAAAACACACGACCGCCTTTATCGACAGTAACCATGATTGTTTTTTCTGGAATAAGTCGTTCGCTGATTGAGCTAGGAGTATCAACTTGAACTATTTCGTCAGAACGGAAATTTGCAGAAAGCATGAAAAAGGTAACCAATAGGAAAGCCAAATCCACCATCGGCGTCATGTCGATGCTTGGACTTCCTTTGGGTTTACTTACTTGTGCCATTTCGTTCTATTAAATTTAATTAATCGATGAAGATTAATTAGTTGATAGTTTTAGAAAAATCTTGAACAATAGTGAAGCTTGCCTCATCCATTGCGTGTGTCATTTGGTCAATTTTCGTTGAGAACATGTTGTAGAAAATGATCGCGATTAATGAACCAAAGATACCCAATGCCGTGTTGATCAAGGCCTCAGAGATACCTGCTGCCAACTGTGCAGTATCTGGTGTTCCACCTGCCATTGCAGAGAACGATTTAATCATCCCTAATACCGTTCCAACTAGTCCGATCAATACCGAAGAAGATGCAATAGTGGAGAAAATAACTAAGTTTTTAGAAAGCATTGGCAATTCTAATGCAGTAGCTTCTTCCAACTCTTTTTTCACTACTTCAATTTTTTGCTCTTTATCTAAAGATGCGTCAGCTTTCGTTGCTTCATATTTTTCCAAACCAGATGCAACTACATTTGCCAATGACCCTTTTTGAGTTTCACATGCTTCTTTAGCTCCTTCAATGTTTCCGTCAGCTAAAAGACCTTTAACTTTAGTAACAAATCCGATAAGATTTCCTTTACCAGAAGCTTTAAATAAAGTAACGAAACGTTCGAATACGTAAATCAATACGATAATGTTAACAGCAATAAGAACCGGAACGATTACCCCTCCTTTGTATACGATCCCCATCATGTTGCCTTTCAGCGCTTCATTTTCTGGATTGTTATCTACGAAGTTACTTGGATCTCCTAACACGAATTTATAAATTAGGATACCGATAACTAATGCGATTGCAATTGAAATCGCACCTAAAATTGACGTGAATCCGCCAGTCGTTTTCTTTGTACTACTCATAGCTTTAATTTTATGTTCTTTAGATTTATGTTTAAGTCGCAAACATATATAAAAGGATTCAATTATTCACATCATCCTTATGTTAACTGCAATAATTTTTTACTAATCTGTATGAATCTTTGTTTTATTTGTGTCCTTCATCTTTCAAAAGGAAATCTTCGACTACTTTATTGAATGCTTTTATTTCATCTAATTGAGAAACGTGACCAGCATTTGGTATTACTGTGAGTGGGCAATTGATGATTCTGGCAAATTTCTCCGCTTCCGTTTGTTCGAAAAGGATATCTTTTTCACCCCAGACCATTAGAATGTCTCCTTTTCGTAGATCTTCTATTTGAATGGGCTTTGATTTTTCAGCAACCAATGAATCCAAAAGGTTGGCTTTTTCTTTTTGATCATCTGCGAAATATCGAATGTGCATTTGGCGCAGCACAAAGTTGGGGAAGTACTGTGTTTTGCTGCTCGAAAGTTCAAATAGACGAGCAAGCTCGTGTGGCGTTTTGATGACTAACAATTCTGAAATTTTTTCAAACTTGTATTTCTCGAGCAAGGGATTCATGGTTGTTTCATCGAACGTGGGACCAGGATTGTTGGCTAAAATGACTTTTTCCACGAGGTTTGGATTTTTCAGCTTCAGATCCGTTGCTACAAAACCGCCATAACTTTGACCAACAATGTTTACCTTTTTGACGTTTAGCGACGATAACAATCGTTCGAGTGCTTCTCGCTGTGAATCAAGGACTGGATCTTTTGTACTTCTGCTCTTCCCAAACCACAAGAGGTCAGCTGCGATAATGCGGTAATTTTTTGCAAAATAATTGAGTTGATCTACCCAATTGAACATCGCGTCTAGTCCAAATCCATGGATGAACAATAATACTGGCTTTTCACTTTCTTCCGAAGCGTAGTAGTTGAGGGTAAAATCTTCATCTTCAAATGTTTTTTGCTCAATACCATTTCTACTCATGGTGAGCAACTTAAATTTCAAGTAGCCATCCACCAATGTTTCTGGAATATTTGCAAAGCGATATTTGAGTGAAAATGAGTTGGATTCCATTGTTTAGTTTTTAGGAGCACTAAAATTATAAAAAAATTATGTACGCACAAGTAATCAAGGGAATTGACGGATAATTTTACTTAATTTTGATAAAAAATCTATGTTTACCGGAATTATTGAGCAAGTGGGTCGTGTTGTTGCGATTGAGAAGAAGGGATCAAATCTTGATTTTTTTCTTGAAGCAGCGCTCACCTCGGAATTGAAAATCGACCAGAGCGTTGCTCACAATGGTTGTTGTTTGACGGTGGTGGCAATTACAGATTCAACTTACAAGGTCACTGCCATCGATGAAACGCTCAACAAGACAAATTTAAAATCGTGGACAGTTGGTACGCTCGTTAATTTGGAACGCTGTATGCAGATGAACGGTCGTTTGGACGGTCACATTGTACAAGGGCACGTAGATACTACTGCGAGATGTGCGAACATTCAAAATTTAGACGGAAGTTGGGAATTTACTTTTCACTACGAAGGTGATTTCATTACAGTAGAAAAGGGCTCAATTACAGTTAATGGAACTAGCTTAACGGTTGTTAATTCGAAAGACAATCAATTTTCTGTTTGCATTATCCCTTATACGTTTGAATTCACCAATTTTCATCAATTGAAAATAGGCGATGATGTTAATTTGGAGTTTGACATTATCGGCAAGTATGTTGCTGCCTTATTGAAGCGGGGAAATTAAGCAACTTTTGTTAGTTGATCTGCAATTTCTAAAGTTGTACGAAATGAGTCACAATCTGATTTATATTTCTCTTGATTAAGATGAATTTTCGAAAAGGAATATTCTAACATCGATTTGTTTCCCCTGACACCAAAAATCATGGTTCCGTTTTCATCGTTTAAACAAAATGCCAATGCATTTTTTGCTTTAAAAACTGCAAGTAGTGCTGTTGGAACCGCGGTGTTATTTCTTTTTGATTTGAAATCATCTGCCACATAAGTAAAAGGTAAATTTTTCGTGTTGAAAATTATTCCTACGTAGCCATCAAAATTGCGAGTAAACAAACCTCCTACATGATATTCTGAAATTTTTAGTGTTTGATTGTTGATGGTGCCAACCATTAAATCATCGCTGTGTGCTCCTTTTAGAACGTGTGAAATTAGATTTCTTTTGAAAAACAGCTCTTGATCAAAGCCTACGGATGGATAATGTTCGAGCTCGCAGTTGAATTTTGAAATCTCATGCTCAATAAATACTCTCTTTAGCTGAAGATTTATGGCATTGGTGGTTTTATCCAACAAAAATTTGTTGAGTGGAATAAGTACAATTGGAATCATCAACAACAGAAAAAACAGAATGCCAATCATCACGCCTTGACTTCCTGAAAAACGATATTTGAAAATGTATGGGATCATTTCTAAAATGGTCTTTCCTAGCATTATCGCCATAAAAATGATAAAACTAATCTTGTAATTGATGGCAGTATTTCTCAGTTTTTTCAACTGATCCTCCACTTTTTTCAGTGTATTCTCAACGAGCATTACTTTTTTTAGTAAAATTACGAATTGTTTTTCTTTAGCTCTTTTGCTACAGTAAGCTCCAAATAACTTAGACTGCAAAGAATAGCAATTTCTAGCAATAGATAAGTAATCGCTGTTTTTGTCAGCATTGGATAGTAGTTAATTACCAGACTGAATGTACAAACACTGTACAACAAATTTGCAATCCCAATTATTCTCATGAAGGGTGTGAAACGTTTTTCTAAGAATGTAAAACATGCAGTGGAATAAATACAAAAACAAATTGCTACTGCAGAAAGGTAGGTTAATATTGTTCTTGGCATACCAAAATAATCGTTAAACACTTGCATTACCACAAACAGAAAAAATGCCGTTAGTAGCGCTCCTACACTATCGATAAGGAAAAGCACTTTTGGTCTCCCTGTTAAATGATTTATTATTTTTCTTGTGATTTTATTCATTTGCATATTCAACTTGCTACTGCAGCTGTTGGGTGTTTGAGCTTATGCGTTCGGCCAACTTTTAATTAATTTGTTGTATCGAAGATAGATTAATTTTCTTTCAAATTAGCCTTTTTTATTTGTGGTCTTTCGCTATTGCTTATAACTTATATAAATCCCAAAAACATTTCACAATTGTTGCAGAAACTTTAATATCCCGCTAAAAAACCGTTTTATTTTTAAAATTTATTTTTTATATAAATAGTTGATAATCAATTATAAAAATGAATTTAATTGTGTACAAACAACTAATAGTCGACAGAAATCAATTAAATACCGATTAAAATTTTGAGCTGCCCACAACTTTGCATCGTCGATTTAGGACAAATACAATTTTTTCAAACTTTTAATTATTACAACATGAACAATTTAAGAAACAAAGTCAGTTTGATTGGACGCTTAGGAGCAAACCCAGAAGTAACAACTTTTGAAAACGGAAGAAAGTTATCTCGCTTAACACTTGCAACGAGAGAGACGTTTAAAGACAAGGAGGGCGTTTGGAAGGAGAACACCACATGGCACAATGTAAATGCGTGGGGAAAGACCGCAGAGCGAATGGAGAAAGCGCTGGAGAAAGGACAAGAAATTCTTTTGGAAGGAAAGATTGTTTATCAAAACTACGAGACGAAGACAGGCGAAAAGCGCATGAGTACAGTAATTGAAGCGAGTGAGTTTTTGTTGATCACACCAAAAAAAGAGGCCTAATCACCTAAAAACGCACTCCACATGAATCACGTAAATTTAATAGGAAAAGTAAGTTCTACACCTAAGATTGTTGAACTTCCAGATGGCAGAAGAATTGTACAGTTCACGATGTCGACCAAAGAGAAATTCATTGATGCCGAAGGCAAAGCGAAAACAAAAAGCAATTGGCATCGAATGATGGCTTGGGGACGATGGGTGCGAGTTTTGGAAGAACTGGGCAGCGAAGGAATGGACCTAGCCGTGGAAGGTAAATTGGTAACTCGATTTTATCAATCAGCCGGGAAGAAACAAATGATCTCTGAGGTGGAGGTGAATGATTTGATTATTCTTTGAAAGTCTTATCGTCCCAGTATTAAAACAACATAAAATCAAAAATTATGACAATTAGAAATCACATCACATTAATAGGAAACATTGGTACGAATACGGAGATTACCAATTTTGAAAATGGCAATAAAGTAGCACGTTTTGGCTTAGCAACGGATAAAACCTTTAGAGCAAACAACGGTAAAATTAAGTCTACCACAGAATGGCATCGTGTTTTTGCCTGGGGTAATATGGCTCGTTTTATCGAAGATTATGGTGAAAAAGGAAAGAAAGTGGCGATCCATGGAAAGCTGGTCAATCGGACATATCTTAACCGTGAAGGAGCAAAACGAAGTGTTACGGAAGTGGAAATTCGCCAGATTATCGGATTATAGAAAATATACCTATCACAACGCTAGTAGGTATTCAGCTGAAAAAGGACTTCGAAAGGGGTCCTTTTTTTTGCTACAATACCCCCAACAATTCCAGCGTTTCTTTGGACGCAGCTTGTTCCGCCTTTTTCTTGGACGACCCGATTCCTTGTCCATAATGACGCTCGTTCACGTTCGCCAAAACACAATAGTGCCAATTGCCACCATTATTTTCTTCCTGGATCACTTCAAAATTAAGTTCCAAGTGTCGCTTTTGACACCAAATAAAGAGCTTTGATTTGAAATCAACATCTTCATCAAGCAATTTGTTGAGGTTGATGAATTTATTAAAAATGTAGTGGTGGATACTTTTCTTGGTAGTTTCAAATCCACCGTCAAGATAGATGGCGCCAATTAATGCTTCAAGTGCATTTCCTTCGATGGTGGAAAGGTTTATTGAGCGATTGTTGTTGTACCTGAGCACGCTTCTTATTTCCATTTGATTAGCAATGTCAGAAAGCGTAACGCGACTTACAATCTTCGATTTATATTTTGTAAGTACACCTTCATCCTCCGCAGGAAAACGTTCGTACAAGAAGTCTGCAATGATTAAATCCAATACAGTGTCACCCAGAAATTCTAGTCGCTCGTTGGATAATTCACTAACAGTGGTAATAATGGATTTGTGCGTGGTGGCCTTAACGAAAAAATCTATATTTTTTGGCCTATACCCAAAGTTTTTTATGATGAATCGAATTAATTCGAGCTCATCAGTTGTCTTTTTCTTCTTAAGTTTTAGAAAACGAAACAATTAGCCTTTGTATTTCTTCACAATTACGGTGGTATTGTGTCCGCCGAAACCAAACGTATTCGACAAAGCTACATTTACTTCACGTTTCTGAGCCTCATTGAAGGTAAAGTTCAACTTACTATCAAACACTGGATCGTCAGTAAAGTGATTGATTGTTGGCGGAACGATATCATTCTTTACGGCCAAGACACAAGCAATTGCTTCGATAGCACCTGCAGCACCTAGCAGATGGCCTGTCATCGACTTTGTAGAACTGATATTAAGATTGTAAGCATGCTCACCAAACACCTGTTGAATTGCTTTTACTTCAGCAACATCACCCAAAGGAGTAGAAGTTCCGTGAACATTCACGTAATCTACTTCAGAAGGATTAATTTCAGCATCTTCGATTGCAGCAATCATAGTGTTTCTTGCGCCAATACCATCTGGGTGAGGAGCAGTGATATGATAGGCATCACCTGACATTCCACCACCGATTACTTCGGCATAAATTTTTGCACCTCGACGTTTTGCGTGTTCGTATTCTTCAAGAATAAGCGCACCAGATCCTTCACCTAACACAAAACCTTCGCGATCTAAATCGAACGGTCGAGAAGCGGTTTCTGGAGAATCGTTACGTGTTGAAAGTGCTTTCAATGCATTGAATCCACCTACGCCAACGATGTTCACCGCAGCTTCAGAACCACCCGTTACAAAAGCATCTGCTTTTCCTAAACGGATGTAATTAAAAGCATCTATAATTGCATTGGTGGATGATGCACATGCAGAAACTGTTACATAATTAGGTCCTCTCAAACCATATTTAATGGAAATATGTCCTGCAGCGATATCTGCAATCATTTTTGGAATAAAGAACGGATTGAAACGCGGTGTTCCATCGCCTCCAAAAAAGTTTTCACACTCATCTTGGAAGGTCTTTAAACCCCCAATTCCAGAACCCCAGATTACTCCGATACGATCTAAATTTGGGTTCGACTCCATCAACCCAGAGTCGGCCATAGCTTCTGTGGTAGAAACTATGGCGTACTGAGTAAATTGGTCAATTTTTCTTGCTTCTTTACGATCCATGTGCTCTTCAGCATTGAAGTTCTTAATTTCGCAAGCAAATTGTGTTTTGAACAAGGAAGCATCGAATTGTTGAATGGGAGCAGCTCCGCTTTTACCTGAAATTAAAGCATTCCAGTATTCATCAACGGTGTTACCAATTGGGGTTAAAGCACCCAAGCCAGTTACCACTACTCTTTTCAACTCCATAAACGCACTTGTTTAAAAATAATAACGGGGACTTAATTAGCGTTTTCCTCGATGTAAGAAACAGCGTCACCTACAGTTTGGATTTTCTCCGCTTGATCGTCCGGAATAGCGATGTTAAACTCTTTTTCAAACTCCATGATCAATTCAACTGTGTCCAAAGAGTCTGCTCCAAGATCATTTGTGAAAGACGCTTCGTTAGTAACTTCACTTTCTTCCACACCCAATTTATCAACGATAATTGAGATAACTTTTGATTTAATGTCAGACATTTCCTTTTAATTTAGGGGTTAATTCAGCCCACAAAGAAAAAAACAATGTGGATAAAAACAAAATTATATTAAAAATATTAATCAACATAATTTTGCTTAAATATAGTTGAAAGTATTGGTTTAATTCATTTTCATCATTTTTTTCTTGTTTATTTTCTTCTTACTTTTGTGTTATGCAAACGAAGCAAATTGCGATTTTTGCCTCCGGAAATGGATCAAATGCGCTCAATATCATTGATTTTTTCTCTGAAAATGATCAAATTAATGTTGCTTTACTCTTGTCAAACAATCCAAATGCCCCCATTATTGCAAAAGCAAAAGCACGGGGAATTGACACCCTCATCTTAACAAATGAAGCGGTTGCTAATTCTAATCTATTGATTGCTGCGTGTGTCAATCATGCCATCGATTTTGTTGTTCTTGCTGGCTATCTTCGAAAAATACCTGTTGAGTTTATCCATTTTTATGCTAATAAGATCATCAATATTCATCCTTCGCTACTTCCAAAGTTTGGTGGAAGGGGCATGTATGGAGATTTTGTACACAAAGCGGTAATTGAACAAAAGGAATCGAAAACTGGAATTACTATTCATTTTGTGAATGAAGAATTTGATAAAGGAGAAGTGATTGCGCAATTTGAATTGAAAGTCGACCAATTGGATGATTTGGATACACTGCGAAAAAAAATAAGTGAATTGGAAATGAAACATTTTCCAACAATAATAGAGGAAGTAATTCTAAATACTAAGTGATGGAAAATTTTTTTGGAGGGTTTGATTGGACAGAGATCTTTAAAGCTGCGACGGTACTTTTTGCCGTAATTGATATTGTGGGATCAATTCCTATTATTATAAAACTGAAAGAAAGCGCAGGGGATATTCATGAATTACGCACCAGTTTCGTTTCGTTATGCATCATGATAGGCTTTCTGTTTTTAGGAGATAGCATCTTGACTTTGTTTGGTGTTACCATCGAATCGTTTGCGGTTGCTGGTTCCCTGATATTATTTATCATGGCAATGGAAATGATTTTGGGCGTTCGCATTTTTCGTGATACTGGGACTGGAAAAACAGCGAGTATTGTTCCCTTGGCATTCCCCATCATTGCGGGAGCAGGAACAATGACTACACTCGTTTCTTTACGTGCAGAGTATGATCAAATAAACATCATCATTGCTATTTTATTCAATGTTTTTGTGGTATTCGCTGTACTAAAATCAACCAATCGCATTGAGCGACTTTTGGGTGAAGGTGGCATTGCTATCTTGAAAAAAGTGTTCGGAATTATCTTGTTGGCGATTGCCATTAAGTTGTTCACGAAGAATATCCAAGAGTTGTTTTAATTTGGAGAAAAACCACCACCTCTCATTTCGTTGCCCTTGATGATTTCCATCCCGTACTCGAATTGTTTGGTAATTGACGCTTTCCCTTTTTTGTCGTAGATGATAAATTTACCGTGTTTCAAGCCATCTTTGTATTCTATTTCTTGCAATAGTTTACCGCGACGATCATAGTTTTTCATCGTACCATTTAATTCTCCATTGGCATAAGTGGATGTGACCGCAGCATATTTTCCTCCTGGGTAATACGCAGTCCAGAGTCCATCTTTCGATCCATTGACAAATTTTCCTTCCTCTGTTTTACGGTAATCTTTGTCGGAGTAGTACACTGCCAAGCCATGTTCTTTGCTTTCCTTTCGAACACGTTTTTTCATGAAGCCGTAGTCTACTTTCGACTTTTCAGAAAAGATCTTGTAAGTTACTTCGTCTTTCACATTGCCATTTTCGAAGTAATTGATCCATTTTCCGGTTTTGAAATTATCTTTGTAAACACCTGTTAATTTCAGTTTTCCAGATGGATAGTACGACAGCCAATCGCCTGACATGTTACCATTTTTAAAAGTGGTAGTGTTTTTTAGGGTACCATTTTCCCAATAATTATCCCATTTCCCTTGTTCCTTGCCATTGAGGTAGTCACCATTCATCAACAAATTACCGTTTTCATACCACGTTTTCCAATTTCCATTTTTCTCATCATTGTCAAAAGACCCCACTTTGAATTTTGCACCATTTTGATAGAAATAGCTCCATTCTCCTGATTTTTTTCCATCAGTGTAATGCGCAGTATAGGATACTTGTCCATTTGGAAACCAGTATGTCCACAAACCATGCTGTAAATCGTCTTTAAAGCCACCTTGTTGATCTCGTTGTCCTTGATTGGTGTACCATGTCCATTCCCCTTCTTTCTTACCGTCTTTGTACGATCCTTCCACATTCAGTACGCCTGTATCGTAAAAATACTTGTACGGACCATTCAATTTTCCTGCAGCGTAAGTACTTATTTTTTCAATGTCGCCAGTGTAGTAATGGTAGGTCCACGTGCTATCTTTTTCACCATTTTTAAAAGAACCAGTTAGCAATTGGTAGCCATAAATACTAAATTCTTCGAAGGGACCGTTTTTCAATCCATCTTTGAAGTTGTACCATTCTTTCACACGACCGGTACTAAAATACGTAGACATTTCTCCTTCGCCGTCGATGATGGTTTGTGTGTGTTTTTCGTCTGGCAACCAAAATGCGTGTATGTAATTGATTCCTGCTTTTGTTTCTTCGGATGATTTTTCTCTTCCATCGGGGTAGAAATAGCGCCAAATTCCTGTTGGATTACCTAACTTATAATTTCCTTCAGTGGTGAGTTTAGCATTTTCATTCCATTCGCGAAAAATGCTGTCTTGCCGATTTAGAATAAAATAACCCAATTGTTTTGGATTGCCTGCGGGAAAAAACGAGGCTACTTTGCCATGTAATAGATCTTTGTAATAATTGCGCTCTTCTTCAACTTCTCCAAGTCGATCGAAGTACATCCATTTACCGTGTTTAAGTGTCGATTCGCCTGTTTGATCTACAAAATAGCTACCAGTTGCTTGCGGTTGCGTTCTATTGTAATCCCAGTAAATGGTTACTTTTTTAGATAAATTTTCTTTGAGAACCTCTTGGGCATCAAGCGAAGTAAAAAATAAAATGAAGAGAAAAAAAAGCCTGATATTCATTGTAGAAAATGGTTTTTTAGAATGGAATTTTAGTTTCATAACCCTCATCTTTTTCAAAGTTACAGTGGAAGTATGCCCTGTAATACAAGAATAATACCGAAGACAAAGAAGATGAGACAAATTACACGATTGAGGCCAAAAAGCAATTGATCGTTAATGAGGGGGCGCAATTTTTTAGCTCCTAAAATCTTTAAAATATCAATGGCAAAGAAGGTAACAAGAATAATAGTGACGAATAATATAAGGCTCGAATGCATGATGTGTCCATCGGCAGTTTGTCTATTTCCAACAGTAGTCATTACGGTAAACCAGTAGAAAATGATCAATGGATTTGCCATATTTAGCAGGAAGCCTTTCAAACAAAGTATGAAATAATCGTTGGCAGAATTGGTCGCAATTCCTAGTTCATTTACTTTGATGGTCTTTGGTTTCTTAAACCAGGATAATGCACCATAGCTAACGAATATGATTCCTCCAACAATCTTTAGCACACTATTATTCCCAGATTTAGTGAGCGTTGCTACTTCGGCAAAAAACACGTAGGCGATGGCAATGTATAGGATATCTGCAATTAAAACCCCTAGGTCAAAATACAATGCAGCTCTTACACCACGCTTAATACTTGTCTCGAGCAGCAAGAAGAACGTAGGTCCCACCATGATGCTAAGTATTAAACCGGTAATAATTGCTTTAATGATCATTTTTGAGATAAGGATTATTACAAAAATACAATTTCGCCCTTAAAAAATGACGGCTTAGAAACTAGAAATGAAGAAAATCACTTTTTTTGGCAAGTTTTAGACTGATTTTTGAGCGAAAGTGAAAAAAAAGCACACAAATTTTCATCAAATCAAAAAATATTATCCGATTTGTTTACTTTTGTACTTGAACAGTCGATAATCGTTCGCAAAACAAAAATTATGAAACTTGCTGTAGCTAATCAAAAGTTAGATTCCATTATTGAGAAAGTAAACAAAAAAGGATTGAAAGCCGATAAATTGGTGGATGATCTTAAGGAATTGCGTGAGCTTTCTTTGAAAGAGCAAGATCCTTTGGTTACAAAAGTTTTACGCTTGACGTATGAGTTTTTAATTGACCGTGAAAATTTTGACGTTCAAGCGCAGTATGAGGAAGACGAAGAAGGCAACGAGTTTCCGATTGAAATTGAGAGTAAAGACAATTTATTGTACTTGTTAACGCTGCTTAAAAACGCAGAGCACAAAATCAACAGAGAAGAAATTAAAGATTACCGTTCTGCCTTGAAAACAGAATTGTATTAACTTGAAGGTATAAGAATTTAGGAAAGCCGATTACAGTTTGTAGTCGGCTTTTTTATTGAGAAATGGTGCAAAATCAATACAAGCGAACCCTTCGAGAGCCACACCCTTCGAGAGCCTCAGGGTTCGGTTGTAAAAATGGCACTGCAGCAATTTTAAATGATGAAGCTGCTTGGCTGCAAGAGGGAGAACCTATTCTCAGTATTTTTTATACATTCCTTTTCAATTCTTGTTACTTTTGTACCAAACGTAGTTACATAGTCTATGAAAGTTATTTTGCCTCTAATTGTCCTTGCTGGAATGCTCGCTTTTTCAGCGTGTACTTCCAAAACGAATTCCGACGAAGTAATTGGTGCTGAAAGTTCAATTTCTCACTTCGATGGGAAAGAAGAAATTGATGGAAAAATTTTAGCGATTGATACTAACTCGGCCCTTATTGTTGCCAATAGTTTGAGCTACACACACACCAACGGTTCCACAGAAGAGGCCTCTGCATTTCTTACTGAAAAGGAAGAAATCATCAAAATTGAAGAGAAATTCTCCGATTCAAAAACAGGAAATTTTGGAAAACGCTTGTTCTACTTCGAAAAAGGAAAGCGATTGGCAACAAAAGAAATCTACCAAGACAATCTTCGCAGCACTCCGCAATTTGTAGAACGCGTTTCGTATTACAAAAATGACAAGGTATTTTTCACCGAAGAAAGAACTGCTGAATTTGAAGAACAATTAGAAATGAATTTGTTTTCAATGGTAAAAACAAGTGATTGCCCAAGCAAAAATGCTATGCAAATTCTCAATCAAGAAGGTCCTTTCGCAACCACTTTTCAAGGATTTGGGGGCAATGGCACCATTGAAATTTTGATTGTTGGAGAAAATAAAGAAGAAGGCTTCACCTCTGGTATTACCGTGCAACACAACGAAGGTGATATCGGGAAATTGAAAGCTAATCAACGTGCGTATGTTGGCATTCCTTTGGAAGTTCAATTTGAACGTGTTATTGATAATCAAGGCTTTGAATTTCAAATTTTGTTGGCTGCAAAAATCCTCAAATAGTCAAGATTTTAACCTTTCATCAATTGTAAACCCCATTTGACAAAATTTTAAACGTCATTACAGCGTTTTCGCGTAATCTTGTCATACGTTAGCAACATTATGGTACATTTCAAATACATCCTCCTTACTGTCCTATTTCTAAACATTGGAAATTTTTCATTCGCACAAACAATGAAAATTACAGGAACCGTTTTAGATTCAACAGGAACAAAGCCATTCGAGAAAGCATCAGCGATTGCCGTTCGAATGAAAGATTCTCTTTTATTAGGGCACACCCGCTCAGATAAGGATGGAAAATTCACCCTGACAGGCTTCCCAGTTGATACTTTTTCATTGATTATTTCTAGTCCGGGCTACGACGATAAGACCTATTTCATGTTTGGGCACAGCGATAATTTTGAAATCGATATTCCGCAAATTAGAATGTCGAACCAAGCAAAAGAATTGGATGAAATCGTGATCTATTCGAATAAAAATCCAATTTTCTATCGTGGTGATACCTTAGTATATGTAGCCGATTCCTTCAAAGTAGCAGAAGGAGCAGTTGTAGAAGACCTTTTGAAAAAATTGCCTGGAATTACAGTGGATAAAGACGGAAAAATTAAATCGCAAGGACAGGACATTACTAAAGTATTGGTAGATGGTGATGAGTTTTTTGGTACTGATCCTACCATTGCTACCAAAAACTTAGGCGCTGAAGGGGTTGAATCCGTTCAAATATATGAAAAGGAAGACGAAGACAATATTGGAAATAGCGATCAAAAAATTAAAGTCCTTGACTTAAAACTGAAAGACGGATATAAGAAAGGCTACTTTGGTAGAGTTTCTGGCGCCTCTGACTTCTGGGCAACTCCGGTAAATAATTATTTTGGTACTCGACCTTTCTACGAAGGTGAATTACTTTTCAATTACTTTAATGGCAAGCGCAAAATTTCAGTTTTTAGCTTAGGCTCAAATACACCAAAATCAAATTTCGGTCGCTCGGAACTCAACAAATTTGGCTTGGAAAATGAAAGTTCTGGTTCACAAAATTTCTGGGAAGATAATTCCAATAACACACGCGGAATTCCACAAACATTAAAGGCTGGAGTCTATTATTCGGATCAATTTGGTAAAAAGGAAAATGTTGATTTCCTCTTCAATTATTCATATTACAATGATGTTTTGGACACCCGTTCTGCGAGTAAATCTCAATATTTCTTAACGGATACCACGTATTTTACAGATGATTCTACCCGAAATTTAACCAAGTACCAGGCCCATAATCTTAATGCGCGTTTTGATATCAAAATTGACTCATTAACTACACTTGGTATTAGACCTGAATTAAGTTATAGTAATAACCATGGAGAAACTTCAGATTTCTCAACTTTTTTGGGAGAGGACAATATTCAATCCTTAGGCACTCACATTGAGAACGATGTAGATTTGGATGGTTTAGCAGCCAATGGAACAATCACTTTAGAGCGTAAATTCATGAAAAAGAAACGAGAATTAGACCTGCGCTACGATATCCAAACTTCGAACAGTAAAAGTGAATCTAAATTGTACACCCAATCAGATTATTATCTATTGTCGCAAAGCGATACCATCGATCAACAAAAACAGAATGTAAAAAATTCTATAGAAAATTATTTTGATGCTACCTACAAAGAACCATTTGCAAAAGATTGGCTTTTAGAGGTGAACTATTTATTTGAATACGGAATTTCAAGTCAAAATCGTTCAACCTATGATCGACTGAACGGCAATTACACAAGCTACCGCGATGATTTATCGAGTAATTTTGATAATAATAGAATGCAAAATAGAGCAGGATTTTCCTTCTATTACACTCATAAAAATCACGTGTTCAGATTGGGTACATTTGCCCGAAATATTAGCATTGATAACAGAAACCTATTAACAGATACTACAATAACACAAAACATCAACAGCATTTTGCCAGTTTTTGTCTATGAATTTAAACCAAGCATGAGTACACGTTTAGATGTTCGTTATCGTACCTCATCCGATGCACCAACCATTGATGACTTGATGCCAATTCCAGACAACTCAAACCCCAATAGAATCCGCTCTGGAAATCCAAACTTAAAACCAAATTACACGCATACCTTGAGTGCAAACTTCAATAAATGGTCGGCGCTTTCTGGTAGCTATTTTTGGTCAGGCACATCCATTGTGTTAACAGATAATGCCTTTGGAACATCAACTTCGTATGATCAATTTGGGCGTCAAGTTTCACAAACTGTGAATGTAGATGGAAATTTCTCTGCCAATCTTTGGGTAGGTGGTGGTGTGCCAGTTTACAAGCGAATTATTGAATTGCGCCCAGGATTAATTTCAGCCTTCTACAGAAGTAAATCACTTGTAATGAACGAGGAAAACTCTACTGACAACCTGTTCTTGAATCCTTTCTTAGAAGTATTGTTCCGTTGGGATTCGTTGGAAATTGTTTTAAATGGAAACTTCCAATACAACAACCCGAAGAGCTCTTTGAGCATGGTTTCCAATACTCCATTTATGGTACATCAATATTCAGCTGATGTGGAATGGAAATTACCATTAGGATTTACAATTGGCGTTGATGGAACATTTAACATGAACCGCCAGAAAGATGCAGGTTTTTACAATAGAGAATTTTTCGTCTTGAATGCAGAAGTAAGTAAAAAATTCTTGAAAACACAAAATTTGGTGCTGTCTTTGATTGGGAATGATATCCTAAATCAAAACGTTAATGCAGCTAGGGTAGTCAATGGGAACTTTATTACAGATAACAGAACGACAATCGTTTCACGTTACTTCCTAATGAAGTTGACCTACCGATTTAATAACAATAAAACGAAAGAAGAAGATGCTCCGCATAGATGGTAAACTAATATTGATGCTGTTCTTATTGATAAGTGCAGGATCCTTCGCTCAAATAACGAGTGGAAGAATTGTTTTCGAACGTAAAACAAACCTGATGAAGCGATTTGGAAAAGATCCGCGTCTTGGAAGCATGATTACAGAAGAAAACAAATACCGCACTGAAAATTTTGAGTTGATATTCAATGATACATTGTGTGTTTACAAGTACATTGAGAATCCGAATGAAGCAGATGTTGGATTTTTGAAGTATTTGACCTCGCGAAACACAGTGAATCAAAACATTGTGACGCAAGAAAAAGTTATTTCGATGGATTTATGGGGTACTCCTGCCTTTGTAAAGGACTCTATACATCAACGCAAGTGGAAAATCACTGATAACAAGCGAATGATTAGTGGCTATAACTGTCGAAAAGCCATTTGGGAAATGAATGACTCAACACGCATTTACGCTTGGTATTCACTAGAAATAGTACCATCCATGGGTCCTGAAGGCTTTGCAGGTTTACCAGGAACAATTTTAGGAATGGCAACTGAAGACGGTAGTGTAGTGTATTTTGCAAAAGAAATCAAAGAAATAAAGCCAACAATTGAGCAGTTGACCACCAAATTACCAAGTAAAGATGTCTACACTGAAGTGCAACTTAAAGCAATTCTTGCAGAAAAAATGAAAAATTGGATGAAACCTGGTGATTTAGACGCCATGTTCCAGTGGATGTAAATTAATGAACAATTAGAAAATGTAAAATGAATAATTGTTTACACAGCTACCACTTCCTTCACCTCAGGTAAATGTTGTTTCAATAAATTTTCAATTCCGAATTTCAATGTCGCTGTAGATGATGGACATCCAGCACACGATCCCTGCATGGAAACCGTTACGGTTCCTTCTTCATAACCCAAAAATTCAATATTTCCACCGTCGTTTTCTACCGCTGGACGAACATATTCATCCAATAAATTGCGAATGGCATCGTCATATTCAGAAACTTCGAACACTTTTACTTCTTTCCCTTCTTCCGGTTTCGAAGCTGTTGGTGCGGGCATTTGAATCAACACATCACCACCACTTGAAATCCAATTCTTTACAAATTCGCGCAATTCCATTGTGATAAAATCCCAAGGTACATTATCTGTTTTTGTGATGGTAACAAAGTTTGAAGTAATGAATACATTTTGAACGAAAGGAAAATTAAACAATTCCTCAGCTAATGGAGAATACCCTTTTGCCTCAGCCTTCGACCCAAATGAAACAGAATCTCCAGTTCCAAGTAAATGTTTATTGGCAACGAACTTCATTGTCGTTGGATTAGGGGTCATTTCTGCGTAAACAGTAACTGGGATGTTCATAAAAGTTATTTTTTTTGCAAAATTACACTAAAAAAGGCTTCACTTTAGAAAAGGTCGTACCTTTGTTGTATGAAATTGATAAAATCAGGGCTTATATTGTTGCTAATCAGCTTTGTGCTGATGGGTACTACTGGTCTTCCTGTGTTCAATCATTTCTGCTATACCACAGGTCATTCAAGCACTTCTATCATTTTTGAAAACGATCATTGTGCTGATGAAATTGAAATTGACCCTTGTTGTGAAGAAAAAGAAGAAAGCAAAGATGACTGTTGTTCTGATGAAACAACCATCTACCAATTAAAATTTGATTACTTCCAAACGCAGAAAATCACTGCGTTTACATTTATAGTTCCCACTTTTTCAGTAGTTTCAGTTAAAACAGCGACTTTATTATTCGATCATCCGAAAGAAATCTCTGTTTCGTTCGAAGATCCTGACCCACCAAGTGGAAGGGAAATCATCATTCAACAACAAAATTTTAGAATTTGATTGTAGTGTATTGAGTTAATTATTCAATCACAAAAATCAAATTTTATGAAAAAATATGCCTTATTAATTTTATTAACTAGTATAGTCGTTAGCCATTCCTTTGCTCAATTAAACGGGATGGTTGTTGGGAGAGAAGACGACAAATTGGCTCCTATTTATTTAGCAAAAATTCAGCTGTTAAATGCTAAAACGGGAGTCATCACCGACGAAAAAGGAATGTTTGAATTGATTCTACCGAATCAATTACCAGACATCATGATTATTTCAGCGCCTGGATTTATATCAGATTCTATTGAAGTAACAAAAAAAGATCGCTTCATCTCCATGAAAATTGAATTGCTTTCCGACAACACTTTACCCGAAGTCGTAGTTGAACATCATCGAAGTGGAAATTCTATCTCGCGCATGAATACATTGCATGTAGAAGAACTCAATAGCAACGAATTGAGAAAAGCAGCATGTTGCAACCTCTCAGAATCTTTTGAAACCAATGCTTCGGTGGACGTCAATATAACTGATGCCGTTTCTGGAGCAAAAAAAATTCAGATGATGGGCTTGGATGGCGTGTATACTCAAATTCAGATGGAGAACATTCCGTATTTAAGAGGCTTGGAAAGTTCCTTTGGATTGACAGCCATTCCTGGTACGTGGATTGAATCCATTCAAATTACAAAAGGAACTGGGAACGTAGTGAATGGCTATGAATCAATGGCTGGATTGGTGAATTTGGAGCTAAAAAAGCCCAACGAAATGCCAAAATTCTACCTCAATGGTTATGGTAGCATCTTTGGGCGAGCTGAATTAAATTCCAATTTTTCACACGTCATCAATAAAAAATGGGCGACATCGATCATGGCACATTATGCCGGATCATTTGCCGATATCGATCACAATCATGATTCTTTTCGGGATCTTCCAAAAGGAAACTTGTTTGCATTGATGAATCGTTGGCATTACAATGGCGAAAAAATGGAAGCTCAATTTGGAATCAATGGCTATTGGGATGATAAGTTGGGTGGACAGATAGCTTCTGTTGCCAATCGCTATGCGGTTGACATCAAATCGCGGCATTTGGATGCGTACGCAAAAACAGGATTTTTCCTAAAGAAACCTGCAACTTCCATCGGTGTCGTTTACAATGCGAAGTATCAAGAATTTGGAGCACGCTTTGGAAATAGCATCTTCAATGGAACTGAGAAAAGAGGCTACATCAATGCCATTTACGATGGTTATTTTGGAAGTACAATTCATCAAATTAAAGCTGGAATTAGCGGTGTGTTTGCTGACTACCAACAACGTTTAGATTCTTTGACGGATAATCGCCTAGAAATAGTTCCTGGTGTGTTTACAGAATATACATACAATGGTATTCGCGTGACAAGCGTTTTGGGTGCACGACTCGATTATCACAATCTCTTCGGACTTCAATTTTCACCTCGTATCCATAGTAAGTTCTTACTTTCCGAATTTACAACACTTCGTTTAACCGCAGGAAAAGGGTGGCGAACACCCAACTACATGATCGACAATATCTCGTTGTTGGCATCATCAAACAATTGGATTGGTTTATCAGAATTGAAGCCTGAAATTTCATGGAATTTTGGAGGATCATTGGTACAGAACTTCAAATTATTCAAAAGTGAAGCACAATTTTCTGTAGATGTTTATCATACTCGCTTTGAAAATCAACTAATTGTTGATCGCGAACAAGGAAACATCACTTTTAATAATCAGAAAGGGAAATCGTATTCCAATGCGATTCAAACGGAGTTTAAATTTAGTCCGATCCGGAATTGGGAACTTCGTTTTGCCTACAAATTACTCGATGTAAAAGCAGAATACGATGGGGTAATGCAGCAACAAGCTTTCATTCCAAGACATCGAGGGTTTTTCACGAGCAATTACATTACACGTAACAAACGTTGGGAATTCAATGCTACGGTATCTGTTTTTGGTAAATCACGAATTCCTGACTATGCTACAGAGCTAGTTGCTAGTAAAGTTTATCCAATGGTTGGTGCCCAAATAACGTATATTTATAAACGATTTGACTTTTACGTGGGCGGAGAGAACCTTGCTAATTATAAGCAAGATCATCCAATTGTAGATCATCATAACCCATTTGGTGCAACATTTGATGCAACTTTAATTTGGGGTCCAATCATGGGAATCAATATTTACGCTGGATTTAGGTACACAATTAAAAAAAATAAATAACATGAAAAATACAATCAAAAATGCATTATTTATGCTCTTTCTAGTAGTTGGCACAAGCCTATTTGCACAGAAAAAACCAAGCAAATGGACAACAATCGACATTCAAACACTTGTATCATGCTCTGACGGTTGCGCAGAATACAAGCCCATTATCGAGGAAAAACTCAATTATACAAAGGGAATTAAATATGCTGAATTGAGTAAACAAACACGTATTGTGACCATCAAATTCAACAATAGAATATTGGATGCAGCAAAAATTAAACAACTCGTTGCAGACACAGGGTATGAGGTTGAAGGACTTCCGATCAATGAAGCAGCGCGTGAAAAATTACCTGCTTGCTGTCGACCAGAACTTGAAAAGGAGTCGCACGAGCATTAATTTTACTGAAAATGGCTTGTTTATTTTCGCAAACCATTGCTTTTTATTAATTTTGCGGTCTAATTTAAGATAGAATGTCATATTTATTTACATCGGAATCAGTATCTGAAGGGCACCCTGATAAAGTATCAGACCAAATTTCAGATGCATTGATTGATAACTTCATGGCTTTTGACCCACAGTCGAAAGTTGCTTGTGAAACATTAGTAACAACAGGATTAGTTGTGTTGGCAGGAGAGATTAAAACAACTACTTACTTAGATGTTCAATCAATTGCACGTGAAACAATTAAAAAAATAGGCTACACGAAGTCTGAATACATGTTTGATGCGAATTCATGTGGTATTATATCAGCATTGCATGACCAATCAGAAGACATTAACCAAGGAGTTGATCGCGCTGTAGCAAATAATGATTTTGAAGCAAAAGCTAATGCGCAAGGAGCTGGAGATCAAGGAATGATGTTTGGCTACGCCACGAAAGAAACAGAAAACTATATGCCATTGGCATTGGATTTGGCGCACAAAATTTTGCAAGAACTGTCTTACATTCGCAATAATGAGCCAGGACTGATTGCTTACTTGCGTCCAGATGCAAAGTCTCAAGTTACCATTGAGTATTCAGATGACAACGTTCCAGAACGAATTGATACCATAGTTGTTTCAACGCAGCATGATGATTTTGCTGAAGAAACGACAATGTTAGCGAAAATTAAAGCAGACATTATCAACATCGTTATTCCGCGCGTGAAAGCGAAATTGAAACCTGAGTTACAGGCATTATTTAATGATCAAATTACTTATCATATAAATCCAACTGGGAAATTCGTAATTGGAGGACCACATGGAGATACTGGGTTAACAGGTCGTAAAATTATTGTTGATACCTACGGAGGAAAAGGGGCTCACGGTGGTGGTGCGTTCTCTGGAAAAGATCCATCAAAAGTAGACCGTTCTGCAGCTTATGCAACACGCCATATTGCTAAGAATTTGGTAGCAGCTGGTTTGTGTGATGAGGTTTTGGTGCAAGTTTCTTACGCTATTGGTGTAGCGAAACCTTGCGGTTTATTCGTTAACACGTATGGAACTGCGAAAGTGGACATGACTGATGGTGAAATTGCTCGTAAAGTTGAACAATTGTTTGATTTGCGCCCTTATGCCATCGAGCAACGATTGAAATTACGTAACCCAATGTATTCTGAAACTGCCGCTTTTGGTCACATGGGTCGCAAGAATGAAGTTGTTACAAAATCATTCAAGTCACCAGACGGAACTGTGAAAACGATGGAAGTTGAATTGTTCACTTGGGAGAAATTAGACTTCGTAGACAAAGTGAAAGCAGCATTTGGTGTGTAATCACATTCAAATTAATATTCCAAACCCAGCTGGCAACAGTTGGGTTTTTTTGTTTTGTAAAGGGACAAAAGTCCTTAAACAATTTAAGTTTTTTCGGCATCTGAAGTAATTTAGCAAAATTGCGTCACTTGACGTAATATTACGTCGCCTCAACCTCAATAAAAACAAAGGAAATCACCTTAAAACTATCACTTATTTTTCACTCAAAATCTGATTGAAATACACCCTAATCCGCTTCTCATCTCCAACAAGCCAAATAATATCATGTTGCTGAAATACAAAATCTGATTCAGGATTTAGAATTCGAACATTGTCTCTTTCCACCCCAACTATTAAACCATGAGTTAATTCTCTTATCGAAGAATTGCGAATCGATTTGCCCACCAAGGAGCACGGTTCATTTTCTAACAACAACTGATGTAAGGTAATTTCTGTGTCGACTTCAGATTTCACCACTTTCATTTCTTCCTCCAGCAAATACTCCTTAAATTTATCTAACTGAGCATCCGTACCAATTACCGACAAAACATCATTCGGGTAGACCTGCTCAAAGCGCGAAGGAATATTTATGCTGATATCTCCGCGCTTTATTTTCGCTAAATTAATTCCAAAATTTTCACGAAACTGTATATCATTTAATGATTTTCCAATAAATGAAAGTCCAGCCTTAATTTCAAAGGTCGCAAGATGCGAATCCCAAGGTGTAATATGATGTTCCGGACCTTCTACTTGTTCTCGTTGATTTAAATTGCTCAGGAATTGAGTTTCAATTCGACGGTAGTAAATGCCGCGGATTTTATAAAAATTGAGATAGACAATGAAACCTGTCACTAGTACCCCGAAAAATGCAACAAGTGGCGAATACATTTGATTGAATAGAAAGCCAATGAAAAAAAGTGCTAATACAATTCTACCTATAAGTAAGGCCATAAGCGGACCTCTCTCCCTTTTCTTTTTCCAAATGTTTTGCAATTGCTCTTTCATTTTTGTCCGAAATGCAAGTGCCCAAAGAAATGGAAGTAACACTAACATGGTCGACATTGTTACAATGAAATGCTCCCATGCATTATGCTCAACGAATCCATGCACAAATCGCGTGCTAATAATGATAATTGATATCACCACCACGGAAAAAATTAAGGTGTTTGCCAAGTAAAATCCAAGAAATTTTTTCCAATCACTTTCTTCAGAAACTTGCTTTGCTCCCAAACTATAGTTGTCTAATTTTTTCTTCCAAGATGGTGGAATTGTGCGCTCCACGAAGAGGTAAAAAGGCCCTGACAATTTAATCATGTAAGGCGTTGTAAACGTTGTCACTACTGAAACGGCAACTGCAATTGGATAAAGGAAATCGCTAGTAACATTTAAGGCAAGGCCCATGGTAGCAATAATGAAAGAAAACTCGCCAATTTGCGATAAACTCATTCCTGTTCTAACCGCTACTTTAATAGGTTCGCCCGAAATAATTGCTCCAGCGATAACGAACATTGGTTTGCCAAGCAATAGAATCAAGGTTGCCAAAATAATTGGGACTGCATAATCTAGCATCATTTGAGGATTAATCAACATCCCAACGGACACAAAAAAGATGGCGCCAAATAAATTTTGAAGTGGTTTTATGGTGTGTTCGATCTTCTCTGCCTTCGAGGTTTCCGCCAATATCGAACCCATGATAAATGCTCCAAGCGCAGGAGAAAATCCAGCTTTAGACGCTAAAACAACCATCAAGAAACAAAGTGCCAACGCCAAAATTAGAAGTGATTCCTCCGTCATGTAGTTCTTTAGTGACTTCAATAAACTGGGTAAAAAGTAGATACCGGCAACAAACCATAAAACAAGAAAAAAAATCAATTTCAAAATTGAAACTACCATATCAATACCTTCAAATGTTTGACTGACAGCTACCGTAGATAAAATTACCATCAAAACAACAGCAAAAATGTCTTCGATGACCAAAATTCCGGTAACAAGTCCAGCAAATTTTTGATTTTTCACCCCCAATTCATCATAAGCCTTAATGATGATTGTAGTGGAAGAAATGGCCAACACTCCTCCCATAAATAAACTATCAATACTGTTCCAACCTAAAAAATAGGCAAGAATGTATCCGCTTAGCATGGTAAAGCCAAAACCAAAAACAGCAGGGATAAGCGCTAAACCTCCTACCTTCAACATTTTCTTGAAGCTAAATTCTAAACCCAATCCAAACAAAAGAAAGATAACACCAATTTCAGCCCATGTTTTTACCCCTTCAACTTCAACGATAGTGGGGAAAAAATTAAAATTTGGTCCTACCAAAAATCCCGCAATAATATATCCTAAAACAAGGGGTTGCTTTAACCATTTAAATAAAAAAGAAGTAAAGGCGGCAACAACTAAAATGAGGGCAAGATCTGAAATGAGGGGGGGTAAATGTTGCATGATTGACTCAAAGATACAAATATTGATGCAAAAAATATCCGCGAATAGTTAACAAATTAATCTACAATGGAGAATTACTTATACAATTTTTCTTTTGTTAAAATAGAAAATGTACTTACGGTGTAATGTGCCTGGATAGTACCGATAGGTAAAAGATCAAGCTGAAAAATCAAATAAAGTTGCTTTCTTTGTTGGATTCAAAATAAAATATTTTAACAAGAATCAAATAAATTCTTTGTTTATAAGTTTTAAATTCAGTAGTTTAGTTCAAATTAATAATCTCTCCTTATGAAAAATCTATTTTTTGCCGCAACACTGGTCGGAATGAGTTTTACATCATTCAGCTCTCCATTTATTGACTCTTCAGAATCAACTACTATTGTGAAGTATGATAAAAAGAAGAAGAAAAAGAAAAATGCTAAAAAAGTGACGCACAAAAAATGCGAAGCATATAACGGATAATTAAACGCCTCAATGTATTGAGGCGTTTTTGCTTATTTTAAGTTTGAAGCGATATTATAGTGTAAAAATGGTTAGTCCGTTTTTGATTTTCACATCCACAAAAAAAAAGCGTAGAGGGTTCGGAGAACCATCGGGACGAACCGCCACACTCAAAAATTTTACATAAAAAAACCTCTCCAACATTATTGAAGAGGTTTAGTACCCCGGGCCGGTCCCGATAGCTATCGGGACGAACCGTCACACTCAAAAATTTTATATAAAAAAACCTCTCCAACATTATTGAAGAGGTTTAGTACCCCGGACTGGTCCCGATAGCTATCGGGACGAACCGTCACACTCAAAAATTTTATATAAAAAAACCTCTCCAACATTATTGAAGAGGTTTAGTACCCCGGACTGGTCCCGATAGCTATCGGGACGAACCGTCACACTCAAAAATTTTATATAAAAAAA